>CAVYZH010000001.1:0-17688 GCA_963772975.1 uncultured Actinomycetes bacterium
CTCGATCCGGAGACGTTGGCGCTCGTCCGCATCGCCGCGCTCGTGGCGGTCGATGCGGCGCCGACGTCGTACGTCGTCAACCTCGAGGCTGCCAGTGACCTCATCGACCCGGAGCAGGTTCGCGGCGTGCTTGCCGCGGTCGCTCCGATCGTGGGGACGGCACGCATCGTCTCGGCGCTCGGCAAGATCGTCGAAGCGCTCGATCTCGAGCTCGAGGCCGCAGAGATCACGGCGGAGGTCGGGGAAGGAGCATGAGCCGGAGGAAGCCGGACGGGCCGGGCCTGCGCCTTTCCGTCCGCCAACAAGCAAACGTCGAACCGAGACGAAGGAGGAGCCATGGAAAGTGACAATCTGATGCTGGTGGTCGGTACGTACCCCGATGCGGGCGCAGCGGCCGGGGACTTCAAGGCACTGAAGGCCGCACAGGACGCCGGCGAGTACAAAGTGGTCGGGGCCGTCGTGATGAATCGCGACGCGAGCGGCAAGGTCGATGTGCAGGAGCACGGTGACGCGCACGTCGGTGGCGGCGCGGTTCTCGGCGGCACTGCCGGGCTTGTGGTCGGCCTGTTTGCGCCGCCGCTGCTTGCCGCGACCGCGATCGGGGCGGCGATCGGTGCGGGGCTCGGCGCACTGCGCAAGCGGCATGAGGAGAAGAAGATGGGCGTCGATGTCGAGGAGTACCTGCCGCCCGGATCCTCGGCGGTGGTGGCGGTCGTCGACGACCAGTACGCCGACAAGGTCGAGGCTGCCCTCGTCAACTCGGACAAGAGGATCAACCAGGCGATCGACTCGGGCGACTACCAGGAGCTGCAGAAGGCGATCGCGAAGTCCCAGGACGAGGTGTCGGGCGCAGTCACCTCATAGATCGCGGGAGGAGGGCCGGCACAGATGCCGGCCCTCCCGATCCGCCGAAAGGACACGACATGAAGCCCACTCGCACACACAGCCTGTTCGCTCTTGCAGCGTCATTGGCGTTCCTCGCGGCGGGCTGTGGCTCGAGCGGGAGCGGCTCGACAACGACGACGTCGTCCTCGAGTGCCTCTGCCACTGACACCTGGGCGAGCGGGGTCTGCTCGTCAATCACGACCTGGCAGGCCGCGATCAAGTCGGCGGCCGGCTCGGTGAAGAGCGATCCGACCAAGAACGGCCTGCAGACCGCGGCCGGTGATGCGAAGGCGGCGACCCAGACGCTCGCCACCGACCTGAAGGGGCAGGGCAAGCCCGACACCCCGGGCGGGCAGCAGGCGAAGGACTCGCTCGACCAGCTCTCCACGACCTTGCAGCAGGACATGACCACGATCGAGAACACGGTCAAAGGGATCTCCGGCGTGAAGGGCGCGCTTACCGCCGTCCCGGCGGTGACGGGCACACTCGCGACAATGGAGGCGCAGGTCAAAACGACGTTCAAGGGGCTCGACGCCAAGGGCGAGCTGAAGAACGCGTTCGCCAGCTCGAGCGCCTGTAACTCCCTTACTAGCAAGGCTGGTACGTGACGCGTCGGCCGCCGACGGCACGGCTGTCGACGCCGTGAGCCCGCTTCGCGACTCCGTCGCGGATCCGGTCTGCGACGACCAGTCACACTCCCACTCGATCATCGAGCGGGAGCCGTTGCGAGCTAGGGTGGGAGAAGGACAGGCAGGAAGCGTTTCGTCTCGAACAGCCCGAAGAACGAAGGGAGATCGAGAAGCGGCCCTTCGAACGGAAGGGCCTCCTCGCGGACGGGGCCAGCAGGGCAACCTCGTCCGATACCGCCTACACCGAGCTGCTGGACGACCCGCACCGACTCGTCTCGACGCCGCCCGCAGAACCAGGCGATCGCTTCGACAGGCATGAGTGGCGTGCGCTCCTCTGCGGGGAGTGCCGATGCCCCCGATCGTGTTCACCTACGTGAAATCCGGCGCCGCGTCCTCATTGAGCCGGCTCTGGTCGTAGGTTGGTGATGTTGGAGGCACGGGCGGCCGGGCCAGCGCTCGCGCCCTTGCGATCGTCGCCTCCATCTCGGCGGGTGCGATCTCGAGGCCGAAGGCGAGCACGTCGGCGAGCGTCGTCACCGGCCTGCCCCACGGCGTCATTGCCGTCTCGCGCGCTGCCGGAGGCTCGGACGGTGGTTGTGCAGCCCGGAAGCTGAACACGCTGCGCGCGGCGTCCAGCATCGTCTTGGAGACGCTCTCGTCGCCGGCCAGGCCGCGACGCAGCACGTCCTTGGCCGACTCGCGGATTTTCTCGTCCTCGCGTACGGCCCGGCGCAGCTCCGTTTGCGGTTCCGCGAGCCCGCCCTTTCTTCCGATCGCGATCGGGTCGACGCGGCCGGAGTGAACAACGCAGAGCCTGCCGTCGACGGCGCGGGCCCCGCAGCGCTCGCCGCGCTTGTTCTGGGCCGCGCAGCGTTGGTGATCTTGAAGCTTCATAGGCAGCGTGTGGGGGCGAAGCAATCGATCGTCTGACGCACCGCTCCATTGGAGACCCTTCCCGCCGTGCGACGTCGCCGCGGTGCCGGCCACCCCCATGCCACCCCTCCCCCATGCCTCGGCCGCGAGCTCGAGGAGCGGCAGCTCGAGGCGACCAGCCGCGCGCAGTGAAGTCGGATGGCACGGCCTCCCGCTTGGCTCGAGGCCCGCGTCCCGCTCGGCGTCCGCTCGCGAGGTGTGGTTGCAGTGCGCTTGTGCACCTTGCCGGTAGACAAGCATGGAGCCCGGACAGAGAGCACCGATCTGTAGAAACGCCGGTAGAAACCCGCTTGTTTGCAGGGGTTCGGGCGAAAGGCGGGGTTCTCGACGGGCTCGAACTGGCGTCGGTCAGCGCGACAAGCGCCAGCGAAAGCGAGTGTTTCTCCGTTTTTTCGCGCGCGCGCGCAGTAACGAACGTAACTCAGTTACTACCAGCCATCCCTGCTACCTGGGTTAACTGACGTAACCAGGATTCTCCCTCCTAACCCCCCTTCCTTAAGGTTTCCCCCCTTCCCTCCCGCTCGCCGTTCTCCGTCCGCGGCCATCGTGATGATGCCGACGTGTCCACCCTCGAGCTGACTGCCGTCGACGAGCTGCTCCAGGCCGAGCCGGTCTACACGGCGACCTGTTCGCTCTGTCGCCGGCGCGGGCCGTTCCTCGATCCGCGGCAGCGTCAGGAAGCCTTCGAGGCGACCAGCGCCGTTCAGCACACGACGTCGGTTCGTTGTGCGGACTGCGAGCGCAACCTCGAGAAGGCTCTGCTCAAAGCCTGGGCTCGTGCTCACGAGCTCTCGCCTGAGCAGGAGCCGACGAAGCGAGAGCAGCGAGACGGCTTCGAGGCGATGCTCGAGATCGGCGGCTGGCTCGAGAACGCGGTCCGACTCGATCGGCCGGATCAGCGGGCGGGACCGAAGCCGAACATCAGACGCTGGTTCGCGGTCGGAGTCTTTTTCCACATCGGCTGGTCTGACGAAGACATCCTCTGGATGCTCGGCGCCGTGACGGGCGAGGAGCGCAACCCTCGTTACATCACACGCTTGCGCGAAACGTCGGGACTGCCGATCGTGCAAGCGCTCCGCGCTAAGCCGTAGCGCTTTACTACACAACATTTCCTACGGCCGTGTGAATAGGCACGGTGAATCTTGTGTAGTCGTAAATGCGCCCTACTACACAAGATTTGCAGACGGATGAGCCTCGGGCTGCTTCGATCCTGGAAAGCGAACGGCCCCGGCTCGAATCTTCTGGAAGAGGCTGAGCCGGGGCCGAGGAAGGAGTCCGCGATGACTCCACCAGGAAGCACCGTACCAGCCGAGAACGACGGCGACGACTACCCAGAGGTCTGGCGATTCGACGAGCACGGCGAGACGGTCGCCGGCACCTTCCTACGCTTCGAGCGCGGGCAGACGCGGAACTACGGCGCCAAGCCGATCGCCGTGCTCGAGGTCGACGGGGCCGAGCGCTCGCTCTGGCTGAACACCGCCGCGCTGGCCGGCAAGTTTCGCGACGAGCTCGAGCAGCGACCGGAGCGCGATCTCATCACCGGCGAGCGGATCGTCGTCAAGCGGCTCGGCAAGACGACGACGCAAGACGGTCAGACGGAGTATTGGAACTACCGCGTGCTCTTCCCTGACAAGCCGGCCCTGCGGACGAGCGAGCTGTTCGACTTCGAGGGCGAGCCGCCGCGGCAGGAGCCGGAGCAGCCGAAGGCCGAGACGCCCGCACCTGCGGGCCGGGACGATGACATTCCGTTCTAGCCTCGACGCGGCGGCGCGCGAGCTGGCAGCGGCAGGCCATCCGGTCTTGCCGCTGCACACTCCGCGCCCGCGTGGCTGCTCCTGCGGCCGGCGTGACTGCTCGAGCCCCGGCAAGCATCCGCGCTCGACCTACGGCCTGCACGACGCATCGACGAGCGCCGAGCAGGTCGAGGCCTGGTGGCACGCCCAACCGCAGGCGAACATCGGCCTGCGCTGCGACGGCCTGCTCGTACTCGACGTCGACGGCCGCGAGGGCGAGCGCTCGCTGCGAACGATCGAGGCCGAGCTCGGCGAGCTGCCGGCGACGCGCGAGCAGGCATCGGGCCGCGGCCGGCACCTGCTCTACGCGGTCGAGGACGAGAGCATCGGCAACTCGACGCGGGCGCTCGGCGATCCTCCCGGGCTCGATCTTCGCGCCGGCGCGCGCGGCTACGTCGTCGCCGCGCCCTCGCGGCACGCAAGCGGCGCCCGCTATCGCTGGACCTGCCAGCGGCCGCCGGCGCCGCTGCCACAACCGTGGCTCGAGCGCCTGCGTCGGCCGCTGCGGCTGGTTCCCGAGATCGCCCCGCTCCCGCTCGACGAGGCGACCGAGACAACCCGCTATGGCGCCGTCGCGCTCGACGCCGAGCTCGAGACGATCCTCGCCGCCCGCATCGGCAAGCGAAACGAGATGCTCAACCGCTCCTGCTTCAAGCTCGCGCAGCTCGTCGCCGAGCACCGCCTCGCCCGCCAGGAGCTCGAGCAGAGCGCCTTCGAGATCGCCCTGCTGGCCGGCCTGACGCCGTTCGAGACGCGGCGCACGATCGCGGGCGCGATCGAGGCCGGGCTCCGTTCTCCTAGATCGCACTAGATGGCCGGCAGGAAGCCCGAGAACGCGGCGGAGGTGTTCGGGCTCGACGGCGCAGCGACGGCGCCGCCTCGCCGCCCGCGTCGCGAGCCGTACTTCGAGGCCCACTGGTTCGAGGTCCCGAGCGGCGAGCGTGGAGCGCGCGCGACGAGAGCCGAGCTGCGCGAGGCCTACCGGCTGCTCTCCAAGCACCGTGACGTCGCCGAGGGCCGTGTCGCGTGAGCGAGAAGCTCCTGACCGCCCCCGAGGTCGCCGAGCGCCTGAGCGTGCCCGAGAGCTGGGTACGCGCTGAGACGCGCGCCGGGCGGATGCCGCACCTCGCGCTCGGCCGCTACCGCCGCTACGACTGGCAGGCCGTTACCGACTGGCTGGCCGAGCAGCGCGCCGGCCAGTGGCGCAAGCACCGGCCGAGGCTAGAGGCCGGGCACGGGGAGGAACGTTGTCTAAGCGAACCACCCGTACCCGGCCGTGCTAGCGTAGTCGGCGTCTAAGCGAATCGAAGGAGGAACGATGGCTAAGGGCTCCGTGATCGCCTACCGCGGCACGCGCGGGACCGTCTGGCGGATCAAGTACGTCGACGCCGCCGGCAAGCAGGTGATGGAAACGATCGGCGCCGAGCACAAGGGCGTCACGCGCAAGCAGGCCGAGGAGCAGCTCGAGCGGCGGCGGGTCGAGGTACGCGACGGCCTGCGGGCGCCGGAGGCGCTGAGCTTCGCGCAGGCCGGGCGGCGCTGGTTCGACTCCGACGCGGCCGCCCGTAGCTGGAAGCCGGGCACCGTCGCGCAGTACCGGCACTGGCTCGCTGACGTCTGCGATTACTTCGCTCGCCCGGTGGCCTCGATCGGGCTGCGCCAGATCAACGACTACCGCGACTGGGCGCTCAGCCGAGTCGAGCTACTCGAGCCCGGCCAGCGTCAACAGCCGCCTGACCGTGCTGCGGATGGTGCTCGCCTGGGCCTGCGACAACGGCTACCGGGAGAGCGTGCCGCGCATCCGCTACGCCAAGGTGCGCCAGCAGAAGGGCGCGCCCTTGAAGCCCGAGCAGGTGCGGGCGCTACTGCGCTCGTTCGCGGACCGAGGCCGCGCGCGCCGCCTTCCTGACCTTCGTCACGACCGGCCTGCGCTACTCCGAGCTGCGGGCGTTGCGCTGGCGCGACGTCGACCTGATCGAGAACCGCCTCCGGGTCGAGGACTCCAAGACCGAGACGGGCGAGCGCTCGATCGCGATCGGGAAGCAGTTGGCCGAGGAGCTCTGGCAGCATCGTCGCGCTTCGGCCTTCCAGGCCCCCGGCGAGCTCGTCTTCTGCCACCGCGAGACAGGCGGGCGCTTCCGCAGCGACGACTTCAAGCTCGAGTTACAGGCCGCCTTCGAGCGGGCGGGGATCGACTGGCCGGAGGGGTTCCGCCGCTGCCACGACCTGCGCGTCACCTGCGCCACCAACGACGCGGTGGCGGGCATGAACCCGGCCAAGCTGCAAGTCAAGCTCGGCCACTCCGACTTCCGCGTCACGCAGCGCTACGTCAACCTGGCCGGCGTCGTCTTTGCCGAGGAGGCCGAGGCGCTCGAGGCGCGGCTGCTCGGCGCAGTAGAACCTTCTACCGATCTGAGCGAATCTCAGCGCAGCGAGCAACAAGAGAGCGCGTGGCGCAGCGCCGAAACCAGCCCGGCCGGCTGAGACGACCTCAAGAGCGACTTTCGGCGCGGCCCGGCCGCAGGCACGCTCGTTGGATGCGACGAGCCGCGGCGGTGATCGGCGTCTTTCTCATCTGCTGCACGGCTGCCTGCACGCTGCGGCGGCAGGTCGCACCGGCTTCGCCGTACTGCCACAGCGGGAACCCGCTGGCCGGCGTCTACCACCCCTCCCGCCTGCGCGTGAAGAGCCGCTGCCGGGTCGCGGTCGGGACGGTGAGCAAGGTGGTCTTCGAGCCCTACGACGGTGACGTGCACATCGATCTGCGGCCTGACGATCCCTCGTTGCTCTCCGACGGCAACGACCGCGTCGGGGGCAACCTCGTCGTCGAGGTGATCCCGTTCGACCGGGCGCGCGTGGCAGTGCCCGAGGAGGGCGCGCGCGTCGAGGTCGTCGGCCCCTGGGTCGAGGACGACCAGCACGGCTGGAACGAGATCCATCCGGCCTGGTGGGTCAGCGCGGGCCGGATCGAGCCGGCGACCGCGGCCGAGCTGCGCGCGGTGCAACTACTGCTGCAGACGAACGCCTCGGACACACGCTAGGCCGAGGGGCCGCTCGCCGCAGCAGGGCCCCTCGGCACCAGCATGCTACGACGCCGAGCCGCGATAATCACCCCCAGCGAAACGAACGGAGGCACCGAAATGCAGGAACTAGCGGACACCGCGAACGCGCTCGTCGCCGAGGGCAAGGGGATCCTGGCGGCAGACGAAAGCACCGGCACGATCAAGAAGCGCCTCGACTCGATCGACGTCGAGTCGACCGAGGACACCAGGCGCGCCTACCGTGAGCTGCTCTTCACGACCGAGGGCGCGGAGGACTACATCAGCGGCGTGATCCTGTACGACGAGACGATCCGCCAGAGCGCTTCGGACGGGACGCCGTTCCCGAAGCTGCTCGAGTCGAAGGGCGTCATCCCGGGGATCAAGGTCGACACGGGCGCGAAGCCGCTGGCGCTGGCCGAGGGCGAGACGATCACGGAAGGCTTGGACGGGCTGCGCGAGCGGCTCGCCGAATACCGCGAGCTCGGCGCGCGCTTCGCCAAGTGGCGCGCGACCTACTCGATCGCGGCGGACACGCCGAGCGAGTACTGCGTCTGGACGAACGCGCACGCGCTCGCCCGCTACGCCGCGCTCTGTCAGGAGGCCGGGATCGTGCCGATCGTCGAGCCGGAGGTGCTGCAGGACGGGACGCACACGCTCGAGCAGAGCTCGAAGGCGACCGGGCGCGTGCTGCAGGCGCTCTACACCGAGCTGCACGACCAGCGCGTCGACTACCGCGGCACGCTGCTGAAGCCGAACATGGTGCTCTCGGGCTACGAGGCCTCCGACCGTGCCGGCGTGGACGAGGTCGCCGACGCGACGCTTGCGCTCTTCTACAAGCACGTCCCGGCGTCGGTGCCGGGGATCGTGTTTCTCTCCGGCGGCCAGACCGACGAGGACGCGACGGCGCACCTGAACGCGATGAACGCGCGCGGCCCGCACCCGTGGCAGCTCTCGTTCTCGTACGGCCGCGCGCTGCAGGCACCCGCACTCAAGGCCTGGGGCGGCAAGCCCGAGAACGTCGAGGCCGCCCAGCGTGCCTACTACCACCGCGCGAAGATGAATGGCGCCGCGCGGACCGGGATGTACGCGCCTGAGATGGAGCGAGAAGCGGCCGCGGTCTAGCGGTACTGGCGGCCGGTGAAACGCTCGAGCTTGTCCAAGGCGTGCGTCGCCTCGATGCGCCGCACGGTGCCCGATCGGGAGCGCATCACGATCGAATCCGTTACCGCCGCCTCCGACCGGTAGCGGACGCCGCGCAGCAACGCGCCGGTGGTCACGCCCGTCGCGGCGACAAAGACGTCCTGGCCTGAGACGAGGTCGTCCGTTGTCAGCACCCGGTCGAGGTCGAAGCCGGCGTTGACGAGGTCCGAGCGCTCCTCGTCGTTGCGCGGCCAGAGCTTGCCCTGCACCCCGCCGCCCACGCACTTCAGCGCGGCTGCCGCGATCACGCCTTCCGGCGTGCCGCCGATCCCCATCAGCAGGTCGACGCCGGTCTGCGGCTGGGCGGCCGCGATCGCCGGCGCGACGTCGCCGTCCGGGATCAGGTGCACCTTGCAGCCGGTCTCGCGGAGCTCGTCGATCAAGGCCTCGTGCCGGTCGCGCTCGAGCACGACGACCGAGACCTCGCTCGGCCGCAAGCCCTTGGCCCGGGCGACGCGCTCGATGTTCTCGCGGGGCGGCGCGTCGATGTCGACCACGTCGATTGCCTCGGGCCCGGTCGCGATCTTGTCCATGTAGAAGGCCGCGCCCGGGAAGAACATCGTCCCGCGCTCCGCGAGCGCGATCACCGCGATCGCGTTCGGCTGGCCCTTGGCCGTCAGGCGCGTCCCCTCGAGCGGGTCGACCGCGACGTCGACCGCCGGTCCGTGGCCGTCGCCGACCTCCTCGCCGTTGTAGAGCATCGGCGCCTCGTCCTTCTCGCCTTCGCCGATCACGACGACGCCTTCCATCGAGACGGTGTCGAGGATCGCGCGCATGCCGTCGACCGCGGCCTGGTCGGCGCTCTCCTTGTCGCCGCGGCCGATCCAGCGGCCGGCCGCGAGCGCCGCGGCCTCGGTCACGCGGACGAGCTCGAGCGCGAGGTTGCGGTCTGGACGGTTGCCCGTTCTGCCCGGCTCGACCGACGCCTGCGCCATAGGAAGCGGATCCTACATCCGGTCGGGAGCTTCCACCCCGACGAGCTCGAGGCAGCGCGCGATCACGGTCTGCGTCGCGGTGCACAGGCCGAGGCGGAACGCCTGCGCGTCGCTCTCGAGCACCCGCTGCTGGTGGTAGAAGCGGTGGAAGTCGTCCGCGAGGCGGATCGAGTAGGTCGGGATCGCGTGCGGGCCGCGCCGCGCCGCCGCCTCGGCCGCGACGGCCGGGAAAGTCTGCGAGCCGCTTGACGAGGTCCTTCTCCTCCGGCGCCAGCTCGGCCGGGACGTCCGCCGAGACCTCGGCGTCGCCCGCCTTGCGCCTGATCGCCGCGATCCGCGCGTGCGCGTACTGGACGTAGTAGACCGGGTTCTTCTCGGACCGCTCGGCCGCGAGGTCGACGTCGATCTCGATCGTCTGGTCGGGCCCGCGGTTGACCAGGTACCAGCGCGCCGCGTCCACGCCGACCTCGTCCACGAAGTCGTCGAGAAAGACGACCTCGCCGCGACGCTTCGACATCGCCGCCTGCTCGCCGCCGCGGGTCAGGTGGACGAGCTGGTAGAGCAGCACCTCGACGCGCTCCTCGTCGTAGCCGAGCATCCGTGCGATCGCCGCGTACCAGCGCCTCGTGCCGTGGTGGTCGGCGCCGAGCACATAGATCGCCCGGTCGAAGCCGCGGTCGAGCTTGTCCGCGAGGTAGACCACGTCGGCGGCGCGGTACGTCGGCGTTCCACCACGTTCAGGCGAGCGGATCAGGACGCGGTCGGCGTCGTCGCCGTAGGCGGTGGAGCGGGCCCAGACGGCGCCGTCGTGCTCGTAGGTGTCCAGGCGCGGCAGGTACTCGGGAAGCCGTGTCTCCAGCTCGCTCTGGAGCACCCACGAGTCGAAGTGGATACGGAAGCGCTCGAGGCTCGCCTTGATCTGCCCGAGCATCCTGGGCACCGGATCCTCGTCTGACGCTGCGAGCACGGCGATGTAGTCGCCCCGGTAGCCGTCCTCGGGCGGCTCCTCGCCGCGCCGGACCGCCTCGACCGACGCATAGAAGCGCTCCAGCTGAGCGCCGGCGTCGTTGTAGTAGTACTCGCGCGAGACCTCGTTGCCCGCGAACTCGAGCTGACGCGCGACCGAGTCGCCGATCGCGCCGTTCCGCGCCGAGGCGACGGTGATCGGCCCGGTGGGGTTGGCCGAGACCATCTCTACCTGCATCGTCTGCGGCTGCTCCGCCGAGCCGCCGCCGTAGCCCGGTCCGGCGGAGAGGATCTCGCCCAGCGCCTCGCCGAACCAGGCCGGGGTCAGCCAGAGGTTGACGAAGCCCGGTCCCGCGACCTCCGTGCGCTCGACCTCCTCCAGCCCGGCCGCGGCGGCCGCGAGCTCCTCGCCGAGCTCGCGCGGCGAGCGGCGCTGCACCGGCGCGAGCTGCATCGCGACATTGGTCGCGTAGTCGCCGTGCGCGGGATCGTTCGGCCGCTCGAGCTCGACCGGCGCGCCCGCCAGCTCCGACAGCCGCGCTTCGAGGCGTGCGACAGAGTCAGGCAAGGGCTTCGGTCGGGGCGAACAGCTCCTCGAGAAGGCGCAGCTCCTCGGGCGTACCGGCGGCGATCATCACGTCGCCGACGTCGAGCGTCGCATCGGGCTCGGGCGTGGTGTCGAAGGTGCCGTCGCCCTTGCGCAGCGCGACGATCATCGCGCCCGTCTGTTGCCGGATGCGCAGCTCGCGGATCGTCTTGCCGGCCTCGGGGCACGAGTCCTTGACCTCGATCTCCTCGAACAGCAGCTCGGGCCCGCCGCTCGTCGAGACGATGTCGAGGAAGGCGGCCACCTGCGGCCGTAGGACCAGCTTCGCCATCTCCTTGCCGGCAGTCGAGTACGGCTGCACGACCCGGTCGGCGCCGGCCAGGCGCAGCTTCTTGGCCGCGTCCTCGTCGGAGGCGCGGGCGACGATCAGCAGGTCGGGCCGCGCGTTGCGGGCCGAGAGCGTGATGTAGAGGTTGTCGGCATCCGAGTCGGACGAGGCCACGAGCCCGGTTGCCCGCTCGAGCCCGGCCGCCTGCAGGTCCTCGTCCTCGGTGCCGCTGCCGTCGACGTAGAGCAGGTTCCGCTCTTGGGCGGCTTCCAATGCCGCAGGGCTGAAGTCGAGCACGACGAAGCGCACGCCCTCCTCGAGGAACTCGGCGGCGATGCGGCGGCCAACTCGGCCATAACCGCAGATGATGTAGTGGTCGCTCAGGTGCTCGATCGTGCGTCTCCTCCTCCGCTCGGCAAACGCGCCCGTGAAGACGCCCTGCGAGATGCCCTCGACGAGGACGGTCGCGATGTAGGCAAAGATAGTCAGCCCGACGAGCACGAGCACGATCGAGACCGCGCGCGACGAGTCGTTCTTGGGGACCGTGTCGAGCCCCGCGAGCGAGATCGTGACCACCGTCCGGTAAGCGGCCTGCATCCAGGTCTCGTTCAGCGATTGGTGAAAGGCAACCGTCCCGCCTGCCAGGACGGCGAGCAGGGCCGCGACGGCGTACGCCAGCCGGCGCGCGCTGAGCGACTCGATCACGCCAGTAGTATCGTGGACGCGTGGAAGGCGACGACCAAGAGCGTCAGCTCAACATCCATCTCGACCCCGAGAACCTCGCCGGGGTCTACGCCAACTTCGCCAACATCAGCTTCTCCGACTACGAGTTCACGCTCACGTTCGCGCGTATCGACCACGAGGTCGAGGAGGGCGACGTGCCGGGCGTGGTCGTCGCGCGGGTGAACATGTCGACGAGGTTCATGCGCGAACTGCTCGACGCGATGCAGGACTCATGGTCGAAGTGGTCCTCGCGGGAAGGGATCCGCAACCTCCCCGAGACGCCGCCCGGTAACGACACTTAGCGTTTCGCGTAAGCGCGCGCCATCGCGATCCGTTGCACGATCGTCGGGTGGTTGTCGATCCAGATGTACGACCAGAGCGGCGGGTTCGGCTGCACCAGGTCGTCGCGGCTGAACTTGCGGAAGACGCTCGCTGCTGCCGCCGGGTCGTGCGTCGCGCGCAGCGCCGACCAATCGGCCTCGGCTTCGTAGCGGCGAGAGACGACGTTCCCGAGCGGCGTGATCGCGAGACCGATCAGCGCCAGCACAAGCAGCGCGAGGGGCACAACCTCCGGGCGCTCGAGGCCGCCGCGACGGCGTGTCGCCAGCTCCACGAGCCAGAACCCGGGCACCGTCAGCAGCAGCGACCAGGCGAGGCCCTTCCAGATGTGGTGGTGCGCGATGTGCCCGAACTCGTGGGCGGCGACCACCTCGATCTCGCGGTTCGAGTAGCGGCCGTCGAGGAACGTGTCCCAGATGAAGACGCGCGCCGAGGGGCCGATCCCGGTCGCCATCGCGTTCGCGGCCGTCGTCTCGTTGTGCACTTCCTCGATCCGGACCGGTGTACCGCCGACTCCCTCGTCCCTGGCGAGCTGGCGGATGCGGGCGGCGGTGGGCGTGTCGTGCGGCGGCCGGGTGCCGAGCGTCTCGAGCCAAGGCATTACGAGGACGAGCAGCACGCCCCCGACGACGAACAGCGGCCCGGCGACGAGCCACCAGCGCCGGCCGAAGCGCCCGGCGAGCAGCAGCAGGACAGTGAGCGCGATCGTCAACCCGACGACCTGGGCGAGGAGCGCCGGCCACTGCTCGAACGCCCACTCGGCGTAGCCGATCCGCTCGAGCCTGTAGCGACGGCCCCACCAGAGCTGGGCCGCGCCGAACGGCAGGCCGACAGCCCAGACGCCAAGCGTCGTCACCGCGCCGACCATCACGCCCGTCGCCACCCGGCCGAGCTCCCAGGCACGCGCGATCCGCGGGCCGAGATGAACGAACAGCGCGAGCGCGCCCAGCGTAGCGAGCGTCGCGGCCACCCAGAGCCAGCGCAGCACGCCGTCGTAGCGCGCGCTCCGGTGCAGCAGGTCGGCCGGGAAGACCGCGCGCGCGTCGACGTGTGGGGCGTGCAAATCGCCCGGCACGGTCGTCCTGGTGAGTAGCCACGCGGCCACGAGCCAGCCCGCTGCGAGCACGACTAAGGTTGACGCCTTGGCGAAGCGGGTCGCCGTCATCTCGGACGTCCACGCTAACTGGCAGGCGCTCGAGGCCGTGCTGGAGGAGATCGAGCGCGAGCAGCCGGACGAGCTCTGGTGTCTCGGCGACCTCGTCGGCTATGGGCCGCGGCCCAACCCGTGCTGTGCCGCCGTCGAGCGACGTGCAGCGTTCTGCCTGGCGGGGAACCACGATCTGGGAGTGCTTGGCGAGATCGACCTCGAGGAGTTCGCCGGCGACGCGGTCGTGGCCGCGCGTTGGACGCGCGGCGTGCTCGCGGAGAGCTCGCGAACGTTCCTGCAGTCGCTGCGGCCGCTGGGCGAGCGCGACGGCGTCGAACTGTTCCACGCTAGCCCGCGCGACCCGGTTTGGGAGTACGTGCTCTCGGCGGACGCCGCCCACGTTGCGTTCGAGCTGACCCGGTCGCCGCTCGTGCTCGTCGGCCACAGCCACGTGCCGCTGGCGATCACGCTGGAGGAGGACGTCCTGGACGGCAGCCTCGCTCCGGGCGGAACGGAGGCCCCGCTCGGGCCCGGCCGGCGGCTGCTCAACCCCGGCTCGGTCGGCCAGCCCCGCGACGGCGATCCGCGCGCGGCGTGGCTGCTACTCGACTTCGGAGCCGGCACGGCGTCGTTCCGCCGGGTCGAGTACGACGTCGCCCGCACGCAGGACGAGATCCGCGAGAGGGGGTTGCCCGATGGGCTGGCGGAACGGCTTGCTCACGGCCTCTAGCGTCCTGCTGCTGGCAAGTTGCGGAGGCGCGCACAAAGCGACGCCGCCGCCTCCACCACCGCGCATCCCGGCAGACGTCGCGGCGAAGCTCGCGGACGAGGCCGACCAGGTGGCGGCATTTGCCCCGGGCAGCTGCGAGGCCCGCGATGCGGCCGCGCGCTTCCGGAACGACGTGATCGCCGCGATCGGCCGCATCCCGGCTCGCTACCAGGAGCCGCTGACGTCAGCCGCGAACACCCTGGCCGAGCGGCTCGCGACCTGCGTCGAGCCCAAGCCACCGAAAGCGCGCAAGCCGCACAACCGCGGCCACCACCACGAGAAGCACGACGAGGGATGAGCGAAACGATCGTCCAGGGCGGCCGCTACCGACTCGAGCGTTCGCTCGGCCACGGCGGCATGGCGACCGTCTACCTCGCCTACGACGAGGAGCTGCACCGTCCGGTGGCGATCAAGCTGCTCGCCGAGCACCTCGCCGGCGACGCGGACTTCCGCAAGCGCTTCTTGCGCGAAGCCCGGCTCGCCGCGCGGCTCTCGCACCCGAACGTGGTCAGCGTCTACGACGCGGGCGAGACCGACGATGGGCGGCCGTTCATCGTGATGGAGTACGTGCCGGGAATCACGTTCGCCGAGCTCGGCCAGGTCGCGCCCGGCAAGGCCGTCGAGCTCGCGATCCAGGCCTGTCGCGGCCTCGCGCACGCCCACGCCGCCGGGCTCGTGCACCGCGACGTGAAGCCGCAGAACCTGCTCCTGCGCGAGGACGGGACGGTCAAGGTGGCCGACTTCGGAATCGCGCGCGCGGCCGAGATGACCGCGCTCACCCAGGTGGGCACGGTGCTCGGCACGGCGGCCTACCTCTCGCCGGAGCAGGCGCTCGGCGAAGAGGTGACGGCGGCCGCGGACGTCTATTCGCTCGGGGCCGTGCTCTACGAGTTGCTGGCCAGGCGGCCGCCGTACGAGTTCGACTCGCTCGCCGATCTCGCGGCCAAGCAGACCTCGGGCCAGATCACGCCGGTCGGCGAGCTCGCGCCGGGCGTGCCGAGCGGCGTCGAGGATGCGGTCATGCGATCGCTCGCGCGCAACCCGGCCTACCGGCCCGCCTCGGCAGCCGCCTTCGCTCGGGAGCTCGGCGCCGGCGAGGAGCCGACGCTGCCGCTACGCGCGCCGGCGCCGCCGCGGAGGAACTGGCTCTTGCCCGGCCTGGCGGCACTGCTGATCCTGGCCGCGCTCGTGCTCGGAGTCGTGCTTGGCACGCGCGGAGGCGGCTCCACGCCGGCCTCGAAGCCGCAGCAGCTCGTCGTGCGGCCGATTCCGCGCGGAACGAACGCGCAGGAGCAGGCGCAGAAGATCGCGGCGTGGCTGCGGGCTAGAGCTGCGCGGCCGTAGCCGGCTGCTCTTCGTGCCCGAAGGAGACGCCCTCGCGCACGAGCGCGATCTGCACTTCTTCCCGGGCCTTGTAGATCCGCCACTTGACGGTCGCCAGCGTGACCTCGAGCGAGTCGGCGATCTCGGTGTACGAGAGGCCGACGACGTCGCGCAGGAGCAGCGCCATCTTCAGGTCGGTGCTCAGGTTCTCGACCGCCTTCCAGAGCGCGTCGATCTCCTCGATCCGCTCGATCGGCGCATCGAGCACCTCGAGCGGAGCGATGTCGTCGATCGCGACCAGCGCCCGCGGCCGCCGCTCGACCGCACGCAGCTCGTCGAGCACGCGGTTCTTCGTCACCTGGAAGAGCCAGGTCGTGAACTTCGAGCGGAGCGAGAACTTCGGCAGGCCCTGGTAGACCCGCAGGAAGACTTCCTGCGTCAGATCCTCGGCGAGAGCCCGGTCTCCACCGACGAGCCGGAGCACGTAGTTGAAGACGGGAGTCTCGTAAGCGCGCAGGATGAGCGAGAAAGCTCTCTCGTCACCCCGTTGCGCCTTCCGCAGGACGCCTAGATCGGGCTGGGCCAGTGACAACGTGTGCGGAGTATAGACGGGAAGGGGGTCGTGTCGAGACACCCGAAATGGGCTAATTGCAGAGATTTTCGCCCGAGATCTGTAAAGGTTTCCTTAGCCCCAGGTAAGCGAGAACGGTCGGGGCGAGATCGCTCAGCTCGCCGTCGTCGCGGAGCCGCGCGTCCGGGTCGGTGACGATCAGCGGCACGAGATTGGAGGTGTGCGCCGTGTGCGGGCTCTTGCCGTCGGGCTCGAGCATCTGCTCCGCGTTGCCGTGATCGGCCGTGATCAACGCCACGCCGCCCAGCAGCTCGACCGTCTCGACCACGCGGCCGAGGCAGGCGTCCGTGGTCTCGACCGCGCTGACGACGGCTGGGATCACGCCCGTGTGGCCGACCATGTCGGGGTTGGCGAAATTGACGACCGCGAAGCTGTAGTCCCCGCGGTCGAGCTCTTCGCAGAAGCGGGTCGCCACCTCCTCGGCCGACATCTCCGGCTGCTTGTCGTAGGTGCCGACTTCACGCGGGCTCGGCACGAGCAGCCGCGTCTCGCCGGGCCACTCCTCCTCGCGGCCGCCGTTGAAGAAATAGGTCACATGCGCGTACTTCTCCGTCTCGGCGGCGTGCAACTGACGCAGGCCGTGCTCCGCCAGCACCTCGGCCAGCGTCTCGTCGACCTGCTGCTCGCCGAAGGCGACGTGGGTATCGAGCTCGTCGCTGTAGCGGGTCATGCTGGTGACGTCGATGCCGGCCTCGAGCAGCAGCTTTGTCAGCTGGCGGGCGCGGTCCGGGCGGAAGTTGAAGAAGATCGCCGCGTCGTCGCGCCCAAGCCTCGGGCGGCCCTCGAGCACGGTCGGCTCGATGAACTCGTCGGTGATCCCGCGCTCGTAGCTCGCCCGGACCGCCGCGACCGGGTCGTCCGCGTGCTCGCCCTTGCCCTCGACGATCGCGTCAAAGGCCTTCTGCGTCCGTTCCCAGCGCTGGTCGCGGTCCATCGCGTAGTAGCGGCCGGAGACCGTCGCGATCCGCTCGGCCGGCAGCTCGGCGAGATCGTGCTCGGCCGCGTGCGGCGACACGTCGCGGCCGTCGGTGAAGGCGTGGATCCACGTCCGCTCGGGCGCGAACTGGAGCAAGGCCTGCAGGTGCTCGATGTGCGAGTGCACCCCGCCGTGGGAAACCAGCCCGAGCAGGTGCACGTCGCCGCCCCGGTCGAAGGCCGCCTTCAGCGCCGGGTTCTCGAAGAAGGAGCCGTCGGCGATCGCGCGGTTGACCCGCTGCAGGTCCTGATCGAGCACGCGGCCCGAGCCGATCGTCAGGTGGCCGACCTCCGAGTTGCCCATCTGTCCGGGCGGCAGGCCGACCGCCTCGCCCGCGGCCTTGATCGTCGTGTGGGGGTACTCGGCCCAGAGCCGGTCGAAGACGGGCGTCTCGGCGAGCTCGATCGCGTTCCCCGGGCCGGGCGCCGCGCAGCCCCAGCCGTCGAGGATGACGAGGACTACAGGCTCAATTCGACCAATCACCGGTCGAGTTCGCGGGGGAAACCAGGTTTCCCCCGCGAGC
>CAVYZH010000002.1:0-724922 GCA_963772975.1 uncultured Actinomycetes bacterium
TCGAACCAGATCGGGCGCCGATCCACTCCGGGCTACTCCGAGCCACTCTTCTGCGTCTTTACAGGAGAAAGGCCGGTCGGGAGCAGACCAGTCAGATCAACTGGGACCGACTGGTCCCGACTCTGCGTTTGGACAGCCACTGGACGACGGGGCATCGAACCCGTGTCGGCGTTCTGCTTCCGATGAGTCGCAGGAGGACCCCGACTTAGCGTCGGCTGACGCCGGCGAATCGGCGTCGAACGAGCGTCATGAGCAGCAAGCGGCGGGCGCCGAGGACGAGCTGCCGTCCATTCATCCGGGGCAGCTGGACGTCTTCGACGTGCTCGGCGATGGCTAAGCACGGCTCGCCGGGACAGCTCGCGCTCTTTGAAGCGACGAGAACGCGTCGACGGCGGCGGCGGTACGTCCCGACCTATGACCACTACTCGGCCGAGGCGCTGCGTCATACGAACGAGGTCCTGGATCGGCTGCTCGCGCAGCGGCGCGGTCTTAAGCCATACGAGGGTCGTTGCCTCGGCTGCGGCAGGGTCATCTCAAGCAAGGCGCCGAACTGCGGCAGGCGCACCTGCTCGGCCGTTTATCCGAAGTGGTCGCGCGATCAGCGGCGGGTGACGGCGGAGGCGCTGCGCGAGTACGGCGGGCTGCTGCTCCTGACCGACGTGACGCTGCCCGGGACGCCGGAGCAGGAACGGCACCGCCGCAACGTGGCGATCCCGTGGGGCGCCGACCGGCGGGGCGAGGCGAAGGCGCTCTACAAGGCGAATCGGCGCTTCAAGTTGCGGATGCGCTGGCTGAAGCGCAAGGCCTACAACGACGCTCGCTCGGTACTGCGCAAGGCCGGCTACGAGTTCGACCGGCTGCCGCCGGTGCTGGTCGGAAACCTAGAAGTGCAAAAGCGCGGGGCGCTGCACGCGCACATGGCGCTGCCGTACACGACGCAGCTCGAGATGACCTTCTCGCGGGCGTTCATCGACGCGATGAAGCGCTGGGCGCCGCTCTGCGGGCTCGGCTACGTGCAGGGCTGGAAAGCGGCGGAGCGCTCGAAGGTCTACGGGCACGAGAAGGCGATTGGCTACCTGACCAAGTACCTGACGGGAAAGCATCCGCCCGAGTTCCTGCAGACGATCAGCGGACCGGTGCTGACCGTCTCGCGCTCGCTGACGCGGCGGACTGGCGTGACGATGGTGGCGCTACGAAAGGCGCGGCGGCTGTGGTCTGCTCGGGAAGGTCGCTGTCCGATGCCGGACTGGTCGCCGGCCGAGTTGCTGCGGTGGCGAACGTGCTCGATCGGCGTCCGGCGTCGACGCGGGCACCGTGAGGGCTACCGCGAGGGGAGACCGGCCCGGAAGGGCCGCCTCCGCTCGCGGTGTGGCGCGGTGCAGGCTGGTAGCCGTATCTGCATCGTCCAGTCAATGCCGGACTGTCGCTTGGGCCAGTGTGCCGGAGTGTCACGCGAGCCCGCAGCGTGACTTCGACTACCATTTCGGTCTAGAGCGTCCGCCGACCCAGCCGTGCTGGAAGCACTCCGTAACGGAGTCTGAGGAGGCGGGAGGACGCGCCCCCATGAAAGGAGGCGCGTTGAAGCGCATCGTTTTCACCATCCGCAGGACTGCCCACATCGTCGCGGCGAGCGTTGCAGTCGAGCTTGCTCTTGACTTTGGTGCCGGGACGCTGGCGGTCCTCCTCGCCCCATACCTCGGTGACTGGGTCTACGTCGTCGCGAGCGTCGTCGTAATCGGCTCCCTGCCCGTGCTAGGTCTGAACATCGCTCGCGTTGCCCGTCGTGAGTGGCGGCGGCATCACCTTCACACCTAAACCGTGGCATTTCGAAATCACTCCTAGGCCATCCACGTCTCTCCCGGATCAGGAAATGACGGGGGCGATCGGATGGCACAAGAGGCCAACGATCAGGGCAGCGCCAGCCACCTTCGCAGCTCAAAGTTCACGATAGGCACTTTTACCGGGGGCGATCGGATGGCACAAGCGTTGGATGGGCCAGCGTGCCGGAATGTCACCCGAACAAGCGAACAGCTCGCGCGGGGAAGGATCGGTAGCATCCGCGAAGCTGTAGGCGGGGTGAGGCCCCCGATCAACCGCTCGTACTGAGCCAATGGCCTCTACCGACGAAATCGAGGTAGAGGCTCATGAGCGACATCGCGGTTGCGGTCCTGCTAGCGGGAACGATTCTTCTCGCGTCAACGGTGTCGATCGAGATCGGGATCTCGGTCGCCCTGATCGAGCTGTTGCTCGGCGTCGTGGTCGGGAACGCCTTCCATCTCGACGTACCGAGCTGGTTGACCTTCATCGGCTCGTTCGCCGGGATCGTGCTGATCTTCCTCGCCGGCGCCGAGGTGGACGTGCCGCAGTTCCGGCACGAGTGGCGGGCGTCGCTCTCGATCGGGCTGGTCAGCTTCTTCGCGCCATTCGCCGTCGTCGGCCTGCTCTGCTTCTACGCCCTCGACTGGTCCCGCCGTCAGGCGGAGATCGGCGGGCTCGCTCTCTCGACTACAAGTCTGGCCGTCGTCTACGCGGTGCTGGTCGAGACCGGCCTGAACCGCGAGCTGGTCGGGAAGCGGCTGATGTCGGCAACCTTCGTCACCGACATCGCGACGGTGATCGGCCTGACCGTCTTGTTCGTCAAGCCGACCCTCTGGATCGTGCCGTTCGTGCTCGTCTCGGTCGCGCTGATCCTCGTGCTGCCCAAGCTCTCCCCCTGGTTCTTCTCGCGCTATGGCGATCGAGTGATCGAGCCCGAGATCAAGCTCGTCTTCGCCTGCCTCTTCTTGCTGATGTGGCTCGGCACACGCGCAAACTCGCAGGCCGCGCTGCCTGCCTTCGTGCTCGGCCTCGTCATGTCATCCCACTACGTCCAGCACCGGCAGGAACAGGACCGCATGCGCGTCGTCGCCTTCGCCTTCCTCACCCCCTTCTTCTTCTTAAAAGGCGGGATGAACGTCTCAACAGGCGCGCTTTGGGGCAACCTCGGCATCCTGGCGCTCCTCTTCGTCGGCAAGATGGTCCCGAAGCTGAGCGGCGTCTTTCCGCTCGCTCGCCGGTACACCGCACCTCACGCGGTCTTCACGACTCTGCTCATGTCGACGGGGCTGACCTTCGGAACGATCACCTCGCTCTACGGGCTCAGCGCACACATCATCGATCGCACGCAGTTCTCTCTCCTGATCGCGGTGGTCGTACTCTCTGCGATCGTTCCGACCGCGATCGCGCAACGCTTCTACTCACCAACCACCGAGGAGCAACGAGACCTGACCGCTCCCGTCGCCCCGGCTGGCCTCTGGCGCACTGAGCAGGAAGGCGAAGGTTGATCTAGGGCAGAACTCGCGTGGGCCAGTGTGCGCGAATGTCACCTGAGACCCGAGCATTCAACGAGGCCCTACCCCGACGCGGCTGCGACGTTGCTGGCTACACGGGTTCGTAGCCACCGCCTTGTGTGTAGGTATTTCCTGGCAGAGCTGATACGCGCCTAGGCGGATGCCGCCGGCCGCAGGCTAGGTGATCGTTGATTTGCGATCAACGATGAGTCCCAACGGGACTCGAGGAGGCGTATCCGATGAACTGCTACGAGTGCGCAAAGGTGAACGACACCATCCCGGCTGTTGGCGTCTGCCAACACTGCGGGGTTGGACTCTGTCTCGACCACCTCGCTGAAGCCCACGCGTTCACGGTAGGCGGCACCCACTACGCCTGCATGCACGACATCTCGCGCGTGCGGACCATGCGAGGCATTCCGGCTGGTATCGCCGCTGCCGGCCGCCACAAGGCCGCCGCGAGCGCCTCGTGACCCTGTCGCTGGAGACGACGGTCGAGCAGGACGTCGCCCTACTGGCCAAGGCGTTAGGCCATCCGTCGCGCGTCCGGATCATCCGGCTGCTGCTGACACACGACGCCTGCTACTGCGGGCAACTCGTTGACCAGCTCGACCTCGCTCAGGCAACCGTCTCACAACATCTGAAGGTGCTCAGAGACGCCGGGCTGATCGTCGGAGACATTGAAGGCTTGCGCACCAGCTATTGCGCGAGCCGAGCACGGTTGGACGAGCTGCACGACCTCGTCGGGCTAATGCTCGACGAGGCCGTCGAGGTCGACTCCAGTGGCTGCAACTGAAACCCTTCACCGTCCGCCAACGGCGCCGTCGGAGGCAGACAGCGCAGTACTGCAGAGGCTTTCGATCCTCGACCGCTTCCTGCCGCTTTGGATCGGTCTCGCGATGGCCGCCGGTCTCGGCCTCGGTCGACTCATCCCGTCCCTGAACAACGGCCTGGACCGGCTGCAGGTCGGCACCGTATCGCTCCCGATCGCCCTCGGGCTGCTGCTGATGATGTACCCCGTGCTTGCGAAGGTGCGCTACGAGGAGCTCGGCCGCGTGAAGCACGACGGCGTCTCCGACCGCACGTTCTTCGGCGTCTCGCTCTTCCTGTCGTGGATCGTCGGCCCACTGTTCATGTTCACGCTCGCGTGGCTCTTCCTCGCAGATCAGCCCGCCTACCGCACCGGCGTGATCATCGTCGGGCTCGCCCGCTGCATCGCGATGGTGCTGATCTGGAACGACATCGCGAAGGGCGACCGCGACCGCACCGCGCTACTCGTCGTCTTCAACGCGCTCTTCCAGGTCGCGGCCTACTCGCTGCTCGGCTACTTCTACCTGACCGTGCTCCCAGGCTGGCTCGGCCTCGACACCCAGGGATTCGAGGTCGGCATCTGGGAGGTAGCGAAGACCGTGCTGATCTTCCTGGGCATCCCGCTCGCGGCCGGGTTCCTGACGCGCCGGATCGGTCTGAGGCGCAAGGGCCGCGAGTGGTACGACACGAAGTTCCTGCCCCGGATCGGTCCGATCACGCTCTACGGTCTGCTGTTCACGATCGTGCTCCTGTTTGCGATCCAAGGCGAGAAGATCACGGCCGAGCCGGTGGACGTCGCCCGAATCGCCCTGCCGCTCCTGTGCTACTTCGGGGTCATGTGGGTCGCCGGCTTCGTGATCGGCAAGCTGATCGGCCTCCCGTATCCGCAGACGGCGAGCATGGGCTTCACCGTCGCCTCGAACGACTTCGAGCTCGCGATCGCCGTTGCAGTTGGCGTTTTCGGCGCGACCTCCGGGGAGGCGCTCGCGGGCGTTGTCGGGCCGCTGATCGAGGTGCCGGTGCTGGTTGCTCTCGTCTACGTCGCGCTTTGGGCGCGGAGATTCTGGCGCGCCGACCAGCGCCTCGTTCCGGCCAGCTCCCGCTGAGCCCGACCATCCGCTCGCACGCCCCGACGCGGGTGGGCATATGCTCGCGCGAAACGCCGCTCGGATGGTGGTCGCGGCAAAGGAGGTGGGTGAGGTGGACTTTTCATCGCTCCGGCTGCGCCTCGCGGCGGAGGCACTCGGCACATTTCTCTTCTTTTTCCTCGGCTTCAACGCGATCGCCGTTTCGGTCGACATCGGGGCCGGGGCAATCGGCAGCCTCGGGATCGCGTTTGCGTTCGGTCTGGGTCTCGCGCTTGCGATCACGGCGCTCGGACACCTCTCCGGCGGCCACTTCAACCCGGCCGTTTCGCTCGGGCTTGCCGCAGCCCGAAAGTTTCCGCCGAAGGAGGTAGTCCCCTACTGGGCTGCCCAGCTAGTCGGAGGGTTCGTAGCAGTGCTCGCCGTGGCCGCGGTGTACTCGGAGCGTGCGGTCGACTCGCTCGACACTGCTCCCGGAGCCGGCATTTCGAGCGGAGGCGCGCTTGTGCTCGAGCTGATAGCGACCGGCCTCTTCGTCATCGTGATCTGCACGGTCGCGACGGACGACCGTGCGCCATGGAAAGGCGTCATGGCGCCGCTGCTGATCGGGCTCTTCATCTTCACGGCGGCGGATGCGATCGGCCCGGCCTCGGGCGGCTCGTTCAACCCGGCGAGGTCACTCGACCCTGTGATCTACAACTGGGACTTCGGCGACGTCTGGATTTATCTGGTCGGGCCGCTCGTCGGAGGAGCGATCGGAGGAGCCATCTGGGTGCTGTTCGGCCCGGCTCGCGTGGACGAACCGGAGACGATTCGCGCAACCGGCGGCGTCCCGCAAAGCGACACGGCGTCCGAGGGTCGCTAGCGAAACCCGTTTCCGCAGGCCGGATCGTCCCGGCCCGGCGTTCATCAAAGTTGCTCCCGGCGCTCCCGTCGTACGTGGAGGGCCGCCTGCGGTACGGCTGCGATCGCGAGCACCAACAAGATGATCCAGATCGGGCGCAGCGAGGGGGCCGCGAGCATCCCGACGATTGCGATCGCAGCGAGCGCGGCTGCGGCCCAAGCGGTTGCGGTGATCAGGCTTGGGGACGGCTGTTGTTGCTCACGTGCCTTGTTCATCCGCATCACGCTCCGGCTGTCGTTTGGTAGAGACGCCATCTGCCCGAACGGGCGGGATCTCGTAGGCGAGCGCCATCACCTTCAACAGCAACTGTAGGACACGCTCCGGCGGGTACGTCCTACAACATGGGGCCTGTAGTGGAGTGCTGCAGCGGGTTGCGGCAGGTCGTCGAGGATCTCATAGCAAGGAGCTTCGAGGCGACGAAGACGTGCGCCGGCTGCCGGTCGAGGGCATGCTGCCCGTGTATGGAGTACCGACAGACCGTGCTGCGCTCGAACGCGCTTTCCTGACGCTGGCGGTCCGTTCCGGTTCGCCTTGGCGAGCGTGCGGGAATGTCACCCGAACAAAGGCGACCGCCGGCAACTGCGCCGATCCGTGGATGCACCGATGCCAACTGGAGTGCGAAGTCGGATCTTGTGCCCAGGCTAACGATGAAGAGCGCACATCAGCCGTCGCGCTCAGCACGCGACCGCCGCCCCTCTCTTCCGACCCTCGGCGCGCGAGGCGGCGGCTGGGTGGCTGCCCAGGTCGTGTTGATCACTGCGATCTTGCTCTCGGCGCTGGTCGGCCTCAGTTGGCCGGACGCAGTCCTACCGATCGCGTATGCCGGCGGGGGCGCTCTTGCTCGCCGTGGGCGTCGGACTGCTCGTCGCGGGCGCGATCGGGCTCGGCTCCGCACTGACGCCGTTTCCGGCGCCGCGAAGGCAGGGTGAGCTGCAGACCGGCGGCGTCTACCGGCTTGCTCGCCACCCTATGTACGGCGGCGGAATCCTCATCGCGCTCGGTTGGTCGATGATCTTCGCCACGCCGTTCGGGCTCGCACTGACGATCCTGCTCGCGGTCTTCGCCGACCTGAAGTCGCGGCGAGAGGAGTTGTGGCTCGAGCAGCAGTACGCCGGCTACGGCGACTACAAGCGGCGCACCAAGTACAGGCTTATCCCATTCATCTGGTGAGTGGCAGCCGCGCCTCCTGCCTCCACCAGCGTGGCCTGCGGGCGCGCGGTCAGCGATTCGCGTCGTTGTCGAGCCACGAGCCCACGACGAACGACCAGAACTCCGGTTGTGGCCGGAAGCCGAGGGATTCGTAGAAGCGCTGCGCGTCGTTGGTCTGAAGCCCGACGTGCTGTCCCGGCACCTGCTCGAGCAGGTGCCGAACCATCGCCGACCCAATCCCTTGTCGGCGGTAGTGGGACGCAGTCCAGACGTCGAGCAGGTACGCGTTGCAGACGCCGTCGGAGACGAGCCGCGCCATCCCCACGAGCCGATCACCGTCGCGTGCAAACGCGACGTGTTCCGACCGGCTGAATGAGCGGCGGAGAGCGTCGGCCGTGCGGCCGTTGTCGAAGTGGTCGGCAGCGAGATCCACTTTCGCCTGGTCCCAGGCGATGCCTTCCAGCGAAGAGTCGATCCTGACGCTCACGGGGCGATCGTAGACGGGCGTGCGGCGAGGACCCAACCGCAGGAGAACGATCTTGACTGCGCCAGTGCTCCGCAATACACCCTGACGAGAAGCGGAGTCACAGTCCCCAGAACCTCGTTCGGGAGGCCCCGTCGCCCGCGCGCTGACACCCGTCAGCGGCGCGTCGGTGGGTCAGGGATCAGTGGGGTAGTAGGGTACGCGGGTGTCGCCCTGCGCTGCTTCTCTGGCACCAGGCATCTGCGATGCACCCGGACGGGGGAAGCGGACATGAGCCGCGAGGTGAGAGCCGATCTCTGCTGGCCTTCTGAGCGCGAGGTTGCCGCGGAGGTGCCAATCGAGGTTGCTGCAGACCGGGCCTGCAGGGTGCTCGACTCGGTGCCGTTTTGGTTCCACACGTTCGCTCTGAACCGCGGCCTCGGCCTGTACACACCGGGGGCGGCCCGCGACCACGGCTACAGGCTCGGTTCGATCCCCGATTCCTTCGACGGCCTCCGCGTGCTGGATGTCGGGGCGTTCGACGGTTTCTACAGCTTCCTCGCCGAGGCACGCGGGGCGACGCGAGTTCTGGCCATCGACAACGAGCAGTACGTTCACTGGGTGCGCGACCGCTGGGGAGTCGAACTCGAAGGTGGGGAGGGCTTCCGCGCGATCCATGGCCTGCTGGGTTCTGAGGTCGAGTATCGACGCACGGACGTCTTCGCCCTCGGCCCAATGGGAGAGTGCTTCGACTTCATCTTCTGCTTCGGCATCCTGCACCGGGTCGAGGATCCACTCGGGCTCCTCCGTATACTCGCCGGCGGGCTCGCAGAGGGCGGCCGCATCCTGATCGAGACGTACGGCGTGCTTGGCGACGACGGCAGTGAAGACGGCGCCGCACGCGTTCCCGTGGCAGGCGCTATCTACCCGAACGACCGCTTCGTGTACTGGCAGTTCTCGCGCAGCGCACTCGCCAACCTCGCCACGACTGGCGGTTCGCGCTTCGAACTGCACGCGACACCGCTCGTCGACGGGCATCCCCGCATCATCGGCGTCATCAGGTCAGAGGAACAGCCGAGCCCGAACTGGGGCTCGCAGCGCAGCATCGGCTGACACCTAACCCGCGACCTTCTCTGGATCTGGCGACGTCGATGCAATCGAATGTCGCCTGGGCGAGCGTGCTTATGCCAGAGAGGACGCCTCCCGACTTGAAGTAGTTAGAGCACTGTGCCTCAAGTGTCAGGTTGACACTTCGGCCCGCTGGTGTCATTCTGGGACTCATGCGAAACCGGAGAAAGCGCGAGAGGCCAACTTTGCAGCAGCTCGCAGCGGTTAACGTCGGCCAGATCGCCGGGGCGAAGGTAGTGGCGTTCATCGTCCAGTGGGGGATCGCCCGCGAAGCGCTCGGACATTCGCTAACGCTTGAGGACTACGCGGACTGGTGGCACGCGTCGCGATCGACGGTGTTTCGTGAGCAAGCGCGCTTCCGCGACGCGTTCCCAGGGGAGACGACTCCGCAGCGCCTAGTCGACCTGCTTAAGCAGGAAGAGGGCGAGACATGGTTCAAGCGCGGTGTGTCTGGATGCGCGCGGACTGCACTAAGGGGGGACGCGGTCATCGAGGCGCTAAGTGGTGGAGCGGCCGCGGAGGGCGAGCCGGCGTGAAGGGGCCGCTTGAACCGCACTACACGGGCCGACATCTGGCGGAACTGCTCGCCGTGAACCCCGAAACGATCAGGAGGGCTGCCGCGAAGGGCCAGTTGAGGTCGGTTCGTGTGGGGCCTCATCGCAGGTATCCGGAGAGCGCGGTGCGCGATTGGTTGGCTGGAGGCGCCAGGGGCGAGGACGAGTCATGAGCATCCGGCAACGCGGGCCGAACGCGTTTCAGGTGCGGGTGTCACCATTCGAGGCTCAGACTGTCCCTACGCGCCGCGCGGCTGAGAGGCTGGAGCTCGATCTGAAGCTGCGGCGATCGCTTGGTGACCTGTACGAGGAACCGTCCATCAGTCTCGGGGAGGCGACTGATGGAGCGCTGGAACGCATCGAGGCTACGAGGTCGCCGCGCGCTAAAACGCGGGAGTTCAACCGGCGGTGCGCGAAGTTCTGGGAGTCGTTGCGGAACTCACCGGTAGCGAACCTCCGGCGGGCGAAGATCGAGGACATGATCTACGCGCGGGCGCGCGAGCATCCGCGATCGGCCAAGAACGAGCTTGAGTTTCTGAAACGGGTGCATGACGCAAAGGGCCGAGGGCAGCGAGTAGACGAGGCGATCTTCGAGATTCCGCCAATCAGGCACCGGCCTCGAACGGGGCGAGCGTTGACAGTCGGCGAGTTGTACGAACTCGCGTCGTGGTTCCCAGAGCACGTGTCTCGGCTGATCCTGCTCGCCGGGCAGGTCGGCTGTCGCCAGAACGTCTGGTTCAACCTGACGGATGACATGCTCGACCTGAAAGTGGGAACGGTGACGATTCCGGCGGCGCTCGCGAAGCGCCGGCGCGAGCACCGGATCTACCTGACGACGCTGGAAGCGACCCTGCTTCGGGAGCAGCTCATGGCGCGGCCGACGGGGACGAACGTGGTGTTCCCGACGCCGGAGGGTCGCAGGTGGAAGGCAAACCGCTTCCGCGATCGGGTGTGGCTTCTGTCGGTGGAGGCAGCGGTAAAGCACGATCCGGTAGTCGCCAACCGGCGCGAGTCAGCGTTCGAAGGCTTCACGTTTCACATGCTCCGACATACGGCGGCATCGTTGATGGCGCTCGCGGGGATGGATCCAGCGGCTGCGGCGGAGCGGTTGGAGCACAGCGACGGCGGCGCCCTGTTCCACAAGACGTACCGACACCTGTACGAAGGGGAAAAGCGGAATCAGGCGAGGCGGCTGGAAGCGCTGGTGATGGCTGAGCTGGACAAGGAAGGGACAGGGAAGGGCGAGGATGACCCGGCGGAGGTCAACCAAGCCGATAGTGGAGATGGGCGGTACTGGGCTCGAACCAGTGACCCCCAGCTTGTCGAGCTGGTGCTCTCCCAACTGAGCTAACCGCCCTTGGGATTCGGATTCTAGCCGGGCAGGACCGTGCGCGCCGGGGCGGAACCTATCCTTCGTGGCTGTGAACCAGCGCACCCGTTCACCCTGGGCGCGCAGGCCTGACGTCCGGATCGGCGCGGTGATCGCGGTCGCGGCACTTGTGGCGTTCGTGGTCTGGCTGCTCGTTCGCGGAGGCGGCTCCGGATCGTCCGGCCAATCCTCGGCCGCGCCGATCTCGCCCGAGGCGGCGACGCCCGCGCAGATCCGTGACCTCTCCGTCGAGATCGGCCGGCCGATCTACTGGCTCGGCCCCAGGGAAGACAACGTCTACGAGCTCCAACGCACCGTCCAGGACCGGATCTACGTCCGCTACCTGCCGCCGGACGCGAGCGTCGGGACGAACTCCGCCGCCTATCCGCTGGTCGGCACCTATCCCGTCGAAGGCGCCTATAGCGTGCTGAAGAGCCTGGCGAAGGTTTCCGGCGAGACATCGTTCACCGCGCCGCGGGGCGCGATCGCCGTCTACAGCAAGTCGCTGCCCACGAACATCTATCTCGCCTATCCGGGCTCCAACGTGCAGATCGAGGTCTACGACCCCTCGCCCGCGCAGGCCCGCTCGCTCGTCGCGTCGGGGCGGGTCGTCCCGGTCGGTAGCTGACGGCACTGCTCGTCTCCTGGCTTGCCTTCCCGCTCGTGCTGGCGGGGCTCTCGTTCGGCTGCGGCCAACTGCTCGAGCTCGCGGCCGGGGCGAAGCTGCCGCGGCCGTTGCGCGTGCCGGCCGGCTTGACCGTGGTGATCCTCGCGGCGCAGTTCTCGACGCTGAGCGATGCGACCGCCGAGCTCGCAGGGCCGCTCGTGGTGGTGCTCGCGCTCGCCGGGCTCGTGCTCTCGCCACCCTGGCGCACGCGGCTGGAGGGCTGGGCCTGGGCCGCGGCCACGGGTGTCTTCGCTGTCTTCGCAGCGCCGATCGTGCTCTCCGGACGGGCGACCTTCGCCGGCTACATCAAGCTCGACGACACCGCCACCTACCTGGCGATGACCGACCGGGTGATGCAGCACGGCCGCAGCCTCGCGGGCCTCGCGCCCTCGACCTACGAGGCCACGCTCGCCACGACCCTCGCGATCGGCTACCCGACCGGGAGCCTGATGCCGCTCGGCCTCGGCCACCAGCTGCTCGCCTACGACAGCGCCTGGCTCTACCAGCCCTACCTCGCCTTCCTGGCGGCGCTGCTCGCGCTGACGCTCTACGTCGTGCTCGAGGGCACGATCCCGTCGCGGCCCGCGCGAGCCGGCGCTGCCTTCCTGGCCGCGCAGCCCGCGATCCTCTACGGCTACGCGCTCTGGGGCGGGATCAAGGAGCTTGCGGGCGCGCTACTGCTCGCGCTGATCGCGGCGCTGCTGCCGTGGACGCTTGCGCCCAAGCGCGGGCCGCGTGCCGTCCTACCGGTCGCCGCGGCGTGTGCGACGCTCGTCTGCGTCCTGAGCCTGCCAGGCGCCGTGTGGCTCGTGGCGCCGCTGGCCGCTGCCGGGATCTTCCTGCTGCGGCATCCGACCCGGGCGCTGCTGCTGCGCGCAGGCTGGTTCGGGGCCGCCCTCGTCGTGCTCGCGATTCCGGCCTTTGTCGCGGCGGTCGACTGGCTGCCGAAGATCGGCGCCTTCGACAAGGAGACGAACCTCGGCAACCTGATCGGCCCGCTGAGCGGCTGGCAGCTGTTCGGCATCTGGCCAGTCGGCGATTTTCGGGTCGACCCGCACGATCTGACGCCCGTCTACGTGCTGATCGCCGTCGTGATCGCCGCCGGTCTCGGTGGGCTCTGGTGGGCCTGGCGCCGGCGCGCGTGGGAGCTGCTCGTCTACGTGCTCACGGCACTGGTCGGCTGCCTGGTCTTCGTCGGGATCAGCTCGCCGTGGGTCGGCGGGAAGACGCTCGCGATGGCCTCGCCGGCCGTGCTCGCGGCGGCCCTGGCGGGGGCCGGCGCGCTGCTCACCCGCAAACGAGTCGTCGAGGCCGGGGTGCTGGCGCTCGTGATCGCCGGCGGCGTGCTCTGGTCGAACGTCGACCAGTACCACGACGTCTGGCTCGCGCCGCGCGGCCAGCTGCACGAGCTCGAGACGATCGGGCACGAGTTCGCCGGCGACGGCCCGGCGCTGATGACGAACTACGAGCCCTACGGTGCGCGCCATTTCCTGCGCGGGCTCGACCCTGAGGGCGCCTCCGAGCTGCGGCGCCGCTTCGACTACCTCGTCGACGGGACGACGCTCGACAAAGGTGGCTCCGCCGACATCGACCGCATCCGGCTCGACCAGGTGCTCGTCTACCGCACGCTCGTGCTGCGACGCGGGCCCGCCGCGAGCCGGCCGCCGTCGGCCTACCGGCTCGTCTGGAGCGGCCGCTGGTACGAGGTCTGGCAGCGGCCGCTGCACCCGAAGCGGACGATCGTCGCGCACCTGCCGCTCGGGAACGCCAGCCAGGCCGCCGCGGTGCCGCCCTGCCCGCGCGTGAAAGCGCTGCGTGGCTCGCTCCTCGTCGCGGCGACCCGGCCGAAGGTGATCGGCCTCGGCGCACCGCCCCTCCGGGGAACGCAGCTGCTGCGGGTGAACGTGCCGGTCGACGGCGTCTACACCGCCTGGATCGCCGGAGACTGGTTCGGGAACGCCTCGATCTCGATCGACGGCCACCAGGTCGGCTCGCTGCGCGAGGAGCTGAACTGGCCCGGCCTCTACACCGACCTGGGCTCGACGCCGCTGACGGCCGGCAGCCATCTCATCGCTGTCAGCTACGAGCCGGGCGGCTGGCGCCCCGGCAGCGGCGGCACGCCCTTCGCGTTCGGGCCTGCGGCGCTGAGCAGGTTCGACGACGAGCGGGAGGCCGTGATCCACGTGGCTCCCGCGAACGCAGGCTCGCTCTGCGGGCGGCGGCTCGACTGGGTGGAAGCGCTGCGCTAGAAGAGCTCGGGGCACCAGGGCTGGCGCGCGGTGCCGAAGATCGCGTCGGCCCGGGCGATCGCACCGGGCTGCAGCTCTTCGACCCGGCCCGCCAGCGCGAGCCCCGCGAAGGTGAAGCCGCCCAGATAGGCCGAGCCGAGCGCGGAGACGTCGAGCGCGAGGTCGGCCGCTGCGGTCGTGCGCGAGACCGAGCCGGCCTCGACCTGCCAGCGCGCCTCGTTCCAGGGGCAGAGCTCGTCGCGCAGATCGAGCACGAGCGAGCCCTCGCCGAGTCTCCGGGCGGCGAGCGCGGCGTCGACGTCTACCAGGCGCACCCAGAGCCCCTCGAACACGTGAAAGGCCATCCGGCGCGGCTCCCGGATCCAGTGGAAGAGCGGGTGGTCTAGTGGCAGCCAGTAGGCGTCGATCCGGGCGACCCAGTCGATCGTGAGCAGGTAGCGCCAGACGGCGTCGAGCGCCCGGGGCGAGGTGCCAAGGGCCTCGCTGACCTCGAGCTTGCTCTGGGTGACCATGTGGCGCATCCCGAAGTCATGGCGGTAGAGCGCGTAAGCCTGCGCACCGTCGTCGAGCTCGATCACGACGGCGTTGCCCGGCGGCTTCCCGGGTCGTTGGCGCAGGCGCCGCACCCGCCACCAGTCACGGGTGCGCGTGAACATGCCCGTCGTCTCGGCCTGAACGCGGTCGTAGATCGGCGGCAGCACCTCGACGCGCTCGTCGGGGTCGAGCAGCCGCGCCTGTCCCAGCGGCTCGTCGTGCCAGTGCCGCGCGTGTTCCTTCGGCAGCTCGATGTCGCCGGCCAGCGCTGCGAGGCCGTACCCGAAGCGGCCGTAGATGCCTCCCTCGGCGGCGTACAGCATCGCGATCGGCTCGCCGCGCTCGTGGGCGTCCGCGAGCTGGCGACGCATGATCGCCGTCAGCACGCCGCGGCGGCGGTGTGTCGGCAGCACGCCGACGGCCATCACGCCAGCGGTCGCGACCTGGGAGCCTCCGGGCACTGTCGTGTCGAAGAGGTACGCGCCCGCGCCGCCGACGATCTCGTCACCGTCGAACGCGGCAAGCACGCGCTCCGCGGGCAGGATCGTCGCGAACCGCTCGAGCTCCTCGGCCTCGGGCCGGCTACCGAAGTAGTTCCAGATCGGCGCCAGCGCGCCGCCGACCTCCTCCGTCGCCGCCTGCCTGACCTCGATCACGGAATCCGCTCGAGCGGCGCGTAGTCCAGCATCAGGCGGCGCTCGCTGCCGTCGCTCGCGAAGCGCACCGTGACCAGACCGCCGCGCTCGATTGCGGTGACAACGCCTTCGCCGAGGGTCTCGTGCCGGACGGAGTCGCCGGTCGAGAGCGCAGGCACGTCCGCGCGAGGCGCGACGCCGGTGGGAGAGCCGTAGCCCGACCACGAGGCCGGCTGGAGCCGACTGCGCTCGACATGGGTCTCCGGCAGCTCGTCGAGGAAGCGCGAAGGCAGGTTGTACGAGCGGCTGCCGTAGAGCGAGCGGGCGCTGGCGTGGGTCAGCACGAGCCGCTCCTGGGCCCGCGTCATACCGACATAGGCGAGCCGACGCTCCTCCTCCAGCCCCTGCTCCTCGATCGAGCGGGCGTGCGGGAAGATCCCCTCCTCCATCCCGATCATGAAGACGGCGCGGAACTCGAGCCCCTTCGCGTTGTGCAGCGTCATCAGCGTGACGAGGCTCTGCTCGCCGCGGATCGCGTCCTGGTCGGAGTAGAGCGAGATCTCCTGCAGGAAGCCCGAGAGCGACGGCTCCGGCGCGGTGTGCTGGTACTCCTGGGCGACGCCGACGAGCTCCTGCAGGTTCTCCATCCGGCCTTGGGCTTCGATCGTCCGCTCGGCACGCAGCGAGTCGAGGTAGCCGCTGCGCTCGAGCACACGCTCGAGCACGTCCGGCACGTCCATGTCGAGTGCGCCGGCCATCAGCGACTGGAGCAGTCCGTGGAGCTGCTGCACAGCGCGGAGCGGCGCTGCCGAGATGCCCGCCTCCTCCGCCTGCCCGAGGGCCTCCCAGAGCGAGATCCCGTACGCATCGGCGTGGGCCTGCAGCCGTGCGAGCGAGGCGTCGCCGATTCCGCGCCGCGGCCGGTTCGCGATCCGCTGCAGCGAGACGGCGTCGTAGGGGTTGTCGATCGCCTGCAGGTAGCCGATCACGTCCTTCACCTCGGCACGCTCATAGAAGCGCGGGCCGCCGATCACCTGGTACGCGATGCCCTGGCGGACGAGCACGTCCTCCAGCACCCGCGACTGCGCGTTCGTCCGGTAGAAGACCGCGACCTCGCTGCCGCTGAAGCCTTCTTCGACGAGCGCGGCGATCTCGGCGGCGACGAAGCGGGCCTCGGCGTGCTCGTCCTCGACCTCGAGCGCGCGCACCGGCTCGCCCTCGCCGAGCTCCGACCAGAGGTTCTTCGGCTTGCGCTCGCGGTTGTGAGCGATGACCGCGTTCGCCGCCTGCAGGATCGTGTTCGTCGAGCGGTAGTTCTGCTCGAGGGCGACCGTCTTGGTCTCGCCGAAGTCGCGCTCGAACTCGAGGATGTTGCGGATGTCGGCTCCTCGGAACGCATAGATGCTCTGGTCCGGGTCGCCGACCGCGCAGACGTTGCGGTGCTTCTCGGCCAGCAGCTGCAGCAGCCGGTACTGCGCGTGGTTCGTGTCCTGGTACTCGTCGACGAGGACGTAGCGGAAAGCCTTCTGCCAGCGCTCGCGGGCCTCGGGGAAGCGCTCGAGCACCTGCACGGTCAGCATCAGCAGGTCGTCGAAGTCGACCGCGTTCGAGGCGAACAGGCGCCGCTGGTAGAGGTCGTAGGTCTCGGCGACGGTCTGGTCGTAGAAGGACGCGACGCGCTCGGCGTACTCGGCCGGCGTGACCAGCTGGTTCTTGGCAGCGGAGATCTGCGCGTGGATCCCGCGCGGAACGAAACGCTTCGGGTCCTTCTCCAGCTCCTCGAGCACCTGCTTGGTCAGGCGCACCTGGTCGGCCTGGTCGTAGATCGTGAAATTGCTCCGGTAGCCAAGGCGCTGCACCTCGCGCCGGAGAATCCGGCCGCAGGCGGCGTGGAAGGTGAGGATCCAGATCGTCCGCGCGACCGGTCCGAGCAGATTCTCGAGCCGCTCGCGCATCTCGCCGGCGGCCTTGTTCGTGAACGTGATCGCCAGGATCTCGTTCGGCTTCACCCCGCACGCGTTGATCAGATGCGCGACGCGGTAAGTGAGCACGCGCGTCTTGCCCGAGCCCGCGCCGGCGACCACGAGCAGCGGGCCCTCGGTCGTGACCACGGCCTCACGCTGCGCGGGGTTGAGGTCGGCGAGGTACTGCTCGGGCGAGGCGACTGCCATCTCAGCGATGCTAGCGGCGGTCGTGAACGTCCTCGCCACCCGCCGGTATCCAGGCCCAGCGTTCGACGAGCTCGGCGACGTCGAGGTGGCGCCGCTCGACTCGCTCCACAAGCCACGCGAGGACGTGGAAGGCCTGATCGTCGCGAACGAGCCGGTGCCGCTCCAGCTGTTGCCGCGGCTGCGCGTGATCGCGAACTTCGGCGTCGGCTACGACCGGATCGACGTCGCGGCCTGCACGGCGCAGGGCGCGACCGTCACGAACACGCCCGGCGTGCTCGACGCGGCCACGGCCGACCTCGCCTTCGCGCTGATCATGGCCGTGCGGCGCGAGATCGTCGTCGCCGACCGCTTCGTGCGCTCGGCGGGCTGGAGCGGCTCGTGGTCGGAGGGCGGCCTCGCCGAGGAGCTGAGCGGCTCGACCCTCGGAATTGTCGGGCTCGGGCGAATCGGCAGCGCCGTCGCGCGACGCGCGCGCGGCTTCGACCTGCGGGTGCTCTACACGCAGCGGCGGCGCGCCGACAGCGAGCTGGGCGAGTTCCGGGAGCTGGACGAGCTGCTCGCCGAGTCGGACCTCGTCTCGCTCCACGCGCCGCTGACGTCCGAGACCGAGGGCCTGATCGACGCGCGGCGCCTGGCGCTGCTGCGCGACGGGGCCGTGCTCGTCAACACCGCGCGGGGTGAAATCGTGGACGAGCCGGCGCTGGCCGCCGAGCTCGCGTCGGGCCGGATCTCCGCCGGCCTCGACGTCTTCGCGCACGAGCCCGAGGTTCCGGCCGAGCTGCTCGAGTTGCCGAACGTCGTGCTCACGCCGCACATCGGCAGCGCGACGCGTCAGACGCGCGAGGCGATGACGCGGCTCGTCGTCGACAACCTGCTCGCCGTCGAGCGCGGCGATCCGCCGCTCACGCCCGTCCGCGCCTAGCCCGGCAGGTTGTAGCGCAGATACACAGCCCCGCCGGCGAAGCGGCGCTCGTCCAGGAGCTCGAGGTCGACTCGGACGCCCTCGGGAAACGCGCGTTTGCCACCTCCGACCAGAACGGGGACGACGATCAGGTGGCACTCGTCGACGAGCCCGGCCTCGATCGCCTGGCCCGCGAGCTCGGCACCGCCGATGCTGACGTCGGCCTCCGCCGCTTCCTTCAACTGCCGCACCGAGCCGACGTCGAAGTCGCGTTCGACCCGCGTCCTGGCGCTCGAAGCCGACTCGAGGCTCCTGGAGTAGACGATCTTCTCGGCCGCGCGCCAGAGCTCCGCGAAGTCGCGCATGACCGGCCGCTCGTCGTCGAGCGTCTCCCAGACGACCATCGTCTCGTACATCCGCCGTCCGTAGAGGTAGGTCCCGACGGGCCGTTCGAGCTCGTTGACGAAGGCGTGGACCTCCTTGTCCGGAGCGGCCCAGTCGAACCTGCTGGCCTCGTCCTCAACGTAGCCGTCGAGGGAGGCGATCGCGGAGTAGATCAGCATCGGCCGCGACGATACGCTCGCGTCGTGGGCTATGCGTTCGGGACGATCGACGAGCTCGGCGACGGCGTCTTCCGGAAGGTGCGCCGCGAGCTAGGCGTCTCGGCGTTCGGCGTCAACGTGCTCGTGATCCCGGCCGGCGTCGAAGCGCGGCCGCACTTCCACGAGGAGCAGGACGAGCTCTACTTCATCCACGCCGGCCGAGCGAGGTTCGCACTCCCCGGCGAGTCGCGCGAGCTCGGGCCGGGCGGGCTCTGCCACGTCGAGTCGACCACGCCGCGACAGATCACGAGCGTCGGCGACGAGGAGCTCGTGATGCTCGTCGTCGGTGCGAAGGACGGCTACGTCGGCCGCGACGGCCGGCCGGCCGATCCGTCGAAGCTCGGCTAGAACCTGACGGCCGCGCGGCGGAACTCGCCGAGGCGGCGGCCGTAGAAGGCGAGGCCGATCATCGCGGCCAGCGCGGTCGCAAGACTTCCGGCCGCGGGCGTGAAGACGGAGGCTGCGGCGGCGGAGGTGCCGCCGTGGCCGGCCATCGCCAGCGCGCCCAGCGCCGCGCCCTGGTAGAGACCGACGTTGCCGGGCAGGAACGGCATCGTGTTCGCGAGGCCGGTGACGACCATGTAGAGCAGCGCCGTGCCGACGCCGACATGGACGCCGACCGCGTGCAGCAGGAAGAGGACGCCGAACCAGCGGGCGACCCAGGTCACGACGAGGATCAGGCCTGCGCGCAACATGATGCGCTTCGGGGCTGCCGCACCCGCGAGGAACGAGCCGACGCCCTCGGGCAACCGGTGGCCGAGCCGGTGGTGCAGCACCGAGACGAGCAGGAGACCGCCGGCGGCGAGGGGCAGTCCGACGAGCATCGTGATCTTGGCCCAGGTCGGAACCGGCAGGAAGAACGCGGAGGCGGCGCCGACGAGCACGAAGGCGACCATCTCGAGCAGGTGCGCGCAGAGCAGGCTCCCGCCCGCGCGGGAGAATCCGGGCCAGCGCGGGCCGGCCGCGACCTTCAGCACCGCGACCTTCGAGGCCTCACCCATGCGTCCCGGCAGGACGGTGTCGAGAAACGAGCCGACCGAGCTGGCCGCGTACATCGCGCGGAAGCCGACCGGCGAGCGCACAGTCGAGTTCCAGGCGAGCGCGCGCAGCGGCTGCACCGCGGCGCAGATCGCGAGCCCGGCGAGCAGGTAGCGCCAGTCCGGCGTCGCCGCGGCCTGGAAGACCTTCGTTCCGGAGCGAGCGAGCAGCAACCCCATCCCGGCCGTCGAGACCAGGATGAGAGCGATCGCAAGCTTCTTCGACCCCACCTTCACCTGCACGACATCGGCAATTCGCCGCCGCAAGGCCAACCCCTGGAAGGGGGACACGGGCGTACGCGTGAGAGGTGAGGTCGACCGCATAGAGGCAGGTCACACGACATGCCCCAATCGGGCAACCGGGGACCACGGTATCAGCGATCCGAGACGGGCGACAATGACCCGGATGCGCCTTGCCGAGCTCCAGCAGCGCCGAGTCCTCGAATGCCGGCTGACGCCCGACCGGGCGCTCGGCTCGCTCGACGAGGCGGAGGCGTTCCTGCTCGACCGCGGCCTGCTGACACGAACCGCCGACTCCGCGCTCCCGAGCCTCTTCGGCGCGTGCCACGAGGAGCCGTACGCGCCGGGCAAACCCGGCTTCGGGCAGTGGCCGCGCACGAAGTACCCGTGGTTCGGCGAGCTCGGCGCTCGTGGACTACGCGATCCTGGCGATCCACCGCGGGAAAAGCCTGGTGGTCGCGCCCGCGACGGCGCGGCTGCTCGACCCGCTCTGTCGCGCCGAGCTTGCAAGCCGCGCGGACGACCCGCTCCTGCGCCACCTCGCCGAGGCCGGGCCGTCCGAGCTCGACGACCTGCAGCTCGAGCTCGGGGTCACGCCGAGAGAGCTGAAGCGGCTGCGCGCGCCGCTCGAGCGGTGCGGCGCGGTCGTCGCGCGCAGCGTCGTGTACGAGGACCCGCACCGGCACACGAGCGAGCTGGCGCGCTGGGACCAGCGCTTCCCGGAGCCGACCGAGGACGGCGGGCTGGCCGCCCTCGTGGTCGCCGGGGTTCGGGCGGCTGTCTTGGCGCCGAAACGGGAGCTGCCGCGCTGGTTCCCGTGGTGGGAGGACGGGCTCGTCGAGCGGCTGGTCTCCGAGGGTCGGCTGGTACGCCTGGAGGACGGCTGGGTGGCGGCGCAAGAGCGGGGCCGCCACTAAGGACGGCCCGCTCTGCCGCTCCCTTGCTCCCCCGCTAGCGGTCGTGGCCGGGCGGCGTGAAGCTGTACGTCCCGTCCCAGCGCCACAGGGTGCCGGCCACGTGCGTGACGTCGACGCGCGCGTGGAACCCACTGAACCGCCCGGTCCCTCCGGAGAACGTGACCTCACCGGAAAGCGTGTGGAAGTCGAGCGTGACGTGGCCGAACGCGTCGTTGTTGCCCGGGCCGTCGAGGACGAGATCGCTGTCCAGTCCGTTGGCGCCGGCCGCCGAGGCGTAGACGACTCGCATGCCTGACGCGATCGCGTTCAGGCTCGACAACTGGATCGTGCAGTGTTCGCCGGCGCCGAAGTTGTATTCCGAGCAGTCCTTCGTCACTTGGAGATCGCCGCTTCGGGGGGATGCTGAGCCGGTGACGGCGAACGCTCCCGCCACGACAACGGCCAGCAGCAATCCGAGGGTTGCCTTGATCTTGGTCATCTCTTCCTCCTTTGCAGGTCGACTGCTTCAACGATCCGGTCCGCCTCGAGGCCGGCCCGTTCGAACGCCTCGGCGACGCGCTCGGGAGAATCGGCTTCGACCAGGTGCAGACAGGTCTCGTCGCCCGGGATCAAGATCGAGCGCAGGTAGCGGACGGCCGTGCCATCGCCAAGGCGGGCGAGCAGGGCCGAATCCGGGTCTGTGACGGTGTAGAGCTCGACCAAGTATTCGGGCATGCCCCGAGGCTAGGTCCGGCACCGGCCGCGCGAAAGACCTGAAATCCGGGGTCTTTGCTCAGAGCCGGCGCGCCAGTTCGGTGCGTGACCGCACTCCGAGCTTTCGATAGATCCGTTTCAGCGCGTCCTCGACGGTGTGGACGCTGATAAACAGCTCCGCGGCAGTTTCCTTGTTGGTCTTGCCGGCCGCAACGACCTCGGCGACCCGCCGCTCGCTCGGCGTCAACCCGCCGCCCGAAGGAGCACGGCCTCCGATCCGTGCCAGCTCGGCGCGGGCGTTCTCCACCCAGACCGGCGCGGGTAACGACTCGAAGATCGAGAGCGCCTCCTCGATTGCCTCCCGCGCCGCCTTTCGCCGCTTGGCCCGGCGAAGCATCGTCCCGTAGATCAGCAGCGTGCGGGCCCGCTCGAAGGGCGCCGGCATCCGCTCGTGAACCTCGAGAGCCCGCTCGCAGCTTGCGCGCGCCGCCTCGAGATCTCCTTCGGCTGCCTGGAGGAGACCACGGCAGCGCGCGCCCATCGCAAGCGGCCAGGGAGTCCCAAGCCGGCGGCCGGCTTCTTCCAGCCACTCGAGCTGGATGCGCGCCTCGTCAAGGTCACCGACCGCAACCAGCGCCTCGATCGCGAGCTCCCGGGCCGGATAGAGGCTTGGCTCCCTCGCGCCACGTGCCTCGCGCCGCCGGACGACCGGAGCCAGCCTCTCCGCCGCCGCACGGTAGTCGCCGGTGGACAGGTCGATCAGGCCCAGCAGGGCAAGGTTCCGCTCCAGGAACGCCTGCTCGTTCTCCTCGCGGCAGAGCGCCACACCCTGGGTCGCATGGGCGCGAGCCTCGTCGAGACGGCCGAGGTAGGCGTCGACCAGGCCACGGATCCAGAGAAACGATCCACCCTGAAACTCGAGGCCCCAACCCCCTCCTGACTGGAGCATTGCCTCGGCAAGCTCGTCGGCGCGTTCCCAGTCTCCGGCACGGCACGCCAGCTCGGTCAGAAAGAGCAAGGCATTGTCCTGTGCCGGCTCGTCGCCTCTCGCTACTGCCGCGGCGTACACCCGGCCCAAGGCCTCGCCGGCAGCATCGTGCTCGTCTGCGTACAGCAGGCGCAACCCCTCGACGAGCGTCGGCGGCGTGTGCGTCTGCAAAGGCCCGACCAGCTGCTCGAGCTCGAGGGCACGCTCGAGCACTCCCGATGTCAAGCCGTCCGCACAGAGCTCCGAGAAGCTGAGCTCTGCCAGGTAGATGGCGAGCAGGACGAGGTCGCCGCTGTCCTCCACGACCTGAGCCGAGTCTCGTGCCAGCGTCACTGCTGCCGCCGGTCCGTGGCGAAGGAATGCCGTCATCACTCTGGGTATGACGATCTCCGCTTTCAGCCGAGCATCGCCCTCGGCCTCGACGAACGCCTGCTCGAGGAGTCGCTCCGATCTCTCGAAGTCGTCAAACGACGTCTCTCCGAGCCGACGCAGCACGCGAGCGCGTTCAGCACCCGGTGGCAGTTGTTCGACGAGCGGCTCGAGGATCGCACGCAACCGCTCCACGTCCCCGCTCGCGTAGTGAAGGTCGGCGGCGAGCAGCCGGCGGCGGAGGAGGACGCCGTCGCCTGCCGTGGTCGGCGTGAGCGAGAGCGAAAGCTCGGCTAGCTCGGCGGCGGCCCCCGACGCGCCACGCGAGGCCGCGACAGCGGAAGCAGTCTCGAGCTCGTCGGCGACACTGGTGGACGGCCTGTCCGCGCCCAGCGCGAGGTGCCGCGCGCGCTGCTCGACGTCGCCGACGAGCTTCGCGAGACGCCGATGGAGCGATCGGCGCCGCCGAGGGTCGAGCTCCGACTCGACCTGCGCGGCCAACAGCGGATGGCTAAAACGAATGCGTTCGTCGTCGTCTAGCTCCAGGATGGCAACGGCTTGAGCTTCACGAAGGCGTTCGAGCACCGTCGTCGGGTCGGAGGCCACTGCCTCGACGATGGAAATGGTTGGGTCGCTGAGCAGCGCGATCGGCTCGAGTGCCTCGCGAACGTCCTCCGGCAACGCCGCGAGCCGTGCAGAGACAAGCCCGGTGAGCGAGGCGGGAATCGTGAGGTCTCCGGACTGCTCGAGCGCGCGCGCGAACTCGAGCGCGTAGAACGGATTCCCGCCCGACCGCTGGTGAAGCTGCAGCAGCGTGTGCCTACGAAACGAGACGCCGAGACGCTCGCGCAGCAGGCGCTGCGTTGCCCCCACGCTCAAAGGTCCGAGCCGCAACCGCCGCAGCCGTTCTTCCCGAAACGCGCGCTCGAGCCCAAGCGGAACCGGCTCGGAGCCTTCGCTCCGTCGCGCGATCAGAATCGCGGTCGACGCGCCCGCAAGCCTGCGCAGCGCAAACCCGAGCACGGACGCCGACGCCGGATCAAGCCACTGCGCATCGTCGACCGCCACGAGCAACGGCTCGCTTCGATCCTCCCCGAGCAGCTGGAACACCGCGAACGCGATCGCCCGCTCGTCCGGAGCAGACCCCTCGACGTCCTCCAGCAGTAGTGCTGCCGAAACCGCCCGGCGCTGCGGCGACGGCAACCGCGCCAGCCCCTCCGGCAGAACCGGCCTCAGCAGGTCGGCGAGCGCGGCGAACGAGAAGGCCGCCTCGGCGCCCGCCGGACGGCACGAGAAGACGGCGAAACCTCGTTCCCGCGCCCCCGATACCGCCGCCTCGAACAGCGTCGTCTTCCCAATTCCCGCCTCGCCGTCCAGCACGAGCGCCGTCGGGAGGTCGCCGTCTACGAAAGCCGTGACAGCGGCGAGCTCCTCATCCCTACCGACGATCCCTGGGAGCGTGACGGGCACGACATCGTTGACTATGGCACGAGGCAGGGCCCGGGCCTAGCCGGCCGCTCGGGCCCCGAGAGGAAACGGCTTCCGGGCGAGCGCCGGCAGCACCTGCGCGGTCACCCAGACGGGCGTCGTCGCGTAGCGCTTCGAGTAGCGGAAGCTGCCGTCCGCACCGCGCAGGCGGAGCAGGTAGGCGATCGAGCCCTTCGGCACCGCGCGGCCGGCGGCGACGAAGGCCTGCACCGCCCAGGCAGTCGACTGGGCATCCGAGCCGCGGCCGGGGGTCAGCTCGAAGCCGCCGTCGCGGTTCCGCAGGCGCAGCAGGTACGCGAGGCCGCGGCGGATCGGCTTGCCCGTCACGCCGGCCGAGCGCAGCGCCTCGATCGCGGCCCCGGTGTCGTTCGAGTCCGGCTGCCCGTTCAGGTACCACGACCACCCCCCGCTCCGGGCCTGTTGCCGCAGCACGAACCGCATCGCCGCGCGCCGAGCCGGCTGGCGCGCCTGCCGGAGGGCAAGGATTCCCCAGATCGTCGAGTTGACGTTCGGGCCGATCTGGCCGTTAGCGTGCTGGGCCGCGTGGATCCGCGCGAGCAGCTCCGCCGGTCGCCCCCCGAGCGCGCTCTCGGCGAGCGCGACGAGCTCGACGTCGGTCGTCTCTACGAGCCCGGCTTCGTGGGCCTGGAGATACTCGAGCGCCTTGCCGGTGTCGGCGCCTGACGCCTGCAACCCGAGCGCGGCCCAGGCCGTCAGCAGCGGGCCGGCGGAGCCGCCTGATTCCGCGAAGGCGCCGCTCGGCGCCTGGTGCGCCTGCAGGAACCCGGCCGGAGTCACCGCGACGGCGGCCGCGAGCGCGGCGAGCCTCACGCCCACACGACCTCCGCCTTCAGCCGTCGGGCATAGCGCTCGAGCAGCCGCCGCAGCTCCGGCCCGGCAACGAGTGCCAGCACGAAGTTCCCGGTCGCGTGGGCTCCGTCGAACCAGATCCCGCGCAGGTACAGCGCAGTGAACGCCTGCCAGGTGTGCGGGTAGAAGCTGAGCCACTCCCAGACGTCCATGAAGGCGTCGAAGGCGAAGCCGAGCGCGAAGCAGGTCAACGCGAGCGGCACGCGGCGGCGCAGGAGCGGTGCGGCCAGCCCGCCGATCAGGCCACAGGCCCCCCACGCCAGCATCTGCCACGGCGTGTACGCGCCCTGGCCGAGGTAGAAGTTCGAGACGAGCGCCGCGAGCGCGCCGACGCAGGCCCCGGCGCGAGGGCCGAGCGCAACGCCGGCGACCACGGCGATCACCGTCACCGGCTGCACGTTCGGCACGGCCGCGAACAGGACGCGCCCGGCAGCGGCCGCCGCGGCGAGGGTCGCGATCAGGACGAGCTCCTTGCTCGAACCGGGGCCGCTCTCGAGCCAGGAGACTCCGGCGGCGATCAGTGCACCCGCGACGAACAGCAGCGCGAGCGCGGCGTCGGCCGGCACGAGCGCCGTCCATGCGGCCGCCGCGACCGCGGCCGCGAGGGCGCCGAAGGTCGCGACCTTAGGCAAGAGCACGCTCCCGCTCGGGCGCGGTCGAGACGACACGGTCGGCGACTTCGGCCGCGAAGACGAGGTCGTTGGTGACGACGAGGGTCGCTCGCGCAGGAGCCTGTGCCCGCAGCAGCGCTGCGAGCTCATCCTTGCGGGGCGGGTCGACGCCGCGGGTCGGCTCGTCGAGGACGAGCAGGTCCGGCTCGGCGACCAGCACCGCCGCCAGGGCGAGCCGCTCACGCTCGCCGCTCGAGAGATCTCGCGGATGGCGGTCTTCGAAGCCGGCAAGGCCCACCTGCGCCAGCGTGGCGCGGGCACGCGCGAGATCGCCGCCCACGGCCAGCGCGACCTCCTCGTCGGCACGCTCCTTGACGAGGTACCGACCAGGGTCCTGCGAGAGGTAGCAGGCCCGGCCCTCGCGCGTGATGCTGCCGGCCTGTGGCTCCAGCAGTCCGGAGGCGAGCTTAGCCAGCGTCGTCTTGCCCGAACCATTCGGGCCGACGAGAGCGACGATCTCGCCGCGGCCGAGGCAGAGGCTCGCCCGCTTCAGGACCGGCGCCGCGCCGTAGGCGAACGAGAGGTCCTCCACCCGGCAGACCGCCGGGCCAGAGGGCTCGGCGTCGGGCAGCAGCGCCTCCCGGGGCAGCCACGCGTCGGGGGGCTCGCCTTCCTCGATACAGCCGTCCGCGACGAAGAGCACGCGGTCGCAGGCGTCGAGCACGCGCTCGGGCCGCTGCTCGGAGACGACGACCGCGGCCCTGCTCGCGCGGGCGAGCTCGATCGCGGTCGCGGCCCCGTCGGGGTCGAGCTGCGAGGTCGGCTCGTCGAGCAACAGCAACCGCGGCTCGAGCGCGAGCACCGACGCGAGACAGACGCGCTGGAGCTCGCCGCCCGAGAGCTCGGCCACCGGCCGCTCGGCGAGATGCGCGGCGCCGACCGCGGCCAGCGCCTGCGCAGCACGAGGCAGGATCTGCGCCGGCGGCGTGCCGAGATTCTCGAGCCCGAACGCGACCTCGTTGTTCACGCGCGTGAACACCACCTGGTCCTCCGGATCCTGGAAGAGCGTCGCCACCGTGCCGGCGAGATCGGACGGGTGCACGCGGCGCGTGTCCAGCCCGGCGACCTCGACCGAGCCGGAGAAGCGGCCGCCGTGGAAGTGCGGCACGAGGCCCGCCAGCGCCCGCAGCAGCGTCGACTTGCCGCCGCCCGAGGGCCCGAGCAGTGCGACCACCTCGCCCGGCTCGAGCTCCAGCGAGACGCCGCGCAGCGCCTCGTGCTCGCCGGGGTAGGTGAACGCAAGCTCGCTGACGGTCGCTAGAGCCACAGCACTCCGATCGCCACTGCCGCGGCGCCGAGCGCGAGCGCGGCCCGGTCGAGCCGGTTCCAGCCCGGCCGCGGCGTCCTCGTCCCGCCGGGACGGCCGTAGCCCCGTGCCTCCATCGCCTCGGCGAGGTTGAGCGCGCGCTCGAGCGAGCCGGCCAGCAGCGGCGCGAGCAGCCGCGCCCGCCCGCGAGCGCCCGAGACCTCCACCCCGCGCCCGCGCAGCGCCTCGACGAGCCCGGCCGCGTCCCGCTCGAGCGTCGGCACGAGCCTCGTCGCCAGCGCCATCGCCAGCACCGAGCGCCGCGCGAACCGCACCGATTGGACGAGGCGGTCGTGGTCGAGCAGCAGCGCGTAGGCCGCGAACGCGAGCGCGACCGCGGTCAGGCGCAGGCCCTGGAAGAGCCCCATGCGCAGCTCCTCGCGCGTGATGTCCAGCTGTCCGAGCACCGGCACCGTCGGCCCGCTCCAGATCACGTGCCAGCCGATCGACGAGACGAACGGCGTCAGCACGAAGACCGCGAGGCCCGAGCCGAGCGCGCCGACGAGGTACATCCGCCGCCGGCCGCCAGGCGCGCGCAGGCAGACGAGCAGGAGCACGAGCGCGATCACGGCGACCGAGACGATCCGGTCGGCCAGCAGCGCCGCGGCCGCCAGCGCCGCGAGGAGAAGGGCGGCGGGAGCCGGGCTCACCCGCCCACCTCGTAGCGGTAGCGGAATGGCCACGTCTGCAGCAAGCGCTTCGGGTCGCCGCGGAACGTGAACTTGACGGGCCTGCCGGCCGTGGGGCCGCCCACCGGCTCCATCACCGCCGCCTCGCCGCCGCCGGGCTGCACGTAGACGACGTTCACGTTCGTCGAGAGCGTCCCTACGCCCGGGCCGACGACCTGGGCGTGCAGGCGCCGAGCGAGCGCCCGCACCGCGTCCGGGTCGAGGGAGACGATCACCGTCTGCCGGCGCCTGCCGTCATAGCCGCTCAGGAACGGCTGCGGGAACGCGCCGACCACGACCGGGTCCTGCGCCGGGTTCCGCCAGGAGCGGTAGTCCCACCACGCAAGGTCGCCCTTCCGCAGGCGGTAGTCGGCGGCGCTGCGGTCGGCCAGGTAGCCGTTGACGTAGTAGAACCAGGAGCGGTTGCCGTGCTCCTCCACCCCGTCGACGCCGCGCACGTAGCGGCCGCCGAAGCGGGTCTTCACGTTCGCCACGCGGTCGAGCGCCTGCAGCACCGACTCACCGGCAGGGACGCGGGTCGAGTGGAGCACGTGGGCGCCGCGGTCGCGCGTCACCCAGAGCGTCGCGCCGCCGGCCGAGCTCGTCGAAGACGACGACGAGCCACAGCCGGCCAGCGCGACTAGGAGAACCACCGCGAGAGCGGCTCGCCTCACCGGATCGCGTTCGAGCGGACCGCGCCCTTGAGCGTGGCCGTCACGAGCCCGCGATGGGCGCCGACGCAGGCCGAGCCGGTGCCGGCCAGGACACTGCGGCCGCCCACGTGCAGCCGTGCCCCCCGCGCGGGCTTGGTCTTGCCCGTGTCGTCCTGGGCGAGCACGCGGTAGCAGTTGCGCTTCGGCCCCGCGCGCAACGAGAGCGTCGGCGGACCGCCGCTTGGACCGAACGTCGCCCAGTACCAGAGCACGCGGTCGCCGTCCTTGAGCGCGACCTTGTCGGCGCCGACCGGCGGCGAGACCCCGTTCACCTTGAAGACCCAACCCGTCGTGGCGCCGGCGACGTAGCGGCCGATCTGGTCGATGAAGGGGCCGAACGACGTGATCGTGACGTGGTAGTAGAACTCGCCGGCCGCGCTGGCCGAGTCGAGCGCGTCGAGCGCGTTCGCCTTGACCGTGAGCGCCGGCTCGGCCGAGCCGTAGATCGTCTGCGTCTTGCCCTCCACGCGCACGTGCACGCGCAGGGCGAGGGCCGCCGGAACGACGAGCATGGCCGTCACGAGGACGGCGAAGAGCACAACGAGACGCCTTGGCACGAATCCTCCTTCCGCGAGGGGTTCGGGTTTGAGGCGAGAGGCAGGTGTTCTGACTCGGGGCTCCCTCCGGCGCCGCCTTCCCAGCTCGTAGCCAGTGGCAGTTCGGCGCGGGAGCGTCTCCCCTCACAGCGGCGGGACCGTCCCGGACTCGCACCGGGTTCCCTCACCGCTCGCCTTGCGGGCGGGACCCTACCATTGGCGTTCGATGAACCGACTCTCGCAGTGGGCCCCCGTCGTCCTCTGGGCAGGCGTGATCTTCGCGCTCTCCTCCGTGCCGAGCCTCGGGACCGACCTCGGCGTCTGGGACACGGTGCTGCGCAAGTGCGCGCACGCGACCGAGTACGCGATCCTGGTGCTGCTGCTCTACCGCGCGCTCTCGCGGGAACTGCCGGCCTTTCTGATCGGCTTCGCGTACGCGGTGACCGACGAGCTGCACCAGGCGTTCGTCCGCGGCCGCCACGCCTCGCCGTTCGACGTCGCGATGGACGCGGCCGGCCTGGCGCTCGGCCTGCTACTGCTGCACGCGACGAGGCTGACCGTACAATCGCAGCGTGGCTGATGGAAAGGCGCTTGACGACCGGCAGCTGGACGCGGTGCTCGAGCGGCTCGACGGGCTCCGCGCCGAGCTGCAGCAGCTGAACCAGCGGCTCGACCACACCGAGGGGTATCTGGCCCTGGCTCACGAGCTGCGCTCGCTGAACGAGTCGCTGCAGGCATTGGCCTACGCGGCGCTGGGTCAGCAGGGCCCGCAGGTCCGGCGGCGGCGCTCTACGGGCTGAGCTTGTAGACGGTGCCGTCGAGCGAGGTCGCGTAGAGCTCGCCGGCCGCGTCCTCGCCGAACGAGGACAGGTTGCCCACGCTGAACGGCTCGCGCCGCGGCCCCGAGGTCAGCTTGCCGTGGGAGGTGCGCAGGCTCCAGACCGTGCCGCTGCAGTAGTCGCCGTAGAAGTAGCGCCCGCGCGCCGAGGCGACGGTCTTGCCGCGGTAGACGTAACCGCCTGTGATCGAGCAGCCCTGCGAGTGGCTGTAGACGGCGATCGGGAAGACGAGCACGCCCCGCGGGTTCACCTGCTGGCCCGGCTGATAGCGCACGCGGCCCTCCCAGACGCGCCAGCCGTAGTTGTTCAGCACCCGCTGCTGCCTGGGCGTGCGTAGGTCGACCTCCTCCCACGCGTTCTGGCCGACGTCGCCGATGTAGAGGTCGTGCGTCAGCCGGTCCCACGAGAAGCGCCAGGGATTCCGGAGGCCGTAGCCCGCCACCTGCCAGCGCGCGCCGCGCTTGTCCACGTTCAGGCGCAGGAGCTTGCCGAGGCGGATGTTCAGGTTCTGCGCGCGGTTGCCGGGATCCCCGCCGGAGCCGCCGTCGCCCATGCCGACGTAGAGCCGCCCGTCAGGGCCGAACTGCAGCTGGCCGCCGTTGTGGTTGTCGAACGGCTGGTCGACGAACAACAGCCGGTGGGCAGTCTTCGGCAGGGCCGCGGTGCCGTTCGAACGGTACTCGACCACGCGCGTGTCGCCGTTGCGGTCGGTGTAGTCGACGAAGAAGCGGTGGTTGCGCGCGTAGCGCGGATGGAAGGCGACCGAGAGCAGCCCCTGCTCGCCGCCGGACTTGACGAGGCTGCGGATGTCGAGGAACGGCTTCGCGCGGAGCTGGCCGTTCACCAGCACGCGGATCACGCCCGGCTGCTCGACCACGTACAGCTTCCCCGGCTCGCTGCTCGGCGCGGTCGCGTAGACCGGCGAGTCGAAGCCGCGCGCGAACGGGCGCATCGTCAGCTCGGCCGAGCGGCTCTGCCCGACGGCGGCACCCGGCAGCGCGACCGCCGCCAGGACGAGCAAGACCCCGGCGACCCGAATCACGTCTTGAGCAGGACCCTCCGCAACTCGTCCTCCTTGCCCGGCTGGAGGATGGCCAGCACCTGGTCGCCGGGCTCGAGCTGGGTCGAGCCGACCGCGATCTCGGAGCGGCCGTTGCGCATGATCGAGATCAGACGCGAGCCCTCAGGCAGGCTGAGCCGCTCGACCCGCTGGCCTGCCGCGGGTGCTCCCTCGGGGATCTGCACCTCGACGATCTCGAGGTTCTCCTTGCGCAGCTCGAGCAGGTGGACGAGGTCGTGCTCGGGTACCTCGTGCTCGATCAGCGCCATCAGGCCGCGGGTCGCGGAGACGGTCGGAGCGATCCCGAGCAGGTCGAAATGGGTCTGGTTGCGCGGATCGTTGACGCGCGCGATCACCTTCTCGACGCCGTACTTCTCGCGCGAGAGCTGGCAGATGATCAGGTTGTCCTCGTCGTCGCCGGTCAGCGCCGCCACGATGTCGGGCGGCCGCGCGATCCCGGCGCGCTCGAGCACGTAGAGCTCGGTCGCATCGCCGAGCACGGCCTGGTGCTCGAACTCCTGCTCGAGCCGCTCGAAGCGGTCGCGTCGCTGCTCGATCAGCGTCACCTCGTGCTTGCCGTCCTTGAGGAGCGTCCGCGCAAGGTTCGCTCCGACCTTGCCGCCGCCGGCGATCAGGATGTACATCAGGTCGCGGCTGGCTCGGCGGGCCGGACCTCGCAGGCCCTGACGGATTCGAGCAGCACGTCGATCGCGACCGAGGTCGGGCAGACCGTGCGCAGGCCGCGCTCGCGGTAGAACTGGGCGCGGGCCGGGTCGAGCACGCGCACGACCACGCACTGATTGTCGAAGCGCTGCTGCGCGACCTGGCCGATGACGATATTCGTGTTGTCGCCATCCGTCGCGACGACGACGGCGTCGGCTTCCTCGATGCCCGCGCGCCGCAGGACCTCGATGTCCATCCCATGGCCGAGTACGAAGCCGCCGGCCCAGTGGTCGCCCAGGCGGCCGAGAGCCTCTTCCTTCTCGTCCACGGCGGTCACGTCCCAGCCTTCGCGGTCGAGCTGGAGAGCGATGTTCGAGCCGACGCGGCCGCAGCCGATTACCAAAGCATTCATATCGCTCACATTAGCTCACTGTCCCGTCCACGCCGTCCTCCTCCATCACGCCTTCGGGGAAGGCCACGACGAGCACCTCGCAAGGCGCTTTCCGCAGCACATACTCGACCGTCGGTGAGAAGAACCGCGACTGACGCCGCCAGCGCGGGGCCGAGCCGACGACGATCAGATCGTTGCCGCGCCGCTGGGCCTCGCCGACGATCGCGTCGCCGATCGAGCGGGCGCGAATCGTCTCGACCTGCACCTCGACGCCGTTGTCGGAGCCGAGCAGCCGCGCCTCGGCGAGCGATGCCGCGGCAGCCTCCTCCTGCTCGTGGAGCTCGGCCTCGAGCGGCTTGTCGAGCGGCACGCGGATCACGAACAGCGCCTCGACGTGCGCGTCGCGGTCGCGCGCGAGCTTGACCGCGGTCGCGATCATCTCCTCGCCGATCGCGCCGAGCTTCATCGGCACGAGGATGCTCGTGAACTCGCTCTCGGGGAAGATCTGAGGCGGCGCGTGCACGTGCTGGAGCAAGCCTTCGCCGCGGCCCCTGCGAACGAGGCCGTAGACGATCGCGCCGGCGACGAGCCAGGCGGGCCCGCCGTAGCGCGCACCCGGATGCGTTGCCATCGCCGCGATCCAGATCACGAAGGTGGCAGCCGAGCCCAGGATCGCCGGCACCGGCACCTCCACGCCGCGCACCTTCACGTTCCACGGCACGCGGTAGGGGCGCGGCAGCTCGGGCTCGCTGAAGCGCAGCTTGATCACGGCTAGCTGAGCGGCCGTGAAGGCGGCGAGCACGCCGAAGCTGAAGAGGCTCGCAAGGAAGGCGATGTCGTCGTGCACGAACGACGTCCCGATCATCAGCGCGGTCGAGATCAGCGCCGCGGCGACGATCGCCTGCGGCGAGACGAGCGTGCGGCGGTTCAAGCGCCCGAAGTCGCGCGGCAGCTGTCCGTGCTCGCCGAGCGAGTGCGCGAGCCGCGTGAAGCCCGAGATCGAGGTCGTGACCGCGACGAGCAGGATCACGGCGCCGGTCAGGCCGACGTAGACGCGTAGCGCCGTCGCCAACCCGTTGGGGAGCGGGTCGCGGAGCGCGTCCACGATCCCCATCAGCGGCGAGCCCAGCCATTCGGTGCCGAGCGCGGTGGTGCCGTTCGTGGCCGGGAACGCGCTCAGCGCCACGCATGCGATCGCGACGTAGATCAGCACGACGAGGCCGATCCCCGAGAAGAGGCTGCGCGGCAGGTCGCGACCGGGCTCGCGCGTCTCCTCGGCGAGGTTCGCGACCGTCTCCAGGCCCGTGTAGGCGAGCATCGCCAGCGGCAGCGCGAACGCGATCTGGTGCCAGCTCGGGTGCGTGCCGATCGAGACGCCCTGCGTGAGCGCGTCGACCGAGAAGAGGAAGGCGAAGCCGAGCACGACGAGCAACAGCTGGGTCATCAGGTCGAGCACGGCGACGAAGATCCCGTAGGCGTAGAAGGCCGAGCGCCGCACGAGCCTGAGGGCGGCGACACCGAACACGACGCAGACGCCGACGACCACGTCCCACGGGTTGTGCTCGATCGAGCCCCACTGCATCGCGGCGCCGAGGTAGTGCGGCAAAAAAAGGCCCGAAAGCGCGATCACGATCAGGTAGTCGAGGAAGATCGCCCAGCCCGTAAGGAAACCGACGAGGTCGTTGAAGGCACGGCGGACGAAGGTGGCCGCGCCGCCGGTCTCCGGGATCGAGGTCGTGCCCTCGGCGTACGAGAGCGTGACGATCAGGAAAAGCGCGCCGACGATCGCCAGCACCTCGGGCGTCAGGCCCAGCGCGTGCAGGGCGATGATCCCGAGCGCGATGTAGATCGAGGAGGCGATCTCACCGTAGGCGACCGAGAACAGCGCCGGCGCGTCGAGGACGCGCTGCAACCCCTTGATCTTCCTCGCCACGGCCGGAGGTTACTGCCGGCGCCTGAGCAGATACAGACGGCCCGCGCCGAGCGCGACGAAGAGGATGCCGATCAGGTAGCCGAGGCCGCCTCCGTGGCGGGCGGTCTGGACGAGGATCGCAATGCCGATGCCGATCGCCCCGAACCCGAAGAGCGCGGTCATCCCGCGGTACATGTCTCTCATGCCGCGAGCCCCTCACGTCCAGCGTGTCGACCGGTCATTTCAGACGGTCGACACCGCAAGCGGCGTCTCATGCAGCCCTCGACGCCGCGGCCACCATCACGCGACAGGCCGCGTTCTTGAGCACGTAGTCGACGGTGCCGCCGAAGATCCGGCCGCGGCGGCGGTGCTCGTCGCGGCGGGGCGCACCCATCACCACGATCTCGCTGTTGCGCCGCTCGACCTCCTCGACGATCGCGCGGCCCGCCCGCCGGGCCCGCACGAGCCTGCCGACGACGTCCACGCCGTAGGCGTCGCCGATCGCGCGGGCCTCGTCCAGGAGCTCGTGCGCCTTGCGCTCGGCCTGACCCGGGAGCTCGGCGTCGAGCGGAAGCTCCAACGGGACCTCGAGCACGGTCAGGGCGACGATCGACCCGCGCCGCTCGCTGGCCAGGCGGCAGGCGAGGTCGACGGCCGCCTCCGACTCGCGCCGCCAGACGACCGGGACGAGCACGTTCCGGTACTCGAGCGCGTCCGCCGGCCCGATCACGACCGGCGCGCGCACGGTCTCGGACAGCGGCGCGTGCACGACCCGGCGGCGGTAGACCGCGTACATGACGAACCCGGCCGCGAGCCAGCCGAGGCCGGCCCAGCGCGTGGGTGCCTCCTGTTCGACGACCACCAGCCACGAGAGCGCCGTCCCGAGCCCGCCGAAGATCGCGAACAACGGCCAGTCGACGCCCCGGAAACGCAGGTTAGGCCGCGCCCGGAAGAGCAGCTCCTCGTCCCGGTTCTTGTAGCGGAGCGCCACGATCGACGCGTGCGCGACGGTGAACGAGAGCATCGCGCCGAACGAGTACATCGTTCCGAGGAAGGCCGTCTTGCCGGGCAGGATCACGATCAACGGGATCAGGCCCGCGAAGACGAGCAGCGAGATGTACGGCGTCTTGAACTTCTTGTGCAGGCGCCTGAAGACCTCCGGCAGCTGGCGGTAGCTGGCCATCGCGTAGGTGATCCGCGAGGCGCCGATCACGCCCGCGTTGGTCGCGATGAAGAGGATCGTCGACGCCAGCAGGCCGACGTAGATCTTCAGTCCGCTGAGCGCGGCCCCGTGCACGCCGAGGTTCTCGACCAGGCCGAGCACCGGATCATTCGAGAAGCCCTCGGGCGGCCCGAGCCCGAGCAGCGTCTGGTAGTGGCCATCGGCGGTCTTCGTGACGGGCAGCGCCGAGAGCGCGATCCAGGGGAGCGTGAAGTAGATGACGAACACGGCGACGGCGACGAACGAGATCGCCCGCGGGATGTTCTTGACCGGGTCGCGCGCCTCCTCGGCCAGGTTGGAGACGGTCTCGATCCCCGTGTAGGCGATCATCGCCACCGGGATCGCCAGCAGGAACTGGCTCCACGTCGGGGCGACACCCCAGTGGATGTTCGAGGCCAGCACGTGCGGGCTGAAGATCAGCGCGAAGCCCAGCAGCACGAGCAGGATCTGCGTGGCGAAGTCGATCAGCGCCAGCCCGATGTTGACGCGCGCCGACTCCTGAATCCCGACGATGTTGAGCGTCACCAGGAGGACGATCACGATGCCGCCGCCGACGATGTCCCACGGGTTCTCGCGCAGAGGCCCCCAGAAGATCGAGAGGTAGTGGGGCACGAAGAACGCCGAGATGGCGATCGTGATGATGTAGTTGAGCATCTGCGCCCACGCCGCCCCGAACGAGACGAGCTCGTTAAAGGCGTGGCGCGCGAAGCTCGAGGAGCCGCCGGCCTCCGGGAAGCGCACCGTCCCCTCCGCGTAGGTGGCCGCGGTCGCGGCGAAGATCACGCCCGCGATCACGAACACGACCGGCGTTAGCCCAAGCGCGAAGACGGCCGTGACGCCGAGCGCGTAGTAGATCGACGAGCCGACGTTGCCGTAAGCGGTCGAGAAGAGTGCCGGCGTCCCGAGAACGCGCTCCAGCCGCTGCTGCCGCCGCCTCCTAGACATCGTGGCGGACTCTAGGCCCGCACGCGGCTATCCGTGAACGGAAACGATCAGGGGAATGATCAGGATCGCGACGAGGTTCGTGATCTTGATCATCGGGTTGATCGCGGGCCCCGCGGTGTCCTTGTAGGGATCGCCGACCGTGTCGCCCGTGACCGCGGCGGCGTGGGCCTCCGAGCCCTTGCCGCCGAAGGCGCCGTCCTCGATCAGCTTCTTCGCGTTGTCCCACGCGCCACCGCCCGAGGTCATCGAGATCGCCAGGAAGAGTCCCGTCACGATCGTCCCGATCAGCAGGCCCCCGAGCAGCTTCGCGCTGATCAGCCCGGCCACGATCGGAAACACGATCGGGATCAGGGCCGGCAGCAGCATGCTCTTGATCGCCGAGCCGGTGACGATGTCGATCGCCTTGCCGTACTCGGGCCGCGCCGTCCCCTCCATGATCCCGGGGATCTCGCGGAACTGCCGCCGCACCTCGGTCACGACCTGCCCGCCCACGCGGCCGACCGCCTCCATCGCGGCCGACGCGAACAGGAACGGCATCAGGCCGCCGATGAAGAGCCCGGCGATCACCCAGGCGTCGTCGAGCGAGAAGGTGACCTGGAAGTTCCGCACGCCGAGCCCGGTCGTGTAGCTGTCGAACAGGATCAGCGCCGCGAGCGCGGCCGAGCCGATCGCGTAGCCCTTGGTGACGGCCTTCGTCGTGTTCCCGACCGCGTCGAGCGGGTCGGTGATCGCGCGCACCGACTCGTCGAGATTCGCCATCTCGGCGATGCCGCCGGCGTTGTCGGTCACCGGGCCGTACGCGTCGAGCGCGACGATCAGGCCGGTCATCGAGAGCTGCGCCATCACCGCGACGCCGATTCCGTAGAGGCCGGCGTAGTGGTGGGCAACGAGGATCCCGGCCGCGATCACGACCACCGGCAGGGCCGTGGCCTGCATGCCGACGGCGAGGCCCTCGATGATGTTCGTCGCGTGGCCGGTGCGGGAGGCCGCGGCGATCTGCTTCACCGGGCGCCAGCGGGTGCCCGTGTAGAACTCGGTGATCGCGACGAGCAGGAAGGTCACGATCAGGCCGACGAGTGCGGAGAGGTAGAGGTCCCAGAAGCTGAACCGGCTCGAATCGTAGGCGAGCACGACCGGGATGAAGCCGATCGCGGAGAGCACGGTCGCGACGAGGATCGCCTTGTAGAGCGCGTTCATGATCGAGCCGTCGCGCCCGACGCGTGCAAAGAAGGTGCCGATCACGGAGGCGAGGATCGAGACGCCGCCGATCGCGAGCGGGAACAGCTCGAGGTGAAGGCCCGGGAAGGTCTGCGAGGCGAGCAGCATCACGGCCACCGCGGTGACCGCGTAGGTCTCGAACAGGTCGGCGGCCATGCCGGCGCAGTCGCCGACGTTGTCGCCCACGTTGTCGGCGATCACGGCCGGGTTGCGCGGGTCGTCCTCGGGGATCCCGGCCTCGATCTTGCCGACCAGGTCGGCGCCGACGTCGGCGGCCTTCGTGTAGATGCCGCCGCCGAGTCGCGCGAAGACCGAGATCAGCGAGCCGCCGAAGGCGAGCCCGACGAGGTCGTTGATCGCCGAGCTGCTCGTGTGGCCGAGCCAGCCGGTGAGCACCCAGTAGTAGCCCGCGACGCCCAGGAGGCCGAGGCCGACGACGAGCATGCCGGTGACCGAGCCGGCGCGGAAGGCGACATTCAGCGCGGGCTTGAGCCCGTGCTTGGCGGCCTCCGCGGTGCGCACATTCGAGCGCACGGCGACGTTCATCCCGATGAAGCCGGCCGCGGCGGAGAGCGTCGCGCCGATCAGGAACCCGATCGCCGTCCACCAGCCGAGCTTGTTGTAGAAGCCCAGTAGCAGGAACGGGACGATCGCGACGATCGCGATGGTCGTGTACTGGCGCCGCAGGTAGGCGGCGGCGCCCTCCTGGATGGCGCGCGCGATCTCCTGCATGCGCGAGTCGCCGGCAGGCTGGCGCAGCAGCCAGACGGTCAGGCCGATGCCGTACACGATCGCGACAAGGCTGCAGAGCAGCGCGAACAGCACCGCGTGGTCACTGAAGAAATCGATCAAGAAGCCTCCCTACAAGACAAGCGCCGAGACTCCCCGGCGCCGCGGTTTTCTATCAGATTCGGGCCCCGCTAGGCGCGGGCGGCGAAGCTACTTGCGCTTCGCCTGCCCCTTGCCGAGCCAGAGGTTGACCTTGGCGCTGTTGCCGAGGCGCTTGCCCGCCTTCGGGACCTCGCGCATGACCTTGCCCTTCTTCTTCTTGGTCGACTTGATGTACGTCAGCCTCCCGACCCGGCAGTGCCGCGCCTTGATCTTCGCTTTCGCGGTCGCGAGCTTCGCGCCGATCACGTTCGGCACCACGCACGGCGGCTTGAACGGTGGCGGAGGCGGCGGTGGCGGGGGTGGCGGCCCGGCGCCGCAGCCGCCGACGGCCTTGCAGGCGTTGAGGCGGCCGCCGGTGGCGACCTTGCCGCTCAGCCCGGCGATCGGATCGACGCCGCCGAGGATCGCGCTGACGAGCTGCGCGACCGTGTCGCCCGGGTGCGCGGCCTTGACGAGCGCCGCCACGCCGGCGACGTGCGGCGTCGCCATCGAGGTGCCGCTGATCGTGTTGTAGTCCTCGCCGCTCGTGTTCAGGCAGGCGATCCTGAGGTCGTCGAGGTATCCGCCATCAGCGACGAGGCCGTCGTTGTTGGACTGAAGCCCAAGACCCGGATAAAAGGTCGGCGAACCGTCGGCGAATGAGAGGTCGTTCGAGAGTGCAAGGAAGGCTCCACCGGTGGAGCCCGTCCAGCCGCTTCCGTTGAAGGTGACGCCGTTCGCTGAGCCGTAGATGTTGAAGAAGTCGTTGCTCTGCGTGGCTAGAAGCAGGTTGTAGAAAGCCCGGCAGCCGACTCGTCCCGTCAGGTTCGCGACCGATGTGTTCTTGTAATAGAGCGTGCTGACGTTGTTGCCGTAGTTGCCGCCAGGCGAGTCGGTGATGCTGTAGGCGCCCGTCCCGTGCGTTGTCGACCGGTCGAACGTGCCGCCGCTGGCGTTCGTCCAAGCGGTGAAGGGATCCTCGAAGCCCTGGGTGTAAAGCGTGTCGTAGGCCGGCCAGGTGCTCGTCGTGCCGACGCCAGGCGCGGCCAGGTCGACGCTGGCGCCGTAGTTCGAGAAGCTCGCCAGGTTGTCGTTCTGGTCGGTGGCCGCGACGCAGATCACGTTCGCCAGGTTGTCCGGCGCCGCGCCGTAGTTGCAGGGGTAGTGCGGTGTCGAGTCGTTGTTCGTGCCGTCGTTCCCGGCCGCGACGACGAAGAGCACGCCCGGGCAGCTCGCGATCGCGTCGCGCATTGAGATCGAGTACCCCGTGCCGCCGAGGCTCGCGTTGACGATCTGGGCCGGGTGCGTAGTACAGGTCGACGCGAACGCGGCGGCGATGTCGGCGTTCGTGCCGCTGCCGCCGCCGTTGAGCACGCGGAGCGGCATCAGGTGCACGTTCCAGTTGACCCCCGCGACGCCGATGCCATTGTTGCCGCGCGCGCCGATCGTCCCGGCGACGTGCGTCCCGTGGCCGTTGTAGTCAAGGGTGGTGTTCGCGCCGCCGGTGACGTAGTTCGCGCCCGCGACCATGTTCGGAGCCAGGTCGGGGTGGCCGCTGGAGACGCCGGTGTCGACGACCGCAACGGTCACGGCAGCGCTGCCGGTGGTGACGTCCCAGGCCTGCGGCGCCTGGATCTTCGGCAGGCCGTAGGTCTGTGAGTAGCGCGGGTCGTTCGGCACGGCTTCGGCGTGGTAGATCCAGTTCGGCTCGGCATACGCCACCGCCGGGTTGGACTTCAGCTCGGCGATCGCGGCCGAGACGGAGCCGTCCACGCCGACGAGCTTGGCGTTCAGCGAACCGATCGACTTGAGGGTCGAGGCAGACGCGTCGGAGAGCGCTTCGAGCCGGGACACGGGGTCGACGTTCGGCCTGAAGCCGACCACGACCTGGCCGGGGACGTACTGCTGGTTCGCGTCGTTCCGGGCAAAGGTCGCGCCTTGCCTGGCGGCGCCGGCTCCGCCGGCCGATCCAGCGAGCACGGCCGCGAGCAGCGCAACGCCCAATGCGGCGCAGAGCCTTCCCCTACCCATCGTGCTCCCCTCTCTTGTAACGACCCCTTCTAACTAGGCTTATATGTCGCTACCGAGACGGTTTCAAGGGCTCGGCTCTTCCGCCGCAGCCGAGGCATAGGCGAGCTGGAGGTTCGCGAGCACCTGGTTGAAGTCACGCAGGGCCTCCTCGGGCGCCGTCCCCTCGAGCACGGGCACGAGCGCACGCAGCGCCTCGATCGCCAGGCGGGCCTGTTCCAGGTCGCGGCCCTCGCCACTCAGGCGGTGGTAGCCGAGCAGCGAGATCGAGTGCAGCGTCTGGAGCAGGAGGTCGGAGACCGTCAGCTTCGAGAGCTCCGCCTGGAGCTCTGCGATCAGCCGCTGCTCGTCCTCGCCCACGACGCGTCTCGCTGTTCCGCGTAGATCTCGCGCAGGCTCGCGCCTTCCGCGTAGCGAGCGATCTGGCGCTCGGCCGCGTTGGCCGCGGGGATGGCGAGGTGGTCGGCGAAGCCGAGCTCTTCGGCCGCCGGCAGAACCCACTCGACGAGCCGCTCGAGGTGCGCGCGCGCGGGCCGCACGTCGCCGGTCGCGAGGTCGATCAGCTCGCCCGAGAGCCCGTAGCGGATCGCGCGCCAGAGGTTCTCTTCGATCAGGCGGCGCGGGAAGTCGGGCAGCGGCTCGCCTTCGTCGAGGGCGCGAACAATCCGAGCGGTGAGCCCGTAGCAGAGGGCGGCCAGCGAGCGCGACTCTTCGAGATCCGGCTGCCCGTCGCAGATGCGGATCTCGACTGTCGGGAAGGCGAGGTGCGGCCGGACGCTCCACCAGAGCTGCGTGTGCTCGTCAATCGAGCGAGTCTCGTAGAGGAAGCGGACGTAGCGTTCGAAGCCGTCCCAGCCGTCGTACGTGTCGGGGATGCCGCAGCGCGGGAACATGCGCGTGAAGATCTCGGTCCGCACCGTGTGCAGGCCGGTGTTCACGTTCTCCAGGAACGGCGAGCTGGCGCTCAGGGCGAGCAGCTCGGGCAGGTAGTTGCGCAGGGTGTTGCAGACGGCGACGGCGCGGTCGGGCCCGTTGATCGCCACATGGACGTGCAGCCCGAAGCTGTTGTTGCGCCAGACGACGTAGCGCAGGAGCTCGTCGTTGCGGCGGTAGTGCGGAGTGTCGATGATCCGCTGCTCCTGCCACGGGCTCCAAGGGTGTGTGCCGGTCGCACCGAGGGCGACTCCGACGGCGTCGGCGAGCTCGTGGAGCTGCTCGCGGCGCTCGGCGATCTTTGCCGCGACGTCATCGAACGTGTCGCAGCGGCCGGTGCGGACCTCGACCTCGGAGGCGATCAGCTCGCCGACGAGATGCTGTTCGAGCGCCGTGCCCTGGGCGGCGGCCTGCAGGTCCTCGAAGCGGTTGGTCAGGTCGAGCGTCTCCGAATCGAGGACCGCGAACTCCTCCTCGACGGCGAGCGTCAGGTCCTGCGCGTTCTCGTACTGCTCGCGGGCGAAACGGAGTTGTTCCTCCGGGGCAAGGCGCTGGGAGTCTCCCAAGGTCGCACTACATTAGTTGAAGGGTTGAAGCAGCCTGCGGGCGACTTCCTTCCAGCTCCAACGCTGCTCGACGGCTTTGCGCGCGGCCTGTGCGACTCGGTCGTGCTCTTCCCTTGGGAGAGTGAGGAGCTCGCGCAGCTTGGCGGTCAGGTCGGCAACATCGCCGCTGATGAAGCTCGTCAGGTGGCGGTACTCGGGCGGGTACTCGGCCTCGAGCCCTTCGGCGATCTCCTCGAGGCCGGAGTGACGGGCGACGAGCGGCGGTGAGCCGGCCGCGGCGGCCTCGGCGGCGACCATCCCGAACGCCTCGGGGAAGATCGACGGCACGACTGTGACGTCGGCGAGCGGGAGCAGGTGCACGAGGTGGCGGTGCTCGAGCGGCCCGGTGAAGAGCGTGCGCGGCGGGGCGTCGCGCTCGAGCTCCTGGCGGTAGTCGCCGAAGCCGACGATCACGGCGCGCGCGTCGAGCTCGCGCAGGGCCTCGAGCAACAGGTGGACGCCCTTGTTGTAGAGCAGCTTCCCGAAGTAGACGACGGTTGGCTCGTCGTCGGCCAGGAACTCGGCCAGGCGCTCGGCGTTGCCATCGTCCGGGAGGCGCTCGTTCCCGTCGTTGGACGGGTCGCGGCGGGCTTCAGCCAGCAGCGCGGCGAGCGCCTGGGCTCGCGGCTCGGGACGGAACGCGTCGACGTCCACGCCGGGTGGGACCTCGTGGACGTGCTCGATGTGGCCCACCACCTCCTCGAGCACTTGGCGGATGTGCTGCGAGCCGACAAAGACGGCCTCGGCGCCGGCAAGCGACTCCCTCCCCCACGCCTCCAGCTCGGGGTTCCCGCGCATCGAGTACTCGAGCTCGGAACCGTGCGCCTTAACCCTGTAGCGCGCGCCGCTCGCCGAGCCGACCGGGCCGCCGAGCAGGACGTGGTTCGCGAAGACGAGGTCGGCCGGCAGCTCGGCGCGGACCGCGGCGGCGTTCAGCTCGACGTAGCGGTCGCGCTCCGCTTGGGTCAGCTCGGGCAGGAGCTTCGCCTCGACGCCCTCGTAGCGGTCGAGCACGAACGTGGGCAGGATGCCGCCGATCTCGGGCCGCACGTGGCGGGCGCCGCCGAGGTCGTACAGCTCGGGGTGCGGCTCTTGCGAGAGCACGACGACCTCGTGCCCTGCGCCGCTCCACTCGCGCGCGAGCGCGCGCGTGTAGACGTTCGACCCGGTCCCGCCGAGCAGGTACCCGTGCCAGAGGACAATCTTCACGCCGCGAGTCTGACCAAACCCGAACCCAGGGGCCTGTCCCTGCCTCTGTCCCTGTGTCTGACCCCGGGGGGCGGGACGGACAGGGCTAGGTCAGGTGGAAGTAGAGCGCGTGCAGCAGGTCGACGGCCGGGTTGGAGGTGTGAACGGTCACGTCGTGCGGGACGTCGAGCAGCGCTTCCGAGTAGTTGAAGATGATCCGCACGCCGGAGTCGATCAGCTCCTGGGCCACCTGCTGCGCGTGGTCGGCCGGCACCGCGACCACCCCGACGATGATGTTCTTCTCACGCACCGTGTCCGCGAGCCGGCGCGAGTCCTCGATCGGCATCGACCCGATCGACCGCCCGACCTTCTCCGGGTCGTTGTCGAACACCGCCGCGATGTTGATCCCGTGCTCCGCGAAGATCGGTGAGCTCGCGATCGCGTCGCCGAGCCGGCCGGCCCCGATCAGCGCGATGTTGTGCTGGCCCTGCGTCCTCAGGATCTTGCGGATCTCGCCGAGCAGCGAGTCGATGTTGTAGCCGACCCCGCGCTTGCCGAACTTGCCGAAGGCGGACAGGTCGCGGCGGATCTGCGTCGCGTTGATGTTCGTGTAGTCCGAGATCTCCTGGGAGGAGATCCGGTCCTTGCCCATCTTCTTGGCCTGGGTCAGAACCTGGAGGTAACGGCTCAGCCGGGCCGCCACTCCGACCGTCAGCCGTTCCGACCCCGCCGTACTGTGAACGGTCGTTTGCAACACGCACAACCATTGTGCCAGCACCGCCCGGCTCGGTGCGTCAGACCGTCACAAGCTCCGCTGTCAGCGGGGACTTTGTGCGGCGGCCAGCCGCCGGCGCAGGGCCTCCTCGTGGACGTGGTAGGTGAAGAGCCGCTCGCCGTCGAGCTCGACCACCGGCAGCCATTCGCGGTAGCGCGCCTCCAACTCCGGCGAGCCGTCGATCGCAACCTCCTCCAGCTCGAACCCGAGCTCGTCCCGCAAGCGCGCGCACCTGCGCGAGCGCCCGCTCACAGAGGTGGCAGCCGGCAGCGTGGAAGACCGACGACCCTAGGGATAGAGGCCACGAGTCACCGTGGCTTCCGAGACGCGGCCGACCGAGACGCCGTACGCCGCCACGCGCATGCTCGTCTGCTTCTCCTCGTACACGTGCCAGGTCTCGTTGAACGCGCGCGTGACGATGTCGCGGAGCTTCGAGTTCACCTCGGGCTCCTTCCAGAAGTACTCCTGGAGGCCCTGAACCCACTCGAAGTACGAGACGACGACACCGCCGGCGTTGGCGAGGATGTCCGGCAGGACGAGCACGCCCTTGTCCTCGAGGATCTCGTCCGCGGCCGGCGTGACCGGTCCGTTCGCGCCCTCGCAGACGATCTGCGCCTTGACCTGCGCCGCGTTGTCGGAGGTGATCACCTGCTCGAGCGCGCAAGGAGCAAGCACGTCGCAGTCGAGCAGCAGCAGCTCGTCGTTCGTGATCTGGTCGGCGCCCTTGAAGCCGGCTAGCGAGCGGGTCTCCTGCTTGTGCGCGATCGCCGCCGCGACGTCGATCCCCTTCGGGTTGTGCAGCCCGACGGTGGAGTCGGAGACGGCGATCACCGTCGCGCCCTCCTCGGCGAGGAACCTGGCCAGGAAGCTGCCGACATTGCCGAAGCCCTGCACGGCGACGGTCAGGTCCTGCAGCTGCAGCTCCTTCTTGCGCACCGCTTCCTGGATGCAGTAGAGCGAGCCGCGCGCAGTCGCCTCGAGCCGCCCGAGCGAGCCGCCGACGTTGAGCGGCTTGCCGGTGACGACGCCGAGCACCGAATGGCCCTTGTTCATCGAGTAGGTGTCGAAGATCCAGGCCATCACCGAGCCGTCGGTGCCGACGTCGGGAGCGGGGATGTCCTTCTCGGGCCCGATCTCGTTGATGATCTCGGTCGTGAAGCGGCGGGTCATGCGCTCGAGCTCGCTGCGCGAGAGCTTCTTCGGGTCACAGACGACGCCGCCCTTGGCGCCGCCGAAGGGAATGTTCATCAGCGCGCACTTCCAGGTCATCCACATCGCCAGCGCCTTGACCTCGTCGAGCGTGACGTCCGGGTGGTAGCGGATGCCGCCCTTGGACGGCCCGCGCGCGATGTTGTGGGTGACGCGGTAGCCCTCGAAGGCGTGGATCGTGCCGTCGTCCATCGTCACGGGGACCGAGACGACGACTGCCTTCTTGCACTCCTGGAGCACGTTCACCAGGCGCTGGTCGATCTCGAAGATGTCGGCCACCCGCCGCAGCTGCTGGCGGGCGATCTGAAACGGGTTCTCGCGAAGGTGGGACTCGGGCGCTTCGACGGTCGTCACTACTGAATGAGTATAGGCCCCTATCTGATGCGGAATGCGATGGTGCGGATCGTCGGCGGGGCCTTGCTCGTGGGAACCGCGACCAGGCGGACGGCGTAGCGGCCCGGGTCAAGCGGGGCGCCGGTGGGGCCGCGTCCGGTGAGGCCGATCGCGACCCGGCCGGGAAGCTGGTCGCGCAGGCGCGCGAGCAGGCCGAGCCGCTTGCCGGCGCGCCAGAGCTCGACATCGAGCCTGGCGACCGGGTGCACCTCGGCCCCGATCGCGCTCGGGACGACGAGCCCGGCCTGCAGCGAGAGCACCGTCGGCGTCGTGTCCGAGGGCCTGAACGAGCTCGACGAAAGCGCGACGGCGGAGATCAGGTCGCGCCGCTGTGGGCCGAACGTGATCGCCCACGGGATCTTCAGCGGGCCTGCGCCGCGGGCGACCAGCAGCACCGAGCCCTCGGCCGAACCGCCGTCCGGCGGCACGCCGTTCAGCCTCGCGCTCAGGGTCACCGGCGCGTTGCCGCCCGGCTTCAGCCGCACCCAGTGGGGCTTCGGCTCGAGCTCGAGGCCGCCGCTGCCGGTGCTGCGGATGCGGACGAGCAGGGTGCGCGTCGAGACGTTCCGGATCCGAAGCTGCTGCGAGGCGTGCCAGCCGTCACCTTCGGCGTGCCCGAACGCGAGCGCGACCGGGTCGGCCGTGATTTCACCCGCCGCGCTCTCGCCAAGATCGACGAGCCCGGCGCCCTGCCCGGTGACGCTCTCGTCCCGGATCGAATGCGCCTTGCCGGTCAGCAGGCTTCCGAGGTCGAGCGCCCGCAGGCCCGGGCGCACCTGGGCGAGCACGGCCGCGGCGCCGGCGACCACTGCGGCTGCCGGGCTCGAGCCGTTGACCGTGCCGTAGCTCGGCGTGCCGTCATCGTTGGCGCCCGGCTCGGAGGTCGTGAGCGCAACGCCCGGCGCGGCCAGGTCGGGCTTGACGCGCCCGTCGAAGGCGAGCCCGCGCGAGGAAAAGGGCGCGATCCCGCCTTCGCTGGCGTTGTGCGCGACCCGCGGCAGACCGATCGAGACGGCGGGGTGCTGATGCGCCCTGATCGCGGTAAGCGCGGCCTGGGCGACGCGCAACGGGACGCTGACGACCGGGATGTTGACCGCTTCGTCGACGCCGAGCCCGCCGGCCGGGAGCTGGGTCCCGTACACCACCACGGCGGTCGCTCCCGCGCGGGCGGCGTACTCGATCGCGAGCTGCGGGTCGGAGCCGCCGTCGACGAGCGCGGCGCGGTCGGCGACGAGGCTGCGGCCGTGGCCGTCGAAGAACGCGCGCAGCCTGGAGCCTCCGCCACGCGGCGCGGCGAGCTCCCGCTCGAGCGGACGCTCCGAGACGACGGCACCGGCAAGCGGCAACGGCCGGTCGAGCACGAGGTCGAGCCCGACGCGCACGGCGACCGGGACCTCCTCGGCGTCGCCACGCAGGTCGGCCGCGGCAACGGTCAGCGCGGCGGGCGCGCCGCCCGGGCTGGAGATGCTGCCGAAGGCCGGCCCCGCGGGACCGTCATTACCGGCGGGCGCGACCACGAGCGTGTCGAGCTGCAACGCGCCCTGGATCGCGCGCGCCTCGGGCGAGTCGGTGAAGGCTGCGTACGAGACGGCCTCGCCGATCAGCGCGATCCGCGCCGCGTCGTGGGCGTCGCCGTCGAGGTTCGGGTCGACGGCGCGCTCGAGGCCGGCGATCACCTGGTCGGTGCGCGCGTAGACGGCCGACCCGCCGGTGACTGCCGGCTGCCAGCCCGCCACGCGGATCGGCAGCACCGAGGCGCCGGGCGCGATCCCGCTCACCCCGCCCGGGCCACCCGCGCCGACGAGGATCCCGGCCATCTCGGTGCCGTGCCGCTCGAGCCGGTTCGAGCCATCCGGGTCGCGCGCGGCGCTTGTGTCGGGATCGTCGCCGACGAGATCGATCCCCGGCAGGATGCGGCCGCTCAGGTACGGGTGCGCGCGATCGACGCCGGTGTCGAGCAGCGCGATCGTCACGCCGCGGCCGTCGTAGCCGGGCAGCCGCAGCGCCGGCAGGCTGCTCGCGCCCCGCGCGACGCCCTTGCCGCCGAGCAAGGTCGAGGAGACGGAGGCCGGATAGGCCGGCCGCACCGGGTAGACGCCGGCTACCTCTGGCCGTCGTTCCAGGACGGCGACCGCACGCGCGTCGAGCGGCGCGGAGAAACCGTTCAGGACGCGCGAGTACGAGAACTGGACCCGCGGCCGGATCCCGCGCGTGCTCAACTCCGAGAGCAGCTGCCGCTGCGCGGCGAGGGCGATGCGCGTCCACGTCCGTTCCTTGCGCTCGCTCGCGACGCCGCCGTTCAGCGCAACCCGCTGCGCCATCGAGGGCGAGCGCAGCACGACCAGCACGCGCTCGCCGACCGAGACCGCCGGGTGGGCGCCGCCGACGAGCCCGTGCCACGACGACGCCTCCGAGGCGAGCGAGCGCTGCTTCGTGTCACTGACGCCGAAGCCGACGACGAGCCCCGTCACGGCAAGCGCGAGGATCGCGAGGGCGGCCTCAGAGAGCCGACGCATAGGCATCCAGCGCAAGATAACCGGGCGGTGGGATTGCCTCCGAGTATCTGGCCGCCGAAGCGATCATCGCGGCGTTGTCGGTGCAGAGCGCGAGCGGCGGCGCGGTCGCGTCGGGAAGCGCGGCGCGGAGCTCGGAGTTCGCGGCCACGCCGCCCACGATGGCGACCCGCTCGGCCCCGGTCCGCTCGGCGGCCTCGAGCGTCCGCGCGACGAGCGCGCGCACGATCGCCCGCTGGTAGCTCGCCGCGAGATCGGCCCGCCGCGCCTCGGCCTCGTCGCCGAGCCCGCGCACCTCGTAGAGCAGCGCCGTCTTGACGCCCGAGAACGAGAAGTCGAGGCCCGGCGCGCGGGCGACCGGGAAGTCGAACGCCTCGGGATCGCCCTCGCGCGCGAGCCGGTCGATCTCGGCGCCGCCGGGATAGCCGAGGCCGAGCAGCCGGGCCCCCTTGTCGAAGGCCTCGCCCGCCGCGTCGTCGAGCGTCGTCCCGAGCCGCCGGAAGGCGCCGTGCTCCGGCACGTCGACGAGCAGCGTGTGCCCGCCGCTGGCGAGCAGGCAGAGGAACGGCGGTTCGAGCGGCTCCGGTTCGAGGTAGAGCGAGGCCACATGCCCGTGCAAGTGGTTGACGGGTGCGAGCGGCAGGCCCCGGCCCCAGGCGAGCGCCTTCGCCGCGCTCAGACCCACGAGCAGCGCGCCGATCAGCCCCGGGCCCTGCGTGACCGCGACCGTTTTGAGGTCGTCGAGCGTGTGCTCGCCGAGTGCTTCCTCGATTACCGGGATTACCAGCTCGAGATGCCGCCGCGACGCGACCTCGGGCACGACCCCGCCGAAGCGGGCATGCAGGTCGGCCTGCGACGCGACGACATTGGCCACGATTCGGCCGCCGTCCAGCAACGCAGCGGCCGTCTCGTCGCACGAGGTCTCCAGCCCGAGAATCAGGAGTGCGTCGCCGGCTCGGAGACCGGGTCCTTCCACATGATCAAGGCGTCCTCGCGGTTGTCGGTGTAGTAGCCGCGCCGCACGCCGCGGGCTCGGAAGCCGACCTCCTCGTAGAGCTTGATCGCACCCGCGTTCGAGACGCGCACCTCGAGCGTGTAGCCCCGGCGCGAGCGGCCGGCGGTCAGCTCGAAGAGCCGGGTCAGCAGCAGCGAGGCGATCCCCTGGCGGCGATGGCCGGGCTCGACGGCGACGTTCATCACGTGCCAGGCGTCGACGTAGCGGGAGATGATCAGGTAGCCGATCAGCTTGTCGGTGTCGGGCTCGAAGGCGCCGAGGCAGAGTGACGACGGCTTGGCCAGCTCGCTCGCGAACATCGAGCGCGACCAGGGCGTCGGGTAGGAGCTGCGCTCGATCTCCTCGATCGAGTTCAGGTCGCGCAGCTCGAGGCGGCGGAGCTCGACGTCGTTCATGCGTTCCGCTCCGCGTCGGGGATGCGCAGATAGAGCGGCTCGACCTGGCCCGCGGGGCCGAAGTCGCGCGCGAGCTGGGCGTGGAAGCGGGCGCGCGGCAGATGGCGCTCGTCGCCGTCGGGGGGCACCTCGGCGCCGTTGGCCTCCAGGATCGCCCGGTAGCGAACGGCCCCGCTGCCGACGCAGAGCGCCGCCCGCACGTCCTCCGGCGCGCAGACCGTGGGCTCGCCGTCCACGAGCGTGAAGACCTCGCGCCGGCCGCCGTCCACGACCGGCAACGCGCCCGGTGCACCCGCGGCGAGCGCGTCGAGCGTCGAGACGCCCGCGACCGGCAGCTCGAGCGCCAGCGCCAGCCCGCGTGCCGTCGCCAGGCCGAGCCGCAGCCCGGTGAAGCTCCCCGGCCCGGTGCCGACCACGATCCCGGTCAGCTCCGAGCGCTCGGCACCGCTCGCGCGCAGCAGCTCGTCGGCGTCCACGAGCACGGCGACTGCCCGGGAGACTCGCTCTCCCAGCACCTCCCCGTCCCGGACGAGCGCCGCAGTCGCCGCGCTCGTCGCGGTGTCAAACGCGAGTGTCAGCACCCCCGGAGACACGGTCGAGCAGTGACGGTTCCGGACTGGCCAGCGCGATCAGCCTGTGAGCGCGATCCATATGCGACAAACGTACCTCGACTCGCGCCGGCGGGAGGGCATCGGCCGCCGCCTCAGGCCACTCGACGAAGCAGATCGCGTCCTCGAAGTACGGCTCGAGATCGCCCCACTCGGCCGCGGAGAAGCCCTGGAAGCGGTAGAGGTCGAGGTGCGAGACGTCCACCGGCTCGGCCGGGTAGCGGTGACCGATCGTGAACGTCGGGCTCGTGACCGGCACGGTCACGCCCAGCGCCCGGCAGGCGCCGCGGACGAAGGTCGTCTTGCCGCTGCCGAGCTCGCCGGAGACGGTGACCACGTCGCCGGCCCGCAGCTCGCGCGCCAGAGCGGCCGCGGCCGCCTCCGTCTCCGCCGGTGAGGCGGAGATCGTCTCCATCGCCTAGAAGAGGCCGAGCTGGACCGCGACGGGCTCCGAGGCAACCGGCGCCAGCAGCGGCTCGACGGGCGCAGGCTCGGCAGGTGGGCGGCCCAGCAGCTCCGGCAGCCGGGCGAAGTCCTGCTCGAGCACCTGCAGCATCTTCGGCGTGTAGAGCGCCGCGGCCGGATGGTAGAGCGGGTAGAGCAGGACGCGGCTGCCGCCGAGCGTGACCTCCTGCTCGGCGCCGTGCACGCGCGTGATCCCGGTCGGCTTGCCCGAGAGCAGCTTGGTCGCGAAGTTGCCGAGCGTCGCCACGACTCGCGGCTGGATCAGCTCGATCTGGCGGAAGAGGTGACTCTCACAGGCCTGGATCTCGTCCGGAGCCGGGTCGCGGTTGCCCGGCGGCCGGCACTTGAGCACGTTGGCGATGTAGACGTTGCCGCGCTCGAGCCCGATCGCGGCGAGCAGCTTGTCGAGCAGCTTGCCGGCCTGACCGACGAACGGGTAGCCCTGCTTGTCCTCGTGGAAGCCGGGCGCCTCGCCGACGAACATCAGGTCGGCCTGCGGGTCGCCGACGCCGAAGACGACCTGCGTGCGGCCCTGCGCGAGCGCGCAGCGCGTGCAGCCCGCGACCTGGCGCTCGAACGCCTCGAGCTCGGTCAGCTGGCGCTCAGCCGCAGCCACACGAACCACCGCAACAGCCGCCGCCGGAAGATCCTCCGAAGCTGGGCTGCGCGGCGGTGCCGTGTGTCGCGAAGACCGAGAACTGCTTGCGCACGTTCGCGGAGGCGCAGTCCGGGCAGTCAGGCTCCTCGCCGTTCCGGACGAGCTCCTCGAAGTGCGACTCGCACTCCATGCAGACGTATTCGTAGATCGGCACCGTGTCAGACCCTAGCAACGGGTCCGCATCTTCGACCACGGGTCGGACATCAAGCCCGCGGCAGATCGAACCAGAATGTGGAGCCTTCGCCTTGGCGGGAGCGGACGCCGATCGTGCCGCCCATCCGCTGTACCAGCTCGCGGCAGATGTAGAGCCCAAGACCGGTGCCGCTGGGCGCCGCGCGATGCTGCGGGTCGGCGCGATAGAACTTCTCGAAGACGGCCTCCTGCTCGGCGGGCGGGATCCCGATGCCCTGGTCGGCGACCTCGACCCGCACGCTCGCTGCGGCCGGCACGGTGCTGACGACGACCTTGCCGCCGTCGGGCGAGTACTTGAGGGCGTTGTCGATCAGGTTGACGAGCACCTGCTCGATCCGGTCGCGGTCGCCGATCGCCTCGGTCGCGCCGTTCCCCGCGGCGCTGAGCGAAATCGACTCGGGCGCGTCGTGGCGCATCGTCTCGACCGCGTCGCTGACGAGCTGCGAGAGGTCGACGCGCTCACTGTCGATGCGCAGGTCGCCGCGGTCGAGGCGGTTGGCGAGCAGCACCTCCTCCGTGATCTGCGTCAAGCGCGTGCCCTGGGCACCGATCATCTCCAACAGCTGGTGACGCAGCTCGGGCGAGAGCGTGATGTCGTCGCGGAGGAGCGTTTTCGCCGCCCCGAGCACGGCCGTCATCGGCGTGCGCAGCTCGTGGGAGAGCGTCGCGATGAAGTCGCTCTTCGCCGCGTCGAGCCCGCGGTCGACGGTCAGGTCGCGGAAGGTGTAGACGACGCCGTTCGGGCTGCGGACAGCCATGAACGAGAGCCACAGCTCACTGCCGTCCACCTCGACCGGCAACGTCACCGGGCGGGCAAGCTCGGCCTCCTCGGAGACCGGTATCTCTGCGGCGACCGCCTGCCAGCCCGTGAGCACCTCGTCGGCCGGGCGGCCGACCGCGTCATCGCGCGAGCGCCCGGTCACGAGCTCCGCGGCGCGGTTCCAAAAGCGCAGCTCGCCCTGCGGGTCGACCATCATCACGCCGTCGCCGACCGCCTCGAGCACGCGCGCCGCCTGCTCGCGCGCGGCGGCCATCGCCTCGGCCCGCGCCCTCGCCGCGGCCTCCGCCTGCGCCTGTTCGTGGAGCCGGGCGTTGCCCACGGCCGCGGCCATCAGGCCGACGAGACCTTCGGCCAGCTCGAGCTGCTCGTCGTCGTAGCGCTCGGTCTCGTGCATCAGCTGGACGACGCCGACGACTTCGCCCTCGTGCTTGACCGGGAGCATCAGGGCCGACTGCACGGCGGGCGGCCCCTCGTCCGGCAGCTTGCGCATGTGACCCTCGCGGTCGACGTCGTAGTAGACCCCGGCCGGATCCTTGACCTGCTCGGGCACGTCGTTCTGGAGGAGCGGCTCGCCGCTCGTGATCACGCGGCTCTGCATGCCGCCTTCGCGGTTCAGCGGCAACTGCGGCAGGATCGCGGGGTCGAGCTTGCCGCCGTCGACCCAGGCGTAGTCGCAGCTGATCAAATCGGTCTCCGGGTCGTACGAGGAGACGATCACACCGTTGTGAGGCACCGCGTCGGCGAGCAGCTCGTGGAAGCGGTCGTAGACGTGCTCCAGCTCGAGCGTCTCGTTCAGGTAGCTCGCCGCCGCGAGCAGCAGTTCAGCCTTTTCAGCCCCCCGTTGTCGGCCCACTTCTCGTTCATCATGCCACCAATGTTCGACGATCTCGCGACGCGGCTCGAGGGCCGGCTCGTCACGCTCGAGCCGCTCGGGCCCGAGCACGAGCAGGGCCTGCGGGCTGCCGCGGCCGACGAGCGGATCTGGCAGTGGATGCTGACGCGAGACGTCGAGGTCTGGATCGCCGACGCGCTCGCGTCTAACGACGACCGGCAGCCGTTCGCCGTGCTCCACGAGGGCTCGGTCGTGGGCTCGACGAGCTATATGTCGCTCGCGCCGGAGCACCGGCGGCTCGAGATCGGCAACACGTGGCTCAACCCCTCGGCCTGGGGCACCGGTGCGAACGCGGAGGCGAAGTACCTGCTGTTGCGGCACGCCTTCGAGGAGCTCGGCGCGCTGCGGGTCGAGTTCAAGACGGACGCGCTCAACGAGCGCGCCCGCGCGGCGCTGGCGGCGATCCCGTCGGAGTTCGAGGGGATCCACCGCTGGCACATGGTCGCCCGCGGCGGCGAGCGGCGCGACTCGGCCTGGTACGCGGTCACGGTCGAGACCTGGCCGGAGACCCGGCGGGCGCTCGAGGCCAGGCTCTCGGGCTAGACTTCGCCGCGCCCGGTATCCGCTACGGAACTGGAGCTTTCGATGGTGAAGAGCGTCAACGTGATCGGTCGCGGCCGTGCGGGCACGGCTATCGCCGCGCGCCTCGAGGAGCGCGGCGTCGAGCTGCGCGCCGAGGGCGCCGAGCTGACGTTGCTCTGCGTGCCGGACACGGCCATTCGGGAGGTGGCCCAGGGACTGTCCCCGGGGCAGGGGTGGATCGGACACGTCTCGGGGGCGACACCGCTGTCCGCACTCGACCCGCATGAGCGGCGCTTCTCGCTGCACCCGCTGCAGACGTTCACGCGCGCGCGAGGGCCCGAGCAGCTCGACGGGGCCTGGGCCGCGGTCACCGCGGAAACGGACGAGGCCCGGGGACAGGCCCTGGAGCTTGCGCGGACGCTCGGGCTCGAGCCGTTCGAGCTCGACGACGCCGACCGGCCGCTCTACCACGCCGGCGCTGCGATGGCCTCGACCTTTCTCGTCACGCTGCACGAGGCAGCCGCCTCGCTCGTCGCCGCAGCCGGCGCCCCGCCCGAGGCGCTCGAGCCGCTGATGCGCCGGACGATCGAGAACGGCTTCGAGCCGACCGGCCCGATCGTGCGCGGTGACTGGGCGACGCTGGAGGCGCACCGCGAGGCGATCCGCCGCGAGCGCCCGGACCTCGAGGAGCTCTACGACGCGCTCGCGGAGGCAACCGCTCGATGAAGGTCGCACGGTCGGCCGCCGAGCTCCCGGACGAAGGCGAGATCGGCCTCATCCCGACGATGGGCGCCTTCCACGAAGGCCACCTCGCACTCCTCCGCGCCGCGCGCGAGGAGAACGCGCTCGTCGTCGCGAGCCTGTTCGTCAACCCGGCCCAGTTCGGCGAGGGCGAGGATCTGGCGCGCTATCCGCGAGACGAGGCGCGCGACGCCGAGCTCGCCAAGGAAGCCGGCGTGGACGTGCTCTACGTCCCGGAGGTCGCGGAGATCTACCCGCCGGGGTTCGAGACCTGGGTCGAGGTCGAGCGGCTCGGCGCGGTGCTCGAAGGCGAGTACCGGCCCGGCCACTTCCGCGGGGTGGCGACCGTCTGCTTGAAGCTGTTCAACCTCGTCCGTCCGCGCCGCGCCTATTTCGGCCAGAAGGACGCGCAGCAGGTCGCGGTCGTGCGGCGCATGGTGCGCGACCTGGCCGTGCCGGTCGAGATTCGCGTCGTCCCGACCGTGCGCGACGCGGACGGCCTCGCGCTCTCCTCGCGCAACGCCTACCTCTCGCCGGAGGAGCGCGAACACGCCCTGGCACTCCCCCGCGCGCTCGCCGCGCGCGACCGCAGCGAGCTCAACGGCCTCGAGGTCGACTACTTCGAGGAGGCAGACTTCGAGCCACGCGTGCTCGCCGCCGCCGTGCGGGTCGGCTCAACACGTTTGATCGACAACGTCGTCCTGGAAGGAGACTGATCGTGAGCAAGTACGCGTCCTGGACCCACGGCAAGCTGCCGCTGACGGAGCTCGCCGAGCTGAAGCGCCGCGGGCAGAAGCTCGCGATGGTGACCGCCTACGACTTCCCGAGCGGGCGGATCGCCGACGAGGCCGGCGTCGAGCTCGTGCTGGTCGGCGACTCCGCCGGGATGGTCGTGTTCGGGAACGAGTCGACCGTGCCGGTGACGATGGACGAGCTGCTGATGCTCACCCGTGCGGTCGTGCGCGGAGCGAAGAGGCCGCTCGTGATCGCCGACATGCCGTTCGGCTCGTTCCAGACCTCCGACGAGCGGGCCGTCGAGAACGCCGTGCGCTTCGTCAAGGAGGCGGGCGCCGACGCGGTCAAGCTCGAGGGCGCCGGCCCGTCGCTCTCGCGCGTGCAGTCGATCGTCGGCGCGGGTGTGCCCGTGATGGGCCACGTCGGCCTCACCCCCCAGTCGGCCACCATGCTCGGCGGCTTCAAGGCCCAAGGCCGAACCGCCGAGAAGGCCGAGCAGCTCTACGAGGACGCGCTCGCGCTCGAAGCCGCGGGCTGCTTCGCGATCGTGCTCGAGGCCGTGCCGGCGCCGGTCGCGGCCCGCGTGACCGAGGCGCTGGAGGTACCGACGATCGGAATCGGCGCTGGCGCCGACTGTGACGGCCAGGTGCTCGTCTGGCACGACCTGCTCGGCTTCTATGCGGGCAAGGCGCCGCGCTTCGTCAAGCGCTACGCCGACCTCGCCGGCGAGGCGAGGCGCGCGCTCGAGGCATACGTCGACGACGTTCGCGAGGGCCGCTTCCCCGAGGAGCAACACACCTACGCGATCCCGGAAGAGGAGCTAGCGGCGTTCGAAGCCTGGCTGCCCGCGGACCGCGCGGAGGCCCACCACGAGTAGCGCCAGCGACCAGGCGACGAACAACAGCTCGAGCACGACGAAGGTCGTGTTCCCGGCCCCGTGGTCGGAGCCGCCCGTCCTGAACAGATCCTCGCCGTAGACCGCCAGCCGAACGGGCCAGAGAACGAGCAGCGACAGCGCCACCGGCGCGGAGGCGAAGGCGAGCACGTGCCGCGCCTGGCGGTAGGTGATCCCGCCGACCACGCGGGTGAGCGCGTAGAGGACGAGGCCGCCGACGAAGTAGAAGACGGTGCCGTAGAGGCCACCGCCGAGGAACGCCCAGAGCGCCACGTCCAGCCCGTCGCTCGCGTGCGGGCCCTTGACGTCCATCAGCGTGCCTGCGACCGGCGTCCAGAGGACGGTCGCGATGCCGCTCAGGATCACGAGCGCCAGCACGGCCTCGCTCCGGGCGCGCGCGGCCGGGTCGGAGTCGTCGCGCATCGCCTGGAACACCTCGCGCGGGCGGACGAGCACGAACACCGCGCGCTGGAGCCACACCCACTCATCCGCGCGCGGTTGGGCCTCGATTCGAGCGCTCACGCTTCCGAGGGTAGCTCCCCAGCGCCTCACGTTCAGGCGTTGTCTTTTTTTCCTCTTGAGCGGGGCGGTGCGGCCGTCGATGAGCAATCAGCTCAGCAAGACGGCCCAGGCATCGACACAGGAGATTCATTGAGATGAGAGGCACAACGGCTCGAGGGCGCCGGAACGGCGGTTGGTCGCCCACACGCAAGCTGCTGGCATCGGTCGCGGTGCTCGGCGCCGCCGCGAGCATCGCGGGTCTCGGCACGTTCGCGACCTTCACCAGCTCGACCTCGGCGAGCCACACCGTCTCGTCCGGGACGGTCACGATCGCGCTCGGCGCGACCGGAGCAGCCACGAACCGGCTCACCGTCGGCGCCTCGGCAATCGCCCCTGGAGACACGATCCAGCGCAGCGTCGACCTGATCGACTCCGGCACGATCGATCTCGCGTCGATCACGCTGACGACGACCGCCACGTCGAGCTCGCTGCTCGACACGGACACCACCAACGGCCTGCAGATGGTGATCGACAAGTGCTCGAACCCATGGACCGAGTCAGGCCCGCCCTATACCTACACGTGCAGCGGCGCGACCTCGAGCGTGCTCGCCTCGCGGGCGGTGATCGGCAACACGCTCGCCCTCTCTGAACCTCGGCTCGCTGACCGCCGGCACGACCGACCACCTGCGCGTGACCCTGACGCTGCCGAGCGCCGCCGGCAACACGCTGCAGAACCAGTCGTCCACGATCAGCTACGCCTTCACGGGCACCCAGCGCTCCGCGGCCAGCAAGTAGGTCTCGTGCGCGTCCGAAGCGCCAGGAAGAGCCGAAGCCTCGCCGACGTGCTGGCTCGGCTCTTCCTGGCCTTCGCGCTGCTCGCGCTCGTCCTGCTCGGGCTGCTGCCGAACCTCGGCTGGTACCGCACCGAGACCGTGCTCTCCGGGAGCATGAAGCCGTACTTCAGCCCCGGCGACATCGTGGTCGTGACGCCCGAAGCGACCCGCGACGTGCGCGTCGGCCAGGTGATCAGCTACCACATCCCGGTCGGCGACCACCACGTCCAGAGCCACCGGGTGATCGAGGTCGTACGTGGCGGCGACCACCCGCTGGTGAGGACGAAGGGGGACGGGAACGCCTCCCCCGATCCCTGGACCGCGCGCCTGAACGGCGGCACCGCCTGGCAGGTCCGGGCGGTCGTGCCGAAGGCCGGCTGGGCGATCGTCTGGCTACGTACGCCAGCAATCAGGCGGATGGCCATCTTCGCCGTGCCATTGCTGCTCGCGATCCTCGGGCTGCTCCGGATCTGGCGAGCTCCCAGCGGTTCCGAGCAGGATGAGGCCCAGGATGCGCCGACGCGCTCCGCGCCGCTCGTCTGAGCTGCGGCGCCGCGTCCGGTGGGGCGCGGTGCTGGGCTCGGTGCTGGCGGCCTTCGTCGTGGCGTCGGTCTCGCTCGCCGGGCTGAGCTCGCTCGCAAGTGGCGGTCCGCAGACGTTCGTCACGAAGCGGATCTTTCCCGGCCCTCGCTCGCTGGCCGCGCAGGACGTCCGCGATGCGAGCAGCGGCGCGGAGACCAACAAATCCGACGCGTTCTCGTACGCCGACGGCCTCACCACTCCGACCTCGACTGCGATCGCGTCCGGGACGAACCTCTACGTGGACTACGCCATGAACAGCGGCCGCCCGGGCGGGCTCTCGGTCTCGACGCCGGTGTTCAACTTCAGGCTCGCCAGCGCGGGCGGCGCACAGGCCGGGAACGCGTGCTTCTGGTTCCAGGTGCGTTCGGGCGGCAGCGTGATCGGCACGCACGGCAGCTACGCGAGCGCCGCCGGCTGCAGCGCGGGGACGACCCAGACGACGATCTCGACCGCCATCGCGGAGGTGACGAGCACCGACCAGGTCAACGGCCTCGTCGTGCGCGTCTACCCCTGGGAGACGGGGACGAAGACCAAGGTCGTGAACGTCGACCTTGCAACGGTCACCGGCTCGACGCCCTACGGGGCGTTCACCGCCTACCAGACCCAATGGGTCGACGACACCAGCGGCACGCCCGCGACCGCTCCCTGGTTCGCCGCGTCGGTCGACGGCACCAGCTACACGGACGCGACCAACTGGCCTGCCGCCTCGTCGACCACGAAGTATCTGAAGCTGACGTTCGATCCGTCGGTCCCGACCGGCTCGGTAGTCACCGGCGTCTCGCTCAAGAACGTCTGGCACGCCGCCACCGCGGTCACCAACGGTGGAACGCTCTGCTACTACCTCGAGACCTTCAACGGCACGACCTCGCTCGCCACTCACGGCAGCGCCGCCTCCCCGCAGGCCTGCACGAGCAGCGGAACCGTGTTCAGCACCGACACGATCGCGCTGCCCGAGGTGAGCAACGCGACGAAGGCGAACAGCCTCGTGATCAAGCTCTACTACTGGGTCTCGCCGACGTGCGGCGGGGCCGGAAACCCGACCTGCGTCAAGTCGGTCACCGACCAGGCGCAGGTCACCTTCAACTACTACCTGGACTGATGGCATCCCCCTTCCAGGGGAGGGGAGCGGGCGTCCGGCTGCCGACAAAGACCTCGATGCGGCACTTCACCTCAGGCTCGACCATGCCCAAGCTGATCGCCTCGCTCGCCGTCCTCGGCGCCGCGGCCGCGATCGCCGGGCTCGGCACCTACGCGACCTTCACGAGCTCGACCAGCGCGAGCCATACGATCGCGACCGGCACCCTCTCCCTCACCTCCGGCCCGACCAACCGGCTCGGCACCGACGCGAGCCTCGTCGCCGCCGGCGACTCGATGCAGCGGGCACTCGACCTGAACTACGCCGGCTCGATCTCGTTCGGCTCCGCCACGCTGACCACGAGCGCCTCCCCCTCCTCGGCCCTCGACACGGATGCCACCGACGGCCTCCACGTCGCGATCGACAAGTGCTCGGTCGCCTGGACGGAGTCCGGCCCGCCCTACACGTACACGTGTGGCGGCTCGACGTCGACCGTGCTCGCCTCGTCGCCTGTTATCGGCAGCAACGTGGCCCTCTCGAACCTGACGCTGACCGCCGGCTCGACCGACCACCTGCGTGTGACGGTCACCCTGCCGAGCACCGCCGGCAACGCGCTGCAGAACCTCTCGTCGACGATCGCCTACACGTTCACCGGCGTCCAGCGCGCCGGGACGAACCAGTAGCGAGCGCCATGCCTCTGCTGAGGCGGCTGCTGACGTCGGCTCTCGTTGTGGTCGCGGCCTCTGCCCTGTGCGTCTGCGCCGCCCTCGCAAGCGCGCGGCCGCTCGTCACGAAGGGTCATCACCCGAGGCTGGCGATCGGCCACCGCGCGCTGGCTCCGGTGATCAAGCTCGCTCCGGGCGACAGCGCCCAGCGCACACTCGAGCTGCGCTACCGCGGCCGCGGGCGGTTCGGCGCCGTCGTGCTGCGGGTGAAGGGCGTGACCCACTCGCCGCTCGGGTCGGGCTCCACCGCGTTGCGTCTGAAGATCGAGCGCTGCTCGACGGGATGGACGAGGAACCGTCGGCTGCGGACTTACGGGTGCCGCGGCAGGCACTGGGTCGTGCTCGGCACGGTGGCGATCGGCTCCCGCCGACCGTTCAGGCTGCGACGTCTCTCTGCTGGTGCGGGCCGCACCGACCACCTCCGTCTGACGCTCGGCTTGCCGCTCCGGGCAGGCAACGAGGCCGAGCACCGGCTCTCCAGGCTCGTCTACACCTTCACCGGCGCCGCTCGCTAGGCGGCGACGTGCTCGGGGGCCGGTAGCAGCTCGCGCAGGTACTGGCCAGTGGCCGACTCCTCGACTGCCGCCACGTGCTCCGGCGTGCCGGTCGCGATCACCTCGCCGCCGCCCTCGCCGCCCTCGGGGCCGAGGTCGACGATCCAGTCGGCCTGCTTGATCACGTCCAGGTTGTGCTCGATCACGAGCACCGTGTTGCCCGCGTCCACCAGCCGCTGCAGCACCTCGAGCAGCTTCTCGATGTCGGCGAAGTGGAGGCCGGTCGTGGGCTCGTCGAGGATGTAGAGCGTCCGGCCGGTGGCGATCTTGCCGAGCTCCTTGGCGAGCTTGACGCGCTGCGCCTCGCCGCCCGAGAGCGTCGTCGCCGGCTGGCCGAGCTTGACGTAGTCGAGCCCGACGTCGTGCAACGTCTGCAGCCGGCGCCGCAGCTTGGGGATCTTGGCGAAGAAGGCGAGTGCCTCCTCGACCGACATCTCGAGCACGTCGGCGATCGACTTGCCCTTGAAGCGCACCTCGAGCGTCTCGCGGTTGTAGCGCTTGCCGCCGCAGGTCTCGCACGGGACGTAGACGTCCGGCAGGAAGTGCATCTCGATCTTGATCGTGCCGTCGCCCTTGCAGGTCTCGCAGCGGCCGCCGCGGACGTTGAACGAGAAGCGGCCCGGCTTGTAGCCGCGCACCTTCGCCTCGGGCGTGAGCGAGTAGAGCTCGCGCACCGGGGTGAAGATGTCGGTGTAGGTGGCCGGGTTCGAGCGCGGCGTGCGACCGATCGGCGACTGGTCGATATCGATCACCTTGTCGAAGCAGTCGATCCCCTCGACCGACTCGTGGTCGCCCGGCTTGACGCGCATCCGGTGCAGCCGGTTCGCGAGCGCCTTGTAGACGATCTCGTTCACGAGCGTGGACTTGCCCGAGCCGGAGACGCCGGTGACGCAGACGAACTTGCCGACCGGGAAGTCGACGTCGATGTCCTTCAGGTTGTGCATCGTGGCGCCGTGGACGGCGAACGTGCCGAGGTCCTCGGTGCGCCGCTCCGGAACCGCGATCTCGCGCTTGCCGGAGAGGAACTGGCCGGTGATCGAGTCCGCGTTCCGCTCGACCTGCTTCGCGGTGCCTTCGGCGACCACGTGGCCGCCGTGCACGCCGGCGCCCGGGCCCATGTCGACCAGGTGGTCGGCCGCTCGCATCATCTGCTCGTCGTGCTCGACCACGAGCACCGTGTTGCCGAGGTCGCGCAGCCGCTCGAGCGTGGTGATCAGCTTGCCGTTGTCGCGCTGGTGGAGGCCGATCGAGGGCTCGTCGAGGATGTAGAGCACGCCGACCAGCTGTGAGCCGATCTGCGTCGCGAGCCGCAGCCGCTGCGCTTCGCCGCCGCTGAGCGTCGAGGCCGCGCGGTCGAGCTGCAGGTAGCCGACGCCGACGTTCTCGAGAAAGGTCAGGCGCTCGCGGATCTCCTTCAGGATCCGCTCGCCGATCAGCCGCTCGGTCTCGGTCAGCTCGAGCCCGTCGACGAACTCGATCGCCCGCTGCACCGACATGCGCGTGAACGTGTGGATGTTGGCGCCGCCGACGGTGACCGCGAGCACCTCGGGCTTCAGCCGCGCACCGTGACAGACCGGGCACGGCCGGAAGCTCATGTACTCCTCGATCCGCTCGCGCTGCTGGCTCGAGTCGGTCTCCTTGTAGCGGCGCTCGAGGCTCGCGACGATGCCCTCGAAGGCGAGCATGTACGAGCGCTTGCGGCCCATCCGGTTGCGGTACTGGACGTAGACCTTGTCGCCCTCGGTGCCGAACAGGAACAGGTTCTGGTGCTCGTCGGAGAGCTCCTGCCAAGGGAGCTCGAGGTCGATCTCGTAACGGTCGGCGATCGCCTGGATGACCGACTCGTAGAAGCTCGAGTTGCCGAGCGACCAGGGCACGAGCGCGCCCTCGCCGATCGAGAGCGTCGGGTCGGGCACGAGCAGATCGGGGTCGATCTCCTGCTGCGCGCCGAGCCCGGTGCAGCGCGGGCAGGCGCCGTGCGGCGAGTTGAAGCTGAAGATCCGCGGCTCGAGCTCCGGCAGGCCGGCGCCGTGCTCGGGGCAGGCGAAGTTCTCGCTGAAGGTGAGCTCGTCGCCGTCGAGCACGTCGACGACGACCAGGCCGTCGGCCAGTGCAGCCGCGGTTTCGACCGACTGCGCCAGTCGCTGCCGCAGGTCCTCCTTCATTACCAGGCGGTCGACGACCACCTCGATCGTGTGCTTGAACTTCTTGTCGAGCGTCGGCGGCTCCTCGAGCAGGTGCTGCTCGCCGTCGACCTTCACGCGCGTGAACCCTTCCGCCCGGAGCTCCTCGAAGACGTCCTTGTACTCGCCCTTGCGGTCGCGGACGACCGGCGCGTTGACGGTGAACTTCGTGCCGGCGGGGAGCTGCAGGATCTGGTCGACGATCGCCTCCTGGCTCTGACCGGCGATCGGGCGGCCGCAGACCGGGCAGTGAGGCTTACCGATCCGCGCGTAGAGCAGGCGCAGGTAGTCGTAGATCTCGGTGACGGTGCCGACGGTCGAGCGCGGGTTGCGGCTGGTGGTCTTCTGGTCGATCGAGATCGCCGGGGAGAGCCCGTCGATCGAGTCGACGTCGGGTTTCTCCATCATCTGGAGGAACTGCCTGGCGTAGGCGCTCAGGCTCTCGACGTAGCGCCGCTGGCCTTCCGCGTAGATCGTGTCGAAGGCAAGGCTGGACTTGCCTGAGCCGCTCAGGCCGGTAACGCAGATCAGCGAATGGCGCGGCAGACGGACGTCGATGTCCTTGAGGTTGTGCTCTCTCGCGCCGTGGACGACCAGTTCTTCCTGGGCCATAACCGAGCAAGTTTAGCCGCGCGGGTGGACGCGAACAAGTGTTCGCTTCAGGTTGCTCTGGCGGCGGCCCACGGCCAGTCGGCGGCTCGCGCGCAGAGGCCTGCCCGGACCGGGTTCTGGAGTACGTACCTGCAGGTGTGCTGCAGGTGCTGCTCGTCTCTCGGTAGCCACGCGGCGAAGCGCTCGCCGAAGAGGTGGCCGCTGCGGCGGTGCCGGCGGTTGAAAGTCAGGGCGTAGGTGCCGTTCAGGCGGTGCATGCCGTCGGAGAGGCGCCAGAGCTCGGTCTCGACGACGAGGTGGTAGTGGGTCGTCATCAGGCAGAAGGCGTGGCAACCCCAGTCGTGGCGGTGGACTTCTGCCGCAAACAGGCGCAGGAAGAGGCGGCGCTCGTCGTCGTCCAGGAAGATCGCGGCGCGGGCGACTCCTCGTGCAGTGACGTGGTAGATGCCCGCCGGCGGGAGCAGGTTCCGCGGCTGCCTCACCGGGCCGACGCTAGCGGCCGACGGAGCGAGCGACAGGGTCGATCGAGCCACTCCGTGGACAAACCGTCACACCCTTGTCACACCTGCCGTGATCGTTTCCGCCACCCCGCGGGGACAGTCCCCGGCAGTCGGCTTCAGCCGGCGAGCCGCTCGACGAGGCGATACACGCGCCGCGGCTCGGGGACGTGGTCGATCTCGAGCGACCCGGCGACGAGCGTGCCATAGCCGAACAGCCGCCCGGGCAGGCTCTGCTCGAGCTCCAGGTTCTCGACGCTCCTCAGACGCACCGTCGCCTCGCGCCGCCGCAGCGTGCCGTCGACGAGGCAGACCTTGTCCGTGGTCACGACGAGATGCGTTCGCTCCCAGCGCCAGACCGCCCGCAGGCAGACCGCCGCCGCGACCACCATCAGCGCTGCCCCGGGAACCGGCAGCGGCCACGGCTCAGCGAGCAACACGCCGCCGATCAGCGCCAGCACGACAGCCTGCGCAAGTGGCCGCGCGAGCACGGCGCCATGCCGGCGCGCGTCGAAGCACACCTCTTCGTCGTGCGTGATCATCGCGCGCCCGCTTCGGCGGCGACCGCGCCGATCCTGCGTTTGCTAGGCCTTGCGCCAGCGGCCGAAGATAAGGCCGCCGAGAGTGAAGCCCAAGCCGAACGTGCCCAAAGAGAACGCGCCGATCGCGACTGCCTTGCGCCACGACGAGAGACGTGCCCAGCGGCCGAGGGCCTCCTGGTCCTCCGTGGTCAGTGGCTCGCCTCGACGCTGCTTGCGCAGTGCGCCGCCCGCCCTCAACCCGAGGTAGAGGTCATCGAAGATCTCGGTCGACTCATCGGCCATTTCACTCAGTGTATAGCGTGGGTTCGGCGTTGCCCGTGCGGCTCCTCCACATCTCCGACCTGCACGCCGGAAGCGTGGAGGAGACGGCCATCGAGGGGTCTCTGGAGCCCCTCGTGGAGCGCGCTCAGCCCGAGCTGATCGTGGTCACGGGCGACCTCACGCACCGTGGCCGGAGGCGCGAGCACGAGCGCGCTGCGGCCTTCCTCCGCGGTCTCGGGAGACCGCTGCTGGTGATCCCCGGGAACCACGACATCCCGTACACCTTCCCCACCCGTTTCACGCGCCCGTGGGCGGAGTTCGAGCGGCAGTGGGGGACCGTCGAGCCGGTCTTCCGCTCGGACGAGCTGATGGTGGTCGGCCTCAACTCGGTACGGCCGTGGCGGCACCAGTCGGGCCGGATCCGGAGTGCGCAGATCGCGCGGACGGCCGAGCTGCTGGGCGAGGCACCGGAGGGCGCACTGCGCGTCGTCGCGCTCCACCATCACCTGATCGGCGCACCCTGGCGCTCGCGCAAGCGACCCGTCGCCCACCGTTCGAAGGTGCTCGCGGGGTTCGTCGACGCGGGCGCAGAGCTGATCCTCGCCGGCCACATCCACCAGGCCGCGGTCAGCGAGCGGCACGAGTTCGAGGTCGACCGCAACGGCCTGCGCGGCGTGACCGTCTCGATCGCCCCCGGCCTCGGCCAGCCGCGGCCGAACCGGCGCGGCGAAGCGCGCGGCCTGCACGTCTACGAGGCGAGCGCGGACTCGCTGCTCGTCCAGACCTACGTCTGGCGTGCCGATGACTGGGGCCTTACCGCGCGGCGGCACTTCCCACGCGGCCGCGCCCCGCTCGCCTCCGAGCCCTCCTAGGGATGCCCCTGCAGCTCGGCCTTCTTGGCCTCGAACTCCTCGTCGTTGAGGACGCCGTCGCGGTGCAGGTCGGAGAGCTTCCGCAGCTGGTCGCTCACGTCGGGATTCCGACCGAACGGGCTGACCGGCGGCCGCTGGGCCTCCGGCCCGGTGATCGGCCGATGCTGGATGAAGTGCCTGTGCGCGATCACCAGCCCAGTCGCGGCCAGCACCGAGAACAGCCACGCCGAGAACGCCGTGCCCGAGTCGATGCCCGAGCCGAAGAGGACGAAGGCGAGGCTGTTGCCGATCAGCGCGCCGACCAGGCCGAAGCCCGTCGTCATCCAGATCGGCATCGGGTCGGGCCCCGGAACCGACCAGCGCGCAAGCACGCCGATCACGAAGGCCGCGAGTAGCGTCGAGACGATCGCGCCGAGCACGAGCAGAACCTACCCGCTCGGAACCTGTGCGGCAGCCAGCAGCTCGCGGCGCAGATCCTTGATCTCGTCGCGCAGCTTGGCCGCGTATTCGAAGCGCAGCTCCTCGGCTGCGGCGAACATCTCCTCTTCGAGCTGGATCACGAGCTTCTCGAGCTCGGCCGGCGCCATGCCTTCGACCTCCTTGCGCCCCTTGCGGCGCCGGCCCGGCACCGTCGGCGACTCGAGCGCCAGGAACTCGGCGATGTCGGAGACACCTTTGACGATCGACTCCGGCGTGATCCCGTGCTCCTCGTTGTACGCCAGCTGCTTGGCGCGGCGCCGGTCGGTTTCCTCGAGCGCGAACTTGATTGCCTCGGTGTGCTTGTCGGCGTACATCAGCACCTTGCCGTTGACGTTCCTCGCCGCGCGGCCGATCGTCTGGATCAGCGCCGTCTGCCCGCGCAGGAAGCCTTCCTTGTCGGCATCGAGGATCGCCACCAGCGAGACCTCGGGCAGGTCGAGCCCCTCGCGCAGGAGGTTGACGCCGACCAGCACGTCGTACTCGCCGAGCCGCAGCTCGCGGATGATCTGGATCCGCTCGAGCGTGTCGATCTCGGAGTGCAGGTAGCGCGCCTTGACGCCCGACTCGAGCAGGTAGTCGGTCAGGTCCTCGGCCATCTTCTTCGTCAGCGTCGTGACGAGCACGCGCTCGCCGACCTCCTCGCGGCGGCGGATCTCGTTCAGCAGGTCGTCGATCTGGTTCTTCGTCGCCCGCAACTCGACCTCGGGGTCGACGATCCCGGTCGGACGGATCAGCTGCTCGGCGATGCGCGTCGAGTGGCGCAGCTCGTACGCCCCGGGCGTCGCCGACATGAACACCAGCTGCGGCACCTTGCCGAGGAACTCGTCGAAGCGCAGCGGCCGGTTGTCGAGCGCCGACGGGAGCCGGAAGCCGTGCTCGACCAGCGTCTCCTTGCGCGAGCGGTCGCCCTCGTACATGCCGCCGACCTGGGGCACGGTCTGGTGCGACTCGTCCACGAAGACGACGAAGTCGGACGGGAAGAAGTCGAGCAGCGTGTGCGGCGCCGAGCCCGGCGGCCGGCCGTCGAGGTGGCGCGAGTAGTTCTCGATCCCGTTGCAGAAGCCGAGCTCCTGCATCATCTCGAGGTCGTACTCGGTGCGCTGCCGGATGCGGTGCGCCTCGAGCATCTTGCCCTCTGACTCGAACAGCTTGACCTGCTCCGCGAGCTCGTGCCGGATCTGCTCGGACGCGCGCTCGACCGTCGGCTTCGAGGTCACGTACTGCGTCGCCGGGAAGATTGCGAGGTGCTCGAGCTTGGCGTAGACCTCGCCGGTGAGCGGGTCGAAGTGGGTGATCTGCTCGACCTCGTCGCCGAAGAACGAGATCCGGTAGGCCGACTCCATGTGCGCAGGCTGCACCTCGACCACGTCGCCCTTGACGCGGAACTTGCCGCGACCGAGCAGCGTGTCGTTGCGCGCGTACTGGATGTCTACGAGCTTGCGCAGGACGAGGTCGCGGTCGTGCTCCTCGCCGGTCGCGAGCAGGACGACGCGCTTCTCGTACTCCTCCGGCGAGCCGAGGCCGTAGATGCACGAGACCGAGGCGACGATGATCACGTCACGGCGTGAGAGCAGCGCGGCCGTCGCCGCGTGCCGCAGCCGGTCGATGTCGTCGTTCCGCGAGCTGTCCTTCTCGATGTAGAGGTCGGCCTGCGGCACGTACGCCTCGGGCTGGTAGTAGTCGTAGTAGGAGACGAAGTACTCGACCGCGTTGTCGGGAAAGAACTCCCGCAACTCGTTGCAGAGCTGGGCGGCCAGCGTCTTGTTGTGGGCGATCAGCAGGGTCGGGCGCTGGACCTGCTCGACGATCCAGGCCATCGTCGCCGTCTTGCCGGTGCCGGTCGCGCCGAGCAGCGTCTGATACCGCTCGCCGGCCTCCAGGCCGGCGCTCAGCTCGGCGATCGCGCCCGGCTGGTCACCGGTCGGCTTGTAGGCCTGCGAGGTTTTGAACTCGGCCATTCGCTCAAGGGTAGCGGCGTGAGTTCCGTTCAAGAACGCCCGCCCTACGAGGCCTACGCCGCGATCGCCGGGTCCCTTTTTGCTGGCGACCGAGCTCCTGAGCGGCGGCCAGCGAGACGACGCCCATCGAGAGCGTCTGCACGGCGGCGAAGCCGATCAGCACGGGCGTCGTGCCGAACGCGTCGAGCACCGGACCGGTGACGAACAGGCCGAGCGGGTTGACGACCGCCCAGCCGACCATCGACGTCGCGAACACGTTCGGCCGCAGCGGCGGCGGCACGCGCAGCGTCGTGATCGCGTGCAGGCTCGGGTTGACAAGCCCGTTAGCGATCCCGGAGGCGAAGATCAGCGCCGAGAGCGCGATCGCGGGCAAGGGCAGCCAGAGCAGCCAGAGCGGCGCGGCCTGACCGAGCGCGCAGGCGGCGATCACGGCCAGGCCCTGGAAGCGCCGGGTGAGAAAGCGGAAGGAGACCGCGTTGCCGACGAGCGCGCCCACGCCGAACGAGGCGATCAGCAGCCCGACGATCCCCGGGTGGTGGCCGAAGCGCGTCAGCACGAGCACGGGCACCGCGACGAAGAACGCCGTCCACGCCGCGTCGCCGACCGCGAAGGTCGGCCACCAGACGCGCAGCAAGCGATCCTGCTTGATGAAGCGGAAGCCCGCGCGCAGGTTGGTGGCCTCGTCCTCCTGCGCCAGGGGCGGGCGATGCGGAACGAAGCCGGCCACCAGCACGACCGCGACGAGGTAGGTCGCGGCGTCGATCAACAGCACGGAGGTCGCTCCGACGACACCGATCAGGATCCCTGCCAGCGCGGGACCGGCGAGCAGCGTCGCTCGAGTCGCTGCCTGGAAGAGCGCCTGCGCCTCGGTGATCTGCTGCTCGTCCTCGCCGAGCAGCTCCGGGACGATCACCTTCTGCGCGGCGAAGTAGGGCGCGGCGAAGGCGCCGAGCGCGAAGGCGACGACCAGCAGGATGGGGTACGTCAGCCCGCCGGTCCAGTGCAGGATCGGGATGACCGCCATCAGTGGCGCCCTTGCGCCGTCGCAGAGCAGCATCGTGCGGCGTGCGCCGAGGCGGCCGAGGAGCTTCCCGCCGGGCAGGCCGAGCAGGGCGAGGCCGATCACCTCGGAGGCGACCATGAAGGTGGTCTTGGTCGCCGAGCCGGTCGTCAGGAGCACGAACCAGGGCAGCGCGACCCAGGTCATCTGCGCGCCGGTGGTCGAGATCACCTCTGCCGAGAGCAGCGCGCGGATCGAGCGATCGCGCAGAAGAGCGGTGCGACTCACTCGTCGGCCTCCGGGAGCTCATGCAGGTGCGGGATCGGCGAGGGCAGCAGCCAGAGCACGCCGGCGATCGCGCCGACTGTGGCGATCCAGAGCGTCGGCCTCAGGCCGATCCAGGTCCCGAGCGCGCCGCCGGCGAGCGCGCCGAGCGGGCGAACGCCGTAGTTGACGACCATGTAGGCGCCGGCGACGCGCGCCCGCAGCCGGTCCGGCACGAGCGCGACGGTGATCGCGTTGGCCGAGATGTCGAGCAGCATCACGCCGAAGCCGGAGATGAACTCGGCGAGGAACAGGCAGGCGTAGATCGTCCAGTTGCCGCCGCCGGCGAGCGGAACGAGCACAAGCGGCGCCGGAAAGAGCACGCAGCCGGCCACGTAGACCGGCCCGACGCCGAAGCGCCGGCTCAGCCGCCCGGTCAGGAGCGACCCGAGCACGCCACCCACCGCGCCGGCGCCGAGTACGAGCCCGAGTACGCCAGGCCCCACGCCCAGCACGCGCGTCGCGTAGAGGAAGAAGAGCGCGAAGAAGACGAAGTTGAAGAAGTTGATCGTCGCGGTCGAGAGCAGCTTCGCGCGGATGATCGGCGAGCCCCAGATGTAGCTCATCCCGGCCTTCAGGTGGCCGCTCCCCCCCTCTTCGGTCGGCGGCTCCTCCGGGTGGATCGAGTGCATCGTCAGCGCCGAGAAGACGAACGAGAGCGCGTCGACAACCAGCGCGACCGGCGCCGAGAACACCTGCACGAGCGCCCCGCCGAGGCTCGGCCCGGCGACGTACGAGAAGGCGCGGCTGCCGTTCAGCAGCGAGCTGGCTTCGAGATAGCGGTCCCGTGGCACGAGCATCGCGAAGAGCGTGCTGTACGAGACGTAGAAGAACACGCTCAGCGTCCCGATCAGAAAGCTGGCGACGTAGAGCTGGGTCAGCGTCAGCACGCCGAACGCGTAGGCGATCGGGATCGCCGCGAGTGCCGCCGCGCGGCCGAGCGCGGTGAAGATCATCGTCTGGCGCCGGCGGCCGTGACGGTCGACCCAGGCGCCGGCGTGCAGCGAGAAGAGCAGGTTCGGAAAGAGCATCGCCGCGGCGAGGTAGCCCATCTGGGCAGCGCTTGCGTCGAGCACGAGCACGCCCACGAGCGGGAGCGCAATCAACGTCGCCTGGTCGCCGAAGAGCGAGACCGTCTCGCCCACCCAGAAGCGTCGGAAATTGCGCTCTTGGAGGGCGCCTGGGAGGCGAATCAGGCGTTGCGGAGCCGGCGCGACGACCGCGCCCGTGGTCGGATCGTTGGGGTTCATGCCCGGGTGACGGTGACGTCGCCGCTCATCGTGTTCGCACGGAGCTCGACAGTAGGACCGTTGCCGTCGGGCGGCAGGTCGGAGACCGGCAGCTCGGAGCGCACCTCGCCGGAGCGGGAGCGGGCGTCGACCCAGAGGGACGTGCCTTCGCGGATGCCGATCTTGAGGTCGCCGGAGGCCGACTTGAGCGTCACCTTGCCGCTGACGACGCTGCCGAGCTCCTGGTCGCCGGAGGCGGTGTTGATCCCGACCGACGAGCCGGCCTCGCGCACGAGCACGTCGCCGGAAGCTGAGTTGACCGAGAGCTCGCCATGGACCTCGCGGATGATCACGTCGCCCGAAGCCGAGTTGATCTTGGCTTCGCCGCCGATCTGCCGGATCTGGACGTCGCCGGAGGCAGTGTTCACCTGCGCGTCGCCGCCGACCGAGGACAGCTGGACGTCGCCGCTCGCCGCGCTGATGTTCGCCTCGCCGGCGATCTCCGTGAACTCGACGTCGCCGGAGCCCGTCTCGACCTTGACCGAGCCGAAGCGGCCCCGGCCCTCGACGTCGGCGGAACCGGACTTCGTCTCGACGCTCGTGCCCTCGGGGCTGGTGACGGCGACGAGCACCTCCGCGCCGCGGAAGATGCCGAGCCCGCGGGCGCGGTCGCGGACGTCGATCACGATCTCGTGGCCGTTGCCGCGGTCACGCAGCTCGACCCTCGCGTTCTCCACGGCGGCGACGCTCGACTCGTTGTCGCGGAGCGGCTCGAGCACGACCGTCGTCTCCTGCACCTCTGCTGTCTCGACCCGGATCTCGCCCGCGCCCAGGCGGATGTCGAGGCGGGTCTCGCCCGGAGTCTGGAAGCTCTCGGTCCTCATCGCGGACGCCTCACGGGGGGACGCGGCGGCAGCTGCGGCCGCTTGTCGACGCGGACTTCGACGTGACCGAACGGGATTGGGAAAAAGGCCATGGTTCCTCCCCTCCTAGCCGCGGGCATAGCCCGTCAGCCGGTTGCCGGATTGGGCCGCCGGGGCGGCCGTGGAACTACGCGAGAGCGCGCGGACGATCCAGGTATTGACGGAGACGCCTTCGCGGCTCGCTGCGGTCTCGAGCGCGCTCTTGAGCGCCTCGGGCAGCCGCAGAGTGATGCGGGCGGTGTACGCCTCGTCGGCCGCGGCGGCCGGGGCCTCGGGCTCTTCGCTGACGAACACGAGCTCCGGGTCCTGGCCGGTCAGCCGCACCTCGACGTGGCCGCCGGGAAGCTTCTCGTTCAGCTCGAGCGCCACTTCCGAGAGCGCATCGAGCAGGCGCAGGCCGACGGAGGCCTGGAGCGTGAGCACGAGCCGTCCGGCCACCTCGGCCGTCTCCTCGTTCCCCAGCTCCGCGACCGCCGAGAGGTCGGCCTTGAGCGCGTCTACGAATCTCTGTAGCTGCATCGTGACGTCACTATGACATCACTAGTGCTGTCTGTCAAGCGTCACCCTGACGAATAGAGGCTTTTGGCGTAACCACGCCGATACAGCGTCTTCAGATGCTCCACGCGCTTGACGTAATGCCGCGTTTCGGCGAAGGCGATCCCCTTCCCCTCGCTTCGCCAGGAGTCGACGTTCTGCTGGCCGGCGTTGTAGGCGGCCAGTGCCGTGCGCTCGTCGCGGTACTTGTCGAGCAGGTGCCGCAGGTACCAGGAGCCGTAGCGGACGTTGATCTCGGGGTCGTCCAGGTCGGAGACCCGGAACTTCGAGCCGCCCGTGTGGACGGCGATCCCCTTCGCCGTGTCCGGCAGCAGCTGCATCAGGCCGATCGCGCCGGAGCTCGAGCGCGCGTGGGCGTGGAACTTGCTCTCCTGGTAGATCACGCCTGCGAGCAGCGCCGGGTCGAGCCGGTAGTTACGCGCGTGGCCGCGGACGATCGCGTCGTAGCGCAGCGGATAGCGCAGGCGCACGTACCACGCCGGCTCCGTCGAGTGGACGTAGGCGACGATGCCTCCGAGGGCCGCCCCCACGAGGACGAGCGCGAGCAGCTTCTTCACCGCATCAGCTCCCGCAACACCGCCTGTACGAAGTCGTCGAGCTTCTCCAGCGACCCGTCGTTGACGTAGGCGAAGTCGGCCTGCGCGATCTTGACCGGGTCGGGTAGCAGACGCGGCTCGCGCTGCTCGGCCGCGACCTCGCTGCGGGCGCCACGCACCTTGGGCGGCGCGGTCACGACGACGACCGCGTCGAAGCGGTCCTCCCCACCGACCTCGTAGAGCAGCGGCACCTCGGTCGCGCTCACCCGCGGCGGATCGTCCAGCTCGGCCAGCCGCTCGCGCCAGCTCAGGTACTCGTCGACGACCAGCGGATGCAGCAGGCCTTCGAGCCAGTCCAGCGCCTCGCGGTCGGCGAAGACGATCTCGGCGATCGCGCCGCGGTCGACGTCGCCGTTCTCGCCGAAGATCCCGTCGCCGAAGCGCTCGCGCAGCGCCTCGCGCACGGGCTCGTCCTCCTGCAGCAGGCGATGGACGATGTCGTCGCTCGAGATGACGGCGGCGCCGTGGCGCGCGAAGGCGGCGAGGGCCTCGCTCTTGCCGGCTCCGATGCCGCCCGTGATGGCGACGGCGATCGGTCTCGCCAAGCTACTCGGGCTCGTCGGCGGGAGCCTCGGCCTCGGCGGCCGGCTCCGGCTCTTCGGCGGGCTCGTCGGCGGGCTCGTCGGGCGCTTCCGCGACCGGCTCCTCCACCGGCTCGTCGGCCGGCTCCTCGATCGGCTCCTCGACGGGCTCGAGGTCCGGCTCCGTCTCGGGCTCGAGGTCCGGCTCAGCCTCTGCCAGCGGCGGTGCCTCGGGAGCTGCCGAGCTCTCCGGGAAGACTTCCTCCGAGAGATCGAGGTTCGGCGTGCCCTCGACGGCCTCGCCGTCCTCGGCGCGCTCGGTCACTCCTCCGCCCTCGACGCGCTTGAGCGAGAGCGAGAGGCGGCGCCGCTCGGCGTCGACCTCGATGATCTTGGCCTTGACCGAGTCGCCCTGCGAGACGACCTCGCGCGGGTTCTCGACGTGGTGCTGGGCGAGCTCGGAGATGTGCACCAGCCCTTCGACCCCCGGCATGATCTCGACGAAGGCGCCGAAGGTGACGACCTTCGTGACCTTGCCCTCGACCTCGTCGCCCTCGTGGTAGGTCTCGAGCACCTGCTGCCACGGGTCGCTCTGGGTCTGCTTGAGGCCAAGGGAGATGCGTTGACGCTCGCGGTCGATGTCGAGCACCTTGACCTTCACGTCCTGGCCGATCTCGAGCACCTCGGACGGATGGTTGACGTGCGACCACGAGAGCTCCGAGATGTGGATCAGCCCGTCCATCCCGTCGAGGTCGACGAAAGCGCCGAAGTCGACGATGTTCGAGATCTGGCCGTCGACGACGTCGCCCGGGTTGAGCCGGTCGAGGATCGCCTGCCGCATCTCCTTGCGCTCGTCCTCGAGCACGGCACGTCGTGAGAGCACGACGTTGTTGCGCGAGCGGTTGAGCTCGATCACCTTCGCGCGCAGCTCCTGGCCGAGGAACTCGTCGAGGTCCTGGACGCGGCGGATGTCGACCAGCGACGCGGGCAGGAAGCCACGCACGCCGAGATCGAGGATCAGGCCGCCCTTGACGACCTCGATCACCTTGCCGAGCACCGGCTCCTCCGACTCGGCCGCGCGCTCGATCGCCTTCCACGCCAGCTCGAAGCGGGCGCGCTTCTTCGACAGGATCAGGCGGCCCTCGGCGTCTTCCTTCGTCAGCACGAGCGCGTCGATCTCGTCGCCCAGGCTGACCTCGTCCGCCGGGTTGACCGAGCGCCGGATCGAGAGCTCGGCGACCGGGATCACACCTTCCGACTTGTAGCCGATGTCGACGAGAACCTCGTCCTTGTCCACGCGCACGACGGTGCCGTGAACCACCTCGCCCTCGTTGATCGTCGGGAAGGTGGCGTCGTAGTTCGGGACGCGCTCGCCGTCCTCCGTCGTCGTCCAGACGGAGTCCTCGTCGAGCTGCGTGCCCTCTCTGTTCACGGTTTCACTGGCCATCGAGAAGTCGGTCAGTATAGCCGCGAGGCGCTTCACACCTTGGTTCCCGCCCAGTGGCCGAAAACGGCCGTTGTCCCCCGGCCGGGTGATGTGCAGGCGACCCGGAGACTCGATTCTGTGTCTTCGACCAAGCGAGCTGCGGCCATAGACGAGATACAGGCTCACAACAACGAGGCGCGCCCTCACGGCGCCGGCTTTGCCGCGCGCGATTTCGCCTCCTCCTTGCACTCTCTGCTGGAGATCACGAAGGCGGTCCGCACTGGCGCCGATGTCGACTCTGTCGTCGACGCGATCGCTCGTGTCGTCGCGGAGACGCTCGGTTTCCAGACCGTGGTGCTGAACGTCTACCGGCCCGAATGGGATGACTTCTGCGTCGCGACCGTGCACGGCAACGACACCGTGCACGACGCCCTGCACGGCTCGGTTTACGACTGGGGGAGCTGGACGCCGCTCCTGGACGACAGGTTCGCGCGCGAGGGCGCGTACTTCATCCCGAACGACGCCTTCGACTGGTCACAGGACCTCGGCGATCGCTTCGTTCCCACCGGCGAGCCGGCGGTCGCGGGGCCGGAGGGCTGGCACCCCAACGACGAGCTGTTCGTTCCGCTCGAGAACTCCGGCGGCGAGATTGTCGGGATCATGTCGTTCGGCGACCCGCTCGACGGCCGCCGCCCGGACGACGAGCAACTCGCGAACGCCGTCGCGCTCGCCTCGCACGCGGCGCTCGCGCTGGAGGCGGCACAGGAGCGCGCGCGCTCGCAGCGCCACCAGTCCGGCCTGGAGCAGCTGCTGCACGTCAGCTCCCAGCTTCCACAGACGGTCTCCACCGAGGCAATGCTCACGTCTGTCTGCGAGGCGGTCTCGGAAGCGCTGGGCTTCGACAAGGTCCTAATCCAGCTGGTTGCGGACAGGACCGGGCGCCTGACGCCCGCCGCCGCCGCCGGCTGCACGGAGGACGAGGTCGAGGCGTCGGCCGCGCTCGAGCTCGGTCGGATCTCACGCCTGTTCGAGCCGCAGTTCGAGGTCGCCGGCTGCTACCTGGTTCCCCGCGAGGAGGGCGCGGCCCGCGTCGGCCCGGGCCAGCTCGTGTATCGCTCTGTGATGAATGGGCGCGGCCCGCACGCGTGGAACCACCACTGGCTCGTCGTTCCGCTGCGCGATGCGAACGGAGATGTTCGCGGCGTGCTCTGGGCGGACGAGCCGCACTCACGCCTGCTCCCGAGCGAGCACGTCCTGCAGGCGCTGCGAATCTTCGCGAACCACGCGACGGAGGCGCTCGCGGTGGCGAGGCAACTCGAGGAGACACGCTTTCTGGCCGATCACGACCCGCTGACGCGCCTGCTCAACCGCCGCGCGCTGCTCCGGGAGCTCACGGCAGAAGTAGACGAGGAGCGCCCGCTCGCGCTCGTCTTCCTCGACCTCGACAACTTCAAGAACGTCAACGACGGGCACGGACACGCCACCGGCGACCGGGTGCTGGAGCGGATCGCCTCGCTGCTCGTCGAGCTGGTGCGCACAGGCGACGACGCGTTCCGCGTCGGCGGCGACGAGTTCGCGCTGCTCCTGCGTGGCGCCGGGGAGCTGGAGGCGCGCGAGGTCGTGGCTCGGATCGTGGCCGCGGTCGAAGGGAACATCCATCCGCTGGTACGCACCCTGAGCGCGAGCTTTGGGATCGCGCCCAGCGCCGGGGCGAAGGAGCCGGAGGAGCTGCTCCGAATTGCTGACGAGGCGATGTACGAAGCGAAGCGCTCTGGCACACGAGTGGAGGTTGCGGCGTGAGCGCCGAGGCGACTCCGACCCCGGAGCAAGGCGCGCGTGCGGAGCAACCGGTGGGCCTCGCGGCCGGCCCCGAGCGGCTTTCGCGCTTGGTCTACCTCTCGCGAGCGATCGCAGCCGAGCAGGTCTCGCAGCGAATGCTGCGCGTGGCGGGCCGGGAGCTGACGCAACTCCTCGACGCGGAGGCGTGCCTGATCTCGCAACTCGAGGGTGGGCTCCTACGCGAAGTTGCCGACTACGCCCGCTCCGAACGCCAGGTCGCGCGCGGGCTGAGCTACTACCTCTCCGACTACCCTGCGACGGCCGAAGTGCTGGAGTCGCGCCTCCCCAGCTCGATCTCGGCCGCCGACCCGGGCGTCGATCCGGCGGAGCTGTTCGTCCTTCGCGAGATGGAGATGCAGGCGGTGCTCCTGGTGCCACTCGTGGTCGCCGGTCGAACTTGGGGATTGATCGAGGTCTACGACTCGCGCCCGCGTGCCTTCCCCGCCCTCGAGCGGCACGTCGCCGAGCTGGCCGCGGCGCAGATCGGCGGGCTCCTGGCCGCGTTCGAGCATGAAGAGCGCGCGCAGCGGCTCTACCGCGAGACGCTCGCCTCGCTATCGAACGCACTCGAGGCCAAGGACGCCGTCACGAGCGAGCACACCGAGGAGGTCGTCCGACTCGCGGTCGCCGTCGCGGCCGAGCTCGACCTGGACCTCGAAGCTGTCCGCAACGTCGAGCTTGGATCGGTACTGCACGACATCGGCAAGGTGCGCGTGCCGGAGGCGATCCTCAACAAACCCGGCTCGCTCACGGAGGAGGAATGGACGATCATGCGCACGCACCCGGAGGTGGGCGAACGGATCCTGCGGCCGATCCAGTCGCTGCAGCCGATCCTTCCCATCGTCCGCCACCACCACGAGCGCTGGGACGGCACGGGCTACCCGGACCGGCTCATTGGGCGGGCGATCCCGCTCGGCGCCCGAATCGTCGCCGTGTGCGACGCCTACCGCGCGATGACCGAAGACCGTCCGTACCGCAGCGCGCTCGACGCGGGCGAGGCTCGCCGAGAGCTCCGGGAGGGCGTCGGCACCCAATTCGACGGCGACTGCGTCGCCGCACTGCTGCGCGTGCTCGAGCGCCGCATCGAATCGGCAGAGGTGGTCGCGCTGCGGCCACCGAGCTCGCAGCAGGACTGACGCGCCCTACGACTTGGCCTCGTGCCAGTCGTCGCCGACGCCGACGTCGACCTCGAGCGGCGGATCGAGCGGGTAGGCGCGGCACATCTCCTCGCGCACGAGCGCCTTGATCGCGCTCACCTCCGCCTCGGGAACCTCGAGCAAGAGCTCGTCGTGCACCTGCAGCACCAAGCGCGCCGCCCTGCCCTCGTCGCGCAGGCGGCGGTGGATCGCCACCATCGCCGCCTTGATCACGTCGGCCGCGGTGCCCTGCATGACCGAGTTGACCGCGAGCCGCTCGCCGAGCGAGCGCGTTTGCCGGTTCGAGGCGCGGATCTCGGGCACCGGCCGCCGCCGGCCCAACAGCGTGGTCACGTAGCCGTCGCGCGAGGCCTGCTCGATCGTCCGCTGGATGAAGTCCTGCACGTGCGGGAAGCGCGCCAGGTAGGCGTCGATGTACGCCTGCGCCTCGTCACGCGGGATCTCGAGGTTCTCGGAGAGGCCGAACGACGAGATCCCGTAGATGATCCCGAAGTTGACCATCTTGGCGACGTTGCGCTCGTCCTTCGTCAGCGTCGCGCGCTCCTTGCCCAGCACCTCGGCAGCGGTGGCCGCATGGATGTCCTCGCCCGCTTCGAACGCCTCCCGCAGCTTCGGCTCGCCGGAGACGTGCGCGAGGATCCGCAGCTCGACCTGCGAGTAGTCGGCCGAGACGAGCCGGTGCCCGGCCTCGGCGACGAAGGCGGAGCGGATCTCACGGCCGAGCTCGGTGCGGATCGGGATCGCCTGAAGGTTCGGGTTGGTCGTCGAGAGCCGCCCGGTCGCCGCGACCGCCTGGTTGAAGGTCGTGTGCAGCCGGCCGTCCTCCCCGATCAGGGTCGGGAGCGGACCGAGGTAGGTGTTGAGCAGCTTCGAGTACTCACGCCACTCCTCGATCACGCCGACGATCTCGTGCTCGCCGCGGATCGTTCGCAGCACACGCGTGTCGGTCGAATAGCCCGTCTTGCCCTTGCGGCCGGGCGTGAGCTGCAGCTGCTCGAACAGGATCCGCGCCACCTGCTGGGTCGAGCCGAGCATGAACTCCTCGCCCGCCAGCTCGTACGCCTTGGCCTCGAGCTCCTCGACCCGGTCGGCCAGGCGGGCCGTGATCTCGCCCATCCGGTAGGTGTCGACCTTGACCCCGGCCGACTCCATCGCCGCCAGCACCTCGGTCAGCGGCAGCTCGATCTCGCGGTACAGGGACTCCGCCCCACGCTCGCGGACGCGCTCGAGCATCGGCTCGCGCAGCCGCAGCGTCGCGGCGGCATGGCGGACGAGCGCGGCGGTTTCCTCCTCGGCCTCGGGCACCGGCAGCAGCTCCACGCCGTACTCGGCGGCGAGGTCGTCGAGCGCGTACTCGGCCCGGCCGGGCTCGATCAGGTACGCCAGGATCATCGTGTCGTCCGTCGCCTCGACCCGCAGCGACTTGGCGTCGTGCGCAACCAGCTCGCCCTCGAGCCGCTCGGGCCTTGGCGAGACGACGACCTCGTTCCCGGCCGCGATGGCGATCCGGTCGGTGTCGGCCGCGATGCCGAGCGGCCCGCGAGGAAGCGCCGGAGCCAGTTCCTCGCGCCACGGCACCTCGACGCCGGTCGGAACGAGCGGCGCGGCTGCGGGTAGCGCCTCGTCGAGCTCGTCCACGCGGTTCAAGAGGTTGCGGAACTCGAAGCGCCGGAACATCTCCTTCAATTGCGAGCGGTCGGGCGGGGAGAGCACGACCTCGGCTGGGTCGAAGTCGAGCTCGAGGTCGCGCCGCATCGTCGCGAGCTCCTTCGCGGCGCGGGCCTGATCGGCGTGCTCGCGGATCGACTTCGAGCGGGCCGGCGTCAGCTCGTCCACGTGGTGCGAGCACCTCCTCCAGCGAGCCGTACTGGGCGATCAACTGGCCGGCGGTCTTGTCGCCGATCCCGGGAACACCGGGGATGTTGTCGGAGGCATCGCCCTTCAGGCCGATGAAGTCCGGCACCTGCTCGGGCTTGATCCCCAGCCGCAGCTCGACCCGCTCGGGCGTGTAGACGTTGACGTCGGAGACGCCACGCGGGGTCATCATCAGCGCGACGTTGTCGCTCACGAGCTGGAAGGCGTCGCGGTCGGTCGAGACGACCGTCGTCTTGATCCCGGCCTCGTCGGCACGGTGGGCGAGCGTGGCGATCACGTCGTCCGCCTCCCAGCCCTCGAACTCGAGGTTGCGGTAGCCGAAGGCCTCGACGATCGGCCGGAAGTACGGGAACTGCTCCCGCAGCAGGTCCGGCATCGGCTTGCGCTCGATCTTGTAGGTCTCAAGCTGCTCGGTCCGGTGCACGGGCCGCGTGTCCCAGGCGACCGCCACGCCCCTCGGCCGGTAGTCGGCGAGCAGCTTGAAGAGCATGTTGGCGAAGCCGAGCAGCGCGTTCGTGGCGAAGCCCTCGCTCGTGGCGAGCTCCTCCGGGAGCGCGTAGAAGGCGCGGTAGGCGAGGTTGTTGCCGTCGACGAGGAAGAGCTCGGAGTCGCGCGCTGGGCCGTCGTCGAGCTGCAGCTCCTCTCCCGTCAGCGTCTTCGGCGACATCTCTGCGAGTCTACGTCGCATGGCTGGGCTCGAGATCGTCTCCTTTACCGACGCGCATCTGGACGACGCGGCGGCTCTGCTCGCGGCCCGTCACGAGCGCCACCGAGAGGCCGAGCCGCTGCTCCCGGAGCTCCCCGAACCGCGTGAGGCGGTCGAGCGGGAGTGGCGGGCCGAAGGCGCGAACGGCGTCTTCGCGAGCCGCGGCTCGGAGCCGATCGGCTATCTGGTCGCGGCGCCGTTCGCGATCGGCTCGGCAGCTCCCTGGATGCGCGCGAACATCGCGGGGCAGGCGATCGAGGGAGACCGCGAGGCGATGCGCGATCTCTACGCAGCAGCGGCCCAGCGCTGGGTCGAGGACGGGCTGACGCACCACGCGTGCTTCGTTCCCTCCTACGATGCCGAGCTCGTCGACGCCTGGTTCCGGCTCTCGTTCGGGGCCTCCTCGTACCTGGCGATGCGCGAGACCAGCCCGGAGGAGCCGTTCGCTGCCGACGTCGAGATCAGAGCCGGGACCCCTAACGACTTCGAGCACGCCGCGCGTCTGGAGCTCGAGATGTCGGCGGCGATGATCCCGTCGCCGAGCTTCTCGGACGTCGGGTTGCAGACCTTTGAGGAGGTCCTGGCCGAATGGCGTGAGGACGACAACGGCGAGTTCGAGCTCTTCGTGGCCGAGCGCGAAGGCCGGGTCGTCGGGCAGGTCCTGCTCTACCGCCGGCCGCCCGACCTGCGCGTGCCGGCCGAGGGCATCGATCTCGCGCAGGCCTCGACCGAGCCGGAGGCGCGCGGAACGGGCGTCGGGCGCGCGCTGACCGCGCACGTGATCCGCTGGGCGCACGAGCACGGTCACCCGGTGATGACGACCGACTGGCGGGCGACGAACCTCTGGGCCTCCCGGTTCTGGCCTCGTCGCGGCTTCCGCCCGTCGTTCGTGCGGCTCTACCGCTCGATTCCGTAGTGCAGCGCGTCCCGATCCTCTTCGGCACGCGTTTGACCGTGGTGGATGTGCCCGACGACGCGGTCGTGCTGCGGCCGCCCCCGCCGGGCGAGCCGGTCGCCGACGTGCGCGCCGCGGTGCGCGACGCGCTCCGCTTCCCGCTCGCGGGCGAGCCGCTCGAGGCGCTCGTGACGCGTGGCGGGCGCGCGACGATCGTGGTCGAGCCGCCGGCGCTGCCGCTTCCGGGGGCGCTGAACGATCCACGGCAGGCGGCGCTCGCAGCCACCTCGGCCGAGCTCGAGCGGGCGGGCATCCCCACCGAGCGGCAGACGCTGCTGGTCTCCACGGGCCTGACCCGCCGGCCACAGCAGCGCGAGCTCGAGCGGCTCGGCATCGTCTCCCCCGACTTCGCCCGGCGCTTCCGCGGAACCGTCGAGATCCAGGACGCCGAGAGCCCGGAGCTCTTCGAGCTGGAGCCGGCGGGACAGACGCCGCTGGCCGTCCACCGCTCCCTCGTCGACACCGACCTGGTCCTGACCGTCAGCGGCGCCGAGACGGTGCTCGATGGCGGGCCGTCGCTCCTGCTCGGCTGCGGCGCCGCCGAGGCGATCCGCGCTGCGACCGCCTACTCGCTGCTCGAATCCGGCGCCTCGCAGGGCTGGCGGCTGGCAATGCAGCTCGAGCGCCGGCTCACCGACCGCCTGCCGGTGATCGGGGTCTCGCTCGTGCTCGACCAGCCTCGGCTCGGGGGTGTTGCCCGCGGCTACCCCTACGAGCCGGAGGCGATCGAGCGGATCGCGCGCTCCCCGCTTGCGCGCGGCTTCGGGCTGCTCCCGGGCATGCTCCGCAACCGGGTGATCCACTCGGTGCGCCGTGACCTGAGCGCAACCGCCGCGTACGCCGGGCCACCCGCCGTTGCGCATGCAGAGGCGCTGTTGCGCGCGATCGAGGCGCGCTCGGCGACACTCGACGAACGGCTCGACGCGATCGTGATCGGGATCCCGCGGACGACGCCGCACCTGCCTCGCGAGCGCCCGAACCCGCTGCTGGCCGCTTACCTGGCGCTCGGGCTAGCGCTACGGCTCTGGCGCGAGGCGTTCCCGCTCGTCGAGGGCGGGACGGTGATCCTGCTGCACCGCTTCCACCGCCATTTCGCCCACCCGACGCAGCAGCCCTACCGGACGATCTTCCACGCGCTCAGCACCGGCCCACGCGAGCCGGAAGAGCTGATCGGAGCCGAGCGCCTGGCGCTCGCCGACGAGCGGGCGATCGAGGCTTACCGCAGCGGTCGCACGTGTCACCCGCTGCTGCCGTTTGCCGACTGGGCCGGCTGCGCGCCGGCGCTCGAGCGGCTCGGCTCCGTGGTCGTCGCCGGCTGCCGAGACGCCGTCGCCGCGCGCCAGCTCGGCTTCGTTCCGGTGCGCAACTTGCAGGCCGGGCTCGAAATGGCCCACGGCCGCGCCGGCGGCCGCGCACGCGTCGGTTACCTGCTCTCCCCGCCGTACTTTCCAATCCGGGTCGCCGGCTAAGGGCGTCGCTTGCGATGCCCGCTCTCAGGGCGGGCGGGCTTTGCCCGCTCGTCCGTCTGAACTGACCGGTCGACCCAGCGACCGGAGCGCTACGGTGGCTACGTCTCGCCGAGGTACGCCTTGCGGACCTGCTCGTTTTGGCGCAGGCTCTTCGCGTCGTCGCTGAGAGCAATGTGCCCGGTCTCGAGCACGTAGCCGCGATCGGCCGCATCGAGCGCCATCAGGGCGTTCTGCTCGACGAGCAGGATCGTCGTTCCCTGCTCGTTGATCTCGTGGATGATCTCGAAGATCTTCTCGACGAAGATCGGCGCCAACCCCATCGACGGCTCGTCGAGCATCAGCAGCTGCGGCCGGGCCATCAGTGCACGGCCGATCGCGCACATCTGCTGCTCGCCGCCGGACAGCGTCCCGGCGCGCTGGCTCTTGCGCTCGGCGAGTCGCGGGAAGAGCCCGTAGACGCGGTCGAGGTCCTCGCGGATCTGCTTGCGGTCGTTGCGCTGGAAGGCGCCCATCTCGAGGTTCTCGATCACCGACATGTGCGGGAACAGCCGGCGGCCCTCCGGCGATTGCGAGATGCCCATGCCGACGATCTCGTGCGGCGGCCGGCGCGTGATGTTCTCGCCGCGGAAGGTGATCGATCCTTCACGCGGCTGGTTGAGCCCGTTGATCGAGCGCAGCGTCGTCGACTTGCCCGCGCCGTTCGCGCCGATCAGCGTGACGACCTCGCCCTCGCGCACGTCGATCGAGATGCCTTTCAGCGCCTCGATCGTGCCGTAGAAGGTGTGCATGTTCTCGACGCGGAGCAGCACGTCGCCGGTGCTTCGCTGCTCGCTCACTGGGTGGCCGCTTTCCCCAGATAGGCCTCGATCACGCGCTCGTCCTTCTGGATTTCCTGCGGCGCGCCTTCGGCGATCTTCTCGCCGTAGTCGAGCACCGTCACGCGGTCGGAGATCCCCATCACGACCTTCATGTCGTGCTCGATCAGCAGGATCGAGACCGGCCGCTCCTCGCGCAGTTTCGAGACGAACTCCATGAACGTGACGGTCTCCTGCGGGTTCATCCCCGCGGTCGGCTCGTCGAGCAGGAGCAGCTTCGGCTCCGTCGCCAGCGCGCGGGCGACCTCGAGCCGCCGCTGGTCGCCGTACGAGAGCGACTCGGCCAGCTCGTCGTCGACCCCGCGCAGGCCGGCGTAGGCCAGTAGCTCGCGCGCCTTCTCGGCAGCCTCGCGCTCCTCACGCCGGACGCGCGGCAACCCGAAGACCGAGCCGAGGATCCCGCCCGAGAGCCGGGCGTGCATCCCGACGAGCACGTTCTCGAGCGCCGTCATCTGGTTGAAGAGCCGGATGTTCTGGAAGGTGCGGCCGACGCCGCGCTCGGTGATCGCGTGCGGCGGCTTGTTCGTGACGTCCTCGCCGTCGAAGGTGATCTGGCCGTCCGTGACCTTGTAGAGGCCGGTCAGCGTGTTGAAGAACGTCGTCTTGCCGGCTCCGTTCGGGCCGATGAGGCTGACGATCGAGCGATTCGGGATGGTGAAAGTGAGGTCGTTGACGGCGACGAGGCCGCCGAACTCCTTGCGCACCTCGGCCGCGACGAGCAGGTCGCCCGTCGTGACGACGGGCGCCGGCGCCGGCGCTCGGGTGGGCTGCTCGCTCATCCTCTCGGCACCTGCCCCGGCGAGCCGCGCTCACCCGCGCCGGGCTCGTCCGCTCCGCGCATCTCGTAGAGCGGCTCGTCGATCGGACCGCGCGTGCCCTCCTCGATCTCGCGCTTCCGCCGCGCCTCCGGGATCAGGCCCTGCGGGCGGAACATCATCATCAGCACGATGATGATCCCGTAGATCCCGAACTGGTACTTGGCCACCTCGATCTGGTGGCTCTGCGGGAAGATGTTGTCGTTCAGCCAGGTGCCGATGTTGGCGAGGCCCTCGACGTTCAGCCAGGAGAGGATCACGCCGGCGACCACGACGCCCCAGATCGAGCCCATCCCGCCGAGGATCACCATGCAGAGCAGGAAGACGGAGATGTTGAAGCTGAACTGGCTCGGAAAGGCACCGGCGTTGAAGCTGGCGATGAAGGCGCCGGCCACGCCGCCGAAGAAGGCGCCGATCGCGTAGGCCCAGGTCTTCGTCCGCATCAGCGGGATGCCCATCGCGCCCGCGGCGGTCTCATCCTCGCGGATCGCGATCCAGGCGCGGCCGAGGCGCGAGTCGCGGAGTCGGATGCAGCAGAAGATCGTGATCATCAAGATCGCCAGCGCGGTCCAGAAGAAAAGCCGGTCGGCGGTGAACTCCTGCGAGTAGGCGGTAGGCAAGCCGACCGCGGTGTGCAAGCGGCTGCCGAAGCCGGGCGAGTCGATCGGGCTGATCCCGAAGGTGCCGTGGGTCAGGTCGAAGCCGTGCAGGCTGTCGGCGTTGCGCACGAACTGCGGAATGATCTCGCCGAACCCGAGCGTCACGATCGCGAGGTAGTCCCCGCGCAGGCGCAGCGTCGGTAACCCGATCAGGACTCCCCCGTAGGCGGTCAGCAGCCCCGCGATCAGCAGCACCAGCCAGATCGAGATGTGGATCCCGCGCGCGTCGCGGCTGATGCCGACCGAGCCGAAGTGGAAGTTCACCTGCTGGAACTGGCCCGAGGCGAGCCAGCCGGCGGTGTAGGCGCCGATCGCGTAGAAGGCGACGTAGCCGAGGTCGAGCAGGCCGCAGTAGCCGACGACGACGTTCAGGCCGACGGCCATCGTCGTGAAGACGAGGATCGTCACCGCCGAGCGCACCGAGGGGAACGAGTAGATCAGCGGCACGTTCCCCGTGGGCAGGCTCGAGAGATAGAAGGGATAGGTGATCGCGATCGTCAGCAGGATCACGATCGGCGTGAACGTCCGCACCGGGCCGGGCAGCTTGCGCCACTCGCCGCGTAGCGTGTTCGCGCCGCTGCGCTGCGCCGCCTGGGAGCGGTACGAGCGGTAGGCGCCCCGGGCCCGGTCTCTGCGGCGAGCCACTACGCGCCCTCCGGGGTGCGCTCGCCGAGCAGGCCCTCGGGTCGGAAGACGAGGATCGCGATCAGGATCCCGAAGACGATCGAGCGAGTCCAGTCACTGCCCGGCGCCCACAGGAACGGGCCTTCGTTGAAGGCCTGGATCATCCCGATGATGATCGCGCCGAGGACGGCGCCCGAGAGGTTGCCGATCCCGCCGAGGACCGCCGCCGTGAACGCGATCAGGCCTATCTCGAAGCCCGTGTCATAGCGGATGTTGAACTGAGTGAGAAACAGCACCGCGCCGATCCCCGCCAGCCCGCCGGCGAGCAGGAACGTGAACGAGATCGTGCGGTTGACGTTGATCCCCATCATCGCCGACGCCTCGGGGTCCTGGGCCGTCGCCCGCATCGCCTTGCCCTGCCTCGTGCTCTGCACGAGCCACGTCAGGATGATCAGGACCGGAATCGTGAATGCCACGACGAACAACGTCTGCCAGCCCAACGAGACGCCGCCGACCGTGAAGACGTTGCCCTCGGAGACCAGCGGCGGGATGCTGCGGAAGTTGACGTCGAAGAAGACGAGCGAGATGTTCTGGACGATGAACGACATCCCGACCGCAGTGATCAGCACGGCCAGCCGCGGGGCGTTCCGCAGCCGGCGGTAGGCCACGAACTCGATACCGGCGTCGACGATTGCGCCGAAGGCCATCGCGATCAGGAAGACGGCGAGCAGCCCGAAGACGATCGAGATCGTGCTCGAGGTCTCGCTCAGATGGAAGTGGTTCGTGATCAGGCTGCTCGCGAAGAGGCCCGTCAGGGCGAACACGTCGCCGTGGGCGAAGTTGATCAACTGCAGGATCCCGTAGACCAGCGTGTAGCCGAGCGCGACCAGCGCGTAGACCGAGCCCTGCTGGAGCCCGATCAGGAAGATGGTGAAGAAGGTGGCCGGGCTGTGGACCAGGTTGTAGCCCGTCCACACCAGGAAGACCGCGACGAGACCGAGCCCGATGATCGAAAGGACCGACGGCCGCTGCCGCCGCCTTCGAGCCACGGTGCCCTTCGAGGGCTGTTCGGTGCGAGCTTCTACCGGAATCCTCGGGATATTAGAACGACAAGGGAGGGCGTCCTAACCCTCCCTTGTCGTTGGTCGTCTTTGCGCTTCGGCCCTTTAGCCCGAGGCCTCGGCGCGCGCGGCGGCGACCAGCTTCGGGTCGGGCGCCGTGGTCAGGAGCGTCTTCAGGTGGTTCGTCCCGGTGTAGATCGTGTAGAGCACGGCTGCGCCCTTCGCGCCCGTGAGGTCACCGTTCTTGTTGAACCCGAAGGAGCCGATCAGGCCATCGTTGACCTTGGTGGCGAAGACCTTCGAGATCACGTCGGAGCGGGTGCCGTCCGACTTGGCGATCGCATCGGCCAGGACCTGAGCGGCCTGGGCGCCGAGGATCGCGTAGGGGTCGACCGGCTTGCCGTTCAGTTGCGCCTTGAAGCCGTCGATGAACTTCAACGCGGCGCCCTTGTACTGGTCGATGCCGACGCCCGCGACGCTGAAGTACGAGCCGGCCGCCTCCGGCGTCCCACCCTCGGCACGATCGAAGATCGCGTCGGTTGTGAAGCCGTCCGGGAGCATCAGCTTGACCTTGGTGTTGTCGCCGAGAACCTTGACCTTGTCGTTGATCAGCTGGCCGCTGTTCTCGTCGACCAGGCCGCCGATGAAGACCGCGTCGGGGTTCTGGCCCTTGATGCGCGTGAAGAGGGCCTGGAAGTTGGCCTGCTTCGGGTCGTAGGCGGTGAAGCCCGTGACCGTCATGCCGGCCGCCTTGGCCGCGCCCGCGAAGTTCTTCGCGACGCCGAGGCCGTACGCCTCCTTGTCGTTCAGCACGGAGACGCGTTTGATGCCCTTGCTCTTCAGGAACGCCGCGTCGACCGCGCCCTGGTTCGGGTCGCTCGGCGCCACGCGAGCGTAGTTGCGCTTGCCGCTCGGGTAGTACTTCTCCGGCTCGTCACCCGCGCACGGCTCGGTCAGGCAGCCGTACGTGTTGGCGGGGGAGAGCAGCAGCAGGCCGCCGCCCGGAGCCTGGTTCAGCACCGGGATCTCGATCGCGGCGCAGCCCGAGTTGAACGTGCCGATCACGCCGAGCAGCTTGCTGTTCGACGCGTACGAGTGCGCGTTCGCGCTGCACTTGTCCGGATCCCACTTGCCGAGCTGAGCAGTCGAATCGTCGCAGTCCTGGTAGGCGATGTTGAAGTCGCCGGCCTTCCAGTTCTGCTGGTCGAGGACGTAGGCGATCGCCTTCGCCATCTGCACCGTCTGGGTGCGGGAGCCGCCCTGCTTGGGGAGATCCGAGGCGATCAGGTAGTCAGGGCTGCCCGACCCCTTGAACTGGATCGGCCCGCACGACGAGGCCGGAAGCGCGGTGACATTCCCGCCGCCGCCTCCTCCCGTGCTGCCACTACTGCTCTTGTTGCTGCCGCCGCAGCCGGCCGCAAGCAGGGCCAGCGCGCCAACGGCCGCGAGGAGCAATCCAATCGAAACGCGTTTCCTCACTCTTCCTCCTCCGTAGCCCGTATCCGTGTCCGTGTCCACGAAGTGCCCCCCGAGGGCCGGAGAACGGCTTCGTCCTGGGGCAGTATCGAGACAACCGCTGGCGCTTTCAACTCGGAGGGCGCTCTCCCTCCCGGCCGTTAGTCTTGAATCAAGCCGAAGTGGCGGAACTGGCAGACGCGCCGGACTCAAAATCCGGTGGGGTGAAAGCCCCGTGTGGGTTCGATTCCCACCTTCGGCACTCGTAGGATACTCCCGTGAAGGTCGGGATCCTCACCGGCGGCGGCGACTGCCCCGGGCTCAATGCGGTCATCCGGGCCGTCGCGCGGAGGTCGTTCACGCGCGGGCACGAGGTGGTCGGCGTGCGCGAGGGCTGGCGCGGCCTCGTCGACGGGCTCTTCGAGCCGCTCGGCGGGAGCGAGATCTCCGGGCTGCTGCCACGCGGCGGCACGATCCTCGGCACTTCGCGTACCAACCCGTACAGACTGGACGGCGGAGTCGAGGCGGTGCTCGAGCGCTTCGCAGCCGAGGGCTTCGACGCGCTCGTGGCGATCGGCGGCGAGGACACGCTCGGGGTCGCCGCGCGACTCCACGCCGAGCACGAGCTCCCGGTGGTCGGCGTCCCGAAGACGATCGACAACGACCTCTCGGGCACCGACTACACCTTCGGCTTCGACACCGCGGTCTACATCTGCACCGAGGCGATCGACCGGCTGCACACGACCGCCGAGTCGCACAACCGCGTGATGGTGCTCGAGGTGATGGGCAGGCAAACGGGCTGGATCGCCGTCGTCAGCGGCATCGCCGGCGGCGCCGATGTGATCCTGATCCCGGAGCACCCGGTCTCGATCGAGGACGCGTGCAAGGAGATCCAGAGCCGGCACAACCGCGGCAAGGACTTCTCGATCGTCGTCGTCTCGGAGGGGTACGAGCTCGAGGGCGGCGGCGAGCACAGCGGCGAGGTCGACCAGTTCGGGCACGTGCAGTTGTCGGAGCGCGGCGTCGGCGCGCGGGTCGCGCACGAGATCGAGCAGCGCACCGGCTTCGAGACCCGCGTGACCGTGCTCGGCCATGTCCAGCGCGGCGGCTCGCCGACCCCGCGCGACCGCGTGCTGGCGACGCGCTACGGGCTGAAGGCGGCCGACCTCGTCCACGAGGGCCGCTTCGGTCGCATGGCCGCGCTACGCGGCGACAGCATCGTGGACGTCTCGCTCGAAGAGGCGACCGCCGAGCTGAAGACCGTGCCCGAGGACTGGTACGAAGTGGCGCGCGCCTTCTTCGGCTAGAAAACCTTGTAGACCGCGACCCAGGGCCCATTCAGGCTGTCCTGGTCTTTCGCGACGTAGAAGACGCGCCGGCGCTTGCGCAGGCGGTCGTAGAAACGCGCCTCGAACGGATAGTCCTCGCGGGCGGCAAGCACCCGGTCGGCGATCGCGCCGGTCGTGATCACGTAGTGGACGTCCTCGAGCCGCAGCCGCTTCAGGTCGCGGTCGGGGTCCGGGTGGTCCTCGCTCGGTAGCGGCAAATCGAGCTTGACCACGCGGAAGCTGTTGCTGAACGGCGGCAACGAGGGGTCGACTGCGATCCGGGTGTTGGCATCGATGTGGCGCTCGACCCATTGCCGCGCCACGACGCGCGTGTCGGTGTGCGTGAGACGTGCGTCGTCGCGGATCGTCCAGGTCAGCGGCACGACGAGCAGCAGCAGCGTCACCGGCGCGAGCGCGCGCATCCGCCCGGCAAGCGCGCCCAACGCCGGTACGAGCGGGAGCGCATAGCGGTCGAAATGTGCGCCTAGCGTGCACAGGTCGAGGAAGTAGACGATCACGAACGAGGCGAGGACCAGGTCGTTCTTGCGGCGTTGGACGAGCGCGACGACGAGGCCGATCACGCAGACGAGCAGCGCCGGGCCGAGACCGTCCCAGAGCCGGTCGAGGAACGCGATCGGCGCGACGTGGTCGTGCTCGAACCCGAGCCAGCCCTGCCGCGCGATCCGTTGCACTCGCAGCGCATCGCCGACCGCACTCGAGAGGTGGACGACGAAATAGGGGCTCGTTGCGCAGAAGGCCGCCGCGGCCGCGACGAGCCCGATCGCGAGCCTTCGCCATTGCCCCCAGCCGACGACCACGAGCGGCACGAGCAGGAAGATCCCCGGGTACTTGAAGCTCATCGCGATCCCGGCAGAGAGCCCGGCCAGCTCGATTCGCCCCGAGACCATCAACGCGAGCGCGACGGCGACGCCGAGCGTCAGCGGCACGTCGGTGACGGCCATGCGCGAGTACGCGACGTGCGTCGTCTCCACCGCCACCATCGCCGCCGCGACCGCCCCGGCGGCCCCGCCATAGGCCCGGCTGCCCAGCCACCACGACGCCGCCACCGCCCCGACAGCAAGCACGATCACGACGATCCGCGCGGCCAGGTAGGACGGCTCCGACTCCCACGCCTGGAAGGGCGCGAGCAGGTACATCAGCAGCGTCGGATAGTCGAACCAGTGTGGGTCGAGCCCGCCGCCGTGGGCCATGTGCCAGGCGCGTGGGACGATGCTCTGCTCGTCGGGGCTGAAGAGGGCGAACGGGTGCGCGTAGTTGACGCCGACGATCCGGAGCGCGGCCGCAAGAGCGAGGATCGCCGCGAAGGCGACCTTCGGCCCGCCCCAGAGTGCCTCCGCCCGCCGTCGCGGCGGCGGAGCCTCAGACGTCGGGGTGGTTTCCGCCGACGAGCTCGGCAACGTTCCCGCCGGGCACGATCACGGCATCCATCCCCGCCCGCTCGAGCTCGGCCACCGCGTCGCGGCTGCTGACCGACAGCTCGGCGATCGCGAGCTTCCCGGCGGGCACGTCTTGGAGCAGGTCGAGCGCCCGCTGGAGCGGCCCCTCGTCACCGCCCTCCCCCGCTGCGAGCAGAAAGATCTCCGGGTCGACGCGCTCGAGCGCTGCCTCCAACTCGGCCTCGTTGCGCACCTCGACGGCACACTCCAGCCCGAGCTCCAACGCCGAGCGGTACTCCTGCTCGAGCTCGCCGTTCTCGTCGGCGAGCTCCGCGAAAGCGAGCACGCAGGCATCCGCATCCGCGGCCCGCGCCTGGTCGTGCGCGCCGTGCGGCCGCCAGAGCAGCGGCAGGCTCGTCGCCTCGCGGACCGACTCGACGTGGGAGTGGAGCACCAGCGCCTCGGCGCCCTGCTCCTCGGCCGCTTGGGCCGATTCCGGATCGTCGACCGGAACGACGATCGAGATCCCGTCGCCCTCGGAGATTGCCTGGCTGAAGCGCCGCGTCCCGGTCACGTGCCGTGATTCTGGCGCAAACCGACCGGAGCGCGCTGCCTCGGCGGAAGAGAACAAGTCGGGCGGCCCCGGGGCCTGGGCTGACTCGACCCCTCGAGTCGCCCCCAGGCGGGAAAGGCAGGACCACCCGACTCACCAGCTTGAGACGTCCGCGGACCCGCCTCCGCTCTGACCCAACTGCGTCTATTCGAAGGAACCGCGTCTTAGGCCACGAGCTCGCGCGCGCCGAACCAGTGCGGGTGGCGGAACGCGTCCAGGGCCTGGTCGCCCTGAACGGCGAAGGCGAAGTCGGGGAAGTCGCCCGAGTGCCAGTAGATCTGGATCGTCACCTGCTGCCGGGCCTGCGGGCCGTGGTAAACGAGCTCCACGCGGTGGTCGCTGTCTTCGCGTTCCATGAGGGTGACCGGGTAGTTCACGAGCCTCAACTCCTTCTCTGGGGTCACCTATCTGAGACGCACGAAGCGACACCTCCGAACTGACCCAAGCGGGTCAAACTGGCTCAGACGCCGATCGGGTGCCAGATGGTCTTGAGCTCGAGGAAGGGCGAGATCTCCCAGGCGCTCTGGCCGTCCGCGGCGCCGCGGACGACGCGCTTGACGTTCTCGGCGGCCAGCCGCTCGAGCTCGGCGACGTCGCCGTTCGCGCCGGTGACGTCGATCGCGTTCACGTCCATGTGGCCGGCGAGCCACGGCGCCAGCTCGTCGTGCAGGCCGGTGATGATGTTGACCACGCCGCCGGGCACGTCCGCCGTCGCGAGCGCCTCGGCCAGCTCGATCGCCGCAAGCGGATGCGTCTCGGAGGCGACCGCGACGACCGCGTTGCCGCCGACGACCGCCGGCGCGATCCGCGAGACGAGGCCCGCGAGCGCCGGCTCATCCGGCGCGAGGATCGCGACCACGCCCTGCGGCTCCGGCACGGTGAAGTTGAAGTACGGGCCGGCGACCGGGTTCGAGGAGCCGAGCACCTGCGCCAGCTTGTCGGCCCAACCCGCGTACCAGACGAAGCGGTCGATCGAGCGCTCGACCTCCTTCGGGCCCGAGCAGAGGTCGGCGAACTCGGAACGGCGCGCCTCGATCATCTCGGCCACCCGGTAGAGCACCTGGCCGCGGTTGTACGCAGTCATCGCGGCCCACTTTGGGAACGCGCCGCGCGCCGCCCGCACCGCGTCCCGAGCGTCCTTGCGCGAGCCGCGCGCCACGTTCTGGCCCTCGGCCTCGTAGGTTCGGCCCGACTCGGAGCGCGGGAACTCGCCGCCGATGAAGAGCTTGTACGTCTTGCGGACGGGCAGCCGGCTCATTCGAAGTCCAGGTAGGGCGCCAGCCCGTGCAGACCGCCCTCGCGGCCGAAGCCGGACTCCTTGTAGCCGCCGAAGGGCGAGGCCGGGTCGAAGCGGTTGTAGGTATTCGCCCAGATCACGCCGGCTCGCAGGCGCTGCGCCATCGAGAGGATGCGCGAGCCCTTCTCTGTCCAGACACCCGCCGAGAGGCCGTAGGGAGTGTTGTTCGCCTTCTCGACCGCCTCGTCCGGCGTGCGGAAGGTGAGCACCGAGAGCACCGGCCCGAAGATCTCCTCCTGCGCGATCCGGTAGCTCTGCGCGACATTCGTGAAGACCGTCGGCACGAACCAGTAGCCCTTCTCCGGGAGGCGGCACGGCGGCTGGTAGATCTCGGCGCCCTCCTCCTCCCCGCTCGCGACCAGCTCCTGGATCTTCTCCAGCTGCTGCTTGGAGTTGATCGCGCCGACGTCGGTGTTCTTGTCCAGCGGGTCGCCGACGCGCAGGGTGGTGAGGCGGCGCTTGAGCTTGTCGATCACGTCCTCGTAGACCGACTCCTGCACCAGCAGCCGCGAGCCCGCGCAGCAGACGTGGCCCTGGTTGAAGTAGATCCCGTTGACGATCCCCTCGACCGCCTGGTCGAGCGCGGCGTCGTCGAAGATCACGTTCGCGGCCTTGCCGCCGAGCTCTAGCGTCAGCTTCGTGCCGGTGCCCGCGAGCTCTCGTTGGATCGCCTTGCCGACCTCGGTCGACCCGGTGAACGCGATCTTGTCGACCTCGCTCTTGACGAGTGCGGCGCCCGCGAGCCCGTCGCCGGTGACGATGTTCACCACGCCTGCCGGCAGCTCGGCCTGGCGCAGGACGTCGCAGAAGAGCAGCGCCGAAAGCGGCGTCGTCTCGGCCGGCTTCAGCACGACCGTGTTCCCGGCCGCGAGCGCAGGCGCGATCTTCCAGGCCAGCATCAGCAGCGGGAAGTTCCACGGGATGATCTGGCCGGCCACGCCGAGCGGCTTCGGCTTGCGGTTCGGGAAGGCGTACTCGAGCTTGTCCGCCCAGCCCGCGTAGTAGAAGAAGTGCGCCGCGGCGAGCGGCAGGTCGACGTCGCGCGACTCCTTGATCGGCTTGCCGCCGTTCAGCGACTCGAGGACCGCGAACTCGCGCGAGCGCTCCTGCAGCAGGCGCGCGATCCGGAAGAGGTACTTCGCCCGCTCCGAGCCGGCGAGCGCCGACCAGCCGTTCTCGTAGGCCCCGCGTGCGGCCTCGACGGCGGCCTCGACCTCCTGCTCGGTCGCCTGGCCGACCTCGGCCAGCGCCTCCTCGCTCGATGGGTCGATCGTCGTGTAAGTCTCCTTCGGCTCGACCCACTCGCCCCCGATGAAGAGGCCGTAGCGCTCGCGCAGCTTGACGATCTCGCGCGACTCCGGCGCGGGCGCGTAGGTCCACTCGGCCGGAATGGGTGCGCGGTCCTGCTTTCGCTCGAGCTCGGTCACTCGTGGCCTAGCTTAGCGCCGGGTGGACGCGAGCCAGCTACGCGGTTACCGTGCGACCCGGGGATCAAACGACAAGGGGAGGGTCGAATGCGGCGAAGGCTTCTCATCGGCGCAACCATGCTCGTTGCGGCCGTGGCGGTTGTGGCCGTAGCGGGCGCCGGCAAGATCGGCAACGGCAGCTCGACAGGCAGCGCGCTGGTGTTCGTGCCGAACCCAGTGCAGAGCCTCGGCGACGAGTCTCTGACCGACCAGAAGGACTCTGACGGTGCGGTTCCGGCGGCGGCCTACCACGCCGTCACGCTGACGCACCTCGATGGCAGCGGCTTCCTACGCGGCGACTACGCGAACGTCTACAGCTCGACCGGGAACCTCGCGTTCTCGCCGACCAACACGTTCGCGTACACGCGGACCAGGACGAGTTCGAACAGGTGATGGCGTACTACTGGATGACCCAGGCGGAGAAGTACATCCATCTCTCAGCCTCGGCTCGAGTCTGCCGTCGATCAACAACGAGCCACAGGACGCGCGGATCAACCAGCTCGGCGCCGACAACTCGTTCGAGACCGACGCATCCGAAGGACGAGCTCCGCTTCGGCAAGGGCGGCGTCGACGACGCAGAGGACGCCGAGGTGATCCTGCACGAGTACGGACACGCAATCCATGCGTCGCAGGGCTTCAACTTCGACCCGGAGGAGAACGGCGCGATCAGCGAGGGCTTCGGCGACTACTGGGCGGTCACCGTCTCGGACGTCGTCTCGCAGGCGCTGGGCGTGCTGGAGCAGGAACCGCTTCCGTGTGTGATGGACTGGGACGCGACCTCGTACACGAGCACCGTCCCCCACTGCCTGCGGCGGCTCGACACAAACCTCCACTACCCGGCCGACCTGAACGGCGAGGTGCACCACGACGGCCAGATCTGGTCACGTGCGCTGTGGGACATCCGGCAGGCGCTCGGCCACGTCCACGCCGACACGATCATCCTGGAAGGGACGAACGGCTACACGGGGACGACGATGCCGGACCTCGCGAACAGGACGGTCGCGGCGGCGCAGCAGCTCTACGGGAACGCCGAGGCCACCGCCGTGCGCAAGGCATTCGTCGACCGCGGGATCCTGCACTAGCGAATCAGTCGAGCGTGAAGTAGTCCGGGCTCTGGTAGCGGCCCGTCTTCTCTTTCCTGATCTGCATCAGGATGTCGTTCAGGAGCGACGAGGCGCCGAAGCGGTAGAGGTCGGGCGTCAGCCAGTCGACGCCGAGGGTCTCGTGCACGAGCACCAGGTGCTGGACGGCCTGCTTGGCGTTGCGGATCCCGCCGGCCGGCTTGAAGCCGACGCGCTTGCCGGTCTCCTCGTAGACGTCGCGGATCGCTTCGAGCATCACCAGCGCGACCGGGAGCGTGGCGGCCGACGGGAGCTTGCCCGTCGAGGTCTTGATGAAGTCGCCACCCGCTGCGATCGCGAGCAGCGAGGCGCGGCGGACGTTGTCGTAGGTGCCGAGCTCGCCGGTCTCGAGGATCACCTTCAGGTGCGACTCGCCGCAGGCCTCCTTCACGCGCACGATCTCGTCGTAGACCTTCGCGTAGCGACCGGCGAGAAAGGCCCCGCGGTCGATCACCATGTCCACCTCGTCGGCGCCGTGCTCGACCACCCAGCGCACCTCGTCGAGCTTGGCCTCGAGCGGCGACTGGCCCGACGGGAACGCGGTCGCGACCGAGGCGACCTTGACGCCGCTGCCGCGAAGGCGCTCGACGGCGGTCGGGACGAGGTTCGGGTAGACGCAGAGTGCGGCGACGGACGGCACGCTCGCGTCCGACGGGTCGGGGCGGATCGCCTTGGAGGCCAGCGCCGAGACCTTGCCGGGCGTGTCTGAGCCTTCGAGCGTCGTCAGGTCGGTCATCCGCACCGCGAGCTCGAGGGCGAAGACCTTCGCCTCCTTCTTGATGCTGCGCTTCGCAAGCGAGGCGGCGCGCTCCTCCAGTGCGACCTGGTCGATCGACCCGATCCGGGGCAGCCGCGACTCGAGCGGAAGCTCGAAGCCGGTCGGAAGCGCTGGCGCCTGCGCCATGTGCGGAGTGTAGCCCTGCGGTCCCGGCTAGCCGAGTTGCGCCAGGGCGTCGGCGAGATCGGTGCCCGGGCCGACGCGCAGCGAGTGGATGCCGGCCTCGTGGGCGCTGCTGACGTCGACGGCGGTATCGCCGATCTCGACGGTTCTGTCGGCCGGCCAGTCTCCGGCGCGCGCTCGGGCGAGCGCGATCAGCTTGCCGCGCGATTCGCTTTCGCAGCCGAACGCGCCCTGGCCGGCCGGGAAGAACCGGGCGAGCCCGAGCCGCTCGAGCCGCACGCGGGCGACGGGCTCGGGGTTCCCGGTCAGCAGTGCGAGGCGGTGGCCGGCTGCCTCGAGGCGCTCGAGCGCTTCCTCTGCCCCGGGAGCCGCACGCCAGCTGCTCGTATCGGTTTCGCGCAGGCAGCTCGAGGTAGCGGCTCCCGAACTGCGCGCACCAGAGCCCCAGATCGGGTTGGTCGAGCCCGGCGTCCCTGAGCACGAGCCGACCGATCCGCAACGAGGTCTGTCCCTCGTGATCGACCCGCTCGAGCGCGTCCTCGGGCAGCTCGACGCCGAAGTGCGCGCTCAACGTCTCGCGCAGCGCGCGGCCGAGGAGCGGGTCGTGGGTGAGGAAGAGCGTGCCGTCGACGTCGAAGAGGACGAGCAGCGGCGTCAAAGGCCGAGCCGCTCGAGCATCGCCTCGTCGCGGCGCCAGCGCGGCCTGGCCTTGACGTTCAGCTCGAGGAAGACCGTGTGGCCGAGCAGCTGCTCGATCTCGGGCCGCGCGCGCGTCCCGATCTTCTTCACGATCGAACCGCCCTTGCCGACGACGATCTGCTTCTGCGAATCGGTCTCGACGAAGATCGTCGCCCGCACGACCTTCTCGCCGAGCTCGTCGACCTCGACCGAGATGGCGTGCGGCACCTCCTCGCGCGTGAGGTGAAGCGCCTTCTCGCGGATCAACTCGGCGACGTGCAGCTCGGGCGTGACGTCGCTGCGCTGGCCGGCCGGATAGTAGGCGGGGCCTTCCGGCAGCAGCTCGACGAGGTCGTCTCGAAGCTCGCCCACGCCGTCGCCCGTGAGGGCGCTGACCGGGTGAAGCGAATGGAACGCGCCGAGCCTCGCCCCGTTCTGCATCTGCTCGGCAATGTGCCCTGGCTTGAGCCGGTCGACCTTGTTGAGCGCGATCACGACCGGCACGCCCAGCGCGAACACCCGCTCGGCGATGTAGCGGTCGCCCGCCCCGATCCGCTCTCGTGCCGAGAGCACCAGCAGCACGGCGTCGATCTCCTCGAGCGACTGGTCGACCGTGCGCTGCATCCGCTCGGTCAGCGGGTCGCGCGGCCGCTGGAAGCCCGGCAGGTCGGCGAGCACGAGCTGGTAGCCAGGCCCGTTGGCGATCCCCATCACGCGCCGGCGGGTGGTCTGCGGCTTGTCGGAGACGATCGCCACCTTGCCCCCGGCGAGCGCGTTCACGAGCGTGGACTTCCCCACGTTCGGCCGCCCGGCTACCGCGACGAACCCGCTTCTCAAGGGTCCACACCCCCGCCCTGGGTGGGGAAGCATGCCCGCCGCCCTCGGCGATGACGATACTCGGCGCGAGAGCACGGGTCTGTCACGGCTTGGTGACGAATGCGCAACTTCTCGGGTGCCGGCCGGGCGGCCGCACCGGAGCTCAGTCCAGCTCCCACGTGTCCGGCAACAGCTCCGCGGGCGTGTAGCTGACAAGCTCGCCCTCCCGGTTGCGGAACGTGACCCGGTCGAGCCGGAACTCGTACAGCCACTGGCGGCAGCCGCCGCAGGGCGAAGCGGTGATCCCGATCGCCTCGAGGTCGCCGGGCCTGCAGCCGGCGACAACGGCGCACGAGATCGCGACCTTCTCGGCGCAGACGCCGAGCGGATAGGCGGCGTTCTCGACGTTCACGCCCTCGAAGACGCGGCCGTCGCGCGCCCGCACGGCCGCGCCGACGAAGTAGTTCGAGTACGGCGCATACGCCCGCTCGGCGATGGCGACCGCGCGCTCGTACAGCTCGTCGCTCATGCCAGCACCTGGAAGACGACCAGCGTGATCAGCGCCCCGAGCAGGCCGCCGTAGGTGACCTCGAGCGCCGAGTGCACCCCCGTTTCGACCCGAGTTTGCGCCACCAGGAGGGCCATGATGAAGGTCAGCGACGAGATCAGGAACCGGTGTGGGCCGGTGATTACGTACGTCGCTGCCATCCAGCCCGCGAAGGCGACCGCCGCGTGGCCCGACGGCAAACCGCCGCGCAGCGGAGTGCCCCGGCCCGTGTAGGCCTTCGTCCCGATCACTACGATGATCGTCAGCACGAGCGCGACGAGGGTGATCTGCGCTGGTGCGTCGCGCAAGCTGTCGAGCAGCCGCGAGCTGCGGTCGGCCACCTCGCCGGAGAAGACCAGGTAACCGATCGCGACGGCGTTCACGGTCGCGATCAGGACCGCCCCTGCCGCGACGTCCTTGGCGAGCTTCGCGAGTGGGTCGAACGAGGTCGTCGCGACGTCGATCGCCTGCTCGATCGCCGAGTTGATCATCTCGGTGATGAACACGAAGGCGATCGCGAGCAGAAGCGCGATCAGCTCCAGCTTCGAGACGCCGACCCAGACCCCGGCGACCAGCACGACCACCGCGGCCAGGAAGTGGATTCGCATGTTCCGCTGCGTGCGGAGCACGTGGATGATCCCCTCGAAGGCGGAGTTGAAGCTCTCGAGGAGGTTCTGCGGGCGACGCTTGGTCACGCGCTCCACTGTGCCTCCTTCGACTCCATCTCGGGCCCGTGGTCGTGCCCGAGCAGGTGCAGCAGCCCGTGGACCAGCGGCGGTCTCCACTCGGCGCCGACGACCTGCGGGCAGAGCACCGAGTCGCCCAGCTGGCGAGGGAGGCCGGGCGCGAGCTCGTCGCGGGCGTCGATCGGGAACGAGAGCACGTCCGTCACCTCGTCCACGCCCAGGTGGTCGCGCTTCAGCGTGCGCATCTCCTCCGGGCCGACGAAGTGGAGCCCGAGCTCCCCATCCTCGACGCCCTCGCCGGCCAGCACCCTGCGCGCCAGCTCGGCTGCCGCCTCCTCGTCGACCTCAACGCCGCTGCGATTCGACACCTCGACCGAGATCATCGCGCTACCGGCTGCGCTGCGTGCCCGTCTCCTCAGCATGCAGCTTGTAGGCCTCGACGATCCGCTGGACGAGCTTGTGGCGGACGACGTCCTCGTGGCCGAAGCGGATGAAGGCGATGCCCTCGATCGAGCCGAGGATGTCCTGCACCTGGATCAGGCCGGACGCCTGCTCGCGAGGAAGGTCGATCTGCGTGACGTCGCCGGTGACGACGACCTTCGAGCCGAAGCCGAGCCGGGTCAGGAACATCTGCATCTGCTCGGGGCTCGTGTTCTGGGCCTCGTCGAGGATGATGAACGAGTCGTTCAGGGTGCGGCCGCGCATGAACGCGAGTGGCGCGACCTCGATCGTGCCCTTCTCCATGTAGGCGGCGAGGCGGTCGGGATCGAGCATGTCGTAGAGGGCGTCGTAGAGCGGCCGCAGGTACGGATCGACCTTGGCGAGCATGTCCCCGGGGAGGAAGCCGAGCCGCTCGCCGGCCTCGACCGCGGGTCGCGTGAGGATGATCCGGCCGACCTCGCGGTCGGACAGGGCGGCGACGGCCAGAGCCATCGCCAGATACGTCTTGCCGGTGCCCGCGGGGCCGATCGCGAAGGTAACCGTGTGCCGGCGGATCGCGTCGACGTAGTGCTTCTGGTTGACCGTCTTCGGCGAGATCTTCTTGCCGCGGTGGCGCCAGACCACATCCTCGAACACGTCGCGCAGGTCCTCGGCCTGGTCGAGCGCGGCGAGCACGGCGTCGACCGTGCCCGGCCCGATCTCGTGGCCGCCCTCGACCAGCTCGGCGAGCTCGTCGACGACCGCGCGGGCCTGGACGACGTTCGGGTCGTCGCCTTCGATCGTCAGCCGGTTGCCCCGCAGCTGCAGGGTGATCCGCAGCCGCTCGCGGAGCGCGTCGAGCACCCCGTCGCCGACGGTTGCGAGCTCGGCGGCTACGTCGTTCGAGACAGAGAGAACTTCCTGCACAGCGCGCTCAGTGTAGGCGCTGGACAGGCTCGCACCGCCGTGCGCGGCCGCGACGGTTTCGGCACGAAATCGGCGCAGACACGCGGGCTCTTGCTCGATAGGCTCGCAGTGGGGAGGAGGCCGGGCGCGCCTTGTTACGGGGAGGCCCGGGTCAGGCGAGCTTCTCGCGTACGAGCTGGCTGACGGCCGAGCCGTCGGCGCGGCCCGCGACCTGCGGCATCACGTCGGCCATCACGCGCCCGATGTCGCGCATGCTCGTTGCGCCGACCTCGGCGATTGCGTCATCGACGATCTCCTCGAGCTCGTCCTCCGAGAGCGGCTCGGGCATGAACTCCTCGAGCACGGCCAGCTCGCGCTCCTCGCCGTCCGCCTGCTCCTCGCGCCCGCCCTCGCGGAACGCCTCCGCGGCCTCCGTGCGCTTCTTGCGCTCTCGCTGCAACACCTGGAGCTCCTCGTCGTCGTGCAACGGCCGCTGCAGGTCCTTCTCTGCCAATCGCAGACTGGAGAGGATCAGCCGCAGCGTGTCGCGCCGCTCGGCATCGCGGGCGGTCATCGCCTGCTTGAGCTCGTCCTCCAGGCGCCGGATCAGGCTCATGCGGGCAGCTCCTGCACACGCCCGGCGAGCACGTGCCAGTGCAGATGGAAGACCGTCTGGCCTGCGCCCTCCCCTACGTTCACGACGACACGATAATCCTCGAGCCCGGCTTCCTTCGCGGTCTCGGCAATGAAATCGAGCATCCGCTTGGCTTCGTCGGCCGGGAACTCGGAGATCTCGCGGAAGGACGAGACGTGCCGCTCGGGGAGGACGAGCAGGTGCGTGTCCGCTTTCGGCGCGAGGTCGCGGATGGCGACGAAGCCGTCGGCGGCGCGCACATGGTCGCCCTCGCGGACGAGCGTGCAGAAGAGGCAGTCCTCAGGCAGCGCGAATCCCCTCCTCGGTGACCGCCTCGCCACGGACGCGCACCAGCTCGCCGACCGGTGCATCAACGAGCCACGGCGAGTAGTCGTCGCCGTAGCCGCGGCCGGGCCGGTCGACGAGGACGACGTCCTCATGGCCGAGCTTCTCGCGCCAGCGGGCGAGGCTCGCGGCGCGCGAGGCCTCCCGCAGGCGGGCGCTGCGGTCGCGCTTGACTTCGCGCGGGACGGTGTCCGCCGCGGCAGTTGCGGTGCCAGGGCGTGGTGAATACGGGAAGACGTGGATGCTCGAGACGCCGGCCGCCTCGACCACCTCGAGCGTGCGGCGAAAGGCGCGCTCGTCCTCGGCGGGGAAGCCGACGATCACATCGGTCGTCAGGTTAAAGTCCCCGAGCGGCTCGAGCCGCCGCAGGTACGTGGCGGCGTCGTAGCGGCGGCCCATGGCCCGGAGCACGCCGTCGTCGCCGGACTGGAGTGGCACGTGCAAGTGGCGTGCGACCGTCGGCGTCTCGCGCAGGGCGGCGGCGAGCTCGCCACCGACGTGGTTGATCTCGATCGAGGAGAGACGCAGACGGGCGAGCCCCGGCATCGAACCGGCCTCGCGCACCAACCGAGGCAGCCCGTAGCCCGCGTCGCGGTCGCGGTAGCAGCCGAGGTTGATCCCGGTCAGGACGACCTCGCGATGGCCCTGCTCGACGCGCCGCTCGATCTCGCGAAGCACCGCCTCCGCCCGGCGGCTGCGCGAGGCGCCGCGTACCTGCGGGATCACGCAGAAGTCGCACGAGAAGCTGCAGCCGTCCTGCACCTTCACGAAGGCGCGAATGCGGTCGAGCCGCGCGTCGGCGCGGACGCAGCCGATCGCGCCGATATCGCGCGCGACAGCCTCCGGCGTCTCCTCGCTGCGGCGGCCGACGACCACGACGTTCTCCGGCAGCCCGGCGAAGCCGTCGGCGTCGAGGCTCGCGCCGCAGCCGGTGACGTAGACGCGCCCGTGCGCGCGCGCCGCTCGAGCGGCTGCGTGACGTGACTTGCGCACCGCCTCGTGCGTGACGCAGCAGGTGTTGACGATCGCAACCTCGGCGCCGTCGCCGCGCTCCGAATGTCCGTCCGCAAGCAGGCGCTCGCGGATCTCCTGCGCGTCGACGTGCGAGACCTTGCAGCCGAGAAAGCGGACCGAGAAGGTCGCCACGGCGCGGGACTCTACTCCTCGCGCCGAAACAGGTCGGCCGCCCAGCCTCCTTCCGTGACGCGGCGCGCACGGCGGAAACCGGCCGGCGACGGCGCATCGCGCTCGAGGTAGCCGGAGGCGACGACCGTGCCGGCGTCGAGCCGCGGGATCACCAGCGCAACGCTCTCCGCCGAGATGTTGGCGACCGCCGCGTCCGCCGCGGGGAGCTGCTCGCTCAGCACGTCGACGAGCCGCACTTCGAGCTCGACGCCGTTCGCGTCGGCGTTCCGCTGCGTCGCTTCGAGCGCCGCCGGGTCGTGGTCGACGGCGAGCACCGGCCCGAACCCGAGGCGCGCCGCCGCGATCGCCAGCACGCCGGACCCGCAGCCGACATCGAGCAGGCTCCCGCGCTCGAGCCCGTCGAGCAGCTCCAGGCACAGGCGCGTGGTCGCGTGCCCGCCGGTGCCGAACGCGCGTCCGGGGTCGACCACGATCGCCTCGACCCCGTCCGGCTGCGTCTCCCACGGTGGCCCGATCCAGAGCCGGCCGACGCGCACCGGCCGGTGGAAGTCGCGCCAACGCTCCTCCCAGTCGGCAGGTACGTCGTCGGCCCGCACCTCGCCGAAGGCCGCCCAGAGCCGCTCCTCGCCTGCGTCGTCGGTGTACGCGACCAGTTCCAGACCGTCGGCGTGCTCGACCTCTTCGAAGCCCTGCGGGAAGAGCTCGAGCATCAGCGCCCGCGCCGGCTCGGCACGCTCGATCGGGATTGACGCGGAGACGCGGCGGAGCGTGCTCAGCGGAAGGCGCTCTTCAACTTCTGGAAGAACCCCTGATCCGCCTCGTAGGTCTCGTCGGAGGCGCTGCGCTCGAACTCCTCGAGCAGGTGCTGCTGCTCCTCGGTCAACCGCCGCGGCACCTGGACGTTCACGAGCACGCGCTGATCGCCGCGGCCGAAGCCCTGCAGCACCGGCATCCCCTTTCCGCGAAGCACGTGCAGCTTCCCCGGCTGCGTGCCGGGCTCGAGCTCCAACTCGAGCTCGCCGTCGAGCGTCGGCACGTGAGCGGTGGTGCCGAGCGCCGCCTCGGTCATCGTCAGGTCGACCGTGCAGAAGAGGTCGTTGCCGTCGCGCACGAGCCGCGGGTGCGGCTTGACCCGAACCTGCACGTACACGTCCCCAGCACGCGCGCCGAGCGTCCCCGCATGGCCCTCGCCGGAGATGCGGATCTGCTGACCGTCGTGGATCCCGGGCGGCACCTCGACGTCGAGCGTCCGCTCCTCGACGGTGCGACCGGAGCCGTCGCACTCCAGGCAGGGGTGCTCGACCACCCGGCCGGCGCCATTGCACGCCGGGCAGGTCTGCGAGCGCACGAACTCGCCGAGCATCGTGCGCGTGACCTGCTGTAGGCGGCCGCGGCCGTCACAGGTGGCGCAGACGACCGGCTCGGTCCCTGGCTTCGCGCCGCTGCCGCCGCAGGTTGCGCACGGGACGGTGACGGGAAACGGCACCTGCCGCGTGGTGCCCGTGGCCGCCTCCGCGAGCTCGATCTCGATCTCCGCGCCGACATCGGCACCGCGGGCACTGCGCGCACGGCCGCCCGTTCCGAACAGGTCGTCGCCAAAGAAGGCGCCGAACAGGTCCGCAAGGCTGCCCAGGTCGACAGTCGTCGGCGTGAAGCCGCCGCCGCTCAGGCCGTCGTGGCCGTAGCGGTCGTAGAGCTCACGCGTCTCACGTTTCGAGAGCACCTCGTACGCCTCGACCAGCTCGCGGAAGCGCTCCTCCGCGTCCGGCGCTTCGGAGACGTCGGGGTGCAGCGTGCGGGCGTGCCGCCGGAACGCCTTCTTGATCTCGCCCTCGTCCGCGGACCTCGCGACGCCGAGCAGTTCGTAGTAATCGCGTCGGCTCGTCGCCATCCGCTGAGCCTAGTTGTCCTCGTAGACGTCTTCGACGAAGCGCGAGAGCTCGGCCGCCGCCGCGCGCACCGATCGGATCGCCTTGTCGTAATCCATCCGCACCGGGCCCAGCAACGTGACCGCCCCGAGCGCGCGGTTGGTCAGGCCGTACGAGGCACCGACGAGCGAGAGCTCGCGCATCGCCGGATGGTCGAGCTCCGGGCCGACCCGGACGAACGGCCTCCGCGGATCGAGCGCCTGGCTGAGCACGCCGAGCAGTGCCGCTCGCTTCTCGAGCACCTCGAGCAGACGCTGATAGCTCTCGAGCTCACGGCCGTGGAGGTCCTCGAGCAGACCCGCGGTGCCGCCGACGTACAGGCTCTGCTCCTCGGCGGCGAGCGCCTCCTCGAACAGCGGCCGCAACGCGGCGACGAAGGCCGACTCGCGCGCACCGAGCGCGGGCTCGTCGAGGCGGCGGCGCAACCGGCTGCTGCCGAGCTCGAGGCCGGCGACGCGGTCGTTCAGGTACTGCGTCGCCCAGTTGACGAGGCCGGGGTCGACGGGCTCGCCGAAGCGGAAGACCCGCTTCGTGACGCTGCCGGTCGAGGTGATCACGACCACCATCACGACCTGCGGCTGGAGCAGCAGCACCTCGACGTGGCGCACTGTCGCCGTCCCGAGCGGCGGAGCCGAGACGAGTGCCAGCAGACGCGTCAGCTCGGAGAGCATCTCGGTGGTCGCCTGCAGCGCGGAGTCGACCTCGTTGCGCGCGGCGGTCAGGTCGAGCGGGAACGCGCCCGGCTGCGGGTCGAGCCGCTCGAGCAGCCGGTCGGCGTAGTAGCGGTAGCCGCGCTCGGTCGGCACGCGACCGGACGAGGTGTGCGGGTGCGTCAGCAGGCCGAGCCGCTCGAGCTCGGCCAACTCGCTGCGCACCGTCGACGCAGAGGCGTCGAGCCCGACGCGCTCGAGCAGCGTGCGCGAACCGACCGGCTGCCGGGTGGCGACGTACTCCTCGACCACGCCGCGCAGGATCGTCCCCTGGCGAGTGGTGAGCTCGATCTCAATGGTCTCGTGCATTTGCAGGGATTTTACGCGAGCAGCTCCGCCGTAACGCCGCCGCCGAGGAAGCGGCCGCGTTCGGTCAGGGTCAACCCGCTGCCTTCGCGAGCGACGAGCCCAAGCCGCTCCAGCCGCTCGACGGCGGCCGAGTCCACGGCGTCCCCAAGGCCTGCGAGCGAGAGCGGCTCGTCCAGCCGCAGGCCGAGCAGGACGCGCTCGGAGTCGCGCACCGGTGGCGGCAACTCCTCGAGCTCGCGCTCCGGCCGCTCGCCCGCCTGCAGCGAGGCCAAGTAGCGCCCGAGCCGCGGCGTCGTCCGCCAGCGCCGGCCCGCGATCGTGGAGACGGCACCGATCCCGAGGCCGAGGTAATCCCGCCCGCGCCAGTAGGCGAGGTTGTGCCGCGAGCGCAGGTCCCGTTCGCTCGCACGGCAGAAGTTGGCCGTCTCGTACCAGCGGTAGCCGGCCCCGGTCAGCCGGGCGACGACTCGTTCGAAGTACGTCTCCATCGCGTCGGCCTGGCGTCCGAGCTCCTCGCCGTACGCGTGCGTGAACCGCGTCCCGGGCTTGGCCTCGAGCTCGTAGGCGGAGACGTGCTCCGGCTCGAGCGCGAGCGCCTCGCTCAGGTCGGCATCCAAGTCGGCGGCGCTCTGCCCCGGGATCCCATAGATCAGGTCGAGCGAGAGGTTGTCGAAGCCGGCCTCGCGCAGGATCGAGAACGCTCGCCGCACGTCGTTGGGCCGCGCGCGCCGCTCGAGCACCTCGAGCAGTCGCGCCTGGAAGCTCTGCGCGCCGAGCGAGACCCGTGTCACGCCGCCCTCGCGCAGCAGCGCGGCGACCGCGGGCGTCACGGTCTCGGGATTCGCCTCGACGGTCACCTCCCTTGCCGGGGGCAGCGCGCGCAGGAGCCGCTCCAGCGACTGCGGCTCGGTCAGCGTCGGCGTCCCGCCGCCGAGGAAGACGCTCTCGAGCCGTGGCGCCAAGACGCCTCCCTCGAGCGCAAGCTCGGCGAGCAGCGCGTCGACATACGCCCCGTGCCGGCCGTCCTGCCCGACGACGGTGACGAAATCGCAGTACCCGCAGCGCGAGGCGCAGAACGGCAGGTGCACGTACAGATGCCGAGCCCTCACTTCTTGCTCCCGTCGAGGTTGAGCACGGCGAGGAACGCCTCCTGCGGCACCTCGACTGAGCCGACCTGCTTCATCCGCTTCTTGCCCTTCTTCTGCTGCTCGAGCAGCTTTCGCTTACGCGAGATGTCGCCGCCGTAGCACTTGGCGAGCACGTCCTTGCGCTTGGCCTTGATCGTCTCGCGCGCGATCACACGCGAGCCGATCGCCGCCTGCACCGCAACGTCGAAGAACTGGCGCGGGATCTCCTCGCGCAGCCGGTCGACGAGCATCCGCCCGCGCGCATACGCGCCGTCGCGGTGGACGATCAGCGAGAGCGCGTCCACCGGCTCGCCCGCGATCAGCACGTCCACCCGCTCGAGCTTGCCCTCGCGGAAATCGATCACGTCGTAGTCGAAGCTCGCGTACCCGCGCGTGCGCGACTTCAGCTGGTCGTAGTAGTCGAGCACGATCTCGGCCAGCGGCAGCTCGTAGACGAGCAGCACGCGCTCCTCGGAGAGGTACTCCATGTGGTCGAATCGCCCGCGCCGCTCGGTGTTCAGCTCCATCACCTGGCCGACGTAGCCCTTCGGGACGATGATCGACGCCCTGATGTACGGCTCCTCGACCCGCTCGACCTCGCGCGGCATCTCGGAGGGGTTGTGCACCTCGACCTCCTCGCCCGCCTTGGTCAGCACGCGGTAGGCGACGTTCGGCGCGGTCACGATCAGGTCGAGGTCGAACTCGCGCTCGAGCCGCTCGCGCACGATCTCCATGTGCAGCAGTCCGAGGAAGCCGCAGCGGAAGCCGAAGCCGAGCGCCTGCGACGTCTCGGGCTCGTAGAAGAGCGCGGCGTCGTTCAACTTCAGCCGCTCGAGCGCGTCGCGCAGGTCCGGATACTCGTCGGAGTCCGTCGGGAAGAGCCCGGCGAAGACCATCGGCTTGACGTCCTTGTAGCCCGGCAGCGGCTCGGCGGCCGGGCTGCGCTCGGAGGTGAGCGTGTCGCCGACGCGCAGGCGGCTGACGTCCTTCAGGCCGGTGATCACGTAGCCGACCTCGCCGGCGCCGAGCGACTCCGCGGCGCGCATCGTCGGCGAGAAGAAGCCGACCTCCTCCGACTCGAAGCGCGTTCCCTGTGCCATCGCGCGGAGCGGCTCGCGCGCTTCGAAGCTCCCGTCGACGACGCGCACGAACGCGACCACGCCGCGGTACTGGTCGTACGACGAATCGAAGATCAGCGCGCGCGGCGGCGCCTGCGGCTCGCCGGTGGGCGACGGGATCCGCTCCACGATCGCGTCCAGCACCTCGGCCACGCCGTCGCCGGTCTTGGCCGAGATCCGCAGCACGTGATCGGGCGTGTCGCCAACGAGGTCGGCGATCTCGGCCGCGGTCGCATCCGGATCGGCCTGGGGCAGGTCGATCTTGTTCACGACCGGGACGATCTCGAGGTCGTTCTCGATCGCCAGGTAGGCGTTGGCGACGGTCTGCGCCTCGATCCCCTGGGCGGCGTCGACGACGAGCAGGGCGCCCTCGCAGGCCTGCAGCGAACGCGAGACCTCGTAGGTGAAGTCGACGTGACCAGGCGTGTCGATCAGATTCAGCTCGTGGCCCTTCCAGGTGACGCGTACGGCCTGAGCCTTGATCGTGATCCCGCGCTCGCGCTCGAGCTCCATCGAGTCGAGCACCTGCGCGCGCATGTCGCGGCCGGTGACCGTGTCGGTCAGCTCGAGGATGCGGTCGGCCAGCGTCGACTTGCCGTGGTCGATGTGGGCGATGATCGAGAAGTTGCGGATGCGGCTCTGCTCCATGGCTACTGAGCGTAGCGGCGCTCGAGCCGCATCAGGCGGTGCGGAAGGCCATCCTCCTCGACGTCGCGCACGTGGCGGAAGCCGGCCTTCTCGAACGCGCGCCAGGAGCGGCGGTTCGCCTCCTCGACGGTCGCGACGAGCGCAGTCGTCTCGGGGCGGGCGAAGACGATCGTGCGCGCGAACTCCCGCAGGATCTCGGGGCCGAGCCCGCGGCCCACCGCATCGGGCTCGCCGATGAGGAGGTCGACCCCGGCCGCCTCGGGCTCCGCACCGACGAGCTCGCCCCACTCGGGGTGGTCTCCAACGCGGTAGGTCTGGATCAGTCCGACCGCCCGATCTTGCTCCAGGACCACGTAGTGCTCGACCTCGCGCCGGCCTTCGAGCGCCTCACGGCGCTTCTCGAGGGCGATCTCGAGGGGGTCGCGCCACCACTCGGCGACGTGCTCTGCGCGCAACCATGCCTCGACCTGGGGCAGGTCGGATTCCTCGAGCGGCCGGAAGCCGATCACTCCCGTCGACGCCGAAGCGAGAGCAGTGCCTGCAGCTCGTGCACGCCGAGCGCCCGGCAGGCGAGGCCGTAGGCGGCGGTGGCAGCGAGCAGCGCCGTCCCGATCGACACGATCTGCCCGGCGAGACCGCGCCCGAGCTCCTCGTCGAGCCCGCGCCAGACGCCGTAGCCGACCGCTCCGGCGACCGCGGAGGCGGCGACGATGCGCACGAACGCGGAGGCGCTCTCGCGCAGCTCGATCGTCCCGAGCCGCCGGCGCAGCAGCACGAGCAGCGCAGCGGTGCCGGCGATGTTCACGAAGGTGGTCGAGAGCGGGATCCCCCAGGTGCCGAAGCGGTAGAAGACCGCGTCGAGCAGAGCGTTCAGGCCGAGATTGCCGAGGGCGACTGCCGTCGGGATCCAGGGCGACTGCAGGCTGAAGAAGGCCCGGTTGAGCAGCAGCATCGTCCCGTTGAAGGTCAGCCCGGCCGCGAACGCGGCGAGCGCGCCGGCGACCACCGGCGTCTGGCCCGGGTCGAAGGAGCCGCGCTGGTAAAGCAGGCGCACGATCGGCTCGGCGAGCACGGCCGAGAGCACGCTCGCGGGCACGAGCAGAAACGCGATCTGCCGCAGCCCGATCCCGACCATGTGCCGGAAGCCATCCACGTCGCCGCGGGCGGCGAGCCGCGAGAGCGAGGGGAAGAGTACGGTCGCCACGGCGACCGAGAACATCCCCTGCGGGAGCATGTAGATCCGGAAGGCCTTGTCGATCGCGGTCGGGGACAGCTCGGGGTCGATCAGCCGCGAGGCGAAGATCGAGTCGATGACGAGGTTGAAGTTGATCAGCCCGAGGCCGATCGTCACCGGGACCATCAGCACGAAGACCCTGCGCACAGCCGGGTCGCGCCAATCGAGCACCATGTGTAGGCGCCCGTCGAGCTTGAGCAGCCACGGCACCGGGAGCAGCACCTGGATCACGGTGCCGATCACGATCGAGATCGCGTAGATGTAGAGCTTGGCGTCGATCGTGTCGGCGTGCGGGACGCCCAGCACGAGCCCGAGGATGATCGCCAGGTTCCAGAAGACGGGCGACAGCGCGGGAACGGTGAAGTGGTCGTAGCTGTTCAGGATTCCGACGATCACGCCGGAGACGCCGAGCAGCGCGACGATCGGGAAGAGCACTCGCGAGAGCCCGATCGCGAGCTGTTTATCGCCGCCCGGATCGCCGAAGGGCGCGATCACGAGCGGCGCGAACACGATCAAGAGCGCGACCAGCGCGCCGAGGCCGAGCAGCATCAGCCAGAAGAGCGTCGACGCGACCCGCCAGGCGCGCTTCTTCTCGCCCTTCTGCAGCAACTCGCTGAAGACGGGGACGAACGCGGAGGAGAGCGCAGCGTCGGCGACCAGCGAACGGACGAGGTTCGGCACCTGGAAGGCGACCGTGAAGGCGTTGATCTTGCCGGCCGCGCCGAAGTAGTACGACGCCACGATCTCGCGGACGAGGCCGAGGATGCGCGAGAGGCCGGTGGCGAGCGCGAAGATCGCCGTCGACCACGCCAGCCGCCGGCCGCGGGCCGCGGGATGCTCGTCCACGGGGCGAGTATAGGAACGCGCTCTGCCGTCGCCGGGCTCCCATATGTCCCGTTCGGACATGTCTGTTCGGGCCGGTTGTCCGGGGCTCGCAGAGGCCGGAGGCCACCATCCTCCTCCCCGCTGCGAGCGTATCCCGGGCGGACGCACGTATCTGTGACCGGGCGTGCCGAAAGCGTGAATTCGAGCCTGCTGCTACCATCGCCCGGCCCGCGCTGCGGGCATTTTCACGCCATGCCGAACATCAAACAGCAGAAGAAACGTGTCCGAACCGCGGCTCAGGAGCGGCTCGAGAACCTCCGCTACCTCTCGACCGTGAAGACCTTCACTCGCCGCCTGCGTGCGGCCGTGGACGACGGTGACAAGGCGCGGATCGCCGAGGAGCACCGCGCGCTCGTCCGCTGGGTGGACAAGGCCGCCGCCCGTGGCGCACTGCACCGGAACGCCGCCGCCCGCAAGAAGGCGCAGGCCGCCCGCCTCGTCTCAGGCTCCGGCTCTAGCTAGTTCGCGGCGCTCGTTGCCGGCTCGGCCGGGCGGGTGATCTCGATCAACGCGCGGGCGAACTCGAGCTCGCTCGGGAGCTTGCTGCCGCCCTTCAACGCCAGGTCGAGGTCGGCCAGCCGCACCACGGCGCTGCCCAGCTCCTCGGGCGTGTAGTTCCGCGCCTGCTCGTAGAGCTTCTGGACGTAGAAGCGGTTTCGCTTCAGACGCTCGGCCGCGGCGGCGGGCGGGACGCCCTGGCCGTCGAGCTCTTGGCACTCGCGCACGCGGCCGACGTGATTCGTCAGCAGACCGGCCGTCCGCAGCAGGACGTCGCGTGAGGCGTCGCCTGAGCGCTCGACGAGCCGCTCGCTGGCGGTGAGCACGCCCGGAACGTCCCGGCGTCCCCACGAGTCGGTCAAGTCGAACGGCGGCGTTTCGGCCCTCGCAGGGACGAGCTCGACAACCTCGCGCTCGCCGATCAGCTCGCCGGCTGCCCAGGTGGTGAGCTTGTCGACCTCCGTGGCGAGCTCCTGTGTGTTCTCACCCACGAGCTCGACGATTGCTCGGGCGGCCTCTTGGTCGATCTGAACGCCCCGGTCACGAAACTGCTGCTGGACCCATTTCGGCATGTCGGCCTTGCTGCTCCGACCGCGGGTCGGGAGGTCGAAGCTGAGCACCTCCCCGGCCTTGGCGACCGCCTTGGCGAGCGCGGAGTCGAGCTTGACGTCGTCACCGACCAGCGCGAGCACGGTCGTCGGTGCCGGCCGCTCGAGGTAGTGCTGGACGGCCTTCAGGTCGGCCGCCTTCCAACTCTCGACCGCCTCGACGATGACGAGCCGGCGCTCAACGGTGAAGAGCCCGAGCGCGTTGCAGGCGGCGGCGACGTCCTCCCCGCTCGACTCGTGCGCGCTCAGCTGCTCCGTCGCGTCCTCGCCGACGCGGTCCCGGAGCCGTCGCAGCGCGCGCGTCACCTTCGGCTTGTCGGTCCCCCTGATCAGGTACGCGGAGAGGAGCTCAGCCATCGGCGCCAAGCATAGGCGCCCGCCACGGCCGTAACGCACAGCAGCACGAGCAAGGCGCGAGCCGACCGGACTTGCGCTCCGGGCAGTCCGCCGACGAGTCGTGCGCAGGCACCGAGGTAAGCGGCAAACCAACCGTTGAGCCAGGCGATCGCATTCGCCCCCGGCTGCGACACCGGCCCGACCAGGGCCGCCGCGAACGCGAGCGCGAGCAGCGGCGGAACGGCCGGAGCGGCCAGCGCATTGGCCGGCACGGTCAGCAGCGGGAGGGCATGGAACTGCAGCCAGAGAATCGGCGCGGTTGCGAGCCCACAAGCGGTCGAAACGGCGATCACACCCGCGAAAGCGTCGGGCAGCGGGTAGCCCTCGAAGGTCTTCAGTAGCCTCGGCACGAGCACGAAGATCGCCACCACCGCCGCGAACGAGAGCTGGAAGCCTGGGTCCAGCAACGCGTACGGGTTCCATGCGAGCAGCACGAACGCGCCGAGCAGGCAGAAGTGCCAGCGGTCGGCCGGCCGCGCGGCGAGCCAGGCCAGCGAGACAAGCACCCCGGAGACGCCGGCCCGGATGACCGAGGGCTGCGCGCCGACGGCGAGCACGTAGGCCGCGATCGCCGCGAGCGCCCCGAGCTGGCCGAGCCAGCGCGGGATGCCGAGCAGCCACGCCAGAGCCAGCGCGCCACCCGCGACGAGCACGACATTTTGTCCCGAGACCGCCAACAGGTGGTAGAGACCGGAGGCGCGGAAGCGCTGACGCAGATCATCTGAGAGCGACTGCTCGTCGCCCAGCACGACACCCTCGACGATGCCGCGGCGCTCGCCGCGGAGGCCGGGCGCGATCGAGCTCGCGAGCGCTCGGCGCAGCCTGTCGGCGATGCCTCCGAGCCCCCCACGTCGGCCGATCTGACGCCAGCGATCGGCTTGCAGCACCACGTGGACCCCGTGACGCTGCAGCCAGGTCGTCTCGTCGAAGCCATTCTTGGGCGGCTTTGGCCGCCGGACCGTGACGACGGTCTCGATCAGGGCTCCCTGTGGCGGCGAGCGACCGAGCGGCAGCTCGAGCAAAACGGCCTCGCGGAAGCGGAGCCGGCCGAAGCGCCGGATCTGGGCAGGAACGCGCAGCTCGAACTTGGAGTGCCGCGTCGGGCCGGTGACCGCGAGCACGCTTCGCTCCGACGTGTCCACGTGCGCCAAGAGCACGCTGCGGTCGAGGGCGTCGAGGCGCGCGCTGCCCCACCACCACCCGAGCAACGCCAGTGCCGCGAGGAGCAAGACGGGCCGCGCTTCCCGGCCCGGCGCTGCCAGCGCAAGCCCGGCGCAGAGGCAGAGGGCCACCGGCGTCGACCCGCGAACCAGGTTGGCCCCCGCCAGCCCTAGGCAGAGCGCGGCGGCGTACTTGTGGGGCGAGCGACCCGGGACGCTCACGGAACGACCAGCTCGTGCAGCTGATCGAGCCGCTTCGGCCCGATCCCCGGCACGGCATCGAGCTCGTCGACCGACTGGAACGCGCCGTGCTGCTGGCGGTAGTCGAGGATCTTCTGCGCGGTCACGGGTCCGACGCCGGGCAGCGAGTCGAGTTGCTCGAGCGTCGCGGTGCTGAGCTGCACCGGGGCAGCGGCGCCGCCCGCGGAGGCAGAGCCCGCCCCCGCCGCCGCGACGCCCCGTCGAGGTACGACGACCTGCTCGCCGTCGGCCAACGGCGCGGCGAGATTGACCTGCGCCAGGTCAGCCTTGACAGTGGCCCCGCCCGCGCGGGTGAGGGCGTCCGCGATGCGCGAGCCCTGCGCGAGCCGGTACAGGCCCGGCCGGCGCACAGCTCCGACGACGTCCACCACCACCCGCGAGGACGGCAGCCCGGTCACGCCCGCGCCAGCGGCCGGCGGCAGGGGGAGGGGTGCCGCCGTCGTGGTCGTACCCGCCCCAAGGACGAAGCGCCCCAGGAGCAGGATCAGGGCGAGCGAGCCCGCGGCGGCCAGGAGAAGCCGCCGCCGCTGGAGAAGGAACTCCGGCATGCGTCGAGCGTGCCCGAGCAACCGTCACACGTGTGTGACGCCTTCGTGCCGAATGCGTGACGGTCTTCTAGACGACCAGGTTGACGAGCTTCCCGGGGACGACGATCGTCTGCCGGATCTCCTTGCCGTCCAGGTGCGCCTGCACCCGCGCCGAGGCCTTTGCCCGCTCGACCAGCTGCTCCTCGGACTCCGCGACCGACGCCTCCACCCGGTCTCGCACGCGGCCGTTGACCTGCAGCACCAGCTCGAAGGTCTCCCGCTCCAGCTGCGACTCGTCGGCGACCGGCCACGGCTGCTCCCACAGGCGCTCGTGCCCCAGCACCGACCACAGCTCCTCGGCGATGTGCGGGGCGTACGGCTGGATCAGCGAGACCGCGGTCTCGGCGGCGAAGCGCGCGCCCGGCGCCGACGGGTCGCGCCCGAGCTCGTTGACCAGCTCCATCACCGCCGCGATCGGCGTGTTGAAGACGAACCGGCGGCCGATGTCGTCGCTCACCCTCGCGATCGTTTCGTGGGCCTTCCGCACCAGCGGGCCCGCGGCGCCGTCCGAACCGGCCTCACCCGACGCAGCCGCCTCGTGCACGATCCGCCACAGCCGACGTAGGAAGCGGCCGATGCCCTCGATCCCCTCCTCGGTCCAGTCCATGTCCTGGTCGGCTGGGCCGACGAACAGGATGTAGAGCCGTACCGCGTCCGCGCCGTACATGTCGGCCAGCTGGTCGGGTGCGGTCACGTTGCCCTTCGACTTCGACATCTTCGTACCGCCCTGGCGCACCCAGCCCTGGTGGAACAGCCGCTGGAACGGCTCGCGGAAGCCGACCATCCCCTGCTCGTTCAGCACCTTGACGAAGAAGCGCGAGTAGAGCAGGTGCCCGGTGGCGTGGTCGATCCCGCCGATGTACTGGTCGACCGGCCCCCAGAAATCGACCAGCCGCCGCGAGAACGGCTCGCGGTCGTTGTGCGGGTCGCAATAGCGGAGGAAGTACCACGCCGAGTCAACGAAGGTGTCCATCGTCTCGGCCTCGCGCTTGCCCGGCCCGCCGCACGACGGACAGGGGACGTTCAGCCACTCCTCGTTCGAGGCCAGCGGCGGCTTGCCCTTAGGGCGGTAGTCGTCCACCTCCGGCAGCAGCACGGGCAGCTCATCGTCCGGGACGGGGACGATCCCGCAGTCGCCGCAGTAGACGACCGGGATCGGCGCCCCCCAGTAGCGCTGCCGCGAAAAGCCCCAGTCGCGCAGCCGGAAGCTGACCGCGGGCCGGCCACGGAGGCGCTCGCCCAGCCACTCGACGATCGCCTGCTTCGCTTCCTCGACGGGCATGCCGCTGAACTGCCCCGAGTCGACCAGCGTGCCGGTCTCCTCGTCGATCACCGGCACGACAGGAAGCTCGTGGCGCTCGGCGAACGCCCGGTCGCGCTCGTCGTGCCCGGGCACCGCCATGATCGCGCCGGTGCCGTACTCCATCAGCACGTAGTCGGCGACCCAGACCGGAATCGGCGCGTCGGTCGCCGGGTTGACGGCGTAGAAGCCGGTGAAGACGCCGGTCTTGTCCTCGGCCGAAGCCCGTACCTCGACGCGCTGGACCATCGCCTTCGAGACGTACTCGCCCAGCTCCGCGCCATTCGGCGAGCGGTCGACCAGCTCGTCGACCAGCGGGTGCTCGGGCGCCAGCACGAAGAAGGTCGCGCCGAAGACCGTGTCCGGGCGCGTCGTGAACACCGGCACGTCCTCGTCGAGCTCGTCGATCCGGAACAGCAGCTCGGCGCCCTCGGAACGCCCGATCCAGTTGCGCTGGATCGTCTTCGTCCGCTCGGGCCAGTCGATCAGCTCGTGGTCGCGCAGCAGGGCGTCGGCGTAGGCCGTGATCCGGAAGAACCACTGCTCCAGCTTCCGGACCTCGACCGCGGTGCCGCAGCGGTCGCAGTGGCCGTTCACGACCTGTTCGTTCGCCAGCACCGTCTGGTCGTGCGGGCACCAGTTGACCGCTGCCTCCTTGCGGTAGGCGAGCCCGTGCTCCAGGAAGCGCAGGAACAGCCACTGCGTCCAGCGGTAGTAGGCCGGATCGTGCGCGGCGATCACGCGGTCCCAGTCGATCGCCCAGCCCAGCCGGTGCATCTGGCGCTCGATGTTGTCGATGTTGCGCTCGACGATCTCGCGCGGGTGGCCGCCCTCGTTGATCGCAGCGTTCTCGGCGGGCAGGCCGAACGAGTCCCAGCCCATCGGGCGCAGCACGTGCTTGCCGTGTCGGCGCTGGAAGTGCGTGACGACGTCGCCCAGCGTGTAGTTGAGGACGTGCCCCATGTGCAGGTCGCCCGAGGGGTAGGGCAGCATTTCGAGCTGGTAGAACTTGTCGTCCGGCTCCGCGCCCGGCGGAGGATCGTCGACGTAGAAGGCCCGCGCGTCCTCCCAAACCCGCTGCCACTTCGCCTCGATCGCTTGTGGGTCGTACGTGTCCAAATCCGCCTCCAGAAACGAAAAAGCCTCTCGAACGAGAGGCCAAGGGAACCCGACGCGGCGCCGCCGCGTTGTTCCCTGCTCTACTCGAGAAGCTGCTTCATCCCTGCGGACTTTAGCATCGCTGCGTCGTGTTGAGCCCACAGCTCTTTCCGGAGACCGCCGCAGTCGAGGACGGTGAGCTCTCAGTCGGCGGCCTGCTTGCCTCGGAGCTCGCGGCCGAGTTCGGCACGCCGCTCGTCGTCTACTGCGAGCAGACGATCCTGGACGCCGCCCGCGCCTACCGCGAGGCCGCGCCCGACGCGCTGCCGCTCTACAGCCTGAAGGCGTTCCCGAACGTGGCGCTCCTGCGGCTGCTGGCGGCCGAGGGCTTCGGCGCCGACGTCTCGACGCTCGGTGAGCTCGCCTTCGCCCGCCGCGCCGGGATCGAGGGCGAGCGGATCGTCGTCCACGGCAACAACAAGAGCGACGAGGAGCTCCGTGCAGCGGCCGAGGCCGACGTGCGCTTCGTCGTGCTCGACGCGCTCGACGAGGCGGAGCGGGCCGCGGCGGCAGGCGTACGCCGCGTGCTGGTGCGTGTGACGCCGGGAATCGAGGCGGACACACACGAGAAGATCCGCACGGCCCAGCACGGCTCGAAGTTCGGCCTCCCGCCCGACGACGCGCTCGAGGCGGCCGAGGCCGCGCGCAAAGCCGGGCTCGAGGTCGCAGGCGTCCACCTGCACATCGGCTCGCAGCTGCTCGACCCGCGTGCCGGCCTCGAGACGATCGACTGGCTGAAGGACTTCGCCGCGCGAGAGTGGGTGCCCGCGGTGGTCGACCTCGGCGGCGGCCTCGGGATCCGGTACGTCGACGGCGAGCGGCCGCCCGAGATTCGCGAGTTCGTCGCCACGCTGCTCGCCCGGCTCGCCGACGGCTGGCCCGGCGAACCACCGCAGGTGATCCTCGAGCCGGGCCGCTCGCTCGTCGGGCGGGCGGGCCTGACCCTTTACCGGGTCGGCGTCGTCAAGCGGGCGAGCGAGGAGGTCACGTACGTGGCGGTCGACGGCGGCATGTCCGACAACCCGCGCCCTCAGCTCTACGGCGCCCGCTACAGCGCACTGCTCGCCAACCGCGCCGACGAGGAGGCCGTGCGGGCCTACGACGTCTGCGGCAAGCACTGCGAGTCCGGCGACGTGCTGATCGAGGGCGTGCGCCTGCCCGAGCCGCGCCGCGGCGACCTGCTCGCCGTCCCCGCGACCGGCGCCTACACGCTCTCGATGGGCTCGAACTACAACGCCGTCCCGCGGCCGGCCGCGGTGCTGGTCGCCGACGGGCAGGCACGGGTGATCCGCAGCCGCGAGAACGTCGACGATCTCCTTCGCCACGAGGAGGCCAATGGCTAGGCTCGCGCACATGCCAGGCCGCCTCGCTCGCATCCCCGGTGTCGTGCTCGTCAGCATCGCCGCCGCGATGTGGGGCCTCGACGGCCTGATTCGCAAGCCGCTCGCCGACTCGACCTCGGCCTACACGATCGTCTTCGGCGAGCATGTGGCACTCGTGCTGGTGACGCTGCCGCTGCTCGTCCCGGCAATGGTCGCGCTCTGGCGCGCCGGCCCCGCCTACGTCGCAGCCGGGGTCGCTGTCGGTGCGGGCGCCTCGGCGATCGCGACGATCCTGTTCACGAAGGCGATCTTCCACGGGGACTTCATCACCGTGGTCGTGCTGCAGCAGGTGCAGCCGCTGATCGTCGTCGTCGGCGCCTGGCTCGTGCTCGGCGAACAGCCGCGGCGCGGCTTCTTCTGGTTCCTACTTGCCGCGCTCGTCGGCGTCTGGCTGATCTCGTTGCCGCACCCGCTCCAGCCCCACGCGCACGGCCTGATCCCGGTGGCGGAGACGCTCGCGGCCGCAACGCTCTGGGCGATGGGCACCGTCTTCGGGCGCTTCCTGACCGGGCGCCTGCGCTTCGAGCACGTGCTGACGGTTCGCTTTGCCTTCGGACTGGTCGCCGCCGCCTGCGCCTTGCCGATCGTCGGAGCTCCGGCCTTCGCCGGTCTCCACGACAGCGTCTGGATCGCGGTGCTCGCGCTCGTGACCGGCTTGTTCGCGCTCGGGCTCTACTACTACGGGCTGCAGCGCACTCCCGCGCTGCTCGCATCACTCGGCGAGCTGGCGTTCCCGGTCACGACGACGCTGGTCGGGATCTACGTCTTCGACTCGTCGCTGCGCTGGACCCAGTGGGTGGGCGTTGCGCTGACGGTCACCGTGATCAGCCTGCTGCCGGTGAGGCGACGCGAGCTTGTCACGCTCCCGGTGGGCGAGCCCGCGCTCGTTACCTGACTCTGAAGAGCCCGCCGAAGGAGACCCAGTGCCCGTTGTGGTAGCGCTGGAGCTTCGCCTGGTCGAGCGGGAAGTGGTCGGACGCGCTCGTCTTGACCGTGATCCCGGGCAGCAGGAACGGGTCGTTCTTGACGTTCAGGCTCGTCGCGGCCTTCATGATCCCGGCGCGCGTCGGGTTCTTGCCGGCCTTCTTCAGCGCGGCGACGAACGTGTGCGCGACCGACATCCCGTAGACGGCGTAGACGTCGTTCGGGTTTCCGCCCTGGTAGCGCTTCATGATCGAGCGGTAGAGCTTCACGCCCGCGTCCTTGGCCCAGTGCGCGTCGGTCGGGTCCTTCAGGAAGACGATCGAGAGCGAGCCCTCGGTCTGCTTCTGTCCCGCGCCCGCCTTGGCGAGGCCCATGATGTTGGCCGCGCTCGAGACCGCGTTGACGTAGACCTTCGGCGTCCAGCCGAGCTTGTGCGCGTAGACGAATGACTGAATCGTGAAGAGCGGCGTCGCGAAGACCATCAGCGTGTTCACCTTCGCCGCCTTCAGGCGCGCCATCTGGGACTGCACGTCGGAGTCGGTCACCTCGTAGCCCTGCTTGGACACGATCTGCTTCGCCTTCTTGCCGAGACCGTTGCGCAGCCCGGTGAGCAGGTCCTTGCCGAAGTCGTCGTTCTGGTAGAGGACGCCGATTCGCGCCTTCGGGCTCGTCTTGGCGACGTAGCGGCCGTAGATCGTGCCCTCGGCGCGGTAGTTCGGCTGGTAGCCGATCGTGTACGGGTACTGCTTGTAGTCCTTGCCGAAGGTCGTCCCGCCGCTGGCGACGAACAGCTGCGGCACCTTGCTCGCGTTCAGGTAGGCGCGCGTGGCGAGGTTCTGTTCGGTGCCGAGACTGTTGAAGATCGCGAAGACCTTGTCCTGCTGGACGAGCTCACGGGTCTTGTCGATCGTCTTGGACGGGTCGTACGCGTCGTCCTTGTAGATGTACTTGATCTTCCGCTTGTTCACGCCGCCGTTGGCGTTGACGTAGCGGAAGTAGGCCGCGGCGCCCTTCGCCACCGACTGGTAGGCCGAGGCCGGCCCGCTCAGCGGGGTCGTGCCGCCGATCACGACCTGCGTCGACGTGATGCCGGTCTCGGAAGCGGCTCCCGACGCGACGGTCGCGAGCGCCAGCGCACCGAGCGCGCACAGGATCAGGTGAGTCGTCCTCGTCACAGCCCCTCTAGGGACGAAGGTATAGCCGGGTTGTTAGGGGTCTGGCAACTCGGCGCAGCAGGCCGCCCGCGCCGGTCGGGAGCAGGATCATCACGAGGATGATCGCGGCCCCGTAGAGGAAGTCCGGGACGCCAGGCTTGCTCGAGATGCGGGTCGAGAGCTCGGGAACGTACTGCACGAAGAACGCGCCCACCACCATCCCCGGCAGCGAGCCAAGACCGCCGACGACGGCGCCGACGAGGAGCAGGATCGAAAGCAGGAAGGTGAACGAGAGCGGGTTGACGATCTCGGCCTGGATCGCGAGCAGCGCCCCTGCGACGCCGGCGTAGACGCCGCTGATCGCGAAGGCGAGCGTCTTCGTGCGCGCGAGGTCGATCCCGACCGAGACCGCCGCGACCTCGCTGTCGCGCACGGCCCGGAAGGTGCGACCGAGCCGGCCGCGGACGATCAGCCAGGCGATCACGAATGCGATCAGGCCGATCCCCCAGGTCAGGTAGTAGAGGAAGTGGTTCTGGGTGGTCGTGTGGCCGAAGATCGTGACCGTGCCGCTGAGGCCGGTCACCTGCAGCGGTGCCTGCTCGAGCAGGCGCAGGCCCTGGCCGCCTCCCGTCAGCCCGGAGAACTTCTTCAGCAGCGAGGGCATCGCCACCGCGAAGGCGAAGGTGGCGAGCGCGAGGTAGATCCCGGACAGGCGCAACGCCGGCAGGCCGATCAGGAAGCCGACCACGCCGGCGGCGATCCCGGCGAGCGGGATCGTCCAGACGTCGCGCCAGTGCTCGTGCACCGCGAGCGCCGCGGTCGTGTAGCCGCCGACCGCCATCAGCGCGCCGTGGCCGAGCGAGATCTGGCCCGTGTAGCCGGTGAGGATGTTCAGCCCGACGATCGCGATGAAGAAGACCCCCGCCTGCGCGAGGTCGCGCGAGTGGAAGTCGCTCACCAGGTGCGGCGCCAGCGCATACAGCGCGACCACGGCGCCCGCCGTAAGCGCCCAGACCCCGATCCCGAGCCAGCGCCTCATACGCGCGTCACCTCCGCGCGGCCGAAGAGGCCGGTCGGCTTGACAAGCAGCACGCCCAGGATCACCGCGAGCGCGACCGGCAGCCGCAGGTCGGTGCCGACCCAGTCGACATAGGTGCCGATCAGGTTGATCAGCACGCCGAGCAGCAGCGAGCCGACGACCGCGCCGAGCGGGCTGCCGAGCCCGCCGAGCACGGCGCCGGCGAACGCGTACAGGAGCACCGGCTGCATCAGGTTCTGGTCGAAGCTGGCGAGCGCCGGCGCCGTCAACATCCCGGAGACCGCGCCCATCGCCGCGGCCAGCCCCCAGCCGAGCGCGAGCATCCAGCTGACACGCACGCCGACGAGGCGCGTCGCCTCCGGGTTGACTGCCGCGGCGCGCGAGGCGAGGCCGAGCTTGGTGAAGCGGAAGAAGAGCCAGAGCAGCCCGACCGCGCCCAGCGAGACCGCGATCGTGCCCAGGTCCTGGATCGAGAAGGCGACGCCGGCGATCTCGATCGGCCGCGTCGAGAAGGCATTCGGCAGGCTCCGCACCTCCGGCGACCAGATCCAGCGGGCTGCGCCACTGACGAGGAAGAAGAGCCCGAGCGTGACGATCACCACCGTCAGCACCGGAGCTCGCTCGACCGGCTTGATCACGACCCGCTCGACGGCCACACCGCCGAGGAACGAGAGCGCGACCGTGAGGAAGAACGCGCCCCAGTAGGAGAGGCCGTGGTGGACGAGCGACCAGGCGATGAAGGTCGAGAACATCGCCATCTCGCCCTGCGCGAAGTTGACCACGCCCGTCGAGCGGTAGATGAGGACGAGCGCGACGGCGAGCGTCGCCCAGACCCCGCCGGAAGAGAGGCCGATCACGATCTGCTGCGCCAACTGCGTCCAGTCGAAGGCGAGCAGCATCAGTAGCCCAGGTAGGAGCGTCGCACGGATTCGTCGCGCTGCAGGGCTGTGCTGTCGCCCTCGACCGCGACCTTGCCGACTTCGAGCACGTACGCGCGGGCCGACGCCTCCAGCGCGAGGACCGCATTCTGCTCGACGACGAGCACGGCGAGGCCTTCGCGCTCGTTCAGCTCGCCGACGATGCGGAAGATCTCTGCGACCACGAGCGGCGCGAGCCCGAGCGACGGCTCGTCCAGCAGCAGCAGGCGCGGACGCAGCATCAGCGCGCGGGCGAGCGCGAGCATCTGCTGCTCGCCACCGCTGAGCGTCCCGGCGCGTTGGTCGCGCCGCTCCTCGAGGCGCGGGAAGTAGCCGAGCACGCGCCCCTCGTCCTCCTTGATCGCCGAGCGGTCGCGGCGCGTGTAGGCGCCGAGGCGGAGGTTCTCGCCCACGGTCAGGTCGGTCAGCGTGCCGCGGCCCTCCGGCACGTGGGCGATCCCGGCTCGGGTCGTGGCTTCAGGCGAGCTGCCGGCGATGCTCTTGCCGGCGAAGGCGATCCGCCCCGCGCGCTTGACCGACCCCGAGATCGCGCGCAGGGTGGTCGTCTTCCCGGCGCCGTTCGCGCCCAGCACCGCCACGGCCTCGCCCTCGCCGACGCTGAGCGAGATCCCGTGTAGCGCGATCACCGGCCCGTAGCGGGCGGTCACGTCCTCGAGCTCGAGCAACGCCTCAGGCAACGGCCGTCTTCCCTAGGTAGGCCTCGATCACCTTCGGGTCGCTCTGTACCTCAGTCGGGGTGCCGCTCGCGATCAGCCGTCCGAAGTCGAGTACGTGCACGCGGTCGGCGACGCCCATCACGAGGCCCATGTGGTGCTCGACCAGCAGCAGCGTCAGCTCGAAGTCCTTGCGCAGGTTGCGGATCAGGTCGCCGAGCTCGCCGACCTCCTCGTGGTTGAGGCCGCCGGCCGGCTCGTCGAGCAGCAGCAGCCGCGGCCCCGCGGCGAGGGCTCGGGCGAGCTCGACCCGCTTGCGCGTGCCGTAGGAGAGCTCGGCTGCCTGCCGATGCGCGAGCGGCGAGAGGCCGACGTAGGCGAGCAGCTCGCGGGCGCTGCGGCCGCGGCGCGCATGGCGGCCGACGAGCACGTGCTCGAGCACCGTCATCGACTCGAACAGCTCGACGTTCTGGAACGTGCGCGCGATCCCGAGGCGAACGACGCGGTGTGGCGGCGTGCGCAGCAGGCTCTCGCCGTCGAACGCGATCTCGCCCTCGTCGGGCTTGTAGAGGCGCGTGATCAGGTTGAAAAGCGTCGTCTTGCCGGCGCCGTTCGGGCCGATCAGGCCGACGATCTCGCCCTCGCCGACGTCGAGCGTCACGTCGTCGACAGCCACGACCCCGCCGAACCGCCGCGTCACGTGCTCGACCGAGAGCAGGGCCACGCGCGGATCGTAAGCGGATGCGGTCTAGAGCGCGGCTGCCTCGGTCACCGGCGCCTGGCAGGCGAAACGCTCGCAGACATAGACCGCGGGCTTCCCGTCGACGAGGCTTTTCCCCTCGAGCAGCGGCACGCCCTCGGCCGGGCCGAAGGCGACGACCGCGTTCGGCTCGAACGGCGCGAGCGCCGCGTGTGCCACCTCGCTCTCGGGAGGCCCGACGATCGCCAGCTCGCGGGGCGTGGCCAGGTAGAGGTCGAGCGCGTTCAGCGCCCAGGCGAACTCGGTCGGGCCGCGGCCGAGGCTCTCGCCGAACAGGCGCAGCACACCGATCGCGCGCTGCTCGAGCTCGTCGTCGCCGTAGATCCGCGCCAGCCGCAGCAGCACGTAGGCGAACATCGAGTTGCCCGACGGAACCGGGTGGTCGTAGAGCTCCTTGCGCGGCGCGACGAGCTGCTCGCCCTCGGCCGGGGCGAGGAAGAAGCCACCGTGCTCGTCGTCTCTGAAGAGCTCGATCGCGAGCAATGCCAGACGCCGTGCCTCCTCCAGCCAGCGCAGCTCCCCCGTCGCAACGTGCAGCTCGTAGAGCCCGTGCGCGACGTCGGCGTAGTCGTCGAGGAAGCCGGGACCGCTCGCCTTGCCCTCGCGCATGCTGCGAACGAGCCGCCCCTCCACCGACATCGGCCCGAGCAGGAACTCGCCGAGGGCGCGTGCCTCGTCGACCCAGTCGGCCCGCTCGAGCCGCCGCCCCGCCTCGGCCAGCGCCGCCAGCGCGAGGCCGTTCCAGGCGGCGATCGCCTTGTCGTCGAGGCCCGGCTGCGGGCGGCCGGCGCGGATCTCCAGCAGCCGGGCCCGCGTGGCCGGTTCGAGCGAGCCGCGCAGCACGAAGCGGCCGTCCTCGAACGGCTCGAGCAGCTCCTCGGGCGCGCCCTCGCCCGGCGCCCAGGTGTAGGTCAACCCCTCGACGCCCTCGGTGTCCGCGTCCTGCGATGAGGCGAAGCCGCCACCCGGCAGGCGCAGGTCGCGGAGCAGGTACTCGACCGTCTCCTCGACCACCTCGCGGTAACGCTCCCGGCCGGTCACGAGCCAGCCGTGCAGGTAGGCGGGCACGAGCAGCGCGTTGTCGTAGAGCATCTTCTCGAAGTGCGGCACGAGCCAGCGCTCGTCCACCGAGTAGCGGTGGAAGCCGCCGCCGACGAGGTCGTACATTCCGCCCGCGGCCATCCCGTCGAGGGTCGGCACCGCCAGCTCGGCTTCGCCTCGCCGCAGCAGCAGCTCCAGCGCCGAGGCCGGCGGGAACTTGGGCGCGCGAGCCCCGAACCCACCCCACTCCGGGTCGTGCAGCTCACCGAGCCGCCGCACCGCGTCGAACAGCAGCGACTCGGTCAGCGGCTCCGCCGAGGGCGCGGCCGCCGCGGCCTGGCGCAGCGCGTCGACCAGCACGTCGGTCCGCTGCGTCACCTCCGAGCGGCGCTCGCGGTAGAGCTCCGAGACTGCCACCAGCACCTGCGGGAACGACGGCAGCCCGTGCCGCGGCGCGGGCGGAAAGTAGGTGCCGCCGAGGAACGGCTCGCCCTCGGGCGTCAGGAAGACGGTCAGCGGCCAGCCCGCGCTGCCGGTCATCGCGACCACCGCGTCCATGTAGATCCCGTCGACGTCGGGCCGCTCCTCGCGGTCGACCTTGACGTTGACGAAGCGCTCGTTCATCAGCGCCGCGATCTCCGAGTCCTCGAACGACTCGTGCGCCATCACGTGGCACCAGTGGCAGGCCGCATAGCCGACGGAGAGCAGGATCGGCTTGTCCTCGGCCCGCGCCTTCGCCAGCGCCTCCTCGCCCCAGGGGAACCACTCGACCGGATTCTCCGCGTGCTGGAGGAGGTACGGGCTCGTCTCTGACGCGAGCCGGTTCACCTTTGTACGGTAACGACTTCGGGGCTGTGGCTGGCTCAGGCCGACCCCTAAAAGCACCTGTTTAAGCCGTTCCTGGTGCTACGGTCTCAGACCGGCTACGGGCTGCTCACGGGTACCAGGGATACCAAGTGGGTACCAGCCACTCTTTGTTCGCGCGCGCGAGGCTATCCACGGCTTCCCGTAGCCTCAGGCAGCCGAGCGGGGCCGAGCCCGACAGAACCAGTTGGCCAGAACTGGGAACTGTTGGCGCGCCAGTCGCCGCAGGCGCCGGGGCATCGGCTCCGCTCGGTACACAAGCAAGGTTTCAAGCCGACGTGTCCTTGTCCATGGTCCGTCCGGCCCATCTTCTTCGCCATCGGGACCTAATCACGGCATCGCGGCAAGAAGGACGATGGACATCCAGCGCGGGCCGCGTCCGCCGAGGGCCGGGGGTAGGGCCAGTTAGCCCTCGACCGCAAACGGGCGCGGCCACCTAAGCAGACGCAATGACCGTCTGGTTCTTGCGTCGCGGGTCAGCCCCTGCCGCCCGCTTCGGTGAGCCAGCCCTTGAAGATGACTCGCTTGGGTCAAGACAGCCGCTGGCTCACGCACGTCTTAGAGAGCGGGTCAGGGGCTGCCGGTTTCAAATGGGGACGCCGGGGCGTCTGGCCCATTATGCTCAGTTAGCCGTCCGGCCCCCAGCCGAGAAGGCGGGAGCCGATGCTGGCATTTCTGTTCAGGCTGGAGACCCAGGACGGTACGCCTGCCGAGCCTGGTGAGCTGCGCGATGAGGACGGCGATGCGCCGCCCGTGCTGGTGGTCGAGGAGACGACTTGACCGGGAGCTTCCGAACCAAGGCACAAGATCCGCCCCTGCAGGGGATCTAAGAAGATGCCGGGCGGCTGCGGCTCCCGGCCGAGGGACTGGGGGGCGGCCCCCGTCCCCAGGAAGGGAGGAGTCGCCCGGCCAGTCTATTTTGCACCGGGCGACCCGCTGTAGCGCTGGCCAGCGGTGCAGTCATCAAAGACAACGTGCAGCCCAAGCCGGTGGGCTTGGTGTACGAACGAAGGGAGGCGGGGCACCCCTAGTGGGCCGCAAAGGGGGGACGAGCCCTAAGGCAATGACCACTTCGCAGGTTTCGGCGCCTACACACGTCTGCTTGGGCGCGAGTCGGCACGTCCTCCACCGGACTCACGGCTTCTCCCTAGGGGAGAGCGGGAGGGCGTGCCCGGCTCCCTTTCCTCGTACTCAAAGATGTAGCGAAAGCGGTTGCCCGAGGGCGGAACATGCATCGTGCATTCCACAGGGGAGAAAGGTGGCGGCCGCTCTCGCCTGGGCTCGCCAGACCCTATAGCACTTCCTTGGCCTGTCCTAATCCGCCGCTAAGCGAACTTGGGGATACCAGCAGGGATACCAAAGCCCCGTTTCGGCGGGGCTTTCCTTTTGGATAGACGGTTTGCAGGGCCGTCTCTCACCTTTGTACGGTAACGGCGTGGCTCTTCCGGGCGGCACCGTCACCTTCCTGTTCACCGACGTCGAGGGCTCGACGCGCCTGCTCCAGGAGCTCGGTGATGACTACGGGCAGGTGGTGGCCGACCACCGCCGCCTGCTGCGCGAGGTCTTCCAGGCCGCCGGTGGAAACGAGGTCGACACGCAGGGCGACGCGTTCTTCTACTCGTTCCCGCGCGCGCGCGACGCCGTGCGCGCTGCAGTGGACGGTCAGCGTGCGCTTGCTTCCCACGAGTGGCCGCGAGGCGTCGAAGTGCGGGTGCGAATGGGCCTGCACACCGGCGAGCCGACCGTCGGCGAGGAGGGCTATGTCGGCCTCGACGTCGTCCGCGCCGCGCGGATCTGCTCGGCCGGGCATGGCGGCCAGATCCTTGTCTCCGAGACGACGCGAGCGCTGCTCGGCAACGACCTCCCCGAGGGCGTGAACGTCCGCGACCTTGGACGGCAGCACCTGAAGGACGTCCAGTACGAGCATGTCTACGAGCTCTCGCTGGACGAGTCCGGCGAGCAGTTCCCGCCGCTGAAAGAGCACGACCCCGACGCCGCCATGGAGAAACGCTTCGAGGATCGCATCAACCGCTACGTCGAGTCCCAGCTCGACGCAGCGCTGAGCCCGCACCCGGGCAAGCAGATCCAGTTCGCCGCCGGTGGCCTGTTCACCCTTGTGCTGGTCGCGGCCGCGATAGTTGCAATCGTGTTGCTGGTAAAGCTGGTGCTCTAGGTGCTCTCGCTGGAGACCGACCGGCTACTGCTGCGCGCGCCAGTCGCGGAAGACGCGGACTCGCTCGCGCCGATGTACGCCGACCCCGAGGTGATGCGCTACGTCGGCGACGGCCGCACGCTCACGCAGAGAGAGACCGAGCGCTCTGTGCGGCGCATGATCGAGCGCTGGGAGGCCGACGGCTTCGGACTCTTCACGACCGTGCGCAAGGAGGACGAGGTGGTGATCGGCCGCGTCGGCCTGCTGGTTTGGAACACGGAGACCTGGGAGCCGACTACGCGGGCCGCCGCACCGAACGGACCGACCGAAGTAGAGGTCGGCTACACGCTCGGGCACGACTACTGGGGCCAGGGCTTCGCCACGGAGGCGGCCGGCGCGGTGCGCGACTTCGCGCTCGGCGAGCTCGGTGCCGACCGCCTGATCGCGCTGATCATCCACGGCAACACGGCGTCCGAGAACGTGGCGCGCAAGCTCGGGCTCGAGCACGAGCGGAACATCATGCTCGGCCGGCGCGAGGCGCAGCTGTTCGCGCTCGAGGCATGAGCGAGACCCGCGACCTGCTCGCGCGCACGGCCGAGCTCGCGGCCGACTACGTCGAGAGCCTCGGCGAGCGGCCGGTCTTCCCAGACGTCACGCCGGAGCAGCTGCGTGAGTCGCTCGGCGGGCCCTTGCCCGACGACCCGGTCGAGCCGCAGCAGGTGATCGACGAGCTCGTGGCCGCGGCCGAACCGGGCGTGGTCGCGCTGGGCAGTGGGCGGTACTTCGGCTTCGTGATCGGCGGAGCGCTGCCGGCTGCGCTCGCCGCCGACTGGCTCACCTCGGCCTGGGACCAGAACGCCGGCCTCTACGTCGCCGGTCCGTCGGCCTCCGTCGTCGAGCAGGTCGCGCGCGGGTGGCTCGTCGACCTGCTCGGACTGCCGTCCGAGTCGTCGGTCGGCTTCGTCACCGGCACGCAGATGGCGCACGTGACCGGGCTCGCGGCCGCTCGCTGGCACGTGCTCGACGCGGTCGGCTGGGACGTCGGCGCCAAGGGCCTGACCGGGGCACCACGCGTGACCGTGCTCGCCGGCGAGCAGCGGCACGTGACCGTCGACCGCGCGCTGCGGCTGCTTGGGCTGGGAGCGCCCACGGTCGTCGCCAGCGACTCGCACGGACGGCTCGTGCCCGAAGCGTTGCAGGAGGCGCTCGGCGAGGGCCCGACGATCGTCTGCGCGCAGGCCGGCGAAGTGAACACCGGCGCCTTCGATCCGCTGCCGGAGATTGCCGACGCCTCCGAGGCCGCGGGCGCGTGGCTCCACGTCGACGGCGCCTTTGGGATCTGGGCGGCCGTCTCGCCGCGGCTGCGCCACCTCGTCGCAGGTCTCGAGCGCGCCGACTCGTGGACGACCGATGCACACAAGTGGCTGAACGTGCCCTACGACTCGGGGATCGTCCTCTGCAGGCACCCGGAGTCACATCGCGCGGCGATGACGATCGCGGCCTCGTACCTGATCCAGGACGAGGGCGCACAGCGGGTGCGCGACGAGGTCGACTGGGTGCCCGAGTTTTCCCGCCGCGCGCGCGGCTTCACGGTCTACGCGGCGCTGCGCTCACTCGGCCGCAGCGGTCTCGTCGAACTGGTCGAGCGCTGCTGCGACGGGGCCGCGCGTTTCGCCGAGCGCATCGTCGAGCTCGACGGCGTCGAGCTGCTGAACGAGGTCGTGCTCAACCAGGTGCTCTTCCGCTTCGAGTCAGACGAGCGCACCGACGAGGTGCTCGCGCACGTGCAGGAGAGCGGGCGCATCTGGCTGAGCGGCACCACCTGGGACGGCCGCAAGGCGATCCGCGTCTCCGTCTCGAACTGGCAGACCGGCGACGAGGAGATCGATTTGGCGGTGCGCGAGTTCGACTACGCGGCGGGGAAGTCGCCGGCCCGGTAGAGCTGGCCCTCGAGCTTTCGCCCGAAGATCCCCTCCAGCCAGGTCGAGATCGCGATCAGCGCATCGAGGTCGACGCCCGTCTCGATCCCCTCGTGCTCCAGTAGGTAGGCGAGGTCCTCGGTCGCGACGTTGCCGCTCGCGCGTGGCGCGTACGGGCAGCCGCCGAGCCCGCCGACCGACGCGTCCAGCACGGTCGCGCCCGCCTCGAGCGCCGCGAGCGCGTTGGCGTAGCCGGTATTGCGCGTGTTGTGGCCGTGGAAGCCGGCCGCGCCGGTGCGCTCGACCAGCGAACGGACCTCACGCGGCGCCGCCACGCCGATCGTGTCGGCGAGGACGACCTCGGCCCAGTCGAAGCGGCCCGCGAGCTCCGCCACCCGCTCCGGGTCGACCCGCCCTTCGAACGGGCAGCCGAAGGCGACGCTGATCGTGACCGTCGCCGGCACCTGCGCGGCCGCCAGGATCTGGTCGACGCGCGCGATCGCCTCGTCGAGCGAGGCGTTGCCGTTGTGCTGGTTGAACTCCTCCGTCGCGCCGAGGGTCGCGTTCACCCGGTCCAGCCCGCTCGCAGCGAAACGCTCGTAGCCGCGCTCGTTGAGCACGAGGCCGGAGTACTCGGTGCCCTCGCGCCGCTCGATCCCCGCGACCACCTCCTCGGCGCCGGCCATCTGCGGGACGCGGTCGTCGCGTACGAAGCTGACCGCCTCGACGCGCGGCAGGCCCGCGGAGGCGAGGCGGTTGACGAGCTCCGCCCGCGTCACCGGCTCCAGCGCCTCGGCCTCGTTCTGGAGACCGTCGCGCGGGCCGACGTCGCAGAGGGTGATCAATCGTCGAGGCCTGTGGCGTCGATGTGCTCGGGCCTGATCCGGACCGTGATGCGCTGCTCCTCCGGATTGCGCCACGGGTACTCGTCCTGGCCGAGGTACTTCTTGGCGAGCTTGTCGATCTGGGCGTCCGCACCCTCGGTCGTCAGCTCGGCAGTTCCGCTGACCGCGACCCACTTGTACGTGTTCTCGGGGTCGACTACGAGTAGCGAGACCCGCGGGTCCTGCCGCAAGTGGCGCTCCTTCGCGCGCCCGACCGCCGTGTTGAAGCTGAGGTCGCCATTCGAGTCCACCCAGACGATCGTCGAGTGGGGTGAGCCGTCCTGCCGCAGCGTCGTGACCGTGCCCACGAACGGCTGCTCGAGGAAGTTCCGTGCCTTGTCGTCGATAGTTGCCATCGGTCTCCTTTCTCGATCGCTTAGGCTAGTCGCCTGGTCGCGGCCGTCGCCGGCGGCTAACCGATCGCGACCATCCGCTCGATGGCGCCGCGCGCGCGCTCGGCGATCTCCGGCTCGACCACGACCTCGTACTTCCAGTCGCGGAGCGAGTCGCGCAGCTTCTCGAGCGTGATCATCTTCATGTACTTGCAGATCGCCTTCTCGGACACGGCCTCGAAGCGCTTGCCCGGCGCTTCCTTGTTCAGCCGGTGGAGAATGCCGGTCTCGGTCGCGACGAGGAAACGGCTCTTCTCCGAGCCCTTCGCGAAGTTGATCATCCCCTCGGTCGAGAGGATGTGCGTCCGCCCGTTGGCGAACGCCATGCACTGGCTGGCGCAGCCGCACTCCGGATGGACGAGCAGCTCCGCGTCGGGTGCGTCGCGCTGCCAGCGCTCGATGTCCTCGGGGCGGATACCGGCGTGGACGTGACACTCGCCGAGCCAGATCGTGAGCTTGCGCCCGGTGACCCGCTCGAGCCAGATCCCGAGAAACATGTCCGGAAGGAACAGGATCTCGCGATCGGCCGGGATCGCCTCGATGACCGCCTTCGCGTTGCCGGACGTGCAGCAGTAGTCGCTCTCGGCCTTGACCTCTGCCGTCGTGTTCACGTAGGAGACGACGACCGCCCCAGGGTGCTGCCGCTTCCAGTCGCGCAGCTGCTCCGCCGTGATCGACGCGGCGAGCGAGCAGCCGGCGTCGAGGTCGGGGATCAGCACGGTCTTCTCCGGCGAGAGGATCTTCGCGGTCTCGGCCATGAAATGGACGCCGCAGAAGACGATCGACTCGGCATCGGCCGCAGCGGCCTCCCGAGAGAGGCCCAGGGAGTCGCCGACGATAGTCGGCCACGTCCTGCACTTCGGGCACCTGGTAGTTGTGCGCGAGGATCACGGCCCCGCGCTCGCGCGCCAGCGCCCTCACCTCGTCGTGCAGCGTTTCGATTGCGGCCGTGCTCACAGGACCTCCATCGAGACGTCGAGGGCGCGCGCCGAGTGCGTCAGGGCGCCGATCGAGATGAAGTCGACGCCGGTCTCGGCCACCGTCCCTGACGTTCTCGAGCGTGATCCCGCCGGAGGCCTCGAGCCTGGCGCGGTCCCGCGACCAGCGCGACCGCCTCCTGGAGCACGGGCGGGGACATGTTGTCGAGCAGGAGCCAGTCGGCGCCCGCAGCGAGCGCTTCCCGCACCTCCTCGAGCGACTCGCATTCGACCTCGACCTCTGCATCGCTGCCCTTCGCCAGCTCGACTGCCGCGCCGAGCGACCCCGCGAGGCGGAGATGGTTGTCCTTGATGAGGACGCCGTCGTCGAGCCGCGAGACGGTGGTTCGTGCCGCCACCGCAGCGAACCGCGTACTTCTCGAGCGCTGCGCAGGCCCGGGGTCGTCTTGCGCGTGTCGAGGATGGTCGCGCCGGTGCCGTCGACGGCGTCCACGTAGCGGCGCGTGAGGGTCGCGATTCCGGAGAGGCGGCCGAGCAGGTTCAACGCCAACCGCTCGCCACCGAGCAGTGCGCGGGCGTCACCCTCGAGTCGCGCGATCTCGCCCTCGGTCTCGTCGCCGTCGGCCGCGACCACCTCCAACGCGACCTCCGGATCGAGCGCTTCGAAAACGGCTCTGGCCGACTCGAGCCCGCAGACGACGCCGCGTTCCTTGAGCAGGATCACGGCTCTCGCCCTGGCGCCTTCCGGGACGACCGCCTCGCTGGTCAGGTCGCCGGCACCGAGGTCCTCGGCGATCCAGGCCCGGACGTCGACGGCCGTCACTTCCACGGCTCGAAGACGGGCTCCCGCCCCGGTCGCAGAACGGTGTGCAGCCCGCCGAGTGCTGGCTCCTGGTGCGGGAAGTCGGCGCGGAAATGGCCGCCCCGGCTCTCCCGGCGCGCAAGCGCGCTCCGTGCGATGAGGCGAGCGACCGGATGGGCCGACCTGGCAAGCGGCTCGAGCCCGGCCCCGTCGCGGACGAGCCCTGCGTCGCGCCACATCGCCCTGCGTAGCTCGGGCGTGACCGGCGGGAGCCTCCGGGCGACAGTCGGCGCGGGATCGAGCACCGGCGGGAGCGCCGGCTCGGCGACGGCCGCGAGGACGGCGCGCCGGCCGAAGACGAGACACTCGAGCATCGAGTTCGAGGCGAGCCGGTTCGCGCCGTGGACGCCGGTGCAGGCGCACTCCCCCGCGGCGTACAGGCCCGGCAGCTCCGTCCGACCCTCGAGATCGGTGACGATCCCGCCCATGGTGTAGTGGGCGGCGGGCTCGACCGGCACGGGCTCGTCCTCGGGCCGGTACCCGGCCTCGGCCAGCCGGTGCATCAGGCTCGGGAAGTGGGCACGGTCGACCGGGCGGAGATCGAGCAGGGCGGTGCCACGCTCGGCGATCGCGCGCGCGACGACGTCACGGGGCGCCAGCTCATCCGTGAAGCGCTCGCCCTCGTCGTCGACAAGCAACGCGCCGGCGCCTCGTAGCGCCTCGCTCAGGAGCAGGCTCGAGCCGGCGAGCGCCGTCGGGTGGAACTGGACGAACTCGAGGTCGCCGACCGCCGCGCCGGCCCGGTACGCCATCGCGAGCCCGTCGCCGACGGCGCCGGGCGGGTTCGTCGTCCGCGACCACAATGCAGCAGCGCCTCCGGTGGCGAGCAACACGGCACGGGCCCGGATCGCGCGACGATCGGTGACCACGCCGGCGCAGCGGCCGCCGGAGATCCAAAGCTCGAGCGCCTGCTCCCCCTCGCTGATCTCGATCCGCGGCTCGGCCCGAACCGCGTCGGCGAGGACTCGCGCGATCCGCTGCCCCGTCGCTGCGCCGCCGACGCTGAACACGCGCGGGCGGGAATGGCCACCTTCCAGCCCGAGTTCGTCATCGAAGCCGACGCCCAGCTCGACGAGGTCGGCGATCCGCGCCGGAGCCTCCTGCGTCAGCACCTCGACAGCGCTCGTGCGGGAGAGCCCGCGGCCGGCTCGCATCGTGTCCTCGGCATGGAGCGCCGGGCTGTCGCCCGGCCGGGTCGCCGCGGCCAGACCGCCCTGGGCGAGGTAGCTCGAGGAGTCGCGGACGGGGGCCTTCGAGAGCACGAGCACGCGGCCCTCCCTCGCGGCGGCGAGGCCGCCGAAGAGGCCGGCGATCCCGCTGCCGACGACGATCAAGTCGTAGGTCTGTCCCGTCTCCACCGTCATCAGTTCCTTCGATCCGCTAGGTTTTCGACTCATAGTTGAAAACCTCGACACCATCCTACCAGTGACAGTGAGCCCGGGAACGAGAGCCGAAGGAGAGCGCCCGGCACACGTCACGCTGGCGGTCGTGCTGCAGGTGCGCGAGGGCCGGCTGCAGGCGCTGCTCTGGCAGCGGGCGCGCGAGCCGTTCCTCGGGGCCTGGTCCCTCCCGGGCGGCTACCTCGAGCCGGGCGAGACGCTCGAGCAGTCGATCCGCGGCCACCTCGCGCAGAAGGTGGACGTCCGCGAGCTTGCCCACCTCGAGCAGCTCGAGACGCTCAGCGACCCGGACCGCAACCCGCTCGAGTGGGAGCTCGCGACCGCCTACCTCGGGCTCGTGCCTGCCGATCTCGACCCGGTCATCCCCGAGGACACGCGCTGGCACCCGGTTTCGCGGCTGCCCGAGCTCGCTTACGACCACCGCGCAATCGTGCTCGCCGGGCGCGAGCGGCTGCGGGCGAAGCTCTCGTACACGAACATCGCCTTCGCGCTTGCACCGCCGGTCTTCACGATCTCCGAACTGCGCGAGGTCTACGTCGCCGCGCTCGGGCACGAGGTCTCGGCGACCAACCTGCAGCGCGTCCTGCTACGGCGAGGCGTGCTCGAGGCCACAGGCGAACGGCGCGAGCCGGGCCGCGCCGGCGGCCGGCCGGCGGCGCTCTACCACTTCCACTCGAGGCGGCTGGAGATCACCGATCAGTTCGCGGTGCTGAGACCCCCCGGCTGAGGGATGCCTCCGTCCGCCGCCCCGCCTACCGTGGGCGGAACGGGAAGGAAGGGAAGGAAGAGGTCATGCGGGTCTCGCTTTACGGAAGTCTGGTGGTCGTCTTTGCGCTGGTTCTCGCCTTCGCGGCGGTCGGGCTGACGCTCAGGGCGTGACGGTGACGCGCACCGTCTGCACGGCGTTGTTCGCGTAGCCGCCGAGGTTCCAGGGCGGCTCGACCGGCTGCTCGTTGCCGGCCTCGTCGCGCGCGCGTGAACAGAGCACACGCTCGCCGGGCTGTGCGTCCCAGCGGTACGACCAGCCGCGCCAGGCCCACGGCTCGCCGGCGGGCTCGAGCTCGGCGGCGGCCCACGTCGAGCCGCCGTCGTCGCTGACCTCGACCGACGCGATCGGCGCCAGGCCCGACCAGGCGCGGCCCTCGACGGACACCTCACCGGCCGCAACGGTGCGCTCACGGGTCAGGAATTCCGGGATCCCCGGCGGCACAAACAGCGAGCGCGGCTGCATCCGCTGCAACGGCTCGCCCGCCTCGTCCTCGGACTGCCGCACCCGGTACGACCACGACTGCTGGTAACCGGCGAACGGCTCGTCGAGGAACTCGATCCGCGAGAGCCACTTCACGTTCGTCATCCCGTACCAACCGGGAACGACCAGGCGCAGCGGGAAGCCGTGCTGCGGCGGCAGCGGCGCGCCGTTCATCTCGTAGGCGAGCAGGATCTCGCCGCGCATGGCCTCCTCGAGCGCGAGCGCGCGCTGAAAGGCCTGCTCGTCGCCTCCCTCGATGCCGCGGTCGAGCCCGGTGAAGAGCACCTCGACCGTGCCGTCCGGGACGCCGGCCTCCTCGAGCAGCGGCGCAAGCGGCGTGCCGCGCCAGCGCGCGGTGCCGACGGCCTCGAGGATCCACGGCTGGCTGACGGGCCGCGGCTCGAGCCGGGCGCGGCCGTTGCCCGCACACTCCATCGTCACGGTGTGCTCGACGGCCGGGCGGGCGCGCAGCTCGTCCAGCGACAGCTCGAGCCCGCCGACGGTCAGCCGCCAGGCGTCGGGATCGACGGCCGGGACGTCGTAGTGGATCAGCAGGTAGTGGAGCCCGACTGGCGTGACCGGGTAGCGCAGCGCCTCGAGCGGCATGCCGTGGTTCCGTGCCGCGAGCTGGAGCTCCTCGAGGCTGATCCCTTCCACGTGCTCAGCCTACTGCGACCGGCTCGGCCGCCAGGGCCAGCTCGGCGTCGGCCTGCTCGATCACGACCGGATCGTGGGTCGCGCAGACGACCGCGGCACCCGTCTCACGCGCGAGCGTGGTCAGTAGCGTCGCCAGCCGGAGCGCGTTGGCCTGGTCAAGCCGCGCGGTCGGCTCATCGACGAGCAGCAGCGCGGGCCGCGCCGCGAGCGCGCGCGCCACGGCGACGCGAACCTGCTCGCCGGCCGAGAGTCTCGAGACCCGCTGGCCGGCGCGCTCGGCGAGCCCGACGGAGGCGAGCACCTCGTGCGGGTCGCCCTCGAGCCCGCGGATCTCCTGGCCGAGCTCCACGTTCTCGCGCGCGCTCAGGAACGGGACGAGGCCGCTCTGCTGCGGCACGAGCGCGACCTCGCGGCGACGCAGCTCCGCACGAGCCGTTCGGTCGAGCGCGTTCACGGCCGTCTCGCCGACGAGCACCTCGCCCGCGTCGGGCAGGTCGAGCCCGGCGAGCAGGTGGAGCAGCGTCGTCTTGCCCGACCCGGACGGGCCCGTGACGGCCGTCAGGCGAGCACCCGGAAACTCGGCGTCGAGGCCGGCGAAGACGCGAGCGGCGGCCGCGCCGTGGCCGTGCGTCTTGACCACTCCGCGCAGAACAGCCACCGGCGCGCCTGCCGGGACCGGCTCGAGGGGCGCCAGCTCCGGCTCGGGCCGCACGCCGTCTCCACCCGCGGCGCTGACGACGATCCGGCCGTCCTCGAGCGACGCTGCGGCCCGCGTGCCGATCCCGGCGCGCTCGAGGAACTCCTGCGGCAGCCGCAGCCAGCCGCCGCGCCCGACCACGATCGTCCCCCCCCCGCCACCGTCTCCTCGCTGACACGCCCGTCGCGGATGTGGACGAAGCGGTCGGCGATCGCAGTCGAGGCGGGATCGTGGCTGACGATCACGACGGTGCAGCCCTCGGCGGCCGCCAGCTCCGCGATCGCCTCGTAGACGAGGCCGGCACTCGCCTCGTCGAGCTCGCCCGTCGGCTCGTCCGCGAGCAGCAGCCGCGGCCGGTGCGCGAGCGCGGCGCAGAGCGCGACCCGCTGCTGCTCGCCGCCGGAGAGCTGCGCGGGGCGGGAGCCGAGCTTCTCGCCCAGCCCGACCCGGCGCAGCAGCTCCTCGGCGCGGGGAGCCCAGTCGCGCCCCTCGGCGCGGAGGCGGAGCCCGACCAGCTCGCGCGCGGTCAGCTCGGGCGCGAGCGCCTGCTCGTAGTGCTGGTCGAGATAGCCCACGACCTGGGAGCGGTAGCGCGCGCGGCCGGCGCGGCCGAGCGAGCGGAGGTTCTGGCCGAAGACGCGGATCGTCCCGGCCGAGGGAAGGTCGAGGCCGGCGAGGATCCGCAGGAACGACGTCTTGCCCGCCCCGCTCGGGCCGAGCACGGTCAGGATCTCGCCCTCGGCGACGCTCAGGGTCAGGCCCTGGAGCGCGGCGGCGTCGCCCTCGGGCGTCGAGTGGACGCGGAAGAGGTCCTGGGCCTCGATCGCGACGGTCATGCCGCGCCTCCGTAGCGCGCGGGCACGCGGCCGCGGAAGGCGCGCCAGGTCGCGGCGCCGACGAGCGCGACTGCCGCGATCGCCGCGAGGACCCCCGCGACCGCCAGCAGCGGCCAGTCGGGGACGAGCTCGAGGGGCGGCTCCGGCGAGGTCGCGTTCGCGGTCAGCTCGACGAAGCGGACGACGAGCAGCGAGAGCACGATGCCGGTCGCAATCCCGCCGAGCGCCCCGGCCAACCCCGCCAGCGAGGCGCGCAGCCGCAGCTGCCTGCGCAGGCTCGCCGGCGCGACGCCCTGCGCCTCGAGGTCGAACAGCTCAGCCGCCTCGTCGCGCCGCTCGCTGAGCGTGCCGAGCACGAGCGCGAGCAGTGCGAGCACGATTGCCGTCAGGGCCGCGGTCTCGAGCAACGCGAGCGCCGCGCGAGCGACCGGCTCGGCGCGCAACGAGTGTTCGAGCTGCGAGCGCGAGGCAACCGCGAGCGCCGTGAACGGCGGCTTGCGCAGGCGGGCCTCGACCGCCTCGCGCCGCGACGGGTCATTGTCCAGCCAGAGCTCGGTCGCGAAGCCGGTCCCGGGTGCCGAGGTGTTGAGCGCGCTCTCGAGCGCCGGCCGGTCGGCTACGAGGAAGTCGGAGGTCTCGCTCTGCGAGATGCCCGGGAAGCGCCGCGCCACGGCCGCGACCCGGAACCGGAGCTGCTCGCCGTTGACGGTCACACCGAGCACGCGGTCGGGACCGGCGAGCGTGGCCAGGAACGGTGAGACGACCGCGGGGATCTGCAGGCCGTCCGTCGGCTGGCGCGGGCGCAGGTAGGTGTCGACCTCGTTGGTGAGCGTGACGTTGAAGCGCAGCTCATCGCCCCGCGTGAGCCGGTTGACGCCGACGGTTCCCAGCCAGTCGCCGTAGTCCGTCAACGCTCGGCCGTCCACGCTGGGTGGGCCGAGCTCGACGCTGCCAACCGCGGGAGCGCCCGAGTCCGCGCCGCGCTCCTCGAGCTTCGGCGGCGGCTCGAGCCGGAACGCGACGAGCCTGCCGCCACGCGCGCGGGCCGGCACCGGTGCGACGAGCACCGTCTGGGCGCGGACCTTCGTTGCGCGCCAGGCGAATCGGGACGAACGAGCCGTCAGGCGCGGCCACGTAGGCGACGAGCCCGAGCTGCGTCGGTGTACGACCATCCGCAGCGACAGCTGCTGCGCGTCGGCCGGGATCCGCGGGCCGCGCAGCGCGACCGGCCGCTGCGGGTCGACCTCTCGGGCGAGCTCCGACGGACCGGCCGAGGCGAAGTCGGAGCGCCAGCCGCCGATCCCGGCGAGCGTGCCGCGCGGCAGGCCAAGCACCGTGATCCCGGTCACGTCGGCGCCGGCGATGCTGCCCGCGACCCGCGTCACCCGGCTCACGCGCGCGTCCAGCGAGCGCTCTACCGAGGGCGTCACCACCGAGCGCACCGGGATCAGCTGCGCGAGGTCCTCGCTGACGACCTCGTCGGCCGGCACGGCGAAGGCTGCCTCCTGCCGCTGGGCCGCGACGAGCGTCGACCGGTAGGAGGAGGCGAACAGCGCGAAGCCGACCGAGACCACGACGAATGCGACGGCGACCGCCGCGTATCCCGGCCGCCGCGCAAGGCCGAGGGCGGCAAGCCGCAGCGCGAGCGCGTTCTCCGGAACGACGCGTTCGAGGCCGCGCAGCGCGAACGGCAACAGCCGCGCTACGGCGACGGCCGCCGCGAAGCCGACGAGCGCCGGCAGGAGCAGCAGCACGAGGCCCGTTCCGTTCGCGGCCAGCAGCTCCGAGGCGTTCGCCGAGCCGCGTGCCAACGCGATCACGACTGCGAGCGCCGCACCGATCGCCGCCACGTCGAGCGGCGAGAGCGCGAGCCCGCCGACCTGCAGCGGCTCGATCACGAGCGCGAGCGTCACCACCAGGGCGGCGGCGGCCGCGACGGCCACCGCAATCGCCAGGCCACGGCCCGAGAGCACCGAGTGCGCCAGCAGCGCCCCGGCCGGCTCGCCACTCTTTCCGGCGATCGCCGCCGCGGCGGCCGAGCCGGCCAGCCAGCCGAGCACCGTGCCGGCGACAGCCGCGAACAGCGACTCGACGAACACCACCAGGCCGCTCTGCCAGCGGGCGACGCCCGAAGCGCTCAGCCGCGCGAGCAGCGCCTCCGCGTCCGGCCGCTGCCGCGCCGCCACCAGCACCGCGAAGGCGAGCAGCAGGGCGACGGCCTCGCCGCCGAGCAGCAGGAGGCGGCGACCGGCGACGCGGGCAGAGTCGGCCGCGGCGAGCAGCTCGTCAGTCGGCGCGGTCAGCTCGAAGCCGAAGCTCGAGCCCTGGAAGGCCGTGCGCGCCTGCTCGATCCGCGTCGCCAGCGCCTCGACCGACCAGGAGCGCACCGTCCCGCGCTGCAGCGGTACGACCCAGCCGTAGCTGCGGTAGGCGTCGTGCAGCACCGGCGAGCGGTCGAGCGCCGCGACCCCGTTCGCCAGCACGAGCGGCGGCGGCGCGGGCCGGTGGTAGCGGCGGATCTTCTCCACGAAGGCCGACTCGCCCAGGTCCTGCGCCGGGATCGCGTCGCCGAACAGGGTCGCGGTGCGCAGGTCGCCCTCGCCGACCGGCACGAGGCGCAGGCCCGGAACGTTCGTGATGGGCCCGCCGCGCCGGACGACGAGCACCTCGCAATGCTTGGGCCGGCAGACGCGCGGCAGCCGGCCCGAGCGCAGGCGCACCCAGCGTCCGAGGTCGTCGACGGCGCCGAGGCTGAGCAGCGCCCCGCCGAACTGGTGCTCTCGGTAGAGCGAGGTCCCGGTCGCGCGCTTGGGGAGCACGCGCTCGAGCTGCCGGCGCACGCTCGCGTCGAGCGTCGCGTATGGCGCGACCTGGCCGCCGACGCTGAACCAGTTGACGCGCACCGATCGCACCTTCGCCGGCAGCTGCTCGACCTGGCGCCCAACCTCGCGGTCCTGGGCCGCGACCGTCCCGGCGAGCACGGCGGCGAGCATCGCGGCAGCCGCCGCGAGCCCGAGCACCACGAGTACGAGCGGCCCACCCCGCCGGCGCAGGCGCGCGCCTGCGAGCCAGAAGGGAAAGACGAGCTTGCGCATCACCGGGAAGAACGGTGCCAGCGCCGGGCACCCCTCGTCCACCCGGACCGCGCAGCTGGATCAGCTTCCGCTAGCAGCCTCTGCGGCGGCGAGGACGCGCACGACCTCGAGGCCGAAACGCGCGTCGAAGGTCGTCTCGCCCGTGAGCAGTGCGTCGATCGCGGCGCCGTAGGCGGCGATCCGGTCGACGTTCCCGGCGTCGGGCCTGCGGGCCGGCCCCTCCGCGCCCCAGAAGACGACCTCGTTCACGTCCGCGGGCGCAGTCAGGCTGAGCGCCGCGCTGCTGGCGGCGCCGGACTCGTGCGCGAGCGCCAGGTGCACCTCGTCGCGCGGCCCGCGCACGGCCACGACCCGCTCGACCTTTCCCAGCGCGGGCAGCAGCGCCGACAGCGCGTGCGGCCCGACGTCCCAGAGCCCGCCCCGTTCGCGCCGCCAAACCGACTCGCCGAACGGGTTCCCGGGCTCGAAGATCGAGGCGAGATAGAGCGCGCTGCCGCCGTCCCAGCTGCGGCCGTCGACCTCCTCGCGGTACCAGGCGGCGAGCCCGGGATCGAGCCGGAAGGTGAAGAAGACGACCGTCGGAGCCCGCACCGCGTCCACCAGCCGCTCGGCCGCCTCGACGCTCAGCGCGAGCGGCTTCTCGAGCAGCAGCGCCCGGCCCGCCTCGGCCGCCGGCAGGGCGAGCTCCGCCTGCACGTTCGGCGGGACGGAGAACGCAACCGCGTCGACGGCGGCGATCAGCTCGTCGAGGTCGCCGAACGCGCGCACGCCGTGCTTGGCCGCGAGCGCCGCCGCCTTCGCCGGGTCGCGGCCCCAGACGCCGACGAGCTCCGCCTGCGGGTGAGCGGCGATACCGGCCGCATGGGCGACATCCGCCCAGTAGCCGGTCCCGACCAGTCCGAAGCTCAGCACCGCGCCGACTCTACGCCGCTGGCCGCTACTTAAACGTCTTGATGTAGGTCACGAGCGCCTGCAGGTCGGCGTCCGAAAGGATGCCGCCCCAGTGGGGCATGCTCACGATCGGCGCACGGCCGACCACGCTGCCACTGCGGATCATGTCGGTGATCTTCTGGTCCGTGTTGAACTCACTGCGGAAGTCGGCTCCCGCGAGCGGCGGGATCGTCTTGTCCTCCGAGAGCGGGTTGGGCACGCCGCCGAGGCCGTTCGGGCCATGGCAGTTGATGCAGCCGTCACGCACATAGAGCGCGGCCCCCGCCACTTCCGGACCCTGGTCGCGCGGCACCGGCGGCGGGGTCGCGTCCTGGACGCTCGGCAGGCCTGAGTGGAGATACGCGACGAGCTGGTCGACCTGCCGCTTCGAGATCACCGCGCCCCAGACCGGCATGTACGGCTTGGTCGGATTCGCCGACTCGCCTAGCCCGTGGTTGATGATGTGCGTCAGCTGCGCGACGGTCAGCGTCTTGCCCACCGACTTCAGCTGAGGCACATCGGGCGAGACGCCGCCCTGGCCGTTCAGGCCGTGGCACTGCGCGCAGGCGAACTGAACGAAGACGTGCGCGCCGGCAGCGACGGTCGGGTCGACGCTCGTCGAGCCCGCTGCTGCGGCGGCGACCGTGCCGACGGTCTTGGTGCGATTGGTGTAGTGACCTGCCCCGAACCCGATCAGCGCGGCGAGCGCCACGAGCAGAAGCACGACTCCTATGACGACCCCCACGAGGTTCGGTCGTCTCATCAGAAGGAATCTTCGCACGCCGCCCGGCCGCCGCACAAGGTGCACGGTTGCTCTGCGCGCCGACGTTCCCGCCGTTAGCCTCCCGCCGTGATCGACCCCGAGCTCGCAGCCATCCTCGGCGCCCTCGCGTTCGGCGTGCTGTTGACGTTGCCGCGCCTGCACCGAGCCGCCCGCCGGGCGGAGAACTTCTGCGCCAGCTGCGGCCGGCGCATCCTCCTCGGCCAGCGAACGTGCGACTGCGACTGAGCTTCGACGTCCCCGACCGGCGCGATCTGCGCGTCTTCGGGGGCTACTGCCTCGCGGCCGCGGTCTACATCGCGATCGGCGTCACCTGGGTCGACTTCCTGCTCTCGTTCTGGGTCGGCCTGGCCTACCTGGTCGTGGTCGCGTGGGCGGTGCCGACGTTCGTCCGGTGGCTCGTTTGAGCTGGGCGGCGCACGACCTCGAGCCCTACGCGATCCAGAAGCACGTCGTCGGCGGCGTCTGGCGCCAGCGCATGGTCGTCGACGAGAACAACGCCTACGTGACGGGCGGCCGACGACTGGCGCGACACGGTCGACCGCCTCGCCGCCGCTCGTCGCACCGACAACCGTCTGAGCGACGTCAGGCCGCCGGCGCGACGTGGTCCAGGATCACTTCGAGCAGCCGGCACGAGTGGAGAACGTGCTCGTGCGCCAAGGCTCGCGCGCCCTCGGCGCTCCTGGCCTCGATCGCGCCGAGGATCGCGCGGTGCTCCCGGGTGTTCTGCCGGTAGAGGTCGTCGATCTCGGGCCCGCCCGCGCGCCAGCGGCTGAGGAACGTACGCCGCGCGCCCTTCGCGACCGCCTCGACGAACGGGACACCAGCGGCCTCGTAGATCACGTCGTGGAAGCGGTAGTTCGCGCGCACCCAGTCGCCGGTGAGTGCATTGCGCTGCTCCGGGTCGCGCCCGCGCTCGAGCAGCCGGTCGGTCAGCTCGGAGAACGCGGCCTCGGCCGCCCGGAGCGCGAGCAGTTGTGCGTTTGTGAACCTCGGCACCGCGAGCTCCGTCACGAGTGCCTCCAGCTCTGCGCGCACGAGGAAGGCCTGGCGGAGCTCGTCGCGGGGGATCGTGCGCACCCGCACGCCGCGATTCGGCTCGAACGAGACGAGCCCGGTTGCGGCGAGCCGGCGGAGCGCCTCGCGGATCGGCGTGCGGCTGACCTGGAACCGCTCCGACAGCGTCTCCTGGCGCAGCACCGAACCGGGTGGGAGCTCGCCCGAGATGATCGCGTCCTCGAGCGCGATCGCGATCTCGTCGGCCTTCGTGCCGGCGGAGCCGTCGGGGCCTAGCTCCGGAACTGCGCCGCCTCCGTCGAGCCTTCGAGCGCGAGCGTCGAGCTCGTGCCGCCGCTGATCGCCTGCGCGACCGCGTCGAAGTAACCGGCGCCGGCCTCGCGCTGGTGCCGTGTCGCCGAGTAGCCGTGCTCCTCGAGCGCGAACTCCTGCTCCTGCAGCTCGACGTAGGCGCTCATCCCTTTGCGGGCGTAGCCCCGGGCCAGCTCGAACATCCCTGCGTTCAGCGAATGGAAGCCGGCGAGCGTCACGAACTGGAAGCGGTAGCCCAGCTGGGCCAGCTCGCGCTGGAACCCCGCGATCCGCTCGTCGTCGAGATGCGCGCGCCAGTTGAACGACGGAGAGCAGTTGTATGCGAGCAGCTTGCCGGGGAAGCGTTCGTGCAGCGCTTCGGCGAACTCGGCGGCCTCGTCGAGGTCCGGCGTCGAGGTCTCGAACCAGACGAGGTCGGCGTAGGGCGCCGCCGCCAGCCCCCTGGCGATGGCCGGCTCGAGCCCGTCACGCACGCGGAAGAAGCCCTCGGGCGTGCGCTCGCCGGTCAGGAACTGCTCGTCCGCCGGGTCGGTGTCGCTCGTCACGAGCTTCGCGCTGAGCGCGTCGGTGCGGGCGACGAGTACCGTCGGCACGCCGCAGACGTCGGCGGCGAGGCGGGCCGCGACCAGCATCCGCACGAACTGGCTCGTCGGGACGAGCACTTTCCCGCCGAGATGGCCGCACTTCTTCTCGGAGGAGAGCTGGTCCTCGAAGTGCACGCCCGCCGCCCCCGCTTCGATCATCGCCTTCATCACCTCGAAGGCGTTCAGCGGCCCACCGAAACCGGCCTCGGCGTCGGCGACGATCGGAGCCAGCCAGTGGGTGCCGGTGTCGCCCTCGGCCGAGTGGATCTGGTCGGCCCGCAGGAGGGCGTTGTTCAGCCGCCGCGCGAGGGCCGGCCCGCTGTTCGACGGATAGAGGCTCTGGTCGGGGTACGTGTGGCCGGCGAGGTTCCCGTCGGCGGCGACCTGCCAGCCGCTCAGGTAGATCGCCTTCAGACCGGCCTTGACCATCTGCACCGCCTGGCCGCCGGTGAGCGCGCCGAGGGCCGCGACGCACTCTTCGTCCTGGAGCAGCTGCCACAGCCGCTCGGCTCCCAGCCTGGCCAGCGTGTGCTCGACGTGCACCGTGCCGCGCAGCCGCTCGACGTCCTCGGGCGCGTACGGCCGCACAATCCCGTCCCAGCGGCGCGACGACGCCCAGTTCCCGTTACTCCCCATGCTGACCCCTTTCCAGGTAGTCGTAGGCAGGCAGCGTCAGGAACTCGACGAACCGCTCGCCGAGCGCCACCTGCTCGAAGATCTCCCGCGCCTCGTCGACGCGCCACTCCCCCTCGCCCAGCTCGCCGCGGAACCGGTCGACTTCCTCGTCGATCACCCGCTCGACTTGCGCGCGGTCGAAGCGCCCGTGGCGGACCCACTGCCACACCTGCGAGCGCGCGATCTCGGCGGTCGCGACGTCCTCCATCAGGTTGAAGATCGCGACCGCGCCGGTGCCGCCGAGCCACGCGGTCAAGTAGCGCAGCGCGACGCCGACGTCGTTGCACAGCCCTTCCTCGGTGACATGGCCCGGCGTAGACGCAACGTCGAGCAGCTGCGCCTCCGAGCTGGAGACCTCCTCGCGTAGCCGGTCGAGCTGGTTCGGCCGCTGGAACTCCGCCAGCGCGACCGGGACGAGATCCGGGTGCGCGACCCAGGTCCCGTCGAAGCCGTCGCCGGCCTCGCGCCGCTTGTCCTCGCGCACCTTGGCAAGCGCTCGTTCGTTGAGCTCGGGGTCCCGCCTGCTCGGGATGAAGGCCGCCATCCCGCCCATCGCGTGCGCGCCGCGCCGGTGGCAGGTCCGCACGAGCAGCTCGGTGTAGGCCCGCATGAACGGCGCCGTCATCGTGACGGCATTCCTGTCGGGCAGGACGAAGTCGGGCCGCTCGCGGAAGGTCTTGATCATGCTGAACATGTAGTCCCAGCGGCCGGCGTTCAGCCCCGCTGCGTGCTCGCGCAGCTCCCAGAGGATCTCGTCCATCTCGAACGCCGCCGGCACGGTCTCGATCAGGACGGTCGCGCGGACCGAGCCGCGCGGGAGGCCTAGGGCATCCTCGGTGTAGCTGAAGACCTCGTTCCAGAGACGCGCCTCGAGGTGGCTCTCGAGCTTCGGCAGGTAGACCCAGGGACCCGCGCCCCGGTCGAGCAGGCGTTGGCCGTTGTGGAAGACGAAGAGGCCAAAGTCGAAGAGGCTGGCCGAGACAGGCTCGCCGCCGACGGCGAGGTGACGCTCCGGCAGGTGCCAGCCGCGCGGCCGGACGAGCAGGGTCGCCGTCTCGTCCGCCAAGCGGTAGGTCTTCTCCGCCGTCTGGAGCTCGATCGTGCGCTCGATCGCGTCGGTGAGATTGGCCTGGCCGTCGATCATGTTCGACCAGGTCGGCGCATTGGCGTCCTCGAAGTCCGCCATGAACATCCGCGCGCCCGAGTTGAGCGCGTTGATCACCATCTTGCGGTCGGTCGGCCCGGTGATCTCCACACGCCGGTCGCGGAGCCCGGGGGGCACCCGTTCGATCGTCCAGTGGCCCTCGCGGACCTCGCGCGTCGAAGGCAGGAAGCCCGGAAGCGCGCCGGCGGCGATGCGCTCCCGCCGCGCCGCTCTCGCTTCGAGCAGCTCCAGCCGCCTCTCCCCGAAGCGCTCCTCGAGCGCCACGACGAAGGCGACGGCCTCCGGTGTCAGCACCTCGGCCGCGCGCCGCGGCCGGGCGCCGTCAACCTCCACTGCAGCCATCGCGGTCACTCGTTGTCGTGATCCCGCTCGCAGAAGTCCGGGCACGTGCACGGAGCCGTTTCCGCGGCGGTCAGCACGTAGCCGGAGCGTGCGACCGCCGGCCGGTCGCTCACCACGCGTACGTGGCTGACTCCGTTGCCATCGGAAGTCTGAGCCTTCTGGCCCTGCCGGAGCTTCGAGAGCAAGCGATTCATAACCGGGATTGTGCCACGTTTCGGATCCGAAGTCCAGTTCTGATGGGCCTACCTAGCCATTCTTCCAGGAGAACGCCGCGTTTTGGATCCGAAATTTGGGTGCGGCACCTGCCGGCGGGCCATGGCATAGTCGTCTCGTGATCGACCCCGAGCTCGCCGCCGTCCTCGGCGCCCTCGCGTTCGGCGTGCTGTTGACGTTGCCGCGCCTGCACCGAGCCGCCCGCCGGGCGGAGAACTTCTGCGCCAGCTGCGGCCGGCGCATCCTCCTCGGCCAGCGAACGTGCGACTGCGACTGAGCTTCGACGTCCCCGACGGGCGCGATCTGCGCGTCTTCGGGGGCTACTGCCTCGCGGCCGCGGTCTACATCGCGATCGGCGTCACCTGGGTCGACTTCCTGCTCTCGTTCTGGGTCGGCCTGGCCTACCTGGTCGTGGTCGCGTGGGCGGTGCCGACGTTCGTCCGGTGGCTCGTTTGAGCTGGGCGGCGCACGACCTCGAGCCCTACGCGATCCAGAAGCACGTCGGGCTGAAGCTCGCCTTCGTGCCGCTGCTGATCGGCTCGTACTCGCCGGACATGATGACCAAGTGGTTCGTCTACGGGATCCATCTCGGCCCGTGGGACCTGAAGGCGAGCGACCCCGCGCAGTTCCACCGCGGCTGGCCCGGCTTCGGCTTCACGCACTCGTTCATCTACGGCGTCGCCGTCGGGCTGATCATCTGGAAGCTCTTCGGGTCGAAGCTCTGGGGCGTCAGCTTCATCGTCGGCCAGGCCGCACACGCGCTCACCGACGCCGGCGACACCGTCGGGACGATGCTGTTCTTCCCGTGGACATTCCACTTCCACCTCGACGCCTGGGCCTACGCGGGCCAGACCGGGCGGATGACCGACGCCGCCGCCTACTTCAGCGGGCTGGGCAGCATGTGGGACGCCGTCTGGATCGTCTACGGCCTCTACTCCTGGCGCGTACTCACAAGTGCGTACTTCGACGACTACATCTATCGGGCAGATGCCTTCTGGCCGTGGCTGAACCGGGCGATCCCCCGCGGCGCGCTGCTCACGCTCTACCGGGCTGCGTTCTTCTACGGAACCTCACGCTGGATCGCATGGACGGTCTGGGCCCACGTGATCCACCACTACCCGTACGACCTCAGCTGGGGCGGGCCGCACTGGGTGCCCGCCGCACACCCCTAGCCAGCAGGGCGATCAGGAAGCACGCGACGAGCGCAGCCGCCACGGAGGCACCTGCCGCCGTGTCCTCGTAGTAGGAGAGATAGAGGCCGGCGATCGCAGCCACGATCGCGATTGCCGCGGCGACCGCCATCATCGGCGCCATCCTGCGCACGAGCAGCCTCGCGGTCGCAGCCGGACCGATCACGACCGCGAGCACGAGCAGGTTGCCGAGCGCCTGGACGCCGACGAGCAGCGCCGCGGCCACGAGCACGAGCAGGGCGGCGTCGGCGAGCCCGGCGCGCGCCCCGAAGGCCGCCGCGTTGACCCGGTCGAACCCGACCGCAAGCAGTACCCGATGAACGGCACTGAGCGCCGCGAGCGAGCAGGCAGCGACCACGGCGGTCGTCACCAGGTCTCCAGCTGTCACCCCGAGCGGGTCGCCGAAGAGGAGGCCGGCAAGGCCTGGCGGCGAGCTCGGCGCAAGCGCCAGCAGCACGCCGAGACCGAAGAGCGTCGTCGTCACGATCGCGACCGACGCGTCACGGCCTAGCCCGGGAACCTGCGCGGCCAGCGCGATCGCGAGCGCCGCTCCGGCGAGCCCCGCGGCCGCCCCTGCGACGAGCGGCAGACCGAGCAGCGCCGCGCCGACGAGGCCGGGCAGCATCGCGTGTGCGAGCGACTCCGCGCTGTAGGAAAAACCGTGGAAGACGACCCAGCAGCCGAGCGCTCCGCCGAGGATGCCGACAAGGGCCAGCTCGAGGAAGGCACGCTGGACGAGCCCCTGGTGCCACGGCTCCAGCAGCGCCTGCATCAATGATGGTGCGCCGGCAGGATTGCCGCCTCGCCGCCGAGCGCGACGATCGCCTCGCCATAGGTCGCCTCGAGCACGTCCTTGGTCAAGGTCGAGGCGGGCGGGCCGAGCGCGACCTGTCTCCCGTTCAGGCACAGGACGCAATCGCACGCCCTCGCCTGCTCGATGTCGTGGGTCGAGATCAGGATCCCGCGACCTTCGGCGGCGAGCTCACGGATCAGCCGCTCGAGCAGCTCCTCGCTCGGCAGGTCGACCCCGATAAACGGCTCGTCGAGGAGCAGCACCGGCGCCTCTTGCACCAGCGCCCGCGCGAACAGCACCCGCTGCCGCTGGCCGCCCGAAAGCGCGCCGAACGAGCGCTGCTGGAGCCCCTGCAACCCGACGCGCGAAAGCGCCTCTCGGGCGCGGGCCCGCTCGGAGCGGCCGAGCGGCCGCCACCACGGGACACGCGTGAGCGTTCCCATCAGCGCGACGTCGAGTGCGGTCACCGGGTAGTCGAGCCGCGAGCGCTCGGTCTGCGGGACGAATCCGCAGCGACCCTCGACGCGCACCGTCCCGGCCACAGGCGGCAACAGTCCGAGCAGCACGCGGAAGAGCGTCGACTTGCCGCCGCCGTTCGGCCCGAGAACGGCGATCCGCTCGCCGCGCCGCAGCTCGAAGGAGACGTCCTCGAGCACGCGCTGGGCGCCGTAGGCCGCCGCCAGCCCTTGCGTCTCGACGAGCGTCAGATCCTGCACGTCACCTTGCCGCCGGTGAAGCCCTCGGCCATCCGCGCCGCATTCGCGGCCTCCATGCCGACGTACGTCGCACCTGCCGAGCCTGCGGGCCCGAGCGTGTCGCCGTAGAGGACGAGGTCGGAGCGGGCGCCGGTCTCCCTGGCCACGGCGCGGGCAAGCCTCGCGTTGATCGAGCTCTCCGGGAAGACCGCGTGGACATGCTCGCGCTTGATCAACGCGATCAAGCGGGTGGTCTCGCCGGCCGAAGGCTGCGCCTGGGTCGTCTGCGACGGAATGATCGCGCCAACGACTTGGATGCCATAGCGGGCCGCGAAGTAGTTGAAGGCATCGTGGTCGGTCACGAGCTTGCGCTCTTGCTTCGGCACGCGGGAGAAGCAGCCGGCGATTCCGCGGTCGAGGTTCTGCAACCGCCTCACGTACCGGTCGGCGCGCCGCGCGAACGCGGCCTTCTTCGCGGGCTCGGCCCGTGCCAGCGCCGCCTCGATGCGCCGGACCGCGGCCAACGCGTTGCGCGGGTCGTGCCACCAGTGCGGGTCGTACCGGGAGGATTCCGGGCCGGAGGTCTCGCCGGGGAGCTTGACGGGCACCGTTGCGCCGAGGTCGACGACGGTCGGCTTGCCGCCCGAGCTGGAGACGACTTTGTCCATCCAGCGGTCGAGCTGGTCGCCGTTCTCCAGGACGAGATCGGCCCGCGCGGTCGCCTCGACGTCGCCCGGGCGGGGCTCGTACTCGTGCGGGTCGGTGTTCGGCTGCAGGAGCTGGTGGACGGAAGCGTCAGGGCCTGCGATCACGCGCGTCCAGTCGCCGATCTGCGTGGTCGTTGCAACGACATCCAGGCCGCTCGGGTTGCCGACGCCGGAGCCGCACCCCGCGACCGCCAGCGCCGCGAGGGCAAGGACCGCGCCGCGCCGGACGAGCGTCACCCGCGCGGCGGCCACGACCGCGAAGACACCACCGGTGAGGACGGCGATCCCGGCTCCCGGTGGCACATTGACCTGGACCGAGAGCCAGAGGCCGGCCACCCCCTCGACGGCCGCGAGCCCGATCGCACCGAGCTGCAGCGTCCAGACTCGATGCGTGACCAGCCGCACCGTCGCGGCCGGGACGACGAAGAGCGCCGCCACGAGCAGCGCGCCGGTCGCCGCCAGGGCGGCTACGACGGCAAGAGCCACCAGGCCCAGCAAGGCGAGCTCGGGGATTCGCGAGCGAACGCCGAGTGCTCGCGCGTCCTGCGGCTCGAAGCCGGCCGCGAGCCACGGCCGTGCGAGCGCGACCCCGGCAAGGACGGCGACGACGCTGGTCGCCCCCGCGACGGCCTGGTCCGCCGGGTTGATCGCGAGCAGGCTCCCGAAGAGCAGCGTCTCGACCGACGAGGCCGAGTGAAAGACGTCACTCGCCAGGATCACGCCGAGCGCAAGCGCACCGGTGAGCACGAGCCCGGTGACGCTGTCCTCGCCGGTGTCGCGTGCGCGGCCCAGCCGCTCGACGGCGAGCGCGAATACGACCGCCGCGCCGTAGGCGCCGAGCAATGCGGGCAGCCCGAGGCCGTCGGCCAGCACGAGCCCGGGAAATGCCGCGGTCGCCACGCCGTGCGAGTAGAAGGAGAGGCCGCGCAGCACGATCCACGACCCGAGCACCCCGGCAGCGGGCGCGAGCAGCAGCACCTCAACGAGGCCATCTTGGACGAAGGGGTAGCGGAAGGGCTCGAACACTCGGGCTCAAAACAATAATGAGAATCGCTATTGTTACCAACATGGACTGGGCCGAACACGCCGACGCCGTCCTCAACGAGGCGGGCCACCGCCGGGGCGGAGCGCGGGAGGCTGTCGTCGACACGCTCTCGAGCCACGATTGCTGCCTGACGGCTCAGGAGCTGCACGACCAGCTCCGAGAAGGCGGCCGCCGGGTCGGGCTGGCGAGCATCTACCGCGTGCTCGACCTGCTCGTGGACAAGGGCCTCGTCGAGCGCATCGACACCGGCCCGGGCAGCGCCCGCTTCGAGGCCCGCCACGCCAGCGGCGAGCATCACCACCACCTGGTTTGCGACGACTGTGGGAAGGTCGAAGCCTTCGCCGACGACGCGCTGGAGCGCGCGATCCACAAGGTGCAGGAACGAGCCGGCGCGCGGGCGCACCACATCCTGCTCCGCGGGTCCTGCACCGACTGCCGCGCGGCCTGAAGCGCACCGCGTCTGGCTGTGCAACCATCCTTGGCGTGACACGGCGCGCATCGTTCGCCGCGCTCTTTGCGCTCGCTGCGCTGGCGTTTGCCCCCGCAGCGCTCGGCGGGATCGCCGAGATCCGCGACGCCCAGGGCCATCTGACCGCAGACGCGGGCGCGGTCGGCACGTTCGCATCGGCCCAAGACGGCGGCTGGGCGCTGCGCTTCGACTCGGCCACGCGTACCTCCAAGGGCGTTTCGCTCACCGGCGTCTCGCTCGTGGGCGGGTCGGTCTACGCCGAGCGCGTCTACGTCCCGGCTCACGGCCTTGGCGGCGCGCGCGTCGTCGGCCTGACCGTAAACGGCAAGCCAGTGGCGGCGACCCCGAACTCGCTCGTCCCGCTCGGGCCGGCGAGCTACCTCGTCGTCCTCCAGGAGGCGGTCGTGCCCGGCGAGGGCAGCGGCGTCGTCGGCCTGCGCCTGGTCGCCGGCGACTCGTCGCTCGGCCTCGACCCGGGCTCGCAGGTGCTCGTCGGGCTCGCCCGCGCGGCGCTGCCGGCCAGGCACCGGAGCGCACCGGTCTGCGCGGCTCTCGTGGCTCGCGCTCGGAGTGACCGGCCACGGCGCCGACACCGGTTTCGACGACCTCGCCCTGCCCGGGGCGCAGCTGCTCGACGTGCCGACCGACGGCTCGGTCGGCTCCCGCGCGGTACGGATCTCGTTGCAGTACCTGGGCGTACCGTACGTCTGGGGCGGGGCCGACCCGCTTACCGGCTTCGACTGCTCGGGCCTGACGATGTACGTGTACGCGCAGCTCGGGATCCAGCTGACCCACTACACGGGCTCGCAGTTCTACGAGGGCACACGCATCCCGCCGTGGGCGCTCCGGCCAGGCGACCTCGTCTTCTTCGAGCCGACCTCCCGCGGCCCGCAGCACGAGGGGATGTACATCGGCGGCGGCCGCTTCATCCAGGCCCCGCACACGGGAGACGTCGTCAAGATCTCGTCGCTCTCGGAGCCCGGCTACGCCTTCGGCTTCGTCGGCGCCGTGCGACCGTTCGGAGCCTGAACCGCATGAGGGCGCGCACCTTCTGGTTCCTGACGCTGCCGGCGCTGTTCGTGGCGGAGACGGCGGGTCACATGCTCCTGGCGAGCGCGATCGATCCGCAGGACGCGCGTCACCACGTGCTCTCGAACGTTCTGGAGGACTTCGCCCTGCCGTTCGTCGCGCTGGTCGTGCTGCTCGCGGCCGCGATCCTCGGACGGCGCGTGCTTGCGTCCTTCCGCGCCGAGGGGCCGCAGCCGCTGCCTTCCTGGCGGCTGGCCGCGCTGCCGGCGCTCGGGTTCCTCTTCCAGGAGCACGCAGAGCAGCTCGTGCACGACGGGCGGTTCGCTGCGCTCACAGCGCTCGAGCCGATGGTCCTGATCGGCGTCGCGCTGCAGCTGGGGTTGGGCCTGCCGGCGATCTGGCTCGTGCGCACGCTGCTGCAGGCGGCCGAGCAGCTCGGCTCCGCGCTCGCACGTCGCAGCCCGCGCTGGACACGACGGACGCATCGGCTCCGCGTCAGGCCGTTCCACGCGCACAAGCCGCGGCTCCCGGTCCTGGCCTCGCAGCAGGCCGGGCGCGCTCCTCCCGCCGTCGCCTGACGGGCGGCCACCGCGCGTGGCCGTGGAGACGGCGAAACGGAGGAGATCTCGGTGGCACAATCGATCGAAACCAACGGGTGGAACGGCGACATCGACGCGCTCGCGGCGGCGCTGGCCGAGCGACTCCACAACGGCTCGCCCTGGATGAACACGGCGGAGACCGCCGACTACATGCGCGTCTCGGTCCGCTGGCTGCGGCAGCACCTCAACCAGGTGCCGCACAGCAAGGTCGAGGGCCGGTTGTTCTTCAGCAGGACCGAGCTGGACACCTGGCTGACGGAGAAGCGGCGCAGCTAGGCCTGTAGGGTCCCGGTCGAGGTGGCCGGGCTGTCACGTTGCGGGGACTGGATCGTTCGCACTCGAGATGATCGAGTACGCCCACGCGTCGGGCCACGACGTGGTGGGGCTGGTCGAGCTGGTCGATTCGAGCCGGGTCGGCGGCCAGGTGCACGGCCTTCCTGTCGTAGGAATCGACGCGGGGCCGGGGACAGCGGTGCTCGGGCTCGGCGGCGACCGGCTCACGCTGTGGGCGCGGCTGGCCGAGCACGGCTGGCGGGCGACCACGGTCGTCCACCCCGCGGCTCATGTGAGTCCGTCCGCGCGACTCGGCGAGGGGTGCCTCGTCGGCCCGGCCGCCGTAATCGGCGCAGCGGCGGTGCTCGGGCGGCAGGCGATCGTGGCCCGCGGCGCGCTCGTCGGCCACCATACGCGCCTCGGTGCGGGCGTGGTGCTGAACCCCGGTGCGAACGTCGGCGGCAACGCAAGCGTCGGCAACGGCGCTGTGCTCGGGATGGGCGCGATCGTCGTCAATGGGGTCGAGGTCGGAGCCCAGGCGCTCGTCGCAGCCGGCGCGGTGGTCGTCCGGGCGGTGGAGCCGGCGACGCGCGTGCAGGGCGTGCCAGCACGCGTCTTCGTCCCTGCGTGATCCGCCGCCGGCTCGCGCACACGCTCGACCGGCGCTTCGAGTCGTTGCACCACCGCGTGGAGGGACTGTCCGGTGACGTCGCCCGACTCCGCGAAGACGTGGCGGCGGTGGCCCGGCGGCTCGACGAGCAGCTGATGCCGACCCTGCGGCTGTTGGCCGGGCGCGACGCCGAGAACAGGGAGCTCCTCGCCGAGGCGCGCAGCGACCCGGCCTACGAGCTGGCGTACGAGGAGCCGGAGCCGCTCGTGACGGTGATCCTCCCGACCCACCAGCGGCCGGACTTCCTGCGCTCGCGCTCGCTCCCGGCCGTGCTCGCCCAGACACACGGGAAGCTCGAGGTGCTCGTGATCGGCGACGGCGCAGACCCTGCGGCGGAGGAGGTCGTGCGCGAGCTCCACGACGAGCGTGTCCACTGGGCGCACACCTCGCAGCGCTACGTCTACCCGGAACCGCACCGCCACTGGCTTGCCGCGTCGACGCTCACCCGCAACGAGGGTTACCGCCTTGCGAGCGGGCGCTGGCTGTTCGACTTCGACGACGACGACTCACTACCGCCCGACGCGATCGAACTCCTGCTCGAGGCCGCGCTGAAGCGTCGCGCCGAAGCGGTGCAGGGCGTGATCGTCGGCCACGAGGACGACGGCTCGACGAGCGAGATTCGAAGCGTGCTCCCGCACCAGCTGCCGCTGAAAGGAGCGCTCGTCCACGCGCACCTGCGCTTCTTCGAGCGGGAACACGTCGCCTCGGCGCTGGCCGAGCCGGGCGACTGGTTTCGCGGCGAGCGCATGCTGCGAGCGGGCGTGCGGATCGAGCTGCTCGAGCGCGTCACGTACGACTACTACCCCTCGTCGCTTCGCTAGCTCAATCGACCAGCTCGATGCCCTCGTGGGAGAGCTCCAGCGTCTCGATCGCCACTTCGTTGCCGAGGGCCCGCAGGTCGGGGCCTACCCACTTACTCGGCCAGGCTTCGCGGATTAGCCAATGCGCCACCTCGTTGCGTTGTTCGTCGAGGAGCGCGATGTCGACGTTCCGGCGCATCACGTTCCCCTGCACGACCTCGTTCCACCACCTGAAGAGGGACGGTTCGCCCGCGAAGCCGCGGCGCAGGACGACCGGGCGGTACTCGACGCGGCCCGCGAGCAGGCGCGGTCCAGTGCTCGTGTCAGCCCCTTCGCGGTACTCGATCACTTCGATCCGGCCTTCGGGGAGCTCGGCCTCGCTGAAGCCGGCCACCGAGAGGTTGTCGATCTCGACGCGAAAGTTGAAGTTCAGGTACGGATCGTTACGGTGCTGCTGGGGCATCGCGGGGCACCTCCAAGTAGGGGAAGTCGCGGTAGGCGTCGAGGTCGTGGGCGACGGTGCGGGAGCGACGCTCGCCCTCGTCGGTGCGCCAGGCGACCCGAGCCTCGAACGCAGTTGGCTCGTCGCGCGCGAAGAACAGCGCGGCGCGGTCGAGGAAGATCCGGATTCGTCGCCGCGGCCCGAGCAGCTCGAGCCGCTGGAAGATCCTGAGCCGGTCGATCCGCTTCTCGCCGCCGAGGCCTCGCAGCGGCTTGGTGAAGCGCACGCGCACTGAGTGGGCCGGCCGGGAGCCGATGTTCTCCAGCACGAGGAAGAACAGTCCGTCGTCGAACTCGACGTCGAGGATCACGTCGGCCTCGGGGTGCTCCGTCGCGGCTCCGGGCACTCGCTGAGTCTCGACCTTCAGCGCAGTGCGCGCAAGGGCTCGATCAGAGCTCGACCGCCAACACCTGGAGTACGCGCCCCCATTCGGTCTCTTCGCTGTCACGAACGTACGCGCCGCCCATGTGCTCGTAGAACCCCTGCGCGTTCGGCTCGGCCTCCCACTCCAGTCGACGGGCGCCGCGCTGCTTGGCCTCGGTGGCGACGTGCTCGAACAGCGCGCGCCCGAGGCCTCGCCCGATCCAGGCCGGCTCGACCCAGAGGTCCTCCAGCCAGCCGACCTCGCCGCGCGGGATCAGGGCGGCCCACCCGACCGGGCGGCCGTCCTCCTCGGCCACGTAGAGCAGCCGGCGGCGCAGGCTCTCGGGCTCGAAATCGCCGCCGTGCGCCCACTCCTCGACCAGGTCCCGGTCGTAGCCCCAGTGCGCCTTGGCCTCGACCGCGATCACGCGCAGCCGCTCGAAGTCGGACTCCCTTCCCGTACGGATGCGGATCTCCGAGCTCAACGAGCGGCGAGCTGAGCCTTGAGGCGCAGGATCCGAGCGTACGAACGCTCCAGGCCCGCGCGGCCGAGACGGCCGGCCTGGGCCGCCCGCAGCAGCGAGGCGTAGTCGCTGCGCGTGGCCTCCTCTCCCCCGGTCAGCAGCAGCAAGTCGGTGCCCGCCTTCGTCGCCGCGAGCGCGAGCACGTTCGGCGTGATCTTGCGGGTGTGGGCGGCGCCGTCGAGCGAGTCGGTGATCGTCACGCCCTCGAAGCCGAGCTCGTTGCGGAGGAGCCCGGTCGCGATCGCGCGCGACCAGCCCGCGGCGTTCGTCCGGTCGTAGGCGTCGTAGACCGCGTTCGAGAGCATGATCACCGGAACGTGGGCCGCGATCGCGGTCCGGTACGGATCGAGGCCGGGCTCGAGACGGCTGCGCGAAGCGGTGATGTGGACGACGCTCCGGTCGGTGTCGGCGGTGGCGAACCCGAGTCCGGGGAAGTGCTTCATCGTCGCCAGCGCATGGCCGGCGGCGAGGCCGACCGCGAAGGCGGTCGCCAGGCGCGCGGTGGTGTGGGCGTCGAACGACCACGTTCGCCCCTGGCGGTAGACCGCCGAGGTCCGCGAGCCGGGCACGTCGGCAACGGGAGCGAGGTCGGTGTTGACGCCGACGCCGAGTAGCGCGACGCCGGTCGCGCGGCCGTCCGCGCGCGCATCGGCGGTCGACCGGACCCGCCCTGGCGCCCGGGTCGGCGGCAGCCAGGGGACCGTCTTCACCGAGCCGCCCTCCTGGTCGACGGCGATCAGCAGCCGGGGCTGCCCGCCCGCCGCGGCCGCTTGCTGCAGCGCCCGTGCGATCGCCCGCAGCTGCGCGGAGGAGGAGAAGTTCCACCGGTGCACGATCACGCCGCCGATCTCACCGCGTCTCGCGCGCGCGAGCAGCGAGGCCGACGGCGCCGTCCCGGTCATCGAGACGACGAGCTTCTGCCCGACCAGCTCGGCCAGGGTCGGTTGGGACGCCGTCGCCCCGGGGCTCGCGCCACCCACCGCGGCGACGACGGCGCAGAGCAGGCTGATCGAGGTCGCGCGCATGTAGTCAGGAAGCATTCATGAACGCGCAACACCACGGGAAGTACGGTGCAGTGGTGATCGAAGCACGCGGCCTGACGAAGGACTACGGGGACAAGCGCGCGGTCGACGACCTCACCTTCAACGTCGAGCCCGGCATCGTGACTGGATTCCTCGGCCCCAACGGCTCCGGCAAATCGACGACCATGCGCCTGATCCTCGGCCTCGACGCGCCGACCGCGGGCGACGTGATCGTCAACGGCAAGCACTACCGCGAGCATCCGGCGCCGCTGCACGAGGTCGGCGCGCTGCTCGAGGCGCGCTCCGTCCACACCGGGCGCTCGGCCTACCACCACCTGCTCGCACTCGCTCAGACCCACGGGATCCCGAAGCGCCGCGTCCACGAACTGATCGACCTCGTCGGCCTGCACGACGTGGCAAACAAGCGCGCCGGCCAATTTTCACTCGGCATGGGCCAGCGGCTCGGGATCGCGACGGCGCTCCTCGGCGACCCCTCGACGCTGCTCCTCGACGAGCCGGTGAACGGGCTCGACCCCGAGGGCATCCACTGGATCCGCAACCTGCTCAAGGGGCTCGCGGCCGAGGGCCGGACGGTGTTCGTCTCGTCGCATCTGATGAGCGAGATGGCGCTGACCGCCGATCACCTGATCGTAATCGGCCGCGGCAGGCTGATCGCCGACACGAGCGTCGACGACTTCGTCGCGCGCGCCTCGGCCAAGGTCGTCCTGGTTCGCTCGCCCGAGCTGCCGCGCCTGCGCGCCGTGCTCGAGGCGCCGGGCGTCACCTTTGAAGGCGGCGAGCGCGGGCGCCTCGAGGTGCACGGGCTGACGACCGAACAGATCGGCGACGCAGCGGCCGCGCACGGGATCGCAATCCACGAGCTGACGCCGCAGCAGGCCTCGCTCGAGGAGGCGTTCATGACCTTGACCCGCTCGGCGGTCGAGTTCGGCTCTCCCGCCGATGGCAAGACCCCGGAGGAGGCCGCCGCGTGAGCACGCTCGCCCAGGCCCACGTCATCCCGCCGCTCGAGCACACGGGCCGCGTGACCCAGCTGCGCGTCTTCCTCTCCGAGCTCACGAAGCTCCGCTCGGTGCGCTCGACGAAGTGGTCGCTGGCCGCGGCGTTCCTGTTCACGATCGGCGTCCCGGCGATCGCGGCGGCCGTCGTCTCGCACCACTGGCCCTCGGCCAGCGCGCACGACCGGGCCGACTTCCATCCCCTCGAGGTCAGCTTCGTCGGCGTCCAGATCGCCCAGCTCGCGATCGGCGTGCTCGGCGTGCTCGTGATCACCGCCGAGTACTCGACCGGGATGATTCGCGCCTCGATGACCGCGGTCCCGCGACGCCTGCCGGTGCTCTGGGGCAAGACGGTCGTCTTCGGGCTCACGACGCTGGTCCTGATGACCCCGGCCGTGCTGATCGCCTTCCTCGTCTCGCAGTCGATCCTCTCGGGCCGCCACATCGACATCGCCTTCACCCACGCGGGGGTGCCGCGTGCGGTCTTCGGCGCGGCGCTCTACCTGACCGTGATCGGCCTCTTCGGCCTCGGCCTGGGTGCAATCGTGCGCAACACCGCCGGCGGGATCGCCACGTTCGCGGGCCTGATGTTCGTACTGCCCCCGCTGATGAACGTGCTGCCCGCGAGCTGGAACTCGGCCGCTTCGCCCTACCTCCCGCTCCAGGCCGGCGAGGCGCTGCTCGCGCTCAACCGCGGCGACCAGCTCGCGCCCTGGGTCGGCTTCGGCGTGCTCTGCGCCTACGCGGTCGCAGCGATCGCGGTCGCCGCGGTACTGCTCGCGCGCCGCGACGTTTGAGCAGGCGAGGGGCCCCGTTGCCGGGGCCCCTCGTGTACGGGAGGTACGTACAGCCGCTACTTCAGCCGTAGCCGGTACGCGCTCCGGCCGTGCGTCGCCGCGTAGATCAGGCGGTCGCCGTTCTTGCCGTTGGCGATCGTGAGCCCCGAGACGGCAGCCTGCGGCAGGCCGTCGGCGGCCTGGACCCAGGTGTTGCTCCCGTCCTGGAGCCGGTCGACGCCGAAGTCGGTCGACACGTACACATCGCCGGTAGCCGCGTCGAGCACGGCGTCGTCGATGGGCTGGTCGCCGAGGTCGAACGAGATGTTCGTCCACGTCGCGGTGCCGGACGTCGGATCGAACACCACGTCGAACACGTGACCCGGCGTGGTCGGCGTGTTCGCTTCGTAACCCGAGAACGTGACGATCGCGTGGTTCGGGTTCGTCGGGTCGACGAAGACCGACGACACTGCGCGACCGGGCTGGCTCGCCGTGTCGACGCGATTGAACGTGACGCTCGCCGGGTTGGCGGCGATCACGTTCCGCGAGACAAGCACGCGGCCGCTGCCGGTGCCGGCCCACATCGTCCCGCCGTCCTTGCCGCGCGCGAGCGCGCTGATCGTGCTACCGCTCTTCGTCGTCCCGAATGCACCTCCGGTCAGCGTCGACGTGCCGAGCCTCGGCCAGTCCGCAGCGGTGCCGCATGCGCCGGTGTAGAGGAGGTCGCTCGGCTCCTCGCCGACCGCCGTGTTGCAGTGCTGCTCGAGGAACGAGCGGTCGCCGCCCGCGTCCGTCGTCCGCCAGACGCTCTGGGCGCCGAGGAAGATCGTCTTCGTCTGCACCGTGTCGAAGAGCATCGGCGCACAGAAGCGAGTGGCCTCAGGCGGGGTGAGGTAGAAGAAGTCGTTCGACCCACAGCCACGAGGTCGGATCGGCGTCGTTGTAGTTCACGTCGATCAGGCCGTTCGTGTACTCGTGGAACCGAAGATGCGGGTCGGTGGCGTCGAAGCCGCTGTCGCAGCCGTCGCCGGTGAGCGGCAGCACCCACCGGGTCGAGCCGGTGAACGAGAGCGTCCCGTTGTCCTGGGTGCCTGACATCGCCGTGTCCGGCGAGTACGGGCTGACCGAGATGCTGTACATCTGGAGGTCTCCGAGGCCGGCGTTCATGACCTTCAGCTCCGTCGGGATCTTGCTGAGCCAGGCGTGGCAATCAGTGAGGTTCTGCCCCGTGAGCGGGAGCGCCCGGGTGTCGCACTGGGCCGACGCGTCGGCGTACTTGCCGCTCGTGCGGATGACGCCGCCGTCCGAGCCGACGAAGAACTGATCCGGGTCGCCCGGAACGAACGCGAGCGCGTGCTGGTCCGGGTGCATCGACTCGCCGCCGACATCGCCCGTCATGTCGGTCCAGTTCACGCCCGCGTCGCTCGACATGAGCACGGCCCGGCCGTTGGAGCGCTGGCCGACCACCTGGGAGGGCGGAACCTGGTTGATGTACGGCTTCAGCTCCTCGTAGTGCATGAGCCCGCCGACGACCACCATGTCCGGGCGGTCGGGCGGGGACATGACGAACATGTCGTACGAGCACTGCGGTCCGAACGCCGAGGCGCAGTAGTTGTAGACGGGGAACCCTGGCGTGCCGTCGGTCGGGTTCGAGAGCCGCGTCCATGCGGCGTTGTTCGACGCCGTCAGCGTCGACGCCGCCTGGCTCGCGTCGTCGATGCGATACACCTGCGCGCCGGTGGCGCCGGAGTTCGCGTCGCCGAGGTAGATGCGCGTCTTGCCGTTCGGCAGCGAGACAGCTGCGAAGGAGAAGCGTCCGCGGTTCTCCTGGAAGATCGGCGTCCACCCGCCGGCGCCGCCAGTGGTCGAGCGAAGCAGGCCGCCGGTGTTGCTGCCCGCGAGCGCCGCGTAGACGGTGTTCGGGTCGCCCGGGTCGAACTTGACCTCGTTCACGAAGCCGTTCAGCGTCTGCGTGAACGTCGCGCCGCCGTCCGTCGAGTTGTAGACGCCGAGTGGAGGCGAGGCCGCGGCGACGGTGGCGGTGCTCGTCGAGTTGGAGGCCTCGCCGCGCGTGCCCGAGCGCGTGCTGAACACGATGTGCTGTGAGTTGCCCGGCTGAATCGCGATCCACGTGATCGACCGGAGGTTCGCGGCTGCGAACGAGCCCGGGACGAGCGACCAGTGCGAGCCGCCGTCCGTCGTCTTGTAGAGACCGAGGCCGGCCTCGCTGTCACCGCTTGCGTTGCCCTCACCGGTACCGACGTAGATCGTCTTGCCGGTCGGGTCGTTCGGGTCGACGGCGATCGAACCGATCGCGTTCGTCGGGATCCCGTCCGAGATCTGCTTCCAGCTCGGGTTCGGCGCGAGCGCGTTCGTCGTACGCCAGACGCCGCCGCCCGCGGCGGCGACGTAGAGCGTGCACTCCTGCGGCTTGCACTTCGGGTCAACGGTGAGCGCCGTCACGCGCCCCGACCATTGGGTCGGCTTGATGAACGACTGGGTGCCGAGCCGGTCGACGTCGAGCGTCTCGGGACCGATGAAGTCCCACTTCGAGCCGAGCGTGGCCCCACCGTGGCGGGCGACCGCGTTGTTCGCGGCAATCGCGCCCTGAACCTGGTCGATCGAGATGCCGTCGGCCGGAAACGCGCGGTCCCTGTACGCCTCGGCCGCAGCACCGCCCGACTCTTCGCTTTCCCCGCGTCCCCCGTTTTCCAGCCTGGCGAGATGCTGCTTGCCGTGAGCCGACGGCGCGGCCGCCGTGCTCCCCGATCCGCGCGCCAGCAGCGCCGTCAGTACGACGGCGAGGCCGGCCACTGCCAAAACAGCGGTTATCCGCCGTGAACCCATGGATCCCCCTTCGTCTGGTCCCGGTTGCGAGTCCTATATCTCGCAGGCGAGAGGAAAAGTCAAACCGGGGCCGCCACGCTTCGGACGGCCCCGGCTTGTCGGCGTTCTAGGGCGCAGGCACCGCCACGCGGTTGGCGGGAACGATCTGCGGCTGGAACGCGAAGACGTCACGGCTGTTCGGGTCGACCAGCGCCTTGACCCAGTGGACGTCGTTGATCCCGTTGGCCTGGTTGTCGCCGAAGGTCTCGACGCGGGTGAAATTCTCGAGCCGTCGGCCCTGCGCGTTGACGAGCGGCTTGTCGACCCGGAAGTAGTGCGAGTCGCCGTGCACGAGCACGACCGGCTTCTTGAACCCGATCGTCAGGTTGCGCAGCTCCACCAGGATGTCGTGGTAGCCGTCCTGGTTCGCCGGCACGTCGGTCTGCATCAGGCTCAGCGGATCACGCTTGGGCGTTCCCTGGTAGCCGGAGGTGTCGAAGCCCGGATCGGCCTGCCAGATGATCATCAGGCCGGCCGACTTCTTGGCGTCGGCCTCGTCGAACGCCTCCTGCAGCCATTCCATGTCCGCGGCGTTCCGCGCCTGGTACTCGGCCGGATCGCCGTTCGCGTCGCCCACCGACGGGTCCGCCGTCGAGCCGCTCTTGCAGAGGTTGTTGCACGTGCCCTGCACGTTGAGGGTCACGTAGGTGACCTTCTGGAACGTCCAGAGGCGGTTCTCGATGCAACCGACCAGCGGCCGCGGGTCTCCGGGCGAGCTCGGCGCGCCCTGGCAGAGCGGCGCCGTCTGCACCTCGGCCTTCATCTGCTCCTGGCCAAGCGACCGGTCGGCGTACGTGCCCGAGAAGAACACCGTCCGCTCGTGCGTCAGACGCTCGAGCGAGTCGAACGGCCCGTTCGAGAGGCGGTCGCAGTCGGTCCAGTCGTTGTCGCCCGGCGTGAAGAACGCCGGCTTCTTGAGCGAGTTGAAGAAGCCGAGCGCCTGCACGTAGAGCGGATCGGCACAGGTCGTCGGCGTCTGAGAGTTGGCCGTCGCGCTGCCTGCCTTGAGGTCGCCATCCTGGACCGAGAACTTGATGTCCGCGTCGTTCATGTCGTCGATCAGGTTCGGCACGCCGACCTGTGCCTGGACGTCGGAGTACGGAAAGTCGCCCCAGAGCCCGATCGCGTACTCGAAGTTCTTGTCGTTGCCCTTGTCCTTCTCGGCGACGGCGATCCCCGCTGCCACCGCGGCCACCGTCAGGGCGGCGACGAGGACGAGCCACAGCTTCCTTCGGAACATGCTCCCTCCCCTTGTTGAAGACCCGGCGGAGCCTCGCCGGTCGGGGAGGAGCGTGGGTTTCGGACCGGTCACGGACCGGTGAGGGTCCAGTGTCGCGGCGGCTAGACCGCGTGCCGGGCGAGCGCGAGCCGCATCATCGCGGCGTGCGTGCCCTCGGCGGCGATGCCGTCGTCCTCGTCCGGGAAGAGCTGGACGTAGGAGCCGTCGGGCTGCATCTCCCAGGCGTTGCGGCGGTCGACGAGCGAGATGTCGAGGATCTCCCACAGCCGCGCTCGCAGCCGCCGCTGGAGGATCGGCACCGCGGTCTCGACCCGCTCGGAGAGGTTACGGTGCATCCAGTCGCCCGAGCCGATCAGGAAGACGCCGTCGAGCGGGTCCTCGGCGCCGGCGGCGAAGTGGAAGATCCGCGAGTGCTCGAGGAAGCGGCCGATGATCGAGCGGATACGGATGTTCTCGGTCAGGCCCGGCACCCCGGGAGCCAGCGTGGACAGTCCGCGGACGATCAGGTCGACCGGGACGCCGGCCTGCGAGGCGCGCGAGAGCAGGAGGCACATCTCCGGGTCTTCGAGCTGGTTCATCTTGCAGACGATCCGCGCCGGCCGCCCCGCCTGCTGGTTGTCGATCTCGCGCTGGATCAGCCGGACGAACTCGGCGCGCATCGCCATCGGCGCGACCACGAGCGTCGAGAACTCCGGCGTGCGCGAGCGGCCCGTGAGGAAGTGGAACAGCGTCACGACGTCGTCGGTCACGCGCGGGTCGGCGGTCAGCAGGCCGACGTCCTCGTAGAGCCGGGCGGTGCGCGAGTGGTAGTTACCGGTGGCCACGTGCGCGTAACAGCGCACGGCGTCGCCCTCCTCGCGCACGACGAGCGCGGTCTTCGCGTGGGTCTTCAGGCCGCTGAGCCCGAACACGACATGTGCGCCGACCTTCTCGAGCTCGCGCGACCAGTGCAGGTTGCGCACCTCGTCGAAGCGGGCGTTCAGCTCGATCACGCACGCGACCTGCTTGCCGGCCTCCGCGGCGCGAATCAGCGACTGCACGAACGGCGTGTCGTCGCCGACGCGGTAGACGGTCATCTTGATCGAGAGCGTCTGCGGGTCGTCCGCCGCCTCGCGGATGAACCGCTCGACCCCGGCGTCGAAGCTGTCGTACGGCTGATGGATGAGCACGTCACCGCGCCTGATCGCCGTGAAGATGTCTCGGTCGATCTGCTCGAGGCCGAGCGGCGGTAGCGGCGTCCAGGGCGGGTCACGCAGCTCGGGCATTGGCAGCTCGGCGATCTCGAACAGCGTCGTGTAGTCGAGCAGCGCGCTCATCTCGTAGATGTCGTCCGGTGCCAGGGAGAAGCGGGACCGCAGCTCCGCGACCATCGCGGGATCGGCGTTCGGCTGCAGCTCGAGGCGGACGACGGGCTCGAAGCGCCGCTGCTGCAGCTCGAGCTCGACCATGTCCCGCTTGCTGAGGCCGTTGTCGGCGAGCTCGACCTCGGCGTCGCGGCAGACGCGGAACTGGCTCGCGTTCTCGATGATCATGCCCGGGAAGAGCTTCTGGGCGTTTGCGGCGACCACCTCGTCCAGGCCGACGAACGCGCGCTCGGGGGAACGGACCCCCGTCCGCACCCGCAGCCACTGGTAGAGCTCGCGCGGCACCTTGACCCGCACGAGCACCGACTCGCCGCTGACCGGGTCGCCAAGGCGGAAGGCCCACGAGGTCGAGAGGTTCGAGACGTACGGGAACGGGTGCGCGGCGTCGAGACTGAGCGGCGTCAGCACCGGCGAGATGCGGTGGTCGAAGACCTCGGAGACCTCGGCCCGCTGCTCCTCGGTCAGCTGCTCCCAGCCGAGTAGGTGTACCCCGTGTTCGGCCAGGCGCGGCCGCAGCACGTCGGAGAAGCAGCCCGACTCCTGTTCGAGCATGGCGATGATCCGTTCGCGCACCAGCAGGAAGAGGTCGCGCTGCTCCTGGGCGGCGAGGCTGTCGTCGCCGTGCGCCGGCCGGATCAGCGCCATTCGCTTCATGAAGAACTCGTCCAGGTTGGACGAGAAGATCGCGAGGAACTTGACCCGCTCGAGCAGCGGCGTCCGCTCGTCGAGCGCCTCCTGCAGCACGCGTCGGTTGAACTCGAGCCAGCTGAGGTCCCGGTCGATGGTGGCGGCGCCGAGGCCGCGTGCCGGCGCGGCCGACGAGGCGGCCAGGTCCGCCACCGCCTCGGGCGTGCCAACGGGGAAGACCGGGTTCACGCTCATGGAAACCACAATAGTCCGCGCACCCGCCGCCGTGTTTTGCAGGAGGTTTTCGGCGCCGTGGCCGGACACCGCCCGGCCGGCGCCGAGCACGACGCCGGCTAGCTCAGACCGGAGCCGGCATTGGCTCCGCGGGCAGCTCGAATGCGAAGGTCGTGCCCCTGCCAGGCTCCGACTCGACCCAGATGCGGCCGTGCATCGACTGGACGAGCTCGCGGCAGATGTAGAGGCCGAGACCCGTTCCGCCGATGCCCCGGCGCTGGTCGGGGTCGAGGCGGTAGAACTTGTCGAAGATCCGCTCCTGCTCGCCCACCGGAATGCCGAGGCCTTGATCCTGGACGGTGAAGCGGAGCCGGTCACCCGCTGCTGCGAGCCCCACCTCGATTCGCCCACCCGACGGCGAATACTTGATCGCGTTGTCGAGCAGATTGAGCAGCACCTGGCGCGTGCGCTCGCTGTCGCCGTGCGCCTTCGGCACTACCGGCGGCACGACAACCTCGATCGTCGTCTCCTCCCCCACCCGCGACTGCCCAACCTTCACGACTCCCCGCACCAGCTCCTCTGGATCGAACGTGTCCGCGACCACGCGGAGCGAGCCGCTGTCGAGCTGGCCCGCCACCAGGATCTCCTCGACGAGGTTGGCGAGACGGTTTGACTGCTCGGCGATCATCTCGAGGAGATCGTCCTGAGTCTGCGCCGGCAAGTCGTGCTCCCTGAGCGTCAGGGCCGCGCCGTGCAACGAGGCGAGCGGCGTCCTGAGCTCATGCGAGATCGTCGCCACGAATTGCGAGCGGAGGTTCTCGAGCCGGCGGTCGTGCGTCGCGTCGCGGAAGGCGTAGACGGTGTCGTCGTCCAGCGCCACGGCCACGATCGAGAGCCAGAGTTCGCGCCCTGCCACCTCGACCGGGACAGTCTCCGCGCTCGAGGGGCCGTCCACTTCCCCTGGGCGATCCGCCACGGGCACGAAGGTCGCGATCGTCGTCCAGCCCGGAATCGCCTCCTCCGCACGGCGGCCGTGCACCTCGGCGGCCCGGAGCCCCGTGATCGCCTCGGCCGCCTGGTTCCAGAGCTGCACCACCCCGTTATGGTCGACGACGAACACCCCGTCACCGAGACGCGCGAGCACGCGCTGCGCCTGATCTCGCTGCAGCCTCGAGAGCCGGGTTCGAGCGATCGCAGGCGCCACGGCGTACGCGGCCACGAGGAAGGCGCCGATGAGGCCGAGGCCGATCACAATCACGCGCCAACGGATGTCGTCGGCCGCAGCCGCGATCTCGGATTGCTTGCGCACCGTGATCAGAGCCGTTCGCCGCTCTCCGACGGGTTGGGCAACCGCTCGGTATTCGACCCCCTGCATCCGAACGTCGGTCACCTTCCCCGCCGTTGGGAGCAGGTCGACGCGCCCAACATCGTCCTCGCGAACGAGCCGATGGCCGAGCAGGAAACCAAAACGACCGCCAGGGAGACGTGCTTCGTCACCGATATCCCGGGCGAGCGGCGGGCCGAACGGGGGGACGACGAAGACTCGCCCGATCGTCCTTCGACCGGCGATGACGTCGACGCGCCCTTGTTCGTTCCGCCCATGCAAACCCCCGGCCGACCCTTGCAGGAGCAGGATCCACGGGTGCGCTTGCTCGATTCTCCGGAGCGTCTGCTCGTCACCCCGAGCGAACGCGCGCGCGACCTGGCTGGAACGTGCGAGTCCTCCGGCGGTGTGTCGCGCCTTGCCGAGGCGCTTCACATACACCGAACCACCCGAGTTCAGGTCCCGGACGAGCGCCTGGTCAGCGTTGTTGCGCGCGCGCCTGGCTGCGAGCCCGCCAAACGTCCAGACGGCGACGGCGAGCGGAAGAGCGAGGAGCACAAGGCCCGCGGCAAGCCGGAGACGGCCGCTGGCGACCCGCCTTATTTCTTGCCCCCCTTGTGCCCGTTCCCACCGCCGTGCTCCTCCGGAGGGGTCGTGGGCGCAGGCAGTGACGGGGTCGGCGCCTGTTTCGCGTGTCCGCGCGGGAGTCCGTGGTGGTGCTCGCTCGAGCGCCCGAGCGCCTTTCCGTGCCCGTGCACACCGGGCGCTTGCGCTCCGACGGTCGACTTCAGCCCATGGCCGTGGCCGTGGCGGTGGCCGCGAGCATTGACCGGAGCGGTCGTCGGACTGCTGAGGGACTCGCTCGTCGTCACCGGCGTTGCGGAAGCGGCGGCCGCAGCCAACTGCTGGGAAGCGGAAGGCGCCCGCCGCACGACCCCCGTCCGAGCGTGGCGGTGTACCCGGTGCGCGTTGGTCGCTGCTCGTTGCCGCCGCGGTGCGAAATGCTCGGAAGGCGTAGAGGCAAGCTGCGCGGAAGAAGCGGCCTTGAGGGCTGGCTGCGAAGCGCGCTTGCTGACGGTAGCCGGGAGATCCGCAGCCACCCGCCCGGCAGCTCCGCCGACCAGAGCTACCAGCGGCGACGGCTCGCCCTGGACCCAGGCGCCCGGGAGCAGGAACACCGACAGAGCGATCCCCATCGCCGCCACGAAAATGGCGGGGACGGTCGGCGACAGATGAGCGAAGGCCTTCATAGTCGAGTATTTACAGTTGCGGCCGTCCGCAGTGGGCGAACGCTGCTTCGCAAACCATACCGCGGAACCCGCCGCTTCTCTACCATTCCTGCCGAATTCTCCACCCACCCATAGAGTCCTAGATCGGGAGAGCGGGCACGGAGCTCTGCCCGTGGACTTCGGCAAGAGCTGCGAGCCACGGCGAACAAGGAGAAAGGCCCTGTTTCCAGGGCCTTTGATGGTGTTCGGTTCTAGCTCTTGGCCCCCGCTGCGGCCGTCAGGTCGCGGTCGAGCCCGGCGCGTGGGCCGCCGCCGTCGGAGAGGAACTCGAGCAACGCCGGGTTGACATTCTCCGGATGCGTCCAGCCGATGTTGTGCGGTCCGCCTTCGACCGGGATCAGCTTCAGATTCTCGACCAGGGCCGGAAGCCGCTTCGCAGTCGACTCGAACGGCAGGATCCGGTCCTCGGTGCCGTGCATCACGAGCACGGGCACGTCGATCTTCGGCAGGTCGGCACGGAAGTCGGTCAGCCAGGTGTCGACGCAGGCGTAGGTGGCATGCGGCGAGGCGCCGGCGGCGACGTTGAAGCTCGCCTGCCAGGCCTGATCGCTGATCCGGTCCGGCGCGAGCTTGTCGACGTTGTAGAAGTTGTCGAGGAAGTCCTTGAAGTAGGCGTAGCGGTCCTTGATGATGGCTGCCTTGATCCCGTCGAACACCGCGCCTTCGACGCCCTCGGGGTTGTCGTCGGTCTTGAGCAGAAACGGCGGAATCGCCCCGAACAGCACCGCCCGGCGCACACGCGCGGAGCCGTACGTGCCGAGGTAGCGGGTCACCTCGCCGGTGCCCATCGAGAAGCCGGCGAGCACGACGTCGTCGAGCCGGAGCTGCTCGAGCAGCGCGTTCAGGTCGGCGGCGAAGGTGTCGTAGTCGTAGCCCGTGGTGGGACGGCTCGAGTTGCCGAAGCCGCGCCGGTCGTAGCGGATCACGCGGTAGCCGGCGCCGAGGAGCTCGGCCTCCTGGCGCTCCCACGAGTCGGAGTTGAGCGGGTAGCCGTGGATCAGGACGACCGGCATGCCGCTGCCGTGGTCCTCGTAGTAGATCTTGACGTCCTTGTCGTTCTCGGTGCCGACGGTGACGTAGGGCATGGCGCTCCTTTCCTCGTGGCGGCGAGGGCCAGGACCAACGGCTACGCCTCGTCGCCTGATTGCTCCAGACGGCCACGATCGCCGATCGAGAGAACGTCGTCGTTCCCGCTAGCGCGAGACCTGTATGGAAGCTAGCCGGAATCCCGAATGCGTCGAGGTGGACCTAACCGACAGAAGTGCAAGACACCGTTTTGCGCATCGACCGAAGACGTTCGACAGCCTCGCCTCGGTGTACAACGGAAGCATGCCACCGCTCCGTGACGAGGAGGAATGGGCACGCCAGCTGATGGAGGCCGAACTCGGCGTACCAGTGGAACAGCACGACGACGGCAGCCGTCCCGGAATGCATGACCTCGACGTGATCTACGAGGACGGTCTGCGAGCGGCGGTTGAAGTCACGAGCGCTGTCGACGCTCAGCGACCGAGTTCTGGAATACCACCGTTGCGGGCAGCTTTGTCGAGCGCAATCTAGTCGGTGGGTGGTTCGTTCTGGCAAAGACGAGCGCTCGGAGGCTGAGGGAAAAACTGCCGCCGCTCTTGCGCGAACTTGAAGACTCCGGGATACGGGAGTTTCGCGTCCGACCGGGGCAAGCGACCGCGACCCTCGTTCCTGCACCGCCGGGCGTGGTGAGGGCAACGCAAGGCCCCACGGCTGTTCCCGGAAGCATCTACGTCCAGCCCGACCTTCCGAATGAACAGGTCGCTGCTTTCACCGCGAGTACCGGGGACGCACTTGCCAAGTGGCTCGCCGACTTTCTTCGCGATCCGGCGCGGGCGGATGTCAGGACGAAGCTCATGAGGTCAGGCGCAGCCGAGCGGCACTGCGTTCGTCGTCGTATCTGGCCTCAGCGGGGCGTCCGTTCACTGTCGCGGGACTGCTCATCGCCAACGACGCAATCGAGCCGGTTGCTGCGCCCGACCTACCGCCTGAGATCACTCACGTGTGGGCGGTGAGCCCGTGGGCCAGCGGCGTCGGTTTTCGATGGTCGCCAGCGACGGGCCGGTGGCAGAGATTCTCCAAGCCGCCTCCGCACCTCGCGTCCGGGCGGCCATAGCCCCCATCATCGCCGACCTAGGCGGTTGACGCCTTTGCCGCCGCGACCGACCTGGCGGGCGCGGCTCACGGTGCTTCTCGGGCAAGACCTCGGAACATGCGCCTCCTTGTGCCGGCGCCAACGACGGTGGTACCGAACAAACGTGGGCAAGGAGGGGCTCACGGGGGAACCAGGGGTTCACCCGTGATCATGGAGCTAGCCGGGCTCGAACCGGCGACCTCCTGGGTGCGATCCAGGCGCTCTCCCAACTGAGCTATAGCCCCGCTGGGCGAATTGTAGCTAGGGCTTTCGGCGGATCAGGGTGACGCCGTCGCGCACCGTCAGCTGCACCGCGACCGCCCGCTCGTCGGCGGCCACGCGGTCGTTCAGCTCGCGGATGGTGCGCGTCGTCTCTTCGTCATCGCCCGCATCGAGCACGCGGCCGCTCCAGAGGGTGTTGTCGATCGCCATCAGGCCGGTGGTCGCGAGCCTGCGGCAAGAGCGCCTCGTAGTAGTTCGCGTAGTTCTCCTTGTCGGCGTCGATGAAGACGAAGTCCCACTCGCCGCCCAGCCGCTCGATCGTTTCGAGCGCCGGGCCGAGGTGGATCGTGATGCGGTCGCCGTACGGGCTGCGGTCGATGTAGCGCTGGGCCACCTCGGCGTGCTGCTGCTCGACCTCACAGGTGTCGATGTGACCGCCCTCAGGGAGCCCCGCGGCCATCGAGAGCGACGAGTAGCCGCTGTAGGTGCCGAGCTCGAGCACGCGCTTCGCCTGGAGCGCGTGGACGAGCTGCTCCAGCAGCCGGCCTTCGATCTTGCCGGTCAGCATCTGCGGCGAGCCGAGCGTCGCCTTGGTTTCCTCGGCGAGCTCGGCGAGCAGCTCCGTGGGCGGCGTCGTATGGGCCTCGGCGTAGCCCTCGATCTCCTCGGGGACGAGGAAGCTCATTGGCCGGCCGAGAGTCGAGGTGCCTCGGCGAGCTTGCCGTCGGCGATCCGCTGCGCCATCTCCTTCGACTCCTCGCGGTAGATCGAGCCGTCCTCGAACTCGATCCACGGGTACTTCTTCTGGTGCGTGCGCTGCTCGGTCTCGTCGCGTTTCCAGGGGGCGGCCGGCAGGCGGTCGAGCTCGTACTCGATCCCGGCCTGGTCGAGCGCCTTCTGCACCCGCCAGCACGCGTGGCCGCCGACCTTGACCCACATGTTGTTGCAGCGATGGAGCGTGATCGCCATCGGGCGAGCTTAGCCGCGTTAGCGTCCCGGGCCGTGGCTGAGCGTGTCCTCACGCAGCGGGAGCTCAACCGGGCACTGCTCGCACGGCAGCTGCTGCTCGAACGGACGCGCCTGCCATTACATCGCGCGGTGGAGCGGATGGGCTGCGTGCAGTCACAGTACGCGCCGTCGACCTACGTCGGGCTCTGGTCGCGGGTCGCCGGGCTCGAGCGCGACGCGGTCACCCGCGCGCTCGAGCGGCGCACGCTGGTCCAGGGGACGCTGATGCGGAACACGATCCACGTCGTCTCGCGGCGCGACTACTGGCCGCTCGTGATCGCGATCCGCGAGGAGCGGCGTGCCTGGTCGCAACGGGTGCAGAAGCCGGACGAGCGCAAGCTGCGGCGGGCCGCCGAGCGGTTAGGCCGGTTCCTCGCAGGGCAGCCGCGCCGGCAACGCGAGATCCAGGAGGCCGGCCTCTGGCTTCCCGGCATCGGGCTCTGGACGAACCTCGTCCGCGTGCCTCCGTGCGGGACCTGGAAGCACCGCCGCGCCGACCTGTTCGGGCTCGCCGAGGAGTGGGTCGGGCCCGAGCCGCAGCTTGGCGAGCTCGACGCACGGGAACACCTTGTCCGCCGCTACCTCGGCGCGTTCGGGCCTGCTCCGCGGACCGACATCGCCGACTGGGCCGGGATGCGCGTGGGGGCGCTCGCGGAGGCACTCGAGCGCATGGGCCTCCGCCGCTTCCGTGATGAGCAGGGCCGCGAGCTGCTCGACCTGCCGCGCGCGCCGGTGCCGCCGGCCGACACGCCGGCGCCGGCACGCTTCCTCCCCACCTTCGATGCCACCTTGCTCGTGCACGCACGGCGCACCGGGATCCTCGGCGAGGAGCACCGAAAGCAGATCTTCCACGTCAGGAACCCCCAGTCGGACCCGACCTTCGTTGTCGACGGCAGGGTCGCCGGTATCTGGCGGCACGAAGATGGCCTGATCGTGCTCGAACCGTTCGGCCGGCTCGCTCGTGACTCCCGCCGCGAGCTCGCATCAGAAGCCGAGCGGCTAGCCGCGTTCCACCTTTGAGCCGCCGACGATCGCGTCGCGGCCGTCGTCGAAGCGGACCCACGCCTTGCCCTTGCCGTCGTAGTCGGGCGACCAGACGACCAGCGTCGCGTTCTCACCGCCGACCCGCACGGGCTCGGCGCCCTCGGGCTCGGCGCCCCGCCACACCCGCACGAACGGGTTCTCTTCCCATTCGCGGCCGATGGTCGTCTCGTCAGTGTGGCCCGGGAGCACACGTGTCTCGGGCGGAAGGAGCATCAGGACATCCATCACCGAGCGGCGGATCTGCTCGAAGTCGCCCCCGCCGACCGCATCCTTGAAGAGCACGTCGCCGCTGCAACAGAGCTCGTCGTTGACCACGAACGCGAGGTGGTCGTCCTTGTGCCCGGGCGTCGGCAGCGCTCGGATCGAGAGGCCGCCGGTCTCGAGATCGCCCTTCACGACCCGGCAGTCGTAGCGTCCGAGAATTGCGCTGTCGCCGGCGATGTGGTCCGCGTCGGCATGCGTCGTCAGGAGGGCCGCGACGGTCAGGCCGTTGCTCGAGACGGCGTCGAACAGGGGTCGAAGCGGTGCGCCCGAGTCGACGAACACCGCCGTTCCGCCCGGCTCGTCGCCGATCAGGTACGCGTTCGAGAGCCAGCTCGGATCCATGCTCCGTTCGACGATCATCGGGCGCTAGGCTAGACGCTCCGCTCCCCGAGGAGGACGAATGGCCGGCCTGATGTCACGCGCGTCACTGGTGGTGAAGTCGAAGTTCTCGAAGCTGCTCGACCGCGCCGAGGATCCCGGCGAGACGCTCGACTACTCATACGAGAAGCAGCTCGAGCTGCTGCAGAACGTCAAGCGCGGGATCGCCGACGTCGTCACGGCCAAGAAGCGGCTCGAGCTCCAGGAGACGCAGTTACAGCAGAGCCTGGTCAAGCTCGACGCGCAGGCGCGCGAGGCTCTAGCTGCCGGCCGCGAGGACCTGGCGAGGCAGGCGCTGGAGCGGAAGTCCGGCCTGCAACAGCAGCTGCAGTCGCTCGACGAGCAGACGAAGCAGCTCGAGCAGCAACAGGAGAAGCTGATCGCGAGTGAGAAGACGCTCTCGGCGAAGGTCGAGGCCTTCCGCTCGCAGAAGGAGACGATCAAGGCGCAGTACTCGGCGGCCGAGGCGCAAGTGCGGATCGGCGAGGCGGCGACCGGGATCGGCGAGCAGATGGCAGACACCGGGCTCGCCATTCAGCGCGCCAAGGACAAGACCGAGCAGATGCAGGCGCGCGCCTCGGCGATCGACGAGCTGACCACCTCGGGGGCGCTCGAGGACTTCACCTCCGACCAGACCCAGCTCGACCGCGAGCTCGGTGCGATCGCGTCGAAGTCGCAGGTCGACAAGGAGCTCGAGCAGATGAAGGCCGAGCTCGGCTCGGGGGAGGGCAATAAGGAGCTGACGCAATGATCGTTCGGATCATGGGCGAGGGCCAGTTCGAGATCGACGACGAGGTCGCGAAGGGGCTCAACGACCTGGACGAGCAGGCCGAGCTGGCGCTGGAGGCCGGCGACGCGGACCGGTTCGGCGAGCTGTTGGGACGCATGGCCGAGGCGGTCCGGACGAACGGCACACGGCTGCCCGACGAGGACCTGTCGCCCTCGGAGGCGATCGTGCCGCCGCCGGACATGACACTTGACGAAGCCCGCCAACTGTTCGAAGGCGAAGGCCTGATCCCGGACCTCCCGGCCGCCTAGCGACCGTTATAGGTTCACGCGCGCGCGGCCCCACCCATGGGTGGGGAGTGAGGTTCCACCCGCCGCCCGCTGCGAGCGTACCGGCCATTTGCGCGCGTGTCTGTGACGGGTTCGGGCCGGAAGCCTGCAGGTTGGTCCACAGCCCGGGCAGAGCTAAACCGGCGCGTCGAAGACCGCGAACCAGCGCGAGAGGTCCGGTTCGATCGGCAGCTCCTGTTCGAGCTTCGCCTTCAGCTCCAGCTCCTCGGCGTTGTCCCGCTCCTTGCCCTCGCCCTTCGGCACGAACGGCCAGAAGGCGCCCCGCTTGAAGCCGTAGATCCAGTACACGCGACCGCCGTCGAAGCCCTTGCGCTCGAACGGGAAGACGGCGGCGAGCAGCTGCGGCCCGAAGCCGCGCGACTGGAGCTCGGACGCGACCAGGTGCACCGCCGTGACGAGATCCTCGAAGTCGCCGTCGTGCACGATTAGCCACTCGAACCCAAACTCGTCCGTCTGCCGCGAGATCTTCGAGCCCGACTCGACCGCGACCGCGTCCAGCAGCTGCTGCAGCTCGTTCTCGGCCCGCACGAACTCCCCGGCCGAGAGCGACTTGAAGCAGACGCCCGCCGCCCCGGTCGACCTCAGGTCAAGCTCGCTCTCGAGCGTGATGCGCGCGGTCGAGATCGCGAAGAGCCGCTCGCCCGCCGCGTCCTTGAGCTGCTTGCGCCCGAAGAGGACGTCGCGCAGGCCCACTCGGGTTACGCGACCGGCCGGCCCATTTCGCGCGAGATCTCGGCGAGCGCGGCCAGCCGCTTCTCGAGCGGCGGGTGCGTCATGAAGAGCTCGCCGCCTCGCTTGCGCCAGTTGGTGGGGATGATGAAGAAGGCGTTCATGCCCTCGACCTGGCGCAGGTCCTGCTGCGGAATCTGCGTGATCCCGCTGGCGATCTTCTGCAGCGCGCTCATCAGGTTCTCCGGGGCGCCGGTGATCAGCGCCGAGCCGCGGTCGGCGGCGAACTCGCGGTAGCGCGAGATCGCGAGGATCAGGATCTGGCTGAGGAAGTAGGTCACGACCGAGACGACGAGCACGACCAGCCAGACCGGAACCGAGTTGTTGCTGTCCCGGTTGCCGCCCATGCCGCCGAACATGCCGCTGTAGAGGCCGACGCGGGTCAGAACGGCGGCGATCATGGCGAAGAAGCTGGCCACCGTCATCACGAGCACGTCGCGGTTGGCGATGTGCGAGAGCTCGTGCGCGAGCACGCCCTCGACCTCCTTCGGCTCGAGCCGGTTCCAGAGGCCGGTCGTGACGGCCACGGCCGCGTGCTTCTGGTTGCGGCCGGTGGCGAAGGCGTTGGGGACGTCGCTCTCGATCACCGCGACCCGCGGCTTGCGCAGGTCGGCCATCGCGCAGAGGCGCTCGATCATCTCGTGCAGCTCGGGCGCCTGGTCGGGCTCGACGACCTTCGCGCCGGCGGCCTTCAGGGCGAGCTTGTCGGAGGTGAAGTACTGGACGAAGGCCAGCGCTCCGACGATCACGACCATCAGCACGATGCCGGCGTTCAGCACGTAAAACAGTGCAACCGCAAAGAAGACGTAGAGCAGCCCCAGCAACGAGCCGGTCAGCAGCATGCGCAGCGTCAGCCCGGCGTCGCGACCATAAGCCTTGCGTTTCATCGAGAATCGGCCCCCTTGAAGGCGAGAAGTATCCCGTTGATTGTAGCCCTGGGGGTCGTGCTCGCCGCCGCAGTCGCTCCTGCCAAGGCGGCGCCTTCGGAGCGGGTCGCGGTGATCGTCTTGCCTGCCTCGGCGCCCGTCTTCCGCTCGCCCCGGGCCGGCGCACGGGCTGCTCGTCGTCGGGGAGGGCGCGACGGTCAGCCGGCGCGGCGCGCTCGCCTCGTTGCTGCGCGGCCAGATGGGGAACGCGATCGTCGGCGGCGGCGTCCCCGGCGGCAAGCCGTTGATCCAGCTCTCGCGCCAGCCCGGGCAGGTCACGTTCTACGTCGCGCTGCCGCCTCCCGGGAAGCACCACAACGTACGCCGCTACCCGATCGCGGTCGCAGGGCCCGGCTACCGCGGCGTGCTGACCGACACCTCGACCCGGCTGACCGGGCTGGTCTCGATCGCGGACGTCGCCCCGTCGGTCCGTTCACTCGAGCGAGGTGAGCGGCCCTCGATCCGCTCCAAGCCGTCTCGCGACCCGCTCGCCCGGCTGGCGAGCTTCGACCGCCGCCTCCAGCGCGCGCACGACTCGCGTGTCGCCGCAACGCTCGTGCTGGTCGGGCTGCTGATCGTGCTCTCGCTGGCCGCGTTGCTCACCCGCGCGCCGGCGCTCTGTCGCGCCGCCTTTCTCGTGCCTTCGGCGTGCATCGCCTCGGCCGTCGCGCTGAGCGCGTTGGGCGTGCAGCCGCGGGCCGCCGTTGTCGGCGTCGCGCTCCTGGGCGGCGGCGGCGCGGTGCTCGGCGGCGCCTTGCTCCCGCCACGACGCCCGCTCGCGGTCGCGTTGGCGGCATTGTTCGCGTTCCTGTTCGCGGTCATGTGGGTCAGGCCCGAGTGGAACGCCCTGGCGGTGATCGGCCCGCATCCGGACGGCGGCGGCCGCTTCTACGGCGTCACGAACGAGGTCGAGACGCTGCTGCTCCCGCCCGGGCTCGTGCTCGGCGCGCTCGTCGGCGTGCGGTTCCTGCCGCTGGTCGGGCTGGCGCTGGCCGCCGGGATCACGGCGAGCCGCATCGGCGCCGATGGTGGCGGCCTCGTCGTCTACCTGGCCGGCTTCCTCGTCCTCTGGCTGCGCTTGCGACACGTCCCAGCGCTGCGGGCCGCCGCGGCCACGGCGGTGGCGGCGGGCGCGGCGCTGCTGCTGGTCGGGATCGACGCCGCGACCGGCGGCTCGAGCCACGTCACGAAGGCGGTCGGCGGCGGGCCCGGCTCAGTGCTCGGCGACCTCGGCCACCGGCTCCACCTCTCGGGAGCCTCGATCGCCTCGACCTGGAACAACGCGCTGTTGTTCGCGCTCGGGATCGTAGCGTTGGTCGTGCTAGCCCTCCAGCGACCGCGCTCCGCGCTGCTCGACGCCTACCTCGTGGCGCTCGCCGTCTCGTTCCTTGTCAACGACACGCCCACGGACGTGGCCGGCTACGGCGGCTTCGCGGCGCTCGGTCTCTGGCTGCTGACGAGAAGCGAAGGGACCCGCGGACGGCTTGAGTAGACTCGCGCCGATGCGCCGCCTCGCCCCGTTTCTCGTGCTCGCGTTCGTGCTCGCCGGCTGCGGCGGCGTCGAGACCGTCAGCCCGACGGCGGAGACGGTGGTCGGCACCGTGGCGGCGGAGAAACAGCAGGCGGTCGGGGATGCTAAGGCAGGCGCCGCGCTCTTCACGAGCCAGGGCTGCGGCGGCTGCCACACGTTCAAGGCGGCCGGCACGAACGGGACCGTCGGGCCCGACCTGGACAAGCTCACCGAGTACGCGAAGACCGCGAACCAGGGCTCGCTCGCCGCCTTCACGCAGGAGTCGATCGCCAACCCGAGCGCCTACATCGAGAAGGGCTACTCGAACGCGATGCCCAACTTCGGCTCGACGCTCTCGGCAAAGCAGATCGCCGACCTCGTCGCGTACCTGACCGAGAACCAGGGTTGATCGACCTCAAAGCCGCGCGGGCAGATCCCGAACGCGTGCGGCCCGGGATCGCGCGAAAGGGTGGCGCCGAGGCGTTCGACGAGCTGCTGGCCGCCGACGAGCGCTGGCGCGAGCTCGTACCGCAGGTGGACGAGCTGCGCGGCCGCCAGAAGCTGAAGGGCAAGCCGACGCCCGAGCAGGTCGAGGAGCTGAAGACGGTCAAGGAGGACCTGCGCCGGCTCGAGGAGGAGCTGTCGGTGGCCGAGGCCGCGCGCGACGAACTGCTGCAGAAGGTCCCCAACCCCGCTCACGAGTCGGTTCCCGACGACGCGCAGGACGACTCCGAGGGCGAGATCGTGCGCGAGGTCGGCGAGCGGCCGCAGCTCGACGAGCCGAAGGAGCACCTCGAGCTCGGCCGCTTCGAGATGGAGCGCGGCGCGCGCCTCTCCGGTTCCCGCTTCGGGTACATCGTCGGCGACACCGCGCGTCTCGCGCTCGCGCTCTACCGCTGGGCGCTCGACCGCGCAGTGGCGGCCGGGTTCTCGCCGGTGATCCCGCCGGTGCTCGTGCGGGAGGAAGCGATGTACGGCACCGGCTTCTTCCCGGCCGAGCGCTTCGAGATCTACGAGGTGGTGGACGAAGGCCTCTACCTAACCGGCACCTCCGAGGTCGCGCTGGCCGGGCTGCACATGGGCGAGATCCTCGACCGCGACGAGCTGCCGCTCCGCTACACGGCCTTCTCGACCAACTTCCGCCGCGAGGCGGGCGCCGCCGGCCGCGACACGCGCGGGATGTTCCGCGTCCACCAGTTCAACAAGGTCGAGCTGTTCGCCTACGTGTTGCCCGAGGAGTCGTGGGCCGAGCACGAGCGGCTGCTCGCGATCGAGGAGTCGCTCGCCCAGGAGCTCGGCCTCCCCTACCGCGTCGTCAACATCGAGGCGAGCGAGCTGAGCGCCGCCGCGGCCAAGCGCTACGACCTCGAGGCGTGGTTCCCGTCACAGCAGCGCTACCGCGAGCTGACCTCCGCCTCGAACACGACCGACTACCAGTCCCGCCGCCTCGGCATCCGCTACCGCGCGAACGGCCACACCGAGTACGTGCACACGCTGAACGGCACCGCCGTCACCGACCGCTGGGCGCTGGCCGTGCTCGAGAACTTCCAGGGCGAGGTGCCCGAAGTGCTGCAGGAGTTCGGCGCTCCCGCCCGCATCGAGTCCTAGCTCAAGGGTGCGCAGGTGTTCATTTGTCGTAATCCGTAGTACTTTTGAGACATGTCCCGCCTGCGGAGCTCGCTCTACCGCTACGCCCGCCTCATAGGAGACGGCGAGGCGCTCGCCTCCGGCGACCCGAAGCGCATCGAGCGCCGCGCGAAGAACAAGCTCCTAGGTCGCGTGCTCGGCCGCTCGGGCTTCTGGAGGACTTTGTGGCGGTAACCGGCTGCCGAGGACACCTCACCGTTGCGCTGGCGACCTTAGTCGCTGCGTTTGCCGCGGGCACTGCCGCCCCGGCGGCGCCAGCGCTTCATGCGGCTCCGACGCTCGCCGCGAAGACGTGCAGTTCCGGCTACAAGCACGCAGTCATCGGCGGCCAGGAGAAGTGCCTGCGAGCCGGCCAGTTCTGCACGCACCGCTATGACAGCCAGTACCGCCGTTACGGCTACCGCTGCATCCGCTACGACCGAGGCGTCCAGCGGTATCGCTTGACCCACGCGTAAGCATCGGGGACTAGGCTCACAACCCGGCGGGGTGCCGGAGCGGTCGAACGGGGCGGTCTTGAAAACCGCTAGCGCCGTAACAGGCGCTCGTGGGTTCGAATCCCACCCCCGCCGCTGAGACAAGCCGAATCCTACTTCGTTACGCGGGATTCGGCGTCTCGGCGGCGACTCTCCCCGCCCTTCGTCGTACCGCCTGAAACCGCTAAGAACCGCTCAGGACTGGCGCCGACTGGCGCAAAACTGGCGCAAGGCTCTCGAAGCGGTGAAGTAACGGGCCCCGCGACGTTCGTTCTGGGACTCTGTGTCGGTGCCCGCTGAATACTTCGACGAACTCATGCTCGATCGGCAGCGGCTGCTGTGGGCGGTCGCCACGCGCCGGCAGTTGGAGCGATGGGAACCGCTGGTCGCCGCGTATTGGCGCGGCTTGCTTGCCGGCCATAACGCGGACGGCGCGCTCGTGTGGACGGCCGAGATCGAGCACCACTTTGCCCTCATTGCCGCGCACCATCTTTTCGACGCGCTCGACCTGCCCCCGGCGTCAGTCGTGCCGGTTGACCCGATCCTTCGCGACGAGCTGACCCAAGGTCGGGACCTTCTCGAACACTGGGAGGACAACCTGCCGGTGTTCCTCGTGACGCCGCAGCCCTGGCCACCGCCGCGACGGTCAGGACAAGCGTTCGCTGCCCGCAACCCTGGTCGGTCGCCGTACTGGTGGCTTGGCTTCGAGGACAAGTTGGGCGCCCTGCTGATGCCGCAGGCGCCAGCAATGACGCTGCACGGTCTGCTCGATGCAGTCGAGGCCGAGGTGCTAGCAAGCGATCCTGGGCTGGCCGACTACGTGCCGCCACGCGCACCATCACCGTGGGTTCAAGAGGATGGCAAGTGGTGGCCGAAGCCCGCCGACTCCTGAGCTGCCTGCGTGGCACCTGAGGGAAAGCAGGGCCGGGCGGCAAGCCGAACGCCCTCGCGCCCGGGCGCTGCAACGCGACCCGGCCCCCGAGTCTGAACCATCGGACCGATCGTTTGACCGTGGCGATCCGCACCCACCTCAAGCGAGGCTGTCTTTGAGAGGGAGCCGGGCGGTCGCCCTCAAGGACTAAGGCCGCCTAGCCCCAAAGGAGCATGGGCCGCCCGACTCCTCCTCTCATAAGGCTCGCATTGCGCAGCTAACACAAGGGCTTGACCTACCCAGAGAAGCAAGGCGAAGCTCGAGAATCGGCTGCAGCTGGCGATTTTCGGGAGTGCTTGTGCGCGAATCCGACAGTGCAGCAGGATCACGGCTACGGTGTAACCAGCGCGTTGGCTCTAGCTGTTGAAGCCGCCGAGGCTCTTAGCACGTTCCTCTCGACTGTGACCCTGGCCTGACCGCCGCAGTGCGCCCATTCGAGTGCTCTGCCCTGTAAGACCCACAGAAGGAGCACCATATGCATGCCACCATTCGTCGTTACGAAGGTGTCGACACGACCCGCATCAACGAGCTCGTCGGCAAGATCGACGAGACCTTCGTTCCGCAGATCCGCGAGCTCCCCGGATTCGCCGGCTACTTCCTCGTGGAGGCCGACAACGGCGTCCTGAGCTCGATCAGCCTCTTCGAGACGCCCGAGCAGATGGATGAGTCCAGGAAGCTCGTCTCGAAGTGGATCAGCGACGAGAACTTCAGCAGGGCGATTCCGAACCCGCCGAAGATTACGAGCGGCAAGGTCGTTGCTCAGGTCGTCCCGGCACTCGTCTAGCTCGACCGTACTACCGCGTCACCGAGAGGGTCCGGCACCGCCGGGCCCTCTCATGCGTACGTGCTAGTCGCACTGTTTCAAGGTGCGGGGCCGGGCGGCGAGTCGAACGCCCGGGCTCAGCGTCGCGGACTCTTCCGGCTGAGAGGAATACACTGGCCGGACTGGCCCTGCGGCCAGGATTCCGGCTGAAAGCCCGAAGTCCGTCGATCAAGCCCTCCGGGCGCGGGAGACGACACGAGCTTAGGCAAACAGAGTTCGAGTTGCAGGGCCAGCGTTGTTGTCGTCCCGCCTGGACGATTTCACCCCTTGGCGGGCCGGGCGATGAGCCACACGCCCCCTGGCGCTATCGTCCAACATCATGCTTTACGAGGTACTGGTCCACTCGAGCGGCGGGGAACGTTTCACGATCGAGCCGGACACGCCGCTCGCTGACGGCGACACCTTCGAGGAGGACTCCGAGTCCTATCGGGTACTGGCCATACAGCCCGGTTACGGGCCTTTCGCTGGTGTCATCGAAGCCGAGCGGCTAACAAGTGCGGAACTAGGAGAGATTGGCGAAACGCTGTAGGCCGCGCGGGGCTAGGAGGGCTTGGCGGAACGAGTGGGGAAACGCCCTAATGGGCCTAGGATCGGTGGCATCACCAAAAGACGGATCTTCTACGGCCTCGCCGGAATGGTCACACTGCTTGTGGTGGGAACGATTGTCGGCGTCATCTGGGCGGACACGAGCGATGCCGCCGGTGCGTTTGCCATGTTGGCGAACATCGTTGGTGCCGTTGGCGTCGTGTCTCTCTTGATCGCCCTTGCCGTCGTGACCCGTCGTCAGCGGCAGGGCTAGCGGCTAGGCCGCGAGCGGTACGGGCGAGCGGACAATCGACAAAGAAGGATTTCAGGCCTTCTCCATGTTGTCGATGCGCTCGGCGAGCAGGTGGAACGAACGTTGCGCCGCGTTTGCAAGACCCATGAGCAAGTGATTCATCTCGTCGACTGGCGGTGCAACTCCGGAACCACTCGCCGACTGCGCCTTCGCGTAAGCGGGGAGAGATTTCACCTCGCGTCTAAAGATCTCGTCGACGTCGTCCCCGAGTGACATATGCCATCTCCTGTTCGGTTGCGGCAACAGTAGAGCAGAGGGTCGAGAGGCCCGGGCGGCGAGCCGACGCCCCTTGCGCGCGAGCTCTAAGCCTCGCGGAAGCTTCTGCCCTCGGCTTCTAGTCGAGCCTTTTGCTCGGGTGGAACAGGAGTGTGGAACCGTCCGGGGATGTACCAGCGGAACGTCCGACCCAAAGCGCTGCGCTGGCAGATGCACTCGGGCGGGCAGCCGCAGCGCCGGCCGGCTGGATTGTGGAGGCGCTCGACGAATCCCACGACGGCCAGCTTACGCCGACCTTCTCGAGCAGAGGTGGGGCCGACTGACATCGCGGCGTCCCAGGATCGGGGGAGATTGGCCGCGAGCATAGAGCCGGCCCCGCGCGACTCGATCTTTGACGCGCCGCTCGAGGATGACATCAACCGGTTGGGGTGATCGCGCCACGGCCGCTGAATCGCGCAACTCGAGCCGCTAGAGCCCAAGGCAGTAGGGTTCGGGCCATGCTGGCACGTGTTGCACGCTACGAGGTTGAGGCAGAACGGATCGACGACGCGGTGCGGGTCTTCGGCGAGGCGGCGACGGAGATCGAAGGGCTCGCCGGGTTCGCAGGCGGCTTCGTCTTCGCCGACCAAGAGGACGGTCGCACGATGACGGTGACGCTCTGGGATAACGCGGCGGCGCTCGAGAACAGCGAGCCGACCGCGGGACGCGCCCGGCGCAAAGCCGCCGAGGCCGTGGGCGGCTCCGTGTTGTCGGTCGAGAAGTTCGAGGTTGCGCACAAGCTCGGCTTGGGCAGCTAGCTCGGCCACACGCGCTGTCCCCAGTGAGAAGACGAGCGTGATGCAGGCGAACTTGCGCCGCACGCGCGGGCGCTACGCGTGATCGAGACAAGAGACGACGATGCGGACCAGGCTCCGGTATTGATCGTGGAAGAGGCGTCTTAGAGACTCTCCGCGTGAGTGCTGAGCAGGTCGCGCTGATTCCTCTCTGTGCCGAGTGCGAAGCGGCGTGGCTGCCGGCCGACGAGGAGCGCCGCGTGCGTACCTGTGTGGCAACGATCCTCGATGAGCCGGCCGAGGTCGGCGTTTCTACTGCCCGGAGTGCGCTGAACGGGAGTTCAACAGCGATTGATTCTCACCGTCGGTCTCGCACCCAGGATGCGCCCTCGCGGGGCAACTCGGCGCGGTGGCGAACCAGAGCCCGGAGCTCCTCCAGGAAACGGGCGCAGTCGGCCCGCAACTCCTCGGACACGAACTCGCCTGGCAGCTCAGCCTCAGGCTCAGGCACAGGCGAAGACTCAGCTCTCTGGCTCGGGTCCAGACCTTACTCCCCACCTCGTTGTGGAAACTGTGGAAACTCGGCTGTGGAACCGCAGTCGCGCCGACTGGGGCCTCATATGGCGCGATGGCCGACTTTACGACGAGCGGCCTCCGGGGGGAATGACTCGAACGGGGAAGCTTCGAGCAATCCTCGGAAAGAGCGGAAAGTTCTGCGCCGCAAGTCGATCGTCTATGTCCTCGCTGCGCCCTTCGAGGTCGGTTCAAGAGGGCGCCGCCGCGTGCTTAGGGACGGCCCTGCGAGGTCGACGCTCCTCCTCGCTCGGGGCCGGGCGGCCTGATGAAGTCTAGATCGGTGGCTAGACCCGACCACGTGTGCGGCGCGGCTGGCGCTAGTAGCCGCGGGGGCTCGTCGTCGTCGGCGTGCTTGTGGTCTTCGTCGTCCCCGAGGAGACGACGTGCCAGGTGAAGTTTCGGCTGCCGAACTGGTCGGAGGCGCCGTTGCCCGTGACCTTCCCCGGCGAGCCATCGGGGGCGAAACGGTAGAGCGGCTTGCCGTCGAAGGTGACCTGCTTCTTGCCGTCGGGGCGCACGATCGTGCCAAGCTTCGACATCAGGCTGGACGACGCAGTCGGGCTGCTCACACCCTGCGAGAGCGTGAGCGGAATCCAAATGGCGGTGCAGCTGGCGGTGCAGTGAATGGTGCCGGTCTGCTCCTGGGTCGGGCTGTAGAGGGCAAAGCCCTTCGAGTCGACGAGGACGGCGCCGACGCCCGAGACCGACTTCAGCGAAACGGTATCGCCGGCCGCGGCAGGCTTCGAGCCGCTCGAGGCGCTGCTCGAGCTGCTGCTCGAGCCCCCGCAGGCGCTTAGGCCGACGGCCGCGGCGGCGGCAAGCCCAAAAGCGGCGGTATAGGTGGCGATCCGATTCATGTCTTCAAATACCCGCTGGAGCGGCGGCCGGATTTCCTGTGGCGGGCGGAGCGCGCTGAGTCCGACGCTAGGGCGGCCGGCCGCTCCCGGCGAGGGCGGCTGCCGCACAGCCCCGATAGTCGTTCGACGTTAGTCATGCCCTAGGATCGCCGCGGTGCAGTCCTGGGACCTGACGCAGATCGAAGCACCGGAGGGAACCCGTTCGCCGGCTGTTCTCGAGACCGTTGATGGGGCACGGGCGATCGTCATCCGCATCGCACCCGGTCAGGAGCTCGGCGACCATCAGGTGCGCGAACGTGCATGGCTGACGGTCGTCGAGGGAGACACGCGCATCGAGACGGCTGATGATGTCGTCGAGGCCGGACCTGGCACGCTGGTTACGTTCGAGCCGGGTGAGCGGCACAGCATCGGAAGCGAGCACGGCGCCCGGATCATTCTGATCCTCTCGCCCTGGCCCGGCGAGGGTCACTACCCCGAGAGCGACCCCTGGACGATCCTCGACTAGTCGTTCTTCCCGGCCATGGCTCTAAGCGTCTGCGCCGCCTCCTCGTGGTCGAGTGCTCGCCCTAAGACCGTGCGCGGATGGCCCTGCGAAACCCTCGCAATCATCGTCTGGATCGCGCTCGCCTTTTGGCCCGCCCGTGTCGCTGGCCGTAAAGGGCACAGCTTCTTTGGCTACTTCATCTTCAGCCTCTTCTTCTTTCCCGCTGCGCTGATCGTCGCCTACCTGGTGAGCGACCGGACGGCAGCCGCTTGAGGGCAGAGCAGCTGATCGTTCTGCCCTTCTTTGCTAGTCGCCTAATCCCCCAAAGCGCACGCTAGGCTCGCCCAATACCCTCGAGCGGAGGTCGAATATGTATGAGCCATGGAACGCCCTTGAGGCGCCCCGGTTTACCGGGCCACGGACGTACGCCCGGCTGCCATGGGTGAAGGAATTCGACGGGGTGGACGCCGCCGTATACGGCCTCCCATGGGACGGTGGTACGTCGTTTCGGCCCGGAGCTCGGTTCGGCCCCGAAGCGATTCGCTCGGCATCGGGCATGATCCGAACGTACAACCCTGTCCAGCGCGTGCAGGTGTTCGGGGCCCTGTCGACGATCGACTTCGGCGACGCGCCCACCGCTCCTGGCTACATCGAGGAGTCGCTGAAGCGCATGGAGCGCTTTGTGACCCCGATCGCCGAAGCAGGTGTCATCGGCATCGGAATGGGCGGCGACCATTCGGTCGCACTCGCCGAGCTCCGTGCGCTCGCTGAGGTGCACGGTCGCCTTGGGCTCGTGCAGCTCGACGCGCACACCGACCTGCAAGACACCTACAACGACTTGCCCTACTCGCACGGCACGATGTTTCGACGGGCAATCATGGAGGACGTCCTCGACCCTGCCCGTGTGATCCAGGCGGGGATGCGGGGGTCGTTGTACGCCGCGGGGGACGAAGACATCCCCTCCGACCTCGGAGTCGAGACGATCCCGTGGATCGAGCTGGCACTCTTGAGTCCCGAAGAGTTCGCGGCACGAGCACGTCGGCGAATCGGCGGCGGGCCCGCATTCCTGACCTTCGATGTGGACTTCGTCGATCCCGCCCATTGTCCAGGTACGGGGACGCCAGAAGTTGCCGGCCCAACGGGCTTCGAGGCGATGGAATATCTCCGAGCGCTCGCCGGAATCGATTTCGTGGGCTATGACGTCGTTGAAGTTGCTCCCCAGTACGACGGCCCGGGACAAATCACCGCGCTGTTCGCGGCCAACGCGATCTTCGAGATGCTCTCGATGATCGCGAAGCGACGGCAGTCTGAAGCGGAGGAGACCGCGGCGGCGGGGTCGCCCATTCCCACCTCGTAGGACACCCGCGCTGCATGTCCAGATGCGCAGCCAGAGACCGACATCGATCGACCTCGCAACCAGGCTGCCGCCGAGACGTTCAGTCCGGACAACGCGACGATCTGGTACGAGAACATCGAGACGGCTGAATGACAGACTCCGAAGCCTCTTGCGGTCGGCTCCCGGATCGCATTCCTGGCCCGTTTCCTCGGTCGTCGGCTGGTCTACACCTACGGGTGACATTCCCGGGGTTCGTACCTGTCCGCTGTGGTCGTAGACAGGGGCACGTTCGAACCTGATGGAGCTAGCCGGACTCGAGCCGTCCAGCTTAGGCGGCCGGCGGAATGTTCTGGTTCCGGTGGAGAACGTTGACCGGGTCATAGCGGCCCTTCAGAGCCTGGAGGCGCGCGAATGAGTCGGGGCCAAAGGCGGCGCGGACGCGGTCGATGGGTTCGTCGGCCTGCATGTAGTTGGCGTAGCCGCCGCTGACCGACCAGGGCTCGATCGCGGCCGCGGTCGCGCGCGCCCAGGCAATGCTCTGATCGTCGTGGGCCGGATCGGTCCAGCTCGCCATCGCGCTGACGTTGAAGGCAGCGTCACGGTAGCCGAGTGCAGCCGCTCGCCGGCTCGACGTCCTTGGGCGTCCCGTGGAGCGACTCGATCAGGATTCCACCGGGCGGGCGGCCGAGCACGGTCATGCGGCCGAGCAGATCGTCGATCAGCTCGTCCGGCAGCTCGCCGACGAAGTGGCCCTTCCAGTAGTTGCGGTCGACGCCGTAGCCGGGATCGAAGATGCGCTGCTGTTCGAGGAAGCCCTGGCGGCGGAGGCCGTCGTTGACGAGGCGGGGCATCGCGCGGAGCGGGCGGAGAGCGTCCGGATCCTCGCCCTCGCCCGTGTAGCACGGGACGACGACGAGCTGCAGCGCGAGCGACTCGTCCGTGGTGAGCTGCGCCTGGATGCTTAGTTCGCGGGGGCCGTCTGCTGCGAGCTCGCGGAAGCGGCGGAGCGCCTCGGCCACCCCCTCTCCCTCGTACTCGAGGCGTCCGCCGACGACTCGCTCGAGCGGGTGAAGCCGGAACTCGGCCTGGGTGACGACGCCGAAGTTGCCGCCCCCTCCGCGCAGCCCCCAGAGCAGCTCGGGGTTCTGATCCTCGCTTGCGCGGACGACCTCGCCGGCCGGCGTGACGAGCTCCGCTGCGAGCAGGTTGTCGCAGGTGAGTCCGTATTGGGCGGTCAGGTGGCCGATCCCGCCACCGAGGGTGAGACCCGTGACCCCGGTGGAGCCGACCACGCCGCCGGGCGTGATCAGGCCGTGTGCCTGAGTCGCGGTGTCGAAGTCGAGCCAGGTGGCGCCGCCCTGGCAAGTTGCGATCCCGTTCTCGGGATCGACACGGACGTTCCGCATCCGCGAGAGGTCGATCACCAGACCGTCGTCGACGGCGCAGTGACCGGCGGGGTTGTGGCCTCCGCCGCGGACCGCGATCTCGAGGCCTCGAGCCTGGCCGAAGGCAAGGGCCGCCACCACGTCGTTCGCATCGACGCAGCGGGCGATCACCGCCGGCCGCCGATCGATCAGCAGGTTGAAGCAGAGGCGGGCCCGCTCGTACTCGCGGTCGCCCTCGACGAGCACATCGCCCGTCAGCGAATCACGGAGCTCGTCCGGAGGCTCAGGCATCGCGATGTTGAAGACTCTGCCAAGGCGAAGGAGTAATCGCTCGACGAACCAACGGAAAAACTGGCGGTACGCAAGCAGACAGAGGCCTGGCTCCGTCAGCAGCTAGGAGCGCATCGACCTCGGGGTGGCCGGAGCCGGCTAGGCAGCGGCGGCCCGGTCGGCACCGGTCGAGGCCCCCGATCACTGGGACAAGGTGTTGATCGCCGGCTAAGGAGATGGAGGCCTTGCCGGCGCCCTCGGGTTCGAGGCCGCCGGCGATGATCGTCCAGTGGTTCGGACGCATTTCGCTGGCCGGAAGCTCTACGAGCTAACGTGACTGGGCCCAAGCACGGTCGAGCCCAGCGAATCCCACTCGCCGCGGACGCGTTCGAGACCGACGATCATCCGCCTGCTTTCGTCCACTACGAAGGAAGCAACAGCAGTGTCGCCGCCGCCGACGATCTAATCAAACGTCACCGCGAGACCTCGCCAGGCTGCGTCCCACTCCGCGCGCCCTCGGTCGCGGCTGAGATCGTCACCGAGGGCGTCACGGTCACCTCGCAAACCGCGGAGGCGGCGCCGATCTCGGTCGGGATTGGTGAGACGGTTACGAGTCTCCAGGCAGGCGGCCGCCTGGAGCTTCATGCAGGGGGCGGCGCCTGCTCCTGAGCCGTGCTGAAGACCTGCTAGGCGAGAGGCAGCGCAAGTATGCTGGGCCTCGGAACAAAAGGAAAGGACGAGCATGCCCAGGAAGATCTGTCTCTCCGCCGGCCTCGTCACGCTGCTCCTCGTTGGCCTACTTGCGTCCGGTTGTGGAGGCAGCAGCAAAAAGTCGGCGACCACCACGTCGACATCCGCCGGGACAACGACGACACCTACCGTCGACAGCACGGTCGCGGCGGAGGTTCCCTCCGCGATCAAGTCGAAGGGCACACTGACCGTCGCCGCAGACGCCACCTATGCTCCCAACGAGTTCATCGGTAGCAACGGCAAGAGCGTCGAAGGCATGGACCCCGACCTAGCTCAGGCCCTCGCCGCCGTCATGGGACTCAAGGTCAAGGTCGTCAACGCGAGCTTCGACGGAATCATCCCAGGGCTCGCCTCCGGCAAGTACGACCTCGGGATGTCGTCCTTCACCGACACCAAAGAACGTCAGAAGACGGTCGATTTCGTCACCTACTTCTCCGCTGGCACCTCCTTCTACGTGAAGGCGCAGGGAGGGCCGACCATCAATACGCTCGCCGATCTCTGCGGGCACTCGGTGGGGGTCGAGAGAGGGACTACCCAGGCGGACGACGCAACCGCGCAGAACACAAAGTGCAAGACCGCAGGCAAGTCCGGCGTCAAGGTGTCTGTCTTCCCGGACCAGAACGCCGCGAACCTGTCAATCTCAAGCGGCCGAGCGCAGGTGGGCATGGCCGACTCGCCGGTCGCCGCCTACATCGTCAAGCAGTCGAACGGCCAGTTCAAGCTGACGGGCTCGTCGTACAACACCGCGCCATACGGCATCGCGATTCCCAAGGGAAACGGCATGACCAAGCCGATCCTCGGAGCGCTGAAGGTGCTGATTTCGAATGGTCAGTACAAGGCGATCCTGACGAAGTGGAACATCGCCTCCGGCGCGATTACGAATCCGACCATCAACGGAGCTACGAGCTAGTCACCGACGACGCAGTGAGTTAGGGTCAACGGCTTCCGTGGAGTCCACCGCCGGGACGCCCGAGAGAGTTCCGCCGCCGATCCCGCCCGAAGAGATCAAGGCGATCCCGGTTCGCCATCCGGGCCGCTGGGTCGCGAGTGCGATCATCCTCGTCCTCGCGGCAGCGTTTGCGAAGTCGGTTGCGACCAACCCACGGTTCCAGTGGGGGATCATCGGTCATTACTTCTTTTCGAGTCGGGTCTTACACGGCCTCGTCGTCACGCTCGAGCTGACGGTTCTCTCGATGGCGATCGGCGTCACCATCGGCGTCGTCCTCGCCGTCATGCGGCTCTCGTCGAATCCGCTCGTCTCCGGCACCAGTTGGTTCTACATCTGGTTGTTCCGAGGAACGCCGGTGCTGGTCCAGATCCTCTTCTGGGGCTACATCTCCGCGCTCTATCCGCAGTTGTCGCTGGGGATCCCGTTCGGGCCACAGTTCGTGCACTTCAGCGCGAACTCGACCATCACGCCGTTCGTCGCCGGGATGCTCGCCCTCGGGTTGAACGAGGGCGCCTACATGGCCGAGATCGTGCGGGCGGGGATCATCTCGGTCGAGGAGGGCCAGACGGAGGCTGCCCAGAGCCTCGGCATGACGCGCCTGCTGACGATGCGACGGATCGTCCTGCCGCAGGCGATGCGGGTGATCATCCCGCCAACCGGCAACGAGACCATCTCGATGCTGAAGACGACCTCCCTCGTCAGTGTCATCGCCGTGACGGACCTGCTGTATTCGGTGCAGCTCATCTACGCGGTTAACTATCGGACGATCCCGCTCCTGATCGTGGCGAGCATTTGGTACCTGTTCGTCACGACTCTCCTCACGATCGGCCAGTATTACGTTGAGCGTCACTTCGGCCGCGGCGCGACGCGCGACCTTCCGGAGACGCCGCTCCAGCGTCTTGGTCGATATCTCTCGTTCCGGCATGCGACCGTCGAAGTGCCGGAGTCTTCGGGAGAGCGACGATGAGCACGCTGATGGTCAAGGCCGAGGGGGTCCAGAAGCGCTTCGGCCGCCTCGAGGTGCTCAAGGGGGTCTCGCTCGAGGTGGAGGCCGGCGAGGTCGTCTGCATGATCGGCCCCTCCGGCTCGGGGAAGTCGACGTTCCTGCGTTGCATCAACCACCTCGAGAAGATCGACGCCGGCCGGCTGTCGGTCGACGGGGAGCTCGTCGGCTACCGTCAGGTGGGCGACAAAATCTACGAGCAGCGCGACGCCGAAGTTTGCCGGGACCGCGCCGAGATCGGCATGGTCTTCCAGCGGTTCAACCTCTTCGGCCACATGACCGCGCTCGAGAACGTGATCGAGGCCCCCGTCCACGTGAGGAAGTTGCCGAGGAAAGAGGCCGTCGCGCAGGCGGAGGTTCTCCTCGACCGGGTGGGGCTCACCGACAAGCACGACGGCTACCCGTCTCAGCTTTCCGGCGGCCAGCAGCAACGGGTCGCGATCGCTCGGGCCTTGGCGATGAAGCCGAAGCTGATGCTGTTCGACGAGCCCACGTCGGCCCTCGACCCCGAGTTGGTCGGTGAGGTGCTCGACGTGATGAAGGGCCTCGCGTTCGACTTCAAGACAACCATGATCGTCGTCACCCACGAGATGGGGTTCGCCCGAGAGGCCGCCGACCGCGTCCTGATGATGGATGACGGCCGCATCATCGAGGACGGGACGCCCGAGCATTTCTTCAAGGCGCCTAGGGAAGAACGGACGAAACAGTTTCTCTCCGCAATCCTCTGATCGTCCCGACGATCGTCCTGCTCCGTTGAAGCAGCCAGACGAGTCCATCTTCGCACCCCTAGGGCGAGCGGCTCCTCAGGCGGTTACTCCTGCAAATCTGCCGCTTTTAGGGGGCCGCAATGGGTGCCATGACCTCGATGATGGCACCCCCCAACCACACGATCTGCGCTCCCGCGATTTGGGCTGGACTGGCGTGACTGGTGGCCCAAGGCCGTGCCCCCGTTGGGGCAGTACTTCTCCCGTCTGCTCTGAGCCCTACGGCCTGTTTCCCCTGAGGCAGGCGTTTTTCAGAGGTCCGCCGGATGGGGCCATGATCGCCTTCATTGACCCCTGGGGCGCGCCGACGCAGCTAGCTGTTTGGGGGCGAACCCCATGCCCCCGTTGTGGCAGTACTTGTGCCCGGTGTGCAAAAAGGTCTGGTGACTCTCAAGCTGGATCGGTTGCGAGTTGCTCGAACAGGCGGCCGTATTGCTCAAGGTGGCGGTCGCCGAGGAACTCACTGACGGCACGCTCGCGTGCGTTGCCGGCGAGCCGCGCCGCCTCGCCCCGGTCGCGGATGAGCGACTCGACCGCGGCACCGAAGGCGGCAAGATCGGTCGGCTCGTCGACCAGCAGGCCGTGCACGTGATCGTCGATCTGGTCGGCGATGCCGCCAACCGCGCTCGCGACGATCGGCCGTTCCTTCCACATCGCCTCGGCGACGGTGAGGCCGAAGCCTTCGGCGAGGCTCTTCTGGACGACGACCGCCGCGTGCCTTTGGATCGCATTCACGATCGAGGCCGCCTCGTCGGGGTCGGCCATCGGCGTACAGGCGAGATGGATACGGCTTCGGATTGCGTGCGGCAACTGCCGCCAGAGGCCGATGCACTCGTTCAACACCTCGGCGGCTTCGGGATCATCGGCCACGCCGGTGACAGCAGGGCCGCAGAGGAGCAGGTGCGCGCCGAGTGAGGAATCGACGTGGCGTGCGAAGCCGGTCATCACGCCCGGCATGTCCTTCATTCGATCCCAGCGCGAGACCTGGACGACCAGCGGCACCTCGGCCGGTGCCGGCGGCCCCGTCTGCAGGACGTCGACGCGGCGATTGATCCGGCCGGGCGAGCCGTCACGGCGGGTGAACGGGACGGCGGGCGGCGGGACGCTGTCGCCGTCGAGCAGCCCGACGAAGGAGAGCGTCAGCCGGGTGTTACGGCCGGAGATCGGCTCGTTCTTGGCCGAGAACGGGTCGATCGACGGCGGGATCACGTGCACGCGCGCCGGGTCGGCCCAGTGCGGGGCGAAGGCGGCTCGCGAGACGACGATCGCGTCCACCTCGGCGAGGTAGGGTCGAAGGAACTCCCAGGCACGCTCGCTCCACTGGTTGGGCGTGTCGATGCCGACGTGGCAGCGCCACACCACCCTCGAGCCCGTCCGCTTTACGGCGGGGGCGAGCCCGGCGGGCTGGGGATCATGGATTAGGACGACGTCGCCGGGTCGCACGAGCGCGAGCAGTTCGTCGGCGTTGTGCTTGAGCACGTCCTCGTAGTGACCGCGCTCGAGCTCGCCGAGGTCGCCGCCGTCGCCAGGGCCGCCGTAGAGGCCGTTGTGGATCCGCTTGGTGATCGCGAAGAAGGCGGGGTCGCCTTCGATCACCAGCCAGCGCGCGTCGACACCGGCGCCGCGCGCGTAGGCGAGAAGGGTCTGGAGCATCTCGGCGACGCCCCCGCCGGCTGCGGTCGAGTTGACGTTGAGCACCGAGTTGCCAGCGAGCATCGCCTGCGTAGCCTCAGCCACCCGCTCGAACTGCGCCGTTCGGTCGCGGCCGATCAGCGGCTCGAGCCGGGCGGCGTCGAGCGCCTGCACCTGCACCTCACGCAGTTTGGCCATCTGCTGGAGGACCATCTTGTACGAACCACCAGTCGCACGCGCGCGTGACCCAGCCGCCGGGATCAAGCTCGACCGACGTCTCGGTGGCCCAGATCCCATGACGCGGGACGGCGCCGCCGCCAACTGGCTTCTACTCAGGTTGAATCACGGGCGTATGCGTATTGAGATCGAGGGACGCCCGCCGAGCGCGGAGGCGCTCTGGGCGGCGGCATCCGGGTTTGGCCATTTCACCGCGATGCAGGTGCGGCGCGGTCGAACACGGGGGCTCGAGCTGCACGTTGCCCGCCTCGAGGCGGCAAACCACGAGCTGTTTGGCGCGGGCCTCGACGGCAACCGCGTTCGCGAGTTGGTGCGGCACGCGCTCGGCGACTCCATGGACGCCTCCGTCCGGGTCTACGTCTTCGAGACCCCCGACGACGAGCCGGTGTTGATGGTCACCGTCAAGGAGCCGGCGGAACTAACGACGCCGCAGCGCCTCCAGTCGGTCGAGTACCAGCGACCGGACGCGCACCTCAAGCACCTCGCGACGGGGCAGGGCCACTATTCGCGGCTTGCGCGGCGCAGCGGATTCGACGATGCGCTCCTGACGTCGACAGACGGATGCATCTCGGAGACCGCGACGGCCAACGTCGCGTTCCTCGACGACGACGGCGTTGTCTGGCCGGAAGGCCGGTTCCTGCACGGCATCACCATGCAGCTCCTTGAGCGTGCGCTGCCGGAGGCGGGTGTGCCATCGCACTACGGGCTGCTCGTGCGACCGGACGATCCCGACGAGCCTCCCTACCTGCTCGTCACGGGCCGGGCTGGACTCTAGCGGCTGTGCGGCTGGGCCTATGGACGCGAGGCCAAGCAAGCCGAGTGACCGCGCCCGAGCTCCCGCGTGAAGGCGGTCGCCGCAGCTGCTGGCGCGCCTACCTGGGCGGTGACGACCTCGACGAGCCGGCCGAGGTCGTTTTCTATTGCCTTGAGTGCGCTGAGCGGGAGTTCGCCAGCGGACTGAGCCTCGACCGGGGAGCAAGCAACAGCTCTCAGTCCGCAGCCTCATTGCTCTCTTCACGCCCCTAGTCGAAGAGGCCGCCTCAGCGGCCTCTTCGGAAGGCTGACGCTTGGTCGGTTTAATGGGCGACCGGCCGGTCGTGCCGCCGAATCGTCAGCAGGCTCGCGAGCCCGAGCAACACGAAACCAACGATGAGCCCGACTCCGATTCCGGTCTTGTTCCAGTCGAACCCGTCGCTGCCGGACGTGACGCGTGCCGTGGGCTTCGAGGGCACTGCCCACAGCCCGATCTCCCCGAGCTTCTCGCGGATGAGCGCCTGCTGCGAAGGCCCGGAGAGCGGCTTCGACGCGACCTTGGACGAGGGCACTGCCCACAGCCCGATCTCCCCGAGCTTCTCGCGGATGAGCGCCTGCTGCGAAGGCCCGGAGAGCGGCTTCGACGCGACCTTGGACGAGGGCACTGCCCACAGCCCGATCTCCCCGAGCTTCTCGCGGATGAGCGCCCGCTGCGACTGCTGCCCGACGCCGTACTTCTGGTTGAGCCCCTCGCTCCTGATCACCAGTGCGCGGTACTCGGCCTTGGACATTCCGACGGGCTTCGCCTGGGCGATTGCCGCCGACATCAAGACGCCCGACAAAACGATTCCGACGATGGCGAGCTTCCTCATGACTGCTCCTCTCTCTCTGTCTCGTGTTTCCAGATCACGCCAACTGGACGAGTGGTCGGTTGCAGACGGGCAGCAGGCTGGCAGCAGCCCAGTGCCGGGCAATCCGGGGGCGTTACAAGGAGTTGAGGGCGGCCGGCTTTACGCTGCGCCTAGAGACCGCCGCCGGCTGGTCGCCCGTTCACGCCACCGCCCGAAGCGTCAGCTGCTACTGCCCGGAGCACCGCTGCCTCTGGCGCACCGACAACGGTGAGTTCTGCCCGCGGCACGAGGGCCAGGCTCACGCTACGCGGAGCACCTGCGCGAGGCGAGGGAGGTCGAGGAGCACCAGGAGCGCAAGCATTCGCGCGGAACGAGAGCCCCGCTCGATCGCTACGGCCACCTGGTGCCCGGCAACGAGGCCGAAGCCGCAGACCTGCTGGACACGCTTCTCGGCGTTCCGGACGCACAACTGACGCAGGAAGGCCGGAAACCCGCTTCCCTGGTGCGTTAGCGCCGGTCTTGAAAACCGCTAGCGCCGTAACAGGCGCTCGTGGTTCGAATCCCACCCCCGCCGCTGGCTCACCTACCGTTGGAGCGTGTCGTTGCCGCCACGGCCAGGGCCGCTTCGTCGCGGGCGTGCGTGGCTCGAGCGCCGCCCGCTGCTCGTGCTCGTCGTGCCGGCGGTGCTCGCGCTCGGCGCAGTAGCGGGCCTCGCCGACATCGCGGGCGGCGAGCGGATCGACCGCGCGGCGCGGCACCTCCACCCCGCCTGGCTCGTGCTCTGCCTCGGCGGCGAGCTGTTGGCCTATGCGGGATACGTCCTGATGGTGCGCGACACGTCCAAGGTCGACGACGGCCCGAGCCTGAGCTTCGGGCGCTCGCTGCAGACGGTGGTCGGCGGCTTCGGCGTCTTCGCGGCCACGCGGACGAGCGGCGGCTTCGCCGTCGACTACTGGGCGCTGCGCAGCGCGGGAGAGGATCGTGACGGCGCGGTCGCGCGCGTCCTCGCCCTGGGCGCGCTCGAGTACGCCGTGCTCGCGCCGGCCGCGCTCTGCTCGGCGATCGCGCTGCTGGTGAGCGGCGAGGACGTGCCGTTGACACTGACACTGCCCTGGCTACTCGTGATCCCCGGCGCCTTCGCAGCGGTCTGGGTGACCTCGCCCAAGCGCGCACCGCGCTACTCGAAGGCCAGAGGCGGCGGCCGGATCCGCCAGGCGTTCGCGCACGCCGTCGCCGGGCTCTCGATCCTGCGCTCGATGTTCGTCGCGCCGCCGCGCGAGCACGGGCTCGGGCTGCTCGGGACGGTGGCGTACTGGGCTGGAGACATCGCATGCCTCTGGGGCGCTCTGCAGTTCTTCGGCAACCCGAAGCTCTCGGTGCCGGCGCTGATCATCGGCTACGCGACCGGCTACGTGCTGACGCGGCGCTCGCTGCCCGCGGGCGGAGCCGGGATCGTCGAGATCGCGCTCACGTTCGCGCTTACGTGGGTCGGCTTCCCGTTCGTGCGCGCCCTGCTCGGGGTGGTCGTCTACCGCCTCTTCAACCTCTGGCTGCCGATCCTTCCCGCGCTCGCCGTGCTCCCACAGGTGAACGAGCTGCGGCGGGAGCTGGAGGAAGCGGAAGCCGCCTAGGCCGCTTCGCGGCGCGCCTGCCAGCGCATCGCGGCGCTGGCGCGGGCGAAGCTACGCGCCGCGGTCTCGTCGACTGCGAGCACGATCGGCCCGTGCACGATTAGGCCGGGCTCGGCCTTCTCCTTCAGCAGGTCGGAGAAGAAACGCTCGACGAGCCATTCGCGTCCCGGCGCAGTGGTGGCGCGCAGCGCGACCCGCACCAGAGACGGCGAGAGCTCCTCGACGGTGTCGACCCACGGCTTGCGGACAAAGGTGGTCGGGCCCTCGGGCAGCAGTGCCGCCACGAAGGTGATCAGCTGCTCGCCGCGCTCGCGGTCGGAGACGAACAGCTCGATCGCGAGCTCCTTGACGCCGCGCGGCAGCACCTTGACGGCGGGAATCTGCGAGTTATGGATATGGATCGACTCACCGTCGAGCGTGCGTAGCTTCGTCCGGCGCAGCGAGACGTCCTCGACCACGCCCTGCAACTCGAGCGTCGGGACGGCGATCGTGTCCCCGACCGCGAACCAGCGCTCGGAGAACATCGCGAAGCCGGCGATGATGTCGGTCAGCACTCGCTGGACCGAGAAGCCGACGAGGATCAGTAGGAAGGACGCGCCGGCGAGCGCCGCCAGGCGGTCGACGCCGCCGATCAGCTCGGCCAGCGCCAGCACCGCCGCCGCTGCGAACCCGGCGTAGGCGATCCCCGTCCGGATCAGCGCGACGAGCGTCTCGTGCCGCTTGACCTCGGTCAGCTTGCCGGTTTCGCCGGGGTCGGTGCCGGCGTGCCGCTGCTCGTGCCAACTCAGGACGCGGCCCGCCACCACGCCGCTGACCCGCGAGAGCAGCCAGGCGGCGGCGAAGGCGGCCACGACGATGGTCACCCGGTTGTCGACGAACGTGAGCGAGTTTGCGGTCATCACGGCCAAGCTAGCGAGAACACCGCGGCTTGGCGCGTCCGGCACAAGGTTCTTACAAGGGCTTAACCGACGAGCAAGGAAACAAGGAAGCCAAGCGCCGCAGCGAGCTCGGAATCGGCGGCCTCGCCTTGCTCGCGGCCTCGATCGAGGCCTATCCGCTCGTCCGAAAGTTCCCCTTTCCGGGGGATCTCCCAAGCCCGCACAAACGGGAAACTGTGGCGGTGCGGCATCACCTTGCGGCTGTTGCGCCTGCGCATGCACCGGACGGCGAATCCACCGTCCCCGAAGCCCCGCGCCCGGACACGCTCGTCCAGTCGTATCGCCAGCTCGCGGACGTCTTCCACGACATCCTCTCCGAGCACAGTCTCGACAACCTGCTCGAGCGGATAGCGGACACGCTTGCCCAACTCGTGCCGCACGACACGCTTTCGATCTACCAGGCCGACGAGGCGCAGACGCAGCTGACCCCGGTGCTCGCCCGAGACAAGTGGGCCGAGAAGATCATGAACAGCCGCTCGGCCTTCGGCGAGGGAATCACCGGCTGGGCTGCCCTCCATCGCGAGCCCGTCCGTACGAACCAGGCACACCTCGATCCGCGCACGAAGACGGTGCCGGGCACGCCGCCCGACGAGGCGGAGGCGCTGATCACCGTCCCCCTGATCGCGCGCGACCTGGTCAAGGGCGTGCTCAACATCTACCGCCTCGGCGAGCACGCGACCTTCAGCGACGAGGAGTTCGAGCTCGCGACTCGTTTCGCCGACGCGGCCGCGCTGGCGCTCGACAACGCGCAGATCCGCGCGCGGCTCGAATACCAGGCGCAGACGGACTCTCTGACCGGCCTCTACAACCACCGGTATTTCCACGAGCGGCTGCGGGCCGAGCTCACCCGCGCGAACCGCTCGCGGGACAGCGTCGCCGTGCTGATGCTCGACATCGACGACTTCAAGCGCGTCAACGACGTCTACGGGCACGGCTCGGGCGACCAGGTGCTGACCGAGCTGGCCGAGCTCCTGCGCGCGGCGCTGCGCGGCTCGGACGTCGTCTGCCGGCTCGGCGGCGAGGAGTTCGGCGTGATCATGCCCAACGGGGACGCGGACGAGGCGTTCGCGCTGGCGAGCCGCCTGACCGACATGCTCGCCGAGGTCGAGTTCGGACCGGCGGGCAAGATCACCATCTCGGTCGGCGTCTCGCAGGGCCCCGAGCACGCGATGAACCCCCGCGAGCTGGTGGCCTGCGCCGAGGCCGCCATGATGACCGCCAAGGCGCGGGGCAAGAACCAGATCGTGCTCTTCCACGAGCAGTCGAGCGAGCGCCCTGACGTCAAGCCCGCGAGCGGCCGCGACGTGCGCTCGATCGCGCACCTGAAGATGCTGCAGAGCCTGGCCGGGAAGCTGAACCGGCTGAACGACGTGCGCCAGATCGGCGAGGTGATCGCAGACGAGCTCCGGCTCCTGATCGATTACCACAACTGCCGCATCTCGGTGATCGAGGGCGACGAGGTCGTCCCGATCGCGTTCCGCGGCGAGCTGCTCTCGCGCAGCGGCGAGCGCGTCGACTTCCCGCGCACCCGCATCGGCGAGGGCATCACCGGCCACGTCGCCGAGACCGCGGAGCCACTGCTCGTCAAGAACACGCTCGAGTGCGAGTTCGCGGTGATGATCCCGGGGACGCACATGATCGAGGAGTCGCAGATCGCCGTACCGCTCTGCTACGGCGCGCGCGTGATCGGCGTCGTCGCGATCTCGAAGCTCGGCGTCGACCAGTTCGACCAGGACGACGTGCGCCTGCTCGAAGTGCTGGCCGGCCAGGCGTCGGTCGCGCTCGAGAACGCCCGCCTGTACGAGGCCCAGCGGCGCGAGGCCGACCACCTGAAGGCGCTGCTCGAGTTCACGGGCGCGATCTCCGAGGCGGCCACGCCGGGCGCGATCGGCTCGGAGACCGTGCGCGCGGCAGCGCGGATCCTCGGTGGCAAGAAGTGCGCGCTCTGGCTCCCGGATGAGAACGGCGACTTCAGGATCAGCGCGCACTCGGACTATGACAGCGAGCCCGAGCTGCAGCCGATGGTCGACGTCGTGCTTCCCGCCGAGGCGCTCGGAGCCGCGATCGGCGAGCGAACCGAACCGTTCCTGGTCCCTGCCGACGAGGCCACGGGCTGCGCGGCGCCACCGGAGGGGCTGACCTGGTCGGACTTGGCGCTGGCCCCGCTGCGCAACGACGGCGCGCTCGAGGGCTTCATCTCCGTCCGCGAGCCGACCACCGACAGCGAGCACACCGTGGAAGAGATCCTGCGCCTGCTCGGAGGCATCTCGTACCAGGCGGCCGTGGCGCTCGAGCGCGCTCGCAGCTACGAGAGCCTCGAGGAGACGTTCGTCTCGACCGTCGAGGCACTGGCCAACGCGCTCGAGGCCAACGACGAGTACACCTCGTCGCACACGCGCTGGATCACCGACATGGCGCTACGCGTCGGCGAGGCGATGGGCTTCGAGCCCGTCGAGCTGAAGCGGCTCGAGCTCGGCGCCCTGTTCCACGACATCGGCAAGATCGGGATCCCGACGAGCATCCTGCTCAAGCCCGGCCCGCTCTCAGCGGAGGAGCGCGCGATCATGGAGATGCACCCGGAGCTGGGCGAGCGGATCCTGGAGCCGATCGACCGGCTCGCCGAGGTGCGCACGATCGTCCGCAGCTGCCACGAACGCTGGGACGGCGCGGGCTACCCGGACCGTAAGGCCGGCGAGGCGATCCCGGTCGAGGCGCGGATCATCCTCGTCTGCGACGCGTTCCACGCGATGACGACCGACCGGCCCTACCGCAAGCGGCTGAGCTGCGAGGAAGCGTGCCGCCGGCTGCGCGAGGGCGCGGGCACGCAGTTCGACCCGAACGTGGTCGACGTCTTCCTCGGGCTGCCGCTCGAGGTGCCGGTCGCGCATGACGCCGCCGACGAGCGGCTGGCTTCCTAGCTTCCCTCGAACGGGGCAAGAGCCCTGGGCTCACGCGTCCGATGGAGAGACTGCGATGCGGCAGTTGAGATTCCTCGTGCTCGTTTGCGTCCTCGGCGCGTCCCTGGCCGCTGCCGGCTCGGCGAGCGCCTCGCAGCTTGTCGCGCGCAACGCCTCGCACATCAAGCTGGGCGTCAACGCCAAGGGCACGGCGCTCGTCACCTACTCCGTACGCGGCCAGGTCACGCATCTGCTCGCGTGGGGAGCGGTGAATGCACGGCTGCGGCCCTCGAACCCGAAGATCAAGCAGGTCGAGCTCAAGCTCGACTACTCCGGCGGCTGGAAGCACCACCGGATGACCTGGAAGACCTTTAAGAACACGTGCGGCGCCTACGACGGGCCCGATCTCCCGTGGCTCGTGACCGCCTGCAAGGCGTCGAACGGCTCGTACTGGGCGCTGCAGAGCTGGCAAACGGCGCTGCCGGACCTCGGCTTGGCACCGTGGCTCGGCCAGCAGAAGACCTGGTGGCTGCACCTCTCCCACTGGACGGGCGAGCTCGCGAAGCTCAACGTCTACACGGACTGGATCTACGGCGGCCGCTTTCAGGAGGTCTTCGGCCAGTACACGTACCAGGGGAAGGGCATCCGCGGTTTCGGCACGACGCGCGTGGGCGCGCCGACCGACGGCTACGGCCGGCTGCTGTTCCTCGACACGTACAACTCGTCCTACGGGTCGGGCTGGCTGCGCGAGAACTCCTTCGTCTCGCACGGGCCGCCCGGGATGTTCTGCTACGGCTTTTACGCGCGGAACCCGTGGGTCGGCGGCTACGCCCATCCGCGCTCGACCCCGAACCGCAGGCGCGGGCCAGGCACCGGCGAGCAGTACCGGATCACCGCTCCGGGGCCCGGCGTGACGCCGGACGTGATGTGGCAGGGAGCCGGGCTCCACGCGTACGACAGGCAGAACCCGGCCGACGTCTCGCTCGAGCAGCAGATGAACGCCGAGCGCGACCAGATTCGCGCCGGCTACGGCAAGTGCGCGCACACCTAGTGCCGGCTCGAGCGCGCGCCTAATCCGTTACTCGTGTCTGACACCGGGGCTGGCGCTCCTAGTCCTTCGCTGACGAACCGCCTATAGGCACGCCTCGCACGCGCAGGATTGCTGCCGAAGAGTGCGAGGTGACGCGACTCGGCGAGGAAGCCAGGCGTGAAGTCGATACCGGCGCAGGCTCGGTAGCTGCTCCAGGGCCAGTCCTCTGGCAACGCGCAGACCCGCGCCCGCACGGGATTCAGGACGATATAGCGAGCCGTCGCAACGAGGTGCCTCTCGGACGTGATCTCCTCGCTCCAGAACCGGTTCCGGAAGAGATGCTGCCCGACGTAGCCATGCCGATGATTCGAGAACTTCGCGTACATCCCGTTCAGGAGCTGCATCCCATCGGAGAGCCCACCAATCTCGAGCTGGATCAAGAGGTGGAAATGATTCGACATCAGCACGAACGAGTGGCATGCCCAGTCGAATCGTTTCGCGACTAGCGCGAGGAGCTTCAGAAAGAAGCGCCGCTCCTCGTCGTCCTCGTAGATCACGCAACCCCGGTTGCCTCTGACTCCGATGTGGTAGATGCCGCCGGGAGTCTCGATGCGAGGCTTCCTCGGCATGGAACAAAGGCTAGGGCTCGGCCGGCTACGACTTCTCGGCGCGTAACGATTCCCGGCGCAATGCGTTGCACTCTCGTATCGCGTGTCTGGCACCGGGTTGGCACAGCTAGCGCCGTGCTTGCGCCTCGTATCATCGCCCGCGTGGTCAGCGGCGACGAGCTGCGCGCCGTCATGCGGCGCGTCCCGGCCGGAGTGGCGGTCGTGTCTGTCGACGTCGGCGGTCAGCCGGCCGGGCTGACCGTCGCCTCGCTGGTCTCGCTCTCGCTCGAGCCGCCGCTCGTCGGCTTCGCAATCCGCCGCGACGCTGCGCTGCACGAGCTCCTGCGCGAAAGCGGCGAGCTCGCAGTCAGCATCCTGGCCGCCGACCAGGAGCACCTGGCCCAGCACTTCGCGCGGGGCGTGCCGCCGATCGCGCTCTGGGAGCGCATCCCGCTCCGAGAGGAAGCAAAAGGCCCTCCCCAGCTCGCCGGTGCGGCCGGGTGGCTGCGCGGCCGGGTTTCCCACGAGCTCGAAACAGGCGACCACACCTTCTTCGTCGCGGCAGTCGAGGCGGCTGAGCCTGGCCTGGCCGGAACGCGCCCGCTCGTCCTCCACGACCAGGCCTACGCCGCGCTGTGATCGAAGCGGTCGTCTTCGACCTCGACGGCGTGCTGCTCGACTCCGAGCAGGTCTGGGACGAGGCCCGCGAGCAGCTGGCCAGGGAGCGCGGCGGACGCTGGCACCCACAGGCTCAGCGGGACATGATGGGCATGAGCTCGACCGAGTGGTCGCGCTACATGCACGAGCGGATCGGCCTGCCCGAGCCTCCCGAGCAGATCAACCGCGAGGTGGTCGAGCGACTCGCCGCGACCTACCGCGAGCACCTTCCCGCGATCGCCGGCGCCAAGGAGGCCGTCAAGCGGCTCGCCGCGCGCTGGCCGCTCGGGCTCGCGTCATCGTCGAACCGCGAGCTGATCGACCTGGCGCTCGAGCTCCTGGACGTGAAGCAGCTCTTCGCCGTGACGGTCTCGTCGGAGGAGGTCGCCCGGGGCAAGCCCGCACCGGATGTCTACCTGGAGGCCGCGCGCCGGCTCGGCGTCGACCCGGCCCACGCAGCGGCGGTCGAGGACTCGAGCAACGGCATCCTCGCCGCCAAGGCCGCGGGCATGCGCGTGGTGGCGATCCCGAACCGGCACTTCCCGCCCGGCGAGGGAGCTATCGCGCAGGCCGACGTCGTGCTCGACTCGCTGGCGGAGCTGACCCCCGAGGCGGTCGACCCGGGCTAGCGCGGCTACTTGCCGACGGTCAGGTTGACTTTCGCGCCGCTTTTCAGCCGCTTGCTCGCCTTCGGGCTCTGGCCGAGCACCTTGCCCCGCTTGCCGGCGCGCGTGGCCTTCCTCGAGATCTTGCCGACCCGGCAATGAGCCTTCGCGATCATCGTCCTAGGCCTGGCGAGGGTCGTGCCGACCGCCTTCGGCACTCGGCAGACCGGCGGGGCCAGCGGCCGCTGGAAGGTCGCAGTGACCGAGTGACCGCCGGTCATCGAAACCACGCACGCGCCGGTGCCGTGACAGTCGCCGCTCCAGCCCCTGAAGAGCGAGCTTGGGCCTGCGGTCGCGCTGAGCGTCACCGTCGCGCCATCTGCGAACAGCCCGGAACATGCCGCCCTGCAGCCCAGGCCCGCCGGGCTCGAGGAGATCGAGCCCCTGCCCGTCCCCACTCGCGTGACCACGAGCGGACGGGCCTTGAAGCACGACGGGAACCTGAAGTGGTCGTAGAGCACGACCGGGTCGCCGCGGCCGTTGAACTGGCAGACGCCGCCGAATCCCTGCCAGAGCGTCGCCATCGTGACCGGGCCGAGCAGGGACGCGCCGGTCGCCTTGTCGAAAACCTGGTAACCCGAGTTGACGGTCTGCACGTACTGCGTCAGCCCGGCCTCGCCGTTCGTGTCGGGCGGCGCCAGGTTCGAGACGGCGCCGTACTGGATGCCGTCGAAGCTCAGCCCAGGCGCTGGCATGTTCGGCGGGAACTTCTGGTCCTGGCGCACGGTGTCGACGCGGTCGACGTGCTGGGAGACGCCGCGAGGGTTCGGACTCGCCTCGGTCTCGGGGCCGAGCGGGATCGGCGCCTCGTCCATGCTGCGCAGCGGCGGTGAGCGGTCGCTCTTGAGCGCGTGCCCGACGAGGATGCGCTTGCGCGGCACACTCGACAGGAGCAAGCACAACCGGAGCGCGCGCCACGGGACGGTGGAACTCGAGCGAGATCCTGCTCGGCGACGCGGCCGCGAGCACGACGCCGACGCCGACGCTCAGCGCGAGTGCCACGAAGAGCCCGACCACGACCGCGGCCCTTCGATTCACCCCCTCCTTCTACCAGTTGGCGCCTCTGTTCGGGTCCTACTTGGGGTAAGCCTTAGCGGCGCAGCAGCCGCAGGAACGCGGGCGAGCGCAGCGACCTCGCCGCGTGTGCCGGTGCCTGCCGCAGCAAGTCCAGTGTCGCCGTCGAGCTCGACACGCCTGCCGTCGAGAAGAGGTAGTGAATCGTCGTCGGAGCCGGGGTCGGCTGGCCGATGACGGCGCTCGATTGGTACCGGACGGCAACCAGGTAGGTCCCGGCCGCGGTCGCGTTGAACCCAACCGTCACCGACCCGTCCGGGCCGCTCGTGAACGTCGCCTGCTGCAACCTCCCGCAGGCGGCGGTGAAGACCCTGCCGCCCGCGCCCAGGGTCAGCTTCTTGCTGAAGTTGCCCGAGGTGATCGTCTGGTCGACCTCCACCGTGCGCGGCCCTGCGGGCACGGTGACCTTGACCCAGTAGACGGCCAGGTTCGGGACCACCTTCTTGATCACGCCGTTCCTGTCCGTGTAATTGACGATCGAGAGCACGGGCGCCGTCCCGGCCGCGACCTGCGCGCAGGTCGCGACGTCGTCGGTCAGCTCCGCGGCGGTGGCGGCGAGAGAGCTGATCTGGAACGTGCGCGGGACATCGGTCGCGGCGGCGTAGTTCGAGTTGCCGCCCTGCGAGGCCGTGATCGTGCAGCTGCCGGGCCCGGTCAGGTGGACGGTCGCCCCGGTGACCGTGCACTGGCCGGTGGCGCCGAAGGACACCGCGAGGCCCGAACTCGCCGTCGCGCTGACGGTGAAGTCCGGGTCGCCGTAGGTGCGGTCGGGCAGCGGCGCGAAGGTGATCGTCTGGCCCGCCTTTTGGGCCGTGACCGATTCGGTCACCTGCGGCGCGGCGTTGTAGTTCGCATCGCCGGCCTGGTCGTAGCTGACGGTGCAGGTGCCGGTGCCGCTCGTCATCGTGAAGGTGTCGCCGCTGTTCGAGCAGGAACCGCCGCTGGAGAAGGTGACCGCGTTGCCCGAGCCACCGCCGCTCGCGGCGACCGAGAAGCTGCCGCCGAAGACGGCCGTGCCTGGCGCGTGGAGCGTGACGATGATCGTCTGGTTGGCCTTCGTGGCCGAGACCGACTCGGTCACCTGCGGGGCGGCGTTGTAGTTCGCGCCGCCCGCCTGGTTGTAGGTGACCGAGCAGCTGCCGCTGCTGCTGGAGATCGTGAACGTGGCTCCGGTGTTCGAGCACGAGCCGCTGCTCGAGAAGCTCACCGAACCGCCGGGTGCGGTCGCCGCGACGCCGAAGCTCGAGTTGTAGGCCGCGCTCGCCGGAGCGTGCGTGGTGACGTTGATCGTCTGGTCGGCCTTCTGCGCCGTCGTCGACTCCGTCACCTGCGGCGCGGCGCTGTAGTTCGAGTCGCCCGCCTGGTCGTACTTGACCGTGCAGGTGTCCGTGCCGCTCGTCATCGTGAACGTGGCGCCCGTGTTCGAGCAGGAGCCGCTGCTTGAGAACGTCACCGCGTTGGCCGAGCCGCCGCCGGTCGCGGCGACGGAGAAGCTGGTGTTGAAGGCGGCCGACGCCGGCGCGTGGGTGGTGACGTTGATCGCCTGCGTGGCCTTCTGCGCCGTCGTCGGCTCCGTCAACTGCGGCGCCGGGTTGTAGTTCGAGTCGCCCGCCTGGTCGTACCTGACCGTGCAGGTGCCGGTGCCGCTCGTCATCGTGAACGTGGCGCCCAGTGTTCGAGCAGGAGCCGCTGCTGGAGAAGGTGACGGCGTTGCCGGAGCCGCCGCCGGTCGCGGCGACGGAGAAGCTGGTGTTGAAGACCGCCGATGCCGGTGCGTGCGTCGTGACGTTGATCGCCTGCGTGGCCTTCTGGGCGTTCACCGTCTCGACGATCTGCGGAGCCGGGTTGTAGTTGGTGTCGCCAGCCTGGTCGTACTTCACCGAGCAGGTGCCCGTGCCGCTCGTCATCGTGAATGTCGCGCCAGTGTTCGAGCAGGCGCCGGAGCTCGAGAAGGTGACGGCGTTGCCGGAGCCGCCGCCGGTCGCGGCGACGCCGAAGCTCGTGCCGAAGACGGCCGACGCCGGCGCGTGCTGGGTGACCGTGATCGCCTGATCCGTCTTCCCGACCGACACGGTCTCGACCACCTGCGGCGCGGCATTGTAGTTGGCATCGCCGGCCTGGTCATACTGGACGGAACAGGTGCCGGTGGCACTCGTGATCGTGAATGTCGCGCCAGTGTTCGAGCAGGCGCCGCTGCTGGAGAACGTCACCGCGCTGCCCGAGCCGCCGCCGGTTGCCGCAACGGTGAATTGCTGGTTGAAGGCCGCCGACGCCGGCGCGTGCTGGGTCACCGTGATCGTCTGGTTCGCCTTCAGCGCGTTGGCCGTCTCGGTCACTTGCGGCGCTGCGTTGTAGTTCCCGTCGCCGGCCTGGTCGTACTTGACGGTGCAGGTGCCGGTGCCGCTCGTCATCGTGAAGGTGCCGCCGCTGTTCGAGCAGGCGCCGGAGCCGGAGAAGGTGACCGCGTTGCCCGAGCCGCCGCCGCTCGCCGCGACCGAGAAGCTCGTGTTGTAGACGACAGTCGCGGGCGCGTGCAGCGTGACGATGATCGTCTGGTTCGCCTTCGTGGCGGTGACCGACTCGGTCACTTGCGGAGCAGGCGTTGTAGTTGCCGTTGCCGGCCTGGTCGTACCTGACCGAGCAGGTCCCGCTGCCGCTCGTGATCGTGAAGGTGGCTCCAGTGTCCGAGCAGGAGCCGGCGCTGGAGAAGCTGACGGTGCCGCCGGGCGCGGTCGCCGCAACGCCGAAGCTCGTGCCGAAGACGGCCGATGACGGGGCGTGCGTCGTCACGGTGATCGTCTGGTTCGCCTTCTGGGCGTTGACCGTTTCGGTCACCTGCGGGGCGGCGCTGTAGTTCGAGTCGCCCGGCTGGTCGTACCTGACCGAACAGGTGCCCGTGCCGCTCGTCATCGTGAAGGTGGCACCGGTGTTCGAGCAGGCGCCCGAGCTGGAGAACGTCACCGCGTTGCCCGATCCGCCGCCCGTCGCGGCGACCGAGAAGCTGGTGTTGAAGACGGCCGACGCCGGTGCGTGGGTGGTGACGTTGATCGCCTGCGCCGCCTTCTGCGCGTTGACTGTCTCGGTCGCCTGCGGCGCCGGGTTGTAGTTCGAGTCGCCTGCCTGGTCGTACTTCACCGAGCAGGTGCCCGTGCCGCTCGTCATCGTGAACGTCGAGCCGATGTTCGAGCAGGAGCCACTGTTGGAGAAGGTGACCGCGTTGCCCGAGGCTCCACCGGTGGCGGCCACGCCGAAGCTGGTGTTGTAGACAGCGGTCGCCGGGGCGTGCGTAGTCACGTTGATCGCCTGGTCGGCCTTGCTCACGGTCAGCGAGCTCGACCCGCTGCTCGGATCGAAGGAGGCGTCCCCCGCGAACGAGGCGCCGACGCCGGTCGGGTACGAGCCCGCGTTGATCCCGGCGAGGCTGACGCCGCTCAGCGTGGCAACGCCGCTGCCGTTCGTGCTGGCGCTGCCGACACTGCTGCCGTTGAGCGTGAAGGCGACCGACTCACCGCTCACGCCGCTGCCGCCCGAAGTGAGGGTCGCCGAGAGCGTGGTCGTCCCGCCGAAGGTTCCTGTCGCGGGAGCCGCAGCCAGGCTCGTCGCGCTCGTCCCAGCGACGTCGGTGAAGCAGATCTGCACGCTCGACAGCGTCGGCGTGACCGCACCGTTCGTGGTCGAGAGGGTCGCCTTGTACTTCAGGTAGCGGAAGCCGTTGAACTGGCTCAGGCTGGCGCCGCTCGTGGTGAAGAACGTCGCCGCCGTGCCGTCGGGCCCGACGTAGCTGAAGGGACCGCCGGCGCTGTTGCTCGCCGCGATCTGGAACTTGACGGCGGTGCCGGCAGGCATGGTTGCCGCGAAGCTGAGCGTCGTCCAGTTCGGCGTGCGGCCTGCGGCCGGATTCGCGTCCTTCAGCGACGAGGTGAACGTGCCGGAGGAGGCGAAGCCCGGGTTGACGTACGTGACGAAGTTCAGGTCGCGCCCGCCGACGGTCGTGTCCGCAGCCCATGTCGACCCGCTGTTCGCGGATGTGACGAACTGGCCGCTCGCGTACGGATTCGTGTTAGAGAAGCCGGTGGTCGTGCAGCTGCACGTGTAGGCGTAGACGCCCGTCACCCGGTTCGTGACCGACCGGAAGACGAAGGCGTACCGCGTGCCGGCGGTCACCGTCGGCGGCGTCACGAACGTCGCCGTCTTGAGGCCGCCAGCGCCACCGTCGTTGAAGCCCGGGATCGTCGCCGTGGCGATGTCGGGTCCTGTGGGAACCGGGGTCGCGCCCGTCGTGGCTCGGAGAGAGACCGTGATGTCAGGGTTCGTGCCCGCGCAGGAGTTGGCGCAGAAGAGCTCGACATCGACGCGCTTGAGCTGGCCGGAGACCGTTGGCGTGAACGTCTGTCCCGCCCAGCTCGTGCTGTTGAAGCTGAACCCGGTCGGGCTGACGTTGCCGTTCTTCGCCTCGGTGTTGTCCGGGTTCGCGAGCTGAACGCTGCCCGGGTTCGTGACGAGGTCGCAGTTCGACGGCGCGCCGCGCTGGAAGGTGCTCTGCGTGTTGTCCAGGAAACAGCCGCTCTGCGGCGAGCCGCTGAGCGTGAAGTTGCGGGTCAAGGTGCCGCCGTTCGGAACCGTGTTCGGCGCGGCCGAGCCCGGATCGAAGCCCGGCTTGCTCGCCGTCAGCGACGGATACGTCCCTGCCGGGACGCTGAACGAGTACTGGCCGCTGCCGTTCGTAGTCGTCGTCCGGCTACCGAGCGCGATGGCCGCCCCCGAGATCGGGTTGGCGCCGTCGGTGACCGTGCCCGAGAGCGTGCCGTTGCCGATGTTGGTGCAGCCCGGGTAGTGGAACGCGCCGATGCGGGTCTGGTGATTCAGCCCGGTGGTCGCGTAGTACTCGCCGGACATCCAGAACTGGCAGCCGTTCGGGTCGAGCGCCATGCCGCTGTAGTCGCCCCAACGAACACAAGCCGCGCCGCCGCAGTTGCCGCTCTGCGAGCCGGTGCCGTCGATCAGTGTCTGCTCGGTCTGCGGGAGCGTGTTGGCGGGGTCGCCGGCCAGGCGGCCGGCGTACTTGATCTGCGGGTTCGTGGTCGCGTTCGACTTCGTGTAGGTGATCGCCAGGTCGCCGTTGCGGTCGACGGCGAGCGCCGGCATGAAGCGGAAGAACGTGTTCGCGGCGTCCGGGTCGAACGTCTGGCCCTGGACGACGTTCGCGGCGACGGTGCCGCCGGTCACGTTCGCCTGGTACCAGCGGACGCTGGCGTTGCCGCCGATCGTGGCGTTGCAGTTCGTGTTCGTGGCGCTGACGTTGCGCTGCACGGTGTGGTCGACCCAGAGCGACTCCGCGCCGCCGAGGTTCGAGTACTGCGCCTGGGCCATCGCGCGGATCGCCAACACGTCGGCCGAGTTCGCCGTCGTGGAGGCGTTGGCCGGCGTCGCGTTCGGCCAGCAGTTCGGCGCGAGCTGTGTCTGCGGCCCGGTGAACGTCGAGGTGGAGATCTTGTCCCAGTCGACGTGGAACTTGTAGATCGAGAGCGCGTTCAGGAACTGCTCGGTCGAGACGAAGTACGCCGGTGAGCCTGCAGGCGGCGTGCCGGTCTGGAGGCGGGAGTTCGCCGGGATGACCGTGAAGTCGGACGTGTCCCCGCCGAAGTCGACCACCTGCGGGCTTGGCTCGCCGTTGTACATCTGCTGCTTGTTCAGCGCCCACATGTGGAAGCCGGTGTACGACGACGACGAGCTGTAGCCGAACATGTTCGCCGACATGTAGATCCCGTCCGGCCAGACGCCGAACTTCGGGTAGTCGCCGAGGCCGCCTGGCGTCTCGATCGAATAGAAGTTCCAGCCGCCGTTGACCGGGTCGCCGGTCTTCGAGACGGCGAAACACTCGAAGACGTGCTGGGGGTTGACGTTTCCGGACGCGTCGAGCTTGAAGGCGAAGTCGGTGATCACCCACCGGTCCTCGTAGCTGTCGTAGAGGACGACCGGGTCGCCGAAGTTGTCGGTGTCGCAGAGGTTGCCGAAGTTGCCCTGGCTCATGAACGAGTTGAACGTGAACGCCGCGACGCGGTTGCCGTTCGACTTGTCGTAGATGCCGATCGAGACGTTGATGGTCTCGATGTAGTAGTTCGGGCCGACGTCACCGTTGGTGTCGGGCGGGTGGCCCTGGCCGAAGGTGGCGAAGTCGAGGCCGGCGAAGTTGGCGTCCGGAGCCGGGGACGCCGCGGCGACCATCTGGCTCTTCTTGATCACCTTCGGGAACTGCGGGGCGGTGCGGGCGGGGTTCTCGAGCCTCTCGGCGGCGCGGCTGCCGGCCGGGGCGAATCCGGGGGCCGTTCGCTCCGGGCGTTCTTTCTTGACGACCTTGCTCTTCAGCTTGCGGACGTCGAAGACCTTGCTGTGGGCCGCTTTCAGGTGCAGCTCGCGCGGGTGGGAGCGCTTGACCGACTTCGGCAGGTGCCCGCGAACGGCCGTGCGGTGCTTGAGCGACTTTGCGCTCTTTCCGCCACCGGCCATCGAGGGATGTAGCGAGGCTGTGCGCGCAACCGCCACCTCGGCGGGAGACGCATGCGTCGAAGCGCTCGCCGCTACCACGGTCGCGACCGCGGCGGCCACGAGGATCGCGGCAACCGCGACCCAGCGCTTGGTAAACGTCCTCAGCGTCTCCTCCGCGAGCCTGCGCCCGCGGCCGCGCTCGTACCGCATCGTCATCGACGTGCTCCCGTCTGCTTCGAACCGGTTCTGATGCCCCTCTCGGGATATAACACAGCCTCCGGCGGCCAACAAGAGAGCGCCTCAGATTCGGCCCACCAGCACGCAGGCGTTGTGCCCGCCGAGGCCCATCGCGTTCGAGAGGGCCACGTCTACCTCCGCTTCACGCGACTCGTTGGGGACGTAGTCCAGGTCGCACGCGGGATCCGGATGCTCGTAGTTGATCGTCGGCGGCAGCACGCCGTCGCGCACCGCGAGCACGCACATCATCGCCTCGATCGCGCCCGCCGCCCCGAAGCAGTGGCCCATCACCGACTTGGTCGAGGAGACCGCGAGCTCGTAGGCGTGGTCGCCGAAGACGTCCTTGATCGCCTTCGTCTCGGCCGCGTCCCCGAGCGGCGTCGAGGTGCCGTGCGCGTTGATGTAGCCGACGCGCTTCGGCTCGACCCCGGCCCGCTCGAGCGCCGCCCGCATCATCTCGGCGACGCCGACCGCCTCGGGCTCGGGCGCAGCCATGTGGTACCCGTCGTTGGAGGCGCCGTAGCCGAGCACCTCCGCGTAGATGGGCGCGCCGCGCGCGCGGGCGGACTCGAGCTCCTCGAGCATGAGTGCACAGGCGCCCTCGCCCATCACGAAGCCGGCGCGAGTCGCGTCGAACGGCCGCGAGGCGCGCGGCGGGCTCTCGTCCTCGGCCGCCAGGCCGCGCATCGCCGTGAACCCGGCCAGGATCAGCGGATGGATACAGGCCTCGGTGCCACCCGCGAGGATCGCGTCGGCGTCGCCGCGGCGGATCGTCTCGGCGCCCTCGCCAACCGCGTGCGAGCCGGTTGCGCAGGCCGAGACCGGCGCATAGTTCGGCCCGCGAATGCCGAGCGAGATCGCCAGCTGGCCGCTCGCCGAGTCGACCAGCACGTTCGGAATGAAGTACGGCGAGATGCGGTCGGGCCCGCGGTCGCGCAGCGTGTCGGCCTGCTCGACGATGCCGATCAGCCCGCCGATCGCCGAGCCGAAGACGATCCCGACGCGGTGCGGGTCGAAGCCGTTCAGGCCCGAGTCGGCGAGCGCCTCCTTGGCAGCGCCGAGCGCGAGCACGACGTTACGGTCGAGCCGGCGCAGCTCCTTCGGGTGCGCGAGCCCGGCCGGGTCGAAGTCCTTCACCTCGGCGGCGACGCGCACGGGCAGACCGTCCGCGTCGAAGGCGCGGATCCAGTCGATCCCGCTCTCGCCGGCGACGGCCGCGCGCCAGGTATCCGGCGCGGTGTTCCCGACAGGCGTGACGGCTCCCAGGCCCGTGACGACGACTCGCCTCACGCTGGGAGCTTATGTTTCCGAGGTGCCGCCGAAGAAGCTTCCGTTCCCGCCGATGGAGGCCGAGCTCGTCGAGGAGCTCCCGACCGGCGACTGGCAGTACGAGCCCAAGTGGGACGGCTTCCGCGGCGTGCTCGAGAACCTCGGCGGCGGGCTGCGGCTCTGGTCACGGAACGGGCGGCCGCTCTTACGCTACTTCCCCGAGCTCGAGGAGGTCGGGGCGCTCCTGCCGGCGGAATCGGCGCTCGACGGTGAGATCATCATCTCGCGCGAGGGGCGGCTCGAGTTCGACCAGCTGCAGTTGCGGCTCCATCCCGCGGAGAGCCGGATCAAGCGGCTGTCGGCCGAGATCCCGGCTGACTACGTCGCCTTCGACGTCCTCATCTGGAAGGGCAAGCCGCTGCACGAGCTGCCGCTGGCCAAGCGCCGGCGCGAGCTCGAGGCCAAGGCGAAGAAGTTCCACCTCTCTCCCGCCACGCGCGACCCGAAGCAGGCCGCGAAGTGGCTCGACCGGCTCGAACAGGCCGGATTGGACGGCGTGATCGCCAAACGGCTCGACCAGCCGTACCGGCCCGGTTCGCGCGAGGCCGTCGTCAAGGTGAAGCCCTACCGCACCGCCGACTGCGTGATCGTGGGCTTCCGCTGGAGCGACAAAGCGGACGGGCGGATCTCGACGCTGCTGCTCGGCCTCTACGCCGACGACGGCTCGCTCGACTTCGTCGGGCACTGCTCGGGGTTCCCGGCGCCCGTGCGGCGCGAGCTCGAGGCGGAGCTGCCGAAGATGATCGCGCCGGGGAAGCTGAGCGACAAGCGGATTCCCGGCGGCCAGAGCCGCTGGTCGCGCGGGAAGGAGCTCGACTGGAATCCCGTGCGGCCGGAGCTCGTGATCGAGGTGCGCTTCGACAAGCTCGAGGGAAACCGCTTCCGGCACGGGACGAAGTTCATCCGCTTCCGGCCGGACAAGGACGCGAGCGCCTGCACCTGGGACCAGGTGCGCCCGCAGCGAAAGCGCGGCGATCCGACCGTCGAGAAGCTGCTAGCGAGCTGAGCTCTGCCACCGGCGCGAGCGGCTGCTGCGGCGCTCGACGAGCTCCGGGTTGCCGGGCTCGAGACCGAGCTGCTCGAAGCGCGGCAGCAGGCTCGCCTTGCGCCGCCACATCCCGGCGGTCGGGTCTCCGACCTTCGCGATCCGTTTGCGCATCGTCTTGACCGTGAAGCGCGCCGGGTCCGAGCGGGCGACCTCCTTCCAGTCCAGCGGAGCCGAGACCCGGGCATCCGGCGTCGGGCGCACCGAATAGGCCGAGGCGATCGTCCGGTCGCGCGCGTTCTGGCCGAAGTCGACGAAGACGCCGCGGCGGTCGGCTACGCGCCAGGTCGTCGTCGCCACGTCCTGGTCGCCGACGCGCCGCTCGACCTCCTCCGCCAGCGCCTTCGCAAAGCGGCGCACTTCCGGGAACGGCAGCTCCGGGCGGATCGGGGCGAGGACGTGCAGCCCGGTCGCGCCCGAGGTCTTCGGGTACGACGCGAGCCCGAGCTCGTCCATCACCTCCTTCACGACGAGCGCGATCTCGCGGACAAACTCCCAGGGGTTGCCCTGGCTCGGGTCGAGGTCGATCAGCAGGTAGTCGGGCCGCTCGATGTCGTCCACGCGCGAGTGCCAGGTGTGCAGCTCGATGCAGCCGAGGTTGACCACCCAGGCGAGCGCCGCCGCGTTGTCGACGACCGCGAACACGGTCGAGTGGCCGCTCGGGAACTGCACGAACTGCTCGCCGACGAAGTCCGGATGCGCTGGCACGCGCTTTTGGTGGAAGAACTCCCCCTCGACGCCGTTTGGGTAGCGCTTCATGTGAAACGGCCGGCGGCGGATGTGGTGCAGCGCGCAGGGCGCGACGTCGAGGTAGTAGGCGACCAGATCGCCCTTCGTCAGACCCTGCTCGGGGAAGAAGACCTTGTCCGGGTTGGAGATCTGAACCTTCATGGCGAAAACGTATGGGCCCGGTCGCCCGGGCCCACGAGGCGGAGAGGGCGGGATTTGAACCCGCGATGGACGTTTCCGCCCATACGCGATTTCCAGTCGCGCTCCTTAGACCGCTCGGACACCTCTCCGGCCGCGCCAGCGTACCGAGCAGTTGATTGCCTTGACTCGATTATGGGCAGAGGAATAGGAAGCAGCCTCTACGAGGGGAGGAGATCTGATGCGCAGGAAGCTGTTCGTCTTGCTCACGGCGCTGTTCGCCATGCTCACGGTCTCGGCGGCGGCCCAAGGCACGCACCCGAAGACGCTCACCGTCGGGCAGCGAAGCCAAAGCTGTCCGGACCCCGGATACCTGCGCATCGGCGACGCAATCGAGGACGCCGCACCCGGCGACACGATTGCGATCTGCCCGGGCACGTATGCCGAAGGGCCGGGAACGCCCGGCACCTCGGTGTTGACCATTCACAAGGACCTGACGCTTCGCGGGGCCGGAGCCGACCAAGTCACGATCGAGCCGAGGTCGGTCGGCGAAAAGCGGATCGCCGCCGACAACCCGGACCTGCGCGACGGCCTAGGCGTGATCGTCGCCGTGATCGGCGGCAAGAACAACCCGGTCACGGTGAACATCTCGGGCGTCACGGTCGACGCGAACGGCGTCGCCGCGACCGCGGGCATCGTCTACATCGATTCAGATGGCTCGATCTCCCGCTCGCACGTGACCGGGCTGGTCACCGACGAGGGCAAGAACGGCTACACGGTCCCGGGCGGCTTCCGCAACGGGCCGTTCGGCATCGGGATCGCCGACGTCACGCGCGTCAAGCCGAACCCAGGCAACCGGCCGCCGATTCCGCCGCGGACCCTGTCGATCGACCATACGCGCGTCGACCACTACAACTCGGTCGGGATCCTGATCGACGGCGCGACCGGCGACTACTCGCCGAGCCAGACCTCGCCGCTGACGGCGTCCGGCGTCCCGAACCGCGGCGTTCTCATCGCCGACGTGATCGCCGGGCGCAACTCGTGCCACCACTACAACGACTTCACCGCGGGCGGCCAGACCGATCCCGATCTCGGCAGGCTGATCGTCGGCGACTGCCAGCCGTCGGGCAGCGGCGCAACGGGCGTCCGCCCGCCGCTGCCGCTGTACGTCGGGCCGGACTTCGGCCAGGACGGCGTGCGGGTCACCGCCGGTGCCTCGATTCAGATCACGGGCACCACGATCTCCTCGAACTTCGTGCACGGCGCGAACGCGCCGATCGGCAGCGTCCTCGCGCCCACCCCGAACAACAACCCGTTCGCGCTCGGCAACCACGCCGAGAACAACCAGAACCTGCGCCTCGGTGCGGGCGTCCGCCTCGTCGGCGCGGCGGCCTCGTCGGTGACGCAGAGCAACGTGACCGACAACGCGTTCGGCGTCCTCAACACGACGCCCAACGGGCTTGCCAACAACACGGCGACGCCAGTCGCCGCACAGAACGACTACTGGGGGCTCCGCGTCGGCTCCAGCGCGGCGCCGATCCCGCTGCCGACACCGGGCCCGGCGGTGTGGCCGAACACGTCGACCCCTGGCAGCACGTTCAACCCACCGATCCCGGAGAACCCGGTGAACGGCTCTCCGGTGGCGGACGCGAGCTGTCCGGCGGGCATCATGGACTCGGACTCGGTCACGTTCTGCCCGTATCGCGCCAGCACGCAGTCGGATACGGTCGGCGGCGAGTGGCCGATCCCGGAGGCGCCGATCGCACCGGCCGACCCGCCCAACTGCACTACGGGCGCAGTCCAGCTCGACCCAAACATCCCGACCTACAACTCGTTCTTCGGGACCGTGCTCGGCGGCCCGAACGCCGGTGACGGCCTCTCGGGTGCGACTCCGTCCGCGAAGAAGACCGCGCAGCTGTCGGCGTACATGCAGGCGGTCGCTGACGCCGTGAACGCGAACCCGGGCACCACCGGGCAGCGGGTCGCGGTCAAGCTCTACCAGTCGGGCACGAGCGTCCTGGGCGTGCCGTTCTACGTGATGGTCGTAGGGACGCCCGACAACATCGCCAACCTCGACGCGGGTCGCAACGACGCCGCGTTCTGGCGCGGCGTGATCGATGGCACGACGTCGCAGACCGCCGCGCTCGCCGCGGTCGACACGCGGCCTGCCTTCGGCTGGATCACCGGCACCCCGCACGGCAACGAGCCGGCGGGCGGCGAGGGCTCAACGAAGGAGCTCTACGAGCTTGTCGCGCGGACGGACTGCGCCAACTCGCAGCGGCTCGGCAACCTCGACGTGTTCATCCAGCCGGTCACGGCGCCCGACGACCGCGACCACAACGTCCGCACGCTGGCGTGGGCCCTGGACCCGAACCGGGACCGCGGCGTGGTGGCGATGCCGGAGAACCGCGCGCTGCTGACTTCCACCGCGACGTACCCGGGGCTCTTCTTCATCGACGCGCACCAGCAGTCGTCGGGCTACTTCTTCCCGCCCAACGAGGACGCGGCGCTGAACGAGATCTCGCACTTCGCGCTCGACCTGATCGACGACGTGATCGGGCCGGGCATCCAGCAGTCGTTCAATGATCAGAGCGGCCAGTACCGCAACTACAACACCTACGACCTGTTCGTCCCCGAGTACGGCGACACGGTACCCGCGCTAATCATGGGCAGCGCCGGCATGACGTACGAGAAGGGCACGAACGAGAGCTACGGCAAGCAGGTCTACGACCACTACCTCGCCATGGATACGACCGTGAACGAGGTTGCGTCGCGCAAGGCGGATCTGCTGCAGAAGTGGATCGCGCAGTGGCCGGAGGCCGTCCAGCAGGGCCAGGACTGCAAGCAGCAGGGCAACTCGCAGGTCAGCCCGGTGGCAATCGACGTCCTCGACGGTGTCGGGTCGACGATGGACCAGGACCCGAACACGCCCGTCTGCGGATTCTTCTTCCTGCCAAACGCACATTCGGGCGATGTGGCCACCACGCTGAAAGACCTCCAATCCGTTCGCGTCCAGGTCTACAAGCTGAACTCGGCCGTGACCGTTGCGGGCGTGCACCGGTTCGGCAACTTCAACCAGAACGCGCCCGGCCTGCCGGCGCCGCCCACGTGCACGTCGACGGAGATGCCGCCGGTGTGCCCGGCACCGCCTGTCGCGTCGCCATCGCCGGCGCTCACCGATGCGATGACGCTCCCGGCGGGGACCCTCTACGTCCCGCTGAACCAGGGCAACAAGCACTGGATCCAGGCGGTGCTCGGGGAGAACCCGTACCTGCCGTTCCCGTACTTCTACGACCAGACCACGTGGTCGTACTCGCTGCTGCGGGGCTTCAGCGGCGACGGGTTCCTCACCCAGCAGCTGCCCGCCGGGACGTCGCTGAGCCTCGTGGCCGACCCGAGCGCGACGACGCCGGCCCCCGCGGGGCCGCCGGTGTACGCGTTCAACACGGACTCGATGTCGGGCCTCTCGATGGCCAGCCAGCTCCTCGGCCAGGGAGCGACGGTCTACCGCGGCGCCGCGGCCTTCGACTCGGTCGGCACGCACTTCACGACCGGGGCCGCGCTCGTCGACGGAACGTCGATCCCGCTCGCGACACTGAACGCGGACTCCGCGCAGTGGGGCACCCCTGTCTACGGGCTCGGCTCGTACCCGGTGAGCCGCTACGCGCTCCGGCTCCCGAAGATCGGGATCTACACGGGCGGCACGACGGCGCCGACGAACCCGACCTTCCACGGGACCGGCGACGGGCAGTGCACCTCGACGAGCTACTGCGAGGCGTTGTTCGACCTGAGCGTGAAGGAGAAGATCCCGGTCTCCCAGCTCGGGCAGATCACCTCCACCGACCTCGCCAACGGCGTGCTGGTCAGCCAGGGCTACACAGCGTTCGTGAACCCGGGCTCGACGATCGCGGCTGGCGCCGGAGCGACGGCGCTGCAGAACTTCGTCAACGCCGGCGGCACCTACATCGGCTCCGTGGCGGGCGGCACGACGAGCGCCCGCAACGCGGGGATCACGCTGCTCAACACGTCGGCCATCAGCGGGCTCAGCACCCCGGGCTCGACGTTCGACGGCGTGTTCTCGACGGCGACCCCGGCCGGCTGGGGCTTCGACACCGGCGGCTGGATCTACCGCTCCGCCAGCGGCGACCCGACGTTCAACCCGGCGACGATGGTCGGCAACGGGACGACGATCCCGAGCCCGACCGCAGTCGTGACCTACGGGCCCTCGGGGGACTGCGGCGGGCCGGTCTTCGACATCTCGACCACGCAGCGTGGCTACAGCAACTGCTACGGCTACCAGGTCAACGCGAACAACACGCTGCCGGCGGCGAACACGAGCCTCCCGCTTCCCGGGCGGCCGGCGGTGGTCGACCAGCCGTTCGGCGCGGGCCACGCGATCCTGATCGGGTTCAACCCGTGGTACCGCATGTGGACGATGCAGGAGGAGCGGCTCGTCCTCAACGGCGTGCTCTACCCGGCCGGCCCGGCGATCCCGGCCTCGTAAGGGAACGAGGGGCGCCTCCCCGCGCGGGGAGGCGCCCCGTTCGTCTCTACATCGTCTCCCGCATCGCGACGTCGTACCGCGTGACCGAGCTGCGCTGGCCCGGGGTGTCGCCGGCCGGCATCGCGCTCAGGATCTCGTCGCCCTGCTGGTAGTCGCCCTCGCTGTCGAAGGTCAGGATCACCATGGCCCTCTCGGCCTCTGGGTCGTGGAGCACGATGATCTCCTTCGCCTTCAAGCCTTCGGGCGGCTCGCCGCCCTCCATCTCGCTTTGCATCTGGGCCAGCCGGTCCTTGCTGACACCGTCGAACATCACTACGCGTGCGAGGGCCACGGGAGCCTCCTTGTCGGGTGAGGCAACCCTACCCGGAAGCGAACGGTGAATCTCGCTCAGAATCAGGATCGCGCAGAAACCTCAGCACGAGGGATCGGCCTCTCCTCGAATCCGAACGATGACGTCAGCAGCGTGAGTCAAAGACGGCGCGCGCCGCAGTGCCGAGACTCGCGGAAGCGAGGTGAATCAAATGCTGAAGCTGTTTATCTTCGCGCAGGTCGCCGCAGACTCGTTGCGCAGGCGCGAGGAAGGGCAGACGATGGCGGAGTACGGGATCGTCCTCGCCGTGATCACGATCGCCGTGATCGGTGCGATCACCCTGCTCGCCGACAACGTTCGCGGCGCGCTCGAGAACGTCGCCGGAATCCTCCCCGGGTAGCCACAGACCCGCCGACCCCCTGTCTTGCCGGTAAACGCCGGAACCCGCCTTTCATGAACGGCGGGTTCCGGCGACCTTCAACGCTAGCCTCGGGGGCGAGTGCGTAGACTTCCTGTAAGCCCGGTGCTGCGGAGGTGAGGGGCACGCCCTCAAGTCCCAGCATGCCGCCACGGGCCGACCCTGAGCCCCCTCCCGGCCCTGGCGTGCTGCCTCCGCCACCGGGCGCCTTGATCGGGTTCGTGGACTCCATCACGCCTGGCTTGCCAACAAGCTCGTGAGCTGCCGTGACGAACGAGCCACTAGGCCCCGTAAAGGGCCGGGTCGCGCTGCGGCTCTCGAATAGCGGCGGCGTCGCGCCGAAAGCGAAGCTCGTACCACTCGGTACCCGGGGCGCGCCGCATACGCGTCCACCCCGCGGCCAGGAGATCGTCTCGGAGCGCCGCCAGTGCAGCGCGAGCGCTCAGGTCGGCCTCCAGCGGCTCGCTTCCTTCCCACGGAAAATGCCAGGTCCGGAAGGAGGGTGAGAAACGAGGCTCATCGCTATTCCCTGGCTCTCGGACATAGAACTGCGCTGTCACGTAGCCACGCCAGAGGGCGATCGAGCAGTGTTGTTGCGGCCTTTTGGTCACGACCTCGCTGGAACGGATCAAGACGCCCGAGCGCCGCATCCCGGAAGGCTTGTAACCGGTATATCCCGTCGAGCTGCTGGAGCCAACATGATGGCGACTCAGGCGCGAGGAGGCAAGCGCAAGAATCCCATGCCGACCGTGATCGTGGTCGAAGGCGCGCAGGCTAAGGCACTGCGCGCATCCATCAGAGCGGGAGCCGGGCGGACCCACTCTCCCCCAGGTGGCCAGACCGCCCGGCTCACCTGTCCATGCAGATCCCACAGCCGCGGCAGATCCTGCGTCGAGCGTGCCGCACGAGCCATTGAATCGCCGCTATTTGCGACGTTGTTGGACTCGGCGCTCGTAGCGATCGACGCTAAGTAGTACGGTCGAATAGTGGCGTCCGGGGCGACGATGCGGACGGCAGGAAGATCGCCGACGACCTTCTCCCCTCTCCCCTGGAGGAGTACCGCTCCTCCGCAGTAGGTCGACGTGCCTCGGGCGCTTACTTCTCTCTCCTGGGCGTTCGGCGATCACGGCGCCTCCTCAAAGACTCGGGCTGCATTCGAGTCGAGCCAGCGGTGAAGCTCGCTGACCGGAACGAGCCGGAGACGGCCGGCGCGCACGATCCTGTGCTCGGGCTGCTCTTCATCCGCCGAACCGGCAGGAAAGTGCGCCTACGACCGCCCGGAAGGGTAAGTCATCACGCGTCGAACGACCCGTAGAACTTCGCGGCGGCGATACCCGAACCCGTACCGCCCCACGTGCCGCCGGCGCCTCGCCAGCCCGAAGTACGTCAGTGCGCCGAAGACCGGCATCACGAGCACCTGGGCGAGCGCATAGAAGGGGAAGACGACCATCCACGGTGAGACAACTTGGAGGTTCGACGTCACCGTGACGAAGAGGTAGGCGCAGTAGACGTAGGGCAGGCTCGAGACGACCGCGCCCGGGCTCAGCATCGTCCACCACTTCACATACCACGTCACCCAGATCGCGATGAGGTAATAGCTGGTCAGCACCGGCAGGTGGAGCAAGTTCCGGTCGATGTTGATCCACCAGTGGCGAAACGCGCCCGCCCACCAGAGCCTCCGCTGCCGGAAGAGTGCCCGCCAGCTTTCCGGCGCGTCGGTGTACACGACCATGTCGAGATGGCGGATGCGCATGCGAAGGGCGAGCGCCGTCCGGCCCGTTTCGATGTCCTCGCCCGGTGTCCAGCAGGAGTGCCGCGCCATGATCTCGCGCAGCGCCTCGGTGCGTGCGAGGAAGCACGCGCCCGAGGTCAGCCACGGACGGAAGTGGCGGCTGAGCATAGCCATCCGGTATTCGAGTGCCTGCAGCTTGGTGACGACGTTCGTCCGGTTCCCGACCGCACACTTGATCGAGCACAGATCGGCCCCGGCAACGGCTGCCGCAGCGACTGCGGCGGCAGCATCGTCTCCGATGTCGGTGTCAGCGTCGAGGCGGAACGTATACGTCGTGTCGACGGCGGGCAGTGCGGCCGCCACGAGCACTGCGGGGTTTGGATCCTCCACGACGAGACGCTCGACGGTCCATCCGTGTGCTTCGAGCTCGTCCGCGAACGCCGCCATCGCCGGCGAGCTGATCTCCATCGCGACGAGAATCTTGTGGCGATAGCGGAGAAGTCGCTCGGCCTCGAAATAGCGCGGATGCCCGAAAACCGGCACCACGATCGTGAAGTCTTGCGACTTCGCACGGTCGGGTTTGATTGTCCGCCCTCCGCTCCAAGAGCGCAGGTTCTGAAAATCGAACGCGACGAGGAAGATCGCGAGCGCGAGCGGGAGATACGAAGACACTTACGGGTTCGGCAGAACGACTTTCTGCGTGATGTGCTTCCGTGCCGGGCAGGGATCGTCCTGCTGGCACTTCACGATCGTCGTCTCTGTCTTCCTGCCCGTCAGGTGGTCGATCCAATGCTTTCCGTTCCACATCGGCGTGAAAACCAGCGTCACGACGGTGACGACAGTGAAACCACGTGTAGCGGCACTCTGCATTACGGTGCATCCTCCTACTCAGTTGGCGGCGGTCATTCGGTGGGCGAAAGTGGCGGCGTGCCGACCGAATGCGTCGTCACTGATCGGTGTCCCGAGCGACGGCGCGGATAGCTATTGCGAGGGAATAGCGTCGCTCATACGCGTGCTAATCCTCGTCTGGCGGGGCGGTCAGCACCGCAGCACCGACCGCCCCACTGAGTCTCAGCCCGAAGGCGATGCTCAGCGAGAGACAAAAGACCTGACGGCGACAGACCTTGAGCTAGGCGCACGCAAGCGCACTCGCATGGCGTCTGCTCGGTGCGTCTTTGCCAACTCCCCTTGAAGGGGGAGTGAGCCGTGCCGCTCTCGAGCCGATACGAACGTCAGCGGCTAATGCGGCATGGAAGGAGTCCGGTGTGACTGCGGCAGAATTTGAGCGATTGTCTGCGGCCGAGGTCGAGTGCTTACTTCGCCGGCGCTTGAACCTTTTCGTGAACGCGGGCGCGACGCCCTGCGCGGCTCTGGTCTTGGCGGCCCAGGTTGAGATCCCCGAAGAGGAGGCTGTTCGGTTTCTTCAATTCGGGTTCTCGGTCGATCTCACGCTCCGGCTCCTCTACGAGCCCGCAGCGTAAGACTGCGCCGGGGGCCGGTCGCGGGAAGCACCCTTGCGCGGAGGGCGTTCGGCTCGCACACTCGGCCCCGTTGGTCTTGCGCCCGTTTTGCGCCAGTCGGCGCCAGTGCAAAGCGGTCTCTAGCGGTTACAACCGGTACAGCGAGAGGGCGCTGTGAGCGGCTCTGGAGACACCAAACCCGCCTAGCGAAGCGGGTTTCGGCTTGTCTGAGCGGAGGGGGAGGGAGTTGAACCCTCGTCGGACCCAAAGGCCCGAAAGGGTTTTCCGAGACCGACACGAATGTGCCGATTTGCAGGGCTTTTTGTGCTCGTGCGCCAGTCTATGCGCCAGGCATGGGCAGTCCCCGCGCACCGGTGTTGACTGAGCTGACGGCCTCGGCCGAAGACGCGGGGAGCGGGGTTGCCGCGGCTCTGCCACCGGCGTCAGCACGCTCGCGCACGCCACGATCGCGGCGCGGGCCGGCCCGGCGCCTTTCCTTATCTAAATGGGGCTAGATGCTGGCGGCGACTCGCGCCGAGTAGTCCCTCGCAAAATCGACATCGGCCGGTGATTTCGAGGCGAACCGAATTTACGCACCCCATACGGTCGCAAGACAGACCTGGTGGGCGATTTCGAGGGGAGTCGACTTTACGCACCCAACAGGCACTCCCGGGCGGGCGCGCCGGAGGGTTACGTTCCGCGCTCGCCGCGGATCCGTCGATACGCGTCCGCTCCTTGGCTCCGAACGCCTTCTTGTAGTAGTCGATCGCCGGTTGGCCGAAGCCGCGACCGCGTCCGATCAGACGCTCGTGACCGCGCGCTTCGATGCTCACGCGGACGTCGATCCGGGCGACCTCACTGAGGCCGCCGTCCGGATCGAGCGGCTCCATTTCTTCGACCTCGCCACCGGTCGCGCGATTCGCTGATTCGGGGGTGAGAGCGAGGGGAAGGCCCTGGTGCGCGTGGCCTTCCCCCACGCGAGGACTCAGGCGCTGCAGCCCGCGGGCTCCGCTTTCCGGATGTACGTGCCGCTCGGCTTCGGCACCCCAAGGTAGAGCGCGTAGACCTTCGCCGGCTTGGTGCCGTCGTTGCGCGCGAGATGGACGTGGTTCGCCGGCTCGACGAACGACTGCCCCTTGCTTACCTTGAACGGTGCACACGCGTTAACGCTCGGGTCGAAGACAGTGAGCGTTCCGGCGGTCACTACGACGGCAACCGGGGCGCCGTGCACGTGCCAGCCGAAGCTCCCGCCGGGGTTGATCGTGTACGTCTCGAGGATCATCGCGCCCGATTTCGCGTGGATCGTCGTCGCCTGCATCTTCCCGACGGCGAGCGCCCTCGCGACGATCGGCTGGCTTGCCCCGAGCGACGACACTGCAGTGACCAGGGCGCAGAGCACTGCGAGTCCGAGCACCTTCGTCTTCATGGTCTTCCTCCTGGGTCGGTGAACCTGACGCGCAGCACGCTAGGGCGAGGGGCTTTGCGCGTTCTTTGCGCCGCCTTAGCGAGCTAGGTTGTCAACGCGATGCCTGTGCGCGTGACACTGCTCGGCGGGTTCTCCGCTGCCGTCGACGTTATGACGGTTCCCGACACTGCGTGGCGGCTGAAGAAGGCGCGGGAGCTCGTGAAGCTGCTTGCGCTCGCGCGCGGCCATCGGTTGCATCGCGAGCAGGCGATGGATGTCCTTTGGCGCGATCTCGCGCCGGCCGCGGCAGCGAACAACCTCCACCAGGCCGTGCACGTCGCCCGGCGCGCGCTCGGCGCGGACGCGATCGACGTGCGTGACGAGGTGTTGTCGCTCGCGGCCGAAGTCGACGTCGATGCGCTCGACGAGGCGGCCGCGCAGGCGCGACGGCTGAGGACGCCGGCGGCCTACCGTGCCGCGCTTTCCCTGTACCGCGGCGAGCTGCTACCGGAGAACCGCTACGACGACTGGGCGGAGACGCGCCGCAAGGAGCTCGCCACTCTCGCCACCGAGCTCGCGGACGAATGGGAGGAGCTCGGGTCGGCGGCGGCGTTCGGCCTGCCGGCTGATGCGAGCTCGTTCATCGGTCGCGGCCGCGAGCTGATGGAGCTGGAGTCGCTCCTCCAGAGAACACGCTTGCTCACACTCGCCGGGGCGGGCGGCGTCGGCAAGACTCGGCTGGCGCTCGAGCTCGCCCGCGGCGTCGAGGCGTCCTACGAGTCGGGCGCGGCGCTCGTGGAGCTCGCGGCGATCTCGGATCCGCAGCTCGTCCCGGATGCGGTCGCTTCCGCGCTCGACGTGCGTCCGCTGCCCGAGCAGGAGCCGATTGACGCCGTGATCGAGGTCCTCGCCCGGCGGACGTTGCTGCTCGTGCTCGACAACTGCGAGCACTTGCTCTCTGCGACCGCGGGCCTCGCGGACACGTTGCTCCGCTCGGCGCCGCAGCTGACGATCCTCGCGACGAGCAGAGAGCCGCTGCGCGCCTCGGGGGAGGTCGTGTTTCGCGTCCCTTCGCTCGACATCCCCGATCCGGAGCGCCTCCAGCCGCCGGAGCGCCTCGCGGACTACGAGGCGGTGTCGCTCTTCGTCGAGCGGGCGGCCGCCGCGTCGCCGGGCTTCGTCCTCGACGGGGAGAACGCCGACGACGTCGCACGCATCTGTCTCCGCCTCGACGGCCTGCCGCTCGCACTCGAGCTCGCCGCCGCTCGGCTCGGCGCGCTGACCACCGCCGCGGTTGCGGCACGACTCGACGATCGATTCCGTCTCCTGCGCAGCGGCAGCCATGCCGCTCCGACACGGCAGCAGACGCTCACTGCGACGCTGCAGTGGAGTCACGACCTGCTCGAACCGGACGAGCGCGTGCTGCTCCGTAGACTCGCGAGCTTTGCCGGCGGCTTCGAGCTCGAGGCGGTTGAGGAAGTGTGCGCGGTCGACGGCATCGACGCATCCGAGATCGCCGACGCGCTCGCACGACTCGTCGAGAAGTCGCTCGTGACGGTCGAGGACCGGGGTCGCCGGCGCCGCTACCGGCTGCTCGAGACCGTCAGGCTCTACGCGAGCGAGCGGCTTGTCGACGCCGGGGAGACGGCCGCGCTCGCCGACTGTCACGCGCGCTGGGCACTCGCTCTCGCGGAGCGTGGCGACTCAGCGCAGCTCGACCGCGAGTCCGCGAACCTGCGTGCGGCGCTCGACACCCTGCTCGAGCGCGAGCCCGAAACCGCGCTCCGGTTCTGCGTCGCCCTGACGCCTTTCTGGCTGCGCCGGATCGAGCTCGAGGAGGCGAAGCGCCGCTTCGCGACCGCGCTCGAGGCCGCACCGGAGCGCACGCTGTTGCAGGCCGAGACGTTGCTCGCGGCGGCGGCGATCGACTTCCGGAGCGGCACGCTGGCGCAAGGAATGGCGCTCGCGGAAGAGAGCCATGCCGTCGCGGTCGAGATCGGCGATCTCCACGCACAATGGCGGGCGCTCCAGTTCCTCGGCGAGGTTGGCGTCGCGGGCGATTTGGCGGACGCCGTCCCGTGGCTGGAGCGCGCGCTCGCGTTCGCTCGGGCGGAAGGCTTCGCCGCCGCGGCGTCACTCGGTGTCCACGCACTCGGGGTCACGCACTGGATGCTCGGCGATCTCGCGGACGCCGACCTGCTACTCGAGGAGAGCATCGCTGGCTTCCGCGCGCTCGAAGACTCCGCGGAGACGATCCCCTCGCCGCTCAACATCGCGGAGATCCGAACCGATCGTCTCGAACGCCGGCCGGGCGTGCAGCTCCTGTTCGAGGACACACTGCAACCGTTCGTCGAGGTCTCGTGCGAGACGGCCGTCAGCTACGCGCTGGCGAACCAGGCCGGAGTCGCGCGCGAGCTCGGCGACCTGTCACGGGCGCACGCGCTGCTCGACGAAAGCCGTGCACGCTTCGAGTCAGCCGAAGACGAAGCAGGTCTCGCGACCGTGCTCGTGCGCGGCGCGTATGTCTCCTTCGTCGATGGGGATCTCGAGGCGGCGCGCCGGCAGCTGCAGGGGGCGCTCGAGCTGCGCACGCGGCTGCGCGAACGCCGCGGGCGCGGACTGGCGCTCTCGGGGCTCGGTCTGGTCGAGACGGCCGCGGGCGACCACGACGCCGCCGAGCAGTACCTCGCAGAGGCGCGTGACATCTTCCGGCGCGCCGGCGACCGGTGGGGGATTGCGAGCACGCTTTGGCGCACGGCCGACCTCGCGATCGCACACGACGAGCTCGACGAGGCGGAAGCCGCGCTGGAGGAAGCGCATGCCGTCCTGCGCGAGACGCAGCGCGAACGCTGGATTGCCAATACGCTCACCGGCCTCGCCGAGGTCGCCGTGCTGCGCGGCGACCTCGAGCGTGCGGTCGTGCTGCTCGCGGACGCCCGCGACCGCTACGCGGCGCGGGACGACGCGCTCGGCGTCGCGAGCGTCGACCAGCGCCTCGCGCAGATTGCAAAGTGACCGCTAAGGGGGTGCAAAGAGATCGCGGATAGCGTCGCGTGCTGACACCGACGAAAGGAACGACATGACCACCATCAGTGCGCGAACGCTCGGAGAGGCAACAGTGCAGGAACTGCGCGAGGCGGTTCGCGGCCAAGTCGTGACACCAGGCGACCCCGGATATGGGGAGGCCTCGCGCATCTGGAACGGAGCACACGAGGGACGTCCCGCAGTCGTCGTGCACTGCGCCGGCGCCGCCGACGTCATCGTGGCCGTCGGCTTTGCACGCAGCAACGACCTGCCGATCGCAGTCCGTGGCGGCGGCCACAGCATCGCGGGTTTCTCGACGATCGACGACGGAGTCGTCATCGACCTCTCGCAGATGAACGATGTCCGAGTCGACCCGATCGCCCGCCGCGCGACTGTCGGCGGCGGTGCAGTTTGGGCCGACGTCGACCACGAGACGCAGGCACACGGTCTCGCGACAACCGGCGGGCTCGTGTCGTCGACCGGCGTCGCCGGGTTCACGCTCGGTGGCGGCATTGGCTGGACGATGCGGAAGTTCGGTCTCGCGTGCGACAACCTCGTCGCCGCCGACGTGGTAACGGCAGACGGCACGCTCGTGCATGCGAACGAGGTCGAGAATGAGGACCTGATGTGGGGCTTGCGCGGAGGCGGCGGCAACTTCGGCATCGTGACGAGCTTCGAGTTCGAGCTGCACCCGCTCGGGCCGATGGTCTACGCGGGGCCGATCTTCTTCCCCGGCGACGCGTCACGCGACCTGCTCCGCGCGTTTCGCGAGTGGTCGGGCGAGACACCCGACGAGATCACGGGACTCGTCAACCTCACCGCCGCGCCGCCGCTGCCCGTCATCCCTGCGGAGTGGCACGGGAAGAAGATCGCTGCGTTCCTCGCCGTGTCGACGGGACCGGCCGAGGAGGGCGAGAGCCTGGTGTCGCGGATCCGTTCTGTCGCCGAGCCGATCGCCGACCTGCTCGGCCCGATGCCGTACACGATGATGCAGTCGCTGCTCGACCCGCTCTGGGAGCCCGGAGTTCATGCCTACTTCAAGGCGACGAACCTCGCGCACCTCGACGACAAGCTGATCGACACACTCTGCGCATTCCACCTCGACACGCCCGGCCCGCAGTCCGAGATCCACGTCCATCAGATGGACGGAGCAGTCGGCCGCGTCGCCGACGGGGCGACGGCATTCTCCGAGCGGTCGATGCCGTTCCTGCTCAACGCGGTGACGGCGTCCCGCGAGCCCTCTGCCGACGACGCGCACGCGGAGTGGGCCCGCGCCGTGATCGCGGCGGCTGCTGAGGCGTCCACCGGCCGGGCGTACGTCAACTTCCTCGGGGATCCGGACGCGGCAAGGGCGGCCTACGGCGAGGAGAAGTACGCGCGGCTCGTCGCGCTGAAGAACGAGTACGACCCTACAAACGTGTTCCGGCGCAACCAGAACATCGAGCCCGCGCCCGTCGCCTGAGTCGCAAGTCGGTCGGTGCTGGCCGGCTCGTCACGCCATCTAAGCGCAGCGGGGCCAAGTTCCTCTTAGTGAGGCGGTCTAGGAGACCGCCGCAGCCGTTGTCTTCATTGAAGACCACCCGTCGTCAAACCCGACAACGGGTTTCGCCTCGAATGAATACAACAGCCGAGAAACCGCATAACCATGCGGCTTCTCGGTGAAACGGAGGGGGAGGGATTTGAACCCTCGTCGGACCCAAAAGCCCGAAACGGTTTTCGAGACCGCCGCATTCGACCGCTCTGCCACCCCTCCGAGTTTTACGCGCCACAGGGTAGCGTTCGGACGGCTCGGCTATCCTGTCGCCCGCGCGGAGAAGTGGCCGAGTGGCTGAAGGCGGCGCCCTGCTAAGGCGTTAGGTGGGGAGAATCCCTGCCTCGAGGGTTCGAATCCCTCCTTCTCCGTCCTGACCGCGGCACCGGTGCCCGGCAAAGTCGGCCTCCGGTGCCGCTCGCGTCGCTGGCCCGCCTCAGAAGACCGACTTACCCGCCGCTGCGAGTTGGCGGCGGGCGGCGAGCAGGTCGCCTTTCGCGTCGAGAAAGTCCTTCTGAAAGTCCGTCAGCTCATGCGGGATGGCCATGCCCTCGCCGGGCGCAGGCACGCCGTCGAGGACCATCTCCTCGTGCCAGCGCGCGGAGTCGTCGACGAGCGACTGGTACTCGGAGCGCTTGATCCTCCGCGCTGTCGGGCGCGTCAGCAATTCGCCGAGGTGGTGGGCGGCCGCCACGCGCTTGCCCATGTTCGGGATCCTCCCATTCGGCTTCGCGCAGAAGCGCGTCAGGATCGTCTTGATGATCGAGGTGTGGTCGAAGACGGTCTTCGACACCGACCCGGCCGCCACGTACGGCGAGACGACGAGCGCCGGGACACGCGGCCCGTAGCGCCGCATCGCCGGACGGTCGTCGGCGGCCGCAGGCGGTTGGACGTGGTCGAAGAAGCCACCGTGCTCGTCGTAGGTGATCACGAGCAGCGTCTTGCGCCAAGCCGGGCTCTGCATGACCGCGTCGACGAGCTGGAGGACCAGCTTCTGACCCGCCCGGAGGTCGGAAGGCGGATGGTCGTCGTTCGACCCCGCAGGCCCGAACGTCAGGTCGTAGAAGTTCGGGTCGATCCAGGAGACCGCCGGTAGGTCACCCTTCGCGGCGCGCTCGATGAAGCTGCGGTGCCCGAAGACGTCGCGCCGGTCGAAAAACGCCGGCACGTTCTCGATCGACAGGCCGACGTCGGGGTCGAGCAGCCAGATCGTTGGGACGTAGTCGTGCGAGTACCAGCGCCACTGGTCGTCCTGCAGGTGGCGCACGAACGAGGGGACATTGTACGGGCGGCTCGGCTTGATGTTGTCGCGCAAGCCGTTGGAGGTGCCCGCCGCCGCGTAGCAGCGGTTCGGCATCGTCGCGCCCGGGACCGAGCAGAACCAGTGGTCGCAGACGCAGAACTCGCGAGCGAGGAAATCGTAGACAGGCAGGTGCGCTGCCGGGTGGTAGGCCATCACAACGCCAGGGTTGGCGCCGCCGCCCTTTCGGGTCTTCATGAAGTTCGAGACGAAGCCGCCGCAGTCGTGAGAGACCTGCTCGTCCACGCACCAGCTCGAATGACAAGGGTCCTGCGCCTTCGTCATCGTCGTCCGCACCGCCGGGTGGACGTGGAACGACTCGCCGCGATACTCGTTCTTCATCGCCGTGGTCGGCCCCTCGACATCCTCGCGGCCCTGCTCGATCGTGAGGAAGCCGAACATGTGGTCGAACGACCTGTTCTCCATCATCAGGACAACGACGTGATCGATCTTGCGCAGGTTGTCGTCGGCCTCGGTCATGCGCGCGCCTGAGGAGCCGACTGTGCCGCAGTCCGAATCCGCCGCGGAGCCATGATGCTCCCCCTAGTTCGACCGAGTGCGCCGACGCTACCGGGCGGCGCCACGGCCGTCAACCGCGGCTCAGGTGACGGTCAGCTTGACGTCCATCCCGGCCTGCTTGTGGCCCGGGATCGAGCAGTAGACGTCGTACGTGCCCGGTTTCAGGTCGGCGTTCAGCGTCGCCGACTTGCCCGGGGCGATCGTCGGCGTCTTCGCGTTCACCCCGTTGCCCTCGATCACCAGGTCGTGCTCGATCTTGCCGTCGTTTGCGACCTCGAAGCTGTACGAGCCGGCCGCGAGCGTGCTCTTCGGGAGCGTGATCTTGAACTCGGTCTCGCTGACCGGGACCGAGGTTGCCGCGCTGGTGGTCGTGGTCGTCGCGGTGGTCGTGGTCGCCTCGGTCGTGGTCTCGTTGCCCTTCGCCTCCGCCTCGCTGCTCTCGCGCGCGAGGACGATCACGGCGCTCATCATCCCGACGAACAGCAGCAGGCAGGTGACGAGGAAGACGCGCAGCCCGCGCCCGGGGAACTGGGGGTAGTACCTCGGCACGAGGAGCGAGACGATCAGGGAGAAACCGGCGAAGCCCAGGACCGCGAGCCCGAGCCCGATCTTGTGCCCCGTCGAGAGCCCCAGCAGCAGCACCGCGGGAACCTAGCATGGCTCTCGGCCCCGCTCGGCGGCCTCGGTCAGGTCTGCGCCGGTGCCGGCTTCCGCCCCGCCGCGAAGTACCCGACGATCCAGACGATCGGGAAGACGAACCCGATCAGGAACAGCGCCCAGCGCCCCTTGTACGCCAACCCCAGGCCGAAGACGACCAACAGGATCATGTACAGGAACGCCCCGATTCCGATTCCCCACCACATGGTCTCTCCTTTGTTCGACCCGCCCAGGATCTCCCGGGGAGCCGGGCAGGGGCATCGCCCGAAGAGGGTGACTGCCTAGAGAGTCGCGGCCTCGCCCGCGCCTGGCTCGTCGAGCCCGGTCTCGGGCGGCCCGACGGGCTCGGGCGAAGGCGGTCGCAGGTAGAGCCGGTCATAGGCCAGCGCGGCGAGGCCGGCGCCGATCAGCGGCCCGACCCAGTAGACCCAGGCATTGCTCCAGAAGTTCTGCACGAGCTCCGGGCCTAGCGCACGTGCCGGGTTCATGGCCGCGCCGGTGTACGGGCCGCCCATGTAGACGTCGAGCGTGATCGTGAGGCCGATCGCCAGGCCGGCGATCGAGGCGAACGCGCCGCGCGGGTCGGCGGCCGTCGCGAAGATCACCCAGACGAGGAAGAAGGTCAGCACGACCTCGATTACGACGCCCCCGCCTCCGCTGATCCCCGGGGCAAGTGAGGGGGCGCCCAGGTTGACCGCATCGACCTGCTGTTCGGGGAGCACCGCCTGAAGCAGGAACGCCGCCAGAATCGCTCCCACAAGCTGCGCGAACCAGTAGGCCGCCGCGAGGTGCGCCTCGATCCGGCGCGTGATCAGGAAGCCGAACGTCACCGCGGGGTTGAAGTGACCTCCAGAGATGTGCCCGACCGCCGAGGCCATCACGCCGATCGCGAGCCCGTGGGCCAGGCCGATCGCGGTCAGGTTGCCGCCGTGGGTGGCGATGATCGAGCCGGCGCCGACGAAGATCAGCGTGAATGTCCCGACGAACTCTGCGAACCCGCGCTGCAGCATGGCCGAACGCATGGAAAAACCCTAGAACGAGGGTCGGATGGCGCCACTTCGAGGGATGCCGCAGCTCGCGCCGGAAGCCGAATCTTCCCTCGGCGTATCAACTGCGGAACGAAAGGCGGCCCATGTCTACGGACATCCTCAAGCGCAAGATCCGGAACTTCCCGATCGCGAACCTGAGCGAGCGCATCGCCGCCGCGAGCTAGACGCTTGCGGCAAGAGGCCCGGCTTGCCGGGCCCAGGGCAGAACGTGCTGCCGGCGCGGCTCGACCAAACGGCCCCTGGACTGGAGATCGAGCCTCCTATACCTTCCCGCCGAGGCAGGTCGTCAACGAAAGGGGAGATCGATGACGAAGACCCGCTGCACGCTGCTGTTTGCGGCGACGGCCCTCCTGGGGCTGTTCCTCGCCGCGGGCGTCCGTGCGGAACCACCGGGCGGCGAGGGCGAGGGCGCAGAGAAGACGCCGTTCGTGCGCACGGTGGCACCCGGGGCGAAGCACAACTGGTCGTTCGAATGCTCCGTTGCCTCGGGCGGCCTCAACACGAATCTCGACTGCGACGACCCGTTCCCAAACAACGAGCCGAACATCGTGGTCGACGCTTCCGATCCGCAGCACATGATCGCGAGCTCGAACGACTACGGCTCGTGCTGCGACCAGTACTACACGTCGTTCAACGGCGGCGCGACCTGGTCGACGGGGAATATGTCGACGGAGGAGGACGGCCGTACCGGCAGCGACCCGGTGACCGCGATCGACGTCAAGCACCACGTCGCGTTGCACTCCTCGCTGAACTACAAGTTCAAGATGGACGGCGAGGCGTGCAATGGCGACGTCGTCGTTTCGCCCTCCAAGGACGGCGGGCTGACGTGGGACAAGCCGGTGGTCGTGGGCTTCGGCAAGGGTTGCGACCTCGATCCGCGCCAGGTCTTCAACGACAAGGAGTGGATCGCGACTGACAACAACCCCAGCTCACGCTTCTACGGGCGCACCTACGTGACGTGGACCGCGTTCCTCGCCGACCACGGCGAGTACGTCGAGTCGCCGATCATGGAGACCTACAGTGACGACGGCGGCAAGCACTGGTCCACACCGCAGGAGATCTCCGGATCGAGCACGAGCCTCTGCACCTTCCAGACCGCGGGGAAGGCGGGCGAATGTGACGAGGACCAGGCCTCGGTGCCGACCATCGGTCCCGACGGGACGGTCTACGTGGGCTTCATGAACAGCCAGAACCAGGCAACCTGGGAGCCCGGCGAGGTCTTCGAGGACCAGTATCTGGTCGTCAGCTCGACCGACGGTGGAGTGCACTGGTCGAACCCGAGCTTCGCCGTGGCGATGGAGGACGGCTCACGCGACTACCCGATCAACGTGGACGGCCGCCAGACGCTGACCGGCTACCAGGTGCGAGTCTGGGGTGCCGGCAACGTCGTGGCCGACCCGACGCAGAACGGGCGGCTGTACCTCACATTCTCGGACAACCGGAACGGTCTCCACGACAGCGACCACCCGGTCACCAACTCGGACGTGTTCGTTGTGCAGTCGAACGACGGCGGCCAACACTGGACGACGCCGACGCCGGTAGACCCGGGCGCGGGCGACCAGTGGTTCCCGTGGGCTGACGTGAACCCGGTCAACGGCAAGCTGGGCGTCCTCTACCACGATCGCGGAGGCTCGAACGGCCCGACCTACACGACCGCCCTCGCCGAGGGCCAGCCGGGATCGTTCGTGAAGACGACGGTCAGCACCCAACCGTCGAACCCGACGATGTCCGAGTTCTTCCAGGCCGGAGACCCGAACTGCGAGTTCTGCGCCGTCTTCCACGGCGACTACATCGGGCTCGCGTACGGCAGCGACGGTCACGCCAACGCGACCTGGACGGACATGCGCGATCCGTCCCCGTTCACAGCCGGGCTGTTCCTGCAGTTCATCTACTACGCGCGCAGGTAAACGGGGGATCGGCCGGGGCCGCGGTGAGGCGGCCCCGGCTCTCCTACCAACTCTTAACCCAACCCGGGAAAACGCCTTGCCTGCATTTGCCCGGCCTTGGCGGGCGCCCTCATAGCTTCCTGGTCATGAGGCACAACGACCCAGGGAGGTTCGAGATGAAGCGCATCACCATGGTTCTGACGGCGGCCGCGCTAGCGCTTGCCGTAGCAGTCCCGAGCGTGTTGGCGTCCGGCGGCGGCGGCACGCGGATCGTGCTCAAGCCCGCGAAGGCGTTCCCCGCTGCGAAGGGATCGGCGACGTTCAAGGCGAAGGCCGGCGAGCGGCAGCTCGAGGCGGAGGTCGAGCACGTCCGGCGCCTCGCGGGACGAACGGTCACCTTCTACGTCGGGGGCAAGCGGCTCGGGAGCGCGAAGGTCGGCGGGCTTGGCGCGGCTCATCTCGAGCGCCGCAATGGCGCTGTTCCCGCTGTCCATGCCGGCACGATCGTCAGCGTCAAGACCGCAGGCGGCGTCCCGATCGCCAGGGGCTCCTTCTAGCCGGTAGCTTCCGCCGCGATGCCGCTCCACCTCGGCCTGATCCTCCCGAACTACGGTGAAGGCCTCGAGGCGGAGCGGCTCGCGGCCTGCGCGCTGGCCGCCGAGGAGTCGGGCTTCGACTCCGGATGGGTGACCGACCACTTGGTCGTGCCCGAAGAGCACGCGGCCGTCTACGGCTCGATCGCGGAGGCGCTCCTCTCGCTCGGCTTTCTCGCCGGCCGGACCCAGCGGCTGCAGCTCGGAGTGTCGGCCCTGATCGTGCCGGCGCGGAACCCGCTGGTCGCGCTGAAGCAGTTGACGACGCTCGACTTCCTCTCGGGCGGCCGCGTCGTGACCGCGGTCGCGGCGGGTTGGATGGAAGGGGAGTTCGGGACGCTCGGAGCCAACTTCGCCGAGCGCGGGAAGCTGCTCGACGAGTGGCTCGACCTGGCGGCTGCAGCGTTCGACCAGATGCCAGGGCGCGTGCGCTTCCAGGGCACCTACTTCTCACTCGACGGCTGGCTCGCCCCGGCACTCGCGCGGCGGCCCGAGCTCTGGGTCGCCGGCGTCTCGCGTGCGACCTTGCGGCGCGCGGCCAAGACCGGCGTCTGGCACCCGGTCGCGCTCTCGGTGGACGAGCTGCGCGAGCTCGGCCGCGGCTTCGAGGGCCGGACGGTGCTCCGTATCAGCACGTACTTCGCCGACGAGCCGAAGACCGGCGAGGACGAACGTGGACGTCACGCGATCGAAGGCCCGCCCGAGTGGATCGCGGAGCGGCTGGCCGACTACGTCGAAGCCGGCTGCGACGGGTTTGTCGTCAACCTCGGCCACGACGCGCCCGAGCTCGAAGACCGCGCCCGCCGTTTCGGCGCCGAAGTGGCGCCGCTCCTTACCTGAAGAGCTCGCGCCGGAACGCGTTTCGGAACGGCGTCGACAGCTCCAGCCCGTAGGTCGAGGAGATATGGCCCTGGTCGATCCAGCCGATCGTCCGGTTGACGACCATCGGACAGAGGACCGCGATCGAAGAGGCATGGGCGCAGAACCAGCCGGTGACGTTCATGAAGCCGACGTGCGCCTTGGACGCAGCCGCCGCGACCGAGGCGTCGGTCTGCAGCTCGACGAGCGTCGCCTTCGAGCTACAGGTCCGCATGTTCGCGCCGGCCGCGAGCAGGCAGTCGACCGGGTTGCGGTGCTGGTGCGGCGAGTCGCCGACCACGATCGTGCTGGCCGAAAAGCTGCGGGCGTCGCGGATCAACCCGGTTACGCCCTTAACCGCGGCGACCGGCGTCCGGCTTCCGGCCCAGCTGCCGACGACCAGCGTGGCCTGCGGATGGAGCGCCGCCGCGCGGTTGATCGCCCAGCGGTACCAGATCCCGCAGGGCCAGCTTTTGTGCGTCCACGAGCTCGAGACGCAGCCGACCTTGACGAACGGCACGACCGACCACGCGTCGCGTTTGGCCATGCGCAAGACCGGCGGCATCCACATTTCGGCGTGCGAGTCGCCGAACACGACGAGCGTCTTCGTAGCGTCCGTCGCGCCGAGGCGGCAGATCTTGCTCGTGGTCTCGCCCTGGCGAGCCGAGCAGCCGCTCGGGAACGCGAACAGGTCGTTGCGCAGGTCGGTCACGGCCGGCGTCAGCGGCCACGGCAGCGCGGCGCCGCGCCTCGCGGCGTTGACGGCGTCGAGCACCGCCGGCAGCGGCTTCCAGGAGCTGCGAGCGGCGGTGGTCTCTCGCACCAGCTCGGCTGGACGGACGGCGGCGGCGGCGTTCGAGATCGCCGCCGCCCGCGCGTTCAGCGAGACGAGGATCGGCACCGCGACCGCGAGGATCACGGCCACCGAGGCGGGCCAGAGCAGAGCGCCGGTCTGCGGGCGCCACCTCATTTGCCTGATCGGGTTCTCGTAAAAGGCATAGCTCAGTATCGACAGTCCGAAGGCTCCAGCCAACAGGCCGAGCCGGACGACAGTCGACAGATCGTGGCCCACGTACTCGGCCGCGATCACGAGCACGGGCCAGTGCCAGAGGTAGAAGGCGTACGAGCGGTCGCCGACGTAGCGGAACGGCGCGAGAGACAGCAGCCGCGAGGCGCGCCCGGGGGAAGCGGCGATCACGAGCGCCGCGCCGATCGTCGGGAGCAGGGCGGCGTAGCCGGGGAAGGGCGTCGAGCTCGAGAACGCGACCGCGGCAGCGCAGATGCACGCCAGGCCGAGCCAGGCCGCTGCTCCGCGCAGCCGTGGGGCGGCGATCGCCAGCGCTGCGCCGAGCGCGAGCTCCCAGGCCCGAGTGGCCGTGGAGTAGTACGCGTAGGTCGCGTCGGTCGCCGTGCTGTGGATCGACCAGGCGAGCGACGCGCCGGCCGCGGCGAGCACGATCCAGAGCAGCCGCCGCCGCAGGAGGGGAACCGCCAGCACGCCCGCGAGCACGACCGGCCAGACGAGGTAGAACTGCTCCTCGACCGCGAGCGTCCAGTAGTGCTGCACCGGCGAGGGCGGCTGCAGCTGCGAGAAGTAGTCGCTGCCCTCACGCGCGAAGTGCACGTTCGCCATGAAGAACGCCGCCCAGACGCTGTCGCTGACCGCTTGTCGCGCGCGCACGAGATTGAGCAGCTGGTGCGCGACGATGTCCGTGACCACCAGCGTCAGCACCGCCGCAGGCAGGATGCGCCGCGCGCGCCGGACGTAGAAGTCGGAGAGCCGAATGCGCCCGTCGCGCCCGGCCTGGCGAAGCAGCAGCCCCGTAATCAGGTAGCCGGAGAGGACGAAGAAGACGTCGACCCCGACGTAGCCGCCCTGCAGGAACGGCAGCCCGGCGTGGTCGAGCACCACGAGCAGGACCGCGACCGCTCGCAGCCCCTGCAGTTCCCGGCGATGCGGCACCCTCGCATCGTCCCACCGAAGGCAGCCGCTGCCAACCGCCGCGAGGGTCCCGGTGCACCTAGAGTGATTCCCAGGGAAGCGATGCGTAGACGTCCGCCACTGACTGCACCCGCGCCGGGTCGGTCGCGACGGACAGCGAGTCGATCCCGCAGACGAGCGCCAGGCCGCGGGCATTCGAGACGATCGCGCCGCGGAAGGATGGGATATCGGCAAGCCGGACCGGCGCGCGGCGCGATGGCACACCCGCCTCAGGCAGCGCACGCTCAAGGAGCTGCATGGTGATGCCGTGCAGGAACCGGCCTTCCGGCCAGACAACGCCGTCGTCGTCGAGGAACGCGACGTTGGCCGTCGCGGTCTCCGAAATGCATCCGCCTGTCGACGTCAGGAGCGCATCGTCGAATCCGCTGCGCCGCGCAAGCCGCGAATAGTGGCCCTGCCCCGTCGCGAGGTGCTTGAGGTGCGCGTCCGGTCGCTGGTACTCGACCGACTGGAGGCGCTGCGGCGTCGTTAGTTCCGCCGGCTCCTTGACGGTGACCATCACCACCGGCTCGTCGTCGGGGGTCTCGAAGACGTAGACCCGGACGGAGGCGTCCATGGAGTCGCCGAGCGCGTGCCGCACCAACTCGCGAACGCGGTTGCCGTCGAGGCCCGCGCCAAACAGCTCGTGGTTTGCCGCCTCGAGGCGGGCAACGTGCAGCTCGAGCCCCCGTGTTCGACCGCGCCGCACCTGCATCGCGGTGAAATGGCCAAACCCGGATGCCGCCGCCCAGAGCGCCTCCGCGCTCGGCGGGCGTCCCTCGATCTCAATACGCATACGCCCGCGATTCAACCTGAGCAGAAGCCAGTTGGCGGCGGCGCTGTCCCCGCGTCGGTGGGTCTGGGCCACCGAGGACGTCGGTCGAGCTTGATCCCGGGCTGGGCGCAGCTGCGACTGGTGCAGCTCATCGAAACCGGTTCGGGCTAGCGCCCGAGCCTCGTCCGGCGAAGAATGCCGAGCCGCTTCTGCAAGGCCTTGTCCTCTTGCCCGTCCTTCAACGCTGCCCAGACGAACAGGCCACCGACAAGCACGACGGGCAGGAGGACGAGGAGGGCAAGAACGATCGCAGCGACCGTGTCCATATCGGAAAAGTTTTGCACCGAAGCAGATCCCGGTCCGAGCGATGCCGGACTCACGCCAGCGGGCCCTGCCAGCGTCTATCCGGCACGCGCGCGTATAGCGTCCGCGGCGTGACCCGCTTCGTCGTCGACTGCGAGACGCTGCTTCGGATTGCCGGCGGCGAGATCGAGGTCGCCGCCGAACACAAGCTCGTCGCACCGACGCTCGTTCGCTCGCAGGCGCTGTCGGCGCTCTACGAGGCCGCCCGCCGGAATGAGATCTCGGCCGCAGAGGGGATCGAGCGGGTGACGCGGATCAACTCGCTGAAGGTTCGCTTCCTCGGCGACAAGGTGCTCCAGCGGACGGCGTGGAAGGTCGCGGATCAGCTGGGGTGGGAGACGACGTTCGACGCCGAGTTCGTGGCGCTGACGCAGCTACAGGCGGACGCCTTCATGACGTCCGACGGCGATCTGGCGCGCGCGGTCTCCGGCCTCGTGAAGACGGCGACGATCGACGCGCTGCGCACGGGCTGAACGGCGGGCGTAGGCACGAGATGCCTCGCTTGGGCCAGCGTGCGGGAATGTCACCCGAGCCTACGACACATCGCAGTCCGTGACGAGGCAGACGCTGTAGCGAACCAAGAGGGACGCACCGAACACCATTGGGACGAGTACGGCCGCGACTGTTGCGTACTCCGCCGAGGTGCGTGGGCCTTGCCTTAGCGCAAGGCAAGAAGCAGCTGTGACCGCTGCGGCGATGGCACAGAACACACTAAGGTCCGCAGGAAGGCCGAGTCCTCCAGGTCGTAGTGATCGCGCACGAGGACGAAGGTGGCCCCTGCGACCAGCGCGGCAGTCAGTGGCGCGAAGCGCGTGTACGCCTTGCTCGCCCATCGCACCGCGGCCAACGCTCCCACGAGCAAGACGACGTCGAAGGCGATGATCTCCATCCCTTGCGCATCGGCGCTGCAACTGCACCAGTTGAGCCGGCCGCGCTTCCGTTGGCTGAGCCGCCGTGCGCCCGCCGGAAGCGGGCAGAGCCGGGATTGGGCTGAATCCGTCCACGAGCCTCGCTACCGTTTTCAGGAGACAGCGAGCGCCGGAGCCGTGGTTCGCCAACGACGCTAACCGGTAATCCGCCCCACGCCCGCGTGTGTCCGCGGGGACATTCCCGAACACTGGTCCACGAGGCGGTCTTCCCGCGCGAGCCACCTGAGCGGAGGTCGCCTTAGCCATTCCTCGAGCTGCCGGGCCGAGCCCGCTCGCCGTAGTTGTTGCCGTGAGCGACTGACGGACGCTCTGGACAAGCTGAGGTCGCACAACGGAGCGCCCGTGTGAGAACCTCCTCGAGACGAACCGGCGGGCATGTCCAATTGACTGCGGCGGCGTTCCAGAAGTGGCGAGAGGAGGGCGCCTGATGGACCGTCTGGACGAAGAGAAGCTCGAGATGCTGCGCGCCTGGGGCGAAGGTCTCGTGAACGACGGCCGCGACGAGCTACGGGCCGCCGGCAGAGCACTCTTGATGCTGGTCGAGGAGATTGAGCTACTGCACGTCGACCTTTGGCACGCTCGCCAACATACTGCCGAGGAGGCGGAGATTCAGCGAGCTGAGTCCGGGAAGTCCCGGAGGCGGCTTGGTTTGGCCCTTCAGCGGCGGATCAGCACTCTTCGCGGACGCGGTCTGCCGGGCTCAGCCGATGAGTAGCAAGTTCTCCACAGCTCGACTCACAGCCACGAAGTCACTGCTCGCGCGATGCATGAGCTGATGAGCGATATTCACCCACAGGGATCAGGCCAGCGCTTGCGCTGCGAACGACTCCATCGCTGCCCTCAAAGGGGCAAGTTGAATGCGGTATGACGTCATTGGGTCTCTCGGTCATGCTCGCGCTGGTGAACGCGTTGGCTGGCGCGCTGTTTGACGCTTGACGGCACGCGCCTGGAGAGCTGCGAGCGGTGTTCGGCTACCCATCGATATCCGCGGTCGGTGAGTCTGGGACACCGCGCGAGACCGGCTGCGGGAAGCCGGCCCCCAGGCAGCACTCGCAGGAGCGCTGCTACTGCCGCACCTCCCGAGCGTCGTTCGCCAGTAGGAGAGATCAGGTGCCAGGAAGCCATCCGTTCAGCGGGCGTGAGCGCTTGCAGAAGGTCGTCAGCCTCGGGTCGCCCAAGTGCGATCGGGTGCAGGCGCGCCGCGCGGTCCCACCGCAACACGAAGGACAGGAGCCACGTGCAGAAGCCGCAGCCCGCGTCGTAGAGGACGGCCCAGCGGCGTTCGCCGGGCGGGCCGGAAGGGCGCCTTTCGTGAGCGTCGTCTGTCACGTGGATTCAAACAATGCAACGAGACAGCTGTCCGGGCGGCGCTGATCTTTGCGGGCGATCAGGATCGTGAGTTCTAGCGCGTCGGTCAGGCTTATCCGGCCAAGTTCCCGCGCCGTCGCCTCCGCAACGATGAGATTCCGTGCCGTATCGCTTGAGCGAAGACCCCGCGGGCGGCGCGGGTCGGAGCTCGTCTCTTGGGGCCCGGACGGCAGCAGAGAGCATAAGGACCAGACGCTCCCAGGCGACCCATCGGGGAGACCCCCGAGCGCCTGGTCCATTCCTAAGACGTGCGCAAGCCAGGGATGTCCTGACTCACACGGGCCATCTGACACCCGCTTACTCAGGCGCGGCGCGATCTAGACCCATTCGGCTTCGCTACCAGCGGGACTAAAACCTCACCGGGAGGGAGCGATCTGGGTTGCACGGCGCGTCAGGTCCGGAGCACAGCCGCCGCCGGCGGCCCCCGTGCAAGGGCGTGCAAGAGACGGGCAGGCAGTGAGCGGCGGACGAGCAGGGGAGAAGGGCCGCGCGCCCGGCCCTCTCCCGGATGATCACTGGTCAGGCTACGCGCCAACCGCTGCGCAGAGCTTGTCCGCAACAGACGTCTCGCCGAGGAAGAAGTAGACGAGATCATCGTGCTGCCCGTAGAAGTTGAGCGTCTCGTCGCCGTTCGGGTAGAACGTATCGACGACGCGGCCGTCTCCCTGCCAGACGGCACCGCCCCCCGGAGCGACGATGTTCATCTCGCCGGTTGTCACGGCGGTGAAGGTGCTGTTGAAGTCTCCCGGGATCGCGAGGCTGTCGTGCTCGATGCCGCGCGACTTGTACTGAGTAGACGCACCGGTGACGGAATTGCTGAACGTGCCGACCGTGTCGATGAAGAGGATGTCCTTGACGTAGTTGCCGTTCTCGTCGCTGAAGCTCGGCCCGTACTTATGCACGTTGCGCTGTCGATGATGTCGAAGCTGTTCGCCCCGCCACTGCAGACGATGCCGGTGTCCTCGGTGTACGAGTGCGTGAAGTCGAAGCACCAGGACGGAGCCGCGAACGCGGCCGGTGCGAAAGCGAAGGCTGCCGCTAGCATCGGCGCGCCGGCGACACCCAACGTGAAGTGCTTGACCTTGAGCATGTCACCTCCTCTCCTGTCCGGCCTTCAGCTTCCGCATGCTTCTGTCCTCTCGTAGGTCGTCTTGCTTAATAGTGACTCGTCGCGCGCTACGCATCCTGTGTTTCCTTTCGCGTAGTGGCGTCGGCGTCACCGCGCAACCTGCAACTGCGAGAACCCGCCCACGGGCAGGAAGCTAGGCAGGGTCAGGAAGGCGTGGTCGTCGCGCGTGTAATGACCGTATGCCTTCGGCACGTGATCGTCGTCTGATACGGCGGCGGGACGAAGGGGATGATACTATCGGCAGGGAATCGACCGCAACCCCCGTCGATGACGACGTTATCGCCGGAGTAATGCGAGGTCGTGATCAGTCCGGTCAGGAGCGGTGCGCCACGCCGCCGAACTGGCCGCGTCGGAGCTCGGCGTAATCGCCGTCCGTCGCGTTCAGCCCGATCCACAACCGAATGCCGCCTCCCTGCGAAACGGATCTGTTCACGGATAGCTCGATCTGGTAGACGGCACCCGGCCGTAAACCCACGACGCGGTCGCTGCGGAGACTGCGAAGGTCGCCGCGACAACGAGGGCGAGAAGCAATAGCTTCCGTCCGCCTCCGAGTGTCGAACCAATGTTGGACATGCTGTGGCCTCTTTCCGTTTGAACACTGTCATTGCTCCTCACCGAAGAACGCCTACCACGATGTGCACGGGATGGAGTTCGCGGAACATCGGCTCAGGCCGGGACGGCCCGCCGAGGGCGGCGATCGAGGGTGCCAGCCGCTCCGCTTGGAAGCGCTGCCAGGCAGCTCGCTCTCGCAGACGTCGATGATCCGAAAGCCCTCGTCGGTAGGGCCGGCGACGTGGAGTATGAGACCGCTCGGCGCCGGCTCCACCAGCCCGGCCGTGACGCGCTCGTACTGATCCCAGCTCGAGGCGACGTCCTGCACGAACGCGTACGCCATTGGTGCCTCCGGCCTAGGAGTCGCTCGGTTGCATCTGCCCGGTGTAGGTGCCGACCGGGCCGATCGGGCTTGGCACCGTCCCGACGAGGCCGAGGACGCCGTGGAGGCCGGTCAGCGCGCCCGTCGCGCTAACAACGGCGTCACTCGCGTTAACGACACCAGCCAGATTCGCCGTCCTTCCAGCCTGAAGGTCACGGTTCCAGGCACCCAGTTCACGTGCCGGTGAACTTTCGACATCGCGGAAGTTGGCGGTGCCGTAGGCGTGCAGGATCAACGTGCCCTGCACCGTCGACGTCCCGCTGAACGTGCCGCTGTAGGACACCGTCGCACTGAGGTCGTCGATGATGTGTTGACCACCTCGGAACGCACGCCGTTGAACGTGGCGGCGACATACGCGAAGGTGCCGCTCGCGGACATCGGCGGCGACGCAGCGGCGCAAATGAAGCAAACGACCGCGAGCAAAGCAGCGAGCTGGACGAGTAGTAGAAAACGCCGGTCTTTGATGAACATTCCAGCCTCCTCTTGAGTAGCACAGCAGTTCCTCATGAAGCGCACGCTTGCGAAGGCTAGTGTAGCCGCGGTATAGCGAGCTGGCCTTCCGAGTTTGCTCGTGGAAGCGAAAATGTTGCCCGAGGCGAATTTGGGAGTGGAGATTCGCGTCCTCGAGCCGCTCGAGGTCGTCGGCGACGACGGCTCGGTGCCTCTGGCTGCGGCGAAGCAGCGGCAGCTACTGGCGGCGCTAGTCATCCGCGGCGCTGAGACCAGCTCTACCGACGCGCTTATCGAGGCGCTCTGGGGCGCCGCACCTCCCACCTCCGCTCAAAAGCTGCTCGAGGTCTACGTCTCGCGGTTACGCAAGGTGCTGCCCGGGCCGGCCCGCATCGAGACGCGAGGAGCTGGCTTCCTGCTCGAGCTTGACGACAAATCCTCGACGCTCTACGCATAGAGCATCTCGAGGCCGAAGGGCGAATCGCCTCGCCCTGATGAGAATTATCTCCTCGCAGCCACGCTCTTTCGAAGTGCGTTCGGGCTTTGCGCGGACGCCAACGTCGAGATCCTTCCACGGTTAGCTCGTTCAGATGCAGAGCGGCTCGTGGAACTACGCCGGGTCGCGCTGCGAGGAGCGGATCTAGGCCGAGGTGGCGCTCGGCCGCCACGCCGAGCTCCTGCCTGAGCTGACGAGCCTCGCAATCGAGCACGGCGCGCGCGAGCGATGCAGGCGCAAGCGATGCTCGCGCTCTACCGCTGCGGGCGCCAGTCGGAAGCGCTGAGCTCTATACCGCGACCCGCGACCACTGCGCGACGAGCTCGGATTGGAGCCCGGGGTTGGCTGCGAAAGCTGCAACGGCGCATTCTCGAGCACGATCCGAGCCGCTCCCGGTACTGAACGCAGAAGTGTCGCCGATCAGATAGCAGGCACCACCGAACCGCCACTCGACCGCGAGCGGGAGCTCGAGGAACTGCGTGAGCTCATACTGAGCGACGACGAGCGACGCTAGAGCGAACGGGGCCGGGGGCTCAGGCAAGAAGCGACTCGCACTGAGGCAGCACGCGACACCGCCGCATCCTTCGCTAACGGCGCCGCTTTCGTCGAGCTTACGCCACTAAGCGACACTGCTCCGATAGTCGGAACGATTGCACGCGCCTAGGCCTCGAGGTGCTACAGCGCGAGCCGCTCGCGGTACTCGTCGCTGATCTCGCCCGCGCGAGCCTGCTAGTCCTTGACAACGCCGAGCATCTAAGCGCGGCGACGCTCTTTTCGTCGAGCTGCTCGCCCAGGCGCCGCGCATCACCTCCTCGTCACGAGCCGCGTCGTCCTCCACCTCTCCGGCGAGCACGTCACCCTCTCGAGCGACTCGCAGAAGAGGCAGCCGGGCGCTCTTTCTAGACCGCGCGTGCGACGTGGATCAGCGCTTCCAGCGAGACGCCGCAGAAGACCAGGCGATCTATAGCATTTGCGAACGTCTCGATGGACTGCCGCTCGCGATAGAGCTCGCCGCCAGCCGAGTGCGCACCCTCACCACACGAAGCTCCTGCCGCCTCGAGCAGCTCCTACCGCTGCTAGGGAGCGCCCCACGCGATATACCCGCCCGCGAGCAAACGCTTCGAGCTACACTCGCTTGCAGCCACCATCTGCTCGGCGAGAACGAGCGGTAATTAAAGACGCCTCAGCGTTTACGCCGGCGAGTGCACACTCGAAGCAGCCGAGGCCGTAGCGGCAGCAACAACGACACGCTCGACGGCTCGTCGACTACAACCCCTGCAACACAACGTGCCGCCGAGGCCGCGCTACAGGATGATCGAAACAATCAGGTAGTACGCGCCGAGCGTCTCGAGGATTTACTGAGTAGAGGACGTAGCGACGACACGCGATTTCTTTCTCGCGATCGTTTAGAGCGCAAATCTCATCCCGGCAAGCTCGCCGGCGCTGAACAGCGACTTGACATGAGATCGCAGAGCAAGACAACGCGCGAGCCGCCCTCACGGAACGCTCAAGAACCATAGATAGAGCTCGAGCTCACGCTCGCCGTCGCACTCGACATGTTCTGGACTGCTCATGACCCGCAAGAAGGAGTGAGCTCTTCGAGGCGCTTCTCGCGTGTATCGAAGAAGAAATGGCAGCGCCCGAGCTCAGCGCGCATGCCCTCCCGGATTCGGCGCCTCGAGAGCCATAGCTGATCAGTTCGAGGTGTTCGAACAACTTTAAGAGCATAACCTCGCGCTCTTCCAAAAAAAAAAGATGAATCAAATAGCGCAAAACTCTTCATCGTAAGAGATATAACGTTGTAGAGTGTCAAGCTCGAGCGAGCGCGCGAATTAGAAGAGAAGAGCCACGAGATCTACACTAGGAAAAAAGATCGCTAAATTCTAACGAAAAAAATCAAAACGCTCGGTACGATCGCCCGTCATACGGTGATCTCGCCGCGCGCGTCAAGCGCTCGGCAAGAATAATCGCCCGCGCATCGGGTCCCGCGGTGAGAACGGAACCGCGTAACTAGCATGTCTATGCTGAAGGCAGGCGCGTCTATGAGTCGGAGCGCGAGCCCGCAAATCACTCGCGCTCGCGTAGCACTAAAGCCCGCGTCGTTCGCGTATTTGGAGTCGATCTCTGCGCCGCTGCGTCGTCTGAGCGCGTACATCTCGAGCGTGCCGGCCGCCTGTGGGGGGCCACAGAGGACGAAGACGCGAGGGCTCCCTCGACGCAAGCGACATCACCGTCAAGCGTGTGAAACGCTGATTCGCAAGACGGTCGGTGTGGATTTCGAGAGCGGTAGAGCCGAAGGCAGAGCGCTGACGGTAGACGAAGCCGTATTGCTGGCTCTACAGCCCGAAAGAGCATCACCTCACAAGGGCTCTCCGAGTTAGATCGCCGCAAGCCGCGAGCGCATCTTAACAAGACCGGCACAACAGAAGGCATCGCGGCACCGCCACGACCAAACGAGGGAACCAGCTCCAGTGGCGCGCCAACGAGGTGCCAAGCTGCAAGACGGAGCAGTTGCGTGACGACAAGGTCATGATCCACAGGCTCTAGATGGAAACAGAGACGACACAAGAGACCGTAATAGTGCAAACCCCTCGGCCCACGTCGCCCGCGCCAGAAGCGAAACAGGCGCAACGAGCGAACCAAGCACAGACTTAAGACGAAACACCAGGGGCGCTATCGCTACGCTTACCACTGACGCGAAGAGAGGCTGACGCAGCGGTACGAAAGCCAACCTCGAGCGAATAAGCTCGAGCTCATGGAGTACCTGAATCTCGCCAAACGGTCTATGCTTTCGCACCTCTGTGTGAGAATAGATGAAATTCGGCAAGCACGAGAGCCGTTAATGGGCACTCCACGAGGCCGAGGCCGACCGATCGTGCGCGCGCGCGATAGAGGGCGGCTTCACCTTCTTCGCCACCGCCGACGTCTACAACGGAAGGCCACAGCGAGGTAGTCACCGCCAGCCCGCAGAAGAGGCTCTTCGGCATGCGCGAAGAGTACGTCCTCGCGACGAAGGTACCACGGACGGACAATGCCCGGCGAGAACGGCGCGTGGGCTCTCGCGCAAGCACATCCTCGCCTCGATCGACGCGTCGCTCGCAGCGGCTCGGCACTCGACTACGTCGACCTCAACCAGATCCACAGCTGGGACCCGCACGACGCCAATCGAGGAGACGAACGAGGCGCTGCACGACGTCGTGCAGGCCGGGCAAGGCGAGCTAGATCGGCGCGAGCATCATGAACGCGTGGCAGTTCGCGAAGGCGCAGCACTCGCCGAGCGCAACGCCTAGACGAGATTCGTCTCGATGCAGAACCACTACAACCTCGTCTACCGCGAGGAGGAGCGGGAGATGATCCCGCAGTGCCTCGACCAGGGCGTCGGCATGATCCCGTGGAGCCCGCTCGCCCGAGGGCTGCTGGCCGGCAACGAGGACACGCGAGGGAGAGCGGCTGACACGGCGCGCCCAGACGGACCCATTCGGGGAAAGCCTCTACACGCCCGAGGTCGACTTCGCCGTCGTCGACCGCGTCTCGGAGATCGCCGCGGCGCGCGGCGTGCCGATGGCGCAGGTCGCGCTTGCCTGGCTGCTGCATAAGCCAGCTGTCAGCGCGCCAATCGTCGGCGCGACGAAGGCCGAGCACCTCGACGACGCGCTTGTGGCCGAGCAGCTCGCGCTTAGCGACGAGGAAATCGCACGGCTCGAGGAGCCGTACCTCCCGCACAAGGTTTCGGGCATCGCGATCTAGTCGGGCCGCGGCGTGCGGTCACGAGGCGACCATCCGGAGCGAGAGGCCGGGCCACTTGAGATTTGCGCATGAAGGTCATGTTCTTAGTCGGTGAGAAACGACCACTCTGGGGAAATCTTTAGTGATGGATACTGCTGCTGCAGTCATTCTCGGCTTGACACTGCTCCTGCCTGCAGTGTTCGTGGGCTGCCTGTTAGTCTGGGCTGCGAAGAAGGATGGAGAAGAAGACAAGGCTCTCCAGGCGCGGCTCGGTGTTCGTCGCCGGACGAGGCTCGGACGCTATAGGTTGCGCCTCTTGGTGCCGAGACGCCGTTGGAGCGCGTACCTTGGAGGCGACGAACTCGAGGGGTGGGCCGAGGTCGTCTTCTACCGCCCGAACTGCGCTGAGCGTGGATTTCGATGACGTGCAGCTGATCCCGGGTCGCGGCGCCTAGACTTCCTGACTTAGCCCGATGCTGCGGAGGTGAAGGGCCCGCCGCTGGGAGTCCCAGCATGCCGCCATGGGCCGAGTTCTCCCCTCTCCGGGCCCTGGCGCGCTGTCTCCGCCACCGGGTGTCGTGGTTTCCGGTACGCCTACAGCGGCAAGAAGGTGCCCTAACGGCAGGCGTCTGGGAAAGGGGCTGTCAGCGCTTCTTGTTCGTGAGTACTAAACACAATCCGCTCGTCGGCTGTCCGCGTAGAGACTACGGCCGGCCAACGTCAGAGGCGTTCTCAATCGATGGGGAGGGAAAATGAGTAGACGCAATGCGCGGCTTTCCGCCGCGATCCTCGCCGTTCTCGCCGCTGCGCTCGTGGTCAGCGTCGCAGCGTTCGCGGACGACGAGCCGCAGGCCGTGGACCGCACGCACAACCCGTTCGACGCTCCGGCTCCGGTGCCGAGCGCGACGTTCGGCTCAGATTCCCCGGTGAAGACTGGAACAGCGATCCTGAACGACCGCTCATGCAGAGCGCTGCAGAGGCGAACACCGACTGCGAGACGACGTCGATCGGCCCGCACAACGAGACGTCGATCGCCGTCAACCCGACGAACGTGAACAACATGATCGGCGGGGCGAACGACTACCAGCTCGGCCTCAACCCGGGCGGCCACGTGAGCGAGACAGTCTTCTCGCGCGCGCACGTCACGCTCGACGGCGGCAAGACGTGGTCGAGGTACCTGGTCTTCTCGAGCTCGACCTACCAGGGCACCGGTGACCCGACGCTCGCGTTCGAGGCGAACGGACACGCGTACTACGGGACGCTCGGCTTCCGGTTCGTCGGGCTGGCCAACGCGACGAACCCCGACGTGCTCGTCTCGAACTCGGGTGACGGCGGCAAGACGTGGGACACGGTCCGCGTCGCAGCCGGCAGCGGGACGGAAACGAGCGTCGGTGACCTGCTCGACAAGGAATACGTCGCAGCGTGGGGCAACGGCAACGCGATCGTGACCTACGGCGACTTCCGCCTCGGGCAGAAGGGCAGCTTCATCTCGGCGAAAATCTACGACTCGGTCACGCACGACTTCGGTAAGACGTGGAGCACGCCGCAGGTGATCTCCGGCAGCCTCGACGAGGCGTTCGTCTCGACGCCGGTGGTCGCGGCCGACGGTCGCATCTACGTCTCGTTCCTCAACACGACCGACCTCATCACCGGTCGTGACGACTACGAGGTCGTCGAGGTGAGCCCGAGCACCGGCACGCCTGTCAATGACCCGGTCAAGGTCGCGACGGTGATCGACGGGGCGACGGACTACCCGATCGCGCTCGGCCGGCAGACCTACCAGGACAGCATCTTCCGCTCCTGGGCCGCGGCCAACATAGCCGCCGACTCGAAGAACGCGAAGCATCTTGCAGTCGGGTGGTCGGACATGCGGAACAGCACTACGCCCGCTCCGAGCAACCAGTACGTGGCGAAGACGAACTCCGATCTCGTCGTAAGCCAGTCCTTCGACAACGGCCGTACCTGGTTCGCTCCGGTGGCGATCGCGCTGCGAGGCGACCAGTTCCAGTCCTGGTCGGCGTACGACACGAACGGATTGCTCCGCGTCGGAGCGTTCGATCGGTCGGCCGACCCGAACAATCACCTCTACAACTACTCGCTATCGACAGAGACGAGCCCCGGCTCGCTGACGTTCGCGACGACGCCGGTCTCGACGGTCCAGTCGGATCCGACGAAGGGCGACCGCTGGTTCGCGGCGACGCTGAACGCGAACTTCCCGTTCGCCACGTCGTTCCTCGGCGATTACAGCGGAATCGCGATCGTCCCGGACGGAAGCGGGGTGGTCTCGTACTGGACGGACAGCGCAACGACGTGACCTTCGCCGGCTGCACGGGCCATGGCGAGGATGCGTACTTCGCGAAGACTCCGTAAACGCGACTCACGGGGCGGCGGAGTTTCAGCCGCCGCCCCGTTTGCGCTCTACCTGTGAGCGTGGAGTATCCGCCTGCGCAGCATTCCGTCGGTCCCGGAGTCATTGGATCACCCACAACCTCGGGTGACATTTCGCCCGTCGCCTACACGAAGGAGAGTCGCTCAGTCCCCACCGGGGAATCACCAGGACCTAGGAGCGGTTGCCAGGCGGGCGACCCGGCAGTGCCCGAAACCCCGCGCGTACTCATCGTCCGGCAGGCTCGGCCGAGAACGGGGTGCGGCAACGTGAAAGAGCTCACCAGCCGCTGTCGGCTGGCCGCTCCGGGACGAGCGTCGCCTGGTCGGCGGCAAAGCGCGAGCTACTGGCATCTTGCGCGGCATGTCGAAGGTTCCCTAACACCTCGCGAAGGTTGAGTTGCAGCGCCCGGCGCTCGCGCTCGACCCGTTCGACCTCGTGCTTGAGAACCTCGTTTGTCTGCTGCGCCTGTTCGAGTTGGACGCGTAGCTCGCGCTCTCTGGATTGGGCGGCGTGTGCCGTTGCCTCCGCGACGGCGGTGAGCTTTGCAAGCTCGCGTTCGGCGATCTTCGCCCGTCGCCGAGCGTGACCGAGTTCCAGCCGAAGCTCCTCTGTTTTTCCGTCGGCACGAGTGCACCGTTCGGCATCACGCGCTCGCTCTGCCTGCGCCAGTGACAGCGTCTTCGCGAGGGAATCGACTTCAGTTGCAAGGAGCGCGAGCTCCTTGGCGAGGTTTCGTTCCGGCATGCCTCGCCGTTCCACCTCCGTCTCGGTCTTCCTCTCCGAGCGCTCCGAATCCACAGCAGAAACTCGTTCCTCGGATGCGACCGCGGGCGCGTGGCTCATCCGGCCGGGTCCTCGAGCACGCTCGTCCCCCCGGTCTTGTCCAACCGTGCCTGGAGCTCGGCGCGGAGCAGGTCGATTCTCCCCTGCAGGATGCGCCGTCGGTAAGAGACTTCGAGCTCTTCCTCGTCAGCTCGTCGATCAGCTGCTTGAGATCGGCGTCTGAGAGCGAGCCGAGATCCGGAAACAGTTCCACGTGAGCCTTTCCTCCGCTGGCGGGAGCGCTGGTTCTCAGACTCTGGCATCCACTTACTATCGCTTCTGTTGCGCACGACTCCCAGTTTTCCGCGGGCCGGGCGGCGAGCCGAAACGCCTGGGCCCTGCAACGCGACCCGGCCTCTTAGACTGCGCGCGTGAGCGCCGAGCGCTCTAATCCCTGAGTGCGCCGAGTGCGAGGCCGTCTCTCCCAGCCGACGAGGAGCGCTGGCAAGCGCACCTCGGTTGCGACGAGAATCTCGACGCGCCGGCCGAGGTCGTTTTCTATTGCCTTGAGTGCGCTGAGCGGGAGTTCGCCAGCGGACTGAGCCTCGACCGGGGAGCAAGCAACAGCTCTCAGTCCGCAGCCTCATTGCTCTCTTCACGCCTAGTCGAAGAGGCCGCCTCAGCGGCCTCTTCGGAAGGCTGACGCTTGGTCGGTTTAATGGGCGACCGGCCGGTCGTGCCGCCGAATCGTCGGCAGGCTCGCGAGCCCGAGCAACACGAAACCAACGATGAGCCCGACTCCGATTCCGGTGTTGTTCCAGTCGAACCCGTCGCTGCCGGACGTGACGCGTGCCGTGGGCTTCGAGGGCACTGCCCACAGCCCGATCTCCCCGAGCTTCTCGCGGATGAGCGCCTGCTGCGAAGGCCCGGAGAGCGGCTTCGACGCGACCTTGGACGAGGGCACTGCCCACAGCCCGATCTCCCCGAGCTTCTCGCGGATGAGCGCCTGCTGCGAAGGCCCGGAGAGCGGCTTCGACGCGACCTTGGACGAGGGCACTGCCCACAGCCCGATCTCCCCGAGCTTCTCGCGGATGAGCGCCCGCTGCGACTGCTGCCCGACGCCGTACTTCTGGTTGAGCCCCTCGCTCCTGATCACCAGTGCGCGGTACTCGGCCTTGGACATTCCGACGGGCTTCGCCTGGGCGATTGCCGCCGACATCAAGACGCCCGACAAAACGATTCCGACGATGGCGAGCTTCCTCATGACTGCTCCTCTCTCTCTGTCTCGTGTTTCCAGATCACGCCAACTGGACGAGTGGTCGGTTGCAGACGGGCAGCAGGCTGGCAGCAGCCCAGTGCCGGGCAATCCGGGGGCGTTACAAGGAGTTGAGGGCGGCCGGCTTTACGCTGCGCCTAGAAACCGCCGCCCCGGCTGGTCGCCCGTTCCACACCACTGCCCGAAGCGCCAGGGCCGCGTCCTGGTAGCGGTCTCCGACGAGGGCGGCCAGGCAGGAAGAAGTGCAAACCCCGCCCCTCTTGAACAGTCATGTAACAAGAGTTACATTTGCCGGGTCACTCGAAGGGTCCACGCATAGCGCGCTTAGGGCCCGTCACCAGCGTTTCGCTAAGGGGGGAGGTAGGGGATTTCTCTGCGCCGCCATTGTTGGCGAGGGGAGTACCCCCCGCGCGTTCCCCGCGACCCGCTTGCTCAAGCCCTTTCCACCGCCTCGCGTGGGGCGTGACCGCACACGGAACGAGCCTGCGTCGCGGGGAAATCCCTGCAAATCACCAGGCAGATCACGGCTTGGAACCAGGCTGGAACTCGCGCAGACTCGAGCCAAGGGCGGCGTCGATCGCGGCGAAGCTCGCGTCGGCAAGCGTGCCCGCGAGCGTCCTAGATGCGCCAGCGTTTCAACGGCGAGGCCGCCGACGAACGGATCAGGGAGGCGATGAGCGGCTAGTCGGTTCCAAATCTGGTTCCAAAGGCGAGCAACCTGGACGAACCGCAAAGACCCGCTCCGAAGAAAACCCGCCCTTTGCGGCGGTTTTCTCATGGGCGCGCCTGGGATCGAACCAGGGACCTCCCGCGTGTGAAGCGGGCGCTCTCCCGCTGAGCTACGCGCCCGGAAGAGGGCCTCAGAATAGCCGTTGGGTACGCTTCGGCTCCTCGGGCCGGGCCCCGGGCGGTGGGAGCGTGCGAACCGCGTCAGATCCGGAAGGAAGCAGCGCTAAGTACTGCCTCTCAGGCGCGCGGTGTGCCCGGCCTGAGGTTCGGTAGAGTCGTCGCGTGGCCGCCCTGTACCGCAAGTATCGTCCGCAGGACTTCGATGAGGTCGTCGGCCAGGAAGCGGTCACCCGGACGCTGAAGAACGCCATCGCGCACGAGCAGATCCGCCAGGCGTACCTCTTCGCGGGCCCGCGCGGAACGGGCAAGACCTCGCTCGCGCGCATCCTCGCCAAGGCGCTGAACTGCGAGCACGGGCCGACGCCGACGCCGGACAAGGTCTGCCACGCGTGCCGCGCGATCGCCGACGGCACCTCGCTCGACGTGATCGAGATGGACGCGGCCTCGCAGCGCGGGATCGACGACATCCGCGAGATCCGCGAGCGCGTCGTGCTCCAGCCGGTCGAGGGCCGCTACAAGGTCTACATCCTCGACGAGGCGCACCAGCTCACGGACGCCGCCTTCAATGCGCTCCTGAAGCTGATCGAGGAGCCGCCGCCCCACCTCGTCTTCGTCTTCTGCACGACCGACCTGGGGAAGATGCTGCCGACGGTCCGCTCGCGCTGCCAGACGTTCGTCTTCGCACGCCCGCGGCTGCCGGAGCTCGTGCAGGTCTTGCGGCGCGTGGCCGAAGGCGAAGGGATCGAGGCCCCCGACGCTGCGTTGTCGCTGATCGCGCGCTCGGCTCGCGGCGCCTACCGCGATGCCGTCTCGACGCTCGACCAGCTCGCGGCGGCGACGGAGAACCAGGTCACGGTGCAGTCGGTATTGCAGCTGCTCGGCGCGGTCGAGGAAGAGGCGCTCTTCCGGCTTTGCGACCTGATCGTCGACCGCGACACCGCCGGCGCGCTCACCTTCATCGAGGAGCTCTCCGAGCAGGGCCAGGACCTCGGGCGGCTCGTGACCGACCTGCTCGAGCACCTGCGTCACCTGCTGCTCGTCCAGCATCTGGGCGAGGTGCCGGAGTCGCTACCGGTCACCCAGGAAACGCGCGAGCGCCTGCGCGAGCAGGCGAACCAGGTCGGCGAGGCGACGGTGCTGCGGCTCTGCGACCTGCTCGCCGTGGCGGTCGAGGACATGCGCCAGGGCGGCGACCCGCGCCTGCCCTTGGAGCTGGCGCTGGTCAAAGTCACGCGGCCGGCGGCTGATCTCTCACGCGAGTCGACCGCCCACCGGCTGGAGCTGCTGGAGCGCGGCGCCCATTCGGGCCAAGCCCCGGGGACAGACACAGGGACAGACACAGGGACAGTCTCAGGGACAGACCCTGGCGTTCCGGAGCCGGCCGGCTCGCTCGAGCTCGAGCAGCTCCAGGAAGCCTGGCAGCGGACGATCCTGCCTGCCGTCGAGGAGAAGTCGATCCCGACCGCGTCGGTGCTGCGCGAGGCGCACCCGAAGGGCCTCGCCGACGACACGCTCACGGTCGAGTTCCCGCGCGAGGCCTCGTTCCACCGGCAGCTCGCCGAGGAGCCGAAGAACGCGACGCTGCTCGCCGAGGCGCTCTACGAGGTCACGGGCCGCCACCTCGCACTGGCCTTCGAAGTGGGCGAGAACGGCGGCGACGCCGACGAGCCCGCTCCGGACGAGCCCGCGAGCGAGGAGGAGATCATCGAGCTGATGAAGGGGACCTTCGACGCCCGCGAGGTGAGCGACGAATGAGCATGGACTTCAACAAGATGATGGAGCAGGTCCAGCAGATGCAGGCCCAGATGCAGCAGGCCCAGGAGGAACTCAAGAACGAGACCGTCCAGGCGACCGCCGGTGGCGGGATGGTCACCGTCACGGCGACGGGCGGCGGCGAGATCAAGGAGATCAAGATCGACCCGAAGGCGATCGACCCGGACGACCCGGAGCTGCTCGAGGACATGGTGCTCGCCGCCGTCAACGAGGCGCTGCGCTCGTCGCAGAGCCTGATCGAGGCCAAGCTCGGCCCCGCGATGGGCGGGCTGCACAACCTCGGCCTGCCGGGGCTCTAGTGGACAGCCGGATCGAAGCGCTGCGTCGCGTACCGCTCTTCGCCGAGCTCGGCGACGACGACCTGCAATGTGTCGCCGACGCCGTGAACGACGTCGAGGTGCCGGCCGGCCAGCTGCTCGTCCAGCCGGGCGCCCCCGGCAGCGGGATGTTCTTCATCGCCGAAGGCACCGCAGTCGTCGAGACGAAGCGCGACGAGGTCGAGCTCGGTCCCGGCCAGTTCTTCGGCGAGCTCGCGCTGATGAGCGAGGACGCCACCCGCACCGCGCGCGTCCAGGCGAAGACCGATCTGCGCTGCCTCGCCCTCGATCGCGCCAGCTTCCGCACGCTTGTCTCCGAGCATCCCGAAGTCGCAGCGTCGTTGCTCGAGGTCGCCCTCGGCCGCCTGGCCGAGAACGCGGGCGTCGGCGACAGCTAGCGGCCAAGGCACAATGGGCCGATGTTCAGCCCGTCGGTCGAGAACCTCGTCGCGCAGCTGACCCGCCTGCCGAGCGTGGGCCAGCGCACCGCGCAGCGGCTCGCGTTCCACCTGCTGAGCGTGCCCAAGGAGGAGGCCCTCGCCCTCGCCCGGGCGCTCGAGGAGGTCAAGGAGCGCGTCCGCTTCTGCAATGAGTGCGGGAACCTGACCGAGGACGAGACCTGTGTGATCTGCCGCGACGAGCGGCGCGACCACACGATCGTCTGCGTCGTCGAACAGCCCGCCGACCTGATTTCGGTCGAGCGCACGCACGAGTACCGCGGCCTCTACCACGTGCTCGGCGGCTCACTCTCGCCGCTCGACGGCGTCGAGCCGGAGCACCTGCGCATCGCCGAGCTGCTCGGCCGCGTCGAGCGAAACGGTGTCGAGGAAGTCGTGCTGGCGACGAACCCGAACATGACCGGCGAGGCGACGGCCGCTTTCCTCGCCGACCGACTCCGCGGCCGGGTGCGCGTTACGCGGCTGGCGAGCGGCCTGCCCGTCGGCGCCGACCTCGAGTACGCCGACGAGGTCACGCTCGGCAGGGCGCTGTCGGGCCGCCGCGAAATGTGACCCTAGACTTCCTGCCGTGACCACTACCGAGTTCGAGCCGCTTCCCGATCTCGCGGCCGCCGCGCCGAGTGCCGGCACGCTCGTGATGAAGTTCGGCGGCACCTCGGTCGCCGACCCGGAGAAGATCAAGGACGTCGCGCGCCGGCTCGTCGAGATGCAGGCGGCCGGCAACCGCGTCGTCGCCGTGCTCTCGGCAATGGGCGACTCGACCGACGACCTCGTCCGCCTCGCCTACGAAGTCTCGACGAGGCCGAAGCCGCGCGAGCTGGACATGCTGATCTCGGTCGGCGAGCGGATCTCGTGCGCGCTCGCGGCGATGGCGATCCACGACCTCGGCGCCGAGGCGATCTCGCTCACCGGCTCGCAGGCCGGGATCGTGACCGACACAGTGCACGGCCGCGCCAAGATCGTCGACGTCCGCGCGCGCCGCATCCACGAAGCGCTCGACCAGGACCGGATCGTGCTCGTCGCCGGCTTCCAGGGCGTCTCGACCGACTTCGACATCACCACGCTCGGCCGTGGCGGCTCCGACACCACCGCCGTCGCGCTGGCGGCCGCGCTCGGCGCCGAAGTCTGCGAGATCTACACCGACGTCGAGGGCGTCTTCACCGCCGACCCACGGCTCGTGCCCGAGGCGCGCAAGCTGCACGCGGTGAGCTTCGAGGAGATGCTCGAACTGGCCGCCTCGGGCGCGAAGGTGCTGCAGGTACGCTCGGTCGAGATCGCGCGCAGCCACCACGTCAAGCTGCACGTCCGCCCTTCCTACTCACCGGCGGGCGGCACCTGGATTCGCGAGGAGGACGATCGGATGCTCGAGAAGGCGCTCATCTCCGGAGTCACGCACACGCGCGAGGAGACGCTCTACCGCGTCGAGGGCACGACCGCCTCGCAGCTCTTCGCAGCGCTCGCGGACGCGAGCGTGAACGTGGACACGATCGTCCAGACCAGCCCGGAGATCGTCTTCTCCGCGCCCGCCGACGACCGCGACTCCGCCACGGAGGTGCTCGACGGGCTGGGCGTGCAGTGGAGCGCACGCGACGACCTCGGGAAGGTGAGCGTGATCGGCGCGGGGATGAAGAGCCACCCGGGCGTTGCAGCGAAGGCGTTTGCGACGCTCGCCGAGGCCGGCATCGAGCCCGAGGTCGTGACGACTTCGCCGATCAAGATCGCCTGCCACGTGCGCACCGATGAGGTCGACACGGCCGTCGCGGTGCTGCACCGAGCCTTCGAGCTCGACGCGCCGGAGGCCGAGCGCCAGCATGCCTAGGATCGGAGTCGTCGGCGCAACGGGAGCCGTTGGTCGCGTGGTGGTCGGCGTGCTCCGCGAGCGGGGCTTCGAGGACGTGCGCCTGTTCGCGTCGGCTCGCTCGGCCGGGAGCGAGATCGACGGCCGCATGGTCGAGGAGGCCACGCCCGACGCGCTCGCCGCGGGCGACCTCGACCTCTGCCTCTTCTCGGTCGGCTCCCGCGCGAGCCGCGAGCTCGTCCCGCACGCGGTGCGCGGCGGCGCGGTCTGCGTCGACAAGTCCGAAGCCTTCCGCCTGCAGGACGGCATCCCGTTGGTCGTGCCCGAGGTGAACGGCGAGCGGGCGCTCGAACACGACGGCATCATCGCCAACCCGAACTGCTGCGCGATCCCGCTGGCGCTGGTGCTGAAGCCGCTGCACGACGCGGTTGGCCTGCGCGCCGTCCGCGTCGCCACCTATCAGTCGGCTTCGGGCAAGGGCGCCCAGCGGCTGCAGCAGCTGCTCGAAGAGCCGCAGGTCGAGCACGACCTCTCGACCGACTGGGACTTCGACGGCGAGGAGTTCGACGAGGAGGTGAAGCTGCGCGAAGAGACGCGCAAGATCCTCGAGCTGCCGGAGCTGCCGGTGAGCGCGACCTGCGTGCGCGTACCGGTGCCGGTCGGACACGCCGAGTCGGTGTGGCTCGAGACGGAAGAGCCACTCGACCCCTCGCGCGCGCGTGAGCTACTCGCCGCGGCGCCGGCAGTTCGGGTCGAAGACTTTCCGACTCCGGGCCTGGCGGCAGGCGGTGACGAGGCCCTCGTCGGCCGCTTCCGTCGCGATCCGGGCGCCGAGAACGGCCTCGCGCTCGTCGTCGCCTGCGACAACTTGCGCAAAGGCGCGGCCCTGAACGGGATCCAGATCGCCGAGCTCGTGCTCTCGCAGCAGCCGGTCGCGGCCGGTTAGACCGGACTCCGGTCGAACCCTCAAGCCGCGCGCCGAAAATCCCGATACCTGCGGAGACATGCGGCCGGCACGACTCGACCACACCTTTTTCGAAAACGAGCCGCGCTCGCACTTGGGCGCCTTGCTGCTGCGCAAGGGCCTGGTCACGAATGAGGAGCTCGACCAGGCACTCGAGCAGAAGCAGCAGGGTGAGTTCCTCGGCGAGGCGCTCGTGCGGCTGCGCTTGTGCTTCGAGAACGACATTGCGCGCGTGCTGGCAGAGCAGGCAGGGATCGAGTTCATCGACATCGGCATCACCTCCGTCGACCATCGGGCCGTCGACCTCCTCCCCTGGGAGCAGGCGCAGGCGTTACGGGCGATCCCCGTCCGCCTCCATCCCGACGGTGACGTCTCGGTGGCCGTCGCCGACCCCACCGACGAGACCCTGCTGCCGGCGCTCAAGCTCGCAATGGGACAGCCCATTCGGCTGCTTGTGACGACGCCCACGGCTCTCCGGGCCGTCTGGGCGACGGCGTACCCGCAACGCTAGGGCTGCCGCGGATCGAGCATCGGCTCGGGCAGCAGCGCGTCCTTCAGCACCCGCAGCACCTTGGCGCGCTTGCCTTCCAGGACCGGCACGAGGCCGCCGAGCTCCAGCCGCGCCAGCTCGACCGGGCCGGATGAGCGGATCGGCCGGAAGCCGAAGTCGGCAAGGAAGTCGTGCGGGAAGACCGTCCGGTGGACGAGGAAGCGGTCGTAGTCGGACTCACCCTCGGGGTAGCGGTACGCGAAGGTCTCGAGCGCCGCGGCCCCCTTGTCCTTCGCCTCCCCGATCGCGGCGAGGAAGAGCGACTGCAACACCCAGGGGCTCGAGCGATCGACGAGGTACGCGCAGGTGACGATGACGGCATCGTCCGAGGGCGGGCCCGCGGGCAGCTCGGCCGCGCGCGGGAAGAGCTGTGCCGGCCCGTACTGCATCGAGCCGAGCGTGCGGCCGTCGTCGTCGTAGTAGAGCGTCCCCCAGGCGCCGAACTCGGTCTCTGCTTTCTCGCTCCAGCGGTGCTTGTCGCGCTCGCGGCCGCCGGTGCGCGACTGCCACCACATGCACGTGTGGCAGACGGTCGGCGTGCGCTCGAGCGTCGCACCGGTCAGACCGGCGATGCGGACGCTCATGCGATCTCGTCGATCACGACATCGACGGCCCTTGGCCGCGCGCCGGCCATCCGCTCGAGGTAGTCGGCCACCCGGCGCTGCACCTCCGCTCCGACCTCCTGCGCCGCGGCTCCGCGAGCGAGCTCGAGATGGAGCTCCACTTTCACGCCGCCGTCCACGCTGATGCGGACGGCGCCCTGCCGCGGGAGCCTGCCCTCGACCAGCCCGGCGACGCCCTCGACCTCCCGCGCGGCGTCAGCCGCGTAGCTGGCGAGCACGTCGCCGGCAACGCTCGCGGTGCCTTCCATCAACCGGATTCTAGGATCAGTTCGGTCGCCTCCGGCCTCGCGAGGAAGCGGAACGGGACGAACGTGGTGCCGAGGCCGGCCGAGAGGTGCAGCGTCGCGGCCGGCCGGCGGTAGAGGCCACGGATGTACCTCCAACGGATGTGGGCGAGCCGCAGCCGCCCGCCCGGCCATGGGAGGCAGATCTGTCCCGCGTGCAGATGGCCCGACAGGACGAGGTGGAACGCGCCCTCCGGCAGCCGGTCGATCACGTCCGGGAAGTGGCAGAGCAGGATCCGCAGGTCGGCGGTCTCGTCCACCAGCCGCTCGGGCTGCGAGAGGCGGCGGCGGAAGGTGCGTGGGTCGACGCCCGCGATCTGGACGCGGCGGCCGCGCAGCTCGATCGTGCGCGAGTCGTCGGTGAGAAGCGTCGCCGGCTCGAGGTCGGCCACGGCAGCGGGGTGCGAGAACGGGTCGCGCGTCGAGGCGAAATCATGGTTGCCGAGGACGGCGAAGCAGCGCGGCAGGCGTGCCAGCAGCGCCCGCAGGCGAGGCTCACCGGAGCGGCGTGAGAGCAGGTCGCCGCTGATCAACGTCAGGTCCGGCTGCCGGCGCTCGACCCAGTCGACCGCGCGCTCGACCGCCGCGACGCCGCGCGAGGGCACGCCGAGGTGGAAGTCCGAGAGATGCGCGATACGCAGGCCCTCGAGCTCGGGAGGCAGGCCCGGCAGCGGGCACGGCAGCGTCTCGAGCTTGACCCAGCCGGCCTCGAAATGACCCCACGCCAGCCCGGCCGCCGCCGCGGCGCCGCCGAGCTTGACGAGTCTCAAGCCTCGAGCTTCTCGACGACCGGTTCGACCGAGACGACGTGGCGCTTGAACCGCAGCTCGGACTCCTCGAGCCCGGCCGCCACCCCGATCAGCTGCGAGAGGTGCAGGATCGGCATCGCGAAGTCCTTGCCGGTCGACTTCTTCAGCTTCGACTGCCAGGCGTCGAGCGAGAGGTGGCAGAGCGGGCACGGCGTCACGATCGCGTCGGCGCCGGCCTCGCTGGCCTGCTCGATCGGCTGGATCAGCTCGCCGAGCGCGGTCTCCTCGCGCGCCTGGATGATCGGGAAGCCGCAGCACTTGATCTTGGCCGGGTAGTCGACCGGCTCGCCGCCGCAGGCCTCGATGATCGCCTCCAGCGACCACGGCTTGTCCGGGTCCTCGAAGCCGAGCACCTTCGACGGCCGCAGGATCTGGCAGCCGTAGAACGGCGCGATCTTGAGGCCCTTCAGGCCCTTGTGCGCGACGGTCTTCAGGTGCTCGTAGCCGTCGCCTTCGGCAATCAGCCAGAGCAGGTGCTTGACCTCGACGGTGCCCGCGTACGGCGGCGCGCCGACGGTTTCGAGGTTCGCGCTCACGCGCGCGCGCAGCTCGTCGTCGTTCTTGAGCTGCCAGTTCGCCTGCCGCAGGTTCAGCGTGCACACGTTGCAGATCGTCATCAGCGTGTCGCAGCCCGTCTGCTCGGCGTAGGCCAGGATGCGCGCGTTCAAGTGCAGGTAGTAGTCGGGCTCGGCCTCGTGGATGTCGCCGGCGCCACAGCAGGTGACCGACTCGAGCTCGTCCAGCTCCAGGCCGAGCTTCGGCGCCAGCGCCTGCGTCGAGATGTCGAGCTCCTTCGCCGAGAGCGCGGCGAGGCAGCCCTTGTAGTACGCGACGCGCTTCGGCTCAGTCGCCGCCACTCTTGCCTCCTGACTCGGGGTCGGCCTCGAGCGCGTGCTCGATCATCGCGAGGCCCCTCTCGCCCTGGACGATCCCGGCGGCGCCCTCGCGACCCTGCGTGCGGACGAGGTCGTGCAGCGCCCGCGCCTCGTCGACGTCCTTCGCTACGTGCGGCGGGAATGGCGACGGCACCTTGCCGTGCTTCGCCAGCTTCAGCGCGAAGCCGATCTGCTTGACCGCCTCGACCGTCCCCTGGGTCTTCGGCACCAGCTCGGTCTCGCGCAGCCAGCCGGTCGTCTCGGCCGACTTGACGAACCACTTCGCGTGCTTGGCCCCCATGTCGTGGTCGACCTTCTGCTTGATCGACTCCGCGCCGAGCTTGGCGATCGCATCGCGCGGGTCGACGCCCTTCGGGCAGCGCTCATTGCAGAAATAGCAGCGCGTGCAGTCCCAGATCCCGTGCTCCTGGTTGTACTCGTTCAACCGCGCGATGTCGGCCTGGTCGCGCACGTCGCCGACGAAGCGAAAGCCCTTGGCGAGCGCAGCCGGCCCGAGGAACTCCGGATCGGACTCCATCGAGTTGCACTCCGAGACGCAGCAGCCGCACATGATGCAGAGCGCTTCCTTGTTGATCGCGTTCACCTGCTGCTGGGAGACGATGCGCTCCTTCTCCGCGACCTCGTCGTAGCCGGGGTCGAGCCACGGCTTCATCGCGCGGATCTTGTTCCAGAACGGCGCCATGTCGACGACCAGGTCCTTGAGCACGGGCATGTTCCCCATCGGCGCGATCGTCGGGACGTGCCCGGCCTCGACGATCGGCTTCATCGGCTCCTTGCAGGCCAGAATGGCGCGGCCGTCCATGCGCATCCCGCACGAGCCGCAGATCATCATGCGGCAGCTTTTGCGGTAGGCGAGCGTGCCGTCGTGCTTGTCCTTGATCAGGTCGAGCACGTCGAGCAGACAGGCCCACTCGGGCGCATCCACCTCGTACTCGCGCAGCTCGCGCTCTCCGCGCTGCGGGTTGTAGCGCCAAATCTTGAGCGCGACGTCCATCAGCCCACCATCTTGGTCAGGTCGACGACCGAGTCGCTGGGCGGGGCGGTGATCGCGACAGGCGCGCCGAAGTCGTGGAGCTCCATCGTCACCTTCGCGGCCTGCCGCCGGCCGGCGTGCTCGTCGTAGCTCACCTTGCGAATGTAGCCGTTCTCGTCGACCCAGACGTCGAGCGGTAGCGTCTTCACGCCGCTCTGCGAGATCACGCCCTGCAGGGCGTCCTTCGTTGATCCACTCGCCTGCTTGGCGGCGCGGTCGAGGTTCGCAGAGACGCTGTAGTGGGTCGTGTCCACACCGCCGACCGACTCCGAGCCGACCTTGTCCACGGTCGAGGAGCCCTGCAGGTAGGCGAGCGCGTTCGCCGGCGTCGGGCTGGCGTCGAGGATCCCGCTCAGGTCGGTGCTGCCCTGTGAGCTGCCGAGCGTGGCGAGGTTGATTTTGATCCACTGCTTGTTCTGCGTGGTCGCCTGCGCGAATGCCGGCGAGCGAAGGTAGAGGACGTCGCCGTCGACGAACGAATCGACAGGGATCTGCCGGCCGCTCGCGTTCAGCTTCATCTTCAGCTGTCCCGTGCGCTGCTTGCTGTTGAAGACGCCGCTGCCGCTGCCGGACAGGCCCTGGGCCGAGACCGCGAAGTCGGCCTCCAGGCTGCCGGTGTTCGCGGTCTTCGACGCCGCGTGCGCGATGTCGTCGGGCGTGGCCGAGGAGCCGCCGCCACCGCCGCACCCCGCCGCGACGAGCACGACCGCTCCAAGCGCGATGCGACGCATCAGTACGTCCGCTCCATCGGCTGCCACTTCGTGACGGTGACCGGCCTCCAGCCGAGCCTCGGCGCGCCGTTCTCGATCGTCACGAGTGTGTGCCGCATGTAGTTCTCGTCGTCGCGTTCGGGGTAGTCGTACGGCCTCGCGTGAGCGCCGCGGCTCTCCTTGCGCTCGATGCCCGCGACGACCATGCACGAGGCGAGGTCGAGCATGAAGCCGAGCTCGAGCGCCTGCGTCAGGTCGTTGTTGAAGATTTCGCCCTTGTCCTCCACCACGACGCGCTCGTAACGTTCGCGCAGGCCGTCGACGATCTGCTCCTGCTTGCGCATCTGCTCCTCGCGGCGGAAGACGCCGAAGTTCACGTGCATCGTCTCGGCCAGCTCGTTGCGGATCGACCACGGCCGCTCGCCCTCGGAGCGGTGGAGGAGCTCCTTCAGCTCCTGCTTCGCGTCGGCCTCCGCGCTGACGGGGACCTCGGCGGTCGTGTGCGTCAGCGCCCAGTCGGCGGCGTGGGCGCCGGCGCGCTTCCCGTAGGTGATCGTCTCCATCAGCGCGTTGCCACCGAGGCGGTTCGCGCCGTGCACGGAGACGCAGGCGCACTCGCCGGCGGCGTAGAGCCCCTCCAGCGACGTGCGGCCCCAGACGTCCGTGTCGACACCGCCCATGTGGTAGTGGGCACCGGGCCGGACCGGGATCGGCTCGTTGATCGGGTCTACGCCCGCGAACACCATCGCCAGCTCGCGGGTGCCGTGCAGCCGCTCGAGGATCTTCTCCGCGCCCAGGTGGCGCATGTCGAGCAAGACGTTGCCGTTCACGCCACGTCCCTCGTCGATCTCGGTCTGCTCTGCCCGCGAGATGACGTCGCGCGACGCGAGCTCCATCGCGTTCGGCGCGTAGCGCTCGAGGAAGCGGTCGCCTTCGGAGTTGAGCAGGTAGGCGCCCTCACCGCGCGTGCCCTCGGTGATTAGGACGCCGGTCGGTGCGAGCGTGGTCGGATGGAACTGCATCATCTCCATGTCCTCGAGCGCGACGCCGAGCCGCAGCGCCTGCGCCATCCCGTCGCCGGTGCAGGCGTAGGCGTTGGTCGTGCCGGTGTAGAGCCGGCCCGCGCCGCCGGTGGTGAGGATCACGGTCTTCGCCTCGATCGTGGCCAGCCCGCCGTCGAGCAGGTTCCACGCGATCACGCCCTGGCAGCGGCCTTCGTGCTCGACGAGCTTCCAGACGAAGAACTCCTCGTAGACCTTGAGGTCCCGCTTCATCACCTGCTCGTAGAGGACGTGCACGAGCACGTGCCCCGTGATGTCGGCCGCGTAGGCGGTTCGCGGCTCGCCGGCCGCTCCGAACGGGCGCTGCGCGATGCGGCCGTCCTCGGTGCGCGAGAAGACGGCGCCCCAGTGCTCGAGCTGGTAGACGTCGTCCGGCGCCTCATTGCAGAGGATCTCGATCGCGTCCTGGTCGCCGAGGTAGTCGGAGCCCTTGACCGTGTCGAAGGCGTGCTTCTCGGGGTCGTCCTCGGAGGCGTTTCCGAGGGCCGCGTTGATCCCGCCCTCGGCCGCGCCGGAGTGGCTGCGGGTGGGATGAATCTTCGAGACGAGCGCGACGTCGGCGCCCGCATCGTACGCCTCGATGGCCGCACGCATGCCCGCGCAGCCGGCCCCGACAACGAGCACGTCGTGCTTCGCTTCCACCGAATCGGACGCTATCGGAAGAAGCCTCGCTTGCGGCCTGGTAACGGCTGCGGCGACGGTTCCCGCTGGCGGTCAACCGGCGGCATGCCGATCATGTGATCCGGATGCTTCGCCTCGACCGCCACCCGCTCGGACCGCGGGTCTATGTGCTGGGCACGCGCGTGCACGAGTGGCACCTCGGCGCGGTGCTGCTGCTCGGCCTTGCGGTCGGGGGGCTGCTCGACCGGGTGGGCGACGGCTTCACGACCGTCGCGGCGATCGCCGCCGGACTCTGGCTGATCGCGAAGGACTGGCGGGACGTCTTTCCGGCCCAGCGCGACAGCGCTGCCTGGCGGCTGGGGCTGCACGTCCGGGCGCATCCGCTGAGGGCCGTTCGCCGCGCCGACCCGCTGCCCAAGGTCGCGGCCGTCACCGCGGGGCTGGCGGGCGTCGTGAACCTCGCCTCCGCCGTCACGCCCAACATCGCCTGGCGGAACCACCTGCTCCTCCATGTCGAGCCGTTCGAGACCCTGAAGCTGTCGCACGCCGCGGCGATCCCGGCCTCGATGCTCCTGCTGGTCACGGCGCCGTACCTGTGGCGCCGCCGGCAGAGCGCGCTGCGACTTGGGCTCGCGCTCCTTCTGTGGCTGACCGTCCTCGACCTTCTGAAGGGGCTCGACGTCGAGGCCGCCGCCGGGAGCGCCGGCGCTGCGGTCGTGCTCTGGCTGGGGCGGCACTCCTTCTGCGTACGGCACGACCCCGACACGCTCCGCACGGCGCTCCGGCGCGTCCCGCTGCTCGCGGGTGCCAGCCTCTTCCTCTGCGGGCTCGCGGTCTGGATCGCGGCACCCGAGAGCGCCGGTCTGTCGACGATCCTGCGCGCCACCGGCGACGCGCTCGTCTGGCAGCTCGGGCCGCTCGACTTCCGGGACGAGCTCGGCCACCTCGACGAGGCGATCGGCGTCACCGGCCTGCTCACGCTGGTCTGGTGCGCCTACCTGCTCTTCCGGCCGCTCGCCGCCCCGCGAGTGCTACCCGGGATCGAGCTCCGCCGAGCTGCTCGAGAGCTGGTGCGGCGGCACGGCGACGATACGCTCGCCTACTTCAAGCTCCGCCGCGACCAGCACTATCTCTTCAGCAGTGACCGGCGCGCGTTCCTCGGCTATCGCGTCGAGGCAGGCGTGCTCCTCGTCTCCGGTGACCCGGTCGGCCCGGAGGCGGCGATCGCCGCCCTGCTGCAACAGCTGAGCCTGTTTGCCGAGACGAGAGGGCTGAAGGTGGCGGCACTCGGCGCCGGGGAGGCGGTGCGGCCGCTTTGGGAGCAACTCGGGCTACGGTCCCTCTACCTGGGCGACGAGGCGGTGGTCGAAACGGGCTCGTTCTCACTCGAGGGCCGGGCGATCCGCAAGGTCAGGCAATCGGTGACCCGCCTGGAGAAACAGGGCTATACCGCGGAGCTGCGCCGGCTAGAGGAGCTCTCCGAGGGGGTGCTCGTGGAGCTGGACGCAGTCAGCCGGAGCTGGCGCAGCGGCGAAGCGGAGCGCGGCTTCGCGATGTCCCTCGACGAGCTTCGCCGAGAAGACCACGGCGACAGCCTCGTCGTCCTCGGGCGAGCTGCGAGCGGCCAGATCCGCGGCTTCCTGCACTTCGTCCCGAGCTACGGACGGGCCGCGGTCTCGCTCTCGCTCATGCGCCGCCACCGCGACACCCCGAACGGCCTGATGGAGTTCCTCGTCGCCCGTGGCCTCGAGCTGCTCGGCGAGCGCGGCATCGAAGAGGCGTCACTCAACTTCGCGGCCTTCGCGCGCTTCATCCACGCGCCACGCGGTGCGGTAGAGCGCGTCGCCGGGCGGGCGCTGCTGATCGCCGACGCGGCCTTCCAGATCGAGCGGCTGCACCGCTTCAACACCAAGTTCTTCCCACACTGGGAGCCCCGCTACCTCATGTACGAGCACGTTCTGGGTCTTCCGCGGGTCGGGCTGGCGTCGATGTGGGCGGAGGGCCAGCTGCCCAAGCCGGGTTCGCGGCGACGATAGCCCCGACGACCGAACCGACCTCGAACGCGATCCAGAAGCACAGGAGCGCCAGCGGGATCTCCGCGACGAGCGCGAACACAACCGCCCACTCGCGCTCGCGCCCCGGCTGCGCAGTGACCACGTCGAACCAGGCGTCGCAGAGGAGCGCCGTACCGGCGACCGACGCGAGGATCGTCACCAGCGGAGAGCGCTTCAGCATCGCCACGAAGGTCCCGATCAGGGCTGCGGCCTCGAACAGGTCGAAGCCAGCCCACGCGACCTGCCAGTGGTGCGTGACATGCTCCGACGGCAGAGTCGCACTCAGGTAGGCCGTCCAGGGAAAGAGCGCGATCGCGACCGCGGCGAGGACGAGCAGGAGCCAGAGGCGCGCCTGGCGGAGCCGTTCCAGGACGTGCGTCGCCCTCGGCGGAAGCGAAGTCTCCTGCACCGAGCCATTGTGCAGGAGCGCCGGGCCTCTCCGAGGCGTGGATAAGATCCGCCCGTGGCGAAGATGCTTTTCCGGCTGCCTGACGCGGCGGCCGTGACCGACAACCCGGACCCCGACGAGCTGAAGGCGCTCGCCGCGCGCATGCCGAATGCGCAGCCGACGCGCTTCGACAATCTCAACGTCCAGACCGAGGTCGTCAACCGCTCGAAGGGCTCGACCTTCATCGTCACGGACGAGCCCGACGGGCAGAACCAGGCGATCAGTCGTGAGGAAGGCGAGCGTTGGGCACAACACCAGGACGAGTACATCGGCGGCCAGGAGATGGTTGTCGTCGACGGCTACATCGGCAATGACCCCGACTTCCGCACGCCCGCGCGGCTCTACATCGAGGCCGCCAACGCGAACATCGCGGGCATGCAGCAGCAGCTCTACTTCTCGCCCGCCGTCGGCGACGAGCTGGAGCCCGAGCTGACCGTCATCTACACACCCAATCTGAAGGCCGAGGGCTACCCGGACGACCGCCTGATCGCCGTCGACCTCGAGCAGGGCGTGACGCGCGTCCTCAACTCCGACTACTTCGGCGAGTCGAAGAAGGGCGGCCTGCGGATGTGGAACAAGCTCGTCTACGACCGCGGCGGGATCCCGCTGCACGCGGGCTGCAAGATCATCCCGACCGAGCACGGCAAGCGCGTCGGCCTGATCGTCGGCCTCTCCGGGACCGGCAAGACGACGACTACCTTCACGCGCCAGAACGGCTCACTGCCGGTGCAGGACGACTTCGTCGCTTGGATGCCGAACGGCCGGGTCTATGCGACCGAGAACGGCTGCTTCGCCAAGACCTTCGGCCTCAACCCCGACGACGAGCCGACGATCTACGGCGCCGTCACGCAGCCGCGCTCGTACCTCGAGAACGTCTCGCAGCACGGCGACGAGGTCGACTTCTACGACACCGACTACACCTCGAACGGGCGCGCGACCTTCCCGTTCGACGTGATCGAGGCCGCCTCGGCGGACGAGATCGACGAGGCGCACTTCCTGTTGATCCTGAACAAGAACGAGAACATCGTGCCCGCCATCGCGAAGCTCGAAGGACCGCAGGCAGCGGCCTTCTTCATGCTCGGCGAGACCACCGGCACGAGCGCCGGGGGCGCCGACGAGGTGGGCAAGTTCCTGCGCGTGCCCGGGACGAACCCCTTCTTCCCGATGCCGCACGACCTGCAGGGCAACCGCTTCCTCGAGCTGCTTGCGCAGCACCCGCTCGAGGTCTACGTGCTGAACACCGGGCGCGTCGGCGGCCCAGACGGCGACGAGCACTCGCGCAAGGTGCGGATCAAGCACTCCTCCGCGATCGTCAAGGGCATCGCCGAGGGCACGATCGAGTGGGAACGCGACCCGGACTTCGGCTACCTCGTCGCCGCCTCGGTGCGGGGGATCGACGAGCCCGAGATCCTGCAGCCGCGCCGGCTCTATGAGGAGCAGGACCGCGGTGAGGAGTACCGCTCGCTGGTCGAGCGCTTCAAGGCCGAGCGCGCGGAGTTCCTGCGGGGGTTCTCGAGCCTCTCTGACGAGATCGTCGCAGCGGTCTCCTAGGGGAGTCCGCTCCGCGGCGGCGAAAGCCTCCGCCGATGCAGGATCAGGTCGAGCGGTTTCTCCAGAGCCCGGCGCTTTCCGAACGGACGCGACGCGCGTACCGGTACGACGTGCAGGAGTTCTGCGCCTGGCTGGAGCGCCGCGGCACACGGCTCGAGGACGTCGAAGTGCGCGCGTTGTCGGAGTACGCGGCCGAGCTCGGACGCGCTCGGCCCCGCAAGCTCGCGCCGGCCACGATCGGCCGCAAGCTGGCGGCGGTCCGCGCCTTCCTGCGGCATTCGCTCGGGGCTGAGCGGGTCCCGGACGCGTCGTTCGCGCCGCGGCGGCCCCAACGGCTTCCGGACGCGCCGCGCCCGCACGAGATCGACGGCGAGCTCGATGCGTTCGCAGGCGACGAGCCGCTCGCACGGAGGAACCGCGCGCTGATCGAGCTCGTCTACTCGGCAGGGCTGCGCTCGCAGGAGGCGATCGACCTCGACCTGGCCGACGTCGATTTCGATCAGGAGCTCGTGCACGTGCGCGGCAAGGGCGGCAAGGAGCGCGTCGTGCCGCTCGGCGAGGAGGCGTCGCACGCGGTCGCGGTCTACCTGCGCGAGTCGCGGCCGCGGCTCGCGCGCGGGGCCGAGAACGCGCTCTTCCTCTCGGCGCGCGGGCGCCGGCTCGACACCAGCACGCTGCGCCGGCTGCTCCCTCACCCGCACCGTCTGCGGCATGCCTTCGCCACGCACCTGCTCGAGGGCGGCGCCGACCTGCGCACGATCCAGGAGCTCCTCGGCCACAGCTCGCTTTCGACCACGCAGATGTACAGCCACGTGGACGCGCGCCGACTGCGCAAGGTCTACGACCGCTCGCATCCACGTTCCTGACTTATGTGATATTTTTATCACCTAAATGGAGGACGCAAGGATCTGGAAGGCACTGGGCTCGCCCCACCGGCGGGCGTTGCTCGACGCGCTGCGTGACAGCGCGAAGACGACGACCGCGCTTTGCGAGGTCTTGCCGCACCTCTCCCGCTACGCGGTGATGCAGCACCTGGGCGTGCTCGAGCAGGCGGGCGTCGTGCTCGTCCGCCGAGAAGGGCGCGAGCGCTGGAACGAGCTCAACGCCGTCCCGATCCAGCGCGAGCTCGAACGCTGGCTGAACGGCTTCCAGCAGGCGAGCGCCTCCCAGCTGCTCGCCTTCGAGCGGCATCTGGAGAAGACGATCCGGAAGGAGACGTGATGCACCCCGTCAGGCACATCGCATTCACCAACGAGCTTCGTTTCGACCGCCCGCGCGAGGAGGTGTTCGAGGCGTTCCTCGAGACCGACAAGTGGTTCCAGATCAGCTACGGCGGAGAACGCCTGCACCAGGTCGTGAACGACCGGCGCGTCGGCGGGCAGATCTACGAGGACTGGGGCGGCGGCACCGGCAAGCTGTACGGCACGATCGGCTGGTGGGACCCGCCGGCAGGGTACTCGCAGACCAGCCAGATGCTGGGCGGCGGGATCACGCTCGCCCACCGTTACGAGTTCGAGCCCGACGGGAACGGCACGGCCCTGCGGCACGAGTTCAGTGCCTTCGGCCCGATCTCGGACGAGATGGCCGAGGGGATCAACGCGCACGCCTCGCTCGAGTCGTTCGCGCTCCAGCTCCACGCCTGGATCGAGCGTGGTGAGGTGATCCCGCCCCCCGAGCTCTGAGCGCGACTAGAGATAGTTCACGCCCGGGAAGCGGGTGCCCACCACCCCCGCCCTCCGACACGCTATGCGGGAAATCGTCACGTGTCTGTGACGCCTCCGTGACGCGAGTGCGCCGAGCGCTCCACCGGGCCGGCGAGACCCGCCAGACGACGGCTTAGGGATTCGACTTGCGCGCGTGCATGCGGGCCTGCTCCTCGAGTAGCGCGTCCGCGGCTCGGACGTGCCCGTGGGCGGCCCAGGCATGAGCGGCGCCACGCGGAACCTCGCTCGCCCGCAGGTGCGAAGCTGCGGTTCGGCAGTGGCTCGCGGCCTGCTCGAGCTCCTCGGCGGCGCCGTCGAAGAGGCGAGCCGCGGCTTCGAGATCGTCGTTTGCGCCCAAGGCGGGCGGAACTCTACGGCAGGCGTCCAGCAAGCCGGGGCGAAAGAGGAACGTCCGATGGCCAAGCCGCGGCCCGATCCGGCTGCTTCCGATCCCGAGGTCGAGGGTTTCCTCGCGCTGCTCGCGGCGCGCCGGGCGCCGAAAACCGTCGAGGCCTACAGCCGCGACCTGCGCGCGCTCGGCGACTGGCTCGGCGGACCGCCCTCGAAGGCGACCCACGACGATCTCGAGCGCTGGCTCGCGGAGCTGCGAGCGGCCGGGCTCTCCCCCGCCACCATCGCGCGACGCGTGGCCGCGGTGCGCTCGTTCTTCAGGCACCTCGTCCTGCTCGGCGCGCGCCCCGACAGCCCGGCCGCGGCGCTCGAGCTTCCCCGCCGCCGGCGCAAGCTCCCACGAACGCTCTCGCCCGCGGAGGCCCAGCGGCTGATCGAGGCTGCCGCGGGCTCGACGCCACGGATGATGCGCGACCGGGCGCTGGTGGAGCTGCTCTACGGCGCGGGCCTCCGCGTGAGCGAAGCCGTCGGCCTCGACCGCACCGGAGTCGATCTCGAGCGACGACTCGTCCGCTGCACCGGCAAGGGCAACAAGGAACGCGTCGTTCCGGTGGGCCGGCACGCGGTCGAGGCGCTTCGGCGCTACCTCGCCCACGGGCGGCCCTACCTCGACAAGCGGCACCGTCCGGAGCTTTTCCTCAACGCACAGGGCGGTGCCCTCACCCGCGCAGGCGCCTTCCTGATCCTGCGCCGCCTCGCCGGCCGTGCCGGCCTCGAGCCGGAGCGCGTCCACCCCCACCTGCTGCGGCATTCGTTCGCCACGCACCTGCTCGAAGGCGGTGCCGACCTACGCAGCGTGCAGGAGATGCTCGGCCACGCCGATCTCGGCACGACCGAGCTGTACACGCACGTCTCCGACCGCCGCCGGCGCGACGTCTACTTCCGCAGCCACCCCCACGCGCGGCGCCGAAACGTTTCGGGGTCGTGACGAGCAGGAATGATCCGTTCACGATGACCCCCGATCCACACTTCGCAATGCTGGCCGGCTCGATCGCCGGCGTGGGCCTGCTGATGTCCTGGGCGGGAATCCAGAAGAGCGCGCTCGAGTGGAAGCGCCGCCGCCGGATCTGCCCGTCCTGCGGCCACGAGCTCCACGGCCGCGCATGCGGCCGCCACTAGCGAGTCTTCGCGCGCTTGTCCAGCCCCGCGGCGACCTTTGCCGCGGTCTGGCGTGTCTCCTGCGAGATCCCTTCCTCTTCGGCGATTCCCTGCAGGAGGACGATCGTGTCGCGCTGTGGAGAGCCGTTCCGCAGCGCGAGGATCGCCAGCCGCCGGACGGCCTCGTTGTCGTCCGCGTTCGCGAGATTGTGTAGCAGCGGCCTGACCGAGTTGACCGAGCGCGGGTGCTCGCGCGAGAGCAGCTCGAGCGAGAGCAGTGCCGAGCCGCGGCAAGCCGGGCTGACGTCCTCGAGACCGCGCCGCAGCAGCTCCTCCTTCTGTCGGAAGCGGAACTGGCCGACGGCTCGGTAGGCGGCGGCCCGCTCGAGGTGGTTCTCCGACCTGGCCTGGGCCTCGAGGTCTTCGGCCCAGGCTGCGCGGAGCTTGGCGAGGTCGCGTTCGTTCCCGCTCTCGGCGAGCGCGTTTGCTTCGACCCCGGCCTGGGCGAGGCTCAAGCCGACGTGAGCGATCGCTCGGCGGGACCGATGTAGCGCGCGGAGGGCCTGAAGAGCCGGCCGGTCCGCTTCTGTTCGAGAATGTGCGCCGACCAGCCGGCGACGCGCGAGCACGCGAACATCGCGGGCGCCAGCGGCGGCGGGATCTCGGCAACCTCGAGCACGACCGCTGAGTAGTACTCGACGTTCGTCGCGAGCACGCGCTCTGGATGGCGCTCCTGGAGCGCCTCCAGCGCGGCCGCCTCGAGCTGTTCGGCGATCTCGACTTGCGGCGAGTTGAGCTCCCTGGCGGTGCGCTTGAGGATCCGCGAGCGCGGGTCCTCGGCGCGGTACACGCGGTGCCCGAAGCCCATGATCCGCTTCCCCGACTCGAGCGCCTCCCGCACCCAGCGCTCTGGATCGCCGAGCGCCTGGGCCTCGTCGAGCATCGGCTTCACGTACGCCGGTGCGCCGCCGTGCAGCGGACCGGAGAGCGCGCCCACCGCAGACGACAGCGCCGCGCCGCAGTCGGCGCCCGTCGAGGCGACCACGCGCGCGGTGAATGTCGACGCGTTGAGGCCGTGCTCGGCGGTGCAGATCCAATACGTGTCGATCGCCTTCACGTGCCGCGGGTCGGCCTCGCCGCGCCAGCGCAGCAGGAAGCGCTCGGCCGCGGTCTCGCCCTGCGCGACGACGTCGTCCGGCGCCGGCTCGCGGCCGTCCGCCTTGGCCGCCGAACGAGCGACGATCTCCATCATCTCCGCCGAGAGCCGGCCGAGATCCTCGCGGGCCTGCTCGTCGGAGATCTCGTTCAGCTTGCCGAGCTTCCACTCGCCGGCGAGCCGCGCGGTCTCGGCCTGGAGGTCGGCAGGCGCGTTCCCGGTCAGCGCCGCAGGCTCGTACGCCTCGGGATCGGGCATCTTCGAGTTGAGGTCGTCGTCGACCAGCAGGCCCCATACCGCCTCGTACGGGTAGTGGCCGACGAGCTCCTCGATGTCGATCCCGCGATAGCGGAGCGACCCGCCTTCGCGGTCGGGCTCGGCGATCTCCGTCTCGACGGCGACGACGCCCTCCAGACCCGGCTTGAAGTCGTTCACGGCCCGAAGTGTAGTGCTCCGTTAGAGTCCGCCGCCGTGGCCCACGAGGTGACATTGATCCCGGGCGACGGCACCGGGCCGGAGCTGGCGGAGGCGACGCGGCGCGTGCTCGAGGCGACCGGCGTCGGCTTCGAATGGGACGTCCAGGAGGCCGGCGCGGACGTGATGGACCAGCACGGGGGCAACCCGCTGCCCGAGCCCACCCTCGACTCGATCCGCCGCACGGGCGTCGCCCTGAAGGGCCCGATCACGACGCCGGTCGGAGGCGGTTTCCGCTCGGTCAACGTTGGCCTGCGCAAGGCGCTCGACCTGTACGCACAAGTTCGCCCATGCAAGACCTACGAAGGCGTGCGGACGCGGTTCGACGACGTCGACCTGATCATCGTCCGCGAGAACACCGAGGATCTCTACGCCGGCATCGAGTACGAGGAGGGGACGGCGCACGCCGAGGAGCTGATCGACTGGATCGAGCAGCGCGGCGGGAAGCTGCGCCACCGAGACGCGGGCATTTCGATCAAGCCGCTCTCGATCTCCGGAACGCGCCGCATCGTCGAGTTCGCCTTCGACTATGCGCGCCGCAACGGCCGCCGCAAGGTCACGGCCGTCCACAAGGCGAACATCATGAAGTTCACCGACGGCCTCTACCTGCGCGTGGCCCGTGAGGTCGCGGAGGAGAACTCCGATATCGAGTTCGACGACCGGATCGTGGACAACATGTGCATGCAGCTCGTCCAGCGGCCCGAGGAGTACGACGTGCTGGTGCTGCCGAACCTCTACGGCGACATCGTCTCCGACCTGGCCGCCGGGATGATCGGCGGGCTCGGGATGGCGCCAGGCGCGAACTTCGGCGAGGAGGTCGCGATCTTCGAGCCCACGCACGGCTCGGCGCCCAAGTACGCCGGCCAGAACAAGGTCAACCCGATCGCAATGATGCTCTCCGGAATGCTGATGCTTCGCCACCTGGAGGAGAACCAGGCCGCCGACCGGCTGGAGGCCGCGATCGGCGAGGTGATCCGCTCCGGCGAGCGCGTCACCTACGACATGAAGCCGACGCGGGACGACCCGACCGCCGTCGGAACCTCCGAAGTCGCCGACGCGATCATCGACGCGCTCGGAGCGCCGGTCTCGTGAGCTCGCGCCGCAAGGTGACGGTCGTCGGCGCAGGGAATGTGGGCGCGACCTGCGCGCAGGTGCTGGCCCAGCGCGATTACGCGGACGTCGTGCTCGTGGACATCAAGGAAGGCCTCCCGCAGGGCAAGGCGCTCGACATCAACCAGATGGGCGCAGTGCTCGGCTACGAGCCCTACGTGGTCGGCTCGAACAGCTACGACGAGACCGCCGGCTCCGAGGTGGTCGTGATCACGGCCGGCCTGCCGCGCTCCCCGGGGATGAGCCGCGACGACCTCGTGACCACCAACGAGAAGATCGTCGGCTCGGTCACCGAGCAGGTGGTTGCCGCCTCGCCGGATGCGATTCTGATCATCGTTTCCAATCCGCTCGACGCGATGTGTCATGTGGCGAAGAGCTCGTCGGGCTGGCCAAAGGAGCGCGTCTTCGGCATGGCGGGGATTCTCGACACGGCGCGGTTCTCGACCTTCATCGCCTGGGAGACCGGCTCCTCGGTGAAAGACGTGACCGCGATGGTGCTCGGCGGCCACGGCGACCAGATGGTGCCGGTCGTCTCTGCGACGACGGTCGGCGGCGTGCCGCTCACGAAGCTCGTTCCCGACGACCGGATCGCCGCGATGGTCGGGCGCACGGCCAAGGGCGGCGGCGAGCTGGTCGAGCTGCTCGGCACCTCCGCGTGGTACGCGCCCGGTGCCGCCGCGGCGCAGATGGTCGACTCGATCATGCTCGACGAGCACCGCGTGCTGCCCTGCACCGCCTACCTCGAGGGCGAGTACGGAATCGACGGGCTGTACATGGGAGTGCCGGTGAAGCTCGGCGCGGGCGGGATCGAGGAGATCGTCGAGCTCGAGCTGAGCGACGACGAGCGCCAGGCGCTGAACACTTCGGCCGACGCGGTCCGCGAGGTCGTCAGCGTGCTCGGCTCCTCCGGGTAGCGGATGGAGCTCGGGCTCAGCGGCCGAACGGCGATCGTCTGCGGGGCCTCCGCGGGAATGGGCCTGGCGATCGCGGAGGCGCTCGCCGCCGAGGGCGCCAACGTCGCGATGTTCGCGCGCAGGCGCGAGCTGCTCCAGCTCGAGGCCGAGCGCCTGGGCGCGCTCGCCGTGCGCGGCGACGTCACCAACCCCGCTGACCTCAAGCGCCTCGTCGACCGCACGCTCGAGGCCTTCGGCGGGATCGACATCCTGGTCAACAACAGCGGCGGCCCGCCGCGCACGCCGGCGGTGGGGCTCACAGACGAGCAGGTCGAGGGCGCGGTCGAGCTGCTCTTGCTCTCGGCGATCCGGCTGACAGCGCTCTGCCTCCCGCAGCTCGAACGCAGCGGCCGAGGCCGCGTGATCAACATCGAGTCGAGCTCGGTACGCGACCCGATCGACAACCTCGCGCTCTCGAACGCCGTGCGCCCGGGCGTCGTCGGCTGGGCCAAGACGCTCGCACGCGAGGTCGGCGAGAAGAGGATCACCGTGAACACGATCGCGCCAGGCAAGATCGAGACCGAACGGCAGGCTGAGACGTTGAAGGGCAAGCCGCGGGCGGAGGACTACGAGTCGATCCCGCTGAAGCGCTTCGGCCAGCCGAAAGAGGTCGCGCAGGTCGTCTGCTTCCTCGCGTCGGATGCCGCCTCGTACATGACCGGCACGGTGATCCCGGTCGACGGCGGAATGACGCGGGGCCTGCTCTGACGCGCATATCCTCGGGCGGATGCGGTGGTTCACACCGGCGCGGCTCGCCGCGGGCGGCCTCTTCCTCCTCGGCGCTGCGGCGTTCGCGCTCTGGCTGTTGCCGGACAGCGGCACCGACATCCTCCTCGTCGACCCTGCGCATCCGGTCGATCCCATCGTCAGCGTCCCGGACGACGCGCGCACGCCGCAGCCAGGCCCGATCTACTTCGTCGACGTCCGCGAGCGCGAGGCACGCCTGCTCGAGCGGATCCTCCCCTTTCTCCGTCCGAACGGTTCGTCACTCGTGCCGGCCCCACCGGTCAGCTCCACGGTCGAGCAGCAGATCGGCGTGCAGGACATGACCCAGTCGCAGAAGGTCGCCGCAGTCGTTGCGCTCAACCACCTCGGCTACAAGGTCAAGGCCACCACCGGCGGCGTGACGATCGTGCTCGTCGAGCAGAGCGCGCCCGCCGCCAAGATCCTGCACACGAGCGACGTGATCGTGGCGGCCGACGGCCACAAGGTCTCCTCCGTCGCCAACCTGCGCGCGGTGCTCGCCAAGCACCAGCCCGGCGACGTGGTGCGGATCACGTTCGTTCGCGACGGCAAACGGATGACGGCGGCGATCAAGACCGTCGCCGACCCGCAGGACCCGAAGCGCGCGCTGGTCGGCGTCTCGGCTCGCGACAACCTCACGGTCAAGCTGCCGGTAAAGATCAAGATCGACGCCGGCGGCGTCGGCGGCCCCTCGGCCGGGCTTGCGTTCGCGCTCGACATCGCCCAGGAGCTCGGCCGCAACGTCACGCACGGGCACAAGATCGCGGCGACCGGAGAGATCGCTCTGGACGGAACGGTTGGCCCGATCGGCGGCGTGAAGCAAAAGACGTTCGGCGCGCGCGCCGCGGGTGTGGACGCCTTCCTCGTCCCGGCAGGCGAGAACGCCCGCGAGGCCCGGCGCTATGCCGACGGGCTGCGGATCATCCCTGTGAAGAACTTTCCACAGGCGTTGCGAGCGCTGGCAACGTTACGCTGAAACCGGAAGGAAGAGGCAGATTTCGGCATGTTTGAAAGCGCCGGAAATTGCAATGTTTTCTCCACAGGCAAGTCTTGATTCGCTGGTCCCGCGCCCTATGATCCCGCGGTGTTCGGGGCAGGCGACCAAGAGGAGCAAACTGGGGTATGAGCAAGTCGGCTAAACCAACCTGCGAGGACTGCTATTTCCACCGGGCGTCGCTGTGCGCGCTCGTGCTCGCTGAACCGTGCCCCACCTTCAGGCTCCACAGCCGCGGCTCGCTCGTCCCGCCGCGACAGCCCCGGCTGGTGCCGCGACCGCTGGCACCGCTCGGCGATCGCTCCGCCGCCTAGACTGCCGCGGCGTGCAGGACGAGCCGGAGCAACGCCAGGCGGCACCCGCGGCCGAGGAGGAGCAGGCTCCCGAGCCGGAGGAAGGATTCGGCCGCGAGTGGCAACCGCGCCTCTACCTGCGGATCATCATCCTCGGCCTGCTGATCGCATACGGGATCGCGTTCGTGCTCGAGAACAACAAGCACGTCCACGTCCACTTCGTGCTCGGCACCGCGCGGACCTCGCTGATCTGGTTGGTCCTGCTCAGCGTCGCGCTCGGACTCCTGCTCGGCGTGCTGCTCTCGCAGCTATACCGGCGCCGCCGCCGGCGCCACTAGCGCAGCCAGCCGCCGTACGCCCTCGTCGATCTCGGCCGGAGAGACGAAGCTGAAGGCGAGCCGCGCGGAGGAAGGCGGACCGCCGAAGTCGGCGCCGGGAACGAAGGTGACGCCGGCCTCGCTCGCGCGCGCGAGCAGCTCGGATGCGTCGATCTCGTCGGGCAACTCGAGCCAGAGAAAGTAGCCGCCCTCGGGCCGGTTCCAGCGCGCCCGGCCTTCGAGCTCCCGCTCGAGCGCGTCGACCATCGCGTCGCGCCGGGCCTTGAGCAGCGCGCAGACACGTTCGAGGTTCGGCTCGAACAGGCCGCGGCGCAGGAACTCGTACACGGTGGCCTGCGCGAGCAACGCGGGCGTGATGTAGGTCGAGGCGACGAGCTCTTCGAGCTTCCCCGTCAGCGCGGCCGGGACGATCGCGTAGCCGACCCGCAGCCCGGGCGCGATCGTCTTCGAAAACGACGACGAGTACATCACCCGCTGGCCGCCTTCGAGCTCGAAGAGCGATGGCAGTGGCTCGCCCTCGAACCGCACCAGCCCGTAGGGATCGTCCTCGAGCACGGGCAGCTCTCGCTCCCGCACCAGCTCCGCGAGCCGGTGGCGGCGCTCCTCGGAGAGGGTCGAGCCGGTCGGGTTCTGGAACGTCGGGATCGTGTAGAGGAAGGAGGCGGGCGACCCGTCCAGCTCGCGCTCCAGCTCGTCCACGTCGAGGCCGTGCTCGTCCACCGGAACTTCGCCGAGCTCGGTCTCCGCCGCGGCCAGGATCTTGCGAGGACGGTCGTAGGTCGGACGCTCGACCAGCACGCGCCCGCGGCCGGTGAACGCCTCGAGCACGAAGTGGAACGCCTGCAGCGAGCCGTTGGTCACCAGCACGCGGCCGGGCTCGACCGAGTGCCGCTCGGCGAGCCACTCACGCAGCGGGCCGTAGCCGAGCGTGCTGCCGTACGAGAGGACCACCTTCCCGTCGCGCTCGATCGCGCTCTTGGCGCAGTCGGCGAGCTCCGCCACCGGCAGGCACTCCGGCGACGGAATCCCTCGCGCGAACGAGATCGCGTCCACGGCGCCAGTGTAGGGGCAGCCCCGGCCGCGCGGCCCGCTGACAATTGGGGGTGAAGGACGAGGCCGTTCCTGCCGACCTCAGGATCGTGATCCGGTGGTTCGCGCTCCTCGTTGCCTTCGCTGCGCTTGCCTCTGCCGCGCCTGCAGCGGCGCTTGCCGACGGCACGATCCTCGTCAAGTTCGCCTCGACGTACGGCTCCGGCGCGAAGGTCGCGGCGCTCGGCGACGACGTCACCGGCACGACCGTCGGCGGCGTCAAGGTGGTCGACCCCCAGCCCGGCGAGAGCGTCGCCGACGCGATCGCACGCTACCGCGCGCGCCCCGACGTTCTCTATGCAGAGCCGAACGGGGTCGTGCGCCTACTCGATCTCTCCTACCCCGACGACACGTACTACACGGATCAGTGGGCCCTCCCCACGATCTCGGCCGTCGGCGGCTGGTCGGTCTTTCCTGGCACGTTCGGAGCACCGGCCGGGGCCCCGATCGGAATCGTCGACACGGGCGTCGACGCCTCGCATCCGGACCTGGTTGCGAAGGTGGCGGCCTCCGGGGCGACCTGCCTCGGCAGCGGCTGCGCCTCCGGCACTCCGATCGACCCGTGGGGGCACGGCACCCACGTCTCCGGAATCGCCGGCGCGGCCACGAACAACGGCGCCGGTGTCGCCGGGCTCGCCTTCGCGTCGCCGATCATCCCAGTGCGGGTCTTTCACGACGACGGTTCAGGCAGCGCGATCGCCTTCGACTCCGATGTGGCCAACGGGATTGCCTGGGCGGCTGAGCACGGCGCAAAGGTGATCAACCTCAGCCTCGGCGGCGGCTACTCGCTCACGGAGTGCAACGCCGTCGAGCTCGCGATCAACTCCTACCACGCCGTGGTGGTTGCGGCCGCCGGCAACTCGAGCGTGGCGACGCCCACCTATCCGGCCGCGTGCCCTGGAGTGGTCGGAGTAGCCGCCACCGACGAAAGCGATCTGCCGGCGACCTTTTCGAACTACGGCAGCCCGGACGTCTTCCTCTCGGCCCCCGGCGTGTTCATCCTCTCGACCTGGCCGGCGGCGATCGATGGCGACTGCCCCTACTTCCCCTTCGAGCCTTCCGGCTACTGCCACCTCGACGGCACGTCGATGGCTGCGCCTCACGTCACCGCGCTGGCGGCGCTGATCATGAGCGAGCATCCGGAAGCCTCGGTCTGGCAGGTGAAGCAGGTGCTGGCGCAGAGCGCCGACAAGGTCGGCAGCTTCGCCTACGGAGCCGATCCCTACAGCTTCTGTGCAACCTGCTCCTGGGAGGCCCACTACGGCTACGGCCGGATCAACGTGCAACGCGCACTCTCGGCGGCTCTTCCGCCACCGCCACCGCCGGCGACCCCTCCCCCGCCGCCACCGCCCGCCCCGCCACCGCCGCCTGCGTCGATCCGAGACACGAAAGCACCGGTCGTGCACGTCTACGCGGGGAGCGGCCGCCACCGGAAGATGCTCCGCCTGCGCTACCGCGTGCAGGACAACAGCGGCAAGACCTCGGAGCGGCTCTTCGTCTACCGGAAAACGAAGCTGCTGAAGACGTTCACGCGGGCGCTGCGCACGACCGACGACGCGGTCGCCTACTGGGTCGGGTTCAGCTTCGCTAAGGGCGGCACCTACCGGTACTGCGTCCGCGCGAGCGACGCCGCGGGCAACCACTCGCTCGCCTGCGCGGCGATCCGCATTCGCTAGAGGACCCCGGCCGGGGCGGCCGGCCGAGGCCCTCGAGCTGGGTCCCTACGCCTGGCCGAAGACGAAGGGCACGCCGTTGACGCTGAGCTTGCGGAGAATCGCGGTCAGGTCCGTGCCACCGGTGAAGCCGGTGGTGACACCGATGCCCTCGATGACCTCGGTGCCGTGATCGGCAATCACGGTCGTCCAGGGCTGCTGGTCGGGCGGGATCCCGTCGCAGCCGTCGTCGTCGTAGCGGACGTTCGAGCCCACGACCTCGTATGTGCGGAAGACGTCCTCGTCCGGGACCGCGGTCGCGCACTGGGTCGCGTCGAAGATGACGTCGTGGCCCCCTTGCAGGAAGATCCGCAGGTACGGAGCCCCGATCGGGTTGGGGTTGGGGCTCGCCGCCGAGGACATGACGGTGTAGGACAACTGCGTCAGACTGGCCAGGGTGTGGCTGTCTGCGCCGTGGTAGATCACGGAGCCGCCCCAGTTCGCGCCATTCGAGTAGGGCCCGAAGGTGACGCCGTCGAGCGAGGTTGCCACGCTCGCGTTCGTCCCCGCGAAGTCGCCCGTCAGGCGCAGCATCGCGGGAGCGGGCTCGCCCTTGTCGCCCTTGTCGCCCTTGGCGCCGGACGGACCGGGCGCGCCCTGTGCGCCTACCGGACCACGCGGGCCCGGAGTGCCGACGCCGCGGGCGCCCTTCGGACCGCGGACGTTCCACGAGATCCGCTTGAAGCCCTTATGGCAGTGATCGAGCTTGAGGTCCCCGACCGTTGTCCCACCGCCGTGAGTCTCGACACAGGCTGTGATCACGCCGTTCTTGACGCCGAGGCCAGCGTGCTGCTGCGTGCCCCGGCTGCTCCCTCCCAGCGCGGTGGTTGCACCGACGAGCAGCGCAACCGCGACTGCCGTGAAGGTGTACCGCATAACGTCCCCCTTCTCTCGGCCGCCATAGTCGAGGCGGCTACGCGGGGACTGTGTCAGAAAGTACGTGACAATGCGAGCTTTCGTTGCCTAAGCTGGTGCGCCGGCGATCTCGGCCGCGAGCTCGGCGACCTCGGTCGGCGTCGTCCCGACCCGCACGCCGCGAGCCTCGAGCGCGTCTTTCTTCGCCTGAGCCGTCCCGGAAGAACCGGAGATGATCGCTCCCGCGTGGCCCATCGTCTTGCCCGGCGGGGCCGTAAAGCCGGCGATGTACGCGACGACCGGCTTGGTCACCTCGGCCTCGATGAACGCGGCCGCCTTCTCCTCCTCGTCGCCGCCGATCTCGCCGACCATCACGATCACCTCCGTCTCGACGTCGGCCTGGAAGCGCGCGAGGACGTCGATGAAGGAGGAGCCGACGACCGGGTCGCCGCCGATCCCCACGATCGTGGAGTTGCCGAGCCCGCGCTGGGTCAGCTCGTGGCCGATCTGGTAGGTGAGCGTTCCTGAGCGCGAGACGACGCCGATCGGGCCGTCGCGGAAGATCTCGGCCGGGATGATCCCGACGTTCGCCTTGCCCGGCGAGAGCGCGCCCGGGCAGTTCGGCCCGAGCATCGTGACCTCCCTCGGGCGGATGTAGTTGTACACCCGCAGCATCTCGTGGGCGGGCAGGCCTTCGGCGATGCAGATCACGGTGACGATCCCCGCGTCGACCGCCTCGTAGATCGCGTCCGCGGCGAACCGGGCCGGGACGAAGACCATCGTCGTGTTCGCGCCGGTCTCGTCCACGGCGGCGGCGACGGTGTCGAAGATCGGAATCCCCTCGAGGTCGGTGCCGCCCTTGCCGGGCGTGACGCCGGCGACGACGTTCGTGCCGTAGGAACGGTTGCGCAGCGTGTGGAACGAGCCCTCGCGACCCGTTGCGCCCTGCACGACGAGCCGCGTTCCCTTGTCGACGATGATGGCCATCTAGGCCGCCTTCCTCGCCCTGATCACGATCTTCGTATCCGTGTAGCCGCCCTGGGCGTCGATACGGTTGCCGAGCAGCTCCCTGGTTCGCTCGCGCTCGGCGCCGGTGCAGCCGGTCCGGTCGCACCAGGCGCCGAAATCGCGCCGCTTTTTCTGGAGCTTGACTTCCTCGACACCGAGGCCCGCATCCTCGAGAAACGAACTCCACTCCTGCTCCGAGTACGAGCGAACGTGCGTCGGGTCGTGCAGCCGCTCGGCCTCCTCGACTTCCTCGCTGTCGTACAGCGTGTCCTCGATGAGCACGACCCGCCCGGCGACGCGCGCCATCTCGCCGATTGCGGCGCGAATGTCCGCGAAGTGGTGCGGAGCGATTCGCGTCGCAACCGTGTCGAAGCTCCCGTCCGCAAAGGGGATGTGCTCCGCGGATGCGAGGACGTCGGCACGCATACCGGGCGCCGGATCGAGTGTTATCACTTCGAACCCCTGCTCTCGAAGACGCCGCGCGACGTGTCCGCCGCCTGTCGCCACGTCCAGTGCCGTCTTCCCCTCCGCCCATGAGACGAGCAGATCGAGGTCGCGACCCTCGCGGTGCGTATCGCTCTCGACGTACGCCTCAGCACGCTCAGACCAGAGGTCCGTCATGCCGCAAGCTCTACGGCTCGGCGGGCGGCCTCGAGCATGGTCGCCTCCGTGTGCAGGTTTGGTGGCGCCGCGTCAGCCAGGATCTGCCGCCCCTCCTCCGCGTTCGTGCCGTCGAGGCGCACGACGATCGGCTGCTCGATCGGCAGCTGCTCGAGCGCCTGCAGGATCCCGCGCGCCACCTCGTCGCCCCGGGTGATCCCGCCGAAGATGTTGAAGAAGATCGAGCGCACCTGCGGGTCAGCCGTGATCACCTCGAGCGCGTCGACCACGCCCTGCGCGTCGCCGCCGCCACCGAGGTCACAGAAGTTCGCGGGCCGCCCGCCGGCGAGCGCGATCACGTCGAGGGTGGACATCACGAGCCCGGCGCCGTTGCCGAGGATCCCGACCTCGCCGTCGAGCTTCACGTAGGTGACGCCCTTCTCGCGGGCCGCGCGCTCCTCGGGAGGGTAGGCCTCGAGGTCGCGCATCTCGGCGATGTCCGGGTGCTGGTAGAGCGCGTTGTCGTCGACCGTGAACTTCGAGTCGAGCGCGCGGATCTCCCCCTCGGGCGTGACGATCAGCGGGTTGATCTCACAGAGCATCGCGTCGCTCTCGACGAAGCAACGGTAGAGCTTGCCGATGATGTCGAGCAGCTGCTTCTGCTCGTTCGGGTCCTCGATGCCGGCGCCGTAGATCAGGCGCCGCGCCTGGTAGGGCTGGTAGCCCTCGAGCGGGTCGACATGCAGCCGCGCGAGCGCGTCCGGGTTCTTCTCGGCGACCTCCTCGATCTCGACCCCACCCTCGGTCGTGAGCATCAGCAGCGACTGCTTCGCGCCGCGGTCGAAGGTGATCGAGAGGTAGTACTCCTTGGCGATCTCCGAGGCCTGCTCGATCCAGAGCTTGCGCACGACGTGGCCGTTGATGTCGAGGCCGAGGATCTCGTCGGCCTTGCGTTCGGCGTCGTCGGGGTCGTCGGCGAGCTTGATCCCGCCCGCCTTGCCGCGGCCGCCGGTCAGCACCTGCGCCTTGACGACGACCTGCCCGCCGATCTCCTCCGAGGCCGCGCGAGCCTCTTGCGGAGTCGCCGCGAGCCGGCCTTTCGAGGTCGGAATCCCGAAGCGCGCGAAGAGCTCCTTGCCCTGGTACTCGTAGAGGTCCACCGGCGCGGGACTCTAACTGCCGTCGACCACCACGCAGACCACCTGCCCGTTGGTCACCGCCTGGCCCGGCTCGACCGAGAGCTCGGTGACGACGCCGGCACGATGGGCGGTGATCTCGTTCTCCATCTTCATCGCCTCGACGATGCAGATCACCTGGCCCGCGTCGACCTCGTCGCCCTCCGCGACCTCGACGGCCAGCACCGTGCCCTGCATCGGCGACACGACGGCGTCCTTTGCCCCGGTGTGCGCACCGCCTGCGACACGCTCGCGGCGCCGGCGCGCGAGCTCGGCGTAGGGCGGCTCCGGGACGAGCGCCTCGACCTCGTAGCGCCGGCCGTCCAGCTCGAGGGTCAGATGGCGGGCGCGGGTTGCCGCTCCGTCCAGCGCCGCCGGAGCCGGCGCCTGCTGCCGAGACAGCTCCTGCGCACGCTCGGCCAGGTTCTCGGACTCCACGACCCCGTGACACGTGGCGCCTTCGACGAAGCACGGATGCTCGAGCAGCGCCTGGTGGAAGCCGAGCAGTGTCGTGATGCCGCCGATCTCGTACTCGCCCAGGGCTCGCAACATCCGCCGGCGCGCGTGCTCGCGGTCGACGCCGTGGACGATCAGCTTGGCGACGAGCGGGTCGTACAGGTCGGGCACCTGCGAACCAGCGACGACACCGGAGTCGACGCGAACGCCCGGCCCGCCCGGCTCCCGGTAGCTCGTGATCCTCCCCGGGCTCGGCAGGAAGCCGTTGGACGGATCCTCGGCGTTGATCCGGCACTCGAGCGCGTGTCCGGTCAGGCGGACGTCCTCCTGGCGCAGCCAGAGCGGCTCCCCGGCCGCGATCAGCACCTGCTCGCGGATCAAGTCGAGGCCGGTGACCACCTCGGTGACGGTGTGCTCGACCTGGATACGGGTGTTCATCTCGAGGAAGAAGTACTCCCCGTCCTGCGAGAGGAGGCCTTCGATCGTCCCCGCGCTGCGGTAGCCGACCGCTCGGGCGGCCTCAACTGCGATCGCGCCGATCAGTGCGCGCAGCTCCTCGTCCACCGCAGGCGACGGCGTCTCCTCGACGAGCTTCTGGTGACGACGCTGGATCGTGCAATCGCGCTCGCCGAGGTGAATCACGTTCCCGTGACCGTCGGCGAGCACCTGGACCTCCACGTGGCGCGGGTCCACGAGATAGCGCTCGACGTAGACGGTCGAGTCGGCGAAGTAGGCCTGCCCCTCGCGCTGAGCCGACTCGAACGCACGCTCCGCCTCGTCGGGGCCTTGCACGACCTTCAGGCCCTTGCCGCCGCCGCCCGCCGCCGCCTTGATCGCAAGCGGCCAGCCGAGCTCGTCGCCGAGCCGGAGCACCTCTTCGGCGGAGGTGACCGGCTCGGTCGTCCCCGGAACGACGGGAACGCCCGCGGCGGCCATGCGCTCGCGGGCGGCGGTCTTCGAGCCCATCACGTCGATCGCCTCGGCCGGCGGGCCGATCCAGACGAGCCCCGCGCCGGCGACGGCGCGCGCGAAGCCGGCGGTCTCGGCCAGGAAGCCGTAACCCGGATGCAGCGCCTCCGCTCCCGCGCGTTGGGCAGCCTCCAGCAGGCGCTCCTGGTCGAGGTAGCTCTGGGCCGCCGGCCCGGGCCCGACGAGATAGGCCTCGTCGGCGACCTGAACGTGCAACGAGCCCCGGTCGACCTCCGAGTAGACGGCGACCGTCCCGATTCCGAGCTCGCGCAGGGTCCGGAAGATCCGGACGGCGATCTCGCCACGGTTCGCCACGAGGACTTTCGAGAAGACGGCCATCGCGCGCGTATTCTCCCTGCGCATGACGTTCGCGGATCAGTTGACGCTCGTGCGCATTCTGGCGGTGCCGGTCGTGATCGTCCTGTTCGTCGCGAGCTTCGACGACCACTACTGGTGGGCGACCGGCGTCTTCATCGCGGCGATGACGACGGACTGGTTCGATGGGCGGGTCGCACGGCGATACGGCTACTCCTCGGCGCTCGGCTCGCTGCTCGACCCGGTCGCGGACAAGGTACTCGTGCTGACCTTCCTGATCCTGCTGGTCGACGACGGCGTCTTCCCCGGCTGGATGGTCGCCCTGATCGTCGCGCGCGAGTTCCTCGTCTCCGGCCTGCGGCTCGCAGCGCTCGAGCGAGGCGTCGTCATGCAGGCACGCGACCTGGGGAAGCTGAAGACGTGGTCGCAGGCAACCGCGGCCGCGATCGGCGGGTTCGCCGCCGCCGGCGCGTGGGACAAGGAAGTAGCGTGGTGGGCGCTGCTCGTCGCGCTCGCGCTGACGTGGCTCTCCGCGCTCGACTACGCGCGCGTCGCGCCCGGACTGCTGCGCGGCAGGCCTGTGTCGGCCTGATCGTCGTCCTCGCCGACGTTCTCGAGCACCCCGCGTAGGCGCCATCCGCTCCGGTAGGCAGGCGGCAGCGAATCGCGCAAAAGCAGCGCCTCGACGGCCGCCAGCACGGCGTCGCGCTCCTCGGGCTCAGGCGTGATCCGAACTTCCACGCCGGCAGACTAAAGCTGCGGCGGCGCCCGGACGATACGAACCGTGGATGAGCCGCCTCATCACCATCCTCGGCTGCTGCGCGCTCCTTGCCACTCCCTCGGCGTTCGCCGGGCTGCCCGGCGACGGGGGCGGTCACTCTTCCAAGACCAGCCGCTCGACCGCTTCGTGGGCCCAGCCCGAGATCCGCACCGTCGTCCAGCACGGGCTGATGGCCAAGACGGTCACGGCGTTCCGTGCGGACGACACCCTGACCCAGGGCGAGCTTGCCGCGGTCGTTGCGGGGCTCACCAAGCATTCGGCCGGCACGGTCGCCACCCCCGGTGCCGCGGTCACCGTCACCCAGCTCGACGCACGCCTCGTCCGTGCACTGGGCCTTTCCGACGCGGCCGCCGCCTTTGCCGCGGGTGCCCAGGCGGCCGGGCTCGCGACACCCTCCCGCTTCGGCACGGAGACGGTCGCGCGGCTGCTCGGGCTGCGTACGAACCATCCCGCGGCCCACGACGACCTCGAGCTGCTGCCCACCGACCCCGCCACCCGCGCCGAGACTGCGTACTCCGTCGCGCAGATCCTGCGCTTCAAGGGCTGGGAGACGCAGTTCGTCGAGGACGCGGCGGCCACGTTCGAGCTTCCACAGCTCGGCGTCTGGCAGACGCGTGTGCTGAACACGGCCGTCCGCTTCGTCGGCTTCCCCTACGTCTGGGGCGGCACGAGCGAGAAGGCCGAGGCACCGTTCGGCGTCCAGGCGCACGGGGGCTTCGACTGCTCCGGCTTCATCTGGCGCGTCTACAAGCTGCAGGCCTATCCCGGCGGCGCCGCGCTGGCCCCCACGCTCAAGGGACGCACGACCTACCAGATGAGCGGCGAGGTCGGGCCCGCGAAGCGGATCGGCTTCGCCAAGCTCGCTCCCGGAGACGTGCTCTTCTTCGGACCGGCGGGCCCGCGCTCGAAGCCGGCCTCGATCGGCCACACCGGGGTCTACCTCGGCGGCGGCTGGATGATCCATTCGTCGGCCCAGGGCGTGGCCGTGACTCCGCTCACCGGCTGGTACCGCCAGCAGTTCGCCTGGGCACGCCGGCCGCTGGCCGAAGCCGGCCTGATCGTCTCCCGCTAGCTCCGGACTGACCCAACGGAGGATCACCCTTCCGGGTGATGTGACGGCAGGCACCAGCATCGAGACTTGTCGGCGTCCTGCTAGCACTTCGGGGAGGTTGACGTTGTTGCACTGGAGCCCACGAGTCGTTGCTTTGGTCGCCGTCCTTGCGCTGGTCTTGATCGCGCTGGGAGGCCTGGCCGAAGAGCTCACCTACAACCTCTACTGGTAAGCGTGTAATGACACACCGCGTCTTGCCGCCGACGCGCGTCCTTGCAGTCATCGCCCCGGTCTGCGTTGCAGGCTTCGGCGTTGCGTGTGCCGCTGCGATCTCGTTCGCGGTCACGCCACACCAGACCGCGACGATCCTCGGGCTTGCGGCGCTGCTCAGCGCCTCGACCCTGGCCGACCGCTTTCCAGTCCCGGTCGAGGGCATCGACACCGGCGGCGTCTCGCTCTCGTTTGTCTTCGGCGTCGCCTCGATCGTGCTCTTCGGCTGGGCCGCGGGCCTGATCGTCGTCTGTCTCCCGCCCGCGATCACGCAAGTGCTCGAGCGGCGGCCGGCGATGCGCGTCGCCTACAACGTTTCGGTCGTCGCGCTCGCGGCGACCGCCGCGGGCGCAGTGTCGTCGCCCCTGAGCCCCGATGGTGCCGGCGGCGTGCTCGCCCGCGTGGGCGCCGCCGCCTCGGCCCAGTACACGGTCAACCTGCTGCTGATCACGGCGGTCGTGGCGGTCAGCGCGCGCCGCTCGCTGTTCTCGCTGGCGAAGACGAACATCCGCGTCACGGTCGTCCCTTTCTCGCTGATGGCCTCCGCTGCACTGATGCTCGTGGTGCTCTGGGAACGCTCGCCGTTCCTCTCGGTCGCACTCGTGGGGCCGCTGCTCGCGATCCAGCTCTACCAGCGCGCGATCGTCGGGGCGCTGCGCGCGATGCGGCTCGCCCTCACCGACCCGCTCACGGGCCTCGGCAACCACCGCCATTTCCACGAACGGCTCGAGCGGGAGCTACGGCACGCTCAGGAGAAAAGTCTCCCGGTCACCCTTTGCCTCGTCGACGTCGACGACTTCAAGCGGATCAACGACCGCTTCGGCCACCCGGCGGGCGACCGGGTGCTCTCGCGGCTCGCCACGCGACTGCGGCAGACGGGCGAGGCGTTCCGGCTCGGCGGCGACGAGTTCGCGCTGCTCCTGCCCGGCTACGACGAGAACAGCGCGCTCACCGCGGCGGCGTCGGTCGTCGAGCGGATCGCGGCGCTCGAGCTCGAGCAGATCGGCTCCGTCACGGTCAGCGTGGGCGTCGCGACCTCGCCGGCACACGCAGGCGACCGCGACGAGCTGGTTCGCCTGGCCGACAGCGCGCTCTACTGGGCGAAGGAGTACGGCAAGAACCGCGTTCGCGCCTACCGGCCTGACGTGATCGAGCTCGCCGAGCTGAAGCGGCTCGCGAGCGGGCCGGACCGGGCTGCGCGCTTCCGAGCAGCGGCGAGCCTCGCCCGCGCCGTCGACGCGCGCGACGCCTACACCGGCAGCCACTCGCAACGCGTCGCCGAGCTCGCCGCGCGAACGGCCCGCCGGCTCGGGCTACCGGAGGAGGAGGTCGAGCTGACGCGCCTCGCGGCCAGCCTGCACGACCTCGGCAAGCTCGCCATTCCGGAGGAGATTCTGCGCAAGCCTGGACCGCTGACGGAGCCGGAGCGGATGGTGTTGGAGCGCCACCCGCAGATCGGGTTCCGGATGCTAGAGAGCCTGGGCGTGGATCCGGTCGCCGATTGGGTGCTTCATCACCACGAGCGCTGGGACGGGAGCGGCTACCCGGACGGGCTGCCCGGCGACCAGATCCCGCTCGGGGCACGGATCATCTTCGTCGCGGACGCCTACGACGCGATGACCTCGGAGCGGGTCTACCGCCGGCGGGTGCTCACGGAGCAGGCGGTCGCCGAGCTGCGGCGCTGCGCCGGCACCCAGTTCGACCCGGAGATCGTCGACGCCCTGGCCGACGAGCTGGCCGTGAGCGAAGAGCCTCACCGCGTGGCCGCGGTCGCCTCGTAGGCGTCACACATTCGTCACGGTCCGGCACAGACACGCGCGGAGCTCGCCGATACGCTCGCCTCGGGGAGGAGGCCGGGCGAACCGTAGCTAGACACGAAGCCGCCTAGAGCGGGATGTTCCCGTGCTTCCGCGGCGGGCGGCGCTCGCGCTTCGTCAGCGCGGTCTCGAGCGCGTCGGCGAGCACGGGCCGCGTGCGGCGCGGCTCGATCACGTCGTCCACATAGCCACGCTCGGCGGCGACGTACGGGTTCGCGAACCGGTCGCGGTAGTCCTCGATCAGCCCGGCCCGCCGCGCCTCGGCGTCGTCGGCCTCCTCGAGCTCACCGCGGAAGATGATGTTGACCGCGCCCTCCGGCCCCATCACGGCGACCTCGGCGGTCGGCCAGGCGAAGTTGAAGTCGGCGCCGATGTGCTTCGAGCTCATCACGTCGTACGCGCCGCCGTAGGCCTTGCGCGTGATCACCGCGAGCTTCGGCACCGTCGCCTCGGCGTAGGCGTAGAGCAGTTTCGCGCCGTGGCGGATGATCCCGCCCCACTCCTGCGCCGTACCCGGCAGGAACCCGGGCACGTCGACGAAGGTGAGGAGCGGGATGTTGAAGGCGTCGCACGTGCGGACGAAGCGCGCGCCCTTCACCGACGAGTCGATGTCGAGCACGCCCGCGAGTGCCTTGGGCTGGTTGCCGACAACGCCGACGACGTGGCCGTTCAGCCGCGCGAAGCCGCAGATCAGGTTCTCCGCCCAGCGCTCGTGCACCTCCATGAACTCGCCGTCGTCGACCACCCGCCGCACGACGTTCTTCATGTCGTACGGCTTCGCCGGGTCGTCAGGGATCAGCGTGTCGAGCTCGGCGTCCTCGCGACCGGCCGGGTCCGATGGCTCCGAGTACGGCGGCGCGTCGACGTTGTTCTGCGGCAGGAACGAGAGCAGGTAGCGGGCGTCCTCGAGCGCCGCCTCCTCGTTGGGCGAGATGAACTGCGCGACCCCCGACTTCGACGCGTGGGTGACCGCGCCGCCGAGCTCTTCGAAGCTGACCTCCTCCCCCGTCACCGTCTTCACCACGTCGGGACCGGTGATGAACATGTACGAGCTGCCCTCGACCATCAACACGAAGTCGGTGATCGCGGGCGAGTAGACGGCGCCGCCCGCGCACGGTCCCATGACCAAGCTGATCTGCGGGATCACGCCGGAGCACTGGACGTTGCGCCAGAAGATCTCCGCGTAGCCGGCGAGCGAGACGACTCCCTCCTGGATGCGCGCGCCGCCCGAGTCGTTGATCCCGATCACCGGGCACCCGAACTTCGCCGCCAGGTCCATCACCTTGCAGATCTTCTCGGCGAAGACCTCGCTCAGCGAGCCGCCGAAGACGGTGAAGTCCTGTGAGAAAACGAACACGCGCCGGCCGAAAATCGTCCCGTAGCCGGTGACGACCGCGTCCCCGTAGGGCCTCCGCTCTCGCATGCCGAACTCGGCCTCGCGGTGGCGGACGTAGCGGTCGAGCTCGACGAACGAGCCCGGGTCGAGCAGCTTCTCGACCCGTTCGCGCGCCAGCAGCTTGCCCTGCGAGCGCTGCCGCTCGACGGCCTTCTCGCTCCCCGCGTGCAGCGCCTGCTCGCGCAGCTCCTGTAGCCGGCGGAGCTTCGCCTCTGTCGAATCGGCCTCGGTCGCCACGGCGGCGAATGTACCGCCTCACCCGAACGGGTGCCGCCCGGATCCCCTGGCCGGGGGACTCGGATTCAGGTCGGAGCGCCTTAAGTACGTGAGCGGAACTGCGGCTTATGAACGACCAGATGCGGCGAACACCCCCTGATCGGGCCGGTCGGCTACCGGCGCCTCGTGCCCTGCTCGTACCGCGGTCCCGGCTCGCGCCGCTCGCGATCGCTCTGCCGCTCGTGCTTGGCCTCTGGCTGACGATCGGGTTGCCGATCCTCGCCGAAGTCTCGGGCACTGCGGGCGGCGGCGGCCCGATGCGCGACTTCCTCTTCGGAGCCGCGGCCACGGGCGGGTCCCCCGGCGGCGACAAGCGCGGTCCGGGAGCGGGCACCGTGGCTGCCGCGGTCGTGGATCCGAAGATCGTGCGCGAGGTGCGCCTGGAGCGGATCCGCACGCGCACCACCGTCTATCTCGCCCAGCGTCGCCGCAACGGCGAGCACAAGCCTGGCGCCGGCCGCAACGTCCACGACTCCCTGCCGCAACACGGCCGCGACTTCGATCCTTCGACCTCCCCGCTGAGCGCACCGCCTCCCGCGCCTCCGGCCCCCCCAGCTCCGCCGAACCCGCTTCCGCCGCCGGCCCCCGTCCCGCCGCCGGCTCCGGTACCTCCGCCCCCACCGGCGCCGCCGGTCCTGCCGCCTCCGCCGCCTCTGCCGGTGCCCCCGACGCCGCCTCCGCCTCCACCTCCGCCTCCACCCCCGCCACCGCCACCCCCGCCACCTCCGCCACCGCCTCCTCCACCGCCCCCGCCGGTGCCTCCGCCCCCGCCACCCCCACCGCCGCCGCCGCCGCCGCTGCCGGCGCCCGCTGAGGTTGACGCGGTCAACGGCAGCGGCCAGCAGGGCAGACCGGAGACGGGCGACACGGTCACGTTCACCTACGCGGGCGTGGTCAACCCCGACCTGATCCTCTCGGGCTGGGACGGCTCGGCGACCGCGGTCACGGTGCGCTTCGACGACAACGCCAACGACGACGTGCTCACCGTCCGCAACGCGTCCAACGGCTCGATCCTCACCGGGCTCGGGCAGATCCAGCTGAACGGCGACTACTGCGGGGGCACCACGCTCTTTACCGGCTCCCAGATGACTCTCAGCGGCAGCACGGTGACGGTCGTGCTGGGCACGGCGTCGGGCACCCCCGCGCGCGATCCCTCGGCCAAGGACATGGTCTGGTCGACGTTGCAGGGCTCGGCCACCGAGTCGGGGCACCCGGACTCGAACTTCTGAGTCCGGAACGGCTCAAGTAAGCCGGATTCGAGGCCGATAAGGGGACCGATGAGCTCTGCGGCCACTCCTACGGCCGCCGACCAGCAGCATGCGGCTCCCCGCCGCCGGCGGCAGACGAAACTCCCCGTCACGCGGCGCTCCGCGATCCAGCTCTTGGTCGGCGTCCTGATCGTCGGCGCGATCCCTATCTTCTCGACCGTCCGGATCCTGCAGGCAAACGCGCTGCGCAACGAGCAGTCTCGGGCGGATTCCGCGCTCAGCGAGCAGCTCCAGAACGGACTGCGCGAGCTGAGTCGCCTCGGTGACAATGCGTCCACGACCGCACACGACCTCGCTGGCTCGCCGGTCGTCCAGCGCGCCGTCATCACCCGCAACACCGCGACTCTGCGCCGGGTCGCCCGGCGCACTCCCGGACTGGCGATCTACCTCGGCTCGAAGCGGGTCGCGGGCGGCAATCCCGGGCCGGGCGTCCAGCGCCCGATCTGGCTCACGGTCAACGGTGTTCGCGCGGCGAAGATCGTCGCGAGCGTCCCTCTCGGCCCCGGCAGGTCGGCGCGCCTCACCCACGACGCGCCGCACGGGCGCGGAGACAGACTCGTCCTGGCGAAGCGAGGCCGGCTGCTCGGCGGTGGCGCCTTCACGACGAAGGGCAGAGTCGTACGGCTGGGCGGCGTCGACTACCGCGGGCTCCCAGCGCTGGTGCCCGACGCCAACGGCACCCGCCTGATCGCTCTCCGGCCCAAGCACGTGATCGACGCGAACGTCGCTCCCTACCAGGCCCGGGTGCGCTACGCGGCGCTCGGATCGTTCTCGCTGCTGATCCTGGTCGCATTGCTGTTCGCCGGCCCGATCATGCGCCTCCTCGGCGACTTCCGGCGAGTGGCCTCGCAGGCCACGACCGACGGCCTCACCGGCCTCGCGAACCGGCGCACGCTCGACGAGGAGCTCGTGCTCGAGTGGCGCCGGGCGGACCGCGTCGGCGACTCACTCGCGTTCGTGCTCCTCGACCTCGACGACTTCAAGCAGGTCAACGACACCCATGGCCACCAGGCCGGCGACGCGGTCCTGCGCGCGGTCGGCCAGGTGCTGCTGGGCGGTGTCCGCCAGGTCGACCTCGCCGGCCGGTACGGCGGCGAGGAGTTCGCGCTGATCCTCCCCGAGACCGACCTCCCCGGCGCGCTCAAGCTCGCGGAGCGCCTGCGGGTCGCGCTCGAGACGACCCCGGTCGAACTGGCCGGAGGCAAGACGCTGCAGGTGACGGCCAGCTTCGGCGTCGCGCTGAAGGACGAGCTCCCGTCCGCGGACGAGCTCGTCGCGGTTGCCGACGAGGCGCTCTACGCGGCCAAGCGAGCCGGCAAGAACCGCGTCATGCCAGACCCCGCGAGCGGGCGCCAGAGCCCAGGGAAGCCTGAGCGTCGCGTGCCCAAGAAGGCCGCCGCTGCGAAGAAACGGACCACACCGGCCAAGGGCGAGATCTAGCCCCGGCTAGATTTCGCCTGCATGCGAGTCTCCGCCAAGGTCGACTACGCCGTCCGCGCGGGCGCCGAGCTCGCGGCCGCCGCGGGCGAGGGGCCGGTCAAGGGCGATCACATCGCCACCGCGCAGAAGATCCCGCTGAAGTTCCTCGAGAACATCTTGCTCGACCTGAAGCACGCCGGCCTCGTGCAGAGCCAGCGCGGCGCCGAGGGCGGCTACTGGCTGGCGAAGGACCCGGCCGAGATCTCGCTGGCGGACGTGATCCGCGCGGTCGAGGGCCCGATCGCGAACGTGCGCGGCGAGCGGCCCGAGCAGGTCGAGTACCCAGGCGTCGCCGAGCCGCTGCGAGAGGTCTGGATCGCCGTTCGCGGCAACCTGCGCGCGGTTCTGGAAACGGTCACGCTGGCCGACATCGCCGCGGGCCGGCTGCCGGACGAGGTCAGCCGGATCGCTGCCGATCCGGAGGCCTGGCAGCCACACTGAACGTCGTCTCGCGGCTCGGCCGGACGTACACGATCTGGCCGCGCTCGAGCTCCAGCAGCTCGGCCTGCTCCTGGGTCAGCTGCGCAGTCAGGTGCTGCCCGTCCTCGCGGACGAGCTCGACCCGCACTTCGAAGCCGAGGTGGACGACGCGCTCGACCATCGCCTCCGACGACCCGCCGTGCGGCTCGTGCAGGAGCTCGACATCGTGCGGCCGGACAAAGGTGTCGCCGAGCCGGTTGACCGGGCCGACGAAGCTCATCACGAACTCGTTCGCCGGCTGCTCGTAGAGCTCGCGCGGCGAGCCGACCTGCTCCACCCGGCCTTCGTTCAGCACGACGATCTGGCCGGCGACTTCCATCGCCTCCTCCTGGTCGTGCGTGACGATGATCGTCGTCACGTGCACCTCCTCATGGAGCCGCCGCAGCCAGGCGCGCAGCTCCTGGCGGACCCGCGCGTCGAGGGCGCCGAAGGGCTCGTCGAGCAGTAGCACGCTCGGCTCAACCGCAAGCGCGCGGGCAAGCGCCATGCGCTGGCGCTGGCCGCCGGAGAGCTGTGACGGATAGCGCTTGGCAAGCCCTTCGAGCTGGACGAGCTCGAGCAGCTCGTGCACGCGCTTCGAGATCTCTGCGCGCGGCCGCTTCCGGATCGCTAGCCCGAAGGCGACGTTGTCGTAGACGGTCATGTGCTTGAAGGCGGCGTAGTGCTGGAAGACCATCCCGACCCCGCGCGTGCGCGCCGGCGTGTCGGTCACGTCCTGATCGCCGATCAGCACCTGGCCCGAGTCCGGCTCCTCGAGCCCGGCGATCACGCGCAGCAGCGTCGACTTGCCGCTGCCGCTCGGGCCGAGCAGCGCCGTCAGCGAGCCCTCGGGGATCGCGACCGAGACATCGTGCAGCGCGGTGAAGCCGTTGAAGTGCTTGCTCACGTCGACGACTCCGATGCCCATCTAGTGCTCCTTGGGTTGGATGACGCGGAGGGCCACGACCGTGGCGATCGCGATCAGCGCGAGCACCACTGACGACGCGTAGGCGCCGGCCGTGTCGAAGCCGTCGACCTGGGCCTTGACGTAGAGCGGCAGCGTCTGGGTCTGGCCCTCGATGTTCCCGGAGACCGCGCTGACCGCGCCGAACTCGCCGATCGCTCGGGCCGTCGTGAGCACAACGCCATAGGCGACGGCCCAGCGAATCGCCGGCAGGGTTATCCGGCGGAAGACCTGGAACGGATGCGCGCCGAGCGTCTCGGCCGCCTGCTCCTGCTCGGTGCCGATCTCGCGCAGCACCGGCACGACCTCGCGCACGACGAACGGCAGCGAGACGAACATCGTCGCCAGCACCATTCCCGGGACTGCGAACAGGACCTTGAGGCCGTGCCCGGCGAGTCCGCCGAGCCAGCCGCCGCGTCCGTAGAGCAGCACGAGCGCCAGGCCGACAATCACGGGCGAGAGCGCGAGCGGCAGGTCGACGGCGGCGTTCAGCAGGCCGCGCCCGGCGAAGCGTCCGCGCACGAGCGCGAGCGCCATCACGATCCCGAAGACGGTGTTCGCCGGCACCGCGATCGCCGCGATCAGGAGCGTCAGCTCGAGCGCGTGGATCGCCTCGGGCGTGGTCACCGCGGCCCAGGCGTGAGCGAAGCCGTGCTCGAACGCGCGGTAGAAGACGAACCCGACCGGCACCAGCAGTAGGAAGGCGAGGTAGCCGAGCGCGCCGAACCGCAACAGGTACCTAGACACGGTCGTACCTCGTCCGCCAGCGGCGCACGCCGCCGATCCCGAGCAGCACGCCGAGTGAGATCACGAGCAGCACCACCGAGACGGCCGCGGCGCCGGAGGTATTGCCGGACTGCAGCTGCCCGAAAATGTAGACGGACGAGACCTCGGTCTTGAACGGGATGTTCCCGGAGATCAGGACGACCGCCCCGAACTCGCCCACGGCCCGCGCGAACGCGAGCGCGACGCCGGAGAGGATCGCCGGCAGCAGGTTCGGGAAGACGATCCGCCGGAAGACCTCGAACGAGCCGGCGCCAAGCGAGGCCGCCGCCTGCTCCATCTCCTCGTCCAGCTCGAGCAGGACCGGCTGCACCGCGCGGACGACGAACGGCAGCGTCACGAACAGCAGCGCGAAGAGGATGCCGATCCGCGTGAAGGCGACGTCGAGCCCGAACGGCCCGCCCGGCCCGTAGAGCGCCAGCAGCGTCAGCCCGGCGACGATCGTCGGCAGCGCGAACGGCAGGTCGATCACCGCGTCGACGAAGCCCTTGCCCCGGAAGCGGTCGCGGACGAGCACCCACGCGATCGCCGTGCCGGCGACGGCGTTCACGAAGGCACAGGCGGCGGCGAGCCCGAGGGTCAGCTTCAGCGCCGCAACCGACTCGGGCGCGGTCGCCTGGTGCCAGAACTCGGCCGGCCCCTGGGCGCGAGAGGCCCAGACGAGCGCCGCGAGCGGCAGCAGGACGACAACGCTCAGGTAGCCGGTCGCGAGCCCCAGCGCGAGCCCGCTGGGGCGGGCAGCGCGCGAACGCGAGGGCGCCGCGACGACTGCGGCGTCAGCCAAGCGACCGCTCGATCTTGGCCATGATCCCGTTCTGCGGGTGGAAGAAGCGGCGGTTCACCTTCGTCCAGCCGTTCAGCCCGAGCTTCGCGGTGGAGATCGTGAAGAGACCGGGCGGCGAGTAGAAGTGCGACCCCTTAGCCGCGGCCTTTACGACCGGGCGGTAGCCCTGCGCCGCGAACGCCTTCTGCGCCGTGGTCGACCAGAGGTACTTGTAGAACGCCTTCGCCGCGGGCTTCTTCAGGCCGCTCGTGGTCAGCGCTACCGGCGTCTCGATCAGGAGCGTCGCCTTCGGTGTCTTGAACTCGGTGTGCACGCCCTTCTGCTCGGCGTAGATCGCCTCGTTCTCGTAGGTGAGCAGGACGTCGCCCTTGCCCTGGGCGAAGATCGAGAGCGCCGCACGAGCGCTGTCCGGTTGCACCGGGACGTGCTTGAAGAGCTTGTACAGGTAGGCGACCGCCTGCTTGTCGGTCTTGCCCGCGCGCCGCTGGGCGCCGTAGGCGGCCATCACGTTCCAGCGCGCGCCGCCCGAGGTGAACGGGTTCGGCGTGATCACCTGGATGCCGGACTTGACCAGATCGCCCCAGCCCTTGATGTGCTTCGGGTTGCCGTCGCGCACGACGAAGACGACCACCGAGTCGGAGACAATCCCGCGGTGCGAGTTGGCGGCCCAGTTCTTCGGGACGAGGCCCTTGCCGGCGAGCAGGTCGATGTCCGGCGCCAGTGAGAGCGCGACGAGATCCGCGTTCTGGCCGGCCGCGACGGCGCGCGCCTGATCGCCAGACGCGCCGTAGGACTGGCTGAAGCTCGTGCCATTCCCGGCCTGCGTCTTCTGGAAGGCGGAGATGATCTTTCCGTACGCGTCCTTGGGCGTCGAGTAGGCGACCAGGTCGACCGAGCCGCCCTGCGACGCGCCCGCCGCAGACCCCGCGAGGAGCGCAACCCCGAGCAAAGCAATCCAAATAACTCTCATTCTTGCTCCTTATCTCTCAAGTTTGTCCACGGAGTTGATGGAGATTAGGTAAGCGAGCAGACGACGTCAACTCGGAACCGCCGTCTCAGTAGGGTCCTCGCCGTGGAGCCGCTCGACCGCGCGACGATCTGGCCCTACCGGGAAGGTGAGCCGGGCGAGCTGTACTACCAGCGCTACGCCCACCCGAACGCGCTTGCGGCCGAGGCCAAGCTCGCGGAGCTCGAGGGCGGCGAGGCGCTCGTCTTCCCCTCCGGCGCCGGTGCGACGACCGCGCTCGTGCTCGGCTTGCTGGAGCCCGGCCAGACGATCGCGCTCGCCGAGGGTGGCTACTACGGCACCGGCGTGCTCTTCGACGCGCTCCAGCGCTGGGGTGTTCGTCACGTGGAGTTCGACCAGACCGGCCCGCCGCCCGAGGGCGTGGAGCTCGTCTGGCTCGAGGCGCCGTCGAACCCGTTCCTGACGATGCCGGACATCGAGTCCGCCGTCGCCTCGCCGGCACACGTGGTGGTCGACTCGACCGCCGCAACGCCGGTGTACCTGCGGCCGCTCGACGCCGGCGCGGACTTCGCCCTCCACAGCGCGACGAAGTACCTCGGCGGCCATCACGACGTGCTGCTCGGAGCGGTTGCCTGCCGTTCGGCCGAGGACGCCGAGCGCCTGCGCGAGTTCCGGGGCCGCACCGGGATCGTCGCCGCACCCGACCCGTGTTGGCTGCTCTCGCGCTCGCTGAAGACGCTCCGGGTGCGCATGGAGCGGCATACCGCCAGTGCGACCGCGATTGCCGGCCGGCTGCGCGACCACCCAGCGGTCGAGGTCGTCCGCTACCCGGGCTTCGGCGGGCTGCTCTCGTTCGACGTCGCGGACGCCGAGGCCGCTCGCAAGGTCGAGACCTCGCTGAGGACGATCGAGAACGCCACCAGCCTCGGCGGCGTCGATTCGGTGCTGGAGTCGCGCACGCGCTGGGAGGGCGACCGCGTGCCGCCGGGCCTGTTGCGCCTGAGCGTCGGCCTCGAGGAAGTGGACGAGCTCTGGGTCGATCTCGCGCAAGCCCTGGGTTGAGCACCTACGTCTTCTTCCCCGAGGGCGCCTTCGGCCCGACGAACAACTGCGTCGGGATCGGCCGCGTTCTGCTCGAACGCGGCGAACGGGTCGTGTTCGTCGTGGAGGAGTCGTTCGCAGGCACGCTCGAGGCACAGGGCTTCGAGGAGGCGCTCATGCGCCTCAAGCCCACGCCCGAGGTCGAAGAGGCACCGGGCCAGTTCTGGAAGGACTTCGTCCGCGACACCGCGCCCGAGTTCCGCAAGCCGACGATCGACCAGCTCGAGACCTTCGTGCTCCCCGTCTGGCAGGAGCTGGTCGACGGCGCTCGCTACGTGGACGAGCGCCTGGGCGAGATCTTCGGCGAGCTCGAGCCGGACGTGATCGTCCAGGACAACGTGGTTGGCTTTCCGGCCGTGCTCGCCTCCGGCCGGCCGTGGGTGCGGATTGTCTCCTGCAACCCGCTGGAGCTGAAGGACCCGGTGCTGCCGCCGGTCTTCTCCGGCTACCCGAGTGGCGACCGGGCCGGCTGGGACGAGTTTCGCGAGCGCTACCGCGAGCTGCACCAGCCGCTGCAGCTCGAGTTCTCGGGCTTCTGCGAGGAGCGCGGCGCGCCGCCGCTGCCGGAGCTGGAGTTCGTGCACGAGTCGCCGTGGCTGAACCTCTACCTCTACCCCGCCGAGGCCGACTACGAGCGCTCGCGGCCGCTCGGCGAACGCTGGCAGCGACTCGACTCCTGCGTGCGCTCGGTGGACGAGCCGTTCGAGCCGCCGCCCGGCGAGGGCGCGCTCGTCTACGTCAGCCTCGGCAGCCTGGGCTCGGCCGACGTCGAGCTGATGAACCGCCTCGTCGCCGCACTCGCCGAGACGCCGCACCGCTACGTCGTCAGCAAGGGCCCGCAGCACGAATCGATCGAGCTCGCGCCGAACATGACCGGCGCGGAGTTCCTGCCGCAGCCGGCGATCCTGCCGCAGGCCGACCTCGTGATCACGCACGGGGGCAACAACACCGTCACCGAGTCGATCCACTTCGGCAAGCCGATGGTCGTGCTGCCGCTCTGTTCTGGGATCAGTACGACAACGCGCAGCGCATCGAGGAGGTCGGCTTCGGCTTAGCGGCTGCCGACCTACGAGTTCGAGGACGACGAGCTGCACAGCGCGATCGAACGGCTGCTCGCGGCCAAGCACCCGCTGCTAGACGAGGCCTCGCAGCGTCTCCGTGCACAGCCCGGCACGGTCGAGGCGGCCGACCTGATCGCGGCGGTGGGCGGCGCGCGCCGCTAGGGCGCGCGCCGCCTGCTCTCCCTAGTTCGGGTTGAGCTGGCCGAAGAGCCCGTGCGTCTCCCCGGCTGGCCCGGCGGTGAAGAACAGCGTCCCCGCCGGCCCGTTGTTGCCGCCCTGGCCGACTTCGAGCGCCCAGAGGCCGTCGATCGAGAGCGACTTGCCGCTCTCGTCGCGGAGCTCGCCGCGGTGCGCGAAGTGGCCGTTGCCGAGCTCCTCGTAGGCGTTGATCTGCCCGTCGCCGAAGTTCCCGACCAGTAGGTCGCCGGCGAAGCGCCCGAAGCTACCCGGCGCGATTGCCAGGCCCCACGGCGCGTTGAGCTGACCGTGCTGGGCGACTCGGCTGACGAGATTGCCTGCAAGGTCGTAGGCGTCGACGAAGCCCTTGCCCTGGCCCGCGATCTCGTCCTCGGCGTCAGCGTCCTGCTTCGCGTACGTGACGAACACGCGGTCGCCGATCGTCTGGATGCCGAAGGGTGCGTAGCCGCTCGGCAGCGCCGGATCGACGAAGCCGCTGTCCGGCACCAGGCCGAAGCTCCCGTCGAACACGTCTACCTTGGCGTTGTGGAAGTCGGCCGCATAGAGGCGCGGGCCGGCCACGGTGTCCGCAATCGCGAGACCCTTGTAGATCGCACCGTCATCGAGGTTCGCGACCACGACCGCGTTGGTTCCCCCGTTCCAGCCGAGCACCTTCCCCTCCTCGGTATCGAAGAGGAACAGCGCCTTTCCCCCGGTCGGCAAGACAAAGCCGGCCGTCGGATTGAAGACGGTGCCCGTCGGCGCGTTGTGCACGTTCACAACGAGCGGGTTGCCCAACGGGAACGACATACCGTCGGAGCCGCGATAGAGCGTCGACTTGTCGGTGCCGTTGTCAGACACCCACCACGGGCTCGTCGGGCTCGAAGTCAGTCCCCAGGCATTGACGAGGTTCGGATCGGTGTTCGGTGCGACGCCCGGCTGGTCGGAGACCAGCGGCACCATGCTGAACGATGTGCGTTCGGCTGCCCGCAGCGGCGAAACGGCCACGATCGCCACCCCGAGCACGAGAGCCAGCGCGAGCAGCACGCGCCGAACGTTGATGGAAAGCTCTCCCACTCTTACCCTCCTTTGGTCGTTCTCTGTTCGGTACGCGAGGGACGGGAGAGCGGTTTCAAGCCGGAGGTGGGATTCGAACCCACGACCTACGCCTTACAAGGGCGTTGCTCTGACCAGCTGAGCTACTCCGGCGCCGCGCTCAGCCTAGCGCCGGCCGACCCTGGAGGACCTCGTCGATCAGGCCGTACTCGAGCGCTTCGGACGCGGTCATGAAGTGGTCGCGGTCGGTGTCGGCGGCGACCCGCTCGAGCGGCTGGCCGCTGTGGTCGGCGAGGATCTGCTCGACGCGCTTCTTCAGGTCGAGCACCTCGCGCGCTCGGATCTCGACGTCGGAGGCCTGGCCGCCGAACTGGCCGGTCCAGACCTGGTGGATCAGGATCTTCGCGTTCGGCAGGGCGCTCCGCTTGCCCTTCGCGCCCGCTGCGAGCAGCACCGAGCCCATCGACATCGCCGTGCCGACGCAGATCGTGCGGATGTCGGGCTTGACGAAGGTCATCGTGTCGTAGATCGCCAGACCCGCGTAGACGTCGCCGCCCGGCGAGTTGACGTAGACCGAGATGTCCTTGTCGGGGTCCTCGGACTCGAGGTGAAGGAGCTGCGCAACGACGAGGTTCGCCACCTGGTCGTCGATCGCGGAGCCGACCATCACGATCCGGTCCTTGAGCAGGCGCGAGTAGATGTCGAACGAGCGCTCGCCGCGCGAGGTCTGCTCGACCACCATCGGCACGAGCGGATTCACGCCGGCACCGCCGTCTCTACAGGCTCGAGCACGTGCACCGGGACGCCGTACGCCTCGAGCCCGTCGGTCGGCTCGGTGACCGCAGAGGGCACGAAGATCTCGACCGGCCGCGCGCAGGCCGCGCGCCAGCCGTGGACGCCCTCGACGGTCGCGCCCCAGAGCAGCACGCGCCCGAAGACGCGCGACTCGGCGCCGACGTGCAGGTAGTGCTCCCACGCGGCTAGCTCGCGGCCGGCGTGGATGCCGCACTCGCAGGACGGCGTCGGCGCCTCATGCTCGTGGCGGAAGCAGCTCGCGACGATGGGCTCGTCGACCGGCCAAGGATCGCCGTAGAGCACGCTCACGAGCCGACTCTCGGCGACGCGCCAAACCTTCCAGCCAACCGCAGGCCGCAGCTCGTCCGCCGCCCACGCCCGCTCGAGCCGCCCGATCCTCATTCCTCTTCGGCGAGCCACGCGAGGATCGCCTCGCGCGAGAACCGCCACTCCTCTCCCACCTTGCGGCCCGGGAGCTCCTCCTTCTCGGCGAGCTCGAACACCACCTCCTCCTCGACCTGCAACAGCTCGGCCAGCTGCGCCGGCGTCAGGATCTCCAGCGCCGAGGCCGGGCGGAACGAGTGCTGGCCGACCGACCATTCCGCCCGGGCACCGCCCAGCGCGTTCATCATTGTCGGGTTGTCGGGGTCGACATACTGCGCCACGAGCCGCGTGATCAGCTCGCGCTTGGGTGCCCCGAGCGCATCGGCGGCACGGTGAAGCTTCGACGCATGCTCCGAAGGGATGCGGACGAAGAGCGCCGTCTCGTCGGTGTGCTTCCGCGGTCTCGCCACGGATATCTTGATATCAGAAAGATATCTCGGAGCGCAAGTCGCTTACTGCAGGACTTGCCGCGACTGCTGGTGCGCGAGCACCTTGCGCTTCACGCGCTGAAGCGCGTTGTCGATCGTCTTCGTGTCGCAGCCGAGCCGCTCGGCCATCTCTTCGTACGACTCGCCCTCGAGGTAGAGCTTGAGCGCGTCGGCCTCGAGCTTCGAGAGCCCGCTGCCGAGCGTGAAGACGAGGCTCTGCAGCTCCTCGGTCGAGATCACGCACACCGACGGGTCGTCCACGGACGGCCCCGGCAGCGCATCGCCGAGCGTGCAGTCGCCCTCCGACTCCTGGCCGGCGGGGGTGTGGCTGAACGAGACGTACGAGTTCAGCGGCGAGTGCTTGAAGCGCGTCGCAGTCTTGATGGCGGTGATGATCTGACGCGTCACGCAGAGCTCGGCGAAGCTGCGGAACGACGAGAGCTCCGGGCTGAAGTCGCGCACGGCTTTGTAGAGGCCGATCAGGCCTTCCTGGATCAGATCCTCCGAATCGCCTCCGGCGAGGAAGTAGGAGCTCGCCTTCAACCGGACGAAGCCGGTGTAGCGGCGGATCAGCTCGTCGAGTGCCTTCTGGTCGCCGTTGCGCGCTCGCATGACGAGCTGGAGATCGGCGAGCTCTCGCTGGAGCTTTTGCGGCGTCTGGATCGTCTGCGCGGTCCGAGCGGGCACGGCTCCCCCTCGTTCGAGGACGGTGAGCTAGAAGCCTCACCCTGAGGTTGAGGATCAAGATAGCAAGGTCCCAACACGTTTACAAGACCTTGCTCTTTTTCGGACTTAACCGGACCCTTGCCCTCGGCGGAGCTTCTCTAGTCGTTTTCGCGTCTCTTCGTCCACGCGATCCCGAAGCTGCGATCTTCCCGGGTCCTCGTGACTCGGCTCGTCGAGGTCCTCTAGGAACGTTCGCGAGCTGCGCTTCTGTACCTCCTGGCCGGAGGTGCCGCGGATCGCGGAGTCGGAGGAGACGAGGCAGACGGTCTCCTTTCCGCGGTGCTCGGCTGCCAGGCGCTCAAGCAGCGCGTCGGCGTGCTCGGCGTAGCGCACCTCGAGCGGGCCGTGAACGCGTTCCTCGCCGACCCCATCGAAGACGAGCACCCCGCGCGCTCCGCTCAGAGCGACGAAGCTGGCGAGCCGGTCGACGAGCTCGCGCGGATCCTCGAACGGCCCAGCGTGCAGGAGGTTGTAGCCGTCGAACAGGTAGAGCGTCGGCTCAGCCACGCTGCCGCCTCGCCTCGTAGAGGAGCAACGCCGCGGCGACGCTGACGTTCAACGACTCGACCTTCCCGTGCAGCGGGATCGAGACCGCGTCGTCGCAGGTGCGCCGCACGAGCGGCCGCAAGCCCTTGCCCTCCGCGCCGAGCACGAAGACGGCCCCGCCCGAGAGGTCGGCCTCCCACATCGAAGTCTTCCGCGTCGCCGGCCGCGGCCCAGATCCAGAGCTGCGGGCTCTTGATCTCGCCCAAGTAGCGGGCCAGGTTCTTGACCACCGCGACCGGCACATGCTCGACCGCGCCCGCCGAGGCGCGCGCGACTGCGGGCGTGACGCGCGCCGAGTTGTGCGCCGGGAGGACGACGCCGTCCGCGCCGGCGCCGTCCGCGCTGCGAATCACGGCACCGAGGTTACGAGGGTCGGTGACCGAGTCGAGCACGGCGAGCAGCGGTGCGTCACCGGCCGCGAGCTCGTGCGCGTCGGCGTAGCGGAACGGCTCGACCCGTGCGAGCACGCCCTGGTGATCCTGGGTGCCGGCCTCGGCGGTCAGCTCACGCTCCGGCTTCGTGTGGAGGCGGACGCCGGCTTCCCGCAGCCAAGGCTCGGCCTTCTGCGCCCGCTCGGTCGCCCAGAGCTCGCGCACCTCGCGCGGGCCGCGCAGCGCCTCACGCACCGGTCGCCGGCCATAGACGAGCTCCGAGGTCACCGCTTTGGCACGAGCTGGAAGCCGGGCTCGGCATCCACGTCGCGCACGATCCAGCCGGCCGCCTCGATCTCGTCACGTAGGCGGTCGCTCGTCTCGAAGTCCTTCAGCGCGCGAGCCTCCAACCGCGCCCGTGCAAGCTCTTCCAGCTCAGCCGGAGGCGCCGCGACCTCGGCCAGGGACTCAAGCCCGAAGACCTCGAGCCCACGCCGCAGGAGATTGTGGTCGCGCCAGCCGTGCATGACGGCGAGCGCCTCGGGCGTGTTGAAGTCGTCCTCGAGAGCAGCTGCAAAGGCGTCCCAGTCGCCGCCGTCGACGGACTCGCCCCGGAAGACGTTGCGGAAGCTCTCCGCCTGCGCGGCCGCCTGCTCGAGCACCTCGTCCGAGTAGTCGACCGGCTTGCGCCAGTGGCCGCCGAGGAAGTAGACGAGCAGCGTCTCGCGGCCCCACTGCTCCAGCGCATCGCGCAACGAGACGATGTTCCCGAGCGACTTCGACATCTTCTCGCCGGCCAGTCGCAGCAGCCCGTTGTGCATCCAGAGCTGCGCGAACCCGTGCCCGAGCGAGCGCGACTGCGCGACCTCGTTCTCATGGTGCGGGAAGATCAGGTCGAGCCCGCCGCCGTGGATCTCGAACACCGGCCCGAGGTGCTCCTCCGCCATCGCCGAGCACTCGATGTGCCAGCCCGGCCGGCCGCGGCCCCAGGGCGAATCCCACCAGGTGTCCTCGCCTTCCTTGTGCGACTTCCAGAGCGCGAAGTCGCGAGGGTCCTCCTTGAGTGCCGCCTCCTCGTCCTCCTCGGAGGGATTGCGAGTCGCCTCTTCGTCGCCGTGGCGACCCGAGAGCTTGCCGTAGTCCGGGAAGCTATCGACGAGGAAGTAGACGTCGCCCTCGGCGGGATATGCGTGGCCGGTCTCGACGAGCTGCTCGATCATCGCGACGATCTCCGGGATCGACTCGGTCGCCTTCGGCTCGACGTCCGGCCGGCCGAGGCCGAGGCCGCCGGTGTCCTCGACGTACCACTCGCTCGCGTCGGCGGCCAGCTGCGCGCTCGCGCCCGGGGCGGCCGCGTAGATCTTGTCGTTGATGTCGGTGATGTTCTCGGCGAGTGTGACCTCGTAGCCCGTGCGCTCGAGCCAGCGCTTCAGCCACATCGAGATCACGAACGGGCGCGCGTTTCCGATGTGGATGCGCTGATAGACGGTCGGCCCGCAGACGTACATCCGGATCGGCCCCGGTGGCGGCGGCAGCTCCCGCAGTCCGCGCGTGTATGTGTCGTAGATTCGCATTGACTCCGTTCTACCGTACGCGGGCATGCAGAATCAGACCGATGCCGCGCGTCACGGTCTTCATCCCGACGTACAACCGCGCACGCCTGCTGCCGGAGGCGATCAAGAGCGTGCTCGCGCAGACCTACGACGACTTCAAGCTCGTGGTCTCGGACAACGCGTCGGACGACTCGACCCCGCAGGTCGTGGCCTCGTTCGACGACCCTCGGCTCGAGTACGTGCATCAGCCGGAGAACCTCGGCCTGCTCGGGAATCACAACTGGTTCCTGGAGCGGCTCGACACCGAGTACGCGCTGATCCTGCCGGACGACGACCTGGTCTACCCAGGGGGGCTCGAGCGCCTGGTCGCCGAGCTCGACCGCCTGACGCACGCCGGCGTCGTGCATGCCGCCTTCGACGTGATCGACGAGAACGGCAGCGTGCTGCTCCCCCACACGAACTGGACCTACGGGATCGAGCAGGACCAGGTCGAGAGCCCGCAGGAGTTCATCGCCGAATCGATGAAGTGGTCCTGCCGCGTGTGTGCTTCCACTGCTCTGATGCGCACCGAGGCACTGCCGCCGGGCGGCATGAGCGTCGACGACTTTCCGGCGATCGATTTCGGCATGTGGCTCCGTATGGCCGGCGCCGGTTGGGAGTTCGCCTTCGTGGACGAGACTTTGGGCGCCTACCGCATCCACAGCAGCACCCACTCGGCCGCATTCGGACCGCCGCAGGGCCCAGGCTACGTGCAGGGGATCGAGATCGTCGCGCTCCTGAAGACGGTCAAGCTGCGCTTCCTCGACACGCACGACGGCCGGATCGCCGAGCCGCGGAAGCTGCGCCGTCTGGCCGAGCAGGCAAGGCGGCACGAGCTCGTGGTGATGGCACGGAACCTGACGCTCCCCGAACGGAAGGCGGGGCCGACCTTCCGCGCGCTCGCGGCCGCCGTACGCGCCGATCCCGGAGTACTGCTTGGGGTCCCCGCCTGGAAGCTCGCCGGCGCGAGCCTGCTGGGGCCGCGCCTGGTAGAGCGGATCAAAGAAAGGTCTCCGTGAAGGTGGCGATCCTTGCCGGCGGTGTCGGCAGCCGTATCCAGGAGGAGACGGAGGTCGAGCCCAAGCCGATGGTCGAGATCGGGGGGCGCGAGGCGCGACCCGACCTCGTCGTGGCGATGAACCCGGTCTACCTCGAGGAAATCGACGGTGCGCTCTCAGAGCTCGGCGTCGACGGGCGGCTCGAGGCTGTCTGAGCGGCGGAGCGCCGCCTGCACCCGACCTAGCACCTGGTCGCGCGGCAGCGCCGCCAGCACCGTCCAGAGCTCGGGCCCCCGCGAGCGGCCGGTCAGGGCAAGGCGCAGGGCGCGGAGGTCCCCGCCGACGGCCTTTAGCTCACGGATCGTTTCCCGCGGCTCGCCGCCGGCGAGCTGGGCGAAGCGCTCGAGCGTGGGGCGCGCGTCCTGGGGCAGCGTCACCTGCTCGGGCGAGAGGATCTGGCTGGCGAACTCGCGCGCCTCGTTCAGGTCTCTTGCGCCCCGCAGCGCCGGCGCGAGCTCGAGCGGCGCACCGACGCGCGCAGTGAGCTCCTCGTCGGAGAGTGCGCCGATCGCGTCGGTCGCCAGCCGCCGGATCCGCGGCAGGTCGTAGTGCACGTCGTGACGCGGAATGCCGAGCTCCTCCAGGTACGCGCGCACTGCCTCGGCGGGAATGCCGGCCTCGCGCAGCTGGGCGACGGTGGCGCCCTCGGCGCGCTTGGAGAGCTTCTTGCCGTCCTCGCCGAGGATCAAGCCGTGGTGGACGAACTCGGGCGGCGTCGCTCCGAGGGCCTCGAACAGCCGCCGGTGCAGCTCCTCGTTCGGGCGATGGTCGTTGCCGCGAACGACGTGCGTGATGCCGAAATCGATGTCGTCCACCACGCTCGCGAGATGGTAGGTCGGCGAGCCATCCTCGCGCACCAGGGTGACCCCGTCGAAGCGCTCGCCGAGCTGGGCCCCCGCTTCGAGGTGCCGCTCGCGGCGCTCGCTCTGGCGCACCGGCCCCTCGTCCCACGCGAGCCCGAGCCACTCGAGATCGCGCAGCAGCGCCTCCTCCCCGCCCGGAACGTTGCGCGCCTTGTCGGTGTCGTCGATCCGCAGCAGCGACCAGTCCCCCAGTGAGCGGTTCGCGACCGCGCTGAGCGCGTTGCCGACGTGCAGCGACCCCGTCGGGCTCGGCGCGAAGCGGCTTCTGGCCATGCTCGAAACCTACACCGGCCGCTTTGCCGAACCTTGTCCAAATCCGAACCCACCGCTGGTCGTTTGCTGCCCGCTCGTAACCGCGCGCGCGATAGAACGAGAACCGACGATGAACGACAGCTCCTCTCCTCTCAACCGCCGTCAGGCCTTCGCCCTGGCCGCTGCGCTCGCGCTGACCGTCATCACCGGCGGCGCGGCGGTGACAGGCCTGCGGCACGTGCCGTCGCACGCAGGACAGGCGCCGGTGGTACAGCTCACGCAGCCCGCGCCTCCCGCGCCGGCGCCTGTCCCGACCGGTGGGGAAGAGGCGGACTGATGCGACGCGTCTGGGCGGCCGTGGCCAGCGTGTGGGCGCTGCTGGCGATCGTCGCGGTCCTCGCCTGGTCCCACCCGCCGGTGCAGTCGCCGTCCGGCAGCGCGACCGTAGTGGTAATCAAGGGCAAGAAGGGGCACGCGGTCGTGCTCCCGCAAGGGCTCGCAGCCCACACGACGACGCACAGCTCGCCACCGAGATGAGCGGCGTGCCGGTCATCTGGCTTGTCGCCCGCGCCTCTGGCCTGGTCGCTCTCGGGTTGCTGACGCTTTCGGTTTGGCTCGGCCTCGGGATGAGCACTCGGCTGCTAGGGCCGCGGCGGCAGAAGGCGCTCTTCGGCTGGCACCAGACCCTCGTGTGGACCGCGCTTTCGATGGTCGGCCTCCACGTACTGGCTGTGCTCTTCGACCCCGTGCTCCACTTCGGCCTGGCGGCCGTCCTCGTCCCGCTCGCCGCGCCGTGGCACCCACTCGGAATCGCCGCCGGTGTCGTGGCCGCCTGGTTGACCCTGATGCTTGCCCTCTCGTTCAAGGCGAAGCGCCGACTCGGCCACCGCACCTGGCGGCTACTCCATTACGCGAGCTTCGCCGCCTTCGCGCTGTTCCTCGGTCACGCGCTGGCCGTCGGCACCGACCTGAAAGGGCTCTCGGGCCCGATCGTCGCGGCGCTCGCCGCGGGCCCGGTCATCTGGCTCGGCCTCGCCCGGCTCCTGCTGCCGCGGCCTGCCCTGCGCGCTGCCCTCGCCGCCTAGAGCTCGAGCGAGTAGCGGACGCGTCATGGCACGGGACCTAGCGCCCGTTGCGATAGGCGAGCGCGGCGGCGAGCGCCGGGTCGCCCCCGCGGAAGAACGCGGTCGAGCTGAGCGGCACGACGATCTTTGGCTTGATCCCCACGCGCGTGTCCGCCGCGAAGCTCTTCTGCCAGTACGTCGTCGCGATGTTCACGTTCAGGCCGGCGGCCGGCAGGTCGACCCCGGTCGCATCGCCGTAGAGATTCGGGCTGCCGCCCGAGGTCTCGCCCACGAAGACAGCGCGTGTGCGACGCTCGAGGTCGGTGATGAAGTTCTCGGCGGCCGAGAAGGTGCTGCGCGAGATCAGCACGACGAGCCGCCCGGGCCGGTTGACCGCCCTCGAGCGAAGCACGGCGATAAGCGGCGCGTAGGTGTGATTGTCGCCGCCGGGGTTGAGGCGGACGTCGACCACGACCCGTCGCACCTTCCGGCTCTTCACCAGCCGCGCGAGCTTCCGCGCCTCGGGCCAGGTCGAGCCGACCGTCATGTTGTAGCCGACGAACACGGCCCTCCCCCGGTCGATCGTGGTCACGTAGTGGTCCTCGCCGCGGCGGCGCAGGTAGAGCGGCTTCGGTCGTTTGGGCAGCGCGTAGACGAACGACGGGAAGAGCGGGTGCATCAGGCGCAGGTAGGCGGCCGCGCTGACGGGCGCCAGCGTCACCTCCTGCGGCGCGGCGCCGGGCCGCTGCAACGTGAAGGCCGCTGGGCCGGTTCCGGCGCGCAGCCCGAGGCCGTGGAGCACCTCGGCCGTCAGCAGGAAGCTCATGAAGCGGTCGTCGCGCGTCGCCTCATTGTCGCGCGGCACCAGCGGGCGCACCTGGCGCTCGAGCTCGTCCGCGGGGATGCCGTCGAGCGCGAGCACCTTCGAGCCGACCAGCGACTCGCGCCCAGGTGCGGCGACGACGAAGAGGCCGTCGCTGAACTTGTAGAGGTAGAGCGGAAAGAGGTGCAGCACGCGCCGGTTCGACGAGTCGAGGGGGAAGATGCCCGAGTGGCCGTCACGCTCGCCGAGCAGGCAGCTGAAGCGCATCAACTCGACCAGCAGCTGGTCGGGCGAGAGACCGTCCGCTCGAGCGGCGAGCCCGTCCGCCGCCGCCTGGAACGCCGCTTCGGGCGTCGCGTGGAAGGGATCGGGGTGCGCGGTCCGGATCCGCTCCATCAGCAGGCGCACGTCATCCGCTGCGGAAGGTGACGCCGGGCGGGCCGAACCGCTGGCCCCGGAGGCGACGACCACTGCCACGGCGAGAATGGTGAGCAGAATGCGTCGCATGGCATGACTTTAGCACCACTAAAATCGATATGCCTACACTTAAAGCGTGAGCGCAGTCGGCGCAGGTGAGATCCGAGTCGGCGCGAGGCTTCGCGCCCGGCGGCTGGAGCGCGGGCTGACGATGAGCGAGGTGGCCGAGCGGAGCGGGCTGACCGCCGGCTTCATCAGCCAGCTCGAGCGCGACCTGACCTCCGCCTCGCTCTCGTCGCTCTACCGGATCTGCGCCGTGCTCGAGCTGCGCGTGGGCGACCTGATCGACGACGTCCCCTCGGGCCGGCTGATCCGCCGAGACGAGCAGGCCCGTCGCTCGCTGGCGATGGGCGACGCCGAGCACCTGCTGCTCAGTTCGGGCGACGAGCGGCGCTTCCACATCACCGAGTCGCACATCCCGCCAGGCGGAAGTGCCGGCGAGGAGCTCTACACCCTGCCCGCGGACGTCGAGCTCGTCTACGTACTCAGCGGCTCGCTCGAGCTACGGGTCGGCGAGGAGACGCACGAGCTCGAGCAGGGCGACACGCTCACGTACTCGCCGCGCGACCCGCACACGTGGCGGAACCCGTCGGAGACCGACGAGGCAGTCGTCCTCTGGACCGCCCTGCCCAATCCGTACGTCGTCTAGAGCGTGATCGAGTAGCCGACGTCGATCGGCTTCGGCGGGAACGGGACGACCCGCGAAGTGCCGTTCTCGACCCACCCGAGCCGCTCGTAGAAGCTTCGCGCACGGTCGTTGTCTTCGAGCACCCAGAGGTGGCAGCGCTCGCAGCCGCCCGCCCGCTGGCGCGCGAGCACTTCGTCGTGCAGCGCCCGGCCGACGCCGCGCTTCCACCACTGCGGCAACACGTAGAGGCTCTCGAGCCATTCGTTGCGACAGGCGGCGACGCCCGCCGCGGAACCGTCCTCCTCGGCGACGAGCACGGTCACCTCGCCATCGGCAAGGAACTCTTCCCAGCGCTGGGCAACCACGCCGGTCGGGTACGGGTAGAGCTCCGGCGGGAAGATGTGCGCGTAGCCCGCGAGCGAGGCGTCCCGCTGGATCGCGGCTAACGTCGCCGCCTCGTCGGGCCGCGCCTCCCTAATCACTTGCCGTGGCGCTCGATGAGCTCGAGCGTTCGGTTCCAGGCGTCCTCGGAGGCGCCCGCGAACTCGTCCTGCTTGCGGTCGAAGAAGCTGTGCGGCGCGCCCTCGTAGACGACGAGCTCATGCTCGACGCCTGCGTCCGAGAGTGCCTGCTCGAACGCCTCGTTGTCAGCGGGCGTGATGTTCTGGTCGGTCCCGGCCTGGAGGGCGAGGATCGGCCCGTCCATCTTCGAGACGACCTGCTCGGGGCCGGGCGAGCCGTCAGCGGCGACACCCGGCCGGCCGTAGAAACCGACCGCCCCGGCGAGACCGTGCCCGGCCGCCGCGGCGAGCCAGGACTGTCGACCGCCCATGCAGAAACCGACGGTGAAGACGGACTCGACACCGAGCGAGCGCAGGTGCGCGACGGCAGCGGAGACGTCAGCCTGGATCTGCTCCGGCGTGACCGCCTCCACGTGCGGCCGGTACTCGAACTCCTCGCCGCGCTTCTCGGGCCCGGCCGTGCGGCCGAAGTAGTCCAACGCGAGCGCCGTGTAGCCGCGCTCGGCGAAGCGCAGCGCCAGCTCCTCGTAGAAGCGGTAGAGGCCGCGCACGTCCGGCAGGATCACGACGCCCTTCGTCGAGGGCTCGTCCGGAGTGGCCAGGAACGCGGCGAAGTGGTTCCCGTCGCGCGCCTCGAGCACGAGATCGTCGTGCGAGACCGCCGCGCCGAGGATGACCGGAATCGGCGGCGAGGAATCGAGGTCGAAGCACACGGCCGGAACGCAGTCTAGGGTCTCGCGGGTGAGGGAGGCGCTGCTCGACTGGTACGCCGAGCGCGGCCGTGAGCTGCCGTGGCGGGAGACGCGCGAGCCGTACGCGGTCCTCGTCTCCGAGGTGATGCTGCAGCAGACGCAGGCCTCGCGCGTCGTGCCGCGCTGGCTCGCCTGGCTCGAGCGCTGGCCGACAGCGCAGGCGCTCTCTGCCGCGGTCACGGCCGAGGTGATCCGCGAGTGGCAGGGGCTCGGCTACAACCGGCGCGCGATCAGCCTGCAGCGGGCGGCGCGGGTCGTCGCCGAGCGCGGCTGGCCCGCCGACCTGACCGAGCTGCCGGGCGTCGGCCCCTACACGGCGGCCGCGGTCGGCTGCTTCGCCTTCGGTCGGCCGGTGCTGCCGGTGGACGTGAACGTGCGCCGCGTCCAGGAGCGCACGGGCCATGAGTTCGACCACACCTGCGCGCAGGCGCTGATGGATCTCGGCGCGACGGTCTGCATCGCGCGCGTGCCGCGCTGCGGCGAGTGCCCGCTCGCCTCCGCCTGTCCCTCGCGCGGGCAGCGCTTCGAGCCACTGCGCACGCAGGGCCCGTTCGAAGGCTCGTTCCGCCAGCGGCGGGGCGCGGCGCTACGAGCACTGCTCGCGGGTGTCGATCCCGGCGACGAGGAAGCCGTCGCGGCGCTCGCCGCCGACGGGCTCGTCCCCTAGCCGGGGCCGGGGTGCCGCATCCAGACGTTCGGCTCGCGGTAGACGCCGCGGTCCTGCTCGCGGTCGATCTCGATCGGGACGAGCGCGCCCTCGACGACATAGCTTCCGCTCTCGGGGAACTCAAGGCCGCACCATTCCTCGAGCTCGGCCACCGTCCCCTCCGAGACGAGCGAGTCCGGCGCGATCCCGACGAGCTCCGCGCCGAGCCGTTCGTGAGCGCGGAGCCACGGGTCGAAGAGCAGGCCGTCCTCGCGCCGCCACTCGACGTAGTGCTCGATCGGCGTCAGCGGGTAGCGGTGTTTGAGCGTCGGCCTGACCGGCGCGACCAGCTCCCAGCCTCGGGCATGCGCCAGCCCGCGCATGTGCTCGAGCATCGTGCGCGAGAGGCCGCGCTGCTGGACGTCAGGATCGATCAAGATCGCGATCGCGCACAGCCGGTCGGGCTCGTCGGCATCGAAGCCGTCGCGCAGCGCGTCGCGCCATGCGCCCGGCATCCCGGCGACCGGAATCGAGTTGCCCTCGGCCAGCATGCGGCCCTCGTCGACCAGCGCGAACTGGAACTCCGGCCGCTCCTCGTAGAGCCGGCCCCAGTTGGCGTTCGAGATCTCGTCGTGCATGACGATCTCCGGCCACGCACGCCGCAGTACTTGCCGGAACGCGTCGCTGCGGCGGATCTCCGGGTCGACCTGGACGATCTTCATTCGACCAATGCGACCGCGAACGCGGCGAGCCCTTCGCCCCGGCCGGTGAAGCCAAGCTTGTCGGTGGTCGTCGCCCGTACGTTCACGCGGCCGAGGTCGACGCCCATCGCCTCGGCGAGCTTCCCACGCATCGCTTCCCGCAGCGGTGCGATACGCGGCTCCTCGCCGACGAGCACGCAGTCCGCGTTCGCGAGCTCGAAGCCGGCCTCGCGCACCTGGGCGTAGGCGCGCGAGAGCAGGTCGAGCGACGACGCGCCCTCCCACTCCGCCGCGCCCGAGGGGAACAGCGACCCGATGTCGCCCAGCCCGGCCGCGCCGAGCACCGCGTCGATCAGGGCGTGCGCGACCACGTCGCCGTCGGAGTGGCCCGCGAGCCCTCGCGGCGAGTCGACCTCGACCCCACCGAGCACGAGCGGCACGCCCTCGACCAGCGCGTGCGCGTCCACGCCGAGACCGACTCTCATTCGAGCCAGCTCTCCACGAGCGCCAGGTCGTCGGCATCGGTCACCTTCAGCAAACGCCGGTCACCCTCGACGACCTTGATCCGGCCGCCCTGGGACTCGACCAGCGACGCGCAGTCGGTCGCCGCTGAGACGTCGCCGCTCACCGCCCGGCGCAGTGCGTCGGCGAGGAACGCCTGCGGCGTCTGCACCGCGACCAGGTCGTCGCGCGGCACCGTCTCGACCACGCGGTCGCCCTCGACGCGCTTGACGGTGTCCGCGAGCGGCACGGCCGGGACGACGCCGTCCCAACCCTCGGATAGCGGCGTAAGCACGCGCTCGATCACCTCTTCGGGCAGCAGCGGCCGCGCGGCGTCATGCACTAGGACAACCGCGGCGTCCCCGGGCACCTCCTCGAGCGCCAGCCGCACCGACTCGGAACGCGATTCCCCGCCGGTGACAGCGGAGCTGACCTTGGTCGCGGCGATCTCCTCGGCGACGAGGATCGACGGCTCCTCCCAGTCCGGCGGCGCCGCGATCACGATCGCGTCGATCCAGCCGGATTCCTCGAGGCGCTCCAGCGACTCGGCGAGCAGCGGACGGCCGCCCAGGCGCGCGAATGCCTTCGGCCGGTCGGAGCCGAGCCGCTCGCCGCGACCTGCCGCAGCGAGGACGGCCCAGACCGACACAAGTCGAGCCTAGGCGGTAGCGGCGACTTTCGCGGTCGGCTTCTTCTTCTTGCCGCCGCGCTCGAGGACGCCGTCCAGCCACTCGGCCGCTTCGTCCTCGTCCATCTCCTTGGCGTACATCAGCTCGGAGGCGAGGATCTTCTTCGCCTTCACGAACATCTGCTTCTCGCCCGTGGAGAGGCCCTTCTCGTGGTCGCGGAGCGAGAGGTTCCGCACCACCTCGGCGAGCTCGAAGATGTCGCCGGTCTTCATCTTGTCGCGGTTGTGCTTGAAGCGCCTGTTCCAGTTCTTCGGCATCGTCGTGCCGCTGCCCGTAAGCGCCTTCAGCACCTTCGAGACCATCTGCTCGTCGATCACCTTCCGCAGCCCAACCCGGTCGGCATTGTCGGCTGGGACGTTCACCGTCATGTCGTTGTGGAGAATCTTGATCGTCAGGTACTCGCGCTTCTCTCCCAGCACCTCGCGCGTCTCCTTCTTGACGACCGTTCCTGCCCCGTGGTGTGGGTACACCACCTTGTCACCGACCTTGTACAACGCCGTGCCTCCCCGTTCGAAGTTGGCTTATCCGCAACGAAGCCGGCGGGTGATGCTTCCGCCGGCAAGCCCAACCAGTCTAGCAAAAATCGCTGGAAACAGCCCCTTTTTCGGGAAAAGCCCTGCTCAGAGCTAGATCTGGAGGTAGCGGTCGACGAGATTGTGCTCCTGGAGCCGGCGCAGGCCCTCCCGGATCTCCCGGGCGCGAACGGTGCCGACGCCTTCGACCGCCTCCAGCTCGCGTTGCGACGCGCGAACGATCCCGTCCAACCCGTCCAGGCTCGCGACCACGCGCTTGACCACCCCGTCGGGCAGACGTGGGATGTGGGAGAGGACGCGGTAGCCGCGCGGCGAGACCGCATGGTCGAGCGGATTGACGCTCGCCGGGTATCCGATCACGGCGAGCAGCTCGAACTCGAGCAGCTGGTTGTATGGCAGCCCGGCGAGCGCCTCGAGGCCTTCCTGCGTCCGGGCCGCGCCGCCCTCGGCGTGGTAGTCGTACACGAGTGCGGCCTTCTCGTCGGGCACGTCCGCAACGAGCTCGTCGAGCTGCATCCGGATCAGCCGCCCTTCCTCGCCGAGCTCGACGCAGGCGCGCTCGACCTCCTCGGCCATGCGCGTCGTCAGCTCGGCCCGCTGCAGGACGACGAGCACGTCGTCGAGCATCACCGCGTTCTGGAACTCGAGCGCCGTCAGCCGGGTCAGCACCTGCTCGAGCCGGGCGCGGTAGGTCTCGAGCGTCGAGAGCGCCTGGTTGGTCTTGGAGAGCACGTCGGCGATCGGCTCGAGCTGGTAGCGGCTCTGGCCGACGAAGACCGTCACCGTCTCGCGCTGCTGCGAGATCGAGATCACGAGCGCGTCGGTCTGCTTGGCCACGCGCTCGGCTGTGCGGTGCCGCGTGCCAGTCTCGTCCGAAGCGATCGTCGGATCTGGCATCAGCTGCACGTTCGCATAGGCGAGCTTCGTGCTGCCGGCGTTGACGATGATCGCGCCGTCCATCTTCGCGAGCTCGTAGAGCAGCTGCGGCGTGAACGGGACCTCGAGCTTGATCCCGCCGCTGAACAGGAACGCGAGCTCGTTCGGCTCGCCGATCACGATCAGGGCGCCCTCGCGGGAGCGGATGATGTCGTCGATCGCCGAGCGCAGCGCAGTGCCTGGCGCGATGCGGCTGACGGCGGCGAGGATCTTGGAGTCGAGGCGGGGGTCGTGCTGAGTGGGATGGCGGAGGATGCCCAGCGGGGGCGGGGTCCGGGGGTCGGTCCTATCCTGGCTCGGCTCGCTCTGCATCGATTCCCGCCTTTGCAGCCTGGCTCAGCGTCTCGGCTTCCAGCACGTGCAGTTTGCCACGCGTCGGTGTGCCGGCCGGGGCGACCGCGGCGACGAGGCCGAGCTTGGCGCACTCCTCGAGCCTGCGCTCGGACTGGGTTGCGGGGCGCAGCCGGCCGGTGAGGCCGACCTCACCAAAGGCTGCGACCTGCGGCTTGACGGGCGCACCCTTGGCGGCGGAGACGATTGCCAGCGCAATCGCCAGGTCGGCGCCGGGCTCGTCGATGCGGACGCCGCCGGCGACGTTGACGAAGACGTCGGCCTGCCCGAGCGCGATCCGCGCGTGCCGCGAGAGAACGGCGACGATCATCGCCAGGCGCTTCGGATCGACGCCGGTACCGACGCGGCGCGGCATCGCCAGGTCAGTCGGCGCCACGAGCGCCTGGATCTCGAGCAGCAGCGGCCGCGAGCCCTCGAGCACGCAGCCGACGGCGGCGCCGATCTCGCCCTCGACGGTGCGGCCGAAGAGCTCCGACGGCTCCGGCACGCCGACGAGGCCGGTGCCGGTCATCTCGAAGACCGCGAGCTCGTTCGTCGAGCCGAAGCGGTTCTTCGAGGCGCGCAGGACACGGTGCTCGTGGTAGCGGTCGCCCTCGAACTGGAGCACGCAGTCGACGAGGTGCTCGAGCACGCGCGGGCCGGCGACCGCCCCGTCCTTGGTCACGTGCCCGACGAGGATCGTGGCGACGCCGCTCTCCTTCGCCACGCGCAGCAGCCGGCCCGCAGCCTCGCGGACCTGGCCTACCGACCCCGGCGCCGAGCCGAGGTCGGACGAGTAGAGCGTCTGCACCGAGTCGATCACGCAGACGTCGGGCCGCTCCTGCTCGAGAGTCGCGCAAACGACGTCGAGCTCCGTCGCAGCGAGGATCTCGACGTTCTCGGCGCCGCCGAGGCGCGCGGCGCGGAGCTTCACCTGCGCGGCCGACTCCTCGCCCGTCACCAGCACGGCGCGCCGCTCCTTCGAGATCGCCGCCAGCGCGCTCAGCAGCAGGGTCGACTTGCCGACTCCGGGCTCACCGCCGACGAGCACGAGCGACGCGGGCACGAGACCGCCGCCGAGCACTCGGTCGAGCTCTGGCACGCCGGTCGGGATCCGGTCGGCCTCCTCGGCCTTGACGTCGACCAGTCGCAGCGTTGCCTTCGGCCCGGTCGGCCGAGCATCGGCCGGGACGTCCTCGACGAGCGTGCCGAACTCGCCGCACTGCGGGCACTTGCCGAACCAGCGCCCGGCCGAGTAGCCGCAGTCGGTGCACGCGAACTGGGTCGCAGCCTTCGCCACCCGAACAGCCTACGAGCGGCCGCGGACGCCGACTGTGCCTATTGCGTGACGCCTGCGTAAGCCGGCTCCGCCGCGGTTCTCCTCGGCCGGCTTCCCAGGGTGACGATCAGCAGGCCGCAGAGTACGAGCGCCACCCCGACGAGCTGGAGCGCCGACGGCGTCTCGTCCAGGATCGCCCAGGCGAACAGCACCGACAACACCGGCTGGAACGTCAGGAGCACCGAGGTCAGCGCGGCGGGCAGGCGCGGGAGGCTGATCGAGATCAGCAGCCAGCCGAGCGCCTGGGAGCTCCAGGCCAGCAGCAGCAGGTAGCCCCACGCGGGCCAGCCGGGAGTCCAGTCGAGGTCGCCGATCACCAGGCCGATCGGGATCGTCGCTAGAGCGGAGACGAGCGTCGCGTCGAAGAGCGGCCCGGCCGGGCGCCGCCAGTCGGCGTTGCTCGCGCGCAGCACGAGCAGGAAGCCCGAGTAGGCGAGCGCGGTCAGGATCCCGTAGGCGACACCGAGGCCGGGGTTCTCACCGTAGGCGCCGCTTTCGAAGACGCCCGAGATCAACAGCACGCCGACGAGGGCGACCGGGATCGCGGCCAGCGAGCGATTCGAAGGCCGCTCGCCGAGGATCATCCACGCAAGCAGGCCGACGAACACGACCTGCAGGTTGCCGAGCACGGTCGCTAGCCCGGCTCCGACCTGCTCGATCCCTTCGTGCCAGGCGACCAGGTCGATCGCGAAGAAGACGCCCGCCAGCGCCGCGAGCGCGCGCTGCCTGAGCGGCCGCGGCCCGAAGCGCCGGTACTCGAGCCAGGACAGCGGCAACAGGACCGGCAGCGCGAGCGCGCAGCGGTAGAAGGCGCCTGTCGAGGGAGAGACGTGGGCGGCGCGGAAGAGAATCCCCGAGAAGGAGATCGCCAGCGCGCCCGCCAGCGCGGCCCCGATCGGCCGGTCGTAGAGGCGCGAAGGCACGCGCCTGAGGCTAACCGCCAGGCGCGGTCGGTAACGCGGGCTCGTCGACGTGCCCGCCCCGCTCGGCCTGGTCGAGGATCATCCGGTCGGTCAACCACTCCACCGGCGCGCGGTCATCCGTCAGCGGCGTTCCGTGCGGTCGAATCGGCGCGAGGCGCTCGTCGAAGAGCGGGACCAGGCTGCGCAGCTCTGCAGGTGCTCTGTTCGCGCGGCGAAGAAGCCCCGCGCGCGTGATCTGCTCACGCAGGGCGAAGAGAACATCGTTGAAGCGCAACGCCCGCCAGCGCCACGCGTGCGGGAAGGCGGTCAGCAGCGTCGTTCCGACCGCCCGCGACAGCTGCCGGTCGTGCGGCGTGGTGGCGACGTTCAGCGCCACTGCACCACCCGGCCGCAGGTGCTCCCGCACGAGCCGGAAGAACTCGGCGGTCGCAAGGTAGAACGGGATGTACGGCTGCCGATAGGCGTCGACGACGATCAGGTCGTAGCGCTTGCCCGTCCGCTCGAGGAACGGGCGGCCGTCGGCGGCGATCAGGCGCATGTTTGGGTTGTCGCCGGCGCCGAACCACCGGCGGGCGACTCGGTTCAATTCCGGGTCGATCTCGACGCCGTCGATCGCAATCTGCGGGTAGAAGCGGCCATAGGCGCGACCGATCGTGCCGCCGGCGCTGCCGATCACGAGCATGCTTCGAGGCGGCTCCCGCAGGAGCGGCGGGAACAGCAGGAACAGGTCCCAGTAGCGGCCGGTCAGCACGGTGTCCGGGCGCCAGGCCGAGTGACTGACCACGCCCTCGTTGAGCTCGAGCTCACGGCCCCCGCGGCCGTCGTCAACGACCCGGATGTACTGGTACTCGGATTCGGTCTCGAAGAGCGACCGCTTGATCTCCGGCGGCGGCACGGCGAGCAACGTGGCGAGGACGACCGGCACAACCATCCACATGCGGCCGGCAAGCAGCGCGGCGCCGAGGGCGACCAACGCCGCCGTGGTGACGAGCGTCCTCTGCGTCCCGATCCAGGGGATCGCGACCAGCGCCGCGAGGAAGGTCCCGGCCAGGCTGCCGGCAGTCGAGAGCGCATACAGGCGGCCGGCCACGCGGCCAGCCTCGTCGACATGGTCGAGCGAGAGCCGGACGAGGTACGGAGCGGCCGCACCGAGCGCCGTGATGGGGAGCGCAAACAGCGCCAGTGCGGCGAAGAACGATCCGACGACCACGCCGGCCGAGAGGGCGTCGAGCCCGTTCGCCGCCCAACGCAGAGCCGGCCGGGCGGCAAAGGGCGTCACGGCCAGCGAGACCGCCGCGACGAGCAGGACCACCGCCAGCACGTGCGGCTCGGGCCGGCGGTCGGCCAGCCGTCCGCCGAGCCAGTAGCCGACCGCAAGGTAGGCCAGCGTCAGGCCGATGATGTTCGCCCAGACGACCGTCGAGGCGCCGAAGTAGGGCGCGAGCAGACGGGAGGCGGCAATCTCGGTCGCAAGCGTTGCGCCCCCGACCAGAAACGCAACTGCACCCAGGCGCATCGGCCCAGGCTACGCGGCTACCGACTACTCGGAGTCGTCGTCCGCCGAGTCGGTCGGCTCGTCCGGCGGGACGGTGACCTTCTCGGGCGTGATCTCGGCCGGGATGACCGTGATGTCGACCTCGTCGTCGTTCTTGCGGTCGACCAGGATCGTCGCGCCCGGGCCGAGCTCGCGGCCGAGGACGAAGTCGGCGAGCGGGTCCTCGATGTGGCGCTGGATCGCGCGGCGCAGTGGCCTCGCGCCCATCGTCGGGTCGTAACCCTTCTCGACGAGCAGCTCCTTCGCTCCCTCGGTCAGCTCGATCACCGCGTCGTGCTGGCCCATCTGGTCGCGCAGCCGCTTCATCATCAGCTCGACGATCGTCATGATCTCGTCCTTCGTCAGCTTGTGGAAGACGATCACCTCGTCGATCCGGTTCAGCAGCTCGGGCCGGAAGACCTTCCTCAGCTCGCTCATGACGCGGTCCTTCATGTCGTCGTACGACAGGCCGGAGTCGTCGCCGATCGAGAAGCCGAGCGACTGGTTCTTCGAGATCGATGCAGCGCCGATGTTCGAGGTCATGATCACGATCGTGTTGCGGAAGTCGACCTTCCGCCCCTGGGCGTCGGTCAGCTTCCCGTCCTCCAGGATCTGGAGCAGGATGTTGAAGACGTCCGGGTGGGCCTTCTCGATCTCATCGAGCAGGACGACCGAGTACGGCTTGCGGCGCACGGCCTCGGTCAGCTGGCCGCCCTCGTCGTAGCCGATGTAGCCCGGAGGCGAGCCGACGAGCCGGGAAACGGAGTGCTTCTCCATGTACTCCGACATGTCGACCTGGATCATCGCGTCCTCGTCGCCGAAGAGGAACTCGGCGAGCGTGCGCGCCAGCTCGGTCTTGCCGACGCCCGAGGGGCCGAGGAAGATGAACGAGCCGGTAGGGCGCTTCGGGTCCTTGATGCCCGCGCGCGCGCGGCGGATTGACTTGGAGACGGCGACGATCGCCTCCTCCTGGCCGATCACGCGCTTGTGCAGCTCGTCCTCCATCCGGATCAGCTTCTGCGACTCGGCCTCGGTCAGCTTGAAGACCGGGATGCCCGTCCACATCGAGACGATGTCGGCGATCTCCTCCTCGCCGATCTCGGGCTGCTCGCCGGCGCCTTCCTCAGCGCGCCAGTTCTCCTCGAGCTCGCGCTTCTTCTGCGTCAGCTTGCGCTCCTTGTCGCGCAGCGAGGCGGCCTTCTCGAACTCCTGGGCCTCGATCGAGCCCTCCTTGTCCTTGCGCACCTTCTCGATCTCGTCCTCGAGCTCGCGGTAGCGCGGAGGCGCGCTCATCGTCTTGATGCGCATGCGCGAGGCCGCTTCGTCGATCAGGTCGATCGCCTTGTCGGGCAGGTGGCGGTCCTGGATGTAGCGGTCGGCCAGTACCGCCGAGGCGGTGAGTGCCTCGTCGGAGATCTTGCAGCGGTGGTGCGCCTCATAGCGGTCGCGCAGGCCGCGCAGGATCTGGACGGTGTCGTCGACCGACGGCTCGTCGACGCGGATCTGCTGGAAGCGCCGCTCCAGCGCGGCGTCGCGCTCGAGGTACTTGCGGTACTCGTCGAGCGTCGTCGCGCCGATCGTCTGCAGCTCGCCGCGCGCCAGGGCCGGCTTCAGGATCGAGGCCGCGTCGATCGCGCCCTCGGCCGCGCCCGCGCCGACGAGGTTGTGCAGCTCGTCGATGAACAGGATGATGTCGCCGCGCTGGGTGATCTCCTTCATCACCTTCTTCAGGCGCTCCTCGAACTCACCGCGGTACTTCGACCCGGCCACGAGCGCCGCGAGGTCGAGCGTGTAGATCTGCTTGCCCTTCAGGAGCTCGGGCACCGCGTTCGAGGAGATGCGCGCGGCGAGGCCCTCGACGACGGCGGTCTTGCCGACGCCGGGCTCGCCGATCAGCACCGGGTTGTTCTTGGTGCGCCGCGAGAGGATCTGCATCACGCGCTCGATCTCGGTCTGGCGCCCGACCACGGGGTCGAGCTTGCCCTCGGCTGCGAGCTTGGTCAGGTTGCGGCCGAACTGGTCGAGCAGCTTCGAGCTCTTCGACTTCTCGCCCGGCGCGCCGCCGCCCGCGCCCTGCTGCCGCCGGCCGGGGCCGGAGAGCATGCGGATGATCTCGTTGCGAATCTTCTCGGCGTCGGCGTCGAAGTCGAGCAGGATGCGCGCCGCGACGCCCTCGTTCTCGCGAACGAGGCCGAGCAGGATGTGCTCGGTGCCGATGTAGTTGTGGCCCAGCGAGAGCGCCTCGCGCAGCGCCAGCTCGAGCACCTTCTTCGCGCGCGGGGTGAACGGGATCTGGCCGGTCGTGACCTCGTCGCCCTGGCCGACGATGCGGGCGACCTGCGCGCGCACCTCCTCGACCGTGATGTCGAGCGACTCCAGCACGCGGGCGGCAAGCCCCTCCTCCTCGCGGAGCAGGCCGAGCAGGATGTGCTCCGTGCCGATGTAGTTGTGCTTGAGCGCCCGAGCCTCGTCCTGGGCCAAGACCACTACCTGACGGGCTCGTTCGGTGAAGCGTTCGAACAAAGTCGCTTCTTCCTTCCTCCGCGGACGCCGCGGAATGGCTGAGTCGCCCATCGTAGCGAACAGGTCGGGGGGTGGCGCTACCCCGAACGGAGCGTTCGACAGCCGTATCTTTTTGCCTCCAAATCGCGTTAAATGGGCTTCATGGGGATGGGTAGAAGGATGCTGTCACTGCTGTTGTTCGTCGCGGGGTACCTGATGCTCGCCACGCTCGAGCCGCTGATCGCGGCCGGGCCGGCACTCACCAGCTTCGTCGCGGCGATGCTCCTGCTCGCGCGGGAACCGGCTGCCGCTCGCATCTGACTAAGCGAGGCGGCCGCCCCGGGCGGCGGGGCGGCGCCTCGACTAAGACGAGCTAGCCGTTCAACTCGTAGTGCGCGGTGGCCGACTCGAGCAGCTTGAGCTTGAAGCCCTCGAGGACCAGTTCTCGGTCGCGTCGCGGGCGTCCTCAGCGCGATCGGCGTCCTGAGCGCTTTCCACGTCGGCGACCGAGGTGACGATGAAGTGCAAGCTGATCGGATGTCGACCTTGCCGTCGTCGCCGGCTCTCGAACCGCCGAGCCGGCCGAGGGGTCTTCCTCGGCCGGCTCGTCGGTACGTTTCTTTCGGCGGCGGTCGGGCGGCAACCGCACTCCTGCTCGAGGCATCCATCGGCGGCGCGAGCGCGCTGCTCGCGCGGAATCCCTCCGCCGAGCCACCTCGTTCGAGGGATATGAGCCGTTACTCCGCCAGCGCGAAGTGGCTGAGCACGGCCCAGAGCGTCATCAGCAGGATCTTGACGTCGAGCCAGAGCGACCAGTTCTCGATGTAGTAGTTGTCCCACTCGACCCGGTCTGTGAGCGAGGTCTTGCCGCGCAGGCCGTGCACCTGCGCCCAGCCGGTGATCCCCGACTTGACGCGGTGGCGGTCGCCGTAGCGGTACACGTTGTCCACGAACAGCCGGGCGAAATCGGGGCGCTCGGGGCGCGGGCCGATCAGGCTCATGTCACCCTTGAGCACGTTCAGCAGCTGCGGCAGCTCGTCGAGCGAGGTGCGGCGCAGCAGCGTCCCGAAAGTCGTCCGCCGGTCGTCGCCCTCGACACCGCCGGGCGCCGTGTCTGGAGGCAGGTCCGGCACCTCGAGCTGCTCGGCAGCTGCGCGCATCGATCGGATCTTCAGCATCTCGAACTCGCGCCCGTCGAGCCCGAAGCGCGGCTGCCGGAAGAAGATCGGCCGCCCGACCGAGAGCAGCGTCCCCAGCGCGAGCAGCGCGAAGACCGGCAGCAGCACGAGCAGCAGCAGGCCCGCGACGATCCGGTCGAGCGTGTACTTGAACGCGAACTGCAGGCCCTTGGGATCGGCCCGCTGTGCCGACAGGAGCGGCAGGCCACCGAGGTGGTCGACGGTCAGCCGCTCGGTCACGCGCTCGAACAGGCGCGGCACCAGCGAGACGGAGACGCCGAGCTGCTCGCAGCGCTCGATCTCTCGCAGCAGAACCTCGCTCGGCGCCGTCGAGAAGGTCACGACGACGTGCTCGATCCCATGCTGTTCGATCAGGCGCTCGAGATCCCAGCTCGCGCCCAGCACGGGCACGGGCAGTCCGGGCTCGTCCAGCGGCTCCTTGTCGATGAAGCCGACCGGCGCGAGGCCGAGCTCGCGGTGCTCGAGCAGGCGATTTGCCGTCAGCCTGCCGACCCGGCCCGCCCCGACGATCAGCGTCGGCTTGGCCAGGTCGCCGTGGCGCCGCGCGTTCAACTGCGCCCAGTCGTAGGCCACGCGGCCCGCGGCGAGGTAAACCGCACTGAAGGCCAGCAGCCGCAGCGATTGCGGAGCGAGGTCGTCCACGTCTCCTGGAAGGAGGATGCGGAGGCTCAGGACTGACATCGACGCCAGCGCCGTTGCCGCCAGGATGCCGCGCAGGTCGTCGAGCACCGAGACGCGGAAGCGCCACGAGTACAGGCCGCGCAGCTGAAGCATCCCGAGCACGAGAGCGGCGTAGGTGACGATCCAGACGGGCGAGACGCGGAGGATGCCGGCGTCGCCCGAGCCGAGCTGCGTGGCCGCGCCCGCGGCTGCCAGGAGGACCGCGTCGAGGACCAGCGCGCCGCGTGCCCATGCCCGCGTTCGGGCACGGTGGTCGCCCCGCTCTCGGAGCAGGTCCGACTCGAACGGCTCCAGCAGCGCCGGCAGCGCCTGGGCGTTCATCAACGGTCGCGTCGCCATCGCGCGCTTCAGTCCCGGTCAGGCCCGCGTACTTAGCTCTTGGCCTTGCCGAACTTCCGCAACCCGGTGCCCGCGATCAGCAGCAGGGCGCCGCCGGCAGCCAGGAGCGCGAGGTCGAGGCCGGTGAACGGCAGACCGCCGCTGGCCTTGACTCCCTTCGCGCCGAGCGCCTGCTCGACTGCACCCTGGACGCCGACGCGCGGGTAGCCCTGGAGCGCGGCGTCACGCTGTGCCCGCTGCAGGTCCGCCTGCGAGTACTTATGGTCGAGCCGACCGTTGTCGGCGTAATCCCGGTAGATCTGCTGGGGTGTCGCCGCCAACGCCGAGCCGGCCAAGACCAGCACCGCGCACGCCATTACCCCCCAGACTGTAAATCGCCGCAACATTGTGTTCTCCCTCCTCCTGTGGACGCGAACGCCCACGTAACGAAACCACTGCCCTTCCCTACCCGGACGCAACGTGCCGCAGAGTTCTTCCCCTCAGACGGGCGTGTTTCCCGCCTGCCGTTCGAGACAGTCCAACCGTACTTCCGACTCTGCCGAAACGCAATAGTTAGTTCTGCACGAAATCTGAGTTGCAAACCATCCATCCGTGAGTATTAACGCGGAAACCGTGTTTCGGGTTCTGCCCTCCATGCTGTTGGCCGCGACGGCGTGGGCGCTCGCGTGGCTGGCAACCGGGAGCATCGACGCCGCGGACTGGCTTCCGTACGCCGCCCTCGCCGCTCTGCTCGTGCTCGTGGTCGCAGTCTCGGGCGGAGCCCGGCGGCCCGGCCGCGCGGAGCTCGGCGCGCTCACGGCCCTGGTCGCGCTCGCGGGCTGGGAGGCGATCTCGATCTCCTGGTCGGCCGTTCCCTCGCTGGCACGCGACGAGGCGCTGCTGACGCTGTTCTACGCGGCTGTCTTCCTGCTGCCGCTGCTGACGCTCACCGGGCCGTCGGACCGGCTGCTGGCCTCGGCGGCGGTCGCGCTGTCGGCCGGGGCGCTCGCGCTCGGCGCCGCGCTCGTGCTGCGCTTCGGGACCGACCAGGCCGACCACTTCTACTGGGGACGGCGCCTCTCGTTCCCGATCTCGTATCCGAACGCGGTCGCGGCCGTCTTCCTGATCGGCTTCTGGCCGGCGGTGGTGCTTTCGGCTGACCGGCGCCGGAACGTGCTCGTGCGCAGCTGCTCGCTGGCGGGGGCCACGGCGATCGCGGCGGCCTCACTGACGGCGCAGAGCAAAGGGAGCATCGCCGCGATGACCGTCTCCTGCGCGCTGCTGTTCGCGCTCTCGCCGCTACGACTGCGGCTGCTCGTCCCGACCGTCGCGGCCCTAGGCCTGACGGCGATCGCCTACCGGCCCCTGACCGAACCGTTCCGGACCGGGAGCGTCGGCGACATCCGCCATGCGGGCACGACCATAGTCGTGTTGACCGCGATCGGCGCCGTGGCCGGGCTCGTCTACGCCGTGGCCGACCGGCGGCTCGGGCTCGGGCCACGCGCGCTCGGGCTCGTTCGCGTTGGGGTGGGCGCGCTCGCCGTCGTGGCCGCGGTTGCGTGTATCGCAGTCTTCTTCACGCAGGTCTACCACTCGGGCTGGTTCGACGACCAGTGGCGGTCGTTCAAGAACGAGCGTCCGGTCGGCGAGGCCTCAAGCCACCTGCTGCAGCTCGGGTCGTACCGCTACGACTTCTGGCGCGTGGCCCTGGACGAGTTCAAGGAGCACCCGCTGGCCGGGATCGGCTCGCGTGGCTTCGGGCCGGCGTACCTGCAGCTTCGCCACGGCCCGGAGACGCCGGCCCGGGCGCACTCGGTCGAGCTGGACGCGCTCAGCGAGCTCGGCATCGTCGGGCTCCTGCTGCTCGTGTGCGCGCTCGCCCTGCCGCTGATCCGCATCGTCACGCGCATGCGAGCGCGTGACCCCGCGGCGACGGCAGCGTTCGCGGCGGCCGCGTACTGGCTGGCGCACGCCTCCGTGGACTGGATCTGGACGGTGCCGGCGTGCGGGGTCGGCTTCTTCCTCCTGCTCGGGATCGGGGCGTCTGGCGAGGAGCCGCGGCTCGGACGGGGGGCACAGCTCGGCCTGGCGGCCGCAGCGCTCGTGGCGGTGCTGCTCTTCGTGCCGCCCTGGCTCTCGGCCCGCTTCGCCGACCACGGCGACTTCTCAGCTGCGAAGGCCCTCGACCCGCTGTCCGTCGACCCCTACCGCCTCGAGGCGTCGGAGGCCGCGACGCCGCGCGCGGCGCGTGGAGCAGCTCAAGGCCGCGGTCCGGAAGGAGCCGCGCGTCGCCGACGTGCGCTACGAGCTCGGGCTCGCGTACGCCCGCGCGCGCGAGGTGCGGCGGGCGCGGGCCGCCTTGCTCGAAGCCCTCCGCCTGGCTCCGGGGGACCCGCAGATCGCCGAGGCGCTCAAGCGCCTGCCGAAGCGGCCGATACGCTCTTCGTAGCGTGTCCAGGAAAGCGCTGATCACAGGCGGAGCGGGCTTCATCGGCTCGCACCTCTCCGAGCTGTTGCTCGAGAATGGCTGGGAGGTGTTCGTCCTCGACGACGTCTCGACCGGGTCGCTCGAGAACATCGCGCATCTCCGCCACCGGCCCGACTACCACCTGGTCGTCGACTCGGTGCTCTCGCCCGGCGGTCGTCAGCGAGGTCGTGCACAAGTGCGACGTCGTCTTCCACCTCGCCGCGGCGGTAGGCGTCCGCCTGATCGTCGAACAGCCGGTGCACACGATGGTCACGAACGTCCAGGGAACCGAGACCGTGCTCGGCTACTGCAGCGAGTTCGGCAAGCGCGTGCTCGTAGCCTCGAGCTCCGAGGTCTACGGCGACCACCGCGAGGAGCGGCCGCTGGCCGAGACCGACCGCCGCATCTACGGGCCGACCACCGAGAAGCGCTGGCTGTACGCCGACTCGAAGGCGATGGACGAGCACCTCGCGCTCTCGTACCACCTCGAGCGCGAGCTCGACACCGTGATCGTGCGGCTCTTCAACACCGTCGGCCCGCGTCAGAGCGGCCGCTACGGGATGGTGATCCCGCGCTTCGTCGAGCGCGCGCTCGCGGGCGAGCCACTCGAGGTACACGGCGACGGGACCCAGACCCGCTCCTTTTGCCACGTCTCGGACACCGTCCGCGCACTCGCCGCGCTGATGGACACCGAGATCTCGGGCGAGATCTTCAACGTCGGCGTCCTCGGAGCGCGTCTCGATCCTCGAGCTTGCCGAACGGGTCAAGCGTGCCACCGGCAGCTCGTCGGAGCTGGCCTTCGTGCCTTACGACGAGGTCTACGGGCAGGGGATCGAGGACACGCTGCACCGCGAGCCGGCGACCGGGAAGATCGGCGCTGCGATCGGGTGGAAGCCCGAGCGGCGCCTGGACGAGATCCTCGACGACGTGATCGCCCAGGCGCGTCTACCCTCAGAGGCATGAGCGCCTACCAGCCGGCCGCCATCCGCACCGTGCCGGGTGCGGCGTCGCGCGCCGCCCAGATGGTCGTCTGGCTGGTACCGCTGCTGGTGTTCGGCGCGCTGATCGCGTTCGTCCTCGTCGGGCACCCCCCGCCCTCCGTGAGGATCGTGCTCGTCGGAGGGATCGGGCTGATCGGCCTGTTGGTCCTGGCAGTGACGCGCTACGACACCGCCGTCTTCCTCGGCTTCCTCTTGATGAGCGTCGTCTGGGTGCAGCCCGGGCCGCCTGACATCGTCTTCTCGGTGATTTTCGCCGTTGCCCTTGTCACCGGCCGATTTCATGTGCGGAGGCTGCCGCTGAGCATCGCGATGCTGCTCGCGGCCTTCATCTTCCTGAACATCCTTTCGGCCTCGTTCATCGTCGACGTGCCCGTCGCAGAGCGCTACTTTGCGATCACGGTCTACCTGGCGATCTTCGCGGTCTGGCTGGCCGGCTACGTCGACTCGCCCCGGCGCGCGCGACTCGTGCTGCTCGGGCTGCTGATCACCGGCGTCACGCTCAGTACGGCCGCGTGCGTCTCCCTCTTCGTCGGCGGCGTGCCGCTCGCGAGCCGACTGACCGGTGCCGGCCGCGCGCAGGGCCTCTTCCACGACCCGAACATCTTCGGTCCGTTCATGGTGGTTCTCGCGTTGCTCGTGCTCGAAGAGCTGCTCGAGCCCCGCCTGCTGCACGTGCGAAGGTCGTTCAAGTTCTTGCTGCTGCTGGCCTGCGGGGCGGGCGTGCTCTTCTCGTTCTCGCGGGCGGCCTGGCTGAACGCGGCGGTGGGCGTCTTCGCGATGCTCGTGGTCGTCGCGCTGCGCAGGGGCGGCGGCAGCAAGGCGATGGCGATCCTTGTCACGCTGGTCGTCGCGCTGATCGCGCTGGCGCTTTTCGTTTCGGTCACCGGCTCGGCGACCTTCCTCAGCGAACGGGCGCGCCTGCAGGGGTACGACACGTCGCGCTTCAACGCGCAAGAAACGGGGCTGCGGCTCGTCGCCGTCTACCCGTTCGGGGTCGGGCCCGGCCAGTTCGAGTCCTATATCCCGGTCTCCACGCACAGCGCCTACATCCGCGCACTGGCCGAGCAGGGCGTGCTCGGGCTGGTGACCGTGTTCGGGCTGTTGATCACGACGCTGGTCTTCGCGGGCCGCAACGCGATCCTGGGTCGGGACACCTACGGGCTCGGCTCGGCCGCGTTACTCGGGGCGTGGTGCGGCCTGATGGCGAACAGCGCGTTCGTCGACACCCTGCACTGGCGGCACCTGTGGATCGTGGCGGCTCTGATCTGGGCCGGGGCGATGCGGCCCTGGCCGCCCTACGCGGAGACGCGGCCGCGCGGCAGCTCGTCCCCGATCGCGGACGACGCCGCGTACGAGTAGACGATCGAGCGCCGCGAGCCCACCACAACGACGCCGAGAGTGTTCACCTCGAGCCGCTCGAGCGTGTCGCGGAGCTCGGTCAGGTCCTCGAGCGTCGCGAGGCCGAGCCGCGACACGACGATCACGCTGTCCACGCTCTGCGCGAGCGCGTGGCTGTCGGCGATTCCGAGCAGCGGCGGACCGTCGACGATCACGTACTGGTAGTCGCGTTCCTGGATCGCCGCGAAAAACGCCGCGAGCGCCTCGCTGAAGAGCAGCTTCGACGGATCGGGAACTGGGGTGCCGCTCGAGATCACGTGCAGGTTGTCACCGACGCCGCCGACGACGATCTGGACGCTCTCGTCGATTGCCACCGACATCGCGTTCGGGCGCGCGCCGTTGCTCGAAGCCGCGACCAGAATGTCGGACAGCCCGGGCGAGAGCGGGGTCCTGAACAGCTCGTGCAGCGTCGGGAAGCGGAGGTCGCCGGAGATCAACAGCGTCTTCTGGCCGACTCGCGCGAGAGCGCGCGCGAGGCCCGCGGCGGCGCTCGTCTTGCCTTCGCCCTCGACCGAGCTCGTGACCAGGATCACCTGCTGCTTGGTCGGAGGGAGGTAGAACCGGACCGAGGCCTGGAGCGTCTGGTACGCCTCGTTGGCGACCGCGCGCAGGAGTCTGCGCCGGCGGCCAAAGCGATGGCGGACGAACGGGAGGCCGACGAGCAGCGGGAGGCCGAGCACGCGGCTCACCTCGCGCGGACTGCCCACGCGCGGCGTCAGCCGGTCACGGGCTAGCGCCGCGATGATCCCGAGGAAGAGGGCGGCGAAGAACGCCAGCACCCCGTTCCGGACCGGCCGGGGAGTGTAGGGAGCGTCCGGCACCTCGGCCGGGATCGTGGTGAGGTCAGAACCGGCAGTGGCGAGCTCCGTGCTGAGGTTCGCCAGCTGCTGCCGAATGGCGTCGAGCTCCTGCGGAGTCGCTCCGCGCACCTGGGCGTCGCGGAGCTGCGCGGTCAGGGCCGCCTGGGCCGCCTCGAGCTGGCGGCGGGCGTCCTGCTTGTGCAGCGTGACGAAGGTATTGGCGGTGGCATTGGCGATGAGCGTCGAGAGCCGCGGTTTGGAAGCCAGGGCCGCAATGCTGATGATGTCGGCCGACTGGTCGACCGACGCCGACACCTTCTTCTCGAGCGAGTCGGCGGTCTCGCCGGGGACCCGCTTCGCTGCGCTCTCGAGGACGCGCCGGGTCGTCAGCAGCCGCTGGAAGGTCTCGAGGTTCCGCTTCACAGTGTCTGGGTCGGTGCTCGCGAAGACCGAGGTCGCCGGTTCGTAGATCAGCTTCGACGTCGAGCGGTACGTCTTCTGCACTAAGAGCGAGATACCGACCACTACGGCCGTGGTCGCGACCACGAACGCCACGATCATCCAGCGCGCCCGCCAGATCGCGTCCAGGCTGCGACGAACCTCGATCGGCTGTTCCGGCTGGAGCTGGGACGAGCTGGTCGGGCGGAGACCGGTGGACGGGAACTCTCCGCGTTCGGACATTCGCCGCACGATAGCCGAATACCCGGCCGTATCAGGCCCTCCCATGATCCCTCAAACTGGTGAGGCCGGGGGCTCCGGCAGAGCCGATCCGGGAGCATGGCGCGCCGCCGCCTTCGCTCGCTGCTCGTCCTCGCCGTCGCGCTCTGCGCTACCGCAGCACTGCTGCCCGGGCGTGCCCAGGCGGCCCGGCTGCACGTGCGCGTCGTCGGCGACAGCGTGATCGTCCGCGTCGTCGGCGCGAGGGCACATTCGATTCGCTACACCCTCGGCCACCACACGATCGGGCGCCGGCGGCGGGCGCCGTTCAACTACGTCCTCTACGGCTACGCGCCGGCCCGCAGCGAGTCGACCCGGCGCCGCGTGCGGCTAGTCGCCCGCAACGCGAGGACCGGGCGCGTGCTCGGCATCGCGCGGCTGCGGCGCACCTGGAAGCCGGTGAGGCCCTCCAGAACGCCGAACCCGCACGTCTCGTTCACCAGCACGCCGCCCGCGACGACGACGGCGGCGACCGCCACGATCTCGTTCACGACCAAGGACGCGACCGCCACAACGTGCAGTTTCGACGGCGCGCCCTTCGTATCGTGCGGCAGCCCCGTGACTTTCACCGCCCTTGCACTCGGCACGCACGCCCTGACCGTAGTCGCCTCCAACTCGGCCGTGTTCGCGACCGTGGTGACCGGCTGGACGGTGCTCGCGCCGCCGCCACCACCGCCTCCTCCCCCGCCGTCCTCGGGCTCGCGGACGACCGTGCCCGTCGCTCCCCCCGCTCCCTACGCGACCCCGGCGACCGCGGTGACGGTCTACTCCTCGGCGCAGCTGAACGAGGCGCTGAACGCCTCCAACCAGGACATCGTCGTGGCGGACGGTGTCTACGACAACTCCGGCCCCTTCGTGAACGCGAACGGCGACCGCGTCTACGCCCAGCACCTCGGCGGCGCGATCTTCAAGGCGGGCTTCGTGCTCGGCGGCAACTGGGGCCCCGGACACGGTCTGCTCCGGGGTCTCGCCTTCGACGTGAGCAACTCGAGCAAGGTGCTGAACGGCTCGATCGTCCACATCTGGGGCACCGGCTCGAACTCGCAGGTCCTCGACACCACTCTCGAGGGCAACAGCGTGATCTCGTCCGGAATCCTGGCTCGCGAGGTCGAGGGCGTGGTCATCCGCCGGGTCGTCGCCCGAGACTTCCGCGACTGGGGCGTGATCGTCGATCCCAACACCGCGAGCTACACACCCGCGACGCCGCCCGTGCTGGAGGACGTCGACTCGGCCAACGTCAGCTGGCCCGTGGCCCGCGCTTCGAACGGGACCGCCGAGGCCTGCGTCTGGGTCGGCGTGAAGGCCATCGTCCGGCGCCTGAAGGCGCGCAACTGCGCCTGGGAAGGACTCTGGGTCGGCACCGGCACGCGCGACAGCGTCTTCGAGGACCTCGACCTGAACGACGTGGGCATCGGCGTCTACGTCGAGCACTTCGCCGCCGAGACCACCTTCCACCGGATCCATGCAGGCCCGAACGTCGACCGCGGGCTGACCTGCGAATGGGCCGATCCCGCGTGGGGCTCACGGGCGGCCTGCAGCGACAATGTGATCGAGGACTCGTACTTCGACACGCGCGTGATCGGCGTCTACCTCGACCAGGGCACGATCCGCACGACGGTCCGGAACTCGACCTTCGTCCACCAGCGTTGCGGCGCGATCGGGAACTACGACGGCGTCGGCAATCTCTGGGACACGAGCGGCAACGACTACGGCTCGATCGCTTCCAGCGCCGTCGCGGTCTACACGCACCACCTCTACAGCTGCCCGTCCTAGCGGGAACGGGCGGGAACCGCCGGCGCGTGCATAGTTAGCACGCGCCGTTGGACACGATCAGGCCCTCGATCCTGCACGTCTCGCAGCCCACCGAAGGCGGGGTCTGCCGCTGCGTGCGCGAGCTCGTGGCCGATCAGCTCGCGCGCGACTGGGAGGTCGCCGTCGCCAGCCCGGGCGGGGAGCTCGGAGAGGCCGTGCTCGCGCTCGGCGCCGAGCATCTCGACTGGCAGGCGGGCAGCTCGCCGGGACCGTCGTCCGCGGGCGAGACCCTGCGTTTGAGGCGCATCCTGGGCGAGCGCGCGCCGACGCTCGTACACCTGCACTCCTCCAAGCCCGGGCTCGCCGGGCGGCTCGCGCTGCGCGGCCGGGTGCCGACGATCTTCCAGCCGCACGGCTGGTCGTTCTACCCGCTCTCGGGCCTGATGCGGCGGGGGGCGATCGCCTGGGAGCGCTCGGGAGCACGCTGGGCCCACGCCGTCGCTTGCGTCAGCGAGAGCGAGCGGCGCCGCGGCGAGGCGGCCGGAATTCGCGCGCGCTGGGAGGTCATGCCGAACGGCGTCGACGTGCGCTCGCTGCTCCCCGCGTCCGACGAGAACGCGCCTGCCGCGCGCCGGGAGCTCGAGCTGCCCGACGGCCCGCTCGTCGTCTGCCTCGGCCGGCTCTGCCGGGCCAAGGGCCAGGACCAGCTCGTCGAGGCCTGGTCGCGCGTGCTCGAGCGGCTTCCGGATGCGACGCTCGCGCTCGTCGGCGGCGGTCCGGACCTCGAGGCGGTGCGCAGCCTCCCCGCCGAGCGCGTGCTCTTCGCCGGCGAGCGCACCGACGCGCCCTCCTGGCTCGCCGCGGCCGACGTGGTCGCGGCTCCCTCGCGCTGGGAGGGGATGTCGTTTGCGATGCTGGAAACGATGGCCTCCGCGCGTAGCCTCGTGATCACCGACGTTCCCGGTGCACGGGACGCATTGGGCGACCACGCCGGGATCGTCCCGCTCGGCGACCTGCCGGCGCTTGCCGACGCGATCGCCGAGCGGCTGCTCGATCCGGCGCTCGCCGCTAAGGAGGGCGCCGTCGCCCGCATCCGGGTCGAGCGCGACCACGACCTCCGCGACACGACACACGGCGTCGCGCTGCTCTATGGCCGGGTGCTCGGCCTTCCGCTCGCCGGGCTCGAAGACGCACGGATCGCGGCCGCGCGATGAGGATCGACTACCTGATCCGCGCGCACACGGCGCCCGAGCAGCTGGCGCGGCTGGTCGAGCGGCTGGACGACGGCGACGTCCGCTTCTACGTCCACGTCAACCGCCTCAGCGACGACGAGGTCTTCGAGGCGATGCGCGCCCGGCTCGCCGGCCGCGAGCACGTCACCTGGCTGCCCAGGGTCGCCTGCCGCTGGGGCGGCTTCAGCCTCTTGGAGGCGACGCTCGTGGGGATCGAGGCGATCCTGGCGAGCGGCGACCTGCCTGACCATGCGCTGCTCCTCTCGGGCCAGGACTACCCGCTGAAGCGGCCGGCCGAGATCCGCGCGCACCTCGCGGAGCGGCAAGGACGCAATGTGCTGCATCACTTCCACCTCCCCGCCGCCGAATGGGCGGGCGAGGGTGGCGGGCTCAACCGCCTTCGCTACCGGTACTTCGAGCGGGTCCGCTACAAGACGCGGCTGCTGCGGCTCCCCCTCCCCCGCCACCTCCCGGCCGGCCTCGAGCCGTACGGCGGGATGGCGCTCTGGGCGCTGACCGGCGAGACGCTCAAGTGGCTGATGCGCTTTGTGGCGGAGCGGCCCGACGTGCTGAACTTCTTCCGCCACACCAAGATGCCGGACGAGACCTTCTTCCAGACCGTTCTGCTGAGCTCGTCGCTCGCGGGGACGGTCAACAACGAGCAGCTCCACTACCTGGACTGGAGTGCAGGCAGCGCGCACCCGGGCACGCTGACCACGGCCGACCTGCCGCAGCTGCGGGCCTCCGGCATGCTCTTCGCGCGCAAGTTCGACGCCGACGTTGACTCCGAGATCCTCGAGCTGCTCGACCAGGAGCTGGCGCATGCCTTTTAAGACGGTCATCCTCGCCGACGGCTACGGCACGCGCCTCTCCGAGGAGACGTCGATGCGCCCGAAGCCGATGGTCGAGATCGGCGAGCGGCCGATCCTCTGGCACATCGTGAAGGGCTACGAGGCGCACAGCGTGCGCGAGTTCGTGATCTGCTGCGGCTACAAGTCGCACGAGATCAAGGACTACTTCGTCAACTACGCGCTGCGGCAGGCGGACGTGATGGTCGACCTGTGGCCGCGAACGAGGTCGGGCTCGAGGCGCACGGGCTCGAGCCCTGGCGCGTGCACCTGGTCGAGTCCGGCGACGCGACCATGCCCCGAGGACGGCTGAAGCGCGTGGCGGAGCTCGTCTCCGGAGTGACGTTCTTCTTCACCTACGGCGACTGCGTGACCCATCTCGACATGACGAAGCTGCTCGGGTTCCACCGTGCCGAGGACGCACTCGCGACCTTGACGGCGATCCGGCCGCCGGGCCGCTTCGGCGAGCTCGCGCTCGGCGACGAGACGACCAGGATCGAGCACTTCCGTGAGAGGCCCGAGGGTGACCGCGGCTGGGTCAACGGCGGCTTCTTCGTGCTCGAGCCGGACGTGCTCGACTACATCGCCGGCGACGAGACAGTCTGGGAACGCGAGCCGCTCGAGCGCCTGGCCGAAGAGGGCCGGCTGGGCGCCTACCAGCACGACGGCTACTGGCAGAACACAGACAGCCTGCGCGACAAGATGGTCCTCGAGGAGCAGTGGGCGAGCGGCAGCCCGCGGTGGAAGACCTGGTAGCCGGCCCCGCCCGCCGCTCCTGCGGCACACGACTCGAGCACGTGTTCGCCGACGTGCGTAGCTCACCTCTGGCGAACTCGTTCCTGCGCGCCGAGGGAGTCGCTCGCGGGCGAGCGCGCGGCCGGGCTGGACGGGCTCGAGCGCTACGCGGCCTTCGACCAGCAGGTGCGCGCGGTCAAGCGCGACCTGCTCGAGCTGTTGATCGGCTTCCGCCGCGACGGCGCGCAGATCGTGGGCTACGGCGCGGCCGCCAAGGGCAACACGCTCCTCAACTACTGCGGCATCAGGGCCAACCTGCTCGACTACGTCCTCGACCGCAGCCCACACAAGCAGGGGCTCTTCCTGCCGGGCACCCGGCTGCCGATCCACGCGCCGGAGCGGATCGCCGAGACCAAGCCCGACTACGTCCTGATCCTGCCCTGGAACCTGCGCAACGAGATCGTCGGTCAGATGGCGCACGTGCGCGACTGGGGCGGCCGCTTCGTCGTCCCGGTGCCCAGGGCGACGGTACTCGAGTGAGCCTCGACCGCAGCTCGCTGCCCTCGGCCGCCGAGGCCGGCGAAGAGATGCACGCCCTTGCGACCGAGCTGTTTCCGTTCTGCCGCAGCCTCACGGGCGACGGCGTGCGCCAGACCCTCGACGTGGTCGAGCGCACGGTGCCGCTCGAGCGCACGGCCGTGCCGAGCGGCACGCAGGTCTACGACTGGATGCTCCCGCGGGAGTGGAACGTCCGCGGCGCGCGCCTCACCGGCCCCGACGGCCGGGTCGTGGCCGACTTCGCGGACTCCAACCTCCACGTCCTCAACTACAGCGTCCCGGTCTCCGGCACGTTCTCGCTGGACGAGCTGCGCCCGCATCTCTTCACCGATCCGGCCCGGCCCGGCGTGATCCCCTACCGCACCCCCTATCACTCCGAGAACTGGGGCTTCTGCCTCCCGCACTCGGTCTACGAGCAGCTGCCTGCGGGCGACTACCAGGTCGAGATCGACTCGATGCTCGAGGACGGCGAGCTCGTCTACGCGGAGCGCTTCCTGCCGGGCGAGAGGGACGACGAGGTGCTGCTCTCGACCTACGTCTGCCATCCGTCGCTCGCGAACGACAACCTCTCCGGCGTCGTGCTGGCCGCGACGCTCGCGCGCCATCTCGACGGCCAGCAGCTGCGGCGCTCGCATCGCTTCGTGTTCTCGCCGGCGACGATCGGGCCGCTCGCCTGGCTCTCGCGCAACGAGCAACGGCTGCCCCGGATCGCCGCCGGCCTGGTCGTCTCGTGCGTCGGCGATCCGGGGCCGTTCACGTACAAGCGCAGCCGCCGCGGCGACAGCGAGATCGACCGCGCCGCCGCCGCGGTGCCGGGCGACGAGGGGCGGACCGAGGACTTCACGCCGCTCGGCACCGACGAGCGGCAGTTCTGCTCGCCGGGTTTCGACCTCCCCATCGGGGTGCTTTCGCGCACGCCGACCGACCGTTTCCCGGAGTACCACTCCTCTGCGGACGATCTCGACTTCGTCCGGCCGCAGGCGCTCGGTGAGTCGTTCGAGCGTTACCTCGACGTGCTCGACGTGCTCGAGCGCAACCGCTCCTTCCGGAACCTGAGCCCGAAGGGCGAGCCGCAGCTCGGCAAGCGCGGCCTCTACCGGGCCGTCGGCGGCGGCTCGTTCACGGAAGGCCCGCTGCTCTGGGTGCTGAACCTCTCCGACGGCGAGCACGACCTGCTGGCGATCGCCGAACGCTCCGGCCTGACGTTCGCCGAGGTCGCAGACGCCGCCGACGCGCTCGTCGAAGCCGGGCTGCTAGCGGGGATCGATGGGAACGGCGCCGCAGCCTAAGCCTGGCGAAGCGGCAGCGGACGGGGCCACCGTGGCCTCCGGCACCTCGCGGATCCTGCCGAACACCGTCTTCCGCGCGGCCGCGGACGTCGGCTCCAAGCTCATCTCGGTCGGCTTCTACGTGGTCATCGCGCGGAAGCTCGGCGCGTCGGCGTTCGGCTCGTTCACCTTCGGTCTCGCCTTCGGCTCGCTCGTGACCGTACTCGCCGGCTTCGGCCAGGACGCGATCCTCACCCGGGAGGTGGCGCGCGACCGCCGGCGCGTCGACGGGTACTTCGCCAACACTGTCGCGCTCAAGCTGGGGCTCTCAGTGCCGGTGATCGCGCTCGCCGTGCTCGCGCTCGAGCTCGCGGACATGTCCGCCACCACGCGAGCGGTGGCGATCCTGCTCTCGGTCGCGGTGCTCGTCGAGCTGCTCACGACCACGTGCTTTGCGGTCTTCCAGGCCTACGAGCAGCTCGGCTACTTCCCGGTCGTGATCATCGGGCAGCGCCTGTTCACCGCGGGCGTCGGGATCGCCGCGATGGCCACGGGTGCAGGGGTCGAGACCGTCGCCGCGATCTACCTCGTCGGGGCACTGCTCGCGCTGATCCTGGCAACGACGCTCCTCTTCCGGCGGGTCGTCCGTCCGCGGCTCGAGATCGACACCTCGCGCTGGTGGCCGCTGATGCGGGTGGCGATCCCGGTCGGCGTCGCACTCGTCTTCCAGGTGACCCTCTTCCGGGTCGACGCCGTGATCCTGCAGCTCTTTCGGTCCGACCGTGAGGTGGGCCTCTACGGAGCGGCATACCGCCTGTTCGAGGCGCCGCTCTTCATCGGCTGGGCGGTCGCGGCCGCCGTCTACCCCGTGCTTTCGCGGCTCCGCGAGCCGGCCGAGCTGCGCTTGGTCACCGAGCGGGCGCTGAAGCTCGCGATCGGCGCGACGCTCCTCTTCGCGCTCGGCGCGGCCATCCTCGCCGGCCCTGCCGTGAAGCTGCTCTACGGGCCGGAGTTTCACGCTTCGGCCCGCGTGCTCGCCTGGCTCGCGCCCACGATCGTGCTCTACTCCTTCAACCATGTCGCGGGCGTACTGCTGCTGGCGCGAAACCAGACGCGTTGGCTGGCGGTGGTCTATGGGACGATGGCGGTCGAGAACATCGCCGCCAACCTCGCGACAATCCCGTCGTACGGGATGATCGCCGCCGCCATCAACACGACCGTGACGGAGATACTGCTCTTCCTCTCGCTGGCGGTCCTCGTACAGCGGGTGACCCACGGGCTCGACTGGCTGCGGCTGCTCGGCGGCCCGGTGCTGGCGGGCGCAGTGGCAGCCGCGCTGATGCTCGCACTGCGCGAGCACTTCCCCGTCGCAGTGGTCGTGGGCACGGCGGGCTACCTCGTGACCATCGGAGCCTTTGAGCACTTCTTCTACCCCCAGGACGTAGACGCCGTCGTCCGCTTCCTGCGGCGAAAGGTGGCTCCCGCTGCCTGATCTCGGCGGCCGAACGGCGCTCGTCACGGGCGGCTCTCGGGGCGTCGGCCTCGCGATCGCCCGCGAGCTTGCCACCTCGGGCAGGTGGCGATCCTCGCACGCTCTTCCGATCAGCTCGAGCAGGCCGCCGCCGAGACGGGCGCGACCGCGCTCCCGGGCGACGTCCGCAACGCCGCGGAAGTCGAGCGGGCGATGGCGAGCTCGGTCCCGTCGATGTACTGGTCAACAACGCAGGCACACTGGCCGCGATCGCCCCGCTCGCCGAGGCCGATGCCGACGACTGGTGGCTCGACGTCGAGACGAGCGTGCGCGGCGCGTTCAACTGCACCCGCGCCGTCCTCCCCGGGATGCTGGAACGCGGGCACGGAACGATCGTCAACGTTTCGAGCTACGCCGCGATTCGTCCGAGCCCGAACACGAGCGGCTACGCGGGTGCATCGCCGTGCGCACGAAGCCCGGGCTGATCGCGAAGACGACGAGGCCCTTGCCCGCGGTCTCGGCTGCGAGCGTCTCGGTCAAGTTGAGCAGGGCCGCCTTCGCACCTCGCGTGGCGCTTCGAGCGCGGCGGCCGCGGTGCGCGCGATGTCCTCGATGTGCACGATCGGCCGGCAGGGCGTGACCGGGCTGAGCGGGGCCTGCTCGGTGACGAACTCCTCGCCCGAGACGCCGTACATCGAGCACGACCGAGGCGAAGATGAAGCGGCCGACGCCCGCCTCGCGCGCCGCTCGGGCCAGGCGCACGCTCGCGCGCTCGTTGATCTCGAACGTCAGCTCCGGGTCGAGGTCGTCGAGCGGGTCCGTTGGAGAGAGCGGCCAGGTGGAAGATCGCGTCGTAGCTGCGCAGGTCGTCCTCGCCGAGATCGCGGATGTCGCGCTGCACGCTCTCGACCTCGGCGCCGGGGTACAGGTCGCAGCCGGGTAGTAGTGCGTGTCGACGCCGGTCACCTCGTGCCTTGCGCGGCAAGGAACGGCGCGGCCACCGAGCCGATGTAGCCGTGGTGGCCGGTGACGAGGACCTTCACGACGCCGCCGGCAGCGACTGCGGAGTGCCGATGTCGACGAGCTCGGTCTCGAAGTCGACCGAGGCCACGCGGCCGGCACGGGCGAGCCGGTCGAAGAGTTGGCCCGGCTCATCGACACCTCGATGCCATCGAGCGCGCTACGGCGCGCGGCGAAGCAGCCCCAGACGAGGTTCGAGGCCGGCTGCTGCGGGCGGACGTGCACACGCGTGACCGCGGCGCCGTCGAGCTCGAGCACGTCCGAGCGCGAAGGCTCGGCGAAGCGGAACACTCCGAGCGCCACGTCGCGGGGACCCAGGGCCGCCAGCAGCCGCTCGAAGACCTGCTCTGCCCCGAAGAGGGTGTCCGGGAAGCCGGCGAGCACGAGGTCGTCCGCCGCCAGGCCATCGAGCCCCAGCACGAGCGACTCGGCGACCGTCCGCGGCTCGCCCTCGACCAGCGTCACACGGCCGCGCAGGTGCTCGATCAGGTCGTGCTTGGCCGGGCGCGGACGACGACGCGGATCTCGTCCGCTGGCGCAAGCCGCTCGAGCAGCGCATCGACAACCGGCTTGCCGCGCACCGGCACCAGCTCCTTCGAGCCCTCGATCAGCCCACGCAGCCGCTCCGCGTGCCCAGCGGCCGGAACGACGCCGGCGATCACCCTGCAGCCGCCTCGCGGTAGCGGTTCTCCATCGCCTCGATCATCGCTGAAAGCGAGAAGCGCTCGCGCGCTCGGCCGCGGCCGCACTCGGCCAGCTGCTCGCTCAGCGCTCCGTCCCCGAGCACGCGCACCAGCGCCTCGGCTAGCGCATCGCGGTCGCCAGGCGGCACGAGCAGCCCGCACTCGCCGAGCACCTCGGGCGGCCCGCCGTAGTCGTAGGCGACGACCGGAGTGCCAACGCCCATCGCCTCGAGCGCGACGAGCGAGAAGCCCTCCTTGCCGAGCCCGCCGCGGCTCGTCACGCTCGGGATCACGAGCACATCGCAGCCAGCGATAAGCTCAACTGCGTCCGCGCGGAAGCCGGGCAGCGCGACTGCGTCGGCCAGGCCGGCGGACTCGATCTCGCCTACGAGCTGCTCCCGGTACCCCGCGTGTGCCGGGTCGTCCGCGCCGACGAAGATCGCCCGCACGTCGAGCCGTTCCCGTAGGCGCGGCAGCACCGCCAGGATCTCCCGGTGGCCTTTGTGCGGGTCGAGCCGCCCGAAGACGCCGAGCACCACGCCCGTGCCGCCGGCCAGCTCCCGCACCGCAGCCCGGCCGGCGTCCTGGTCGACGCCGGAGTCGGGCAGTCCGAAGGGCACGACCGTCGTCTTCTCGAGCGTGTCGGCCCGAAAGGTCTCCGTCACCGCGCGGCTGACGGCGGCGATCGAGGCACAGCGGCGAGCGACGGCGCGCGCGAGCCAGCCGTCGCGGCTGAAGTCGTGCTTGAGCCAGACGACCGGGGTCCGCGTGCCCGTGACCGCGAGCGTCGAAACGAGCGCGCCCTTGATCCCGTCGCCGTGCACCACGTCCGGGCGCAGCTGCCGCAGCTCCCGCCGCAGGCGGAGCGCCGAGCGCGCGATCGAGACCGGGCCGGCGCCGGTGGGCAGCACCTCAACCGGATAGCCGTTCCCGCGCAACTCTTCGACCAGCGGCCCTTCGGCGAGAAAGGTGATCCGGGCGATCCACTCCCGGTCGAGCCCTTCGAGCAGGAGCGACAGGTAGCGCTCGGCGCCACCCTCGATCACGAACGGCGAGACGAAGGCGACGCGCAAGCTCAGAGCCGCCGTCCGCGCGCGAGATCGAGCGTCCCCTCGAGCACGCCGAGCGCCCCGCGCCATTCGCGGTTCAGCAGCCGGTGCCCGACCAGCATCCACAGCAGCAGGCCGAACCCCAGCCGCGAGCGCGGCGTCTGCGGGAAGTTCTTGCGGAAGAGGTAGCTGCGGTTCCTGACCACGAGCTTGCCAAAGGCGCGCGAATCGAAGGAGCGAAAGCCGAGCTTCTCGTGCACGACGATCAGGTCGGGCAGGTAGACGATCCGGCCACGCCGCGAAAGCCGGTAGGAGAAGTCCTCGTCCTCGGCGAGGGCGTACGCGCCGAGCAACTCGTCGAACCGCACGGTGCTCGCGAGCTCCCGGCGCGCGCTCATGAAGCAGCCCGGCATGAACTCGACGTCGCACGGCCCGTCGCCGGGCAGGACGTAGCGGGGGTAGCCGTAGCGGGTGAAGCTGCCCCGGTGGCTCCCAGTCCCGGGCACAGTGATTCGACGGGCCCACGAGCGCGGCCCGCCACGCCGCTCCCGGTGTGGCTCGACCACCCAGCCGGTCGCCCCGGCAACGGACGGATCGGCGAACGTGCGCTCGAGCTTGGCGAACAGGTCGCTCGGCAGCGAGACGTCGTCGTCGAGGAAGACCACGACGTCGCCGCCGGCCCGGTCGATCCCGATGTTGCGCTGCCTGGTGAGGCTCGGCTCGGTGTGGATGTAGTGGATGGGCAGGCTGCCGTCCTGCAGGCCGACCACGACCTCTCTGGCGGAGGACTGTTCGTCGGCGTCGACCACCAGGACCTCGTCGGGCCGCGGCTGTGTCGCCCAGAGGCTCTCGAGCGTGCGAGTGAGCGGCTCGGGCCGGCCCTTGGTCGGGATCACGACGGAGAAGGTGGTCACCGGCCAGGCCTTCGGATCCCGAGCAGCTTCAATGAGAGCCGGTGCGCGCCGTGCCGAGGCGGCGCGGGCAGGCGTGGCGCCTCGAGCGGCCGGCGGGCCCCGGGCAGCCAGCCGAAGGCGAGCTCGTAGCCCGCCTCGCCGGCGGCCCGGACGACCCGCTCGTCGTAGATGCCGTACGGATAGGTAAGCGTGCGGCACGGCTCGCCGGTCAGCTCCTCGATCGCCTGCTTCGACCCGACCAGCTCATGCTCGAGCTCGGCGTCGTCGAGCGCACGCAGATCTGGGTGGCTGAGCGTGTGCGAGCCGAGCTCCATCCCTGCATCGTGCAGGGCGCTGGCCTCCTCGGCGCGGATCAACTCGCCGGCTTCGCCGGGCACGTCGGGATGCTGCTGCCCGGCGACGAGCGCACGAACGCGGGCTTCGTGCTCGAAGACGGGCACGTCGGCCTCATCGAGGCTGGAGCGCGCGAACGGCTCCGCGGCCAGGAAGTAGCGGCGCTCGCCGTCCGACCACGACGACTCGATCGTCGCGCCGCGCTCGGCCAGCGACTCGCGCGGGCCGGCGGGCGCGAGGCTCAGCAGCTCGTCCACTGCGGGTTACGCTGTCTCGCGTGCCGGACGACACCTTCAACGTGGTCTTCGTCTGCACCGGCAACCAGTTCCGCAGCCCGCTCGCCGAGGCGGTCTTCGCCCGCGAGACGGCCGGCCGGCCGGTCCACGTCTCATCGTGCGGCACCTCGGCGATCGAGGGGAGCGCCGCCTTCGCCGAAGCGCTCGAGCTCGTGGGCGAGCTGAGCGTCGACCTGTCTCATCATCGGAGCCGGCGCCTGCACGACCTCGCGCGCGCCGACCTGATGATCGGATTCGAGCACACGCACGTCGAGCGCGCCGTCGTCGACGGCGGCGCCACGCGTGAGAGCTCCTTCACGTTGCCCCAGGCGGTCGACCTGCTCGAGCCGTCGCCGCGCGAGGGCAGTCCGGTCGAGCGCGTGGCCGCCCTGGCGCCCGGCAGCCTGCTCGAGGCGCCGGAGGTCGAGGACCCGATCGGCCTGCCGACCAAGCGGCAGCGCGAGATCATGGTGGAGATCGAGGACCTCACCTCGCGCCTGGCCCGCGCGCTCTTCGACTAGGTTCGCCTAGCCGCCCAGCGGTCGAGCGTCTCGGCCGCCGAGCCGGCCCGGCCGCCGTACTCGTCGATCCATTCGAGCAGTCGCCGGTAGAGACGGTCGTAGCCGTCCGAGAGTCGCGGGTGGTGCGAGGGCGGGTGCCAGAGGATCGCGACCGCGCCGCCGTACTCGGCGACCGGCTCCAGCGCGGCGACCGCGACCTCGTACGCCTCGTCGGCGCCGAGACCGAGATAGCGCTCCTCGGCCAGCGTGGCGTCCATCAGGACGAGCGGCAGCTCCCACGCGCCGGGCTCGCGCCGCTCCGCGTCCCAGAGCCGGTACGGGTACGGCGTGCCCGCGCGCAGGCCGGGCAGCGAGGGCCAGCCGATGCTCGAGTCGTAACGCAGGCCCGCCTCCCGCAGCTCCGCCGCCAGCCGGGCCGGGTCGCTTCGGAGGTAGTGGTGGCGCAGGCCCTCGATCGCGCCGAGCGGCCGCGCCTCTTCCGCGATCGCGCCGCGAAGTTCTCGCGCCCGGTACGAGGCGTGCAGCCCGACTTCGACCCCGGCCGCGCGCGTTCGCTCAACCGCCGCCGCGAGCTCGGGCCCGTAGCGGTCGGGGTAGCCGTCCTGCGGCGCCTCCTGGCGCGTGAGAAAGAAGCAGGTCGAGCCGCGGGCGCCCTCGGCGGCGAGCATCTCCTCCAGCGGGTAGTCGGGATCACGCCCGCGCAGGGCATCCGCGGCGAACGTGGTCGACTCGCGCAGCCGCCGCCGCGAACGGTGCGCGACCGAGCCCGCGAGCTTCCGGGCCGCAGTCGGCAAACCGCCTCCACCGAGCAGGTCGACGTCATGCGTGAGCGCCACCAGGAAGCGCTCGCCGCCGGGATAGCCGCGCCGCTCGAACCCGAGGCCCGCGGCGAGCTCGGCGACCCGCGGGCCCGGCGGATCAGCCGGCGGCAGCGGCCGCCCGTGCTGGTCGAGCTCGGCATCGCGCTCGTGCGTGAGGGCCAGCAGCCCGAAGACCTCGTCGAGCACCGCAGGCTCGACCGGCACCGACTCGTCGAACGGGAGCCCGAGTGCGTCGAGCAGCGCGTCGAGCGCGTACCGCTCCTCCGGTTCCACTAGCGAGACCGCAGCGCGGGAAACAGGATCACGTCGCGGATCGCGTCGCTGCCGGTCAGCACCATCGCCAGCCGGTCGATCCCGATCCCGCAGCCACCCGTCGGCGGCATCCCGTACGAGAGCGCCTCGACGTAGTCGGGGTCGCCCGGCTCCGACTCCTCCGCCCCGGCCTCGCGCTCTGCCTCCTGCATCGCGAAGCGCTGCGCTTGCTCCTCGGCGTCGTTCAGCTCGCTGAAGGCATTGGCGAACTCCATCCCGCCGACGACGGCCTCGAAGCGCTCGACCAGCGTCTCGTCCTCGTCGGTCGTGCGCGCGAACGGCGACAGCTCGATCGGCCAGTCGTAGACGATCGTCGGCTGGATCAGCTCGGGCTCGACGAAGTGCGAGTAGGCGTGGTCGGCGAGCTGCGACCAAGAGCGGTCGCGCTCGGTGTCCAGGCCGGCCCCTTCGAGCTTCGCCCGCAGCTCGGCCTCGTCACGCGACCAGACGCCCTTCGCCTCGAGCGCCTCGACGAACTTGACCCGCTCCCACGGCGGCGAGAGGTCGACCTCGTGGCCGCGGAAGGTCAGCTTGCTCGAACCGGCCGCCTCGGCGGCTGCAGCGACGAGCGCCTCGGCCCGCTCCATCGTGTCGCGGTAGTCGGCGTAGGCCTCGTACCACTCGACCTGCGTGAACTCGGGCGAGTGCTTGTACGAGATCGACTCGTTGCGGAAGTCCTTGCTCAGCTCGTACACCTTCTCGAGCCCGCCGACGATCAGGCGCTTGAGGTAGAGCTCGTCCGCGATCCGCAGGTAGAGGTCGGCGTCGAGCTCGTTCGAGTGCGTCACGAACGGCTCGGCGAAGCCGCCACCGTAACGCGGCTGCAGGATCGGCGTCTCGACCTCGAGGAAGCCCTCGCCGTCGAGGTACGCGCGCACGGCGGCCACGATCTTCGTCCGGGTCGCGGCCAGCTCGCGCGAGTCGTCGTTCATCAGCAGGTCGAGGTAGCGCTGCCGGTAGCGCGTCTCGCGGTCGGTCACGCCGTGGAAGGTGTCCGGCAGCGGCTTGCGGATCTTCGCCAGCAGCTCGACCTGGCTCGTGACGAGCGACGGCTCGCCGCGCCGCGACCGGCCCGGCCGACCGGTGACGCCGACGATGTCGCCGAGCGAGAGCTCGAGCTCCTGCTCGACGATCAGCTGCAGCCGGCCCGAGCGGTCGACGAGGTCGAGGAAGGTGAGCTTTCCCATCTCGCGCCGCGCCATCACGCGGCCGGCCACGCGCAGCTCGTCGTCGAGCGTCTCGCCGTTCTCGGCCCGCTCGGCCACGTCACGGACCGCGGCGATCTCTACCCGGTCGGGAAACCTTTTCGGCAGCATCGCGCTGCCGAGTCTAAGCGGCCTTGATTTCCAGGATCTTGAACTTCATCGACCCGCGCGGGGCCGCGACCTCGACGGTCTCGCCCTTCTTCTTGCCGATGATCGCCTTGCCCACCGGCGACTCGTTCGAGAGCTTGTTCTCGGACGGGTTCGCCTCGGCGGAGCCGACGATGCGGTACTCAACCGTCTGCTTGGCGTCGATGTCGCGCAGCTTCACCTTCGATCCGATCGAGACGACGTCTTTCGCGATGTCCTTCTTGCTGATCACGCGGGCGTTGCGGAGCCGCTCTTCGAGCGTGGCGATGCGGTGCTCGAGCAGCGCCTGCTCGTTCTTCGCGTCGTCGTACTCGGCGTTCTCGGCGATGTCGCCGAACTCACGCGCCGTGCGGATGCGCTCCGCGACCTCACGGCGCTTGTCGTTCGAGAGATACTCGATCTCCTGCTTCAGCTTCTCGTAGCCTTCGGGAGTGAGGATGACGTCCTTCAACGGGCCTCCTGAAAGAAAAACGCGCGGCACAGGGGCGCCGTCGCGGGCGCGGATGTTACCTACAAGGGTGGATGGACGTCAACCTGCTGCGGATACTGTTTCCCGCTCTGTGCAGGTAGATCTTCGAAGCAACTGGGCGATTCGCGACGTCGAGATCCCGACGCGGCTCGTGCTCGCCCCCATGGCCGGTGTCAGCGTGCAGGCCTTTCGCCGCCAGGGACGGCGTTACGGCGCGGGGCTCGTGTGCTCGGAAATGGTCAGCTGCGCCGGTCTGCACCACGGCAACGAGCGCACGCTCGGCTACCTGCGGATCTCGGCGGACGAGCGGCCGCTGGCGGTGCAGATCTTCGGCTCCGAGCCCGAGGTGATGGCCGAGGCGGCGCGGATGGTCGAGGACGCCGGCGCCGACCTCGTCGACGTCAACTTCGGCTGCCCGGTGAAGAAGGTGACCAAGACGGGCGCCGGGGCGACGCTGCTCGAGGACCACGAGCGCGCCTGCCGTGTGATCTCGGCGGTGGCCGAGTCGGTCTCGGTGCCCGTCACGGTCAAGATGCGCCGCGGGATCGAGAACGGCTCCCGCTCGTGCCTCGAGCTCGGACCGCGACTGGTCGAAGCAGGCGCCTCCTCGCTGACGCTGCACCCGCGCTCGGCGCGGCAGATGTACACGGGCGAGGCCGACCACTCGCTGACCGCGGAGCTCACTGCGTTGGTCGACGTGCCCGTCGTCGCGTCCGGCGACGTCACCTCGCGCGCGCGGGCGCAGGCGATCCTGGCCACGACCGGCGCCGCCGCCGTGATGGTCGGCCGCGCGGCGCAGGGCAACCCGTGGGCGCTGCGCGAGATCCTCGACGGCGACGACGGCGAGCCGACGCGCGAGGAGGTCGTCGCCGAGCTGATCCTGTTCATGCGCGAGACCGTCCGCGAGCTCGGCGAGCGGCGCTCGACCGGCTTCCTGAAGAAGTTCTACGGCTGGTACCTCGGCCGCGGCCGCTTCCCGCGCCCGTTCAAGGCCGAGCTGGTGCAGCTCGAGACGCTGGACGAGGTCGAGACCCGCCTGCTGGCGGCCGCACCGGGCGCCGCCGAGATTCTGGAACGGCTGGTCGCGGAGCTGCCGGACGGCGAGGACGACGTCGTGCTCGACCTGCCGATCTCGATCTACGGCGGCGGCTGAGCGGAGACAAACTCTCCGACGAGGCCGGCGATCCTTTCGGGAGCAAACGAGATCAGGTCGTGGATCCCGTCCGAGATCGACTCGATCCGCGCGTCCGGCAACGCCGCGCGGAAACGCTCGACCGACTCGGGGCCGACCCCTGACGCGACGACGAGCAGCACAGGCACGCCGGCCGCCGAGATCGCCGGGTAAGCCTCCGCGACTGGCTCGAGCCGGCTCCCCTGGTTGATCGCTCCGAGCGCTTCGGCCGAAAGGACCGGCGCCACGCGGCCGTCCTCTTCAACCATGATCGCCCGGTGGGCCTCCTCGAGCGCGGGCGTCCAGCGGCGCAGCGTCTCGCTCTCGAAGGCGAGGTAGGCGTCCCAGCTGTCGAATGTCTCATCCTCCCGCTCGGCGCGCGCCTCGGCGATCGCCGCCTCGAGCCCGGTCGGCTGCCGTGAGCCGTGATGGCCGCCCTCGACGAGCGCGAGTGCCGTCGTGCGTTCTGGGTACCGGGCCGCGAACCACACGCCGACGCGGCCGCCCCACGAGAAGCCGAGGAAGGCGGCTCGATCGATTCCGAGCTCAGAGAGCAGGACCGCCGCGCGCTCGGCGAGCCGGGTCGGCCGGAACGAGTCGGCGTCGCCCGACGGCGAGCCTCCGTGGCCCGGCGGATCCGGGGCGACCACGTGCAGGCCGTATTGGCCGGCCAGGAGCGGCCCAATCTCGTTGGCGTGCAGCCCGGTCCCGCCGAGGCCGTCCCAGTAGAGCAGGGCCGGGTCACCTCGGCGGCCCCACTCATAGACGTTCATTCGTGATTGCGCTCCCAGACGAGCCTGATGCCTTCGAGCGTCAGGAACGGGTCGATCGTCTCCAGCGTGCGCGCGTGCGGGACGATCAGGTCGGCCAGGCCGCCCGTCGCTACCGTCTGGGCCTGGGCGCCGAGCTCCTCGCGGATGCGCTCGACGATCCCGTCCACCTGGCCGGCGAACCCGTAGACGAGCCCCGACTGCAGGCTCGAGGCGGTGTTCTTCGCGATCACCCTCTCCGGCTCGACGAAGTCGACCTTGAACAGCCGTGCCGCGCGCGAGAAAAGGGCCTCCATCGAGACCTCGATGCCTGGCGCGAGCACCCCACCGACGTACTCGCCCTCCGGCGAGACGACGTCGAAGTTCGTCGAGGTGCCGAAGTCGACGACGATCGCCGGCGCGCCGTACCGCTCGAGCGCCGCGACCGCGTTCGCGATCCGATCGGGCCCGACCTCGCGCGGGTCGTCGTAGCGGATCGGGACGCCGGTCTTCACCCCTGGCCCGAGATCGAGCAGCTCAGCCTTGGCGTACTCCATGGCGAAGTCCTCGTAGCTGCGATGGAGCTGGGGCACCGTCGACGCGAGCGCGATCCCTTCGACGGCGTCGAGGCCGACGAAGCTGCCGTAGAGCGCGCCGAGCTCGTCGCCGCTGCGGTTGCGCTCGGTCGCCACGCGCCAGTGCTCGCGTAGCTCCTCGCCCTCGAAGAGCCCGAAGACCGTCTGCGTGTTCCCGACGTCGATCGCCAGGAGTGCCATGCGCGAGAGGCTACTTCAGCGCCAGCGCGGGAATGCTCCAGTCCTGGTAGACGCCGACGTAGACGAGGCTCTTCGGCTCGACGCGCCGTGAGAAGTAGAAGCGGCCGTTGTACGTGCGCGTGACCACGACCGGCGCGAGCGTGCTGATCAGGTCGAGGTCGAGCCTGCCGAGCGCGCGCAACCGTGCGGCGCCGTGCAGCCGCTCGAGCGCGCCGAGCCTGGATTGGAACTTCGTCCCGGCGGTCCCGAGCCCGTTGAACCCGAGGGAGAGCAGCCCCAGCGGCTCCGGGTACTCGGAGCACCAGCCGAGCGAGACCCCGAGATCGAGGTCGCTGTTCCGCCTGCCGATCGCGTCGTAGATGTCCGCGCCCGTGAACGCCTTCAGCTTGATCCGCTCCGCTTTGAGGCCGAGCTTCACGAGCACCTCGCGGACGTTCTGCGCCTGCGCCAGGCCGGCAGGGGCCGAGCTGCGGTAGCCGACGTTCACGAGCCCCGCCCGCAGGTGGCCGGCCGCGAGCCGCCGGGCCTTGCGGGCGTTCGGCGCGCCGCGGTACGGCTGCAGCTTCTTCGCGGTGACCGAGCCGGGAACGGACGGGGGCAGCAGGTGGGTCCACGGCGAGCCGGTGTACGGCGGAAGCGAGGCCAGCAGGGCACGGCGGTCGATCATCCAGTTGAGCGCCTGGCGCAGGGCGACGTTGTTCCGGAACAGCGGCCGCCGGCTGTTCATCCCGACGTAGCCGACGCAGTTGGTCGGCTCGACCCAGAAACGGCTCTTGTTGACGCCGAACCTGCGCGCGACCCCGCGAACCTCGGCGTCCGGCAGCGGGCCCTCGTCGAGGCTTCCTGCCTCGACTTGCCGGTAACCCTCCTCCTGGTCGAGATTCCAGCGGACGTCGACGCCCTTCACGTTGCGGGGTCGCAGCCCGCGGTAGTACGGGTTGCGGCGAAGCTGGGTGATCGTGTTCGGCGTGTTCTGCGTGAAGGCGTACGGACCCGCGGACGGGTAGCCGCCCGCGACCACTTCCCTCGTCAGCGGCAGCCTCAGCGAGGTCGCCTGGAAGAACGGCATCGCGAGCTTCGTCAGCAGCATCGGGTCGCGCCTCGTCAGCCGGATCACCAGGCGGTAGCCCTTCGCCACGACGCCCCTGACGTGCGTCGCCCTGCCGGCGTTGACGGCGATCGCCCCGACGATGTCCGTGCCGCTCGGATCGGTGATGAACGACGCTCCGGGCGAGGCGAGGTCATGGTTGGCCACGCGGTCGATCGCATAGGCGAAGCTCTTCGCCGTCACGGGCGCGCCGTCGCTGAAGCGGAAGCCGCGCCTGATCGTGAACGTGTAGGTGCGCCCGTCGCGCGAAACCTTGTAGCCGGACGCGACCTCCGGCTGCAGCGCGCCGCCGGCAGCGCCCGCGCGGTCGGGGTAGTTGAAGAGCTTCGCCGCGGTCGCGTACTCGAGCGACCACGCCGTCGAGACGTACGCGAGCTGCGGGTCGATCTGCACCGAGGCGCCCGCGTAGCCGACCCGGAAGACCCCGCCCTGCGCGAAGCCGCGCGAAGCCCCCGCCAGGCCGGCCGCGACCAGAAACGCCGCGCCGAGCACAAGCGCTCCGACCCCCTGCCAGAGCGTGCGCGACATGTGCTACTTACGACGCGGAGGCGGTGTGCGAGTTAGAGCTCGTCGTCGGAGCCGAGCGACTCGCCGATCCGCTCGGCGAGCGCTTCCGCGGTCAGGCTGGGCTCGTCGCCCTCGCCGCGCAGCTCCTCGACGGTCACGTCGCTCGAGGTGTAGACCTCGGCGCGCGGGATGATGCGGGTCGGGCGGTTCTTGTCCCAGACCCAGACGTCCTCCATCTTCAGCTGGAAGAACGGGTAGCTCGGCTGCGGCACGTACTGCAGGTCGAGCTTGTTGCAGAGGTACGTCGCGTCCTGTGTCAGCACGCAGTACCGGAACAGCGCAAAGACCGCGGAGTACTCCTTCTTCAGCGCGAGCTCGAGCTCGGCTTCGAACTCGTCGAGCTCGTCGAGATGCGACATGGGCATCATCATAGCCCTGCCAACAACGCCTGGACCGGCCCGCGTCCGGGGAGCTCGAGCGCGGGGTCGAGCTCGGCCAGCGGCTCCAGCGCGAAGCGCCGCTCGTGCAGGCGTGGATGAGGAATCTGGAGGTCCGGCTCGTCGATCTGCTCGTCGCCGTAGAGGAGCAGGTCGAGGTCGATCGTGCGCGGCCCGAAACGATGTCCCTCGCCTCTGACGCGGCCCAGGCGGCGCTCGATCACCAGCAGCCGCTCGAGCAGCTCGCGCGCGCTCAGCGAGGTGCGCAGCTCGGCCGCGCCGTTGAGAAAGCGCGGCTGGTCCTCGAAGCCGACCGGGTCGGTCTCGCGCAGGCTCGAGACCGCGACCAGCTCGATGCCGTCCTCGGCCGCGAGCAGCTCGAACGCGCGCTCGATCTGCACCCGCGGGTCCTCAAGGTTCGCGCCGAGCCCGACGAAGCTTCTGGTCATGGCCGCGATTGTCCGTCATCCCGCGCGACTCGCAGCTACCGTGTCACGCGCCGTGCGCCGCAGCGTACTGATCGGGGTCGTCGCCCTCTGCTTCAGCTCGGCCGCCCACGCGGCCGTGCTCGCGCATCCCGGAAAGCCGGTCACCTCTGGCCCGCGCACCTTCGCCAGGCTGCAGGCCTACCCGCGCACGCTCGTCGAGCTCGACCACGTCCGCGGCAATGCGGCCGTGCCCGCGCTGCGCCGGGCGGGCGGCCGGCTGATCGAGCCCTCGCTCGCGCTCTGGCGCCTGCCGAGCTGGACCGCGCAGCGGCTGCTGCCCAGCCTCCAGCGCCGCGGGCTCGTCCGCTCGGTGACGCCCGACGTGCCGATCGGCACCGACCCTCGCGGCGCGAGCGGCTTCTTCGGACAGTTCACCGACCCGCTCTCGCCGCAGGAGTGGTGGCCGTCGCACATCGGGGTCAGCGAGTGGATCGCGCCGGGCCCGGGAGTCCCGGTGACGATGATCGACTCCGGCGTCGACCTCTCGCACGAGGAGTTCGCCGGGCGGCCGAACACGATCCCGCTGAACACGCAGACCTTCGACGCCAACCAGGACGAGTTACACGGCACCTCGACCGCCTCGGTCGTCGGCGCTCCCGTCAACGGCAAGGGGATCGTCGGCATCTACCCGCAGGCGAAGCTCCAGCTCTGGGACGCGAGCCCGACCGGGCAGCTCACCGTCGGCGACGAGATCGCCGGCCTCGCCGCGGCGCGGCGCCAGGGGCGGGGCGTGATCAACCTCAGCCTCGGGGGCTTCGACCGGCTGCCGATCGAGGAGCACGCGATCCTGAACGCCTTCGGCGCCGGCCTGCTAGTCGTCGCCTCGTCCGGAAACGACCGCGAGGAGGGCAGCTCGCCCTCCTTCCCCGCGAGCTTCGCGCACGTGCTGACCATCGGCGCCACCGACGAGGCCGACCGCGTGGCCTTCTTCTCCAGCGCGTCGGCGGCGATGGACCTCGCCGCGCCGGGCCAGGACATCGAGGCCGCGATCCCGACCCTCTGGGACCGGGCCGGCTACGACCCCGTCGACGGCACGAGCTTCTCGGCTCCGCTCGTCTCCGGCGCCGCCGCGGCCGTCTGGACGTTGCGGCCGACCCTGTCGAACACGCAGCTGTTCGAGGTCATGCGCCGCTCGGCGCGCGACGTCGGCAAGGCGGGCTGGGACCAGGACACCGGCTACGGCATCCTCAACGTCCCCGCCGCGCTGACGCGGAAGCCGCCGGCCGTCGACCCGGAGGAGCCGAACGAGGACATCTACCTGGTGAAGCCGAACGGGCTCACGCGTGACGGCAAGGCGCCGCTCACGGCGCAGCACCGGCCGCGCGCGACGATCAGCGCCCAGCTCGAGCGGCGCGAGGACTCCGAAGACGTCTACCGCATCTACCTGCCGGCGAAAGGCAAGGTCGTCGTCACCGTGCGGCCGAACGCGAACGTCAACCTCGAGCTCTGGGGCAAGAAGACGACGACCGTCTTCGAGCAGGGCTCCGCCGCGAAGCGCGACCTGCTCGGCGTCTCGGCCCATGCGGGCGCGCGGTTCGAGCGCATCACGCTGAAGGGCCGCGGCTCGGCGGAGTTCGTCTATGCGGACGTGTTCCTGCCGAAGACCGGCGTGCAGGCCTCGTACTCGCTCAGCGTCGCTCCCGCCGCGCGCTAGCCGCGGCAAACTCGACCGGCGCGCCGGGGTCGACCTCGGGCTTGCGCACGCGGACGCTCACACGCTCGACCTGCTTGAAGTGCTCGAGCAGCGTGTCGGCGACCGCCCCGGCGAGCGACTCCAGCAACTGAAACTGCCGTTCGTCCGAGAGCGCGCGCACCAGCGTCACGACCTCGCGGTAGTCGACCGTCCCCTCGAGCTCGTCCGCCGGCGGCTCCGGCAGCTCGAGCTCGACGTCGTAGAGGAACGGCTGCTCGGTCTCGCGCTCCCACTCGAGCACGCCGTGACGGCCAGCCAGCTCGAGCCCGCGCAGCTCGACGACGACGTTCATGCCAGGGCGGCACGCGCGGCCGCCAACGCCTCGACGTGCTCGCGGACGTCGTGGACGCGCAGGATCGTCGCCCCTCGCTCGTAGGCCGCGACCGCCGCGCCGACGCTCGCCGCCACCGAGCCGGTCGTCGCCTGCGGGTCGCCGAGCAGCTTGCCGAGCGAGCTCTTGCGCGAGAAGCCGATCACGACCGGCCGGCCGAGCGCGGTCAGCTCGTCCAGCCGCCGGACGAGCTCGAAGTTGTGCTCCACCGTCTTGCCGAAGCCGATCCCGGGATCGAGGCAGATGCGCTCCTCGGCGATCCCGGCCGCGACCGCTGCGCCCAGCCGCTCCTCCAGGAAGGCGGCGATCTCCGAGACGACGTCGTCGTAGCGCGGGTCGGCCTGCATCGTCCGCGGCTCGCCCTGCATGTGCATCAGGCAGAGGTACGCATCCGACTCTGCGACGACCTCGGCCAGCGCCGGGTCGCCCCGCAGCGCGGTGACGTCGTTGACGAGCTCGGCGCCGAGCTCGAGCGCCCGCCGCGCGACCTCGGCCTTCGAGGTGTCGATCGAGACCGGGGCCCCCGAGAGCTGCTCGAGCACCGGCACGACCCGGCGGAGCTCCTCGTCGGTGGACACGCCCTCTGCCCCCGGCCGCGTCGACTCGCCGCCGACGTCGACGATCGCTGCGCCCTCGTCCAGCATCCGCCGGGCGCTCGCGACCGCGGAGACCGGGTCGAAGTTGACGCCGGGATCCGAGAACGAGTCCGGCGTGACGTTGACGACGCCCATCACGGACGGCCGCGGGAAACGCTGCTCGATGGGCTGTCTCATCCGTGGGTAGGTTAGGGCCATGGGCGATCTCGAGGCACGCCGCCCCGCGGCGTGGCGATTCGTGCGCGCGGTCGTCCGCGCGCAGCGGCATGGCGTCACCGGCGCCGTGCTCTCCGGCCTGCTCTGGCAGACCGGCGCCGTCGCCGCGCCGCTCGTCGTCAAGTACGCAATCGACCACGGCATCGTGCCGCGCGACCATCACGCGCTGCTCGTCTGGCTGTCCGTGCTGCTGGCCGTCGGGCTGCTCGAGGTCTGCGCAGGAGCCTTCCGCCACCTGTACGCGATCCGCAACCGCGCGCACTCCGACGCGGGCGTCCGCGACGCGCTCTTCGCCCACGCGCTGCGGCTCGACGCGACCTACCACGACCGCGTCGGGCCGGGCGAGCTGCTGAGCCGCGCCTCGTCGGACTCGCAGCACATCGCGCGCCTGATGGACTCGATCGGCCACACGATCGGCTACGTGCTAACGGTCGTCGCCGTCGCGATCGTGATGCTGATCCTCGACTGGCGGCTCGCGCTTGTGGTGCTGATCCCGGTGCCGTTCGTGACCGTCGGCGCCTGGCTCTACTCGCGCAAGTACGACAAGGGCACCCGCGAGCTGCAGGCGAGCTGGGCGGAGGCGTCGACGCTCGTCGAGGAGACCGTCAGCGGGATCCGCGTCGTCAAAGGGCTCGGCGCCGGCGATGCGCTGTCCGCTCGCTTCCGCGGCCGCAGTGCCGAGATCATGGACCGGGCGCTTGCGCTCGCCCGTCTGGACGCGGTCTTCATCCCCGTGCTCGAGATGCTGCCGCTGCTCGGGATCGCGGCCGTGCTCTGGCTCGGCGGACGCAGCGTGATCAACGGGAGCCTGACCGTGGGATCGTTCGTCGCCTTCAACGCCTACGTGGTGATGCTCGTCTGGCCGCTGCGGGTGCTCGGACAGCGTGTGACGACGTTGCAGAAGGCGCTCGCCGCGAGCAGCCGGATCACCGAGGTGCTCGAGGCCGAGCCACAGTTGCGAGAGCCGCGCCATCCGGTCGAGCTCGAGGCCCACGGCGACATCCGGCTCGACGGCGTCCACTTCGGGCACGAGGGCGACCGCTTCGTCCTCGACGGCCTCGACCTGCACGTCGCGCCTGGCGAGTCGCTCGCCCTCGTCGGGGCCACCGGCTCGGGCAAGAGCACCGTCGCCGGGTTGCTGGCCCGGCTCTACGACCCCGAGGAGGGCCGGGTGCTGCTCGACGGCCACGACCTGCGCGAGCTGCGGATCGCCGACGTCCGCCGCGCGGTCGCGCTCGTCTTCGAGGAGACGTTTCTGTTCAGCGAGAGCGTGCGCGAGAACATCCGCCTCGGACGTCCGGACGCGAGCGACGAGGACGTGCGCCGCGCCGCCGAGCTGGCCGGTGCTGCCGCGTTCGTGGACGACCTGCCCGACGGCTACGAGACGGTGCTCGGCGAGCGCGGCTTCTCGCTCTCCGGCGGCCAGCGGCAACGCATCGCAATCGCCCGCGCGATCCTCGCCGACCCGGCCGTGCTCGTTCTCGACGATGCGACCTCGGCGGTGGACGCGACCAAGGAGCACGAGATCCGCGCCGCCCTTGCCGAAGTGATGGAGGGTCGCACGACGCTCGTGATCGCCCACCGGCCGGCGACGATCGCGCTCGCCGACCGCGTCGCCGTGCTCGAGGGCGGCCGCATCGTCGAGGAGGGCACGCACGATGAGCTTCTGCGCCGCTCGGAGCGGTACCGCTCGCTGCTCGCGCTCGAGGTAGCCGCATGATGGAGCGTGCTTCGGCGCGGGAGGTCTGGCGCGAGACGCGGGACCTGACACGCGACGTACAGAACCTGTACTTCGGCGCGGCGGCGGCCGTGATCGTCTCGACCCTGATCACGCTGGCCGGCCCCGCGCTGGTGGGGTATGCGGTCGACCACGGGATCGTCAAGGACGACCTGCACCCGCTCAATGTCGCCGCGCTTGCGATCCTCGGGCTCGCGCTGCTGAAGCCGCTGGTCGTGCGCGCGCAGACGCTCCTGGCCGCGACCGCCAGCGAGCGCTTCCTGAACAAACTGCGCCGGGCCGCGTTCGAGAAGCTGCAGGCGCTGCCGCTCGGGTTCTTCGAGCAGGAGCGCACCGGCGTGCTGATCTCCCGGTTGACCTCGGACGTGCAGGCACTCGACGAGTTCCTGCGCGAGGCGATGGTCGAGGTGGTCGGCAGCGGCCTACAGATCGCGCTGACCGTGGTCGTGCTCGTGATCCTCTCGCCCACGCTGGCGCTCGTCACGCTGGTCGCGCTGCCGGTCCTGCTCGTCTCGAGCTGGTCCTTCCACCACGGCGCGGGCGGCGCCTACCACGCGATCCGCGACCGGGTCGCGGACACGCTGACCACGCTGCAGGAAGGGCTCTCGGGGGTGCGCGTGATCCAGGCGTTCCGGCGCGAGCGGCAGACGATCGACGCCTACCAGCCGCGCAGCAACGCGCAGGTCGGCGCGTGGCGACGGGCGTCGTTCGTGAACATCCGGCTCTTCACGATGATCCCGCTCGCGCAGACGGTCGCGCTGATCGCCGTGCTGCTCACCGCCTCCTACCTGTATCGCGACGGGAAGATCACCGAGGGCACGATCGCTGCCTACGTGCTCTACCTCGTGCAGCTGTTCGACCCGATCGCGCGCTTCAGCGAGTGGCTGGGCGAGTTCCGCCAAGGGCTCGCGGCGCTCGGCAAGGTCGTCGGCCTGCTGCAGGCGCCGAACGCCGTCACCCAACGCGCCAGCGCGGTCGATCTGCCGGCCGACGGCGCGCTCGAGCTGCGCGACGTCAGCTTCGGCTACGAGGCGGGCGGGCGGGTCGTGAAGGACGTCTCGCTGCGTCTCGAGGCCGGCGAGCACGTAGCGCTCGTCGGCGTCACCGGTGCCGGCAAGTCCACGCTGGCAAAGCTGCTGACGCGCCAGTACGACCCGCAGGAGGGCTCGATCTCGCTCGGCGGCGTCGACCTGCGCGACGCGCGGCTCGAGTCGCTTCGCCACCGGATCGTGATGCTGCCCCAGGAAGGCCATCTCTTCAGCGGCACGATCGCCGACAACGTCCGCCTCGCCGACCCGGAGGCCTCTGACGAGGATGTGCTGCGGGCGCTCGAGCAGATCGGGGCGCGCGAGCGCTTCGAGGCGCTGCTCGACGGCATCGACACCGACGTGCAGACGCGCGGCGTGCGGCTCTCAGCCGGCGAGCGCCAGCTGGTCGGGATCGCGCGCGTCGCGTTGGCGGATCCCGCGGTGATCGTGCTCGACGAGGCGACCTCGAGCCTCGACCCCGCCACCGAGGCGGCCGTCGAGCGTGCGCTGGCGGCGGTCGTCGAGGGCCGGACAGTGATCATCATCGCCCACCGCCTCTCGACGGCCGAGCGCGCCGACCGCGTGGTCGTGATGGACAAGGGCCGCGTCGTCGAGGCCGCCTCGCACGAGGAGTTGGTCGCCCAGGGCGAGCGCTACGCCCGCCTCTGGGCAAGCTGGCAGGCCGGCGTCGCCGCCGGCACCGTCTGAACGTCGAGAGCTGGGACTGGTCTCTCCGGGTCAACGTCGAACCTCTACCGCGACGTCGGCGACGTCGGCCACGGCGTCGGCCCGACCTTGGGCTGAAGCGGCGTCTAGCCCTTGGCGGGATCGGGCGGCGGCTGCATGGTCGCGCCCGGGAACGGGCGCGGGACCGGCTTCGGCTGCGGCCGCTTGCGGCGCTCCTCGGCCGGGGCCTCGGCCTCTTCCGGCTTCGGCTCGTCCGGGAAGACGGTCGCCGGGTCCTCGCCGGCGAGCAGCCGCTCGAACTGGTCCTTGTCGATCGTCTCGCGCTCGATCAGCAGGCCCGAAAGCTTGTGCAGCTCGTCCATGTGCGTCTTCAGCGTCGTGACGGCGAGCTCGTGCGCCTCCTCGATCACGCGACGGATCTCGTCGTCGATCTCGCGCGCGATCTCCTCGGAGTAGTCGGGCTCGGCGCCCATCTCGCGGCCGAGGAACGGCATGTCGTGATTGCGGCCGAGCACGCGCGGTCCGAGCTTCTCGCTCATGCCGTAGCGCATGATCATCTGCTTCGAGATCGAGGTGACCTTCTCGAGGTCGTTGGCTGCGCCCGTGGTGACCTCGTGGAAGACGAGCTCCTCCGCGGCGCGGCCACCGAGCGTCATCGCCAGCTGCTCCATCAGCGCCGTCTTCGTCGTCAGGTAGCGGTCCTCGCGCGGGAGCGAGATCGTGTAGCCGAGCGCCTGGCCACGGCTGATGATCGAGATCTTGTGCACCTCGTCGGTGTGCTCGAGGTAGTGGCCGACGATCGCGTGGCCTAGCTCGTGGTAGGCGGTGATCTTGCGCTCCTCCTCGGAGAGCAGCCGCGTCTTCTTCTCGGGGCCGGCGATCACGCGCATGATCCCCTCCTCGAGCTCCTCCTGCTGGATCGTCTTCTTGCCGCGGCGCGCCGAGAGCAGCGCCGCCTCGTTGACGAGGTTCGCCAGGTCGGCGCCCGTGAAGCCGGGCGTGCCGGCGGCCAGCGTGTCGAGATCGATCTCGGGCGCGATCGGCTTGCCCTTGGCGTGCACCTCGAGGATCTTGCGGCGGCCGATGCGGTCGGGCCGGTCGACGACGATCTGGCGGTCGAAGCGGCCCGGGCGCAGCAGCGCCGGGTCGAGGATGTCGGGCCGGTTCGTGGCCGCGATCAGGATGATGTTGTCCTTCAGCTCGAAGCCGTCCATCTCGACGAGCAGCTGGTTGAGCGTCTGCTCGCGCTCGTCGTGGCCGCCGCCGAGGCCCGCGCCGCGATGCCGGCCGACGGCGTCGATCTCGTCCATGAAGACGATGCACGGGGAGGCCTGCTTGGCCTGCTCGAAGAGGTCGCGGACACGCGAGGCGCCGACGCCGACGAACATCTCGACGAAGTCGGAGCCGGAGATCGAGAAGAACGGCACGCCCGCCTCGCCCGCAACCGCGCGAGCGAGCAGCGTCTTACCGGTGCCCGGCGGCCCGTAGAGCAGGACGCCCTTCGGGATCCGCGCGCCGAGGGCCTGGAACTTCTTCGGGTTCTCGAGGAACTCCTTGATCTCCTGAAGCTCCTCGACCGCCTCGTCCACGCCGGCGACGTCCTTGAAGCCGATCTTCGGCGAGTCCGGCGCCATCCGCTTCGCGCGCGACTTGCCGAAGCTCATCACCTTCGAGCCGCCACCCTGGACCTGGTTCATCAGGAAGATCCAGAAGGCGATCAGGATGATGAAGGGGAGCAGCGAGAAGAACGCGCTCACCCACGAGAAGCCGCCCGTGCCCTTGGAGTCGAACGTGGTGCCCTTGCTCTCCAAGGTGTCGATGATCTGCGGGATCGCCTGGTCAGCCGGGTAGTGGACGGTCGCTTTCTTGCCGCCCTCGCTGGTGATCGTGAAGCTGATCGAATGCTTGCTGGGGGCGAAGACGACGTTGTCGACTTTCCCCTGCTGCGCCAGCGCGGTGAACTGGGAAAGCGTGACCTTCTTCTCGCTCTTCGAATGCGGGATCAGCGTCTGGCTCGCCACCCACACAAGGAGGACGATCACGACGAGCGGGAACAGCGCTGAGCGGAAGAAACGGTTCACGGGCCCTCTATCGGCACAGGGTACCAGTGAGTATGAGCCTCACCGGTTCCCGGATTGGGGTTGCCTAAAGCACGTCGGGAAGCAGGTGCTCGTCCAATACGCCGACGTAGGGCAGGTTCCTGTACCGCTCGGCGAAGTCGAGGCCGTAGCCGACGACGAACTTGTTCGGGATCTCGAAGCCGACATACCGCACCGGAACGTCGATCTCGCGGCGCGAGGGCTTCGTCAGGAGGGCGCAGACCTCGAGGGTCGCCGGCTCACGCGATTCCAGATTGCGGATCAGGTAGGAGAGCGTCAGACCGGAGTCGATGATGTCTTCGACCACGAGCACATGGCGGCCCTCGATGTTGATGTCGAGGTCCTTGAGGATGCGCACGATCCCGGAGGAGTCGGTCGCGTCGCCGTAGCTCGAGATGGCCATGAAGTCGACCTCGCAGGGAACGGTCAGGTGCCGCATCAGGTCGGCCATGAAGAAGACCGCGCCCTTGAGCACGCCGATCAGCAGCAGATCGCGGCCTTCGTAGTCGGCCGAGATCTCGGTCCCGAGCTCGGCCACGCGCGCGGCGAGCGTCTCCCGGTCGATCAGGATCTCGCCGACCGCCGCCTCGAGCTCCGTTTGGCTCACGCGCGCTCCGCCGTCACGCCAGGCGCCTCGACGAGACCAGGGACGGCGACGACTTCGCGCCCGCGTACGACGAGGGGCCACGCCTCGCGTTCAGACCGCGGAATCTTGGCGTCGACGAACACGTCCTGCACCTTCTTCCGGCGACCCGCGAGCCTGTCGCCCGGTCGCCAGCTTCGTACCTTAAGGCCTGCGAGCTCGGATTCGATCGTCCACGGCCCCCAGCGCACTTGGCCCTCGAGCGCGACGGGGGTCTGCTCGAGCCAGACGCGGTCGTATTCGCGCACGGCGGTGAGGCCCTGGCCGAGGTCGATGCGGCCCGAGCCCTCGGCCGAGGCGAGCAGCAGGTCGAGCTTGGACGGCCGCAGCTCGGCGAGCCGCAGCAGGTTCTGCTCGGCGCCCGGGTGGAGGCGGCGCAGCAGCGGCAGCAGCTCCTCGCGGATCAGGCCGCGCCGCGTGCCGGCGTTCGAGCTGTCACACCGGAACTCCAGTCCCTCGGCGCGGCAGTAGGCCTCGGTCTCCTCGCGCCAGAGCGTCAGCAACGGGCGGACAACGCGGTCCTCGCGCTTCGGCTTGATGCCCTTCGCGTTGCCGCTTGCGACGAGCCGGTAGAGCACGGTCTCGACCTGGTCGGAGGCGGTGTGCCCGGTCGCGCGCAAACGGTCGGTGGCAAAGGAGTAGCGCAGCGCCCGCAGCGCCTCCTCGGTCGGCCGCTCAGGGACCGGAGCCTCGACGACCTCCGCGCCGAGCACCTCCCGGCAGAAACGCGCGTCCTCGTCCGACTCCTCGCCGCGCAGGCCGTGGTTCACGTGCAGCGCCGAGACCCGGTAGCCGAGTGCGCCGAGCGCGTGCCAGAGACAGGTCGAGTCGGCGCCGCCGGAAACGAGCGCGACCACCTCGCCGCCGGGCGGGATCAGCTCGTGCTCGCGAATGTGCTCTTCGACCCGCGCTCGCAGCTCCTCGCTCACCGCCACAGTCTTGCAGCGGCGCGAGGCGTCAGAGCAGCGGCGTGACGTCGCAGCCGAGCTTCGCGAGCGGCCGCTGATTGCGCAAGAGGACGGTGTGCGCGTAGTTCGCGAGGCCGTAGGCCCGGTACATGGTCGGTCCGGCGTCGCGGTGCTTCTCGTGGATCTGCACGCCTTTCGCGTACTCGTTCAGCATCCCGATCACCAGGCGCTGGGTCTGCCGCAGCGAGAAGTCGGTCGGGCCGGTGCCGCGCATGATCTTCGAGGCCCCGTGCGCCTGGCCGACCACGTCCTCGGCCGAGGCGTCCCCACTCTGGTACTGCTCGCTCCAGAGCTCGAGCGCGGTCATGTTCGTCCGCGCCGTCTCGATGAACTGGCGGTCGGTGGCAGAGCAGGTGTGAACCAGACTTGGCTTTGCGCGTCCGTTCGTCACGAGCGCAAGCGCAACCGTGACGATGACGAGCAGGCCAGCCGCAGAGAGGCCGAGTCGCCGCACGCCCATACCTTCGGCAGTTGCTGCTTTCCGTACCTCCCCCATTCGGGTGCGTTTTCCGGGCTCAGACGAAGACGAGGCTGCGGTACGAGATCGTGTGGCGCATGCCGACGTTCTCGTAGACGCGGATCGCCGGCGCGTTCTCGGCGCGCACGAACAGACAGACGGCCGGGACACGTTCGAGCAGCAGGCGGCAGAGGTCGCGCATCCCTCGCTGGGCGTAGCCGCGGCCGCGGACGAGCGGGTCGACCCAGACCTGCTGCAGCTGCACCGCCGAGGGCGTCCACGCCGACGCCTCGGCCTTGAACAGGATCCGGCCGTCTTGGACCCAGAGCCACGAGCGGCCGTCCTCGATCTGCATGCGTGTCCGCCAGCGGAAGCTCTCCGGGTCGCGTGCAAGCGGATCGATGCCCAGCTCCTCGCGATGGGCCTCGGCGCAGGCGGGGACGAGCAGGTCGAAGTCGTCCTGCGTGGCGGAGCGCAGCGCGGTCTCGGCGGGATCAGGCGGGTGCTCGAGCACGTAGACCGGTTGGCCCGGGCGGTCCTCGCGCGGCGTTCCGAGCCGGTGCTGCGCCTCGGCCCAGAAGTCGCCGACCGCGGTCTCCTCGCCAATCACGAGCCGGGCCCGCCTCGCGCCGTCGACGGCCGCGAACGCGCCGCAGCCGCTCCCCGACGGCACGAGGTTCGTGCCGACATGGCAGAGCGCCCGCAGCCGTCCGTCGTCGGCGAGCCCGGTGAAGCGGCCGAGCCCGCGCCGTGCGACGTCCTCCAGGAACACGCGCTCGATCGGGTCCTCGGCGCAGAAGGCCAGGATCTCGTCCAGCGCCGGTTCGATCAGCGCGGCCACGCATGCAACTTTAGGAGGGATCGACGGGACATTGCTCGTCGCCGGGACGCGATGGTCGTTCCGAGGCAAGGACGCAGGGAGTGTTCGTAGCCGGAGGCTACGGGCGCGACTGAGGACGCGGCCTCGGGGCGAGCAGCGCGGCCCGGCGGCTCAGCCATGTTTCGTCGATCCCTCCACGTTAGGCTCTCGGGCATGCCGATCCATGTCCGCGCGGAGCCCGGCGAGTACGGGGAGGCCTGTCTCCTCCCCGGCGACCCGCTGCGCGCCAAGTACATCGCCGAGACCTACTTCGACAATCCCGTGCAGCGGAACGGCGAGCGCGGGATGCTCGGCTACTCCGGCGAGTGGGAAGGAAAGCCAGTCTCGGTGCAGTCGACCGGCATGGGCTGCCCCTCTGCCGCGATCGTGATGGAGGAGCTCGTCCAGCTCGGCGTCAAGCGCTTCCTGCGCGTCGGCACGTGCGGCGGGCTCCAGCAGGACCTCGAGCTCGGCGACCTGATCGTCGCGGTCTCGGCCGTCCCCGCCGACGGGACGGCGAGGCACTACGTCGGCGGCGAGCCGCACGTGCCGACCGCCGACTGGGAGCTCGTCCACGCCGCCGTCCACGCTGCCAAGGAGCTCGGGCAGCCGCTGCGGGTCGGCGCGATCGCCTCGAGCGACACCTTCTACGACCCCGACCCGGAACGGCACAAGCGCTGGTCGGCGCGCGGCGTGCTCGGCGTCGAGATGGAGGCGGCGGTGCTGTTCACGATCGGCGCCCTGCGCGGGGTCAAGGCCGGCTGCCTGCTGACGGTGAGCGACATCGTGATCGGCGAGGAGTTCACGCGCATCTCGGACGACGAGCTGCGCGCCGCGGTCGACCGCATGACGCGCGTCGCGCTGGCGACGGTCACAGGCTCTCATTAGCGACACCGTCTTCCTGGTCAACCCCGCCGCCGAGGCCGGCGCGGCGGGCAGGCGCTGGCCCGAGCTGGCACACAGGGCTGCCGCGCTGGGGCTGCAGGGCGACGCGCTCCTTTCCGAACGGCCGGGCCAGCTCACGGAGCTCGCGCGCGAGGCCGCCGCCGAGGCCTCGCTGCTCGTGGCCGTCGGCGGCGACGGGACGGTGAACGAGATCGTCAACGGGATCGCCGGCCTCGACGTCGAGCTGGCCGTGATCCCACGCGGGACCGGCTGGGACTTCGTACGCACCTACGGCATCCCGCGCAAGCTCGAGGGCGCGGTCGAGGTCGCGTTGCACGGGCCCACGCGCGAGATCGACCTCGGACGGGCGCGCTACCTCGGCTGGGACGGCGCCGAGGGCGAGTCGCTGTTTGCGAACGTCGCCAGCGCCGGCATGAGCGGCGCGATCGCCAAGCGCGCAAACGAGACCTCGAAGACACTCGGCGGCAAGCTCTCGTACGCGTGGGCCACGTTCGCCGTCTTCTCGCGCTGGCGCAGCGGCGAGGTCACGGTTCGCGCCGGCGGGGAGGAGCACCGCGGCCGGATGCACGACGTGATCGTCGCCAACGGCCGCTACCTCGGCGGCGGGATGAAGATGCTCCCTGACGCCGAGCCGGACGACGGGCTCTTCGACGTGCTCCTGATCGGCGACCTGACCAAGCGCGACCTGCTGCTGACCCTGCCGAAGACCTACCGGGGCCGGCACCTCCCCCACCCGAAGGCGACGCTGCTGCGGGGCGCGACCGTGGAGATCGAGTCTCCCGAGCCGTTGCCCGTCGAGCTCGACGGCGAGCAGCCCGGGACGACGCCCGTGCGCTTCGAGATCGTGCCGCGCGCCCTCCGGCTGCGCGTGCCCGCCTAGCTCTTCGGCTTCGGCTTTGGCTTCGGCTTGGCGGCGGTCTTCCGCGCGGCCGGCTTTGCCGACTTCGAGAGCTGGTCGATCTTCTTCTCGAGCGAGGTCACGCGCCGCTCGAGCGCGTCGAGGCCGCGGACCTTCTTCGAGAGGTCGTCCACGCGCTCTTTGAGCTGGTTCGCGTTCTCGACCAGCTTCTGGGCGCCCGGCATATCGGCGATCCGGCCGATCACGTCCTGGCCGCGCTCGGCGAGCTGTGCGAACAGATCCTGTCCACTCTGTTGAGCCATGTGCCCTTTATACCCGACTTCTCGCCGCTACTCGTGGATCACGACCGGCGTTCCCGCGGGGGTCACCTCGAACAGGCGCCGCAGCACCCCGTTGCGGACACGGATGCAGCCGTTCGAGACCGCATGCCCGATCGACCACGGCTCGTTCGTCCCGTGGATCGCAATCGGCCCGCCCTGCGTCCAGCCAGTCAGGACCGTCGAGTAGGCCGAGACGCCGATCGCCGCCGGGCCGAAGGGGCCGCGAGGGTCCTGCGGGATCAGGCGCTGGTTGACGTAGTAGCGGCCGGTCGGCGTCGGCGTCGCGCGCGAGCCGACCGCAACTGTCGTCGAGAACACGCGCCGGCCGGCGCGGAAGAGCGTCAGGCGCTTCGAGGAGAGGTCGACGACCACCCGCGATCGCACCCGGCCGGTCTCGACTGCCTTCGCCCGGACGTAGCCCGTGGCGCCGTTCGGCTTGATCGGCAGCTGGACGCGGAACCAGCGCGGCGCGCAGTCGGAGCCGCGCACCGTGCCCAGCACGCGGAAGAAGGTCGGGAAGCGGTTCACGTTCAGCCGCCCGAAGCGGGCGAAGGGCGTCCTGCCCGGTCGCCGGTAGGCCTTCGCGCTCGAGCGCACGACCGCCGCGACCGCAACATTTGCGCTACCCGCCCGCACGAGGCCTGGACGGCAGCTCGGAGCGTCGCTCGGCGGGCGCGTGCTCGAAGCCACGTGGGCGGTCGCGCCACAACCGGCCGACACGAGCAGGAGCGGAGCCCAGAGCAGCGCTCGTCTCACGGCTACGAGCCTAGCCGCCCGACGCCGTTTCCGAAACGTCACAACTTCATCACCCGATTGGGCGTCGTAGTTTCCGATGACGACGCTACGGTTCGACAAGGACATGGGTCAGCTGTCCATACATCGCAAGCGGCTTCACCGGCACTCGGGCGTGCGGTCCTACGTGCTGCTCCAGCGGCTCGGAATCCCGTACGAGGTCGAGCGCACGGTCTGCTCCGAATGCAGGCGCGTGCTCGACGAGCGCCCGCTGAAGCGCGCCGCGGCCTAGCACTTCTCGGTCGCGTCGGGCCACAATGGCCCCGTGCCGCCGCATTCCCCAGTCGAGCTGGCCGAGGGAACGTCCTCCCCGCTCGCACTCGCCCTGTACGAAGCGCTCACCCGAAACGCCGCGCAGCTCGGCAAGCTCGAGGGTCGGGTGCTCGTACGGGCCGAGGACACCGGCAGCGCGGTGACGCTCGACTTTGCCGGCAGCCGCGGGCGGGTCTCCGACGGTGAGCCCGAGAGCCCGAGCATCCGGATCCTCGGCGACGAGGACGCGATCCTGGCGCTGACGCGTATGCCCTGCGAGCGGCTGCCGGCGGTATGGTCGCCGCCCGGCCGTCAGGTGCTCAAGCGCCAGCTCGGGGGCGAGCTGACGATCCGCGGGCTCGTCCTCCGCTCACGAAGCGTGCTGCGGCTGCTGCGGCTGCTCTCCGCGTAGCGTTTGCCCGTGGGCTTCCACTTCGAGACCGAGGTGCGCGTGCGCTTCGCCGAGACCGACGCGCAGGGGATCGCGCACAACGCGGTCTATCTCGTCTGGTTCGAGGTCGCGCGCATCGACTACCTGGCCCGGTTCCGGGGCGGCTACCCGGGCCTGCGCGCCGAGGGGATCGAGGCGCTGACGGTCGAGGCCGACGTCCGCTACCTCGCACCCGCACGGTTCGACGACCGGCTCACGATCCGCGCCCGTTGCGGCGAGTTGCGCGGCGCGCGCTTCCGCTTCGACTATTCGGTCGAGCGGGAGAGCGAGAAGATCGCGGACGGTTGGACGCGCCATGCCTGCGTCGACGCGACCACGCACCGGCCGACGCGCGTGCCGGTTTGGCTCGCCGACGAGATCAGCGCTGCGGAGAGCTGACGCCCGTCGGTCCGGTCGGCCCGCTCGGTCCGCTCGGGCCCTTCTTCTTCGGCTGCACTTCCGGCCTAGGTTTCGTCCCCACGTGGACGATGCGCGGCTCGCCGCGGTACGACGAGTACCAGGTGTTGTCGTAGAGCAGCGCGCCGGCGGCGTTGTAGACCTTGCGCTCGACGCTCGTCGACTGCGGGGCGGTCCCGCTCTCCTCGACGGAGGTCTGGCCGACGAAGAGCGCCGGGTCGGGCACCCTGTCGAGCGGAGCGTGCCCGGTCGTGACGAGCGGCTGGGTGTCGCTCTCGACGCGCCGGTTCAGCGGCGCTCCGTAGAGCTCGACGTCCAGCGAGTACGAGCCGACATAGGTGCGCAGCAACAGCCAGTGCGCCGTGTCGTTGACGAACTTCAGGTCGACGTCCGGGTAGTTGACCGTCGCGTCGCGGCCCTGCGGGTAGTGGCTGATGTAGAGCGCGTGGTTCGTCCGCTCGGTGATCTTCAGGCCGGCCTCGTAGGCGGCGTTGAAGACCGTCGTCGAAACCTGGCAGACGCCGCCGCCGAGCCCGTTCGTCAGCTCGCCGTTGATGATCACCGGCGCCTCGCGGAAGCCCTTGTCGGCCGTGCGGTCGCCGGTGGCCTGGTTGAAGGAGAAGGTGGCGCCCGGGGCGATCAGCTTTCCGTCCACGAGATGCGCGACGAGCTGGACGTTGTGGATCCGGTTCGGGTCGCCGCCGTAGATCGTCTCGTAGCGGCCGACGCGCGTCGTGATCCCCATCGCCTTCGCCTGCGCGGTCGAGCGGTTCGGCTGCGCATAGGTGACGACGACATGGGCCGTCCGGGCCTGCGGCGCCAGCGCTGCGGCGAGGATGTGGCGGCCGGTCGGGCCGGCGGCGACGACGCGCCCGGGGCGGGCGGGCACGACGACAACACGGCCGGACGAGAGCACGCTGAAGGTGGCGTCACGCGCCGGCTTGTCGATCCCGCGGCCGAGGCGGGCGAAGTAGCGGGTCGCGCCAGGCCCGCCGACGGCCAGCGTCTTCGTCACCGCCGTGCGGGAGGCGCAGGATCGCCGCGAGCTGGCGCGCCGGCAGCCACCACGAGGCCGCCCCCAGCTGCATCCGCACGGGCCGTGCGAGCGCGGTCCGCACCTGCGCGGCGACCGGCGTCAGGTCGGCGGCGCGCACCATGGGGGCGTCGACCCGCACGGGCAGGGCGACGCTGCGGCCGCGCTGGAAGCTCGCGAGCGAGTGCACGATCGAGTCGCCGGCCGCCTCCCGGTCGAGCGCCACGCCGGTGCGCGCGGCCAGGACGACGGGCTGGAGGCCGTGCAGGACGATCGCGCCATCGCGGTGCGGGCGGTTGACGGCCTTCGCCATCTTGCCGACCTCGAAGACGAGCGCCCGCTCGAGCACGCGCGTCGGCGGCGAGACATCGGCGCCGAAGACGCGCACGCCGATCCGCCGGAAGCCTCGAATCGGGCCGACACCGGAGCCCTGGTCGACCGCCAGCTTGACGGCGGCACCCCAATCGGCCTGTACGCCGAGGCTGACCGGCCGCAGCCGCCATTTGCGCCCACCCGCGGTGAAGATTACGGGCACCTCCGCGAGCACGTTGGCGCGGCGCTCGAGCTTCGCGCGCGCCTCGCCCGCGGTCAGCCCGCCGACGTTGACGCCGTCGATCCTCACGCCCGCCGCGATCCGGTCCGGCGAGCCGGCGAAGATGAATCCGAGCACGACGCCGCCGACCGCGGCGACGATCGCCAGCACAACCAGCCGCTGCACGAGCAGCGCCCTGGAACGGCTGCGACGTCGATTGCGGACACGGACCGGCCCAGTCCCAGCCTCGACGCGCAAGACATGGAGTGTAGCGGCGAGCTCAGAAGGAGGAACTGGCGGAACGTCGCTCGTCGACGCGGCGTCGATGGTCGTTCCGAGGCAAGGACGCAGGGAGTGCTCGTAGCCGCAGGCTACGGGCGCGACTGAGGACGCGGCCTCGGGGCGAGCAGCGCGTTCCGTCGGCTCAGCCGTCGTTTCGCCAGGGCCTCCGTCAAAAGGTGAAGAGGTCGATTCCGCCGGTCACCGGGATCGCCGCGCCGGTGACGTACGAGGCCAGGTCCGAGCAGAGAAACGCGATCACGTTCGCGATCTCTTCAGGCGTTCCGGCGCGGCGCATCGCGGTGCGCTTGACCATCCGCTCGTTCATCTCCGGGTTGCCGAAGCCGAAGGCCTCGGTGCCGATGATCCCGGCCACGATCGCGTTCGCCGTGATGCCGTGGCGGGCGCCTTCGAGCGCGAAGGTCTTGGTCAGCCCGAGCACGCCGGCCTTGGTCGCCGCGTAGCTCGCCTGACCGAAGCCGCCGAGCTCGCCGACCACCGAGGACATGGTCACGATCCGCCCCCAGCCGCGCTCGACCATCGCAGGCCAGACGGCCTGGGCGGAATTGAAGACGCCGGTCAGGTTGACCTGCAGGTCGCGCTCCCAGAGCTCGGGCGACTGGTCTTCAAGGCGGGCGACGTGGTCGAGCAGGCCCGCGTTGGCGACGAGGATGTCGGCCGCGCCGAGCTCGCTGTTCGCGGCGGCCTCGACCTGCGCGCGGTCGGTCACGTCACAGCGCACCGCCAGCGCGCGGCGGCCGAGCCCGCGAATCTCCTCAGCGGTCTGCTCCGTGTAGACGAGGCCCTGCTCGCGCGCCACCCGCGCCAGCCGCCCGTACTCGTCGGCGCTCGCCTCAGACTCGAGCTGGATGTCCGCGAGCACCACGTCGGCGCCGGCCCGCGCCAGCGCGAGCGCATCGGCGCGGCCGAGCCCTCGCGAGCTGCCGGTGACGAGCGCTACACGCCCGGAAAGGTCGACTTCAATCGCCACGAGGGAGAAATATCTCCCTGGCGATCACCAGGCGCTGGATCTGCGAAGTGCCCTCGTAGATCTGGAACAGCTTCGCGTCGCGCATCAGCTTCTCGACCGGGTACTCCTTGATGTAGCCGTAGCCGCCGAAGATCTGGACGGCGTCGGTCGTGACCTTCATCGCCGTGTCGGCTGCGAAGCGCTTCGCGTACGACGACTGCAGCGTCGCGCGCTTGCCCTGGTCGAGCAGCCACGCGGCCTGCCAGGTGAGCAGCCGCGCCGCCTCGATCTCGGCCGCCATGTCGGCGACGAGGAAGTTGACGCCCTGGTTCATCGCGATCGGCTGGCCGAACTGCACGCGCTCGCGCGCGTACTCGACCGAGTGCTCGAAAGCCGCCCGCGCGACGCCGACCGCCCCCGCGGCCGTCCCCGGCCGCGTGTTGTCGAGCGTCTGCATCGCGATCTTGAAGCCCTGGCCCTCCTCGCCGAGCCGGTTGGCCGCGGCCACCACGACGTCCTGGAAGGCGAGCGCCGAGGTGTCCGTCGCGCGCTGGCCCATCTTGTCGAGGTGCTTCTCGACGACGACACCGTCGAGCTCGGTCGGAACGATGAAGGCGCTCAGGCCGCGATGCCCGGCGTCCTTGTCGGTCGAGGCGAAGACGATCACCCACGAGGCCTGGCCCGCGTTGGTGATGAACATCTTCGAGCCGTTGATGACGTACTCGTCGCCGCGGCGCACGGCGGTCGTCTGGATGCCGGACACGTCGGAGCCGGCGTTCGGCTCGGTCAGCGCGAACGAGCAGAGGATCGGTTCCTCCAGCAGCGGCGGCAGCCATTCGCGCCGCTGCTCCTCGGTGCCGGCGATTAGCAGCGGCAGCGCGCCGAGGATGTTGGCGACGATCGACGTCCCGATTCCGGAGCAGCCCCAGCAGAGCTCCTCGCCGATCAGCGCGCCGTCCATCGCGCCGAGCCCCGCGCCGCCGAGCTCCTCCGGAACATGCGGGTTCATCAGGCCGACCGCGTGCGCCTTCGCGAGCACGTCGGCCGGGTGCGTCTGGTGCTCGTCGTACTCGGCCGCCACCGGCCGGATCTCCCTGGCTGCGAACTCGTGCGCCAGCTCGCGCAGCGCCTTCTGCTCGTCCGTCAGCGCAAAGGAGATACCGGTGCCCGTTGCCTCAGCCGTGGCCATGTCCGCCTCGTTGATTGACTAGTCAGTCAAAGACTAGCGCCGGGCTCTCGCCACCGAAACCCCACCTCGTCAGGCCCGGGCTGGAGCGGGCTGGACGGCAAGCCGGGCCGCGGCTCCGGATCGTTGTAGGCGCGCGGCGCGACGTCGTTCGGCCCGTTCGGGTGGAACAGCGAGGCCAGGTACTGGATCTGGCCGCGGCCGGGTCCGAGCTCGAACATGCCACCGCCGTAGAGATCGATCGCCTTGGCGGCGCAGTGGTCGTAGAAGGCGAGCACCTCGCTCAGGCGGCCGAAGCGTGAGGGCTTCGAGTTGAGCACGCGCGGCGGCCAAGCGAGCGCCTCGACGTCCGCGACCGAGTGGATCGGCGCGTCCCAGGTGACGCGCTCGCGATACGGCGTGAGCACGGCCTCGGTCTCGTCGTTCAGGGCAGGGTCCTCTAGGTAGGCCTCGGGGAACCCCTCGGCCACGCGGCGGTAGAGATCCGGGTCGGGCGGCGGGTTGTTCTCGGTCAGGTAGAAGGCCTTGTAGTCGGCGGTCACGATCGCGCCGGTCTCGGCCAGAGCCTCGATCAGCTGGTCGGTCCAGTCGACCGCCGGGTCGAGCTTGAACCGGTGGTTCGGATCGAGCTCGAGCCAGCGCAGGACGACGCGGCTCGTCGGCGGGTTGCCGAGGCCCGGCGAGACGACGAACGCGACCGGGCGCGGCTCGCGGCCGGCGACCGCGGCGAGTGTGGTGTCCGCCTGCCGCAGCGCAAGGTCGAGCGCGGCGCTCTCGTACGCCCACCGGCGGTGCGGGTCCGGCATCTCGAGCACGTCGGAAAACGACTCCAGCGTCCAACTGCCGGCAAGCGGCAGGACGGCGCCGGCCTTCTGCTCGCGGTCGTGGTGCTCGGGGTACCAGGTGACGTCCTCGCCGAGACCTTCCTGGCCACCCCCTCGCAGGTGGACGACCGTCGTTACGCGCGTGAAGCCGCGCGTGACCGGCTGCTCGAGCCGCTCGAGCTCGTAGGAGTCGACCTTCAGCGGCAGCTCGAGGAGCTCGGCGTGGCGGTTCGCGCTCGGCACCGGGCGACCTTAGCGCGAGAGCCCCGGGCTCCGGGGCTCTCGCTGGGTGCTGCGCGGTGTGCGGCTGCGGCTAGTGGCCCTTGCCGTTACCGCCGCCGTTCCCGTGCGTGCCGCCTTGGCCGTGTCCTTGTTCGTTCCCCTGGCCGCGATCGTGGGTCCTGGTCTTCCCGTTGGCCTGGCCCTTGCCGTGAGTCTCCTCGGCCTTCCCTTGGCCATGGGTCTTGCTGTGGCCATTTCCGTGAGCCGTGGTGTCCGTCGCCGGTGCGCCGGACTGGCCGTGCGTCTCGCCGCTCTTGCCGTGCGTCTTCACGCGAGCCGCCTCGGCGGGCTTGCCGTGGTGGCCGTGCAGGCTGCTCTTGCCGGCCTGGTGCTTGGCCTTATGCGCCTTCTTCAGCTCGTGCGCGGCTGCTGGGCCGACGGGTGCGGCCGGCGAGCACGGCTCGACAGTATCGCCATGCCCGAGGTGCGCCGGCAGCGCGTTCTGCGAGACGGTGATCGTCACGAACGGGTTGGTCTTCGAATGGGTGTGGTGGCAGATCGTCACCTTCGACGACGGGTACTCGGCGGCGGTCGGCGTAGTGCCGGACAACCCGACGACCTTCGCCGCGAGCCCGGTCGCACCGAGGGACGCTGGCACGCCGATGACCAGCGCCAGAGCGGCGGCGGCGGCGAGGCGTGCGCGTCTAGAGCTCAACTTCATGGGCGGCCCCCTTAGGGTCGATTTTCTCACGTGAGTCGTGGAATTGATGCCATGTCGGAGCAAGACTTGCGGTCTGCCTCAGCCTGAGCCGCGCAGCTGGCGCAGCTCGCTGCTGAGCGGGTTCAGCGCCTCGACGTGCCCCAGCGCGCTCTCGCGCTCTCGACTGCGCGTGACGAGGGCAAGGTCGAGCCACAGCTCCCAGCTCGCGCGATCCTTCTCGATCCCGCGCCGGAAGCTCGTTCGTGCGTCGGCGACCTCCCCGGACTGCAGCTGCGACTCACCGAGGAGCCGCCATGGCTCGGACGACCATGGCTCCCAGCTCCGCGCCTGTCTCGCATCGCCGGCGGCGGCTGGCAGCCTCGCCGTGTCGAGCGCATCCGAGGCCGACGCCTCGGCGCGATTGCCGACGAAGCCGCCGAGCGCGAGAACGGCGAGGACGGCTGCCGCTGCCGCCCCGGCGACGCGCCAACCGCGGGCAAGCTGCGGAGCCACCTCGCCGCGCCCCGCCAGCAGCAGCACGACTCCGCACGCCAGCGCAGTGAGCGTGACGGCCGGCATCTCCCAGTCCCAGTCGATTCCCGCGTGGACGAGGTAGGCCACGTACCCGCCGAACGCAGCGGCTGCGAGCGGCATCCGCCTGGCCGCGCGAAGCCCGAGGAGCGGGACTGCGAGCGCGCACAGCAGTAGCGCGAGCCCGATGGGCCCGAGCTCGGCGAGGGTTTCCAGGTAGAGGCTGTGCGCGTCGAGCACCGGGAGGTTCGCGCTCCGGTGGCGGAGCCAGTAGCGCTGGAAGCTGCCCGCGCCACCGCCCAGCCACGGGTCGGCCTCGACCTCACGCCACGCGACTCGCCAGTAGTCGGAGCGGTTGCTACCGGAGAGGCTGAAGAGGCGGTTGCTCGCGTCGGACTTCACCAGCGGCGCGGGAGCGTTGAAGGCGTGGTACGCGCGGCGGGCTGCCGCCACGGGCCCGCCGACGGCCGCGGCGGCGGCCATCGCGGCGGCGAGGACGACGACAACCGCCGCGGCGGCGAAGCCGCGGCGCGCGCCTCTGCCCGGTGAGACCTTCGGCAGCAGACGGTCGAGACCGGCGGGGACGAAGGCCGCGCCGACGGCAAGGCAGACGACGGCGACTGCCAGCAGCCGTCCATCGTGCCTCGCCGCCGCGACGGAGCTCGGATCTGCGGTCAGGCCATGCGTGCGCGAGGCGAGCACGACGGCGATTGCGGGAGCGACGGCGTAGGCAAGCGCGCGCGCGACGACGACGACTCGGTCGTGCTCGAGCGCGAAGAGCGCGCAGAGGCCAGCAGCGAGGCCGAGCCACGCGCCGCGCCCGTACGTGAAGTAGAGCGTCGGCGCCAGGATCACGAGCGACGCAGCCGCAAACGCGCGCAGCAGCCCTTTCCCGCGAACGGCCAGCCCCAATGCAAGCAGGATCCCGATCGCCGCGAAGATCGCGAGCGCATTGGCGTAGCCGAGGGGGCGCGAGAGGCGAAAGCTCGCCTCGGGGTCGCTCGAGATGACCTGGTAGGCGCCGCGGGCCGGGTCAAGCATCCGCCAGGTCAGCGCGTACGCGCAGACCGCCACGATCGCGGCCGCGAGCCCGGCGACAAGAGCCTCCACGCTCGACCTCCGCCCGAGCAGCAGGAGCACGCTCGCCGCCGCGAGGTAGAGCAGCATCCGCTCGCCCTCCTGGACGGTCTGCGCGACGTCGTCCGACCACGCGAGTGAGAGCCAGACCCAAGCGCACAACGCAGCGAGTGAGGCCGGCAGCGCCCACTCGAGTGGCGAGGGGCGCCGGCTCCCGAGGAGTAGCGCCGCCGCGGCGACGAGCAGGAGCAACGCGGCGCTCCAGCCCCAGCTGGTCGGGTCGAAGCCGCCGGAATCGGCGGCGAGGGCGGCCACCGACAGCCCCGCGACGAGCCCCGGTGCAAGCTCCCGCAGGTCTCCGGCGGACTTCGATGTCTCGCGTCCGTACACTCTGGCCGGTGGATTTCGACCTTACCCCGGAACAGCGGCTGATTCAGGACACGGTGCATTCGTTCGTCGAGGAGCGCGTGCTGCCGAACGCGATCGAGAACGACATCAACCACCACCTGGACCTGGAAGTGATCGAGGGGATGGCCAAGCTCGGGCTGCTCGGGATCGTGATCCCCGAGGAATACGGCGGGGCTGGGCTCGACTTCGTCGCCGAGGCGCTGGCGTGCGAGGAGATCGAGCGCGGCGAGGCCGCCTTCCGGACGCTGATCTCGGTGCACGTGGGGCTGAACTCGCTCTCGTTGCTGCGCTACGGCTCGGAGGAGCAGAAGCAGCGCTACCTCGTGCCGCAGGCGAAGGGCGAAAAGCTCGCCTGCTTCGGCCTGACCGAGCCGGCGGCGGGGTCGGACGTGGCCGCGATGCTCACCACCGCTCGGCGCGAGGGCGACTCGTATGTGTTGAACGGCCAGAAGAACTGGATCTCGTACGCGACGGTCGCCGACCACCAGCTGGTCTTCGCGAAGACCGATCCGTCGGCCAAGCACAAGGGCATCTCGGCCTTCATCGTCGAGCGCGAATGGCCTGGCGTCACGACCCGGGAGACCGAGCACAAGCTGGGCGTCTGGGCGGGCTCGACGGGCGAGCTCTTCTTCGAGAACGTCGAAGTGCCGGCCGAGAACCTCGTCGGCGAGGAGGGCCAGGGCTTCGAGATCGCGATGTACGGGCTCGACCAGGGACGATTCACGGTCGCAGCCGGCGCGTGTGGGGTCGTGCGCGCGTGCCTGGAGCGGTCGGTCGAGTACGCGCGCGAGCGGGAGACGTTCGGGCAGCCGATCGGCAAGTACCAGTTCGTCCAGGACATGATCGCGGAGATGGTGCTCGGCTACGAGACGTCGAAGCTGCTCGTGATGCAGGCGGCGTGGCTGAAGAACCAGGGCGTGCGGAACACGCGCGAGACCTCGCTGGCGAAGTGGCACGCCACCGAGTCGGCATTCCGGGCGGCGCACCTGGCGATCCAGGTGCACGGCGCGTACGGCTACTCGGCGGAGTACGGGATCGAGCGCTACTTCCGCAACGCGCGGGCGCCGATCATCTACGAGGGCACGACGCAGATCCACAAGCTGATGCAGGCCGAGCACGCGCTCGGCTACCGGCGGCTAAACGGCGACGGCGACGTCTCGCCGATGGCCGCGTGGGCGCCTGCTTTGGCTCAGACTCGCTAGCGGCGGCTCAGAACGAGGGCGCCTCCGGGGTGGTTCTCGGCTCGACCTCCATCAGCCGGACGAGCAGCGGGATCGCGGCCAGGATCGGGATGGCGCAGATCGGCCAGAGGATCTGGTAGCCGTTCGTCTCCGGCAGGTACGGCCCTGCCAGGTCGATCGCCAGCCCGGCGACCGGCGCGCCGATCAGGATGCCGATTCCCTTCGTCGTCGTCGCCAGGCCAGACGCCGCGCCCCGGTGCTCGTCCGGAACGATCTTGTACATCAGCCCCCACGCGAGCGTCATCACCGTTCCGCCCGCGATCGAGACGACGATGATCGGCCCGAAGTACCAGTCGTGCCACTCCTGCGCCAACCCGGCGACCAGGAACCCGCCGCCGTACAGGAATGACGCGAAGAAGATCACCCGCGCCAACCCGAAGCGGTCGCCCAGCCGCCCGGCGAAAACCGCCGCGATCACGTAGCCGACGGCCACCGCCCCGAGCACGGCCGAGGACATCACCTTGGACTGGTGCAGCCCATCGATGATGTAGAGCACGACGAAGGTCCGCGCGGCCGCGAAGGCCCCCTCCCAGGCGGAGTTCGCGATCAGGAAACGCCGCATGTCGCCGTCGCTCCGGAAGATGCGCCAGCTTCGCCGAACGTAGGCGACGACGCCCTCGAAGACATGCCCGTGCCCCCCGTCCTCGCGCACCAGCAGGATCGTCGCACCGCAGGCCGCCGTCGTCAGGAGCGCTGCGAGCACGAACGGCGCCGGCTGCCAGACCTTGAACAGGAGCCCGCCGCCGACGAGCGCGATCCCGATCGCGATCCCGCGCTGGATGTGCTGGACGCTTTGCGAGCGGCCAAATGTCTGCGGCGGGAGCACGTCCGGGTAGAGCCCGCGGTACGGCGTCTCGTACAGGTAGTAGGCGAAGAAGAACGACATCACGATCACGACCGTCGTCCAGAGGTTCGGCATGAAGGGCATCAGCAGCAGGCAGAAGCCCATCGGGAAGACGGCCACCAGCATGAACGGGCGCCGGCGCCCGAGGGGCGTGTGGAAGCCGTCGCTCCATGGGCCGACCACCGGTGAGATCGTCAGCGCGAAGATCCCTTCGGCGCCGAGGATGACGCCGATCAGCCCGCCCGAATCCGTGAACCGGTGCAGCAGTGGCGGCAGGTAGGCCGCGGTGGTCGTCAGCGAGAAGGCGAGCCCGAAGGCCCCGAGGCCGAGCGCCCAGAAGACGCCCCTGCGAACCCCCGGCAGGCCGACAAGGGCCTCGGACGCCGATGTCGTCGCCACTAGCGGCCGGCCGTCGCGAGCTCGGGGGCGAGCCCGCCCGTGACGATCTCGACCAGGGTGTGCTCGGCGCGGGCGACGTCTTCCTCGGAGTCGGGCAGCCGCCCGAGCACCCAGCCCGTCAACAGCTCCTCGACCGCGCCGTAGAAGATGTAGCTCGCCAGGCGGGCATCGAGGTCGGCGCGGATCGTGCCGTCGGCCTGACCGCGCTCGACGATCTCCTGGATCGCAGCGAAGGACTCGTCGATCTCGTCCATCTCGCCCGCGAGGTGCTGGCTGCGCGTCACCTCGAGCACAAGCACGCGCACGAGGTCCGGGTCGCGCGGCCACGAGCGGAGCAGGATCTCCGCCACCTTGCGCAGCTGCTCCCGCGGCGGGTCACCCGCCTGCTCGACGCTCCTGATCGTCTCGATCAGCGCCCGCCACGTCTCCCGGAAGACGGTCAGGAGCACTTCCTCCTTCGACTCGAAGTAGTGGTACAGCAGCCCGTAGGCGACCCCGGCCTCCTCGGCGATGTCGCCGACCCGGCTGGCGTGATACCCCTTGCGCGCGAAGACACGCACCGCCGCGTCCAGCAGCAGTCGGCGCTTCTCCTCCTGCGCACTCGTGCGGTTCGGCACCCCCAAAGTCTAGTCCCTGCCCTGGCGGGCAACCCCGAGCGCGGCCGGCAGCGCGAACAGGTCGGGCAGGCGCTCGGCGACCTCGGGATGCCGGTCTTCGCGGTCGAGCAGAAAGGCGCGCTCGATCCCCGCGGCGTGAGCGCCCTCGACGTCGTCTTCGATCGAGTCGCCCACCATCGCCGCCTCTACCGGCTCGACCTCGAGCCGCTCCAGCACGGCGCGGAAGATCGTCGGATGCGGCTTCGTCCGCCCGAAGGCACCGGAGCCGAGCGCCGCGTCGACCTGCAGACGGTGGTGCGCGACAAACGCGTCCAGGTCGCGGCCGGTGTTCGAGACGAGCCCGAGCTTCAGGCCCTGCGCACGCAGCTCCTCCAGCACCGGCCGCGCGTCCTCGAACAGCTCGAAGTGCTCCGCGTGCTCCCACGCCTGGGTCATCGCGACCGCACACTCGTACGCGCTGTCCGCGTCGCCGCCCATGCCGCGGATGATCCGCTCGGTGAAGGCGACCCAGATCTCCTCGTCGTGCTCGAGCTCGGGATGGCGCTTGATTCCCTCGACTGCCCGCTCGCGCGCCTCGCCGTAGCGGGACGGGTCGAGCTCCAGGCCGTAGCGCTCGCCCAGGCGCCGATAGCCCTCGGGGCCGAGCTCCGGCCCTGGCCGGGCGATCGTGAAGTCGACGTCGAAGAGAACTGCCTTCAGCATCACTCGGCTTCTAGCAGCCAGCGGGCGGTCTCGACGTGCGTCTGCCGAACGTCGTCGTCGAAGGCCCAGGCGATCGTCTGCGCGATCGTCCAGCCGCGCGCCCGCTCGCGGTCGAGCGACAGCTCCGAGGTGAGCCGGTCGAAACGAGTAAGGACGTCGCGCTTGGAGTGACCAAGCTCACGCGAGCGCACGATCGGCGCGACGCCGAACTCGCGCTCGCCGACCAGCGGCTTCGCGTCGATCGCCAGCCAGGGCTCGCGCTGAGCCGAGAGGACGTTGTCGCCGTGCAGGTCCTGGTGCAGCAGCACCTGCGCGCCCTGTGTGCGCGGCAGCTGCAGCATTGCCTCGAGCGCCGCGTCCAGCAGCCGCCGCTCGAACGGCCGGGCGAACCGCTCCCAGGTCTCCTCGAGCGAGTCCGCCCACCAGGCGGCCTCCGCGGCAAGCGTGCCGAACGGCGCGCCCGCCGGCTTCCAGAGGCGCGGCAGCAGCTCGACGAAGACCTCCAGCGCAGCCTCGCCGCCCACCGACGAGAGCGGCGTCCCGGGCACGCAGCGCTCCAGCAGGAGCGCGTCCTCCTCGGGCTCTGAGTCGAGCAGCCGGATCGCGCCGTCGCCGTCCCAGCGCTCGAGCGCCGCCGCCTCGTGCTCGCTCTCGCGGTGCGGCTGCTGCATCTTCAGCACCGCCTGCTCGCCGTCCGCCGTCGTCACGGGCACGACCAGCTCCGACGCGACTCCGCCCGCGAACGGCTCGCCGAGGGTCAGCCCCCGGCGCGAGATCAGACGCTCGCCGGCCAGCGGTACGCGTCGGCCTGGCGGTTCTTCAGCGAGGGCAGCTTCTCCCGCACCGAGCGCAGTAGCGCGCGGTCGAGCTCGGCCGTGATCACCGTCTCCTCGTCGGGCGCCTGCGCGAGCACGATTCCCCACGGATCGACGATCAGCGAGCGCCCATAGGCGGGCTTCCCCGGCAGCGTCTCCCCCACCTGCGCCGGCGCGGCGACGAAGTACTGGTTCTCGATCGCCCGAGCGCGCAGGAGAACGTGCCAGTGATCCTTGCCGGTCGGCGTCGTGAAGTGCGCGGGAACCGTCACGAGCTCCGCGCCCTCGAGCGCGAGGATCCGGTAGAGCTCGGGAAAGCGGACGTCGTAGCAGACCGTCAGCCCGACGGGCCAGCCCTCGCCGCGCACGACGACCGGCTCCGCGCCCGGCTCCTCGGCCTCGGACTCGCGGTAGACGACCCCGCCGACCTCGACGTCGAAGAGGTGGATCTTGCGGTAGAGCCCCAGCAGCTCGCCGTCGGGGCCGAAGGCGAGCGAGGTGTTCGAGAGCTTCTCGCGGCCCTCGCGCTGTTCGGAGATCGAGCCGCCGACGAGCGTGATCCCGTGGCGCCGGGCCCAGTCCGCCATCGCCTCGACCGACTCGCCTCCCTCGAGCGGCTCCGCGGCCGCGTGCAGCTCCTCGGTCGTCCCGATCGCGTTCCATTTCTCCGGCAGCGCGACCAGGTCGGCGCCGGTCGCCGCGGCCCGCGCGACGAGCCGCTCCGCCGTCTCGAGATTCGCCGCCTTGTCCGCGCCGCTGGTCATCTGCACGCAGGCAACGCGGAGAAGGTCGGTCACGCGCGGAGGATAGCTTTCGAGCATGGAGGCAGCCGCCGCCGTTCCGTCGCGCGCCCGCGTGCTCCAGGCCTTCCGGAGCCGCAACTTCCGGCTGCTCTGGACCGGCCAGGCGATCTCGCTGCTCGGCGACGCGGCCTTCGTGGTCGCACTCGGCTGGCGGACGTTCACGCTGACCGGCTCGGCCCGCTCGCTCGGGCTCGTGCTCACCTTCCAGGGCGTCGGCGTGCTGACGACCGTGCTCGTCGGGGGCGCGCTCGCCGATCGGTACGACCGGCGGACGCTGATGCTGGTCTCCGACCTCGCGCGCTTCGCCGCGATCGGAGGACTCGCGGTCCTCGACGGGAGCGGGCACCTGACGATCCACTCGCTCGCGGCGATCGCGTTTGTCGAAGGCCTCGCGACCGGCTTCTTCACCCCCGCGCTCGGCGGGTTGATCCCGCTGGTGGTCGAGGATGCCCGGCTCGGCTCCGCGAACGCGCTGATCGGGATCGCGCGTCAGGGAAGCTTCCTGGTCGGGCCGGCCGTCGCGTCGGTGCTCTACGGCCTTGCCGGGGCGACCTTCGTCTTCGGCTTCAACGCGTGCTCCTACCTCGTCTCGTTCGCGTTCGTCTACGCGACGCGCCCGCGCCAGGCGGAGAAGGCAGCCGAGGACGGCACGCTGCGCGCGATCCGCGAGGGTTTCCGCTACATCGCGGGCGTGCCGTGGCTCTGGATCACGATCTGCCTGTTCGCATTCGTGCTGATGTTGCAGTGGGCCTCGATCCAGGTGCTGACGCCGAAGCTGGTACGCGAGCACTTCGACCTCGGCGTCGGTGCCTACGGACTGCTGTTCTCGCTGATCGGCGGCGGGATGATCATCGGCACGTTCATCTTCGGCCAGCTCAACCCGAGACGGCGGCGCGGCCTGATCTCCTACCTGATCTGGATCCTGAACAGCGTGCTCGTGATCGTCTTCGCGCTCTCGCCCTGGTTCCCGCTCGCGGCGGCGGCGGCGTTCGTGCGCGGGATCTGCATCGGCTTCGGCGTGACGGTCTGGGAGACGATGTTGATGGAGCTCGTGCCGCGACACATGCTCTCGCGCGTGGTCAGCCTGGACTGGTTCGGCTCGCTCGGCCTGACGCCGTTCGGCCTGCTGTTCGTGGGCGCGATCTCGGATCTCGCCGCGCCCGGGACGATCATCGCGCTCGCCGCGACGATCTCGATCTGCATCATCTCGCTCGGCCTGACCTCCAAGCAGATCAGGACGATCGACTGATGCCCGTCTACTGGAAGCCCAAGTACGGCACGCGCTCCTCGCGCCATCGCGCCTGGTCGAAGCAGCAGGCCAAGCGCGAGGCGGCGCTTCGGCGCAAGCCCTCGCCGACGCTGCGCCAGTGGGTGCGGGGCCTCTTCAGGCGCTAGGTGCACCAGCTCACGAAGGAGCAGGCACGACGGATCGCGGTGCGGGCGCAGCTGCTCGATGCGCCGCGCCCGACCGGCCTGCTCGAGGTCGTCCAGCGGCTGACGCTGCTGCAGATCGACCCGACAGCGGCGATCGCGCCGAGCGCCGACCTCGTCCTCTGGAGCCGCCTCGGCTCGGCCTACCGCCCGGACGACCTGAAACGGGCGCTGGAGGCAGAGCGCACGCTGTTCGAGCTCGACGCGCTGATCCGGCCGACCGGCGACCTCGGCCTCTACCTCGCCGGCGCGGACGAGCGGCCGAGCTACGAGCGCACGCGCGCCTGGTTGCGCGACAACGACCGCTTCCGGCGCGACCTCCTGAAGAAGCTGCGCAGCTCGGGCCCGCTGAGCTCACGAGAACTGCCGGACACCGCCGCCGTGCCCTGGGCCTCGAGCGGCTGGACGCACAACCGCAACGTCACACAGATGCTGGAGATCCTGATGAACCGCGGCGAGGTCGCGATCTCGGGCCGCGTCGGGCGCGAGCGCCTCTGGGATCTACCCGAGCGCGTCTATCCCGCCGGGGTGTTCGTCCCGTCGGTCGATGACGCCGAGCTCGTCAAGCACGAGCGCCGGCTCGGCTCGCTCGGGATCGCCCGCGCGAAGGCCAGGGCGATGCCGATGGAGCCGATCCACGTCGGCGCGGCCGGCGAGCCTGCCGTTGTCGAGGGCGTCAAGGGCGAATGGCGGGTCGACCCCGCCCGGCTCGACGAGGAGTTCGAGGGACGCACCGCGCTGCTCTCGCCCTTCGACCGCCTGATCCACGACCGGACACGCACCGAGGAGCTGTTCGACTTCGAGTACACGCTCGAGATGTACAAGCCGGCCGCGAAGCGCCGCTGGGGCTACTTCACGCTCCCGATCCTCCACGGCGACCGCCTGGTCGGAAAGCTCGACGCGACCGCCGACCGCAGGGCCTCGGTCCTGCGCGTGAACGCGATCCACGAAGACGTCAAGTTCACGCGCGCGATCGCAAAGGGTGTGCAAGCCGAGCTGGAAGACCTGGCCCGCTGGCTCGGCCTGCAGAACATCGACTCGTGATCGCCGTCGAGCCGGGCTTGGCCCGGCTCGACCGCTTCGGCTGATGGCTAGCTCGAATGGCGATTGCATTCGGCGGCTCCTGGCACGAGCGTGGAGCCGATCCGCTTGCAAGGAGGGGGCTCGCGGGGGAACCAGGGGTTCCCCCGCGCTAATCGGGGTGCCGAGATTTGAACTCGGGACCTCTCCGACCCGAACGGAGCGCGCTACCAGGCTGCGCCACACCCCGAGCAGGCCACAGGTTAGCGGCTGAGAAAGCCCGTGATCGCGTCGGCGCATGCGGCTGGCCGTTCGACGATCAAGAGGTGGCCGCAGTCGGCGATCACCCGGAGCGGCGCCCGCAGCCGCCTCGCATAGTCGAAGGCGTCGTCGACGGGGAGCTGGTTGTCCCGAGCGCCCCAGAGCACGAGCACCGGACAGTTGATGCGCTCGAGCTCGGGACGCACGTCGTCGCGCACGAGGGCGGTCGCCGCGCTGACGGTGTCCGTGTGCCGGGCGGGACCGGCGAGGAGCGCCTCGACCACCTCGGGCGGGAGGGCGGGCGGGTCGGAGGCGCCCCAACGGCCGAAGACGAGCAGCTTGAGCAAGTCCGATCGCGCCACTCGCCGGCGATGCGGCGCGATCTTGCGGCCCGGCTTCAGGATCCCGGTGACCGTCAGCGCGTAGCGGGCGCTGCGCGCCGTCGACGAAATACCCGCGGCGGCGGCGAGCACGAGCGCGCTCACCGACTCGGGCCTGCGCAGGGCGAGCCGCAGGGCGACCGCGCCGCCCAGCGAGTGGCCGACGACGGCGGCCGGGGTGACGCCTTCGTGCTCGAGCAGCAGGCCCAGCCGGTCGGCGTAGGGGCTCAGCGACGGAGCGGCCGGGAGCGGCGAGGAGCCGCCGTGGCCGGGCAGCTCGGGCACGATCAGCCGCCTGCCCGGCAGCAACAGCGGCGCGAGCGCGAGCCAGTTGGCGGCCGCGCCTCCGAGCCCGTGGACGAGCACCAGCGGGTCGCCCTCGCCCGCGACGAGGTAGCGCAGGCGGGAGCCGCGCGCGTCCAGGAACCGCTCCTCGAAGCCGGCAGGCTTTGCGTCCGTCACCACGGGGGATTATTCTTCGCAGCGATGGATCGTTCGGGGAGGCAGGACCCCTGATTCCTGCCGGACACCAGAGAGGTTTGGTCGGCTAGCCCGTCTGCGCTGAGAGCGCGGCGGGCTTTTTAGTACCCACATGGAGGGAGCAAGATGGCGAACCACCTGACGCCCGAGGAGTTGTCGAAAGAGCTTGGGATCGACCGCACCGAAGTGATCCGCGTGTGCATGGAGGAAGGCGTGCCGATCTACCAGGGCAAGATCGACAAGACGCTCTTCCAGGCACAGCTGCAGGCGCTCGGCGCAGTCCCGCAGCCGCACTAGTCGGCCAGCGGCGGGCGTCCGCCGCCGCCGTTCCGCCGTCGGAACTCAGCGACGAGCCGGTCCACGGTCTCGTTGTGGGCGATGCTCCCGTAGGAGCCGAGCAGCGAGACCTCGATCTCGGTCTCGCCGACCTGGATCGCCACACAGTCGCTCTCGTGCTCGAAGTAGTCGAGCAAGACCGCTACGAGCTCCGAGTCACCGACGTGGACGCGCAAAGCTTTCTCCTTCCCACCGCTGGCACCGACGCTTCCAGCCTGGTCGAGCAAGAAGCCGGATGAACCAGCCGAACGTCCGGTCGGTGCGAGCCGACCGTCGAGGGTCAAGCTACGTAGGAGAGCGGGCGTTCGACGAGACCGTTTGCATAGGCGTAGTGCACCGCCTCGGTGCGGCTCGATACGCCGAGCTTGCGGTAGATGTTCGTCAGGTGGAACTTCACCGTCTGCTCGGCCACGAAGAGCCGCTCGGCGATTTCCCGGTTCGAGCCACCCGACTCCAGCGCCTCGAGTATCGACAACTCGCGCGGGCTGAGGCCGGCCTCTTCCAGGGCGCTCAGCGCGCCTACGCCGGGTCGATCGAGCGCACGGAAGATCGTTCCCCGCATCACTTGCCGAACCGCCCCGGCGAGGTCGCGAGGGTCGATGCCCTTGAGCACAAAGGCCGCCGCGCCACGCTCGAGCGCGGCGCGAACGAGCGCCGGGTCTTCGATTCCGGACAGCATCACCACGGCGATGCTCGGGTACCGAGCCTGTAGATGCTCGAGAACCGTTAGCCCGTCCATCCCCGGCATCCGCACGTCGAGCAGCACGACGTCCGGTCCGGTCTGACCGACGAGCGCGACGACCGTCTCGCCCGAGTCGACACACCCAACGACGCTGATGTCGTCCTCCCGCTCGAGCTGGACCCGAATCGCCTCCAGCATCAGTCGATGATCGTCGACCACGAGTACCTTCAGGCGCCGCATCGCCGCACTCTCCCCTGACAGATTTCGGCTCCCCCGAGCCCTTTCCCACTCCCACCGTAGGTAGTCCTAGGGCCGACGCAAGTCGGCGGTGTGCGAACTAGACCTTCCGGTGGGACCGCCCGTCCTGACGTCTCGCGAGTGGTTTACCGCTTTCGAGGGATGTCCTTCGGCGGTGAACTCCACCACAGTTCGAGCCAAGCGGCGAAGGGATGAGGTTGCGGCGGCTCAAGGTGGTTGTTGCGGACGACCACGGCCTGATGATCGAGGCAGTAGGGATTGCGCTCGCGCGGCCCGAGTTCGAGATCGTCGGCGTGGCCGAGTCGGGGAGCCAGGTGCTACCGGTCGTCCAGCAGACGGACCCGGATCTGGTTGTGCTCGATCTGCGGATGCCGGGGATGGACGGGCTGACGTGCATCCGGCTGCTGCGCGAGCGAATGCCGTCGGTCAAGATCGCCGTCCTCTCGGCCGTCGACTCGGAAGACACGGCCCGTGAGTCGCTGAGCGTCGGCGCGTGCGCGTTCATCTCGAAGCGCATCGATCCGGACGAGCTGCCCGACGCGTTGCTGGCCGCCTTCGAGGAGACCGTGCCCGAGCCGATCGGGCTCATCCACGACGGCGACATTCCGGCCGTGCGCGAGGCCGGGCTGACCGAGCGCGAGCTGGAGATCCTGCGCGCCCTTGCCGAAGGCCTGGCAAACGGCCAGATCGCGAAGCGGCTCTGGCTCGCCGAGCAAACCGTGAAGTTCCACCTCACCAACATCTATCGGAAGCTCGGCGTGAGCAGCAGGACGGAGGCCGTTCACTGGGTTTACCGTCACGGGCTACTCGACGCGTCACGCGACGACGCTGCGCCGGCACTGCTGTGAAGGCTGTCGACGGGCCGCCCACAACCGAGCCGGACCGCTTGACCACGACACTTCCAGCCGGCAGCGGCCTGGCGCTGCTCGGCTCCGCGATGATGGTGATCGGAGCGTTCGGCCCGTGGATCGGCGGAAGGTTCTTCAGCGCTACGAGTGGAATCGCGCTGGGAGGCGACGGCTGGCTCGTGCTGGCCGCGGCGACCCTTGCGCTCGTTCCGGTGGTCCTGCCCGTGGCTAGCTCAACCGTGAAAGGGGGCTGGGTCGCCGCCCTCGCGTTCGTGGCCGGCTACGTCTGCTGGACGCACTACGCGGAGGCGCGCGCGGACGGCTCAGAGGTGGTCTGGGGGCTCGAGCTCGCGGGAATCGGCTGCGGCCTGCTCGCGCTCTCCAGCGTCCGCTTCTTGTACGACCGTTCCTGAGCGTCGCCCTGACAAACGGCTAGCTCCATCCGGACCTTCGCTGGTAGGTCGGAGGCCGTGAAAGACGCTGAATGCCTCTCGTACCTGTCAACGCAGGCGGCGTCGCGGAGACCTCGCCTGCAGGAACTTACCGGGGAGGTAAGGGACATGCAGAAGCTCTTCGAGCAGCTCGCTCTGGGGCTCACCCGCGGTCTGACGCTCTCGCGCGAGGATCTGAAGCGCGAGGACGGTCAGGGCGCGGTCGAGTACGCCCTCGTGGTCCTGGGCATCGCGGCGGTCATCTCTTTGGCGGTCGCCGGTTTCGCAACCCAGATCACGAGCTTCATGTCGGCGGCCGGCGCGGCCCTCATCGCGCTCGTCCCGTAACCAGGGCCGAGCGGATCGGGGATGCAGGGGCAGATGCAATGAACGCACGGTCTTCCTCTGCGCACCCGTCCGACAACGGGCACGGGTGGACGCCGCCCTCCAGGGCGGCGTCCATCACGGCTCACACGATCGATCGCCGGCGCCCGCCCACCCGTTCGCGCAACGAGCGTGGCCAGGCGGCGGTCGAGCTCGCGCTCGTCGTCCCGATTCTCTGTTTGCTCGTGCTCGCGCTGATCGACTTTGCGAAGGCGCTGAACTACTGGCTGGACGCGAACCACCTCGCCAACGAGGGCGTGCGCGCGGCCGCGGTGATCGGTAGCTCACCCCAGCCGGGCGGGAACCTGGCGCGCTGGATCCAGCAGCAGGCGGAGACCACCGAGCTGCGCAATGGCACGGGGTCGGTCTCGTCTCCGGCACAGGTCTGCATCACCTTCCTGGCAAATCCTTCGACGGGGACCACGGGCCGCGTCGGTGACCCGATCAAGGTCACCGTCACCGCGCCGTACAAATGGCTCCCGTTCACCGGCGGTGCGACGGCCACGATTCGGGCGGAGTCGACGATGCGACTCGAGCGGCCCGCGGATCCCTCGCTCAACGGAGAGTGCTCATGACCACGGTTCGGGCACTTGCGCAGAACGAGCGCGGCGCAATCGCCGTCCTCTTCGCGGTGCTCACGCCGGCCCTCATCTTTCTCTTCCTGCTCGTGATCGACGTCGGCAACTGGTACGTCCACAAGCGACACCTCCAGATGGAGGTGGACGCGGCGGCCCTCGCGGGCGGCGCCTACTTCGGCGACTGCTTCTCGTCCGACCCGTCGATCGCCGGCGCCGCAAACGACACGATCAGGAACGCGGCGACGAAGTACGGGGGCGGCGCCGGAAGCACCTACAACGTGCCGGGCGGAGGCGCCAGCGCTCGCATCGCGACGCTCTTCAACAGCAGGACCTTCCCCGTCGGCGGCCCGGGGGCCGACGACACCGAGACGAACGGGCCGTGCGAGACGCCGCACCTGATGCTCGACGTCAAGCAGTCGGAAGCCGACGTCCCGTTCATCCTCGGAGGTCTCATCAGCGCCTTCGTTCCGAGCGCGAAGACGACGATCGATGCGATCAACGCGCGCGCTCGCGTGGAGCTCAAGAAGGAGACGATCGTTCAGGGGTCTCTCCCGCTGGCCGTGCCGGACGTCGATCCGCGGCACGTGACGGTGACGTTCATCGATGAAGCGACCGGCTCGGCGATCGCGCCGGCGCTCTCGCTGACGAAGGGCTCGAGCGCGGGCGGCCTCAACTACTGGACCGGCTCCGCGTCCCTTGCGGTCCCGGGCGACAAGAAGATCGGCGCAAGGATCGGCATCGGCGGGCAGGCAGGCACGTGCAACGCAGCGGCGGGAACCGGAGGCTCCGGATTCGTCTGCTACGACTACGAGAGCTCCGGGATCGGGCTGGCCGTCGTCCAGGGAGTCGGCTCCGGCGGAACGGTCGACGCTCCCAAGCCGCGCGTGTGGGCGACGACGTCCTGCACGGGATCGCCGTTCTTCTCGGACGTTTTCGTCATCGCGCCCGCCACGACCTGCGCCGCCTCTGTCCAGGCTGTGCTGCAGACGAGCTCGGGCACGGTCGGAGCGGCCTCGAAGAAGACGTTCGACGCCACGCTCACCGGCGCGGGGACGAAGCCGATGACGTTCGACAGTGCGGCCGGCTACTGGACGACCGGTTACGTCTACGCCCTCCCGCCGCAGGGCGGCCCGCTCGACGTCTCGCTCGCGTGGCAGTCGACGACGGGTCCCAAGCAGTCGTATTCGAAGATCCAGCGCGTCTACAGCGGCAGCGACGACGGGTCCGGGCCCGTGAAGGACTTCGCGCTCTCGACTGCGACGACGACGCTCGGCGCGCCATACACGCTGTCGGCCGGCACGCACACGATCACTGCCCGCGTCGGCCTCGAGGGCAGCCTCAACCTGACGAACGCCGCCCAGACCACCATGCTCCGGCTCACCGGCGGCAGCCGGACGAGCGCCATCGCCTGCGACGGGCCTGGGGCTGCGGAGTTCAGAAGCGCGATCGTCAACGGTTGCCAGACGCCGTACCAGCTCAACTCGGCCGGGTTCTGCCCCGACCCGGCGCCGCCTTCGGGGCCCGCCGACTGCGTTCCGCTGAAGACCGGGACGACGGCCGGGCCGACACTGCAAGGCCTCGACGCACGCTTCTCCGCGTGCCCCGCGAACAACTGGCCTAGCTACGACGCCGCGAACGACCCGAGGGTGGTGCGGCTGTTGATCACGGACTTTTCTGCGCTCGGCGGGAGCGGCGCGACCGACGTGCCGGTCACGAACTTCGCGGCCTTCTACATCACCGGCTGGACGGGCTCCAAGTGTGCCAACAACGGCCCACCGCCCGGAGACGTCAGCAAGGGGACGATCTGGGGGCATTTCGTCAAGTACATCGAGCCCGACCCGAACAGCACGGGCGACGAGACCTGCGACCCGATCGTCGTCACGCCCTGCGTCCCAATTCTCGTCAAGTAGTCGATCGGAGGTAGCAACTCATGGAATTCGCACAGAAGCTCATCTCTTCCAGGCGGGGGTCGCTGTACGTGTCGCTCGTCGCGGCCGTCCTCGCCGGCGTCGTGATCATCGCCTACGTGAACGGCTACCGGAAGAACCTGAAGGCAACTTCGACTCCGGTGACCGTGCTCGTCGCCCGTCACACGATCGAAAAGGGCACCGCCGGCAGCGTGATCGCGGCGAAAGGCCTCTTCACGGTCACCACGATCCGCGAAAGCCAGTTGCGAGAGGGCGCATTCAGCGACCCGTCGAGCCTGAGCGGGGAAGTGGCGACGAAGCCCATCTACAAGGGCGCGCAGCTCACCGCGGCCGACTTCTCCGCGAGCTCCGACTCGCTCGCCAGCACCCTCAGCGACCGACAGCGGATCATCGCGATCCCGCTGGACGGCGCACACGGCCTCAGCGGTCAGGTCCAGGAGGGAGACCACGTCGACGTCTACGCCGGCTTCAACGTCATCGGCGTCAGCCCGAACGGCACTCCCACCGATGGCGGCCAGTCCCGCCCGGTCCTTCGTCTCATCGTCCAGGACGTAGAAGTCGTCCGGATCGGCAGCAGCGCCGGCGTCGCCTCGTCCTCGAGGACCAGCGACGTGAGCCTCCGCGTCAACGACGTGGACGCATCGAAGATCGCCTTCGCGTCGGACAACGGCAAGGTCTGGCTCTCGCTGCGTCCTGCGGCCGGAGCGAAGCCCTCGGGAAGCCGTATCGTGAGCCCCGAGACGCTCCTGCTCGGAGTCCCGCCGGTGGTCGTGCTGCACGCGCTCGGAGGACGTCGGTGAGCGCCCTCGCGCACAACGCAGTCCTCGTGCTCGAGGAAGACATCGACTCAGGGCCGATCGAGCAGGCGCTCCCTCCGGGCTCCCGGGTCACCAAGACCGCTCTGCCGGATGCGGCCTACCTCTGGTCGTCGCTCACGGCTACGGCGGCCGACGTCGACCTCGTGGTCTTCGCGTGCGATCGCGAGCACGACCGGGTGCTCGAGGGGATCACGAATCTGACCCGGCAGCTCGCGAACCGCCCGGCGCTCGTCGTGCTCCATACCGGCAGCTCCAACGGCTTCATGGAGCAGGCGTTCGGCGCCGGAGCGGACGACCTGATCACGCTGCCCCAGCCGACGCATGAGCTTGCGTTCGCGCTGGAGAAGGCCATTGCGCGCAGGCGTGGGGCCACGACTCAGGCCCAGGAAAGCGTGATGATCACCGTGCTCGGGCCGAAAGGCGGCACCGGGAAGACGCTCACGGCCTGCAACCTCGCGGTCGCGCTCGCGGAGTCGGGGCACTCACCCGTGATCGTCGACCTGGACCTCCAGTTCGGAGACGTGGGGCTCGCCCTTGGATTGCGCCCGGACCGGACGATTTACGACCTCGCGGTCGCCGGCAGCTCGCTCGACGCCGAGAAGGTTGCGGGCTTCCTCGCCACGCATCCTTCGGGCGCTCATGCGCTGCTCGCGCCGGTACGGCCGGACCAGGCGGCGGCGATCACGATCCCGTTCCTGCGGGCGGTCTTCGAGGCCCTGCGGTCACGCCACGACGTCGTGATCGTCGACACGCCCCCTGCCTTCACGCCCGAGGTGATTGCCGCCGTCGACCTCTCGTCGGACATCTGCGTCGTCGGCATGCTGGACGCACTGTCGCTGAAGGACACGAAGATCGGGCTCGAGACCTTGGCGCAGATGGGCTACGACATGGCCGGCGTCAGGCTCGTGTTGAACCGCGCCGACTCGAACGTCGGCATCAGTCACTCTGACGTCGCACGGCTCCTCGGCCGCCGTCCCGACGTGTTCGTGCCGAGCGATCGGTCTATCCCGCGGGCGATCACCGACGGCCAGACGATCGTCACAGCCGATCCGCGCTCGGGCGCGGCGCGGTCGTTCGTCGCCCTGGCCGCGAGCTACGCGAACGGGAAGGACGCAGCCAACGGGACGGGGCCCGAGCCTGCCGTGGCAAAGCGTCGGCGGACACTGCGCAGAAAGGAAGTGCGGTAATGGAGCTCCACGAGCGCCTCACGCAGTCGGGAACCACCCTCAGCGGCGTCGACGGCGGCGGGACCGACCCATTCGCCGACCTGAAGAACCGCATCCATCTCGGGCTGGTAAGCGAGCTCGGCCCCGGTCTCTTCGATGTCTCGGACACCGACGCAGTCCGTGCCCGGGTTGAGGCCGAGATCAGGACGCAGCTCCAGCAGGAAGCAGGGCTCTCGCGGGACGACCGCGAACGGCTGGCGTCCGAGATCGCAGACGACGTCTTCGGCTACGGGCCGCTCGAGCGCCTGCTGCCGGATTCGACCATCTCGGAGATCATGGTCAACGGAGCGCACGAGATCTGGATCGAGCGGCGCGGTCTCCTGTCACGGACGTCGCTCCGCTTCAGCGACGAATCGCACCTGAGGCGGATCATCACCAAGATGGTCGGGCAGGTGGGCCGCCGGATCGACGAGTCGTCGCCGATGGTCGACGCGCGCCTGCCTGACGGTTCACGGATCAATGCGATCATCGCGCCGCTCTCGCTCTCGGGAGCGCTCCTGACGATCCGGAAGTTCGACCAGGGCCGCTTCGCGCTCGACGAGCTGATCCAGATCGGAACGCTCACGGCCGAGGCGGCAGATTTCCTGGACCGCTGCATCAAGGCCGACCTGAACGTCCTGATCTCGGGGGGAACGGGCTCCGGCAAAACGACGCTCCTGAACGCGCTGTCCGCCGCCGTCCCGGACAGCGACCGCATCGTCACCATCGAGGAGGCGGCCGAGCTACAGCTGTCGCAGCACCACGTGCTTCGCCTCGAGTCGCGCCCGAAGAACATCGAGGGCGAAGGCGAGGTGACGATCCGCGAGCTGGTCCGCAACTCACTGCGCATGCGACCCGACCGGATCATCGTCGGCGAGGTTCGCGGCGCGGAGACGCTCGACATGCTCCAGGCGATGAACACGGGCCACGAAGGCTCGCTCTCGACGATCCACGCGAACTCGCCCCGCGATTCGCTCAGCCGCCTCGAGACGATGGTGCTGATGGCCGGCTTCGAGCTGCCGGTGAAGGCGATCCGCCAGCAGATCTCCTCCGCGCTCGACCTGATCATCCAGCTCGACCGGCTGGACGACGGCACGCGCCATGTGACCGAGGTCACGGAAGTGCAGAGGATGGAGGGGGACGCGATCACGCTTCAGAAGCTGTTCGAGTACCACGTCGAGCGGGTGGAGGCGGACCGCACGGTCGTCGGTCGGCTTCTCCCGACCGGGCTGCGGCCGACGTTCCTGACGAAGTTCACGCGGCACGGCATCGAGATTCCGAGCGACGCCTTCGGAACATCGCTCGACGCCGCCTACGGCGCGAGCCCCTACCACAACGGCCCGCGCGGGCCTGGAGACGGGCAGTGAAGACTCGTCCTCGTCACGATTCTGATCACGCTGGTCGCAACCGTGGCCGCCACTGCCGCGGCGGCAGGTCCCGACCAGCTGCAGACCACGCCGATCGGCCGGCTGCCGTTCCCCGAACGCGGGTTCGTGATCGATCTGCCCGACGGGGTCACCTCCTCGCGCGGCGCATTCCGCGTCACCGAGAACGGCCGTCGAGTTGAGAACGTGGACGTCGCCGCTCTGGGCACGGCCGGGATCAGCTACGGCACCGTCCTGGCGATCGACACGAGCCAGAGCATGAAAGGCGCGCCGCTGATCGCCGCTCTGGCCGCGGGCCGATCCTTCGTCGCGCATCGAGCGGCCGGGCAGCAGATCGGCGTGGTGGCGTTCGACGGACGAGTTCGCGTGCTCCGACGCCCCGGGCCGGACGACGGCCAGCTGACTCGCTTGTTCTCGGGCGCTCCGGGAGTGGCGTTCGGGACCCGCATCTACGACGCGCTGGAGCGATCGCTGGCGCTTCTCGACCGCGCGCGACTGTCGAGTGGTTCGATCGTGTTGCTCTCGGACGGCGCCGACCTCGGGAGCCGGAGCAAGCTCGACAGCGTGATCGCCAAGGCGCGCGCACAGCACGTCCGGGTCTTCACGGTGGGACTGCGTTCGAAGGCGTTCGCCCCGTCCGTGCTCCAGAAACTCGCATCGGAGAGCGGTGGCAGCTTCGCAGAGGCGTCGTCGGCCGACAAGCTGGCATCGATCTACAGCGCGCTCGGCCAACGTCTGGCCGGCGAATATGTCGTCCGGTACCGCTCGACAGCACCGCCGAAGTCGGACGTCGACGTGAAGGTGGAGATTCACGGCGTCGGAGTGGCAACCACCAGCTACACCGCTCCCACGCCATCGGGCCTCGCGCCCTTCCACCGCTCACTGCTCTCGCGCTTCCTGCTGTCCGGCTTCGCCGTTGCGCTCCTGGCGCTCTTCGTCGCCGGCCTCGCGGCGTTCGTGCTGCTCGTTGTCCTCAGGTCGCGCGAGAGCAAGGTCGTCGATCGCGTGCAGCAGTTCGCGGGAGACACGCCCGCGGCTGCAGCGAGCGACCAAGACTCGTGGCATCGGGTCGCCGTGCGGCGCGCGCGCGTCGAAGGACAGGGCGGCCTCGCGCGCATCGAGCGCCAGTTGGAGATCGCACGAATCGAGATGTCGGCCACCAGGGTCGTGCTCCTCACGCTAGGCGCCACCGTGCTCGCAATGTTTCTGCTGGGGCTGATCGCGCCGATCTTCATGATCCTCGCGCTGCTGACGCCGCTCGGAACAAAAGGGCTGATCGAGCGCAAGCTCAGGCAGGTCCGCGGTGAGTTCGCCGATCAGCTCCCGCCGAATCTCCAGGTGCTCGCGTCGGCACTTCGCGTGGGACAAAGCTTCATCGGCGCGCTGACCGTCGTCGTCGAGAACGCTCATGAACCGTCGAAGAGCGAGCTTCAGCGAGTCCTGGCGGACGAGCAGCTGGGTGTGCCAATCGAAGAGGCGATCCGCCGCGTTGCTGTCCGCATGGCGAGCCGCGACCTCGAGCAGGTCGCGCTCTTGGCCGAGCTGCAGCGGACGGCCGGTGGCAACGCAGCCGAGGTGCTCGACACCGTGGTCGAGACTCTTCGCGAACGCGCCGACCTGCGCCGGCTGGTGCAGACGCTCACCGCGCAGGGGCGGCTCGCGCGGTGGATCCTCTCGGCGCTGCCGATCGCGGCCGGGCTCTCTCTAGCCGCGATTCAGCCGACAGCGATCCTCCCGATGGTCCAGAGCGGCGTCGGGCAGATCGGCCTCGTGGTCGCGGCGCTGCTCGTGGTCACAGGGTCACTCATCATCCAGAAGATCGTCGACATCAAGGTCTAGGAGCCACATGATCATTCTTCTGCTCTTCGGAATCGCACTCGTCGCAGTCTCCGCGGGCTTGGCCGTGCGCGCCGTCACCATCGGCGGGCTGCGCCGCCGCAACACCCTCGCGCAGATCGCGAGCTATGGGTTCGCGGGACCCGTCGTCGCGCCGGAGGCACGCGAACGGCGCGGGCCACGCGCGGTGCTCGACTCGCTCGCCACGTTGCTCGGAACGATCGCAGTGCGCCGCTTCGCCAGCATGCGTGAGCAGGAGACGCGAAAGCTGCTGCGGAGCGCGGGCCTGTACCAGATGCAGGCCGAGACGTTCGTCGGATACCGATTGCTCGCTGCAGGCGGAATCCCTGCTCTCTGGCTGCTGCTGTCGCTCGGCTCGGGCGGGGTCTCGCCCCGAGGCCTCCTGATCCTGTGTTTCGTCGCGGCGCAAGGATGGATCCTGCCCTCGTTCTTCATCAAGCGGCGGGGGACGAAGCGCCTCCACGACATCGACCTCGAGATGCCGGAGCTCGTCGACCTGCTCGTGACGACGGTGGAGGCCGGCGTCGGCTTCGCGGCCGCGCTGCAGCTCGTCGCGCGCCGAGTCGAAGGGCCTTTGGGCCACGAGCTCCGGATCACGCTCCAGGAGCAGAACATGGGCCTGACCATCGAGAACGCTCTGCAGAACATGCTCGAGCGTGTCGACAGCGCTTCCGTTCGAGCGTTCGTGCAAGCGATGATCCAGGGGCAGAATCTCGGTGTCTCGATCGGCAAGATCCTGCGCGACCTCGCGGTCGACATGCGAAAGCGGCGGCGACAGATGGCGGAGGAACGGGCGCAAAAGGCGCCGACGAAGATCCTCTTCCCGCTCGTTTTCCTCATTCTCCCGGCGCTCTTCATCATCGTGCTCGGCGGGCCGATGATCGGGCTCGCGCAGACGCTGGGCTCCCTGGCGTAAGGCCGACGTCGGACCTAGCGCAGGAGCCGGGAGAGGTCGGCGAGTGCTCGCAGGAGGCAGCCGGAGACCCAGAACGCGAGCGTGAGGCATGGGAGGACGATCCCGAGAAGCGCAAGCGGCACCGCCAGCCCGCCGACGTCGACGAGTGCCGCGAAGATCGGGGTCGACACCTTGAGCAAAACGGCAACGCCCAGCAAGGCGGCGATCATGGTCACCGGCCGCCGCGGGCCGATTCTTGGAAAGCGAATCAGCAGCCACAGCGCGAGCGCCGCGCCGCCCGAGACAGAACCCCAGCAAGATCTCGTATCCGTCCACGTGTGCCCCTTCGAAAGGTTGCCGGGCGAGATCGAGCATATCCAGAACGATCTCGTGGGGCTAGACCGGAGCGTGGAACGCGCTGGACCTTCCGGGGGCGGCGCCCGGCCGGCGATGCGTGATCGTCCAGAAGGGATGGCTGGAAACGTGCAGTCGCTGCTTGGCGAGGACGGTCGTGTCGTCTGCGAGCGCTGCGCGGTCGCCGACGGGTTCGCGTCGCGGCTGCTGGGTCTGCAGGGCCGTCGGGAGCTTTTGCGCGACGAGGGACTCCTCCTCAGTCCCAGCTCCTCGGTGCACACCGCGTTTATGCGGTTCGCAATCGACGTCGTGTTCCTCGACCACGCGCTGCGGGTCGTCGGGATCTCCGCACGCGTTCCGCCGTGGCGGCTTGCTGGACGGCGGGGCGCCCGCCACGCACTCGAGCTGCCCGCCGGCGAGGCCGAGGCGAGGGCGCTTCGAGTCGGGGAGGCCCTCACGTTTCGGGAGATCGAGACGAACGGCTTGCTCGACCTAGCCCTGCGGGCCTGATCTCGTAGCGCGGCCCGCGCCACGCTGCGAGAAACGATCAGTGTCGAGAGGTGGAGCGTGCTCTGCCACCTACGGGGGCGCGATTCGCGCGTCCCACCGACAAGAAGGGGAGGGACACGAATGTTCCGAAGAACAAAGCTGCCGGTGCTGCTGGGGGTGGTCGTCCTGCTGGTCGCCGGCACCGCCTCGGGTAGCACTAGCTCCACGCCGCGAAACCCTGGCGTCAAGCGCGTCGGGATCAGCGGCACGATCGGGCCGGTCTGCTTCCGGCGGTCGAACGTCACGATTGACGGCGTTCACACCGGCGGGATCGCCCGGTTCATCGAGCTCGGCCAGCATTGCTACAAGGGCGAGCAGTACCGCTACATCCACGTCCGCTTCAGGATCCCGCGTTCCGGTCTGCGCGGCGCACGGGGCTTCGCCGGACCTGCCGGGCCGCAAGGCCCCGCTGGTGCCGCAGGAGCAAAGGGTGAGACCGGCGCTCAGGGTGCGAAGGGCGATACCGGCGCGACCGGCGCCCAGGGCATCCAGGGCGAGCAGGGCGAGCGTGGGTTCATGGGGCTCCAGGGCCTCATCGGTCCGACTGGCCCGCAGGGTGACATCGGCCCGATGGGTCCGATGGGCCCGCAGGGTGCGAAGGGCGACACGGGTGCCACCGGCGCTCAGGGTGACACCGGCGCGAAGGGTGACACCGGCGCTCAGGGTGTCGCTGGTCCTGCCGGTGCCACTGGCCCGGTCGGTCCCGCTGGCCCGCAGGGTGCGAAGGGCGATGCTGGTGCCCAGGGCATCCAGGGTCCCGCCGGTCCTGCCGGTGCGAAGGGCGATGCCGGTGCTGCCGGTCCCGCTGGTCCGAAGGGTGACGCCGGGGCCGTTGGCCCTGCCGGACCTGCCGGCCCCGCTGGCCCTGCCGGTCCCGCTGGCCCTCAGGGCCCGAAGGGTGATTCCGGGTTCAGCGGTCTCGTGACCGTGGCCGGCGGTACGGAGACGGGCGACAAGCAGTTCACCGTGAACTGCCCGCTCAACCTCTCCACGCCCGACCCGACCGACCGGCTCGAAGCGGTCTCGGGTGGCTACAACATCCTCGGCTCGGTGACCGCTTCATTCCGAAGCAGCTCGACCGGCGACCCGACGGGTGGCACGAGCTGGACGATCGTTCAGACCTCGGGGAAGGACCTCTCGGGGACAGCCTACGTCTACTGCCTGGCTCCGGCCACGCCGTAGTTCGGCGTCTGCCGCTCCGCCCGTAAGAGGGCGGGGCGGGAGCTGCCGGCGCGGGATTCAGGGGGCCGGCTTGCGGCCGGCCCCCTGGGACCAGCCGGCGCCGGAGACGATCACTTCGCCGCAGCGCGCTTTCGCGAGGAGGTCTTCTTGCGTGCCGTCGCCGGCTTGTCACCGTCCCGCTTCGAGGCGGCGACGCTCTTCTTCAGCGCCTCCATCAGGTCGATCACCGGCGCGTCCGCGACGGGCTCCGGCGTGGCGATCTCCTCGCCGGCCAGCTTCGCCTCCAGCAGCTTGCGAAGGTCCTGGCGGTACTCGCTGTGTAGCGACTCCGGCTCCCAGTCGCCGACGAGGCTGTCGATCAGCTGGCGCGCGAGCTCGAGCTCCGGCTCCTTGACGTCGACGGCCTCGACCGCCTCGTCGATCTCCGCCTGCGAGCGCACGTCCTCGGCGAGGAAGAGCGTCTCGAGCACCAGCGCCTCGCCCTTCGGGCGGATCAGGACGAAGTTCTCGTTGCCGCGGATCACCATGCGCCCGATCGCGGCCATCCCGGACTCCTTCATCGCGTCCAGCAGCAGCACGTAGGGACGGCGCTGCGCCTCCGCGCTGGAGGGCGCCAGGAAATAGGTGCGGTCGAAGAACAGCGGGTCGACGTCGGCGAGCGGGACGAAGCGCGAGATCTCGATCGCGCGCGAGGTGTCGCGCTGCTCGATCGCCTCGAGATCGGCGTCCTCGACGATCACGAACTGGCCCTTCGAGACCTCCCAGCCCTTGACGAGCTCGTCGGCAGAGACCTCGCGGTCGTGCAGCGGGCACCAGCGCTTCTGCTTGATCGGCGTGCCGCACTCGCGGTGCAGGGTGCGGAAGGTGACGTCGGAGGCACGGGCCTTCGGCGCCGTCGCTGGCGCGAGGCCGACCGGGATGGTGACCAGGCCGAAGCTGAGTGATCCGTTCCAGGTAGTTCGCATCTGAGGCCCTTTTCGCTGTGGATAAGTGTAGTCGGACCGAGCAGATTCGCCGCTGCGCTGCGCTTCCCTTCCGGCGTAAGCTGAGCCGCGTGCGCACAATCGGACAGCTCTGGCGCGACGCGATCGGCGCGGGCCGCACGAGGCCGGCCTACCTCGTCGAGCGCAACGACGGCTGGGAGGAGGTCTCGTGGGACGAGGCGGGCGTAGCGGTCGAGGAGCTCGCCAACGGCCTGCTCGGGCTGGGCGCGCGCAAGGGCGACGTGTTCGGGATCCTCGCCCAGACGAGCCTCGAGTGGGTGCTTTTCGACTACGCGCTGGCGCGGGTCGGTGCGGTCGGGGCGGCGATCTACGCGAACAGCTCGCCGAACGACTGCCGCTACGTGCTCGAGCACTCTGACGCGGTCGGCGTGCTGGTCGAGGACGAGGGCCAGCAGGCGAAGATCGCGGACGTCCCGCTCGCCCACGTGCTCACCTTCGCCGGCCTGGACGACCTGCGCGCCCGCGGCCGCGAGTTCGCCGCAGCCAACCCGAACGCGCTGGCCGAGGCCGAAGCGCAGGTCGGCGAGGACGACCTCTTCACCTTCATCTACACGTCGGGCACGACCGGCCCGCCGAAGGCCTGCATGATCCGCCACCGCAACTACTACGAGATGGCCACGTGCGTCGACCGCGTGCCGGACTTCGCGCTCGGCGACGACGTGATGCTGCTCTACCTGCCGCTCGCGCACAACTTCGGCCGGCTGATGCATCTGCTCGGCGCGCACAAGGGCTACACGACCGCCTTCTGCCCGGACCCGCTCCGGGTCGCGGAGGCGATGCCGGCCGTGCGCCCGACGCTGCTACCGAGCGTGCCGCGGCTCTACGAGAAGGTGCACACCGCCGTGCTGGCCCAGTTCGAACAGGTTCACGGGCCGCGGCGGCGGCTGCTCGACTGGGCGCTTGCGGTCGGGCGACGCGTGAGCGTGCTGCGCCAGCGCGGCGAGCCGGTCCCACGCGGGCTGGCGCTCAGGCACCGCCTCGCCGACCGGCTCGTCTACTCGAAGGTCAAAAACCGGCTCGGCGGCCGGCTGCGGCTCGGCGTCTCCGGCGGCGCGCCGCTCGCGAAGGAGATCGCGGAGTTCTTCCACTCGATCGACATCCTGATCATCGAGGGCTGGGGCCTGACCGAGTGCACCACCGCGGCCTCGGTCAACCGGCCCAGCCACTTCCGTTTCGGCACCGTCGGGCCCGCGCTGCCGGGCTGTGACGTGCGCGTCGGCGAGGACGGTGAGCTGCTGATCCGCAGCCCGACGGTCTTCGCCGGCTACTACAAGGACGAGGAGGCGACACGCGAGGTGCTCGGGGGGGACGGCTGGCTGCGCTCCGGCGACGTCGGCGCGATCGACGACGACGGGTTCATCACGATCACCGACCGCAAGAAGGACATCCTGATCACGGCCGGCGGCAAGAACGTGTCGCCTGCGAACCTGGAGAACGCTCTCAAGACGGCGCCGCTCGTCTCACAGGCACTCGTGCTCGGCGACCGGCTTCCGTACGTGGCGGCGCTGATCACCGTCGATCCGGCGATCGCCGACGGGCTCCCGCAGGAGGAGGTCGAGCGCCGGGTGCAGGCGGTCGTCGACGAGGTGAACGCCGAGCTCTCGCGCTTCGAGCAGATCAAGCGCTTCTGCGTCCTCCGCCGCGATTTCACCGCCGAGGACGACGAGGTGACGCCGACGCTGAAGCTGAAGCGGCGCGTGGTCGCGGAGCACTTCGCCCGCGAAATCGAGGATCTCTACTCGAGCTCGAGCTAGAGCCTGCGGCCGCCGACGAACGTCGACGCGTACCAGCCGCTAAGCGAGGAGATCTTGACCACGTCGCCGGTGTGCGGCGAGTGGATGAAGGTACCGCCGCCAACGTAGATGCCGACGTGGCCCAGCCCGTCGAAGAAGACGAGGTCGCCGGCCTGGAGCTGACTCATCGAGACGGGGCTGCCATAGCCGTACTGCGCGTACGAGCTGTGGGGGAGCGAGACCCCCATCTGTCCGTAGACGTACATCACGAAGCCGGAGCAGTCGAACCCGGACGGCGAGGCACCGCCCCAGACGTACGGCGTGCCGAGGTACTGCATCGCGATCCCGACGACGCCGCCGTGCGTGGCCGGGGGCGCTGTCGGTGGCGGCGAGATCGTGCTGCCGGAGCCGATCCCCACCGTGGGTGCTAGCGAGGCCTGACGCTGCGACGCCGCCTGCGCCGCGAACTGTGCCTGGCGCTGGAGCTCCGCCTCCCTGGCGGCCTCGGCGGCCTTCAGGTGCTCGATCTCGCCCTGGATCGACCCGAGCAGCTGCTTGCGCTCGCCGAGCTGCTGCTGGACCGAGGCGCGCGCCGCATTCCGCTCCGCCACGACCTGCACCTGCTCGGCGTGCGCGTGCTGCAGGAACCGCTGCCGGTGCTGCACCTCGCGGCGGAAGCGCGCAACCTGTTTGACCACGAGCGTGTCCTGCTCGGAGACGCGGTCACTCGCGTCCATCCGGCCGAGCATGTCGTCGAGACTCGAGGCCCCGAGCAACACGGCCAGGCCGGCGTTCTGGTCGCCGGAGGTGTAGATGTCCACGATGCGAGCCGAAAGCTGGGCCTGCGCGTGGACGAGGCTCTTCTTCGCCACCACGAGCGCGTTGGTGTTGTCCCTCAGGTCGTGCCTGATCCGGGCGAGCCTGACGTTGGCGAGGTTGTAGGCCTCGACCGCGCGCTCCAGGCTCGAGTCGAGCTGCTGGATCTGCGTCATCACACTCTGCGCTTCCGCCTGCTTGGAGGCGACGCTTGGATCAGCGGTCGCTGACGCAGCAGTCAATGCAGAGGCCGCAGCCAATGCGATGACCAGTGCCGGCGCCTTTCGTCTAGTCGAGCGGAGGGGGGGCTTGAATCGGCTCGACAGGCGCCCTCGCAAGAGGGGCCGGTACGTCACAAGCACGGCACCCTAACAACCTTGTCGGACGACCGCAAACGGCTTCCTTGACCCAAAAGGGCCAACCGCCGAAAGCTGAGCGGATCCGCACAAACCGGTGTGCTACGGTGCCGCGTCGTGCCGGGGGAGATGCGCACGCTCCGTTATTGGCCGGTCGTCCTCGGAGCCCTGCTCGCTCTCGGACTGGTTTCCGCAGCGACCGTCGCCGCGGACTCGAGCTCCTCTCCGCGCGACCACGCCTCGACGCTCACGCGGCAGAACGCCGACCTCGCGGCCCGCTCGCGCGGCGTCGTGCTCGAGCTGTACTCGCTCGACGCGCGGCTCGCACACGAGCGCGCGCGACTCGTGGCGCTGCGGATCCGGACCGCCGAGGTGAAGGGCGAGCTCGCCGCGGCACAGCAACGGCTCCGCGTGGCTCAGCACACGCTGAAGGTCTCGGAGCGGTCGCTCGCCTCCAGGCTGGCGCTCCTGTACGAGCAGGGCGACAACGACCCGCTGGCGGTCGTGCTCGGCGCCACCTCGATCGCGGACGCCCTCGGGAACCTCGACTCGCTCGACCGGATCGCCGACCAGGACCGGGTCGTGATCGAGCAGACGCGGCAGGCGAAGCACAGCGCTGCGGCGCTCTCGCGGGAGCTCGCGGCGAAGGAGCGCAACCTGCTCGGCCTCGTGCAGCAGGCGTCGCAGTCGACGCTCGTGCTCGGGCAGTCCCGCTCGCAGCGCGCCTCGTACCTGGCGACGCTGGCGAGCCGGCAGAAGCTGAACGCGGCCGCGATCGCCGCGTACCAACAGCAGGCGCTCGCGGTCGAGGCGAAGGCCCGCGAGGTCGCTGCCGTTTCCCCCACCCAGCCTGCGGCGCCGATCCCGACCGCTCCAGGCGGGAGCTCGCTGACGGTCCTCGCCACCGGCTACTCGATCCACGGCCACACGGCCACCGGTGCGCCGACCGGCTGGGGCGTGGTCGCCGTCGATCCGAGCGTGATCCCGCTCGGCACGCGCCTGACCATTCCGGGCTACGGCTCGGGCGTGGCCGCCGACACGGGATCGGCGATCCAGGGCGCGACGATCGACGTGTGGTTCCCCACCGTCGCGCAGGCGCGCGCCTGGGGCCGCCGCACTGTCACGATCTCGCTGCGCTGACTAGACTTCTCCCCGCTACCAAGGGGGGTGGCCGTGAGCGAAACCGTGCAACTCGAGGACAAGCGCACCGCCAGTAGCGTTCGCGTGCTGCTCGTCGACGACCACGACCTCTTCCGGACCGGTCTGCGCAACCTGCTCGAAGAGCGCGGCGTGCAGATCGCCGGCGAGGCGGGCCAGGGCGCGGACGCCGTGCGCCTCGTGCGCGAGCTCGCCCCCGACGTGGTGGTGATGGACCTGCACATGCCCGGCATGACCGGCATCGAGGCGATCCGGCAGATCAACGGCTTTGCGCCGCTCACGCGCGTGCTGGTGCTGACGATCTCCGACCAGGACGACGACGTGCTGCAGGCGATCCTGGCCGGCGCCTGCGGCTACCTACTCAAGGACGCGTCCGTCGACGAGCTGATCCGCGGAATCCTTGCCGCGTCGGTCGGCGAGTCGCTCGTCTCGCCGGCGATCGCGGGCAAGGTCCTGCAGCAGGTGCGCGCCACCGCGATCTCGCCGGAGGCCGCGGACACGATCCGCGCCGAGCTCTCTGGTCGCGAGCTGGACGTGCTCAAGCTGATCGCGGCCGGCAACGACAACGCGATGATCGCGGCGCAGCTGCACATCAGCCCGAAGACGGTCAAGAACCACATCTCGAACATCCTGATGAAGCTGCAGATCGAGAACCGCATCCAGGCCGCGGTCTATGCGGTCCGCAGCGGGCTGGTCTAGAGCCCGGAACGCGTAGCGCTGGTGTGGGCGCGCAGGCGCGTGAGCGTGCCGCGCAGGCCCGAGAGCGTGCTGGCATTCTTCGCGAGCCGGTCGGAGAGCAGCGCCAGCTCCCTGGCTTTCAGCTCCTGGTCGCCTTCGTCCAGCTCGCCCGTGAGCTCGGACATTCGCTGTTCGAGCCGCCAGCGCTCGGATTCGAGTTCGAGCGCGTAGGCGTAGCCGTCGGTCAGCGTCCGCTCGAGGCGCGCGAGGCTGGCCGGCTCTTCGGCCGGCTCCGCGAGCAGCTCGTCGATCTGCTCGAGCAGTGCGGGTAGCGCCTCTGGTGACACCAAATCGATTATCGGGGGGATGCCGCCGGCGGAACAAGGGCCGCGCGGCCTATCCCCGAAGGCGCCAAGGCCCAGACTTGACGGCGGTAATGGCACTCCGAACAATGCCTCGGATGACCCGCCGCCGTCTGCCGGTCGTCGCCATCGTGCTGGCGCTCTTCCTCGCCGCTCCAGCCGGCGCGGGCGACTCGCCGCTGGCCAAGCGCCTGGCCCGCGCGCTCGTGGTGCCCCACGTCTCGCAGGCTCGCACGGGGGCGGTGGCCATCGACCTGCAGACCGGCGAGACGGTCTTCTCCGAGCACGACGCGCTTCCGCTGGTGCCCGCCTCGAACGAGAAGCTCGCGATCGCCTACGGCGCCCTGGTCGCGCTCGGTTCGGGCTTCCGCATCTCCACCGACGTGCTCGGGCGTGGCGAGCAGGACGGCACGACCTGGCGCGGGAGCCTGCTGCTCGTCGGCCACGGCGACCCGACGCTCTCGGGCGCGGGCCTAGCCGCGCTGGCGCGGCAGGTGCGCGCGGCCGGAATCCGCAAGGTGACGCGCGGCGTCTTCGGCGACGAGTCGTTCTTCGACGCCCGCCGCACCGGGGCGGGCTGGAAGTCGTGGTTCTACGTGAACGAGTGCCCGCCGCTCTCGGCGCTGACGGTCGACCGGGGCCGGTACCTCGGCCGCACCTCGCGCGACCCGGCACTCGCCGCTGCGCTCCTGTTCGGCGACGCGCTGCGCCGCGCCGGGGTGGCGGTGACCGGAGCGGGCCACGGCACGCAGCGCGACGACGACGTCCCGCTCGCCTCGGTCGAGTCGGCCCCGCTCTCGCAGATCGTCGCCTGGATGGGTCGGGTCAGCGACAACTTCACTGCCGAGGTGCTGCTCAAGCAGCTCGGTGCAGCCGGAGGCGAGGCCGGCACGAGCGCGAGAGGCGCAGAGATCGTCCGCGGCGCCTTGGCCGACGCGGGCGTGCCACTCGGCGGCGTGCGGCTGCTGGACGGTTCCGGGCTGTCCTCGCTCGACCGCCTGACCGCTCGGGCGCTCTCGGCCCTGCTGCGGGCCGCCTGGGCCGATCCCGACGTGCGCCCGTACCTGGTCGCCGCACTGCCGGTCGCCGGCAGGAGCGGGACGCTCGCCGACCGCATGCGCACGCCCCCCGCGCGCGGCAACGTGCAGGCCAAGACCGGCACGACTTCGCTCGCCTCTGCGCTCTCCGGCTACGTCAAGCGCCGCTACGTCTTCTCGGTGTTGCAGAACGGCAGCCCCGTCTCGTCCTACTGGGCGCGCCGAGCGCAGGACCGCTTCGCAACGGCGCTAGCCGCGCAGTAGCTTCTTCAAAGCGGCTTCGTCCAGCACGGGCACGCCGAGCTGCTCGGCCTTGGCGGCCTTCGAGCCCGGGCTCTCGCCGACCACGACGCCCGTCGTCTTCTTCGAGACCGAGTCGGCCACCTTCGCGCCCTTGGCCTCGAGCGCCTTGCGCGCCTCGTCGCGGCTGAAGCCTTCGAGCGTGCCCGTGATCACGTAGGTCGAGCCGGTCAGCGGGCCTTCGACCGGCCGCTCCTCGGGGCCGGCCTCGAGTCGCAGGCCGAGCTGCCGCAGCTCCTCGACCAGCGCGCGGTTGTCGTCGTCGGCGAACCATTCGACGATCGCCTCCGCGCGCTCGGGGCCGATCCCCTCGACCTCGACGATTTCCTCCTGCGTGGCGGCCGCGAGCTTGTCGACCGAGCCGAAGTGCCGCGCGAGGCTCTGCGCGGTGACCCACCCGACGTCCGGGATGTTGAGCCCGAGCAGGACCCGCGAGAACGGCGTCCGCTTCGAGAGCTCGATCGCCTCGATCGTGTTCGAGGCACTCTTGTCGGCGAAGCCGTCGAGCTCGAGCAACTGCTCCTTCGTCAACCGGTAGAGGTCCGGCAGCGACCGGACGAGCGCGAGCTCCCAGAGCCGCCGCATCAGCTGCTCGCCGACGCCCTCGATGTCGGCCGGCCCCTGCACCCAGTTGATCAGCGTCTCGAGGCCACGCGACGGGCACGCCCGGTTCGGGCAGCGGTGCATCGCCTCGCCCTCGGGCTTGACGATGTTTGCCCCGCAAAGCGGGCACTTTTTCGGCATCTTGAAGGGCTTCGTGCCCTTGATGTGCTCGCCGGCTGGACCGACGATCTGCGGGATCACGTCGCCGGCGCGCTGGACGATCACCCGGTCGCCTTCGCGGATGTCCTTGCGGTTGATGTCCTCCTCGTTGTGCAGCGTCGCGCGCGAGACCGTGACGCCGCCGACCTGCACCGGCTCGAGCATCGCCCAGGGGTTGAGCGCGCCCGTGCGGCCGACGCGGATCGCGATCTTGTTCAGCGTCGTCTCCGCGGTCATCGGCGCCCACTTGAACGCGCGCGACCAGCGCGGTCGCGAGTGCAGCGCGCCGAGTACCGCCTGCTGCTCGAGCGAGTCGACCTTGATCACGATCCCGTCGATCTCGTAGTCGAGCTCGGCGCGTCGGTGCTCCCACTCGGCGCTGCGCTTCGCCACCTCCTCGATCGTCTCGAGCCGCTCGGCGAAGGGGTTCGTGCGGAAGCCGTGCTCGCGCAGCCACTCAAGCTCCTCCCAGTGCGACTCGAGCTGAACGCCTTCGCGAGCGCCGAGCCCGTAGACCCAGACTGCGAGCGGCCGCGAGGCGGTGATCGAGGAGTCCTTCTGGCGCAGCGAGCCGGCGGCCGCGTTACGAGGGTTCGGCGCGAGCTTCTGGCCGAGCTCGGCGACGCGTTCGTTCAGCTCGCGGAAGCCTTCGAGCGGCATGTAGACCTCGCCGCGCACCTCCGCGACCAAGGGCAGGCCGTCGCCGCGCATCTTCAGCGGTACGGACGGGATCGTGCGCAGGTTGACCGTCACGTCCTCTCCCTGCACCCCGTCGCCCCGCGTTGCACCGCGCACGAGCCCGCCTTCCTCGTAGGTGAGGTTGACCGCGAGGCCGTCGATCTTCGGCTCGATCACGTACGCCACCGGCTCGTCCGAGTCGAGCCGCTTGCGGACGTCGTCGGCCCACTTGAACAGGCTCTCGTCGTCGGTCACCTTCTCCAGCGAGCCCATCGGCGTCAGGTGCTGCACCTTCTGGAAGCGCTCGCTCGGCGGCGCGCCCACGCGCTGGGTCGGCGAGTCGGGCGTGATCAGCTCCGGGTGCTCCTCCTCGAGCGCGTTCAGCTCGTCGAACAGCCGGTCGTACTCGGCGTCGGAGATCTCCGGCTCGTCGAGCACGTGGTAGCGGTAGAGGTGCTGGTCGACCTGCTCCCGCAGCTCGTCGAGCCGCCGTTGAACGTCCTTTTGCGTCCTCGTCGCCACCGCTTCGATCCTAGCGAGCTAGTAGCGAACGGAAACCAGATAGAGGCCCCACGGTGGGGCGGTCGTGCCTGCGTCGCTGCGGTGACCGCCCTCGAGCAGCTGCTGCAGCTCTCGCGGGGACTGCTCGACCATCGTGCCGACGAGCGTCCGCACCATGTGGCGCAGGAACGAGCCCGCCGTGATCTCGAGCTCGAGGGCGTCCTCGCGCCGGTGCCATACCGCAGACTCGACCGTTCGTGTGAAGACCTTGTGTTGGGTCTCGGCCGGCGTGAAGGCGCGGAAGTCGTGCTCGCCGAGCAGCAGCTCGGCCGACTCGGCGAGCTGCTGCTCCTCGAGCGGGTACGGATACCACCAAGAGCGCCGCGCCTCGAACGGCGCGCGCTCGGCGCGGCGGTAGACCCGGTAGCGATAGCTGCGCGCGCGAGCGAGGTAGCGCGCGTCGAAGTCCGGCGCCGCCGGCTCTGCGGCGCTCACGGCCACGTCGTCGGGCAGCCTGGCGTTCAGCGCCGCGGCCGCTCGGTCGAACGGCGCGCCGCCCTCGACCTCGACCGAAGCGACCTGGGCGAGCGCGTGCACGCCCGTATCGGTTCGTCCCGCGACCCGTAGCTCCGACCAGGCCTCGAAGACATCGCTCAGCGCCTCCTGCAGCACGCCCTCGACGGTGCGCAACCCGGGCTGCGCGGCCCAGCCGCGGAAGGCGGCGCCGTCGTACTCCAGCGTTAGCCTCAGCCGCACGTCAGGCTGCCCTGATCACGTTTGTAAGGCTTGCCTTATGCTCTAGTGAATTGCGCTTTGTTTGATATACTCTACTCATGACCGACCACCAGTTCCTCCTGCAGCGCGTCCAGCCGGCGATGATCGGCCTGATCGACGGCTCGCTCTCCACGCTCGCCCCGATCTTCGCGATCGCGCTCCACACACACGACACGGGCACCGCCTTCATCGCCGGCGTGGCGACGGCGATCGGCGCCGGCGTCAGCATGGCGTTCTCGGAGGGGCTCTCCGACACCGGTGAGCTGACGGGTCGAGGAAACCCGCTCATGCGCGGGACGATCACCGGCGTCGGCACGTTCATCGGCGGCATCCTGCACACGCTGCCGTTCTTGATCCCGACCTACCACGTGGCGATCATCGCGGCGATCGTCGTCGTCGCGGTCGAGCTGATCGTGCTCGCGTGGCTGCGCTGGCGCTTCTTCGACACGAGCTTCGCCCGCTCGTTCGCCTCGATCACACTCGGCGGCGTCGTGATCGCGGGCGTCAGCGCCGCGCTCGGAACCGCCTAGGACGCGGACGCGGCTTCGGCCTCGACCGGCTCTTCCTCGCGCTCGACGCGGGCCGGCCGCTCACGCGGGGACTCCGGCAGGAAGTCGACGAGCTCGAGGTAGACCATCTCGGCCGCGTCGCCGGGCCGCGGGCCGATGCGGATGATCCGCGAGTAGCCGCCGGGCCGGTCGGCGAAGCGCGGGCCGACGTCGCTGAAGAGCTTGTGCACGACGTCCTGCGAGCGCAGGTAGGCGAGCGCCTGCCGCCGCGCGTGCACCCCGCCCCGCTTGCCGAGCGTGATCATCTGCTCGGCGATCGGCTTGACCTCCTTGGCCTTCGCCGCGGTGGTCTTGATGCGACCGTGCTCGATCAGCGCGCTCGCGAGGTTCGCGTAGAGCGCCTTGCGGTGCGAGGCGTCGCGGCCAAGCTTGCGTCCGGACCGGCGGTGCCTCACGCGGCGGAACCGTCCTCGCCGCGGAGGTTGAGGCCGTGTGTCGCGAGCGTCTCCTTGACCTCTTCGATCGACTTCTTGCCGAAGTTCGGGATCGCGGCGAGCTCGTTCTCGGACTTCGTGACCAGGTCGCCGATCGTCTCGATGCCGACGCGCTTGAGGCAGTTGTACGAGCGCACGCCTAGCTCGAGCTCCTCGATCGGGAAGTTCTCCATCCCGTGGGCGAGGGCCGGCTCGGCCTGCGCCTCGGCGGCTGCCTGCTCGCCGAAGCCCTCGATCCGGTCGAGGTCGGTGAAGATCGCGAGCTGGCGGATCAGGATCTCGGCGGCCTGGCCGATCGAGTCGCGGGGATCGATCGAGCCGTCCGTGGTGATGTCGATCCGCAGCTTGTCGTAGTCGGTGCGCTGCCCGACGCGAGCGGCTTCGACGTCGTAGGAGACGCGCCGCACCGGCGAGAAGATCGAGTCGATCGGGATCACGCCGATCGTGTGTTCGGGCCCGCGGTTCAGCTCGGCCGGGACGTAGCCGCGGCCGCGGCCGATCGTGAGCGTCACCTCGAGCTTGCCCTTGTCCGAGAGGTTGGCGATCTCGAGATCCGGGTTGAGGATCTCGAGCTCGGCCGGGGCCTCGATGTCGGAGGCCTTGACCGTGCCGGCGCCCTTCTTGGTCAGGCGCACCTCGATCTCCGGCGACTCGCCGTGCAGCCGGCAGATCAGGTTCTTGAAGTTGAGCAGGATGTCGGTCACGTCCTCGCGGACGCCCGGCAGGGTGGTGAACTCGTGCGCGACGCCCTCGATCTTGACCGAGGTGACGGCGGCGCCCTCCAGCGACGAGAGCAGCACACGGCGCAGCGAGTTGCCGAAGGTGTAGCCGAAGCCGCGGTCGAGCGGCTCGATCACGAAGACACCGCGGTTGTCCTCGACCTCCTCGTGGACGATCCGCGGGATCTGGAACTCCATCAAGCTAGTTCTGACTGCCATTCGTTCCTTTCTACTTCGAGTAAAGCTCGACGATGAGCGATTCCTGGACCGGCGTGTCGATCTCCTCGCGCTCCGGCCACTTGAGCACCTTGCCGGTGAGGCCGTCGTGGTCGGCCTGGAGCCACGGCGTCACGGAGGCGGTCAGGTCGGTGGCGTCGCGGACGACCTGCTCGGCCGGGCTGCCCGACTTGAGCGAGATGATGTCGTCGGGGCGCACCTGGTAGCTGGGGATGTTCACGCGGCGGCCGTTGACCTGGAAGTGGCCGTGGCGGACGAGCTGGCGGGCCTGCGCGCGCGAGGCGGCGAAGCCGAGCCGGTAGACGACGTTGTCGAGGCGCGTCTCGAGCATCCGCAGCAGTGTCTCGCCGGTGATGCCCGAGCCCTTCGCGGCCTTCGAGTAGTAGGTGCGGAACTGCTTCTCGAGCAGGCCGTAGTAGCGGCGCGCCTTCTGCTTCTCGCGCAGCTGCAACAGGTACTCGGACTGCTTGATCCGGCCGCGGCCGTGCTCGCCCGGCGGGTAGCTGCGGCGCTCGACGGAGCATTTCTCCGTCAGGCAGCGCTCGCCCTTGAGGAACAGCTTCATGCCCTCGCGGCGGCAATTGCGGCACTTCGGTGTGAGTGACCGGGCCACTAGACGCGCCTCCGCTTCTTGGGCCGCACGCCGTTGTGGGCCTGCGGAGTGACGTCCTTGACGCCGAGGATCTCGAGCCCGGCGGCCTGCAGCGAGCGGATCGCGGTCTCGCGGCCCGAGCCCGGGCCCTTGACGAAGACCTCGACCTTCTGCAGCCCGTGCTCCATGCCCTTGCGGGCGCACGCGTCGGCGGTCACCTGCGCGGCGAACGGGGTCGACTTGCGCGAGCCCTTGAAGCCGGCCGAGCCGGCGGACTCCCACGCGATCACGTTCCCCTCGCCGTCGGTGAGGGAGACGATCGTGTTGTTGAAGGAGGTCTTGATGTGCGCCTGGCCGATCGCGATGTTCTTCTTCACGCGGCGGCGCGCACGACCTCTCGTCGCTTGTCGTCTAGGAGGTGCCATGGCCTACGTCTTGGTCGGAGCCTTCTTGCCGCGGCCGACGGTCTTCTTCGGGCCCTTGCGGGTGCGGGCGTTGGTCTTCGTGCGCTGGCCGCGGACGGGCAGGCCGCGCCGGTGCCGGATCCCGCGGTAGGCGCCGATCTCGCCGAGGCGCTTGATCGCATTCGTGCGCTCGCGGCGCAGGTCGCCCTCGACCTGGAGGTTGCCGTCGATGTACTCGCGGAGCTTGGTGATCTCCTCGTCGGTCAGATCCTTGATCTTCTCGTCGGGCGAGAGGCCCGTGTCGGCTGCGATCTTCTTGGCCGTGGAGCGGCCGATGCCGTAGATGTACGTGAGCCCGATCTCGAGGCGCTTCTGGTTCGGCAGGTTGACGCCGGCGATTCTGGCCATGCCCTAGCCCTGCCTCTGCTTGTGGCGGGGGTTGGTGCAGATGACCATGGTCTTGCCGTGCCGCTTGATCACGCGGCAGCGCTCGCACATGGGCTTGACTGAAGCTCTGACTTTCATCGGTGTCGGTACGTAATCCTTCCTCGGGTCAGGTCGTATGGGGAGAGCTCGACCTTCACGCGGTCGCCCGGGAGGATGCGGATGTAGTGCTTGCGCATCTTGCCGGCGATCGTCGCGAGAACCGTGCCGTCCATGCCGTCCACCTGCACCCTGAACATGGTGCTCGGGAGCGACTCGACGACCTCGCCCTCCACCTCGATCTTCTCTTCCTTCTGAGCCAAGCGACCTCACTCGTAGACACGAAAAAACACGGCTTCCGCCGCGGGTGACCATGGTAGCAAACGGCTTAGTAGAGCCGTCGGCGGCTGTTCAGATCACCCAGCGGCCGCTTTCCTGCACGGTTTTGCCGTCCAGCTCGATGCGCGTGCCCTCGTTGCGCATCTCCTTGACGATGTCCCAGTGGAGCTGGCTGACGTTCGTGCCGCCCACGTCGGGCAGGCCGTTGCCGAGCGCGAGGTGGACGGTACCGTCGATCTTCTCGTCGAAGAGCGTGTTCTTCATGTGCCGGGTGATGCCGGGATTGCAGCCGATGCCGAGCTCGCCGAGGCGGCGGGCGCCCTCGTCGAGGTCGAGCTGCTCGAGCAGGAACTCCTCGTTCGCCTCCGCCGAAGCGTCGACGACCTTCCCGCCCTCGAACCGGAGCCTGATACCGCGTACCTCGCGACCGCTGTAGACGGCAGGGAACTCCCCGAAGACGATCTCGCCCTCGGCCGAGTCCTCCACCGGCGAGGTGAAGAACTCGCCGCCGGGCATGTTCGCGCCGCCGGCGTCGACCAGCGTCGGGCGGCCGGCGATCGAGAGGCGGACGTCGGTGTCCCCCGCGACGAGACGCACTTCGTCGGCCTGGTCGAAGCGCTCAGCGTAGCGCTGCATCCGCTCGCGCTCGGCGTCCCAATCGAGCAGACAGGCGCCGTAGAGAAAGTCTGCGAACGCGTCCACCGACAGCTCGGCCTCCTGCGCCAGCGCCGGGGTCGGGTACTGGCAGCCGACCCACTTGAGGTCCATCGAGAGCACGCGCTCGAGGTGGGGCCGTAGCCCCGCCTGGATCGCCGTCAGCCGCTCGACCGGCAGACCGGTGAGCTCGCGCGTGTTCTCGGGCGCCTCGATCGAGACGAGCGCGTCGGCGTGCTTCCACATGTAGGCATCGATCTCGGACGGCTCCGCGAGCAATTCGTCCGGCGCCTCCAGCGCCCACGGCACGTTGATCCCGCTGCCGGTGAGATTGACGCGCAGCAGCGCGTAGGCGCCGCGGCGCGCGACGGCGCGGCTGACCTCTTCGAGCAGCGGCCGAGCGAGCGCGCTACCACCGACGAGCACCTGCCAGCCCGGCTGGACGTCGACGCACGTCTCGACCAGGAGCTTCGCGTATTGCTCGATGCGCGGGTCGTTCACGATCGAACGGCTGTCGTGGCCGCCGTGAGGATCCGCGGACCGTCGGCCGTGATCGCAACGGTGTGCTCGAAGTGCGCGGCGAGCGAGCCGTCCGCGCTGGAGATCGACCACTCGTCGTCGTGCAGCACGACGTCAGCGCCGCCGGCGGTGATCATCGGCTCGATCGCGAAGGTCATTCCCTCGGCGAGCAGCGGGCCGCGGCCTGGCTCGCCGTAGTTCGGGATCTGCGGCTCCTCGTGCATCGAGCGCCCGACGCCGTGGCCGACCAGGCTGCGGACGACGGAGAAGCCCTGCTCCTCGGTCGCGACCTGGATCGCGTGCGAGATGTCCGAGAGGCGGTTGCCCACGCGGCACTGCTCGATCCCGGCGGCAAGCGCGGCCTGGCAGCCCTCGAGCAGGCGCTCGGCCTCCTCGGAGACTTCGCCGATCGCGAACGTGTAGGCCGAATCGGCGACAAAGCCGTCGAGCGTCACGCCGACGTCCACGGAGAGGATGTCGCCGTCCCGCAGCGCGTAGAGGCCGGGGATGCCGTGGACGACCATCTCGTTCGGCGAGGCGCAGATCGAGGCCGGGTAGCCGCGGTAGCCCTTGAAGGTCGGCGTCCCGCCGCGCGAGCGGATGAACTCGTCGGCCAGCTCGTCGAGCTCCTGCGTGGTCACGCCAGGCCGCGCGTGCTCTCCCAGCAGCGCGAGCGTGTCCGCCACCACCTGGCCGGCACGGGCCATGCGCTCGATCTCGGCCGGCGCCTTGCGGATGATCATCGGACCGCGACCTGCTCGAGCGTCTGCTGGATCTCACGGAAGACCTCCTGGACCGGCCGGTCGGCGTGAATGCCGACGAGGTTCCCGCGCGTGCGGAAGTACTCGACCAGCGGCTCCGTCTCCGCGTGGTAGAGGCGCAGCCGCTCGTCGATCGCCTCCGGCGTGTCATCGGTGCGGCTCTCCTCGGCCGCGCGCCTGAGCATCCGCTCGCGCCCGACCTGGTCGGCGAGCTGGAACTCGAAGACGACGTCGAGGTCGCGGCTGATCTCGCGGAGCATCTCTTCGAGCGCCTCGGCCTGCGGCATCGTGCGCGGGAAGCCGTCGAGCACGAAGCCCTCGCGCGCGTCGGCGGCGGCGAGCCGCTCGCGGATCAGCGCGATCATCAGGTCGTCGGGGACGAGGCGGCCCGCGTCGTAGAGCGGCTTTACCTGGCGCCCGAGGTCCGTGTCGGCGTAGATCGCGGCGCGCAGCATGTCGCCGGTCGCGACGTGCGGAATGCCGAACTCCGCGGCGATCAGCCGCCCCTGGGTGCCCTTGCCGGCTCCCTGCGGGCCGAGCAGCAGGATGTCGGCCACTACTAGAGCCGCCGGTCTGGCCGAATCGTGCGCGCTGGCCGCGAAACGCCCGCGTCGCAAGGACGCAGGGAGTGCACGTAGCCAGAGGCTACGGGCGCGACTGAGGACGCCGCGAGGCGGAGCGTTGCAGCGCGCCAGCGGGTGCGAGGCGGACAGATCGTCGGCGTCACTTTAGGAAGCCTTCGTAGGAGCGCATCATCATCTGCGACTCCATCTGGCGCATCGTGTCCAGGGCGACGCCGACGACGATCAGCACCGAGGTGCCGCCGAGGGCGCGCGAGGTTGCCTGCGAGAAGCCGCCGTACTTGATGAAGATGCTCGGCAGGACGGCGACGGCCGCGAGGAAGATCGAGCCGGGCAGCGTCAGCCGGGTCAGCACGCGGTCGAGGTATTGCGCTGTCGGCGGCCCGGGCCGGATGCCCGGGATGTAGCCGCCGTGCTTGCGCAGGTTGTCGGCCTGGTCGACGGGATTGAACTGCACCGCCGTGTAGAAGAACGCGAAGAGGATGATCAGCGTCGCCTCGACGATGATGTACGCCCACGAGGCCGGCGCGAAATGCTGGTTGATGAACGTCTGCGTGTTCGGCGCGAAGGAGCCGAGCGTCTGCGGCAGGGCGAGCAGCGCGGCGGCGAAGATGATCGGGATCACGCCCGCCATGTTCACGCGCAGGGGCAGATACGTCGATTCGCCCGACGTCATCTTGCGTCCGATCATGCGCTTGGCGTACTGGATCGGGATCCGGCGCTGCCCCTCCTGCATGAAGACGACCGAGACGATGATCGCGAGCGCGATCAGCGGGAAGAACAGCTTCTCCATCGGGCCGCCGTTGTACCAGGCCGTCACGCCTGCGGGCGCCGAGACGAGGATCGAGGCGAAGATCAGCAGCGAGATCCCGTTCCCGATCCCGCGCTTGGTGATCAGCTCGCCCATGTACATCAGCAGCGTCGTGCCGGCGGTGAGCGTGATGATGATCAGCACCAGGCGGCCGGAGTTCGAGGTCAGCGCACCCTGGCGCTTGAACAGGTACGCATAGCCCGTCGCCTGCGCGGCCGCGAGCGCCACGGTCAGGTAGCGGGTGTACTGGTTGATCTTGGCGTAGCCGGCCTCGCCTTCCTTCTGAAGCTCCTCGAGCTTCGGGATCACGACGGTCAGGAGCTGCAGGATGATCGAAGCGGTGACGTAGGGCATGATCCCGAGCGCGAACAGCGAGAACTGGGACAGCGCGCCGCCCGAGAAGACGTTCAGGAAGCCGAGCAGCGTCCCGCCCTGGCCGCTGAAGAACTGTTTGATCTGCTCGGAGTCGACGCCGGGGGCCGGAATCCACGAGCCCAGCCGGTAGAGCGCCAGGATCAGGGCCGTGAAGAGGACCCGCTTGCGCAGCTCCGGCACGCGCCACGCGTTGGCGACCCAGGAGAACACCTAGCCCTCCTCCCCCTCGGGCTCCGGCTCGGGGTCGGGCTCGCCCTCGGGCTCGAGGTCGGGCTCGGCCTCGGCCTGCGGCTCGGTCTCCTCCTGCTCCGGCTCGTCGTCGGCCGGGGCCGGACGCGCGCTCTGCGGCTTGCGCTTCGGCAGGCGCTCCTTCGGCTCGCGCAGGAGGGTCAGGGAGCCGCCGGCGGCCTCGACCTTCTCGCGCGCGCTCGCGGAGGCGGCGTGCACGGTGACGCTCAGCTTCTTGGAGAGGTCGCCCTGCCCGAGCAGCTTGACGTCGATCTTGGTGTTCTTGATCAGGCCCTTCTCGATGAGCGCCTCGAGCGTGACCTCGGCGCCCGCGTCGAAGCGCTCCTCGAGCGCGGCGACGTTGACCGGCTGCGTGTGCGTCCGGTGCGGCCCCATCGGCATCGCGTCCTTCGAGTACGGGCCGCGCTGCTTGCCGAGCCGCATGTAGAGCGGGTTCTGCCCGCCCTCGAAGCCCGGGCGCATCTTGTGCGAGCCCGACCGCGACTTCTGGCCCTTCAGCCCTCGGCCCGAGTAGCGCCCCTTGCCGGAGCCCAGGCCGCGGCCGATGCGCTTGCGGTCCTTGCGCGCCTGGGCCGGCTTGAGGTTGGAGAGGTTCAGCTCGTCAGGCATCGGAGTCCACCCTCACGAGGTGACGGACCTTCCTGAGCATACCGGCGAGCTGCGGGCTCTCCGCGTGCTCGGCGGTCTTGCCGATCCTGCCCAGGCCGAGCGCCCGCAGCGTGCCGCGGTTACGCGGATTCTGGCCGATCGCGCTACGCGTCTGGGTGATCTTCAGCTTCGCCATCCGTCGTCTCCGGCTCCAGTTCCGGCGCAGGCGTTGCCTCTGCCACCGGAGCCTCTTCGGGTTGCTTCGCCGTTATCGGGAGCACCTGGCTGATCGTCAGCCCGCGCGTGGCGGCGACCTCCTCGGGGCGACGCAGGCTCTGCAGGCCCTGCACCGTGGCCTTGAGCATGTTGATCGGGTTCGTCGTGCCGAGGCTCTTGGCGAGGATGTCGCGGATCCCGGCCAGCTCGAGCACCGCGCGCACGCCGCCGCCGGCGATCACCCCGGTTCCCTCGCTCGCCGGCCGCAGCAGTACGCGCGCCGCGCCGAAGCGCCCGAGGATCTCGTGCGTGATCGTCTTGCCGTGGAGCGGAACCGTGAACAGGTTCTTCTTCGCGTCGTCGACGGCCTTCGAGATCGCCAGCGGGACCTCGCGCGCCTTGCCGTAGCCGAGGCCGACGCGGTCGACCTCGTCGCCGATCACGACGAGCGCGGTGAACGAGAACCGCCGGCCGCCCTTGACCACCTTGGCGACGCGGTTGATCTCGACCACGCGCTCCTTCAGCTCTCTCGATTCGTGGACGTCAATGCTCACTTAGAACTTCAAGCCTCCTTCGCGGGCCGCATCGGCCAGCGCCTTCACGCGACCGTGGTAGAGGTAGCCGCCACGGTCGAAGACGACCGTCTCGACGTTCGCCTTCTTCGCATTGGCAGCCAGCAGTTTGCCGACCTCGGCCGCCTGCTCGCTCTTCGAGCCCTTGAACGACTTCAGGTGCAGCCAGCTCGCAGCCGCGAGGGTCTTGCCCTCGAGGTCGTCCACCAGCTGGGCCTCGATCCCGCGGTTCGAGCGGAACACGACCAGCCGCGGCCGCTCGGCGGTGCCGGAAACCTTGCCGCGCACGCGCTGGTGCCTGCGCTCGCGCGCCTTGCGGACAGTAAGCGTGCTCATGCGCGCTTCCCGACCTTCCGGCGGACGTACTCGCCCTCGTAGCGGATGCCCTTGCCCTTGTACGGCTCGGGCGGGCGCACCTTGCGCACCTGTGCGGCGATCTCGCCGACCTGCTGCTTGTCGATGCCCTTGACGATCACCTCGGTCGGCGTCGGCACCTCGAAGCTGATGCCCTGCGGCGCCCTCAGCACCACCGAGTGGGAGTAGCCGACGTTCAGCTCGAGATCGGTCCCGCGCAGCGCGGCGCGGTAGCCGACGCCCTGGATCTCGAGGCGCTTCTGGAAGCCGCTCGTGACGCCCTCGACCATGTTCGCGATCAGCGTCCGCGTCAGGCCGTGCAGCGCGCGGTCGTCGCCGCGCTCGGTCGGGCGCTTGACGACGATCGTCGAGTCCTCTTGGTCGACCTGCATCCGCACCGGAACCTGCTGGGTCAGCTCGCCGAGCGGGCCGTTGACCATCACGCGGCCAGGGGCGATCGAGACCGAGACGCCGGCCGGAAGCTCGATTGGCTGTTTACCGATTCGACTCATGGCTCACCAGACGAAGCAGACGACCTCGCCGCCCACGCCCTGCTCCTCGGCAGCGCGGCTCGTGATCAGACCGTTGGAGGTGGACAGGATCGCAGTCCCCATCCCGCCGAGCACGCGCGGCAGGCGGTCCTTGCGCGCGTAGACGCGGCGGCCGGGCTTGGAGACGCGCTTCAGGTCGGTGATCACACGCTCGCGGCTGCGGCTGTACTTGAGCTGGATCACGAGCGTGTCGAAAGGCGTGTCGTCGACGTGCTCGACCCGGTAGTCCTGGATGTAGCCCTCCTCCTTGAGGATGCGCGCGATCTCGGCCTTCAGACCGGAGGTCGGCATCTCGGCGCTCTCGTGCAGTGCTCGATTCGCGTTGCGGATCCTCGTGAGCATGTCGGCGATCGGGTCGGTCTGCATGCTCGCCTCCTACCAGCTCGACTTGGTCATGCCCGGGATGACGCCCTGGTGGGCGAGGTCCCGCAGGCAAATACGACAGAGACCGAACTTCCGGTAGGTCGCGCGGGCGCGGCCACAGCGGTTGCAGCGGTTGTACGCGCGCGTCTTGTAGCGCTGCGGCTTGTGCGACTTCTCGATCAAGGCCTTGCGTGCCATCTACTGCGTCTCTCCTTCGTCGGTCTCAGTCTCGGGCCGGGTGAACGGCATCCCGAGCGCGCGCAGGAGCGCGAGCCCCTGCTCGTCGTCCGGGGCGGTGGTGGTGATCGCCACGTCGAGGCCGCGGATCGCGCCGATCTCGTCGTAGTCGATCTCCGGGAAGATGATCTGCTCGCGGATCCCCAGCGAGAAGTTGCCGCGGCCGTCCATCGAGCGCGGGTTCAGGCCGCGGAAGTCGCGGATGCGCGGGAGAGCGATCGCGATCAGCCGGTCGAGGAACTCCCACATGCGGGCGCCCCGCAGCGTCACCCGCGCGCCCACGGGCATGCCTTCGCGCACCTTGAAGCCGGCGATCGACTTGCGCGCCAGGCGGATCTGCGCGCGCTGGCCGGCGATCGTGGTCAGCTCCTCGACCGCGCTGTCGAGCTGCTTCGCGTCGGTCTTCGCCTCGCCGACGCCCATGTTGAGCGTGATCTTCTGGAGGCGCGGTACCTGCATCGTCGAGCTCAGGCCGAGCTCGTCCTTCAGGCGCGGGCGGATCTCCTGCTCGTACGAGGTCTTCAGGCGGGGCTCGTAGCCGTTCAATTCGCTCACTTGTCGATCTCCTGGCCGCAGTCGGCGCGCTTGCAGACGCGCACGTGCACCTCGCGGCCCTTGACTTCCTTGGTCGTCATCCCGATCCGCGTCGGGCGGTTGCACGTCGGGCAGACGAGCATCACGTTCGCGACCGGCACGGGCGCCGCCTTCTCGATCACGCCGCCGGGCGTCATCTGGGTACCGCCCATGCGGTTGGCGTCGCGCAGCGGCCGCGGCCGCGTGTGCCGCTTCTGGATGTTCAGGTTCTCGACGACGACCCGCTGCTCGCGCGGCCGGGCCTCGATCACGCGGCCTTCCTTGCCGCGGTCCTTGCCCGAGAGCATGTGGACGTTGTCGCCCTTGCGGATGCGCATCTTGTGGGACATCAGAGGACCTCCGGAGCCAGGCTGACGATCTTCATGAAGTTCTTCTCGCGCAGCTCGCGCGCGACCGGCCCGAAGATGCGGGTGCCGCGCGGGTTGCGGGCGGCGTCGATCAGCACGGCCGCGTTCTCGTCGAAGGCGATCGAAGTGCCGTCGTTGCGCCCGAAGGGCTTGCGCGTACGCACGACCACGGCCTGGACGACCTCACCCTTCTTGACCGCGCCCTGCGGGCTCGCCGTCTTGACGGTCGCGGTGATCACGTCACCCACGCGTGCGTAGCGGCGCTTCGAGCCGCCCTTGACGCGGATGCAGAGGATCTCGCGCGCCCCGGTGTTGTCGGCCACGCGCAGCCGTGATTCCTGCTGGATCACTTCGCCACCTCGAGCACTTCGGCCAGGCGCCAGTTCTTCTGCTTCGAGATCGGCCGCGTCTCGACGATGCGCACCACGTCGCCCACCTTGGCCGCGTTCTGCTCGTCGTGGGCGTGGAACTTCGACGAGCGGCGGATCACCTTCTTGTAGCGCGGGTGCGCCTTCACCGTGTCGACCTTGACCACGATCGTCTTGTCCATCGCGTCGGAGACGACCACGCCGCGGCGCTCCTGGCGCCGGCCGCGCTCGTGCTCGGGCTTGGGCAGCCGCACGATCGGCCGCCGCTCGGCCGGGCGCTCGCGCTTCGGCTTGGAGTGCTTGTGACGCTCGGAGCGCGGCATTCGCTTGCGCTTCGGCTTGGGCGTGGACTGCTGGGGAGGCGCCTCCTCGGCAGCCGGCTCTTCGCCCTCGGCTTCGGCCACGGGTTCTTCGGCAGGCGTCTCTTCCGCAGGAGCCTCCTCCTCGGCAGGGGCCTCTTCGGCCGCGGGCTCTTCAGCCTCGGGCTCGGCTTCGGCAGCGGGCTCTTCGGCCACAGGCTCCTCGGCAGGGGCCCCTTCGGCCGCAGGCTCCGCGGCCGTTGCCTCCGCCTCGGGCTCGGTCGCCTCGGGCTGCTCGGTCGGCTCTTCGGTTGTCTCGTTCTGCTCTTCGTCAGGCATTGGTCTCTCTCGTCAGGCTCGATTCACGTTCGATGCGGATGGTCAGGATGCGGGCGATCTCGCGCTTGGCGTGCTTCAGCCGCGCCGGGTTTTCGAGGGCGCCCGTCGCGGACTGAAAGCGCAGGTTGAACAGCTCCTGGCGCGTGTCGGCCAAGCGGTTCTCCAGCTCCTCGTCGGTCAGGTCTCGCAGCTCCCTAGCTCGCAAAGAGATCCGCCTCCCTCGTCACGACCTTGGTCTTGATCGGCAGCTTGCGGCCGGCGAGGCGGAGCGCCTCCTTGGCCAGCGGCTCGTCCACGCCGGCGAGCTCGAACATCACGCGGCCGGGCTTGACGACGGCGACCCAGTGCTCGGGCGCGCCCTTGCCGGAGCCCATGCGCGTCTCGGCGGGCTTCTGCGTGACCGGCTTGTCCGGGAAGACGTTGATCCAGACCTTGCCGCCACGGCGGATCTTGCGCGTCATCGCGATTCGGGCGGCCTCGATCTGGCGGTTCGTCACCCAGCCGGCCTCGAGCGCCTTCAGGCCGTAGTCGCCGGCCTGCACCGTCGTCTGGCCCTTCGAATACCCGCGCCTGCGGCCTCGCTGGTATTTGCGGTACTTCGTCTTCTTGGGTAGCAGCATCTAGCTCTCGTCCTTCTTTTCTTCCTGTTCGGGCTGCGGAGCTTCCACGGGAGCCTCGGTCTCGGCTGCAGCCTGCGGCTGCTCCTCGACGACCGGCGGCTTCTCCTGGGCCGGTGGCCGCTCGGTGCTCTCCTGGCTGCGCGCGCGGCCTCGGCCGCCCGGCCGCCGCGGGCCGCCCGGCCCGCTGCCCTTGCGTCGCCCCGGGCGCACGGGGCCAAGGCCTTCGCGGTCCTGGCTGCGACCGCGGCCACCCTCGCGGGAGGCGCCGAGACCCTCGGCCGCGCCGCCGCGGCGGCGCGCCTGGTCCTGGTCGCCCAGCCGCGAGTCGCGCTGGGTGACGCCCTCGTAGCCCTCGGGCATGATCTCGCCCTTGTTGATCCACACCTTGACGCCGATGCGGCCGTACGTCGTCTTGGCCTCGGCGAAGCCGTAGTCGATGTCGGCGCGAATCGTGTGCAGCGGAACGCGGCCCTCGGAGTAGCTCTCCGAGCGGCTCATCTCCGTGCCGGCGAGCCGGCCGCCGCACTGCACCTTCACGCCCTGCGCGCCGGAGCGGATCGCGGACGCGAGCGAGCGCTTCATCGCGCGCCGGAAACTGACGCGGTTCTGGAGCTGCTCGGCGATCGACTGCGCGACGAGCTTGGCGTCGAGCTCGGGCCGCTTGATCTCGTTGATGTTGATGTGGACGGCCTTGTTGGTCATCCCGTGGATCTCCTTGCGCAGCGCGTCGACCTCCACGCCGGACTTGCCGATCACGATTCCCGGCCGGGCGGTGTAGATGTCGATCGTGATCCGCTGCGCGTCCTTGCGGATCAGGATGTCCGACAGGCCCGCATGCTCGAGCTTGCCGTAGATGTGCTCGCGGATCTTGAGGTCCTCGAGCAGGAACGCGGAGAACTCCTTCGTCCCCGTGTACCAGTTCGACTTCCAATCGTGGATGACGCCCACGCGCAGGCCGCCGGGATGGATCTTCTGGCCCATCTAGGACTCCGCCTCCTCGGTCTTCTTCGGCTTCTTGGCGGCCGGCTTGCGCTTCGGCGCGTCCTTCTTCTTGGGCGCGGCCTTTGCCTCTTCGGCCTTCGGCTCTTCCTGCTCCGGCGCGGAAGCGGGCTCGGGGGCGCGCTCTACCGGCGTCAGCTTGATCGTGATGTGGCAGGTCGGCTTGCGGATCCGCGCTGCGCGGCCACGCGCACGAGCGCGCCAGCGCTTCATCACCGGGCCCTCGTCGACGTAGGCGGCCGAGACGACCAGGTCGTCGCCGGCCAGGTTGTGGTTGGCCTCCGCGTTCGCGACCGCCGAGCGCAGCACCTTCTCGATCTCGACCGCGGCCGCGCGCTGGGTGAACGCGAGCACGGTCCGAGCCTCCGGCACCGAGCGACCCCGGATGTGCTCGACCACGAGCCGCGCCTTGCGGGGCGACATGTGCACCCACTTGGCCACGGCCTTGACCTCCTGGCGCTCGAGCGTCTCGGTCATCGCTTCACCTCGGCCTTCCGGTCGCCCGAGTGGCCGCGAAAGGTCCGTGTCGGCGCAAACTCGCCGAGCTTGTGCCCGACCATCTGCTCGGTGACGAAGACGGGCACGTGCTTGCGGCCGTCGTGGACCGCGATCGTGTGCCCGACCATCTCCGGGAAAATCGTCGACGAGCGTGACCAGGTCCGGACCATCTGCTTCGAGCCGGACTCGTTCATCTTGGTGATCCTGGTCAGCAGCCGCTCTTCCACGAACGGCCCCTTCTTCGAACTGCGGCTCAACGCTTCTCCTTCCCGCGGCGGCGGCCGCGGACGATCAACTTGTCGGATTCCTTGTGCTTGCGGCGCGTGCGCTTGCCCAGCGTCGGCACGCCCCAGGGTGTGACCGGGTGGCGGCCGCCCTTCGACTTGCCCTCGCCGCCGCCGTGCGGGTGGTCGACCGGGTTCATCGCCGAGCCGCGAACGGTCGGGCGCACGCCCTTCCAGCGGCTGCGCCCCGCCTTGCCGCCGGTGACGTTCTCGTGGTCGACGTTGCCGACCTGGCCGATCGTCGCCCGGCAGACGAGCGGCACCCGGCGCAGCTCGCCGGATGGTAGCCGAAGCACGCCCTGGCCCTCGTCCTTCGCCACGAGCTGGATCCCGGAGCCGGCCGAGCGCGCGAGCTGGCCGCCGCGGCCGGGCTTCAGCTCGACGTTGTGCACGAGCGTGCCGGTCGGGATGTTGGCGAGCGGCAGCGCGTTGCCGGGCTTGATGTCGGCCTCGGGGCCGGACTCGACGGTGGCGCCGACCTGCAGCCGCGCGGGCGCGAGGATGTACGCCTTCGCCCCGTCGGCGTAGTGCAGCAGCGCGATCCGCGCCGAGCGGTTCGGGTCGTACTCGATCGCGGCCACCTTGGCCGGGACGCCGTCCTTGACGCGCTTGAAGTCGATCTTGCGGTACTGGCGCTTGTGCCCGCCGCCCTGGTGGCGCCGGGTGATGCGGCCGTGCGCGTTACGCCCGCCGCTCTTCTTCAGCGGCTCGACGAGGCTCTTCTCCGGCTCGGTCTTCGTGATCTCGTCGAAGGTCGAGACCGACATGAAGCGGCGGCCGGGGCTGGTCGGCTTGTACTTGCGGACGGGCATATCTACGCCTGAGCCCCCTCGAAGATCTCGATCGTCTCGCCCTGGCGCAGCTGTACGATCGCCTTCTTCCAGCCGGGCTTCTCGCCGCGGATCAGGCCGCGGCGCTTCGGCTTGGCCTGCACCTTGAGCATGTTCACGGCCTGCACCTTGACGCCGAACAGCTCCTCGACGGCCTGGCGGACCTGCGTCTTGTGCGCGTCGGGATGGACGCGGAACGCGTATTTGCGCTGCTCGAGCAGCTCGTAGCTCTTCTCGGAGACCACGGGCGCGAGCAGCACCTGGTTCGGGTGGAGGCTCACTTGGCAGCCCTCCCCTGCACCAGCTCGAGCGCCGGCTCGGTGACGAGCAGCGAGCGGGCCCACACGACCTGCTGCACCTCGAGGTCGGCCGGAACCGTGATCCGGACCCGATCGAGGTTGCGGAAGGACTTGATCAGCGCCTCCTCGTCGGGCTGCGCGACGATCAGCAGCGGGTAGTCCTTGCCCCACGAGCCGACCAGCTCGAGCGCCGCCTTCGTCGACGGCGCGTCGAACGCAGCGGAGTCGAGCAACCCGAGGGTGCCGCCCTGTGCGTGCGCCGAGAGCGCGCTACGGAGCGCCGCCTTGCGCGCCTTGCGGTTGACCTTGCCGACGAAGTTGCGGTCGTTCGGCGGGAACGCCATGCCGCCGCCGGTCCAGTGCGGCGCGCGCGTCCCGCCGGCGCGGGCGCGGCCGGTGCCCTTCTGGCGCCACGGCTTCGCGCGGCCGCCGGCTACGAGGCCGCGGCTCTTGCCGCCACGCGTAGCCGAGCGCGCCTCGTTCTGCTCGGCCCGAACCGTCTCGTGGACGAGGTGCGGCTTGACCTCGACGGCGAAGACGCCCTCCTCGAGCGTGACGCTCTTCGTGGAGCCGATCACGGGTGCCTTAGGCGCGGCCACGGCCGGTGTCCTCCCTGACCTCGACGTAGCCGTTCTTCGGGCCGGGCACGGCTCCCTTGACGAGCAGCAGGTTCCGCGCGGCGTCAACGTCGTGCACGGTCAGCCCGACCTGCGTGACGCGCTTGCCGCCCATGCGACCGGCCATCTTCATCCCCTTGAACACGCGCGAAGGCGTGGCCGATGCGCCGATCGAGCCGGGGGCGCGGACGTTGTGCGAGCCGTGCGAGACCGGGCCGCGGTGGAAGTTGTGGCGCTTGATCGTGCCCGCGAAGCCCTTGCCCATCCCGATTCCCGAGACTTTGACCTTGTCGCCCGGCTCGAAGCTCTCGACGGTGACGGGCTCGCCGACGGTGAGCTCGGTGGTGCCGCGGAACTCGACGAGCTTGCGGTGCGGGCCGGCCCCGCCGAGCTGGCCGAGGCGCGGCTTGGTCACCTTCCGCTCGGCAACCGGATCGAAGGCGAGCTGCACGGCCTCGTAGCCGTCCGAGTCGACCGTCTTGACACAAACGATCGGGCACGGGCCGGCCTCGATCACCGTCACCGGGGTCACTTCGCCCGTCTCCGGGTCGAAGAGCTGGGTCATGCCCAGCTTCTTGCCGACGATGCCTTTCACAGCTTGATCTCGATGTCGACACCGGCCGGGAGGTCGAGCCGCATCAGCGAGTCGACCGTCTTCGGGGTCGGTGAGTGGATGTCGATCAGGCGCTTGTGCGTGCGCACTTCGAAGTGCTCCCGCGAGTCCTTGTCCTTGAAGGGCGACCGGATCACGCAGTAGACGTTCTTCTCGGTGGGCAGGGGCACGGGCCCGGTGATGGTCGCGCCGGTGCGCTGGGCGGTCTCCACGATCTGGCTCGCAGACTTGTCGAGCTGCTGGTGGTCGTAGCCCTTGAGGCGGATGCGGATCTTGCTCTGCGGCACCGGCGCTCCCTTACTTGTCGATTGCCGTGACGACTCCGGCACCCACGGTGCGGCCACCCTCGCGGATGGCGAACCGCAGGCCCTGGTCCATGGCGATCGGCTGAATCAGCTCGATGTCCATGTTCGTGTTGTCGCCCGGCATGACCATCTCCTGGCCCTCCGGGAGCTTGATCGCGCCGGTCACGTCCGTCGTGCGGAAGTAGAACTGCGGGCGGTAGTTGTTGAAGAACGGCGTGTGCCGCCCGCCCTCGTCCTTCGAGAGGACGTAGACCTCCGCCTTGAACTGCGTGTGGGGCGTGATCGAGCCCGGCTTCGCCAGCACCTGACCGCGCTCGACCTCCTCGCGCTTGGTTCCGCGCAGGAGGGCGCCCGCGTTGTCGCCGGCCTGGGCGTAGTCGAGCGTCTTCTGGAACATCTCGAGCCCGGTCACGACCGTCTTCTCCACCTTCTCGTGGATGCCGACGATCTCGACCTCGTTGCCCGACTCGATCTTGCCCTGCTCGATGCGGCCGGTCACGACGGTGCCGCGGCCGGTGATCGTGAAGACGTCCTCGATCGGCATCAGGAACGGCTTGTCGGTATCGCGGGTGGGCTCCGGAATGTAGGCGTCCACCTGGTCCATCAGCTCGAGGATCTTGCCGGCGGCCTCCTCGTCGCCCTCGAGTGCCTTCAGCGCCGAGCCGGTCACGATCGGGATGTCGTCGCCGGGGAACTCGTACTTCGAGAGCAGCTCGCGGACCTCCAACTCGACCAGCTCGAGCAGCTCGGGGTCGTCGACCATGTCGGCCTTGTTCAGGAAGACGACGATGTAGGGCACCTCGACCTGGCGCGCGAGCAGGATGTGCTCCCGCGTCTGCGGCATCGGGCCGTCGGCGGCCGAGACCACCAGGATCGCGCCGTCCATCTGCGCGGCTCCGGTGATCATGTTCTTGATGTAGTCGGCGTGGCCGGGGCAGTCGACGTGCGCGTAGTGACGGTTCTCCGTCTCGTACTCGACGTGCGAGGTGTTGATCGTGATCCCGCGCTGCTTCTCCTCCGGCGCGTTGTCGATCTCCTCGAACGACTTGACGGTCGTGTTGCCGCCCTTCTCCGCGAGCACCTTCGTGATCGCGGCGGTGAGCGTCGTCTTGCCGTGGTCGATGTGACCGATCGTGCCGACGTTCAGATGCGGCTTCGTCCGCTCGAACTTCTGCTTGCCCATTCGTTCCTTTCCTTCCGTTTAGCTCGACTGCGAGTCGACGAGCTCGCCCGCGATCGACTGAGGCACTTCCTCGTAGCGATCGAACTGCATGGTGAAAGTTGCCCGGCCCTGCGTCGTCGAGCGCAGGTCGGTTGCGTATCCGAACATGGTCGCGAGCGGCACGTGCGCCCGGATCGCCTGCGCGTTGCCGCGCGGCTCCAGGCCCTCGACGCGCCCGCGCCGTGAGTTCAAATCTCCCATCACGTCTCCGAGGTAGTCCTCGGGCGTGACCACCTCGACGGCCATGACGGGCTCGAGCAGCTTCGGCTTCGAGCGCTTCATCGCCTCCTTGAAGGCCATCGAGCCGGCGACCTTGAAGGCGATCTCGCTCGAGTCGACGTCGTGGAACGAGCCGTCGATCAGCTCGATCCGCACGTCGACGACCGGGTAGCCGGCGAGGATGCCGGACTCCATCGCCTCCTGGATGCCGAGGTCGACCGGGCCGATGTACTCGCGCGGGATCTTACCGCCGACGATCTTGTCGACGAAGTCGTAGCCCTCGCCCGGCTCGGTCGGGCCCGCGTTGATGACCGCGTGGCCGTACTGGCCACGGCCGCCGGTCTGGCGGACAAACTTGCCCTCGATCTTCTCGACCGGGCGCCCGAAGGTCTCGCGGTAGGCGACCTGCGGCCGGCCGACGTTCGCGTCCACCGAGAACTCGCGCATCAGGCGGTCGACGATGATCTCGAGGTGGAGCTCGCCCATACCCGAGATCAGAGTCTGGCCGGTCTCCTCGTCGGTCTGGACACGGAAGGTCGGATCCTCCTCGGCGAGCCGCTGCAGGCCAGCGCCGAGCTTGTCCTGGTCGGCCTTGGTCTTCGGCTCGATCGCGACCGCGATCACCGGCTCGGGGAAGTCCATCGACTCGAGCCGGATCGGCGCCGTGTCGATCGCGAGCGTATCGCCCGTCGTGGAGCTCTTGATCCCGACACCGGCTGCGATCTCGCCCGCGCCGATCTCCTCGCGCTCCTCGCGGTGGTTGGCGTGCATCTGCAGGATGCGGCCGATGCGCTCGGTCTTGCCGGTGCTCGTGTTCAGGACGCGGTCGCCGGCCTTGAGCTGGCCGGAGTAGACGCGGAAGTACGTCAGCTTGCCGACATACGGGTCGGACATGACCTTGAAGACGAGCGCCGAGAACGGCTCGTCGTTCGCCGGGCGGCGTGAGAGCTCGTTCTCCGTGCGCGGGTCGATCCCGTGGATCGGCGGCACGTCGAGCGGGCTCGGCAGGTAGTCGACGACGGCGTCGAGCAGCGGCTGGATGCCCTTGTTCTTGAAGGCGGAGCCGGCGAGCACCGGCGTGACGGTGATGTCGAGCGTCGCGGCGCGCAGGGCGCGCTTCAGCATCTCGGGCGTGACCGCATTCTCGTCGGTGAGGTAGGTCTCGAGCAGCTCGTCGTCGTGGTCGGCGACCGCCTCGATCAGCTGGTGGTGGTACTCCTGCGCCTGCTCGAGCAGCTCCTCCGGGATCTCTACGACGTCCATCTTCGTGCCGAGGTCGTCCTCCCAGACGGTCGCGCGCATCTCGACGAGGTCGATCACGCCGCGGAAGTGCTCCTCCTGGCCCATCGGCAGCTGCACCGGCACCGGGCGGGCGCCGAGGCGGTCGATCATCGACTGCACCGAGGCGAAGAAGTCTGCGCCGGTGCGGTCCATCTTGTTGATGAAGGCGATGCGCGGCACGCGGTAGCGGTCGGCCTGGCGCCAGACCGTCTCGGACTGCGGCTCGACGCCGGCGACGGAGTCGAAGACCGCGATCGCGCCGTCGAGCACGCGCAGGCTGCGCTCCACCTCGACCGTAAAGTCCACGTGCCCGGGCGTATCGATGATGTTGATACGAAAATCGCGCCACTCGGCCGTCGTCGCAGCAGAGGTGATCGTGATGCCGCGCTCCTGCTCCTGCGCCATCCAGTCCATCACTGCGGCGCCCTCGTGGACCTCGCCCATCTTGTGGGTGCGGCCGGTGTAGTAGAGGATCCGCTCGGTCGTCGTGGTCTTGCCCGCGTCGATGTGGGCCATGATCCCGATGTTCCGGACGTTCTCGAGTGCGAGCTGCGTCTTGGTCGTCGCCACCGCGCTCACCACCTGTAGTGCGCGAAGGCCTTGTTGGCCTGCGCCATCCGGTAGAGATCGTCCTTGCGCTTGAACGCGCCGCCCTGCTGGTTGAGCGCGTCCAGGATCTCGCCGGCGAGCTTCGCCGACATCTGCTTCTCGCGCCGGTCGCGCGCGAACTGGACCAGCCAGCGCACGGCCAGCGTGCGGGCACGCCGCTGCGGCACCTCGACTGGCACTTGGTAGTTCGCGCCGCCCACGCGCCGCGAGCGAACCTCGAGCACGGGGGTGACGGTCTTGATCGCCTGCTCCAGCACCTCGACCGGCGGCTTGCCGGTCTGCTCGCCGACCCGGTCCAGCGCCTGGTAGACGATCGCCTCGGCGGTCGACTTCTTGCCGTCGTTCATCACCTTGTTGATCACCTGGGCGACGAGGCGGGAGCTGTAGACGGGATCGGGCTCGAGCGCCCGTGGCTGGATCGTGGCACGGCGCGGCATTACGAGCCCTTCTTGGCGCCGTACTTGGAGCGTCCCTGGCGCCGCTCGCTGACACCGGCGGCGTCGAGCCCGCCACGGATCACCTTGTAGCGGAAGCCCGGCAGGTCCTTGACGCGGCCGCCGCGGACGAGCACGACCGAATGCTCCTGCAGGTTGTGTCCCTCGCCGGGGATGTACGAGCCGACTTCCATGCCGTTCGTCAGCCGGACGCGCGCGACCTTCCGAAGCGCCGAGTTCGGCTTCTTCGGCGTGGTGGTGTACACGCGCGTGCAGACGCCCCGTTTTTGCGGCGCGCCGCGCAGCGCAGGGGTCTTCACCTTCGCCTTCGGCGTGACCCTGCCCTTTCGGACCAGCTGGTTGACGGTCGGCATGTGCTCCTTGCTAGATGGGTGCGGACACAACAAAGGCTGGCCGGGGATCAGGCCCCTGCCAACCGGATGAGCATGGTAGCGAAGCGCACCCTCCAGCGTCAAACGGCAGAATGCGCTTGGCTGCGAGGATTCGGCGGTACCTGCGCGGCCGATTCGTGCGAATCCGAACGAGGGGTTTTATCGTTTTGAATCCATAGCCTGCCGCCCCCAACGCGATTACAGTGAGTCGGCTCGCGATTTGTGGTTTCCGGGCAGGGCGGAGGTTCACGACGAGGGAGATGATGGCGGAGGCGGTGACGGCTACGACCGCACTCGTCGCGGTTGGCGCGGCGGCGGCGGTGCTCGCGCTCGTGCTGCTGATCGTGCTCGTGCGCGCGCGCAAGCGTGGGAGCGGCGGGCAGCAGCAGGTGCTCGCGCTCGTCTCCGAGATGAACACGCGCATGGAGGGCATGGTGCGCGAGCTCTCGGAGGCGCTCGAGCGCGCGCAGGAAGAAGGGCGGCGCAACCGCTTCCTCGGCGAGCTGGGCGCGTCGATGGACCTCGACGAGGTGCTTTCGCGCACGCTCGAGGCCGGCGGGGCGATTCCCGGCGTCGACGCGGCGATCGTGTCGATCCGCGACAGCGTCGACAAGCCGATCGTCGCGACGCTCGGGCTCTCGGCCGAGGAAGCGCAGCGGCAGGTGATCTCCCGACCGCCGAACGGCCACGAGGCGCGCGCGATCTCGATCAGCTACCAGTACCCCGTCGCGCTCGAAGGCAAGGAGCTCGTGCACTCGGGCCTCGCGGTGCCGGTTCCGGGCGAGTCCGGCGCGATCGGTTTCATCGCGATCTACAGCCGCTCAACTAGCCACCACTTCGAGGAGGAGATGATCCGTGAGCTCGAGGAGCTCGCCAAGCGGGCCGGGCCGGCCATCGAGAACGCCTGGCGCTTCCGCGAGGCACGGAAGCTCGCCGACCTCGACGCCCTGACCGGCCTGCACAACCGCCGCTACTTCCACGAGACCCTCGCGCGCGAGGTCTCGCGCGCGCAGCGCTACAGCCGTCAGCTGGCGCTGATCGTCTTCGACCTCGACGACTTCAAGGCGATCAACGACCGGATCGGCCATCTCTCCGGGGATGCCGTTCTGGCCGAGACCGCCGAGCGCGTTCGCGACGTCGTGCGCTCGGCCGACATCGCCTGCCGCGTCGGCGGCGACGAGTTCGCGGTGATCCTGCCCGAGTCGTCGACCGCCGACGCCGACCAGCTCTACCACCGGCTGCGCGGCGGGGTGTCGTCACGGCCCGTCGGCCAGGCCGGGCGGCTGTCCCTCTCGGCCGGGATCGCCGACCTGCTCCCCGACGACGACCCGACCCACTTCTTCGAGCGGGCCGACGAGGCGCTCTACCGGGCCAAGGAGCTCGGCAAGGGCCAGGTCTTCCAGGCCGGCGCGCCCGGGCTGAGCGCCGCGCCGGACGAGTCTAGTCAGCAGCCAGGAACGGCAAATAGTCAGTGAGCTCGACGACGCCGACCTCGGGCTGGGCGTCGCGGCGGCAGACCGCCTGCTCGTCGAGCACGCGCTCGCGCGCCAGCAGCCACGCCTCGTAGCGGTCGGAGCGCGCCAGCTCCTTGAGCGCGTTCACGATCGCCGGCCGGGCGACGGAGAGCGGCAACGCTCCGAGGGAGACCGGTGAGTCGAGCGCCCGCACCTGGTAGGTGCCGCGCATCGTCCTGATGCTGTGCCAGCCCCCGCCGCCGGCGAGCGTGAAGAGCTGCGGCGGGGCCATCGACTCGAGCGCGAAGCCGCGCTTTCGCATGCCGAGCCAGGGCGCCGCCGTCTTCGTCGCGACGAGCCTCGCCCTGGTCGCGCCGTAGGTCTCGTAGTACTCGTTGACCTCCACGGCTGTCGGGCCGGCGACGCGGAAGCCGGACTCGATTGCCAGCCGGCGCAGCTCGTCGCCGATGATCCCGCGCGCCGAGCCGGGGCTCGCGTGTGCCTTGGCGAGCGCCGCGCGATAGCGCGCGAAGCTGCCGCGGAAGCGACCCGCCACGACCGCACGCTCGGCATCGGTGAGCTGCTTGGGCCTGAGCTTGACCTGGAGGCTCGTCACCGCACGCGCGAAGGCGGCGGTGAAGGCGACGTCCGGGTTCCCGGTCACGGGCGTCAGCGAGGAGATCGTGCTCTCGGTGACCGGCCGCCCGTACAGCGTGCAGCGGGTACCGGCCGCGAGCACGAGCTGACCTTCGGTGAGCGACGTGTTGAAGCCCTTGCCGGCAGCCGACGGGCCGTTGCAGAGGCTCGGGTTGCGGGCCCAGAGGTACACACACGCCGCGATCGGCTTGTCCGGGTCGCGCTCGCCCGTGCTCCAGGCGGCCCAGCCCCAGGACCAGACCGAGCGCAGCCCCACCTCGTGGGCGACCTGCTTGGCGGCGAGGGCCTGCAGCTTCGTCACCTCGAGCCACGAGTTGCGCGCTGCGCCTTCGCGGCCGCCCGAGCCGCGGGTGGTCTGGAAGCCGAGCATCAGCCCGAGCTTGCTCGCGGGCAGTCCGGCAGAGGTGAACTCGGCTACGCGCTTGCGGAACAGGTTCCGCAGCGTCCGGCTGCCCTCGATCGGCCCTTGCTTGGCGATCCCGGGCGCAGCGAAGTACGACTCGCGCACGATCTCGGCGTACTGCGAGAGCTGCCGCCACCAGTCGCCGGCCTCGTCACCGATGTACGGCGCGCTGGGGACGAGGATTACCGGACGGGCGCCCAGGGCGGAGAGCGTCTGCATGTAGATCAGCACGTTCCGCCGGTACACCGCGTTGTTCGCCGTCCAGGGCGTGACCAGGTTGGCGCCGTTCAGCTCGTTCTCGGCGATCACCGGCTGGGTGCAGCCGCTCGACATCGCGGCGGTCGAGTAGAGGCGGTTGGCACGGTTGATCACGACGGCCGGGTCGTACGGCTCGAGCGGCGTGCCGACCCGCAGGCGGAAGTTGAGGTCGAAGTAGACGGTCCGCGCCCCGAGCGCGCGGAGCTGCGGCGGGTAGATGAAGTTGGCCGCGGCCGCGATCACGCCCGGCCGGGCGAAGGTCTGCCAGAACGGCACCGAGCCGTCGGCGAAGTCGACCCAGATCGTCCCTTTCTCCGGGATCCCGCAGGTGTCGGCGACAGCCCGGTGCGGCGCGGCGGCAAACCCGGCGCAGACGGCGAGCAGGATGAGGAGCAACCTCTTCACGCGACCCTTCTCCAAAGTACCAGCGCGGGAGGTGAGCTCCACCTCCCGCGCCGTGATTCCGTCGCTACTCGCCGTCGAGCGGCGTGTCGACCTCGGGCACTTCTTCGGCCTCGGTCGACTCGTGCGGCTTCGGGTCGCCGTCGGTCGGCGCAGGCCCGCCCCCGAAGTCGAGGCCGAGGCTGGCGAGGTCGATCCCGTCGCCGCCGTCGGAGCCGATCTCCTGGAGCGCGGCCAGCAGGGCCTCGCGCTCGTAGGTCTCCTTCGGCACCTTCTCGGACGGCCCGATCTCGATGTTGCGGTACTTCTTCAGGCCGGTGGCGGCCGGGATCAGCTTGCCGATGATCACGTTCTCCTTCAGGCCCAGCAGCCGGTCGACCTTGCCCTCGATCGACGCGTCGGTCAGCACCTTCGTCGTCTCCTGGAAGGAGGCGGCAGAGAGGAACGACTCGGTGGCCAGCGAGGCCTTCGTGATCCCGAGGATCAGCGGCTCGTAGGTCGCCTGCTCCTTCTTGCCCTTCTCCTTCTTCACGCGCACGTTCTCGCGCTCGAGCGCGACGCGGTCGACGAGCTGGCCGGGCAGCAGGTCGGTGTCACCGGCCTCCTCGACCCGCACCTTCTTGAGCATCTGGCGGAGGATCAGCTCGATGTGCTTGTCGTGGATGTCGACGCCCTGTGACTTGTAGACCTTCTGCACCTCTCCGACGAGGTACAGCTCAGTCGCCGTCGAGCCCTTCAGGCGCAGCAGGTCGGCCGGGTTGATCGAGCCCTCGTGGAGCGCGTCGCCCGGCTCGACCGTCTGCCCGTTCTCGACCAGGATCCGCGTGCGCCGCGGCAGCTGGAACGAGGCCGGCTCGAGCGGCTCGCCGTTCTCGTCCACCTCGTCGGTGTGGATCGTGATCTTCGGTCCGCGCTCGGTGTCCTCGAGCTCGACCTTGCCGCCGGTCTCGGCGAGCTTGGCCGCGCCCTTCGGGTTGCGCGCCTCGAAGATCTCGACCACGCGCGGGAGGCCGTGCGTGATGTCCGCGCCGGCGACGCCGCCCGTGTGGAACGTTCGCATCGTCAGCTGCGTGCCAGGCTCGCCGATCGACTGCGCGGCGATGATCCCGACCGCGTCGCCGATCTCGCACATCCCGCCGGTGGCCAGGAAGATCCCGTAGCAGGCCCGGCACACGCCGAACTCGCTGCGGCACTTCAGCACCGACCGGACTGGAATCGAGGGCTCCTCCTCGAGCTCGTGCTCGGTGAAGGCCTCCTCGATCGCGGCCAAGAGGACGTTGGTGACGATCTCGCCCTTCTCGCCGACGACGGTCTTGCCCGGCTTGCCGTTGGCGAGCGGCTTGTGCACGTCCTCGGACAGCGTGCGGCCGAGCAGGCTCTTGTTGACGCCCTCGGGCACATGCAGCGGCAGGTCGACGTGGTCACTGGTCTTGCAGTCCTCCTCGCGGATGATCACGTCCTGGGAGACGTCGACCAGACGCCGCGTGAGGTAGCCGGAGTCGGCCGTGCGGAGCGCCGTGTCGGCAAGGCCCTTGCGCGCACCGTGCGTCGAGATGAAGTACTCGAGCACCGACAGGCCCTCCATGAAGTTGGCCTTGATCGGGCGCTCGATGATCTCGCCCTTCGGGTTCGCCATCAGGCCGCGCATGCCGGCCAGCTGGCGGATCTGCTTGAAGGACCCGCGGGCGCCGGAGTTGGCCATCATGAAGATCGGGTTCAGCTCGTAGAGCGTCTCCTCCATCGCCTGGGCGACGTCCTCGGTGGCCTCCGTCCAGAGGTTGACGATCTGCTCATGGCGCTCCTCCTCGGTGATGAGGCCGCGCTCGTAGAGCTGCTCGACGTTCGACACCCGCTCCTCGTAGCCGGCGAGGATCTTCTCCTTCGACTGCGGGATCACGATGTCGTTCTTCGAGACCGTGATTCCGGCCTTCGTCGCGTAGTGGAAGCCGAGCGCCTTGATCTTGTCGAGCACGCCCGCGATCACATGCGCGCCGAAGCGGTCGGCGAGCGAGGAGATGAACGTGTCCATCTCCTTCTTCGAGAGCGTGCGGTTGATGAACGGCCGCTCCTCGGGCGCGTGGCCCATCGTCTCCTCGAGCGACCGGTCGACCTCCTCGTTGAAGATCACGCGTCCGGGCGTGGTCAGCACGAGCTCGCCGTTCCAGCGGTACTCGATCGGCTGCTGGAGGTCGGTCTGGCCGTCCTCGACCGCCCGCTCGACCTCCTCCTCGGAGGCGAAGCGCTTCGGGCGCGGGTCGAAGTCCTCGGAGCTCTTCGAGTCGAGGTCGATATCCGAGTAGGTCAGGTAGTAGCCGCCGAGCACCATGTCCTGCGTCGGCGTCGTCAGCGGCCGCCCGTGCGCGGGCGAGAGGATGTTGTTCGACGACAGCATCAGGATGCGCGCCTCTGCCTGCGCCTCCGCGGAGAGCGGCAGGTGGACGGCCATCTGGTCACCGTCGAAGTCGGCGTTGAAGGCGTGACAGACGAGCGGGTGCACCTGGATCGCCTTGCCCTCGACCAGCACCGGCTCGAACGCCTGGATGCCGAGGCGGTGCAGCGTCGGAGCGCGGTTCAGCAGTACCGGGTGCTCCGCGATCACCTCCTCGAGCACGTCCCAGACCTCCGGGACCATCGAATCGACGTGCTTCTTCGCCGCCTTGATGTTCTGCACCGACTTGCGCTCGACGAGCCGGCTCATGATGAACGGCTTGAACAGCTCGAGCGCCATCAGCTTGGGCAGGCCGCACTGGTGCAGCTTCAGGTTCGGCCCGGCGACGATCACCGAGCGGCCCGAGTAGTCGACGCGCTTGCCGAGCAGGTTCTGGCGGAACCGGCCCTGCTTGCCCTTGAGCATGTCGGAGAGCGACTTCAGCGCCCGGTTGCCCGGGCCCGTCACCGCGCGGCCGCGGCGGCCGTTGTCGAACAGCGCGTCGACGGCCTCCTGCAGCATCCGCTTCTCGTTGTTGACGATGATCTCGGGCGCGCCGAGGTCGAGCAGCCGCTTGAGGCGGTTGTTCCGGTTGATCACGCGCCGGTAGAGGTCGTTCAGGTCGCTCGTGGCGAAGCGGCCGCCGTCGAGCTGCACCATCGGGCGCAGCTCCGGCGGGATCACCGGGATCGCCTCGAGGATCATCCACTCGGGCCTGTTCTCCGAGGTGATGAACGCGTTCACGACCTTCAGCCGCTTGATCGCGCGCTGCTGCTTCTGGCCCTTCGAGGTCTTGATCGTCTCGCGCAGCGACTTGGCCTCGGCGACGAGGTCGAGGTCCTTGAGCAGCTCGCGGATCGACTCCGCGCCCATGCCGCCCTGGAAGTAGACGCCGAAGCCGTACGGGGAGCCGAAGCGGTCCTTGAGCTCGCGGAAGATCTGCTCGTCATTGACGATCAGCTTCGTCTCGAGCTCGCGGAACAGCTGCCAGGTCTCCTCCAGGCGGCGGACAGAGTCGACGGCCGCCTCCTTCGCGTCGTCCTTGCGGGCCTCGATGTCCTGGTACATCTCCCGTACCTTGATCGCCCACTGGACGATCGCATCGAGGTCCTCCTTGGAGATCTTCCCGTCGGTGCGCAGGCAGAGGTCGTTCGTGAGCTCGCGCAGGTCGTCGGGGCTCGCGCCGGGGTCGGCCGTCTCGAGCACCTCGCGCAGCAGCCCTTTGCCGAGGTCGCGCGCCTTCTCGAGCTGCTTCTGGTCGACGTTCGCGACGAGATCGACGTCCTCCTCGTGCACCGAGGCCTTCTTGTCGAGCAGGCCGTCGAGCACGCGGTTGATGTGCTTGGTGATCGCGCCCTTCTTGGAGCCGGTCGCCTTGCCGAGCTCCTTGTAGAGCGGCGCGAGCGACTCGCGGATCTGGATCGCCACGTTCGCGACGTTCTCCAGCTCCTTCGGGGAGAGGCGGCGGTCGTCGCGGATCGCCGAGTTGCGGACGAGCTCGCGGATCTTCTTCGAGTCCTCCGTCGTGATCTGGTTGGCGACCTCGATGAACATCTTCCCGACGAGCTCGCGCACCTCCTCGAGCGTCGGCACGCCCTGCTCCTCGGCCCAGTTCGAGAGGCCGCGGCCCCAGAAGTCGTCGTCCTCGTCGAAGTTGCGCTCGGTTCCCTTGGTGAAGTACGTCCGGCGCCGCTTGAGCCGGTCCTCGAGCGCGGCGAGGTTCTCGTCGCGGTCGACGTAGATCTGCTCGGACTCGGCCTTGACCTTGTCCTCGAGGTCGTTCAGGTCCTTCTGACGCGCCTCGCCGTCAACCGAGGTGACGATCGAGGCGGCGAAGTAGAGGACCTTCTCGAGCTCGCGCGGCGCGATGTCGAGCAGGTAGCCGATGCGGCTGGGGACGCCCTTGAAGAACCAGATGTGCGAGACGGGCGCGGCCAGGTCGATGTGGCCCATGCGCTCGCGCCGCACCTTCTGGCGCGTCACCTCGACGCCGCAGCGCTCGCAGATGATGCCCTTGTAGCGGACGCGCTTGTACTTGCCGCAGTAGCACTCCCAGTCCTTGGTCGGACCGAAGATGCGCTCGCAGAAGAGGCCGTCGCGCTCGGGCTTGAGCGTGCGGTAGTTGATGGTCTCGGGCTTGGTCACCTCACCGGACGACCAGTCCCGAATCTGCTTCGAAGACGCCAGTCCGATTCGGATGGCGTCGAACTCATTGATGTCGATCAAAGCTCTCCTTCACCCCGCAGTTACTCGTCTACTTCAACGTCGGCCAGCTCTTCGGCGAGCGGCCCGGCCTGTGCTTCGGCCTCTTCCTTGGCGTTCTCCGCCGGCGTCACCTCGACGTCGGCCAGGTCGTTGATCGCCTCGTCCGCCGGCAGGGCCAGCTCGGCGCCGGTCTCGTCCGTGCGCTCCTGGCCCTCCTCGGCCTCCTCGGCCGTCGGCTGCCGCGCGGCTGCGCGCAGCGAGCCCGGCGAGAGGTCGATCCCGAGCTCCTCCGCGGCGCGGAGCAGCTCGTCGTCCTCCTCGCGCACCTCGACCTTCTCGCCCTCGTCGGAGAGGACGTTGACGTCGAGCGCGAGTGACTGCATCTCCTTCAGCAGCACCTTGAACGACTCCGGGATGGACGGCTCGGCGATGTTCTCGCCCTTGACGATCGCCTCGTAGGCCTTCACGCGGCCGACCGTGTCGTCGGACTTGATCGTGAGCATCTCCTGCAGCGTGTAGGCCGCGCCGTAGGCCTCCAGCGCCCAGACCTCCATCTCGCCGAAGCGCTGGCCGCCGAACTGGGCCTTGCCGCCCAGCGGCTGCTGCGTGACGAGCGAGTAGGGGCCCGTGCTCCGCGCGTGGATCTTGTCGTCCACGAGGTGGAGCAGCTTCAGGATGTACATGTAGCCGACGGTCACCTTCTGCGTGAAGTTCTCGCCGCTCCGGCCGTCGAACATCCGCACCTTGCCCGAGCAGTGCCGGCCCGCGGGCCGCTTCGGGTCGACCACGAACGTGATCGGCGAGTCCGGGTTCTGCTTCGTCCACTGGACGAGCGCGTCGTCGACGTCCAGCTCGGTCGCGCCGTCGAAGACGGGGGTCGCGATCGGGGTGGGCGCGTGGCCGTCGCCGTTGATCAAGGCCGAGGCGGAGGATGAGGCGCCGTTGCCGTTGGCGTTGCCGTTCTCCTCGAAGACGCCATGCGCCGCCGCCCAGCCGAGGTGCGTCTCGAGGATCTGGCCGATGTTCATCCGGCTCGGCACGCCGAGCGGGTTGAGCACGACGTCCACGGGCCGCCCGTCCTCCAGGAAGGGCATGTCCTCCTCGGGCACGATCTTCGCGATCACGCCCTTGTTGCCGTGGCGGCCGGCGAGCTTGTCGCCCTCGGCGATCTTGCGCTTCTTCGCCACGTACACGCGCACGAGCTCGTTCACGCCCGGCGAGAGGTCGTCTCCCGCGTCGCGCGAGAACGTCTTCACGTCGATCACCTTGCCGCCCTCGCCGTGCGGGACCTTGAGGCTCGTGTCGCGGACCTCGCGCGCCTTCTCCTTGAAGATCGCGCGGATCAGCTTCTCCTCGGCCGTCAGCTCGGTCTCGCCCTTCGGCGTCACCTTGCCGACGAGCAGGTCGCCGGAGCCGACCTCGGCCCCGATGCGCACGACGCCGCGCTCGTCGAGATCGCTGAGCGACTCCTCCGAGCGGTTGGGGATGTCGCGCGTGATCTCCTCGTCGCCCAGCTTGGTCGAGCGGGCGTCGATCTCGTACTCGTGGATGTGGATCGAGGAGAGGACATCCTCCTTGACCAGCCGCTCGCTGATCACGATCGCATCCTCGAAGTTGTAGCCCTCCCAGGGCATGAACGCGACGAGCAGGTTCGCGCCGAGCGCGAGCTCGCCCATGTCGGTCGAGCTGCCGTCCGCCAGCACCTGCTCGGCCCTGATGCGCTCGCCCAGGCCGACGATCGGCTTCTGGTGGATCAGCGTTCCCTGGTTGGAGCGCATGAACTTCGTCAGCGGGTACTCGTGCTTGCCGTCCTTCGTGTCGACGACGATCTTCTCGGCGTCCACGTCCGCGACCGTGCCGGCCTCGCCGGCGACGATCACGTCGCCGGTGTCGACCGCGGCGCGGTACTCGAGGCCGGTGCCGACGAGCGGCGCCTGCGTGATCATCAGCGGCACCGCCTGCCGCTGCATGTTCGCGCCCATCAGCGCGCGGTTCGCGTCGTTGTGCTCGAGGAACGGGATCAGCGCGGTCGCCACGGAGACGATCTGCGCCGGGGCGACGTCCATGAACTCGACGTCCTTCGGGCGCGCGGTCACGGCCTCGCCCTCGCGGGAGCGGCAAAGCACCTGCTCGTCCACGAAGCGGCCGGTCTTGTCGTCGACCTGCGCGCTCGCCTGGGCGATCGTGTACTGCGCCTCCTCGGCTGCGTCGAGGTAGACGATCTCGTCGGTCACCTTGCCGTTGACGACCTTCCGGTACGGCGTCTGGACGAAGCCGAACTCGGAGACGGTCGCGAACGAGGCGAGCGAGCCGATCAGGCCGATGTTCGGGCCCTCCGGCGTCTCGATCGGGCACATGCGGCCGTAGTGGGTCGGGTGCACGTCGCGCACCTCGATGGGTGCGCGCTCGCGCGTCAGGCCGCCGGCGCCGAGCGCCGAGAGCCGCCGCCGGTGCGTCAGCCCGGCGAGCGAGTTGGTCTGGTCCATGAACTGCGACAGCTGCGAGGAGCCGAAGAACTCCTTCAGCGCCGCCACCACGGGCCGGATGTTGATGATCGTCTGCGGCGTGATCGTGTCCACGTCCTCCGTGGTCATCCGCTCGCGCACGACGCGCTCCATCCGGTAGAGCCCGACGCGGAACGCCTCCTGGATCAGCTCGCCGACGGTGCGCAGCCGGCGGTTGCCGAAGTGCTCGTACTCGTCGAGCTCGCCGCGGATCGGGTCGCGCGGGAGCACGATCGCGTCGGCGGCGTAGTCCTTGGACTCCGGGTCGACGCCGAGCAGGTCGGGTAGCTCGACGAGCTTCTTGACGAGCGCGAGGATGTCCTGCGTCGTCAGCACGCGCACGTCGTCGGGCACGTCCACGCCGAGCCGCTGGTTGAGCTTGTAGCGGCCGACCTTGGTCAGGTCGTAGCGCTTCGGGTCGAAGAACAGCGACTTGAGCAGGTTCCGCGCGTTGTCGAGCGTCGGCGGCTCACCCGGCCGCTGCTTCTTGAAGACCTCGATCAGCGCCTCGTCCTCGCGCGTGGACGGATCCTTCTCGAGCGTGTTGGCGATGTAGATCGAGTTCCCGAAGAGCTTCATGATCGCCTCGTTCGAGCTGGTGTCGAGCTTCCAGCCCGTCGTCGGGTCCTCCTCCGGGAGGGCGCGCAGCAGCGTCGTGATCGGGAGCTTGCGCTTCCGGTCGATGCGCGCATAGACGATGCCCTTCTTGTCGATCTCGAGCTCGAGCCACGAGCCGCGCGACGGCATCAGGTTGGCCGTGAAGACCTGCTTGGCCGGGTCCTTCGGCTCCATCAGATACGCGCCGGGGGAACGCACGAGCTGCGTCACGATCACGCGCTCGGTGCCGTTGATGATGAAGGTGCCCCACTCGGTCATCATCGGGAAGTCGCCCATGAAGACCGTTTGCTCGCGGATCTCGCCCGTCTCCTTGTTGACGAAACGGACCGTCATCGAGAGCGGGGCCTGGTAGGTCAGGTCCTTCTCGCGGCACTCCTGGATGCCGACCGGAGGATCGCCGAACTTGTACTCGCCGAACTCGACGGCGAGCGTGCCGGTGTAGTCCTCGATCGGGGAGATGTCGTCGATCGTCTCCCGCAGGCCCTCGTTCAGAAACCAGTCGAACGAGGCCTTCTGGATGTCGATCAGGTTGGGAAGGTCGAGTACGTGCTTGAGGCGTGAAAACGTTTTGCGCGCGCGAGGCGCAGCGACCCGGGTGGTCAAGTCTGGGTGCCTCCCTTAGAAGCTATGAGGTGAATTCGGAATGCGAACAGGCGGACGTCGGCGCGGAACCGCCAAGAATAGCGAATGAACAGGCTGTAGCGCAAGCCGCTGCGACCGTTGGATCGTCGGCAGGGGCCAAACTATAGATCGTGGGTCGGAAAAGCGCCAGAGGCGCCGTTTTGGACGCCTCTGGCCTCGATCCGCGAGGTGAGCTAGGAGCTCGGCTCCGTGGTGGCGGCCGGGTGCGCGCCGACCTGGCGCGCGGTCAGGTCCGGCATCCCGCCGGCCTTCAGATCCGCCTTGCACGCCTTCGCCGTCACGTGGACGCGGTCGTTCGGCGCGAGCGCCCCGAGCGTCTTTGCGCCCTCACGGCGGACCCGCGTCTTCGCGTCGACGAGGATCGTCGCCGTGCCGGCCTGCGTGTACGCGCGGCCGTGCCGGTTCGAGCGCTTGACCGTGAGCACGAACGATGTGTCGCCGTCCTGCGGGTCGACGTCGGCGGCGAGCGTGCCGGCGAGCATGACCGTCGCCGCAGGCTTGCAGCCCGCGCCCGTCTTCGGCTTGTGGCCTTTGCCCGGATGGTCCTTCGCGACGGCCGCCGAGACGGCGATCAGCGAGGCGACCAGAGCGAGCACGAGAATCTTCAACCGCATTCTTGACCTCCGTTTGGGGGTGGGTTCACCCAGTTGACGACATTGTCGGCGGCGGCCTGCGGTCTGCTCGCGGAAATCCCTGAGACGGGGGACGAACGCTTACCCAGGGCTTACAAACGGGCCCCGAAACGAGAAAAGGGCCGCTCTCGCGGCCCTTTTCTCTACTTGATCTCGACCGAGGCGCCGGCCTCTTCGAGCTGCGCCTTGATCTGGTCGGCCTCGTCCTGCGGGACGCCTTCCTTGACCGGGTTGGGCGCGCCGTCGACGAGATCCTTGGCCTCCTTCAGGCCGAGGCCCGTGACCGCGCGGACGACCTTGATCGCCTGGATCTTCTTGTCGCCGGCGTTTGTCAGCACGACGTCGAAGGACGTCTTCTCCTCGGCCTCGGCACCATCGCCGCCGCCTGCGGCCGGCGCGCCGGCCGCGGCCACTGCGATCGGAGCGGCGGCGGTGACGCCCCACTCCTCTTCGAGCTTGTTCTTCAGCTCGACGAGGTCGAGGACGGTCATCCCGCCCAGGTCCTGCACGAGCTTGTCGGTGTCGGTCTTAGCCATCCTGCTGTTCCTCCTCTGGTTCGGCCGAAGCCTGCTCGGCTTCTGCCGACGGCTCTTCGGACTGTTCTTCTGCTTCGGGTGCTTCGTCTGGTTCTGGTTCCTCGGCGGGGGGCTCCGGGTCGGGCTCCGGCTCCGGAACGGTCTCGCCCTGCTCCTCGAGCTGGCGGATCCGCGCGTCGAGCACGCCCACGAAGTCGCGCAGCGGCGCGGTGAACAGGCCCACCACGGTCGTCAGCGGCCCGGCTACTGCTCCGACCAGCTGCGCACGCAGCACGTCGGCCGGCGGCAGGCTCGCGAGGCGCTTGATCTCGGCATCGCCGACGAGGTCGCCCTCGAGCAGGCCGCCGCGGATCACGAGTACGTCGTGCGCGCGGGCAGTCTCGTTCAGCACCTTCGCGACGGCGGCCGGGTCGCTGTCGGCCTCGAGGAACGCGATCGCAGTCGGGCCCTCGACCAGCTCGAGAACGCTCGTCACCCCGGCCTGCTCGGCTGCGCGCTTGGTCAGCGTGTTCTTGACGACCGTGAAGCGGGCGCCCGCCTCGAGCAGGCGGCTGCGCAGCTCGTCGATCTGGGGCATCGTCAAGCCGCGGTAGTCGGCGACCATCAGCGTGTCGGTCGAGCGCAGGCGCTCGGCCAGCTGCTCGACGACTCGCTCTTTCTCGGATTTCAACATCGCATTTGCCTCTCTTCACGAATCGAGCCCGCACGCAGGCGGGCTCGGAGAGGCTCGGTGCCTATCCCTCGCTCCGCCTCGACTGGACTTCCGCCTTGCGGCTGCCAGTGGTCTTCGGCCGGGGCTCTACGCGGTCACTGCTGCTTCTGCAGGCGCTCCTTCGTCCAGTTCCTCGACGATGCCCCTCGTCCGCGCCGGATCGACGTGGATCCCGGGGCCCATCGTGCTCGTCAGGGTAACAGTCTTGATGTACCGGCCCTTGGCGGCGGACGGCTTCGCGCGCATCAGCTCGTCCAACAACGCGGCGTAGTTCTCGAGCAGCGCTCGCTCGTCGAAGCTCTTCTTGCCGATCGTGACGTGGACGTTCGCGCCGCGGTCGGTGCGGTACTCGAGCTTGCCCGCCTTCGCCTCGCGGACCGCCTTGCCGACGTCCATCGTGACGGTGCCGGTCTTCGGGTTCGGCATTTTCCCGCGCGGCCCGAGGATCCGGCCGAGCTTGCCGACGACGCCCATCTGGTCGGGGGTCGCGACGGCGACGTCGAAGTCGTCGAAGCCTTCCTCGATCCTGGCGGCCAAGTCGTTCGTGCCGACCACGTCTGCGCCGGCTTCCTCCGCCTCGCGCGCCTTCTCGCCGTCGGCGAAGACGGCGACGCGAGCCTCGCGACCGGTGCCGTTCGGGAGCATCAGCGTCCCGCGCAGCTGCTGCTCGGCGTGGCGGACGTTGAGGCCGAGGTTGAAGTGCGCCTCGACGGTCTCGTCGAACTTCGCCGTCTCGCCGCTCTTGAGCAGCCGGACGGCCTCGGCCGGCGAGTAGAGATTCTCGCGGTCGATCTGCGCACGCAGGTTGCGGTAGTTCTTGCCGTGTTTCACAGATCCGTCTCCACGCCCATCGAGCGCGCGGTGCCGGCGATGATCAACATCGCGTGCTCGACGTCGCGCGCGTTCAGGTCGGGCATCTTCGCCTCGGCGATCGACTGCAATTGGTCCCGCCGCAGCCGGCCGACCTTCTCGCGGTTCGGCTCGCCCGAGCCCTTCTCGAGCCGCAGCGCCTCCTTGATCAGGACGGCAGCCGGCGGCGTCTTGGTGATGAAGTCGAACGAGCGGTCCTCGTAGACCGTGATCTCGACCGGGATGATCCGACCGTTCTCCTGCGCGGTCTGCGCATTAAAGGCCTTGCAGAACTCCATGATGTTGACGCCGTGCTGGCCGAGCGCAGGGCCGACCGGCGGCGCGGGGTTCGCCTGCCCGCCCGGGATCTGCAGTTTGATGAGGGTGAGAATCTTCTTGGCCATCAGTCGATCTTCTTCACCTGGTCGAAACCGAGCTCGACGGGCACCTGCCGCTCGAAGATGTCGACGAGCACCTTCAGCTTCTGCTGGTCCGGGTTGACGTCGACGATCTCGCCGTCGAAGTCGGACAGCGGGCCGGAGGTTACCTTCACCGATTCGCCGAGTGAGAACTCGACCTGGGCGCGCGGCCGCTCGCCGGTGGCGACGCCGGTGCGCAGGATCCGGTCAACCTCGCCCTGCGAGAGCGGGACGGGCTTCGAGCCCGCGCCGACGAAGCCGGTCACGCCGGGCGTGTTCTTGACCACCGTCCAGGACTCGTCGTTCAGGTCCATGTTCACGAGCACGTAGCCGGGCAGGATCCGCTTCTCGGTCTGGACCTTCTGGCCGTCCTTGGTCTCGACGACCTGCTCGGTCGGGACGACGACGCGGCGGAAGCGCTGCTGCTGCGCCATCGAGTCGATCCGGTGCTCGAGGTTCGTCTTGACCTTGTTCTCGTGCCCGGAGTAGGTGTTGATCGCGTACCAGCGGAACATCGCTTACCTCAGGAGGACGTGTTGGACGAGACGGCGGAAGACCTCGTCCGCCGCGAACAGGTAGAGGCCCGTCACGAGACAGGCGATCAGCACGACGGCCGTGCCCTGGATCAACTGCTGCTGCCCGGGCCAGTCGACCTTCTTCAGTTCGGCCCAGGACTCGCTGACGAAGACGAAGCGCCTGCGCGGCGGAGCGCCGACCCGCTGGCCGTCGCTCGCCGGCTGCGCCTCCGCGGGCGGGCGCGCAGGCTGCTGCGGTGAGCGCTGCTGCGGCGCGCGGTCGACCGAGGCGCGGCTCTCGGCCTGGGCGGCGCGGCGGGCGCGCCGTTCAGAGCGGGTCTGGCGGGCCACCTAGCGCGTCTCCCGATGCACGGTGTGGCAACCGCACCAGCGGCAGTACTTCTTGAACTCGACCCGGTCCGGGGAGTTCCGCTTCGACTTCTCGGTCTGGTAATTACGTCGCTTGCAGTCGGTGCAGGCGAGCGTGATTCCGACTCTCACTCCGGTTGCCATAAATGTCTTCTCTCTTGCTCCGAATACGCGAGGAGGTAGCGGCGGGAGGACTCGAACCTCCGACACGCGGATTATGATTCCGCTGCTCTAACCAACTGAGCTACGCCGCCGCGCGCGGCTGAGTGTAGCAGTCCACTTACGAAGCTAGTCTGCCGCGAATGGCTGCGATCGAGGCGGAGGGACTGCGGCGGACGGACCGATGGATGGGGCGCTCCTGATGCGCGCGCGTGACCTCAACTGGCTACAGGTCGAGGAATACCTCTCGCGGGACGACCGCGTCGTCCTGCCGGTCGGCTCGACCGAGCAGCACGGCTACCTCTCCCTGGAGACCGACAACATCCTCGCCGAGCGCGTCTCGGCCGAGGCCGCGGAGCCACTGGGCGTGCTCGTGCTGCCGGTGCTGGCCTACGGCCTGACGCCGTCGTTCGCGGCCTACCCGGGCAGCCCGACGCTGCGGCTCGAGACCTTCCTCGCCATCCTGCGCGACCTGCTCGACTCGCTCCACGGCCAGGGTTTCCGGCGCTTCCTGCTCGTCAACGGCCACGGCGGCAACATCGCCGGCGGCTCGCTGGTGCGCGAGTGGGCGGCGGCACACCCGGACGCGCAGGGGATCTTCCACAGCTGGTGGTCGAGCGAGCGGGTTGTCGCCGCTGCGAAAGAGGTCGACCCGGAGCCGAGCCATGCGAACTGGTTCGAGAACTTCCCCTGGACGCGGCTGGCCGGAGTGAAATGCCGGCGAGAGCGCAAACCGACCCTCGACGAGGCCGCCTACCGCGTCGCCTCGCCGGAAGGCGTGCGCGAGCTGCTCGGCGACGGCGTCTTCGCCGGCGCCTACGAGCTGCCGGACGAGCAGGTCGAGGCGGTTTTGGCGCACCGGCGTCGAGGAGGTCCGCGAGCTGCTCGAGAGCGCATGGCGGTAAACCCGCTCGCGATCTTCCACGAATGGTTCGAGGACGCGCGGGAGGCCGGCGTGGACGCGCCGGAGGTGATGACGCTCGCGACCGCCGACGCGGAAGGCCGGCCCTCCGCGCGGATGCTCCTGCTGAAGAGCGCCGACGAGCGCGGCTTCACCTTCTTCAGCGGCTACGAGAGCCGCAAGGGCTACGAGCTGGCCGAGAACCCGCGCGCCGCGCTTGTCTTCTACTGGCGGCCGCTCGGCCGGCAGGTGCGGGTCGAGGGAACGGTGCGACGGCTGTCGGTCGACGAGTCGAACGCCTACTGGGTCACACGGCCGCCCCGCTCGCGGGCGGCAGCCGCCGCGTCGAGGCAGGGCGAGCCGATCGAGAGCCGCGAAGAGCTGGAGGCGGAGTTCAAGCGGCAGCTTGCCCGGCGATGAGGTGCCGAGACCCGAACGCTGGGGCGGCTACCTGCTCGAAGCCGGAGGCGATCGAGCTCTGGCAGCACCGTGACGACCGCCTGCACGAACGCACCAGGTTCACGCGCGCGCGCGAGGGCTGGGGTCGAAGAGCTGCTCGCTCCCTAGCTAGCTGGCCGGCTAGTTGCATCAGCGGGATTTGCTCACGCCATCACGTTTTGCCGACCTGGCACAGGCGCTAATTGCATGAGCTGACCCAAACTTCCGGACCCTGGCACCCATGCCTACTGCAACTAGCGTCAGGAAGGGCATAGCCATGCGGGTTTGCGCGCGCCCGCGCGACCCAAGGCACTGACGCAGGCGGCGGCGCCGGCCGCGGGACACACTCTCGGTCACGCCTACGGTGCGCGGTATGGCGACGACACCCGATCCGATGCCACTGCCGCCCGGTGACCGGGAGCGCTTCTCTGATCCGGCGGCCGCGCCCGTCTACGCCGCGATCAAGTCGCTCGACCTCGCGAGCCAGCACGAGATGCTGCGGGCGCTTCACGTGAAGCTGCACGCCGAGGACGTCGCCGTCGAAGGCTCGCAGCCGACTCGCGTGGGCCTCGCGCTGACAGCGCTGAACCACGCGGCCCGCGAGCTCGGCCACCCGCCGTCGGTCGAGGAGTACCGCCAGCTCTACCGCGAGGGGATGCGCGAGTCCGGCTGGCCGGATGACCGCTGCATTCGGCGCTGGCTCGGCGCTGGCTCCTGGAACGACGCATTGCGGCGTGCCCACCTTGAGCCGAAGCCTGACGGCGACGTCGTTGTCTTCCAGCACGGCCACTTCTACACGGTCGATGAGCTGGCGGACGCACTGCGCGAGTGCGCCGAAGACCTCGGGCACCCACCGACCTATCCCGAGTACATCGCGTGGGTTCACCGCCCCGAGGTTCGCCGCCGGCCTGGTCGCCGGCCCGCGAGCATGGGTGTCTTCAAGCGCCTGTGCGGAGGGTTCCTCGACGCCTTGCGAGTCGCAGGGCTCCTGCCAGGCGATCCAGCCCACGCAATCGTCTCGTCGATAGGACTGCGGCGGGCCGAGTACCGCATCTCCGACGAGTCTCTGCGCGAAGGAATCCGCGCGGTCGCGAGCCGGCTCGGCCGCTCGCCGCGGGTCGAGGAGTACATCCGCGAGCGCCGGCTGATCTACGAGGAGACCCGGGCTCAAGGACAGCCGCGCACGATCGCGTCCTACGGCACGCTCAACAGGCGCTTCGGCGGTGAGTGGGACTCGATTCTCGCCTGGGCCGGGCTCGAGCCTCTCGGCGGGCGCACCACCGGCCGGCGCAACCCGAACCCGCCGAAGGGCCCGCGCGTGACCAAGGACGTGATTTGCCGGGCGCTGCGCGAGGCGTACGAGGCCGAGGGCGATCCCTTCACAGTCAGCGCCTACATGCACTGGCGCGCGGAGCAGCTTCACGGGCTCGGGCGCTGGCAGCGCGAGCACTACCCGAGCTACCACACGATCTGGTCGCGCTATCGCACCTGGGACGCCGCCTGTGCCGACGCGCTTGCCGACGCGGCCGACTGACACTCCACTTCAAGCAATGCTCGACGCCCTCGGGCCAGTCGGACTGCGCGAGCTCGAGCTCTGGCTCCAGGCTGACCTGGCCGAAGGGCGTCAGGCGGCTGACGAGCGCGCGTCTGAACTCGGCGCTCTCGCCTCGATGCTGAACGCCTTGACTCCCGCTGCTGGGTGGAGCTACCCGACCATCAAGCAGGCCGAGTACGACAATCGCCGGCCGGAAGGTGCGCGTGCTGGCCGGCGGCTGGCCGAGAAGTACGGTGGCTGGAAGCGCGCCTGCAAGGCCGCCTACGGACTGGAGGCTGACGGGCGCACGCGCGGCCGCTTGCACCACGCCTGGCCGGCCACAGCGCGGGGCGAGCCGCGAGTCCAGCCGTACACGCGCGACGAAGTCATCCGGGCGGTGCGCGCTTGCGCGCTCGAGCTTGCCTGCTGGCCGAGCTCGTCGACGTACGTGCGCTGGTCCGCGGGCAAACGGCGCCTCGCGCGCGTGAACAACATCAGCAGCCGCATCCCGAGCATCGGCGCCGTCTACCGCCATTTCCAGCGGGCCGCGAGCGGTGACCGCTGGCGGCGAATCGTCGAAGCAACCGAGCTGACTGATGCGGAGCTGCGAGGGGCCCATGCTAGGCGCATAGGTTCGTCAGTCGACTGTTAGGTCACACGAACAGGCAGCTTGGGAACGATCTCCTTGTCGACTCGCTCGGCGCCCGTCGGCGAGAGAACCGCCGTCTCCGTCTCGCGGTCGTACTCGATGAGTCTGGCCTTGTGCAGAGGCGGTAGCGGGTCAGCAGGCGGGTTCGCAGCGCTGCCGGAATGCTCGAGAGCGCAATCTCGAGTGTTGGTTCACTTGCTTCGGTACTCGTACTGCCCGCTCTCATTCCGGTCGCGATCGAGCCGGCCGTCGCGCAGGAGGCGAACGAACGCCGGCGACAGCTCCTGGAGCGTGAACCTCACGCCCTTCTTGTGGCGGAGTTGCTCCTGTGCGTCGTTGATCCTCCGCGGCTCGCCGAAGAACCCTTCATCGATGAGTTCACCGAGCGCCGCCTTTGGGCCACGCCTTCGGGCTGCGCGCTTCGCCGGGCTCTTCGGGTCCGATTGCTTTGTCGACTTCGTCTGTCGGGCTGGCTGTCGGCGCCTGCGAGTGCGCGTCTTTGGACCAGCCTCGGCGCCGTGATCTTGGTCGCCCCCTTTCTCGAGGTAGTCCTCGCCTGCTTGCATGATCCGGTAGACGGTGGTCTGGCCACGCTTGGTCGTATCGACCATCGTGTGTGCTCCGCCAAGCGCTTGCGTGACCGCCTGGCGGGTAGTGCGTAACCGGAACTTCTCAGTGAGGACCTTGGCGATCTCCGGTGCCGTTAGTCCATCGATGTCGAAGTCGTTGGCGGCCAACCGAAGGACGGCAAGCCCGCGGTCGAGGACTTTCGTGGCTGCGGAGACCTCGGGATAGGCGGTCCTGTTGATCCCGTTAATGAGCTGTTGAGCATGGTCGGCAGCTCTTGGCTTGTCGGCCGGCTTCGTCGCTCGTTGGCGACTCTCTTCGCGAGGTGCAGCCGCCTCTTCGACTCCCAGTATCTGATCAAGGGCGCGGTGGAACGCTGCTTCTTGCATTGCCTCTGGCACGACAGCCGCGATCTCCGCCGCACGCTTGAAAGCATCTTTCAGTTCGTCGGGATCACGCGCCTGCTCGGACATGACAAAAGGCTATTCCCTCGTTCGGATAGTTCCCACCCGCGAACTGTCACTCCGCCTGGGCGCCATCTCCAGGCACGCGTGAAGCCCGGGCTCCCGTGTCCTGACCCGCGATTGATCAGGCAGCCGCGACGAGCTTGTCCGCCAGCTCGTCGGGCAGGCCGACCGCTCGCATCTCGCGCGCCACGCTGAGCGCGTCGTAGCCGACCCGCTCGATCGTCACCTCGACTTCGCCGCTCGATGCATCGAGCACCGCGAAAGCGCCGCGCGGGTCGCCGTCCTTGGGCTTGCCGACGGCGCCGCAGTTGACGAACAGGACCCCGCCGTACTCGTGCACCCAGGGCTTGTGGGTGTGACCGAAGACGAGGATGTCGCACTCGGAGAGCGCGGCGATCCGCTCGAAGGTGCGGGCCGGCTTGTCCTCGAACAGATACTCGTTGACCTTGCGCGGTGAGCCGTGCACGAGCCGCACCTGCTTGCCGCTCAGCGCGAAGCGCAAGTCGAAGGGCAGGTCGTGCATGAAGGCCTTGGTCTCGCGCGAAGTGTTCGCGAGCGTCCAGTCGACCGAGAGCTGACCGATCGCGCGGTCGTGCGGGTCGATGTAGGCGCAGCCGCAGTCTTCGAGGTCGCGGCCGATCGCGTAGTCGTAGTTGCCGTAGATCGTCGGGATGGCGCGTTCCTGAATGAGCGCGCAGACCTCGTTCGGATGCGGGCCGTACCCGACGAGGTCGCCGCCGCAGTAGATGGTCTCGATTCCGAGCTCCTCGATCCGCGTGAGTGCGGTCTCGAGCGCTGGCAGATTCGCGTGGATGTCGGTGATGACGGCGACGCGCTCGCTCACGCCGCCTCCCCTTCCGCGCCTTCCGCGACCGCGACTTCGCCCGGCTGGGTCTGCTCTCCTCGCACCACCTGGTAGACGAGCGCCCCGAGCGAGGCGCCGACGAGCGGCGCGACGATGTAGAGCCAGAGCGCGTGCAGGTCACCGGAGACGAATGCCGGCCCGATCGAGCGAGCCGGGTTCATCGAGGCGCCGGAGATCGGCCCTCCGAACATCGCGTCGAGTCCGACCGTGCCACCGATCGCGATTGCGGCGGCCTCGCCGACGGCGCGCGTGTCGGTGGCGACGGCCATGATCACGAACATCAGGAAGAAGGTCAGGACGAGCTCCCAGACGAATGACTGGCCCTGCGAGCCCGAGGGCAGAGTCGCGCCGACGTGGGCGATGTTCCCGAGCGATGCTCGCAACAGCGCGGCCGCCAGGATCGCCCCGAGGACCTGCGCCGCCCAGTAGCTGAGGGTGCGCGCCCAGGGGAAGTGGCGCGTGAGCGCGAAGGCGAAGGTGACGGCGGGGTTGAAGTGGGCGCCGGAGACGTGCCCGACCGCGTAGATCATCGCCATGATCACGAGCCCGAACGTGATCGCAACGCCGACGTGGCCGAGCGCACCGGTCTTGGCGTCGACCATGATCGCGCCGGCGCCGGCGAAGACGAGTGCGAAGGTGCCGACCGCTTCGGCGACGAGCGAGCGGCCGAGTTCGGGCAGCTGAAGACGCGCCTGGCGCCGGCCGTTCATCCAAGCACCGCGCGCAGCGACTCGATCGTCTCCGGAACGACGCGGAAGTAGGCCCAGCTGCCGCGCTCGTCACGCGTGACCATGCCGGCCTCGCGCAGCACCTTGAGGTGATGCGAGACGGTGGGCTGCGAGAGCGCGAGTGGCTCGGTCAGGTGACAGACGCAGGCCTCCCCGTCGGGCTGTGCCTGGATCAGGCTGAGGATGCGCAGGCGGGCTGGGTCGGCGAGCACCTTCAGGGCTTGGGCGAGCTGGTCGGCCTCCTGGGCGCTGATCGCATCCTGCAAGAGCGGCGGGCAGGTGTTGGGGTAACGATCGTGATCTGTTTCACGCTCTCCATATTGACAGCGATCGATGACCTCGTCATCCTTGCGGTGATTGATGGCGGTCGATATGGGAGCTAACTGATGCCCGTCGCGCTCGATGCAGTCATGCGTGGTCACCTCGACCATGCCGCCAAGGCCCTGGTGGATGAGTTCCGCGGCCTCTACTCACGCGAGACGATCGTGCGCTTCCTCGAAGACTCGGTCGACGATCTCGCGGCCCAGGCTCGGGTGGCGACCTACATCCCGCTGCTGGCCGAGCGCTTCGCCCGCGAGCGCCTCGCGGCGCTTGCGCAGTCGGAGGGCAAGCTCGGCAAAACGGTGCCCGAGGTCATGTTCGTCTGCGTGCACAACGCCGGCCGCAGCCAGCTCGCCGCCGCGCTGATGAAGGAGCGCGCCAAGGGCCGCGTGCATGTGCGCACGGCCGGCTCGGACCCCGCCGATGAGATCAACCCGGCCGTCGGCGAGACGCTGGCAGAGCTCGGGATCGACCTTGGCGAGGAGTTCCCCAAGCCGCTGACGGACGAGGTCGTTCGCGCTGCCGACGTGCTCGTGACGATGGGCTGTGGCGATGCCTGCCCGGTCTACCCCGGCAAGCGCTACCTGGATTGGGAGGTCGACGACCCCGAGGGCAAGAGCCTCGAGGAAGTCCGCCGCATCCGCGACGACATCGACGCGCGGGTGCAGGACCTGCTCGAGTCGCTGACCGGCGGGCGCGACCCGGCCCCGAGCTAGCGCGAGACCTGGGCTAGCAGCAGCCGGCGCTTGCTGCCGGCCGGATGACCGGCAATCCCTTCGAGGCGGGGTCGGAGCTCTTGGCCGCCTTGACGATCGCGCCGTGGATGCCGTCGCCGACTTCGTGCGTGAATTCAACCGAGATGTCCTCGAAGCCTGCGGCCGCGAGTCCGGCCTCGTACTCGCTCCTGGAGAGCGCGCCCGCAATGCAGCCGACGTAGGAGCCACGCTCAGCGCGTTCATCAACCGAGAGGCGGTCCTCGGCGACGACGTCTGAGACTCCAACCCTGCCGCCAGGCTTGAGCACGCGTGCGATCTCGGCCAGGACGGCTGCCTTGTCGGTCGAGAGGTTGATCACGCAGTTCGAGATCACGACGTCGACCGAGTCGGCCGGCAGCGGCACCTGCTCGATCAAGCCTTTGAGGAAGATCACGTTGCCGACGCCTGCCTCGGCAGCGTTCTTGCGCGCGAGCGCGAGCATCTCGTCGGTCATGTCCAGGCCATAGGCCAACCCGGTCGGGCCGACGCGCTTGGCCGAGAGGATGACGTCGATGCCGCCGCCCGAACCGAGGTCGAGCACGACCTCGCCCTCGTTTAGGTCGGCGACCGCAGTCGGGTTGCCGCAACCGAGCGACGCGAGTGCTGCGGCGTCGGGCAGCTCACCGCGCTCTTCGAGCGAATAGAGCGACTCGCCGAAGTCAGCGCTTGCGGACTCGTCCTCGCAGCAGGAACCGCTGCCACAGCCGCAGCTCGAACCTTCAGTCACTGACTGGGCAGCCTCGGCATAGCGCCGGCGCACCTGCTCGCGAAGATCATCGGCGGACGTGGTCGTCATCGAAAGGCCTCCTTGAAATCGACGAGAGAGGCGAGGCGCTCGATCGCCTCGCCGGAGAGCGAGTAGTAGGCCCACTTGCTGCGCTGCTCGCGCTCCAGCAGACCGGCGTCAGTCAGCTTCTTGAGGTGGTGGCTGACGGTCGACTGCGAAAGCTCGAGTGCCGGGGTGAGCTCGCATTGGCAGACCGATCCTTCGGCCCCGGCAAGCAGGTTGATGATCTTGATCCGTGCTGGATCGCCCAGCGCCTGGAAGATCGCCGCAGTCGCCTCGGCCTGTTCATCCGAGAGCGCCGGCTTGGCGAGCGGCGCACAACAGGAGATGAGAGGCAGCGAAGTCGTGGGCTCGGTGACAGTCTTCATATCGATGTATCTCGATGTATAGACGATCTTCGATGTGAAGTCAAGCGACCGGCCTGGCCCGACGTTCTGGTTAGCCGAGGCCACCGGCTCGGATGAGCGGCTAGGCGGGCCGCACCCCGCGTGCGGCACTCCGCTACGGGCCCTGTGTTGTACCCGCCGAAGCGTGTCCTACAGTTGCTGTTGAAGGTGCTCGCCCACAAGAACTGCCCCTTCGGGCTGATGGCGTCTTACCAAGGGACAGCCACGGGAGCGTGATGCCGATGAACGAGGCACGTGAACAACAACAGCCGTCCGCAAGCCTGATCACCGCAGCCGCTTGGGCCGCAGCCGCGCTGGCTGCGATCGCAGTCGTCGGGATGCTCGCCGCCCCCTCGCTGCGCCCGATCTGGATCATCCTGCTCGTGCTCGCGATCGCAGCCGTACCGCAGGCGGCCCTTCACGTACGACGGGAGCGCCAGGCACAGCTTCGACGTTGAGCCCCGCCGGGGCGGCAACGATCCAGTCTGTGGAATAGGTCTCGTTAGCGACGCTCGGAGGCCGCGTCGCTTTGAGGAACGCCGCCGGTTGCACGAATCGTCTCCGGTTCGTCCACGCGAGCCGGGCCGAACAGCACCCAGATCGCTCCTCCGATCGCGCCTCCGACGAGCGGCCCGACCAGGTAAATCCAGACGTCGCTGAAGTCCCAGTTGTAGATCACAGGGTCGAGCGACCTCGCCGGGTTGAACGATCCACCCGAGGCCGGGCCGATCGCATCCGCCGCCGTGAAGATGAAGAGCCCGATCAGCAGCGGCGCCATGACGCCTTTCCATGGCGCACGGTCGTCCGTCGCGACCGTGCAGATCACGATGACGAAGAGGCCGGTCGCGATCAGCTCGAGCACGAGCGCGCCTCCGCTCGAAATGCCGGCTCCGGGAGCCGTGTCGAGCGAGTCGACCGCACGCTCCGAGTACACCGCCGCCACGGCGAGCACGGCGACGAACCCTCCGACGAGCTGCGCAGCCCAGTAGGGGACGACCTCCTTCGGCGGGAACTTTCGCGCTGCGGCAAGCCCGAGGGAAACGGCGGGGTTGAAGTGGCCGCCGGAGACGTGTCCGAGCGCCGTGATCGCAAGCGCGAGGCCCAGGCCGAACGCAAACGCGATCCCGAGGCTGCTGATTGCCCCGCCCCCGATGTCGACCGAAACGGCGATCGCGTTGAAGCCAAGGAAGAAGAAGAGAAACGTGCCGAGTGCCTCCGCTGCGAGGCGCAGCCGGAGCGATGAAGAGTCCACCTCACCCACCTCCTTTGCCGCGACTACCAGCCCAGCGGCGTTCGCGCGAGCATATGCCGATTCGCGTCGGGCGTGGAGCGGATGGCGCCGCTCAGCGGGAGATGGCGGGACGAGGCGCTGGTCGTCGCGCCAGAATCTCCGCGCCCAGAGCGCGACGTAGACGAGCGCGACGAGCACCGGCACCTCGATCAGCGGCCCGACGACGCCCGCGAGCGCCTCCCCGGAGGTGGCGCCGAAGACGCCGACCGCAACGGCGATCGCGAGCTCGAAGTCGTTCGAGGCGACGGTGAAGCCCATGCTCGCCGTCTGCGCGATACGGGAGGCCGATCAGCTTGCCGATCACGAAGCCGGCGACCCACATGACGCCGAAGTAGCAGAGGAGCGGCAGCGCGATCCGGGCGACGTCGACCGGCTCGGCCGTGATCTTCTCGCCCTGGATCGCGAACAGCACCACGATCGTGAACAGCAGCCCGTAGAGCGTGATCGGGCCGATCCGGGGCAGGAACTTCGTGTCGTACCACTCGCGGCCCTTGCGCTTCAGTCCGATCCGGCGCGTCAGGAACCCGGCCGCGAGCGGGATGCCGAGGAAGATCAGCACGGTCTTCGCGACCTCCCAGATGCCGACCTCGAATCCCTGCGTGTCGAGGCCGAGCCAGCCGGGCAGCACGGTCAGGTAGAAGTAGCCGAGCAGCGAGTAGGCGGCGACCTGGAAGAGCGCGTTGAAGACGACCAGCAGCGCGGTGCGGTCGCGGTCGCCCTTCGCGAGGTCGTTCCAGATCAGCACCATCGCGATGCAGCGGGCGAGCCCGACGATGATCACGCCGGTGCGGTAGGCGGGCTGATCGGCGAGGAAGAGCCAGGCGAGCGTGAACATGAACAGCGGGCCGACGATCCACGACAGGAAGAGCGAGACGCCGAAGAAGGTGCGGTCGGAGACGCCGTCGTGCTTCATCCGGCCGAGCTCCTCGTAGCGCACCTTCGCGAGCACGGGGTACATCATCAGCAGCAGCCCGAGCGCGATCGGCAGCGAGACGGTGCCGACCTGGAGCCGGTCGAGCCCGTCGTTCAGGCGACGGGATCAGCCGGCCGAGGCCGAGCCCGCCGCCATCGCGAGACCGATCCAGAGCGGCAGGAAGCGGTCGAGCATCGACAGCCTCTGCGAGGACGCGCCGTCTGCCTCCGAGCGGCGCCGTTGGCGGACGGCGAAGCGTTTCAGTCGCAGCCACTGGTGTCCGACCTCGACGGCCTCGTCGAGCATGCAGCCCGACGAGGCCGTGCAGCTCGGCGAGCCGGTCGCGGCTCGCGCAGTAGCTGGTGCGCAGGCCTTCGATCTCGCCGACGATCAGGCCGGCGTCTTTGAGCACCTTCAGATGCTGCGAGACGGTCGCCTGCGCGAGGTCGAGCTCGTCGACGAATTGGCCGCAGTAGCAGGCGTCGTGGGCAGCAGCAGCCGCATGATCCGCACGCGCGCCGGATGGCCGAGCGCCTTCGCGAGTAGCGGCGACCTCCTGCTCGACGCGTCGTCTCCGGCGACAGCGTCACGAGGCGCGCGGCGGCGTGTGTGGCGGCCGGCAGCGGCGATACCGGCCGGGACGCCGCGCAGCGGCTCGGACGCGCGGGATGTCGTGCGTGCAGGCGTAGTGGGTGCCGCCGACCGTGAACTCGTGGGCCTCGATCAGGTGGTCGAGGCAGAGGCCGACGCCGCAGTGCTGGCAGACGCCGACGGCGGCAACGGTGTCGTTCACTTTTGCGCACTCGAAGCAGTTCATGAGATCCGCCTCCTCGAGCCCCATCGGGACTCATCGTTGATCGCAGATCTACGATCACTCGGATGCGGCGGGCGGCATCCGCATAGGCGCGTATCACCTCTGCTAGGAAATACCTAGACGGCGGTGGCTACGAACCCGTGTCGGCAGCAACGCACTTCTGATGGGAGGCAACGTCCCACGGGTTCGCGCCTTTGGGTGCTTGAAGAAGGTGGGTCGGATGGCCCGCGCGCACCATCCTTTCTTGAATGGGGGTATGGGCACCAAGATGTCTGTGGAAACGACGGGCTCGTACGCCAGAAACGACAGCAAGATGGCAGTGGTTCGGCGCCGAGAGGCGCCCCATCAGTCTAGGAGTGTCCGAAGCGGACGTCTGGCAGGACTCGATCCAGCCAGCGCGGTAGCGCCCAGGCGTGGCGGCCGAAGACGCGCAGCAGCGTCGGAATCAGCACGAGCCGGACGAGCATCGCGTCGAGTAGCACCGCGATCCCGAGGATGACGCCCATCTCCTTCGGCGGCAGCGGCCCCGACAGCGCGAAGGTGAAGAAGACCGCGACCATCACGGCAGCGGCGGCGAAGATGACGCGGCCCGAGTGCGCGAGCCCGCCGACCGTCGCTTCGCGCGCGCCGTGCGAGCGGTCCCAGTGCTCCTTGGCCGACGAGAGCAGGAACACCGTGTAGTCCATCGAGATCGCGAAGATCATCGCGAAGAAGAACACCGGCGCCCAGGCGTCCATGAATCCCTGTGACTCGAAGCCGAGCAGACCGGCTCCGTGGCCGTTCTGGAAGATCAACCGGCCGATCCCGAAGGCGGCACCGGTCGCGAGCAGGTTGGTGAGCACTCCGAGTGCGGCGATCAGCGGCGCTTGCAGCAGGACGAGCAAGAGCAAAAAGCCGAGCGCGAGCACGACGCCGATCACGAGCGGCGTCTTCGAGGCGAGCGCCGACTCGAGGTCGTGGTTCTCGGCCGCAGCACCACCCACGAACGCGCCCGCCGGCAGCGCGCCGCGGAGCCGGTCGATTGTGCGACCCGTTCGCCTTGCTCGAGGGGTCGGTGGTCGGGATTGCCTGCACCTGCGCGAGGCCGTTGCCGCCGACCTGAACCGGCGAGACGCGGGCGATGCCACGATCGCGGCGCGCGACGGCAGCAACTGCCAAGGCCTCGCGCTGCGGCGCGACGATCTGTAGCGCGCCCGGCGTGCCGGCACCGAACGCTTGCTGCACCTGCGTGTAACCCACGCGTGAGCCGTCCGAGTTCGGCACGACCTTGATCGAGGGCATGCCGGTCTTAAGGCCGATAACCGGGAGCGCCAGAAGGACGAGGACGAGCGTCGCGGCAGGTCCGTAGACATACGGATGGCGCCAGAGCCGCTCGCCCCAGCGTGCAAAGCGCGCCGAGCGGTGCTCGCCTGAGTGCACCCAGCGAAGCGGCATCGCGTCGACCTCGGTCCGAGCTTGGCGAGCACCGCCGGCAGGAGCGTCAGCGTCGCGGCGAGCACGAAGGCGACGCTGAGCATGATCCCGAGGGCCATCGAGCGGAAGGCGGGGCTCGGGACGAGCATCACCGCGGAGAGCGAGACGAACCGGTCAGACCGGAGAAGAGGACGGCCTTGCCGGCGGTGTCCATCGTCACCGCCACCGCGTCTCGGGCGCTCAACTTCGTGCCGAAGAAGGCCCCGCGAAAGCGGTGCACGACGAAGAGCGCGTAATCGATCCCGAGCGCGAGCGCGAACATCAGCGCGAAGTTCATCGCCCAAATCGAAATCTCGAAGCCATGCGTGAGCAGCGTCAACAGCCCTGCCGAGGCGATCAGCCCGACGATCGTCAACAGCAGAGGCAAGCCAGCGGCGACCAGGGAGCCAAAGGCCAGTACGAGGATCGCCATGGTCACCGGCCAGGAGAAGAGCTCCGACTTCATCATCGCCGTGCGGTTGGCGGTGTTGAAATCGCTCCCACATGCCGGACGCGCCGGTCAGCGAAACCGTCACCCCAGTAGTTCCGGCGGCGTGGAGCTTGGGCTTGAGCTTGTCCGCGGCCGCGACCATCGCCGTCGGGTCGCTGTTCGCGCCGGCCATGACAACGGCCGTGTGGCCGTCGGACGAGATGCCCGCTCCGGGCTGCGGCGCCTGCACGGAGGCGACGCGCGAGTCGCTGGCCAGGACGCGCTCGACACGCTGGATTGTCCTGTTGAAGCCCGGGTCGGCTGTGGTTTGGCGTGCGGAGTGCACGACGACCATCAGCGCCGAGCTCGAGAGGCCGGCGAAGTTGCCTGGATCGCCCCGCGCCTGCACCGACTGCGAGCCGTTCGCCTGCCAGCCTGCACCTGAGAGCGCAGTCTCGACCTTCGGGCGAAGGCGGCGAGCGCGACGGCCACGATGAGCCACGCGATCGAGACGGCCCGAACGTGGTCGGCGGTCCAGCCGCCCAGCCACCCAACGGCCCGAGGTCGAGAGGCAGCTCCAAGGCGGCCGTCTTGGGGTGGGGAGCGGTTGCCAGCGTGCTCATCGACGACACCCCTCTCGATCCCCACTCCGTGCTCGAGCAAGAGCGAGGCGGGGCACCAACCTGCGCCCACGAACAGCCACTGGTTCAGACCGACGAAGACGGCCAGCAGCAGGAACCAGGGCGAGACGAAGGCCGCCAGGAGCACGCTCAACAGGGTCATCGAGCCCGCGAGCGCGAAGAGCACTTGCTCGAGTGGCCAGCGTCGTGCCATCACGCAGTCACCCCTTCAACCAGCTCTTGGAGTGCGCGGAGCTGCTGCTGAGCCGCGCCACAGACTTGCTCGCAGAGCGCGAACACGCTCTCGTCGACGATCCGGTAGTAGACGCGGTTGCCGTCCTTGCGACGGCCGAGCATCCCGACGCCGGCCAGGACGGCCAGGTGCTTGGAGACGTTCTGCTGTGAAGCTGTGAGGGCATCGGAGAGATCGCCGACGGTCGCCTCCCCGTCGCGCAGGCGGTCGAGCAAGCGGATTCGCATCGGCTCTGCCAGCACCCGGAAGCGGCGGGCGACCAGCTCGGCCAGGTCTTCAGGAATCGGATGAGGGAGTGACATCAGTTCTCCTACATTGAACAACAACTTAGTTGTATAGGTGTATATCACACGCAGGCTGCCCGTTGCCTGCGCCCCCCTCCGATCAAAGAACGCGCGGAATCTGCCCGTCGTCGTCCGAGAGCGCCGACGCCGATGCGCTTAGCAGGCGCTCCGCGGCGGCAAGTCCGTGGGCACCGTCTCGAGATCGACGAGTTCCCGAGCGAACTGCTCGAAGCGGTTGATGTCGCCTCGGTCAGACGCCAGACCGAGCGAGGCGCGGACGGCACCGCCTGAGGGCAACCCAATTGCCTCAACGTAGTCGTCGAGCGTCATGCCTTCGCCGAACTCCCCGCCGACGAGCGTTTCGCGCGAAATCGTGAACGCGACCTCACCGGCGCCAGGATTGCAGAAGCACCCGGTCCACAACGAGATCATGTGCCTGCGTGCAACGCGGTCGACATAGCGCTCGTCGACAACGCGGCCGTCCGGATGGAGGAAGTTGAAGGCGACGGTGGCACCGCGATCCTCGCTGTTGCAGGGCCCGTAGATGCAGGCCGCTGGAGAGCCGTCCGAGTGCCGGAGAAAATCCAGCGTGTCGAGCAGCGAGCTCGCGAGCGTCTGGACATGCCGGTGGATCACCTCGATCCCGATCCGCTCGAGGAATCGCAAGCCGATCTCGACCGCAGGCAGGTTGAGGAAGTTGATCGTGCCGTCCTCGAAGTGCGCCGCGCCCGGAGCGGACTGGTACCACTCGCGCTGAACAAAGGCGGCAACGATCGTGCCGCCGGAGAACCACGGCCGCTCGAGCTTGGCCAGCGCTTCTCGGCGCGCAACGAGGGCGCCGACGCCGGTCGGCCGCCGAACATCTTGTAGAAGGAGAGGGCGACGAAGTCCGGCTTCACGCGGGAGAGATCGAGCCCGTTCGTGGGCACGTAGGCAGCAGCGTCGAGGAGGACGTCCCAGCCATGCTGGTGTGCCTGCTCGATCCAAGCGAGCGAATGCTGGACGCCGGAGAAGTTCGACTGGGCCGGGTAGGCGAACAGGTTGTTGTGCTCGCCGCCGACGTCGATCAAGTAGCGGGGCAACAGCGCCTCGTCGACCCGTAGCTCGGGGGCGACGCTCGGCACGTAGGTCGTCTCGACGCCGCGCGCTCGGGCGAACTCGCGGATGCCATTGACGGAGTTGTGGTTGTCGAAGGTGAGCAGGAAGCGATCGCCGGCGCGGAACGGATAGGCCTCGCCGACCAGCCGCAGCGCCCCCGTCGCGTTCGGAGTGAAGATCGCAACGTACTCATCCGTCGGCGCCCGGAAGAAGCGGAGCACCGCCAACCGGGCGGACTCCACTGCGCGGTCATGGCTGCCGAGCTCGGGTTGAGCGAGTGCGGTTTCCGAACACGGTCCCCTGCAACAGCTCCATGTGCTCGGTGAGCTGCGACTCGGCGTAGAGGCCGGCGCCGGTGTAGTCGAGGTAGACGTGCCCGCCCGCGTCGAGGCGGCCGAACTCGGTGCGACGCAGGTCGTGGAGCGAGGCCTCGACAGCGTCCGGCTCGGGCTGCGTTTTCGCCGGGAGAGGCGGGCTAGGCGTGGTGCACCTCGACGACCATCTCGATCGCAACGTCGAGCGAGGCAGAGACAAGGCACGTCTCCTCAGCCTGCTCGGCCAGCTGCCTCGCCGGGACTCCTGGGCGGCATCGGTTTCGAGCTCAAGCCTGAGTAGCAGGCGCGTAAAGCCGAAGCGCCGGTCGCTACGCAAACTGCAGACGCCATCGGCTTCGACGCTCAGGCTGCTGTACTCGAGGCCGGCCCGCGCGGCGAGCCCGGTGAAGGTGACCGCAAGACAGGAGGCGGCCGCCGCGACGAAGAAATCCTCTGGACTCCAAGTCGCCGGGTCCTCGCCACCGTGAAAGACGGGCGGTGGCGCGATTGCGATGGACTGCTTGCCGTCGACGCCGGCAGCTACGCGGCGCCCTCCTTGCCACTCGATACGGAGAGGAAAATGGAACTCCTTCGGCCGGACGATGGGTGTGGCGGCAGCGCTCATCAGTAGAGGCTCGCGGCCAGCTGGCGCCGGTAGCGCATCGTCAGCGGGTGCTCGTCGCCGAGGTCGCGGAAGAGGCCGACGGTCAGCATGATGAGTTGTTCGCGTTCTTCGCCGTTGGTTGCTTTGATCGCGTCCAGCAGCAGTTGGAGCGCGCGTTCGTTCTCTCCGTGCTCGAGCGCGTCAACCACATCGGGCAGCTCGCCGCTCGCGCTCAGCTCGTTGATAAGCCGCTCGGTTGCGCTCGGCCCGGTGAGCTCGTCGAGGAATTGCGCCACTGCAGCGGGAGGCAGCGCGCCGACGAATTCGCGTACGACCTCGCCGTTGCGGAAGGCCTTGACAGCCGGGATGCCTTGTACTTGGTAGCGGCCCGCGAGTTCGGGATTCGCATCGACGTCGACTTTGGCAAGCACGACCTGGCCTTCGCGTTCTTGTGCCTCCCGCTCGAGCACCGGGCCGAGCATCCGACAGGGACCGCACCAGGCCGCCCAGTAATCGACCACGACCGGTACGTGCCGCGACCGCTCGAGCACCTCGCTTTCGAAGGTGTCGGTTGTCACGTCCATCGCTAGGCCTCCGCGTCAGTGCGGCAGCGGCCTGTGGCCGCGGCTGTCGAAGTGCAGCAGCACGTACAGCGGACAGAAGCCGACGGCGCTGGTCGCGAGCATGATCGCGGCGACGATGACCAGAAGAATCCCCGCCACCGATCCGACACCGATGACGAAGGCGATGATGATCGCTAGGGGCGCGACAAGAAAGCCGCGCAGCCTACGGTCGAATGTGCTCATGTTCTTGGGCATCTCGAGCCTCCTTTGTGTGTGTCGGCTCATAGTTCGTTTCGAGCATCTCAGGGCACCGCCGAGCCGACGATCTCCCCCAGCGCCTCCACCTGTGCCTGGAGGCTTCCGCAGACGTGCTCGCACAACGCGAGCACGCCCTCGTCGGCGATCGAGTAGTAGGAGAAGTTGCCCTCCCTGCGGCGAGCGACGATGCCTTCGCGGTTGAGCACCCCGAGGTGCTTCGAAATGTTCTGCTCGCTCGTCCCTATCAGCTCGGTCAGCTCGAGGACGGTCGCCTCGCCGTCGCGGAGCCGATCGAGCAGCTTGATCCGGGTCGGCTCGCTCAGAGCGCGGAAGCGCCTAGCGACCAACTCAACCATCGCAGTAGGGAGTGGATGCACGAGTTCCATCTCTGCCATCGTCGCGTTCGCTCGCGGGTGTGCCATCCGCAGCCGCGCTGATCAGGCTGCGGACAACTACTCAGCCGGGTAGTTGTCCGCAGCGGATTCCGCGGACACACCGATGGGCCCGTGCGCTCGTCGCGCGAAGCTGAAGACAGCGAACGAGGAGGTGAGCAGCGTGACGAAGAGGCAGATCGTGATCCTGGGCGGTGGTACGGGCGGCACGATGACCGCGAATCGCCTGCGGCGGCGATTCGGCGAAGACGAGGCCGACATCCACGTCGTCGACCGAGACGACCGGCACGTCTACCAACCCGGCTTGCTGTTCGTGCCGTTCGGCCTGGCGCAGCTCGACGAGATCGTGCGGCCGCGTCGACGCCAGCTCCGCAAGGGCATCCTCTTCCACGAGAGCGAGGTCGAGTCGGTCGCGCTTGACGAGAACGAGATGCGACTCGCCGACGGGACCAGGCTCAGGTACGACGTGCTGGTCGTCGCAAGCGGCGCCCGTCTGCAGCCCGAGGAGACCGAGGGAATGACGGACGCCGGCTGGAACGAGCGCGTCTTCACCTTCTACAGCCCCGAGGGGGCGGAAGCGCTATGCGGCGCGCTGGAGGGGTTCGAGGGCGGCCGGCTGATCGTGAACCTCGTGGACATGCCGATCAAGTGCCCGGTTGCGCCGCTCGAGTTCGCCTTCCTCGCAGACTGGTACCTGCGTGAGCGCGGGGTGCGCGCCCACACAGACCTCGTCTACGTGACGCCGCTCGACAGCGCCTTTACCAAGGCGACCTGCGCCGAGCACCTCTCGTTCCTCCTCGACGAAAAGGAGATCGAGCTGGTAACGGAGTTCAGCGCCGGGCAGGTCGACGGGGTCGGCGGCAAGCTCGTCTCCTACGACGAACGCGAGCTCGACTTCGACCTCCTCGTCACGGTTCCATTGCACGGAGGGGCCGCATACGTCGAGCGTTCGCCGGGGCTCGGTGACGCCCTCGGCTTCATCCCGACCGACAAGACGAAGCTCCAGACGTCAGTGAAGCGGAACGTGTTCGCGCTCGGCGACGCGACCGACCTGCCGACGTCGAAGGCAGGCTCGGTGACGCACTTCGAGGCCGAGGTGCTCGCCGAGAACGTCGCGCGCTTCCTCGCGGACGAGGAGCTCGACACCGGCTACGACGGACACGCGAACTGCTTCATCGAGACCGGGTTTCAGAAGGCGCTGCTGATCGACTTCAATTACGACGTCGAGCCGCTGCCGGGTCACTTCCCGACGGTCTTCGGCCTGCCGCTCCTGCGCGAGTCCCGCCTCAACCACCTCGGGAAGCTCGCCTTCCAGTGGCTGTACTGGCACGCGCTGCTTCCGGGCCGCGACATTCCGGGCATCGGGCCGAGGATGCCGACCGCAGGCAAGAAGGCAGTCCCCGTCCACGCGAACTAGAGGAGGAACGAGATGACGATGACATTGATCGCAGACGCTCCCGTCGAGGTCGACGCCGAGGGTTTCCTCACGAGCCCCGAGCAGTGGAACGAGCGGATCGCCGAGGCGATCGCCGCCGAGAGCGGCATCTCCGAGCTGACCGACCGCCACTGGCTCGTGGTGCGCTTTATGCGAGAGCGCTACCTCGCGACCGGCAACGCTCCCTCGATTCGATCGCTCGGTAAGGAATCAGGCGTCCCCGTCAAGGAGCTCTACCAACTGTTCCCCAAGGGGCCGGCCAAGCTCGCCGCCAAGATCGGCGGCATCCCCAAGCCCAAGGGCTGCATCTAGGAAGGAAGCACGAGATGACCGAAATGCTGGAACAGCCGAAGATCGACACCTCGGAGCCGAAGACGATCGAGAAGGTCGCGATCGTCGTCTCCAAGGGTTCACTGGAGGGCATCTACCCCGCGCTGATCATGGCCAACGGCGCCCGGATGGAGGGGATCGAGGCCGACCTCTTCTTCACCTTCTTCGGCCTCGACGCGATCCGAAAGGATCGCTACGAGAAGGTCAAGGTCGCTACGGTCGGCAACCCCGGCATGCACATGGCGACCTGGATCGGCGCGATCCCAGGCTTCTCCGCCCTGGCGACCTGGATGATGAAGCGGCAGATGGAGAAAATCGACATTCCGCCGATTCCCGAGTTCGTCGAGCTCGTCCACGACTCCGGCGTTCACCTCTACGCCTGCAAGGCAACGGTGGACATGTTCGGGCTGACGATGGACGACTTTGCCCCGCAGGTGGAGGACATCATCAGCGTGGGCGAGTTCTACGAGAAGGCGGCGGGCGGACAGATCGTCTTCACCTGAAAGAGGCAGCAAACGGTCCGGCGCGGCGATCGCTCGCTTTGGCCAGGACCGAGCGGGTTTCGGCCGCAGCCATCGGTATTTTCGGGCAGCGCACGTGCGCGCTCTCCCCGAAGCGCAGAGCCGCTCAGAGCCGTAGCTTCAGGGCATGGAAAGCAGTGGCGTCCACGTACCCCAGGGGCTCCTTACTCATCTCAGGCCACACCGCGAGGCACACCCGGATAGCTGGGAGACCCAGCTGCGCTGGTACGCCGTCGGGGCTGTCGTCGCCTTCGCGGTCCCACTGTTCGGCTCGAGCATTCTCGGCCTCCAGCACGACCTCTACCTCGGCATTTACTTCGTCGCGATCGGAGGGCTCCTCTGGGCCTACGCTACCGCGACGCAGCTCGACATGCGTTCGCTTCTTCGGCGGAACTGGAAACTGGGGGTCGCCCTCGGTTTCGTCCTCGGCGTCCTGCTGGTCCGCAACGTGTTGTCGGAGCACGCCACTCCGCACCCGAGCGGTGCCTACTACTGGTTCGAGATCGTCTGGCGAGGCGGCATCTACGGGGCGGTCGACGCGCTCCTACTCACGGTCCTGCCGTGTCTCGTCGTCTACCGGTCGCTCGGCGGCCACCTGCGCTCCTGGCGCCTGCGGCTCGAGTACTTCGGTGCGGCGCTCGCGCTGATCGTCGCGCTGACGGCGATCTACCACCTCGGCTTCACGCAGTACCGCGATCACGGCGTGCGTGCGCCGGAGACCGGCAACGTGATCATTTCGATGCCGATGCTCCTGAGCGCGAACCCGATTGGGTCCGTTGCCGACCACATCGCGATGCATATCTCGGCCGTCCAGCATGAGTACAACACCGAAGTCCGGCTTCCGCCGCCGACGAAGGCGCATTAACCGCCGAGTCTGCGTGCCGGCGTCTCAGCGCTCGCGGGCGCGTGTCAACGCCTAACTGAGGGCTCTCGACATGCAAGGCGCGTCACGAGCACGATGCAGTCGGGAGAACGTTGCAAGTGCACGTGCGTCCTCGTCGCGGCCGTGGCTCACGAGCCAGGCGAAGAACGAGGCGTAGATCGCAAGGAAGGTGCCGAGCGAGATCAGGAGCCATGTCCACCACTGCATGCGCCGAGGGTAGCCGCCCGATTTAGGTGTGCCAGCAGAGGCAAACGGGACGCCGATCGCGACCAACTTCAACCTCGCCTGGGCCAGCGCGCGGGAATGTCCCCGAGGTAGTGGGCGGCGCCAACGTCGAGCTAGACCGTGGTCTCGTGAAGCGCGTGCCAGCCCTCGCGCACGCCGTAGTAGATGATCACGAACGCCGCCGCCGGATCAGCCCACCACCAGCCAACCGCCGCGTTCAGGACGAGGCCAATCAGAACGGCGGTCGCGAGCAGGCCGTCGATCAGGGTTACACGCGCCTCGGTCTCAAGCACTCGGTTTCCGAGCGCACGCCCGGTCGCACGCTTGCCCGCGGCAAGCACGAACATCGCTGCCGCCGTCAGTCCTAGCCAGACAATCCCGAGCAGCGAGGGTTGCGGATGCGACTCGGCGACAAGGACGTAGATCGACTGCGCGGCGATGTACGAGGCGAGCAGCAGGAAGGCGACGCCGATGATCCGAAGCGCGTGACGCTCCCGCTCAACGGCTTGGATTCCCTGGAGCTGCCAGACGACGACCAGGCTGGCGATGATCTCGATCAGCGAGTCGAGCCCGAACCCGGCGAGGGCGACCGAGCGAGCAGTGGCGGCGGCGGCGAGCACCAGCACGCTGCCGACAACGTTCCAGGCAAAAGTGGCGTACTCCAGCCGCAACCCGCGGCGACGTAGCCCGACTACCTGCTCGGTTGCGGGCATCGGGCCTAAGCTACGCGGCTCGTTGCCCCCTCTAGCGCTGGTCTGCGGCGTGCTCGCCTGGACCTAGTCTGCTCGCGTGTGCCAGCGTGCGGGAATGTCACCCGAACGAGCGAACAGCTCGCGCGGGGAAGGATCGTTAGCATCGGCGAAGCTGTAGGCGGGGTGAGGCCCCCGATCAACCGCTCGTACTGAGCCAATGGCCTCTACCGACGAAATGGAGGTAGAGGCCCATGAGCGACATCGCGGTTGCAGCCCTGCTAGCGGGAACGATTCTTCTCGCTTCAACGGTGTCGATCGAGATCGGAATCTCGGTCGCCCTGATCGAACTGCTTCTCGGCGTCGTGGTCGGGAACTCCTTCCATCTCGACGTGCCGAGCTGGTTGGCCTTCATCGGCTCGTTCGCCGGGATCGTGCTGACCTTCCTCGCCGGTGCCGAGGTTGACGTGCCGCAGTTCCGGCGCGAGTGGCGGGCGTCGCTCTCGATCGGGCTGGTCAGCTTTTTCGCGCCATTCGCTGTCGTCGGCCTACTCTGCTTCTACGCCCTTGACTGGTCGCGCCGTCAGGCGGAGATCGGCGGGCTCGCTCTCTCGACGACAAGTCTGGCCGTCGTCTACGCGGTGCTGGTCGAGACCGGCCTGAACCGCGAGCTAGTCGGCAAGCGGCTGATGTCGGCCACCTTCGTCACCGATATCGCGACGGTGATCGGCCTGACCGTCTTGTTCGTCAAGCCGACCCTTTGGATCGTGCCGTTCGCGCTCGTCTCGGTCGGGCTGATCGTCGTGCTGCCCAAGCTCTCGCCGTGGTTCTTCTCGCGCTACGGCGACCGGGTAATCGAGCCCGAGATCAAGCTCGTCTTCGCCTGCCTGTTCTTGCTGATGTGGCTCGGCACGCGCGCCAACTCGCAGGCCGCGCTGCCTGCCTTCGTGCTTGGCCTCGTCATGTCATCCCACTACGTCCAGCACCGGCAAGAACAAGACCGGATGCGCGTCGTCGCCTTCGCCTTCCTCACCCCCTTCTTCTTCCTGAAAGGCGGGATGAACGTCTCGACAAGCGCGCTCTGGGGCAACCTCGGCATCCTGGCGCTCCTGTTCGTCGGCAAGATGGTCCCGAAGCTGACCGGCGTCTTTCCGCTCGCCCGCCGGTACACCGCACCTCACGCGGTCTTCACGACTCTGCTCATGTCGACGGGGCTGACCTTCGGAACGATCACCTCGCTCTACGGCCTCAGCGCACACATCATCGATCGCACGCAGTTCTCGCTCCTGATCGCGGTGGTCGTACTCTCAGCGATCGTTCCGACCGCGATCGCGCAACGCTTCTACTCACCGACTACCGAGGAGCAACGAGACCTGACGGCTCCCGTCGCCCCGGCTGGCCTCTGGCGCACTGAGCAGGAAGGCGAAGCTTGATCTAGGGCAGAACTCGCGTGGCCGAGTGAGCTGTCACTTGAGCGCGCGGAGCGCGCTAAGACGGCCTGTTCTTGGGGACCCAGCTGCAACTAACGCCGCGCGTTTTGGGGACCAGTGAGAAAGATGCCGTTATGCAGGTAGAACGCGGTGCCGCGTAGCTGCAACTCCAGCATCAACCACCCGCTGGCTACTTGACGAGGCTCAGGAGCTTGAACATCGGCAGGTACATCGAGATGATGATCACGCCGACCATCGCGCCGACGCCGATCATCATCAGCGGTTCGATGATCGCGGTCAGCGAGGCGATTGCCGAGTCGACCTCGTCCTCGTAGAAGTCGGCGATCTTGCCGAGCATCTTCTCGAGCTCTCCCGTCTCCTCGCCGATCTTCACCATCTGGCTGACCATGGGCGGGAAGACCGGGTTCTCGATCAAGCGGCTGGGCGATCGGGACGCCCTGGTGCACCTTCTGGCGCACGTCCGCGAGCGCTTCCTCGACGACCCAGTTGCCAGCCGTCTGCCCGGTGATCTCGAGCGCCTTGATGATGTCCACGCCCGCGGCCACCAGGGTCGAGAGCGTCCGGGAGAAGCGCGCCATCGTCACCTTCAGGACGACGTCGCCGATCTTCATCGGGATCTTCAGCTTGATCCGGTCCCAGAGCTGGCGTCCGGGCTCGGTCTTCTTGAACCGGCGGACGCCCCAGATCATCCCGAAGAAGACCGGAAAGATGATGAACCAGTGGTGCCGCAGCTGGTCGGAGGCCGCGACCACCCACTGCGTGAGGGTCGGCAGCTGGCCGTTCAGCTGGGCGAAGATGTTCACGAAGACCGGCACGAGGAACATCAGCAGGCCGATCAGGACGAGGGTGGCGAAGATCATCACCATCATCGGGTACATCATCGCGCCCTTGACGCGGCGCTTGATCTGCGTCTCCTTCTCGATCTGCAGGGCGACGCGGTCGAGCACGGTGTCGAGGATGCCGGCGGCCTCGCCGGCCTCGACCATCGCGACGTAGAGGCGCGTGAAGATCTTCGGGTGGCGGCTCAGCGCCTGCGAGAGCAGCAGGCCGCCCTCGACGTCGGCGCGGATCTCCTTGATCACGAGCGCGAAGTACGGGTCGTCGGTCTGCTCCTCGAGGATCACCAGCGAGCTGACGACGTTCAGGCCGGCTTCGATCATCGTCGCGAACTGGCGCGAGAAGATCTGCAGCGTCTTCGGCTTGATCTTCTTGAAGACGGTGCGGGCGCCCTCCTCGCCGCTCGCGGGGAGCTCCCGGAGGAACTCGGGAAGCAGGCCGCGGACGCGGAGTTGCTCGCGCGCAGCGTCGAGGTCCGGGGCGTGGACCTCGCCCGCCAGCTCGAGACCCTCAGCGTTGATCGCGCTGTAGGTGTACGCCGCCATACGGAGTTCGTATCGGCAGGGGGATGGCGCCGCTTGAGGGACGACGGCCCATTGCCGATAGGAGTCACGTGCGCGTGCGGCTTCGTGCTGAGCAGGGCTTCGGCCTGATCGAGCTCCTGATGGCGATGGTGATGCTGAACATCGGCATCCTCGCGATCGTGGCTGCCTTCAACAGCGGGATTTTTGCACTCAACCGAGCCAGCAGGATCACGACTGCATCGGCGCTCGCCGACTCCCAGATGGAGCTCTACCGCGCGCTCAAGTATCCCGCGATCGCGCTCGACACGACCACGCTGTCCGGCGTCGACAACACGTACAAATGCGACTCGGCGCTCGGCGGCTCGTGCCCGAACTCGACCTCGGGCGAGATCAACGTGACCTGCAGCGGCTCGCCACTGCCGAACGAGTGCCTGCCGAGCCGGAGCGTGACGGGCGCTGACCGAAAGAACTACCGAGTCGACACGTACATCACGAGCTCGACACCCTCCGGGGGCCGCGCGCTCAAGGTCGTCACCGTCGTCGTGCGTGACGGCAGCAAGCTCTCGGCCAGGCCGCTCGCCCGCGTCGCGTCGACGTTCGACGAGTCGACCGGCAGCTAGCCCTCGTCCGACAACTGGAATTGCCGGACGCTCCGACGGATCGCCGGCGTTCAGTAGGAGTGACCGCACCCTCGGCGAGGCGCGCGAGCGTGACCTCGCGTCGTGCCTAGGAGACCGAGACGAGCCGCAGCACGTAGCGCGTGCCGTCGGCGGTGTTCATCAGCGTCAGCGCCTTGTTCTTGGTCAGCGTGACCGTCGGGGCGCCGTTGTCCAGCGTGCCGCCGGCGATCGAGATTTTGGCGCCCTTCTTCGTCAGCGAGACGAGCTTGAAGTACGGATCCGCCGTCGGGAACGTGCCACCGACCTGGACGGACTCCGGCGCGCCGTTCACCGAGATCACCGCTGTGGTCAGCGGAGTCGCGGGCGTGGCCGGAGTCGAGGCCGGAGTGGACGTCGGCGTCGAGCCACCGCCGCCGCCGGCACCGGCACCGGCACCGGAGTCTCCTGCCGCCGGGCCACTTGCGCCCGTCGGGCCGCCAGCACTGACCGGCCCCGCGGGGCCGGTCGCACCGTTCAGGTTCAACTGCTGGACGAAGGGATCCTTCGAACGGAACAGCCCGAACGCCAGCAGCTGGCCGGATTGCGGAGGCGGAACCGCGTCGGGGTCGGTGATGCCATCGCCTCCCGGCGCCGCCGAGGCCGCGGCCGCGTTACCGCCACTCAACGAGGGCGCGCTGATCGGCGTCGGCGTCGAAGCAGGCGTCGTCGCTGGCGCTGGGCTCGAGGAGCTCGCATCTGCCGGGTGCATCATCTTCAGCGTGCGCGGAACCTGGAAGGCGAGCACGGCCAGCAAGATCACTCCGCCGATGCCGGCGTAGATCTTCTGGCGCTTGGCCTTCGCCTTGGGGTCGATCTTCTTCGCCATCTCTAGGTTCCTGCCGCCGCGGCCGAGGCGCCCGCTGCGGGGGCGGGAGCAGGTGGAGGTGTCACGCCGGTCGCACCCGTAGCGCCGGTTGCGCCCGTCGTTCCGGTCGGTGCCGCGACGGTCGGTGCGGTCCCCGTTCCGTAGACGAACGCGTCGATCACGAGATGGGCGCGAATCTGCGGGAAGCCGGGTGGCGGAGGCGCTTCGGCGAAGTCCACCTCGTCGATCGCGAACAGGCGGCCGGTGGCGTCGAGCGTGCCGCGACGGACGTCGACGAGGTTCCGGAGCCGGTAGAGGAAATCGGACAGGTCGTAGAAGTTGCCCTGGAACTCGACGGTGATCGGGATCGCGAGATACCCGGAAATGGGAGTCGCCGTCGCCGCGGGCGTGATCTGCTCGAAAGTGATGCCACTGTCCTGCGCGACCTGGTTCAGCTCGAGCAGGATCCCCGCCATGTCGACCTGGTCCGGCATCGCCTTGGTCAGCCGGTAGAGATCGGCGACCCGGATCTGGGCGCCCTTCTTCGCCTCGAGGGTGAGCGCGCGAGCAGCATCGATGGCGCTGTTGGTGTCAGCGATCTGGCGGTCGAGGTCAGCCGCCTTCGCGTGCTGGGGGCGGATCAGCATCATGTACCCGCCAACCCCGGCGAGCAGGAAACCGACGACGATCAGCACGATCACGACGGGCTGCGAGAGGCCTCGGCTCTTCACTGTCCGCCTCCCGGCCGCCGCACGTCGGCCACGATCACGAAGTGCACGGCCTGGGCGGTGCCGACCTTCGTCAGCGTGCTCTGTTGGAGCTGAACATTGACGAGATCGGGCACGACCGCGAGACGGCTCAACAGGCGCGCGACCGCGGGATGAGAGTAGGTGAAGCCATCGATAGTGAACCCGGTCGCCGCGACCGTGGCGCCGGAGGCTGCAGGCGCAGGAGCGACCGCCGACGACGAAGGCACCGGCGCCTTCGCCGAGATCGTCGCCAGCCAGACGTCGTTCGGCAGGACGAGCGAGAGCTCACGGAAGACTCGGTCCCACGCGACCCGGCGCGAGAGCGCTCCCGAGAGCGCGCTCACGCGTGCTTGCTTGTCGGCAGCGAGGGCGGTCTGCGTCTTGACGCGGCTCGCATCCGGGGTCGGGATCGCGTGGAGCTCGTCCTGGAGCGTCGTGAGCTCGGCCTGTTTGTCCTTCACCGTGCCGCTGCCCGAGAGGAACATCGCGGAAAGCACCGCAGCGAGCAGCACCGCGAGCACGACCGGAACGAGCACGATCCACTGCGTCTTCTGCGGGCCGCGCCGGACGTCGTCTCTCGGCAGAAGGTTGATCGCGCGCACGTCAGTCCTCGATCCCGAGGCCGATGGCGACCGCGAGCGAGCCGAGCTGCTCGTCGGCCTCGCGCAGCTTCTTGCTGAGCTTCACCCGCTGCAGCGGGTCGCCCACCTCGACGCGGACGCCGATCAGGCGCTGCAGCTCGTCGGCGACCCCGCTCAGGTGCGCGGTGCCACCCGTGATCACGATCTCGCCGATGCCCAGAGATCCGGGCTGGTTCTGGTAGAACTGGAGCGAGGAGACGAGCTCGCGCGCGAAGGTCTGTAGCTGGCGCCGAACCGCTTCGCGAGCGCGATCCGCCTGTTCCTGGGTGAGGCCCTCGGGCACGTTCGCAGCGGCGAGCGAGAGCTCGCGCTTGTACGGCTCGGCCTCGGACGGCGCACAGTCGAGCTCGCGGGCGATCGCGACGTCGAGCGTCGAGCCGCCCCAGTCGAGCACGCGCGTGAACTCGCAGACGCGGCCGTCGGAGACCGCGAAGGTCGAGCGGTCGTGGCCGACCGAGACGACGACGAGCGCCGCGTCGGAGGGCGGCGCGTCAGGCGGCAGCGGGTCGCCCAGCGCACGTAGCAGCGCGAACGCCTCGAGGTCGATCCCCACCAGTCGCACGCCGGCCTTCTTGCAAGCGGCGACATAGCGATCGATCAGCTCGCGGTAGGCGACCACGAGCAGGATCCGCCGAACGAGCTGCCCGTCCTCGTCCGTCCGCTCGCCGAGCACGTGATAATCGAGCACGGCCTCCTCAATCGGGATCGGCAGAGCCTCCTGAGCGCGGAAGCGGATCGCGTTCTCGAGCTGCTTCGGGTCGGCGATGCCGGCGATCTCGAAGATGCGGACACCGATCCGGTTGTTGGCGATCCCGAGGCGGACGCCCTGGCGAGGAAGCTTGTGCTTCCGGAAGAACGCCTTCAGCGCCTCGGCGAGCAGCTCGGGTTCGCGCAGCTCGCCGCCGACCACGATTCCGTGCTCGAGGCGCTCGCGCGCGACCTGGACGAGCTCAGGGTGGCCGTTGTTCACGATCCGCGCGGCCGCCAGCTGCGAGCCGCCGATCTTGAGACCGACGAGACGCTTCGTGCGCTTGCTCGACGACGACAGGCTCTTTTCGCGCTTGAGGCGCGGCTTGCGCGACTCCTTGCCCTCGGGCTCGGCGGTCTCGACGACCGGCTCCTTGGCGGCCTGCTTGCGGCCGAACGGGAGCGAGATCTCCTTCTTCAGCCCGGCGCCCTTTGGCTTGGGCTCCTTCTCCTGCTTGGCCTTGGGCTCCTTCGGCTTGCGCCGGAAGGAAATCTCCTTCTTCAGCATCGAGCTCTTCGCAGGCTCCGAATCGGCGTCGAGCTCATCGAGCTCGGGCTCCTTCGGCTCCTTGGGCTTGCGCCGGAACGAGATCTCCTTCTTCAGCAACGAAGTCGGCTCGGGCTCGGGCTCGGGCTCCGGCTCCGGCTCGACTACCTCGGGCTCGGGTTCGACAGCCGCAGGCTCCGGCTCGACGGCCGCAGGCTCGGGCTGGGGCTCGGGCTGCGCAGGCGTGGGCGCCTGCCGCAGCTCCTGGGTCTCCTCGGCGGGCTGCTCGGGCTGCACGTTGTCCTCGTTCCACTCCATCGCTAGCCCTCCGCCACCCGCAGGCTTGCACCGGGCTCGACGGCCGCGGCGCCGGACGGAACGGCAAAGCCGGCACGCTCGAGCAGGCCGACGAGCTGCTCGGGCCGGCTGGAGCGCGAGATCGCGACGTCGAGAGTGATGACGCCGCGCAGGGTCAGGTCGGCAAGGGACTGCTCCATCGTCTGCATGCCCTTGGCCGTCCCGGTCTGCATGACCGAGTAGACCTGCTCGACCTTCCCCTGGCGGATCAGGTTCCGCACCGCGTCGTCGGGGAAGAGAATCTCGAGGGCGGCCACACGGCCATTGCCGTCGGCGGTCGGGAGCAGCGCCTGGGTGACGACGCCCTCGAGCGTGGCGGCAAGTTGGATGCGAACCTGTTCCTGCTGCGCTGCGGGGAAGGCGTCGATCACGCGGTCGATCGTCCCGGGCGCGCTCTGGGTGTGCAGGGTTGCAAAGACGAGGTGGCCGGTCTCGGCCGCTGTCAGAGCGGTCGAGATCGTCTCGAGGTCGCGCATCTCGCCGAGGAGGATCACGTCGGGGTCCTGGCGGAGCGCGGCGCGGAGCGCCTCGGCGAAGCTGGTCGCGTCGACGCCGATCTCGCGTTGGTTGACGACGCAGCGCTTGTGGCGGTGCACGAACTCGATCGGGTCCTCGATCGTGAGGATGTGCTCGGCGCGCTTGCGGTTGATCTCGTCGATCAGAGCCGCGAGCGTGGTCGACTTACCGGAGCCGGTCGGGCCGGTGACGAGCACGAGCCCGCGCGGGCGGTCGGTCAGCACGTGAAGGGCAGACGGGATCCCGAGCTCTTCGAGCGTCTTGATCTCCGTCGGGATCAGGCGGAACGCCGCGCCGAGCGCCTCGCGCTGCCAGTACACGTTCACGCGGAAGCGCGCGAGGCCCGGGATCGAGTGAGCGAGGTCGATCTGGCGGCTCACCTCGAGGTGCTTCTGCTGCTCGGTGGAGAGGATCCGGTAGAGCAGCTGCTGCGTGACCTCCGGAGTCAGCGGCGGGATTTCCTGCAGGGGCTCGAGCTTGCCGCGCACACGCACCACCGGGTGCGCGCCGACGGCCACGTGCAGATCCGACGCGTTCCGCGCCACCATCTGCTCGAGCAGATCGTCGACCGAATACAAGGTGTCCGCCATTGCCGCTGCGCTCGCTATCGGCAGGGCCAGTCACTGACTTGAGGGTCTTCGCTTCGTCGTTTTCGCGCGGCCCGACTTCACCTTTTTGGGGGGTGCGCGGCCGGGGCCGCAGCCGCCGATAGAGGGCGCAGGCCATCTGCGCACCCCTCAAGGAGGAACAAGCATGCTTGCACGGCTTACGCAGCGACTGCGGCGCGACGAGGGTTTCACCCTCATCGAGCTCCTGGTCGTGATCATCATCCTCGGGATCCTGCTTGCGATCGCGATCCCCTCGTACCTGAGCTTCCGCACCCGGGCGAACAAGTCCGCGGCGCAGGCCAACGTCCGTGCCTCCGTGCCGGGCATGGAGGCGTTCAACGCCGACCACGCCACGGGCTACACCGGCGTGACGCTGACCAAGCTGCAGGGCTCGTACGACGCCGGGATCAAGAACATCAAGATCTCGGTTGCCAACTCGACGACCTACTGCGTCGTCAACACCGTCCCCGGCACGGTCTTCTACCACAAGTCCGGCCCGGGAGCCGACATCAAGGCGGGTCACTGCTAAAGACCGTCTGACCGGATCCAAAAGGGCGCGGGAGACCGCGCCCTTTTGTTTGCCCTAACGCCGGCGCGGGTTGCGGCCGATACCGGGCCTAGCCACCGACGTCAGCACTCCAAGGAGCAGGACATGACCACCAGACTGCGGCACCGTCTCGCGCGCGAGGAGCAGGGCTTCACCCTGATCGAACTGCTCGTCGTGATCATCATCCTCGGGATCCTGCTTGCGATCGCGATCCCCTCGTACCTCAGCTTCCGCAGCCGGGCGAACAAGTCCGCGGCGCAGGCCAACGTCCGTGCCTCGGTGCCGGGCATGGAGGCGTTCAACGCCGACCACGCCACCGGCTACGTCGGCGTCAGCCTCGCGAAGCTGCAGGCGTCCTACGACGCCGGGATCAAGAACGTGACCATCCGCGTCGCAACCAACGGCGGCTACTGCCTCGAGAACACCTCGCCGGGGACGGTCACTTACCACAAGTCCGGGCCCTCGGGCGACATCAAGTCCGGCGCCTGCTAGGCCTCCCCCGTCCGGGGGTCTCCCGGTGGGCATCGCACGCCGATCTATCCAGCGCCACCGCAGTTTCCAAGCCGAAGGAGCAAACGAATGCACAAGTTGCGGCAGCGTCTGACGCGCGACGACCGGGGCTTCACCCTGATCGAGCTTCTGGTCGTGATCATCATTCTCGGGATCCTGCTTGCGATCGCGATCCCCTCGTACCTGAGCTTCCGCACCCGGGCGAACAAGTCCGCGGCGCAGGCCAACGTCCGCGCGGCAGTGCCGGGCATGGAGGCGTTCAACGCCGACCACTCCACGGGCTACACCGGCGCCACGCTGACGAAGCTGCAGGGCTCGTACGACGCCGGGATCAAGAACATCAAGATCTCGGTCGCCAACTCGACGACGTACTGCATCGTCAACACGTCGCCGGGGACGGTCTTCTACCACAAGTCCGGCCCCGGGGCCGACATCAAGCCGGGCAGCTGCTAGGCCCGGCCGACATGGCTTGACGCAAAGGGCGCGGGAGACCGCGCCTTTTGTATTTCACCGTCAAGCGAGCGGCCGGGAATGCCGATAGGAACACCGTGAGCCTGAATCCACGCGTCCGGATTCTCGCTGCGGCCGGCTTCGCAGCTCTGCTCGCCCTCCTGGGCGGCTTCATGCTGCTCGGCGGAGGCGGCGGCTCCTCGAGCGCCGCGGTGCCGGTGATCAAGCCGCTGCACCCGGTCAAGAAGCACGTGGCCACCACTGCGGCTCCGAAGCCGAAGGCGACGAAGAAGGTCGCCGTCGCCAAGCCCAAGGCGAGGCCGAAGATGCACGTCCCGACGATAATCAACGGGATGCCGTCGTCGCTTGCGCTGGCGCTGCGCTCGCACGCAGTCGTGGTCGTCTCGCTCTACACGCCCGACTCGAGCGTCGACCGGATGTCGACCGACGAGGCCCGCCACGGCGCCCAGGTCGCGCACGCTGGGTTCGTGGCGTTCAACGTCGCCGACGAGAAGGTCGTCTCGCCGCTCAGCTCGGTGCTGACCGGCGCTCCGACCCCGGCGGACCGCGTCCTCGACGGGCCGGCCGTGCTCGTCTTCGTCAGGCCGAACAGCCTCTTCGTCCGTCTGAACGGCTTCGCCGACCACGACACGGTCGCTCAGGCAGCGGCGAACGCTTCCACGTACGCGCAGTGAGCACCGCCGAGGGAAGCGCCGGCCGCGAGCTGTTCGTGCGGCACGCGCGGCGCGACGGCCGCTCGATCGCGGTAATGCGCGCGGTCGACTACGGCGAGTCGTGCATGGTCGAGGCGGAGGTCTTCCAGACGGGAAGCGCCGAGCCCAGCCGCCCCGGGCCCTACACGTTCGCCAGCGCCCGCGAGGCAACGGCGTTCGTGACGGAAGCGGTCGAGGCCCTGATGTACCTCGGCTGCGACATCCAGGCCGCGTAGCCGAGCCGAAACGAAACCCACGGTGACAGTCCCTGTGTCTGTCCCTGTGTCTGTCCCTGTGTCTGTCCCTGTGTCTGTCCCTGTGTCTGTCCCTGTGCCGACAGGGATGACCGCGTCTAGACGGTCACTCGGGCGAGCTCTTCGAGTGACGTGAGGCCCGCGGCGACCTTGGCGAGGCCGTCGTCCCAGAGTGTCCGCATGCCCTCTTCGATCGCGGCTCGGTCGAGCTCCTCGCGGCTCGCCTTCGAGGCGGCCAGCGACTCGAGCGTCTCGCTCATCACGAGCAGCTGGTAGACGCCGATCCGGCCCTTGTAGCCGGTCTGGCCGCAGCGCGGGCAGCCCTTCTTGCGGTAGAAGACGATCCCGTCCGCGGCAGCCGCGACCTCGGGCGAGACGCGGGCCTTGATCATCTCGTCCGTCGTCGGCGTGTACATCTCGCAGCAGTGCGTGCACAGCTTCCGGGCGAGGCGCTGGGCGAGCACGGCGGAGACCGCGGAACCGGTCAGGAACGGCTCGACGCCCATCTCATTCAGGCGCGTGAGCGCGCCCGGCGCGTCGTTCGTGTGCAGTGTCGAGAGCACGAGGTGGCCGGTCAGGGCGGCCTCGATCGAGATCTTGGCCGTCTCGCCGTCGCGGATCTCGCCGACCATCACCACGTCGGGGTCGGAACGGAGGATCGAGCGCAGCGCTGCCGCGAAGGTCAGGCCGGCGCGCTGGTTGATCTGCACCTGGTTGACGCCGCCGAGCCGGAACTCGACCGGATCCTCGACCGTGATGATGTTGATCTCGGGCCGGTTGATCTCCGTCAGCGCCGCGTAGAGCGTGGTCGACTTACCGGAGCCCGTCGGCCCGGTCACGAGGATCGCGCCCGTCGGCCGGCGGATCAGCTCTTCCATCCGGACGCGCATCGCGTCGGAGAGGCCGAGCTCGGTCAGCGTCGGTGCCTTCTTCGACTTGTCCAGTAGGCGCATCACGACCGCCTCGCCCTCGACCGTCGGCAGTGTCGCGACGCGGATGTCCATCATCCGGCCGGCCGCGGCCGCGTTGAGCGAGATGCGGCCGTCCTGCGGTTTGCGGCGCTCGGCGATGTCGAGCTTCGCGAGCACCTTCAGGCGGGTGGTGACGCCGGCCATCATCCGCTTCGGGATGCGTTGCACCTCGTGCAGCACGCCGTCGATGCGAAGCCGCACCACCAGCGAGTCCTCCTGCGGCTCGAAATGGATGTCGCTGGCCCCGTCCTCGGCGGCCTGGAAGATGATCGAGTTGACGAGCCGGACAAGCGGGACGTCGGAGATGCCGTCGTCGACCTCGAGGTCGTCGGTCTCCTCCTCGACCGCGACGGCGAGCATGGAGTCCTCGGCGTCCATCGCGGCACCGAACGCCTCGGAGGCGCGGGCCATGCGGCGGATCTCGTTCTCGATGTCCTCACGGGAGGCGACGCCGAGCTCGAGCTGGTAGCGCGTCGCGAGACGCAGCTCGTCGATCGCGTGCACATTGCCGGGGTCGGCGACCGCGATCCGGAGCGTGTTGCCCTCGAGTGCGTATGGCAGGGCGCCCACTCGCTCGAGCACGTGGATCGGAATCTCGCCGGCGGCCTGCTCGTCCACGCCCATCAGCGGCAGGTCGATGAACGGCAGCTGGAAGCGGCTGGCCAGCGTGCGTGCCAGGCCCTCCGGCGTGGCGACGCCCTCGTCCAGCACCGCCTGCGCGAACGAGCCGCCCTGCTTGACCCGCCCGCGAACGGCCGCCAGGCGGTCGCCCGAGACGAGCCCGGTCGCCTCGATCAGGTCGGCGACGAGCTCGGCGACCTCGTTGACACCGTGGCCCGCGGGCAGCCCGGCGTCGTCCCCGGCGGGGGCTTCGGAGGCGCCGGACTTGCCGGACAGCCTGAGCTTGTTGGGCCGCTTGAGGTCCATGGGTATCCCTCGAACGAGGTATCGGCAGAACCCGGCGGAAAGCTGAGCGCTAGAAGTGGTTCAGATACGCGTCGAGCAGCGTGTGCCCCGAAAACAGGGCGATCAGCGCGCCGAGCGCCAGGAACGGCGCGAACGGGATGCCCATCTTGCGGGCGGCCGAGCCGTGGCGGGCGAGCAGGTACACGCTCGGCACGAGCGCGGCGAACATCCCCAGCATCAGGCCGACGCCGACGAGACGCCCCAGCATTGCGCCGAGCAGCAGCGCGAGCTTGACGTCGCCCATGCCCATCCCGGCCGGGTAGGCGAGCGCGGCCACGAACAGGAAGCCCGAGGCGGCGAGCGCGCCGATCGTCCACTCCGGGCTCGGGTGCAGCCCCGTCTGCGCCAGCAGCACGATCGCCGCCGCCGGGACGACGATTCGGTTCGGGACGATTCGGTGCTCGAGATCGATCGCGCTCAGCACGACGAGCACGACGCAGAAGAACGAGGCCAGGAACGCCTCACCCGAGAGCCCGAACTTGACGAAGCAGCCCGCGACGAGCGCGGCCGTCGCCAGCTCGACGAGCGGGTAGACCGCGCTGATGCGGACGCCGCAGGTGCGGCAGCGGCCTCGCAGCAGCAGCCACGAGAGCACCGGGACGTTGTCGCGCCATGCGAGCTCGGTGCCGCAGCTCATGCAGGCCGAGGCGGGCCGCACGACCGAGCGACGCAGAGGCACCCGCGCGGCAACGACGTTCAGGAAACTGCCGAGCGCGAGCGCGGGCCAGAAGGCGAACAGGCCGAGAGCAACGTCCACCCTCCTTCTATCGGCACGGCGTCCCGCCGGGCTTTAGGTCTAGCCCGTGAAGCCCTGCGGCGGGTTCGGCTGCGCGTACACCTCAGTGTTCGACGGCATGCCGACCGGGACGATCGAGATGTTCGGGAACGCATTCGTCGTCAGGTTGTTCGAGAGTAGGATCTGACTGCCGACGAGCGGGCCGTCTACATTGACGTTGTTGCCGAACTCCACGGCGTTCGTGCCGTAGAGGCCGCCCTGGTACGAGAAGTTGTTGTCGATCTGGACGCTGTCTCCCGGGTTGACCTGGCCGCCGTTGCCGTTGGCCACGATCATCAGCATGTCGAAGTCGGGGTTCCAGCCGGCGAAGTTGCAGTTCGACCCCGAGATCGACGCGCAGAGCGAGCCCGTGCCGAGGAAGGTGCCGGAGAGGTAGATCGTGCCCTGGCCGTTGTACGAGTTGAGCGCACTGTTCGAGATCTTGGCGCTGCCGTCGATGTAGATCGTCCCGCTCACCGTCAACGTCTTGGTGGTGTTGTTCCAGGCGATCTCGCCGCTCGACGGCGTCTTCCACTCGACCGTCTGGCCGGTGACGTGCGCCGTCGCCGAGCTGTTGGTGGCGCGCAAGACCGTCCAGGTGGTGGTGCCGAACCCGGCTATGACCTGCATGAACTCGTCGTCGACCCGGATCAGGAACGGCGTCGTGGGGAAGCCGGTTGCCGAGCTCACCGTAACCGTCGTCTGGGACGCGGTCAGGGCGCCGTTGAGGGTCGAGCTCGCCCCCTGACCGACGCGGCAGAAGTACGAGCTGTTCGGCGTCAGGTCGATCGGGGTGGTCACGCTGTTGTCGCGGTTCGGATAGTTCGTGTCGAACGTGGGTGGCGTCCCGCTCGACGTGGTGCAGGTCTGAGAAGGGCCGGGGATCGAGTTCTCGTACCACGTCGCGTAGTCCGCCGCGGGAGGTGCCACGACCGGCGCCGGCTGGTTGACGCCGACGTTGACCAGGTCCGAGAGCTTGCTGTAGATGTGGCGCGCGTCCTGGTTGCCGCTGCAGTTCGCCCAGGAGCCGGTCGCATAACGGCAGTTCCCGCCGACGTACGTCTCGACCCGTGTGCTCATGTTCGTCGACGCACCGATGGCCGCGTTGTTCGACACGTCGACCGATCCGCCGACGATCACCGTCGACTGGTTGAGCTGGACGTTCGGGCTGAGGCAGAGGTTTCCGGCCACGTACATGCGCGACGCGCCGGCGATGTTGTTGTTCAGCGACTGGTCGCAGGTGCTGCCCGTGTGGCCGGAGTACAGGTAGTTCCACACCGGGTTGTTCAGAGGCTGCGTGGTCGTCGGCGTGACCGTGACGGTCGCCTCGAGCGTCCGCGTCACATTGGTGCTCGTCCGGTTCGGGTTTCGCGCATTGCCGATCGAGGTCACGTACCAGAGAGCATCCTTGCGAACGAGAGTTCCGCACCAGTCGACCGTCCCACCGTCGATCGTGCTGTGCCTCCAGCCCGAGGTGCTCGTGCGGTCGGCGGCGGGATCGCTGTACTTCTTCTCGTTGTTCGTGCACTTCGGCAGAGTTTCCGGGTCGAGTGCGTTGTTCGTCGGCAGGTTCAGCACGGCCATCACGTTGTTGATGCCGCCCTCCGCCAGCGTGAACGCGCTTTGCCTCGAGCCGCTCTGCTGGGCTTCTTGCGCGCCCGAGGTCGAGTAGGCAACCGCCGTCGCGCCCACGATCCCGAGGACGCTCGTGATGCCGATCGCCATGATGAGCGCCATCCCGCGCTCGCCCCTCAGGCGTCGCGGCAGGCGAAGCAAGAACCGCATGGTCAGAGCATCGGCGCGCCGGACGTGCCGGAATGTCCCTCGAACGAGTGGACTCGCCTACGTTCGCGTGCTGTTGCGAAGGACGATGTCGTCCATCAGCTCGTACAGCTCGACGGTCTTGGACGGCTTGACGTTGACCGGGAAGTCCACGTGCAGCTTGGCCAGCGACGAGGTCGACTGGGCCGTGTAGTTGAAGATCTGGAGGGCGCCGCCGGAGACCGTCGCGGTCGAGGTCGGGACGAGGTAGTCCGCCCACAGCACGCCGCCCGTGCACGTCGACCCGACCACGCGGTAGAGCGCGTAGCGGTTGGTGCCGTTGCTGCGCGTGCACCAGGTGATCGAGCCGCTGCCCGTCTTGCAGTAAGAGGGCAGGGTGATGGTCACCGAGGAGCTCACGCCCGTCGGGGTCACCACGGTCGCGCAGTGCACCTCCCGGCGCACCTTGTCGAGGGCGAGCTTGGCGGTCAGCTGGGCCTGAAAGCGGTTGTTCATGTCCGTCTCGGAGTTCGAGGCCTGCACGAAGACCGTGGTCAGGCTCGTCATCACGACGCCCATGATCACGAGCACCACGAGCATCTCGATCAGCGAGTAGCCCTGCTCGGCGAGCAGGCGGCGTCTGCTCATCCGGATCGGCGGCGGACGTGTGCGAGCGCGGCCTTCGCGACCGCCTGGCTCTTACCGCCGATCCCCCACTGCCGCTCGACTTGCTGGTCGACGGCGATCAGGGTCTGGAGCGCCTGCGTGCCGTGCCACCAGCCGAACTGCGCGCCGGTGACGATCCACGCGTGCTGGTAGAGCCAGTGGCGCACGTTCGCGCCGGTCTTCGGGCGGTTGGCGACCCAGCGCTGGAGGGTGAGCGCGCGGGCCGGCAGCGTGATCTCGTCGAGCGGCTCCTTGGGCGCGCCCGCAGGCGTGAACGCGGGCGGGCGCGGCGTGGCCTTGACCTTCGGCTTGGCGACGGCCCTCGGCTTCGCGACGACCTTCGGCTTCACGACGGGCTGCTTCGGAGTGGGCTTGACCTTCGGCGCGACCGCGGGCTTCGTGACGGCGGCGAGGCCGGCCAGGCGGATCTTGGTGCCGCGATACGGCGAGACATCGACGGGCCGCCCGAGCTGGTCGTAGGGCCCGCGCACGAGCCGGACGATCACGGTCGGGGCGCCGGTGTCGACGACGCGTGTGCCGGCGGCCGGGCTCTGGGTGATGACGCGGTTCGAGGAGTAGCCGCGCACGGAGCCGACGACGCGCCAGGCGAAGCCGGAGTCCTCGAGGATGCCCTTGGCGAAGACGTAAGCCTGGCCGCTGACCGACGGCACGACCAGCTCGGTCTGCGCCGCGGCCGCTCCGGCAGCGGGGTTCGGATTCGAAGGGCCGACGATCGTGTTGTCCGCGGCCAGCGTGAACGCAGCCGTGCCGAGAATCCACACGAGAGCCACGATGACCGCGCGTGGCAAGAGCGCCGCTAGCCGGACCGCCATGTCCTTCCCTTCGGCAGCGGAGAGGGGGCTTGTCATCCCCCTACCGGGTGAATCGGCCCGGATTGTTGCGCCAGACTGCGGCTGCTTGCGTCCAAGCCAGTTCCGCCCCGCGTCGCAACTGGGCGAAACCCGTTGAAGTTGACAGCGCGTTTACATCGCGCCCGTCGCCCTTCGATCCTCCACGAGCCCGCTTTCAGCCATCTGCGCAGCGATTGGGCAGCCGCGCGGTGCCTGGCTCGCGCAAGACGGCGTGCACACTTAGGCTCAGTCTGAGATGCCGCCCACGATCACGAATAGCCCCGCGAGGACGCGATCCGCCGCAATAATGAAAGACCGTAGGTCGCCTGCGGATTGCTGGCGACCAGGCGGGCGCTGGACGCCGACGATTTCGCTTACGTGACCGCGAAGGAGATCGCAAAGCGCGTGGACGAGGCGGGTCTCCGCCTCGTCCGCTTCCTCTGGTGCGGCAATGACGGCACGGTTCGCGCCAAGTCTTCGGCGCGGCACGGCCTCGAGGGCCGGCTCGAGGCCGGGATCGGGCTCACCGTCGCGATGCAGGCGATGAACGGCCTCGACCAGCTGCAGCCGGTTCCCGGCATGGGCCCGGTGGGCGAGATCCGGCTTGTTCCCGATCTCGACACGTTCCGGGCGCTGCCGTACGCGCCGCATACCGGCGCCGTGCTCACCGACCACGTCCAGCTCGATGGCGTGCCGGCGGCGGTGTGCCAGCGCTCGTTCCTGAAGCGGATGGAGGCCCGTGTCGCCGAACGCGGGCTTGTGCTCCGGGTGTCGTTCGAGAACGAGTTCTCGCTCGCGACGAAGGTCGACGGCGCATACGTGCCGATCGACTCCGGGCTCTGCTTCTCGACGATCTCGGCAACGGCGGCGCAGGACTATGCGGAGGACCTGGCGGCGGCCCTCGACGCGCAGGGGATTCCGCTCGAGCAGTACTACGCCGAGCTCGGTCACGGGCAACAGGAGATCTCGACTGGGCACGCGCCTGCGATGGTCGCCGTGGACGAGCAGCTCCTCGTCCGCGAGACGATCCGCGCCATCGCGAGGCGGCATGGCCTGGTCGCCTCGCTCGCGCCAAAGCCCTGGCCCGACAACGCTGGCAACGGCGGGCACGTGCACTTCTCTCTCTGGGACGGCGAGCGCAACCGGTTCTACGACGGCGCGCGCGCGGACGGGCTCTCGGACGACGCCCGCTCCTTCATGGCCGGCGTCCTCGCGCACCTTCCGGGGCTCTGCGCGCTCACGGCGCCGAGCTTCAACTCGTACCACCGGATCGTCCCGCAGTACTGGGCCGGCGCGTTCGTCTGCTGGGGCTTCGACAACCGCGAGGCGCCTGTCCGCGTCGCCTCGACGTTCCGCGGCGCCGAGGAAGCGTCGACGAACGCCGAGCTGAAGGCGTGCGACGCAACCTGCAATCCGTACCTCGCGGTGGGCGGGCTCATTGCCGCCGGCCTCGACGGGCTCGAGCGTGGCCTCGACCTCCCGGAGCCGGTCGACGTCGATCCGGCGACGATCCCCGACGAAGAGCGCGCCCGCCGGGGAATCGTGCGGCTGCCGGCGACGCAGGCCGAGGCTCTCGACGCGCTCGCGGCCGACGCGCTCCTCCTCTCCACCCTCGGCTCGGTCCTGGCCGAGTCGTACCTCGCCGTCCGGCGATCCGAATGGGAAGCCTACTCCGCGGGAGACGCGGCATTCGAGCAGCAGGGTCACTTCGAGAAGTACTGAGCGCGGTCGCGCTCGTCGACCATCACGCGCACGGGATCCTGCGCGCGCCCCCAGCGTCCCTCGACGAGTTCCGCGGCCTCTTCTCCGAGAGCCCCGATCCGCGCCAGTGGCCACACATCGCCACCGGCGTTACCTACCGTCGCGCGATGCGGCTGCTTGCGGAGCGGTTCGGCGTCGAGCCCGACGAGTGCGCCGTGTACGAGCACCGACTCGCGGCCGATCCCGCGGAATACGCGTCCGGGCTGCTGCGCGCGACGAATACGGAGCTGCTCCTCGTCGACGACGGCTACCCGCCAGAGGACGTCGGCACATCCTGGGGCGAGATGGGGCAGCTCGCCGGCTGCCGTGCCCTCCCGGTGCTCAGGCTCGAGACGCGTGGGGCGCGTGCGGCGGCGGAGACGGCGACCGCGCGCGAGCATGGCTACGCCGCGCTGAAGACGATCGCCGCATACCGCGGCGGTCTCGACCGCGTGTCCGACGACGTCGTCGCCGCGCTCGAGGCGAACGAGGCGACGAACGATCCGCTGCCGGTACAGGTTCACTGCGGTTTCGGCGACTCCGACCTGCACCTGTGGCGCGCCGATCCTGGCTACCTGAAACCGCTCGTCGAGCGCTTCGCAGACACGCCGTTCGTGCTCCTTCATTGCTATCCGTTCGTGCGCGAGGCCGGCTGGCTCGCGCACGTGTACGGCAACGTCTGGTTCGACCTCTCGCTCACGATCCCGCACGTGTCGCGTCCCGCCGTTGCGCTCGAGGAGGCGCTGGAGCTCGCCCCGCTGTCGAAGCTCCTCTACGCCTCGGACGCCGCTCGGACGCCCGAGCTCTATCTCCTCGCTGCCACCTGGTGGCGCGACGCCCTCGCCACGGTGCTCAGCGACGAAGCGGACGCACGGCTCATCCTCCGCGAGAACGCGCTCGCGCTCTACCGCCTGTAGTCGTTTACCTGCGCGCTCCTTCTCCCCGGCCGGGCCCTGCGGAAGAAGCTCGGCACGAGGAAGCTGATGCCAGCCGCCCTGGGAAGGCCAGGATCACCGCGACGGCCGGACGCATGAGCGCGCGCGCTCTTGGGCCTTAACGAAGTGATTACGAGCGGCCCGTAGAGTCTGCGAGGACGCCGTGCCCGGTGCGCGGCGCAGAAGGGGGCAGGCCGATGATCGTCTCGATCGTCGAAAACGGTGAGCGCCGCCGTTGGCGCGTATCGCCGACGCCCCGGAAAGGAGAGACTCGATGACCAGGAGACGGCTCCAGCTCACGGCTGCACTGGTGTTGGTGCTCGGGCTCGCCGTAGCTTCGATCGCACTGGCGTCAGGCGGGAACAAGGGGTACGGGAAGGGCGGCAAGCACTTCCGGGCCAACCTGATCGGCTTCCAGGAGGTTCCCGCGATCAACACGACCGGGCATGCGAGGCTCAAGCTCACGATGACCGACACGGAGATCGCCTTCGTGCTCAGGTACGCCGGGCTGTCGGGGCCACCTGCGGCGGCGCACATCCACGTCGGCCAGTTGAACGTCAACGGCGGCGTCTCGGTGTTCTTCTGTGGCGGAGGCGGCCAACCGGCGTGCCCGGGAGCAACGTCCGGCACCGTTAGCGGGACGATCACCGCCGCCAGCGTGGTCGGGCCTACCGCTCAGGGCTACAACACGGGCGACCTCGCGCCCGTGGAGAAAGCGATCAGGGCGGGCGTCACCTACGCGAACATGCACACGGCGAAGTTCCCGGCCGGGGAGATCCGCGGCCAGATCACACACGGCGGGCACGGTCACCGCTAACGCTGCGATTTCGGACAGAAGGTGAGGCCGCCCGGCAAACGCGCCGGGCGGCCTCACACCGAGGGTCAGCGCGGCACCGAGGGCTACGGGCTGCCTCAGCGCTTGCGGTAGATCGCGGTGTAGGTGGTGTTCACCGCGGGCGCGGTGATGGTGTGGCTCTGCGGGCCGCCGTCGGACCACGACATGAAGTTGTACGTGGATTTGTTGAACTGCTGTGGCGACGGGGCGCTGACCGAGTTCGCCGAGCCGACGACCACGGTCACGGAGAACGGCGTCGAGCGCGGCGCCTCGTTCACCACCAGGTCGCTGAGGACGAGACCGCCCGGGTTGCTCTTGAACGTGAGCACGACTGTCTTCGGGTCCAGACGGACGCTCGTCGTCGAGTTCAGGCCGCCCGAGTCCGTCGCCGTCAGCTGCAGTTCGAGCCAGCAGGGGTAGTTGTGATCCGGCGCGGCGAACGATCCGCTGGAGACGCCGTTGATGGGCTGGATCAGGTGCGTGTGGCAGTCGGTTGGCGTGAAGCAGTGATGGACGATCAGTGACCACGTCAGCGCCGACGCCGGCAGCGTGCCGTCCTGCGCATCGGTGGCGTGGCCGGAGAAGTTAATCGTGTCGCCGACTCTCCAGGTCAGGCTCGACGTGGGCGAGTCGATGACCCCGGTCGGCGCGGTGTTGCCGGCCGTGACGGTGACCGACGCGGTGTCGCTCGCGCCCTGGTCGTCGGTAACCCGCAGGCTTGGGTGATAGACGCCCGCCGTCGTGTAGGTGTTCGAGGCGGTCGCACCAGTCGCATCGCCGAACGTCCCGTCGCCGTTCAGATCCCACGAGTAGCTCAGCGGCTTCCCTTCCGGGTCGGACGAGCCGGTGCCGTCGAAGGTGACGCTCAGCGGGACGGGACCATTGGTCGGGTTCGCCGTGATCACCGCGGTCGGCGGCTGGTTGGCCGCCGCGTACGTGATGCGGTGGACGGTGCCGTCGTCCATGTCGACGTAGAAAAGGTCGCCTCCGGGCCCGATCTTGAGGTCGACGGGATGCCCGGCGGCACCGCCAGTGGCGTCGACGCCGACGAACGACTGCAGCCTGGAAGGGTCCGGCAACCCGTTCGTGCCGGGGAGCATCGCCCAGATCTCGTTGCGGGTGTGGTCGGCGAAGAACAGTGCACCGTTGTATTGCGTTGGGTACGACCCGCCCTGGTAAAAGGCCACCCCCGTGATGGAGGAGCCCCCCGTGTGACAGCCCGCGTAGTTCACAACGCAGGCGCCGTGGTTGTACGTGTAATACGGCGCGAGGACCGAACCAGGCGTCGAGTAGAGCGACGAGCACAGATTGAGGCCGGCACCCTGGTAACCGCTTTGCGGTGACGCTCCCTCATAGCACGGCCAGCCGAAGTTCGACGCCGTGGCGCTGGCCGGTGCGACGAGGCGGTTGATCTCCTCCCAGGTGTTCCAGCCGACATCGCCGACCCACAGCTCGTCGGTCCCGGGGCGCTGAGTGATGCGGAACGGGTTACGCAGCCCGTAGGCCACGATGCGGCGCGCGTTCGCATCGGCTGAAGCGAAGAAGGGGTTGCCGGGCACCCCCGCGCCGGTGGCCGGATCGATCCGCAGGACTGCGCCATCGAGGGTCGCCGGCCCGTCGGTACGCCGGACGCTCTGGCTGCGCAGCGCGCCACCCTCGGCACCGGGTGGGCTCAGGGCCGTACCGATGGCCCCGGGCGGGTCGCCGCAGGGGTTTGCTTGGTCGCCGGCGTAGGTGTTGCCGTACTGGCCGTAGTCCACGTTGTTAAAGCTGGCCCCGTCCCCGCCTGTGGCGTACAGGTATCCATCGCGGCCGAACAGCAGCGTGCCGATCGAGTGGCTGGGGAACTGCTGGCACCAGTCGTTGACGAGGACTTGCTCGCTGCCGGTCATCACGTTCCCGCTGATCTGCAGGCGTGACACGCGCCCCGACACCAGGCATCCGTCGGTGGTGGGGCCGGGCGGGGTCGGGCAGCCGTCGTTCCAGGTCGGGGCGGTGCCGCCGATGGGAGCGTCGTACGCGTAGAGCACGTAGACGTACGGGTCGGTCGGGAAATTCGGCGGCAGCGCCATGCCGAGCAACCCACGATCCCAGTAGTCGTCGACCTTGCTGGACAGGTCTGCAAAGGTGACGGGGTTCGTGTCGGTCAGGCTCTGAAAGACCTTGATCACACCGTTCTTCTGGCCGACGAAGATCCGCCCGTCGGGCGCGAACTGCAGCACCGTCGGGTTGGTCAAACCGCTCAGCACGACGGAGTCCCTAAAGCCCGTCGGCAATGTAGACGCCCCAGCCGGACTCGGGCCTATTTGGGTAACGAGCGCGGCACCTGCTATCGCCGCTGTGATGATCAGGTGCCGCCAATGCATGACATCGCCGATACGCCGCATACCGCACCCTCGAATCGCGAGCCGAGTTGATACCTCGTCGAACGACACCCTTGCCGTCGCCGAACACAATCCTCTTCGCGCCGAGACCTCAGGGCAACTCGACGAAAGCCTAGGTGCGCGCGATAAGGGTTCCCGTTCCGCCAAAGGGTCCAGACGGCCGCCCCAGTGATGGCTCGCGAAAAGTGCGGGCGGCGAGCGGAACGCCAGTAGGCTGGTTGGACTGGCCCTGCGGCCAGACGGCCGAAAGCCCGAAGGCCGCCAACGTGCGTCGACGCGCGAGGCGATGAGCCGAGGTGAACAGAGTTCGACTAGCAAGGCCAGCTCTCTGGTCAGGCACTGCCCGCCCGAAGATTGCACGATCGGCCTTGCGCCGAGTGCGAGGACCGCTGGCTGCCGGCCAACGAGGAGCGCTGGCGTGCGCACCTCGGCTGCGATGATCTTGACAAGCCCCGCGGAGCTCGTCTTCTACTGCGCGGAGCGCGAGTTCCTCAGCGAGTCCTACTAGGCGCCCGTCGACCTACCCGAGCCGATCAAGGTCGGCTTCCGCCGCCTTACGTTGATCGGACTTCACGCGTGCTTGCTCTTCAGCGTCCGCCGCTCGACTCCGCGCTCCCGCCGCCTCCGCTTCGGCTCGCTCGGCTCCCCGCGCTGCGTCACGGGCCGCGGTGGCCAGCTGGCGCTCTTCGATCCGCAGCTGACGGACGCGCTCCCGCGCCTCCTTCACTGCCTGCCGCTTCTCGGCCCGGTCATCGCTGCGCGGAGGCTTCGCCTTCGCTGGAGCAGGTTGTCGCGCAAGTCCTTCCAGGCCCGTCAGCGCCTCGAAGCCAGGCGGCTCGAGCTCTTCGGTAAGTCGCCCTCGCTTGAGAAGCTCGCGCCCTTCGGGGGTCAGCGACGCCGCTCGTAGCGTCTCCGTTGCCTTCCCCACGGCGGCCGAGCCGATGCCTGCGCGCCCGGCGATCTCGCCTGCTGCCTTCGCAAGCTGCTCGAGCGCGCGCTGTTCATCTCGTCGGGCCTCCGGAAACGTCTGTGGCGACTTGCCGGCAGCGGCCTTCGCCTGGCTCTTCGTCAGCGACTCGCCTGCTTTGAGGAGTCTCTGCATGTCGAGCTCGCGCTCGTGCGCGAGTTGGTTTACGAGCCAAACGGCCGCTGTCGGCTTCCGCAACGCCTTGGTCTCTTGAGCCCTGTCTCGCTCGCCTTGCGCGCGCAACTCTTTAGCGAGTTCATCGCGGGCGGATGTGAACTCGCTCAGCGGCAGCTGGTAGAGGCGATCGAGATCCCGTTCTGTTGCCGCTCCAACCATCGCAGGGCTCCCTTCGTGAGATTGGGACCATGGTGCCGGACCCGATGAGGCTCGAGTGTTGGCGTGACTAGGCCGGACTGTCCGGAGCGCGAGTTCCGCGCCAGTTTCTAGAACGAGCCGGCCAACCCCCGAAGCACTCTGACCGCTTCCACTCGATGCTCGTCCGTCAGTCCCACGAAGCGCGGCGACCACGAGGCCCACTTCGCCAAGCGTGGGCTCGCACTCTTGGATGTGGCGCTCGAGCCATCGCACCGCGACCCTCGGTACGCGCTTAGGCTCCTTCTGGGCGATCAGGATCGTCAGCTCGAGCGCCTCGACCAGCGTGATCCGACCAAGCTCGCGCGCCGTCGCTTCAACAACGATCAGATTCCGGTGCTGAAGTGCTCGAGCGAACACGGTCCGCGGTCGGCCCTGCGAAGTCGACCCTCCTCCTCCCCAGGGCCGGGCGGCACGCCGAGTCTAGAGAGGTTGCCGCGATCGGCGTAGTCTCAAGCCATGGCACCGCTGCGTCGGACAACCCGGCGCCGCCCCCGCCCGCGCGGGCGGGTTCTCTCTAGTCGACGCTTGCAGACTGTGTCGCTGATGGAGTGACAGCGCTCCGTTTGGTTACTCCTCTGCGATAAGCGGCCTGCCAAGACGAGCTTGGGCGTCCCCTGAACCCCCCATTCGACTGGGAGAGGAATCGGAGGGCCAATGCTAGGTTCGTTTTTTGCCACACCGGTGGACGAGGGGAGGGCCGCCACCCTGAGGTCGATCAGTGCCCGGTTGAAGACCCGCCTGCGGCGGGCACCAAACGAGATTCGCCTTGGACTGCTCGTCACGCTGATGCTGTGCGGATTCGCGACGGCGTCCGCGCTCACCACGGGCTCCCAGGCTGCGACCGCCGGTCTGACGACAGTTCCGAAGCCGGACCCGCCCCCGAGCCCCCAGCCTCCTCCACCACCGCCGCCTCCTCCGGCGCGGGCCCACGTGCCGCCGCCTCCTCCGGAGCCGCCTCCGCCTCCTCCGCCATCCTCGCGCGTCCGCGCAGACCAGCGCACGCAGTCTCGACACCTTCCACCAAAGCACCGAACGCGTCCGCGAACGTCGAGGGCTCAGAGCTTTCGAGCCGAGGCAGTCCTCCGAGGCCCGGACAGACTGGCCGCAGTTCAGCCCGGCTTCGTGGCCGCCGCCGCCCGCGTTGACACACCGCAAAGTGTGCGATTCCCGGCGCCGCTCCAGGTTCTCCTGGAGTTGGCGCTCGGTCTCTCGCTAGCCCTGCTCGTCCTCGCGGTCATTCCGGTGCGCACGCTGCCGGACCCGGTGCTCGGGGTCGTTGACGGCCGTCGAGAGCTGCTCGCCTTCACTGCGATGTGTGTCCTCTGCCTCGGCCTCTTCGTAGGCCTCGTCACCGTCCTCTTCACCTCGTGAGAGCCGCGCGTCCTCGAAGCGAGTCTACGAGCCGCTTCGTCCTTGGTGTGCTCGTCGGCCTGGCTCTTTCGCTTCCATTCGTCGCGACGGCGTCGGCTGCACCGGAGGATCGGTATGGGGCCACGATCCAGCCGTCCGCAGTGCGACCGGGCACGAGCGGCGTCTACAGCATCGCGATCGCCAACCGGAACAACTCGACAAGTGCGGCCAACAACGCTCACGTCACAGTGCCCGGCGGGTTCGTTGTCCACGGCGAGACCCTGTCGGCCGGGACGTCGGCTTCCGGGAGCTGCGCGGCGGCGACCTGGACGGTCACACTGAGTGCTGAAACGTCGACGATCGACGTCGTTGCGCCGCCGAGTCCCCCGAGCGAGCTCTGCCCCGGTGGGACGTTGCAGATCACGTTCAGCGCGACAGCACCCTCCTCCGAAGCGACGTACACCTGGACTTCCTCGCTCTTTCGTGACACGAGCGCTTTCACGTTCCAGGGCGCGCAACCCGCAGTCACGGTCGACGGGACGGCGCCGCCGCCTCCCAGCGTTTCCGCCAAGCCGGCCGATCCGTCTAAGAGCTCGAATGCGTCGTTTGCCTTCGCCGACGCCGACGTGGCGGCGACGTTCCGCTGTCAGCTCGATGGAGACTCCTTCTCGACGTGCACGAGCCCGAACTCCTACGCGGGTCTCGGGGAAGGCCCCCACACGTTCGCGGTGAAGGCGGTCGACGCGGCGGGGAACGAGAGCCTCGCGACGCCGGTCAGCTGGACGATCGACCTCACGCCGCCCCCGCCGCCGACGATCACCTCCAGTCCTCCGAACGTGACGATGTCGACGAGTGCCGGCTTTTCGTTCACCGACGGCGATACGACCGCGACGTACCTCTGCGAGCTCGACGGAGCAGCTTTCTCCTCATGCACGAGCCCCAAGTCGTACGCAGGCCCGCTCGCGGCCGGTTCGCACATGTTCGAGGTCAAGGCGCGCGATCCCGCCGGCAACGAGAGCGCGGTGGTGTCCCACGGCTGGACGATCGACCTGACCAACCCGGTCGTGACGATCGACCCTGCGACCGAGCCACCGGACCCGACCAACCAGACGAGCGCGAGCTTCGTGTTCACGTCCACGAAATCCGGAGGGACGTTCGCTTGCCAGTTCGACGGGGGCGGCTTCTCGGTGTGCGCCAGCCCGAAGAGCTATTCGGGGCTCGCCGATGGGAAGCACAGCTTCGCAGTCAAGGCCACGGATGCACTGGGCAATACCGGGCTCGCAACGGTCTGGGAATGGACGGTCGACACCGTAGCTCCCCCGCAGCCCTCGATCGGGATCGCCCCAGGCAATCCCACGAACGTTCGCACGGCCAGCTTCTCCTTCTCCGGCGGCGAGCCCAGTCTCAGTTTCGCGTGCGGCATCGACCACAGCGGCCTCGCGGCATGCACCAGTCCGGTGAGCTATACGCAGGTCGCCGACGGGGCGCACGTCTTCGTCGTGCAGGCGACAGATGCCGCCGGGAACACTGGGCCGGCCGCCTCCCGCAGTTGGGTCGTCGACACGCTTCCGCCGAAGACGACGATCACACGCACACCCGATCCGGTGAGCGGTAGTACGTTAGCGACCTTCCAGTTCACGAGCAGCGAGACGCTCTCGAGTTTCTCCTGCAGCCTCGACGGCAGCGCCTTTGCGGCGTGCCCCTCTCCGCAGACCTACCAAGGACTCGGAGACGGAACTCATACATTCCGGGTGCGCGCGACTGATTCGGCCGGCAACGCCGACCCAGCGCCGCCTTCGTACTCCTGGAAGGTGAGCATGCTATTGCCGCCTGACACGACGCCACCGGGCACGGTGCGTGGGCTGAAGCGCAGCGTCGGCTACGGCCTTCTCAAGCTTGGTTGGTCGCTTCCGAGCGATTCCGACTTCGACCACGTCCGCGTTCTGAAGTCGGGCGATACGACGGGCGGGCGTCAAAAGGTGGTGTACCAGGGGAGAGGGCGCCAGTACGTGGACAAGCGCTTCCGCAACGGGATGTACTACCGCTACAAGGTCCGCAGCTACGACCGATCCGGCAACGCCTCACGCTCCGTGCCGGTCGTAGTCCCGGCCAGCGTCCTGCTGCAGTCGCCGCGCGGCGGCGGCGTCGTGCGGGGACCGCCGCTCCTCCGTTGGGCGGGGGTCGCGCGGGCGACCTACTACAACATCCAGATATACCGAGCCGGGCACAAGCTCCTCAGTACGTGGCCGGCGAGGGCTAGACTGAAAATGAGGTGGCGTTGGGCTTACGATGACCAGCGCTTCGGGCTGGAGAAGGGGACGTACCGGTGGTACGTGTGGCCCGGCTTCGGGCCTCGCTCAAAGGCGGCGTACGGCCAGCTGATCGGTATCTCGACGTTCGTCGTTCGCTAGGAGTTCGGCCGGGTCCTCGGGCGGTTTGTCAGTTGCGAGAGCCGAAACGGTTTCGGTTTCGGATTCTCTCGACCTAAGACCTGGAGCCTCGGCGAGCGCCACCGGCACGCCATCGACCACGAGCTTGGCGCTGCCGCAAACTCCCGCACACGACCATGTTGGATTCGATGGCGGCGATCAGCAGGTCGGAAAGTCCCACGGTCTTGGGTGTCGATCGGTACCCGTGCGGCTCCTGTTGCGGGCAGAACTGCCCCGGTGCCGAGGCACAAGTGCAAGCCCAGCCCTGCGTCTTTGGCCCCTCGCTCAACTCGGCCACGCTCAGGCGCACGGCGCTTGCCCGCTCGGTCGGGCTCTGCGACTCGAGCGCCGCCCCGATCATCCCCACCAGTCTTCAGCTTAGACGGAACGCCCGACGGCGCGGCCATTGTGAGCAGGTGTCTTGTGAGTTGTTTGCGGGTGGAAGGGTCTCCTCCACTCTCTTGCTCGCGCCATTGTTGGCGAGGGGCTGGGGTGTGCGGGCCTCCCCTTCCCCATGGTTGAGCCAAATGAGCGCCTTCATCCTCCTACTTGGCTGGCTGGCGTATCGGAGGATTTGCAGGGGTTTTGTCGTGCATGTCAACCCTCTGTCAACCCCGATCATCGGCGTGAACGTGACGACAGGCCGGCATCGAGCCCACGTCGGCAAGCGTGTGGGCGGGCGCCGTAGATACTGGATGATCGGAGGGAGCCGAGCGACCGCAGCGGCCTTCCTCCCCAAAGCCTCCGCTCGGCTCCAGCCGTGTATAGCCGACCGACCGTAGCGCGGTTGCAACCCACTTGCAAGCGGCTGCAATCAAGTGGAGCCGGAGCGTGGCGTCCGTTCCTCCTGCGGCTCAGGAACGTGCCCCTCAGTAGGGGGAGGTGAGGTGCTCCGGCTCCACCAGCCGCAGACCTGGGTTTCCCTCGAGGACGGCTGCCCCCTACGGTAGCGCTGTGGTCTAAACGGTCAACCGCTCAAACGTTCAGGGGTGGAAAGCCAAGCTCCCGATAGAGGCGCGTCACTACTCTCGGCCACGAACCCACATCACGCGCGGGTGCTCTCGTAAGTGATCTGGACGATTCATGCGGAAATTGCCACATCACGGATGCCGCGTGTAAGTGATCTGGGGTCGTGATCTGGGTCGCCGTGATCTGGCTCATCCGGTACGAGCGGAAATCGGGGCTTTTCTCGACCATGCTCCCCTTACCGGGTGAACAGGACGACCTGTGCATCCGATTCCTCCGTCTGGGTGGGGACGACGGCGAACACCGGCGCATGGCTGCCGCCACCGATCGAGTCGGTCGGCCCGGCGTCCTGCCAGCGGAAGGCGACGCCCGCGAAGTTCTGGAACCAGGGCTGGAGCTGGGGGTACGAGGTCGTCGGGTCGAGCTGCAGGTGCAGGTGCGGGCCGGTGGCGTGGCCGGTCATCCCGACGAGGCCGACCTCCGTGCCGACGGCGAGCTGCACGCCGGTGGTGACGGTCGGGTCGAGGAAGGAGAGGTGGCAGTACGTCCACTCCTGCCCGTCGGCGGTGTCGATCGTAAGGCCGATGCCGCAGCGGCCCTCGGGGGTGTCGTAGGAGCGCACGACGATCGCGTCGGCGAGCGCGTAGACCGGGGAGCCCTCCGGGGCGGCGATGTCGGCCGCCGGATAGTCGTGATGGTGGTGCGAGACCGAGACGAGCGTGGGGCCGCCCCCGACCGGGAAGACGTACTGGCCGTCGTAGGCCGGCGCGGCCATCAGCGAGCCGGCGGCCGGGGCGAACGAGGCCGAGAGCGAGCGGTCGCGCGCCTGGGCGAGATCCTGCCGTGCCTGGGTGAGGACGCCCTGCAGTGAGCTGACGCGGGCACGCGCGTCGCTGACCCGCACGCCGAGCTGGACGGCGCGCTGGTCGAGCGCAAGCTGGTCGGAGAGGAGGCGCGCTGACGCCGCGCGGCGGCGCAGCGAGGCCTCGCGGCGGCTGAGCGCGCGCAGGTCGCGCTCGGCCTTCAGCACCTTCCGGTTCGCCCGCACGACCGCCTTGCGGCTCTGGTCGAGCGATACCTGCAGCCGGTCGAGGTTGAACGTCGCGTCCACCCCGCCACTGCCGAAGAGCTGGGCGAGCTGGAGCACTTCGTCGACGTACCACTGGGCGTGGTTGTAGGAGAAGACGGCCCGCGAGATGTCGGTCGCGCCGCCGGAAGCTGCGAGGTAGCGCGCGGCCGCGGCGATCGCGTCCTCGGCGCTCCACGGATTCGCGAGCCCGTCGCCGTCGGCGTCGACGCCCCAGCGCTCCCAGGTCGACGGCATGAACTGCATCCAGCCGATCGCGCCTGCCGAGCTCGGGCCCATGTTCCGGCCGAAGTTCGACTCGACCTTGTTGATCGCCGCGAGCACCTGCCACGGCACGCCGTAGAGCGCGCCGTCGCGCTGCCAGAGCGCCAGCAGCTGGTCGTAGCTGCGCTCCTCGACGAAGGCCGGCCGCTGCTGCAGCTCGGGCGGAAAGGAGATCGAGCCCGGCGTGTTCGGCACCTCGGCGCTCGGCAGGAACGCCGGCGAGGCCGGCGAGACCGATGAAACCACCCGAAAGACATCTGCGCTCGCCGTTCCGGCGAGCGCAAGCGCCACAACCGCTACTGCCGCGAGCCGCTTCATCCGTCCTGCGCTTCGGCGACGCGGAGCCCCGGCATCGGCGCTTCGCCCGGCTTTGGCGGCTCGGGCTCCATCTCGGAGACGGGGCGGTCGGTCTTGACACCGGCGGCCTGCCGCTTGAGCGCCTGGTCGAGCGAGACCACGAAGTCGTGCCGGTTGGTCGAGGCGTTGGCCGCAGTCTCGCGGTCGACCTCGCCGGCGACCACGAGCTCGATCAGCGCTTGGGTGAACGTCTGCATCTCGAAGAACTGTCCCTCGGCGATCGCGTCCGTGATCTCCTCGCTGCGGCTCTCGCGGATCAGATCGGAGATGCGCGAGTTGTTGACCATCACCTCGACGGCGGCGACGCGGCCGCTTCCCTCCCGCGGCAACAGCCGCTGGCTGACGACGCCGCGCAGGACGCCCGCGAGGATGGCGCGGATCTGGTCCTGCTTGACCGCGGGGAAGAACTCGACCATCCGGCCGATCGTCTCGGCGGCGTCGATCGTGTGCATGGTCGAGAAGACGAGGTGGCCCGACTCGGCCGCCTTCAGCGCCGTCTCGGCGGTCTCGGCGTCGCGGAGCTCGCCGATCAGGATCACGTCCGGGTCCTGACGGAGCACGCGCCGGATCGCGGCGAGGAACGATTCGGTGTCGAGCCCGACCTCGCGCTGGTTGACGATGCAGCCCTGGTCGGAGTGGAGGATCTCGATCGGGTCCTCGATCGTGACGATGTGCTGGCGCCGCGTGCGGTTGATGTAGTCGATTACCGCCGCGAGGGTGGTCGTCTTGCCGGAACCGGTCGCGCCGGTAACGAGCACGAGGCCGCGATGCTCATCGGCCAGGCGCTGGACGCCGGCCGGCAGGCGCAGCTTCCCGAAACTCGGTACCTCGTTCGGGATCACGCGGAAGGCGAACGAGATCGAGCCGCGTTGGCGGTAGCCGTTGACGCGGAAGCGCGGCAGGCCCTCGGCCGCGTAGGCGATGTCGAGCTCGCCGCTCTCGTGGAAGTGCGAGAGCTTGGCCGGGGTCATGTCGGCGACGATCGCGAGCGTGGCCTCGAGGTCGCTGTCGTAAAGCGGTGGGTGGTCCGGAAGCAGGCCGAGCTCGCCGTCGCGCCGGAGCACGGGTGGCTGCCCGACCTTGAGGTGAATATCGCTCGCGCCGAGTTCCACGGCACGGCCGAGTACCGCATTCAGATCCACGCTGTGGCTGATCGGCAGCTACGCGGAGTGTCTTGAGGCCCCGAGCGCCTCGACCAGGCGAAGCGGCGCGCGGACAAGGCCGGTCGCCTCGCCCGGATGCGCGAGGTCGCCGCGCAGGAAGGCCGAGATGAAGCCCCAGACCAGCGGCAGGCGGGCGACGCCGAAGATCAGGTGCGGGAAGCGCTCCAGCGCATCCCTCGCCTTCCACGAGGCGGCGAGCGTGCGGGCCAGCTCGCGGTCGAGCGCGGGCTCGTAGCCGTCGAGATCGCCACGCAGGACGGACTCCGCAGCGAGCCGCGCGCTGACGAACGCCTCGTACATCCCGTCGCCGGAGAGTGGATCGACGAGCCCGGCCGCGTCACCCACGAGCAGCACCCGCCCGCTTCGCGCGCGGTCTCCGGGCCGGCGCATCGGCAGCCGGTAGCCACGGACCGACTCCAGCCGCTCGGCCGCGACGCCGTACTCGGCGCAGGCACGCTCGAGGTGCGCGCGCAGCCGCGGCCCCTCCGACTCCCTGCCGCCGACGCCGACGTTGACGTGATCGCCCTTCGGGAAGACCCACGCGTAACCGCCCGGAACAACGCCGAGCTCGACGACGGCGCGACCGCGGTAGTCCTCACGCGCGTGAACATGAGCGACGTTGCCCTCGAGCGCCACGCCGTGCTGACGCCGAGCCGCGACCCCGAGCGCTCGCGCCGTCAGACCGTTCACGCCGTCGGCGCCGATCGCGACCGGAGCCGAGGCCGCCAAGCCGTCGAAGCGCACCGTCACGCCCTGCTCGTCCGCCTCCAGCGCCGTCGCGCGGACGCCGTCGCGGAAGTCGGCTCCGGCCTCGGCCGCCTGCTCCGCGAGGTGCGCGTCCAGCCGGCGCCGCTGCGTCATCAGGATCAGCGGCTCCTCGGTCCGCCGCTCGAAGCTACGGCCGTAGCGGAAGCCGAGCTTGACGCGGCGCACCGTGTCCTCGACCACCGGCTCGACCGAGACGGGGAGCTGCCGCACCGCGCGGTAGGTCAGCCCGCCACCGCACGGCTTGTCGCGGGGGAAGCGCTCACGGTCGAGCAGCAGCACCCGCGCGCCCGCGCGCGAGAGACGGAAGGCCGTGGTCGATCCGGCGGGACCGGCTCCGATCACGATTGCATCGAAGCGCTCCATCGGTCCATCGTACGACCGCGGCGTGGAAGAAGGAGCCGTGCGCGCCCGTCAAGTCGGAAAAGCGTGCAGGCGCGAAGGGAGAAAGCAATGACGGACACCGGAATCGACCTGAGCGGTCTCGAGGAGCTCACCGCGCGGCTGAACGGAACAGTCATCCGCCCGGGCGACGCCAACTACGACGAGGCGCGGGCGGTCCACAACGCGATGATCGACAGGCGACCGGCGCTGATCGTGCGCGTCGCGGACGTGGACGACGTCGTCGCTGCGGTCAACTACGGGCGCGAGCACGGCCTCGACATCGCGATCCGCGGCGGCGGCCACAATGGCGCGGGCCTCGCGAGCGTCGACGATGGTCTCGTGATCGACCTCTCCGCCATGAACGGGGTCGAGGTCGACGCCGACAACCGGACCGTGAAGATCGGCGGCGGCGCGCTGCTGGGCGACGTCGACGCGGCGACCAACGCGCACGGTCTCGCGACGCCGGCCGGGATCATCGCCTCCACCGGCGCCGGCGGGCTGATGCTCGGCGGCGGGATCGGCCACCTGAGCCGCGGGCTCGGCCTCTCGATCGACAACATCCTCGACGCCCAGGTCGTGCTCGCGGACGGCAGCGTGGTCAATGCGAACGAGGACGAGAACCCGGACCTCTACTGGGCGATCCGCGGCGGCGGCGGCAACTTCGGGGTCGTCACCTCGATCACCGCCAGGCTGCACCCGATCGACAACGTCGTCGCCGGCCCGATGTTCTGGTCGCTGGAGAGCGCTCCGGAGCTGATGCGCTGGTACCGCGAGTTCATCCTCAACGCACCCGAGGAGCTCGGCGGCTTCTTCGCCTTCCTTAGCGTCCCGCCCGCCCCGCCGTTCCCGGAGGAGCTGCACCTGCAGAAAGTGGCCGCCGTGATCTGGTGCTGGACCGGCGACCCGGAGCAGGCGGACGAGGTGTTCGCCGAGGCCCGCTCACAGCCTGGCCTGCTGATGGACGGCGTACAGCCGATGCCGCTGCCGGCGATTCAGAGCGCCTTCGACCCCATCTTCCCGCCCGGCGAGCAGTGGTACTGGCGCGCCGACTTCGTCGAGGAGATCCCCGACGAGGCGATCGAGCAGCACGTCCGGTTCGCGGCCGAGCTGCCGAGCTGGAAGTCGACCATGCATCTCTACCCGATCGACGGAGCAGTGCAGCGCGTCGGCCCGAACGACACGCCGTGGGGCTACCGCAATGCGAACTGGGGCCAGGTGATCGTGGGCGTCGACCCCGATCCGGCCAACGCGAAGGCGATCACCGACTGGACGATCGCCTACCATGAGGCGCTACATCCGTTTGCGGCCGGCGGCGCGTATGTGAACATGATGATGGACGAAGGACAGGAACGCGTGAAGGCGAGCTACGGCGAGAACTACGACCGGCTCGCGAAGATCAAGTCGGAGTACGATCCGGGCAACGTCTTCCACGTGAACCAGAACATCAGGCCAGCAAGCTAGGAGGGTCGTGCCGAGGTACTTGGTGATACGCCGATTCGATGTCAGTGAAGATCAGATGCCGGAGGTCGGGAGCCGATCGCGCAAGGTGATCGAGGACAGCTACCCGAAGATCGTCTGGGAGCACAGCCACGTCGTCGTCGACGAGGACGGCACCGTGCTGACCTACTGCGTCTACGACGCCCCGGACAAAGAGATGGTCCGCGACCATGCCGGCGACCTCGGCCAGCACACGATCGACGACATCCACGAGATCGCGGGCGACGTCACGCCCCACGACTTCCCGGTCTAGAGAGCTTGTCGGGATACCGCTCGTCGACGGGGCGCGATGGTCGTTCCGAGGCAAGGACGCACGGAGTGCTCGTAGCCGGAGGCTACGGGCGCGACTGAGGACGCGGCCTCGGGGCGAGCAGCGCGGTCGGGCGGCACAGCCGGTATTCCGTCAAGCTCTCCTGGCCTCCTGGCGCATCAGCTGCCGCGCGTCCGGAATGTGGACGGCGGCAGCGCGCGCGAGCGCGACCCGGCGCCGTAGGTCGGCGAGCTGCGCGGCGTCGTCCTCAGGAACGAGGTCAAGGGCCTCGCGGTAGAGGATCGCTGCCTGGTCCTTTGCCCATCCAAGCTCCGCCGACTCGGCCGCGCGGACGAAGTACTCGACGGCCCGGCTCGGCTCGCCGGCGTCACGCCAGTGACGCGCCAGCGCGGTCGTGATCTCACCCAGCTCGGCGGTCGAATCCTCGAAGAAGCCCGCGACTGCCGCATGCCGCTCCCGGCGCCTCGCCCGCGGGAGCAGCTCGTAGGCGACCTCGCGGATCAGGACGTGCTTGAAGCTGTACTGCTGTTCGCCCTCGATGATCGACCTCGTCTCCCGCACGACCAGGTCACGGCCCTCGAGCGCTCCGAGCAGGCCCGGGATGCCGTCGCTCTCACCGGCGATCCGCTCGAGCGCGCCGCGCCAGAACGTCTTGCCGACGACCGCGGCGTCGAGCAGGAGCGACCGCTCCGAGGCCGGCAGCGCGTCGAGCCGCGCGGCCACGATCCCGCGTACCGTCGTCGGGAGCGAGGCGTCCGAGGTCGAGGCCTCGGCCATCGTCGCCGCAAGCTGCTCGATGAAGAGCGGGTTGCCCTCGGCGGTCTCGGCCAGCCGCGCGGCGTCCTCGCTGCTCAGGCTCTCGAGCCGCAGCCCGGCGAGCTTCTGCGAGTCCTCGGCGCTCAGCGCGGGGAGCGGCATCGCCGTGTAGGCCGGCAGCCCGCCGCCCCAGGCTGTGCGGGTGTCGAGCAGCTCGGGCCGGGCGAGCGAGAGCAGCATGATCGGGAGGTCGCGCAGCCGCGCCGCCAGCAGTTCGATCAGGTCGAGCAGGCCTCTGTCGGACCAGTGGATGTCCTCGAAGACGAGCAGCGTCGGCCGCTCGCGGGCAACCGACTCGATGAAGCAACGCACCGAGAAGAAGAGCTCCTCGCGGTCGTCGACGGTGCCCTCCGAGTCGAGCCCGAGCAGGATCGCCAGATGGCGCGTCACGGTCTCTGCATCGACCCCTGACGGCAGGTTGGCGATGTGCTCGCGCAACTTCGGCAGTGCCACCTCGGGCGAGTCGCTCTCGAAGATCCCACACAGCTGCTTGACCTGCATCGCGAACGCGAAGTACGCGCTGCTCTCGCGGTACGGGAGCGACCGGCCGTGGACGGTGCGCCCGCCGATCTCCTCGACGACCCGGTCGAACTCCTGCGTCAGGCGCGTCTTGCCGATGCCGGCCGGCCCGATCACCGTCACGAGATGCGGGACGCGCTCGCCGGCGACCTGCTCCCAGATCCCGCGCAGCACGTCGAGCTCGCGGAAGCGGCCGACCAGCTCGCCCGAGTGCTGACGCTCGCCGGCGGCGCGCTTCGGCTGCAACGCGACCCAGGCCTCGACCGGCTCGGACTTGCCCTTCGCCCGGACGGCCTCCATCGCCTCGTACTCGATCGCGTCCCTGGTACTGGCGTACGTCTCGCGCCCGACGATCACGCCGTTCACGGGCGCAGCCGACTGCAGGCGCGAGGCCGTGTTGACGACGTCGCCCGCGACCAGTGACTCGCCGCGCGCCGTGCTCGCGCCGAGCGAGACCAGCGCCTCGCCGGTGTTCACGGCGATCCGCAGCTGGAGGTCGAGATGGAGCTCACGGGCGTCGAGCTCCAGCGTGCTGTCGCGAACCGCCAGCGCGCCGCGCACCGCGCGCTCGGCGTCGTCGCCGTAGGCGGTCGGCGCGCCGAACACCGCCATGATCGCGTCCCCGATGAACTTCTCCACGGTTCCGCCAAACGACTCGAGCTCTCGCCGGACGTGCTCGTGGTACGGGCCCAGGACCGCCTGCACGTCCTCGGGGTCGAGGTTCTCGGCGCGGGCGGTGAACCCGACGAGGTCGACAAACACGATCGAGACGATCCGCCGCTCGTCCTGGCCGGCGGGTTCGGTCGAAAGCTCGGTGCCGCAGGCCAGGCAGAACCGGGCGACGTCTGGGTTCTCCTGTCCGCAGCTGGCGCAGGCGATCACGCACTAAGCCTAGGGACTCAGGAGGTCGCGAACGGCCCTGGGCAGGCGGCGATCTTTGGAATCGAGAAGCGGGCGATCGTGCCGAACTGCGGCGCCGGCTTGCACGCCTGCGCCACGCCCGCGTCGCAGGCGACCGAGAGGAAGATGAACGCGTCCTCGGGGGTGAAGCCGTGCTCGTCCACGAGCATCCTTGCCGCTTCCTCCGAGACCAGTTGCAGCGCCTCACCGAACTCGTCGGCGGTCGCGTGTGGAACCCAGTGGTCGGCAAGTTCGGTCACGGGCCAGGTCGCCTGCTTGCCCTTGAGCAGATCGAAGCGGATGTCGACCTCCCCCGCGATCTCGACTCCTGTGAAGCAGATCTCGCCGTCGCCCATCGAGGCGTGCATGTCGCCGACCGCGAACATCCCGCCCGGTTGCCGGACCGGAAAGAAGATCGTCGCCCCGGCCCCGTGCAGGTGGTCGTCGAGGTTCCCGCCGTGCCGGCCCGCGAGCCCGTTCGAGAGCGTCTCGCCGCCGGTCGCCACGCCGACGACGCCGACCATCGGGCGCGCGGGGAACGAGACGCGCTCGTTCATCCGGATCTCACCGTCGCGCACCTCGAACAGCCGCGTCAACGGCGCCTGCACCTGTTCGATCAGCTGTCCGAAGCCGGGGATCAGCGTCGCCACTCCCCACTCGATCGGCCGCACGTCGAGGATCTCCGCGACGAGCGAGTCGCCGGGCTCGGCGCCGCGGACCGCGACCGGGCCGGTCGCGCTGTTGATCCGCTCGAGATCGATCTCGGTGACGAGGTCCTCCTCGCTGCGGATCTGGCCCGTGAAGCAGTCGTTCGTCTCGAAGGTGACCGTCTCGCCCGGCTCGATCTCAAGCACCGGCGCGAGCTCGGGGCCGAAGGCCCAGACCACGTGATCGCGCGTGATTCGGTGCGCCATGCACAGGTGAGGCTAAACGACCGCGGCTACACTTTCCGCCCCCTGGGGGTGTGCCCGAGTGGCCAAAGGGAACGGGCTGTAAACCCGTCGGCTCAGCCTACGGAGGTTCGAATCCTCCCGCCCCCACTACGCGTTGTACGGCGCGTGCGAGCGGCTCTCGTACTCCATGTACTCCGCCGTCGCCGCCGCGCCGTCACGGCCGAGGTAGCGCTCCACGGTCCGCAGCGCTAGGTCGATCCCCGAGGTCAGCCCGCCCGCCGTCGCCACGTGCTCGTGCTCGACGAAGCGCTGGCCGCGGACGAGCTTCACCTTCGGGTAGGACGACTCGAACATGTCCCACGAGCCGTGGTGCGTGGTCGCAGTCTTCCCGTCGAGCAGCCCCGTGTCGGCGAGCACGAAGGCGCCGGTGCAGACGGACATGACGAGATCCGCGCGCTTCGTCGCGTGCCTGATCCACGCGACCGTGTCCTCGCCGCCGCGCTGCGCCGGGATCACGACCACGTGCGGCTGCGGCGCGTCGTCGTAGGCGTGGTGCGGCTGCAGCTGCAGGCCGCCGCTGCCCACGACGGGCTCGGTCGAACTCGAGACCGTGTAGAGCTCGAACGCGCCCGGGCCATCGAAGACGGCCGCGTCCTGGAAGACCTCCCACGGCCCCGCAGTGTCGATCACATTCACGCCCTCGCCGATCGCGAAGGCGACGCGCATCTGCCCGTCGGCAGGGACCTTGAGCGGCCGCCTTGGCAGGGCGCGCTCGCTCCGGTCCTCGCCGCGGGTCACGGTCCACGCGGCGGCCGGGACGGCTGCTCCGGCCGCAACGGCGGAGCTAAGGAGAAAACGTCTGCGGGTCATGTCGAGCGCTCCGTTCGGGCGACCCGGTAGAGCCGGCCCTTCGTGTTGTCGGCGATCCACACCCCGCCCGCGTCGGCGAGCAGGCCGTGTACGTCCACGCGCGCGGTCGGCTTCACGACCTGCACGACCGTTCCGGTCGCCGCGCTCACGCGCTCGAGCGCCGCCATGCGCGGGAGACCAAGCGGGTCGATGGCCGCGCTGCGGGTCGGGATCCAGAGGTCGTCGCCTGCACCGGCGATGTCGATCCCGCTCACGCCGATGTCGACGGTTCGCCGGCGCGAGCCGTCGGCGGGGTCCACCTGCAGCAGCTTCGTGCCGCGGCCGGTGATCCAGAGGCTGCCGTGCGCGAAGAGCATGCGCTCGGGCGCCTCGCCGCCGACGTCGCCCAGCGACTTCGGCTTGTTCGTGGCGAGGTCGATCCGGGTCAGCACACGATCGCGGTGGTTGATCACCCAAGCCTTGCCTCCCTCGAAGGCCATGTCGGCCGGGCCGTCGCCCACCGACACGCGCGCGACCACGCGGTTCGTGCCGGGCGAGATCCGCGCGACACTCGCGCCCTGGTCGTCGGCGACCCAGACCGAGCCGCCGCCGATCCAGATGTTGTAGGCAGCCGCAGTGCCGGTCGCGATCCGGTTGGCCACCTTCCCGGCGCGCAGCCGGTAGAGCGTGCCGCCGGAGTCGAGCGCCCAGACCGACGAGAACCCGCTCACGACGGCGATCGCCGGCGCGAACAGCCGCACCGACCGCTGCGTCTTGCCGCTGCGCGTGTCGACGCGGGCGACCCGCGACTGCTCTTTGCAAGCGACCCAGGCGTAACGCCCGTTCAGGGCGAGCGTCATCGTTGGCCAGAAGGGCCCGGCGGCCGCGCAGATCCTCAGGGTCCGTGCGCCGGGAAGCGGCGCGGCGGTGTCTCGGGCACAGGCGTTGCCCGCTGCCAGCGCGGCCACGACCGCCACGACCGCGACCCGAAGCCCTCGTTGCATGGAGGAATGGTCGCCGCGGGCCACGTTGTCTTTCAGACGATCTTCGCTAGTTTTCGGCCATGCACGTCGTCGCGGCCGTAGTCGACCAGGGCGCGCTCACGTTCGACTTCGCAATCCCCTGCGAGGTGTTCGGCCTCGACCGCAGCGACATCGCCGAACCGTGGTACGAGTTCCTGGTCGTCGCCGCCGGCGAGCGCCGGGTGCAGACGCAGACCGGTTTCGTGCTCGAGGCGCCGCACGGGCTCGAGGCGGTGGACCGGGCGGACACGATCGTCGTACCAGGCTGGTCCGACCCGGACGACGAGCCGTCGCCAGAGCTCTGTACAGCGCTCGTCCACGCGTATGAGCGCGGCGCGCGCCTCGTCTCGTTGTGCACGGGGGCGTTCGTGCTCGGCGCCGCCGGGCTGCTCGACGGCCGGCGCGCGACCACGCACTGGATGTACGCAGAGCGGCTCCAGGCGCGCCACCCGCTCGTGCAGCTCGACCCGGAAGTGCTCTACGTGGTCGACGGCCGGGTGATGACCTCGGCCGGGACGGCCGCCGGGGTCGATCTCTGCCTGCACCTGGTCGCCGAGGATCACGGCCTCGATGTCGCCGCCGCGGTGGCGCGCCGGCTGGTGATGCCGCTATTCCGTAGTGGCGGCCAGGCGCAATACGTGGAGACGCCCGTCGCCTCCAGGCCGGACTCGCTCGGCGCGCTGCTCGACTGGGCGCGCGCGAACGTCGGCGAGGGGATCACCGTCGACGATCTCGCCTCCCGCGGCGCAATGAGCACGCGGACGCTGAACCGTCGCTTTCGCTCGGCGCTCGGCCTGCCACCGGGCGAGTGGCTCCAGCGCGAGCGCCTACGCCTCGCGCAGCAGTTGCTGGAGTCGTCGGACGACCCGATCGCAGGCGTCGCCCGCCGCGCCGGGTACGACTCGCCGGCGACGATGCGCGCGCAGTTCGCGTCCCAGCTGCACACCTCCCCGCGTGCCTATCGCGAGACCTTCCGCGGCCGCCGGACAGAACGAGGGCGCCTCGCGGCGCCCTCGTCGTCCTAACCGTTCCGCGTCGGCCTACGGCGTCTCGCCGTCGTCCTTCGAGGCGTCGCTGTTCAGTGCCACGCTCGCGATCTCACCGAGCGTCGGGCCGCGCCATCGGCCCGCTTCGCGTCGCGAGCCTCGTCGATCAAGGCCGCCTGCTCTGACGCGGTGAGCGCACCGCACGGATCGGCCGCCGAGCCGGTGCTCGGCGCGGCGGGCTCGCTCGGCGGTGCGAGCGCCGGGTACTTCAGGCCCGTCCTTGCAGACTTGGAGCTGCTCCCGGAGCACCTGGCCAAGGCCCCCAGCCGCCTTGCGGACGCCTGCCCGGCTTGAGCCTCTAACCCACGCGGAAGGTGCTCTCGCCGAGCAACTGACCGTAATGGCCCTTGAGGCGAGGACCGAATCCAGGCCACACATACCAGTGGTACGTGCCCTTCTTCAGCTGGAAGTTTCGGCCCTCGTAAGCCCAGGTTCGAGCGAGCCCCAGTCGCGCCGTCCTCGGCCAGCGGCTCAAGACCTTCCGGGCTCCGTAGTAGAGCTGGATGTTGTAGAAGCTCGCGCTCTTGATCGCGCGCCAAAGGAAGAGCGGAGGCGAGTGCACGACGCTTCCGTCACGCGGCGAGCGGAGCAAGGCGCTCGCAGCGACGACGACGGTGACCCCGTGCGAGGCATTGCCGGCGTGGTCGTAGCTGACGATCGAGTAGCGGTAGTACGTGCCGTTCTTGAAGCTGCGGTTCAGGTAACGCCTGGCTTTGCCCGCGTAGACGACCTTCCGGGCCGGCTTCTTGCGATTCGTCGAGAGGAGCACCCGCACGTGGTCGAAGTCGACGTCCGGCGGCAGGCCCCACGCCATTTCGAGGAGGCCGTAGCCGACGCTGCGCTTGAGCCCACGAACGTTTCCGGGCGGAGTCCTGTCGACGGGCGCGAACACCGCAATCTGCCATGAGTAGGCGGCGGCGGTGGGGTCAGAGTTGCCGGCAGCGTCCGTCGCCTCGACCTGGAAGGCGTGTGCGCCCTTCGGGAGCCCGGCGTAGCTCTGCGGCGAGGAGCACGAGGCAAAGGTGCCTCCGTCCAGGCTGCAGGCGAAGGTGGAGCCGGGCTCGGTGCTCGCGAAGCCGAAGCTGGCGGAGCCGCTGCTGCTCACCGCCGGGGGCGTCGACTCGATCGTGGTGTTCGGCGGGACGGTGTCGACCGTCCAGCCCATGCTCGCCGTGGCTCCGGCGTTGCCGGCGGCATCGGTCGCGCGAACTGCGAAGGTGTGAGCGCCGTCGGGGAGCCCGGAGTACGAGGCTGGGCTCGTGCACGCAGAGAACCCCCCGCCGTCGCGTTGGCATTGGAAGCTCAGCCCCGGCTCGCTGTCGGAGAACACGAAGGTTGCACTGGTGAGGTTGGTCGGGTTCGCTGTGCCGGAGCCGATGGCCGGCGCCGGCGGCGGCGTCGTGTCGATCGTCCACGACCAGGCCGTGGGCAAACCCGTGTGGCTGAGCGAGTCGCTTGCCCGGACTTTGAAGGTGTGGCTTCCTTCCGGCGTCGCGCCCAAGGTCAGCGGGCTCGTACAGGGAGCGAACGCGCCGGTGTCGAGCTGGCATTGGAAGGTGCTCGGGCTCTTGTTCGACGTGAACGTGAAGGTCGGGCTGACCTGGTTCGAAGGGTCCGGGGGCCCGGCCGTGATCGTCACGACGGGATTGACGGTGTCGACCGTCCAGGTGAAGGGCTTCGTGATCGAGTTCCCGGCCGCATCCGTGCCTTTGAGCGTGAACGTGTGTACGGCGCTTGTCAGGCTCGAGTAGTCCTGCCCCGGCGGCGTCGCGCAAGGCAGGAACGATCCGCTATCGAGTTGGCACTGATAGCTGACACTCGTTTGGTCAGTGGCACTGAACTCGAAGTGCGCGGTGGCCACCCCACTGAGGTCCGCCGGCGTCTTCGTGAGAGTCAGGACGGGCGCGATTGTGTCGATCGTCCACGCGTAGCTCGTCGAGCTGTTGTTGCCCGCCGAGTCTGCGCCCCTGACCGTGAAGGTGTGCGATCCGTCTGGGGTCGCACCGAATGTCTTCGGGCTGGTGCAGGCGGCGAAGGCGCCGGCGTCGAGCTTGCACTGGAAGCCGCCGGAGATCGGCTCGTTGGCGCTGAACGTGAAGGTCGGCGTTGCGTCGTTGGAGGGGTTCGGCGGCGGCGCGGTCAGCGTGATCGTCGGCGGATCGGTGTCGATCGTCCAGGTGTAGATCGTCTGCCCTGCGTTTCCCGCGGTGTCGTTCGCCTTGACGGTGAAGGTGTGGGATCCGTCTGGGGTCGCACCGAATGTCTTCGGGCTGGTGCAAGCGGCGAAGGCGGCTGCGTCGAGCTTGCACTGGAAGCCGCCGGGCGTGGCCTCGTCCGCGCTGAACGTGAAGGTCGGCGTTGCGTCGTCGGAGGGGTTCGGCGGCGGCGCGGTCAGCGTGATCGTCGGCGGATCGGTGTCGATCGTCCAGGTGTAGATCGTCTGCCCTGCGTTTCCCGCGGTGTCGTTCGCCTTGACGGTGAAGGTGTGGGATCCGTCTGGGGTCGCACCGAATGTCTTCGGGCTCGTGCAGGCGGCGAAGGCGCCGGCGTCGAGCTTGCACTGGAAGCCGCCGGAGATCGGCTCGTTGGTGCTGAAGGCGAAGGTCGGCGTGCTGTCGTTGGCGGGATTCACCGGCTTCGTGCCCAAGGTGATCGTCGGCGCGACCGTGTCGATCGTCCAGGTGTAACTCGTCTGTCCAGGGTTTCCGGCCGTGTCGATCGTCTTGACCGTGAACGTGTGCGACCCGTCCGCAGTTGCAGGAAGTGTCTTCGGGCTCGTGCACGCTGCGAAGGCGCCACCGTCGACCTGGCACTGGAAGCCCCCCAAGAGCGTCTCGTTCGCGCTGAAGGCGAAGTCCGGCGTCGGGTCGTTGGTGGGGTTCGTCGGCTTGGTGCCAAGAGTGATCTGCGGCACCGCCGTATCGATCGTCCAGGTATAGCTCGTCTGCCCGGTGTTTCCGGCCGCGTCGATCGCCTTGACGGTGAAGGTATGCGACCCGTCTGTGGTCGCACCGAATGTCTTCGGGCTGGTGCAAGCGGCGAAGGCGGCTGCGTCGAGCTTGCACTGGAAGCCGCCGGAGATCGTCTCGTTGGCGCTGAAGGCGAAATCCGGTGTCGTGTCGTTCGTCGGATTTGGGGGCTTGATGTTAAGGGTGACCGTCGGCGCGACCGTGTCGATCGTCCAGACATACGAGGTCACCAGCCCGGCATTGCCGGCCGCGTCTGTCGCCTTGACCGTGTAGGTGTGGCTTCCGTCGGCAGTTGAGCCCAGGGTGGTGGGGCTCGTGCAAGGAGCGAAGGCGCCGGCGTCGAGCTGGCACTGGAAGGTGCTGGTCTCGCTGGCCGAGAAGCTAAAGCTCGGCGTGGGGTCGTTCGACGGGTTGGCAGGCTTGGCGGTCAGCGTCGCCGTGGGAAGGACCGTGTCGATCGTCCAGACATAGCTCGCCTGCCCCGCGTTGCCCGCCGCGTCTGTTGCCTTGACTGTGTAGGTGTGGCTCCCGTCGGCAGTTGAGCCGAGGGTCATGGGGCTCGTGCAGGCGGCGAACGCACCGTTGTCGAGCTTGCATTCGAAGCCGCCAGGAATTCCCTCGTTGGCGCTGAAGCTGAAGCCCGGCGTCGGGTCGTTGGAGGGGTTGGGCGGCGTGGTGCCGAGCGTCACGGTGGGCGCCACCGTGTCGATCGTCCAGGTGTAGCTCGCCTGGCCGGTGTTCCCAGCCGCGTCCGTAGCCCGAACGATGAAGGTGTGGTTTCCGTCCGGAGTCGGCCCGAGGGTCGTCGGGCTCGTGCAAGCGGAAAAGGCTCCGCTATCGAGCTTGCACTCGAATCCATTCGGGGTGGCCTCGTTTGCACTGAACGCGAAGGTCGGCGTCGCATCGCTCGACGAGCTCGGCGGCTTGGTGCCGAGCGTGATCGTGGGAACCACCGTGTCGATCGCCCAGCTGTAGCTCCTCGAGGAAGTGTTGCCGGCGGCGTCGATCGCCTGCACGGTGAAGGTGTGGCTGCCGTCCGCTTGCCCGGTGTACGCGGCCGGGCTCGCGCAGGTGGCGAATCCGCCCAAGTCGAGCTTGCACTGGAAGCTGACCCCTCCCTCCGTGTCAGTGAACTGGAACGCCGGGCTCGAGTCGTTGGAGGGATTCGAGGGCTGCGCCGTGATCGTAGGAGCAGGCGGAGGCGTCGTGTCGACCGACCATGTGTAGGAGACGACGTCGCTCTCGTTCAGGAGGACGTCGACGGCCTTCACCCCGAACGTGTGCGACCCGTCACCGAGCGCCGAGTAGGTCGCCGGGCTGGTGCAGAGCGAAAACGCGCCGCCGTCGATCTGGCACCTGAAGGTCACGAGTGGGTCGGCGTCGGAGAACGAGAACGTCGCACTGCCGGTCGCACTCGGGTTCGGCGGCGCCGAGTCGATCGTCGGCGTAGGCGGCAGTTCGGAAGCCGCCCCCGAAGCAAGCGGGACGGCGAGCACTAGGGCCGCCAGCGTCACGGCGTACAGGTATGCGCGGCTCATCCGGCAGCGAGGACGTATACGAGGAGGATGAACCCGGCAGCGGCGTCAACCGCAAGGGCAACGAAGAACAGGAGCTCCCGCTGGCCGCCGGCTACGCCGAGGAGCGGTCGCGGTAAGGCCCGCCGAGGCGCGACTGCGAGCGCGGCCACGAGCACCGAGACGCCGATCATGAGCGCGAGGAAGAACTGGAGCGCAGACGGCGGCGAGATGGTCCGGCCCGCGGCGACCCGCACGAGCGAGGGCCCGAGGATCTCGGAGCGACCCGGTCGTTCCGGCTGGAGCACCAGGGATGCATTGGGGGCCGGCGCAGGCTTCGGGTGTGGGCGCTTCGGCGGACGGCGCCGATGCTTGGCGATGACTTCTCGCTTCGGCGGCCTCTCTTGCCGCGCCGGAGGCGGAGGCGGCGGGGGCTGATACGTCTGCATAGGAGGAGGAGGCGGCGGAGGTGGAGGCGGCGGGGGCTGCGGGTGCCGAATCGGCGGTGGGGGCGGATCGGGATTCGGGCCCGTTGGCGTGCCTGCGAGCGCCTGCGATCCGCCGGCAAACGCGTAGGTCGTGGTGAGTCCAAGCAGCGCCAGACAGACCAGCAGCGCAATCCGACGGCCGGAGGGCGCCCTAGGAACGGCGTGGTCTCGACCCTCATCGGACGCGTGAACGACCGACACCGACTTCCGGGTGATTGGGTCCGAAGGCACTTCTACGCCACAAGTCAGACTACGAAGGCGCGCCGCCGGTTTTCGACAGCCTTTCGGGCAGAGTTTGGGCCTACCGCGAGTCCCCACGGAGGTCAGGGACCTAGCCGGACGGCTAGGACGATCAGGCCGACATGATTAGGCGTGGGCTCGCCGACCGCCGATCAGAGCGACGAGGGCGCCTTGCGGCGCCCTCGTCGTCAGCTCGGTGCCTCGCTTACGGCGATTCCCCGTCCTAGCCGAGCGGGAGGAGCGCGCCTTCGTGCTCGAGTAGGAACCGCTTCACGTGCAGGCCGCCGCCGAAGCCCGTGAGCGAGCCGTCCGCGCCGATTACCCGATGGCACGGCAGCACGATCGGAAGCGGGTTGCTGCCGTTCGCGGCGCCGACCGCTCGAGCCTTGTCGCTGCCGAGCCCGAGGCGGCGCGCCTGCTCGCCGTAGCTCACCGTCTGCCCGTAGGGAATGGTCGCGAGCGCGAGCCAGCATTGGCGTTGGAAGTCGGTCCCGTGTAGCTCGAGCGGCAGGTCAAATGTGACGAGGTCACCATCGAAGTAGGCCGTAAGCTGACGCGCCGCTTCGTCGAGGACGGGCGCGCTTCCTTCGGGTCGGATCCCGCGGCCGTCGAACACGACGCCCTGAAGTGCGACGTCGGATGCGATCAGGCCGAGCGGCCCGATGGGACTGTCGACGACCGTGCGTGGCATCTCGTCAATCTAGAACGCGCTCCGGAGGCAGCGCGTGAGATCGCGCCTACAATTCCCGGGCGCGCCCTCTTAGCTCAGTTGGTAGAGCACCTCCATGGTAAGGAGGGGGTCTCCGGTTCGAGTCCGGAAGAGGGCTTCCAGAATCGGCTGCAAATAGGCCCTTTTTCCAGGACCCACGTTCTCCCGCAGACGCTTAGGCGCGAGCCGACGGACTTCGGGCTTTCAGCCGGAATCCTGGCCGCAGGGCCAGTCCAACGAAGTCTACTCCTCTGACCTGCGGCGCTTCGCTCAGCGTTCCGCCAAACCCTCTTGGCCCCGACGCCGTACGAACAGGCGTAGAGTCGTCCCATGAGCGACCTCATGGCGAAGATCCGCAAGTGGCTCGGGCTCGCCAAGAAGTCCTAGCCGCACACACTGGGAGATAGGGGCGAGAATCGCGCCTTGTCTGCCGAGTCGCTGATCGAATGAGCCTGTACGAGCGCGCGCTGAAAAGAATGGAGGCGCTGGCCGGCGCATACGCGCAGGGTGACACGCCGTGGGGGCCGGACCGAGATCTCGTGACTCGGGAGACAGCCGCGGATGCGGTGATGGATGTCTTCGCCACGCTCGACGCGCTTTCGCCAAGGGGTCGGGTTGCCGGGCCGAACCGGATCGAGCACACGCTTGGCATGCTCATGGTGATCCGGGAGTACGTCGTCCCTCTTCCTTCACCTAGCGGCGAAGAGGATCTCCTCCTGCAAGACGATCTCGAACAGCTCGCGGCGGAGCCTCGGCGAGCTCGGCGTGATTTCGGACTCCCGAGCTAGCGCGCGCCGGTCGCGCGCCACTGAGCGGCCGGCCCTGACTTGCGGCGCGGCCGCTTTGGCTCTCGGGTCCAGCGCCGGGCCGCAAAGACCAGCCGTTTCGTCAAAGACTCCTAGTAGGAGGGTTTGACGAAAGGATTGGCGAAACGCGTTCTGCGTCCCGAACCCTCGCCGAACGGGTAGATCAGATGGATTCTCGGAGCGCGTTCGCCGCAGCTTGCAAGCGGTCACTGACTTCGGCTAGTTCTCGCGCCGCGAGGTCAATGCGCTCTTGTTGGGTATCCGTGCGGTCTTGCTGGTTGTTAGCGCGCTCTTGTTGGCTGTCGGCGCGGTCGCGAACCTCTTGGATCTCCCTCGCCATCCCCTCCACGGTCCGAGTGAGATCGGCCAGCTGACCAGCGACGCTCGCTATGTCCTCTTCGGCTGTCACGTCCTGTCGCGGATTCTATGCGGCTCGCGGCATGGCGCGCACTCGCGCAAGAGCCTGAAACAACCGCGCCAGCATCACGAGGTCAGCATGTAGAGCGACCCGCTCAAGCCCTCGCACCCGTATCGGCGCAAGCCCGTACTCGTTCTTGAGTCGCCCAACTCCCGCTCGATTGGAGCGCGGCCCTTGTAGAGAGAACGGAAGCGCTTCGATTCGCGCGGGATCAGCGGGTTCCGGCGGGAGCCCTTTACCCACTTGCCCTTTGGCTGGCACTCCCCGGTGGGACAGCGCCACTTGGCCGTGTGCCGCTTGAAGTCAGCCCCGCGAGTCCCCACACCATTTTGGGAGCATCAAACACCGCACTGGTCGACGCGGAACCTGCGACCCGGGTCACGCGCTCTGCGGTTCCAGCCCGTCGACAAACTTACGCATGATGAGGGCAGCGTTGTGACCGCCGAAGCCGAAGCTGTTGCTCAGCGCGACTCGGACGGGTAGCTCCCGCGCTTCGTTAGGAACGCAGTCGATGTCACAAGCGGGATCAGGCGTCTCGTGGTTGATCGTTGGCGGCACGATGTCGCGGTCGACCGCGAGGACGGTGAATGCGGCTTCAACCGCACCCGCCGCTCCAAGGCAGTGACCGGTCGCGCCTTTCGTTCCGGAGACCGCGAGCGTCGAGACCTTCTCCTCGCCCAATGCCAGCTTGAGTGCGCGCGTCTCGATCGCGTCGCCGAGCCCCGTTGAGCTTGCGTGGGCGTTGACGTAATCGACGTCTGTCGGAGCAAGCGCCGCGTCAGCCAGCGCAGCCTCCACCGCACGGGCTTGTCCGGCGCCGAGCGGATCGGGCTCGGTCATGTGGAAGGAGTCTGAGCTGAGGCCGTAGCCGGCGAGCTCCGCGTAGACCTTGGCGCCACGGGCACGAGCGTGTTCCATCTCCTCCAGCACAAGGACGGCTGCTCCCTCGCCCATCACGAAGCCGTCCCGGTCGGCGTCAAAGGGCCGACTGGCACCTGCGGGATCGCCGTTTCGGGATGAGAGCGCTCGCATCGCTGCGAAACCCGCAACCGCCAGCTCGGTGATCCCCGCCTCGCTTCCCCCGCAGAGCATCACTTCGGCCCGCCCCAACCGGATCGCGTCGTACCCATCGCCGACCGCCATCGCTGAAGCAGCGCACGCCGTGCACGGGGCGCCGAGAGGGCCGCGCGTCCCCAGCTCCATCGACACCCATCCGGCCGCCATGTTCGGCATGAACGCCGTCACCAGACTGGGATGGATCCGTTGAGACTCAGCGAGTTCGTGCAGACACGCCGCGAGGCTCGCGACACCTCCTTGCGCGGTCGCAATCGAGGCGCCGACCCGATCGGGCTCAGACCCGATCTCTAGCCCAGCGTCGCTTTCCGCCATCCGCGCCGCGGCCACGGCAAACTGCGCGAAGCGGTCGATCTTGCGGATGGTCTTCCGATCGAGCCAGCGCTCCGGCTCGAAGTCGCTCGCCTCACAGGCGATCCGCACAGAATGGCCCGAAGGGGCGAAGGCGGTGATCGGGCCGCCACCACCTTCTCCAGCCAAGAGCCGCCGCCAGGTCGTGTCGATGTCCTGGCCGAGCGGTGTAACAGCACCCAAGCCGGTCACGACAACCCGCCGCTCAGCGCTCATGGAAATCGCCGTCGACCTCGATTCGACGCAGGGGTTGGCGAGCGGTGGAGGGGTCGTCGCCCACCGATCTCGTGGCGCTTGCCGAAGTACTCGATTCGACCGGCAGGCTGTCCTTAGTTCTTCTTCTGGCGTGGCCGCTCGTCGTGCAGCCGTTTGACGGCGTCGAAGAGCGCCCGTGGCTGGTCACCGCCGCCGGTCGGGACGTTCAGCGCGTAAAAGACGGCCTCGGCCTCGTCGCCGACCAAGGTGATCGGGTCGGCGGTGTCCTCGATCAGCCGAAGCTCGATCGCGTCGGCGACGGCCCGAGCTCCTACCGCTCCTTCGGCGCCCGCTTCGTGCGCCGCCTTCACCCTTAGGTGCTCTGCCATGAGCGTCGCCGCTCGCTCGCCGAGCGGGTAAGGCTGACCCGCGACCTCCAACACGACGTCCACTCGGCTGAGCCTATCTGCGCCATGCTGTGGGTAGCGCGGACCCTGGAAAGAATCTGGAAAGTAGAGGCGGCTAACCGGCGCGAATCAATGCTACCCAGCCCCCGAGAAATGGCCTTCCTACCTAGGGCCGGCGACTATCAGCAAAGCGCGGCAACGGGCTCGGCAGCCATGGTAAGGAGGGGGTCTCCGGTTCGAGTCCGGAAGAGGGCTCTGCGACGTCAGAATCGATGACGTCGACGAGCTGCGTGAGCCCCAAGAGCGCGGGCGCTCCGAGGAAGAACAGGCAACCGGCGCGCAGGTAGCGGTACGGGTCTCGACGCGCTTCGACCGGCACGGCCCTCGGGGCGGAACTAGGACAGCGCGATCTTCTTCAGCACCGCGTCGACACGCATGAAGCCGCTCTTCGCGCCCTCCTCGACGCCGTACTGCATCGTCGTGTCGCGCTCCTCGGGCGTCTCGAAGCGCATCGTCTGCGTCAGCTTCGTCTGCTCGCCGAGATCCTCGAACTCCAGCGTCTGCAGGTGGTTCTGGAACGTCTGCACGAGGCGTTCTGGCGGCTCGACCTCGCGGAACTCACCCTCGACGACGCCGTAGGCGGTGCGGAAGCGGTACGTGCCGCCCGGGCGGACGTCCATCTCCTCGACGACCGTGCCGTCGCCCCACCATTCCGGGATCAGCTGCGGGTCGGTCCAGACCGAGAAGACGTGCGCGCGCGGCGCGTCGAAGACCCGCTCGACCCGGATCTCGAGCTCGCTCAGCGTCGTGACCGTCGTCTCGTTCACCGTCAGCTCACCGCCTGCTTGACGAGCTTCGCGATCCTGGCCTCGTCGGCCTTGGTCAGCTTCGTCAGCGCGAAGGCGATCGGCCACATCGAGCCGTCGTCGAGGTTCGAGCTGTCGTTGAACCCCAGCATCGCGTACCGCTCCTTGAACTTTCCCGCGTCGCGGAAGAAGACGACGACCTTGCCGTCCTTGTTCGCATACGCCGGCATCCCGTACCAGGTCTTCGGGGTGAGGTCAGGCGCGCTCTCCTTGACGATCGCGTGAATCCGCTTGCCGAGGGCGCGATCCGGCGCCGACATCTTGGCCAGCGCGGCGAGCACTGCGCTTTCTCCATCCGCCTTGCTCTTCAGCTCTTTGGCGCGAGCTCGCATCGCGGCCTTTTCCTCGGCCGAGAAACTTTCTTGCTTCTTGGTCGGGCTCATCGTGCTCCTTTCGTGCGTTCGACTACCTGGGCAAAGCGGTCGAGCCGCTGCAGCCACGTGCTGATGCCCTCGAAGGCGTAGGGCACGAGCATGCACGTGCGAACGCGGCCGACCTTCTCCGTCGTGACGAGCTCCGCCTCCTCGAGCAGCCTGACGTGCTTCGTCATCCCGGTCAGCGACATGCCGAACGGCTCGGCCAGTTCGCTGATCGTCGCGCTGCCGGCGCCGAGCCGTTCGAGCACAGCGCGGCGCGTCGCGTCGCCGAGGGCTGCGAAGGCGAGGTCGACGGTCGTGGAATACTCAACCATTAGGTTCACTATAGTAGGTTCCGGGCTGCGATGCAAAGCGACCTGAGCGGCATCGTCCAGCCCGGTCGCGGGCTCGGCGCCGACCTGATGGCGGAGGCCGCCGTCATGACACGGCTGAGCGAGCTCGCGGGGTTCCCGCTCGTGCCCGGAACCCTGAACGTGCGTCTGTCCGGACCGCTGGAGCGAGCTGCGGGCTGGCGCTATGTCGCCGCCTCCGAGATCGGCGCGGACTGGGAGGCGCGAACCGGTCAAGCGGGCTACCACCTCGCGGACGTCGTGATCGCGAGGCGGTATCGCGGCCTCGCCTTTCAGGCCGACGAGCCCGCCGGGCCCGGGTATCCCGCCGACCAGATCGAGCTGTTCAGCGACGTCCGCCTTCGCTGCGCGCTCGGCCTCGGAGATGGAGACCCGATCGCGGTAGCGCTAAGCGCGGTGCAATAGCTGCCGCTCGACCACCAGCGGAACGAGCAGGTCGCGGTAGCCGTGCTCGTCGAACAGCACGGTCAGCTGGTCGCCGTCGTAGCGCTGCACCGTGCCGTCACCCCAGCGCTCGCTCGTGACCCGCTCGCCGACCGCGAACGGCTCGAGCGCCGGCTCCTGGGCCTTCGCCACGAGATCGTTGTCGCAGTTCCCGCACGGGCCCGGGTAGGCCTGCCCGAAGTACGAGAGCAGGAACGAGCGGCGGCAGCCGGTGTGCTCGGCGTAGCGGCGCATCATGTCGAGGCGGGAACGCTCGACCTCGTCCTCGCGTCTCGTCTCCTCCTCGGAGCCGGCCACCGCGGCCGGGACGGTGAGCGCGCCGGTCCATACGACGCCGCCGGACGCCTCCCAGGCGGCCGCTCCGAGATCGACCAGGCGCACGAGCGCGGCGGTCGTTCCGCGGGTCGGAGGCACCTCGCCGCCGGCGGCCAGCACGGTCGCGGCACGCTCGACGGCCGCGCTGCGAGACCCCCCGGGCCGTCAGGTGCACCGCGGCGCCGAAATCCTGCGGCCGGTACAGGAGGCGGGCGTGCGCCGGCTGCCCGTCGCGGCCGGCGCGGCCGAGCTCCTGGTAGTACGCGTCGAGCGACGGCGGCGGGTCGGCATGCAGCACCCAGCGCACGTCGGGCTTGTCGATGCCCATCCCGAACGCCACCGTCGCGGCGACGATGCGGACCGAGCCGTCGAGGAAGGCCGTCATCGCGGCACGCCGCTCCTTCGGCGTGAGCCCGGCGTGGTAGAGCGTCACCTGCTGACCCGCGAGCGCGTCCTGCGCCGCCTCGGCGGCGGCGTGCGTGGCGGCGTAGACGATCCCCGGCCCTTCGAACTCCAACGCCGCGGCCACCAGCTCCCGGTGCTTGTCCTCGACCGTTTGCAGCCGCCGCGCCGAGAGCTCGATGTGCGGCCGGTCGAAGTCGCCCACCACGATCTCGGGCTCGCGCAGGCCGAGTCGCCGGACGATCTCGTCGCGCACCGGCTGCGCGGCGGTGGCGGTGAGCGCCATCCGCACCGGCACCTGGAGGTGATCCGCCTGCGCGCTCAGCCGCATGTAGTCGGGCCTGAAGTCGTGCCCCCACTGGCTGATCAGGTGCGCCTCGTCGACGGCGAACAGCCCCGGCCCGGCGCGCCTGAGCGCGTCGAGGGTCTCGTGGTTGGCGAGCTGCTCCGGCGAGAGGAAGACGAACGTGCCGGCTCCGGAGGCGGCGGCCAGCGAGGCCGCGTGCTCGCGCGCGGACTGGTGCGAGTTGAGCACGAGCGCTTCGAGGCCTGCCGCCCGGAGATGCGCCAGCTGGTCGTCCTGCAGCGCGATCAGCGGCGAGACGACGATCGTCGGCCCGGGCCGCAGCAGCCCGGCGAGCTCGTAGATGGCCGACTTTCCGCCTCCGGTCGGCAGCACCGCGAGGACGTCGCGCCCTTCGGCCGCCGCGGAAGCGGCGCGCAGCTGTCCCGGGCGAAGCCGGCCGAACCCGAAGCGGTCGCGCGCGAGCTCGCGGACCCGCTCGTCGACCGGGTTCGCCACGGCGCTACGGCTCGAGCCCGGCGTTCCGGAGCATCCGCCTGAGGTCGACGAGCACTTGGACGTCGACGTCCTTCCCGTGCGGACGGTCGAAGACCTCCGTCTCCGCGCCGAGCGTCACTCGATACCTGCCGTTCGGCTCTTCGACGACGTCGCCGACCGCCTCTAGCAAGGCCAGCACCTCGTGCCACTCGACGTTGCCGCTCGACGGGCGTTCGAAGATCTGCTCGAGCGTGTCGCGGTGGCGGTTGCTCAGCTCCATGCCGCCACAGCCTATTCAGGCGCGGCCGCTCTAGGACAGGATGTCGAGCTCGTCGCCGCTCAGCTCGAGCTCGAGCGCGGCGAGGTTCTGCTTCAAGTGGTCGAGCGAGAGGGTGCCCGGGATCGGGAGCATCGCCGGCGAGCGCGCCAGGAGCCACGCGAGCGCGACCTGCGCGGGCGGTCGCGCCGTGGCGGGCGGCGATCTCGGTAACGACCGGCGTCTCGGTGCCGCGCAGGGGAAAGAACGGCACGAACGCGATCCCCTGCTCGGCGCAGTGGTCGACGACCTCGTCACGCTTGCGCTCGACGAGGCTGTAGTGGTTCTGGACGGCCGCGATCGGCACGACCTGGCGCCCTCGCTCGAGCTCGTCGATGCCGACCTCCGAAAGCCCGACCTGCCGGATCTGCCCGCGCTCCCGGTACGCGGCGATCGCGCCGAGGCTCTCCTCGAGCGGCGTCTCGGGGTCGACGCGGTGCAGGTAGTAGAGGTCGATCGTCTCGGTGCGCAGGCGCCGCAGGCTCTCCTCGATCTGCGCGCTCAGCGCCTCCGGGTTGCCGGTACCGGGGTGGTAGCCGCCCTTCGTCGCGACAACCATGCCGTCCGGACGGGGCGAGAGCGCCTCGCCGATCGTCGCCTCGCTCTGGCCGTCCGTGTAGGTGTGGGCCGTGTCGACCATCCCGATCCCGGCAGCGACTGCCTGCCCGATCAGCTCGACATTCTCGGGCGTCTTCCTGAGGCGGTTCGTCCCGAGCCCGATCCGCGTGATCTCCGTGTCACCGAGCCTGAGCGTCCGTGCGACCGTCATCGCTCAAAGGATGACAGTCGCGCTTACACTCGGCGCATGGTCGAAGGGGTAGCCGAACTGCCCGACGGCGTGCTCGGCTTTCGCGCCATCGGCAAGATCTCGGGCGACGAGTACCGCGAGCTGATGAAGCCGATCTACGCCGCCCTCGAGCGCGGCGAGAAGCTGAACATCTACTTCGAGCTCGCCGAGGACTTTCACGGGCTCGACCTCGCCGCGCTCTGGGAAGACCTGAAGGCCGCCGGTTCGGTCGGGCTCAAGCACCGCTCTTCCTGGCAGCGGATGGCGGTCGTCACCGACAAGGACTGGATCAGACACGGAGCGGCGGTCGCCGGCTGGCTCGCGCCGGGCGAGCTGCGGCTCTTCGACCCCGACGAGCGGCCAGCCGCGAAGGCGTGGGTCGCCGAGACGTTGTGACCACCCTTGGCGTCGTCGGTCTTGGGCACATGGGCGGGAACATGGCGGCCCGGTTCCTCACCGCGGGCTATACCGTCTTCGGCGAGGCGCGCCATCGCGAGAGCGCGCAGGAGCTCGAGCGCGAGGGCCTGCAGTGGCGCGACACGGCGCGCGAGCTCACCGAGGCGGCCGACGTCGTGCTCAGCTCGCTTCCCGACGACGACGCCCTCGAGCAGGTCGCCTCGGGCACGGACGGGGTCCTTGCCGGTCTCTCGGAGGGCAAGGTCTGGATCGACCTGAGCACCGTCAGCCCGCGCAAGAGCCGCGACGTCGCTCAGCGCGTGCGAGAGCAGGGCGCGACCTTCCTCGACGCGCCCGTCTCGGGCAGCGTCCCGCAGGTGCAGAGCGGGACGCTGACGATCATGGTCGGCGGCGACGAGCGGTGCCTACACGCGGGTCGAGCCGATCCTGCGCGAGCTGGGCACGCCGCATTACATCGGCGAGAACGGCCACGGACTGGTGCTGAAGCTCGCGATCAACATCAGCCTCGCCGTGCAGATGCTCGCCTTCTCCGAGGGGCTGCTGCTCGCCGACCGCGCGGGCGTCGACCGCAAGCGGGCGGTCGAGGTGATGACCGAGAGCCCGATCGGCTCGCCGATGCTGAAGGCGCGCGCCGGGCTCGTCCTCGACCTCCCGGACGACGCCTGGTTCGACGTCGGCCTGATGCAGAAGGACATCGTGCTCGCGCTCGACGCCGCCCGCGAGCTGAGCGTGCCGCTCCCGGCCGCAGCGACCGCCGACGAGGTGCTCACGTTCGCGCGAGCGGCCGGCTACGAGCACCGCGACCTCGCCTCGTTGTTCGAGGTGCTGGCCAAGCTGACCCAGCGCCCCTGATGCGCTCTCGCTGGCTGATCCTGGCGCTGGTCGTCCTGGCGCAGCTGATGGTCGTGCTCGACGCGACGATCGTGAACATCGCGTTGCCCTCGGCGCAGGCCGACCTCGGCTTCTCGAACGGCTCGCGGCAGTGGATCGTGACCGGCTATGCGCTCGCCTTCGGCAGCCTGCTCCCGCTCGGAGGCCGGCTCGGCGACGTCTTCGGGCGCAGGCGGACCCTGGTCCTCGGCTCACTCGGGTTCGCGGGTGCCTCGGCGCTCGGCGGCGCCGCCCAGAGCTTCGAGTGGCTGCTCGCCGCGCGCGTATTGCAGGGAGCATTCGGCGCGCTGCTCGCCCCGTCGGCACTCGCCTTGCTGACGATCACGTTCACCGAGCCGCGCGACCGCAACAAGGCGTTCGGCATCTTCGGCGCTGTCATCGGCAGCGGCGCGGCGGTCGGCCTGCTGCTCGGGGGCGCGCTGACCGAGTACCTCTCCTGGCGCTGGTGCCTGTACGTGAACCTCTTCCTGGCGCTGCCGGTCACCGTCGGCGCGTTGATGCTCGTGCCGGCGCAACCGGTGCCGCGCAAGCCCAGCCTCGACCTGCCGGGTGCTGCGACGGCGGCGGGCGGGCTGTTCCTGATCGTCTTCGGCTTCGACCGCGCCGAGATCGCGGGCTGGAGCGCGCCCGAGACGATCGGCTCGCTCGTCGGCGGGGTCGCGCTGCTCGCAGTCTTCGTCCTGATCGAGGCGCGCTCCCGCCGGCCGCTGCTGCCGCTGCGCCTGCTCGAGAACCGTGCCCGCGCCGGCTCCTATCTCGCGGTCTTCTTCACGGGGACCGGGACCTTCGGCGTCTTCCTCTTCGTCACGTACTACCTGCAGCTCGAGCTCGGCTTCAGCCCGCTGATGAGCGGTCTCGCGTTCCTGCCGATGATCGGCTCGGTGATCGTCACGTCGGTCGGGGTGAACAGCCTGCTGTTGGCGAAGCTCGGGCCGCGCCCGCTGATCGTGACCGGCATGCTGCTCGCCGCGCTCGGGCTCGTCCTCCTGACGAGGCTCGAGGTCGGATCGACCTACGCGGCGGACATCCTGCCCTCGCTGATCGCGATCGGCGCCGGGCTCGGGCTCGTCTTCCCTACCGCCTCGAACACGGCCACGGCCCACGTCGACCCGGCCGAGAGCGGCGTCGCCTCCTCGCTCGTGAGCGTCGGCCAGCAGGTCGGCGGCTCCCTCGGGACGGCGTTGCTGAACACCGTCGCCGTCAGCGCGACGACCGCCTACCTGAGCACACACCACCATGGCTCCGAGCTCATCCCGAAGGCCACCGTGCACGGGTACACCGTCGCCTTCTGGTGGTCGGCTGCGATCTTCGCGTTCGGCGCGGTCGTCTGCGGCCTGTTGCTGCCGGGCCGTCCGCAGGCCGCGCCAACCGAGCCCGTTGCCGTCGCCGCGTAGGCCGATGTCGAGAACGGCCGGCCGGCTCCGTTCTCCAGGTAACCGTGCCAAGCTGGGCACACACACGCGAAGGAGCGCGAGATGACCAGATACCTGCTCGTGGTCGACTTCCAGCCGGGCGTCGCCGAGACGACGATGGAGAAGTGGCAGCCGGAGGAGATCGAGGCCCACCTCGACTACTACCGGGCGCTGCACGAGGAGCTCGTCGAGAGCGGCGAGCTCGTCCAGTCCGAGGTGCTGGCGCCGCCCGACCTGGCCAAGATCGTCAGCTCCGACGGGTCGGCCACGGTGGTCACCGACGGGCCGTTCCCCGAGTTCAAGGAGTGGGTCGCCGGCTACCAGATCGTGGACGTCGAGTCGGAGGAGCGGGCGCTCGAGATCGCGGCGAGGATCTCGGCCGTCCCCGGGCCGGGCGGCGTCCCGATCCAGCAGCCGATCCAGGTCCGCCGGGTGATGGAGAAGGGGCCCTCGAACGCCGAGGAGCTGGAGACGTTCTTCGAGCACGCGGGTGGCGAGCGCTGAACGTCCCGGTGAGCGTCGAGGGCCTGTTGCGCGAGCTCGCGCCGCAGGTCCTCGGCGCGGTCGCCCGCTGGTCCGGCGACTTCGCCGCGGCCGAAGACGCCGTGCAGGAGGCGCTACTCGCGGCCGCGGTGCGCTGGCCGAGCGACGGCGTGCCGGAGGAGCCGCGCGGGTGGCTGATCCAGACCGCCTCGCGGCGCTTGATCGACCAGCGGCGGAGCGAACAGTCGCGCCGGGCCCGCGAGAGCCTGACGGCGTTGGAGGATGCACCGGAGGTCTCCGACCGCGACGACACGCTGCTCGTCCTCTTCATGTGCTGCCATCCCGCGCTGAGCCCGGCCTCGGCAATCGCGCTCACGCTGCGGGCGGTCGGCGGGCTGACGACGGCCGAGATCGCGAGCGCATTCCTCGTCGGCGAGGCGACGATGGCGCAGCGCATCAGCCGGGCGAAGCAGCGGATCAGGGACTCCGGCGAGCCGTTCCGGCTGCCGACGCCCGACGAGCGACCGGCCAGAGTGCGGACGGTGCTGCGCGTGCTCTACCTGATCTTCAACGAGGGCTACGTGAGCACGGCCGGGCCCGAGCTGCAGCGGCCCGAGCTCTCGGGCGAGGCGATCCGGCTCGCGCGACTCGTGCAGCGAGCTGCTGCCCGACGACGGCGAGGCGACGTCGCTGCTCGCGCTGCTGCTGCTCGTCGACGCCCGACGGCCCGCGCGCACCGACGCCGGCCGGCGAGCCCGTGCCGCTGGCCGAGCAGGACCGGACGCTTTGGGACCGGGAGCTGATCGCCGAAGGGCTCGCCCTGCTCGAGCAGGCGATGGGCAAAGGCCCGGTCGGCGAGTACCGGCTGCAGGCGGCGATCGCCGCGCTCCACGACCGGGCCCCGCGGGCCGAGGAGACCGACTGGCCGCAGATCCTCGCGCTCTACGGCCTGCTCGAGCAGCTCACCGGCAGCCCCGTCGTCACCCTCAACCTCGCCGTCGCGGCCGGGATGGCCGACGGCCCCGCCGCGGGCCTGGCGGCGCTCGACTCCGTAGCCGAGCGCCTGGACGGCAACTACCGGGTGGACGCGGTGCGGGCGCACCTGCTCGAGCTGGCCGGTGACACCGAGGGAGCGCTCGAGCACTATCGGGTCGCCGCCTCGCGCACGCCGAGCCTGCCGGAACAGCGCCACCTGACCAAGCGTGCCGCGCGACTGCGCGGAGGTCTCTAGGCAGCTTCGGCAAGGACGTTGCTCGAGCTCTCGCGCACCGGGCGCGGAACCAGCAGCGCGACCACGACGCCGATCGCCAGAGCCGCCGCCGCGGCGGCGAAGGCGATCGTGAAGCCGCGCTCGGTCGGCTCGCCGTTCACCGCGAGCGTCGCGGCCACGATCGCGGCCGAGACTTGGCTCCCGATCGCGCCGCCGATCGTGCGGACGATCGTGTTCATCCCGGTGGCCACGCCCGTCTGGGAGGCGGGAACCGACTCGACGATCAGGTTCGCCATCGACGAGAAGGCGAAGCCGATCCCGATTCCCATCACGGCCATCGCCGCGTAGATCTCCCAGTGCTCGTCGTGCGCCACGGTCAGCAGCGCGAAGCCGAGGCACGAGAACAGGGCGCCGAGGATCAGCGGCACGCGCGAGCCGACCGTGCTCGAGAGCCGTCCCGAGATCGGGCCGGCGACGAGCATTCCGAGCGTGGCGGGAACCAGGAAGAGCCCCGCCTCCGTCACGGAAGCGCCGAAGCCGAAGCCGGTCGAGGTCGGCAGCTCGACGAACTCGGGCACGAGCACGAACGAGGCGAACATCCCGAAGCCGAGCACGAGCGCGGCCAGGTTGGTCGTCCACACCGGCCGCAGCCGCATCATCTGCATGTCCACGAGCGGTGACCGGGTGCGCGACTCGACCCAGACCCAGACCGGGATCAGCACGACCGCGAGGGAGAACAGGCCGAGCGTGCGCGGCGACGTCCAGCCCCAGGTCGAGCCCTGGCTGACCGGGACGAGCAGGGCGATCGAGCCAGGCCGCGAGCAGCACCGCCCCGAGCGAGTCGATCCGCCCGCGCGTCTTCACCGGCGACTCCGGCACGAAGAGGACGATCCCGATGGTCGCGACGATCACCGCGCCGAGCGGGAACCAGAAGAGCCAGTGGTAGGAGAAGTGCTCGACGATCGGCCCGGCGAGCACGATCCCGAGCCCGCCGCCGATGCCCAGGATCGCCGAGATCAGGGCGATCCCTTGCGGGACGCGCCGCGGCGGGAACTCGTCGCGGATGATCGCGAAGGAGAGCGGGAAGACCGCGCCGCCGGCGCCCTGGATCACGCGCGCGACGATCATCACGCCGATCGAGGTCGCGAGCGCGGCCAGCAGCGTCCCGAACGCGAGCACGACCAGGACGACGACCATCGTCCGCTTCTTGCCGTACATGTCGCCGAGCCGTCCGGCGATCGGCGTGAAGACGGACGCGCTCAGCAGGTAGGCGGTCAGGATCCAGGCCGCTCCGGCGGTCGTCGTGTCGAGGTCCTGCTGGATCGTCAGCAGCGCCGGTGCGACCAGTGACTGCAGCAGCGCGTAGGCGACCGCCGCTACCGCCAGCAGCGTGAAGGTGACGTTGTAGTGCTGGCGCTCGCCCCCCGAGCTCACGCGCCCGACGGTAGCAGCAGCGCCTCGAGCTGCTGACCGTCATATCCGAGCTCGGCGAGCACCTCTCGCGTGTGCTGGCCGAGCAGCGGAGGCGGCTTGGTTTCCGTCCTCGGACCGAGTGGCGACGGGACCAGTGGCAACGTGCCGATCGTCGGATGCTCGACCGTGACGGTGCGAGCTTCCGTCAGCGCCTCGAGCACCCCGCGCACCTTGCCGGCCGGAACGCCCGCACGGTGGAGACGGTCGACCCACTCGTCGGCCGGCCTCGCGGCGAAGACGCGCTCGAGCTCGCCGACCAGCTCTTCGCGGTGCTCGACCCGCGAGGGGTTCGTTCGGTAACGCTCGGCCTCGGCCAGGTCGGGCCGCTCGATCGCCTCGCAGAGCCGGCGGTAGAGGCCATCGTTCGCTCCGGCGACGGTGACCAGCCCGTCCGCGGCGGCGAAGGTCTGGTAGGGGACGATGCTCGGGTGCGCGTTGCCGTAGCGGCCTGGCTCCTCGCCGGTGACGAGCGCTGTGCCCGAGACGTTGACGAGCGCCGAGACCGCCGTGTCGTAGAGCGAGATCTCGATTCGCTCCCCCCGCCCGGCGACCAGGGCGCCGAGGATGGCGGTCGCAGCCGCGTAGCCGGCGAGCACGTCCACCACGGCCACCCCGACCTTCATGGGCGGCCCGCCGGCCTCCCCGGTGACGGCCATCAGCCCGCTCTCGGCCTCGACCACGAAGTCGTAGCCGGGACGCTCGTCCCCGAAGCCCGTGATCGAGCAGTAGACGAGCTTCGGGTTCTCGCGCGCGAGCCGCTCGTAGCCGGCGCCCAGCCGCTCGGCGACTCCCGGCCGGAAGTTCTCGATCACGACGTCCGCCTCCCGCGCGAGGCGACCGAGCGCCTCCTGCGCCTCGGGACGCGTGAGGTCAAGGGCGACGCTGCGCTTGCCGCGGTTGATCGAGAGGAAGTACGTGGACTCGCCGCCCACGTAGGGCGGCCCCCACGTCCGCGTCTCGTCGCCCTCCCCAGGCCGCTCGATCTTGATCACGTCCGCGCCCAGGTCAGCCAGCAGCATCGTGCAGTACGGGCCGGCAAGGACGCGCGAGAGGTCGAGCACGCGAAGCTTCGACACCCCGAGATCCTACGGCCGACGCCGCGGGTGCTATTGAGCGGCTTGGCCGGGTGCCGGGCTCGAGCCGGCGCTCTCGACGCCGCCGTGCTCCTCGAGCAGCGCCTGGGCGAGACGACCCTGCCAGTAGACGATGCCGAGGCGGTTCGCCTGGAGAAGCAGTCGATCGTGCTCCCGGTCGCGGCGCAGGGACTGACGGTGGCGGACGAGGTTGTCGAGAATCTCGCGAATCCTCTCGCTGTGGCCCGGGGCGGCGGCGGGCAAGCCGGTCGACATCCTCATCACGCTGCGCCTCGTACTAGTTGTGAGCGATGTCGCGACTCGCTGCTACTGACCGTGCAGGTGGTTCGCCAGGCCTCAGTGCGCCCCGAACTCGCGGTCGGCGCACTGCGGGCAGTACGGCACCGTCTGCCCCAGCTCGTCCGGGTCGACGTACAGGCGCCAGCGCTCACGCAGGTCGAGCCACGGGCGGATGCACTCCTGGCACACGAGCAGTCGAGTCGAGACTGCCGTCAGCTTCTGTTCCATAGCGTTCTTTTCGACCGAATGCGCCGCCGTTAATCCTAGCCCTTCGTATGGTTCTCGTTCAGCCGTCAGGCGGCATCCCTGAGCGCCGCCTCGGCGTCGACCGCTTCCGAGGCCGCGCGCGGCGTGGCCGGCGCCCGCAAGAGGGTGACCGCGATCAACGCACCGAGCAGCAGGAGCCCGGTGAGCGCGTAGAGCCCGGTCTGGAAACCATGGTCGAGTGCGAGCCCGCTCGTCGGCGCCAGCGAATGCGTGCTCGCGTAGGTGCCCGTCGAGCTCGCGGCGATCGCGCTGATGGCGGCGATCCCGACCGCGCCGCCGATCTGGCGACTCGTGTTGATCAGGCCTGAGGCGACGCCCGCGTCTGCCGGCGCAACCCCGGTCAGGCCTGCGATCGTCACCGGGACGAAGGAGAGCCCCATCCCCGCGCCGCCGAGCACGAAGGCGGGGAAGAGATCCCAGAAGTAGCTGCCGTGCACGGGCAGGCGTGTGAGCCAGGCGACGGACAGCGCGCTCGCAAGCAGCCCGGCGGTCAGCGTCGCGCGCACGCCGAACCGCCCGACGACCCACTGCGCGATGTTCGAGGCCACTACCACCGAGATCGCGAAGCCGCTGAAGGCGACGCCGCTCTCGACCGCCGAATAGTGCAGGACGTCCTGCAGATACAGCGTCAGCAGGAAGAACTCCGAGAACGCCACGCCGCCGACGATCGCCATCGCGGCGTTCGCGCCGGTGAGCGTGCGTGAGCGGAAGATCCGCAGCGGCAGCAGCGGGTAGGGCGAGCGCAGCTCGATCAGGACGAAAGCTCCGACGAGCGCCGCCGCAACCCCGAAGAGCCCGAGCGTGCCGGGGGAGCCCCAGCCGTGGGTCGCCGCGCGGGTGGTTGCGTAGACGAGCAGCATCAGGCCGCCGGTGATGGTGGCCGCGCCGCGGATGTCGAAGTGCCGGTGCGCGAGGTTCACTCGGCCGGCAGGCAGCAGCGCCGGCGTCAGCGCGATCGCCGCGATCCCCACCGGGACGTTGATGAAGAAGACCCACGACCAGCTCAGGTACGAGGTCAGGAGTCCGCCGAGCAGCACGCCCACCGCCGCGCCGGAGCCGGACGCGGCGCCGTAGATCCCGAGCGCGAGGTTGCGCTCGCGGCCCTCGGCGAACATCGTCGTCAGCAGCGACAGCGCCGCCGGCGCGAGCATCGCGCCACCGAGGCCCTGAAGCGCGCGAAAGCCGATCAGCGAAGCCTCCGACCAGGCCAGGCCGCAGAGCAGCGAGGCGACGGAGAAGAGAACGAGCCCCGCGACGAACAGCCGCCTGCGCCCGAGCAGGTCGGCGAGCCGGCCGCCCAGCAACAGGACGCCACCGAAGAAGATCGCGTACGCAGAGATCACCCACTGCAGGTTCTCCTGCGAGAAGTTCAGGTCGGTCTTGATCGACGGCAGCGCCACGTTCACGATGGCGACGTCGAGAATGACCATGAACTGCGCGGTGACGATCAGTGCGAGGGCGCTCCAGCGATGGTCGGTTCTGCTCACGTTGTTCTCTCCAATCGTTGTTATCGTCAACCATAATACACAACAACCCTTGAGCGCGCTACGCTATTGCCCATGAACGTCACCACTTCGCAAACTTCGGCCGAGCGGCTCCCCGCAGAGCTCGTGGCCTCGACCTCGTTCTTGCTCAAGCGGCTGGGGTTTGCAGCCAAGGAGCGCGGGATGGCCGCGTACGAGGAGACGGGCCTCCACCCCTACCACTTCGGAGTGCTGCTCGTGCTCGACGAGGGCTCGCGCGAGAACCAGGGCTCGATCGCCGACGCGCTCGGCTACGACCGCGGCCAGCTGGTGGGCCTCTTGGACGAGCTCGAGGAGCAGGGGCTCGTGGAGCGGAAACGCGATCCGAACGACCGCCGCCGGCATCTCGTGCGCCTCACCTCTGAGGGCAAGAAGGCGCTGCGCCGGCTGCGGGCGCTCTCCCAGCAGCTCGAGGACGACTTCCTCGCGCCGCTCTCGGACGACGAGCGCGAGGCGCTGCACGCGCTGCTGCTGCGGCTCGCCGAGGTGCACGAGCCGCGCTGCGCGCCGCTCGGGATCTAAGCCGCGGCGGCCTGCTCGAGCTCGTCGATCTCGATCTTCCCCATCTGCAGCATCGCGGCCATCACGCGCTGTGACTTCTCGCGGTCCGGGTCACTGAGCAGCTCGGTCAGCCGGGTCGGCACGACCTGCCAGGAGAGGCCGAAGCGGTCCTTGAGCCAGCCGCAGGGGCCGTGCTCGCCGCCCTCGCCGAGCTTCTCCCAGTAGTGGTCGACCTCGGCCTGGTCGCGGCAGGGGATCTGGAACGAGACCGCCTCGTTGAACGTGAACTCGGGACCGCCGTTGAGGGCCAGGAACTCCTGCCCGTCGAGCTCGAAGGTGACCGTCATCACCGTCCCCTCCGGCCGCGGGCCGGCGGAGCCGTAACGCCCGATCTCGAGGATCTTTGAGTTCGGGAAGACCGAGGTGTAGAGCTCGGCGGCGTCCTCGCCTTCGGTGTCGAACCAGAGACACGGGGTCAGCTGCGGCATCGTTCGCTCCTCTCGTCGGGTTCCATCACGAACTAGGACAATGCGGGCGGCCGGAAATCATCGCCGATGACTTTCCGGGTCGGATCCGGTCTACTTCAGGACGATCGTCGAGAGGGAGGTAAACCGAATGTCGAAGAGCATGCTTCTCGTCGGAACCCGGAAGGGCCTGTTCGTGTTGGAGAGCGGCGACCGCCGCGACTGGAGCGTGCGCGGCCCCTACTGCGAGAGCTGGCCCATCTACCACGCGGTGCTCGACCGCGACTCGGGCTCGATCTACGCCGCCGCGGCCAGTGAGTGGCTCGGCTCCGCCATCTGGCGTAGCCCCGACCTCGGCGAAACGTGGGAGCACTCGAGTGAAGGCCTCAGCTACCCGGAAGAGGACGGCGGGCTGCGCCTGTCCAAGGTCTCGCACGTGATGCCGGTGCACGGCCGGTTGCTGGTCGGGGCCGAGGCGGCCGGGCTCTTCGAGAGCACCGACGGCGGCCAGACCTTCTCGCTCCTGACGACCTTCGAAGGCCAGGAGGGCCGTGAGGCCTGGAACGACCCCGCGCAGCAGCCACCCGGCCACCTCGGCCTCTCGGCGATCATCCCGCACCCGAACGAGGCCGACCGCTTCTGGGTGATCGTGCAGGGCTTCAGCCTGTTCGAGACGAACGACGGTGGGCAGACGTGGGAGCCGCGCAACAAGGGGCTGCGCAGGGACTGGCCCGCCGAGTACGAGGAGATCGGCTTCTGCGTCCACAAGGTCGCGCCGGCCTCGGACTTCGAGCGTATGTACCAGCAGAACCACGTCGGCATGCACCGCAGCGACGACGCGGGCAAGACGTGGACCGAGATCACAGAAGGGCTCCCGACCGAGTTCGGCTTCGCGGCCGCGACGCATCCGCACGATCGCGACACCTTCTTCGTGATCCCGCTCGACCCGGGTCACGGCAGGACGATGCCCGACGGTCACGCCGCCGTCTGGCGCACGCGCGACGCCGGCTCGAGCTGGCAGCGGCTGGCCCAGGGGCTGCCGAGCGAGAACGCGTACGTCGGGGTCCTGCGCGATGGAATGGCGATCGACGGCCAGGACGAGCCCGGCCTGTACTTCGGCACGAGCACCGGCCAGATGTTCGCGAGCACCGACGAGGGCGAGAACTGGAGCCAGATCGGCGGACTCTTCCCGGGAATCACCTCCGTCACGGTCGCCGCCGCCGACTGATGGCCGAGCTGCATCTGCCCCCGGTCCTGTCGCCGCTCTTCCCGGGGCTCCCGCGCGAGCTCGAGGTCGAGGCGGCGACGGTGAACGAGGCGATCGACCGCCTGAACGAGCGGTGGCCCGGCCTGCGCGATCGCCTCGTCGAGCCCGGCCCCAAGCTGCGGCCCCACATCAACGTCTACGTCGACCGGGAGCGCGGCGGGCTCGACACCGAGCTCGCCGACTGCTCCCGGCTCGACGTCATCGCCGCGATCAGCGGCGGCTAGTGCGCTCGGCGTAAGCCACGCGCTCGAACGGCCACTCGTCCGCGAGCCAGGCCGTGACCGCCCGCCACAGCTGCACGTCGAGCTCGGGCCGGCTCGCCCGCACCCACGAGAGCACACGCGCATCGTGCTGCTCGCCGTCGTCGGGATAGATGTACACGCAGCCGATCACGTCGCTGGTCGCTGGATCGAGGACGGTGTAGGTAAAGCCCGTCCTGTTCTCGAAGTCGTCGGCGTGCCTTTGCAGGTCGCGCAGGTTGTCCACCGGGCTGCGGTCGTCGGGCCAGGAGCTCGTCTCCCAGCCGGGCGTCGTGTGGATGTGCTCGACCGACGACGACCACGCCTCATAGTCGGAGTCGTTGTGCTGCGGCCCGAGTGGTTCGAGCCTGAATTGCTCCGTCGCGAGAGCGAGCGGGACGACGAATCCGGACGGGACGAACGGCGCCTCCACCCCCACATCTTCCTGGATGCAGCCGCCAGCATGTCGAAGAAGGAGAACCGTGACGGGAGCGGGTTTCACCCTCGACTGGGCGAGTGTCCCGGAATGTCACCTGAGCAGGATGGCGAGGTTCCTCCGCCGCCGATCGGCGAGCACCTGGCGCTGAACCGCGGGCTGGAGCGAGGCCAGGATGAAGAAGATCCCGAGGAGGCTAAGCGGGTCTATCGATCCTCCTCCCGAGAGAGGCCCGCCCCCGTGCCGGCGTCCGCAAGCGCCGTCTCGTCGCCCACGGAGCTCGTGTAAGCCGCCTCGCGCACGACCTCACGCGACTCCAGCCCCGCGCCCAGCCCCCCGGCGACGGTCGCGAACGAGGAGCTGAACCACGCCAGCGCCAGATAGTCGGTGGTCACCGCCGGATGACCGAGCGCCGACGCAAACACGTCCGGCCCGATCAGGAGTTCTGCAACGCCGAGGATCAGCGCGAACAGCACCAGATAGAGGCAGAGGATCCCGGTCGCGACGGTCAGAGTCGTCGTCACGTTGAAGAGGGCCACTTGGCCTCGGACGCGCGGGTCGGGCGCGCGCTCCCAGAGCCCGTGTGCTCCGATGATCGCGGCCACCGTGCCCGTGATCGAGACGACGCAGATGATCAGGAGCCGCCACCAACCGGTGGAGCCGGCGAGCCGCCAGACGTCAGAGGTCACGACACTGTAGGCCCCGACGGCAAGCGCCGCCACGAGCGCTCCGTAGAGGCGTGCGGCGAGGCGCCACGGCCGGTTCGCATGAACCATCCCAAGCAGGAGACGAAGGTGGCTCGCAACGAGTGCCGGCGCGTAGAGGAGGCCGAGGCCGCCGGGACGGCGCGCCGTGTCGGTCGTGAGCTCGCGAAGCACGCTGTCCTCCCACGCATCGCTCGATCGACCACCCGTCAGCTCACCGATCAACTCCACAAGCGCGCGCCGCAGCCGCTGCCGCAGGTGGAGCGGGCCGAGGGCCGGAAGTGAGAGCACGGCCAGACCGTGAGTCGGGCTGAGGTGCCGCGAGACCGGTCGCCCGCCGACCTTCAGCGGAAGGTCGGTGACGATGACGCCAAGATCCCAGTCGCCTTCGAGCAACTTGCGCCGGCCGGCGTCCAGAAGTTCCGTCAGCGGCGCCGGCGGAACGACGAGGCGGTCGACCTGAAGCTCGGCCCTCCAGTTGACCGAGTCGTAGCGTTCTCGGACGTCCTCCAGCAGCTCGGAAGCGATCCTCGAGGTCACGTCGTGGGCGAGCCCGGGGGCGACGATCACTCCGAGGACAGCACAGGAGCGCTCCTCACTCCCTTCCTCGCGGTCCTCGATCGTGGCGGGCTCGATCACACTGGCGAGCCCGCCGGCTCAGGCGTCTTCTCCTCCGCCTCGCGCAAAAGCTCGGGCGCCGCGCCCTTCTCGACCTCGAAGCGCAGCTGATCGTCGTCCACGTCCACCGCGGCCTTGTCGCCCGGCTCGACGCTCCCATCGAGCACCATCCGGGAGAGCTCGTTCTCGACGAGCCGCTGGATCGTGCGCCGTAAAGGTCGTGCCCCGAACTCGGGGTCGTACCCCTCTCGGGCGAGGAGCCGCACCGCCCCTTCGGAGAACTCAACGTCGATCCGCTGGGCCCGCAGCCGGCGGTTGAGCCGGTCGAGCAGGAGCCTCGTGATGTCGAGGAGCTGGTCTTCCGAGAGGGCACGGAAGACGATGATCTCGTCGATCCGGTTGATGAACTCCGGCCTGAAGCTGCCGCGAAGGAGCTCCATCAGCTTCTCCCTCAGCTCCTCGAACTCCCCGCCCTGGCGGGCGAACTGCTGGATCCGGTCGGCGCCGATGTTCGAGGTCATGATCACGACGGCGTGCTTGAAATCGACCGTCCGGCCCTGCGCGTCCGTGAGCCGGCCGTCGTCGAGGATCTGAAGCAGGATGTTGAAGACGTCCGGGTGCGCCTTCTCGATCTCGTCAAACAGGAGTACCGAGTACGGCCGCCGCCGCATCTGCTCGGTCAGCTGGCCCGCCTCTTCGTAGCCGACGTAGCCCGGCGGCGCCCCCACGAGTCGGGCGACGGTGTGTCGCTCCTGGAACTCGCTCATGTCGAAGCGGACCATCAGGTCCTCCTCGCCGAAGAGCGCTTCGGCGAGCGCTCGCGCGAGCTCGGTCTTGCCCACGCCGGTTGGGCCGAGGAACAGGAAGCTTCCGACCGGCCGATTGGGATCGCCGAGCCCGGCGCGTGAACGGCGCACCGCCTCGGCGACGGCCTGGACCGCCTCATCCTGACCGACGATTCGCGCGTGCAGCTCGTCCTCGAGCCGCATCAACCGCTGCCGCTCCTCGCTTGTCAGCTGAGAAACCGGTATGCCGGTGGCGCGCGAGACGACCTCTGCGATGTCCTCGGGTGTCACCTCGGGTGCCCGCTGGCGCGCCTTTCGCTTGCCGTCGAGCTCCCCCTGGCGCGACTCCATCTGGTCGCGCAGGCTCCCCGCGCGGTCGTAGTCCTCGGCCGCTGTCGCCTGGTCTCGCTCTCGAGCGAGGCGCCGCAAATCGTCCTCGAGCGAGCGCGTGTCGTCGTCCTTCGTCTTCATCCGCAGGCGAACGCGCGCGCCGGCCTGATCGATCAGGTCGATCGCCTTGTCGGGCAGGAAGCGGTCGCGGACGTAGCGATCGGAGAGCTCCGCGGCCGCGACGATCGACTCGTCGGAGATCCGTACGCGGTGGAACGCCTCGTAGCGGTCCTTGAGCCCGCGCAGGATCTCGATCGTCTCCTCGACCGTCGGCTCACGCACGAGCACCGGTTGGAAGCGACGCTCCAGAGCGGGGTCGCTCTCGATGTTCTTGCGGTACTCGTCCAGCGTGGTGGCGCCGATTACGTGCAGCTCGCCTCGTGCCAGCGCGGGCTTGAGCATGTTCGAGGCGTCCATCGAGCCCTCTGCTGCCCCCGCGCCGACCACCGTGTGCATCTCGTCGATGAACAGGATCAGCTCGTCGGAGGCGCCGCGGATCTCGTCGATCACCGTCTTCAGCCGCTCCTCGAACTCGCCGCGGTATTTCGTGCCGGCGATCATCCCGGCGAGATCGAGCGAGATAACGCGGCGACCGGCCAACGTCTCGGGTACTTCGTCGCCCACGATTCGCTGCGCAATGCCCTCGACGATGGCCGTCTTGCCGACGCCTGGCTCGCCGAGGAGGGCCGGGTTGTTCTTCGTCCGGCGCGAGAGGATCTCGATCGTCTGCTCGATCTCGTCGGCCCTGCCGATCACGGGGTCGAGCTTGCCCTCCCGCGCCTCCTCGGTCAGATCCCGCCCGAACTCCTCGAGCCGCGGCGTGTTCGACTGCTCCCGGGGTGCCCCGGCCTCCACGCCTCGGATGACGGCGCCACGGAGCTTCGTGTGCGAGATGCCGAACCGCTGCAGCAGCTGGCCTGCAGGCGACTCCTCGTCGCGGGCGAGCGCAAGCAGCACGTGCTCGGGCCCGACGTAGGAGGAGCCGAGCTCGCGCGACTCCTCGTAAGCCGCGAGCAGTGCAGCCTTCGCGTCGGGGGCGAGCGACGGGGCGACGTCAGTTCGGTCAGCCTTCTCCGCTTCCTCCTCGAGCTGCGCCGCGATCGCATCGGGGTCGGCGCCGACCTGCTCGAGGACGTGGCGGACGACATTGTTCTGGAGGGCGCCGAAAAGCAAGTGGTCGCTCTCGAGGTCGAGGCTCCCCCATTCCAACGCCGTCTGCGCAGCCCGCTGGAGCAGTTCGCGGGTCGCGTCGCTGAAGAACTGGGTGACGTCGACGCTCTCGGCACGTCGTGCCGGCGTCTGGGTCGGCGCCGCGCCGCCGGGAGCGCGGTCGAAGAAGTCCGAGAAGAACTCATCGAAGAGGCTTCGGCTACCCCCGAGCCTCCCTGACATCCGCTCCTCGGCGAGGTCAATCTCACAGAGATACTCGACCTCCTGCGTACCGTCGGGTCGCAGCCGAACCCTCGACGCGACCGCGGGTCGCCCATGGCGCTGGCACAGATGCTGCTCGGCCATGTCAAAGCCTCCCTCTCGTGGGTTGACTTAGACCTGCCCATCCTCGCTCTGCGCTAACCATCGGAGTCGTGGACTCGGATGTAACGACCCGGCGCGTTGACGTCCCCTTGCGGCGCCGATCCGGCTGGACCGCGACGGCTGGCGCCTCTAGCAGAGAGACCTGTCGGCTCCAGGCCAAGTGCATGAGCAAGGGCAGACCGGCATCGAACTTCTCGGCCTAATCGCTTAAGGCTGATCGATGCGAGCCATGCTCGCGGATTGCTCGACTACACCGTCGACCAAGCAGGCGTCAGTCCCCTGGGCCAGCGTTCGGGAATGTCACCTGAGCCCTTGCTGACGACCGCAAGACGTCGAGTGGAGTCCAAGGACGCGCCGACTGTGAGAGGAGCAGGTGCAGCGAGCGCGAACCGCATACTGGCAATGGCGATCCGCAACGGCTGACTGATTCACAGGTGATGGTCGAATGGTGAGCGCCTATCTCTTCGACCAGCGACAGGGCGAGAGGATCGAAGACTGGGCCGGAGCTCTCCACGGCCTGAACAAGAATCAGATCCTCTGGATTGACTTGGTGGATGCCTCCGAGGACGAGACAGTCGATGTCCTCGACGCGCTCGACCTGGGCGCCGCCGCGGAGTTGAAGCTCGGCGATCCGGAGCGACGACCGTGCGTCGAGCAGTTCGAGAGGCACCTGCGGGTGACGGCCGTCGCTGTCTCGGATACAGAGCACGACCCTGCTCGTGAGAGGATCGTCGTGGACTGTTTCCTCGGTTCCAACTGGATCCTGACCGTCCACGGCTCCGACATCGCTGCACTCGATGACTTTCGAGACGTTGCCGAAGGGAAGGGCGAGGTCGGGCTCCTCGACGCACCGTCGTTTCTCACGACACTCTCGGAGTGGGTCATAACCAGCTACCTCCGTGCCTTCGACGAGATCGAAGAGACCCTCGATGAGATCGACGTGGAGGCAATCGCGCATCTCAGCAAGGACCTGGAAGAACAGCTCGAGCTGCTTGGTGGCGCTCGCCGCCGAGTCGGCCGACTCCGACGGACGCTCGCGCCCCACCGAGAGGTGTTCGCCACGCTGAGCCACTCCGAGTTCGACCCGCTCTCCTCCGAGGCGTCGGCGAAGCGGTTCGTTGCACTCACGGCGAGAGTCGACGCTGCGCTCGCTTCCGCACGCGATGTGAGGGATGGGATCGCAAGCTCTTTCGACGTCCTGATCGTCGGCACAGAACACCGGACGAACGAGATCGTAAAAATCCTCACGCTAGCGTCGATCCTGCTGCTTCCCGGCGCACTCCTCGCAGGCATGGCGGGGATGAACGTCAACATCAGCGCACACACCTTCGCCCACTCGCCATTGTTTTGGGTCGTGGTCACCGCCGTCATCCTGATCGCAATTGCAACACTCGCCGTCGCACGGCTAAGACGGTGGATCTAAATCTGATGGACGGCTCGTTCTCCGGGTTACATGGCGTGGTGCACGCCACGTCCGGGGCTTAACCGTGGCGTGGGCCAGCGTGCGGGAATGTCACTTGAGTTGAGGCGACTGCCGGCATCGGCGCAGATCCGTGGATGCACCGATGCGAGCGGAACCGACGAGGCGGATCTTGTCCGCAGGGATACCCATGAGCAGCACTCCGCCGCCGCCGCACTCAGCGCGCGATCGCCACATCTCTCTCCCGGCCCTCGGCACGAGGGGCGGTGGCTGGGTGGCTGTCCAGGTCGTGTTGCTCGCTGCGATAGCGCTCTCAGCGCTCGTTGGCCTCAGTTGGCCAGACGCACTTGTACCGATCGCCTACGCCGCCGGGGCACTGCTGTTTGCCGTTGGCCTCGGACTGCTCCTCGGCGGTGCGATCGGCCTCGGCTCCGCGCTGACGCCGTTTCCGGCGCCGCGAAGCCAGGGCGAGCTGCAGACCGGCGGCGCGTACCGTCTCGCTCGTCACCCCATGTACGGCGGTGGAGTTCTCATCGCGCTCGGTTGGTCGACGATCTTCGCGACGGTGCTCGGGCTCGCCCTGACGATCCTGTTCGCGGTCTTCGCTGACCTGAAGTCGCGGCGGGAGGAGCTCTGGCTCGAGCAGCAGTACGCCGGCTACCGCGACTACAAACGGCGCACAAAGCACAGGCTGATCCCATTCATTTGGTGAGCGGGTGACGAGTTCGTGCCGCGAGCAGCCTCGCTTGGGCCAGCGTGCGGGAATGTCACTCGAGGGGCGACTTCGTATGCTCGGTCGTTCTATGGCACGATTTGCGGTCGTGGATGCAAGGCGGACCGCCGCGGTTCCGGCCTTCGCCGATCTTCCTGCCTCGGAGCTCGACGAACTGGCGGACGCGATGAGCGAGGTGGAAGTCGAAGCGGGTGCCAAAGTCATTACGGCTGACGACTACGGAACCGCCGTCTACTTCGTCGAGCAGGGGAACGCCGATGTGCTGAACGACGATGGCGAGGCGACCGAGGCTCTTGGCCCTGGCGACGCGTTCGGCGAGATTGGACTCCTCCTGACGGGACAGCGAACAGCCACGGTCGTTGCGCGCACGCCGATGCGGCTCCTATCACTCTCAGGCCAGCAGTTCGACCGCATCCGATCGCGGGTACCGGAGGTCGAACGCTCGTTGCGCCGCCTCGGCCTCGAGCGCGCGCGGCGGTAAAAGCGCCGGATCCTCATCCGACGCGTGCGCGGGCTGCGACGGGCAGACGCGGGCTGCACGGCAGAAGATCTGTAGTGGGGCGACGGCCCAGTGCGCTTAGCGGTCAGCGAGGCTCGCCAGGGCAGGCGTGCTTGTCGCCCGAGCCGCGCGGCGTCAGGCTGAGTCGAGCGCCGGCTGCTCCGGCGCGCGAGACGGACGCACAAACAGCGCCTTGGCGGCGAACGCCGGCATCCACCAGTTCCAGTCGCCGAAGAGCTTCATCAGCGAAGGCACGAGCAGGGTACGGATCACGGTCGCGTCGAAGATGATCCCGGCCGCGAGGCCGATCCCGAACTGTTTGATGTCGACGCCCGGGCTCGACGAGAGCACAAAGAAGGCGAACATCAGCACCAGCGCCGCGCTGGTCACGAGCTTGCCCGTGCGTGCGAGTCCGAGCGAGATTGCCGTCTCCGTGTCGCCCGTCTCGTCGTAGATCTCGCGCATGCGCGAGAGCATGAAGACCTCGTAGTCCATCGAGAGGCCGTAGAGGAAGGCGAAGATCATCAGCGGGATCCACGGGATGATCGCGTGTGTTGCAGGCACCCCCCAGATCGCCTCCGAGCCGTGGCCGTCCTGGAAGATGAAGACGATGATCCCGTAGGCCGCCAGCAGCGAGAGCAGGTTCAGAACGACGGCCTTGATCGGCAGCAGGATCGACCTGAACGCTCGCGCCAGCAGGATGAACGTCAGCAGCACCACGAAGCCGAGCACGTACGGGAAGTTCGAGTAGACGGCCGCGACGAAGTCGCGGTCCTCGCCGGCGACGCCGCCGAGCGTGCCGTCGGTTCCCTTCAACGTGGCTCTGACGCGCTTGATCGTCCCGCGCGTGGACTTGGCCGCCCCGTCGGCGTCGGGGAAGGCCTCGACCAGGCTGTCCGGGCCTTTGTGCCAGGCGGGCGGGACGGCGACGCCGTCGATGCCAGGGACTCGCCCGACCTTCGCCGCGATCGCCTTTGGGTCGCCGTTGTTCTCGACGAGCACGACGAACGGCTTCATCACGCCGGGCGAGATCTGCGCGTCGGCGAGCACCTGGCGGCCGTTGATCGCGTCACCCTTGCCGGGGAAGTCCTTCGCCTGCGCCTCGCTTGGGTTCAGCTGCACGCCGTAGTAGACGAGCACGCCGACGATCGCGAGCCCGGCGGCCGCGACGGGCCACGGCCGGCGCATGACGAAGCGCGCCCAGCGGCCCCACGGGCCGTCCTCCGGATGGCCTCGGTCGACGAAGCGCTTCGGCAGCAGGCGGACGCTGTTGATCCGCGGGCCGAGGGTCGCCAGCAGCGCCGGCAGCAGCGTGATCGCCGTGATCACCGAGACCGTTGGGATCAGCAGGCCGCCGATCCCGATCGAGCGGATGAACGGCAGCGGAATCACGAGCATCGAGAGCAGGCCGACGGCGACGGTCGAGCCGGAGACGATCACCGAGCGGCCCGCGTGGGTCATCGTCTCGACGAGCGCCGTCTCGACGTCCTCGCCCTCGCGCAGCTCGTCTCGGAAGCGGAAGATCATCAGCAGCGCGTAGTCGATCGCCACGCCGAGGCCGACGAGCGCGATCAGGAACTGGACGACGATCGAGACGTCGGTGATGTACGTCAGGATCCAGACCAGCGTGAACGTGTTCAGGATCGAGGCGATCGCGACGACGAGCGGCATCAGCACCGCCGGCAGGGTGCCGAAGACGAAGAACAGGATCACGAGGCAGCCGAGGCCGCCGATCAGCGCCTCGGTGAGCACGCTCGGGCCGCCGCTCTGGCCGCCGGTCGAGGCGTCGTAGAGCGGATCGCGCCCGGTCAGGTAGGCCTGCACGCCTGCGGGCGTCGCCTCCTTGAGCTTCGCGCGAACCTGGTCGAGGTGCACCGACGAGCTGAAGGTCGGCGACTTCGGCGGGTAGATCTCGGCGAACATCGTGTGCCCGTCCTTCGAGACGTACGCACGGTTGTCGCCCGTCGAGAAGTACGAGGAGTCGCGCGAGCCGGGGTTGACCGCGGCCGCGGCTACGACTGCCTTCTCGATCCCCGGCTGCTTGGTGACGTCTCCGTCGCTGTGGAAGACCGCCACGAGCGGCGCCTGCTCGCCGGTGCCGAAGGTCTTCAGCGTGCGCTGGTTCGCCTCGTACGAGGAATAGCCCGGAATCGAGAAGCTCTCGAACCAGCGCTTCGACACCTGGCCGGCCGAGAAGGCGCCGAACAGGGTCAGCACGATCCACGCCGCGATCACGATCTTGCGGCGGCGGACGATCAGGTGCGCGAGCCGCGCCAGCCGCGGCTGTTCCTCAGGCGTGCCCACCGCGTTCACGTTACCTGCGCCTCCGGCGCCTTCGGTGTTGCGGGCTGGTAAACGAGGATCATCACGCCGTCACCGCCGACCGGAGTGGACTTGACAAGCCGGAATGGGAGCTCCGAGGCGGTCTCGCCGAACAGCCGCCGGCCGTTGCCGAGCACGGTCGCGAAGACCATCAGCCGCAGCTCGTCCACGAGGCCGCGCTCCAGCAGCGCGTGCACGAGCTGTCCGCTGCCGTTGACGAGCAGCTCGCCCTCGAGCTCGGGGAGCTCGTCGAGCGTGACCACGCGGGTGTTGTTCCACTCCGGGTCGGCCAGCGTGGTCGAGACGACGTATTTGGGCATCGTGTTGAACTTGTCCGCAAACTCGCCCTCGCGCGAGGGCCAGGCCGCGGCGAAGCCGGCGTACGTGATCCGGCCAAGCAGCAGCCCGTCCGCTGCCATCACCTCGTCGAGCTTGAAGCGGTCGCCCTCCTCACCCCGCTCGTAGCGAAGGGCCCAGCCGCCTCGGTCCATGCCCTCGGAGCCGCCCGGGTCCTCGAAGACGCCGTCAAGCGTGACGAACTGCGATACGACGATCCTGCTCACAGCAACCGAGACGGCGTCAGTCGCCGAAACTCATCGGCCCGGCTGCGGGACTACCCTGATGTACGGCTTGGGCGAGTCCCACTCGCCGAAGATCTCCTTGGCCTCGTCGTCCGAGACCGAGCCCGCGATGATCACGTCTTCGCCCTGCTGCCAGTTGACCGGCGTCGCCACCTTGTGCTGCGCGGTCAGCTGCAGCGAGTCGATCACGCGCAGCACCTCGTCGAAGTTGCGGCCGGTCGTCATGGGGTAGACGAGGATCAGCTTGATCTTCTTGTCGGGGCCGATCACGAAGACGTTGCGGACGGTCTGGTTGTCGGCCGGCGTGCGGTCGCCGGGATCGCCGGAGACGTCGTTCGACAGCATCCCGTAGAGCTTCGAGACCTCGAAGTCGGCGTCGCCGATGATCGGGTAGTTGGGCGCGTGGCCCTGCGTCTCCTCGATGTCCCGGACCCAGTCCGCATGGTTGTCGACGGGATCCACCGAGAGGCCGATCACCTTGACGTTGCGCTTGTCGAACTCCGGCTTGATCTTCGCCATGTAGCCGAGCTCGGTCGTGCAGACGGGCGTGAAGTCCTTCGGGTGCGAGAAGAGCACCGCCCAGGAGTCGCCGATCCAGTCGTGGAAGTTGATCGGGCCCGCGGTCGTCTGGGCCTCGAAGTCCGGTGCGGTGTCGCCGAGCTGCAGTGCCATCTAGCCCTCCCTTAACGCAGTCGGGCGAAGGGTATTCCCTCGAGTAGGCTTCGGTGATGGCGACCGAGCAGGTGCATGGTTCCGCCGCCGTGCGCGAGGAGCGCGAGCGCTATGTACCGCGCGGGATCGCGACCAGCGACTTCGTCGTCGCCCGCGCCGATGGCGCGACGCTCTGGGACGCGGACGGCAACGAGGTGCTCGACTTCGCCGGCGGGATCGCCTGCCAGAACCTCGGGCACAACCCGGAGGCCGTCGTCCGCGCGGTGCACGAGCAGGTCGACCAGTACCTGCACCAGTGCTTCATGGTCGGGATGTACGAGCCCTACGTCGAGCTCGCGCGCCGGCTGGACGCGCTCTGGCCGGGCGACAGCGCGACGAAGACGCTGCTCGTCAGCTCCGGCGCCGAGGCGGTCGAGAACGCGGTCAAGATCGCGCGCGCCGCGACCGGGCGGCCGGGCGTCGTCGTCTTCGACCGAGCCTTCCACGGCCGCACCAACCTGACGATGGCGATGACCTCGAAGCTCGTCTACAAGCAGGGCTTCGGCCCGCTCGCACCGGAGGTCTACCGGGCGCCGGCGCCCTATCCATATCGCGGCGTCTCTGTCGAGGATGCGCTCGCCGGCCTGGAGCTGCTCTTCAAGCAGGACGTCTCGCCCGACGCGGTCGCGTGCGTCGTGCTCGAGACGGTGCAGGGCGAGGGCGGCTTCATCCCGATGCCGGCCGAGTTCATCGGCGCGCTGAAGGAGCTCTGCGAGCGGCATGGGATCGTCTACGTCGCCGACGAGGTGCAGTCCGGCTGCGGGCGCACCGGCACCGTCTGGGCGATCGAGGACGCCGGCGTCGAGCCCGACCTGATCGTCGCCGGCAAGACGCTCGGCGGCGGCCTGCCGCTCGCGTCCGTCACCGGTAAGGCGGAGCTGATGGACGCGCCGCACCCCGGCGGCCTCGGCGGCACCTTCGGCGGCAACCCCGTCTCGTGTGCGGCGGCCTGCGCCGTGCTCGACCAGCTCGCCGAGCCGGGCTTCCGCGAGCGTGCCGATGAGATCGCGTCCCTGCTACGGACGCGGCTCGACGAGCTGGCTTCCCGGCACGAGGCGATCGGCGAGGTGCGCGGGCTCGGCTCGATGCTCGCGCTCGAGTTCGCGGAGCCCTCGAGCGAGGTCTCGAAGGCCGTCACGACGGCAGCCCGCGAGCAGGGCCTATTGCTCCTCTCGTGCGGGCTCTACGGCAACGTCATCCGCCTGCTGCCGCCGCTGACCGCGACAGACGAGGAGCTCGAGCGCGGCCTGGAGATCCTCGAGCGCTCGCTGCCGGCCTAGCCGGTCCGTAGTCTGCCGCTGTGACGACCGACTCTCTCGAGCGGAGCACTGCGGCGATGGAGGCCGAGACGACCATCCGCGCCCTGCTCGGGACCGCCTGCCGCGAGGCGGTGGAGCTGTTCGACGCCACCGCCTGCGCGATCTCGCGCGTGGTCGGCGACCTGCTCGTCGGGCTCGACGAGCACACGACCTCGGGCCGGCCGCTCGCGCACGGCCACGAGTACCTGATCTCCGACTTCCCGCTCACCCGCGAGGTCGTCGACAGCGGCCTGCCACGCTGGGTCTCCCGGCTCGACCCCAAGGCGGACGAGCACGAGGCGACGTTGCTGTCGAAGCTCGGCTTCGAGTCGCTGCTGATGGTCTGCCTGCCCTCGAGCGGCAGCTGCTGGGGGCTCGTCGAGCTGTACTTGGAGCACGGGCAGTTCGACCCCGAGCGGGCCGAGCTGGCCGCGCGCTTCTCCTCGCGGGTCGGAACGCTGCTGGAACGGCTGGAGCCGCCGGAGCTCGTCTGAGCCCTGCTAGCTTGGGCCCCGTGGCCGAGGAACACCGGGTCGTCTGCCCGCACTGCGGGAAGGAGTTCGAGGGCGAGCTGCTGGCCCCCGAGACGACGCCGGGGCCGACCGGGTTCAAGTGCCCGCACTGCCGGCTGTTCGTGCCGCTCGAGCGCGCCGAGCCCGCCGCCTAGAAACTCGCCACCGATCCCTCGTTTAAGGGATAGCGGCCCGCTGCCGATAGCCACTGCGTGGCGGTTGATCTCTCCGTTCCGCGACCTGCTGCGGTCGCACGCGTGGCCACGGTTCCCGTACGCCTGGTGCTCGGCGGGATCGTGGCGGCGAGCTTCCTCGTGCGCTACGTGGCGGCGCTCGGCCACACGACGCCGCTCTACTTCCCCGACGAGTACATCTACTCGGGGATCGCGCGCTCGCTCGCCCAGACCGGCCGGCCGCTGATTCGCGGCTCCTCGGCGCACTTCCCGGCGATGCTCGAGCCGCTGCTCGCCGCCCCCTTCTGGCTGACGAACGACCCCGCACTCGCCTTCCGCCTGACACAGGCGGAGAACGCGCTGGCGATGTCGCTCGCGGCCGTACCCGTCTACCTGCTCGTCCGCCGGCTCGGCGGGGATGCGTGGGCCGCCCTTGCGGCGGCGGCGCTGACCGTCGTCTCGCCGGACCTCTTCTTCTCGTCCTTCGTGCTTGCCGACGCGATCGCCTACCCGCTCGTGCTCGGCGCGGTCTACCTGGGCGTCTGCGCGCTCGCGGAGCCTTCGCGCCGGCTGCAGCTCGGCTTTGCGACGCTGGCCGTGCTCGCGACCTTCGCGCGGATCCAGTACGTCTTCCTGCCGCTTGTCTTCGTGGCCGCCTCGCTCGTGGTCGAGCGCGGCTCGGTGCGCGGAGTCTGGAAGCGCTTCCGGCTCTCGGTGCTGCTCTACGCGGCGCCGCTCGCCTTCGCCGCCGTGCTCGGGCCGAAGCGCCTGCTCGGCTACTACTCGGGCGTCGCCGACCTGCACGTCAGGCCGGGCGAGATCGCCCACTGGCTGGGTACCGACGCGATGCTGCTCGCCTACGCGGCCGGCTTCGCGCTCGTTCCGGGCGCCGTCGTCGGGATCGCCCTTGCACTCTGGAAGCCGATCTCGCGCGAGGAGTCCGGCTTCGCAGCGCTCTCCGTCGGCCTGCTGCTCGGCCTCTTCGCCGAGGCGGCGCTCTACGCGACGAACGGCTCCGACCGCTTCCAGGAGCGTTACCTGATGGTGCTGCTCCCGCTCGTCTTCCCGGCCTTCGTGGTCTGGCTACAGCGCGGCCGGCCGGCGAAGCCCGCGGTCGCGCTCGTCGCGGTCGGGCTGCTAGCCCTCTCGGCGCGCGTACCGCTGTCGGGCTACACGGTCAGCGACTTCAAGCAGGACTCGCCGTTCCTGATGGGCGTCTTCCGGCTCGAGAAGGCGGTCGGGGTCGGCGACGGCTCGCTGGCGATCGCGCTCGGCGCGGCCGTGCTCGCCTGCCTGGCGGTGGCCGCTGCGTTCAAGAAACACTTCGTCTGGGTCGCCGTCGGCGCGACGATCGTCGCCTCGTGCGCGGTCTCGCTCGGCGCGATCTCGTTCGACCACCACGTCGTCCGCACCGTGCGCGCGACCTACCTGCCGCCCGACGCGCGCTGGGTCGATCACGCCAACGTCGGCGACGCGACGCTGATCCAGACTCCGGCCACGCCGCACGCGCGCGCGCACGAGCAGCTCTTTTGGAACTCCTCGCTGACTCGGCTCGCCTTCCTCGACCAGGCCTCGCCGATCGACGCCTTCGGCCGCCCGCACGTGACGGTCGCGGACGACGGTCGCCTGCTGCTCGGCGGCAAGACGATGCGCGGCCCGCTCGCGATCTCGAACTTCGCGGTGCGTGCGCGCCTGACCGGCGCGGTTCCGGTCGCCACCGGCGCCGACTACGAGCTCTGGCGCCCGGCGGGCACGCCGCGGATGGCGCTGTTCGTCGGCGGCCTCTACCACGACGGCTGGCTCTCGCCGGCCGGCCACCTGACGATCTATCCGGCCGCGAACGGCCGCGTGACCGGGACGCTACGGCTCCCGCTGTCGCTGCCCGCGGCGACCAAGCCGACGACTCTGCACCTCCAGGGCCCCGATGTCGACCGGCGCGTGGTCGTCGCCCCGGGCAAGAGCATCGTCGTGACCGTGCCCGTCTCCCACCGCGGGCCGTGGACGCTGAGCTGGCACTCAAACCGGATCGGCTACCTGCAGCCCGACGACCGCCCGATCAGCGTCCAGGCCGGGATGCCGAGCTTCGGCGGCAGCTACCGCGGCAGCGCGGCGCCTAGCTCGGCTGCATGAACATCCAGCGGTGGCCCTCGAGGTCCGACGCCGAGTAGAGCCGGCCGAAGGGCTGATCTTCGGGCTCGCGCAGAATCTCGGCGCCTGCAGCCCGCGCCCGTTCGTAGTGCGTGTCGAGATCGCTGACCTCGACGTGGACGCCGTCGATCACCCACGGCGTCGCGAGCCAGCGCGCCGCCTGCTCGCACTCCTGCGCGTGCCGCTTCGGGCTGCGGTAGTCCGGACCCGGCCAACCGAGGAAGACGGTGGCCCCGTCGAGCGAGAGCTCGGCGTGCGTCACCCGGCCCTCGTCGTCCGCGAAGCGCTCGCCCGACTCCTCGAAGCCGAACGCCGCGCCTAGCCAGTCGATCGCCGACCCGACGTCCTCGTAAGAGAGCATCGGGGTCGCGCGGTTGCTCAGACGCAGTCCTTGAGGCCTTGGGCTTCCGGAAGCGACTCGAGCTTCTTGAGCGTGTTGTTCTCGATCTGGCGGATGCGCTCGCGCGTCACGCCGAAGGCCCGGCCGACCTCCTCGAGCGTGCACGGCTGCGCGCCCGAGAGGCCGAAGCGAAGTTCGATCACCTTGCGGTCCCGCTCGGGCAACGAGGCGAGCGCGTTCTCGATGTCCTCGCGCCGCAGCTGCACCTGTGCCGTGTCGTACGGCGACTCGGCCTGCTCGTCCTCGACGAAGTCGCCGAGCTCGGACTCTTCTTCCTCGCCGATCGGCTTCTCCAACGAAACGGGGTGCTGGGCCATGCGCAGGATGTCGCGCACCTCCGCCGTCGTCATCTCGAGCTCGGCGGCGATCTCGTCGGGCCGCGGCTCGCGGCCCAGGCGCTGCACGAGCTGGCGCTCGATGTGCACGACCTTGTTCAGCTTCTCAACCATGTGCACCGGGATGCGAATCGTCCGCGCCTTGTCGGCGATCGCCCGCGTCACTGCCTGCCGGATCCACCAGGTCGCGTAGGTGGAGAACTTGTAGCCCTTGCGGTAATCGAACTTCTCAACCGCCCGGATCAGGCCGAGCGAGCCCTCCTGGATCAGGTCGAGGAAGCTGAGGCCGCGACCGAGGTACGACTTCGCGATCGAGACGACGAGGCGCAGGTTCGCCTCGATCATCTGCGTCTTCGCGCCCATGTCGCCGCGCTCGATCCGCTTGGCCAGGTAGACCTCCTGGTCGGCGGTCAGCAGCGGCACCTTGCCGATCTCGCGCAGGTAGAGCCGCAGCGAGTCGAGCGAGGGCTCAACGGTCAGGTCGAGCTTGGGCCCCTTTTCCTCTGGAGCCAGCGCCGGCTGCTCGTGCGGTGGGTGCTTGTGGTTCTGGCCCTCCATCAACTCGATGGAGTGGTCGATCAGGTACGTGTAGAAATCCTCGATCTGCTCCTTGGTGAGCTCGACCTCTTCGAGCCCGGAGACGATCTCGTCATAGGTGAGAAAGCCCTTCTCGAGACCGTCTTGGACAAGCTTGTGAAGTTCCTCGACGTCGGGAAGAGCAATGTCGACGGTGAGCACTAGACCTCCCGGCTTGCTTCGCGGCTGGCGGCTTACGACCTACCTAGAAACACCAAGAGCCGGTCTCTCGCTCTCCCCCGGCTCACCCTGTTGCGGGTCGGATGTTACACAGGAATTCACACAATCGGAACACTTTTTTCACAGCAGCGAAACAGTCGCGGCCGCTTCGCCGTGGCGGTTGTGGAGCAAAACCTGCTCGAACTCGGGCAGTGGGACGCCAAGGCCCAAGGCCAGCGAGGCGAGCGCGGGCCGTAGCGCGCGGGAGTTCCCGTCCCCCACTTTGAGCGCCAGGCCGGTCCCTCGCCCGCCGGCGCAGAGCAGCCCGTCGGCGCCGCCCTTGGCGACCGTGCCCGGCTGCGCCTGCATCAGCAGGGTGTCGGTCGCGCCCTCGCCGCCCACCAGCTCCGGGTGCGCCCGCATCGAATCGGCGATCCGGTCGCCGCCGTCGAGCGATTCGAGCTTCGCGAAGGCGATCGCCGCCCGCTCGAGCGGGATTGCGAACGCGACGACGCCGCAACCGTCGATGCCCGTCCCGACCTCGGCCGGGTCGAGCTCTGCCGCGGCCGCGACTTCCTCGAGCAGGAGCTGCTGCAGCGGGTGGCCCGGGTGGCGGTAGCCCTCGACCGGCCAGCCGCGGGCACGACAGGTGGCGATCATCCCGGCGTGCTTGCCGGAGCAGTTGTCATAGATCTGCTCCGGCGGGCGGCCGTCCTGGATCCCGCAGTCCAGCTCGTGCTCGCTGCCACCGGTCGCGGCCAGCAGTTTCCGCACCGCCTGGATGTGACGAGCCGTGCCGTAATGCGAGGCGGCTGCGATCGCGAGCTCCTCCCGCCCAAGCTCCGGATAGGCGCGCGCGAGCGGCAGCGCCTGCAGCGGCTTCGCGGCCGAGCGCAACGAGGCGGTCAGCGTCGGGTCGCCGAACGAGACGACGACCTCGCCGTCGCGAACGGCGACACCGTGTACCTCGTGGACGGACTCGACGAACGTCCCACGCCGCACGGCTACCCTGAGCGGCTCAGCCATGGCCGGGAATGTAGATGCCTGAGTTGCCCGAGGTCGAAGCCTGGCGCCGCGCGCTGAACGACCCGGTGAGCGCCTTTCCGGTCGAGCAGGCCGGCCCGGCGCACATCGCCACGTTGAAGACGTTCGACCCGCCGCTCTCGACGCTCGAGGGCCGGCGCTTCACCGGGAGCGGAGCGACGCGCCAAGCGGCTGCTCTTCCCGACCGAGGACGGGGAACTGGTGCTGCTGGTGCACCTGATGTCGGCCGGCCGGATCCGCTACCTGCTCACCGGCGAGAAGAGCCCGAAGACGGCGGCGTTCCGCCTGCGCTTCCAGGGCGGCGGCGAGCTGGTGCTCACCGAAGGCGGCCCAAAGAAGCGCGCCGGCGTCTGGCTGGTGACGCCCGAGGCTGCCGAGGCGGAGCTGGCCCACCTCGGCCCAGAGGCGCTCGGCCTCGGCGAAGAGCGGCTCGGCGAGATCCTGGCGACCGAGCCGCGGCGCCTGCACTCGCTCCTGCGCGACCAGCGCATCATTTCCGGGATCGGCCGCGCCTGGGCAAACGAGATCCTGCACACGGCGAAGCTGTCCCCTTTCGCCCCGGCCCAGGGACTGTCCCCGGGACAGGTCTCGGAGCTCGCTGCGGCGATCGACAGCGAGCTCGAACGCGGTCTCGAGCTACGCGAGCGCGGCGCGAAGGACGCGCAGGTCTACCGCGTCCATAAGAAGCTGCACGAGCCTTGCCACGTGTGCGGCACGCCGATCGAGCACGTCGACTTCGAGGAGCACACGATCTTCTACTGCCCGGAGTGTCAGACTGGCGGGCGGCTGCTCAAGGATCGCCGGCTGTCACGTCTGCTGCGCTAGTGCTGGGTCGACTCGCTTGATGCCGGTCGGGCTGTTGGTGCCGGTCATTCTGGTGGGCTGGGGCACAGCGTGTGCGCTCACGTGCTGGCGACGGCTCGGCAGGTTCGCACGGGTGCCGGCGCTGGTTGCAAACGAGCTGCCGTTCGCCGGCGGGTACCTGTTGATCGCGTCGATCGCACTCGCGCTCGCGCAAGGCGATCTCGACTCGGTAGGTGGCTTCGCCCTCGGCGTTGCGGCGGTGGTCGTGCTGGTCGGGCTCGTCGTGATCGTCCGTCGGGCTCTTCGCGCCGATCACGCCCTCGGCAATGCGGATTCTGCGCGGAGACCCTGGGCGCGGATCCTACGAGCGCCGCTGCCGGCGTTCCGCCGTGACGTCGCCCGAAGCCGAAACCTCCCCTACGGCGAGGGAGCGCGCCGCGCCCTCGATGTTTACTGCCGCCGTGACCGGCCTGCAGGCGTACCGGTCGTGCTGCACTTCCACGGCGGCCGGTTCCGTTCCGGAAACAAAAACCGTGAAGCCCGGCCGCTGATCGGCCATCTCGTCAGCAACGGGAAGGTGTGCATCAGCGCGAACTACCGGCTGCAACCGCACGCGAATCAGGCCGATCAAGTCACCGACGTCCGAGCCGCGATCGAATGGGTGCGATCGCATGCCGGGGAGTACGGCGGCGATCCGTCGCAGCTCTTCTTGGTCGGCAGCTCGGCCGGCGCCTACCTCGCGATCGAGGCGATCAACGACGGTACGGTCGGGATCGCCGGCCTGATTTGCCGCTACGGCTACTACGGCGACCTTGCGCCGACGCATGACCTGCCGCCGATGCTGGTGATCCACGGCGAGAACGACCTGCTGGTCCGAGCATCGAATGTGCGCCGGTTCGTCAAACGGATGCGCGCGGGCTCAGGCGCGCCGGTCGAGTACGTCGAGCTGCCGGGCGCCCACCACGACTTCGATCTCTACGAGTCGATTCGCTCCGCCGCGATCAGCGTGGCCGTGGAGTCGTTCATCGAGCGGGTCACGGCTGGCGACCGGCCCGGCGCCGAGAGCTAGCCGGCGACCTGGGCGCCGGTCAGCCACTCGAGCACGACCGTCCACTCCTTGTCGAGGAAGTGGCCGCCTCCTTCGAGCAGCTCAAAGCGGGCGTTCGGGAGGCGCGAGGCGACGTACTCGCCGTGCGGCCGCGGGGTGAGGACGTCCAGCTCCCCTTGCCAGACACGCGTCTCGACGGTCACGTCCTCGAGGTCGAAGCCCCAGGGCTTGGCGAACGCGAGGTCGTCGTCGGCCCAGCCGCGCGAGCCCTGGCGGACGGCCTCGGTGAACGAGTGCTTCATGATCGCCCGGAACTCGGGCCGCGAGGCAAGCTCCCGGTCGACCTCGGGTAGCTCGGTGAGGATCTCCTCGATCACGGCGTCCGGGTCGGCGCGGATCCCATCGACGTAGGGCTCGAGGAAGGCTTCGATCGCCTCGCGGCCCTCGACCGCGGCGCCGAACTCCTTCACGTTCAGGTCGGCCAGGCCCTCGTAGAAGTCGAAGTTCTCCGCATCCGGCGGCGCAGGCGTGACCAGCGCGCCGACGCGGACGACGCGATCGGTGAGTAGCGCCCCGCAGGCCAGGGCGTGCGGCGCGCCGCCGGAGCCGCCGACGACGGCGAAGCGCTCGAAGCCGAGCTGGTCGGCGAGCACGGCGATGTCGGCAGCCGCGTCGGCCACCGAACGGCCGATCTGCGGGTCGGAACCGCCGTAGCCGGGCCGGTCGTAGGCGACGGCGCGAACACCGTGGCGCTCGTACAGCTCCGGATCGGGGTGGCGCGCGTAGCGGCTCCCGGGCGTGCCGTGCGAGACGATCACCGGAAAGCCGTCCTCGGCGCCGCGCGAGGCGTAGGCCAGCGTGCGGCCGTCGGAGGTGGTCAACGTCCCTTCGCCCACGGGCCGGATCATAGGTGTGCCCGGCGCACGTGAGCACCGGTCACCTCGGCCGGGCTCGTGCAGCCGAGCAGCTTCAGGCCGAGCTCGAGCTCGCGGCGCAGCAGCTCGAGCACGCGGGCGGCACCAGCTTCGCCGTCGACCGCCAGGCCGTAGAGCACGGCTCGGCCCGCCAGCGTCGCCCGGGCGCCTAGGGCGAGCGCCTTGAGCACGTCAGTGCCGCGGCGGATGCCGCCGTCGACTAGCACCTCGACCCGCTCCCCGACCGCCTCGACCACCTCGGGCACGACGTCGAGCGTCGGCGGCACGCCGTCGAGCTGGCGCCCGCCGTGATTCGAGACGACCACCGCGGCCGCGCCGTGCTCGGCGGCGAGCAGCGCGTCCTCGGCGGTGAGGATCCCCTTGACCACAAGCGGCAGCGGGCAGATCGAGCGCAGCCATTCGAGGTCGCGCCAGGTGAGCGTCTCGTCGACGACCGCGTGCAGTGCCTGATGGAAGTTCTCGCGCCCCAGCGTCCGCGGCAGGTTCGGCAGCGGCAGGTCGTCCGGAAGCGCGAAGGCGGCGCGGACGTCGCGCTCGCGGCGGCCCGCGACGGGCAGGTCGACCGTCAGCATCAGTGCCGCGAACCCGGCCTCGACCGCGGCCTCGACGAGCCCCTGCGTGAACCCGCGGTCGCGCGACCAGTAGAGCTGGAACCACTGCGTCGCGCCGGGAGCGGCAGCGGCCAGGTCGGCCGGGGTGACGCTGGAGAGCGTCGAGAGGGTCATCACCGTCCCGGCACTCGCCGCAGCCCGCGCCGTCGCGAGCTCGCCCTCGGGATCGCAGAGCCGCTGGAAGGCGGTCGGCGCCACGAGCACGGGCAGCGCCACCTCGCTTCCGAGGACGGTCGCCGCCGTGGTCACGCTGCCGACGTCCACGAGCACCCGGGGCCGAAGCTCCCAGCGCTCGAAAGCCGCCGCGTTCCCGCGCAGGGTGTGCTCGTCACCCGCGCCGCCGGTCACGTAGCCATACGCCCCGGGCTCGAGGCGCTCGCGCGCGGCCTCCGCGTAGTCGTCGACGTTGACGAGGAGATCGCTCATGTGAGACGGATAGTGAGCGTCTCGCCCTCGACCGCGACGCTACCGCCGCGCGCCTGGACGACCCGCACCGCGACCGCCGCACCGAGGTCGCGCAGGTCCTCGCCGAGCAGCACCGGCGCCGAGGCAGGCGTCACCGGTGAGAGCGCCAGCTCCGGGCCGCGCACGGCAAGCTCGACCTCCTCGAAGCCGCCGTGCCTGAGCGCGCACCGCGCCAGCGCGCCGACCGCCCGCTCGGCGGCCTCGGCGTCGAGCTCGACCAGAGCCCCGTCGCCCGAGACGAGCACTCGCTCGTCGCCGAGCTGCTCGGCGGCCGACTGCGCCAGCTCCAGCGTGTCGACGGACCGCAGCGGCGGGTCGTAACGATCGCCCACGAGCCGCGCGGCCACGGAGAGGTCGTCGATCAGCTCCGCGAGCTGCGTGGCGGCGGCGTTGATCATCTCGACATAGCGGGCACTCGTCTCGTCCAGATCCTCGCTGCGCGCGAGCGTGTGCGCGAAGCCGTGGACGGTTGCCAGCGGCGTGCGCAGGTCGTGGCACGCGAGCATGACGAGCCTGGCGAACTGTGGGTCTTCGGGCAAGAGGGCGTTGGTAGCGTTGCGGCAGTGGACGAGCCTCGGCAGCTTCTCACACCCGACCTGCAAGCAGGGCCGTCCGAGGTGTCCCTCGGGCTCTCGCGCGCTGGCGTGCGAGGGGTCCAGCAGGCGATCCGAATCAGCCACGGCGGCAGCGAGAAGCTGATCGCTGCCGAGATCGACTGCACCGTCGACCTCGACCCGGCCCAGAAGGGCGTCCACATGTCGCGCTTCCCGGAGCTGTTCGAGGAGGCGATCGAGCAGGTCGTGATCGGCGAGGCGCTGCTCGTCGAGAGCCTGGCCGAGCACATCGCTACGAACATCGTCGAGCGCCAGAGCGCGCTCCGCGCCGAGGTGCGGATCGTCGCGCGCTACCCGCTCGAGCGGGAGACGCCGGTGACCGGACTGCCGACCCAGGAGCTCGTCTCGCTGATCGGGCTGGCGGCGGCCTCGGAGGAGCGGACGCGCCGGCTCGTCGGCGTCGAGGCGAATGGGATCAACGCCTGCCCGTGCGCACAGGGGCTCGTGCGCGAGCGCGCGGCCGAGCGGCTCGGCGAGGCCGGCTTCGACGAGCTCGACGTGGAGCGGATCCTCGAGCTCGTGCCGCTGGCGACCCACAACCAGCGCGGCCGGGGGACGCTCTTCGTCGGCACCGAGACGCAGGTCAACGCCGAGGAGCTCGTGCGGATCGTCGAGGGCTCGATGAGCTCGCCGGTCTACGAGCTGCTGAAGCGGCCCGACGAGCTGTTCGTGGTCGAGCACGCGCACCTGCAGCCGCGCTTCGTCGAGGACTCGGTGCGGATCGCCCTCCGCGACACGCTCGAGGCCTACCCGCAGCTCGGCGCGGACGACTTCCTGCTTTCGCGGCAGGTGAACCTGGAGACGATCCACACGCACGACGTGGTCGCCGAGCGCTACGGCACTGCCGGTGAGCTGCGCGCCGAGCTCCATGGCAGCAACGCCGCCGGGCACCACACCGAGTTGCGCGAGTGGCTTACGGCCTAGCCGCTTCGGAGAGGGGCTCGACCGGTCATTCCAGGCGGCTGCGCGTGCGAAGCCCACGCAGCCTGAGTGTCGGCATCGCAAGCGATGCCTTAAGGCGTAGCCGGCTTCCGAAAACGGAAGCGCGTCTCCGTGCCCGCCCGCAGACGGCTGATGTTCGGGCGGTGCAGGACCAGCACCGCGAGCGCCGCAAGCGCCGCGAAGGTGATCACCGGCCAGGGCTCGTGCAGCAGGACGGCTGCCACCGGCAGCGAGAGCGCCGCCACGATCGACGCGACCGAGGCGTAGCGGAAGAGCGCGAAGGTCACGATCCAGACGAGCGCCCCGATGCCGCCTACGACCGGCGCGACGGCAAGGAACGCACCGCCGCAGGTCGCCACCGCCTTCCCGCCGCGAGCGAAGCCCAGGAACAGCGGCCGCCAGTGCCCGAGCATCGCCGCGCCGCCCGCGAGCACGCCCGCGAGCGGGCCGGCGTAGTGCGTCGCGAGCAGCGCCGGCACGAACCCCTTCAGCGTGTCGGCCAGCATCACCGGCACGCCGTAACGGGCGCCGTAGGTGCGCCAGACGTTGGTCGCCCCGATGTTCCCGCTGCCGACCTCGCGAATGTCCTCGTGCTTCAGCAGCCGCACGAGCCAGTAGCCGGTCGGAATACTCCCGGCCAGGTACCCGAGGAGTGCAAAGAGAAGCGTGCTCAGGGCGTGATCTGGTACTGCTGGGCCCAGTCGTTTACGACGTCCCAGTCGAGGTTCGCGAAGAACGCCTCGATGTAGGACGCGCGGTCGGTCTGGTAGTCGATGAAGTACGCGTGCTCGTAGACGTCGAGCGCGACGAGCGGCGTCGCGTTCCAGATCGGGAACGTGTTCTGCGCGTCGCCGATGTAGTTGAAGAGGCCGCCCTCGTCCCAGTCGTAGGCCGTCCAGGCCCAGCCGCGGCCGGCCATCCCGGTCGCCTTGAGGTCGGCGCGCCAGTCAGCCACGGAGCCGAAGTCGCGCGCGATCAGCTCTCGGACGAGGCCGTCGGGCTCGCCGCCGTTGCCGCCGAGATGCTCGAAGTAGATCTCATGGTTCTTGATCCCACCGAGCGCGAAGCTGAGGTCGACCTTCAGCGCGCGCACCTCCGAGTAGACCTGGTTGGCGGCGGCAACGTCCACGTCGGCGAGCTTGGCCAGGATCTCGTTTCGCTTGTTGACGTAGCCCTCGTAGAGCTTGAAGTGCGCCTCGACCGCCTCGCGCGAGATGCCGTCCAGCTCGAGCAGCGCGGGCTTGAGCTGCCTCGGCGAGATCTCCTCTCGATTGAACGCGAGCGTGGCCACGGACGGCTGAGCATAACCACCCGCAACCCGTTAGCCTCGCGGGGAAGCTAGGAAAGGAGCGCGGCATGGCCTTCGAGGTTCCCAAACTTCCCTACGACTACGGAGCGCTGGAGCCGACCATCGACGAGGAGACGATGCGCCTCCATCACGACAAGCACCACCAGGCGTACGTCGACAACGCGAACAAGGCGCTCGCGGGCACCGATCACGCGGACAGCTCGGTCGAGCAGGTGCTGGCGGTGCTCGACACGCTGCCCGAAGACATCCGGGCGACCGTGCGCAACAACGTGGGCGGGCATGCGAACCATTCGGTCTTCTGGGAGACCATGGGCCCGGACGGCGGCGGCGCTCCCTCAGGCCCGCTCGGCGCGGCGATCACCGACCTCTGGGGCGGCCTGGACGAGTTCAAGCAGGAGTTCAACGGAAACGGGGTCAAGCGCTTCGGTTCCGGCTGGACGTGGCTCGTCCACGACGGCACCGGGCTCTCGCTCTACTCGACCCCGAACCAGGACTCGCCGATCCTGAACGACGACTTCCCGATCCTCGGCAACGACGTCTGGGAGCACGCCTACTACCTCACCTACCGCAACCGCCGGCCCGACTACCTCGAGGCCTGGTGGAACGTGGTCAACTGGGAAGCAGTCGAGGAGCGCTACCAGGAAGCGCTCGCGGAGCAGGAGCGGAAGAAGGACTAGGCGCGCAGCGTCTTGCTCGTCGCGGCGACGTAGCAGGGTCCAGCCTGCAAGGCGCTGACCGCCAGGCGCACCCTCGTGCCGCGGGGGAGCTTGGCCTTGAACGAGACTGAGCTGACCATGGCCGGCTTCGTCGTGCCCGGCACCGCGGCGCCGAGCGCGAGCCGCTTGACCTGCACCCAGCGCTTGGTGAGCTTCCTGTAACGCTGGAAGAGGACGAACTTGCCCGTCAACGCCTTCCCCGCCGTCGCCTTCGCGGAGTACGAGCCGGAGGCCACCTTCGTCAGCTCGAGCAGCGGGCGAACCGTGAGCGCGACCGCCGGGCTCTTGGCGGCCTTGTAGGTCGCCTGGTAGCTCGTGCCGATCGTCGGTGTGACCGGTCCGGTGAACGCGCCATTGGCAACCGTCTTCAGCGTCGCCACCTTGGCGGGCTTCGTGCTCCCGCATTCCGTCGCCTGGACCGAGATCGCCTGGTTGGCCTTCTGTGTCGAGAGCACGCCGCTGAGCGTGACCGGCATGCCATAGGTCGGGCTCGGCGCGCTCGCGGCGAGGGTCAAGGTGACCGGCGGCGCGGCGCCGGCAGCGCCCGCGAGAGCGGCGCCGACGATCGCGGTGACGAGGAGCTTCTTCATCGTTCCGACCAGCAGACGCCATGGATCGGCGAACCTTGCGGCGTGCTATGACTCGCAGCATGCGGGCGCTGGTCACCGGCGGCGTGGGCCGCGTCGGCGAGGCGATCGTGCGCCGGCTCCAGGGCGACGAGCTGGACGGTCTTCGCCGCCAGCCGAGCCGACGGCGACGTCTCGCGGCCCGGCGACGCACAGGCGCTCGTCGACCGCGCCTCAAGGAGCTGGGCGGCCTCGACCTGCTCGTGAACGCCGCCGGCGAGGGCTTCGCGCCCAAGGCGTTCGAACAGCTCGACGAGGCGGACTGGGACGCGGCCTTCGGCGCAACCGCGAAGGGGAGCTTCTTCGTCACCCAGGCCGCCGCCCCCGCGCTGCGCGAGTCGGGCGGCTGTGTGGTGATGATCGAGGACGTGGCCGGGTACCAGCCGTGGCCGGCGTTCGCCGCGCATTCGGCCGCGAAGGCGGCGCAGGCGATGCTCACTCGGGTTCTCGCGCGCGCGCTCGCGCCCGAGGTGCGGGTCTGCGGTGTTGCGCCCGGTCCCGTCGCGGTGGAGCCCGGCCAGGAGGAGCGCCGCGCGGCCGAAACGTTGCTCGGGCGCGTCGGCTCGCCCGACGACATCGCCGAGGCGGTCGTCTACCTGGCCGGCGCGAGCTTCGTGACGGGGACGACGCTGGTGGTCGACGGCGGCCGGTCGCTCAAATCCGGCGCGGCTCCGGAAGCGTAGAAAGCAATGCGATGGAGCTCGCGCTCGACAGCATGCGCTTGCCGCGCAGGTCGGAACCCGCAACCATCCCCGCGGTGGCCGCCAACGACCTCAGCGACGGCGAGCTGATCAGCCGGACCGCCGACGGCGACCGGGGGGCGTTCGACGTCCTCTACCGGCGCTATTCGCGGCCCGTGTTCGGGCTCGCGCTGCGCCGGCTGGGCGACCGTGGCCGCGCCGAGGACGCGGTGCAGGAGACCTTCGCCTCGATTTGGCGCGCCGCCCGCAGCTACCGGCCCGAGCGCGGCCCCGGCGCGCCATGGCTCTATGCGGTCGCGCGCAACGCGATCACCGACCGCGGCCGCGCGCGCTCCGAGCCGCCGGCCGAAGTGCCGGACTCGCCCTCCCCGGACGCCGGGCCGGCTGAGCGCGCGGAGTCGGGCTGGACTGCCTGGCGCGTCCACCGGGCGCTCGAGGAGCTGAACGCGAACGAGCGCAGCGTGATCGAGCTGGCCTACTGGAGCGGCCTCTCGCAGTCGGAGATCGCCGAGTTCCTGAACATTCCGCTCGGCACCGTCAAGACCCGCACCCGCGCGGCGCTGGCACGGCTCGCCGTGTTGCTAGAAGAGGAACTCGGATGACCGACCGACCGAACTTCGACGAGCTCGCCGGCGGGGACGACCTCAGCCCGGAGGAGGCCGCGCGGCTGCAGCGGGTCCACGACCTGCTGATCGAGGCCGGCCCGCCGCCCGAGCTGCCGCCACACCTGCTGCAGGAGCCCGACCCCGAGGGCGGGCGCCGCGACAACGTCACCGGCCTGCCGCGCCGGCGCACGGGCATGCTGCTCGGGATCGCTGCGGCGCTCACGCTGACGGCCTTCCTGGGCGGGTTCATCTACGGCACCCACCACGCGCCTTTCAACGAGGACTTCGCGGTGTCGATGCACAGCACGGCCGCGGGCTCGCAGGCCAAGGGCGTGATCCACGTGGGCAAGGTCGACTCGGCCGGCAACTGGCCGCTGAAGGTCGAAGTCGAGAACCTGCCCGAGCTACCGAAGGGCCAGTACTACGAGATGTTTCTCAGCCGCGGCGCCGACCAGCGCGCGGCCTCGTGCGGGACGTTCCGCGTCTCGGGCTCGAAGGACGACATCCGGCTGAACGCTCCCTACCCCCTGAACACGTTCAACGGCTGGATCGTGACGCGCGAGGGGCCGGGCAGCGGCAAGCACCCGGTCGTGCTCTCGACTTAGGGCGCTGTGCGGTCGTTCGCGACGAAGGCCGCGTAGGTGACCGGCATCTGCTCTTCCAGGAACCGCTCGCAGGCCTCGGCGTAGCGGCGGATCTCGCGCTGCGCGGCCTCTGAGTTGCGCAGCGAGAGGAAGTTCATCAGCGAGCGCGCGTTCACCGTCCAGTAGAACTCGGTGTAGGCGCCGACCGGCAGCACGCTGCGTGCCAGCTCGCGCGCGACGCCGAGCTCGACCAGCTGCTCGTAGGCGAGGTAAGCGGTCTCGTAGACGGCCAGCAGCTTCTCGCGCGTCGTCTCGGCGACCTCGTCCGAGACCGGCTCGAACGAGTACGCGCCCGGCTTGCCGACCTGGCTGCGCACGTCCTCGGGCTCGGGCACGTAGAAGTCGTCGGTCGCCTTCGCGTAGCGGAGGCTGAACTCGTTGAACGAGCCGACGCGGTGCCGGAACCACTCGCGCGCGACGAAGATCGGGCAGCGGATATGGAAGCGGAAGGCGTTGTGCTCGAAGGGCGTCCCGTGCCGCTCGCGCATCAGGAAGCGGATCAGGCCCTCGTCGGACTCGTCCAGCTCGTCCTTGCGGCGGGCGAAGCTGACCCGCGCGCCGTTGGCGACCGAGAGGTCGTCGGCCATCGCATCGTCGAGCCGTACGAAGCCGTGGTCGAGGACCGGGATGGTGTTGTCGGGTATCACTTGTGCCGTGACCGCCACGCCGGCGAGTCTAGCGGGGCTGTATGTCGGCACTTCCGGCTGGTCCTACCCGTCCTGGAGGCCCGGTTTCTACCCGGCTGGCACGAAGCCCGAGGACTTCCTCGGCTACTACGCCGAGCGCTTCGCGACCGTCGAGCTGAACACGACCGGGTACCGCTTGCCTCGCGAGGAGCTCTTCGAACGGTGGGCCGAGCACACGCCGCCCGGCTTCCTGTTCGCGCCGAAGTTGAATGCGCACTCGCGCTCCGACTTCGGGACGTTCTCGGAGCGCGTGGGCATGCTCGGCGAGCGGCTCGGGCCGATCCGCGGCGGTGGTGGCCGCGGCCCGCGACGAAGGCCTGCTGACGTTCGCTCCTCGGCTCCTTCGACCCGTCGGTCTCCCTGGCCCTGGACTTCCGACACGAGTCGTGGGACGGGATCGAAGGCGACCTCCCCCGGAACGCCGTCCGCGTGGGCTCGCTCGAGGCCGAGGCACCGTTCCGTTACCTGCGCCTGCGCGAGCCGCCCTACTCGGACAACGACCTGCGCAGCTGGGCCGACCGGCTACGCCCGCTGCTCGACGACGGCATTCGTGTCCATTGCTACTTCAAGCACGAGGACGAGCCGACCGCGCCTAGCTACGCGCTGCGCCTGTCGGAGCTGCTCGCCCGCTGAGCTCGACGATCTGCTCGACCGCGAATCGGAGCTCGTCGTCGGTGTTGTAGAAGTGCGGGCCGAGGCGCAGGCCGACGTCAGGACGCGAGTCACAGATCACGCCGCGCTCGCCCAGCCCGCGGCCGACGCGCTCGAAGTCCGGCGGCTTGACGACGACGGTGCCGCCGCGCCTGGTCGGGTCGCGCGGGCTACCGACCGGGAAGCCGGCCTCGTCGAGTAGCTCGACCAGCAGCGCCGTCTGCTCCTGCGAGCGCCGACGGATCCGCTCGATGCCGACCTCCTCGACGATGTCGTAGCCGGCCGTAGCCGCGTAGAGCGCGGGCACGTTCGGCGTGCCGGTCAGGAAGCGCGCGGCGCCGTCGGCGTAGTCCTGCTCGGGCTCGAAGGCGAACGGCCGTGCATGCGCCTGCCAGCCGGTGAGCGCGGGCTCTAGCGTCGCCGCGAGGTCGGGGCGCACGTACAGCCAGCCCGCGCCCGGGCCGCCGCAGAGCCACTTGACCGAGCCGCCGACCGCGAAGTCGACCCCGAGCGCCGTCACGTCGAGCGGGACCGTGCCGACCGACTGGTAGGCGTCGAGCACGACGTGCGCGCCCTCCTCGTGCGCCTTCTCGACGATCGACTCGACATCCTGGATCTCGCCGGTCTTGAAGAGCACGTGCGTGATCGGCACGAGCAGCGTCCGCTCGTCGATCGCCTCGACCACGCCTTCGTCGTCGGCCGCGACGAGGATGTCCGCGCCGCGCTGGGCCTGGTAGAGGTAGCGCACCGACGGGAAGTTGCCCTCCTCGTAGACGATCCGCCGGCGCGGCCCTTCGAAGTCGAAGCACGAGATCACGACCGCCTCGGCGATCGTCACGTTCTGGTGCATCGAAACAGACCCGCTAGGGGCCCCGATCAGGCGAGCGATCTGGTCGCCGACGGTCAGCGACATCTCCCACCAGCCCTCCTCCCAGGCGCGCACGCCCCGCGTGTTCCAGGCGCGCGCGTACTCGAGCACGCGCTCCTCCACGGCCGCGGGCATCGCGCCCAGCGAGTGGTTGATCAGGTAGGTCGTCTCCGCGAGGATCGGGAAGCGCTCGCGGAACTCGTGCAACTCGGCCACCGCGGGCGAGTATAGGGACGCGCCGCCGCGAGTCCTGGTCCCCCGAACGAGGGAACCTGCCCGACGAATCACCTTTAGGGGTGATTCCGGCCATCCCAGGCGCGAATACGGTCGGCGAGACGAACTTGCGGCGGTGCGAAGCGTGAACAAGGGGAGTGGAAACTTGCGGAACGGCGATGGTGTGAGGAGCGAGGACCGCGGGAGCGGCCTCTGGGGCACGAGACGAGGCGGTCGAGGGTCGAGCGAAGGACGCAACCAGGCTGTGAAGCGCGGCCTGCTGGTGGTCTTCGCGCTCGCGCTTGCGGCGCCGCTGGCTGCCTCCGCAGGCAGCCCCGACCACGGTCGTGCGTGGCGTGACAGCTACCTGGCTCCCTCGCTCCAGCGCGCGGCCACGCAGACACCGAACGCGTCCGTGCCCGTGATCGTCCAGAGCCTCGACGGCTCCGGCCGCGCTCAGAGCACGCTCAGCAAGTACGGAACCACCAGCGCGAAGCTGGGAATCGTCGACGCGGCCGCCGGCGAGATCGTCGCCGGTGACCTGCCGCAGCTCGCGGAGACTCCCGGCCTCGTGATCACGCCCGACCAGCCGGTCGTGCTAGATGCGAGGCCCGATCGCCCGAAAGGGAACCCACACACCCCTGCGGCCTTCAGCTCCGGTCAGGACTGGCCCGCCGCGGTCGGCGCCGACCTGCTCTGGCCGCGACTGGCGGACCTGCAGAGCTCCCGCCCGAAAGGTCCAACCTCGAATCCCTCGATCGCCTTGGTCGACTCGGGCATCGACTCGAGCCGGACCGACTTCGGCGACCGAGTGCTAGCCCAGCTCGACATGACTTCGCTCGAGAACAACTCGCCCGGCGACGGCAATGGGCACGGCACCCTAGTCGCGGGTCTCGCCGCCGGCTCGGCGCCGGGTCACGCGGGTGCCGACCCGACCGCCGGGATCGTCTCCCTCGACGTGATGGACGACCAGGGCATGGCGCGCACGAGCGACGTGATCGCGGCCGCCCAGTGGATCCTTAGGAACCACCGCGAGTACAACATCCGGGTCGCGAACTTCTCGCTCCACTCCGCGTCCCCGACCAGCTTCCGATGGGATCCACTCGACAAGGCGGTCGAGAAGCTCTGGTTCGCAGGCGTCGTCGTCGTGGCTGCCGCCGGCAACCAGGGCCAGGGCGGCCAGTCGACGCCGATGGCCTACGCGCCCGCGAACGACCCGTTCGTGATCACCGTCGGGGCGCTCGACCTGCACAACTCGACCAACCCCGACCGGGCGGATGCAGCGCCGTGGTCGGCCTGGGGCTACACGCTGGACGGGTTCGCCAAGCCCGAGCTGAGCGCTCCAGGCCGGGCGATCACCGGCCCGGTGCCGGCCGGCTCGACGCTGGCGGCGGAGAAGCCGAAGCAGGTGATCCGAACGTCGGGCGGCACGTACATGACGCTTTCCGGCACGTCGCTCTCGACGCCGATCGTCTCGGGCATCGCGGCCGCGCTCCTGACCCTGAACCCGGCGCTCTCGCCCGACCAGGTGAAGGGTGCCCTCATGCTCAAGGCACGAACGCTGCGCAAGGTGACCAACCGCGCGGCCGGTGTCGGCGAGGCGTACGCGCCCGGCGCTGCGTCCGTGTCGTCGCCCCCCAACCCGAACCGGGCCCTCGATGCCTTCCTCGTGGAAGACCCGGAGGGCGACGGGCTCGTCTTCGACGACGTCTCCTGGCTCGACGCGGCCGAGGGCTCGCTCAGCTGGGACGCGGTCTCGTGGCTCGACGTCTCGTGGTCCGACGCGGCGTGGTCGCTCGTCTCGTGGTCGGACGTCTCCTGGTCCGACGTGTCGTGGAGCGACGTTTCCTGGTCGGACGTCTCCTGGGCCGACGTCTCCTGGGCCGACGTGAACGGCACCGTCTACGGGGATGTCGGGCCTTGAGCCGGCTACTAGCTCAGGCGTTTCAGCAGCCCCAGGGCGCGCTGGTCCCACGGCACGCGGTGGGTAACCCCGGCCGCCCGCGGGCGGTCGCGATTGGCCAGGTACCAGTCGTAGGTCTCGCAGAGCGCCTGTTCGTTCGAGAGCCGCGGCGCGAAGCCGAGCTTGCGCTGCGCTTTGGCCGTCTCGACATAGGAATCTCGGTGCGCGGTGCGGTAGTGCCATTCAGCGAGCGGCGAGAGCCGCGCCAGTTCGAGCGCCCGTAGGGCGAGCTCGGCCGGACGGACCGGCACGGGGCGTAGGCGACTGCGCGAGCCGGCGTGCGCGATCAGGCCCTCGAGGTCGGAGCGGACGGTGCCGAACTCGGTCGCGCCGATGTTGAAGGTCTCGCCGGCGACCGGCGCGCTCGCCGCGGACACGGTCGCCTCGACCAGATCCTCGACAGCGAGCAGCTGGTAGCGGTTGGAGCCGTCGCCGAGGATGGGAATCCGCCGGCCCTCGCGAATCCAGTCGAACAGGATCTCGAAGACGCCGAGCCGTTCCGGGCCGATGAACGTCTTCGGGCGCATGATCACGACCTCGAGCCCGCGACGACCCGCGTCGCGAGCGACCTCCTCGGCGTCGATCTTCGACTCCCCGTAGTGGCCCACCCCGACGAGCGGTGACGTCTCGTCGATCGGGTGGTGCTTCGGCACCCCGTAGACCGCGGTCGAGGAGATCAGCACCGCGCGGCGCACGCCTGCCTCGAGCGCGGCCGCCAGCACGACGGCGGTGCCGTCGACGTTCACCGAGCGGATCGACTCGCGCGAGGCCTGGATCGGCAACGCGGCGGCCGCGTGGACGAGCACGTCTGCACCGTCGGCCAGGCGCGAGTCCGTGACCGGGTCGCGCACGTCGCCGTGCAGCTCTTCCACTGAGCACTCGAGCGCGGAGTCGTCGAGCGGCGCGAGGTCGAGCGTGCGCACCTCGTGCCCTTCGGCCAGGAGCCGGCGCGCGAGATGAAGCCCGAGGAAGCCGGCCCCGCCGGTGATCGCCCAGCGCATCGCGGCAGGACTCTACGTGCGCGGCACGAACCAGGTCCGCTCGTGGCCGGCAGATTCGCCGCATTCGGCGCGGCGTTGTTGGCGGGGCTCACGCTGGCAGCGACCGCGAACGCAGGGAACCCGCAGATCGCGGGTCTCCAGGTCGCCCTGCGCGCATATGGGCTCTACAACGGCCCGGTCGACGCGATCGCCGGGCCGCGGACGGTGGGCGCGACGAAGGCGTTCCAGCGGCGCGCCGGCCTGCCGGTGGACGGACGGGCCGGGCCTGCGACCCGGCGAGCGCTCGGGCCGCTCGGGACGCCGGTCCTCGGCCGGCGGACGCTCCGGCGCGGGCTCTTCGGCTGGGACGTCTCGGTGCTGCAGTTCCTACTCGCGCGCCGTGGTGAGCTGGTGCCCGTGTACGGCTTCTTCGACCGCGCCACCGAGCGCGCGCTGCGGCGCTACCAGCGCGGCAAGCGCCTGGCGGCCGACGGCATCGCCGGGCCGGTCACGCTCTCCGCGCTCGGCCACGGCAGCCCGGGCGTGCGGCCGGTCCGCCCTGCTCCCGCTCCGTCGTCGAGCGTGCGCACGATGCTGACCAACTGGGCGATCGCGTACCGGCTCGACCCGGCGCTCGTCCGGGCGCTCGCGTGGATGGAGTCGGGTTTCCAGGAGGGCCTCGTCTCCTCGGCCGGGGCCCGCGGCGTGCTGCAGGTGCTGCCGAGCACGCGCTCGTACGTCCAGTCGGTGCTGATTGGACACAAGGTGCCGAGGTCGACCTCGGGGAACATCCGGATCGGCGTCGCCTACTTGCGCCAGTTGCTGCACGAGTTCCACGGCAACCGGACCGTCGCGCTCGCCGCCTGGTACCAGGGGCCGCACTCGGTGCGCAAGCACGGCCAGTTCGCCGGGACGCGGTTGTTCGTCCGGAACGTCCTAGCGCTGCTCAGCCGCCGCATTTAGCGGCTTCGCAGGTTGCGGCGGTGGCTTGGAATCCACGAGAACTGCAGCCGCGAGCAGGATCGCCATCCCGACCGCGCTCTCGCCCATCAGGCTGCGCGGCAGGCCGGCGAAGAGCGGCGCGCCGCGCTCCAGCTTCGGGCGCACGAGAAAGTGGTGCGCCGCGCCCCACGCCAGCGCGAGCGAGACGAGCCCGAGCTTCACCAGCAGCACCTGCCCATAGCGCTCGTTCCAAAGATCGGCTAGGTGCGGCAGCCGCAGGACGCTGAGGTACGTGCCGGCCCCGAGCAGCACGACGATCAAGACGGTCGCCAGGCGCGAGAAGCGCAGGAACGCCCGCCGCCGCAGCCCCGGCTCGAGCGGCCAGATCACGAACGCGAGCTGCATGAGCCCGCCGACCCAGAGCGCCGCTGCCGAGAGGTGCAGCCAGTCCGCGAGCTCGGAGAGCGACGACGAGCCGGCATCCGCGGCGGAGTGGCCAGAGAGCGACAGGCCCGACGCGAACCCGAGCGCGAGCAGGAAGGCGGGCCAGAGCAGCCACTCGCGGTCGCTCAGCCAGGCGAGGAAGACGAGCGCCGCGACGAGCGCGTAGCCGAGCGTCATCGCCACGAACGCGTACCCGAAGCGCGTCTTGGCGAGCGGCGAGAGATCGCCGTAGAGGAAGTTCACGAAGGGGAGCTGGAGCGCATCCTCGGCGCGCAGCAGGAAGGCGACGATCCCGACCTCGAGCACGCCGACCACGCCGACGCCCAGCAGCTGGTAGAAGCGCCGCTGCGCCGCCTGGCCGAGCGGCCCGCGCACGATCAACAGCCGGAAGCCGAGCCCGCCTGCGAGCAGCGCGAGCGCCAGGAAGTAGAGCCAGCGGACGAGGTGCTCGCTCGTCGTCGGCCCGCCCGCGCCGAAGGCCTCCGTCGCAGGCGGCGCGCGCATCCGGACGCCGAAGGTGTAGACGCCAGAGACGACGTGCCCGTCCGCGGAGACCGCGCGCCAGCGCACCGTGTAGCCGCCGCGCGGCAGCCGCGAGACCGGCGCGTCGATGATCCGCTTGTCCGAGCTCGCGAGCGTCTGACCCGAGAGCAGCCGGCCTTTTGCGTTGTAGACCCGGATCGCGTTCGACAGCACGTCGACGCTCTCGTCGAAGTACAGCCGGACGAGCGAAGGCGAGCGCTCGACGCGCTTCCCGTAGGCGGGCTCGGTCTTGACCAGCGTCGCGTGCGCCGAGGCCGCCGCGGGCAGCGCCAGTGCGAGCAGGGCCACGGCGAGCAGCTTCCTCATCGATGCGGCTCCCCGGCGAGCGGCGAGAGATGCCCGAAGACGGGCGCCACGTCGCGGTCGGAGTAGAGGAGCACCGAGACGACGACGAGCGTCAACGCGAGGCCCGCGCCCCAGACGCGCGCCCGCGGCCGGAAGGCGATCAGCAGCGGGAAGAGCGCCCCGATCAGTGCCGTCCAGCCGAGCGCGTGATGCAGGAAGGCGGCGCGCGCGAAGTACCAGCCGTTCTGCTCGTGGATGAGCAGAGCGACACCGGAGACGGCGAGCGCCAGTGGCAGGCACAGCCGCCAGGCCCGGGCGTGCAGCTTCCCGCGCACGAGGCCGAGCTCGGCTGCCCCGGCCAGCATCATCGTCTGCGCCCAGGCGCCGTGGGCGACCATGTGGATCGTCGAGTTGGTGAACAGGACCATCACCGGCCACATCAGCACGCCGAGGCCGAAGAGCAGGCTTGGCCAGAGGTACGCGCGCCAGGCCCGGCGGCTCCAGACCTCGTCGCCGACGACCGCCCGCGCGAGCAGGCAGAGCGCGAGCAGCAGGAAGCCGGTCGCGAACAGCCAGTGGACGTGCTCAGCGGGGGGCTGCATCGTCCTCGAGGTCCTCGATCAGGCCGGGCGCGATCAGCAACGCGAACACGATTCCCACGCCGACGGCCAGCAGCGGCGGCTCGACGAGCAGCCACCAGAAGCCCTGTCCGTGCGGGTGCAGCACCGTCAGCCGGTAGGGCTGCAGAAAGCCCCAGACGACTCCGCCGAGCATCGTCGCCGGCCCGAGCACGGCGACTAGCCGGGCTCTGGCCGAGCGGGAACGGGCGTGTGCTCGCTCCGAGATGAGTTGTGTGCTCATTCCACCTCCCCAGGTCGGGACGACAGGGTCCCGCGGGCTCTGGGCGTTGTCCGCGGGCTACGCGGGGAGGGGCGGCGGACGGCTCTCGAAGGCGAGGCCGAACAGTTCTCGAGGCGCGGCGGCCGTCGTGCGGGCGTGCGCGACGCGCGGCGGCTCGGCGCGGCGGCCGACCCTGCCTGCGCGGGCGCACGTGTCCTCGGCGTAGCGCTCGTACTCGCGCAGCCAGGAGGCGACCGCGCTCCAGGCGAGCGCGACGAGCACGGCGAGCACCGCGAAGACGGGCAGCGCCGAGCTGTGGAGCCAGGGTGCGAACAGCGGCCAGCGCCCGGAGGCGGCCTGCTCGCCGTCGGTCTGCAGGAGGTAGAAGGTCGAGGTCGTCAGGAAGGCGAGCGCCCAGAGCCGCGGTGACAGGTCGAGCCGCAGGCGCGGCAGCGGCGCCGCGCGCTTGCCGACCGTCGCCAGCACGCGCCGTCCGGCCCGCGCGGCGGTGTGCGCCCGGACGAAACGCCAGACGAGTCGCGCCAGCAGGAGCGCCACGCCGAGCTTCACCGCGGCGAGCAGGAACGGGTAGTACTCGGCGCCCGAGTAGCGGGAGCCGACGTGGCGGCCGACGTCGAGGCGGTGCGTGAGGCTGCGGCCCGCCAGTTCCGCAATCAGCGCGAGCAGCCCGAAGGCCAGTCCGGCCGAAAAGCGCTGGTGCCGCCGAGCGCGCTTCATCAGGTCAAGTGTGCCCCACTCGGGAAGACCATTTCAAACGGGTCCCTTCGGTTACCGGGTGTTCTTGCTCCCTGCGACTCGGTTAAACGCCGAGGTCGGCGACCGAATTCCTAGCCGAGCAGGGTCAGGTTCCAGCGCGGCTGCGAGGGGCGGTCGAAGCCGAGCAACAGAATCCGCTGCCACTGGCCGAGACAGAGGTCACCGCCGGCGTACGGGATCTGCTCGCCGCGTGGGCCGAGCAGCATGCAGAGCAGCCGTTCCCGCTCGCGCTCCTCCTGGGGCACGAGCCGGGCGAGCAGCTCCTCGAGGTCGGCGAAGAAGCCGGACTCCCGCTCCTGCACGCGCACGAGCGCCACCTCGTCGAGGGGTGAGACGTACGCAATCCCGCTCTCTTGGCCTGACCTGTTCAGCTCGCGGCGGATCTCGTTCGTGATGTCGAGCACCGTCAGCGACGGCAGCGCCGACGCGATCGAATACGGGACTTCGACGCTGGTCACTTACGAGCCCTGTATCGAGTGCACGCGGAACGTTCGCCGCTCAGTCGATTGGCCTCTCCAAACCGAACGCGTAGCGTGGTCATGCCGGGGATGTGACCTCCCGCGGAAGGCGGAAGCTGACGTTCTCCCTGGCGACCTCGACCTCGCCGAGCTCGTCGTAGCCGAACGAGGCGAGCCCGCGGAGGACGAGCGCGACGAGCTCCTCGGGCGTCGACGCGCCTGCCGTCACGCCGACCGTCTCATGGCCGGCGAGCAGCTCCGGGTCGATCCCGCTCTCGCCGTCGATCAGGAGCGCGGTGGCGCCGTTGCGCTCGGCCACCTCGACCAGGCGCCGGGCGTTCGAGCTCGTCTCGGAGCCGATCACGAGGATGATCGTGGCGCCCTGCTTGGCGAGCTCTTTGACCGCGTCCTGCCGGTTCTGGGTCGCGTAGCAGATGTCGTCCGCGGCCGGCCGCTTGAGATCGCCGAAGCGCTCGCCCAGCGCGTCGACCGTCTCGGCCACGTCGTCGAGCGAGAGCGTCGTCTGCGTGATCACGGCGATCGGCTTGCCGCCGGCGTCGAGCTTCGCGGCGTCCGCCGGCGACTCGACCACGACCGTCGCCTCGGGCCGCTCACCGCGCGTGCCGATCACCTCGACGTGGTCGGCGTGGCCGACGAGCGCGACCAGGTGGCCGCTGTCGGCGTAGCGCCGCGCCTCGGCGTGTACCTTCGAGACCAGCGGGCAAACCGCGTCGACCACGCGCAGGCCGCGAGCCTCGCAGTTCGCCCGCACCGACGGCGCGACGCCGTGGGCGGACAGGACGCAGATCGCGCCGGCCGGGATCTCGTTCTCATGGTCGACGAAAACCGCGCCGAGCCCCTCGAGCCGCCTCACGACATGGTCGTTGTGGACGATCTGGTGGCGGACGTAAACCGGCGCTCCATGCTGTTCGAGCAGGATCTCGACGATCTCGATCGCGCGGTCGACTCCAGCACAGAACGAGCGCGGCGCGGCGAGCAGGACCTGGCCTATTGCGACCACCCCTTGGCCGCGTCGCCGAGCCGCCCGAGCGCGCGACGCGCATCCGAGGCTGCACGGACGAAGCCGCGCGGCGAGCGGGCGAAGGCCTTCGCTAGGCCGGGCCAGTCGTAGCCGCCGTCGGCCTTGACGCCGCCGGCGATCCCGTTGAGCGGCCGCGACGGCGTGTCGCTGACCGCCCGGAGCACGCCCTGCAGCCGGCCGCTGCGCGCGAGCGACCCGCTCTCGAGGTCGGCCGCGTCGGCACCGGTGCGCTCGTGCAGGCGGCGGCGCTCGGCCGGGTCGTCGACGATCGCATCGGCGGCCAGGATCGTCACCGCCTCCGCGCCGGGAACGCCGAGCGGCCCGTCGTCCCAGAGCACCGTGCCCTCGACGTCGACAATCCTCGTCGCGTCGACCACGGTGCCCGGAGCGAGGCCGTCCCGCAAAGCTCCCGCGAGCCCGAACGAGACCAGCGGCCCCTCGGGCAGGCCGTCGCGCGCGCCGAGCCCGACCAGGGCCGAGCGCACGCCCGAGCTGCGGGCGACCCGCAGCTCGGCCGCTGTCGCGCAGGCGAGGGTCACCCCGTCAGCGTCCATGCCGCGCTGCGGACGGTCTCCCTGACGCTGCCGGTCGCCTCGAAGGCGGCGGAGGGCTCGAAGCCGGAATGGATCGCGCAGTGCTCGCAGCGCGCGTCGTTGCCGGGGCCATATTCCTCCCACTCGATCCCGTCGAGCAGCGCCTCGTAGGTCGGGAAGATCCCGTCCGTGAGCAGGTAGCACGGGCCTTTCCAGCCGTACGGGTTGCGAGTGATCGAGCCCCACGGCGCGCAGGCCAGCTTGCGCTCGCCGGTGAGGAAGTCCTGGTAGATCGGGCTCGCCAGCCAGCGGTAGCCCTCCTTGCGGGCGGCCGAGCGGATGACGCGGAATTTCTGCTCGTGCTCGTCGCGGGTCATCGTCAGCGCCGGGTCGATCTGCGAGTACTGGTAGCCCGGCGCGACGAGCATCCCGTCGATCCCGACCTCGTTCGTCAGATAGCCCATCATCTCGACGACCTCGAGCGGGTCGGTCTCCTTGAAGATCGTCGTGTTGGTGGTGACGCGGAAGCCGGCTTCGCGCGCCTTGCGGATCGCGTCGACGGCGACGTCCCAGAGGCCTGGGTAGTCGCAGATGTAGTCGTGGATCTCGCGCATCCCGTCGAGGTGGACGACGAAGGTCAGTCGCTTGTTCGGCTCAAAGACGTCCAGGAACTCCTCGAGCCTCAGGGCGTTGGTGCAGAGCTCGATCGTCTTGTTCAGCTCGAGGAAGCCCGCGACGACGTCCTCGATGCCCTTGAAGACGAGCGGCTCGCCGCCGCAGATCGAGACGACCGGAGCCGGGCACTGCTCGCCCGCGTCGATGCACTCCTCGACCGAGAGCCGCGCCTTGTTCGACTCGTACTCGCGGATCTTCCCGCAGCCGATGCACGCGATATTGCAGGCGAGCGTGGGCTCCAGCATCAGCACGAGCGGATAGCGCTCGCCCTTGCGCTGCTGTTGCGCGACGTACTTCGCGATCTGGACGGTCGGGGCGAGCGGAAACTTCATCGACTGAGCCTTTCTCGTAGACGGCCGAGAGCGAGCAACGGGAAGTGGAGCCGGTAGAGGTGGTAGCGGATCATGAAGTCAAGCGGAAAGCCCGTCCCGGTGAAGTGGGCTTCCTCCCAGTCCCCGTTTGCCTGTTGTGTGCGGCATAACCATTCGGCGGCGCGACGGGCGGCCTGGCTGCCGGCCTCGTCTGCAGCGACGTAGGCTAATAGCGCCCATGCCGTTTGGGAAGGCGTGCTCGTTCCGCGTCCGCGCCAGGTGCGGTCGGCGTAGGAGCGGATGTCCTCGCCGAAGCCGCCGTCCTCGTTCTGCACCGAGTCGAGCCATGCCACTGCACGCCTGAACGCACGGTGACCGGGCTCGATTCCTACCGCCTCCAGCGCGGGCAGCGCGGCGCCGGTGCCGTAAACGTGGTTGACGCCCCAACGGCCGAACCAGGAGCCGTCCGCCTCCTGCTCGCGCAGCAGCCAGTCGAGCCCGCAGCGAACCTCGTCGTCGAAGCCGGTCTCCGGTGCGAGCGCCTCGAGCGCATGCGCGGTGACGTCGGCGCTCGGCTCGTCGGTGACCTTGCCGAAGTCACAGAACGGGAGCTTGTAGAGCCAGTAGGCCTCGTTGTCGACGTCGAAGGCGCCCCAGCCGCCGCTGCGCGACTGCATTCCGGCCGTCCAGGCGAGGCCGCGGTCAACGGCGTCGCGGCCGCGGTGGCAGCGGCGCAGGGCCAGCGCGACGACGGCGGTGTCGTCCACGTCCGGGTAGAGGTCGTTCTCGAACTCGAAGGCCCAGCCGCCGGGCGCGAGCTGCGGCGTGCGTACGGCCCAGTCGCCGGCAACGGTGACTTCTTCGTGGAGGAGCCAGTCGGCCGCGCGCACGAGCGCGGGGTGCTCGGGGCCGAGGCCGGAGTCGCGCAACGCGAGCACGGCTAGACCGGTGTCCCAGACCGGCGACTGGCATGCCTCGGGCCGGAGGCGGTCGCCCTCGTCGATCGTGAAGCCCTCCCAGCCCTCGACCGCCCGGCGAAGGGTCTCGTCCTCGAAGCCGTGGCCGAGCGCGGCCAGCATCAGGATCGACCAGACCCACGGCGGCTGGATCCCGCCCCAGGAGCCGTCGGCCTCCTGGTGGGCCCGCACCCAGCGCTCGGCCTCGTGTAGCGCGGCGCGTCGAAGCGGGCCGGGCGGCACCGGCGCTCGCGTCTTGCCGGGCCGCGCCCCGATCTCGCGCAGGTCGATGTCCGCGTGACGCACCGGCCGCAGCGCCCGGCAGGCGGCGAGCGGGACGAACGTGCCGCGCGCCCAGCAGGAGAAGTTGTAGATCGAGAAGGGTGCGCTCGGCGGGAACAGCACCAACTCCACCGGAATCGGCGTCACCCGCTGCCACGGCCACTGGCCGAGCAGGGCGAGGAAGCACTTGGTGAAGATCCGCGTCTTCGCAATCCCGCCGCGCGAGCGGATGAACTCGCGCGCCTGCGGGCCGGGGTCGACGCCGGCGAGCTCGAGCGCCGCGTAGGCCTCGACGGTCGTCGAGAGGTCGCCCGGCCCTTCGAACCAGATCGCCCAGGTGCCGTCGTCGCGCTGGCGCGCGAGCAGCTCGTTGGCGATCTTGCGGTCGAGCTTGGGCGTGCGGAGGCCGAGGACGTGGTGCCAGAAGAGGTGCTGGGCGGTCATGGTCACGTTCGACTCGAGCTCGCCGACCCAGTAGCCGTCCGGGTGCTGGAGCTCGAGCAGGCGCGCGGTGGCGGCCTCGATCGCGGCGTCGAGGCGCGTCTCTGTGGCCACGCTCACGCCGCCACTTCCTTGCGGGTCGGGGTCAGGGCCTGCGCGGCGGCGAGGCCGCTGCGGATCGCGCCTTCCATCGTCGCCGGCCAGCCCGTCGCGGTCCACGCGCCCGCGCGCGTCACGTTCGGACGGCTCGTCTGTGGGCCTGGGCGCTGCGCCTCGCTGCCCGGTCGGACGGCGATCGTCGCAGCAGGCTCACGGCTGACGCGCGACCACAACAGCTCGGCCGGGCCGAGCCGGCCGGTCAGCTCGGCGGCGATCCGCTCGACCAGCTCGCGGCCGCGCAGCTCCATCAGCTCGGGCGCGCCGGAGGAGACGACCGTCAGGTACTGGCCCTGTTCCGGCGGCGAGCCGGTCAGCGCGCCGCGGTCGAAGACCCAGTGCGCGTCGCTCCCGAGCAGCGCGGCCAGCGGCGAGGCGAGCAGCACACGGTCGAACCAGAGGTGGACGCTGACGATCGGCGAGTCATCGAGCTCCGGTTCCGGCTCGCCGAGCAGCCGTCCGCTCTCGCGCGGCGGAACGGCGACGACGATCGCGTCCGCGTCGAGGCGGTCGAGGCTCTCGACCCGCGCATTCGTTAGAACGTCCGCGCCCGCGGCCTCGAGCGCGCGGCGGGCGGCGTCGCCGTGCATCTCGCCGAGCGGCCGCGCTGGCAGCAGCAGATCGGAATCGCTGCGCTCGCCGAGCAGCGCGGTGCGGACGGTGAAGTCGCCCGCTTCGGCGCTCGCCTCCTCGCTGCGCAGGTTCAGCGCCGGCCGGATGAACACGTCCCAGAAGCGGTCGATCGCCCGCTGCGACTGGCCGCGCGCCCGCAGCGCGTCGGCAAAGGTCGCCCCGCGCGAGTCGCCCCAGCGCGCGAGCGCCCGCAGGATCCGCAGCCGCTCTCCGAGCGAGACGTGCCGGTAGCGCAGCAGCGTCAGCGCCGAGGGCGAGATCGACGCGCTGCGGCCGTGCTCGTCGAGGACCGGCAGCTGGAGCGGCACCCTCCGCACCGACCCACTCTGGCCGATGCGGTCGAGGAAGCGCAGGTACTCGGTGAAGCAGCCGAGCGCGACGTGCTGGCCGTTGTCGGGCGGCGGCTCCGGGTCGCCCTCGCGCCGCGGGAGCGTCTGCACCGCGCCGCCGAGCGTCGGCCGTGCCTCGTGCAGCGTCACCTCGTGCCCACCGTCCACGAGCTCGAGCGCCGCGCTCAGGCCCGCCAGCCCGCTTCCGACGACCGCGACCTTCACCGCAGCAGGCCCGCGCCCACGATCCGCAGCTTGGTCAGCGGCGAGAGCCGCAGCGAGCCGTCGAAGACGTCGAAGCCGCGCGACTCGATCCGGTCGAGCGTCACGCGGTAAATGCGCGCGAAGGTGGAGACGCACGCCGCGCTGCGCGAGTCGAGCGTCTCGAGCAGCCCGAGCCCCTCCTCGAGGTGCGCTCGCGCGCGCGAGGCCTGGAACGCCATCAGCGCCCGCCATTCCGGGCCCGTGTGCCCGGCGGCGATCTCGTCCTCCGTGACGCCGTAAGCGGCGATCTCGTCCTGGGGCAGGTAGACACGGCCAAGCTCCCAGTCCTCGCGCACGTCCCGGATGATGTTGATCAGCTGCAGCGCCACGCCGAGCGTCGCCGCCCGCTCGACGTCGTCGGAGCCGTAGACCGCGACGCAGGCCACGCCGACGGCCCCCGCAACGCGCCGGCAGTAGCCGTCGAGCTCGGGGAAGTCCGCGTAACGGTCCTGCTCGGTGTCCTGCAGCCCGCCGTCCACGAGGTCGTGCAGGGCTGCCTCGGGGATGCCGTAGCGCGCACGGGCGTCGGCGAGCGCGACCAGCATCGCCTCCTCGGGAGCCGCGTCGAGCGCCGCGCGCAGCGACTGCAGGCGCTCGCGCTTTTGCTCGACCGGCAGCTCGCCGTCGGCGATGTCGTCCACCCGGCGGGCGAAGGCGTAGATCGCCGAGATCGCTCGCCGCTGGTCGCGCGGCAGGACGCGGATCCCGTAGGCGAAGTTGCGCGCCTCGCGGCGCGTCAGCCGCTCGACCTCGGCGTAGGCGGCTTCCACGCTCACCGAATCGCCGCCAGGGCGAGCCGCGCGCGCGAGGGCCGCGGGCGGCCGTTGAAGATGTCCCAGTCGGCGCGCTCGAGCGCCTCGAGCGCCGCGAGGCCGCCGCGCGCGAAGAGCGCCACCGCCCGCCCGACGCGCCCCCCGCCGAGCCGCCGCCCGAGCTCCTCGCCGGATGCGAGCAGTCCCCGCGCCCGCTCGGCCTCGAACTCGAGCAGCCGCCGCAGCTCGGGGCTCGGCCGGTCAAGGTCCTCGACGCCGAAGCGCCGCCGGTCCTCCGCGGGCAGGTACACGCGCCCCAGCGCCAGGTCGCGTGGCACGTCCTGCAGGAAGTTGACGAGCTGCAGGCCAGTGCAGACGTCGTCGGAGAGCGCGACCGCCTCGGAGTCGTCGGCCCGGCCGAGCACGCCGAGCACGAGCCGGCCGACCGGATCAGCCGAATGGACGCAGTAGCCCTTCAGCTCGAGCCACGTGTCGTAGGCCGAGACTCGCTGGTCGATCCGGTTCGCCTCGATCAGCCGCAGAAACGGCTCGCGCGGGAGCGAGCAGGCGCGGATCGTCGGTTGCAGCTCGCGCATCACCTCCCAGGTGGGCTCGCCGTCGTAACACGCCTCGAGCTGCGCCTCGAGCTCGTCGAGCGCCGCAAGCCGATCACCGGGCACTTCGTCGCCGAGCATGTCGACCAGGCGGGCGAACCCGTAGATCGCGCGCAAGTGTGGGCGCAGAGCCCGCGGGAACAGCAGCGAGGCAACGGGGAAGTTCTCCGTGCGTGCCCGAGTGGCAACCGAGCGCGCGGTAGGCGAATCCATGAGCAAAACCTATAGTCGCCACGTGAGCCAGAGCGAGCCCGGCGCGATTGTGGCCGGTGCGGACGCCTACCTGCGCAAGCCGTTCAGCCCGCATGATCTGCAGGACCGGACCGAGGCGCTGCTGCGAGCTCAGCCCGGCGAGTAGCGGTAGCCGTACCCGCGCACGGTTTCGATCGCATCGGGCGGGACGCCCACGGCGGCCAGCTTGCGGCGCAGGTAGCCCACGTAGAGCTTGACCTGGTCGCGCGAGGAGCCCCGCTCGCCGCCCCAGGCGAGCTCGAGCAACTGATCGTGCGCGAGGAGCTGGCCGGGATGGTCGACGAAGGCGGTGAGGAGCCGGTATTCGAGCGGCGTCAACTCGACCGGCTGGTCACCGGCCCGCACGCTGCGCTGCGAGAAGTCGACCTCGAGCAAACCGTCGCGATAGGCGTCGCGCACCTCCGGCGCCGGCGCTCGGCGAAGGACGCTCTCGACGCGCGCGAGCAGCTCCTGGCGCCCGAACGGCTTGGTCACGTAGTCGTCCGCGCCGGCCCGCAACGCGCGTACCTTCTCGAGCTCGGCGCCAAGCGCGCTCACCATCACGACGGGCACATCACTCAGCTCGCGGATCCGGTCGAGCGTCGCCCAGCCGTCCAGCTCGGGCATCGAGATGTCGAGCAGCACCAGGTCGGGCCGCTCTTCGAACAGCGACTTCAGCGCGTCGCGGCCGTTCAGCGCCTCGCTGACCTCGTAACCGGCACGCGTCAGCAGCTCGCTGACCAGCGCGCGCACGTCGGCGTCGTCGTCCACCACCAGCACGGTGCCCGGGGCGTTCACCGGCCCCTCATACCACACCCCCGCGCTGGGCCGAAGGCGCTCAGCTCGGGCGAGCCGAGGCAGGGCCCGGCGGATGCGCCGGGAGACTTCCCGGCGCGCTCCGCCAGACCTGCGTCAGCGAGACCCCGGGCTTGAGCCCGCGCCTCTGGGCCTCGCCGGCCGGGAGCTCGAGCACGGCTCGGGCGCCTTTGCAGGCCGCCATTCGCCACGGAGACAGCTCGGGCGCGACCTTGAGCACGCGGTCCTCCCGGTCGAGGAAGACGGCGTCGATCGGAAACCGCATGAAGGCGGTGTGGATGGACGACGCCGGCCGGAGCAGCATCCCCTCGCCCGAGGAGAGGCCGCTCCGGCCAAGAAGGCCACGCAGGCGGGCGAGCGCCGTCTCCGCGAGGAGACAGTGCTCGCAGACGACGTTTCCGTCGTCGTTCGCCAGTGCGACCTGAGGCAATGCCATGCGACTAGTACCCGACGTGGATGTGGTCGTAGTGGTTGGCCAGGGCGAACGAGGGACCGCCCATGCCGAGCAGGGAGATCACCTGTGCGGGGAGCATTCCGCCGGGCAGCATCAGGATGCTGCGGACGGCCTGCTCCGTGATCCCGCCAGGCGCCTGGTGCCCGAAGATCGAGACCTCGTGCAGGGCCGCGATGTCGACGGCCCGCCCGTAGATGTGCGCCGAGACGACGCCCGGTCGCGCATACAGGTGGTGCCCGCTGATCAGGCACGAGACGCTCACCTGGTGGTAGGTCTCGGCCAGGTACAGCATCAACGCGAGCACGCGGACGTCCACGTGGCCCTTGGCGACGTCCTGCCGACCGCCCGGGTAGATCTGGAGGCGCTGATCGTGCAACACGCGGTCCTGCAGGTCAGCCTTCTGCGAGAGCAGGCCGTCGACCAGGCTCGCGAGCCCGACTGCGCGGTAGTAGTGGCGGAGTGCGACCACGCGGTCGGCGAGCGATGTCTCGCCGGAGTAGGCGAGCGTCGCCGCCCACGGGTTGGCGCGACCGCCGAAGCCCGCGAGCTTGAGCGCGAGCGCCCGGAGCCCTGACGAACCGGCCGGGACGCGGCCGTTGTGGCCCTCGGCCCGCAGCGTCGCCAGCACGAGCGCCCAGTCGACGTGCGCGGTGCGCGAGAAGGTGACCAGCTGGCGGGCAAAGCCGACCTTCAGCCGGGCGGCCGGCGGGGTCGGGTCGGGCGCGGCGCGGTTCAGCCACACCGTCGCCGACGGGAACGCCGCCACCTCGGGGTCGAGCGCCGGCGCCTTCGGGGCGCTTTGCTTCGGCTTCGAGCGCGGCTTCGAGTCCGGCTTCGTCTGCTTGGCCAGCGCGGGACGCGCGACGTGCGTCTTCGTGACCGCGACGCTCTTGGCGGAGGCGGTCGAGCTCGCCTGCGGCCGCGAGACGGCCGTGGCGGCCGCCTTGGCCGTCACGCGCGCGGGCACAACTGTCGGCCTGGCCGCCGCCTGCGGCTCCGCCTGCACGACGTGCACGACGGACTGCGCAGCCGGGGTCTTGCCGGCCACGCCGGTCGCGCCGCTCGCCCCTGAGGCGCCGGTCGCGCCCGTCGCGGCGGGGGTCACCGCGTCTTCCCCGAGCAGCGAGTAGACGCCGTTGCCGGCCCCCGCGGAAAGCGCGAGTCCGGCGCAGAAGATGGAGCAGAAGGAGAGGGTCTGTACGAACCGGCGCGTGTGCTTGCGCGGCTCCGCGGGCTCGGTCTGCAGCTTGCGCTCGTCCCACTCGTCCCAGGCCCGGCCCAGACCGATCGCGGTCAGGATCGTCCTGGCGAGTGAGATCAGGAGGAGGTGCTGGATCAACCGCCTGGTCAAGGACTTCCGTCGTGGCATTGCCTTTTGCTCCCGTTCGTCGGGCGCCGGTGGGCCGCCACCTGGGCGCGGATCCTGATGTCTGCATCCGCGGGCCGTACGGACTTGAGAGCACTATCGGCGCCGACCCCTGCCGGCCCTCCCCCAAATGAGGGACTTGAGCCCGAGATCCCCTGTACGAGGGATGAGCCGACGGCCCGATCGGAACGATGATCGCGGCAGATTGAGCCATAGGCGGCGCGGCCACGCCGAGACACTTTCGGAGGTTTCCCCGGCTGTGACCAAGCGCGTTGCCCGCAAGATCGAACGGCTCGTTCGGCATCACCTTTCCATCGATCACCCGCTTTTTCCCTACGGAAATTCGCGCGCAACCGCGTGCGCATCGATCAGCGAAGGGAGGTGACACAGATGCTGAAGCTCTTCACCTTCGTGCAGACCGCCGCTTACTCGCTCCGCAATCGCGAGGAGGGGCAGACGATGGCGGAGTACGGCGTGGTCCTCGCCGTGATCACGCTCGCCGTGATCGGTGCGATCACGCTCCTCTCTGACAACGTCCGCGCTGCGATCGAGAACGTCGCCGGAATTCTCCCCGGCTAGGAAAACACCGCAGTTTCTCCGGTAGGGGGCCCCTTCGCGAGAAGGGGCCCACTCCCACTCCCGAGCTACAGAAAGAACTCCCGTGAACATTGCTTCTTCGCCGCAAAATCGACTTCAAATCGGAACAGGGTCAGTCGCTGACCGAATTCGCGCTTGCTTTGCCGATCCTGGCCCTGCTCCTGTTTGCGGTGATCCAGTTCGGGATCGCCTTCAACAACTACGTCACCCTCACCGACGCGACCCGCGCCGGCGCCCGCAAGGCGGCCGTCGGACGGCAATCGGTCAACCCAGTGAGCGACTGCCAGGCCGCGATCCGCGAGCTCGGCAAGAGACCTGAAGCAGTCCGACCTGGTCCCGAGCTGCTCGTCGACCTGGCAGCCGGGCGCGGACGTAACCGTCACTGCGACCTATCCCTACAAGATCAGCCTGCTCGGACTCGTCGTGAAGACGGGACGCCTCTCGAGCACAACCACGGAGCGTGTGGAATGAATTCTCGAAGCGACCGCGGCCAGGCAACCGTCCTGACACTCGTCTTTCTCGTCGTCCTGCTCGGCATGGCGGCGCTGGTGCTCGACATCGGCTCGTGGTACCGCGCTGACCGCGCGACGCAGAACACGGCCGACGCCGCGGCGCTCGCGGGGGCTCAGGCTCTCCCGTCGGATCCGGGCAACGCGAACACACTCGCGCTCCAGTACATGACCAAGAACGGCGGCGGCACTCCCACCGTCACCCTCTCGTCCAAGTTCGCCACCAACGACACGGTCAAGGTCAACGTGTCTCGCCCCGCGACGGGCATCTTCACGAAGCTGTTCGGCGTCCGCACGGTCACCGTCGGGTCGCACGCATCCGCGCGCGCGAGCCTGATGGACCAGGCGAAGTACGTCGCGCCGATCGGCGTCAACATCCTCAACCCGAAGCTGAAGGGCACGGCAACCTGCCCGTGCTTCGGCGGCACGAACCTGACCACCCTGCCCCTCGGCAAGACGGGCGCGCCAGGCTCGTTCGACCTGATCAACATCGATGAGAGCCACGGCGGCACCGGCCCGAGCCTCCTCGCCGACTGGATCCTGAAGGGCTTCGACGGCTACCTCTCGCTCGGCGACTACTTCTCGGACGCCGGCGCGAAGTGGAACTCGTCGGAGGTGCAGAACGCCCTCACCGTCCGCCGCAACACCGAGCTGCTCTTCCCCGTCTACGACACGATCACGGGCACGGGCTCGAACGCCCAGTACCACGTGATCGCCTGGGTCGGCTTCCACCTGACCGGTCACACGGAGTCCGGCAGCAGCGGAACCATCACCGGCTGGTTCACCGAGGTCGTGTGGACCGGTATCGCCTCTACCACTGCGACCGGGCAGCCGAACCTCGGCGCCCGCGTCGTCAACCTCGTCGACTGACCTCAAAGGACAAGGAGCAATGGCATATCGAGCTAGAAACATCCTGATCGCGGTCGCCCTCGCCGCTGTGGCCGCCCTGCTCACGAGCTTCTACGTGACCAGCTACAAGCGGCATGTACAGCGCGGCGAGGACCACGTGACGGTGCTCGTTGCCAAGAAGGACATTGTCGTCGGCGCGAGCGGTGCCGACGTCGCCGGCCAGCTGTCGTCGCTGGACGTGGCCCGGAAGAGCGTCGTGCCGGGCGCGATCTCCAGCGCCGACCAGCTCGCCGGCCTCGTCGCCACCGAGCCCACGCTCGAGGGCGAGCAGGTCACGACCCGCCGCTTCAGCCCCCGCACCCACGTCGGTGTCAAGGCCCAGCTGAGCGGCACGCTCAGGGCGCTCTCGCTCGAGGGCGACCAGAACCAGCTGCTCGCCGGCACCGTCAAGGACGGCGACAGCGTCGACTTCGTCGCCGCCCTGAAGAAGCCGGGCGACCAGGACATCTACTTCAGCCGCGTGCTCGTGCGCGACATCAAGGTTCTACGGGCGCCGAACTGCGCCGCCGCCAGGCAGCAAGCTGACGGGCGGAGCGAACTCGGACTACGCGGTGATGCTGGCCCTGACCGACAGCCAGGCCCAGAAGCTCCAGTACATGCTGGCCAACGCCGGCGGCACCGGGGCGGAGCGATGGCACCTCGAACTCCGGCCGGTCGCGCACGACGCCGACAGTCCCGACCACCTCGACAGCTTCGAAAGCGTCCTCACTGGCGGCCTCAGCGCCGGCCAGCGGAAGACGCTGGGCCGCTAGGAGGCCACGATGAGCAACGGCAACGAATTCGCAACCAAGAGCCCGAACCGGATCTACGTGACGGGTGACTGCGACGGGCTGCCGGACCTCCGGGACGCGCTCGGAGCGCACCCCGAGGTCGAGCTCGTCGGGTCCGCGACGCAAGTCGCGGAGGCCGCAGCCACCCTCACGGGTGGGCACCTGAACGTCGTCCTGCACGCGACGCGTGCGTCGTCGCTGCCGGTGAACGAGCTGGCGGCGATCCGCGAGTACACGCGGGCGCCGCTGATCCTGCTCGCCTCAAACGGCTCCCCGGCCCTGCTGGAGGCGGCGCTCGAGCACGACGTCGCGGACGTCCTGCTGCTCCCGCAGCTGACGGACAACGTCGTCTTCTCGATCCGCAAGGCCGGTCATGTGGGCAAGCGCCTGACCGGCGACCAGCGCCGGCACGGCCGGCTCGTGACGGTCTTCTCGCCCAAGGGCGGCACCGGCAAGACCGTGACCGCGACGAACCTCGGCACCTCGCTCGCCAAGCACTGGGGCAAGCGTGCGCTGCTGCTCGACCTCGACCTGCAGTTCGGGGACGCGGCGATCATGCTCGGGATCGAGCCGGAGAAGACGATCTACGACCTCGTCACCGCTCCGGGCGAGCTCGACTCGGAGAAGCTCGCCGGCTACACGACCAAGCACGCCTCCGGCCTCGAGATCCTTCCGGCGCCGCTGCGCCCGGAGGACGCCGAGCTGGTCACAGAGGCGAAGCTGGCGAGGCTGCTCGAGGTCGCGCGGGAGTCGTTCGACGTGATCGTCGTCGACACGTCGCCGTTCTTCCACGGGCCGATGCTGGCCACCCTCGACCGTACCGACGAGCTGCTGCTGCTCTGCGGGCTGGACGTGCCGACGCTGAAGAATGTCCGGCTCAGCCTGCAGACGCTGGAGCTGCTCTCCTTCCCGCCCGACCGGATCAAGCTCGTGCTCAACCGGGCGAACTCGAAGGTCGGGATGAAGCCGAAGGAGGTCGAGTCGGCGCTCGAGCGCACGATCGACTTCGAGATCCCGAGCGACCGTATCGTCCCCCTGGCGGTCAACCGCGGCAATCCCGCGGTACTGGCCGAGCCGAAGGCCGAGTTCTCGAAGGCGGTCCGCGCGATGGCCAAGGAGCTCGTGGCCGCACAGGCAGTGGCAAAGCAGAAGCGGAAGTTCATGGCGACCCTGGCAAGGGCGTAGCGCGATGGGACTCCACGACAGGCTCCATCGCCAGAACGGCTCCTCGAACGGCCACGGGCCCGAGCTCGATGTGCTCGTCGGCGGACAGACCGAGACGCCCGAGCGTCGGCCCACCGACCCCTACGCGGAGCTGAAGGGACGGATCCACCACGCCTGCATCGCGAAGCTCGGCCCGGAGCTCTACGCGGCCGGAAACGCCGACGAATCCTCCGCCGAGGACCTCGCCGAGAAAGTGCTCCGTGTCGTCACGGAGCAGCTCGCGCTCGACCGGACGCCGCTCACCCGTGAGGAGCGGCGTCAGGTCACGCGCGAGATCACCGACGACATCCTCGGCTACGGGCCGCTGGAGCCACTGCTCCGCGACGACTCCGTGACCGAGGTGATGGTCAACAACCACGACCGCGTCTACGTCGAGCGCAACGGCAAGCTCGAGGTGACCGATGCAGCGTTCGTCGACAGCGCGCACCTGCTGCGCATCATCGACAAGATCGTCTCGCAGGTTGGCCGTCGCGTGGATGAGGCCTCGCCGATGGTGGACGCGCGCCTCCCCGACGGCAGCCGTGTGAACGCGATCATCCCGCCGCTCTCGCTGCGCGGGCCGACGCTGACGATCCGAAAGTTCTCGCGCGACCCGTACACGATGGACGACCTGATCAACTTCGGCTCGGTTTCGCCCGAGGCCGCGCAGTTCCTCTCCGCCTGCGTTCGAGGCAAGCTCAACGTCCTCATCTCCGGCGGTACCGGCACCGGTAAGACGACCACCCTGAATGCGCTCTCGGCCTTCGTGCCGAACGACGAGCGCATCGTCACGATCGAGGACGCTGCCGAACTCCAGCTCCAGCAGGACCATGTGATCACGCTCGAGTCGCGCCCGCCGAACATCGAGGGCGAAGGTGAGATCCGCATTCGTGAGCTCGTCCGCAACGCACTGCGCATGCGCCCCGACAGGATCATCGTCGGCGAGGTCCGCGGCGCGGAGACGCTGGACATGCTCCAGGCCATGAACACGGGCCACGAGGGTTCGCTGACCACGATTCACGCGAACTCTCCTCGAGACGCGCTCTCACGGCTCGAGACGCTGGTGATGACCGCTGGCGTCGAGCTGCCGCACCGCGCGATCCGCGAGCAGATCTCCAGCGCGTTCGACCTGCTGGTGCAGATCTCGCGCCTCGTCGACGGCTCGCGGCGCATCACGCACATCACCGAGGTGCTGCGCATGGAGTCCGACGTGATCACCCTGCAGGACGTCTACATCGCGAAGCCGCCTGCCGAGGACGAGGCAGCCGAGCCCGGCAAGCCCGTCAACCTGCTCAATCCGCTGACGTGCACCGGCTTGAAGCCGCAGTTCCTCGAGAAGATGGCGGCGAATGGCGTCACCCTGCCGCCGTCGTTCTTCGGGGACAACACGGCCTACCGACCGAACTACGCAGCGGCGAACTACGGCGGCTTCGAGTGAGCCGCCGCGCGAGTCGCCTCCTCGTCGCCGCCGTCCTCGCCGCCCTCGTCACCCCCGTCGCGGCCGGCGCCTCGCTGAGCCTGCGCGGGATCGACACGAGCGGGTACCCGACGGTGCGCGTCACGGTCGTCGCCCCGGTCGCCAGGACGGCGGCCCCGCCGACCCTGACCGAGAACGGCAACCAGGTCGTCGGACTCCACGCGGTCAACCTGGCCGCGACCAAGAGCGTCGTGATCGCGATCGACCGTTCGCGCTCGATGGCCGGCACGAAGCTCGCCGACGCTCTCGAAGCCGCCCGTGCATTCCTGCGCACGAAGGCTCCGTCGGACAAGGTCTCCGTGGTCGGGTTCGGCTCACGGGCGGTGCAGCTGACCCCGTTCACGCAGTCGACCGCAGAGGCCGACGATGCCCTGCGCCTGCTCAGGGTCGACTCCAAGAACGGCACGGCGCTCTACGACGCGCTGCAGCTCTCGGCCTCCTCACTCCGCACCCAGGTCGCCCGTGCCCGGGTCGTCGTCCTGCTCACCGACGGCAAGGATGTCTCGAGCCAGACCTCCTTGAAGGACGCGCTGGCAACCGCCCACGACACGGGCACGCTCGTCTACCCGATCGCGATCGGCGGCGACGGCGCGACCGTCGCGCCGCTCCAGCAGATGGCCCTCGCGACGGGCGGCAGCTTCAAGAAGGCCGCCACCAGCTCGAGCCTGGACGCGGTCTATTCGTCGATCGCGAGCGAGCTCAAGCGCACCTGGCGCGTCGAGTACGTCACCGCCGCCAGGCCGGGCGAGAAGCTCCACTTGCGCGTCGCGATGAACCCCGAGGGCGCGGCCTCGACGGACGTCGTGGTTCCAGGCACCCCGACCGAGGACGCCGGCGGCAGCGCGCTGCCGAGCCCGCTCTACTCGCCGGTCGGTGGGCTGCTGCTGACCATGCTCGTCGCCTTCCTCGTGCTGACCGCGTGCGGGTTCCTGTTCTCCTCGGCGAAGGGCTCGTGGGTCAAGACCCGCCTCGCCCCTCACGTCGAGGGCTCGCGCAAGACGCGCAAGCGCCAGAAGGGCGAGCGCCTCGCCGCGCTCGGCGGCCTGTTCCGCGCGACCGAGCAGGCGTTCGGCCACCGGCGCATCTGGCACAAGCTGCAGCGAAAGCTGGAGCGGGCCGACCTGCCGCTGCGCACGGTCGAGTTCGCCTACCTGATCGTCGGCTGCGGGTTCGTCCTCGCCTTCTTCGCAGCGGCAAGCGGACGCCCTTCGCTGCAGATCCTCGTCGCCCTCGCCGTCGGCGGCGCCATCCCCTACCTGTTCGTCTCCTTCAAGGCGAAGAGCCGGATGAACGCCTTCGAGGACCAGCTGCCCGACCTGCTCGTCACGCTCGCCGCGTCGCTGAAGGCGGGCCACAGCTTCAAGCAGGGCATCCAGACGATCGTCGACGAGGGCCACGAGCCGGCCAGCAAGGAGCTCGGCCGCGTCCTCACCGACACCCGCCTTGGCCGGCCGATGGACGAGGCGCTCTCCGACACCGCCGAGCGGATCGGCTCGAAGAACTTCTCCTTCGTGATCACCGCGGTCGCGATCCAACGGCAGGTCGGCGGCAGCCTCGCCGGACTGTTCGACATGGTCGCCGACACTGTCCGCCAGCGGCAACAGTTTGCGCGCAAGATCAAGGGCCTGACCGCGATGGGCCGCGCCTCGGCGTACGTCCTGATCGCGCTGCCCTTCTTCATCGCTTTCGCCCTGACCCTGCTCAACCCGGACTACATGGCGCCGCTCTACAACACATCCACGGGCCACATGCTGATCTTCGTCGGCCTCGGGATGATGGCGTTCGGGTCCCTGATCCTGAAAAAGCTCGTTTCCTTCCGGGGGTAGCCACCAGTGTTCATCTTCATCGTGCTCGGAGTCCTCTGCCTCGCCGGAGCCGCCTACCTCGTCGGCGAAGCGGTGACGCTGCCCGCGCGGGAGCGGCGCTCCTCCGTCAACCGCGCCGCGACCTACGGCAAGTTCCGCGCAGCGCTCGGCCCGCAGCAGCAGCCCTTCAGCCAGCGCGTGCTCGCTCCGCTCGGCGACCGGCTCGCGGGCTGGACGCTGAAGCTGCATCCGAAGACGACCGTGGAAGGCGTCAGCGCGCGGCTGCTCGCCGCGGGCCTCGGCCGGAAGATCTCGCCGACGACGTTCCTGGCCTTCAAGTCGGCGCTGGCGCTTGGCGGGCTGGCGGCCGGAGCCCTCTTCGGCGGCGCCGCTGCCGGGCCCGGTGGTGTGCTCTTCGCCGCGATCGCGCTGGGCGGGATCGGCTTCATCGCCCCCGACTTCGTCGTCTCCGGAAAGGCGCGTTCGCGCAAGGACCGGATCCGAGCCGAGCTGCCGGACGCCCTCGACCTGATGGCGGTCAGCGTCGAGGCCGGGATGGGCTTCGACGGCGCGATCTCGAAGCTGACCGAGCACATGCACGGCCCGCTGGCCGACGAGTTCGCGCTCACGCTGGGCGAGATCCGGATCGGCGAGTCGCGCCAGGACGCGCTCAAGAAGATGGCCGACCGCACGAACACGCCCGAGCTCTCGAGCTTCGTGCGCTCGATCATCCAGGCCGACCAGCTCGGCATCTCCCTGGGCCGCATCCTGCGCGTACAGGCGACCGACAGCCGCCTCAAGCGCCAGGCCGCCGCCGAGGAGAAGGCGATGAAGGCGCCGATCAAGATGCTCTTCCCGACCGTGCTCTTCATCTTCCCGGCCATGTTCCTGGTGATCCTCGGGCCGGCGTTCCTCAACCTCTCCAAGATCTTCTAACCGGAATCGGAGGCGACGATGTCCGACACACCCGAGAACCAGGGGGCCGAGACCGAAAAGGGTTTCGGCACCGGGCTGCGAGCCCAGCTGCAGCGCCGGCGGGAGGGTGACGATGGGACACAGGCCGCCGAGGCGCAGGGCCCCACGAACGTGGAGCTGCGCTTCGAGCTGACCGCGCGGCCCGCCGGCGGCGAGACGACCGAGGCGATCGTCAGCCCGGACGTGCAGGCCCTCAGGAACGAGCTCGAGGCGACGCAGGCGCGCGAGGCCACGCTACGCGACCAGCTGCAGGAGCGCTCGCATGTCTACGAGCAGAACGTCGGCTCCGAGAAGGAGCTCGCCCACCGCGCCCTCACCCTGGACGAGCGCGAGGCGAAGCTGGCCGAGTTCGAGGTCGAGCTGGAGGAGCGCGAGCGGCGCGTCCGCGACCAGCGCGAGGCGATCGGGGCCGAGCACACGCGCGTCGCCGACCTCCAGGCCGAGCTTGCCGCCGAGCAGGCACTCGCGGCCGAGCAGCAGGAGGCGGCCGAGAAGCGGCTCCGCGACCTGCAGGGCGCCGATCGCGCGCGCGAGAAGGCTTCGTCCGACCTGACGAAGGCGCAGACCGCGGTCGCCGATCGCGACCAGAAGCTGACGCGCAAGGAGAGCGAGCTCGTCACGCGCGAGCAAGCTGCGACGGCCAGGCTCGACGGCCGTGAGCGCGGGCTCACCAAGCGCGAGAACGAGTGGCGGGCTCGCGACAAGGAAATGTCGGAGCGCGAGCGCAGGCTCGGCCAGCGCGAGAGCGACCTGAAGAAGGAGGCCGCCCGGATCGCCGCCCGCGACGAGGCGATCGGCGAGCGCGAGGCCGAGATCCTGATGAGGCAGGAGAAGCTCCGCGTCGACGCCGAGCGCTTCGAGCGCGAGCTGGCCGACAAGGGCCGCCTCGCCCAGGAGGCGGTCGCCCGCGGCGCGGAGCTCGACCGCCGCGAGCTCGACCTGACCGCACGCGAGGCGGAGCTGAACCGGCTGCAGGCTTCGATGGCGCACGCCGAGCGCGACGCCAACCGCGGCCGCGACCTCGAGGAGTTGAACGTGCGGCTCGAGGAGCGCGAGCGAGAGCTCGCCAAGCGCGAGTCCGAGGCGGCGAACTTCGAGACGATTTCGGAGTCGCACAGAGAAGCGCACCGACAAGCGCGAGGCCCGGCTCTCGTCGCTCGAGGACAACCTGCGCGACAAGCTCAAGGAGCTCGACGACCGCGAGGGCGAGCTCGAGCTACGCGAGGCCCAGCTCGAGGCCGACGGCCAGATCCGCGGCGACAAGCTCGAGGAGCGCGAGGAGGCGCTGGCCGAGCTGGAAGAGCGGCTGGCCAACCAGGAGCGCGAGCTCGCGGCCTATGTCGCGAACGCGCAGACCGAGATCCAGCGCCGCGAGTCCGAGTGGTGGCAGAAGCAGCTCGGAAGCGAAGAGGTCTCGGCCGCGTAACGTAAGACGGGCGCACGGGCCAAGCCCGTACGCCCTCGACGGTCGGCGCCGCAAGACGGCGCCTAAACGGGCGCGCGGGCAAAGCCCGCACCCCCTCTTACGGTCGGCGCCGCAAGACGGCGCCTTAAGCTCGCGCCGTGACTCGGCGCGACGCTCTTCGCATAGCGGTCGTCTGGCTGGCCTGGCTCGGCGCGCTACTAATCGCGCTCGGGATCGGCCTCGCGGCCGGCGCTTACACCTGGGCGCCGGGCTGGCTCGAGCACAAGGGTCTCTGGCCGCTCTTCGCGTGGGATTTCAACTGGTACGACTTCATCGGCGGCGCCGGCTACCCGGTTGGTCACGTCGACCGCCAGTACGCGTTCTTCCCGCTCTGGCCGCTGGTGCTGCACTGGGCCGGGCCGCACTGGCACATCGTGGTCGGCGGGGCGCTCGCCTGGCTGGCGAGCCTGGCCGCGTTCTTCGGGCTCTCGAACGGCCTGCCGCGCTCGTCGCTACGCAGCGCCCTCGCACTCGCGTGCTGGCCGGGCTCGTTCGCGCTCGCGCTCGCCTATCCGGACGGAATCGCGTTCGCGGCCGCGGCGTGGGCGGCAGCGTTCGCGCTGCGCGGGAAGCCGCTCGCTGCCGGCGGGCTCGGCGCGATCGCGGCGCTCGCCCGGCCGAATGGCGTCCTGATCGCGATCCCGCTCGCCTGGCTGGCCCGCGGCAAGGGCCCGCGCGGCTGGCTCGGCGCGGCGTTGCCGGTCGCCGCCGCGGCGGGCGTCGAGGCGTACTTCTGGTCCCGCAGCGATGACGCGACCGCCTTCTTCGACGCCCAGAAGCTGTGGGGCCGAGACGGGCCGAGCGGGTTGGGGGACTGGGCCGACCACCTTCGAGACGTGCTCGAGAACCACACGCTCGCGATCGCACTGCTGGCCGCGGTGGCCGTCGCTGCCCTCTACTTCGCCTGGCGCCGCTTCGGGCTCTGGGCGACCGCGATCGGCGCCTACGCCTGCGGGGTACCTCTGCTGCTCGCCGCGACCAAGAGCCTCCAGGGCTTCGTCGACAGCGCCCGTGCCGCGCTCGTGCTACCGCTGCTCGTCGTACTCTGGCGGCTCGGCCCGCGCTACCGGCCGTGGGCCGCGTTCTCGACCGTGGTCGTGGCGCTGCTGCTCCTCTCCGGGACTATCCAGAGCTTCGGCCGCCAGAGCCTGTTCGCCTTCCCGATCTTCTGGGCGATCGCCGACGGCCCGCGCTGGCTGCGCTGGCCCCCACTCGCCGTGCTCGGCTTCGCCGGGAACATCGTGCTCGTCCTGCTGCTGACACACTTTGCGCCCTAGTGCTTCTTCAGCCGGTGGAGTCCAGCTTCTGGGTCGCGAGCACCAAGCCAGGAGCCGCACTCGACCGCGGCCAAGGCTGGTTGCCTTGGCAAGGGCGAGGGTGGTTCGTGGCGCCGCGTGATCGCGAGCCAGAGGCGGACCTCCAGTGGCTGGAGGAGCACTTCTAATGGGCGAGCAGGTTCTGGTCACCGGCGGGGCCGGGTTCATCGGCTCGCATCTCGTCGACGAGCTGCTGCGCGCGGGTCACGGCCTGCGCGTGCTCGACAGCCTGGTCGAGCAGGTGCACGGCGAGTCGCAGCGCCCGGACTACCTCGCCGCGGACGCGGAGCTGATCGCCGGCGACGTGCGCAACCCGGAGGTCGTGCGCGGCGCCCTCGAGGGGATCGACTCGGTCATCCACCTCGCCGCGCGGGTGGGCGTCGGCCAGAGCATGTACGAGCCGGCCGAGTACGCCTCGGCCAATACGGCCGGGACCGGAGTGCTGCTGGAGGCGCTGCTCGACCACCCGGTGCGCAAGCTCGTCGTCGCTTCGTCGATGAGCATCTACGGCGAGGGCGCGTACGAGCCGGCCCCGGCAATGGAGCGCACGCGCGAGCAGCTGGAGCGCGGCGACTGGGACCCGCGCGGCCCGAGCGGGGAGCGGCTCGAGCCGGTGCCGACGCCCGAGAGCAAGCAGCCGGCGCTCGCGTCGGTCTACGCGCTGACCAAGTACGACCAGGAGCGGATGTGCCTGCTCTACGGAGCGGCCTACGACGTGCCGTCGGTCGCGCTGCGCTTCTTCAACGTCTACGGGCCGCGGCAGGCGCTCTCGAACCCCTACACGGGTGTGCTGGCGATCTTCGCCGCGCGCCTGCTGAACGACCACGCGCCGGTCGTCTACGAGGACGGCGGCCAGCGACGCGACTTCGTCCACGTTGCCGACGTCGTCCGTGCCTGCCGGCTGGCGCTCGAGCAGGACGGCGGCGATGGCCAGGCTCTCAACGTCGGCAGCGGCCACAGCGCCTCCGTGGTCGAGCTCGCCGAGACGCTCGCGCGCCTACTTGCCCGGCGGATCGAGCCCGAGCTGCCGGGCAAGTTCCGCGCCGGTGACATCCGGCACTGCTTCGCCAATGTCACTCGCGCGCGCGAGGCGCTCGGCTTCGAGGCCGAGGTCCCGTTCGAGCAGGGCCTGACCGAGCTGGCGGAATGGCTCCAGGGCCAGGCCGCGACCGATCGTTTCGACGAAGCCGCGGCGGAGCTGGACCGGCGAGGGCTGACGGCGTAGGAGGGATTGGCGCGGTCGCGCTCGTCGCCGGGGCGCGATGATCGTTCCGAGGCAAGGACGCAGGGAGCGTTCGTACCTGGAAGGTACGCGCGCGACTGAGGACGCGGCCTCGGGGCGAGCAGCGCGTTCCGGCGGCTCAGCGGGATCGCGTCAAGCCCTCCCATCAAGGCGGTACAGTCGAGGCATGGCCTCTGGAGCAACCGCCACCCTTCGCACCGGAGACCTGAGCCTTTCCTACGCGCCGCTCGGGTCGGTCGAGAGCGTCGAGCGGCTGCCCTACTCGCTGCGGATCCTGCTCGAGAACGCACTCCGCTACGAGTCCGAGAGCGGCGTCGAGGCGGTCGCGCAGTGGGAGCCGCAGGCCGAGCCGAGCCGCGAGCTCGGCTTCCGCCCGTCACGCGTGCTGCTGCAGGACTTCACCGGCGTCCCCGCGATCGTCGACGTCGCCGCGATGCGCAGCGCGATGCACGACCTCGGTGGCGACCCGGCGAAGATCAACCCGCACATCCCGGCCGAGCTCGTGATCGACCACTCGGTGCAGGTCGACGCCTATGCGACGCGGATGGCGATCTCGACCAACGTCGACCGCGACTACGAGCGCAACGGCGAGCGCTACGCCTTCCTGCGCTGGGGCCAGGGCGCCTTCGACAACCTCAAGGTCGTCCCGCCGAACACGGGCATCGTCCACCAGGTCAACCTCGAGTACCTCGCGCGCGTGATCGAGGAACGCGACGGCGTCGCTTTCCCGGACACGCTCGTGGGCACGGACTCGCACACCACGATGGTCAACGGCCTGGGCGTGCTCGGCTGGGGCGTCGGCGGGATCGAGGCCGAGGCGGCGCTGCTCGGCGAGGAGCTGTCGATGCTCGTCCCGCAGGTCGTGGGTGTCCGGCTCGACGGCCGCCTGCGCGAGGGCGCGACCGCGACCGACCTCGTGCTGACGATCACCGAGCTGCTGCGGATGACCGGCGTGGTCGGCAAGTTCGTCGAGTACTTCGGCCCCGGGCTCGCGGGCCTCGCGCTGGCCGACCGGGCCACGATCGGGAACATGTCCCCCGAGTACGGCGCGACCTGCGGCTTCTTCCCGGTCGACGAGCTGACCCTCGCCTACCTGAGACTGACCGGCCGGCCCGAAGAGCGGGTCGCACTGGTCGAGGCCTACTGCAAGGAGAACCTGCTCTGGCACGAAGAGAGCGTCGAGCCCGAGTACTCGCAGGTCGTCGAGCTCGACCTCGACTCCGTCGAGCCGAGCCTCGCCGGCCCGCGCCGCCCGCAGGACCGCGTCGCGCTGGCCGAGGCCAAGGACGCCTTCCTCGACTCGCTTTCCAGCTTCGGGCACGGCTACGGCAACGGCACGATCGACAAGAGCGTCGAGGACAGCTTCCCGGCCAGCGACCCGGCGTCGTTCCAGGAGGCCGGCCCGCACACGATGGAGCCCGACCCGGCGCAGGTTGCGACCGCCACGCGGCCACACCTACACGTCGCCACGGCCGAGCTCGACGGCGAGGAGCTCGAGCTGCAGGACGGCTCCGTCGTGATCGCCGCGATCACGAGCTGCACCAACACCTCGAACCCGCAGGTGATGCTCGGCGCCGCGCTGCTGGCGAAGAAGGCGGTCGAGCGCGGCCTCCAGCGGAAGCCGTGGGTCAAGTCCTCGCTCGCGCCCGGCTCGCGCGTCGTCACCGACTACTACGACAAGGCCGGCCTGACGCCGTACCTCGAGCAGCTCGGCTTCAACACCGTCGGCTACGGCTGCACGACCTGCATCGGGAACTCGGGCCCGCTGCCGGAGCCGATCTCGGCCGCGGTCGAGGAGGGCGACCTCGTCGTCTGCTCGGTGCTCTCCGGCAACCGCAACTTCGAGGCGCGCATCCACCCGGAGGTGAAGGCGAACTACCTCGCCTCGCCGCCGCTCGTGGTCGCGTACGCGCTCGTCGGCCGGATGGACGTCGACCTCGAGACCGAGCCGCTCGGCCAGGGCTCGGACGGCGAAGACGTCTTCCTGCGCGACCTCTGGCCGACGAACGAGGAGATCGACCAGGCGGTCGCGGCGGCGGTCGACGGCGGCATGTTCCGCAAGCAGTACGCGGACGTCTTCACCGGCGACGAGCGCTGGCGGGCGCTGCCGATCCCCGAGGGCGACCTCTACGACTGGAGCGAGGAGTCGACCTACATCCGGCGGCCGCCGTTCTTCGAGGGCATGCCGCGCGAGCCCGAGCCGCTGCCGGACGTCGAGGGCGCGCGCTGCCTGGTCTCGCTCGGCGACAGCGTCACCACCGACCACATCTCGCCCGCCGGGTCGATCAAGCCCGAGAGCCCGGCCGGCGAGTGGCTGATCGAGCACGGGGTCGAGAGGCGCTTCTTCAACTCGTATGGCGCGCGCCGCGGCAACCACGAGATCATGGTGCGCGGCACCTTCGCCAACGTCCGTCTGCGCAACCTGCTCGTGCCGGGCAGCGAGGGCACGTGGACGGTGCACGTGCCGAGCGGCGAGGAGATGACGATCTACGCCGCGGCCGAGCGATACCAGGCCGAGGGCACGCCGCTGATCGTGCTCGCCGGCAAGGAGTACGGCTCGGGGTCGTCACGCGACTGGGCCGCAAAGGGCCCCGACCTCCTCGGCGTGCGGGCGGCGATCGCCGAGAGTTACGAGCGGATCCACCGCTCGAACCTGCTCATGTGCGGAATCGTCCCGCTGCAGTTCATGGACGGCGAGAGCCTGGAGACGCTCGGCCTGAGCGGCCGCGAGCAGTTCTCGATCACGGGCCTCGAGAACGGCGAGGCCTCGGAAGCTCAGGTCACCGCCGACGGTGTGGAGTTCCGGGCCCGCGTCCGCCTGGAGACGCCGAAGGAGCGCGAGTACCTCCGCCACGGCGGGATCCTGCAGTACGTACTGCGGCGTTTCCTGGCTGAGAGCTAGCCAGCCGTCGGAGTCCTGGCGAGAGCACGCTCGCCCACAGTGCTCATCTGTCACCTGAACGTTCTGGTGTGGTCGCCTCCAGACCTATCCGGATTCGGTCAGCGCGTCGCGCAGCTCCTGCTGTCCTGCTTCGTCAATGCCTAGCCCTTGGGCGAAGTAGCCCTCGATCGATCCGAAGCGCCGCTTCATCTCATCCAGGGCCGCTTGCAGGTATTCCGGGTCGACTCCGAGGACCGGGTCGAGCAGGTGCGGGTCGCCACCGGCGGCGCGGAAGTGTTCGAACACCGGCTTCATCGCCGGCAACAGGTCCCGGTTGCTCAGCTCATAGTCGTATGCGACGTCATCTTCGGACACGCCGAGAAGGAGCAGCGTCGCCGCGGCGGCCCAGCCGGTGCGGTCCTTGCCGGTCGTGCAGTGGAAGAGAGCGGGCCGGTGCTTCTCGCTTGCGATGTCTACGAAGAATGTGCGGTACGCGGCGAGCGCGCTCGGAAGGCTGACGATCTCGCGGTAGCCCTTCTCGAACATCTGCACGGCCTTGCCGTCGCCGAGCATTTGCTCGGCAAGCGCCGGATCCGAGAGCACCTTCATCAGCGCCGCCGGAGCCGCGCTCTGCGAATCCTTCAACACGTCGCAGATGACCAACTCGGTGTCCTCGGGCACGACGTCCGGTTCGGCTGAGCGCTCCGGAGCGGTGCGCAGGTCGAACACCGTTCGAATCCCAAGCTCAGCGAACGCGTCCAGGTCCTCTCCCTGCAGGTGATTGAGTTCAACGGAGCGAAACAGCAGCCCGGTGCGCACCCGGCCACCTCCTGGGACTGAGTAGCCCCCGATGTCGCGCAGGTTAGGCACCGACGCGATGTCGATTCGCTGGCCTGGCTTCGATGTCGTATGCGTGCTCATGATCGGCCTCCTTCGTTCGCTCCATGCAGCGAACAGCTTTAGGGCGTGCCCGACGTCATCCCACCTGGACGATTCGACGCCCAAGCAGCCGCCCGGTGCCATGGATGCCTAGGTCTGAGTAGATGGGCTGGCGCTCAGGGGACATTCCCGCACGCTGGCCCATGCGAGGTGGCACGAGTTCAACCGTTCAGGATGATGCGGCGACCCGGCACGTCGGCCACGCTGCGAGCGTCCACTGCAAAGGAGGGCGGCCTCATGATCTGGGTGATACTTGCTCTGCTCGGCGTCCCGTTGTGGCTGTGCGCAATCGCCATCACCGTTCTGGTGTTCAGGAACAGAACGCTGCGCAAGCGGTACGGCAACGTTCCTGTCCGGATTCTCCGCTCCGGCAAGAAGCGGTGGACTCCTGGTCATGCGATTTGGGTCTCTGACGTCTTCGCCTGGCGGGGAAGTCCCGCAAGCTGGAACGAAGGGCTTGAACAGGTCACAGACGCATCGCTGCATGAGCACGTAGACGCTCAGACGGCGAAGAAGCTGCATCGCCTGGGCGACGCGCCTGTCGTCGCATCCCTCACACTCGTCGGCGGGGCCGTAATCGACGTTGCAGCGCGACCGGAGCAACGCTCCGCGCTCATGGGGCCGTTCGCGACGCAGCCCAGCGCTGAGCGACAGCAGGCTGTTGAGCACAGCCCGCAGTGACCCGGCTTAGTCGCGGTTGCGTGCGCGTTCATCAAGACTCCGTCGGGTGACATTCCCGCACGCTGGCCCAGGCGAGCCTCGCTGACCGCTAAGCGCACTGGGCCGTCGCCCCACTACAGATCTTCTGCCGTGCAGCCCGCGTCTGCCCGTCGCAGCCCGCGCACGCGTCGGATGAGGATCCGGCGCTTTTACCGCCGCGCGCGCTCGAGGCCGAGGCGGCGCAACGAGCGTTCGACCTCCGGTACCCGCGATCGGATGCGGTCGAACTGCTGGCCTGAGAGTGATAGGAGCCGCATCGGCGTGCGCGCAACGACCGTGGCTGTTCGCTGTCCCGTCAGGAGGAGTCCAATCTCGCCGAACGCGTCGCCAGGGCCAAGAGCCTCGGTCGCCTCGCCATCGTCGTTCAGCACATCGGCGTTCCCCTGCTCGACGAAGTAGACGGCGGTTCCGTAGTCGTCAGCCGTAATGACTTTGGCACCCGCTTCGACTTCCACCTCGCTCATCGCGTCCGCCAGTTCGTCGAGCTCCGAGGCAGGAAGATCGGCGAAGGCCGGAACCGCGGCGGTCCGCCTTGCATCCACGACCGCAAATCGTGCCATAGAACGACCGAGCATACGAAGTCGCCCCTCGAGTGACATTCCCGCACGCTGGCCCAAGCGAGCGTCGACGACTTCGAACGGGTGATCTTGCCCAAGCCGCCTAGCGCGTTCCCGGCTACCGGGCCGGGTCGATCGTCGTCCGCATCACGGTGTGGTTCTTGCCCTTGGGCCGCATGTAGCTGAAACCGGCTTGTTCGAACAGGCTGCGGGTGACGCTGTAGAGGAACGACGCCGTGATCTTCTTGCCGCCGGTGTCCTGGGGATAGGCCTCCACCACGCCGCCGCCAGCCTTGGCGATCAGGTCGAGCACGCCCTGGAGCGCCAGGGCCGAGACGCCGCGGCGCCGGTAGCGCTTGTCGACGAAGAAGCACGTCAGGCGGTAGTCCGGCAGGCTGTCGAGCTCGGCCTCGTACTCCTTGCGGTGCTTGATGTTCTTCAGCTCGTCCGGGCTTCCGAACTGGCACCACCCGACGGCGACGTCGCCGTCGAAGACCAGCGCGGCGTGGGCTCGGCCCTCGCGGACGAGTCGCTCCTTGAGTGCTCGATTGGCGTCGTACGAGTACTCCTTCTCGGCGTGGAAGGTGTGGAACCACGTACACCAGCAACCGCCCCACACGCCGTTGTGTCGTTCCGCGAGGCCCGCGAACGCGTCCCACGTCTCCGGAGTCAGAGGTCGAACGGTGAGGGTCGCGGCGGCGTGCTCGGTCACCGGCCGCAGCTTAAGTGAGAGCGGGCTGTGCCAAGCTCAGGGTGCATTGCGGAACGCTCGCTCAGGCCAGGATCCCTGTGCCGATTGCTTCCGCCTGTCCGTTGGACCACACTCGCTCGCGTGGAGCCATCGGAGGAGATTCGGCGCGTCGTCGCCCGCTGGACTCAGGCAATTTCGGAGGGGGACGCTGATTGTCTCCAGCGGCTATCGGAACATGCCGGCACGCTCATCGTCGGGACCGATCCTGCCGAGTGGTGGCGTGGAGACGAGACGCGCGCGGTCTGGGGGCGTCAGCTCGACGAGCTTCGAGGCGTCTTTTCTGTCCGAGCGGACGAGATCGACGCCTGGGAGGAAGGGAGCGTCGGTTGGGCGGCCCTCAAAGAGACGATCAGCGTGGACGGAGAGACGCGTGAAGCGCGAGCGACGTACGTGCTCCGGCTCGAGCATGGCGAGTGGAAGGTCGTACAGGCGCACTGGTCACTTCCTCAGGCGAAACTCGAGACGTTCGGGCGATCGTTGACGGTCACGATCGACGAGCTGGAGAAGATCGTCCAGCACGAACGACCGGACCTTTCGGGGACGCTCGACTCCGAGGGAACGGTGACGATCGTCTTCACCGACATCGTCGATTCGACAGTCCTGCTCGGCCGCCTCGGTGACCGCGCTTGGCTCGACCGCCTGCGACGCCACAACGCCATCATCGAACAGACAACCGCGGAGCAAGGCGGCACCGTCGTCGAGACGCAAGGGGACGGATCGATGCTCGCGTTCCCGAGCGCACGAAGAGCGGTTGCGTGTGCTCAGGCGATCCAACGCGCGGTCGGCCGCGCATTCGCTGATGCCTCGCCTCCGATGGACGTCAGGATCGGAGTTCACACGGGCGACGCCATCCACGAAGGCGACCACTTCTTCGGCACCACAGTCCATTACGCGGCACGTGTCGCCAGCGAAGCCCTCGGCGGCGAGGTGCTCGTTTCCAACGTCGTTCACGATCTCGTCGCTGGCTCCGGCGCTAACTTCCGCGAAAGTCGTGAAGCTGAGCTGAAGGGCCTCACCGGTCTGCATCGGCTCTTCGTGGTCGATCTCATCGAGAGGGGCGACTCGCCCGCAAACCGGTAAGCGCCTCGGCCGGCGCCTCCGGCTGTGCCGCTCTGGTGACATTCCCGCACACTGGCCCAACCCACGCCTCTGTCGCCTGATTGGCAGCGCCTGAGTACGTTTGGGCGATCGCGCGAGCCCTGCGCGCGCATCGCGGCCTTGACATCGGCTTCGCCGCGCTGTGTCACTGCGATGGGCGCCCGGTCAGAGAATCCCCGCCCCGCCATCCCTCGGCGCATCAGGTCGCCTCTGACGCGGCCTGCAGCGGCGGGGATTTCGTCGGCAAGAGGGGGTCGGGTATCCGGTTTCCGAGTCGAAGGAAGCCGGCTCCCGTCAGTGCCAGCGCCAGGGCGCCGCCCCACCAGATGGTGTCGGGTGACGTTCCGAGCAGCACGCCGCCGACCGCCTGGCCGAGAGCCACGCCGACCAGGAAGCTGAGCTGGTAGAGCGACATGTAGCGGCCGAGCAGATGCGGCGGCGCGATTTCCGCGACTAGCGGGCCGAGCACGATGAACTGCCCACACTCAGCGATCGCGATGAGGATCGCGACGCCGGCCAAGACGGTGGTAGCGGCGAGCGTCGAGTGGGTGAGCGTTGCGAGCAGGACCGCGAGCAGGCCGACTGCGAATGTGGCGCTGGTGGCGAACAAAGCGTGGGTGCGGCGCATCCGCGCCACCACCCGGGTCGCCGGTATCTGCGCTACGACGATGAGGAAGGTGTTGATGAAGAGGACGACACCGATGCCAACGGGGCCGACAGGTGTATGCGCCGCCGCAAACGGCGAGAGGATGAAGGAGAAGAACGCGCCGCCGATCATCACAAGCGCGAGGTTGCCCGCGATCAAGGCGAGCAAGAGCCGATCCCGAGCAACAGCTCGGAAACCCCGTGCGCCCTCGCTCGCCGACGGAGCATCCGCGAGGCCAGGATCCGGGATCCAGACGAGCACAACCAGCGCGAAGACGACGAACGTGACTGCGTCGAAGAGGTAGAGGCCCTGGAACGCCTGGAGGTGATGATGGGTGGCCGCGACGATGAAGCCCGCAACCGTCGCGCCGAGGCCGAGACCGAAGTTGCCTGCGACTCGTCGGAGCGCGGTCGATGCGGCGCGCTGCTCCGCCGGGACCAGGGTCAAGGTCAGGACTTGGCCGGCGGTTCCCACGAGTCCAAAGCCGGCACCGCCGACGGCCGAGCAGACGAAGCCTTGCCAAGGACGGTCGACAAAGGCCAAGCCCCCGTAGCCGAGTCCGTTCAAGACATTCCCCGCGATCAGGATCCGTTTCGCACTGAAACGATCGAGGAGCGCACCCGAAGGGAGCGTTACCACTGCGGCCGTGCCCATGACCGTCGCCAGCACCAGCCCCGCGGTCGCCGTCGAGAAGCCGCGGGCCGCGTGGAGGTAGATGATCTCGAAGGGAAGGAGCAGTCCGGTGCCGAAGTAGTTGAGCGCGTCCCCGCCCTGCAGAACGAGGACAGGCCTCGGTAGGCCCGTACGCCAAACGGCGAACACACGTGCGAGCGCGCTGCCCCAACGTTGCTTCTGCATCAGCTCATCTCCGATTCGCGGTTGTGCGGACGTCAAAGACACCGCGATGCCGCGAAACGGACCGCCGGTCCGTTTCCGACGGACCTGGTGTCATTGATGCGATGACCGTCGATCTCGAGCGGGCCAAGGGAGGCGACGAGCGCGCGTTCGCGTCGCTGGTCGAGCCGTTCCGGCGCGAGCTTCAGCTGCATTGCTACCGGCTACTCGGCTCCCTGCAGGACGCCGAGGATCTCGCCCAGGAAACGCTGCTCGCCGCCTGGCGCGGGCTCAACGGCTTCGAGGAGCGGGCGTCGCTGCGCTCCTGGCTCTACCGGATCGCAACCAACCGGAGTCTGAACGCAATTCGCGAACGCGGGCGCCGCCCCGCCACGGAGAACACCATGAGACCGTCAAGAACCCGCCGCGCCGTCGAGCCCAGCTGGCTCGAGCCTTACGCGGACAGTGCGCTTCCGGATCCCGCTCCCGGACCTGAAGCACGCTACGAGCAGCGCGAAGCGATCCAGCTCTCGTTCATCGTCGCGCTGCAGCAGCTGCCTGCGAAGCAGCGCGCAGCGCTCGTGCTGCGCGACGTGCTCGGCTTCCACACCGACGAAGCCGCCTCGATCCTCGAGACGACGCCGCAGTCGGTCAAAGCCGCGCTCCAACGCGCACGCGCAACGCTCGACTCGTACACCGTCGAACGCCAGCAGGCGCCGCTTCCCGACTCGCCGACCGAACGGAACCTTCTCGCCACTTTCAGCGACGCCGTCGAAGCCGGCGACACGGCGCGCCTCCTAACTCTGCTGAGCTCCGACGCTCGTGTGACCATGCCGCCGCAGCCGCTCGAGCTCATCGGACACGAAGCGATCGGCGTGTTCCTCGACGACCGCGCCGAGGTTCGCGGGGCCCCGCTACAGCTACGCCCGACCCGCGCCAACGGCCAGCCGGCCTTCGGCTACTACCTGCGCTCGCAGCCTCGGGGCATGATGGTGCTCACCTTGAGCGGCAGCAAGGTCGACGAGATCACCTTCTTCGCCGACCCCGCGCTGCCCGGCCGCTTCGGTCTTCCCGAACACATCTAGCCGACAAGGATGAGTTCGACGTGAAATGGAAGCCGCCGTTCTGGGGACATTCCCGCACGCCGGCCCAGGGGAAAGTTCCTTCCCTGACGGTTACGGCTTGGCGGGTGCTTTATGGCACGGACGGCGGTGCGCCGGCCCGCCTGCCTTCCACGTCACGACCACGCAGCTCTCTCGCGTCACGCCGTTGGTTGTCTGGACGGAGCGGTGAATGACGGTCGAGGACACGGTTCCGGTGGCGCTCGCGCTTCCAGTCGCCGACGAGCTTTGCGTGACGTGCCCCACGCCCGTGGAAGACGACCCTGTCCCGAACCCGAGCAGGAGCAGCGACAAGAGAATGAACAGGAGCGCCATGTCAGGATGTTACGCCGCGGACAGCATCCGTTCCAGGAGTCGATTCGTTTCGTCGAGTGACATTCCCGCACACTGGCCCACGCCAGGCTAGTGGGCCAAGGAGGCCCACGGCGTCACCCCTTCGCAAGGTACGCATATCGCGACAGACGTCGCTCGCGTGCGAGGAGGTGACACGCTGAGAGAAAGCGCTGGACGCCTTCGAACGTGGCCTCTCCCTCGTCGGTGACGAGGTCATCCCGGAATTGCTCGCGTGCGTCATACCAGCGGCCGGCCATGGAGGCCATGTTCTCGGTCAGGTCTTCCCGGTGGATCAGATCGAATCCAGCCTGGGCGAGCAGCGTTTCGTTCACCGATTGTGCCGAGAAGACATAGATCCCGACCGCGCTTCGGGCTGCGATCTCGGCGTCGGTGACGAGACCGGTCACAATCGTCGGGTCGGTGAAGAGGACGCGCGCGCCCGACGCCGTGACGCGGTGCCACTCCCGGAGAATGTCGGCGCGTTTGGGGAGATGACACATCACGTCGATGGAGATGACGGCGTCGAAGCTCTGATCGTCGAATGGCAGGCGGCCGCCAGCATCGACGCGCATGAAGCGGGCGCGAGCGTCGAGGCCCCGCTCCTGTGCGAGTCGGGTTGCGGTGGTGATGCCCTCCTCGAGAAGGTCGATCCCGACGACGTTCGTCCCTTTCGTCTCCGCCAGACGCAGAGCAGGCCCGCCGGATCCACAGCCCACGTCGAGCAGGCGCGACTCAGCCCCCAGCCCGAGCCACTCGGCAAAACGCTCGAGCTCGTCGCCGGTAAGCCAGCCCGATTGCCCGAGGTCGTCCCCATATGTCGCGCGTCGTACTTGCTCCCGAACGGTGAAGCCGGCGTAGGCCGATGCGTAGAGAGGGACATCCTCGCCCACGGGCTTACGTTAGTAGGTGGAGACGCGCTCGAAGACGCAATCAATGCAGCTTGGCTTGGGTGAAGGCTCCCTCGTACCGTCCGCCATCTGACTTAGCGCACGGTCAGGTGACATTCCCGCACGCTGGCCCAGGCGAGGCTCCCTGGCGTCGTACTCGCGACACGTCGGTGGAGTTACTAGAGCAGCCGAGTAGCCTCCGGCGTGTGGAGCCGTATCCGCTGATCGAGCCGTTCGACCACGGTCTGCTCGAGGTTGGCGATGACAACCGCGTCTACTGGGAGGCGAGCGGCAATCCGAACGGGAAGCCGGCGCTCGTTGTTCATGGCGGCCCTGGCTCCGGTTGCCGCCCCGGAAACCGCCGATACTTCGATCCCGAGCGCTACCTCATCGTGCAGTTCGACTAGCGCGGGTGTGGAGGGAGCACGCCGCACGCGAGCGATCCTGCAGCCGACATGAGCGTGAACACCACCGCGCATCTGATCGCGGACATGGAACGTCTTCGCGAACACCTTCGGGTCGAGCGGTGGCTCCTCTACGGAGGCTCGTGGGGGTCGACATTGATCCTCGCCTACGCCGAGCAGTACCCGGAGCGCGTGTCGGCGATCGTGATCCTCGCCGCGACCATGACCAGGCGAACGGAGATCGATTGGCTCTATCGCGGGGTGGCCAGGTTCTTCCCCGCGGAGTGGCAGCGGTTCCGCGCGCTCGTGGACGACGACGACGTGGTCGCCGGGTATGCTCGACTGCTGGAAGGGAACGACGGCGCGCTGCGGGCGCGAGCCGTGGCGGAATGGCTCAGGTGGGAGGATGCGGTCATCTCTCTTGAACCTCACGGCAAGCCGAACGCCTACAGCGATAAGCCGGCCGACGGCCAACTCGCTTTCGTCCGGATCTGCGCTCACTACGTCTCCCACGCCGCCTGGCTCGAGGAAGACCAGCTCCTGCGCGACGCACCCCACTTGCACGGAGTCCCCGGCGTGATCATTCACGGGCGCTTGGATCTCGGCTCCCCGTATCAGACGGCATGGGAACTCGCGCGCGCCTGGCCCGATGCGGAGCTTGTCGTGATCGGTGACTCCGGCTATACAGGCAGCGACACGATGCGTGAAGCGGACCTCGCGGCAACCGAGCGCTTCAAACAGCAGCCGCTGTAGCGGCGCCCTCAGGGTGCATTGCGGAACACTCGCGCATGCGGCGGTGGCGTCACTCGGGCAGCGGCTGCTTCCTCGCCTTAGGATCTGCTGTCCCGTTACCCGCGGAAGGGAGTCATCTTGGCAGTCGGTATCCGGATCAAGCTTCCAGGTGTAACACAGGAACAGTTCGACGCTGCACACGACCACATCAACCCGGATCGCTCCCCGTGGCCGGGGATGCTGTTTCACTCGTCTGGGCCGATCGATGGCGGCTGGGGAGTGATCGACTTCTGGGAGTCGCGGGCTGACTTCGACGCACACCTCGAATCCAACATCGAGCCGGGGATCGCCGCGTCAGGGGTGCAGATGCAGGGGCCACCGGACATCAAAGAGTTCCCGGTCCACGAGATCATCCACCCCTAGAGAGCAAGTCGCGCGGGCAGAGCCTCCGACCGCGAGACCCTGCCCTACCGCACGTAGCACCCAGGGCCTTCGACACATTCGCGCCGTTCAGGGGACATTCCTGAACACTGGCCCAAGCGAGTGCGGCGTCACCCCGACCGGTATGTAGTGCTGCGGTCCGCCATCGAGACTTCCTTGGCGAACTGATTTTGGCTGTGGGTGGAGGCTCCGGCTAGCGTCTCCAGCGTGGCTGATGAGACCTCGCCCTGCGAGCTTCGCCTCTACACGGAGAGGCTTTGCCTGCGCGTGCCGGCTTCGCAGGATGCGGAGGATCTGTACGACCTGTTCGCGGACGCGGAGGTTATGCAGGGCTTAGGCAAAGAGCCCGTCTCAGCGGTCGAGGAAGTCGGAGCCATCATCGAAGGGATGATCGGCGATTGGAGAACCGATGGGCTTGGCGCGTTCATTATCGAGACCGCGGCAACCGACCGGCAGGTGGTCGGCCAAGCTGGGCTCATGATCTTCGACACACGCGACTGGACACCCTCGACTTGGACAAAGGCCCGAAGTCATGCTCAGCCCGAGCTTGGCTGGGCCTTGACGCGGACGCACTGGGGACACGGATATGCGACCGAGGCAGCCGCAGCCATCCGCAACTGGGCATATGAGCGTCCAAACATCGACCGGCTCGTCTCTCTGATCTCGCCCGACAACGTCCGCTCCCAACGCGTCGCGGAGAGGCTCGGTGCCATACCGACAGAAACCGTCACGCCCGCAGATTCGAGGCGGACTACGGTCGTCTGGAGATATCCGCCCATCGTCTAACCCGGGATGCTTCGGGGGTCATTCCGGAACACTGGCGCGGCCGGGCGGTGCGCGCGTCTCCGGAGCCGGCTAGCTTGCCCCCGGGCTGGGGTTGAACAGCTTCCAGTGCCCCTCGGAGACGACTTCGACGGTGCCGTCGACCACTGTGATGGCGGTCTCGTCGTCGATCGCGTACGCCGGACCCGAGATCCCGGCCGCCCACTGTTCTGCGTTGGCCATGGAATGGTCCGGCATAGCGTCGTGATCCAGGTGCGGAAACATCGCGAAATCGACCAATCCCAGCGCTCTGTCGCCACCGATGGTGGGCGGACTCCCGTAGACGAACTCCTCCCCGACGTTGGGTGCCATCACCAAGCTCCCGGCGCTCACTCCGACCCAGACCGTCTCGCGCAGCGACGGCAAGAGTTCCGCCAGTCCCGACTCGTGTATCCAGTAGCACAGATACAGGGGATCGCCACCTCCCACGAGTAGGGCGTCCGTCTTCTCGACCACGGCGGTCCAATACGCTCTTTCGATGCTGGGCAGCGCGGTGAGCTCCAGCACTCCCAAGGACTTCCAACCCAATTCACACAAGGGGCTGGCGGCTCGTCCGCTGATCAGCTGCCATGCACTGCCGGTACCGCCGGGGAAGGCATATATCGCGGTCGGAATGCAGAGGGCGTTGGACTCGGCAATCGGTTTGCCCAGGAGGTCGACCAGTGCGTCGTGAATGGTCGGGTTCTTGATGCCGGCGGACGTGAGAAGAAGCTTCATGCCTGCGTCCTGGAGTCGTTACTGCGGTGAACGTTCTAGAGCTTACGGATCCGTACGGGCTAGAGACTGGCAAACCACCAAAAACTCACCGGTTGCGGCCAGATCCAGCCACACTTCTTCGGGGATCTTTCCCGAGCACTGGCCCAGCCGGGAGTTCTTCAGCCTTGAGCCGGGGTTGGCGACCCGGGGAAGCCTCGAACACGCTCATCGAGCCGGTGCAGAATCCGACGGCGCGAGAATCGCGTTGAGCCGCTCTAGACTTGCGGCGGGCCACAGCGCTTTCATGTCGTAATAGACCTCGAACGCCGGCGTCGACTCCGGGATCGTGACCCAGCCCACCTTCGATTTCGTGAAGATATGAACGTCAGGAGTGACCTCTGACGGTCGATCGAGGGTTCCTGCGCGCACGTACCGCACCTCGGGTCGTCCGTACTCGCTGAAAACCGCCACCTGGCAGGTCGGACAGCGGAAGATCTGCTGCGTGCTTCCGTCGTCGCGTGGAACCTCGACCGGTCGCGGAGCTCCAGCGATCACCTCCACGTGGCTTGCCTCGATCAGCAGATTGATCACAAAGGCGCTTCCAGTCTGTCGCTGACAGTTCAGGCAATGACAGCAATGGATGAAGAGCGGATCGGACCCAAGCCGGTAACGAATCGCGCCGCAGGCGCAGCCGCCTTCACGAAGCGCGCTCATGATCCTTCCCTCGAGTACACCAGCATGGCTTCCAGACGGTACCGCGATCTCCTGGACGCTTGCTCGTTTTCGACTCATCACGAGCATCCCCGATCGCTGGATGCCAGGGTTCGGGGAACATTCACACACGCTCGCGCATTCGAGCGCCGCGTCGTCTCCTAGACCGATTCGGCTGCTTCCAGGCTGGGGGTGAACAGTTTCCATTGCCCCTCGGAAACGACTTCGACGGTGCCGTCGACCACTTTGATGGCGGTCTGGTCGTCGATGGCGTACGCAGGCCCCGACAAGCCGCCGGCCCACCGTTCGGCAGCGGCCATGGTGTTTGTCGGCAGGTCCGGATTTTCGACGTGCGGGAAGATCGAGAAATCGACGACCCCCAGCGTCTCATCGCCACCGGTGGGCGGCTTCCACTGGACGAAGTCCTCCCCGATCCGCGGGGTCATCACCATGCTCCCGGCACTCAGCCCCACCCAGACGGTCTCTCGCAGCGACGGCAAGAGGTCTGCCAGCCCGGACTGCCGCATCCAGTGACACAGATACAGGGCATCGCCGCCATTCACCAGCAGCACGTCTGTTTCTCGGACCCACTGCACCCAGCGTTCTGCCTCGATGCTTGGCAGTGCGGTCAGCTCCAGTACTCCCAAGGACTTCCAACCCAATTCGCACATGGGCGTCCTGGGCTCTCGTCCGCTGATGAACGCCCATGCCCTCCCAGGACCAGCCATCGGGTGCGCATATGACGCGGTGGGAATGCAGAGGGCGTCGCACTCGGCAATCGGCTTTCCCAGCAGGTCTACCAGCGCGTCGTGGATGCTGGTGTTTGTGACGCCCGCGGACGTAAGAAGAAACTCCATGGCACCTCCCGGGGTGATTACTCCAAGGCGAGAACGTTCTCATCGCTTACGGATCCGTGTACGCGGTAGAGACTGGCAGACCACCAAAAACTCATCGGCCTCAGCCAGATCCAGCCGCACGCCTTCGGGGGTTGGAGGCAGGGAGGGGTCAACTACTCTGACGGCCGACGACAACCCAAGGAGCAGCCATGTCCCGCGTCCGCGTCCACAACTTCTCGATCTCGCTCGACGGATTCGGCACCGGCGAGGGGCAGGCCGCCGACACGCCGTTCGGTCACGCCGGCCAGCGGCTCCACGAGTGGATGTTCGCGACCCGATTCTGGGACGCAACGGGCCCGGGTGGCGATGGCGCTCGCCCTGCCGGCGAAGGCGTCGACAACGCATTCGCCGAGCGTCACGGGCACGGCATCGGCGCGGAGATCATGGGCGCCGGCAAGTTCGGCCCTCCGGGCTGGCAGGACGACCCGGAGTGGCGCGGGTGGTGGGGAGACGACCCGCCGTTCCACACGCCGACGTACGTCCTGACCCATCGCCTTCGGCCGCCGCTGGAGATGGACGGCGGTACGACGTTCCACTTCCTGGAGGCCGCGCCGGCGGACGCGCTCGAGGTTGCTCGGGCGGCAGCCGCGGGCAAGGACGTCCGCATCGGGGGTGGCCCGACGATGCTGCGTGAGTTCCTCGCCGCCGGGCTGGTCGACCACCTGCACGTCGTGCAGGTCCCGATCGTCCTCGGTCGCGGGGTCCGGCTGTGGGACGGGTTGGAGGCGCTGGAGCAGCAGTACGACGTCGAGGCGGTCTCGTCGCCCAGCGGCGTCACTCATCTCACCTTCACCCGATGAGGGCCCAGTGGCTGCGAGCACGAGGCGACGGACGAACTGCGGACGGATCAAGCGTTGCTCTCGCCACTTGCGCTGAGTAGGGCGAGCGATCACGATCCAGGAATGGCTATTGCGGCGCGGTCGGACCTGCTCGAGCGGGAGGCCGAGCTCGCTGTGCTCGAGGCGTGCCTCTCCGAGGTATGCGGAGGGTCCGGACGTCTCGTGCTCGTCGCAGGCGAGGCGGGGGTCGGCAAGAGCGCTCTCGTGAGGAGTTTCTGCGCGGACGTTGCGGAGAGCACGCATGTGCTCACGGCTGCGTGCGATCCGCTCTTCATGCCGCGGCCGCTGGGACCGTTCGTCGACCTCGCGCGGACGATCGGCGGAACGCTCGACGACCTCGTTCGCAGCGGTCCGAACCCATACAACCTCGCGGACTCGCTCGTCGAGGAGCTCAGGGGGACATCTCCCACGATCGTCGTGCTGGAAGACGTCCACTGGGCGGACGAGGGCACGCTCGACGTCATTCGCTTCGTCGCCGGCAGGATCGAACGGCTTGATGCGCTCCTCGTCGCGACCTATCGCGATGACGAGCTCGGCAGGACCCACCCGCTTCGCGTCGTCCTCGGAAGCTTGGCTACGGTTGCCGGGATCCGCCGCGTCAGGGTGCGGCCGTTGTCGCGCGGCGCTGTCGGTGTGCTCGCCGATCCGTACTCCACCGACGCCGACGACCTTTACCGGCTTACCTCGGGGAACCCGTTCTTCGTCACCGAGGTGCTCGCGTCGCTTCCCGATCAGGTGCCGGAGACCGTTCGAGACGCCGTCCTCGCCCGTACCGCGCAGCTCAGCGCTGACGCAAGGCCGCTCCTCGACGCCCTCTCCGTCCTTCCATCCGGAGCCGACGCAGGCTTGATCGAAGCGCTCGCACGTCCCTCAGCGGATCTTCTTGCCGACACCATCGCCTCGGGAATGCTGACGACCCGGAACGGAGTGCTGTCTTTCCGACACGAGCTCGCACGCCTGACGGTGGAGGACGCGGTGCCGCTCGCCCGCCGGGTCGACCTGCACCGGGCCGCACTCGCAGAGCTTGAGGCAAGGCCCGCCGAGGAACACGACCTGGCGCGACTCGCGCACCACGCCGAGGCGGCGGGCAACGCCGCTGCGGTGCTCCGGTACGGTCCGCGCGCCGCAGAGCAGGCGTCTGCACTCGGCGCGCACCGGGAGGCCGCAGGTCAGTACAGGCGAACGCTGCGCTACGCGGACGGGCTCCCCCTCGCGCGACGCGCCTCGCTGCTCGAGGCCTACTCGGGCGAGTGCTACCTGACCGACGAGGCGGACGAAGTAATCGCGGCACTCCGATCCGCAGTGGAGGCGTACCGCGCGCTCGGTGACCGCTTGAAGGAGGGTGCGACACTGGGCCGACTGGCGACCACCCTGTGGTGCCCCGGGCGAGGCGCCGAGGGACGACGGGTCGGGCTCGACTGCGTGACGCTGCTCGAGACGCTCGGCCCAACGACCGAGCTCGCCTACGCCTACGATCGGATGGCCTTCCTCACGCGTATGAACGCCGATCTCGAAAGCGCAGAAGGCTGGTCGAGCAAGGCCGCGTCCGTCGCCGAAAACGTCGGCGACGCGGACGCCATCGAATGGACGAGCGGCGGTCGCGAGCTCCTCGAGGTCGTGTCCGGATCGAGCGCTGCAATCGCGAGCTACCGGCGTCGCGCAGATTTGGCCCGCAGTCACGGGGACGTTCGCAAGCTCGTGGACATCCTCGACGCGCTCGTGCTCTCGCTGATTCCCTACCACGGGTACACGCTTTCACGCGGACACATCGAGGAGGGTGTCACGCTCAGCCGCGGATGCGGGAACGAGCTCGCGCACGTGTACCTCCTCGCCCACCGAGCTCGCCTCGAGCTCGACCAGGGGCAGTGGGAAGAAGCCGCCAACACCGCGGAGTTCGTGCTCGGCGAGCGCCTCGTCTCGACGTTTCCGCGTACGCTCGCGCTGGTCACACTCGCACTCGTGCGGGCGCGGCGCGGCGACCCCGACGTCTGGACTCTGCTCGACGAGGCGCGCGACCTCGCGGACCCCACCGGCGAGGTCCCACGCATGGCTCCAGTCGCTGCAGCGCGCGGCGAGGCAGCGTGGCTGGCGGGCCGAAGCGATGCGGTCGCGCAGGAAACCGACACCGTCTTCGGGCGCGCCGTTTCGCGACCGGTGCCCTGGGCGCTCGGCGAGCTCGCCGTCATTCGGCGGCGCGCCGGAATCGAGGATGCCGTTCCCGAGCGGCTTCCGGAGCCGCACAAGCACCAGATTGCGGGGCGGTGGCAGGAAGCCTCGACCGCGTGGAGCGAGCTCGGCCACCCTTACGAGGCCGCTCTCGCGCTCGGCGAGGGAGACGAGGCAGCCCAACGACGGGCCCTCGAGGAGCTCCGCTCGCTCGGGGCCAGGCCGGCTGCCCGGATTGGGGCGCGACGCCTCCGCGAGGCCGGGCTTCGAGGAATACCGGTCGGACCCCGAGCGTCGACGAGAACGAATCCCGCCGGATTGACGGCGAGAGAGCTTGAAGTCCTGAGCCTGATGGCCGAGGGGTTGCGGAACGCCGAGATCGCGGAACGGCTGTTCCTCTCGATCCGCACCGTCGACCATCACACGTCCGCCGTGCTGCGCAAGCTCGACGCGAAGACGCGCGGCGAGGCGGTCGCGCGTGCTCAACGGGAGAGCGTGCTCGAGTCCCAGTAGCCGCGTCTCGAAAACTAGGCGGTCCTGCCGATGTGCCCGCGAAGCGGCATCCCTAGCGTGTACGGCGGTAGGCGTCACAGGAAGGAGCCGGGTGCGGACGTTCGTCGTGGTGCGACGTGGTGCGTGGACGACGCTAGAAGACGTCAATGCGGCACGTCGCCGTGCGGAGCGCGAGCTCGAGCGCTTCGAGGAAGTCGTCCGCTGGCTACGGAGCTACGAGGTCGAGGAGAGCGACGGAACGATCGGCTCGATCTGTCTGTACGAGGCCGTAAACCCCGAAGCGATCCGGCATCACTCGGCCGCGGCCGCCCTCCCTGTTGACGAGATCCTGAAGGTCGCCGACGTGGTCGTCGTGCGACCCGACCCGGCCGCAGCAGCGGCCTGAGAGGTAGGAAGAGCATGGTTACTCGAGGAAGAATCCTTGCGGGCATCGTTGCCCTTGCCGCGATGATCGTCCCGCTCGCCGCGAGCGCGGCGAGTCCAAGCGCGGCTCCCGGGACGCCGAAGCTGTTCGCGAGCCTGGCCGGCGGAGCAGCCTCGGGCAGCGCGATCGGGCCGGGCGGGGCACTGTACGTACCGCAGCCCGCACCGGCGAGATCTGGCGCATCGACCCGCGGAGCGGCGCGAAGACGCTCTACGCAGCGGGCTGCCCACCCGGTTCCCCGTGCTCCCGTTCGGTGGTGTCATGGACGTCGCGTTCATGGGATCGAAGGCGTATGCGCTGGTCAGCGTGGTCGGATCCAAATTCCCGGACGACCTCGTCTCATGTCATCCCGGGAATCGGCATCTAGCGCATCGACGGGCCGACGAGCGCGACCGTCGTCGCAGACATCGGCGCGTTCGCATGCGCGAACCCGCCGCCCCCGACCTTCCCGATCGTGGTGCCGACGGGCGTGCAGTACGCGCTCGAGCCGTTCCGCGGCGGCTTCCTCGTCACCGACGGGCACCACAACCGAGTCCTCTACGCGACGCTCGACGGCAACGTGTCGGTCTCCGCAGTTCGGGGACGCGGTCCCGACCGGCCTCGCAGTCTCGGGCAACACGGTGTACCTGGCCGAGGCAGGTCCCGTCCCGCACCTGCCGCAGAACGGCAAGATCGTCTCGTTCACGCCTGGAGCGTCGACTACAACCGACGTCGCGGCCGGTGCTCGTCTGGCCGTCGACGTGGAGTTCGGTCGCGGACGCACGCTGTTCGCGCTCTCGCAGGGCCACTTCACGTGCCCGGACCCGAACGACTGCGCGAGCGCGGCCGGGTCTCCTGCAGATCCGAACACGGGCGCTCTGCTGCGAGCAAAGGCGGACGGTACGTTCACGACCGTCGCCAACGGGCTCAATCAGCCGAGCTCGGTCGAGATCATCGGGAACACGGCCTACGTCGTCACGCTCGGCGGCGAGGTCTGGAAGATCGACGACATCGCGAGCCCTCCCTACGGCTAACGACACGTAACGCGCGAGGCGCCCGGCCAGGCACAGGAAGCCGAAGCCTGGCGCCTCCGCGCCCTCAGCAGATGAGTTCCGTCCCCGAGCGCAGTCTCAACACCGAGGCCGATCCACAACCAGCGATCTGGAGGACCAGATGCCCAACCAGGGTCACACTGGCGTTCCCAAGCTCTCTGCCAACGCGATTACGGCTCACCTCGCGGCCACCTTCGCGGGCTTACCCGTCTACGTGCACACGATCGAGCATGCCGACGGCGTCGTTCTCGTCGACACCGGCATGATCGACTCGACGCCGGAGCTCGACGAGGAAGGCGCACCGGTGCCGATGCCGGAGAACATCCCCCGAGACGTCGTGTGCGTCATCAACACCCACCTTCACTTCGACCACTGCGGCGGCAATCGCCTGTTTCCCGGCGTGCCGATCCACGTTCAGAGGCTCGAGCTGCAAGCGCCTTATGACCCGCCCGAATGGGTCGACTTCCCGGGTGCGACCTACGTCGAGCACGACGGCGAGGCGGAGGTGCTCCCCGGCATCCGGCTGCTGCCGACGCCCGGCCACACAAACGGCCACCAGAGCGTCCTTGTCGACACGCCCGACGGGCTCGTCGTCATCGGCGGCGACGTCGCGTACACGTACGACGAACTCGGGAGCGGCGCGACCGAGGGACAGCGGCGCGTGCTCGCCCTAGCCGCTCCAACGTGGCTCACGCACGCGGAAGGTGGGCCGAAAGTTCCCCGCCCGAACTAGGACGACGCGAGCCGGAGCGCGGTTCTCGAGACCATCTTGCGGCGGATGCGCGGGATTCGCGATGGCTGCGTGCGCACCCGGCCCTTCGCTCGAATGCTGGCGGGCTAGGCTGAGTTGGTGGTCGGATCGGGGTACACGATTAAGGCTCTCGATGAGTCGAGCTGGGATGCGTTCGCCAGGCTGGTCGAGGAGAATAACGGCGTCTTCGGGGGTTGCTGGTGCATGGGCTTTCATCCGGATGACAGCCGCGACACGGCGTTGAACCGGGAACGCAAGCTCGCACGGGTGCGGACAGGCAGGGCACATGCGGCCCTCGTGTTCGATCGCGACGACTGTGTGGGTTGGTGCCAGTTCGGGGCGCCGGACGAGGTGCCGAAGATCAAGAACCGCGCCGCCTACGAGAAGAGCCTCACGACCTTGCCGGACTGGCGGATCGCCTGCAACTTCGTCGGTAAGGGGCACCGGCGCCAGGGCGTCGCCACCGCGGCGCTCGCCGGGGCGCTCGATCTGATCGCCTCTCTCGGCGGCGGCAAGGTAGAGGGCTATCCCGAGGGCGCGGGTTCGGTTCCGGCCAGCTTCCTCTTCAACGGCGCCCTGTCGACCTACGAACAGCTGGGATTCGTCCGCGAACGCAAGATCGGCAAGCACCGCTGGGTGGTCACCAAAGTCGTGAAGCCAACGTCGTAGTACGAACTCGAGCGTCTGCCAGGATGCCCGACATGACCAAGGTCCAGTACTTCACCGCTTGCACTATCGACGGTTACATCGCAGACGAGAACAACTCACTCGACTGGCTGTTCGAGGTCCCTCACGATGAGGACGATGCGTATTGGGACCAGTGGTTTCCGTCCGTCGGCGGGCTAGCCATGGGTGCGACCACGTACGAATGGATGGTCGAGCGGGACCAGATGATCGAGCGGCCGGAGCACTGGCGTCGCTATTACGGCGACCGGCCAGGCTGGGTCTTCACCCACCGGGACCTTCCGCTGATTCCGGGCGTCGATATCGCCCTGGTCGAAGGGGACGTCGGTCAAGCCTACGCGGAGATGACGAAGAGGCTCTCCGGCGCCAACCTTTGGGTGGTTGGAGGTGGCGAGCTCGTCGGGCAGTCGACGACGCCGGTCTGCTCGACGAGATCATCCTGGGAATGACTCCCGTGACGCTCGGCGGTGGGGCGCCGCTGACCCTGCTCCCGCCAGCTATTGACGGTTCGCCCGCGGGACCGGACCACTGCCCAGGCGAGCGTCAAGCGGCTGGCGGCTGGCGGTCCCCGTGGAAGACCGCTTCGACGTTGTTCCCGTCCGGGTCGATGACGAACGCTGCGTAATACCCGTCGTGGTACTGCGGGCGAAGACCCGGCGCGCCGTTGTCGCGGCCGCCGGCTTCGACAGCGGCGCGGTGGAACTTGTCAACGGTGGCTCGGTCGGCTGCGGCGAAGGCCACATGAACGGGAGCGGCCGGAGGTTCCCCTTCCCCGATCCAGAAATCTCCACCGCCCTCGATGGCGAACCCAGGTCCCTGCGAGCTCTCCACTACCTTCACTCCGAACGGCTCGAGGGCCTGCTCGTAGAAGGTGCGGCTCCGTCTCAGGTCACGTACTCGCAGGGCCAAGTGGTCGATGAGGGGAAGCTTCACGGGCAACGACACGCCCTCTACTTTAGGGCGCGGTCTCCGGGGACATTCCAGATCACTGGGGCAATCAAGCGTCCGGACAACTCGGCTAGTCAGCCCACCAGTCGCGCTGGCCATCGACGTCTTCGCGCGGATCCTCGCCGAGGTTGGGCGCGCCGATGACGAGGATCTCGAGACCCTCTGGCCCGGCCTCGTAGCCTCGCCACGTGCCGGGCGGGACGCGCACCGCGTCCCATTCCTTGAGCTCGACGATCTCGTCGTCGACCTTCATCCGCCCGCTGCCGCGCAGGACCACGTACACCTCCTCTTGCTTCACGTGCGTGTGGCCGTACGGAAAGCGATAGCCGGGCGGGACGCGCTGGTAGCTCAGGGCGGATTTTTCGAGCTCGAGCGCCCTGGTCGCCGCGCGGAACTCCAGGTCCGGCGCGCCGTCGAACCTAGGGCCGATGTCCTCGAGATCCTCCTTGATGTTGCTGAGCGTGAACGGCACGGCGCAATCCTATGGCTCTGCTCCGGTTAGCTCACGTGCTCGATGTCGTCTGGAAGCCCCAGCCACAAGTGTCTCCGCTCCTCACCCCAACGCAGGGCTCGCCCCGGCGCCAGGGCGAGCCCGTCTGGGACGCGGGCTAGGCGCTCGCGCCGCTCGAGGACGGCTGCGGACGGCCGGGCCGTGCTGGCATGCCCGACTCGACGCTCACGACCTCGAACTGCTTGCTCACGTAGACCGTGACCGGCGACCCATCGGCCTTGACCATGTGGGCCTCGTAGGCCGAGTTGCCGTCGGCGTCGGTCTCGACGCGGACGATCGTCCCGCCGGGCACCTTGGCCTTGGCGAGAGCCGTCACCTTGCTCAGCGCGTCACCGGTCAGCGGCGTCTCGTCGCTCCGCTGCCGGCCCCACGACTGCCCCCCGCTGGGGGCGGCGGCCGGGCCGCTCGCGGCGAACTGCGGTGCGCTCGACGCGGACGAGCCGTTCGAGCTCGACCCGCTCGCCGCGCTCGCGATCCCGTAGGTCCCGGCGGTGATCCCGAACGCGAGGGCCGCAAGCACGACGATCCGCTCCGGCGTCCAGCGCTTGACGTTGCCGTTCATCGCTTCACCTCCTTTCGGTCGACTACAGGGCCAACTTCGCAACCGAAGCTGAACGGGGCCTGTGAGCCGCCTGAAGAGTCCGTAAGAGCTAGGGTGCAGCCAGATGAGCGCCGCCACGCTGCACACCAACCACGGGGCGATCGAGGTCGAGCTCTTCGACGACGATGCGCCCAAGACCGTCGAAAACTTCCGCAAGCTCGCCGGCGACGGCTTTTACGAAGGTGTTGTTTTCCACCGCGTGATCCCGGACTTCATGATCCAAGGCGGCGACCCGACGGGCACCGGCATGGGCGGCCCGGGCTACACGTTCGAGGACGAGTTCAACGACCACAAGATCGAGCGCGGCGCGCTCGCGATGGCCAACGCCGGCCCGAACACGAACGGCAGCCAGTTCTTCATCGTCACGACCGGCGCGGCGCCCTGGCTCGACGGCAAGCACACGGTCTTCGGCAAGGTCACCGGCGGCATGGACGCCGTCGACTCGATCGAGAAGACCGACACCGACGCGAACGACAAGCCGCGCGAGCCGGCCGTGATCGAGCGCGTCGAGCTCACCGAGCCCTAAGCCGCGCGCCGGCGCCGCTGGTACCAGCGGACGAGCTCGACCGTGCCGGTGACCGCAAAGGCGATCGCGAACGCGAGCAGCAGGCCCTTCCACGGCTGCGCCTCGAACGTGTGGCCGCCGACATAGCCAAGCAGCGATGCGTAAAGCGCCCAGGTCGTGGCGGCGATCGCATCGAAGAGGACGAAGCGGCGCCACGGGTAGCCGAGCGTCCCGCAGCTGAGCGTGACGACGGTGCGGCCGGCGGGAATGAAGCGTGCGATCACGATCAGCTCACCGCCGCGCTCCTCGATCTGACGGTGAGCCCACGCGACTCGCTCCCTGGCCTTCTCGCCGTCGAAGAACCGCTTCTCGACCCGTGTCCCGTAGCGGCGGCCGATCCAGTACGAGGTGTTGTCGCCGGCGAAGGCGCCGGTCGCGGCGAAGAGGATCACGAGCGGCAGACTGAGCTTGCCGGAGGACGCAAGGACCCCGGCGGTGATGACCGAGGTCTCGCTGGGCACGATCGGTATAAGTGCGTCCAGGAAGGCGAGCACGAACAGGATCGCGTAGGCCCAACCGGACGCATTCGCTACAAGGTCCGTGAAGTGCTGGAACACGAACGGCGGACCCTATGGGTTTGGGTCCAGGGCCTCGCGGTAGGAGACCCGTGACTTCGAAGAAAGGACTGGGATGTTGGGACGCACCAAGACACAGGCCGTGAAGGAGCAGGCGGCCTCGAGCAAGGACTTCGCGCTGGCGCTCTCGCGCGACAAGAAGTTCCGCAAAGAACTGATCTCCGCGATCGCCCACGGCGCCAAGGCGAAGCGGCGCGCCACGAAGCGCGTCGGGCTCCTGGCCGCCGCGACGCGCCTCGCCGACGACAAGCGGCTCCGGCGGGAGCTCGAGACGATGACCAAGAACCTGCAACGGGCGTGGAACCGCGTCGAGCGGAAGCAGAAGCCCAGCCACAAGCTCCGCAACACGATGCTCGTGCTCGGCGGTGGCGCGGCCGTGGCCGGCGCTGCGCTCAAGCTCCGCGGCAAGGCGAGTGTCAACGGCACCGCGATCAGCACCATCGACGAGTCGATCGAGGTCGAGGTGCCGGTCTCGACGGCGTACAACCAGTGGACGCAGTTCGAGGAGTTCCCGCTCTTCATGGAGGGCGTCGACGACGTCCGGCAGCACGGCGACACGCGCCTGCACTGGGTCGCGACGATCGGCGGGCGCACCGCCGAGTGGGACGCGAAGATCCTCGAACAGCACCCGGACGAGCAGATCAGCTGGATCAGCGAGGACGGCAAGAAGACGCGCGGCACGGTCAGCTTCGAGGCGCTCGGCGAGTCGAAGACGCGGATCCGACTCTCGATGAGCTACCAGGCAGAAGGCCCGCTCGAGCAGCTCGGCTCGGCCGCCGGCCTGGACGCGACGCGCATCCGCGGCGACCTGAAGCGGTTCAAGGACCTGATCGAGAGCCGCGGCACCGAGAGCGGCGAGTGGCGAGGGGAGATCGAGGCCGGCAAGACCGAGAATCGATGAGTCTCGTCGCTTCCGCCGGTCGTACTCTCGACAGCGACCAGCGAGGAGCGCGAGATGGCAAAGGTCACGGCAGCGATCACGACGTCGGTCGACGGGTACGTGGCCGGCCCGAACGACGGCCCCGGTAACGGGCTCGGGGACGGCGGCGAGCGCCTGCACTACTGGGTGTTCGGCGGTCCGTGGACCTACGACGAGGAGCCGAAAGGCGAGCCGAGCGGCGAGGATGCCGCCTGGATCTCCGAGATGATCGCAAAGATGGGCGCGGTCGTCGGCGGGCGAGCGACCTACGAAGCGTCAGGGCACTGGGGCGACAAGAACCCCTGGGACGTGCCGTTCTTCATCGTCACCCACCGCCCCGAGGAGGAGCCCGAGGGCGGAGCCTTCACGTTCGTCTCCGGGGTGCGGCCGGCCATCGATCGCGCGGTCGCCGCCGCGGGAGACAAGGACGTGCACGTGATGGGTGGCGCGGACGTCATCCGCCAGGCACTCGAGGCCGGCCTCGTCGACGAGTTGACGATCATCGTCGCGCCGGTCGTACTCGGCGGCGGCAAGCGCCTGTTCGAGGGCTTCACCGACGTGCTCGAGCTCGAGCAGCTCGGCGCCCGCCAGTCGCAGTATGCGACGTTCATCGACTACCGGGTCGAGCGGGAGCCGGCGCTCCGCGACTAAGCTCGGTCAGGATGTCGCGGTTCGCCCTACCGGCGGGCAGTGACCCGCCGTGGGCGGCAGGGGCTCTGTCGCTCGCCATCGCCGTACTGGCCTTGGCGGCGGCCGGTTGCAACAGCAGCGGCGGACATCCCGCAGCGACTGCGACTGCCGGCACGGCACGAAGCTCGGCACCCTGCACGCTCGGGAGTGCCCAGCGTCGCGCCATTGCACGGTCGCTCGCCGACATCCGGCGCCTGCGGCGCATCCAGTCGCCGGTGCAGACGTTCTCCCAGCACGGGGCGCCGAACGAGAACACGGTCACCGGAAGGTTTCTGCTCGATCTCGGCTCCGCCAAGCTGCCGGTGGACGTGCGCTCGCACCTGATCCACCTCGCGAAGACCGCGGCCGATCTTTGCGGTGATTGCTTGCAGGGGCTCGAGGCCTCCGAGCCGTTCTTGACGAACCGGGGCGAGAAACGCTGTGGCTAGCTTAAGCGCATCGACCCAGAGCCGACGCCCGGCTCCCTGACCTCAGCGAGCGCCTCGCCAGGCTGTCCAACCGCGTGCGAAGAGATACGCGGCGACGAGCACGACGGCCAGGGTGCCGTCGAAGACCACGAAATCGGATGCGTGGTCGGCTGATGCGACCAGCGTAAGACCGAGGACGGCGAGAGCCGCCTTGCTGCCGATCGCGATCTCGAACACGCCCGGGTATCCAAGCGGCCGCCAGGCCAGGAGCGCAAAGAGACCGGCGAACGTGGCGAGCCCGACCATGCGCCACGCCTCGACGGCCTGGGTGGCCGGCCCGGCATCCACCGTTGGGCCGATTTTCAGCACGAAGCTGGTGAAGGCGCCGATTGCGGCGATCCCTAGGAGGACTCGTGCAGTCGTCATCCGCCAGGCCGGCAAACCCCGCGATCTCGATACGTTCGCACTGGGCACCGACATGATCCAATCGCCTCTTGTGGTTCACGTAGGGAAGGTGGCAGACGACGGTCTTAGGGAACCTACTTCGGGAAGCCGGTGTCCATCCAACTGCGAAAGCGCTCCACCTGCTCGCTCGGCCACGCCCCGTCGCAGGGCATGCTCCCATCCGAGAGGCGACCGTAGATCGCGTCGGAGTTCTTCCGCACGTCCTCGTAGGACGAGAGGTCGAACGCGGCCGACATCGAAGAGATGTCCCCCTCACGGAACAGGGGCCTGATGTCACGTTCGAAACCCACCGCTTCCTGCGCCATCGCTTGCTCCCTTCCCGGGTAGTTCGATCGGGCAGAGCAATTTAACAGCGCGCCGAGTGCGACGGATGGCGCCCCGCGCCGGGTACGCCGCTCTGACACTTTGGTTGTCGCCCTCGGTCTCGAAGCCCTCCTACGAGGGCGGAAACGGCCCGGTGAGCGAAGCCGACGCCCGGACTCGAACCGGGGTCGACCCCTTCATTACGAGGGTCGTAGAGCGGCGCGGCTGTCTGCTGATCGAGGCTCCCCCTGCTTGACACGAACTGGCGGTTGGCGATCTCTTGGAGCGTGATGTGGGTGGTTAGCGCCGAAGAGGTCGATTCCGTGCCGGTCAGGAAGGCTCTTGTCTCGACCGCGATTCTGCAATGCCTCGGAGGGTGCACACGTCGTCGACAGCTCGAGAAGCATCGAGTTTTCTGGGTAGAGCCACAGTTCACCGACGAACCGGCGGCCGTACCGCACGGTCCGAGTGTCGAAGTGCCGCAGTCTGGTGGAAGCAGACGCGGGCCGCGCGCGACAGGACAAGCAGGCCTACCCCGAGGAGATCGGGGTGGGCCTGCTCAGTCTTGACCTGGCGTCTACGGGAAGCTGAAAGAGCAGGGCGCCGGCTGAACGAACGTCTTGTTGTCGTTCGCGTTCGTCAGGGCGTCCCTAAGCGCGGTCTGGTAGGCCCGGAACGGACTGCCGCTCGTCGTCAGCCCGTGCAAACCGAGCTCGGTGTTCGCCTCGTTCATCAGGTCGTTCACCGTCGCGAACCCGGCAGGGTTTGCAGCGACGGTACCCGGTGCGGAGATCAGCGAGCTGCCGCCGACCTTGCCATTCAGGACGTTCAGCCTCATCGCTGCGAGCTGCGCCGAGAGGTCGTAGGCCATGTTCGTGGAAGACGACCCCTGGAGCCAGCTATTGAAGGCGCTGTAGCTACTCGGGTCGAAGGTCGAGCCGTTCGCGTTGCGCAGGTTGAGGCTGACCATCGACGCGAGGTCGTCCGACCCGAACAGGGCCTGACCGTTCTTGTTCCCCCAGAAGCCCTTTCCCAGGGCGCCCCCGGCGCCGATGCAGACGTTCCCGAACTGAACAGTCGTGCGGTCGCCGGCGGCCGTCACCCGAACGGAACCAGCAGTCGTGCGTCGCCAGTTGGTCTGCTTCGGGCTCGCTTCGGTGACCTGGACGCCGGGGTCGACCTTGAGGCTCGTCGGCGTTGAGTACGCGGTGCTTCCGACCTGAACTTTCCAGCCGGCGATGGGGCTTTCGCTCGGGTCGAGCTGGCCGTTCGTGTTCTTGTCGTAGTACTTCACGACGTCGACGAGCGTCACCGTGAACGCGGCGCTGGTCTGCGACGACGACCCCGTTTCGTTGGCGGCCGTCACGCGGCACGTGTAGTCGCCCGGCTCGGTGTACGTGAAGCTCGAGGTCGTCGCACCGGGGATGTCGGTTCCGTCGAGCTGCCACTGGTACGCGAACGTGCGCGGCGACCGGAACAGGGAGGCGCCGTCGAGATCAGACTTCCAGCCGCCAGGGCTGCAGCTCAGCGCATCGCCCAGGCTGGCGCCTCCGGAGATCGCAGGAGCCTCACCGTTCGGCTGGGGCGCTTGAAGCAATGCGGGCAAGTTTGGCAAGCCCTCACCCGAGAGCACGGTTGCCGGGGACCCGGAACCGTCCAAGTTTCCAGTGCGGATCGCTCGACCGTAGAAGGTGGCCCAGTAGAGCTTTCCGGCCGTCGCGTCGAGCGCGACCCCGGCCGGGCCCTCCTCGCCAGCGAAGAGCGTCGAAGGCACTCCCGAGCCGTCGAGGTTCCCGACCCTGATCTGACCGGAGCCAAGAGCCGCCCAGTACACCTTCCCGGCCGCCGAATCGATCGCCAACCCGACCGGCTGGTTGCCCGCGTCGGCGCCACCGAATAGCGTCGAGGCGGTGCCCGAGCCATCCAGATTCGCGGTCCGCACCTGGTTAGCGAACTGGTTCGTCCAGTAGATCTTGCCGGCGGCGCGGTCGATCACGAGCCCACTCGGGCCGCTTCCCGGCGGCTCCGCAAAAAGTGTTGCGGCGACGCCCGTCCCGTCGAGGTTTGCGACGCGGATTGTGCTTGAGTCGAAGTTCGCCCAGTAGATCTTCCCGGCGACGTGGTCGACCGCGACACCGCACAAGCGGCCTTCGGCAAAGAGGGTCGAGGCGATGCCGGACCCGTCCAGGTTCGCAGCCCGGACCTCTCCCGAGTTGAAGTTCGTCCAGTAGACCTTGCCGGCTGCGGGATCAAGCGCGACCCCACAGGGGGCACCCTCGCCCCCGAACAAGGTGGTTCCCCCCGAACCGTCGACGTTCGCGAATCGGACCGCGCCGCTCTCGTTGCCCCAGTAGATCCTGGTGCCTGCTCCATCCGCCGCCCCAGCGCCGGCGGGCAGGAGCGCGGTGACTGCTGCGACGAACACGAGTGCCGCCACCGTCGCGGCGCGGACCCCGCCACGAACGCGAACAGGAGAACGCCGCTTGAGCTCCTTTCCCATCGTAAGAACCTCCGTGTGTGGGTGGTAATTCGTGTTGGCCGTCACCGAGACTTAGCCTGTGCCGCAGACCCCAGTCAGCGCGACTCAGCCACCCTCACAGTGGCGTGCACGGAAGGAAAACGGAATCCCCCGTTTGCGTCGGGCAGCCTGGCCGTTAGTGCAGTTGACCACGACGGTGTCAAGTGGAGTCAGTCCAATGGACCTCAGGTAGACCCGCTCGACCGCGAAGACTGGGACTGATGCCGCCCATCTGAGTGGAAAATCCCTGCAAATCGACAAAGCCGACGCCCGGACTCGAACCGGGGACCCCTTCATTACGAGTGAAGTGCTCTACCAGCTGAGCTACGTCGGCGGGGCGGGCGAAGTCTAGCCGCGCCTATGAAGGGGCGACCACCCGCTCGGCAGCCTCGGCGCACTCGGCTTGGCGATGCAGTGCCGGGTCGGCCGCGAATCGCTCGGTGACCCGCACGACCTCGCCGCCGAGCCGCTCGAGCTGGCTCTCGACCGTCTCGTCGCTGATCGAGCCGTCCTCGCCGAAGACCTGCCAGGACGCCGGGATCGGGACGACGTACGGCACCGCCCAGCCGCGCAACGCGCGCGCCGAGAACTCCATCGTGTTGATCGCCTGCAAGCCCTGCGTGCCGCCGGCCGCGCTGATCAGGCCGATCACCTTGTCGTGCAGGTACGGCGGGTCGCGGCGGCCGAGGACGTGCAGCCAGTCGAGCGCGTTCTTGAACGCGCCGGAGATCGTGCCCTGGTAGAGCGGGCTGCTCCAGAGCAGGCCGTCCGCCGCGTGGCAGGACTCGATCAGCGTGGCCGCCGCCTCCGTCGGCTCGTCGTCGTCGGGGTCGTACATCGGCAGCTCGAGCTCGCGCAGGTCGAGCAAGGTCGTCTCGGCGCCCGCGGCCGCCGCGCCGGCGAGCGCCCGCTGCAGCGCCGACCGGCTCGTCGATCCTTTCCGGAGCGACCCTCCGAGCCCGACGATCGTCGGCGGCATGCCGCGAGCCTAACCGCGTTAGACTCGCGCCGAGATGATCCTCTTGCGCATAGCGCTCGCGGTCGGCATCAACGCCCTGGCGCTCTGGGTCGCCAACGAGATCTGGGACAGCGTCTCGATCCAGGGCTTCTGGGCCTACTTCATCGGCGCGCTCGTGCTCGGGATCGCGAACGCCGTGATCAAGCCGATCCTCGCCATCCTGACGCTGCCGTTGATCATCTTCACGCTCGGGCTCTTCTACCTGCTGATCAACATTGCGATGGTCGCGCTGGCCGAGTGGATCGCGCCGAACTTCTCGATCGACGGCTTCTGGACGTACGTCGGCGTGGTCGCGATCGTCTGGCTCGTGAACTGGGTCTGCTACTCGGCGCTCGACGCGCTCGAGGGCGGCGGCCGCCGCGCCCGCACGGCCGTCTAGCCGGCTACGGCCTGAAACGCCAGACGTCCTCGCCCGCGTAGCTCGTCACCCACATCGAGCCGTACGCACGCAGCGCGAGGAAGGCTCCCGGCCCGGCGGCGAACGAGTCCAGCACGCGGGCCGTGCTTGGGGTCGACCCGGTAGACGAGGCTCTGCTCCTTGTCCGGGATCCAGAGCGTCCCGTCCGGGGCCGAGCGCGCCCTGCGCGAGCGTGCGCCCGAACGAGAGCCGGTCGACGACGCGGCCGTCGCTCGACGTGGACGAGCACGTTGTCGGCCGCCTGAATCCAGAGCCCGTTCGCGCCCGCGACGAACCAGGACGGCGCACGCACGCCGACGGGGACGCGCTCGACGTTCATGCTCTTCGGATCCACGCGCGCGACCGCCGTCGCCGAGCGGCCGAAGCCGACCCAGAGGCTGCCGCCCGCGACGTGCAGGCCGGTGGGTCTCGCGTCCGATCGCGATGCGACGAACGACTCGCAAGCGAGCGCGGGTCGACCTCGACGAGCTTCCCTGCCTCCCAGGCCGTCACCCACACGCGCCCAAAGGTGGCGGCGACGTCGAAGGGCGCCCCGCCGACCCGGACGCTTCGCACGCGGCCCGGAGCGCGGGTCGACGCACGCGAGCGTTTCTCGGTCGCGTAGTTGACCACCCAGAGCGCGCCGAAAGCCATGGGTGACGGAGAAGAGCCCGGGCCGAGCCGAGCCGGCGTGTGACCCGGTTCGTCGCCGGGTCGATCCTCGCCAGCGTCCCCGAGCCGTCGTTCGCCACCCACACCGCGCCGTACGCCGCGGTCGCGCCACCGGGCGAGGAGCCGGTCTCGATCCGCGCGACGAGCGTGCGGCGAGACTGAGCGCCGCAAGTGCCACTCCGAACAGCGCGAGCTTCATCACGGCAACTACACCGCCGCGGCGACTGCGGGTTCCGCTAGTCGCTCTCGAGCTCCGCCGCGTCCTCGTCGCTGAGCTCGAGGTCCGCCGCGACCACGATCGGCTCGACCTGGTCGGGCCGCCGGAAGCCCGTGATCGCGCCGTCGACGGCCGGGTTGCGCAGCGTCCAGGCGACGGCCACGGCTCCGGGTGCGACGTCGTGCCGCTCGGCCACGCGCTTCAGCCGCTCGACCAGCTCGAGGTTGCGCGAGAGCTGCGGCTCCCGGAAGCGCTCGCTGCGCCGGCGCCAGTCGTTGTCGGGCAGGCTCTCGATCCGCTCGCGCGTCATCCCCCCGGTCAAGAGGCCCGAGGCCATCGGCGAGTAGACGATCACGCCGATCCCCTCCTCCTCGCAGAACGGCAGGATCTCCGGCTCCGCCTCGCGGTCGAGCAGCGAGTACTGCGGCTGCAGCGTCTCGACCGGCGCGATCGCCTGCGCACGGCGCAGCTGCTCGACATTGAAGTTCGAGACGCCGATGTGGCGGGCCAGGCCCTCGTCGCGAAGCTCCACGAGCGTCGACCAGCCCTCCTCGACCTCCTCGTCCGGGATCGGCCAGTGGATCTGGTAGAGGTCGACCGCGTCGAGCCCGAGACGCGAGAGGCTGCCCTCGATCTCGCGCCTGAGCGAGTCGCGCTTCAGGCTCTGCAGCGTCGTCCGGTTCGGGCCTTTGGGCTGGCCGCCCTTGGTGAAGACGAACGGCCGCTGGTCGAGCCCGGCGATCGCGCGCCCGACGACCTGCTCCGAGTGGCCGAAGCCGTAGTGGGCAGCGGTGTCGATCCAGTTGACGCCGAGCTCGAGCGCGCGGTGGATCGCCGCGATCGAGTCGCCGTCGTCCTGGTCGCCCCAGCCCCAGTCGTACTCGGCGCCGCCGATCGCCCAGGCGCCGAGGCCGACGCGGGTGATCTCCATCCCGGTGCCGCCGAGCTCGGTCGTCCTCATGCGGCCATCCGAGATCGATCCGGCGAAGGCGCGTCGCAGCTGGACAAAGAGCGCTTCTAGCGCAAGGGCCGGCGAAAGCTGGAACTCCTCGAAGCGGCGCCAGGTCTCGCGGACGAGCTCGGCGGCGCGCTCGGCGCCTTCGAGCCGCTCGAGCGTCCCGTCCTCGCGCAGCTCTTCGGCGCGGTCGACGTGGACGAGCGCTTTGTCCGCCCCGGCCGCGGCCGCGACGAGGTCGCGGTACCACGACGCGAGCTCCTCGAGCGAGGCGAGCAGCTCCTCGCGCTCGGCCCCGCGCCCGGCTCGCTTGACGCGCTGCTCGGCCTCGCGGGCGGTCAGGTCGAGGCCCTCGAGCGTGGCCTCCTCGCGTTCCTTCGCCTCGGCCGCACGCTCCCGCGAGGCCTCCACCAGCTTCTTCGCCGCCGCCGAGGCGTCGAACTCCGGCGCGTAGACGGAGCGCGCCGTCTCGAGCAGCGCGGTGCGGCGCTTCGCGGAGGCGGGATCGAGTAGGCGCTCGGCCCGGTCGAGCCGGCCGCTCGCGACCCGGGCGATCGACGTCGCCTCCTGCTCCGAGAGCTGCGGCGCCCGTGCGAGCACCTCGGCGCGAACGGCCCGCTCGGAGAGCCGCCGGAACGGGATCGCCTGGCAGCGCGAGCGGATCGTCTCCGGCAGCGGGCCGACCTCGTCTGCGACGAGCACGATTACGGCGTACTCGGGCGGCTCCTCGAGGTCCTTCAGCAGCGCGTCCGCCGCCTCGTCGTTCAGCAGGTGCGCTGCCGAAGACGAGGTAGACGCGACGCTGGGCCTCGAACGGCCGCATGTGCAGGTCGCGCCGCATCTCGCGGACGGCGTCGATCCGGATCTGATCGCCCAGCGGCTCGAGCACGTACAGGTCGGGGTGCGACCGCCGCTCGACGCGCGGGTCGCCGCCGAGCAGCTCCGACGCGAACGCCAGCGCGGTCGCCCGCTTGCCAACACCGGCCGGCCCGTGGAACAGGTACGCGTGGGTCGGGCCCTCGGCGAGAGCCGCGCGCAGGAGCCGCTTCGCCTCGTCCTGCTCAGGAACGCTGTCGAAGCTCATTCAGCACCTCCTCGGCGATCTCGCGCGGCGGGCGCGTGCCATCGATCGACTGGATTCTCTCCGGGAACACCTCCGCCAGCTGGCGGTAGGCGGCGTCGACGCGCGCGCGGAAGTCGTCGTCCTCGCGCTCGATGCGGTCGCCCTCGGTGCCGACGCGGCGCGCGGACTCCGCCGGATCGACCAACAGCAGGAAGGTGCGGTCGGGCAGGACGCCACCCACCGCTTGCAGGTTCAGCTCGAGCAGGCGGTCGAGACCGAGCCCGCGCGCAATCCCCTGGTAGGCGAGCGACGAGTCGAGGTAGCGGTCGCAGATCACGTCCGCGCCGCGCTCTAGGGCCGGCGCGATCACCTGCTCGACGAGCTGCGCGCGCGCCGCCGCGAACAGCGCCGCCTCGGCCCAGGCCGAGACCTCGCCCTCGGCCAGCAGCAGCTCCCGCACCCGCTCGCCGAGCTCGGTCCCGCCCGGCTCACGCGTGGCGACCACGTCGCGGCCCTCGTCCGCGAGCGCCTCGGCGAGCAGCTTGGCCTGGGTCGACTTGCCGGAGCCGTCGAGCCCTTCGAACGTCACGAACACTGCCGACCTAGGATACGAGGCGGTGAGGGGGATCGTCACAGGGGGCGCGGGCTTCATCGGCTCGCACGTCGTCGAGGCGCTGCTGGCGCGCGGCGACGAGGTGACGGTCGTCGACGATCTCTCGAACGGGAAGCGCGAAAACGTGCCCAAGGGCGCGCGGCTCGTCGAGCGCGACGTGCGCGCGGGGCTCGCCGACGTCTTCGAGGAGGCGCGGCCGGAGGTCTGCTTCCACCTCGCCGCGCAGGTCGACGTGCGCGTGTCGGTCGAACGCCCGGAGCACGACGCCTCCGTGAACGTGCTCGGCACGCTCGAGGTGCTCGAGGCCGCGCGGGCGCACGAGACGCAGGTCGTCTTCAGCTCGACCGGCGGCGCGATCTACGGCGAATGCGACGGGCCCGCCACTGAGGAGGCCGAGCGCCGGCCGCTCGCGCCCTACGGCGTCTCGAAGCTCGCGGGCGAGGAGTACCTGGCGGCGTACAACCGGCTCTACGGGACGCGGCACGTCTCGCTGCGCTACGGCAACGTCTACGGGCCGCGGCAGGACCCGCACGGCGAGGCCGGCGTGGTCGCGATCTTCCTCGGCTCGCTGGCCGAGGGGCGGGCGCCGCGAATCTTCGGCGACGGCCTGCAGACGCGCGACTACGTCTATGCCGGCGACGTGGCGCGGGCGACGCTGGCCGCGGGCGGGCAGGACGGCGGCGTCTTCAATGTCGGCACCGGGAGCGAGACCTCGGTGGTCGAGCTCTACGAGGCTTGCCGCCGCGTCGCGGGGTCGGCGCTCGAGGCGGAGCATGCACCCGAACGGCTCGGCGAGCTGCAGCGGAGCGTGCTCGACGTCTCACGTTCCGAGCGCGAGCTCGGCTGGCGGCCCGAGGTGCCGCTGGAAGAGGGCCTGCGCCTGACCTGGGAGTCGATCTCCGGGTAGCAGGAGCCGTGCGTCTGGCGGCGAATCGGACGATCCGCCGTGGAGCACGCTCTTCCGCATCCGAGCCCGACCGGCCCCGAGCGCCACCACCCCTGGCGCACAATCGCCGTCGCCGCCGCTGCGCTCGCCGCGCTCGAGCTGCTCGGCCTCGTGGTCGTTGGCATCGCGCTGGTGGCAAAGCCGATGGCGCACCGGGCGATCGCCGAGGCCGCGAAGGCACCGGCGGCGGTGACGAAACCCAAGCCCGAGCCGATGCTGCCGCTGCTTCCGCGCCGGCTTGTCTCGGTCACGATCCTGAACGGCAACGGCGTCTCGGGCGCGGCAGCCTCCGAGGCCTCGCGCGTGCGCGCGCGCGGGTACATCGTCGGCCGGGTCGGGAACGCGCCGCGGGGGAGCTACGGGCACAGCGTCGTCATGTACCGCGCCGGCCGAGTGCGTGAGGCTCGTCGCCTGGCCCGCGACCTCGCGATCGCGATCGTCTCGCCGCTCGACGGCCTCCGCAAAGCCGACCTGCACGGCGCGAAGCTCGCCGTCGTGGTCGGCGGCTGAATCCAAGTAACAGACTGTTACTTGGTGGGTCGCGGACTGTGTGCACACGGTCGCCGCTGATTGTCGACCTATCATCGACCGATGTCCGCCGACGACCCGCGCAAGCAGGCCGAGATCGACTACCCGACCCGCGTCGGCGACGATGGCCGCGCCTGGATCCGCTCCAAGCCCTTCCGCCACAACCCGCGCGAAACAGCACGCTTGCTGATCGACTTCGGCTACGTCCTGCAGCTGCTCGATCTGCACGTTGGCATGAGCCTGGTCGAGCTCGGCTGCGGCTCCGGCTGGATGACCCGCTTCGCCGCGCGCCACGGCATCCACGCCGAGGGTTACGACATCTCGCCGGAGATGATCGCGATCGCCCGCGAGGAGGCCGCCCACGAGGGGCTCGACGTTGTCTTCGAGGCCGGCGACTACGAGCAGCTCGACCTGGGCCGCCGTTTCGACGCGTGCCTCATCTACGACGCGCTCCACCACAGCGAGCGACCGGACCTAGTCCTGGCCGCCGCCCATCGCGCGCTCAAGCCCGGCGGCCGTTTGCTGCTGGTGGAGCCGAATTGGAAACACCGCTTCCAGGGTCGCGAGGCGTCTGACGCATACGGAACAACGGAGCTCGGGTACAGCTCACGGCGATTGAAGGGGCTGCTCCGCGAGGCCGGCTTCGTCGACGTCCGACGGTTTCACAACAACCGCAAGCGTCTCTACTCCAACACGCCAGGCAACGCCGCGGCGCATCTGGTGGAGCCGCTGGTCTACCGCCTGCTCGCGCCGTTCTGGACGCAGATCTGGCTGCGCGCCCGGGCCAGCTGACGGCCAGCCGGCCCGGTGCGCGCGAGCCCTAGTGGATGGGGACCCGCACGATGCGTCCCTGTCCGGCGGGGAAGCCGAACCCCTGCTCGGACACGTACAGCGCGCCGTCCCGCCCTGCGGTCATCCCGGTCGGGAAGACGAGGCCGGAGACGATCGTCTTGTCAGGCCCGTTCTTGCCGATGCGCACGATCGCGCCGGTGCCGGGCGTCGGCCCACCGGGCGTCGTGCTGGACTCGAGCGCGTACAGCTTTCCGTGCGAGAACGAGAGCCCGAGCACCTGCTCGAGCCCGGTCGCCCTCAGACGGAGGTTGTGGCCGGTCAGGCTCCAGACGCTCTCGTTCGGGGTGGTGCCGTCCGGGGGCCCGAAGAGGCCGAGGTTGGCGATGTAGAACGCCGGGTGGCCGTGACCGTGATTCGCCCAGCCGTGGCCGTGGCCGTGGTGGTGCCCTCCGCCGCCCTTGTGTCCCGTCGGGGTGATCGCCGTCGGGACGACGTGCCCGACCACGGCGGAGATGTCGAGCACGCGGCTGATCGACCCTGTGGTCGAGACGCGGTCGAGCTCGCCGTGGTTCGAGTCCATCGGGTAGAGCGCGTGGCCAGCGGCGGCCATGCTGTACCAGGTGCCGTCCGGCTCGAAGTCGTCGTCGTCCGGGCTCGCGGGCGGATGCGAGGCCAGGAACGCGCTCAGGTTCGCAATCACCGTCCACGAGTTGCCCGGGCCGACGCGGAAGACGCCGTTCGGGACGGTCGGCACGCCGTGCGAGCAGCCCGCACCGGCGAGCAGCCCGTAGAGCGTGTGGCCGACAAACTGCACGGCCGAGACGCCGCTGACCAGGCCGCCCAGAGCGGCCGAGGTCTGGCTCGAGGGCAACCCGCTCACGACCGTCGAGACGACGCCGTGATGGTCGACCTTCGAGATGCGTCCCCCCAGCGTCTGGCTGTTCGTGCTGCCGAAATACGGCGCGGCGGCGCCGTGCGCCTGCGGGCAAGGATCGCTCGCCGAGCTGTGCGTCCCACCGAGCCCGCCTTCGGCCACGTACAGGTTTCCGTCCGGGCCGAACGTCAGCCCGCGAGGGTTGTTGAAGCCGGTCGCGACGACGGACATCGCGCCCGGCGAGCCGTGGTGGTGCCCCGGGGGTTTGGGCTTCGCGAGCGCCGTCCCGCTGGCCACAACTCCGGCTAAGAGGGCGACGATCGCCAATGCGATGGTGGTCTGCCTCATTGGGCCTCCCTTTCTCGCAGTTCCTGCCGACTGGACGGTGCCACAAAACGGCTAGCCGGCGTCAGCCTTCGCCCGCGTGAGCTCGCCGGTCGTGAGCGGGTTCAGCGGGTCGAGCTCGACCGCGCGCCTAAGGGCTGGGAGCGCGCGCCCGTAGTCCTGCTGGCCCTCCTCGAAGCGGCCCAGCTCCCACCACGCGCGCCAGTTCAGCGGCTGCAGCTCGACCGCGTCGATGTAGCGCTGACGCGCGCCCTGGACGTCGCCTAGCTGCTCGAGCGCCTCGGCCTGCGTCAGCAGCGGGTCGAGCGCCAGCGGGTTGAGCGAACGGGCGTCGCGGGCGTCGCGGTAGGCGACGAGCGGCCGCTTGTCCGCGAGCGCAGCTCGCGCCGAGTCGGTCGATCGCTCCGCGAACCACGGCGTCATCAGCGAGAGCGCGACCGCGATCGCCGCCACGGCCGGCAGCGGCGCCCAGGCGATCCGCGGCTCGTCCCGAACCGCCGACCCGCCGAGCAGCGCGCCGACCGAGAGCAGGAAGGGCCCGGTGACGGCGACGAAGTCCCAGTCGAAGTCGACCAGCGAGTGCAGCACATACACGGCCGCCAGCACGGCCAGCGCCACGACTGCGGGTTCTCGCGCGCGCACGCGACGCACGACCCCGACGCCCGCGACCGCGATCGAGGTGAAGGCGAAGAAGAACCCCACGACGCCGGTCTCGCTCAGGAACTGCAGCGGCACGTTGTGCGGCTCGGTGACGACGATGTTGTTAGTGCGCAGCAGCCGGTGGGTCAGCTGGAACGTCCCCGCCCCGGTCCCGCGCCAAGGCTGCGCCTCCCAGGCATGCCAGGCCTCCTGCCACCAGAGCCAGCGGCTGGACGAGCTGACGTTGGCCAGGCGCTGCGGGCCGGCCTGCAGCGAGGCGTCGGTCGGCTGCGAGGTGAACTCGCTGAACCAGCCCTCCGGCTTGCTCTCCGCCACGAGCGCGACGACACCCACCGTGACGCCAGCGACGAGCACGCCGAGCGCGACACGCCCGACCAGCCGACGGCGCGCGGCCGTCAGCGGCCGCCGTTCCTCGGCGAGCGAGCCGAGGTACGCCAGGGCAGCCACCGCCACCGCCGCGAGCACGAAGACGACCGCGAACCAGGCGCCGTCGTGGACGCGCACCGAGTGCGGCTGCCCGTCAGACGAGAGCCCCGGCCGCGAGAACGCCCAGACCGCGACCCCGAGGCCGGCGCCACCGCCGAGCAGCAGCGCGGCCGCGCTCTCCACCCGCGGCGAGCCGAGCACGAGCCACAACACCACGGCCGCCCCCGCCGCGAGCACGCCGCCGCGCGAATAGGTCAGCAGCAACCCGACGACCAACGCGTAGACGTAGACCACGCCGGCCGCGCGCAGCCAGTGACGGTGCTCCCGCCGCGCCGCCAGCCAAAGCGCAAGCGGCAGCGCCATCGCGAACAGCAACCCTAGTGCGTTCCAGTACCCGATCGGCGAGCTCAGCCGCGCCACGCGTCCGGACGAGCCGAGCGCCGGAATCGCCTTCCCGAGCAGTGCCCATCCGAGCGGCAGCGCGAGCACCCCGGCCAGCACGTACGCCCATTCACGCACCCATGGCCCGAGCCAGAGCCCGACCACCGCGAGCGAGAGGTAGACCAGCCCGCGGTTGAAGTACGCCCACGAGCGGTCGCCCTCGATCGACCAGATCACCGAGACCCCGTTCCAGGCCACGAACGCCGCGAAGAAGCCGAGCGCGACCACCGCCTCATGCGAGAACGAGGGCCGCGGCAGGCCCGCCAGGGCACCGACGACCACCGCGGTCGCGACCGCGAGCGCGGCGACGCCGATCCACACCAGCCGCCCGCCCGACGACCCCGACGAGAAGAGCGCCGAGACCGCCGCCAGGGTCCCGCCGGCACCGAGCAGCAGCCGAGCCGCCCAGCGATCCAGCGCCCTGAGCATCAGCGCGAGAGGCTAACATCAGGTAGCGTCGAATCCGTCGTTTACAATTTGCTTACTCGGGGATCACCGCCCGCTCAAGGTAGGTCTGCAGACTTCGATTCGGCCCCAGGCTCTTCACGGCATGCGTATCCGTCCAGCCGCCATCACGCTCGCCCTGCTCGTCCTCGTGGCGGGGCTCGCAGCAGCCGCCGCGATGCCGTCCTCGGCCGCGGCGAGCGGCAAGCCCTGCTGGGAGCGCGTGATCGACGACTGGCTCGACAACGGCACGATCGACGGGCACTACAAGGCAGCGTGCTACCAGGACGCGCTGAAGCAGGTGCCGGAGGACCTGCGCGACTACTCGAACATCACCGACGCGATCTCGGCCGCGCTGAGCGCCTCGCTCCGCGGTGACTCGGGCAGCGGCAACGGGAACGGCGGCTCGAGCGGCGGCGGCAGCGGCTCGAGCTCGGGGAGCGGCAACTCCGACGCCGGAAAGAGCCGCGTTCCCCAGGCCGTGCCTGCTCAGTCGATCTACGACAAGGGGATCCACAGCCTTGGCACAACCAAGGCCAGCTCCATCCCGATCCCGCTGCTCGTCCTTGCCGCCCTCGGCGCGCTGCTGCTCGTCAGCGCCGGCGGCCTCGCGGCGAGCAAGCGCATCAAGGCCCGCCGCCCAGCGCCTCCTCGATAGCGGCGTCGAGTGTATGGCCGCGGCCCCGCTGCCGCGCCCGCTCGAGCTCCTCACCCTCGGCAAGAATGACCTTGGCCTCGTAGTCGTCGCGCTCGGTTTCCCACATGCCGATCGGCGCGCGGCGTTCCTCCGCCTCGACGGCGCCCCAGAGCAGGTGCGCCCGTGGGTGGTCCCCGCGACGCGCCGCGAGGTAGGCCAGGAGCACGAGGCCGAAGACCGATGACTGCCGGTCGCCGATCCCGCATGCCAGCTCCAGTTGCCGCCGTGCCGCCGGCTCCGCCTCGTCGAGCCGGTCCAGCTCGATCGAGACCTCCGCGATCGCGCCGAGCATGCCGGACTCCCACCACGTGAACCCGACCTCGGCGGCCTGCTCGGCCCCGCGCGAGAACAGCTCGAGCGCGACCTCACGGTCTCCCTCCTCCCAGGAAACGTAGCCAAGGCCTCCGAGCACCTCGCTCTCGCCGCGCTCCGACCCGGCGAGGCGGTAGCGCTCGAGGCTCTCGTTCAGCAGCTCGCGGGCCTTCTCCGGATCCTTGAGGTATCCGAGCGTGCTGATGCCGAGCCGGTGCAGGACGACGGCGATGCCCTCGTCGTCCTCGAGTTCCCGGAAGAGCGCGAGGCTCTCCTCGTTGAGGCCGTGCGAACGCTCGTACTCGCCGGAGAGCCAGAGCGAGCCCGCATAGCAGCGAAGCGCTCGTGCCCGCAGCCGCTTCGGAAGCTCGCCCGGCGCGGTCAGCAGCTCGCCAAAGCGCCTGGCGCCCTCGAACGGGTCGGTCACGACCCAGAAGTTCTCGAGCAGGACCATCAGCTCGATAGCGCCCACGCGGTCGCCCTGCTGTGACGGCCCATCCACGGCCGCGCCGGAGGTTCTCCTGGTCGCGCAGGAGACTCTCGAGCGGTTGCCGTAGCCCCCTTCCGCCGAGGTGTCCTCGGCATCCGCGAGGGCCAGATAGAAATCGAAGTGCCGGCAGCGCGCTTCCTCAAGCTCGCCGGACCCGTCCAGCAGTTCGTACGCGAACTCGCGGATCGTCTCCAAGAGGGAGTAGCGCTCCTCGTCGAAGCGCACCAAGCTCTTCTCGACGAGCGACTGCAGGGTGTCGAGCTCCGCGCCGGCCACCTGCTCGGCCGCCTCGAGCGTCCAGCCGCCGGAGAAGATCCCGAGCCGCCGGAAGGCCTCCTGCTCCTCCGTCGTGAGCAGCTCGTAGCTCCACGCGATCGCACCGCGGAGTGTGCGCTGACGCTCCGGCAGGTCGCGGGCGCCGCCCGTGAGCAGCGGCAGCGCGTGTGCCAGCCGTTCCAGGATCTGCGCGGTCGAGAGCGCCTTGACCCTTGCGGCCGCGAGCTCGAGCGCGAGCGGCAGATGGTCGAGGCGGCGGCAGATCGGAAGCACGTGCTCGTCGGGCTCGAAGCCGGGCCTGGCCGCTCGGGCGCGCGAGAGGAAGAACCCGACCGATTCCTGCTCGACGAGCGGGGGAACCGAGTACTCGCGCTCGGCCGCCAGCCGCAGGAGCTCGCGGCTCGTCACGAGCAACCGCAGGCCCGGGCACGCGGCAAGCAGCTCGCTGAGCTCCGGCGCCGCCTCGGCAACCTGCTCGAAGTTGTCCAGCACGAGCAGCATTCGCTTCGAGCCGATGTGGCCGGCCAGCTCCTCGCGCGCGCCGAGCGTCGAGCCGATCGCCGAACCGACCCGCTCCGGATCGCGAACCGCCTGCAGTGGCACCCACCAAACGCCGTGCTCGAAATCGCCCACGACCTCGGCGGCGGCCTGCACGGCGAGCCTCGTCTTGCCCGAGCCGCCCGAGCCGGTGAGCGTCAGCAAGCGCGTCGTGGGTGTGCGGAGAAGCGCGAGCACCTCGCCGAGCTCCTTCTCGCGTCCGACGAACGGCGTCGGCTGCACCGGGAGGTTCGACTGGTTGAGCGATTTGAGCGGCGGGAACTCGCCGTCGCCGAGCTGATAGATCCGCTCTGCCGCCGTCAGGTCCTTGAGCCGGTGCTCGCCCAGGTCGCGCAGGCCGTCGGCGCCCGCGAGCTCCCGGGTCGACTGGGAAACGAGCACCTGGCCGCCGTGCCCGACCGCGGCGATCCGCGCCGCACGGTGGACGTCGATCCCGACGTAGCCCTCCTCGGTGACGAGCGGTTCGCCCGTGTGCACGCCCATGCGGACACGCAGCGGCCCTTCGCCGAGCCCCTCCTGGGCATCGCGCGCGGCCGACAGAGCGTCACGCGCGCGCGAGAAGGCGACGAAGAACGCGTCGCCCTGCGTGTCGACCTCCACCCCGCCGTGCGCGGCGAACGCCGCGCGCAGCACGCGACGATGCTCGCTCAGCGCGGCGGCGTACTCGTCGCCGAGCTCGTGGAGCAGCTTCGTCGAGCCCTCGATGTCGGTGAAGAGGAAGGTGACGGTACCGCCGGGGAGCCTGCGCACCCCGCAATCATCCGCCGATCAGGCCGTGGGCGGAAGCCCCTCCTCGTCCTCGTAGATCCGCTCGCCGCGGTGCAGGCGGCGGGCGATCTCGTAGGTCTGTCGCTGCGAGCGCGCGGTCGAGGCGTGTGCGGCCAGGTAGCGCGCGGCTGCCAGCAACGGCAATCCCGAGTCGTCGGTTCCGCGCAGCAGCTGGTGCTGGCGAACGCCGGCCTCGACGCACTGGGTCGTATGGAAGTTCCGGTCCTCGCGCAGCAGGCACGCGCCGAGCGCCGCGACGAGCCGGTCCGAATCGCCGCCGGCGCCGAGGTAGGACGCGACCAGCTGGCCGGCCTCGTCGACCTGCTGCTGACGGTCGAGCAGGTCGCGCAGCTCGGTGAGCAGCGTCTCTGGGTCGGCGCCCTGCGCCGCCTTGGGCAGCCGCGTCGCCGGCACGTTCAGGAAGCGGTCAAGGTAGACGCTCATCGCCGCGTCGAGCACGCCGCGCACGAGCTCAGGCGAGGCTGACCGCCGCAGGCCCTGCTCGACCGCGTTGGCGAAGGTGAACGTGTGCAGGGCGGTGTCCCAGTCGCCGAACTCGTTGCTGGTCGGGAAGCGGGCAATGCGCGTCGCGGCCGCGAACGCCACCGCGGAGGCGAGCTCGACCTCGGTCGCGCCCTCGTGCAGCGCGGCTAGCAGCGCCTCGAGGATCACGAGCCGGCTCGTCTGAGAGCAGCGTCTCGACCAGCTCGGCGCGGCCGTCCCAACCGCCGCGCGGCGCGGCGAGCGCCTCGGGCAGCCGCTCGAACGCGTCATCGAGCAGCGAGACGAGGTCGACCGGGTTCCGCCAGGCGTTCGCCTCCTCCATCCGCTCGGCGAAGGCGAGCTGCGCGGGCAGCGACGCGAGCACGGCCTCGGCCCGCTCCCAGCCCCCGGTGTCGAGCGCCTCGAGCGCCTTGCTCACGAAGTCGAGCGTGTGGCCGCCGTCGAGGTAGCGGTGGTCGGTCGCGGCCGCGAAGAGCATGTCGGCGAGCTCCGCCTGCGAGGCTCCGGAGCGGACCGCCGAGACCAGCGCGCGCTCGGCGCCCTCGGCGTCGCGCACCTCGACGAAGCCGCGGAACCAGCGCGCGAGCCGCGCCGGCTCGACCTCGCCGCCGGGTAGCGGCTCGAGCGGGAACCGCGGCTCCATCCCGGCCGAGTCGTTGGCAACATCGGCGAGCCCGTGGTAGAGCGCCGCGGCGCGCTCGTCGGCGTCTAGCCGCGGCACGAGGTTCATCAGGCACGAGAGCGTCGTCAGGCCGCGGAACCAGCCGCCGCCACGCCGCGCGACGCCGAAGTCGAGCCCTTCGCGGAATGCGTCGGTCCCGCTCGGGTCGGCCTCGGCGAGCACGATCGCCGCCTTCGCGACGACCAGCGCGAGGTCGCGCTCGAGCCCGACGTGCAGCCGCTTGCGCTGATGCTCGACCGGATCGCGGCGCGGCGTGACGTCCACGTAGATCTCACCGTCCTCGACCTCGACCGGGAAGCGGCGCAGCTCGTCGGCCCACTGGTCGAAGGTGCCGCCGCTGCAGAGGTCGAAGCGCGCGTGATGCCAGTGGCAGGTGAGGATCCCGTCCGCGACCGTGCCGCGGTGGAGCGGGAAGCCCATGTGCGGGCAGCGGTTGTCGACCGCATGCACCTCGCCGCCCTCGAGCAGCAGGCACACGGTGTTTCCCTCCACGCCGACCACCATCCGGCCCTTCGCCTCGAGCTCCTCGAGCGAGGCGGCTCGCTTGCGCTGCGCGGTCTCCACGACTGCCATCGTCCGCCAGCGTAGAACCTCAACTATGGTTCAAGTCAAGTGGCCGGCGAGCTTTCAATCGGAGACGTGGCTGAACGGAGCGGCATCGCGCCCTCGGCGCTGCGGTTCTACGAGCGCCGCGGCCTGGTCGTCTCGGCCCGGACGGACGGCAACCAGCGCCGCTACGACCGTGCCGTGCTGCGCCGGCTCGCGTTCATCCAGGCCGGGCGTGCGGCCGGGATCTCGCTCGAGCGGATCGGCTCCGCCCTCAGCACGCTGCCCACGAGCCGCACGCCGAGCCGTCGCGACTGGGAGCGACTCTCGAACCGCTGGCGCGACGACCTCGACGCGCGCATCGAGACCCTGCAGGCCCTGCGCGAGCGCCTGACGACGTGCATCGGCTGCGGCTGCCTCTCGATCGACCGTTGCGAGCTATTGAACCCGGACGATGAGGCGGCCGCCAGAGGCGCCGGAGCGCACTACCTTCGGGCAGAGGGCCCACGGGCGTTGCGAACATAGGGTGGTATCGCAGCAATGAATGAACCGCGTCTGAACGGGACCGTCGCGCTCGTCACGGGTGCCAGCCGCGGCGGCGGCAAGGGCATCGCGCTCGTTCTCGGCGAGGAAGGTGCGACCGTGTACGTCACCGGCCGCTCCGTCCGCGGCGAGCCGACCACGCTCGACCGCCCCGGCACGATCGACGACACCGCCGAGGAGCTGACCGCGCGCGGCGGCACGGGCATCGCCGTTCGCTGTGACCACACGGACGACTCGCAGGTCGCGGCGCTGTTCGAGCGGATCCGCAGCGAGCAGGGCCGCCTCGACCTACTCGTCAACAACGCCTGGAGCGGTTACGAGCTCCCGCTCTACTTCGAGACCCCGTTCTGGGAGATGGAGTGGCGCCACTGGGATCTGATGTTCCGCGGCGGCCTGCGAGCCACGGCCTTCGCCTCGATGCTGGCCGCGCCGATGATGATCGAGGCGGGCCGCGGGCTGATCGTGAACACCACCTGGGTCCTCGACCGGCCGCACGGAGTGACGTTCTACGAGGTCGTGAAGAACGCGACCAACAAGCTGACCGAGCAGATGGCTGACGACCTCCGGCCGCACGGCGTCGCGTGTGTTGCCGTGTCGCCGGGTTGGATGCGGCTGGAGCGGATGGACCTGACGCCCGAGGATGCCGCCAAGGCCGAGTCGCCGGAGTTCCCCGGGCGAGCGATCGCCGCGCTGGCCGCCGACCCGGACGTGCTCGAGAAGTCGGGCGGCGTCTTCACCACGCCTGCGCTGGCCCGCGAGTACGGCTTCACCGACGTCGACGGCAAGCAGCAGTCGACGTTCTGGGACGAGCACTGGGCGTCTAGCTAGCTGCCCGCGCTCACGATCGGGACCGGCTTCTCGCGCGGAGCGGCTTCCACCTCGACGCGCGGCAGCCACTCCAACCAACTCGGCAGGTACCAGTTCCACGAGCCCAGCAGGCGCATCGCCGCGGGCAGCAGCACCGAGCGGATGATCGTCGCGTCGATCAGCAGCGCGACAGCGACGCCGAAGCCCATCTGCTGGAACATGACGAGATCGCCCATCGCGAAGCCGCCGAAGACGGCAACGATGATCAGCGCCGCGCCGGTGATCAGCCGGGCGGTCGAGGAGACCGCGTGGGTGACCGCCTCCACCGTCGAGCCGGTCCGGTCGTAGAGCTCCTTGATCCGGCTGAGCAGGAACACCTGATAGTCCATCGAGAGCCCGAACAGGACCGAGAACAAAAACAGCGGCACCCAGGCCTCGATCGAGTGCACACGCTGGAAGCCGAGCAGGCCGTTCCCCCAGCCGTGCAGGAAGACGAGGATCACGAGGCCGTAGGCGGCGCCAACCGAGAGCAGGTTGAGCGCGATCGAGGTCGCGGCCACGACGATCGAGCGGAAGACGATCGTCAGCAGGACGAAGCTCAGCCCGAGTACGTACACGAAGACAAGCGGCAGCCAGGCGTTCATCTCGTCGATGAAGTCGACGTTGTCGGCAGTGTCGCCGCCGACGAGCACGCGCACGTCGGCGCCCTGGAAGGCGCGCGGGATCTCGGTCGAGCGCAGACGGCGGATCGCGTCGAGGGCGCGCTCGCCCGTCTTGTCGCCGGCCACGAGCACGCCGATCGCGGCCTCGCGGCCGCCGGGCGGGATCCGCAGGTCGCTGCCGCCGCCGAAGACCGGGTCGCTCGAGAGGTCGCGCCGCAGCCGCGCAATGCCCGCGCGCACGCGTGGCGAACGCACGTCGCCGACGACTGCGATCAGGGCCGGGCTCGAGCTCTGCTGCGGGAAGTCGCGCGCGAGCGCCTCGAACCCCTTCTTCGACTCGAGCCGGTCCGGCAGCGTGCTGACTCCGCTCGCGCCGAGCTTCAGCCCGAAGGCGGGGACAGCCAGCGCCAGTAGCAGCCCGCCGAAGGTCACAAGGCTGACGACCGGCCGGCGCATGACCTCGCGCACGACGGCTCCCCAGAAGCGTCCCTCACCGGTCCTGTTTCGGCCGATCCAGGGCAGGCGAAGCGCGTTGATGCGATCGCCGAGCAGGCCGAGCAGCGCCGGCAACAGCGTGAGCGCCGCGAGCACGGAGACGATCGCGACCGAGATCGCCCCTACACCGAGGCTCTTCATCACGTTCGAGGGAACGAGCAGCATCCCGCTCAGCGCGATCACGAAGACCGTGCCGCTGAAGAGCACCGCGCGGCTCGAGGTCGCCCCCGCGGCGGCGATCGCGTCGAATTCGGCCCGCCCGCCGGTCCGCTCCTCGCGGTAGCGCGAGAGGACGAACAGCGAGTAGTCGATCCCGAGCGCCAGGCCCATGCCCGTGAGCATGTTCACGAAGAAGACCGAGAGCGAGAATCCCGCCGCGATCGGCGCGCAGAGCCCGAGCGCGACGACGATCGAGATCATCGCCATCGCGAGCGGGATCAGCCCGGCGACCACGCTGCCGAAGACGATCAAGAGCACGATCAGCGCCGCCGGAAGGCCGAACTCGAGCTCGCCCGACTTGAGGTCGTGCTGGGAGAGGTCGTTGAAGTCGTGGTCGAGCGTGCCTTCGCCGGTCATCGCCACGCTGAAGCCGTCGCGTCCGTTGCTCTGCTCGACCACCGGCAGGAGGGGATCGACGTCGGCCTGGCGTTGGATCCCGATCAGCAGCGCGTGTCGGTCCGGAGAGACCCGCAGCTCGGCCGAGCGGTAGACGACTCCCGTCGCCTTCGCCCGCGCGAGCAGCCCGGCAACGAACCGCCTGTACCCCGGAGCCTCGACCGTCTCGGTCCCCGAGCGGACGATGATCAGCTCGTCGACGCCGCGCGGGTCGGGCGGGAAGTCGCGATCGAAGATCCGCTCCGCCCGGACCGACTCCGGGTTGTTCGTGACGTGCCCCTCCGTCGTTAGGTTGCCCGGCAGCAGCGTGACCGCCAGGCCGAGCGCCACCACGATCGCGCCGAGCCAGCCGAGCAGCACCCGCCACGGATGCCGGCTCGAGGCCCGCGCCAGGCGCTCAGTCACGCCCATCAGCGGGTGTCCGTCTTTGCGTGAATCGCCTTGGTCAACTCGAGGATCTGGTTCGAGAGATCGATCAGCTCACGATTCTGCCTATCCTCCTCCCGCACCGTCTTCCACTCCAGGTTCGCGACCACCTGGCGCTTGGCGTCGGCCCGGTTCTGGCTGATCATCACGAACGTCGAGAGGAAGATCGCCTCCAGCGAGACGATCATCGTCAGCAGGCCGTACGGGTAGCTCTCGACGCCGAAGCCGATCCAGCATCCGAACCAGAGGATGTGGATGTAGACGAACATCATCGAGCCGGCGAAGTCCGTGATCCGGTCGGCGATGCGGTTCTGGACGCTCTCGGCCCGCTTCTGGGCTGCCTCGACGAGGGCCGGGTTCGCCTGGATCGGCAACTTCGCCAGGCGCTCGTGCAACTCGGCTGTATCCATCTCGACCTTCTTTCGGGAGAATGTCGGCCATAGGATCGCGCCATCGCGACCGTCGTGCTAGCCGGTGTCCTCGGCGACCTGTGGGACTGGGTCTCCGGCGTCTTCGAGCGGATCGGCGACGTCTCGCCCTACTGGATCGTCCTCGCGCTGGCGTTGAAGACCTGCGAATCGGCGTTCATCGGGCTGACCTGGCGGAACATCCTGCGCGCCGCCTACCCGAAGGGCGGGCTGACGTTCAAGACCGCCTGGGGCGCGTCCCAGGGCGGAACGGCGATCAACGCGATCGCGCCGGCTCAGGCCGGCACGGCGGCGATGATCGGCATCTTCCGGACGAGCATCCCGGGCGCCTCGGTCGCCGGCGTGACAACCGCCGCCTTCGTCCAGGCGGCCTTCTTCCTCGTCCTGAGCGTGCTGATGGTGATCGGCGTCGCCGTCTCGCGACCGCACACCGTCTCGAAAGGCTCACCCTCCGACGAGTCGGGCAACTTCTTCTCCGCGCACCCGGTGCTGGTCCCGCTGATCGGCGTCGCGCTGCTCGCGGCCGCCTTCTTCATCTGGCCGAAGGTCAAGCCCTGGCTGGCGAAGGAGTGGCACAAGGCAAAGCAGGGCGCCGCGATCTTCAGCGACTGGGGCAACTACGCCAGGAACGTGGCCGCGCCGTCGGCCGCCTCGTACGTCTGCCGGATCGGCGTCAACACCGATCTTCATGGCCGCCTTCGGCCTGCCGGTCACGGCGTTCACGATCTTCCTGGTCGCCTCCTCGCACATGCTCTCCGGGATCTTCGCGATCACGCCCGGCGGCGTCGGCCAGACCCAGGCGCTCGACGTCGCCACGCTGAGCAAGTACGCGTCGACCAAGAGCGTCGCGGCGTTCTCGATCACCCAGGACTCGATCCTGACGATCTGGAACGTCGTGCTCGGGATCGCGGTGATGCTCTGGGCCTTCGGCTGGAATCAGGTGCGCGACCTGCTCTCGAAGAGCAGGCGAAAGCAGGCCGAGCAACCCGCCGCGCCCTGAAACCTAGGTCGTTGCCGGGTGCTGCAGCTCGCGGATCCGGAAGGCGAGGACGATGTCCCGCACCCCGCGGATGATCGCGAACGCCGCCACCCACGCCACCAGCAGCACGGCGCTGCGGCCGTAGTAGCCGGCCGCCCAGAACCCGAGCGCGAGCTCGATGATCCCGCCGATCAGCTGCAGCCACCAGACCTCGATCTCGTGCCTCGCGGAGATCGAGATGATGATGTCGAACGTTCCCGCGAAGATCAGGAAGAAGCTGAAGACAGCGGCCAGCGCGAGGAACGTGTCGCCCGGATGGATAAACGCGACCACGCCCGCCGCGATGAAGACGAACGCCAGCACGGCGTGCAGCAGCTTCCACCAGCCCGCGGCAATGAACAAGGCCCCGATCTCGGCCACGCCCGCGAAGAGCGCGACGATGCCGAACAGGATCGAGATCGACGACACCGAGGTGTAGTCGAAGCGAAGCAGGATCACCGAGACGACGATCCAGGCGATGCCGGTGATCAGCATCAGCCACCAGGGCGGCAGCACCCGCCCGAGCGTGCGTTGTCCTGCCATCGTGATCATGAAGGGCTCCTTCCTGTCGTTTCCGGCGGCGATGGTCTCACACTTCGGGATCTGGTATCCAACGGCGATGAGCGTGCGGCTCGAGCCGTGGGCCGAGGGCGACCTGCCGCTGCTACGGCGGATCATGGGCCACCCGGCGATGACCGAGCACCTCGGCGGCCCCGAGAGTGAGGAGAAGCTCGTCGAGCGCCAGGGCCGCTACGAGCGCCTCAACCCCGGCACGGGGCGGATGTTCAAGATCCTCGACGAGGAGAGCGGCGAGCCCGTCGGCTCGGCCGGCTACTGGGAGAAGGACTGGCGCGACACGACCGTCTGGGAGACCGGCTGGTCGGTGCTGCCCGAGTTCCAGGGCCGCGGGATCGCCGGCGATGCGACCCGGCTGGCGATCGAGGCCGCCCGCGCCGAGGACAAGCACCGCTGGTTCCACGCCTTCCCGTCGTTCGACAACGCTCCCTCGAACGCGATCTGCCGCAAGCTCGACTTCGAGCTGCTCGGGGACTTCGACTTCGAGTATCCGCCCGGGCAACCCCATGCGCTGCAACGACTGGCGCCTGGACCTGTTCGGCTGAGCCGTCGTACGCTTCGCTCGTGCTGACGTGTCCGGCTTGCGGCCGAGAGAACCCCGACGGCTCCAGATTCTGCAATGCCTGCGGGGCAGACCTGGCCGAGCCAGCCGCGGCCGAGCGCGAGTACCGCAAGGTGGTCACGCTCCTCTTCTGCGACGTCGTCGGCTCGACGGCGCTCGGCGAGTCGACCGATCCCGAGGCCCTGCGCACGCTGCTCGGCCGCTACTTCGACGAGATGAAGACGATCGTCGAGCGCCACGGCGGAACGGTCGAGAAGTTCATCGGCGACGCGGTGATGGCGGTCTTCGGCGTCCCGCAGCTGCACGAGGACGACGCGCTGCGGGCCGTCAGGGCGGCGGTCGAGATGCGGAACGCGCTCCCGGCACTCGGCGTCGAGGCGCGGATCGGCGTCAACACCGGCGAGGTGGTCGTCGGCACCGGGGAAAGGCTGGCCACCGGCGACGCGGTCAACGTCGCGGCCCGCCTGGAGCAAGCCGCCGGCGCCGGCGAGGTTCTGCTCGGCCCCGAGACGGCGGCGCTCGTGCGGGACGCGGTCGAGACCGAGGAGGTCGAGCTGGAGCTGAAGGGCAAGACCGAGCCACTGGTCGCCCACCGCCTGGTCAGCCTGCAAGCACAGGCGCCGGGCTTTGCCCGCCGGTTCGACGCGCCGCTTGTCGGGCGCGAGCGCGAGCTGCGGCGCCTCCAGGAGGCGTTCGGCCAGGCCGGCGCGGACGGCTCCTGCCAGCTCTTCACCGTCCTCGGCTCGGCCGGCGTCGGGAAGTCGCGCCTGACTGCCGAGTTCATCGGCTCAGTCGGTGGCGCGCGTGTCGTGCGCGGACGTTGCCTGCCCTACGGAGAGGGGATCACCTACTGGCCGGTGATCGAAGTGCTGAAGCAGCTGCCGCCGGCGCGAGAGCTCGACCTCGATCCTGCGGCCATGGCGGCGATCGAAGGGCTGCTCGGCGACGAGCCGACCGTCGCGTCCACCGAAGAGATCCCCTGGGCGCTGCGCAAGCTGCTCGAGGGCGCGGCGGGGTCCGCCCCGGTCGTGGTCGTGTTCGACGACATCCACTGGGCGGAGCCGGCCTTCCTCGACCTGATCGAGCACATTGCCGACCTCTCCCGCGCCGCGCCGATCCTCCTGCTCTGCCTCGCGCGGCCAGAGCTGCTCGAGCGCAGGCCGGGTTGGGGCGGCGGGAAGCTGAACGCCACGACCGTGCTGCTCGAGCCGCTATCAGCGAGCCAGACCGACGAGCTGCTCGAGCGGCTGCTCGGCGAGGGGACGCTTGACGAGGAACTGCGTGAGCGCATCCGCGATGCCGCCGAGGGGAATCCGCTCTTCGTCGAGGAGATGGTCGCGTTTGTCGAGGCGTCGGGCGACGGCGTGGTCACGGTTCCGGGGACGATCCAAGCACTCCTCGCGGCGAGGCTCGACCAGCTGGAGCCGGCCGAGCGCGGCGTGCTCGAGCGCGGCTCGGTCGAGGGCCGCGTCTTCCACCGCGGCGCGGTGCAGGCGCTTGCACCCGACGAGACTCAGGTCGAGAACCGCCTCACGGGCCTCGTGCGCAAGGAGCTCGTCCGACCGGACAAGGCCCAGCTCACGGGTGAGGACGCCTACCGCTTCCGCCATCTCTTGATCCGCGACGCCGCCTACGAGTCGCTTCCGAAGGCAACCCGTGCCGAGCTGCACGAGCGGTTCGCGGACTGGCTGGCCGAGCACGGCCTCGAGCTCATCGAGCTGGACGAGATCCTCGGGTACCACCTCGAGCAGGCGCATCGCTACCGCACCGAGCTCGGCGACGACCAGCACGGAGAGCTCGGCCTGCGGGCGGCAGAGCGTCTGGCGTCGGCGGGTCGCCGCTCGCGGTCGATGGGCGACGGTGCGGGCGCCGCGAACCTGCTCACCCGTGCGCTTGTGCTCGTGGAGCCTCAAGGCGAGGACGGTGTCGAGCTGCTGTTGGAGCTGGCCCAGGCGCTGCGCGGCTCAGGCGACCTGCGCGAGTCGCGTCGCCGACGGGAGGAGGCAGTCGCGCTTGCCGGCTCGCTCGGCGATCGCGCCCTCGAGCTCCGAACCAGGTGCGAACTGGACGACCTGCGGGTCACAATCGATCGCTCGTTCACCGCCGAAGAGGCACTCGAGCGGGGCCAGGAGGCCGTGCGTGAGCTGGAGCAGATCGGCGACCACAGGGCACTCGCGGCGGCCTGGACGCTCGTCGCGAGCGGCGAGAACCTGCGCGCCAGGTGGCAGGGCGTGACAGCCGCGTACGAAAAGGTGATCGAGCACGCGGGCCTGGCCGGCGACCGCGGGCGCGAGCAGGACGTTCTCCAGCTCGTCGGTCCCTCGCTCTTCTGGGGCCCGACGCCCGTCTCCGAAGGGCTCCGGCGCGCGAAGGCCATCGCCGAGACCGCTCGCTTCGACAAATGGGCGACCGCCTGGTCGAGCCGGGCGTTGATCGGGTTCTATGGCATGCAGGGGCGCTTCGACGAGGCACGCGAGTTGGTCGCACAGACCGCCTCGACGGTGGAGGAGCTGGGACGGCCGCTCCAGCGGTGCACGCTCGCCTTCTGGAGCGGGCCGGTCGAGATGCTCGCCGGCAACCCGGTCGCAGCCGAGCGCCAGGCGGCTGCAGCCTGCGACGGGCTCGAGGCCGCGGGCGAGACCGGCTGGCTCTCGACCATGGCGACGCTGCTGGCCGAGGCGCTCTACGCCCAGGACCGCCTGGACGAGGCCGAGGCGGCAGTGCAGCGGAGCCAGAAGGCGGCAACGAGCGACGACTTCAACGCGCAGGCGGCCTGGCGCGCTGCCCATGGGAGGATCCTGGCGCGACGCGGCGAGCTCGAAGATGGGGAGCGGTTCGCGCGGGAGGCGGTCGAGATCATCGACCGCAGCGACGAGCTGAGCCACCAGGGCGACCTTCGGGTCGGCCTCGCCAACGTGCTTCGCCTGGCCGGCCGTACCGACGAGTCGATTCCGGTGCTCGAGGACGCTCTCGCGCGGTACGAGCAGAAGGAAAACCGCGTCTCGGCGGACACCACGCGCGCGCTGCTTGCCGAGGCCCACGGCTGAGCCGAGAATCCGTCCGACCCGCTCTCTACCTTGAGCGGTCCGCTCGAGCCGCGCTGGCACGCCCGACCCGAGCACGATCAATACCATTTGGGTATGAGCCCGGGAGGTCAGGAAATGGCGTCAGCAAGGCAGTTGGAGACCGTCGAAATCGCGGACGAGCAGCTCGCGAACACCGTTGTCGAGAACAGCGCAGGTCTCGGCGTGCGCCGGTTCTTCACGATCCCTGGCCGCGACCCGTTCGACGAGATCGAGTGGGAGACGCGCGACGCCCTGATCCCCGGCAAGGACGGCCCCGCCTTCGAGCAGAAGGACGTCGAGTTCCCGAAGTTCTGGTCGCAGACGGCCACCAACATCGTCGCCCAGAAGTACTTCCGCGGCCGAATGTCCTCGCCCGAGCGCGAGACGAGCGTGAGGCAGATGATCGGCCGCGTCGTCGACACGATCGGCGGCTGGGGCCGCGAGGGCAGCTACTTCGCCGACGAGGAAGAGGCCGAGACTTTCGAGGCCGAGCTGAAGGCGATCCTGGTCAACCAGTACGCCGCCTTCAACTCGCCGGTCTGGTTCAACGTCGGCTTCGAGGAGAAGCCGCAGTGCAGCGCCTGCTTCATCCTCTCGATCGAGGACTCGATGGAGTCGATCCTCGACTGGATCCGCCGTGAGGGGATCATTTTCCGCGGCGGCTCGGGCTCCGGGGTGAACCTCTCCAGACTGCGCTCCTCGAAGGAGCAGCTCTCCAAGGGCGGCTACGCCAGCGGCCCGGTCAGCTTCATGCGCGGCGCCGACGCGTCCGCCGGGACGATCAAGTCGGGCGGCAAGACGCGGCGCGCGGCGAAGATGGTCGTCCTCGACGTCGACCACCCGGACATCGAAGAGTTCATCTGGTGCAAGGCGCACGAGGAGGAGAAGGCGCGCGTGCTCGAGGCCAACGGCTATGACATGTCGCTGGATTCGCCTGACTGGGGCTCGATCCAGTACCAGAACGCCAACAACTCGGTCCGCGTCACCGACTCCTTCATGGACTCGGCCGCGCGCGACGCCGACTGGAACCTCGTCTCCCGCACCGACGGCGCCGTCGTCGACACGACCAAGGCGAAGGCGCTCCTGCGCCAGATCGCCGAGGCCTCGTGGAAGTCGGCCGACCCGGGCGTGCAGTACGACACGACGATCAACAAGTGGCACACGCTCCCGAACACGGGCCGCATCAACGCGTCCAACCCGTGCTCGGAGTACATGTCGATCGACGACTCCGCCTGCAACCTGGCCTCGCTGAACCTGCTCAAGTTCCGCCGCGAGGACGGCGAGCTCGACGTCGAGGCCTTCGAGCACGCGGTCGACGTCGTCTTCCTCGCGCAGGAGATCGCGGTCGGCTACTCGTCGTACCCGACGCCCGAGATCGACAAGAACGCGAAGGCCTACCGCCAGCTCGGCTTGGGCTACGCGAACCTCGGCGCGCTGCTGATGGCGCGCGGGCTCCCGTACGACTCGGACGAGGGCCGCGCCTACGCCGCGGCGATCACAGCACTGATGACCGGCCGCGCCTACCGCAAGTCGGCGGAGATCGCCGGCCGCATGGGCCCGTTCGCCGGCTACCGGCCGAACGCCGGCGCGATGATCGGCGTGATGTCGATGCACCGCGCAGCGGTCGGCAACATCGAGAACTCGGACGTCGTGCCGAAGGACCTGCTCGGCGCGTCGCGCAAGGCCTGGGACGAGGCGCTCAACCTCGGCGAGGTGCACGGCTACCGCAACGCGCAGGCGACCGTGCTCGCGCCCACCGGAACGATCAGCTTCATGATGGATTGCGACACGACCGGGGTCGAACCGGACTTCTCGCTCGTCAAGTCGAAGAAGCTCGTCGGCGGGGGCGAGATCACGATCCCGAACAAGACCGTGCCGATGGCGCTCGAGAAGCTGGGTTACGCGCCGCGCGAGGTCGAGGAGATCGTCGCGTTCGTGGACGAGCGCAACACCGTCGTCGGCGCGCCGAACGTGAAGGCCGAGCACTACCCGGTCTTCGACTGCGCGATCGGCGACCGCGCGATCCACTACACCGGCCACGTGAAGATGATGGGCGCCGTCCAGCCGTTCATCTCGGGCGCGATCTCGAAGACGGTCAACCTGCCCGAGGCGGCCACGGTGGACGAGGTCTCCGAGCTTCTGCTCGACGCCTGGAAGCTCGGCGTCAAGGCGATCGCGATCTACCGCGACAACTGCAAGGTCGCCCAGCCGCTGTCGGGCCAGAAGGAAGGCGGCGCGCAGCTCGAGGCCGTCCCGCCGGTGCCGCTGACCAAGCGCCGACGGCTGCCGGAGGATCGCGTCGAGGTCGGCCGCAAGTTCCGCGTCGGCGACTACGAGGGCTACATCCACGTCGGCACGTACGACGACGGCGCGCCCGGCGACATCTTCGTCGACATCGCGAAGGACGGCACCACGATGTCCGGCCTGATGAACTCGCTCTGCATCGCCGTCTCGATGGGCCTGCAGTACGGCGTCCCGCCCGAGGTCTACGTCTCGAAGCTGACCCACATGCGCTTCGAGCCGAGCGGCTTGACGAACGACGCCGACATTCGCGTGGCGAAGTCGATCGTCGACTACATCTTCCGCTGGTTCGGCAAGAAGTTCCTGACGACCGAGCAGCAGGAGGCCGCCGGGATCCTCTCGCCTGAGGTGAAGGCGCGGCTCGCCCAGCAGTACAGCGGCGAGACAGCTCCTGCGGCGGGGGGCGAGGAAGCGGAGGCGCCGGCGCCTGGCCAGACGGCCCTGTTCAACGCGTGGGAAGACGCGGTCGAGTGCGCCAAGTGCGGCGGGCGGATGGTTCGCACCGGGTCTTGCTACACGTGCAGGGACTGCGGGACCAACACCGGCTGCAGCTAGCTGTAGGGCGACACCGAACTGTCAGTGCAAACGACAGTGTTTTGGGTCGGAAACGACAGCAGGATGTCAGTAGATCGGGCGCCGCGGGGCGCCCGATCGCGTCTTGGACCGCTTACGTGTCGAGCGTCGGTCGAGCCACAAGAAAGCGACGGGCCTCTGGATCATCCTCTTCCTTCCGATGTTCGACCTCTACAACCAGTTGGCGAACCAGGCAGGCAGGCGGGTGGTTGAGTCTGGAGTTGCGTCTACGCGGCCCGACTTAACCCTGCACAGCACCCACTTCTCAAATTTCACCCAAGACGCGCTAGTTGCAGCTGCGTACCCACGCCGCGCTGTAGACAGTGTCTGATCGGCCGCGGGGCATACGCTGTGAGCTTGACGCAGCACCTGGTCGAAACAGAGTCACTCGGTCGCCTGACCGTTGCTGAACCCGGCGAGAGGCGGCGCCTTCAGAGGCGAGCCCGCCTCTTGGCCTGGGGCGGGATAGCGTGGCATTTCGTCGAACTTGACCACCGTCGACCTTCCCGGTCTCGTTTGCATGCCGAGAACCCTAGTAGGCCTGGACACGCGCCCGCGAGCGCTGAGACGCCGGCACACAGACTCGGCGGTTAATGCGCCTTCGTCGGCGGCGGAAGCCGCACTTCGGTGTTGTACTCATGCTGGACGGCCGAGATATGCATCGCGATGTGGTCGGCAACGGACCCAATCGGGTTTGCGCTCAGGAGCATCGGCATCGAAATGATCACGTTGCCGGTCTCCGGCGCGCGCACGCCGTGATCGCGGTACTGCGTGAAGCCGAGGTGGTAGATCGCCGTCAGCGCGACGATCAGCGCGAGCGCCGCACCGAAGTACTCGAGCCTCAGGCGCCAGGAGCGCAGGTGGCCGCCGAGCGACCGGTAGACGACGAGACACGGCAGGACCGTGAGTAGGAGCGCGTCGACCGCCCCGTAGATGCCGCCTCGCCAGACGAGCTCGAACCAGTAGTAGGCACCGCTTGGGTGCGGAGTGGCGTGCTCCGACAACACGTTGCGGACCAGCAGGACGCCGAGGACGAAACCGAGGGCGACCCCCAGTTTCCAGTTCCGCCGAAGAAGCGAACGCACGTCGAGCTGCGTCGCGGTGGCGTAGGCCCAGAGGAGCCCTCCGATCGCGACGAAGTAAATGCCGAGGTAGAGGTCGTGCTGGAGGCCGAGAATGCTCGAGCCGACCAGTGGGACCGCGAAGGCGACGACAGCCGCGACGGCGTACCAACGCAGCTGGGTCTCCCAGCTATCCGGGTGTGCCTCGCGGTGCGGCCTGAGATGAGTAAGGAGCCCCTGGGGTACATGGACGCCACTGCTTTCCATGCCTTGAAGCTACGACTCTGAGCGGCTCTGCGCTTCGGGGAGAGCGCGCACGTGCGCTGCCCGAAAATACCGATGGCCGCGGCCGAAACCCGCTCGGTCCTGGCCAAAGCGAGCGATCGCCGCGCCGGACCGTTTGCCTCTTTCAGGTGAAGACGATCTGTCCGCCCGCCAACTTCTCGTAGAACTCGCCCACGCTGATGATGTCCTCCACCTGCGGGGCAAAGTCGTCCATCGTCAGCTCGAACATGTCCACGGTCGCCTTGCAGGCGTAGAGGTGGACGCCGGAGTCGTGGACGAGCTCGACGAACTCAGGAATCGGCGGGATGTCGATCTTCTCCATCTGCCGCTTCATCATCCAGGTCGCCAGAGCGGAGAAGCCGGGGATCGCGCCGATCCAGGTCGCCATGTGCATCCCGGGGTTGCCGACAGTCGCGACCTTGATCTTCTCGTACCGGTCCTTGCGGATCGCGTCGAGCCCGAAGAAGGTGAAGAAGAGATCGGCCTCGATCCCCTCCATGCGGGCGCCGTTGGCCATGATCAGAGCGGGATAGATGCCTTCGAGCGAGCCCTTCGAGACGACGATCGCGACCTTCTCGATCGTCTTGGGCTCCGAGGTGTCGATCTTCGGTTGTTCGATCAGTTCGGTCATCTCGCGCGTCCTTCCTAGATGCAGCCCTTGGGCTTGGGGATGCCGCCGATCTTGGCGGCGAGCTTGGCCGGCCCCTTGGGGAACAGTTGATAGAGCTCCTTGACGGGGACGCCCGATTCCTTGCCGAGCGAGCGGATCGAGGGAGCGTTGCCGGTCGCGAGGTAGCGCTCACGCATGAAGCGCACCACGAGCCAGTGACGGTCGGTTAGCTCCGGGATGCCGTTCTCGGCAGCGATCGCCTCGGCGATCCGCTCGTTCCACTGCTCGGGGTTCGTGAGGAACCCCTCGGCGTCGACCTCGACGGGAGCGTCTGCGATCAATGTCATCGTCATCTCGTTCCTCCTCTAGTTGGCGTGGACGGGGACTGCCTTCTTGCCTGCGGTCGGCATCCTCGGCCCGATGCCCGGAATGTCGCGGCCCGGCAGCAGCGCGTGCCAGTAGAGCCACTGGAAGGCGAGCTTCCCGAGGTGGTTGAGGCGGGACTCCCGCAGGAGGGGCAGGCCGAAGACCGTCGGGAAGTGACCCGGCAGCGGCTCGACGTCGTAATTGAAGTCGATCAGAAGCGCCTTGTGAAACCCGGTCTCGATGAAGCAGTTCGCGTGTCCGTCGTAGCCGGTGTCGAGCTCCTCGTCTGCGAGGAAGCGCGCGACGTTTTCGGCGAGCACCTCGGCCTCGAAGTGCGTCACCGAGCCTGCCTTCGACGTCGGCAGGTCGGTCGCGTCGCCGAGCGCGAACACGTTCGGCCTCGCTGACGTCTGGAGCGTCGTCTTGTCGGTCGGGACGAAGCCGAGGGCGTCGCCGAGCCCCGGCGAACGCTCGACGTATGCGGCCCCTCCGTGCAATGGAACCGTGACGAGAAGGTCGAAGTCGAGCTCGCGTTCGTCGTAGGAGACGAGCTTGCCGCCGACCCCGTCGACCTGCCCGGCGCTGAACTCCGTTACCAGCTCGATCTCCTTTTCGTCGAGGAGGAACGAGAGGTGCTCGGCGCAGGTCGCCTTGGTAAAGGCGCTGTCGAGCGGCGTCACGTAGACGAGGTCTGTGTGGGCGCGCACCCCGCGCTCACGCAGGTACCAGTCTGCGAGGAAGGCGAACTCGAGCGGCGCGACCGGGCACTTGATCGGCATGTCCACCAGGTTCACCACCAGCCGGCCGCCCTCGAACCGCTCCAGCGCGCCGCATAGCGCTTCCGCCCCCTCGGGGCTGTAGAAGGTGAAGACGCGCTCGTTCCAGCCGGCGTCCGTCATTCCCTCGGTCTCCTCGGGCTGCAGATGGGCGCCGCTTGCGACGACCAGCACGTCGTACCTGAGCCTGGTCCCGTCGGCGAGTCGCATCTCGTTCTCGTCAAGCGCGACCGACTCGACCTCGCTCTCGTGGAAGAGGATGCCCTTGCGGAGCTGGCGTCGACGCGGCCGCACGATCTCGTCGAGCTGCGCCAGGCCGAACGGCACGAACAGCAAGCCGGGTTGGTAGACGTGCCGGTCGTCTCGGTCGACGACGTGGATGTCGGCCTCGTCTTCGCCGAATCGCCGGCGCAGGCGATTCGCGGTCATCGTGCCGCCCGTACCACCGCCCAGGATCACGATCTGCCTCTTCGTCACGCTGCTCACCTCCTCGTTCGCTGTCTTCAGCTTCGCGCGACGAGCGCACGGGGCCATCGGTGTGTCCGCGGAATCCGCTGCGGACAACTACCCAGCTGAGTAGTTGTCCGCAGCCTGATCAGCGCGGCTGCGGATGGCACACCCGCGAGCGAACGCGACGATGGCAGAGATGGAACTCGTGCATCCACTCCCTACTGCGATGGTTGAGTTGGTCGCGAGGCGCTTCCGCGCGCTGAGCGAGCCGACCCGCATCAAGCTGCTCGATCGGCTCCGCGACGGCGAGGCGACCGTCCTCGAGCTGACCGAGCTGATAGGGACGAGCGAGCAGAACATTTCGAAGCACCTCGGGGTGCTCAACCGCGAAGGCATCGTCGCTCGCCGCAGGCAGGGCAACTTCTCCTACTACTCGATCGCCGACGAGGGCGTGCTCGCGTTGTGCGAGCACGTGTGCGGAAGCCTCCAAGCACAAGTGGAGGCGCTGGGGGAGATCGTCGGCTCGGCGGTGCCCTGAGATGCTCGAAACGAACTATGAGCCGACACACACAAAGGAGGCTCGAGATGCCCAAGAACATGAGCACATTCGACCGTAGGCTGCGCGGCTTTCTTGTCGCGCCCCTAGCGGTCATCATCGCCTTCGTCATCGGTATCGGATCGGTGACAGGGATTCTTCTGGTCATCGTCGCCGCGATCATGCTCGCGACCAGCGCGGTCGGCTTCTGTCCGCTGTACGTGCTGCTGCACTTCGACAGCCGCGGCCACAGGCCGCTGCCGCACTGACGCGGAGGCCTAGCGATGGACGTGACAACCGACACCTTCGAAAGCGAGGTGCTCGAGCGGTCGCGGCACGTACCGGTCGTGGTCGATTACTGGGCGGCCTGGTGCGGTCCCTGTCGGATGCTCGGCCCGGTGCTCGAGCGGGAGGCACAAGAACGCGAAGGCCAGGTCGTGCTTGCCAAAGTCGACGTCGATGCGAATCCCGAACTCGCGGGCCGCTACCAAGTTCAAGGCATCCCCGCTGTCAAGGCCTTCCGCAACGGCGAGGTCGTACGCGAATTCGTCGGCGTGCTGCCTCCCGCTGCAGTGGCGCAATTCCTCGACGAGCTCACCGGGCCGAGTGCAACCGAGCGGCTTATCAACGAGCTGAGCGCGAGCGGCGAGCTGCCCGATGTGGTTGACGCGCTCGAGCACGGAGAGAACGAACGCGCCCTCCAACTGCTGCTGGAGGCGATCAATGCAACCAACGGCGAAGAACGCGAGCAACTCATCATGCTGACCGTCGGCCTCTTCGGCGACCTCGGCGACGAGCACCCGCTGACGATGCGCTATCGGCGCCAGCTGGCCGCGAGCCTCTACTGATGAGCGCTGCCGCCACACCCATCGTCCGGCCGAAGGAGTTCCACTTTCCTCTCCGTATCGAGTGGCAAGGAGGGCGCCGCGTAGCTGCCGGCGTCGACGGCAAGCAGTCCATCGAAATCGCGCCACCGCCCGTCTTTCACGGTGGCGAGGACCCGGCGACTTGGAGTCCAGAGGATTTCTTCGTCGCGGCGGCCGCCTCCTGTCTTGCGGTCACCTTCACCGGGCTCGCCGCGCGGGCCGGCCTCGAGTACAGCAGCCTGAGCGTCGACGCCGATGGCGTCTGCAGTTTGCGTAGCGACCGGCGCTTCGGCTTCACGCGCCTGCTACTCAGGCTTGAGCTCGAAACCGATGCCGCCCAGGAGTCCCTGGCGAGGCAGCTGGCCGAGCAGGCTGAGGAGACGTGCCTTGTCTCTGCCTCGCTCGACGTTGCGATCGAGATGGTCGTCGAGGTGCACCACGCCTAGCCCGTCTCTCCCGGCGAAAACGCAGCCCGAGCCGGACGCTGTCGAGGCCTCGCTCGACGACCTGCGTCGCACCGAGTTCGGCCGCCTCGACGCGGGCGGGCACGTCTACCTCGACTACACCGGCGCCGGCCTCTACGCCGAGTCGCAGCTCGCCGAGCACATCGAGCTGTTGCAGGGGACCGTGTTCGGAAACCCGCACTCGCTCAACCCGAGCTCGGCAGCCATGACCGCGCTAGTGGAGTCCGCCCGGACGGCGGTGCTCCGCTTCTTCCGGGCGCCGACGGACGAGTACGTTGCGATCTTCACTCCGAACGCAACGGGGGCGCTGCGGCTGGTCGGCGAGGCCTATCCGTTCCGCGCCGGCGATCGCTTCCTGCTCACCTTCGACAACCACAACTCCGTCAATGGCATCCGCGAGTTCGCCCGAGCGCGCGGCGTCGAGACGACCTACGTGCCGAGTGTCGCCCCCGAGCTACGGGTCGACGAGGCGCTGTTGCCCCGCTACTTGATCGACGTCGGCGGCGAGCACAACAACCTGTTCGCCTACCCGGCCCAGTCGAACTTCTCCGGCGTCCAGCATTCGCTCGGCTGGATCGAGCAGGCACACGAGCATGGCTGGGACGTCCTCCTCGACGCTGCTGCCTACGTGCCCACGAACCTGCTCGATCTCTCCCGCGTGAAGCCGGACTTCGTCGCCCTCTCCTTCTACAAGATGTTCGGCTGGCCGACCGGCGTCGGCGCCCTCGTTGCGCGCCGAGAAGCGCTGGCCAAGCTCGAGCGGCCGTGGTTCTCCGGCGGGACGATCGTTGCCGCCTTTGTTCAGCGCGAGTGGTACCAGTCCGCTCCGGGCGCGGCGCACTTCGAGGACGGCACGATCAACTTCCTCAACCTGCCTGCGGTCGAGATCGGCTTGCGATTCCTCGAGCGGATCGGGATCGAGGTGATCCACCGGCATGTCCAGACGCTGGCGAGCTCGCTGCTCGACACGCTGGATTCTCTCCGGCACTCGGACGGCTCTCGTGCGGCCTGCATCTACGGGCCCCGCAACAGCGAGGATCGCGGTGCCACCGTCGCCTTCAACTTCCTCCATCCGGACGGCCGCGTTGTCGACGAGCGCTATGTCGACCGCGTTGCACGCAGGCACATGATCTCGTTGCGGACCGGCTGCTTCTGCAATCCTGGCGCCGGCGAGGTCGCGTTCACGATCTCGCGCGAGACGCTCGTCGGCGGCGAGTTCGGCGAAGGGATGACGCTCGACGACTACATCGACGCGATCGGATTGCCCTCAGGGGGTGCAGTTCGTGCCTCGCTCGGCTTGGCTTCCGCCCCAGGGGACATCGACCGCTTTGAGCAGTTCGCCCGGGAATTCGTTGATCTCGAGACGGTGCCCTCAGACCTACCGCCGCGGAGTGTCTGCTAGCGCCTCGACGCCGGCGGTTTCGGACGCAAACTGAGCGTGTCCGAAGCGCACATCCGGGAGAACTCGGTCGAGCCAGCGCGGCAGGGCCCACGCATGACGGCCAAAGACGCGTAGCAGTGTCGGGATCAGCACCAGGCGCACGAGCATCGCGTCGAGAAGCACCGCGATCCCAAGGATGACACCCATCTCCTTCGGCGGCAGGGGCCCAGACAGCGCGAAGGTGAAGAAGACCGCGACCATCACGGCAGCGGCGGCGAAGATCACCCGGCCCGAGTGCGCGAGCCCGCCGATCGTCGCTTCGCGTGCGTCGTGAGAGCGATCCCAGTGCTCCTTGGCCGAGGAGAGCAGGAACACCGTGTAGTCCATCGAGATCGCGAAGATCATCGCGAAGAAGAAGACCGGCGCCCAGGCGTCCATGAAGCCCTGCGACTCGAACCTGAACAGGCCGGCGCCGTGGCCGTTCTGGAAGATCAGCCGGCCGATCCCGAAAGCGGCACCGGTCGCGAGCAGGTTGGTGAGCACACCGAGTGCGGCGATCAGCGGCGCTTGCAGGGCCACGAGCAAGAGCAGGAAGCCGAGCACGAGCACGACGCCGATCACGAGCGGGGTCTTCGCCGCCAGCGCCGACTCGAGGTCGTGGTTCTCCGCCGCAGCTCCCCCGACGAGCGCGCCAGCCGGCAGTGTGCTGCGCAGGTGGTCGATCGTGTGTCCGGTCGCCTTGCTCGAGGGGTCGGTGGTCGGGATCGCCTGCACGAGCGCGAGGCCGTTGCCGCCGACCCGAACCGGCGAGACGCGGGCGATGCCAGGATCGCGGCGAGCGACGGCAGCAACTGCCGCGGCCTCGTGCTGCGGCGCGACGATCTGAAGCGCGCCAGGCGCCCCGGGGCCGAATGCCTGCTGCACCTGGGTGTAGCCGACGCGCGAGCCATCGCTCTTCGGGACGACCTTGATCGACGGCATCCCGGTCTTCAGGCCGATGACCGGGAACGCCAGGAGGACGAGGACGAGCGTCGCGGCGGGCCCATAAATGTGCGGGTGGCGCCAGAGGCGCTCGCCCCAGCGCGCGAAGCGCGCGGAGCGGTGCTCGCCCGAATGCACCCAACGAAGCGGCAGCGCGTCGACCTTCGGTCCGAGCTTCGTCAGGACCGCCGGCAGCAGCGTCAGCGTCGCGGCGAGCACGAAGGCGACGCTGAGCATGATCCCCAGGGCCATCGAGCGGAAGGCGGGGCTGGGCACGAGCATCACGGCCGAGAGCGAGACGAAGACAGTCAGGCCGGAGAAGAGGACCGCCTTGCCGGCGGTGTCCATCGTCACGGCGACCGCGTTTCGGACGCTCAGCTTCGAGCCGACGAGCGCACCGCGGAACCGGTGCACGACGAAGAGTGCGTAATCGATCCCGAGCGCGAGCGCGAACATGAGCGCGAAGTTCATCGCCCAGATCGAAATCTCGAAGCCGTGCGTGAGCAGCGTCAGCAGCCCGGCCGAGGCCAGCAGCCCGACGATCGTCAGCAGCAGCGGCAGCCCGGCGGCCACGAGAGACCCGAAAGCCAGCACGAGGATCGCCATCGTCACCGGCCAGGAGAAGAGCTCGGACTTCATCATCGCCGTGCGGTTGGCGGTGTTGAAGTCGCTCCACATGCCGGAGGCGCCGGTCAGCGAGACTGTCACGCCGGCGGCGCCGGCGGCGTGCAGCTTCGACTTGAGCTTGTCGGCGGCAGCGACCATCGCGGTGGGGTCGCCCTTTGCGCCGGCCATGACGATCGCCGTGTGACCGTCGGCCGAGATGGTCGCGCCAGGCTGCGGCGCCTGCACCGAGGCGACGCGTGAGTCGCCGGCGAGGACGCGCTCGACGCGGGCAACCGTCTGCCTGAAGGCGGGGTCGGCGACCGTCTGGCGTGGCGAGTTGAGAACGACCATCAACGCCGAGCTCGAGAGGCCGGCGAAGTTGGGCTGGATCAGGCCGCGCGCCTTCACCGACCCGGAGCCGTTGGCCTGCCAGCCCGCTCCCGAAAGGGCCGTCTCGACCTTCGGCGCGAAGGCGGCGAGCGCGACGGCGACAAGCAGCCAGGCAATCGAGACGGCGCGAACGTGGCCGGCAGTCCAGCCGCCCAGCCGGCCGAGCGGGCCGACCTTGATCGGCTGCACCGAGACCGGCGCCTGCGGTGGTGCGGTCGTGGCGAGCGTGCTCACTGACGGCAGCCTTTCTCGATTCCCGCGCCACGCTCGAGCGGGAGCGAGGCCGGGCACGAGCCCGCGCCGACGAACAGCCACTGGTTAAGGCCAACGAAGACAGTCAGCAGGAGGAACCAGGGCGTGAGGAGCACGGCAAGCAGCACGCTCAGGAGCGTCATTGAGCCCGCGAGCGCGAACAGCACGCGCTCGAGTGGCCAACGGTGCGCCATCAGACGCTCACGCCTTCGACCAGCTCGTGCAGCGCGCGCAGCTGCTGCTGGGCCGCGCCGCAGACTTGCTCGCAAAGCGCGAACACGCTCTCGTCGACGATCCGGTAGTAGACGCGGTTGCCCTCCTTGCGGCGCCCAAGCATCCCGGCATCGGCCAGCACGGTCAGATGCTTGGACACGTTCTGCTGCGACGCCGCGAGGGCATCGGAGAGCTCTCCGACCGTCGCCTCGCCGTCGCGAAGGTGGTCGAGTAGGCGAATGCGCATCGGCTCAGCCAGCACCCGGAAACGGCGGGCGACGAGCTCCGCGAGCTCTTCTTGGATCGGGTGGGGTAATGGCAATTCAGTCTCCTACACTCAACAACGGATTAGTTGTAGAGATGTATAGCACAATTGAGTCCGCCGCCGAGAAGCTGAACGCGGAGAAGGTTCCAACGATCCACGGCACGAACAGATGGACCCCTGCATCTGTTCGGAAGGCATTCGTTTCCTAGAAGTGGCGCAGTCGCCGTGCCGACCGCCAGTCGGCGCGCATCACGCGGTCGAGCGGCGGTCAGGCGGCGTGAGTGCGGCGGACGATAAATCTGAGAATCTCAAGCCATTCCGTCGGGAGCGGCTTGTTCATACGGTTTCCGGCCACCTGCCGAGCGGACGACAGATATGAGAATGGCTCGCTTGCTTAGGGCTCGACGTTGAAGCTGAACATCATCCCGCTCTCGTGATGCTCGGCGATGTGGCAATGAGCCATCCAGCGGCCGGGGTTGGTGACGTCGAGCAGGATGTCGACGGTCTCGCCGGTGCGGACGAGGACTGTGTCCTTCCAGACCAGGTTCGGCTCGACGACGTCGTTGCGGGCCAGGATCAGGAACCGCCCGGCCCCGTGAACGTGGAACGGGTGCGGCATCGGGTGATCTGAGTCCATCTCGTTCACTAGGCGCAGCTTCACCTGGTCGCCGACATGGAACGTCCAATCGATCTGGGCGTTCTCGGCGCCGGTGTCGCGGTCGACGAGCTTCCAGCGCATGTTCGCCGGCGTTGTCTTCCGGTTGACCTCGACCATGTCGTCTTCCCATTCGATCCCCTGCGCGGCGTCGTGACCGTGCTCGACCTCGCCGTGCTTGGAGTGGCTTCCGTGTTCGCCGTGATGCTCGTGGTCCTGCCCGTGGTGTCCGTGCTTGCCGTGATGCTCGTCTGCTTCGCCCTCGCCATGGCCGTGATGTCCGTGCTCGTGATGGCCCTCATGCTCGTCGCCGTGCTCACCTCCGGCTGCGACCACGCTTGCCGGCAGCAGCTTCATGCCGCACTTCGGGCAGCGGTCGGGCTTGTCGCTCGTCACCTCCGGATGCATCGGGCAGACGTACGTCGTCTCTTCCGCCGCCTGGGCAAGAAGCTTCATCCCGCACTTCGGGCAGCTGCCCGGCTCGTCGCTCACGACCTCGGGGTGCATCGGGCAGACGTAAACGACGGGCACGCCGTCGGGCACGCCCATGTCCATCTCCGCGGTGAACGAAAGCGATTTGTCGGGTGGCGCCTTGAAGAAGGGCTCGACGTGCTCGCGTAGCTCGGCCATGTCGCGGTTGGTGCGCAGGCTCGGGAAGTCGTCGACGAACGACTGCTCCGGCTGCTCGTCGACAACGGCGATCGACGCGAGCCGGTAGGTGTGCTCGGGCGTCGTGTGTTGGAGCTCGAGCTCGCCTGCGTCCGGAAAGAGCACGTCGACGACGACGCGCTCGGAGGGGGCGAGCAGGACCTCGTCGACGAGTTCCTCGCGCTCGTAGTGGCCGGCGTCGGCGCCAACCAGCTTCATCTGCGCGCCCGGCAGCGTCACGTTGAAGACACGGGTATTGGCGGTGTTGGTGAAGTAGAAGCGGACGACCTCGCCCCGCTTGGCTTCGAGCGCAAGGTCCGGCTCGCCGGCGACGAGCATGACGTTGCCGAAGCGGCCCATCGCCACGTGCGTCGTCTCTGACTCGCTGAAGGCGGCGATCTTGCCGTCCTCGATCAGGATGTCGTCGAGCGTGAGGAGGAGCTCGCGATTCGCCGGCTGCCAGTAGTCGGGTTCGCTCGGGGTGGAGAGGATGTTCCCGTACAGCCCCATCTCCTGGCCGTAGTCCTCGCGGATGTGCGGGTGGTACCAGAAGGCGCCGGGGTCGGGCACGTGCACCTGGTAGGTGAAGCTCTCGCCGACCGGGATCGGCGCCTGCGTGTCGTGCGTGCCGTCGTAGCGGTTCTCGAGCCGCAGCCCGTGCCAGTGGACGGTCGCGTCGACATCGCCGTGGTTCGTGACGTGCACGGTGATCGTCGCGCCCTGGGGAACCTTGAGCGTCGGGCCGGGAACGGAGCCGTTGTAGGCGAGCATCCGCACGGTCGCGTCGCCGATCTGCTTCTTGACGGGGATGATCTCGAGCTCGAACTCGTCCCCGTCGGCGAGCTCGACTGGCTCGGTCGGCCGCGCATCCGGCAGCCCCTCGGTCTCGCGCGGGAACTCGATCGTCTGGCTGTGGTGTTCGTGGCCCGGCTCGTGCATCGGCTACATCCTCTCAGGTGGGCGACCTTGGGCAGGTGCCCCGGCGCCGACCGGTGTCTCCGCCGCCGGCTTCGATTGCTGGTACTCCGCGATCCGCTCAGCAATGAACTCGGCGTCGTCCTCGATGAAGCCGATCAGCGCGGAGCCGCGTGTGTACTGCCAGGTGAGACCGAGGAAGTAGAGCCCCGGCACGTCGGTGACGCCGCGGCGGTGGCGCAGCCGCCCGTCCTCGTCGAAGATCGGCAGCTTGATCCACGAGTGGTCGGGCCGGTAGCCGGTCGCCCAGATGACGGCGTCGACCTCGAGCTCGCTGCCGTCCTCGAGGCGGACCGTTCGCCCGTCGGCGTCGACGACGCGCGGCTTGACCTCCACCCCGTAGCGCTTCTTGAGCTCGCGAGGGCTCGAGCCGATCAGCGTGTCGCGCGTCGAAAGCTTCCGGCCGAGGCGTGACTCGACCGTCTTGTCGAGGATGCGCGCCTTCGTCAGCCACCAGAAGAGGTCACGCCCGAGCACGCGCTGGGGCAATGGCTTCTGGCGTGTACCGACCGAGAGCGCGACCTTGTGCGTAGCCGAGAGCTCCTTCGCGATCTGAAAGCCGGTGTTGCCGCCACCGACCACAAGGACCGTGCTCTGCGGCACCTCGTCCGGCCGGCGATAGCCGACGGCATGCGTCTGGAAGACATTGCCGTCGAGTTTCTCGACGAGCTTAGGCACGTACGGCGTCTGGAAAGGCCCGGTCGCGACCACGACCTGGTCGGCGGTGATCGTCCGTCTTTCGAGCTCGAGGCCGAAGCGTCCGTCGTCGCTGCGCTCGAGCTTCTTGACCTCGCTGCTCAGTTCGACCGGCAGCTCGAAGGTCTCGGCGTAGTGCTCGAGGTAGCCGATCACCTCGTCGCGGGTCGGGTAGCCGTCCGGATCACCGGGAAACGGAAGCCCTGGGAGCGCGCTATAGCGACGGGGCGTGAAGAGCGTCAGCGAGTCCCAGCGCTCGCGCCATGCTGGCGCGAGTTCGCTCGCCCGCTCGAGGACCACGAACCGGTAACCCTGCTGCCTCAAGAAGTAGCCGATGGCAAGCCCGGCTTGGCCGCCACCGATGACCGCCACATCGACGTGCTGCGCGCTGCCGTCGTAGGAATCGCTCGAACCCGGGTTCACCCAGCCCCAATCAGTCACTTCGCATTTTCGCGTGGGATAACGACTAGGTTCTACCCGTGTCAAGCGAAGCCCAAGCGACCTTCTTGTTCGCCGACATCGCCGGCTTTACGGCGCTCACGGAGGCGCATGGTGACGAGCATGCCGTGCAGCTCGTGGAGGAGTTCGCGAATGTCGTTCAGGCGGAGCTCCCACCCGTCGACGGCGAGTATGTGAAGGCGGTCGGCGACGCGCTCATGCTGCGGGTGCCCGATCCCGCCGATGCAGTTCGGCTTGGCTTGTGGATCACGCGCTATGCGATGAGCGGCCACGAGGCGCCATCGGTCCGCGTGGGCGGCAACCACGGCTCGGCTGTCGAGCGCAACGGCGACTACTTCGGGTCGACGATCAATGTCGCGGCGCGGGTTTCAGCACTCGCCGCCGGTGGCGAAGTACTCGTCACCGGGCAGACGGCAGCGCTCGCGCCCGATCTCGAGGGTGTGCTCTACGAGTCGCGCGGGCGGCAGGTGCTACGCAATGTCGCGGAGCCGGTCGAGATTTTCGCCGTCGTTCGCCTGGACGAGTCTGCCGATCACCTGGCAATCGACCCCGTCTGCCAGATGGCGGTTGATCCCGAGCGTGCGGTCGGTCGCTTGCTGCTAGACGAGAAGGCGTACTACTTCTGTTCGCTTACTTGTGCATCGGCCTTTGCCCAGCACCCGGAGCGGTACGCCGAATAGCTGCGGCGCACCGCGGCTAGCGAAGAGCCTCCTCGAACCGCGGGTCGTCGCGCACGGCGTCGAAGTCTTCGTCCGCTCGCGCCATCTTGCGGAACGGCGGGAACAGCTCTACGCCGCGCCGGAGGCGGGCGAACGTCTCGTCCCCGGTCTCGCCCGCGAGCGTCGCGAAGCACGCGTAGTTGTAGTTGAGGCCCGCGCTATCCGGCAGCTGCTCGAGGCCTCGGCGCATCGCGTCGACTGCGTCGGCGTAGCGCTGCTCGCGGTAGGCGTCCATCGCGTCGCTGTTGAACGGCCACGCCTCGCCCCAGTCGAGCGCCTCGTACGCCTCGCCCGGTGTGGCGCCAATTGCCAGCACGGTTCCCTCCCCGGTCGCCTTCCGCCGTGAGCCCGGCGGGACGGACACGTACGTCCCTGCGGGTGCGTCGACGGTCTCGCCGTCGACCTCGAAGGTCGCTCTCCCGTCGAGCACGATGTACAGCTCCTCCTGGCCCGAGCCGGTCTCGTCGTGGTCGTTGATCAGCGTCCCGTCCTCGCCCGGCGTATACACGGCGATCCCGAAGGAGTGGATCCCGAGGTGCTCACGCACGGGCATGTATCTGCCGCGCCGGTCCATGTCGTCGAGACGCGCGACCTTCCACTTTGGGCTGTCGTTCATCCGGTCACCTCCGATAGAGCAGTCGTTGCGACTCGTCGATCGTAGACACTCGGGCTTCTCTAGGCTTCACGCGCGTAGACGCGGCCACCAGCCGGGGATCCGCTGTCGGTAGTCGTCGTACTCCGAGCCGAACTGCCGGCTCAGCGTCGGTTCCTCGTACCAGCGCACGAACGCCCAGACGACGGCTAGGAACAGCAGCGCATACGCCAGCAGGACGGGCTGACCAAGCAGGAGCGCCTGGCCGACGATCGTCGCCGCGACTGCGAGGTACATCGGGTTTCTGACGTAGCGGTAGAGCCCTGCGACGACGAGGTGCTCGGTTGGCGCTACCGGTGCCGGAGTCCCAAGCCCCTGTAGCGCGAAGCGCAGAAACGCCTCGAGTAGCACCGCCGCGCCGGCTGCGATCAGGAGAACGCCCACGAACCGCAGCACCATCCAGCCCGGCAGCGGATCTCGAACCTCCCAGCCGGTGAGCAGCCAGGGCACGATCCCGGCGACGACCCCGGGAGCGACGAGCAGGAAGACGAAGCTGCCAAGCAGCGCGCGCGCCCTGCCTCGAGTCGCCATCGCGGCCATCGTACGGCCGCCTGGTCAGATTCTTCCGTTGTGTCAGCTAGCTGCGGCCGTAGGTCGCGAGAATCGCTCCGGTCGTCGTGACCTGGCTGTCGACGAGTTGCAGCGGCCGGAGCTTGGCGTCGTCCACGAAGAGGCGCTTCCCGCCGCCGAGGAGAACCGGGTCGATCATCAGGCGAAGTTCGTCGACGAGATCGTGCTCGAACAGCGTCCCGAGCAGATCGAGGCTGCCGATCACGTGGAGGTCGCCGCCGTCCTCCTGCTTCAGTGCCGCCACGCCCTCGGGGACCGAGCCCTCCAGCACGGTCGAGTTCTTCCAGCCGAGCGGGTTCTCGAGCGTCGTCGAGGCGACGTGCTTCGGCTTCGTGTTGAGCGGCTCGGCGATGACCTGCTCCTCCTCAGGCGCGTTCGGCCAGTAGGCGGCGAAGATCTCGTAGGTGCGCCGCCCAAGCAGGTAGGCGCCCGCCTCGTTGATCGCGCCAAGGACGCGGTTCATGGACGACTCGTCCATGTACTGCATGCTCCAGCCGCCGTGGGCGAAACCGCCGCTCGTGTCCTCGTCCTCGCCGCCGGGAGCCTGGGCGACACCGTCCAGGCTCAGAAACTCGTTGACGACCACCTTGCGCATGTCGATCTCCTTTCGATCGGGCTGTCTGGGTGGTAGACGGCGCTGCGCCGCGAAAGTGATCGGTTCGGTGTGTACCCGTCTACGCCGGGACGGACACGCTCTCGCCCTCGTACCCGGTCGCCGCCTCGTCGCTCGTGCTCGGGATGCTGCTTGGCCTGGCGCGGTCGTGGCCGGCGCGGCTGATCGGGCTCGTGCTCGCCGTCGGGGCCGGCGCGCTCGTCAGTGCGGTCAGCTTCGAGCTCTTCGTCGAGGGCGTGAGCAGGACCACAGCTTCGACGTCGTCTGCGGGCGGGAACACGCTGTGATGAACGCGCCGCCTTCTCGCTAGACAGATAGGCAGCAGGGGCCCCCGTCGCTCGCCCACCTTGGTGGCCTCATGTCGGAGCGGCGCTCGTTGACCCATGGCGTTGCCGCCGCTAGCTTCGAGGTGTTCGAATCGTTCGCCAGCGAAGAGGAGGGTCTCGATGGGCCGCTACAAGGAGATCTATCGGCGTTCGCTGGAGGATCCGGACGGTTTCTGGGCGGAGGCTGCGACGGCGATCGACTGGGACGAGCCGTGGGAGCGCGTCCTCGACGACTCACGGGCTCCGTTCTACCGGTGGTTCTCCGGCGGGCGCCTGAACACCTGCCACAACGCCCTCGACCGGCACGTCGAGGGCGACCGCGCCGATCAATCGGCTCTCATTTACGACTCGCCCGTCACGGGAACCGCGGCGGCGTTCACCTACCGCGAGCTGCGCGATGAAGTCGCGCGGTTCGCCGGCGCCCTCACGGCCCAGGGCGTGGAGCCGGGCGACCGCGTCGTCATTTACATGCCGATGGTGCCGGAGGCCGTGATCGCCATGCTGGCCTGCGCCCGCATCGGCGCGATTCACTCGGTCGTGTTCGGCGGTTTCGCGGCACACGAGCTCGCGAGTCGGATCGAGGACGCGCGGCCCAAGGTCGTCGTCTCCGCCTCCTGCGGCATCGAGCCGGCCACGCTCGTTGCCTACAAGCCGCTGCTCGACGCTGCGATCGAGATGGTCGAGGCGAAGCCGGAGCGGTGCATCATCCTGCAGCGCCCGCAGCTCGAAGCCGAGCTCCGTCCCAGGCGAGATCTCGACTGGCATGAGGCAATCGCCCAGGCCGAGTCGGCGCCATGCGTTTCCGTGGAGGCCACGGACCCGCTGTACATCCTCTACACCTCGGGCACGACGGGGCAGCCCAAGGGAATCGTCCGCGACAACGGCGGCCACGCCGTCGCTCTCGCCTGGACGATGAAGCACGTCTACGGCGTTGATCCCGGCGAGGTCTACTGGGCGGCCTCCGACGTCGGCTGGGTCGTCGGCCACTCCTACATCGTCTACGCGCCGCTCTTGCACGGCTGCACGACTGTGCTGTACGAGGGCAAGCCGGTCGGCACCCCCGACCCGGGCGCCTTCTGGCGTGTCGTCGCCGAGCATGGCGTGTCGACGCTCTTCACCGCGCCCACGGCGTTCCGGGCGATCAGGCAGCAGGACCCGGATGGTGAACACATCGGCCGCTACGACCTCTCGGGCTTCCGCGCGCTCTTCCTCGCCGGCGAGCGCTGCGATCCAGAGACGCTCGGCTGGGCGGAAAAGAAGCTGCGCGTGCCGGTGATCGACCACTGGTGGCAGACGGAAACTGGCTGGGCGATCGCCGCCAACTGCCTCGGAATCGAACGGCTGCCGGTCGTCCCGGGCTCGCCGACGCGGGCCGTCCCGGGCTGGGACGTTCGCGTCCTCGACGGTGCGGGCGAGGAGCTCCCGAAGGGAGAGACCGGCGCCCTCGTGGTCAAGCTGCCGATGCCGCCCGGTGCTTCGCCGACCCTCTGGAACGCCGACGACCGCTTCCGCGAGGTCTACCTCGCAGCCTTCCCTGGCCACTACCAGACAGCTGACGCGGGCTACATCGACGACGACGGCTACCTCTTCGTCATGTCGCGCACGGACGACATCATCAACGTCGCCGGCCATCGGCTCTCCACCGGCGCGATCGAAGAAGTCTTGGCCGCCCACCCGGCCGTCGCCGAAACGGCCGTCATCGGCGTCGCGGACGAGCTGAAAGGCCAGCTGCCGGTCGGCTTCCTCGTCTTGAAGTCCGGCGTCGAACGCGGCGGTGACGACATCGTGGGCGAGGTCGTCCAGATGGTTCGCGAGCGAATCGGCCCGGTCGCGTCGTTCAAGACCGCCGTCGTCGTCGACCGACTTCCCAAGACGCGGTCCGGGAAGATCCTGCGCGGCACGATGCGCCGGATCGCAGACGGCGTCGACTACACGACTCCAGCGACGATCGACGACCCGGCGGCTCTCGACGAGATGGGCGAGGCGCTGCGCAGCATCGGGTACGCGCGATCGCCGGCGGCTGCTCCCGCCGGCTGAAAGCCCTGCCTTCGTAGCTGCCGTGGGTGCGAATACGATCCTCGGGATGCGCCGAGCGGACCCGTCAGCGGAGTCGCCAGGGCGGACGGAGGCGAGCAAGGGAGCATTGGCGCTCGGCCGTTCAGTCAGTGCTGGGAAGAAGGCGAGCGCGAGCGCGAGCAGAGCGGGAGATTCGCTCGTCCGCGCCGTCGGTAGGCTCGTGAACCGGGCGGTCGACGAGATGTTGCTCGGCGACAAGCGCGTCAGCTCGGCCGCCGAGGGAAGGCGCCTACTCGCGGCCAACGAGCAGACAGAGTCGCGCGCGGACGACATCCAGCGGATCATCGTGCTTGCCGTTCCGGTCATCCGTGCTCTCGCCCGTGGGGCGCGCGTCGTGAAGCTGCCGTGGGTGATCGTCGGCTCGACCGCCGTCGCGGTCGGAGTTGCCGTCCGCACGGGTGTGCGCGAGATCCAGGTGCTGTCCTCGCTGGTGGCGCACCGGCTCGAGCAGGCCGCGGGCGCACCCGCCGATCCCGCGCTGGTCGAGAAGGTGGCGATCGACCTCTACCTCCATCCGAAGCGCAAGCTCGTTCTGAACGACGACAAGCTCCACCTCGTCCAGCTGACGCGCAAGTGGGTGCTGGGCGGAATGCTTGGGCGCAACACGGAGAAGCGGGCCAACCGGGCGCTCGCCGCCGCCGAGCGCCTCGACGCGGCCATGCTCGCGGCGAGCTGGGACACCGTACGCCAGCGTCGGCCAGTCGAGCCGCCTGCGAGGCCAACGCACGATCGATGAGCTGTGCATCAGGCGACGAGGGCGGCCGCCTGTCGGCGGCCGCCCTAACTGAATCAGTGGTTGCCCACCGCTCTCGATGTTCTCGAGGCGCGCGACCTTCGTCTTCGAGCTGTCGTTCCTCCCACCACCTCCGCGTTGATCGTGCCCAGCGATTGACACCTTGATTTCAGGTCGGCGACGATACGACCATCGACTTGCGGCAGTCAGGAGCAGGCAATCGCAGGACCGCAGATGACCGAGTCGCCGCCGCCGCAAAACACCCGGCAACAGAAGGCGGCGCGCGAGATCGCCGAGGCGGAGCAAATGATCCGCGACCTCGACGAGAAACGTCGCCTGGGCCGGGCCTTCGCCGCCGATCGGTCCCATCCGCTGAGGAAGCGGGCGGCCGTGCGGCTGGCGAACGGGCTCGCGCGCATCGCGATCGTGGGGGCCCGAACCTCGATCCGCATGCGGAAGCCTGACCTACAGGAGCAAACCCTCAGCGAGCGGATGTACGCGCGGAGCCGCGAGCACTTCGAGCTGGCCGAGGAGTCCCGCCGGAGCGGCCATCAGGGCATCGTCGAGTCGCCCGTCGCCGCCGGCCGGCCCGCGCTGAGCGCGACCACCGACTTCGTCGTCGGCTGGTTCATCCTCGGAGCAGCGATCGCGGCCGACTACCTCGTCTTTCGTGCCTTCGGGGTCAACTACTTCCACTGGTACCTCGATGCCGGCGCGCTGATCAACCTCGTGTTCAGCTTCATCTCGCTGGCCGTCGTGCTCGACGCGTACCGCGACCTGATCTCTTCCAACCCGCTCCGCTACCTCAATGCCTGCATGGCGCTCTTTTTCCACGTCCTCCTCGCCTGGGACGCGACGATGGTGAAGGACGACCACAACGCGGTGCAGACCTGGTGGCTACCGGCGTTCTTCGATGGCCTCGTCTCGTTCCTGGTCTACATCGTGATGTTCCTCGTCACGCTCGGCTGGCTACTCGTCGTCGCACCGATTCAGCACGTCGTCTACGCCCTCCTGGGAGCGCCGGCACGCAACGCCTTCAGAAACAAGGAAACCGCCTCGTTCGATCCGGTCAGCGACAGGACGATCTTCGCCGCGCCTGTCGCGGACGCGAGCAAGGGCTTCACGATCGGCTACCGCGACAAGCCCGTCACGCTCACGGCCGCTCTTGCCAGCGCGGCCTTCTGGCTGATGTCGATCCTCGGCTGAACGGGGGAGCCCGGTAGCGGGCTCCCCCGTTTTGATCGATCAGTCGCCTCGCGGGACGTCAGCGATCTGCCAGACCTCGCCGTCGAGCGTGACCACATAGGCGTCGTCGCCGATCAGCTCCAGCGATGTCGGGCGATCGAGCGCTGATGCGACGAGGGTCAGCGTGCCGTCCTGGTTGGCGACCAGCAGCTGGCCGGTGTCCGGATCCGCCGGCGTGCCGGGCGGTCCGCGCGAACGGTGATCCTGCGGCTCGTGCGCCCGCACCTCGCCGCCGTCTACCGCGCCGCGAGGCTGCGTCGCCTGAGCCGGAGGCTCGACGAGAGCGTGCTCGCCGCCCTGACGCCGCGCGAGCGCGAGGTGGTGCATTGCGTCCGCGACGGACTCACGAACGCCGAGATCGTGCGCGCCCTTGTGGTCGAGCCCAGCACCGTGCGCAAGCACCTCGAGCACGTGTACGCCAAGCTCGGTGTCCGGAGCAGGACGGCGGCGCTGGCGAAGCTCCGCGGGTGAATCCCGAGGAGCTGCGTTCGGCTGGGGTGCGGTTGCCGCCTCGTCGCTCGTGCTCGCGATGCTGCTCGGCCTGGCGCGGTCGTGGCCGGCGCGGCTGATCGGGCTCGTGCTCGCCTTCGGGGCCGGCGCGCTCGTCAGCGCGGTCAGCTTCGAGCTCTTCGAGGAGGGCCTCAAGGTTCTGAGTCGAGCGCGACCCGAAGGCGTGTCACCGCTCGCTCGTCGCGGAGCGGCTCCGAGGAGTCAAGACTCCGCGTCTCCACCTGCGCACTCACTTAGGCGAACACGGCGAGCGCCGTCTAGCGAAGAGCCTCCTCGAACCGCGGGTCGTCGCGGACTGCGGCGAGGTCGTCGTCCCCGCGCGCCTGGTCGCGGAACGGCGGGAACAGCTCGCCGGACCGCCGAAGACGGTCGAACATCTCGTCATCGACCTCGCCGGCGAGCGTCGCGAAACAGGCGTAGTTGTAGTTCAGTCCCGGGTGATCCGGAAACTGCTCGAGGCCGCGGCGAACCGCTTCGACCGCGTCGCCGTAGCGCTGCTCGCCGTAGGCGGTCATTGACTCGCTCTGGATCGGCCACGCGTCACCCCAGTCGAGTGCCTGGTACGCCTCGCCGGGAGTGCCGCCGAGAGCGAGGACGGTCGCGTCACCGGTCGCCTTGCGCCGCGACTCGGGTTGGACGGACACCAAGGTCCCGGCCGGCGCGTCGAACGTCTCGCCGTCGATCTCGAACCTCGCGGTCCCGTCGAGCACGACGTACACCTCTTCCTGGCCCCCGACCCCCTCGTCGTGCTCGTTGATCAGGGTGCCGTCCTCGCCGACCGTGCGCGCGTTGATGCCGAACGAGTGAATGCCGAGGTGCTCGCGCACCGGGATGAAACTGCCGCGCCGCTCGATCTCGTCGAGGCGCGCGACGCGCCACTTCGCGTTGTCGTTCATTCCCTCACCTCCAAGTTGGGCTCGTCTCGGCTGTATAGCAGCGCCGCCGAGTAGGGTCGCCCGCATGGGAGCTGCATTCGGATGGGGCGTGCTCGCGGCCTCGTCGCTCGTGCTCGGGATGCTGCTCGGTCTGGCGCGGTCGTGGCCGGCGCGGCTGATCGGGCTCGTGCTCGCCTTCGGGGCCGGCGCGCTCGTCAGTGCGGTCAGCTTCGAGCTCTTTGAGGAGGGCCTCAAGGTCGGCGGGGCCGCGGCGGTCGGGATCGGGCTCGCGGCCGGGGCGCTTGCCTACTTCGTGCTCGCGCGCCTGGTCGAGCGCATGGGGCCGGCGCAGGACTCGGGCGGCGGCTCGGCGCTCGCGCTCGGGGCGTTCCTCGACGGGATCCCCGAGCAGACCGTGCTCGGAATCGGGCTCGCCGGCGGCACGGGCGTCAGCGTCGGCCTGATTCTCGCAATCTTCGTCTCGAACCTGCCCGAGGCGATCGGCTCGGCCACGGACATGCGCCAGGCCGGAACCCCCGCGCGCCAGATCCGGCTGCTCTGGTTCGCGGTCGCCGGACTCTGCGCGCTGGCCACGCCGCTCGGCTTCTTCCTCGCAGACCACACCGGCGGGCACGTGCAGGCCCTGATCAACGGCTTCGCGGCCGGCGCGCTGCTCGTGATGCTGGTCGACTCGATGATCCCCGAGGCAACCGAGAAGTCCGGCCGCGTCGCCGGCCTGGCGACGACCCTCGGCTTCGCCCTCGCAGCGGGCCTCTCGACGCTGACTGCGTAACTCGCAGACCGCGATACAAGATCCGCGCCGATATTCACTTGCGCGACGTGTTAGCCGCAGGTAATGTCTCGCGTTCAATTCGGGGAAAGGAGGTACGAACCATGCGCGGTTTCTCGGCAGATCGTCTAGGCGTCGTCTCCGCCCCGGTCCCTGCCCTCGGTGAAGCGCAGACGTCGAACGACGACTCCTACCTCCGGGCAGTCCTCGACTGGAGTAGCTCCGACTAGCACATAGCGTCAGAGTCACGTCCAGCGAGGGCGACCCGATGGGGTCGCTTTCGTCGTTTCTAAGGCGAAACACCATTCGGCAGTCGGCGGGAGAAGGACCGATGCCAAGCGCCACCACGGCGTAACCGAGCCGATCCGCAGCCGGAAAGCGGCTGAAGGAGAGGTCAGCTTTCGAAACAAAGTCCTGTGCAAATGAGGCTGTGCGTTAGCACGCACATTTTTCGGAAGTCGCACCTGAACCTCCTCCGTACCGGACTCGACATCGGCGAAGTAAGTCGAAGACCACAGGCGAAAGGAGGTGAGAAGGGTGATCCACTACGACTACGAGTTCCACCGTCAGCGTCAACGCGAGCGGATGGCGGAGATCGGGGCCGAGTACCAGCGTGCCCAGGCGACCGAGAACTCGAGGGCCGCCGCCGTGATCAGGCGGTCCGCAGCGGTGGGCTTGGTCGCGCAAGCGTTGGGCGTTCGCGCGTCGAGCACCCGTCTTCCGAGCATGAGCTGCGGCTTGCGAGCAGAACCGCGCGCTTCGGCCGGGCGCGCGGTTCTGCGTGTTCGAATGGATGCTTCGCGAGCCGGCGCCCTGCTCGTGATGCTGGTCGACTCGATGATCCCCGAGGCAACCGAGAAGTCCGGCCGCGTCGCCGGCCTGGCGACGACTCTCGGCTTCGGCGTCGCCGCGGGCCTGTCCACCCTCACCGCGTAGCACGCAGCGTCAGCGACACACCCGTGCGCCAGACCACGGCGAAGAGCAGGATCGCGCCTCCGGAGAGGACACCGAGCGCCGCGACGGAGACGGCGACGCTGAGAGCCTGTGAGGCCCCGACTCCCGAGGCGATCAGGGCTGCGCCGCCGACGCCGACCTGCGTGGCCGCTCCCGCGAGACCGACCGGCAGCGCCGCGGCCGCGGCGCCGGCGCAGAGAAAGAGCAGCGCCAGCGAGAACGAGAAGCCAATCCCGAGCGTGCCCAGGAGCACGAAGACCGCGAGTGCCCGGACGAGCCAGCAGGCGGAGACGAGCGCCCACGCTTGCGACGCTGTCCGCCGAGAGGTCGCGCGCGGGCTCAGCCAGCGGCCGAGCCGGAAGCGCAGGGCCCGGCGGCTCGCGACCAGGCGGGGCAGGGCGACGATCACGACGGCGGCCGCGACTCCCCCGAGCGCGACCAGCGCGAGCGCCGCGCGGACGCCCAGCCCGGCGCCCGGGAAGAGCGCGGCGACGAACGCGAGCGGCGCGAGGGCGACGGCGTCGATCAGCCCCAGCATCACGAGCGAGAGGCAGAGCACGCGTACACCGGCCGGACAGCCGGGATAGCGCCGTACGACCGCGATCCGCATCGCGTCGTCGAAGCGGCCCGGGAGGACCAGTCCGACCAGCGCGGCGCCGCCGTTGCCGGCTGCGAGAGCCAGGACCTTGGGCCGTTCGTCCGGAACGAACAGCCGTCCCCAGCCGTACGCCTTGAGGGCCTGGGCGACCAGCAGCAGCAGACCGGCCGCCACCAGGAGGCCGGGGTTTCCGCTCGCGAGCGGCCAGGAGGTCGACGCGAAGTGCCGAGCGGCCAGCAGCGCGAGCACGACCACGACGGCCCCCGACCCGGCGGCGAGCGCCCACTGCCCGGGGCGCGAGCGGCCGAGGCGCCAGAGGGCGTCGACCAGCAGTCGGTACCTGCGCTCGAGGAGGATCGGCGCAAGCGGGACCGCGATGTCCACCAGCGGGTCCCGGTGCGGGCGACCTCGCGATGGTGTCGGGGTCTCGCCCACGCCTGGAAGCGTACGACGCTGGGCTCGCGCGCGATTGCCGCGGGGCTGTCGACCGCTACGGCCTAGGGCGTCGCGGCCCGGCGCTCGGACTCGCGCTTCAGCTGCTCGAGGCCACTCTCGGTCGAGCGGTCGAGCGTCTTCTGAAGCGAGCCGCGGAACAGCCGGACCAGCAGGCCGCTAAACGACTCGTCCGATTCAACGTGCGTGCCGCCGTTCGAGGGCTCGAAGCGCCACTCATGCAGCGCCTTGATCGACAGCGTCCGGCCTCGCCACCTGATGTAGCCCGGAGGGTCGACCTGCTCGAGCGTCGAGACGATCGTGCCCGGGCCCGCCTTCCAGCGGAACTCGGTGCCGGGCTCGACTGGCCCCTTGAGTGACATCGACTTCACCTCGGGATTCCACTGCGGCCACTGCTCGAAGCCGGTCAAGACCTCCCACACGACCTCGGGCGGCGCGGCGATCTCGACCTCGCGCTTGCTCCGGACGGACGCATCCACACTTCGATTTTAGACGCGTGATCGATTCCCTTACGCTTCGGCGGTGGCTGGTATGACGGGGAGACTGGGCAGGATCGCGAACGTCACGCGCCAAGACACCGCAGCCCTCAGCAGGGAAGTACCACTTGATCTCCCTGTAATCCAAGAGGCGTGGCCCGCCTTCGAGTCGGCGTTCGACTCACTAAACGGGCGTCGGATGATGGGTCTGATCAACAATCGAGCCGGCACCTACCGGCTGTGCACCGAGCGTCTGCCCCGCGACCGAGAGAACCCGCTCGGTCTTGACGAGACGACAATCCCCGGCGGGCGGTACCTGCGGCTCAGGCTCATCGGTGACCCTCCCGGTGTCTACGGCCAGATCGGCGAGGCGTTCGACGAGCTCTTCGAGCACGCCGACCACGATCCCGCGCGTCCCCTCATCGAGTTCTATCGACGCGAAGGCGAAGTCGACTGCCTCGTCCCGGTCAACGCCGCCGTTCCTGGCGCCTGAGAAATCCGATCATGAATCACCTTCACACCAGATCGCTGAGGGCGTAGCTTCTAGTCCATGAAGCTTCGCCTCGTCCAACCGAAACTGCGTCGCGCCTGGGAGCTGCGCAGCGGGGACGTGGTGGCCGCCACCCTGCGGATCCCGCTCTTCCGGCGCGGCGCGGAGATCGAGATCGGTGACCAGAAGCTCGCGATCGAGCCGAGTGGGTTGGTCCGCACGTCGGTTGCGGTTCGCGACACGGCGACCGGCGATGAGCGGATGCGCGTCGTGCGGGAGAATCTGCGCCGCGTGCTCGAGCTCGGCGGACAGCGAACCGAGTGGCGCTCGCTCGGCTGGGGGAGCACCTACGGCTTCGTCGACGCCGCCGGCGAGCCGCTTGTTCGAGGCAAGGTCTCACAGGGGCTCACGCGCACGAACGGTGAGATCGAGGTCGCGGACTCCCTGTCGGAGGACGAGGTGCTGCTCGCCGCCGCGCTGACGGCCTACCTGCTGATCCGCAAGGCCGAAGACAACGCCTCCGCCGCGGCCGGCTCTGTTGCCGCAACCTCCGGCGGCACCGGCTAGTCGATATCCCAGGCTTCGAGCTGGATCGGGATCGCGTTCGCGCGCGACACGCTCTCGGCCTGGTCGCGCGCGAGCAGCCAGAGCGGGACCTCGCGCAGCTCGCGCTCGCCTGGCCCTTCGACGACGACGGCCCCGATCAGCGGACCGATTCGCCGGCCCGACCTCGAGAGGCGGTAGTCGACGAACGTGACCTCGCGGCCGACCAGCCACAGCTTCTCGCCTTGGTGGAATTCGGACATACCCACACGGTAGGTCCGCCTCCGCCGCCGGTGGGTGGCGATCCGGCGTGCTCGCGGTAACGATCTGGGGTCCGGGGCCCGGAAGTTGTCCGCCGACGCGAACATTCACGGCAGGTCAAGCCGCCAGGAAAGGAGACCGTCGTGGAGCAGCAGTTCGAAAGCGAAGAGTTCTCCGTCCACGAGGACCGAGAAGGCACCGGTGTCGCCGACGCCCGTCGAGGTCGAGCAGGACGCGCCGCAGGCCGCCGACGCCGACTGGGAGGACTGAGCCTCTGACGCGATGGCCCCGCTCGTCCGAGCGGGGCCATCGGTGCTCTCCCCGAGCTGCTGACAAGAGGAGCGGCGGCGCGAGCCGGCGGCAGACGACGTGCGCCGCCACTCCATGTGGAGAAGCCTGAGCCGATGTTGGCCGCCACCAGCCGCGGCTTTTGCGGACGGCTCGACAGTCACACATGCGCGGGCGACGATGGGTTACGAGGGTGAGACGGCGATGTTCGGGCCTGGTGACCAGAATGTGGCGATGCCCGAGCATCCGACACCGGCCGAGCGGGCTGCGCGCGGAAAGGCCGCTCGAGCCAAGGTCCGGCGCTCGGCACACGCCGATTGGGCACCCGCGCCAGACCGCCCGGATCCGGTCGAGCTGCTCGAGGAGCAGGCGCGGACGCGGGTTCAGGAGCTCGTGCCGATCCGATACGGGCGCATGCTCCTCTCGCCATTCAGCTTCTTCCGCGGCGCCGCCGCTGTGATGGCGGCAGACCTCGCGCCTACGCCGCGGACTGGGCTAACCGTTCAGCTCTCGGGCGATGCGCATCTCGCCAACTTCGGCGTCTTCGCGGCTTCGGACCGGCGTCTCGTCTTCAGCCTGAACGACTTCGACGAGACGCTGCCCGGGCCCTTCGAGTGGGACGTCAAGCGCTTGGTCGCGAGCTTCGAGGTCGCCGGACGGGGGTGCGGGTTGGACAGGAAGCAGCGGCGGAAGGCCAATCTCACGGCCGTGCGCTCATACCGTCTGGCGCTGCGCGACTTCGCGCAGAGCCGCACGCTCGACGTCTGGTACGGACGGCTGGAAGTGGAGGCGATCGTGCAGCGATGGACGACGGAGGTGCACGCGAAGCGGCTCGACCGGATCGAGCACGACCTCGCCAAGCGGGGGACGAAAGACAATCTCACCGCGCTCGCCAAGCTGACCGAGGTCGTCGACGGCAAGCGGCGGATCGTCAGCGACCCGCCCCTGATCGTCCCGCTCGAGGATCCCGTGCCGGGGAAGATCTACGAGTCGTACCGGCGCACGCTCGAGGCCGACCGGCGGCAGCTCGTGGACCGTTTTCGCGTCACCGAGGTCGCGCGCAAGGTGGTCGGGGTCGGCAGCGTCGGCACGCAGACGTGGATCGTCTTGCTGCTCGGTCGTGACGACGAGGATCCGCTCTTCCTCCAGCTGAAGGAGGCGCAGTCGTCGGTACTCGAGCCGTTCCTCGGCGGGCAGGGGTTCGCCAACCAGGGCCAGCGCGTCGTCGAGGGTCAGCGGCTGACGCAGGCCGCGCGCGACCTCCTGCTGGGTTGGACGCGTGCCGCGGACGCCGACGGAACCGAGCGCGACTACTACGTGCGCCAGCTCTGGGACGGGAAGGCCAGCGTGGACATCGAAGCGTTCGACCCGGAGGCGATGAAGCTCTATGCCGAGGTCTGCGGCCGCACGCTCGCGCACTCGCACGCCCGCTCGGGAGACCCGATCGCGCTGGCGGGCTACCTCGGCCGCGGCAAGGCCTTCGACCACGCGCTCGCGTCGTTCGCCGAGGCCTACGCGGATCAGAACGAACGGGACTACTCCGCGCTCGAGACAGCCGCCGCCGGTGGCCGGGTGAAGGTCGAGCGGGGCCTCTAGCGGAGGAGGCGGCGCGCCCCGGCGAACTCGCGGCGCACCTGCCGCAGGCTCACGTAGCTCACGCGGGCGCCGGTGTGAGGGGCCGAGATCACAGCCCGTCCCGAGACCACGAGGTCGACGTGTCCGCCGCCGTTCGTGAAGACCAGGTCGCCGGGCCGCAACCGAGCCGAAGCGAACTGGCACGCCGAGCGACATCTGCCCCCAGGTCGAGTGCGGGATCGTCCGGCCGATCGATCGGTACGCGGCGTAGACGAGACCCGAGCAGTCGAAGCCGGTGCGGCGCGAGATGCCGCCCCACCGGTACGGCACGCCGAGCTGGCGCTTCGCGAAAGCCACGACCCGCTCGGCGGGCTTGGCCGGGCGAGGGCTGGGAGCGCGGCCAGGGTCGACCTGCGCCCGGGCGGCAGGCGCGAGCAATCCGGGCAGCACGAGGACGGGAAGCAGGCGGCGCACCGGGCCTACCTCGGCCGCGAGGCGCCGGGCCGCAAGGGTTAGCGGGGTACCTCGATCGAGGGAGTCGCCGCTACGAGCTCAGCCCTTGCGCGACTTCCCAGCTGTGGCCGTCGGGATCGGTAAAGGTGGCGACTCGCATGCCCCATGGCCGGTCGACCGGGCCGGTCAGCAGTTGCACGCCGCGCTCCTCGAGTGCCGCGCACACGGCATCGACGTCGTCGATCCAGATGCTGAGCTGGAAGCGCGAACCGGAGTCACGGCCGGCCACCGGCGCCGGTTCGACCTGCTGCGCAGCCGAGGAGCTCAGGAGCAGGTTGACGAATAGCTGGTCGAACTTGACGCAGACAGAGGTCTCGTCCTCGAAGACCACCTCGACGCCGAAGATGGCCTCGTAGAAGGACTTCGCGGTCTGCAGATCCTCCACGAACAGGCTGATCGCGCTGACGTGACTAAGCGACTGGCTGGTGGTCGTGCTCATCTCGGCTCCTCTCTGGTCGGGGCTCTCGTCGGTTAGACCGCCGCGCGGCGGAAAGTTCATCGCTCAGTCGCGCCGCGTGCCACGCCAGGGCCCGGGCACGAAATCGAGCACGACGTTCACGGCCCAGACGATGATCGTCGCGTAGACGAGCGTGCGGAAGCCGTGGATGTCGAAGCCGTCCACGAGCAGGTCCGTCAGCCAGAGCATCAGCATCGCCACGCCGAACCAGATCAGCCCGAGGGTGACGACGGCGAGCGGCAACGTGAGCAGGCGGATGAAGGGCTTGACGATCGTGTTCAGGATCCCGAACAGCAGAGCAGCCCGGATCAGGTCGCCTGCGCTGTCCACCTCGACACCGCTCAGCACGCCGGTCACGATCGCGAGCACGACGGCGTTCGCGACCCAGGAGAGCGTAAGCTGCTTCGCGAGCCTCATCAGGCGCATCATCCCGCCGGGACGACGCGCGCGCCACCCCGACGCGAGAGGCTGACACTGTCACCGAACAGGAGGAAACAGCTTGATCGCAGCGGACTACCCGTTTCTCGACGTCCTTTGGACGTTGCTCATCTTCTTCGCGTGGGTGATCTGGTTCTGGCTCCTGATCACGATCTTCGCGGATCTCTTCCGCCGGCACGACATCGGCGGTGGCAAAAAGGCGCTCTGGGTGATCTTCGTGATCATCGTGCCGTTCGTCGGCGTGCTCATCTATCTGATCGCCGAGAGCAAGGGCATGGCCGATCGCCAGGCGCAACTCCAGCAACAAGCGCAGGCGCAGACCGACGAGTACGTCAAGACGGTCGCTGCGAGCGCCGATCCGGCCGGGCAGATCGCGCAGGCGAAGCAGCTGCTCGACAGCGGCGCGATCAACCAGCAGGAGTTCGACGCGCTGAAGCAGAAGGCGCTCGCGACCTAGCGGTCGCCGGCTAGCTCGAGCAGGGCCTCGACCGTCGTCCAGTTCCGCGACGTAGCGGTGAGGCCGAGGCCCTGCCCGGCCAGCTTCGACCAGAGCTTCGAGCGCGCGATCGTCTGCGGGTGCCAGGCGTAGACCTCGCGTCCCACGACGAACACGCGCTCGTCAGGCGCGGCGGCCTGCTCGAGCTCGCGCACGACCTTCGCGGGGAGCTTGCCCGACAGGAACGTGACCTGGTAGCGCTTCGGCTCGGTCGCGACCTTGGCGTGCGGGTTGCGCTTCACGACCGCGGCGAGCTCGGCCCGCGTCCGCACGACGACCGCGATCTCGAGGCCGAAGCGATCCCGGATCAGCTGCTCGACCTTCTTACGCACGGTCTCGGGCTTGGCGCGGCTCTCGACCACGACGTTGCCGCTCTGCAGGTAGGTCTGCACGTCGGTGAAGCCGGCCTCCTCGAGCGCCTCGCGCAGCGCGGCCATCGAGATCCGGTTTCGAGGGCCGATGTTGATCCCGCGCAGCAGGACGACGTGGCGAGCCATCAGCGGGTGACGAAGCCGCGCAAGGCCTCCGGCTCCTCCTCGGCGACGTCGACGCGCTCGACCTGCGCGCCTCGCGGGCCTTCCCTCGAGAGCCGCACGACCGCCTCGACCGCTTCGGGCTCGCCCTCGAGCACCGCCTCGACGGTTCCATCCCCGCGGTTCCGCGCCCAGCCGGCGACGCCGCGCGACTCGGCGGCGCGGGCGATCGCCCAGCGGAAGCCGACTCCCTGGACGCGCCCGTGAACGATCAGACGGCGGCGGATCACTGCGCGGCATTATCGATTCGATGAAGCTGCTGGAGACGCCACATGGTCAGGCGCGGGTGCACCTGCACGAGGTCGACAAGCCTCGAGCCGCGCTGGTGCTCGGGCACGGCGCGGGTGGAGGCGTCGAATCGCCGGACCTCGTCGGGGCGGCCCGAGCGGCGAACGCGGCCGGACTCACGGTCGCGCTCGTCGAGCAGCCCTACCGCGTCGCCGGGCGCCGCTCGCCCGCGCCCGCCAACCAGCTCGACGCGGCCTGGACGAGCGTGATCGAGCAGCTCGCCTTCGAGGTGCCACTGATCGCCGGCGGCCGCTCCGCGGGTGCCCGGGTCGCTTGCCGGACAGCGGCCGCGACCGACGCCAAGGCCGTGCTCTGCCTCGCGTTCCCGGTCCACCCGCCGGGCCGGCCGGAGAAGAGCCGGCTGGACGAGCTCGACGCCGTCAAGGTCCCGACGCTGGTCGTCCAAGGCGAGCGCGACCCGTTCGGCATGCCGCCGTCTGCGGCCAACCGCGTCGTCGTGCAGATCCCCGGCACCCACTCGCTCCGCAGCAGCTCGGCCGTTGAAGAAGCCGTGTCCGCCTGGTTGCTTGGTATCGGGATGTAATTCGACCAGGAGGGTCGCCAGGCCGGTCAGGAACCCGTCATCGACCTCGAGCCGGCCGCGGCCGTCTAGGAAACGCGCTCTCCGGGCCCGTTTCGGCGGGCCCGGACGGCGTATCGGCTAAGCTTTGACCTCCACAGAGCGAGTACCTGGTCGGCTGACGCCTCCCATCTACCGTTCGTGAATAGGTAGAAGGAGGTGTTTTTCTATGGCTACAGGAACAGTGAAGTGGTTCAACGACGCCAAGGGGTATGGCTTCATCACCCCGGACGACGGCGGCGGCAAGGATCTCTTCGTCCACCACACCGCGATCTCGGGTGACGGCTACAAGTCGCTCCCCGAGGGCGCGAAGGTCGAGTACGAGGCCGCCGAGGGTGCCAAGGGCCCCGAGGCAAAGAACGTCGTACAGGTGGCCGGTTAACCACGAGCAGGCGCGCGCCGCTGGCGCGGCGCGCGCCGACTCCTAGCGAAAGGAATCTCTATGCGAGGACAGATGCTCTGGTTCAACGAGGTCAAGGACTACGGATTCATCATGACCGAGGACGGGGAGCGGCTCGCGGTCGCCGGCAACGGGTTCGCGCAGGGTGAGAAGCCCGAGGGTCGCTGCGCGCACAAGCCGGTCACGTTCGAGGTCGACGAGACTACCGGCGAACGCCAGGCGCAGAACGTCGTCTTCGACCAGGAGGTCGCGGCGCGGCGGGCGCGGATGAGGAGCGGCGGGCGCGGAATTCGACACTAGGAGGATTGGATGGCGACGAAGAAGCGGCAGCAGACAATCAACAAGCGCAATCGTGAGCGGGCGATCGAGGAGAAGCGAACGCTCAAGCGGCAGGCCAAGGAAGAGAAGCGCGAGGCGATCAAGAACGGCGAGCTCGAGAAGCCGGACTGGCTCGGGCCTCCGAACGAACAGCTCGGCGACGACGAGCTGGCCTAACCCTTTCGCGCAGCCGGAGTCGCACTGACCAGGTGAGAACGGCTCTGACCCCGGTCGTGCTCGCCGCGCTGCTCCTCGTCGCCGGTTGCGGCGGCGGCGGAGGCTCGGCGGCTTCGACGCGGCCGTCGGTCGAGGGGCTGCAGACACAGCAGGCGAAGGGCGCCTGGATCTTCCACCCGGCCGGTACGCCGAAGCGGCTGATCATCTTTTTCCACGGCCAGGGTGACGAGACCGAGTCGACGCCGGCGAATCACCGTGACTGGATCGATCATCTCGTCAAGAAGGGGGCCGTGGTCGTCTATCCGCGATACGAGCAGGTCTACAGCAAGGCCGTGCTCGATCCCGCGGTCGCGGGCGTCCGCAAGGCGAGCGGGCGGCTCGAGCTGAAGGGCCTGCCGGTGTTCGCGCTCGGCTATTCGCGCGGCGCGGCGCTGGCGGTCGAGTACGCGGCGGTCGCAAAGCGGGAGCAGGTGCCGGTGCCGGATGCGGTCGAGAGCGTCAACCCGGTGCCCTACGGCGAGACCGCGAGGATCGTGAACCTCAAGCCGCTGCAGCCGCGCACGATTCTCGCGCTGATCGTCAGCGAGAAGGACCCGCACGCCTCCGACGGCGCCGGCCTGCTGCTGCAGCGCCTGCGCGACTCGGGCTTCCCGGGCGGTCAGATCGAGCTGAACATCGCCCGCTCACACGGCTCGTTCACGGCCGACCATCTGGCGCCGCTGAGCTCGTCAGCGGCCGCGCGTACCGCCTACTGGGCGCCGACCGACGCGCTGATCCGAGCGCTGCACGGCCAGAAGCTGCAGCGGTAGCGCCGCGAGGCACGCGAGCTCTCGCGCCAGCAGTCGCACCGGCCGCGGGCCGGGCGGGGACGAGCTCGTGACCCTGACGGCGGAATCGCCGATCGCCGCGCGCACCAGTGTTCGCGCGCGCAGGGCGTGCCAGGACGAGGTGACGACCACGACCTCGTCCGCCTCGAGTCGGCGCGCGGCGTCGGCCACGCCGCGGGCGTTCTCGCGGGTATTGCGGGCGCGCGTGTCGAGCACGACCTCGCCCCCGCGCCAGGCGCCTTGCATCAGCTCGGCTTCGCCGCTGAGCAGCACGGCGTCGGCGTCGAGCGTCTCGGCGTGCCGAACCCGCGCCTCGCAGATGACGTGCAGCTCGCCCCGGCGGCGCCCCGAATACCCGAGCACCGCCACGAGCCGCATCAGCGCCGCCGCCGCAGGAACGCGAACAGCGTCCCGATCACGGTCAGCACGACGAGCAGCGACTTCTTCCCGCGCAGCTTCGACTCACCGCTCGCGCGCTCGCGCATCTCGACCGGCACCTCATCCACGCGCAAGCCGGCCTCGCTCAGGCGCAGGAGCGCCTCGACCTCCGGCGCCTCGGTCGTGTACGGCTGAGCGAGCACCGGCAACGCCTTTGCGTTGGCGGCGTACATGCCGCTGGTCGCGTCCAGGAAGGGCCGGCGCAGGGCGATGCGCATCACGCGGCGTAGGAGCGCGGTGCCGAACCGTCTCGGCGCGGACGGCATGTAGCGATAAGGCGCGAAACCCTCGCCGCTGGCGAAGCGCGAGCCTACGGCGACATCGCACTCGCCTTCGCGCACACGCTCGAGCAGGCGCTCGAGCTCCACGACCGGGTGCTGGCCGTCGGCGTCGACTCGACCGCACAGGTCGTAGCCGTGCTCGAGCGCATAGGCGTAGCCCGCGGCGTTCCCGGCCGGCAGGCCGCGGTTGTGGCTGAAGGAGACGACTTCGGCGCCGGCCGCGCGGGCCACGTCGGCGGTGCCGTCTGTCGAGCCGTCGTCGACCACGAGCAGATCGGCGTCGGGGAGCCCCTGGTGCAGCTCGTCCAGCACTGCGGGCAGGTTCTGCTCCTCGTTCCAGGCCGGCAGGAAGACGAGCGTGCTCACTTGCCCGCGCTCGTGGCGACATACGCGGCCACGTCGCGGATCTGCTGCTCGCTCAGCTGGCCGCCGAACGACGGCATCCCGCCGCCGCCGTTCGTCACCTTGTCGAGCACGGTGTCGTAGCCGGGCTTGGCGTCGTCGAGGTTCGGGCCGACCTGGCCGCTCGACTTCGCCGCCGAGAGCGCGTGGCACGAGCCGCAGCCGGCCGAGGCGAACACCTTCGCTCCCTCGGCCGCGTCGGCGTTGGCGGGGATCGGCGTGGTGGCTGCCGGCGCAGCGGTGGTGTCCTGCCCGTAGAGCCAGACCGCGCTCGTCCACCAGACGCCGATCAGCACGGCGAATAGCAGGCCGCCGGCGGTGGGCAGCACCCAGCGCGGAAAGTTGTGCAGCCGCACGATCGTCACCTTCGAGGCGAACGCGCCATAGACCGCGCAGCCGAGCAGGGAGTGGGCGAGCACGCGCGTGCTCGGATCCTGGAAGCCGAGCTTGAAGATGCAGTGGTAGGCGACGGGCAGGGTCAGCGCGAAGGCGAGCCGGCCCGACCACCGGTGCACGGGGTTCACCCACGCGGGCTTCGACCACGGCAGCTTGCGGAAGATCCAGGCCGCGGTGAAGAGCTGGAAGCAGGCGAGCACGACCACCGCGGTCGCGAAGCCGGCCTTGAGATGGATCGGGTCCTGGAAGAAGAGCCGGAAGTAGCCCTTCGAGCGTGGGTCGTGGTTGGCGAGCAGGCCGGCGGTCAGCGCGACGAGCGCGAACGCGGCCAGCGGCGCGGCGAGCCACCGGTACGACCGCTGCTCGGGCGGTGCTGCGGCGAGCTCTGCCACCGGCCTATCGAATCGCAGTCGCGCCCACGAGGCAAGCTACGCGCGTGGAGCGCTTCACCACCCGGCCCGAGCTGCGCGGCACCTTCGGCATGGTCACCTCGACGCACTGGCTCGCCTCGGCGGCCGGGATGGCCATGCTCGAGCGCGGCGGGAACGCCTTCGACGCGGCGGGGGCGGCCGGGTTCGTGCTCCAGGTCGTCGAGCCGCACCTCAACGGCCCCGGCGGCGAGGTGCCGATCCTGCTCTACAGCGCCGACCGTGACGAGGTGCTCGTCGTCGACGGCCAGGGCACGGCGCCGGCGGCGGCGACGATCGAGCGCTTCCGCGAGCTCGGCCACGAGCTCGTGCCGGGGACCGGGGTGCTCGCTGCCTGCGTTCCCGGTGCGTTCGACGCGTGGCTGCTGCTGCTGCGCGAGTTCGGCACGCTCCCGCTCGCGGAGGTGCTGGAGCCGGCGATCGGCTACGCGGAGAGCGGCTACCCGCTCGTGCCCGGGATCGTGCGGTCGATCGCGCGGATGGAGCGGGTCTTCCGCGACGAGTGGCCGGGCTCGGCGGAGCTGTACCTGCCGGTCCCGCGGCCCGGCGAGCTCTTTCGCAACCGCGAGCTGGCGGCAACCTACCGGCGGGTGCTCGCCGAGTCGGGCGGGAAACTCGAGGCGGCGCGCGACGTCTTCTACCGAGGCTTCGTCGCCGACGCGATCCTCTCGGCGGGCTCGCTGCTCGACGGCGACGACCTCGCCTCGTGGCAGGCCTCACTCGAGCGGCCGGTCACGCGCGGCTATCGCGGCTGGGAGGTCTCCAAGACGGGGCCGTGGGGCCAGGGGCCGGTCTTCCTGCAGCAACTCGCGCTGCTCGACGGCTTCGAGCTGCGTGACCGCGAAGGGTCCGAGTTCGTCCACACGGTCGTCGAGTGCGCAAAGCTCGCCTTCGCCGACCGCGAAGCGTGGTACGGCGACGTCGAGGTCCCGCTGGACGACCTCCTCAGCCGGTCCTACGCGGACGAACGGCGCAGCCTCGTCGGCGAAGAGGCCTCGGGCGAGCTGCGGCCGGGCAGCCCGGGCGGCCGCGAGCCGCGGCTCCCGCACATCCCCGACGTCCGGGAGATCGGCCCCGGAACGGGTGAGCCGACCGGCGGCGACACCTGTCACGTGGACGTGGTCGACCGCTTCGGCAACGCCGTCTCGGCGACACCGAGCGGCGGCTGGCTGCACGGCTCGCCGGTGATCCCCGGGCTCGGCTTCTGCCTCGGCACGCGCGCGCAGATGTTCTGGCTCGAGGAAGGCTTGCCGAGCTCGCTCACGCCGGGCAGGCGGCCGCGGACGACGCTCTCACCCACGTTCGCGCGCCGGGACGGCGAGCTGCTCGCCTTCGGCACGCCCGGCGGCGACCACCAGGATCAGTGGTCGCTCGTCTTCTTCCTCTCGCTCGTCCACTTCGGCCTGAACGCCCAGGAGGCGATCGACGCGCCGATGTTCCACACCGACCACTTCCCGGAGTCGTTCTACCCGCGGCAGCCGCGGCCGCGGGTCGTCCAGATCGAGGAGCGCTTCGGCCGCGAGACGCTCGCCGAGCTCGAGCGTCGCGGCCACCTCGTCGAGCCGCAGGGGCCGTGGTCGCTCGGGCGCGTCAGCGCCGCCGGCCGCAACCGCGAGGGTCTGCTCTATGCAGCGGCAAACCCTCGCGGCATGCAGGGTTACGCGGTCGGCCGCTAGCCCTCCGGGCTCTGGTCCTTGACGACCCCGACGAGGTTGCCCTCGGGGTCGGTGAACTGGCCGAGCACGACCATGCCCATGATCTCCTCGGGGCCCATCACGCGCTTCCCGCCGAGGCTCTCGGCCTTCTGCAGCGCCTCCTCGACGTCCGGCACGGCGACGTAGAACGTGACGTGTCCGCCGTAGCCGTCCGGGCCCTGGCCGACGCCGCCGCCGATGCCCACGCTGCCGTCGGCGGTCTTGTTGTCCTTCGCGTCGACCATCCCGTAGTTCATCGGGTTGTCGCTGTTGATGTTCCAGCCGAAGAGGTCCGCGTAGTACGACTGGAGCTTGTCGCCGTCCTTGCCGACGACCTCGAAGTGCACGACTGCCTGGCCCATCCCGTTCTCCTCTCCTTGGGGTCACTTGCTAAGACGACGAACGGGACCGGAAGTAATCGACAGTGCGCGAGACGAGGAAAGGAGCCCGCAGGCCCCTCTCCTCGCACCGGTGAGGGCGTCTACTCAGACCGAGGCGCACTGGCCTTTCTTGGCACCCGTTACGTGATTGAGGCTCCCTTCAGAGTCACCGACCTGTGGCGCCGGCGAGTTTCCGAAGCAGCTCAGGCTGCCGTGGATCGTGTTCGTGACGTACTCGTTCCCGTCCTCGTCGACGAGCACGTTGCCGCTCAGGTTCACCGAGCCGTTGACGTGATTGCGGATGAAGCCCATCCAGAACCCGTTGAAGCCGGTGATGCTGACCCCGCCGTTGATCTGGCTGTCCTCGATCGTGGTCCAGGTGATGTCGAACGGGCCGCCGAACGGGCCGGAGCCGCCCTGCGACTCGATCCCGCCGTTGATCGTCATGAAGTGGATCTGCAGGTTCGCGGGATCCGTTGCGTGCACGCCGCCGCTGATCGTGCCGTTGTCACCCGGAGCTTCTTCGCTGCCGAGCACGAACGTGGCACCGGCCTGAACGTACAGGCCGCCCCGAACCGTCACGCCGCCGTCACTGAAGCAACTCGCGCCGGCAGGCACGACGACGCGCCCATAGCTGCCGGGCGCCAGGAAGCCGCTACAGGTGGTGGCGTTCGCCGCCGCCGCGCCGTTTGCCGAGATACCGACGGCCAGCGCGGCCGCCACCACGAAGAGCGCGCCGAGCGCGCCTTTGATTCTCCTCATCGATTGTTCCCCTTCCGCAGTTGGTGTACGCGAACGAATCTATAGACAATGCCGCCGTGGAGCAGGTTCTGGACCTCGCGCCCGGCCTCTGGATCTGGCGCCTCTCCTACCCTGACTGGCACGCGGGCGCGGGCTGGCCGGAGGTCGTGACGTCGACCTGCGTCGAAAGCGGCGGCGAGGTGGCCGTGCTCGATCCGCTCGCGCCGCCTGAAGGTTCCGAGATCTGGGAGCGGCTGGACGCCAAGCCGCCAACGATGGCGGTCGTGCTCAAGCCCGATCACGTGCGCGACGTCGACCTGTTCGTCTCGCGCTACGGGGCGCGGGCCTTCGGGCCGTGGCTGTTCGAGCGGCAGAACATCCCGCAGACCGAGCTCGAGCCGATCGAGCCCGGCTCGGAACTGCCGGGAGGGCTGCTCGCGCTCTACGACGGCCGAGGCCGGAACGAGACACCGCTCTGGCTGCCCGAGCAGCGCACGCTCGTGTTCGCGGACGCGCTGACCGGTGCGGACGGCGAGCTGCGGATCTGGGACACGCCGCACATCGACCGCACGCGTCCGGCCCTTCGCGAGCTGCTGGAGCTGCCCTTCGAGTTGGTGATCGTCGCCCACGGCGAGCCGGTGCACGACCGCGCCGCCTACGAGCGGGCGCTCGGCCTGCCGGCGTGGTCGGAGTGACCCCGAAGCGGGCTAAGGCTCATCTTCTCGTCGTCACGGTGTTACTGACGGCATGCGGCTCGTCCTCGCCAGTGAAGGCGGCATTCGAGGACGGCGTGGCGGCGATCCGGGAGACGCACGACTCCGTCCGCCTTCGCGCCGAGCTGCGCCAGACCGTGGCGCGTCTGCGCGCGGCACACGACCGCAAGGGCCGGCGGCTCGCGCTGCGCGGGTTCGAGGCGACGCTGCAAGGCGTGCAGGCGCAGATCGACTTCGTCGCCAACGACCGCGGCAACATCCGGGCCGCGACGCGGGACGCGCGCCGCGAGGACGCGGGTCTGAGCCGTGGCGCGCGGCTGCTGCGGCGAGCCGGGCGAGCCCTCGGCGTGCGCGTCGGCGTGTTGAACGGCTACTAAATCGGAGTACCGTTCGCTTGGTGGCCATCTGGCCGAAGCTCGGTCTCGTGCTCACTGCCGGCGCCGCGCTCGTCGCGCCGGGAGCCGCCTCACCCTCGCAGCCGGCAGCCACGCAGTCCTCGCACCTGCTCTTCGCAAGCAACCGCGACGGCGACGGCGACGCGTACGCGACCGATCCGGCAGGGCGCCGCTACGCGGCACTGACGGTCGACTCGGAGCAGGAGCAGAACTTCGTCCCGTCGCACGACGGTCGGCATCTCGCCTTTCGGCGCACCCGGAGCGGCGCCGTCTACGTCGCGGACGGAGCAGGCCGCCACATCCACAAGGTGGGCGAAGGGTTCCCGGTCGGCTGGTCTCCGGACGGCTCGCTGCTCGCCTTCTTCTCCCAGGAAGGCGCCGAGGCGGGCGGCATCCGCGTCGTGAACGCAGACGGCACGGGTGCCCGGACGCTGGTCGACGATGGCGGGTCGTTCACGGAGTTCGAGGGCTGGTCGGCGGACGGGCAGGAGCTCGCATTCACGCTCGAGGCCTTGGACCCGGCGACCGGTGATTTCTATAGCGAGCTCCGGACGGTCGACCTCGCCGGCGCCCAGCGGCTCCTTTACTCGCAGCTCGGGGAGACGTGGTTCTCCGCAACCTGGTCTCCGAGCTCGCACGAGCTCGCCTACCGCCGGCTCGGGCAGGACTCCGGGATCGCGGTGGTCGACGCCGACAGCGGCGCGACGAACATGGTCTGCGAGCGCCGACGGCCCCGGTGGGCCGGTCTGGTCGCCGGACGGCACGAAGCTCCTGTTCAGCCGGGTCGACGGAGCGGGACACGATTCGCTGGCGGTGCCGAGCTGGCGGGCGGCACCAGCTTCCAGCTCGTCGCGACCGGGCCGATCGCTTACGAGCAGGTCGCGTCGTACTCGTGGTCGCCCGCCGGGGACCGCGTCGCTGGCTGGACGCGAAGGGCCTGTTCGACGTGCGCGCCGACGGGCAGGGGCGAACGCGACTGCGGCGCGCGCCGTGGATCGGCTGGCCGCCCGGCGTCGGCAAGGCCACCTGGTCGCCCAGTGGAGACGCGCTGGCCTTCGAGGGGAGCGGCCTGCGCTCGATCCGTCCGGACGGTACGGGCCTGAAGACCCTGGCCGAGCGCGGGTCGATCGAGCTGCTGGGGTGGGTTCCGGGCGCTGTGCCCGCGGCCGCCCCGCGCGCCGCGTCGCTGCCCCTGCTCGAGCTAGCGTCGACGCGGCTGCTGCGCTCGCGCGGGCGAATCAGGGAACTGGTCGCCGCCGGCTGCCGTCGCCGGCGTGGTGAGCTCGCGGAGCAAGCTGGACTGCGCGCACGTGCTCGCCTGGAGCCCGCGGGCGGCCGCTGTCGCGCGCGCGTCGCCGCCGGCGCCCTGCGACCTGTTTCTGCCGCCGCGAGAGACCCTGCTCGGAGGGCTCCGGATCTCGGGCGCGAGGCTCAGCTGGTCAGGCGACTGGAGTTGCGGGAACACCGAGTGCGACCGCGTGAACTACCACGGGGTCGTGCGCAGCCCCCGCCGGATGGCCGTCGAGCGGAAGTTCGTGGTCGTGACCTACGACGGCCGGCTGCCGATACTGCCGTGCGTCGTCTGCGGCCAGCCAATCCCCTTGCGCATTAGCCCGGACCGCATTCCCGGAGTCGCAGCGTACGTGCGCGACAACGCGATCGTGCTTGAGCTTCTTCGCACGGGAGCGACGCGGCTGATCCGGCCACCCGCGGTGGGACCCGTCTTCGCGCGCCTGACGCGGGTCGGATTGTTCTACGGCTATTCGCTCGGGGGCGGCGCGTACCCGGGCCGGGTCGTCTTCGTCCCGCTGGCTGCGCTCTACGCGGCTGGTCGCCGTTTGGATCGTTAAGCGTTCATTGCGCGCGCAATCTTCCCGGGCGACACGCTCCGTACTCCTTCATGACAACGATCGAAGGAGGTCGAAAATGGAAAGGGTGGGCAAGCTCCGCGGGTCGCTGATCGTGGCGCTCGCGGTGGCGGCAGGCCTGACGGTGACACTCTTGCTGGTCACGCGCTCGGGCAACGCCAGCGGGTCGAAGCCGCTGGTGAAGACCGCACACAACGCGATGCTCGGGAAGACGATCCTGGTCAACCGCAGCGGGTTGACGCTCTACTCGCTGAGCGCCGAGCGGCACGGGCGCTTCATCTGCACGACGGCGTTCTGCCTCTCGCTTTGGAAGCCGCTCGTGGTCGCGCCCGGCGTCAAGCCGACCGGCGTGAGCGGCCTGACGGTCGTCAAGCGCCCCGACGCGAAGCGCCAGGTCGCCTTCCGCGGCGCGCCGCTCTACCGCTTCGTGCAGGACACGAAGCCGGGCCAGGTCAAGGGCAACGGCTTCAAGGACGTCGGCGTCTGGCGCCCGGTCACGACCGCCGGCGCGGTCAAGAGTGCACCGCGGAGCACGGTTCCCTCCTACGGCTACTGAGACGAGAGCTCGACGCCCTCGCCGATCGGCAGCCAGCGAAAGCGCGCGCGGACGCCTTCGGGCGCCCGCGCGAGCTCGCGCTCGAGCTCGACGCGTCCCTCCCGGAAGTGCTTCCAGCCCTCGTAGTGCACCGGAATGGCGGTACGCGGCTCGACTAGCGCAGAGAGCTCGACCGCGTCTTTCGCCGTCATCGTGTACCGGATCGGCCCCGTGATCGGGAACTGGACGCCGCCGACGTGCAGTAGTGCGACATCGACGTCGAGTCGAACAACTTCACGCACGCCGTCGTAGAGAACCGTGTCGCCCGAGATCCAGAGCACGCCGTGCTGCTGGCCGTCCCAGCGCAGAGCGAACCCGATCACGTCGCCGGCGACCGGACGGCTCAGCGGAGGGCCGTGACGGCAGGGCGTGGCGGTCACCTCCAACGCCGGCTTGCCCGGCGCCTCGAGCGTCGTCGTGTTCCATGCCTCTAGCCCACGAGCGCCGTGCCCGAGGCGCTGGGCGCCTGAGACCGTGGTGACGACCACGCCCGCGGCCGGGAGCAGTGCGCGGCCGGCAGGATCGAGGTTGTCGTCGTGATGGTCGTGCGTGAGCAGCACCGCGTCGAGCGAGCCGAGCTCGGCGGCCGGGATTGCAGGGCCGGCCAGCTTGACCGAGCTGGTGCCCCAGCCGAACGCGTACTTCTGTCCGGGCGGATCGAAGGTCGGATCCGTCAACACCCGCCAGCCGGCCACCTCGATCAAGACCGTCGGCCCGCCGATGTGTGTGAGCCTCACGCGGGAGTGGCGGCCGGGCTCGTTGCGTGCTCCGTCGTCCAGGCGAGTACGTAATCCGCGACCTCCTCCCAGCCGTCCTGGCCCGGGTAGTGGCAGCGGCCGGGGTACTCCTTGTGTTCGGTCGCGCTCGGTGCCTGGCTCTGCTTCCTGAAGGTCCGCCTGATTGACCGACGGCGGGCAGATGCGATCACTCACTGCCGGTGACAAGAACGAGCGGGGGCCGGTTCGGATTGCGGTAATCGACCTTCGTGGCGGCGTTGGGGTTGAAGTTCGCGTAGCCCGCCTGGAAGAACGGCCGTGCCGACCCCGGGATGTAGTAGCGCTCGTAGACGGCGTCCGAGTCCTCGCGCGAGAGCGTGTTCGTGAAGCACCAGTGGAACTGCTTCTTGGTCAGTGGAGCGACGTTGTTCTTGCCGAACGGGTTGCGGAGCGCCGTCGATGCGGCCCTGAGAGTCGAGAGCGGCAGCCTGAGCACGCCCTTCGGCGCACCCGTGCCGAGCGTCGCGCCGGCAGAGCCGAGCCCGCGGTTCAGCAGCAACTGCGTGAACAGCCCGCCGAACGAGTGACCGACGATGATCGGCTCTCGGTCGAGGCCGACGGATGATCTGCTCGTAGTGGTCGATCACGTCCGGAATCGAGAGCCCGCGCAACGCTGACGGGTCTCGGCGCACCTCGGCCGGGTCGTCGCTGAGCCCCGGCCAGGCGGGCATGATCACCTCGTGGCCATGCGCGCGGTAGCGCTCGGCCCAGTGCTCCCAGCTGAGCGGCGTCATGCAGGACGCAAAACCGGGCCAGGTCAAGGGCAACGGCTTCAAGGACGTCGGCGTCTGGCGCCCGGTCACGACCGGATCGACGACGGCTCCGGCCGCCCCCGCGCCGAGCCCCTCTTACGGCTACTAGGCCACGGTCGCAGACGGCTGGTTGGAGTGCTCGACCGTCCACGAGAGGACGAAGTCGGCGACCTCCTCCCAGCCGTCCTGGCCCGGGTAATGGCAGCGGCCCGGGTACTCCTTGTGCTCGGTCGCCGAGGGCGCCTGACGCTGCTTGTTGAAGGTCGCCTGGTTGACGGACGGCGGGCAGATGCGGTCGACCGCGCCGGTCACGAGCAGCAGCGGCGGCCGTGCCGGGTTCTTGTAATCCACCTTCGTCGCGGCATTGGGGTTGAAGTTCGCATATCCGGCCTGGAAGAACGGACGCGCCGAGCCCGGGATGTAGTAACGCTCGTAGACGGCCTTCGAGTCGGCCTCGCTGAGCGCGTTGGTGAAGCACCAGTGGAACTGCTCGTGCGTGAGCGGCGCGAGGCCGTTCTTGCCGAACGGGTTCTTCAGCGCGGGCCAGGAGGCGCGAAGAGTCGAGAGCGGCAGCTTGAGCACGCCTTTCGGCGCCGCCGTGTCGAGCGCAACCGCCGCTGAGCCGAGACCGCGGTTCGCAAGCAGCTGGGTGAACAGCCCGCCGAACGAGTGCCCGATGATGATCGGCGGCCGGTCCAGCTGCCGGATGATCTGCTCGTACTGGTCGATCACATCCGGAATCGAAAGGCCGTGCAGCGGCGATGGGTCACGGCGCACCTCTGCGGGGTCGTCGCTGAGCCCCCGCCAAGCGGGCGCAATCACTTCGTGCCCCTGCTGGCGGAAGCGCTCGGCCCAGTGCTCCCAGCTGAGCGGCGTCATCCACATGCCGTGGATCAGCACGATCGTGTGGCGGTCGTTCGACGGTGCGGTTGCCATCGGGACCTCCCCCGGCAGGATGCGACCCCGCGAGCCAGCCTACCGCTGAAGCGAATAACCTGCGCGGATGGCCGCCGACTACCAACTGGTCCACGTCAATCGCGTCGGGCACGAGCACACCCAGCCGTATCGCAGCGAGACCGAGCTGGCCGAGGGCGACCTCGTCCACGTCGAGGGCCGTGACTGGCTCGTCGACAGCGTCGAGAGCGAGCGCGTGCGGCTGGAGCCGGCGCGCTACCGGCTCGTGCTGCGCTACCCGGACGGCCACACCGAGGCCGGGGCCTTCCGGCGCTACCGGGCGGACGCGCCGAGGATCGGCCATACCTTCAGCACGATCATCGACGGCGTTCCTGCCAGCTGGCAGGTCGCCGACGACCGGCTCCAGCGCGACGAGCTGGGCAAGCCATACCGCGAGCTGACCGCCGAGCGCGACTACAGCGAGGTCGAGGACGCGCCCGACCTGCCCGAGCACGAGCTCGAGCACGCGCTCGCGCAAGAGGACGACCGGGACGAGGCCGTCGCGGCGCTGGCGCGAGCGGAGGAAGCCGGCCAGCTGGTCGAGCTCGTCGCGCTAGAGCCGGGCGAGGCGCCCGACTGGGACGAAGGCGATCGCTACGTCGACGCGCTGATCCTCGACGAGATCGAGGACGACCTGCTCGTGCTGTGCGGCGTCGATACCAACAAGGACCCGCAGGACACGTGGCTCGAAACCGTCAAGTCACGCCTGCACGAAGACCTGCGCAGCTTCCGCACGGACATCGAGAGCGACCACGACCAGATCGAGGAGTGGGACTTCCGCGACGGCCGCGTGTTCGCCTCGATCGGCAGCTTCGACGACCAGGCGAACCCTGACGTCGGCCACGGCTGGCTGAGTCGCCTCGTGGACTCGAGCGCCAGCGCCGCAACGGGCTTTACGCGCGTCCGCAAAGCCTCATTGTCGTTCGAGTAGACGCACGACGGGCCCGGGCGGCGGCGCTCACGCGGCCCGGGCCCTTCGTGCTACCCCCGCTTACGAGCCGTCTGGCCCGTCGCCCTCCGCGGGAAGCACTTCCCACGTCCAGTTGTCGCCGTGCTGCTGCGTCCAGAACCAGCGCCAACCGTCGTGCCACGGCTTCGGCGACTTCGCGCCGAGGATGCCGTTCGCATCCGGGTCGCCGTTGGAGACGACCGCGCCGGTGATCTCGTTGTCGCCCTCGTTCTTGGTCACGAAGCCGCCGTTGGCAGCATCGAGCGTGGCCGAGGGGTCACGGCCCTCCGCGAGCCAGCGCACCGGCTTGTTGGCCGGATTCGCTGTAGTCAACCCGGACGTCCAGGACGTAGCCGGAGTCGAGCGCGTTGCGCTGCCCGTGCAGGGTGTCGCCGGCGTCCTCGACGAACGTGATCTGGTTCTTGGAGATGAACGTCGTGTTGTCGAAGCCGGCGTGCGCTATGTCGCCCTTGTAGAAGAGGCTGAGCGTGCCGTTGTCGTCCGACGGCTTCTTCTGCTCCAGCTTGAAGACGCCGGTCCAGCCGCCGTTCGGGTTCTCCACGCTGGTGGCGTTCGTGTCGCCGGTCTCGTCGAAGTAGAACTCCCTGAAACTCTTGTCCGGCCGGAAGACACCGTTCTCCGGCCGCTTGAACGGCGTGCCGTTCTTGGCGACGGCGAGCGGATTGGCCTGGAACGGAGCGTTGCCGTCGACGGCCGTGTCATGGATCGTCACCCACTCCGTCTTGAAGCTCGCTCCGTAGGTGTGCAGCGCAACCTGGTCGGGCGAGTTGACCGGCGTCGTCTGCGAGGCCTTCGTAATCGCGTTGCCCGCAGCGTTCAGCACCCGCAGTACCTCGCAGCTTCCCGTTCGCCAGATCGCCCTTCGTCTTCGGGACGTAGCGGTAGAGGAAGCTGTTCGGGATCTTCGCGGTCGTGCCGGGCTTGTTCGACCCGCCGATGTCCTCGGCGATCCAGATGTTGCCGTCGCTTGTCGTCCTGGATCCCCTCGTAGCCGCCTCGGCCGAGCGCGCCCGAGACGTCGGTGACCGCGGACGGGTAGCCCGGAGTGGCCGCGTAGGTCGGAGCGTTGATGTTCTCCGTCGTCAGCAGCAGCCGCTTTGCCCACGGCTCCCAGGTGACGCCGTCGATGTCGGCGAGGTTCGCGCCGGTGGCGTCCTTCGTCGCCAGCAGCGTGACGCGGTGGTCGGCGTCGGCATCGAGGTTGATCCGCGTGAAGACGCCGGGCGTGCCGCCCTCGTGGCCCTGGAAGAGGAAGTCCTTCCCGTACCAGTAGCCCGGGTCGGCTCCCGCGAGGCTGTCCTTGAAGCGGAGATACGTGTTCTTGTCGGGCTCCGTCTTCTTGGCCTCTTTCCCGGGCGACGTTGGCGTCGGCACCATCTGCGGCTGGCCGGCCGCGTTGAGCACGTCGTTCTCGTAGCCGTAGTAGCCGACGCTGCCCGCGCTCGACGAGCCGCCGTCGAGCTTCGTCGAGCCCTGGGCCACCACGACCTCGCCGCAGCTCGACCGAGAGCTTGGGCGCCGGCGCGTAACCGTCCGAGCGCGTGTTCGCCGTGGCGACGTTGGTGAGAACCGGCGACTCAGTCGGCCCGGCCCCCGCTCCCATCACGATCCCGCCGGCGACGGCGGCAGATGCGAGCACTGTCAGGACCGCATAGCGCTTCCTGCGTGTCATGCAGTTCCTCCTTCTCTCCCTGTGGACGCGCCCGCAGTTCCAGGGCGCCGGGGGCGACGCTAGAGAAGGGCCGAGGCCGCGTGGGTTACGCGCTTGGTCAGGTTCGGTGACGAATCGGTGACTAGCCCTCGAGCCGCCCGCGGATGCGCTCCACTGCAACCGTGTGACCCTTCGCCTCGGCGATCGTGATCGCTTCTGCCAGCGCCGCCTGCTCCGCTCCCGTCCGCCCTGCGAGCTGCGCGACCTCCGCGCGCGCAAGCGCAAGATTGAGCTCGAGGCTCGCGAAATCGGTCAGGGCGATCAGGCGAGCCGCCTCGTCCAGTAGCTCGTCGGCGGTCTCGTAGTCGCCTCGGTGGGCAGCGACCCGGCCTCGGACGACGCTGTCGCGGGCATAGGGGTCGATGTCGTCCTGGACCGCGATCTCGATGGCTCTTTCCGTGAGGCTCAGCGCCTCCTCGTGTCGTCCCAGCTCGAGCGCGGCGAGGGACTGCATGCTGAGGACCGTCGCGAGGTAGCCGGTCTCGGATCTTGCTGCAAGCACGTCCGCCCCCTCCGCGAGGGCGCGATAGGCGTTGGCAGGATTGCCCGCCCCGAGCTCCATCTCGCTCTCCATCCCGGAGAGCCCCGCCCAGGAGATGACGTCTCCGAGATCGTCCATCAGCGCCCTCCCCTCCCGGACCTCGGCCCGCCCCTCCCCGAGCCGCCCCTGCGCCGCGATCGCAACTCCATGCACGATCCGCGCGTAGCTCTCGAGTCGCTTGGACGACGTCCTCAGGAGCGCCTCGTCCGCGAGCTCGCGCACCTCCTCGGCCGAGGTCGGCCCCCACCAGGCGCCGAGCAACATCCACCCCAGCACGTCGTTGACGAAGCGGTTGTCGGCGCGGCCACCGCGCTCGACCGCGCGCCGCCAGTGCGCAAGCGCCTGGCCGTTGTTGCCGAGCCAGCCGACCAACGCGCCGATCAAGCGCAGCGCCCAGACCGCTCCGTCGTCGTCGCCTATGCGGTCGAGCTCGGCGAGTGCGGCTTCCGCCTCGGCGAGACCCTCAGTCATCCTCGCTTCCGGAGCGGCCAGGAGCTCGAAGTCGATCCTGGCGATCCTGGAACGCGCGAGCACCCGCTGGTCGCCCGCCTCCCGCGCCGCCGAGACGGCCTCGTCCAGCAGCACAGTTGCGCGGCCGAGATCGCCCTGTTCGAAGAACGCCACGGCCAGCTCGAGCTGCGCGGCAGGCGCTCTCGGATCGGCCGGCGGCAACAGCGCCAGCGAGCGAGAGAGCAAGCGGATCACAGCAGGCACATCACCGCGCTCCAGCGCATGATCGCCACTCGCGAACAGGCGCATCGCCGCTTGCTCGGCGAGCGCCGTGGCCCGGTCGTCGAGCGGCCCGAGCTCCTCGCGATAGCGGTACGCCTGTTCGAGGTGATAGCCGAGGATCTCGTCGAGCTCGACCAGCGCCTTCCCGTTGACCGTGAGCCAGTCGGCGAAGCGCTCGTGCAGCTCGGCCCGGGTCGCCTTCGGCAGCGCCTCGTAGGCGGTATCGCGGATGAGCAGGTGGCGGAAACGGTAGGCGTCGTCCTCCGGCAACAACGACTGCTCGGGCCGCACGAGATCCTTGCGCACAAGCGCGACGAGCTCGCCGTCGACCGGCCCGCCGTCCGCGAGAGCCACGACCGCGGTGCGGTGGAAGACCTGGCCCTCAACCGCGCCTCGCTCCAACACGCCGCGTTCGGCGGCCGCGAGCTGGTCGAGGCGGGCGGCGAGCAGCGCCTGGATCGTCGGCGGGACCGCGACTTCCTCGCCGCTCTCGGCTGCCATTGCGACCATCTCCTCCACGAACAGCGGGTTGCCACCGGCGGCCTCCAGGATCCGGTCGCGAAGACCCTGCTCGACGCCCTCCGCGAGCGCGTCCACGAGCTCGGCCGTCTCATCCGGCGCCAGCGGCTCGAGCAACGCGGTGGTGGCGTTCAGCTTGCCGCCGCCCCACGCAGGCCGCACGTCGAGCAGGTCGGGGCGAGCCATGCAGAGGAGCAGGATCGGCGCGTCGCGGCTCAGGTCGGCGACGTGCTCGACGAGGTCGAGGAAGGTCGGCTCGCCCCAGTGCAGATCGTCGAAGACGACGACCGCCGGCCGCTCGGCGGCACGCGCCTCGAGCAGCTTGCGGAAGGCCCAGGCAATCTCCTCCGGCGAGACCGTGGCGGTGTCGTCACCGAGGATCGAGGCGAGCGGGCCGGTCACCCCGCCGCCGGGAACGAGCTGCTTGACGACCTCCGTCACCGGCCAGTAGCTGATGCCCTCGCCGTAGGAGAGGCAACGGCCGCTGACAACGGTGGCGTCCACGCCGGCCAGGAACTCCTGGGCGAGGCGCGACTTTCCCACTCCCGCGGCGCCGAGGATCGTGAACAGGTGGCACGAGCGGTCGTTGAGGACGTTGGCGAACGCGCCCTCGAGCAGCTCGCGCTGTCGCTCGCGGCCGATCATCGGCGCCTCGTGGCTGCGCCCTGGCGCCTCCAACCGCACGGAGACGAGCCGGTAAGCGGCGAGCGGCTCGGACTTGCCCTTCGCCTCGACCGAGCCTGAAGGCTCGGCTTCGATTCCCTCGCGGACGAGCTGGAAGGTCTCCTCGCCGAGCAGCACCTCTCCCGGGTTGGCCGCCTGCTCGAGCCTGGCGGCGACGTTGACGGCGTCTCCGGTCGCAAGGCGCTCCTCCGTGCCCGTGACGACCTCGCCGGTGTTGACGCCCATGCGCAGCTCGAGCCGGGTGCCGTAGCCGGACTCCAGCTCGTCGTTGAGCTCGTCCAGGCCACCGCGCAGCTCGTGGGCGGCCCGCACCGCGCGCAGGGCGTCGTCCTCGTGCACGGTCGGCACACCGAAGACGGCCATCACCGCGTCGCCGATGAACTTCTCCACCGTCCCGCCGTGCCGCTCGACGATCGCACTTGCCGTCTCGAAGTAGCGTGCCATCACGCGCCGCAGGCTCTCGGGGTCGATCCGCTCGCCGAGCGCGGTCGAGCCGGAGACGTCGCAGAAGAGCACCGTCACGACCTTGCGCACCTCGCGCGCCGGCGCCGGCTCGGCCAGTGCCGCGCCGCAGGCGTCACAGAAGCGTGCGCCTTCCCGGTTCTCGGCTCCACAGCTCGCGCAGATCATGCGGCGAGTCTAAGTCGGCCGTAACGGATCGGCACCCGGCGAGACGGTAGGGCCAAACCGGAGGCGCCGAAACCTCCGGGTCATCTCCCCAAGGAGGGCTCACAGTGCAGAGGAAGATCCTGCTGCTTCTCGTCGGCCTGCTCGCGGTCGCGTCCGCAGCATTCGCCGGCTCGGCCTCCGCGGGCCACAAGGCTCCCGGAGTCGTCTTCACGCTCGGCAACCAGGCGAGCGGGAACGCGGTGCTCGTCTACGATCGCACCGCTGGCGGCACGCTGACGCCGGCCGGCAGCTACCCGACCGGCGGCAACGGCTCCGGCGGCGGGCTCGGCTCGCAGGGCTCGCTGATCCTTGCCGCCCACGGCCATCGTCTGTTCGCCGTCAACGCCAACAGCAACTCCGTGACGGAGTTCAAGGTCAATGGCGACCGCCTGAAATGGGTGACGACCGTTCCTTCTGGCGGCTCGACGCCGATCAGCCTCACCTACCGCAAGCACGTGCTCTACGCGCTGAACTCCGGCGGCGCGGGCAGCATCGCCGGCTTCAGGCAGCACGGCGAGAGCCTGACCCCGCTCGCCGGCTCGACGCAGCCGCTGGGCGCCGGCAGCTCAGGCCCAGCGCAGGTCTCGTTCACGCCCGACGACAAGGCGCTGGTCGTGACCGAGAAGAACTCGAGCACGCTCGACGTCTACCCGCTCGACCGTCAGGGCGTGGCCGGCGCCCCGAACGGTCTCCCCCTCGGCCGGCGGCACGCCGTTCGGCTTCGACTTCGGCGGCGGGCATCTGCTCGTCTCCGAGGCCGCGGGCTCGGCTTCGTCCTACAACGTGAGCCCGGCCGGCGCGAGCGTGATCAGCGGCGCGGTCTCGACGCACCAGGCCGCACCGTGCTGGCTGATCGCGACCGTCGACGGCCACTACGCCTACACCGCGAATGCCGGCTCGGGGTCGCTCTCCGGCTTCTCGGTCGCCCCGAGTGGCGCGCTGACCCTGCTCGACGCGAGCGGCGTCACCGCCAGCCTCGGCGCGGGCAGCCATCCGCTCGACGAGACGGTCAGCACCAATGGTGAGTTCCTCTACAACCTCACCGACGGGCTGAACCGGATCACCGGCTTCCGCATCAACGGCAACGGCAGCCTGTCCCAGGTCGACCAGATCGCCGGCCTGCCGGTCGGCGCGGCCGGGATCGCCGCCTCCTAGTTCCCCTTGGAGCCGGCCGTCGTCGTGGGCGGCCGGCTCCTTGTCGTAGACTCGCGCGACCAGGGAGTTCTCCTGGGCGAGGGCTGGGAAGGACTCCGACCCGCAAGGGAGAGGAGGCAGGAATGGCCCGCAGACGCTGGTTTGCGCTGCTGGCGGTGGCCATGCTGGCCGGTCTCGCAGCCGTGACGTACGCGGTGGCTGGACGCGATGGCCCGCGCAGGCCGCCGAACTCGAAGGAGTTCAAAGCGCAGCTGAACGGATTCAACGAGACCCCGTCGGTCTCGTCGACCGGCTGGGGCGACTTCCGCGCGAAGCTCGTCGACGAGAACAAGCTGCACTACAAGTTCACCTACCACGACCTGGAAGGTGGTACCTCGCTCTTCGCGCACGTCCACTTCGGCTCGCGCTACGTGGCGGCCGGCGTCGCCTTCTTCCTATGCGGCGGCAGCACGAAGCCGACGCCGTGCCCGAACGTGTCGGGCCACGTCGAGGGCGACGTTACTCCCGCCGACGTGATCGGACCGAATGGCCAGGGCATCGAGCCCGGATCGTTCGCCGAGATCCTGCGCGCGATGCGTGCTGGACACTCCTACGTGAACATCCACACGACCCGGTGGCCCGGCGGCGAGATCCGCGGCCAGATCAACGACAGGGACCAGAAGGAGTTCGACGGCTAGATCGGAACGCGAGCCGGGACGTCTAAGGGCGTCCCGGCTCGTTCTAGGTCGGCAACTGGATCCAGACGTCGGCGCCACCGCCATCGCGGTTGGCGGCATGCGCGCGCCCGCCGTGGGCTCGGGCGATCGTCTCGACGATCGCCAGGCCGAGCCCCGCGCCTTCGCCGCCCCGGGCCTCGTCGCCACGGCTGAAGCGCTCGAACGCGTGCCCGACGAACGCGGGTGGGAAGCCCGTGCCGCGATCGAGCACGTGCAGCTCGATCGAGCCGTTGCGCCGGCCCGCGCGGAGCGATGCGCCGCCGCCCCCGTGACGCACCGCGTTGTCGACCAGGTTGCCGAGTGCCTGCTCGAGCCGGAGCCGATCGCCGTCGAGCCTCTCGCCGCCGGCCTCGACCGACACGTCACCGGTGCGCGCGAAGCGCCGCGCGACGGTGTTCAACAGCTCCGCTGAGTCGAGCGGCTCGAGCTGAAGCTGCAGGTGCCCTTGCTCGGATCGGGCCAGCAACAGCAGATCGTCGGCGATCCGGGCGAGCCGGTCGGTCTCCCCGGCAGCCGACTCGATCGCGGCACGGAGCTGATCCGGTGAACGGCCCGCGCGCAAGGCAAGTTCCAGCTCGGTCTTCAGCAGCGCGAGCGGCGTCCGCAGCTCGTGGCTTGCATCCGAGACGAACCGGCGCTCACGCGCGAGGCCTTCCTCGATGCGCTCGAGCATCCGGTTCAGCGTCTCCCCCAGCCGGGCGACCTCATCGCCCGTGGCGGGAACGGGCAACCGCTCGTCGAGCGACGACGTCGAGATCTCCTGCGCGCGGCGGCGCATCCCCTCGATCGGGCGCAGCGCCGCGCCCGCGACGAGGTAGCCGCCGAGCGCGGCGAGCAGCAGCGCGACCGGGCCGCCGATGAAGAATCCCCTGCGCAACGTGCCGAGCGTCTCGGCACGGTTCTCCCGCGTGCCGCCGACGACGAGCACTCCTCGTGGCGATCTGACCGCGAGCAACCGCGTCGGCTCGTCCAGCCCGGGTGCCGACGGCCGGTTCAACCAGAGCGGCTGGACGCGTGCGCGGCGCAGCTCGTCCGCCGAGAGCAGCGGCTCGCGGTCCAACGAGGCGCTCGCATCGAGGACGCGACCGCCCGGCGAGAGCAGCTCCGCGAACGACTCGCCGCTCTCGATCAGCGGGCTCGAGGTCGAACGCAGCGAGCCGCCGTCGGCGACGAGCGCGCCGACGTCCTGCGCCCGTGAGCGCAGCGACTGGTCGATCCCGGAGCCCAGGTCGGAGCCGACCTGCAGGTAGAGCAGCCAGGTGGCGCCAGCGAGCACGACCGCCATCGCCGCGGTGAAGAACAGCGTCAGCCGCAGCCGGATCGGGAGCCGGCTCATGAGGCCGCCCGCAGCCGGTAGCCGACTCCGCGCACGGTCTCGAGCGTGTCCGTCCCGAACGGCCGATCGATCTTCTCGCGCAGATAGCGGACGTACACGTCGACGACGTTCGAGCGGTTCTCGTAGGCGAAGTCCCACGCGTGCTCGAGGAGTTGCAGCCGCGTCAGCACCTGGCCCGGCCGGCGCATGAAGGTCTCGAGCAGGGCGAACTCCTTCGGCGAGAGCTGGATCTCCTGCTCGCCGCGCCAGGCTTTGCGGCTTGCCGGATCCAGGCGCAGGCCGTCCACCTCGAGCTCGGTCGGCCGTTCGACGCCGCCGCGGCGGCCCAGCGCGCGGAGCCGCGCGAGCAGCTCGGCGAAGGAGAACGGCTTCGTCAGGTAGTCGTCGGCGCCCGCGTCGAGGCCGGCGACCCGGTCCTCGACCGCGTCCCGCGAGGTGAGCATCAGCACGGGCGACCAGACGCCCGCGTTGCGCAGGCGGCGGCAGGTCTCGAAGCCGCTCAGCCCCGGCAGCATGACGTCGAGCACGATGGCGTCGTACGGGTGCGCCTCGGCCATCCAGAGCGCGTCCTCGCCGTTCGGGGCGACGTCTGCGGCGTGGCCTTCCTCGACCAGGCCACGGCGGATCAGACCGGCCATCTTGAGCGTGTCCTCAACGACGAGCACGCGCATACCTGCATCTTCGCTGGTTTCGATGAGAGCTCGATGAGAACCATTCGCCGCGCTCTCACCACTGTCTCACCGGCGCCTTCTACGGTGCGCTCCATCACCAGCCGGAAGGAGACTCACCATGAGCAAGCGCATCGCCCTCTTCGCCGCCCTCGCAGCCGTCGTGGCGCTCGCCGCGGCCGCGTTCGCCTTCGGCGGCGGCAGCGGCCTGATCAACGACGACGGGCACCTGGTCAAGCCCGGCACGCTCGACGACGGCAAGCAGTACCTCCCGCAGGCGTCGATCACGACCGCCCAGGCCGTCGCGGCCGCCCAGCGGGCGTGGAGCGGGCAGCTCGGCCAGGTCGACCTCGAGAGCCACGACGGCCGGATCGTCTATGTCGTCGACGTCGGCAACCGCGAGGTCGGGGTCGACGCGACGGACGGCAGCGTCGTCTCGATCGCGCCGCAGTCCTAGCGTGAAGGTCGCGGCCGCAGCCGCCGTGCTCCTGCTCGCGGCCGCCGGGTGCGGCTCGAGCGGGGCGCGCGGCGGCGCGGCGCTGCCGAGACCCGCCGGCGACTACTCCGCGAACGTCGACAACCCCTGGTTCCCTCTCCGCCCGGGGTCCGAGTACGTCTACACCGGAGCGAAGGACGGCCAGCCGTCGCGCGAGCTGGTCACCGTGACGCATCGAACGAGGACGATCGCCGGTGCGGAGTGCATCGCGATCCGCGACAACCTCTACCTTTCGGGCCACCTCGGCGAGCGCACGACCGACTGGTACTCGCAGGACAGCGACGGCAACGTCTGGTACTTCGGCGAGGCGACGGCCGAGCTCGACCGGAAGGGCCGCGTCACGAGCACGGAGGGCAGCTGGCTGGCCGGTCGCAACGGCGCGCAGCCGGGGATCTTCATGCCCGCCCACCCGAAGGTCGGCGCGACGTTCCGCCAGGAGTTCTACAAGGGTCACGCCGAGGATCACTTCCGCGTGCAGGCGATCGGGGTCCCGGTGAGCGTTCCCTACGGCAGCTGGACCCACGCGATGAAGACGCGCGAGTGGACTCCGCTCGAGCCGGGCGCGATCGACTTCAAGTGGTACGCGCGCGGGATCGGCACCGTCAAGGAGCTCGCCAAGGACGGCTCGGAGCGCGCGGTGCTCGTCTCGTTCCGGCGGGCCTAGCCGGAACCTTCGATCCGCTCGAGGCCGTCGTCCGGGAGCGTCTCCCAGGTGGCGAGCGAGCGCGTGTAGATGTGCTTCTCGGGCGCCAGCGGTCAGCGGGTCGTCGATCGCGCTCAGGCGGATGCTGGCGTGCTCGGTCTCGGGCCAGCCGCCACCGAACAGGTTCGAGCCGCAGACCGAGCAGAACGTCTTCGCGGTGCCCTCCTCCGGCTGGTAGGTGCGCAGCAGCTCCTCGCCCTCGAGGATCGTGACCTCGTCGCTGCGCAGGCGGCCGTTGGCGGTGCCGACACCGCCGGAGAGCTTCTTGCAAGTCGCGCAGTGGCAGAAGGCCCTCGGCTCGAAGTGGTCCGGGACCTCGAACCTGACTCCACCGCACTGGCAGCTTCCTCGTAGCGGCACGGTTCGGAGCCTAGCGGCCCGTAGGATCGCGTTCGTGCAGATTCGCGCAGCCGTACTGGAGCGATTCGGCGAGCCGCTCGAGGTGCAGGAGCTCGAGCTCGCCGAGCCGCGGGCGGGCGAGGTGCTCGTCCGGCTCGAGGCGTGCGGCGTCTGCCACACCGACCTGTTCACGGCCTCCGGCGCCGACCCGTCCGGCTACTCGCCGACAGTGCTCGGGCACGAGGGCGCTGGCGTGGTCGAGGCGATCGGCGAAGGCGTGCGTGACCTTGCGGTCGGCGACCACGTCGTCACGCTCTTCTCGCCGCAGTGCCGCGAGTGCGTCCACTGCCTCGACCCGCGCACGAACCTCTGCCTGGCGATCCGCGAGCAGCAGGGGCTCGGCTTCCTGCCCGACGGGACGACTCGGCTGTCGCGCGACGGGGAGCCCGTGAGGCACTTCATGGGCTGCTCGACGTTCGCGGAGTACACGGTCATGCCCGAGATCGCGCTGGCTCGCGTCTCTTCGGAGGCGCCGTTGGATCGTGCCTGCCTGTTCGCGTGCGGGCTCTCGACGGGGCTCGGCGCGGCGATGAACACGGCTCGCGTTGCTGCGGGCTCGACCTGCGTCGTCTTCGGCGCCGGCATGGTCGGGCTCGGCGCGGTCGCCGGGTGCCGGCTGCAGGGCGCCGAGCGGATCGTCTGCGTCGATCTCTCCGAGGAGCGGCTCGAGCTGGCGCGCGGGCAGGGCGCGACCGAGACCTGGATCGGCGGGCCGGACACGGTCGAACGGGTGCTCGAGCTGACCGGCGGCTTCGGGGCCGACTACACCTTCGAGGCGACCGGGCACGTGGCGGTGATGCGCCAGGCGGTCGAGTCGGCACGGATGGGCTGGGGGCTGGCGACCGTGTGCGGCGTCGCGGGCAAGGGCGAGGTGCTCGAGGTCGTGCCGCGCTTCCTGATCACGGGGCGGCGTGTGGCCGGCTCGTCGTTCGGCGGCGTCAAGGGTCGCGACCAGGTACCGCAGTTCGTCGACCGCTGGCTCGCGGGCGAGATCGACGTCGAGCCGTTCGTCTCGCACCGGTTGACGCTCGACGAGGTCAACCGCGGCTTCGAGCTGATGGAGGCCCAGGATGGGATCCGCAGCGTGATCTCGTTCTAGCGCGGCCTCAGGGGCTCGTGCCCCCAGTTCAACAGCGAGTAGCGCCATCGTGTCCGGGTGACGTCACCCCGCGGCCGCTGTGCCAGATGCCGATGGACGTAGCCGACGACCTTGCGCATGTGCCGGTAGTCGTCGGCGGTGAGATCCCGGTCGGCCTTCCGGAGGAGCGAGACGATGCGCCGTCCGGAAGCATGACCCACCGACTCGCCGCCGTTGCGCCTGAATCCGACGGCCAGCGACTCGTCGGTTTGTAGCCAGGCCTCGAGCTCACTGTCGCCGAGGTTCACCGCTTCGTGAAACCGAAGCCAGATGCCCATGCGTTCCTCGTCGGTCATGGGTGGTCGACGAGGGCCCGGCGAGCAGGGTGCCGGGCCCTCGCGACGTCGGTCAGCTCGCGGGCGGAATCAGCACCCGGTTGATGACGTGGATGACCCCGTTCGAAGCCGATACGTTCGGCTTCACGACCCTCGCGCCGTTGACGTACACCATCCCGCCGCTGACGCGGATCTGGACGGTTGCCCCGTTCAGCGTCGTCGCCGAGCGGAGCTTCGTCACCTTCGCGGCAGGGAGCCGGCCGGCGACGACGTGGTAGAGCAGCACCGCGCGCAGCTTTGCTTTGTCTGCGGCGAGTGCCTTGAGCGTCGCCTTCGGCACCTTCGCGAAGGCGGCGTCGGTCGGGGCGAAGACCGTGTAGCGGCCCTTGCCCGAGAGCGTGCTCGCGAGACCCGCCTGCTTCACAAGCGAGACAAGCGTCTTGAACTGTCCGGCGGCGACCGCCGTCTGAACGAGGTTCTTCTTGGTGGCGACCGGCGTGCTGGTGGCAGCCGGCGCGCCAATTGCCACGGCCGCGACAGCAGTTGCCAGCGCGGCGATCGTCAGGCGTACCTTGGTCATCTCACTCCTCCGTTTCGTGGTCAGCTCTGCGGCGCGACAGCCGTGGAACTGCGATGGCTCCGCCTCTGCCTCAGCGCCGGCAGCCGCACGGCGCCGTAGACCGCAGCGAGGCCGACGAGGCCGTAGATGATCCGGGTGGCGGCGTTGGTCTGGCCGAAGTCGAGGCCGAAGATCCACGCAACCAGGTCGAACTCGGCGACGGCGACGAGGCCCCAGTTCAGCCCGCCGACGATCAAGAGCACCGCTGCGAGTAGGTCGATCCGCTCCATCCTGTCCCTCCTTTGTCTAGCTTTCGTCCAGACTATACGCAGGGTCTCCGCTGGTTGTCAAGTCTTTGTCTAGATCCTGTACAGTTAGCGCCATGACCGACGGGCACCTGCGGATCGGCGAGCTGAGCCGGCGGACCGGCACGAGCGTTGACCTCCTGCGCGCGTGGGAGAAGCGGTACGGGCTGCTCGAGCCCGATCGCTCGGAGGGCGGCTTCCGCCTCTATTCCGACGGCGACGTCGGGCGAGTCCGGACGATGCAGGGCCATCTGGCCGCCGGTCTGGCGGCGAAGGAGGCGGCACGCCGCGCGCTCGAGGAGCCCGGCTCGGAGACCGACGGCGTCCAGCTTGTCGCGAAGTCGAGGCGGGAGCTGGCCGACGCCCTCGCCGGCTTCTCCGAGGGCAGGGCCAACGTCGTGCTCGACCGGCTGCTCGCCGCGCTCAGCGTCGACGCCGTCCTGCGCGACGTCGTGCTGCCGTACCTCCACGATCTCGGCGAGGCGTGGGAGCGCGGCGACGCCAGCATCGCGCAGGAGCATTTCGCGAGCAACGTCCTCCGGGGCCGGCTGCTTGGGCTCGGGCGGGGCTGGGGCGAGGGGTCGGGCCCGCACGCGCTGCTCGCCTGCCCGCCGCACGAGCACCACGACCTCGGGCTGATCGGCGGCCAGGGTCTGCGCAACCGCGGCTGGCGGATCACGTATCTCGGCCAGGACACACCGGTCGCGACGCTCGAGCAGGAAGCTCGCGAGCTGAGCCCTGACCGCGTCGTCGTCGCGGCCTCGGATGCCGAGCGGCTCGACGACGTCCTCGGCGACCTCGCGAGGCTGGCTCGGGCGGCGCCGCTCTCGATCGGCGGCGCGGGCGCCTCGCGCGCGCTGGCCGAGCAAGCGGGGGCGAGCTTGCTCGGCGGCGACCCGGTCAGCGCAGCGGAGCTGCTGACTCGCGAGCGCCGAGCAGCCGCTCCAGCGCGGCCGTGACCACGAGCCACTCCCCGGCGAGCGGGTCGATCGGCTCGAAGTGGCCCGTGCCTTCGAGCGTGACGAGCTCGGCCTCGGTCGCCGCCGCGGTGACATAGCGGCTGGCTCATCTCGTAGGGCACGACTCGTCGGCGTCGCCGTGGATGACGATCTGGCGGACGCCGAGCGGGAGCAGCTCGAGCGGCGAGCCGTCGGCGAAGTGCTCGGGGGCCATGAAGCGGCCGGGCGCGCTCTCGGGGCCGCGCCGCTCGACGGCGTCACGGACGTCGGAGACCGGCGCCAGCGCCACGACCGGAGGCCGCTCGCGCTTCGCCGCCCAGAGCGCGAGCTGGCCGCCGGCGGAATGGCCGACGAGCACGGTGCGGCCGTCGTGCGCGAAGCGGCAGCTCGTCGCGGTGCGCGAGCGCTCGTTCGAGGTCTTCGGCGGCGGCCGGCCACTCGCCGCCCGGGACGCCGAGGCAGCGGTACTCGAGGTTCCAGCTGGCGATGCCGGCGTCGCGGAGCGCCTCGCAGAGGTGGCCCAGTGTGGATCAGGTTGTACATCGCCTGCCAGTAGCCGCCGTGGAGCACGAGCGTGAGCGGGAACGGCCCGTCGCCGGGCGGGACGCGGAGGTCGCCGAACTGGAGCGGCTCCGGCCCGTAGGCGATCCGCGCGTCCGCCGCCCGAGGCGGCGGGTCGGTGAGGACGTCGGCGCTGTCCCGCACTGCGCAGCCGACCCTAACCGGCGGGGACTGTCCCCGAAGTGCGCTCGAAGAGACACGTTGGTTGGGACGAAGGTGTGCCAATCCGTCCACAGGACGGCCTGCCGCGCCCGCTCCGAGCGACAATCTGGGCCGGCGGTGGTGGACGGTCGCGGAGAGAACGCGGTGCCGGCGTCCGGTCTTCCCTGGACCGAAACTCAACCCGAGACCGGCACGTTCCAGCTCCGGATCACGCGCTGGTCGCGCTCGAAGCCGAGCGTGCTGAGCGTCCCGGAGTCGAGCGCAAACAGCCGCCCCTCGGCCGCCCCGAGCTCGAGCCAACGCGCTGTCAGCACCCGCAGGAAGTGCCCGTGCGAAAAGACGAGTACGTCGCCGTCGACCCTCAGCAGCTCGGCGATCATGCGATCGGCGCGAGCCGCGAGCTGCTCGACGGTCTCCCCGCCAAGAGCTCCACACCGCCAGATCGTCCAGTCGGGAACATGCGTCGCGGATCTCCGGCGTCGTCAGGCCGTCGTACTCGCCGTAGTCCCACTCGGCCAGGTCGTCGCGCACCTCCGGCTCGAAGCCCGCGAGCTTCGCGGTGTCGAGCGCCCGCAGCAGCGGGCTCGACAGCACCAGCGCGAACTCGCGCCCGCGCAGCGCCGCTCCCACCGCCCGCGCCTGTCGCTTGCCCTCCTCGGTCAGCGGCACGTCGGTGCGGCCGGTGTGCCGGCCCGTGCGGCTCCACTCGGTCTCGCCGTGCCTGACGACCACGACCTCCATCGCCTCAGGTGGTTGCGAAGTAGATCGTCGCCGCGAGGCCGGCCGCCCCGCAGTAGATCGCGAACGGCAGCAAGGTGTTCGTCTCGAAGAAGCGCATTAGGAACCGCACCGCGAGGTACGCCGTCGCCGCCGAGCACAACGCGCCGACGAGCGCCTGTCCACGCACCCCGTCGCCGGTGGAGCCGAACAGGTCGGGCAGCTTCAGCACCGCGGCCGCCAGGATGATCGGCGTCGCCAGCAAGAAGGCGAACCGCGCCGCGTCCTTGTTCGACAGCCCGGACAGCAGCCCGCCCGCCATCGTCGCGCCCGAGCGCGAGAAGCCGGGGATCAGCGCGAGCGCCTGGGCGGCGCCGATCCCGAAGGCCTCGCCGAAGCCGAGCCGCTTTGCGATCCGAACGTCGTCGTCCACCTCGGTCTGCGGCGCCCGGCGGCGCAGCAGCTCCGCGCCGTAGAGCAAGAGCCCGTTCAGCATCAGGAAGATCGACGCCGACTCGGGCGAGGCGAAGACACTTCGCAGCTTGTGCTCCAGCGTCAGGCCGAGGATGCCGGCTGGGATCGTCCCGAGGATCAGCAGCCAGGCGAGCTTGGCATCGGTGTCCGCGGGGTCGATCCCGCGGTCGCGGAGGCTGCGGCCGAGACCCTTGACGATCCGTACCCAGTCCTTCCAGAAGAAGCCGAGCAGGACGAGCGCGGTGGCCAGGTGCGTCGCCACGAGGAAGGCGAGGAAGTACGCGTCGTTCTGGTGGATGTTCCAGCCCAGCAGGCTCGGCAGGATCACGCTGTGGCCGAGGCTCGAGACCGGGAAGAGCTCAGAGACGCCCTGCAGCAGGCCGAGCACGATCGCCTGCCAGTACGTGATGAGCTCGCCGACGACCACGCGCCGGTCAGGCGGGAGCGCCGGGCCGCTTCGGCGCGCTCTGGAACCAGGCGAAGATCAACAGCGCGACGCCGACGAGGAACGACGCGATTCCGTGCTTGATGTGGTGGTGGCTCGATCCCGCCTCGTGGCCGGGCAGCCACGAGGGGAGCGAGCTCGCCGGCTCGGCCCAGTAGTAGATCGCGAGGGCGATCAGGACGACCCCGGCTATCGCGGCAATCACAATCACAGGCCGACTGTTCAGGCGCACGCCGGGACGATAGTGGGCGCGCGGGACGTCGGCTAGAAGAACCGCCGTGCCTCCGGAAGGATGCGACACAGTGGCAGTGCGCGAGCGCCTACCGACGCCGCAGGCGACAATCGCACCATGATCGATCCGCTCGAGCGCTGGCGCCAGTACGGCGAGAAGCCCGACTACGCCGGCCTGCTCACCTACGGCGGCGCGCCGTACACGCAGGATCCCGCCGAGCTGGCCGGCTTCGACGTGGCGATCGTCGGCGCGCCGATGGACGACCTCGTCTCCGACCGGCCCGGCGCCCGCTTCGGACCGCGTGCGATCCGCGCCGCCTCGTGCCCGCCCGGGCCGCACCTCGAGTCGAAAGTGGACGCCTTCGAGGAGCTGAAGATCGTCGATTTCGGCGACGCGGCCGTCCTGCCCGCCGATGCGGCCCGCTCGCACGCCGCGATCGAGGCAGCTCGTCGGCCAGGTGCTCGACGCCGGGCCTGCTGCCGGTCGTGCTCGGCGGCGACCACTCGATCGCCGAGCCGGACGTCCGCGCCGTGGCCGCCCGCCGCGGTCCTGTCGGCCTCGTCCACTTCGACACGCACACCGACACCGGTCGCGAGGTCTTCGGCGTCGAGCGCTCGCACGGTACGCCGATGTTCCGGCTGGTCGAGGCAGGGCACGTCGACCCGCACCGGTACGTGCAGATCGGCCTGCGCGGCTACTGGCCGGGCGAGCGCGAGTTCCAGTGGCAGGCCGACCGGGGGATCACAAGCTTCTTCATGCACGACGTGCGCGAGCTGGGGATCGAGACGGTCGTCGAGCGGACGGTCGAGATCGTCGGCCACGGGCCCGTGTTCCTGAGCGTCGACGTGGACGTGCTCGACCCTGCCTTCGCGCCGGGGACCGGCACGCCGGAGCCCGGCGGCATGACGAGCGCCGACCTGCTCTGGGCCTGCCGTGAGGTCGCGCGGCGGCTCGAGCTCGTCGGCGCCGAGGTGGTCGAGGTGATCCCGACCGCCGTCGGCTCGGCCGACATCACTGCCCTGATCGCGGACCGGATCGTGCGCGAAACCCTGAACGGGCTCAGTCTGGCCCGTCGCGAACGTCGCGGATAAGTGGCAGCCCGTACCAGAACCAAGCGAAGCCACCACCGATCAGCGCCGTCGTCAGCGCGGCCCACGGGGCCTTGAAGAGGATGTCGGTGATTAGGAACACGACTGCCGTCATCCCGACCGCGAGGAACACCGTGCCGCCGATTGCGAGCCGGTTCGACGTCTCGAGCATCTGCTCCTTGTCGCCCTCGCGCCAGCGCAGCCGGTGGTAGGACGACGGTGCGATCAGCAGGATCGAGGCGGCCGCCGTGGCGAGGAAAGCCACGAAGAACACATCCCGCTGCAGAGCGGTGACGCGCGTCCAGCCGTTCGCGAAGGGCACGGCCAGCAGGAACGCGAACAGCACCTGCACGCCCGGGAGCACGACGCGCAGCTCATTCAGCAACTCGATGAGCTCACGGTCAAGATCCTCGGCTGAGCGCTTCTTCTCGGTCATCGGAACAGGTCGCGGTCGGCAGGAATCAACAGGTCGCGACCACTTCCCTGGCCGCTCGCGTCGAATCCCCTGATCACGGCTGCAGGCACGCCGTCGGTCTTCCCCATCACGAGCTCCGCTGCACCTGCGAGCTCGTCGGCGACCGCGATCACGGTCGAGTGCAGCTCGTAGCCGGCGCGGTCGCGCGTGCCCTTCAGGTCGAGCAGCGGCCGGATCCCGGCGAGGCCGATCGCGACATCGGTCGTGCCCTGCCGCCATGGCCGGCCGAACGAGTCGCTGACGATCACCCCGACCTCGGCGCCGGTCAGCTCCCGCAGCCGCTCGCGCAGCCGCTCAGCCGACGCGTCCGGGTCCTCGGGCAGCAGCACGACCGTGCCGGCCTCGGGCGCGTTCGAGGAGTCGACGCCCGCCGAGGCGCAGACGAAGCCGTGCCGCGTCTCGGCGATCACGAGCGGCGGGCGGCTGCGGACGATCCGCGCCGACTCGCGCAGGATCACCTCGAGCCGGCGCGGGTCCTCGTCGCCGGCCAGCTCGCGCGCCCGCTCGGAGGGCTCGACCTCGTCCAGCCGCACGACGCGGCCCTCGGCCTTCGAGACCGCCTTCTGCGCGACGACCAGCACGTCGCCGTCCTCGAGCTCGACCCGCTCCGCGATCAGCGCGCCGAGATCGGCCCCCGCCTCGATCTCCGGCAGCCCCTCGACCGGCCGGATCGAGATCACGGCAGGCCGGTGAGGCGGAGGCCCGCGTGGACGCCGTAGTCCCTGTTCACGTTCAGGATCACGGCGGTCATGGCTTCGAGGGCGCGGGAGTTGGCGAGCGGGCCGACGTCGATCGCGCGACCACCCACGAGGCGGCCGGCCAGCTCCAGGGCGAGCTCCTTCGCGGCCAGGTCGTCGCCGCAGATGAGCGCGTCCTGGTCGGGCGGCTCCGGGCCGGAGAGGTCGATCGCCGAGACCATCTGCAGACCGGAGGCGATGGGCGCAGGGATCAGCCGCGAGAGGTTCTCGGCCAGCGAGCCCTCGTCGAGGCCAGGGACGATCCCGGTGTCGGTGAAGCGCAGGTCGCTGGCCACGCAGAGCACCGGCGTCTCGCCGATCGCGTCCGCGAGGCTGGCCGCGGTCTCCAGCGCCGCGTTCGACTTCGTTGCCAGCACGACCAGGTCGGCGCCGCGGACGACGTCCTCGTTGGTGCCGCCCTGGACGCCGAGCTCGAGCGCCCGCTCCCGTGCCCGCTCGGCATCGCGCGAACCGATGTAGACGTCCTCGCCCAACGTGCGCAACCTCCGCGCGAGCGCGCGGCCGAAGGCGCCGGTGCCACCGATGATCGCGACCTTCACCGCAGCGCCGCCACGGATTCGAGCACCGCCTCGGCGACGCGGCGGCGGCCCTCGGCATCCTCCATCAGCGTGCGCGTGACGATCGTCCGCACGCCGGCCTCGGCGTCCGCGTCGGCCTCGTCGATCACGAGCGCGTCGATCAACCCCTTGTAACAGTCTGTTACTTGCTGCGGGCCGGTTCCGCCGCGGAGGCGCGCCAGCATCCGCGCCGCCGGGCCGCGCACCGCCTCGCCGCCGATCAGCGGGCTGACCGCGACCGCCGGAACGGAGCGCCGCTCGAGCGCCTCGCGGATCCCGGCCACGGCCAGGATCGGGCCGACGCTGACGAACGGGTTGCTCGGCGCGATCGCGATCAGGTCGGCGGCCTCGAGCGCCTCGATCACGCCCGGCGCGGGCCGCGCAGCTTCCGCGCCCTCGAAGCGCACGCCGTCCACCTCGTCCCGGTGCCCGCGCGCGACGAACCATTCCTGGAACGGCAGCTCGCCGGCGGGAGTGGCCAGCCACGTGCGCAGGCGCTCGTCGGTCGCAGGCAGCAGCGTCGGCTCCAACGCCGAGGGCACGCGCAATCCGGGCGGTCACGGCCGAAAGCGGCTCGTCGCGCCGCAGCGCCTCGGTACGGACGAGATGGACGCCGAGATCGAGGTCGCCGAGCCGGAACCAGCTTTCGCCGCCGAGCTCCGCCACCGTCTCGAGCGCGTTCCACGTCTCGCCCGCGCGGCCCCAGCCCTTGGCCTCGTCCAGCCTGCCGGTGAGCGTGTAGAGGATCGTGTCGAGGTCCGGCGAGACGTGAAGGCCGAGGATCTCGACGTCGTCGCCCACGTTGCCGACGATCGTCAGCTCGCCCGGGTCGATCGTCTCGGCCAGGGCGAGCGCGAGCCGGGAGCCGCCGAGCCCGCCGGCGAGAACCACGACTCTCAACGCGAGAGGCCGGTACGCAGCGCGTCGAGCGCAGCCGCAGTGCGGGAGCCGAGCCGGTCTTCGAGCCGCTCGAGGTCGGCGAGCGTGTCGACGTCGTCGGCCAGGTTCGGAATCGCCGCGAGCACCGCGGGAACGCCGAGCCGCTCGGCCCGCGCGAGGAACCGCTCCGCGCTGTCCTCGCCGTAGAGCGGCGCGAACAGGTGCGGAGAGGCGAGCGCGAGCGCGTTGGTCGTTCCGTCGGCCGCCTCGACGAGGGCGATCCCGCCCTCGGGCAACGCGCCGAGCAAGGTCAGCAGGTCGCGCGCCTGAGCGCACGGCAGGTCGGCGTTGACGACGAGCACCGGCCCGCTCTCGATCCGGCGCAGCGCGCCTTCGACCGCGTGTCCCTGGCCACCGGGCTCGTCGGCGACGACGACCTCGCCGACCGGCTCGGCGGCCGCGAGCACGTCCTCGAGCATCGCCTGCGCGAGGGCCGTGCGAACGTCGTCCGGAGCGGGCGCGAGTCGCTGCTTTGCCGTCTCTCCGCGGAAGGGAACAACAACGGTCGGCATGCCGTGGAGAGACTATCCAGCTGTGCGGGGGTCACCGCCGGACAATGCCCCACGGCCCGGCGCGGAGGCGCCGGGCCGTGGGATGTGCTGAACACGAGTCCGCTGGACGAAGTGCTCGCCCGACGCTTTGGCGGCTAGATCGTCACCGCCTGAGGCCCTTCGGGCTCGTCTTCGGGCTCGAGCCGCGGCAGCCACTCGAGCCAGCTCGGCAGGTACCAGTTCCACGTCCCGAGCAGCTTCATCGTGGCCGGGAGCAGGACGCCCCGAACGATCGTCGCGTCGATCAGGATCGCGGCCGCCAGCCCGACGCCGAACTGCTTGAAGAACGGCATCGAGAGCGCGCCGAACACCGCGAACACGCACACCATCACGATCGCGGCACTCGTGACGACGCCGGCCGTGCTCTTGATCCCGTGGGCGACCGCGTCGTCCATCGTCTCGCCGCGGTCGAAGTTCTCGCGGATGCGGCTGAGGATGAAGACGTGGTAGTCCATCGAGAGGCCGAACAGGATCACGAACAGCAGCAGCGGCACGACCGTCTCGATCCCGTCGGCAGAGCTGGCGCCGAGCAGGCTCTTGCCGACGCCGTGCTGGAAGACGAGCACGAGCACGCCGTAGGCGGCGGCGACCGACAGCAGGTTGAGCACGATCGCCTTGGTCGCCACCACGATCGAGCGGAACGCGACCAGCATCAGCGCGAACGCGAACAGGAGCACGAAGGCGATCACCGGCGCCAGGTTCGACTTCAGCGCGGCGGCGGCGTCCTTCCACGCGGCGGTTCGGCCGGTCACGCCCGCCTCCGCGCCCGGGAGGGCGCCGACCGTCTCGGGGACGATCGTCCCGCGCAGGTCGCGGAAGGCCTCGTTCGAGGCGGCGTCGGTGCCGTTCCCCGCGATCGGCACGGTGATGTTCGCGACCGTGCCCGCTCGGGTTGACGGCGACCGTAATCGGCTCGAAGGCCCGGCCGCTGGCGAGCGCCCGCCGCTTCAGCTCGGCGATCGCGCTCCGTGCTGCCGGCGTGCGCACGCTCGCCGCCTTGACGACGACGTTGGCCGGCAGCGCCTTGCCTGGGAACGCCTTCTGCATCTGGTGGTACGTCTTGATGACGGTCAGCGACTGCGGGAACGACTCGACGCCCTGCGGCGCGAGACGGAGCCCGAGCGCCGGCAGGGCCAGCGCGACCAGCACCCCTGCCGAGAGGGCCGCCGACAGGACGGGCCGGCGCAGGACGCGATCGACGATCGCGCCCCAGAAACGGCCCTGCCCGTCGTCTCGGCGGTGGCGGCCGATGAACGGGACGCGCAGCCGGTCGACGTTGTCGCCGAGACGCGAGAGCACCGCGGGAAGCACCGTCAGCGAGCCGAGCACCGCCACCGCGACGACGAGGATCGTGGCGAAGCCGAGCGACGCGAAGATCTGGTCGCCGGTCAGGAACATGCCGGCCATCGCCACCATCACGGTCAGGCCCGAGATCAGCACGGAGCGGCCGGAGGTCGCCGCGGCGGCCTCGAGCGCCGCCTCGGGGCTCTTCCCCGCAGCGCGCTCCTGCCGTTCGCGCTTCAAGTAGAACATCGAGTAGTCGACGCCGACGGCGAGCCCGATCAGGAGCACCATCGCCGGGGCCTCGAAGGCGACCGGGATCAGATGGCTCGGCAGCGCGATCAGGCCGAACGTCGCCAGGATGGCGGTCAGGGCGAGCAGCAGCGGGATGCCGGCCGCCACGAGCGCGCCGAACGCGAGCACGAGGATGAGCAGCGTGATCGGGAGCGAGAGCGCTCCCGCCTTGCCGAGGTCGTCGCCGTAGGCGGTCTCGACGCCCTTCTGCGCGCTGGCGTAGCCGAACTCGCCGATCGTGAAGCCCGGGTGGCCCGCTTGCGCGGCTGCGACCGCGTCGAGCGCCGGCTTGACGTTGTCGACCGCCTTGTCCTTGTCGCCCTTGATCGTGAAGTCGACGAGCGCGGCGTGGCCGTCCTTCGCGACCGCGCCGCGATGGACGCCCTGCACGGCGGCCACGCGGGAGACGCGCGCGACCACGTCGCTCACCGCCGCCTCGAAGGCGGGCGTTCCGGCACGGGCGGAGCGGCTTCGGATCAGGACGCTCTCGTCGGCCGGTTGCTTGAAGCCGTCGTTGAGGATCCTGTCCATGCGGCCGGACTCGCCGGGGCCGGGCGCGTTGGGATCGACGTTGTTGACGCCGATCGCCGTGCCGAGACCGAAGGCGACGATCACGAACGCGAGCCAGCCGAAGGTCGCCGTCTTCCAGTTCGCGGCGCTCCAGCGGCCCATGCGGGCGGCGAGATTGGAATGGGGACGCGGGGGATGCATCTGCCTACCTCCTTGGGGTCAACCGTGAGTGCGGTCAGGACGACGCTAGGACGACGCCGGACGCGCGTCGTCGTAGGAAAGCCGCGTTCGGGCTCGTGCCGCAGGGTGACGTCGTCTCCGACCCCGGTAGGAGGCGACGGGGGAGAACGTCGAGTACCGTCATCGTGTGAGCCGGATCAGCACCCTCTCGCGGACGTACGTGTTCGACATGCTGATCGTGCTGCTCCTCGTGTCCGCGATGCTCGAAGTCCTGGTCGGCCGCAACTCGCCCGGGGCACCGCAGACGACGCTGTGGTTCGTTCTGCCGGCCATCGCCATCCTGGTCGTCCCCGTCCTCGCCCGCCGCCGCTTTCCGTTCGCTCCGGCCGCGCACTGGGTGCTGGCGATCGGGATCGCGTTCGTCGACTGGCGGCTGATCCCGTTCGCGATCAGCATCTTTGTGGTCGGGCTGGTCGCAGCGTTCCTGCTCGGGAACCTGCGCGATCCGCTTCCAGGCGGCCCTCGGCCTGGCGTTCGTGATCGCAGCGACCCCTGGTGGTGGTCTACCGGATCCCCGGACACTCGGCAGCCGAGATGATCTTCATCCCGCTCGAGTTCGCGATCGCCTGGCTCGCGGGGTTCGCGGTGCGCGAGCGCTCGGAGCAGGCGGAGGCAGCCGAGCTCCGCGCGGCCGTCGCCGAGCGCGAGCGAGACGCGGCAGCCCGCGATCGCCGTTGCCGAGGAGCGCGCAAGGATCGCCCGCGAGCTCCACGACATCGTCGCCCACGCGGTCAGCGTGATGGTGCTCCAGGTCGGCGCCGTCAGGCACAAGCTCCCGGATGAGCTGGCCGAGGACCGGGAGGCGCTGAACAGCGTCGAGCAGACCGGTCGCACGGCGCTCGGGGAGATGCGGCATCTGCTGGGGGCGATGCGCGCGGCCGGCGACGAGCCGGAGCTCATGCCTCAACCGGGGCTCGAGAGCCTCGACTTGCTGCTCGAGAAGGTCGCGCACGCCGGCCTGCCGGTGCGGCTGCACGTGGAGGGCGAGCCGTTCCCCGTTCCGCGAGCAATCGACCTCTCCGCCTACCGGATCGTGCAAGAGGGGCTGACGAACGCGCTCAAGCACGCCCGGGCGACGAGCGCCGACGTCACTCTCCGCTACCAGCCTGAGGAGTTGCGCCTCGAGGTGCGTGACGACGGCATCGGCACCGCGACCACCGACGGTCTCGGCCACGGGCTCATCGGCGTGCGCGAGCGAGTGAAGATCTACGGTGGCGAGATGACGGCGGGGAGCGCGAACGGCAGCGGCTTCGTCCTCAGCACCCGGCTCCCGCTCGGTGGGCACCGGCGATGACGATCCGAGTACTGGTCGCAGACGACCAGTCGATGGTGCGGGCCGGCTTCCGGATGCTGCTCTCGCGCGAGCAGGACGTGGACGTCGTCGCCGAGGCGAGCAACGGCCTCGAGGCGGTGGACAAGGCCGCGCGCTTCCAGCCCGACGTCGTGCTGATGGACATCCGCATGCCGGAGCTCGACGGCCTGCAGGCGACGCGGCAGATCTTGACCGCCGACCCGTCGGCGCGCGTGCTCGTGCTCACCACCTTCGACCTCGACGAGTACGTCTACGAAGCGCTTCGGGCCGGTGCCAGCGGGTTCGTGCTCAAGGACGACCCGCCCGAGCAGCTGCTCGGGGCGATTCGCACCGTCGCCGCTGGCGACGCCCTCCTTTCGCCCTCCGTGACCAAGCAGGTGATCGACCAGTTTTCACGTCTGCCCCGCCGCGAGCCGCCGGAGGGGCTCGCGGAGCTGACCGAGCGAGAACGGGAAGTCCTGGCGCTGATCGCCGAGGGGCGGTCGAACGCGGAGATCGGCGAGGCGTTGTTCATCAGCGACACCACCGTCAAGACACACGTCACGCACGTGCTGCAGAAGCTCGGCCTGCGCGACCGCGTCCAGGCGGTCGTGCTCGCGTATCAGTCCGGCCTCGTCGACGCCGAGTCAGACCCCGCCTGAGCCGGGGCCACGGGTCGACCACTCGCGCAGCTCGTACCAGTGCGAGCCGCGCAGCGCCTCGGCGACCTGCGGGTCGGTGTGGGCGGCGTAGAAGACGTTGTGGTCGAGATCGGCGCAGACCGCGACGTCCTGCAGGGAGACGTCCTGCAGCTCGGCGAGCACGTCCGAGGGCAGCTTCGCCTCCGCGACCGTGTAGTGCATGAACTGCAGCTCGGGCGCGACCTCCATCAGCAGCGGCCAGTCGGGACAGGTCCGGGAGCTCACGAAGCGGCCCGACCCGGAACGGCCGGCTCTGCCACCCGCGCGCGCTCGGACGACCCCGGCCAGCGCGGCGATGAAGGCCGGGTCGTCGTTGAGCGAGTCCATCCGCTCCAGCTCGAGGCCGAGCTCGCCCGCCTTCTCACGCGCTTCGATCTCGAGGTCCCAGAGGATCTCGAGGTGGTCGGAGACGAAGCCGACCGGCGCGACGAGCACCTTGCCGACGCCCTCGCTGTGCAGCCGCTCGAGCTCGTCGAGGATGTCGGGCCCGAGCCACGGCTCGCCGGTCGGGCTCGCGCTCTGGAAGGCGAACGACCAGCGCTCGCCGAGGCCCGCGCGCTCGGCGACCAGGCGCGAGGTCTCCAGCAGCTGCTCCCGGTAGGGGTCGCCGTCGGCGAGGATCCGCTCGGGCAGCGAGTGCGCGGTGAAGACGACCCAGGCGTCGGTCCCGCGCACGCGCGTAGCCACGACGTCCACGAACGCCGGGTCGTCGTGCCAGCTGTCGACGAGCACGAGCTCGGCGTCGCGCCCGTCGAGCGCCGCCTCGAGCCGCTCGCGGTACTCGCCGACCGACAGGCGCGAGAAGTGCGGGGCCAGCACGACGCCGATCAGCCGCGTCGCGCCGCCGGTGAGTGCCCTGTCCACGGCCTCGGCGATCCGCGGGCGCCAGTGCTTCATCCCGACGAAGACCGGGATCCCGAGCTCGCGCTCCAGCGCCGAGCGCTGCGCCTCGGTCACCTCGTCGAGCGGCGAGCGCCCGCCGATCCGCCGGTAGCGCTCGGCCAGCTCGGCGACCGCCTCGTCCGAGACGGGCCTGCCGCCGCGGATGTCCTCGAAGTACGGGCGGATGTCCTCCGCGGTTGCCGGGCTGCCATACGCCATCAGGATCACTGCATCGCTCATGCCGGAACCATGGTCGTCTCGTGCACGAACTCAACGAGCCTGCCGAGCAACGCAGGATCGGTCTCCGGCAGCACGCCGTGGCCGAGGTTGAAGATGTGCCCGGGCCGCCCGGCCGCGCGCTCGAGCACGTCGCGCGTGCCGGCCTCGACCCGCTCCCACGGGCCGAGCAGGACGGCGCCGTCGAGGTTGCCCTGGATGCCGCGGTCGTGGCCGACTCGCTCCCAGGCGACGTCGAGCGGGACGCGCCAGTCGACGCCGATCACGTCCCCGCCGACCGCCGCGCGCTCCTCGAGCAGGTGCGCGTCGCCGGTCGCAAAGTGGATCGTCGGCACCTCCACCGCGTCGAGCACGCGCGCCGAGTAGGGCGCGACGAACTCGCGGTAGTCGGCGACCGAGAGCGCGCCGGCCCACGAGTCGAACAGCTGGATCGCATCCGCCCCGGCGCCCGCGCAGGCGGCGACGTACAACGCGAACGCGTCGGCGAGCTTCTCCATCAGCGCGTGCCAGACCTCCGGCTGCGAGTACATGCACGCCTTCGTCAGCTTGAACTCGCGCGAGGGCTTGCCCTCGATCAGGTAGCCCGCGACCGTGAACGGGCCGCCGGCGAAGCCGACCACCGCCTGGTCGTCGCGCAGCGCCTCGCGCACGAGGCGAACCGACTCGAGCGTCCACGGCACGGACTCCTCCGGCAGGGGCACGACCAGCCGCTCGACGTCGGCGAGCGTGCGCACCGGCGAGGCGACGACCGGGCCGACGTTCTCGACCAGCTCGACGTCGACGCCCATCCCGAGGACGGGGAGCATGATGTCCGCGAACATCACCGCCGCGTCCACGTCGTGGCGCCGCACCGGCTGCAGCGTCACCTCCGCGCAGAGCTCCGGCTGCCGTGCGATCTCGAACAGGCCGTACTGCTTCCGCAGCTCGCGGTACTCGGGCAGCGAGCGCCCCGCCTGGCGCATGAACCAGACCGGCGTGCGCTCGACGGGCTCCCGCCGGGCGGCGCGGACGAGAAGGGACTCGACCACGCAGGAAATCTAGCCTTGGACTCCCCTAGCGACGCGGCAAGAACGTGATGTGACCTTCGGCGTGAGCGTTCACCGGCCCATCGACGACGCGACGGACCGTGCAGACACGCCCACAACGCACCGCGAGCGTCTTCGCACCCGACTCCGTCGCCACCAACAGGTCCCCCGCTCGTAGTCGGGCCGTCGAGATCTCAGCGGGACGGAGTACGAGAAGGCTGTCCGAGCCGGTTGTCGGCGATCCCGGAGCGCCGAGATCGGAAAGGTAGGCCGTGCCGTGGCGCCCCAGCGCCCGCGGCACGAAGCCGAGCGTCTCGACGCCGACGTCCGCTCCAGCCGCAAGGCCGGATTCGGCCAGAACACGGGTTCGACCCCTCGGCCCGAAGGCGTAGATCCGGCCGCTGTGTTCATCGGCGGCAATCAGCCAACCCGGGTAGCGCCCGAACGTCCGAGGAGCTACGGCCAGCCCGCCCTCGACGGACGGAGCACCCGCCGTGACGACGCGGTCGCGGCCGCGGCAGTCGAAGGCATGAAGAGTGGTCTTCCCGGACGCGGTGGCGGTCACGAGCAGGCGGAAGCCGAACGAACCGACACGGTCGATCGCGATTCCCGACGGAAACGCGCCGACCGGCAGGCTTGCGAACTGACGGCTCCGACCGGCAGTGTCAACGCGCACCACCCCTGGAGCGGCTCCCGGGCGGAGCGCAAAGACGTCGTCACGACGGAAAGAACACCCGCTACCTGGGACGCCGTGCCCTGTCCCGAGCGCAAGGTACGGCTCTCCAGCCGAGCCCGCATACCCCCGCGGACCGCGCGCGAACGGAACCGGCGCAGCTCCACGTCGTAGAAGGAAGAGACCGCCTTGCGAGGCCAACACCAGACGTCCGTCCAGGCGAGGCCCGACCACGTCGACGATGCCGGGGACCTTGACGAGCGGCCGCCATGTGCCGAGCGCCGGTGCCGCCGAGCCTACGCCCGCCGCGATGAACAGCATTAGCCCTCCCGCGACACCAGCGCGCGCCCCCACGAAGACAGAGTACTGGCCGAGTCCAGCGTCATTCGCGCCCTTACCGCGAACGTCGACTAGCCCTCGCCGGTGCCGTCGACGGCCGGCAACTCCCACGTGCCGCCGAGGCGGATCGGCCCAGATCCCGCTGCGTCCTGCCCGAAGACGCTGAGCTCGAGAGCGCGCTCCGCCAGGGCGAGCTCGGCGTCGCGGTCGCGGCTGGTGACGCCGACGTCGACGAAGAAGCGCCCCTCGCGCATCGGCAGCCCTGGGAAGTTGAGCCGGAGCCGCTCGAGCTGCCCGGGCCGAAGGAGCACACCGTCCAGCGTCTGCGAGCCGAGCGGCCGGCTCGTCCGGCGTCGCGGATTCCGACCGTCACATTCGCGCCCTCGAGCCCTGTTCGGCGTAGAGCCAGACCTCGAGCGCCATCGGCTCGCCCTCGATGAAGCGGTCGCGCGCCAGTGCCGTCGCCCACCGACTGCCCGCACCTCGTGGACGCGGCACAGGCCCGCCGCCGCGCCCATCCTGCCGGCCGCGCCCCTCCGACTCGTCGCTGACGAGCCAGCGGTGGTAGGCGCTCACGACATCCGCGGCCGTCCCCGCCTCGACGACGCGCCCGTGCTCGAGCATGATCGCCCGGTCGCAGAGCCGCTCTACGGCGCTCGGATCGTGCGAGACGAACACGATCGTGCCGCCGGCGCGCTTGAAATCGCCAGATGCGGCCGAAGCACTTCTGCTGGAACGCCTCGTCGCCGACGGCGAGCACCTCGTCCAGCAGGAGGACGTCGGGCTGGATGTGCATCGCGACCGAGAACCCGAGCCGCATGTACATCCCCGACGAGTAGGTCCGGACGGGCACGTCCTTGAACGCCTCGAGCTCCGCGAAGTCGATGATCTCATCGAGATGCTCGTCGACGTAGCTGCGCTTGAGCCCGTAGATGGCGGCGTTCAGGTAGACGTTCTCGACCCCGGTGAACTCGGGGTGGAAGCCGGCGCCGATCTCGATCAGCGAGCCGACCCGGCCCGCCCACCTCGAGCCGTCCCGCGCTCGGGCGCGAAGATGCCGGCGATCAGCTTCAGCAGCGTCGACTTGCCCGAGCCGTTCCGGCCGACGATCCCGAAGGCCTGGCCTCGTGCAACGTCGAAGTCGACGTCCTGCAGCGCCCAGAGCTCCCGCGTGCGCGGCAGCTCGCGCCGGAGGATCGCCTCCTTCAGCGAGCGGCTCTGCGAGAGCCGGATCTTGAACACCCGCCCGAGCCCGCGCGCGCGGATCTCGCCGGCCTGCGACCGCGACCGTCGCGCTCATGTCAGAGCTCGATCGCGAAGCGGTCCTCGTAGCGCTGCATCACCCAGAGGCCGAGCAGCGCGACGAGCGGCCCGACGAGGAAGATGTAGACGAGCAGCGGCGCGCCCGGGCACCACGTCGCCTGCGAGCACCACCGCGCGGACGCCTTCGACGTACGGCGTGACCGGGTTGCCGTAGCGCATCAGGCACGATCAGCCAGCGGTGCGAGCCGGCGGCGCTGAACTGGTCGAGCCCGTAGAGGACCGGCGTGAGGAAGAACCAGGGCAGGAAGAGCGACGCGCGAGCAGGTGCTCGACGTCGCGGTAGAAGACGTTCGCCACGGACAGCAGCCAGGCCAGCCCGAGCACCAGGCAGATCAGCGCCGGCGACGATCGGGATCACGAGGGCGACCGTCCGGGCGTTGGCGGCTCGACGATCAGGGCGACCGGGATCAGGATCGCGAGCATCACGCGCGATCGTGACCGTCTGGGCGAGCACGGACGAGGCCGGCACCAGCTCGCGCGGAAACCAGACCTTCTTGATCAGCTCGCCGTTCGCGACGAGCGAGGTCGTCCCGAGCTGGATCCCGGCCTGGAAGAAGCCCCAGACCGCGAGGCCAGAGAGCACGAACAGCGGGTAGTGCGGGATGTCCCCGGTCACCCGCCAGAGCACCGAGAAGACGAGCGTGTAGACGGCCACCATCGCGAGCGGGTAGATCAGCGACCAGAAGAGGCCGAGCGCCGAGCCCTTGAAGCGCATGCGCAGCTCGCGACGAACG
>CAVYZH010000003.1:0-23500 GCA_963772975.1 uncultured Actinomycetes bacterium
AGCTTGGACTAGTTGGTGTAGTCCTCCAAGGCTCGCGGCTCAGTCTAGTCGCCGCAGCGCCTCGCCCTCGACCGCGAATTCGGCGAGGAAGACGTTGCCGATCCTCGGCCCGAGCCGGCGAGCATCGGCATGCGATGCCCCGTCGGCGAAGGCGAAGGCTGCCCGAATCGGCCCGCCGTGTGTGACCGCCAGGATGCGCTCGCCCTCATGAGCGGCGGCGAGCTCGAGCAGCACCGCGACGGCGCGCCGCCCCATCCCTTCGTAGCTCTCGCCGTCCTCCCAGCCCTGGTCGTAGTCGAGCCAACGAGCGAACTGCTCGGGGAACCGCGCTTCGATCTCCGCAGCGCGTCAGTCCCTGCCAGGAGCCGACGTCGACCTCGCGGAGGGCGTCGACGGCGACGGGCTCGAGCCCGTGCTCGGCCGCGACCACCTCCGCCGTTTCAAGGGCGCGTCGCAGCGGGCTCGAGTAGACCGCCGCGAGCTCCACGCCCTTGAGCTCGGCGGCGAGCTCGGCCGCCTGCGCGCGTCCGGTTTCGTTCAGCGGCGGGTCGGCATGCCCCTGAAAGCGGCCCTCGCGGTTCCAGTCGGTCTCGCCGTGGCGGGCCAGCAGGATCGTCGTCACGGCCGCACTAGACTAGCCGCCCTTGGACCTCGGCCTGACAGGACGTGGGTGCCTAGTGACCGGCTCGACCGGCGGGATCGGTCGGGCGACCGCCGCGCTGCTCGCAGCCGAAGGCGCGCGCGTGACCACGTGCGGTCGAGGCGGGGCGCCCGGTGTCGGCGAGGCGAGGCACGTCAGCGCCGATCTCGCGCAGCCGGGCGAGCCGGAACGTGTGGTCGCGGAGGCCGGCGAGCTCGCCGTGCTTGTGAACAACGTCGGCTATGCGGAACAGCGTGACTTCCTGACCGTCACGGACGAGCAGTGGGAAGAGGTCTGGCAGCTGAATGTGATGAGCTACGTCCGCTCGATCAGGGCCGCGGTGCCGGGTATGAGGGAGCGCGGGGGCGGGGCGATCGTGAACGTCTCCTCGACGGCCGGCAAGCGTCCCTCGACCGGGATGCCCGACTACAGCGTGACCAAGGCTGCCGTGCTCTCGCTCTCGCGGCTGGTGGCCGATCTATACGCGGGCGACGGGATCCGATGCAACGCGATCGCGCCCGGGCCGACGGCGACCGAGGCGTGGCTCGGCGACGGGGGTCTTGCCGACCAGCAGGCCAAGCGCAGCGGCAAGAGCCGCGAGGAGGTGCTCGAGGCCGTCGGCAGGGGGCGCCCGCTCGGCCGGCTCGCGGAGCCCGAGGAGATGGCCGCGGTGATCGCGTTCCTGTGCTCGGACCGTGCCTCCTACGTGACGGGCGCCGCCTGGAGCGCCGACGGCGGCACCGTGCCGATCATCATCTGACGACCATTGCCGCCGTCTGTGGGCAAACCGGCACAGACACGGCGCAAAGCCGGCATAGACACATCACACAATCCTCGATAGCGTCGACCACGAGGGAGGCGGGTTCGAACCCCACCCAATTGAAGGGTGGGGGCGTGGCCTGGCCGGCGGCTGTTCCGCTGCCCGGTTGACGGGCTAGCATCGGTGCCGATGTCGGAGCTCGCCGGACGGACTGCTGCGGATGCCTTCGAGGCGGGCGTTCGCGAGCACGAGGAGCGCTGGCTCTCACCGCTCGCGGTGCGCTCGTACGAGACGCGCGGGCGCGCGCGCGAAGAGGAGCCGTGCCTGCTGCGGACGCCGTTCCAGCGCGACCGCGACCGGATCGTGCACACCAAGGCGTTCAGGCGGCTGATGCACAAGACGCAGGTCTTCGTCGACCCCGCTGGCGATCACTACCGCACTCGCTTGACCCACACGCTCGAGACCACCGGGATCTCGCGAGGCGTGGCGCGAGCGCTGCGGCTGAACGAGGACCTCGTGGAAGCGATCGGGCTCGGCCACGACCTCGGGCACACGCCGTTCGGCCACGCGGGCGAAGAGGCGCTGGACGAGGCGCTTCGCGAGCGCTTCGACCGGCGCTTCCGCCACAACGAGCACTCGCTCCGGATCGTCGACCTGCTCGAACGCGACGGCCGCGGCCTCAACCTCACACAGGAAGTCCGCGACGGGATCCTGAACCACACCGGGCCAAACGAGCCGGACACGCTCGAGGGCAGGATCGTGCGCCTGGTCGACCGCGTCGCCTACATCAACCACGACATCGACGACGCCGTACGCGCCGGCGTGCTCGACCCGGCCGAGCTGCCGAGCGCCGAGATCGAGCTGCTCGGTCCGACCGGCTCGCGGCGGATCGACGCGCTCGTGCACGACCTCGTCGAGACCTCAGCCCGCGAGGGCGACATCCGCCAGAGCGAGGAGGTCGGCGCGGCGATGCTCGCGGTGCGCTCGTTCATGTTCGAGCGGGTCTACCTCGGCGAGTCGGCTCGAGCTGAGCACGCACGGGCGCGCGCCACGGTACAGCGCATCTTCGACCACCTGCTCGAGCGTGGCGATTCCGTCGACGACGTGATCGACTACGTGGCAGGGATGACCGATCGCTTCGCGCTCAGCTACGCCGAGAGCCTCTGATGGCTCGCATCAAGGAGACCTCCGTCCGCGAGACGGTCGAGGCGGCCGACATGGTCGAGGTCGTCCAGGCGCGCACCCAGCTGCGCCGCTCGGGCGCGCGCTGGACCGGGCTCTGCCCGTTCCACGACGAGAAGACGCCCAGCTTCTCGGTCAATCCGGCCGACAAGTTCTTCTACTGCTTCGGCTGCGGCAAGGGCGGGGACGTGATCACGTTCGTGCGCGAGACCGAGCAGCTCGACTTCGTGCAGGCGGTCGAGTGGCTGGCCGAGCGCTTCCGCGTCGCGCTCGAGTACGAGGAGACCTCGCCCGAGCAGGACGCCGCGCGCGGACGGCGGGAGCGGCTGCTGGCGCTGCTCGAGCAGGCGACCGCGTTCTACGAGCGCTACCTCTGGGAATCGCCGAGCGGCGAGGCGGCACGCGCGTACCTCGAGAGCCGCGGCCTCGGCGAAGATGTCTGTCGCACGTACCGGCTCGGGCTCGCACCGGGCGGGGCGACGCTCGCGCGGAAGGCGCGCGAGAAGGGCTTCACCGCGCAGGAGCTGAGCGCGGCCGGCCTCGTCAACCGCCGCGCCAACGACTACTTCAACGGGCGCCTGCTCTTCCCGCTCGCCGACGCACGCGGGCGTGTGCGCGGGTTCCAGGCGCGGAAGCTGCGCGAGGACGACCCCCTGCGCGCGAAGTACGTCAACTCGCCCGAGGGCGAGCTCTTCCGAAAGGGAGACCTGCTCTACGGACTCGACCGGGCGCGGGCGGAGATCGCCAAGCAGGAGCGCGCGGTCGTGGTCGAGGGCAACACCGATGTGCTCGCGCTGCACCAGGCCGGGCTCGAGCCGGTTGTCGCCTCGATGGGCACCGCGCTCACCGACCGGCAGCTGAAGGAGCTCTCGCGTCTGACGCACAAGGCGTGGCTCTGCTTCGACGGCGACGCGGCGGGCGAGGCGGCGACGTTGCGCGGGATGGAGCTTGCGGCGGCGCAGGGGTTCGACGTCCGCGTCGTGACGCTGCCGCCCGGGCGCGACCCGGCTGACCTCGCCGGCGAGTTCGACGAGCTGCTCGGCCGGGCCGAGAGCTACCCCTCCTACCGCGTGCGGCTCGAGATCGAGCGTTCGCCCGACCGGCAGGAGGCGTTCGTCCGCGTGAAGGAGGTGCTGTCACGTTTCCCCGAGGACTCGCCCGAGCGTCAGGATGCGGTGCGCTTGGCGGTCGACCGGCTCGACCTGCCCAAGGAGACGCAGGCCGGCTTCGCGCCGGGCCGCGGCGGCCGGGCGACCGGGGAGATCAGCCCGCGGCTGCTCGAAAAGGGCTTCCGGCTCGAGCGCGACGCGCTCGCGGGCGTGGCCGCGCACCCGCAGGTGCGCGAGCTGCTGGCCGAGCTCTCGCCCGACCACTTCGACGCCGATCTGCACCGCCGGGCTCGGGAGCACCTGCTCGAGCCCGGCGAGCCGGACGAGGAGCTCGTTCCGCTGCTGGCCGAGCTCGACGCTCGCGCGGCCACCGAGGGGATCGACGAGGAGACGGCCAAGGAGCTGCTGCTGCGCCTGCGCGAGCGCGAGGTGCGGCGCGAGCTCGCGACCGCCGACCTCGAGCGCACGAAAGAGCTCCAGGAACAGCTCGAGAAGATCCGGGCGACCGCGGCCAACCTCGCGTAGCCGCGGCTACAATCCGCCCCGCTGAGCACCGTTCCCCGGTAGCTCAATTGGCAGAGCATCCGGCTGTTAACCGGAGGGTTGTTGGTTCGAGTCCAACCCGGGGAGTTTCACCCCTCGTAGGCAAGGGCAATCCCGCATTCCTCCATTGGTCAGGTGTGACGGAGGTGTCGGAAATGCACATGCGGTGCCTACCCCGGTGCCTACCTCGGGAATCCGACGGCTAACGGCCTTAGAGTCTCGATCGTGACGGACTGGACGGTCATCCTGACGGCAGTTGGCGCAGCAGTCGTGACCGGCGGTTTTGGCTGGCTCGGCATCCGCAGAAGCACCGACGTCACGAAGGAGCAGATCGCGGAAGAGACGACCCGAGCTCGTGAGCAAACCGGGGCCGAAAACGAGAGGCTGCGCGCCCAAATCGAGGCCGAGAACGAAAGGCTGCGCGCCCAGCATCGCGAGGACCATCTGCGGAATCGCCAGACGACGTACCACCTGCTTCTGGATGCCGATCAGGCGTTGGCGAACGCGATCGGCCAAGGGATTGGCGACGCCCAGGAGGCCTTCGAGAGGTTCAGCCACCTAGGAAACGGCGCCGTGCTCTTCAGTGCAGACCCTGTGAAGAACGCAGTCGTGGAGGTACTCGCTGGATACGTCTACATCTTTCGAGAGGCCAAGAAGCGCGGGGGCGACAAAGGGATAACCCAAGCCGACATCAGGACGGTCTTCGAGGAACATGCGGAACGACTTGGCGCTGCCCGGACGGCGCTGCTCGAGGCGATGCGCCAAGACGTCGGGCCGTGAGCGAGCTACCCGCGCTGCATGTAGAGCTCGTCGAGGTCGCGACGAAGAGACGCGGCAACCTCGTCAGGTTCAACACCGTCGCCTTCCCCGCGCACGCCCCAGAGCTCCCAGACGATCATCCGTCCCGCCTCGTTCTCGAACGGCGGCGCAGCCGTACCAACGAGGTGGACGCGGCGATCCTCCCATCGGCCATACGGACCGTTTACGTGCCAGGTGAGGAACTCGAGGTCGAGCCACGCCTGCCGCGACGGAACCGCAACCTCGGAATCCGGGTCGCCGGGCTCGAGTTGAAGGAGAACATGCCACGAGTCGGCCGGCAACGATGCTCCGCTGATCGGAACCTCGTGCCCGCCGCACGAACCAATCGTCTGCACGCACGGCAAGTCATTCAGCACCGCCACAAGCGCGCGAACTGGCGGGTCGAGCTCATCGAACAGGATCTCGCTCACAGCCCAGGATCTTGAAGCATTAGGCGTTCCTGCCGATCAGATCACCAGGCCATCATCCAGGCCGTGTTCGCCGCAATCTGCGAGCGCGCCTCGAAGGCGAGCCGGAAGGGACTGCTCCGGCAGCCCCTTCCCGGTACAGCAAGGCACCGACGCCCGCTAGGTGATGGTGAACACGCCCTTCATCCCAAGTGCCGCATGGCCCGTGACGAAGCACTTGTAGGGGTAGTGCCCCTTTCTCAGGAAGGTCACCCGCAGGGTGGCGGACTTCCCGGGCGAGATCAGCCGCGTCTTCCGTCCCTTGATCTGGAAGCCGTGTTGCGTCGCTCCGACGTTCTTCACCTTGAAGATGACCAGCCCGCGTTTCGCCGTCTTCTTGGTGAGGGTGATCTTGTACTCCTTCTCGCTCACGTTGACCGTCGTGAACAGAGCTGCCCGCGCGGTCGTATCGGGGGCTGTCGGCCGAAGTGAGGCCCCGGCCGAAAGCCCTGTGCCTGCCGCCAGCACGGACGCTGCCGTAGCAGCAATGAGCATCCGCGTCATCGTTCCTCCTTCAGAGGTGGCGGTGAGAGATCCTAAACCGAAGCGGTTTCGCAGGCGCCCACGGTGGTGAAAACGACGACCGGCGGCAGGGGCGAACTGCGGTGAGGTAGTCCGCGCGCTGGGACTGACGGTGCGCACGGACGCCTCGGGGATCCCTGCCGCGTCGGCCCGCCGATCCGAACGGAAGCGCTAGGCCTCAAGCGGGGCGTACAAGATCCAGCCGTCCCCCGTCCTCGACGCCGACCAGCTCGGCCTTCCCGATCAGCGCGACTCTGAGCCTACGCCGAGCGCAAGACCTCAGGCACTGCAACCGAATTGCTTCTCAGCTGCAACCGCCGCTTCGTCTCCTTGGCAGGAGATCAGTAAGCGAGCGGAAGGAGTGGATCATGCACAAGCTCTTCATCATTGGAGCCCTCGTCGCCGCCCTCGCAATCCCCGCGAGCGCTGTTGGCCAGGGAGTGAGCGAGCGCCAGGCGAAGGCTCAGATCGCTTGCCCGCAGACCGTAGTGATGGTGCCGGGGCGGAACTACGGAATCTGCGGTCACAGGTTCTGGATCCGCGACCCGAAGACCGGCCAGGTCAAGGCTGTCCCCTTCTGGAGGCTGCAGCACCAGAACGACCAGACTGGCGATCGGCCGTAGGACGCCAGGGCCGTTGAGCAGCAAGCGGCCGCGCCGCGGGATCCCTTCCCGCCGCGCGGCCGCTTCGCACTGTTTTCGCGCTCGCCTGGGCCGGCAGACGCCAGAGCAGTCTCGAAGCGAACTAGCTAGACCCGCGCCGAGCTCAGAGAAGACGACGCCGACGAACCGCCCGTACTGGTTGTCGAGGACGCATGAAAACTTCGGCCGTTGCCCAGGTCGGACCTCGACCCCACCTAGCCGACGAGTGTGATGTACCTCTCCCAGGGTTGTCCACCAGCTTCGGGGTACTGCTCGGTGGTTCCGTCGTTCAATTTGACGGTCGCCGTCACCACAGCGCGGGCCGGGCCGGGCAAGAAGGTGGCGCGCCCCCGCGTCGTGATCTCGGCCGTCCAGGCCTTCTTGTTCCGCGGCGTGTCGCCAGACTTACCTTTGACCCTCGATGCACCCTGGCTAACGGTGACTTCCATGATCGCGCTCTGCTCATCCGCATCGAACTGCACCCAGCCGGTCACTAGGAGAGTCTTCCCGTTCCCGTAGAGCTGCGCCGTGTCGTTTATCTGTCCACGCATGGCTGTCTCCTTTCTCCACCTGCCGTCGGCCCCAAGCAGAGTCTCGCTCGGTCCCCATGCACCGGTCAACCACGCGACGTCTGGCAGTGGTTACGACCCCAGGTGAAGCGGCTCTCTTGAGCGGATCGTTCGGCTGGGCCCCAAAAGAGCGATCAGCCGGCATCCGTCTTGATCCCACGAGACCACCAGAGATCCGGGTGAGACCCGGAGACACGTTGCCCGACGTGGCACCAATCGGGGGGAAATTTGTGCCATGGCGCGGAGCGCACGAGACAGACGCGACCCCCAGATGCCCCCCGGCGCAGCGCGGGATGAATAAGCCGCGCTAAGCACCGTGCATCCGCCCGCCTCGTCATTGGCGCGGCGGCGGCTACGTAGACCCCGAGTTCGGCGCCGAGCTCGTCACTCCGAACGGCTCACCGGCACTCGGGCCCCAGGCCGCCTGAGCTGCCCGGGAGCACGACGGCGGAGGAGCTTCGGCGGTGCCTGATGCCTAGGCATTGCCTAGTATGTACGTCGTGGACGGTGAGTTCAGCAGGGCGAGCTTGCTCACACGTGGCGCCGCAACGGTGGTCGCCGCGTCGGCCTTCGGCGGCCTCGCCTCGCGTGCTTCGGCGGCCGTTCCCGACGGCGACCTAACGTACGCGCGCCTCCTCGTCGCGCTGGAGCTGCTGTCGCTCGACTTCTACAGTCGGGCGATCGGCGCGGGCGGGGGTTCGCAGCTCGAGCTGCGGCGGGCCCGGGCGGCCGAGCGGCGGCACTACGACGTCGTCGCCGCGATCCTGACGAACGCCGGCCAGGTGCCCGCGACCGCGCAGGACATCGACTTCTCGTACCCGCGCGGCTCGTTTGCCTCGCCCACCGCCATCTGCAGGCTCGGCGTGCGGCTCGAGTCGCTCTCGCTCGGCGCCTACCTCGGCGCGGTGCGCACCCTGCAGACGCCGCTCTATCGCGACCACGCCGCCCGCGCGGCCGCGAGCGAGGCGCAGCATCTGAGTGCCTTCGCTGGTGAAGTGGGTGGCCGCCGCCTCGGGCCGCCGCTGCCTGCCGCGCTTCCCATCGACCGCGTCTCCGACGCGCTGGACGCGTTCACGAGCTGATGCCGAAGCAGTTCTACAGCGCGAGCGAAGCGGCGAAGATGCTCGGGATCAGCCTGGACACGTTGCGCCGCTGGGACACCGCGGGCCGGATCGAGACCGCGCGCGACAGCGGCAACCGCCGCATCGTGGCCGCGACGGAGATCCGGCGGCTCCGAGGTGAGGACGACCAACGGCAGCTGAGCGCGCGCAACCGCCTGAACGGCACGGTCGCCGAGGTCAAGGTCGACGGGCTGATCGCCCAGGTCGAGCTGGTGGTCGACGAGCCGGCGCGCCTGGTCGCGATCGTCACGGCCGACGCGGTCGAGGAGCTCGGCCTCCGAGCCGGGATGCCTGCCACCGCAGTCGTGAAGGCGACCTCGGTGATGGTGGAGCACGCATGAGACTTGCTCTCGCAGCCCTGCTTGCCGCCGTCCTGGCCGGCGCCGCCGCGGCCCAGGTCGAGACCACGCGGGCCACGGTCTTCGCCGCCGCTTCGCTGACCGATGCCTTCCCGAAGATCGCGCCGCAAGCACGCTTCTCGTTCGCGGGCTCGAACACGCTCGCTGCGCAGATTCGCCAGGGCGCGCCCGCCGACGTCTTCGCGTCGGCGAACACGACCTTGCCCGAGGCGCTGCACAAGGACGGCTTCTGCTCGAAGCCGGTCGTCTTCACGCGAAACACCCTCGTTCTGATCGTGCCGAGCTCGAATCCGGCGGACATCCATAGCGTCTACGACCTCCGGCGCAGTGGCATCAAGCTCGTGATCGCCGACAAGGGCGTGCCGGTCGGCAGCTACACGCTGCAGGTGCTCAAGAACATGAACCTCTCAGGCGTGCTGAAGAACGTGGTCAGCCGCGAGAACGACGTGCGTGAGGTGCTGGCCAAGGTCGCGCTGAACGAGGCCGACGCGGGCTTCGTCTACTCGACCGACGCGCGCACCGTGTCGAAGAAGGTGCGGGCGCAGAAGATCCCGGCCTGGGCGCAGCCGAAGGTGCAGTACGGGATCTGTGTCGTCTCGGCGAGCAACAACAAGCCGGCGGCGAACGCGTTCATCCGGCGCGTGCTGAGCCCGACGGGCCAAAAGATTCTGCTGCGCTACGGCTTCCTGCCGCGCGTCAAGCGATGAGCCTTCGCCGGGCGGCGCTCGGGGCGTTGACGCTGGCGGCCGCTGCTGTCGCGCTCGCGTTCCTCGTGCTGCCGATCGCGGCGATCTTCTTGCGCGTGCCGCCGGGCAAGCTGCTCCACCAGCTGACGAGCCCAGTCGTGACCGACGCGCTCGTCGTCAGCATCAAGACCTCGGCGATCGCACAGGTGCTGATCATTCTGTTCGGGACGCCGCTCGCGTACCTGGTCGCGAGCCGCCGCTTCCGCGGGCGCGGGCTGGTGGTGACGTTGATCGAGCTGCCGCTCGTGCTGCCGCCGGCGGTCGCCGGGCTCGGGCTGCTCGCCTTCTTCGGCCGCGCGGGCCTGCTCGGCACAGGCATCCCGTTCACACAGACGGCGGTCGTGCTCGCCGTCGCGTTCGTGTCGAGCCCGCTCTACATCCGCGCGGCAATAGCGGCCTTCGAGGCCGTCGATCCGGACGTGGTCGCCGCCGCTCGCACGCTTGGTGCCGGCCCAGTGCGGACGTTCTTCCGGGTCGTGCTGCCGCTCGCGCGCGGCGGGCTCGCGGCCGGCGAAGCGCTCGCGTTCGCGCGCGGCCTGGGCGAGTTCGGAGCGACGATCATGTTCGCCGGCAGCCTGCAGGGGCTGACGCAGACGCTTCCGCTCGCGATCTATCAGGAGTTCGGGATCGACTTCGACACAGCGCTGGCGATGGGCGCGCTGCTCGTCCTCGTCAGCGCGGCGCTGCTGGTCATCCTCAAGCTGGTGCTCACGTGGCAACCCTCTCGGCAGACTTCGAGCTTCCTCTTCGCTCGTTCGAGCTGAGGCTCGCGCTCGAGGTCGAGCGCACGGTTGCGCTCGTCGGGCCGTCGGGGGCCGGAAAGAGCTCGGTGCTGCGGGCGATCGCGGGGCTCGCTCGGCCGAGCGGGCGGATCGCGCTCGACGACGAGGTCTGGCTCGACGCGGACGTCTGCCGCCCGCCCGAGGAGCGCCGCGTCGGACTGGTCTTCCAGGAGTACGCGCTCTTTCCGCACCTGAGCGTCGAACGGAATGTGGCCTTCGGCGGCAAGGAGCGGGTCGGCGAGCTGCTTGAGCGCTTCCGCATCTCACAGCTCGCACACGCACGTCCACGCGAGTTGTCGGGCGGGGAGCGGCAGCGGGTCGCGCTGGCCCGCGCGCTTGCTCGCGATCCCGGCGTTCTGCTGCTCGACGAGCCGCTCTCGGCGCTCGACGCGCACACAAAGGATGCGGTCCGGCTCGAGCTACAGGAGTTGCTGCAGAGCTTCGGGCTGCCGACGCTGATCGTGACGCACGACTACGAGGACGCCGCCGCGCTCGCGGGTACCGTCGGCGTGCTTGTCGAGGGCGAGCTGCGCCAGCTCGGCTCGCCGGCCGAGCTCGTCTCGCAGCCGAAGGACCCGTTCGTAGCCGCGTTCACCGGCGCCAACCTGCTGCGCGGCCACGTGCAGTTGCTCGACGATGGGCTCACTCAGGTGCTCCTGGAGAGCGGCGAGATCGTCTATTCGACCGATATCGCGCGGGGCGAGGTCGGCGTCGTCGTCTACCCCTGGGACGTCTCGATCGGCCGCATCCATGCCGACGATTCGGCCTTGAACCTGATCCGTGGCGAGATCGCGTCGGTCTCGCGGGTCGGCAACCGTGTCCGTGTGAAGATCGGCCCCCTCACCGCCGAGGTGACCGAAGCGTCCGCCGAGCGCCTCGAGCTCGCACGCGGCGGGATCGCGATCGCCTCCTTCAAGGCGACCGGCACACGGCTGGTGCCGCTCGCGTACTAGAGCTCCAGGGTCTGCGTGGCGCCGAACGCGTCGAGGAAGCGGCGGTCGTGGCTGACGAGCACCGCCGCGCCCTCGTAGCTCTCGAGCGCGAGCTCGAGCTGCTCGATCGCCTCGAGGTCGAGGTTGTTCGTCGGCTCGTCGAGCACGAGCGCGTTCACACCGCGGGCGGCCAGCAGTGCGATTGCGGCCCGGCTGCGCTCGCCAGGCGAGAGCGAGCGGCCGGGGCGGAGCACGTCGTCGGCGCCGAGCGCGAAGGTCGCGAGCAGCGAGCGCGCCTCGCCGGCCGCGAGACCGCTCTCGGCGGCGAAGCGGTCGAGCAGGCGCTCCTCGCACGCGAACGGTCCGGCGCCCTGCGGCAGCTCGCCTAGAACGGTCCCGGGGCCGAGCCGGCGCTCGCCAGCTGCCAGCGGCAGCTCGCCGAGCAGGCCTTGCAGCAGCGTCGTCTTGCCCGCGCCGTTGCGGCCGAGCACCGCGAGCCGGTCGCCGTGGCGCAGCTCCAGATCGACCGGGCCGACCTGGAAGCCGTTCCGCTCGACAACCGCTTCGGAGAGCCGGGCGACTACCTCGCCGCCGCGTGAAGCAGGAGCGAGCGAGAGCCGCAGCTGCCACGGCGACCACGGCTTCTCGACCTGCTCGAGCCGCCCGAGCTTCTTGGCCGCGGCCTTCTTCACGTCCTTCGACTTCTTCTTCTTGCGCCCCTGACCGTAGCCCCGCTCCTCCCACTGCCGCATCCGGCGCGCCTGCTCCTCGAGCCGCTCGCGCTCCGAGACGTAGCCCGCGTACGCCGACTCGTGCCGCTCGCGCGCGGCCTCGCGCTGACGCCACGAACTCGCTCCAGCCCCCGGCGTAGACCCGCACGCGGCGCGTCTCGGCCTCGAGCTCGACGATGCTCGTCATCCGTTCCAGGAAGGCGCGGTCGTGCGAGACGGCGACGACGCCGCCGCGGTGTGCGGCGACGAAGCGCTCGAGCAGCTCGAGCCGCGCAAAGTCGAGGTCGTTGGTCGGCTCGTCGAGCAGCAGCACGTCGGCGTCGGCTGCGAGGATCGCCTCGAGGTGGCGCCTCGCCGCCTCGCCGCCGGAGAGACCCTCGGCCTCGCGCTCCTGGACGAGGTAGGCGACGCTCAGACCCGGCGGCTCGCGCGTGACCGCACCCGAGTCCGGCTCTTCGACCCCGGCGAGCAGGCGCAGCAGCGTCGACTTGCCGATCCCGTTCGGGCCGACGACGCCGATCCGGCTCGACGGCGTGACGGCCAGCGAGAGCCCGTCGAGGACGACGGTCTCGCCGTAGGACTTGCTGATCGTGCGTGCGGCCAGCGTGCCGCGAAGTCGGTGCATGCGGAGAACCCCCTGCCGAAGGAACGAGAGCGCGTGTGATCGGTCAGCGGTTCCGCATAGACGGGGCCTGAGCCCCGCGGGAAGCCTAGCTTTTCTTGAGCGAGATCTTGCTGACGGCGTTGCTGCCGTCCGGCAGTAGGCTCGCCGCCTTGCGGAAGCTCCTCGTCGTGCGGTGTAGTGAATGTCGTGGCAAGCGGCTAAGCTCGTCGGAGGATGCTCCGGTCAGCGGCGTTCGTCGCCGCGATTGCGCTGGTCACCGCCGGTGGGGCCTCGGCGGAGGTCGTGGCGCGCGGCGTCCAGGATGGCCTGCTGGCGCTCGATGCTAAGGGCACGCCCTCGGTGGCGTGGGTGCACAACTCGACGCTCTTCGTCGCCACGCGCGCGCCGACGGGTAAGTGGACCCGGAAGGCGGCGGCAACCGTCCCTCCAGGCTCGAGCGCGGTGGCCTTCGAGATCGGCGCCGCGGGGCCGGTTGCGCTGGTGCAGAGCGGTGACGACCGCACGATCGTGCTCGTGCGCCCGCGCTCGATCGGCTGGGAGACGATTCGGGTCGCCAAGGTGGGCGCGCTCTTCCGGCTCGGCTGGCCGGGACTGGCGCTCGGCCGCCGCGGGCTGCCGACGATCAGCTACACGCGCTGGAACGGCCCGACCCTGAAGAGCCGCCTGCTCGTCTCGCGGGTCGATTCCAAGGGGCGCATCTCGACCCGGCGGATCACGCAGGAGGGGTTCCCGAAGAGCCTCGTGCCGCCGCCTTCCGCGCCGGTCATCTTCGGCGATGTCACGCACGTGGTCGAGTCGTATGGCTACCGCGGCGTCGTGGGCACGATCGAGTGGTACCCCTTCAAGAAGGATTGGACCGGGCTCGGGCTTGACGCAGGGATCGGCGACTACCCGATCGGCCCGGTCTTCGCGGGCCTCAGCCCGAGCGGGATCATGCACGCCGCCTGGACCGAGTCGATGCTCACGTTCGACAACGAAGCGGCACCCGTGACCCTCGTCGACCGACGCCGCTTTGCGAGCTCGGCGTTCGTGCTCGACCGCGCGCTGACAAGCGCCCTGGCGCTACCGTCGACCGGGCCCGAGATCGCGGCGAACCAGTGGATCAGCGAGTACGACCTGGGTCTGATCGGCGACGCGAACCTCTGGGCCGGTACGGTCGTGCGCGGGCCGAGCAAGGTCGAGCTGGACGGCTGGATCTCCGGGTACGCGGTCGCACCGCACGGCGGCCGCGACCTGCTGCTCGGCGGGCCGGGTGGGCTGCGCTGGTTCCGCGTGCCGCAGCGCGTGACGACGAAGGTGACGATCGAAGCCGAGGACGACGGCGATTTGGTGCTGCTCAGCGGGCACGTCGGGGGTGTCGGCAGCGGCGCGGTGACGATCTACCGCGAGCGGCCGGGCGAGCTGCGGACGCCGATCGGCCATGCACCGATCAACGCGGGCGAGTATTCGTTCGTCGACCGGCCGTCCGAGCGGCCTGTCGTCTACCGCGCGGTCTACACCGACGCGAAGACCGGCGTGCCGTACGGCGCGCTGCTGCGCAGGCCGATTCTCGGTCAGTGAGCGCAGCTGCAGACGGTCTCGCCGAGCGCGCGCCGCTCGTAGCGGAGCCCGCAGCGGGCGCAGGTCGCCGGCAGCAGCTGGGCACTGACGAAGAGCGCCCGCATCAGCGTCGCCCAGAAGGCGAACCACGGGATCACGAACGTTGTGCTCACGGGGGCCCTATCGGCACCTGTTGGCGGTCGGTTTAGCGTCGGTAGTATGGGTTCGGTGAGCTGGCTGTCTGTCGCGCTGCTGGTCTGCGCGGTCGCCGTCGTGATCGGCGCCGAGTGGCCCCGGCTCAGCGAGAAGCTCGGGGTGGAGGCACGGCGCAAGCGCGAACGGGCGCGGCGCAAGTCGCAGCTCCGGGTCCTGCGCAGCGAGACGGACGAGTTCGCCGCCAGCGTCGAGCGCGATCTCGACCAGCTGCCGACGATCGAGGACTACGACCGCCGCAACTAGCGCACGCTGAACGTGGCCGACAGCCGGCGCGTGTTCGGCAGCATCGCGCTCGCGTTCTCGTTGTTCTTCGCCTCCTGGTAGTCGGAGACGGTGAAGACCAGCTTGTGGCTGCCGCGGCCGAGGGTCGCGACCCTGACGCCGACAAGGCCGTGCGCCTTGTCCCAGACGGCGCGGTGGACGTGGCCGTCGACCACGGCGAGCAGCGTGGAGGGGTCGACGCCCGAGCCGCGGTCGCGCACGGAGAGCAGCAGCACGTTGCCGCGAGCGACCGTCCGCCTCAGCAGCCGGACGGCGGGCGGGCTGGTGTCGTTGATCCAGAAGCGGAAGGCGAAGGGCCCGGCCGCACGACGGCTGGTCGTGTCGAAGACGAGGTCATAAGCACCGGGCGCGGGGCGGAAGACGCCGACGGCCGGGATCACCGCGAAGTAGTTCGGCCGGTACGGGTTCAGCCGCAGCGGCAGTGCGGTGTAGCCGGCGAGGCGGTCCTCGCTCCCCGCTCGCACAAGCCGCGGCGAGACGTGTGAGCCCGGTCCCTCCGAGACGACGACGGCCCCCGCATTCTCGACCCTCCCATGGATGACGAAGCGGAAGACCTGCTCGGGTCCGGCGAGGCGCTGCGTCACGCCGAGCGGCCCGGGCGCGCTCGGGTAGCGGTACGAGCTGACGCGCGCGGGCCGGCCGCGGGTGTTGCCGCGGTAGAGGCCCGGGCGGCGCAGCAGCGTGTGGCCCTCGCCGCCGAGCCGCGGCACGCTGACGCGGAACCAGTACGGGAACCTCCGCGTCTGGCCGCCGCGGGTGAGCAGCACGAAGCCGCTGCCCTCGCCCGCACCGGCCGAGCGGGCGACGTCGACGCCGAGGGTCAGCTTCCCGGGGACGTTCACCGTCGCGGCGACCCTCACCGCGGCCCCGCGCACGCTCGCGAGCGGTCGGACCGAGGCTTGCCAGACGCCGGCCCCGCCGCCGGCGTCGGTCAGGTCGGAGCCCAGGAAATAGGAGCTTAAGTCGGAGCCGCGCCGCAGCAGCCCGAGCGAGAAACTCGCCGGCCGGGCGAAGACGAGCGGCTGGTCGGCGCTCGGCAGCCAGATCATCCCACCGCCCTCGCGGGTCGGGCCAACCTCTCGGCCGCCCGCGCCCCGCACGGGCCCGCCGGTCGAGACGAGCGCCGACTTCACCTGCGCGACCGTCCAGCCGGGATGGCTCTGGAGGAGCAACGCTGCCGCCCCGGCGACGTGGGGTGAGGCCATGCTCGTGCCGTCGAACTGCGCCCAGGTCCCGTCGTGCGCGGGCACCGAGGAGAGGATGCCGACCCCTGGTGCGGTTACGTCCGGCTTGAGCGCAAGCGACACCGGGGCGGGCCCGCCGGAAGAGAACGGCGCAATTACGCCGCTTTTCGTCGCGGCAGCCACAGCGATCGCCTTCTGGGCAGTGGCCGGCGAGCTCACGGAGCCAGGTCCGACCGCCTCGAAGTCGTTGCCTGCCGCAATTACCGGCACGACACCCGCCTCGGCGGCGGCGTTCATCGCCTGCACGACGATGTCCCGGGAGGGCGTGATCTCGGGCTCGCCGTACGAGAGGTTGATTACGTTCATACCGTCGCGCACTGCCTGCTCGATTCCCGCCGCGATCTCCGGCGAGTTCCCGTCGGGACCAAGGCCGTTCGTCGGGATCGTCCCGATCCGGTAGTTGCCGATGTACGCGCGCGGCGCAATCCCGGAGACCCGCACCTGCCCGCTAGGCCCCCGCGCGCTGGTGTCGTAGTCGCCTGCGGCGATCCCGGCTACGTGTGTCCCGTGCTCCGACTCCTGCGGGTCGAAAGGCAGCTTCGCGTAGCGCCAGTTGGCGCCCGGGGGCGGGAACGAGCGCGCGACGATTACCTTGGCCGTCGTGTAGGCCGTGTTGCCCTTGGGATAGCCGGCGGGCATCGAGAAACCGACCGGCGAGAAGAACGGATGCGACTGGTCGACACCGTCGTCGATCACGCCGATCTTGATCCCGTTGCCCGCGGTCGCCAGAGCGGGGCCCCAGACCTGTGGCGCGCCGATCACCCGCGGGCTCTGGTAGAGCGTGCGGTGGTAGCGGACGCTCTGCTGCACCTCGCGCACGCCGGGAATCGCGGCGATCCGGGCTGCGGCGTCTGCGGGCGCCACGACTGCGAGGCCGTTCAGCACCAGCTGGTAGCGCCAGCGGATCCACGAGCCGGGAACGGTGGCGCTGATGCGGGCGGCGACGCTCGCCTGCTCGCGCTCGATCTCGGCGCGGGCATGCGGACGCTCGGCGAGCGGTTTCCCGTCGAGCAGCGCGACGAGCTCCACCAGACGGCCGCCGGCGACCGGCGGCCGCCGCGCCGCGGAGCCCACGAGCGACAGCGCGAGCGCGGCCACCGCGAGGGCCAGAAGACCCCTGTTCACGCCAAAACCGCCGCTACACTGTCCGTCCGCGCGGATGTGGCGGAATTGGTAGACGCGCACGGTTCAGGGCCGTGTGGGGGCAACCCCGTGGAGGTTCAAGTCCTCTCATCCGCATCTTTGAGACGTGCAGGGATTTCCTTCGTTAGGCGCATCGGCTAGTCCGTATTCAGTCCGCGAACGAGATGAGAGAGGCTGGCAGTGCCGACATCACAGGTGGCGATTACGACCCTCGTGCGGGGATTCGACGAGGCTCACGAGCGACTTACCCTCGCGATCAGCAACCGCAACACTCCCGCTGAGGATGTGTTCCTCCCGCTCTTCGAAGCACTGAACTGGGCCGTCGCCCTCTCGGATCTCGCCCGCGAGGTCGGCGTCTCGATCGCAGCGCGGAGCAATGACCAAGATGCTCTCCGCTTTGCCCGAAATCGTGTTCACCACCAGTGGGCGAACGCGGTCGATCTCGTCGAGTCTCCGAACCCGAGCGGGCTGATCGTAGGAAGGCCCCGGGCTGTCAGTGGGAGGCGAGGCGGCGTTACGACGATTATGGGGCCACCAACGTTGGGGGTATGGCGATGGAAGCTCGCAGCAGACCTGCCACCGCCCGATCCGAAGTATCCCGACAAGCGGGGCAAGGCCGCATACGAGAATGGGCTCGAAGAACAGCCCGCACACGAAGTGCTGACACGCTTCGCTGGCGGACTCACTGCGCTGCGGTGAGAGCGTTGTCGTAATCGTCGAGCAGTCCGCGGAGGTACTCCTCTGAGTCGGGTAGCAGACGGCCGTAGGTGGCGTCGATCTGCGCGACGCTCGTGCCCATGATCCGCGCGAGGTAGAAGAGCTGGACACCTCCGGCGATCGCCCACGAGGCGAAGGTATGGCGGCAGTCGTAGACGCGGCGGTGCTCGATTCCCGCAGCCCGAATCGCAGGCGTCCACTCGCGGTAGCGAAACTTCTCGCCGTCGATGTATCCGCCTCTCGCAGCCGGGAATAGCAGCGGCGTATCCAAACGCGGCGGAAGTGTTCGCAGCGCGTCCACGACGCGCTGACGCAGCGGAACGCGCCGTCGCTGACGGCTCGACTTGGCGCAGTCCTTCAACCGCCGCTGCGAATAGACGCGCTCGACGCCATAGACGCTGCGAGACGGATTCGGCGGACAAGCCGCGCGCGCCGGTCGTGATCGAGCGCGTCAAGCTGCCGGGTTAGCCCGGCGTCACCGCCGGCCGGGCCCTGCGGGCCTCGCCCTCGTCGCTCACCCGGGGCTCCGCGGAGAGGTTCGGGACCCACTCGAGCCAAGTCGGCAGGTACCAGTTCCACTTGCCGAGCAGCTTCATCGTTGCTGGCAGCAAGACCGCGCGGACAATCGTCGCGTCGATCAGGATCGCCACCGCGAGGCCGAAGCCCATCTGCTTGATGTCGATCTGGCTCAGGCTGGCGAAGATCCCAAACACCGCCACCATCACGATCGCCGCGCTCGTCACTGTCCCCGCTGTCGAGATGATGCCCTGCTCGACGGCCTCTTCGGTGTCCATCCCGCCGTCGACCAGCTCTTTGATCCGGCTGACGATGAAGACGTGGTAGTCCATCGAGAGCCCGAACAGGAGCACGAACAGAAACAGCGGCAGCCAGGACGCGACGCCTCCGTTCGAGCGGAAGCTGAGGATGCCTTCGGCCCAGTGGCTCTGGAAGACGAGCACGAGGATCCCGTATGCGGCCCCGACAGAGAGCAGGTTGAGGACGATTGCCTTGATCGGGATCACGATCGAGCGGAAGGTCATCAGCAGCAGTACGAACGCGAGCCCGAGCACGAACGCGAACACGAGCGGCAGGTGCGTGCGCATGAGGTCGTTGAAGTCGCGGTTGCCCGCCGTCTCGCCGCCGACCGCTACCTCCACCCCGGGCACGGTGCCGATCGTGGCCGGGATGATCTGCTGGCGCATCTGCCTGAGCGCCGCGTAGGCGGTCGGGCTGCGGCTGTCGGTCGAGGCGATCGGCATCGTGATGCGCTCGATCGTGTGCGACGGGTTCAGGCTGATGTCCACCGGGAGGGTCATCTTCCCGGTGGCCAGGGCGCGGTCGCGCAGGTCGAGGACGGCCTGCTGCATCTGCTCGGTGTTCAGGTCGCTGCCCTTGACCGCGATCACCATCGGCACGGGCGAGCCCGGGAAAGCCTTCTCGACCCGGTCGAACGTCTTCACGATCGGGATCGAGGGCGGTAGGTCGGTGATGCTTGGGAACTTGGTGCTCAGGCTGAAGGCGGGAATGGCCAGGGCGAGGAGGAAGCCGGCCGAGAGCACGACGGAGAGCGTGGGATGGCGCAGCACCGGTCGCAGGATCGCGCTCCAGGCACGCGAGCCGCCAGCCGAGGCTTCCCGGTGGAGGAACGGGATCTGTCCCCTCTCGATGTTGTCGCCGAGGCGGTGCATCAGCGCGGGCAGCACCGAGAGCGAGCCGATGATCGCGACCGCGACCACGATCATCGTGCCGAGGCTGATCGACCTGAACGTCGGGTCGCCGGCCACGAGCATCCCAGCGACGGCAACGAAGACCGTCGCGCCCGAGATCAGCACCGCCTGCCCCGACGTGGACGCCGTGTGCAGGAGCGCGGTGTGCGGATCCATCCCACGGGCGCGCTCCTCCCGCTCGCGCTTGAGGTAGAAGAGCGAGTAGTCCACCCCCACCGCGAGCCCGACGAGCAGGATCACCGACTGGGTCGCGCCGGACGCCGCGACCGCCTGGCTGACCAGGGCCGAGAGGCCGATCGCCGCGAGGACGCCCGAGAAGGCGAGGAGCACTGGCACGGTCGCCGCGACGAGCGATCCAAAGGCGAACAGCAGGATGATCAGCGTGGCAGGGAGGGCGAGCTTCTCCGCGCGCTTGAAGTCGCTGCCCAGCGTCTTGTCGAGCGCCTTCCGAGCGCTCGCATCGCCGAACTCCTCGACGACGAAGCCCGGGTGTGCCCGCTGGGCCGCGGCCGTCGCGTCGAGCGCCCCCTGAACGTGCTTGTGCGCATCCTCGGCCTTGCCCTTGATGTCGAAGCGGACGAGCACCGAGTGCTGGTCCTTCGAGATCTGCCCCTGACTCACGACCGCCGGCGCGAGCGGCGAGACGATGTGGGTCACCCCCGGGACCTTCGACAGCCGAGAGACGACGTCCTCGATTGTGCTCCTGAAGGCCCGGTCGCCGATCGGAAAGAGCTTGCTGTTCTGGATCAGGACCGACTCCGACGCGGGCTGCTTGAAGTCGCCGCTCCCGAGGATCTTCTGCGCGCGGCCGGACTCGCCATCGCCCGCGTTGGAGTCGAGCAGCTTGTTCGTCCCGACAGCCATGCCGATGAAGACGGCGACGAACACGAACACCAGCCAGCCAAAGAATGCGGTCTTCCAGTGCGCGGCACTCCAGCGTCCTGCGCGCCCGGCGAGATTCGTCCTCTCCATTGTCTCCCTCCTCCGTAGAGGGCCTCACTACCTCCATGACGGTGTCCCAGCCTCTGAGAGTAGCGATTGGCTTCCGCGATGCAAATTGGGCTGTGACCCTCTACGGCAACGGCCATGCCGACGCTGCTAAGGCCTACCGGCGATGGCCGAAAGCGCGACTAGGCGGCGGCGGGAGCGCGGCGTAGCGTGAACGTGGGCCGGTCGCGTTGCAGCGTCCGGGCGTTCGGCTCGCCGCCCGGCCCTAGCGATCGAACTCACGCTCAGCGCTTGGTCGCCCTAGCCGCGATCGGCGCTCGCATCGAGCGGGAGCTGAGCGCATCCGGCGAGGATCGCTACCCCGCGAGGTCTTGTGACTGGGGCGGTGTGGGAAGGCCGCCTGGACGATCCGGGGCCTTCCCACCACTCACGGTGTCACGGACGGCACTGGGTCGGACGCATGAAAGAGGTGGAATCCCTAAGTCGACTAGGTGTTGAAGTAGAGGAAGTAGGGGTCTAGTCGGGCGCCATAGACGCGGACCTGCCAGTTCGCCGTTCCCGGGGACGTGTTGTAGAACAGCGCGCCGCTCGCAACCAGCGTGCCGTCCTTGTAGACGTCCATCAGGGAGCGGTCGGTGCCAAGAGCGATCTGCTTGCCGCCGAGATCGACGGCGTCCAGCTTGTACCAATCGTCGTTCCCTGCTGGATAGATCGTCCCTTGGAGCCAACGGAGCCCAGCGACGCCAAGAAAGGACGTCGCGTCCGTTGCGCTTTCCCGGGTGTCGTTCGGCTCGAGATCGTCGGCGTGAAGACAGGACAGGTAGACGCCGTGGTCACCGCTTCCGCTGACCTGGCCGGGGTGACTCGCGTCCTCGGCTTGGACGTCCGCGATTGCCGTCCCGGCGGCGCTCTGGGACTGGCACGGAAGTCCCTCGATTTGGTTAAGCGAGCCAAGAAGACCCGCAGGTCCCCGTAGGCCTTGCTCGCCCTGGATTCCCTGGGCTCCTTGGGCTCCCACTGCACCCGGAGGCCCCAGTGCGCCCTGCGCGCCCGTGAGGCCGCGTAGTCCCCTGGCGCCGTGGAGCGCGGCGATCGCCCTCCCGCTCAGGTCCGACTTCTGGAGCGACCCGTTGATGACCTGCGCCGAGCCGACGCTGTTTCTCGGCAGCAGCTTCCCCGAAGCCGCGTAACCGGTGCTCGTGAGTGCTACGAACAGGGCGAGATACGCGGCGAGGTTGCGTCGCACGTGTTGGAGCAGACCCGGCATGGAACCCCCCTTGAGACGACTCCCGAGAACGTAACTCCTGTTACGTGTCTCTTCAAGGAGGCGAATCAGTCAGCCGAACTCGCGCTCCGCGCACTCCGGGCAGTAGAAGGCGAGCTCGGCCGGCTCGTCGAGATCGTCAATCCCGAGCATGTCGGGTCGCTGGCCCGGCTCGGGTTTAGCTTGGCTGAGTCAGCCCGTCCCGATCTCAGCGTTTGCCCGAAGACCGTTCAGCGTGCGCCCGGATGCGTGCTCAGGTGTGTCGGTCGAGCCTTAGGACGAGAAAGGAGGATCGCGATGCACATCTTGATCGCCAGCATCTTCATAGCGCTCGTGGTCTGTGCGCTCGTGCTCGTCGCGTTCTGGCTCTTTGCGTTGACCTCTTTCGCGCGTCACCTCGGCTCCTCCGACGAACCCAGCCGACGCCAGAACCGCCCGCGATTCGGCTGAATCTCCGGGCCCCTACCGGGTGCGGTGATCTGGTTACGTCAGTTGCCACCCGGGCGACCGGCTTCCGCCCAGAAAGGCGCGCCAGCGTCCGTCATCGGCCGGCAGCCACGCGGCTTCGCACTCCGCGCACTTCGGGACTAGCGCGACGTTCTCGGCCTGCACGAAAGCCGAGTCTAGTCCGCGATCAGTCCGTACACCCGCTCGGACCGGGGAAGATCAGGGACCCGTCGCGCGCCGCAAACCGGCTTCGCTCCACACCTCGCCATCATGCGCCAGAGTCGTGAGAACCCCGTGGAGGTTCAAGTCCTCTCATCCGCATCTCTGAGACGTGCAGGGGTTTCGCGTAGTTAGGCGCCCGCACGCCTAACGAAGCGTCAAGGCGACGATGCGGCCATGGCCTTTGACGTTCTCCGCCCATGCGATCCGCCTCCCCTCGATCGAGAGGCCGAGTGGCGTCCCGGCTGCCTTCCAGACGAGCTTCGGAGCTCCACCGGCGAGCAGGTAGATCTTGTTCCCAATGCGGTAGACAACCCGCGATGCGCTGATAGTGAGCTCGGACGTGGTCGCCTTCGGGACAGACGCCGTTCCGATGAGCTTTCCGTGTCGAGGCTCGTAGCGCTCGATCGCCTTGGTCCCGTCGGCTCGCTGTGCGAGCACGGCCAGCGAGGAGAAGCTGAGCGCGATCGCCTTGACCGTTCCGCGGGGAGCGACGCTGCTGAACAAGATTGGTCTGTTGAGAAACCGATAGATCTTGACAGACCCGTTCTCTGCCACCCTCGGCGCATCACCCAGGTTGCTCAGCAGGGGCGACTCCGCCGGGGCGACGGCGATCATGCCCTGGGAAATCTGTCCCGACTGAGGATCGTGCCCAGCGAATGCGAGCATCACCGGGGCGGGAATGGTGCTGATCGTGGACTGCTCGAACTGTCCGGTGACGAAGATGACTCCACCGCCCGTGACATCGAGCCTCTTGCAATTGGTCACGTCCGGGTTGTCGCAACCCTCCACCGTCTTCCCGTAGAGAAGCGTCGGACCGTCCCCTGCGACGCCGCCCAGGAAGATCCCCCCTGGATCGCCGTTCCCGCCCATGAAGAGGTCGATCAGCATCGGCCGTGACCCAAACGTGGACGTCCAGAGCCCGTACTCCATGCTGTTACCCCCGCCAAACTGCGTCCACAGCGCGCGTGTGCCGGCGAGCGCCAAGGCCGGCTTCGGCGTACCGGCGACCGGAGCGGCGCTGCCCACGACTGCGCTTGCCCCGATCAAAAGGCTGCGCACATGAACCTTGTAGCTCGGGCCGATCCAGGCGATCGACTCGGCATCTTGGGCGAACGCGCGAATCGGCCCCTTCTCGCTCACGAGCGTCTTCGGCGTGGTCGGCTTGGCGCTAGCCGCAGGTGCGGTCGGTGCGCTCGCCGACACAACGAGCAGCAGAAGGGACGC
>CAVYZH010000004.1:0-245620 GCA_963772975.1 uncultured Actinomycetes bacterium
CGTTCGTCCTCACGGCGTGTGTTTCGTTCGCCCAGGCGCCCCCGGCCCGGGCCAACCTGGTCAACACCACGTTGCCGCTCGACGGCGCGCCGAAGGCGGTTCCCGGCCCATACAAGGTCATGTCGGAGCCTGCGTTCGGCTCGCCGGGTCACGTCATTTTTCGCCCGGAGGATCTCGGCAAATTTCCCGGGAAGGACAAGCTGCCCGTGATGGCATGGGGCGACGGCGGCTGCGCCATCAACAGCGCGCGCTACTCGGGGTTTTTCACGACGATCGCGTCGCACGGCTTCCTGGTGATCGGCACCGTCCCACAGCCCGGCGCTGCGCGGCGGCAGCAAAACGCCGACGACCTCCGCAAAGCGATCGACTGGGCGGAGAAAGAGAATGCGCGTACCGGCTCGCCGCTGAAAGGCAAGATCGCGCCCGAGCAGGTCGCCGTCATGGGCCAGTCGTGCGGAGGATTTCTCTCGATCACGCTGGGCGCCGACCCGCGCGTCAAGACCATCGGCGTGTTCAACTCCGGCGTGCAGCCCGCCAGGCCGGAGTCGAACGAGGACGCGCTGCAGAAGGTCCACGGCCCCGTGCTGCTGATCAACGGCGCCGAACGCGACTTCCTGACGCCCGCGTCGTTGGCGACGTTCGAACTGATCAATAACGTGCCGGTGTTCTATGGCGCCCGTCACGACGCCGGCCACACCGCCACCGTGGATCATCCGGGCGGCGGCGAATACGCGAACGTCGCGTCGAACTGGCTGCTGTGGCAGTTCAAGAACGACAAGAAAGCGGCGGAGATGTTCGCCGGCAACGACTGCGACCTCTGCACAAACACGAACTGGGACGTTCGGGCAAAAGGATATAAGGACGCGCGCAATGAGGGTCCGTCGGCGACGTTCGATCGCGGCAGCAGTCAGCAGGCGTGGCAGAACGCCGGCTACAAGACGGCGCTCGCGAAGTGCAAGAACCCGCCGCAGCCGTTCGCGATTCCGAGTGCCGCCAATGCGGCAACCGCCGCCGCCGCGCCGCCGGCGCCTGTTCTTCCGCCGACGACGTCGATTCCCGGGGTGCTCGAGGCGGGCAGAGCTGGAAAGTCGTCTGGTCGTGGGAAGGCAACAACGTCGACGGCCCGATCGCCGGCGACAACGGCGCGATGCTGTTCGCGAACAACGACGCCGGCAACGTCATGCAGTTCGACCCGGCGACCGGCCTCGCGAAGGTCGCCTACGGCGACATCAACACCGCCGGCGCGGTTTCGCGCAGCAAGAACGGCGCGCTGTTTGTCGCCGAACGCGGGCTCGGCGGCGGCATCGAGCAGCTCGAGCCACAGCGGAAGATGCTGGCGAATTCGTTCAACGGCGAGCCGCTCGAATGCATCGGCGGCGTGGTCAACGATCTCGCGGCCGACGCCAGCGGCGGCGTGTACTTCTCCGTTACCGGCGCGAGAAACAGCGGCGTCTTCTACGCCAGCCCGAAGGGCGTCGTCTCACAGTACGGGAAGGACGTGCCGCTCGCCAACGGCATCATCCTCAGCCCGGACGAGAAGACGCTGTACGTCACCAACGGCGCGATCGTCTACGCCTTCGACGTGAACGCCGACGGGTCGCTGACAAATCAGCGCGAGTTCGGCAAGCTGCAGGGCGGCGAGGGCGGCGACGGATCGGCGGTCGATCAGCAGGGACGGGTCTACGTGGCGACCGGCAAGTCGGTGGATGTGTTCGCGGCGGACGGCAAATTCGTCGGCACGATTCCGGGTCCACAGGGCCTGCACGGCACGTTCTTCGGCGGCAAGGACAGGAAGACGCTCTTCGGCATCGTCTTTTACGGCACGTGGGGGACGCCGAGCGCGCGCAACGCGATCATCGCGATTCCGACGATCGCGCAGGGTTATACGGGCCGGGCGAAGTAGCAAAGATCGAAAATACGGTCTATGGGGGCAGCGGCGTCCGCTGATGCGGGCTGCGGCGCCCTAGCAAGCAGATCGGCTTTATCGTGGAGTAAGACCAGATTGATAACGAGAAGTAGCGTTCGGGTGTCGGCGTGGTCACGTGGCGAGCGGTCGCGCCCTGCGTGCGGCCACTCAGTGAGTGGCGGGCAGCCCAACGACGATGAGAACCGCGTAGTCCTGCTTGCGGCAGCCGTTCACGACGGGCATGGCCGCCCCTGGATTCACCGGAAAACCCGTGGTCGGAACGTTCGCGGGCGAGCACGAGTTGTTAGCCGTCGCCGGCGTGTAGCGTGCGGAGCGGCATCCGAGATGGGTGACATCGTAGAGGGTCGCGCCGTCGGCGAGTTCCCACCGCTGATTGCCGTCCTTGTCCTTGGGCTGAATTGTCAGCACGGTCGTCACCTTGCGGTCGCCCGTGACGAGGTATTTCCCAGGAGGCAGCGGAAAGGTCGGCTTCTCCATGATCAAGCCGTGTTCCTCCAGCCACCAGTCCGCAGCGTCGAATTTCCACTGTGCCGGCGCCACGCCGCCGGCCGCCTTCAATTGATCGTAGCGGTCCAGCTTGCAACCGCGCGGGCCCGGGTCCTGGCTCCAGAGGCCCCATGATTGCGCGCCGTTGCCGGAGGTGGCCCCGGGGTCTCCCAGCGCCGCGATGTACTGCGGCTCGATGCGCCTGAACTTCGAGAGGTCTACGCCTGACGCGTGAACCGGCTGCTGCAGGCCGGCCGCCAACATGAGGGATCCCATGGACAGGAGCCGGCGGCTCACGGACGGCACGAGGTGGCGGACATTCATGCGATTGCTCCGGTTGGACGACCTGATGACATCCTACACCAACGCGGCGCCCCGGAGCTGGCCTCCTCGTGGTGGATCTCGACCTCAGCACGGCCTCAGGACTCCTCGCGTCACGGTGCCGCACCTCGCCGAACGCACTACACCTGGAAGCTCTGCTGGTACGCGAGTTCACGACCCTCTGGAGCGTAACATCGCCACCAACCAGGCAGCGCGGCGACGCTTACGGCACACGCGTTAATGTCAGCGGTTGTTTTACGCCTTCGATGGTCAGCTCGATCGTGCCACTGACGTGCCGACCAGTGGCGTCGACGCTATGGCCGTCGATTGGCCCTGTGGTGAGCGCGAACGCCTCGCCAACGACTTTCCCATACACGATGTTCGCCGATTGCTTGCCGACCATGAGTCGACCTGTTATGCGCTGTCCTTGGAGTTGAAGTTGGAGCACGAGTTGGAGTCCAGACACCGTGGTGCCTTCCCATCGGCCATTCCACGCAATGCCGGTGTCCTGGCTGGCGAGCGGCGCGCGGGCAAAGCTCGGTGCGTGCCGCAGGAGCGGCATGTCGATGCTCATCGCGACCGGGTGACGCGCCGCGCAACTGATCGCAATCGTAACGATGGCCCAGGTAGTTTTCATCACGACATCTCCCAGTTTCTCAAACTTCGTCGCGTACCGCGTGTTGCCCCCTCAGCACGGCCGGCTGGTCACTAAGCAACCCGGCGACACACGTGCATAACCCGGGCCATTACAGATGCTCAGCCGCAAGACGCAGCACCTGTGTGGCGCGAATTTGACGGGCACCGTCGATTCCTGCCCCGAGCATGGACCACCTAGGGAAGAGCACAGTCCGTCGGAGGGATGAAGCAAATCTGGAGCCCCCAAGGGCGGAGGTCTTTCACACCAGTGTGCCGTGATGGACTTGAAAAACGGATCGACCGTTCTGCCGAGTTCGCGAATTTCCACATAAAGTCCGCGCGTGACGTCAGATAGGGCTCGACGATCGAATCGCGTCCGTGGCGTCCTGACCGTCCCGTGGTGTCCCGAACCCATATACTCCACATCGATAGCAACACTACCCTCGAAACACGACTTGGGAGGCGAATGACGAAGACCTGGACAGTGCTGGCCAGTATTGGGCTGTCAATAGCGACTCTCATTGCGCAGACGCCGGACGCTCGACAAGCGCTCATTGCACGCGCGAAGTCCTTGGAGCTGAACACGCCGTACGTGCCGCCGCCGGGAGACCGGCTCGAGCACTATGCCTCCGGCTACGCGAAGATCATGTGCTCCGCGGTCTTCGTCACGGGGCTGGATCCCGCGTTCGCCGCAGCGAATGTCGGCTACTTCACGGCGCCGCTCGAGGAACGCGTCAAGCTTGGCACGCCGAAGATCGACTACGAGAAGCGCACTGTCGAAGTCACGATGCCCAACGGGAAGACGAGACTTGCGAAGAAAATGGGCAGCCAGGGGTGCATCACGCTGCCGATCGGGAAGACGGGCGTGTTTTTCAAGCCCTCGATCGTGAAAAGCGCACTGCCGGATCCGAAGACGCAACTCTGGCCGATGGGCGATTTGCTGCCTGCGGGCGGACCGCCCGCAGGCGTCGACATGGGCAAGGTGCTGGAGGCGATGGACGCGGCCTTCGATCCTGCCGGAATGACCGCCGCCTTCGTCGTCACCTACAAGGGCCGCATCATTGGGGAGCGGTACGGCGAGCACATCACGCCAACCACACCACTCGAGAGTTGGTCGATGGGGAAGAGCCTGAGCGGTACGCTGATGGGGATTCTCATCAAGCAGGGCGCTTACACCCTAGAGCAGCCCGCGCCTATTCCCGAATGGCAGACTCCCGGCGACCCGCGCGCACACATCCGCATCGTTGACATCCTCCATATGTCGAGCGGGCTCCGCAGCATCGCGCCTCAGGATCCGGACTACGACGAAAAGGGTCCGTATCCCGATCATTTCTACTTGTACACGGGAGCGTGGACGCCTTCAAGTATGCGGCGACGCGTCCGCAGCAATGGCCGCCGAACACCGTCGGTCGCTATCGAAACACCGACCCGGTCCTCACCAACTATATGATTCGCCTCGCGGTCGAGAAACGCCACGAGGACTATCACTCCTTCCCGCAGCGCGCGCTGTTCGACAAGATCGGGATCCGAACCATGGTGCTGGACACGGATCCCTACGGAAACTTCCTCACGCACGGTTACGAACAAGGCTCGGCCCGCGACTGGGCGCGCCTCGGGAACCTGTACCTGCAGGACGGCATGTGGAACGGGGAGCGGATCTTGCCGGAGGGCTATGCGAAGTTCGTCAGCACGCTGGCACCGGCGTGGAAGGCGGACGGTCGACCGATCTATGGCGGTCTGTTCTGGCTGAATGGCGACAACACATTTCCAGCCCCGAAAGAGGCGTTCTATATGACCGGCGTTGGCGGCCAGACCGTCTTGATGATTCCGTCCCATCAGCTCACGATCGTCCGGCTTGGACACTACAAGGGCGTGATACCAGGCAACCTGGCGCTCAGGAAGGCGGTCGGCATTCTCATGGGTGCGATACCGCCCGCGTGATGGCAAGCTCGCAGGGCGGTCCATGCCCGCCCACTCCGCGTGGCAGCGCGAAAACGCTATAGTTCTAAACACCTACCGCCTGCGGAGAGATGGCCGAGCGGTTTAAGGCGGCGGTCTTGAAAATCGCTGTGGGGGAAACTCCACCGGGGGTTCGAATCCCTCTCTCTCCGCCAAACTTCGCTCCGCTTCGGCAAACTTCGCTGCGCCTTGCTAGGACAGACTCGGGATCCCGAGACGGCTCCGCGCGTGCGCCGCCAGCGCCGCGATGCCGGCTGCGTATGCTCGCTGGTGCTCCTGCGTCCACGGCGGGCCGGCCGGGCGGCCGGAACGAGCGACGAACTCGGCGACCTCGCCCGGTGTCACACTGAGCTGCTGCGCGGCCCGCGCCGTTTCCTCGCCACGGCGGCACATTTGTACGTCCAGCTTCAGCTGCCGAGCCGCTCGGCAGATGGCCAGTTGATACAACATCCCATCCGCGGCACAGAGTAGACGATGGGATGTCCGCACGGTGGCGACTGTTGCCGGAAGGTGGTCGAACGGCGGCTTCCGGATCGCGAGAGCGACAGCGGTATGCGCCGGTGCCAGTTCGCTCACGATTCGCCGCAAGGCCTCCAATGTCGTGGCAGCGATTGATCGTCGCACCCGCGCGATGATCGCGTCGGCCTCGTCTTCCCTCAGAGCTCGCGTGTCATGTTCGTACGGCATGGTCGGCAGATCTGCCTCGATGAGCACGACGCGCCGGCGGGCAACGACTGCCGGCAGGTTGCCATGCGCGGCCACGCAGACCAGGTGCGCCCAGCCGGTATGTTCCGCCACGCTCACGACGCACGGCACGGGCCTCGTTGACATCACTGAAATCGGCCGTCTAGTTTACGTCGACATGACGTCACCAAAGAGGAAGGGTTCCGTGGGTTCGAATCCCGTTCGCGACATCGGTCGGGCTCGACCCCTACTGATCGTCGGTGACCGATAGGATGATCCAGATGGCCTGCGAGGCAAAAATGACCAGGAACGCGATGACAGGAAACCAGTACGCGGCGATCGTCGTGCCGGCGTAAAGCGCCGATCCACACAGCATCTGGATCGTTGCCCGCCTGACGAGCGCGCGGTCGACAGAAGGGGAGAGCAACCGCACGGGGCGGAACATCGAAAACCACCACACACCGTGGCTCAGATTCGTGACCAGCCAGGCCGCGCTGTAAGACATGACGGCGATGTTTCTCTGCGGGGTGTCGATGTACTCGGCCAGCACCGCAGTGGGAAACGGCATGAACGTGATCGAGAGCAGCAGGAGGCCGTTGGCGTAAAGGAAGGCCTTCGAGGATCTGACGAGCGCGCTCAGTGCCCTGTGGTGCCCCGCCCACGCGACCAGGATCGATCCAAAGCTGAGGAGATACGCGAGAAACGATGGCCACAGTCGCTTCAGCGCCGGCCAGAGCGCCGCCGGCCTCGTGACATCGTCGAGATGCGGCACCGCGATTTCCAGTACCAGCAAGGTGCAGGCGATGGCAAAGACCCCATCGCTGAAGGCTTCGATTCGCCGCAGTTCCTTGTGCGCGTTGTTGTCGTGCGTCATGGGCGCTCTTACCGGCCAATTTCAGCACAGCACGAGTGCGGATGCGCAAGAGAAAGCGGGGACGGTTACCCGGTGCATAATCCCATTGGCCTCGTATGGTGTCGAAAACGTCACTGCTGCCACTCGTGCGAGCCTTCGATTGGAAAGGCGTCGCTGCGAGCCTCCGGGAACGCCCGTCGCTGGTCGCGCATCGCGACGAGCGGGGCAGGAATTGGCTGCACATCTGCTGCGCGACCGCACTCGAGGGCCGCGATGCCATGCCGAGCATTCGCACCGCCGATGTATTGCTCGCTCGCGGTATCGATCTGAACGACCATGCCTTCACGGAAGGGCGCTGGCGGGCGACGCCCGTGTGGTTCTGCGTCGCATTCGGACGCAACTTGAGACTCGCTGAGCACTTGCTCAAGCTAGGCGCGAGCCCGCACTACTCGCTGTATGCTGCCGCCTACAATCGCGACACCGCGGCAATCCGTCTGCTCGTGCGATACGGAGCAGATGTCGAGGAGTCTTCCGGCCATGGCGAAACCCCGTTGCTCGGTGCCGTCGGCTGGAGTCACTTCGAGGCAGCTGAAGCCATGCTCGAATGCGGTGCTGACGTGAACGCGCAGAACGATCGTGGCATGACGGCTGCGCACCTGATGCTGAAGAAGAACTCGGACTACGAACACTTCGCGCTGCTGGCGCGGTTCAGGGCTCGATTCGACCTGCCTGACAAGCAGGGAATAACGGCTGCGGAGATCATGTCGAGGAAGCGAGATCCCAGGTTCAAGGCGCTTTCCGCCCGGGCGCTGACGCGCGAGGTGATCGCGGCACGCTCCTCGCGAGCGTTTCGAAGGAACACATAGAGGGATCTAGTTGCGCTCGGTGATGTTATAGGTCACGAGCTTGCCAATGACGCCATTCGAAAACTGGAAGTCGCGAATCTCAATCGACAGGTCGGCGAGAGGGAAGTTATTCCACAACCGCTGAAAGTCCTCGAGGACCACTTGTTCAGCGGCGGAGTCGTAGGGCGTCCAGAGCCCTTGCGACGGACGGCTTGGCTTCAAGTGGATCTCACGGAGATACGTCTCAGGCTGGAGGCGCGGTCGGCCGCCCTGACGTTCAAAGCAGGGAGAGATCAAGTAGACGACGGGTCCGGACGTTGGCGGAGGTAAAGCGCCAGGCAGTGGGACCCCGGCGCCACAAATTGAAAGGGCTGTTACCGGCTGACCTTGGATGCTTGCGGTGACGGTCCTCAGCGCCTGCGCCCGAGGATAGGCAGTCGCGAGTGTCGTCAGCGCCAGGCATGACAGACCGACACGACGAGCAAACGTCCTGGCCATCGCGCCATCCCTCTCTCTTGCTCTGATCACCCTATCTCGCCTTTGGACGTTGGCGAGGTGCCATCGGCTCGTTCCACTTTCGTTCCTGGACCCCGGCGCTTGACGGATCGTGCGGGCCTGCGAGTAACAAAAAGGCCAAGTCCTTTAGAATCAATATTTCGAGATCATCGAATTCCCAACGAGTGCCGGGCCGTCCGTCGCCCGCAACTCTCCGCGGTCAGCCGACGCCGGTTCCGGCATGAACGGTATGATGACGTTTCGTACCGACCAGCAAGGAGCAGTAATGATGCGTTGCCCGCTTCTCGTGTCCCTTTCGTGCCTGCTCGTTGTATCCGCCGTTCCCGCCCGCGCGGGTCAACGATCGGCTTCAGCTCCTCCGGCCGCCGGCCCCCGTAAGCCAGGACCCGCTGGTCCGCATGAACGAGGCCGTGGACGCGCTCACCAGGAAAGTCTGGCCCAGCGTGGTGCAGATCCAGGTGAGCAGCTACGGTGCGCAGGAAGGCGGGCGAGGCGATGCCAGCGTCGTCGTCGGACGGCAGCGGTCGGTTGGTTCCGGATTCGTGATCGACCCGGACGGCTACATCATGACCAACGCGCACGTGGTGAACGGTGCGACGAGGGTAGAGGTCGTCCTCCCGGCCGACAACGCGGACGGCACGCTGGCGACGGCGCTGTCGGGCAGAACGTACCTCGTGAGCGCACGCATCGTCGGCATGGCCGCCGAACTGGATCTGGCGCTGCTGAAGATCGATGGTCAGAAGCTCGCGCCACTGCCCCTGGCGACCTACTCGCAGGTCCGGCAGGGCGAAACGGTCTTCGCGTTCGGAAGCCCGATCGGCCTGCGCAATAGCCTGACGCACGGGCTGGTGTCCGCGGTGGCGAGGCAGGTCGATCCCGATTCGCCGCAGATTTACATCCAGACGGACGCGCCCATCAACCCGGGAAATTCCGGTGGCCCGCTGGTCAACATCCGCGGGGAAGTGGTCGGCATCAACACGTTCATCGTGTCGCAGTCCGGAGGTAACGAAGGCCTGGGGTTCGCGATTCCGAGCGCGACGGTCAGAACCGTGTTCCGCCAGCTCAAGCAGTACGGTCAGCTGCGGCGCCAGGAGGTCGGCATCAGCATGCAGACCATCACGACGGGAATGGCGGCGGCGCTCGGCCTCGTGAGAAATTACGGCGTCATCGTGTCCGACGTCTGGCCCGGCGGCCCGGCGGAGAAGGCCGGCGTGAAGATCGGCGACATCCTCGTGTCGGTCGATGGCCAGCCGGCCGACAATCTGCCGACCATCACCTACAACTTCCGGCTCAGGGACTCCACCGACAACGTGCAGCTGGTCGTGCTCAGGGGAGCGACACAGCAGAGCCTGAGCATCGCTCCCGTCGAGGTACGGAGCGGCCTGGAGGATGTGTCCGCGGCGGCCGATCCCGAGAAGGGCCTGGTGCCCCGGCTCGGGATCCTGGGCATTGAAATCGATCAGCGGGTCGCCGCCGTCGCGACAGGGCTCAGGGACGCGTTCGGCATCATCGTCGTCGCTCGCTCGGCGGGGTCCGCGAGCGATGTGCCGCTGCAGCCCAAGGACATCATTCGCAGCCTGAACAACCGGCAGATGCTGACGCTGCAGGCTCTCAGGGACGCCGTGGGTGCGCTGATGCCCGGATCGCCAGTCACCCTGCAGATTCAACGCGACGGGAAGCTGACGTACGTCTCCTTCACGCTCGAATAATCCGCTGTCGTGGCTATCCCGCGGCGAATAGAGTACAGTCGCGTCACGGCATTCCTGCCTCTGCTGCCTGATTCTTGCCTGCGCTAGGCCAGTCTCGCATCAGCGTTCATCGTCCGGAAGCGGGTGCGACGAAGCAATCCGCCTATGACGAAGCCACTCCAGACGCGACGTGTCAAAGAAGCGCTCGCACGTGTCCGGAATCTGTTCGTGGACCCCGGCGCCAGACTGACCACCGCTGACGCCGCGCAGATGGCAGGCCTCGACAGGCAGGTGTGCGGCGCATTGCTGCAGAACCTCGTTGAAGCGGGCTTTCTCGAGCAGCGCCTGCGGGGCGTGTTCGTCCGCAGTCCGTCGGCTTCGCACTAACCGACCACGGTCACAATATCGTTCAGAAGGAGCATCATCATGAGTGGAAGTCTGCACCCCACGGAAACCCATCGACGCCGGCACCGCAAAGAGAAGCGCAACAAGCTGCGCGCGCAGCTTGCGACAGCGCCGGCGGCCGGGCGCGCCGCGATCGAAGCGAAGCTGCAGAAGACGTATGTGCTCGGCTCCGGGCCGCAGCCGTCCAAGGGAACGGAATCATGATTAACGTATCCGAAACGGCGGCGTCGAAAATCAACGAACTGCTGGTCGAAGAACAGAAGGCAGGCGGCGGCTTGCGGGTGTTCGTGCAGGGCGGCGGCTGCTCGGGATTCCAGTACGGGATGATGATCGAAGAGAACGGCCAGGGCGCGGCCGATCAGGTCTTCGAGTCCCACGGCGTGAAGTTGTTCGTGGACCCGATCAGCATCCAGTATCTGAAGAACGCCGAGGTCGACTTCGTCGACACGGTAACGGGCGGCGGGTTCACGATCAAGAACCCCAACGCCAAGTCGACCTGCGGATGCGGGTCGTCCTTCTCGACCGAGTAGGGCGCGATGATCACGCTCGACACCGAGGATCTCAACGACCATCAATCGCGATTACTCGATGTGCTCTGTGAGGAATTTGAAGCGGCGCCACTTCTCGATGCCGCGAACGGCCCAGGCCTCTATCACAGCCTTCGCACGCACCTCACCGCAGCCGGGGCCACCGACGGCGATTTCGAGTTCCTGACAGGGCAGCTTGCCCGCCTCGATCATTGAATCGGGCAACCCGTTTGCGCCCAGGCAAAAGATCGCGCAATTGAAGTTGATTTCAGAGATGTTTGCCCTGCGGGATTTTCATCTTGTCGTCTTGTTAGCCTTGCTTTTGTGCGAGAAGGATGCAGTGAGCGCGGCAGTGAAGGCCCGAGCGAGGCGGAGTAGGTTCTCTCTGCCCGACCCAAGTAGGACCGGCTGGCGGCCGATCGAGATGCTCGCCGCAGCCGCCGCCAAACTTTCGTCCGCCGGCGGAAGACCTTCGACCAAAGCGAATTGCTTCAACACGGCAAAGTCCATGCTCTGGAACGTACGGTTCTCGTGACCCGCGGACAGGCGCTTGCGACGGTATTGGCACAGGAATGTTCCAGTTCCGTATCACGATTTGCCATAACAGGCTCGGTGCTGCGCTATCTCCACTCAGGTTGGCGGCAAGATCGTCTCCAGAAGCGCCTCCAGCTCATGGCAACGGCGAGCGTTAACTCAGCGCCGGACTGAAGGAGGAACTACGACTAACCAAAGATGGCTTCGAGTGCCGGCTTAAGCATGTCCGGCGTGCAAAGCCGCATGTCGCTCTCGGATGCCGCGCACAGCTCGGCACCCCATGCGATGCCCAAGCCATACGGACCGTCGTTCGTGTTGAGCACGGGCGAGAACGCCATCCGGTACGCGAGAAGATCGTAAGCAGCCGCACGCGCCGACCTCTTCACGCTTCGATGGCCTCCCTTGACTTCAACGAGAAGCCACCGATCAGGAGTCCCGTTGCGCATCCGGCGAAGGACGAGGTCCGGTATGAGGCCACCTGGCTCGACTGCATGACTTCGCTGTACGTCGCGGTAAAGAGAGCCGGCACTGAGTCTTTGAGGCGTTGCCTGATACGTCACCTCTAGTGTGTCCGACTCGCGCTTCCCGGCGATGCGGAGAGAGCCCTGAAACAGTCGGAGGCGATCGAGCTTCCAACCAATCTGCTTCAGCGCGTCCAGAATTGCGAACGTACAAACGAGCTCAAAGAGGGTCGGATCGTCGCGTGTCACAAGGCCGTGCTTCGCAACGGCGTCCTGAATGGCTGTCCGATCTAGAACCCCGATCAGTTCGTGGTACCGATCAAAGGCGTTGAGCACAACCTGGTAGCGACGCCGAAAGCGGCCGGCCCGAACACGTGAAACGAGCTTTGGTGTTATTGGCCTGCGATCGACCTCCGCGAGCATCCGGCTCTTCCGCCACCGTTCTGCCTGTCCGACATGGGCACTAACGACGCGACCTGCAACTTCACTGGTTGATCGATGCCACCCGCTCAGGCGCCCGAGGCGAACGGCCTCGTCCAGAAGAAAGACGAGTAGCTCGTTCTCAGGCGTCTGGTAGGCACGGCGCGAGGGCGCAGTTACGTAAAGGTGAGGCAAGCCGGTTGCGTTTCGAAGCCCGATCGTCCGCGCCCACTGAATTGACCCTCGGATCCGGTCAAGACTCCACTCCTCCTCATGCAAGGTCGTCGTAGCGAGCCGGCGCAAGAGGAAGGGCATCGCTTCGAGTAGCTGTCGTAACTCCTTGCTGGTCAGAAACTGGAGCCCCCCGATTGCTCGTAGATCGCTCGCAGGCATCTGTAGGAGCGCGGCGGCCTCGAGGAGCTGATCCTCCGACGTTGATGCCTGCGTCAGGTAGCGCCAAATATCGGCGCGGATCCGTTCGATGAGCTCATCTCGCCGCCAAGGCAGCGTGCGCACATCTACTCCTGAACGACCTGCGCGTCATCGGGGACGACCTCAAGCTCCTCTTCCTCGTCCTGCAAAGAACCGGTAGCGCTGATCTCGAGCCCGAGCACCGCATTGAGTGTCTTGCGAAGTCGATCCACGTTTGATGCGCCTACCAGGGGCTTTAGAGCGGTCCAGAGGTTTTCGCCCGTTGCTTGATCGATCCCCTCGAACTGCGGCAGCAGGTAGCTGTAGAAGGCCTCGAAGGCGAGCTGTTGATCGTCAGATGGCTCCTGCGCACGACGGACAACGAGGAATCGCGTCATGTCCATGTAGAGGGCCGGTCCAAGGTCTTTGAACTTGCGAAGCGGGTAGAAGCGCATCGCCAGCTCGGCAGCCGCAGTATCGGAGCCGGCGCTTCGACGAACAAGTGCCTCGAAGTCTGGATCTGGCGGAGCGGGAACCTCGATGAAGGCGAAGCGACGCATGAGCGCAAAGGACATTTCGAATAGCAGCGACTTGTCGAAGACGTTCATGGTCGCGATCACGCGCCAGCTCTCTGGGATCCGAATGACGTCGGCTCCGTCAGGCACTGATGCTCCCTGCGGCGCAAGGACGAGACGTCCAGCGTTTCCCTCGCGCTGGTAGGGGAGTTGGACGGCCTGCCCGGATAGCACTGTGAAGAGCTGACCGAAGGCGCGGTCAAAGTTCGAGCGATTGAGCTCGTCGATCACAAGCCATTGGTTTCGTTCAATCGCCTCAAGGAAGTGGCCAGGAGCAAACGTAAGAAGCCCCTCGCGGGTTGGCTTTAGACCGCCAATCGTCTCGTAGGTGGTCCAATCGGCGGTCGCCGTCGTGAGCACGTGGCCAGAGCAGAGGCCCGCCTCCGTCGCAGCCTCAGCCACGGCTTCGGCGAGCGTGGTCTTTGCAGTACCCGGGGGACCGGTGAAAACGATGTGCTTCCCGCTCTCAAGAGCGGCGAAGGTGCCGGCGTAGGTGGCTTCCTCGATGAGGAGCCTACGGGGTTCCCGGGTCGCAGCCCGCACGATCGATTCGACTGTGAATGGGAATGTTGCTTTCACCGACGCACGCCGCAGTAGCTCATCGAACTGGTCGCGAGTGATCTCGACGATAGACATCTGAGCGTTGGGGCGTGGGTCGTACTCGGAGGACGGAACGGGTCGTGGGAAGGGTTCGTAGTCCTCGAGCAGTGCCCGGAAGTGTCGCTCGCCGTTCTCGTTCTCTTCCTGAACCTCCGCTATCCGGCCATGACCGAAGTACGACTTTGCGGTTTCGCCACCTCCTGATCCAGGACGGTAGTAGACGAAGCGAGAGCCAGCACTCTGGGAAAGTTGTTTCCAAGACCCCGATGCCTTGGGCGTGAAGTGGTAGACACGCGCTTCTTCATCCCACTCATAGCCGCCATCGGTGTGCTGCTGAAGCACGAAGTAACCGACCGGTCCCCGAGTGTCTCCTTTACCGAGTAACTCGCGGAGACGCGACTCTTGGTTCGGTGGAATTGGATACACCGTTCCGCGAGGGGCACGGATGACGTGAAGGTCCTTGAGGACGGGATCGGTACGGAGGACGGAGCGCAGAAGCGGCTGATCGAGCACACGGTCGAGGGCGATCCTCACCCGCGGCTGGACTCCCGCGAATTGTTGGCTCTTCCAATAGCGCGCCTCCGCCGGATCTGGCGCCGCGTCGTATGGCTCGGTGACCACAGAGCCAACGGCCACGATGCCGCCGGTCTGCGAGCCAGACCGCCAGATGTAAGCCCGGTCACCAGAATGCACCTCTGTGCTGGGGTAACGCTTAACCGTCCACTCGATTGAGTCGAGCGATGCAAGGGCTGTATCGAGCTCGAAGTAGTCCGGATTTCCCTGAAACAGCCAAGCGCGACTTCCTGTCGAAGCTTCGCCGTTGGTGGGTACGGCGTCCCAACGCGGTCGCACGTCATCGTCCCAGAACATGAAGATGCGGCCGTACTCCTCGTTCAGAGCCGCCCGTATCTCTGCGAGTTGACGATCGACGTCTGGCGAATCCGTCTGCACGTACTCGGCAAACGCCCCGGCGATGCTCTTCTTCGTTCCTTCTGAGGTGATCGGCTCGAAGGCCTCCGGATGTACAAGGTTGAGCAGCGCCGCGCGTTGGCTTTGTGCGGCTCGCGCCGGCAGGTCGAAGGAAAAACGCTTGAACGCCCACGGATCCGAGAGGAGCGCCTCGCGATCGGTCGCGTCCAGCGCCTTCCACGCCTTGATGAACTCGAGCAAGTAGAAGAGCTGGAAGGGACGGTAGGTCTTGAACGCGACTCCCGCTGAGGCGATCCCGTGATCGAGTGCGGCTGCCAAGCCAGCTGGGATCTGGACTCGATCGGGAGACCAGCTAAGAACAGTGTCGATGAGTGTTCGTTTGTGCCCACCGCTGATGTCGGCGGCTGCGAGGAGGTGCACATAAAGAAGCTCGGCCGCCAGCTGCATCGTCCTCGCGGGCGCGCCAGCAAGTTGGTCGCGGAACTTCTCCTCAAAGTGTCTCTTGCTTTCGTCAGGCTGCTCGACAAAGCGGCGGTAGAGGTCATCGATCACCGGTGCCGACCAGATGGCGACTCCAGAAGTGAAGAGCGAATCGTCGGTGCGAAGGGCTACGTCGACCCAGCGCTCTGCTGCCTCGTAGACAGCCTCTGCATTTGCCAGCCTTGGCATCTCAGGTCAGGCGGAGGTCGATGCCAGAGCAAGAAGGGCGTGCTGAGGCTCATCTGCTTGGACGGCCGAGATGTGGTCAATCATTCGGTGCCGCGCAGAGAAGAAGAAGCCCTCGCACTGATCGATAACGCCGCAGTGCAGACACTCAGGGTGGTACTCGTTCTTGCATCGCTCATCGACCGCACGGCAAATGGCCACACCTCGCGGTCGATCAGGCACAACTGATGGTTGTAAATGGGAACCTTCACATTCGTCGCGTCCGGGTTTGGTCGACTCCTATAACCCCAATGGTTCTGGTGGTCGCATCGGATTGTAGGAAGAATGAAGGCCGCGGACCCGACGTGTTGCTGCCGGGCCAGAGAGTGAACCGGGGCAGTCAACCGTAGAAGGGTGATGGATCAACCAGCCCGCCCTCGCCGATAGTGAGGCCATCAACCGAGCGCGCCCCATGCGGCGGGTGCGACCTCGGAAGACACGACGGGCCTCAATGCGGCGAGGCCTTGCGACTTACCTGCGGCTCTCCTCTACGGAGGGAACTGGAAGCGGGGCCGGGCGGCGGCCTCGCTTCTTGTTGTCCGGAGATAACCCCCTTCAAGGGGAGGACACAGCCGCCGGCTCGACCCAATATGCGACTGCGCTTGACCGGCCGCCTGGGCCGCAGAGACGGACGGGAAGCGCAAAGCACAGGGCGGCCGACGGGCCGCCCTTTCTTTTTGCCGTCGGGCTCTTGGCGTAGGCTGGCCCCATGAAGGGACAAGAGAAGCCCAAGAAGCTCGACAAGAAGGTCGCGCAGAAGTCGCTCAAAGAGAAGCGCGCCGAGAAGCGCGCGAAGAAGCGCGGCAGCACCTTCACCGGCTAGCTGTCGGCCGTGCCCCGGTGCGGGTTACTTAGGAAAGGCGCGCAGACCGCTGCCGGTCCGCGGCTGCGAGCGAAGCCATTCCACTATCTGGTCTGGGCCTAGCACCCACACGCCGTCTTGTTCGCGCGGGCTCGTCGGTTGATCGGTGCAGACACAGATCACCGGCTGAACCCAGCGTGCGCCGTAGGTCCTTTTCGCCCAGGCTGCACTGGCCTTGATCCTGCCGACCTGACTGCGATGGAACCTCCCGCTCTTGGTCTCGATCGCATATGCGCCGCGCTCGCCCCAGGCGAGGTGGTCGATGTTGCCCCGCCCGTCTCTCGGGAGATCGTGAGCAACCGACCAGCCGTCAGCTTTCAATAGTTCCAACTGAGCGCCGACGCGCTCTTCAGCGCGGCTGCCGCGCAGGTAGTCGATGGCTTCCTCGCTTCGCGTGTTGAACTCGCGGTTAAGCAGGAAGAGGAATCCCAGAAGCGCATATGTGGCCACGGCTCCGCGCGTGTCTTCGCTCCAATGCTCAAGCATCGCGGTGACAAGTAGCGCAGCCGCCAACGCGTACATGCCGAACAGCGCGACCACTTCGACTAGGAGAAGGCTTGAACGCTTCTTCGCCCATCCGCCGGGCGTCGACATCTCCACGATTCCCGCGCGGTTGGCAATGGCGAAGGCGACGAGCGTCGCTAGTGCCGTTGCTTCGAGGAACCGGCCGGCGACCACAAGGAGGAGTGTCAACGCGATTAGCACCACAGCGGCGCCGAGCTCCCAAAGCCGCAAGGTCATGTTGGCGTATCGGCTCGCGCGCGCGTCGGCTCAAGAGCCTACGGCGGCGGCACTGGCGGCTCGTCCGGGGCGCCGACAGTCTGGATCACGACCGCGGCCAGGACGATTCCGCCGCCCACGAGCGTCGTCGCGCTCGGCTGTTCGCCCAGCGCGATCCAGACCCACAGCGGGCCGAGCACGATCTCGAGCAGGGTGATCAGCGCCACCTCGGCGGCCGGGATCAGGCGCGCGCCGATCGTCAGGAAGATCAGGCCGAGGCCGATCTGGGTCACGCCGAGGCCGGCCAGCAGCGCCAGGTCTTTCGCAGCCGACCTCCGAGGCCGACGCGAAGGGCGCCGCGAACACGAAGACGAGCGCCTGCGAGAGCCACGTCGCCGGCGCCATCGAGACCTGGCGCTGGTGGCGGGTGATCACGATCGTGCCGGCGAACGAGACCGACATCAGCAGTGAGAGCCCAAAGCCGAGGGCGCTCGGACGGCTCGGGCCGCCGACCATCACCGCGACGCCGGTGACCGCGACCGCCATCGCGATCCAGGTGCGCCGCTCCACCCGCTCGCCGATCGCCATTCCCAGGACGGCCGCGAGGACCGGGGCGAGCCCCTGCAGGAAGAGCACGTTCGCGACCGAGGTGTAGTTCAGCGCGGCGATGAACGACCCCGACGAGACCGCCATCAGCGCAGCGATGGCGAGGCCGGGCCGGCCGATCGCCCGGAAAGCAATGAGCGAGCGCCCGCGCTCGGTCGCCGCGATGAAGACGCCGATCCCGAGCATCGCGAACAGCGCGCGGCCGGCGAGCTGCGTGCCGAGGTTGACGGTCAGCTCGCGCTGGAAGAGCCCCGCCGTCGACCAGGCGATCGCGGCGAGCGCGACGAAGAGCCGGCCGCGCCGGGTGTCGCCCTGACCCACGCGGGGAGCCTAGTGTGCTGCGGCTGACGCACGCAGGAGCTCTAGTGTGGGCGGATGGCCCGCTACGTCGGACGCGAGAACGTGCGCAAGCGGCTCGAGCCGCTGGCCGAGCTGCCCGGCCGCACGACCTACGCGGACGGCGCTGCCAGGATCGAGACTGCAGACGAGACGATCACCGTCCGGCCGCCGTTCGGCCTCGCGCACGCGCGCGTGTACGAGGAGGTAGAGCTCGGGCCGCTGTTCGAGGCGCTCTTCGCGGACCACGTCGTCGCCGCGCTGCTGGTGCGCCTAGGCGGCTACGCGGTCGGCGTCTTCGAGGGCGAGCGGCTGGTCGCCTCCAAGGTCGGCACGCGCTTCGTCAAGGGCCGGCACAAGAAGGGCGGCTCGTCGGCGAACCGCTTCCGGCGGCGGCGCGAGGAGCAGGAGCGCGCGCTGATCGACGCGGCCGCCGAGACCGCAGCCCGGGTCCTCGAGCCATACCGCGAGCGGATCGAGTACGTCGCTCTGGGTGGCGACCGCGCGGCTGTGGCAAGGGTCGCCGAGCGGCTGCCGTGGCTCGAGGAGAAGCGGCTCGAGCGGTTCTTCACCGTCTCGGATCCGAGGCAGCGCGAGCTGGACCGGCTGCCGTACGAGCTCTATGCAGCCGAGCTCAGTGAGGAACGGTGACGGCCAGCCGCTCGTCCGCCACCGTCTCACCGACCGCGCGCACGGCGGAGTGGGTGAGGGCCGCCAGGAAGTCGTCCCGGTCGAGCGCAAACAGCTCCGAGGGCGAGACGGCGCGGACCGTCGCCGTGCGCGGTACGTCGCGCAGCAGGGCGATCTCGCCGAAGAAGTCGCCACGGCCGGCGCTCGCGTGGGCGCCGTTCACGATCTCGAGCTCGCCGCTGTCGACGATGTAGAAACGGTCGCCCGCGTCGCCGGCACGCACCACCACTTCGCCCGGGTCGACGTGGAGTCGCGTCAGCCTCCCGGCGAGGTGTTCTTTGGCCACGAGCGAGAGCGGCTCGAACAGCGGCACGCCGGAGACGACGTCGAGCTCGACGGCCGGGGCGAGCACTTCCCGGTCGATCGCGCGGAGGCGGCTCCAGCAGAGCAGCGTGAGCACGGGCAGCAGCGCGCCGACGACGACGAAGGCAGCACGCGGCCCGACCGCTGCGACCACTGCCGGGGCCGCGATCGATCCGAGCGCGACCGCGCCCATCACTGCGCCCCACACCAGCCCGAGCGCTCGGCTGAGTAGCTCGTCCGGGACGATCCGCTGCAGGAGCGTGAAGCCGGCGACGTCCTCGACGCTGTTCGCGGCGCCGACGACCGCGAGCAGCAGGATCGCGGCAGGGAGGGAGGGGCGCGGCGCGATCAGCGCGATCGGCAGTCCCCAGAAGACGAGCGCCACGCCGAGCGCTACGGCCAGACTGCGCCCCCGGAGCGTCATCGCTCCGAACGCGCCGGCCAGGCCGCCGAGCCCGAGACCGGCGGTCAGGTAGCCGACCGCGCCGTCGCCGGCGTCGAGGACGCGGAAGACGACGACGACGATCAGGACGTTCAGGCAGCCGCGCACGAAGCCCTGCGCCGCCATCAGGAGGAGGATCAGCCGTGCCGGCCCGCGGATGGCGCGAACGCCGTCGAGCACGTGCTCGCGGGCGCTCCCGCTCGCGGCGGTCGGCTGGATCACGCCCTCGACGCGCAGCGGCGCGAGTAGCAGAGCGCCGACAAGCAGGGTGCCCGCTGCTGCCGCGAAGACGACCCCCGGGTTCGTGACTGCCACGAGCACACCCGCGAGGAGCGGCCCAGCCAGCGTGCCGAGGCTCTCGATCGTCGAGCTCGCACCGTTGGCCGCGATCAGCTCTTGTGGCGTGCGGGCGAGCGAGGGCAGCACCGCCTGCATCGCGGGGCGGAAGAGCGTCGAGGTGATCCCGATCACGGCGGCGAGCGCGTAGACGAGCGTCGGGTTTCCACCGGCGAAGAAGGCGGCCGCCGAGCCGGCCAGCGCGCCGGCGCCGACGAGCGCCGTCGCGACGAGGATGCGTTCGCGCGGGAAGCGATCGCCGAGGCTGCTGGCGAGCGGCGCGACGACGGCAGCCGGAAGCATCCGCGCAAGCCCGGCGATGCCGACGGCTGTTGTCCCGCCGGCGTTGTAGGCGAAGACACCGAGCGCGACGAAGTGGGCCCACTCGGAGACGATCGAGGCGCCCCACGCGAGCTCGACCAACCGGAGCTCTCGGTTGCGCATTACCGCTGCGAGCGCGGCGGCCGATTGTGCGGGACGGCTCATGTCATGGATTCCGCGCACCCGGGCTCGCCGAAGTCAACTCCGGCGGCCGTGGTTTCGATTCGGGGACGCATCTGCCCCGGGGGCCACGGGAACCTAGAATCGAGCGCGTCCGCTACGGAAGGAGGGAACGATGGCCGCCAACCCGATTCCGGAGGGCTACCACAGCCTGACGCCGTACCTGGCGGTGGAAGACGCCTCGCGCGCGATCGAGTTCTACAAGGAGGCGTTCGGAGCGGAGGAAGTCGTGCGCATGCCCGGCCCGGACGGGTCGGTCGCGCACGCGGAGCTGCAGATCGGCGACTCGAAGCTGATGCTCTCGGATCCGTTCCCGCAGTCGAACGTGCGACCGCCGACGGAGCGAGGCGGGCCGACCGCCTCGGTCTTCATGTACGTGGAGGACGCCGACGCGACCTTCGAGCAAGCGCAGGAGGCGGGCGCGACAGTGGTGTCGCCGCTCGAGGACATGTTCTGGGGCGATCGCTTCGGGACGCTGGCCGACCCGTTCGGGCAGGTCTGGTCGGTCGCGACGCACATTGAGGATCTCTCCATGGAGGAGATCGCCGCGCGCAGCAAGGCTGCGATGGCCGAGATGGGTTAGGAACGCTAGGCGGGCGCCGCGTCGCGCGCGCGCTTGCTGCGCGACGCGAGCGTCTGCCGTTTGCCCGCCGAGAGCTCGACCTTGCGCAGGCGGATGCTCTTCGGCGTCACCTCGACGCACTCGTCCTCGCGGATGAACTCGAGTGCCTGTTCGAGCGAGAGCGGCCGCGGCGGGATCAGGCGTACCAGCTCGTCGGCGGTCGCCGAGCGCATGTTGGTCAGCTTCTTCTCCTTGGACGCGTTCACGTCGAGGTCGTTCTCACGCGAGTTCTCGCCGACGATCATCCCCTCGTAGAGGTCGGCCCGCGGCGCGATGAAGAGCGAGCCGCGCTCCTGCAGGGCGGCGATCGCGAACGCCGTCGCCTGGCCGCGGCGGTCGGCGACGAGGCTGCCCGTCGGGCGGGTGCGCAGCTCGCCGTGCCACGGCTCCCAGCGCTCGAAGACGTGGTGCATGATCCCCGTCCCGCGCGTCTCGGTGAGGAACTCGGTGCGGAAACCGATCAGCCCGCGCGCGGGCGCGAGGTACTCCATCCGCGCCCAGCCGGTGCCGTGGTTGACCATCTCCTGCAGGCGTCCTTTGCGGAGCGAGAGCAGCTGCGTGACGACGCCGATGTACTCCTCGGGCACGTCGATCGCGACCCGTTCGACCGGCTCGTGCTTCTTGCCGTCGATTTCGCGCGTGAGCACCTCGGGCTTGCCGACCGTGAGCTCGAAGCCTTCGCGGCGCATGATCTCGACGAGCACCGCGAGCTGCAGCTCGCCGCGGCCTTGCACCTCCCAGACCTCCGGCTTGCTCGTCGGGCTTCACGCGGAGCGAGACGTTGCCGACGAGCTCCTGCTCGAGCCGGGCGATCAGGGCGCTGGCGGTCACCTTGTCGCCCTCGGTGCCGGCCAGGGGCGAGGTGTTGATCCCGAGCGTCATCGCCAGCGACGGCTCGTCGACGACGCTGACCGGCAGCGGTCGCGGGTCGTCGAGGTCGGCGATCGTCTCGCCGATCGTCACCTCGGGCAGGCCGGCGAGCGCGACGATCTCGCCCGGACCGGCCTCGTCGGCGGGGACGCGATCGAGCGCCTCGGTCACGTAGAGCTCGGTCACGCGGGCGGGCTCGATCGAGCCGTCGGCGCGGCACCACGCGACCTGTTCGCCCTTGCGGATCGTTCCGTGCTGCACGCGCAGCAGCGCGAGCCGGCCGACGTAGGGTGAGGCGTCGAGGTTCGTGACGAGCGCCTGCAGCGGGTGGTCGGGGTCGTAGGCGGGCGGCGGCACGGTCGCGAGCAGGGTCTCGCGGAGGGGGCCGAGGTCGTCGGCGAGCTCGTCGGGGGCGAGGCCGGCCTGCCCTGCGCGCGCATTCGCGTAGACGATCGGGAACTCGATCTGCGACTCGTCGGCGTCGAGGTCGAGGAAGAGCTCGTAGACCTCGTTCACGACCGCCTCGGGGCGGGCGTCGGGCCGGTCGACCTTGTTCACGACGAGCACGACCGGCAGGCGCGCCTCGAGCGCCTTGCGCAGGACGAAGCGGGTCTGCGGAAGCGGGCCCTCGCTCGCGTCGACGAGGAGCAGGACGCCGTCGACCATCGTCAGGCCGCGCTCGACCTCGCCGCCGAAGTCGGCGTGGCCCGGGGTATCGACGATGTTCACCTTCGTCTCGCCGATCTGGACGGCCGTGTTCTTCGCCAGGATCGTGATGCCCTTCTCGCGTTCGAGGTCGAGTGAGTCGAGCACGCGTTCGGCGACGTCCTGGTTGTCGCGGAACGAGCCGGACTGCCAGAGCAGCGCGTCGACGAGCGTCGTTTTGCCGTGGTCGACGTGCGCGACGATGGCGACGTTCCGGAGATCGTCTCGGTGGGCGGTGAGGTTGGGCATCGCGGTCACCCTAGCCGTGGACAGTTCGGTGCAGTTTCGGCACAGAGCCGGCACACATCTGCGCTGGCTTTCTCTGCTGCCATGTCTGCATGGACGGCGAGCCAACGGTGAGGCAGGTCTACGCGCTGGCGGCCGCGCTCTGCTCGCGTGCCGGCCTGGCGTTCCCGGAGTCCCGTGAGGCGGCGAGCGATGCTGATCGAGCGCGTCCGGCTCGAGATCGGGCATCCGGCCCCTCGGCTCGCGGACGTGCCTCTGCGTCGGCGGCGGCGGCGCAGGCGCGGCGTGGGTCGGACCGGCCTGGGAGCGCACTACTGGAGGGCGAGCGAGGTCGCGGCCGAGCTCGCGCGAGAGATGCGCTGAAGCCGGCCGACAACCGAGAGCGGTGACGAGCGCTCAGGCCGGAGCGGCGGCCCGTCTGGCGAAGACGTTCTCGAGCGCGGCCTGGAGCCCGACGGCGACCGCGCCGGTCAGGACGGCGGCCTCGCCGAGAGTCGAGACCGCGATTCGCGGCGGGAACGGCAGCCACTCCGCGAGCCGCTGCCCGATCGGGTCGAGCAGCAGGTCGCCATTGGCGCCGATGCCTCCACCGAGGACGACCAGCTCGACATCGGCGACTGCGGCGATGGGCGCAAGGTGCAAGGCGATCCGGCGAGCTACCTCGTCGACGACCGCGAGCGCGCCGGCGTCTCCGCGGCGGGCGGACGCGAAGACCGCCCGCGGGTCGGCCGTCAGCCCGGCGAGCTCGTGCGCGAGCTCCGAGACCTCCGCGGCCGACGGGTCGACTGTCTCGCCGATCCCGGCGAGCGCGAAGTCGATCTCGCCAGCGGCGCCGTTGCGGCCGCGATGGAGCTCGCCGCCGAGGACGACGCCTGCACCCATGCCCGTGCCGACGGAGAGGAAGACGAAGTCGGCGACCCCGCGCGCGACTCCCTGCCATTGCTCGCCGAGTGCCGCGAGGTTGATGTCGTTCTCGAGCGTCACGGGAAGGTTCAGTGCCGCCTGGATCTCGTCGCCGAAGCGTCGACCCTCGAGACCGGCCACGTTCTCGGTCACCTGCAGCGTCCCATCGGCGGCGACGACGCCCGGCACACCCACGATCACGCTGTCGACGAGCGAGGGATCGAGCGCGGCCGCATCGAACAGCGACGCTCGCAGGCGCGCGATCGCGTCCGTCGCGCCCTTGGCGTCGGCGCTGGCCAGCTCGACGTCCTGGCGCGCGCGGATGGCTCCGCCGAGGTCGCACACCGCGCCGCGTACGAAGCGAGCACCGAGGTCGAGCCCGACCACGAGCGCGGCCTCGGTCACCGCTTCGAAGTAGACGGCCCCGTAGCCGGGGCCGTCCGGCCCGCGCTCGGCCTCACGCACGAGGCCGGCAGCAAGCAGGGACTGGAGCGCCAGGGACACGGTCGGCTTCGAGATGCCCGAGCGGCGCGAGATCTCGGCGCGTGAGATCGGCGCGCCCTCGCGGATCGCTTCCAGCACGGTCCGCTCGTTCAAGGCCCGGAGCAACGGCGGCGTAGCTCGGCGGGTCGCGGCCATCTCGTCAGTGACGTTAACCGAAGCTCCCGGCGATTCCTAGGTCTTGACTCCACGGTTCGGGAGTGGGAGAGTCGCCTCGTCTGGGTTCCTAACACGATTCGCCGACCCGGAGGTTGCTGCGCTGCGAAGAGCCGGAGTCCAGCTGTGAAGCTCGCCGTCGTCGGCGGTGGGTCGACCTACACCCCGGAGCTGGTCGCCGGGCTGGCGCGCGAGCGCGAGCGGCTCGACCTGAGCGACGTCGTACTGCACGACATCGACCCCGAGCGCCGCGAGGTCGTCGGCGGCCTCGCCGGCCGGATGCTCGACGCCGCCGGGTACGACGGTGAGCTCTCGGTCACCGATGACCTCGACCGTGCCCTCGACGGCGCATCTTTCGTGCTGATCCAGTTACGAGTCGGCGGGCAGCAGGCGCGCCTCTCCGACGAGACGATCCCGCTCGCATGCGGGTGCATCGGCCAGGAGACGACCGGCGCCGGCGGGCTGGCGAAGGCGCTGCGCACCGTTCCGGTCGTGCTCGGGATCGCGTCCCGCGTGCGCGAGCTCGCCGCTGACGACGCGTGGATCGTGGACTTCACGAACCCGGTCGGGATCGTCACTCGCAGCCTGCTCGATGCCGGCCACCGCACCGTCGGGCTCTGCAACGTGGCGATCGGGATCCAGCGCTCCGCTGCCAAGCTGTTGGATGTCGAGCCCGAGCGGGTCCTCGTCGACCAGGTCGGCCTCAACCACCTGACGTGGGTGCGCGCGCTTCGGCTTGACGGAACCGACGTTTTGCCCGACCTGCTGGCCGAGCGCGGCGACGAGCTCGCCGCCGCCGTCGACCTGCCCGCTTCGCTACTCGAGCGGCTGGGTGTGATTCCGTCGTACTACCTCCGCTACTTCTACTTCCACGACGAAGTGCTCGCCTCGCAGCTCGTCGGCAAGCCCCGCGCGGCCGAGGTGGCCGAGATCGAGCGCGAGCTGCTCGAGCTGTACCGCGACCCAACGCTCACGACCAAGCCGAAGTTGCTCGAGCGACGCGGCGGCGCGTTCTACAGCGAGGCCGCCACACAGCTCGTCGCTTCGCTGGCGAGCGACGCGGGCGACGCCCAGGTCGTCGACGTGCGCAACAACGGCACGATCGCCGGCCTTGCCGACGACGACGCGATCGAAGTGCCGGCCCGAATCACCGCCAGCGGTCCGGAACCGCTCGAGCAGGCGCCGCTCGCCCCCGAGCTGCTCGGGCTCGTCCAGCACGTCGCCGCGTACGAGCGTCTGGCCGCGACAGCCGCGATCACGGGCGACCGCGAGCTCGTCTACAAGGCATTGCTCGCGCACCCGCTCGTCGGGCAGGTGCCGCCGGTCGAGGAGCTGACCGAGCAGCTGCTCGCCGCCGATCGTGAGCACCTGCCGCAGTTCGAGTCGCCGGAGGCCGTCGCTTGAGCGCGCCGCTCGTCCTGGCGATCGACGGCGGCAACTCCAAGACCGACCTCGCGCTCGTGCGCGGCGACGGCGAGCTGCTCGCCCTCGTCCGCGGCGGTGTCAGCTCGCCGCACCACATCGGCCTCGACGGTGCACTTCAGGTGATCGACAACCTACTGGCCGAAGCGCTCGCCGACGCCGGGATCGAGAACGGCACCGGCCCGGTCGCCGACGTCGGGCAGCTCCTGCTCGCGGGCGTCGACTTCCCCTCGGAGGTGGACGAGATGCAGCAGGCGGCGGCAGCGCGCGGCTTCGCCAGGAAGCTCACGGTCGGCAACGACACCCTCGCGGTCCTGCGCGCGGGCACCGAGCAGGGCTGGGGCGTCGCCGTCGTCTGCGGCGCCGGGATCAACTGTGTCGGCGTCGCCCCCGACGGGCGTCAGGCCCGCTTCCCGGCGCTCGGCTGGACGACCGGCGACTGGGGCGGAGGCTACGACGTCGGCCTCGCAGCGACGATGGCGGCAGCCCGGAGCGAGGACGGGCGTGGCGAGAAGACGACACTCGAGCGCGCGGTCCCGGCGCACTTCGGGCTCGAGACGCCGATGCAGCTCGCGGAGGCGGTCCACGCGGGCCGGATCGAGCACCGCCGCGTGATCGAGCTCGCGCCGGTCGTCTTCGCCGAGGCCGAGCGCGACGCTGCGGCCGCGGCGATCGTCGACCGCCTCGCCGAGGAGGTCGTGACCATGATCCGCGTCATCCTGGAACGGCTCGAGCTGACGCAAGAGCCGGTCCCCGTCGCCCTCGGCGGCGGCCTCATGCAGTCGGGCGACGAGCGGCTGATAGGCGCGGTCAAGGCCGGCCTGGCGCGCGTCGCGCCGGCCGCGAGCGTCCACGTGACGAGCTCGCCGCCGATCGTGGGCGCGGCGCTGCTCGGACTCGACCAGCTCGGCTCAGGCGCCGGCGCGCAGGAGCGCCTCCGGCGCGAGCTCGGCCAAGTGTTCAAGCACGTAGAAACGCGAAAATCAGACGGTCGCACAAGACCGGGAAGGAGTCGAAGATGAAACGCCTGCTCGTCGTGGCGCTGGCGCTGGTGGTCTGCCTCTCGGCGACCGCGTGTGGCAGCAAGAAGTCGAGCTCGAAGGGCGGGAGCACCTCCGTCACCATCTCGAACGAGCAGGGGACGACCTGGACCTGCGGGTTCAACCCCTTCAACGCGAACGTGAACTTCCTCTCGTTCGGGACGGTCTACGAGGAGCTCACCTTCGTGAACGGGCTCAAGAGCGGGGCGACCACCAACTGGCTGGCCTCGTCCTACTCGTGGAGCAACAACAACCAGACGCTCACGTTCACGATCCGGCCGAACCTGAAGTGGACCGACGGCAAGCCGCTCACCGCGGCGGACGTGCTGTTCACGTTCAACCTGTTGAAGGCCCACTCGGCCCTCGACCTGAACGCCGCCTGGTCGGTGCTGAAGAGCGTCACCCAGAACGGCGACAAGGTCGTCTTCAACTTCAAGGGCCCCGCGGTGCCGTACTTCTATTACATCGGCGCCCAGACTCCGATCGTGCCGCAGCACATCTGGTCGAAGATCAAGGACCCGGTCACCTACAAGGACGACCACCCCGTCGGCTCGGGGCCGTTCACGATGAGCTCGTGCTCGCCGCAGGTGATCAAGTACCAGAAGAACCCGAGCTACTGGCAGGCGGGCAAGCCGACGATCGAGACCGTCTACTACCCGGCGTTCACCTCGAACGACCCGGCCAACCAGCAGCTCGCGAGCGGCAAGGCCCAGTGGGGCAGCCAGTTCATCCCGAACATCAACTCGTACTACCTGAAGAAGAGCCCGGACAACCACTACTGGTTCCCGCCGCTCGTCAACGTCTCGATCTTCATCAACCTGAAGGACCCGGTGCTGTCGAACGTCGCCGTGCGCAAGGCGATGGCCTACGCGATCGACCGCTCGAAGGTCTCGGAGATCGGTGAGTACGGCTACGAGCCGCCCTCGAACCAGACCGGGATCGTGACGCCGACGTTCAGCGACTGGCTCGATCAGGGTCTCGCCAAGCAGGTCAACTACGAACCCGCGAAGGCCGAGTCGATCCTGCAGCAGGCCGGCTTCAAGAAGGTCAACGGGGTCTACCAGTCGCCCGACGGCAAGCCGCTCTCGTTCCGGATTCTGAACATCGGCGGCTACTCCGACTGGGTCGCGTCGGTGCAGGTGATCCAGGACGAGCTGAAGGCGGTCGGGATCAAGATCACGCCCGAGAACCTCTCCAGCACGACCTACGACAACAACGTCTACAACGGCAAGTACCAGCTCGCCTACGACGGGAACGAGTCGGGCGGGCCGGCTCCGTACTACGAGCTGCGCCAGCTGCTCTACTCGAAGAACTCGGCGCCGATCGGCCAGCCCGCCGCCTCGAACTGGGAGCGGTACGAGAACCCGCAGGTGGACGCCCTGATCGAGCAGTACGCAGCGACGACGGACTCGGCGAAGCAGCACCAGATCGTCAAGCAGCTCGAGGCCGTGATGGTGAACGAGATCCCCGTGATCCCGGTCACCGAAGGCGTCGACTGGTACCAGTACAACACCAAGGACCTGGCAGGCTGGGTGCTGAAGGGAGACCCGTTCGCGCGGCCGGCCGCGTACGAGAACCCGGACTGGGGCGTGATGCTCCTCCACCTCAAGCAGAAGCAGAGCTAGCGAGGTTGGTATGAGGCGCGGAACATGAGGTTCATCCTCCGTAGGCTGGGGTTCTTCTTCGTGACCCTGTGGGCCGCGGTCACGCTGAACTTCCTGATTCCGCGCCTCATGCCCGGCAACGCGGCCATCGCGATGATGGGCCGCTACAAGGGGCACGTGAACCCGCAGGCGCTGCACGCGCTCGAGGTCGCCTTCGGCGTGAACGCGCACCAGAGCCTTGTCAGCGCCTACTTCACCTACCTCGGGAACATCGTCCGGGGCGACTTCGGCATCTCGCTGACGTTCTTCCCCGACACGGTCACGCACCAGGTCCTGCAGGCGCTGCCGTGGACGCTGGCGCTCGTCGGCGTGACGACGGTGTTCGCCTTCATCCTCGGGACCCTGATCGGGCTCGTCTCCGGGTGGCGGCGCGGAGGCGCGCTCGACGGCGCGCTGCCGCCGCTGTTCGTGATCACCTCCGCGTTCCCGTACTTCTGGCTCGCGCTGCTCGCGATCTGGCTCTTCTCGATCAAGCTCGGGTGGTTCCCGGAGAGCGGCGGCTACGAGGTCACGACGACGGTCGGCTGGAACTGGACGTTCGTCAGCGACGCGTTCAACCACTCGATCCTGCCGGCGCTGACGATCATCGTGACCGCGATCGGCGGCTGGATCCTGACCATGCGCAACAACATGATCACGGTCCTGACCGAGGACTACGTGCGGATGGCCCGCGCCAAGGGCCTCAAGCCGTGGCGGATCATGTGGACCTACGCCGGGCGCAACGCGATCCTGCCGAACCTGGTCGGCTTCGCGATGTCGCTCGGCTTCGTCGTCGGTGGCGCGATCCTCGTCGAGTTCGTCTTCAACTACCCGGGCGTCGGCTGGATGTTCCTGCAGTCGGTCGAGAACCAGGACTACGCCCTCATGCAGGCGCTGTTCCTGATGATCACCGTCACCGTGCTGCTGGCGATTCTCGCGGCCGACATCGCGACCGCGATCCTCGACCCGCGCACGCGGGAGCGCGGGTGACCGTCCCCTCCTTCGCCGATCCCGTCGAGCCCGCCGGCGCGACCGTTGGCTCCGGGCCGCCGGATGAGGCGACCAGGCGGAGCATCGGGTCCGACCTCTGGCGTGCCGTCGCGCACAACCGCAAGGCGCTCGTCGGGCTCGGGCTGCTGCTGCTCTTCGTCGTGCTGGCGGTGATCCCCGGCCAGATCGCGCCGGATGACCCGCGGGCGAAGATCTACCCCCGCGGGCTCGGCCCTTCGTGGCACCACCTGTTCGGCACGACCGCGTACGGCGAGGACGTCTTCTCGCAGCTCGTCTTCGGGACGCGCCAGTCGATCCTGATCGCCTTCGCGGTCGGCGGCCTCGCGACGCTGATCGCAGTGCTCGTCGGCGTCTCGGCCGGCTACCTGGGCGGCACGACCGACGGCGTCCTGTCGCTGATCACCGACGTGATCCTGGTGATCCCGATCTTCCCGCTGATCATCGTGATCGCGGCCTACGAGCGGAACTCCGGCTTGCTCACGCTGGTGGTGGTACTCGGCGTGCTCGGCTGGTCGTACGGCGCGCGGCAGCTTCGCTCGCAGACGCTCTCGCTACGCCGGCGCGACTTCCTAGAGGCGGCGCGCGTCCGCGGCGAGCGCAAGTCGTACGTGATCGTCCACGAGATCCTGCCGACGATGACCTCGCTGATCCTGGCGAGCTTCCTCGGCGCCGCGCTCTACGCCGTCCTCTTCGCGGCCGGGCTGCAGTTCATCGGCCTCGGCGACCCGAACAGCCAGAGCTGGGGGACGATGCTCTACTGGGCCGAGAACAACGAGGCGCTCGGTGCCGGGATGCCCTACTGGGCGATCATGCCCGGCGTCTGCGTCGCGCTGCTCGGCGCCGCGTTCGCGCTGCTGAACTACGCCTTCGACGAGATCAGCAGCCCGTCGCTTCGGCTGCGAAAGCTGGAGCGCGAGGGCGTCGACGCGGAGCCCGAGCCGGCGGCCCCCGTGCCGACGCGCCCGCCAGACGCGAGCAACATCCTCGAGGTGCGGAACCTCTCCGTCGCCTACGCCTCGGAGCAGGGGCCGGTCGTGGCCGTCGACGACGTCTCCTTCGAGCTGGGCAAGGGCGAGTTCCTCGGCGTGGTCGGCGAGTCGGCCTGCGGCAAGTCGACGCTGGTCTACGCGATCGCGCGGCTGCTGGGCGCACCGCTCGCGGGCGAGATCACGAGCGGCCAGGTGCTCTTCAAGGGCCGCGACATGGTCACGCTCGCCGACAAGGAGCTGCGGCACATCCGCTGGCGCGACTACTCGGTCGTGATGCAGAGCGCGATGAACGCGCTCAACCCGGTGCTGACGGTGGCCGCGCAGATGCGCGACGCCTGCGAGGCACACTCGACGATGAACAAGCGGCAGATCGAGAACCGCTCGAAGGAGGTGCTGCGGCTCGTCTCGATCGACCCCGTGCACCTCCAGAGCTATCCGCACCAGCTCTCGGGCGGTATGCGGCAGCGGGCAATGATCGCGATGGCGCTGCTGTTCACGCCGGAGCTGATCATCATGGACGAGCCGACGTCGGCCCTCGATGTGGTCGGCCAGCGCTCGCTGATGGTGCAGATCAAGGAGCTGCAGGAGCAGCTCGGCTTCGCGGTCATCTTCGTCACGCACGACATGTCGCTCGTGCGCCACTTCTCCGACCGCCTGCTGGTGATGTACGCGGCCCAGGTGGCGGAGCTCGGGCGCACCCGCCAACTGTTCGACAAGCCCCTGCACCCGTACACGCAGGGGCTCCTGGATGCGTTCCCGTCGATCCACGGTGCAAAGGAGCACCTTCTCGGGATCCCTGGCTCGCCGCCGGACCTGTTGCGGCCGCCTTCCGGCTGCCGCTTCGCGCCGCGCTGCCCGCATGCCAGCGAGCGCTGCCACGCCACGCCCCCGCCGCTGTACGAGGTCGAGGGCGAGCTCGTGCGCTGCTTCCTGCACGAGCAGGCGGTGCAGCCGATGACGGCCCAGAAGGAGGGTGTCGCGTGAGCGAGACGCTGCTGCGGGCAGAAGGCCTGACGCGCCACTTCCGCGTCGGCAAGCTGCTCGGGCGCCAGCAGCTGCACGCCGTTGACGACGTCAGCTTCGAGATCGGGCGCGGCGAGATCGTGGCGCTCGTGGGCGAGAGCGGCAGCGGCAAGAGCACGATCGCCCGTCTCATCGCCGGCGTCCTCAAGCCGACCGACGGCGAGATCTACTTCGAGGACCGCCCGCTGAGCAGCCTGCGGACCCGGCGGCAGCGGCTCGCCTACTCCGGCGACGTCGCGATGGTCTTCCAAGACCCCTACAGCTCGATCAACCCGGCCTACCGAGTCACGCACCCGATCCAGCGCGGGATCGTCCTCCACCGCCGCGAGGTAGCACGGCGCAGGCGCGAGCAGGAGGTCGAGCGGACGCTGGGCTCCGTCGGGCTCGTCCCGGCCGGCCGCGTCGCGGGGAAGTATCCGCACGAGCTGAGCGGCGGCCAGCGTCAGCGCGTGGGGTTCGCGGCCGCGCTCGCCGTCAAGCCGAAGCTGATCGTCGCGGACGAGCCGGTCTCGATGCTGGACGTCTCGATCCGGATCGGCGTGCTCAACCTGATGAGCGAGCTGCGCGAGCGGGAGGGTGTCTCGTTCCTCTACGTCACGCACGACGTCGCGAGCGCGCGCTACGTCGCCGACCGGGTGCTCGTGCTGTACGCCGGGCATCTCGTCGAGGAGGGCCCGATCGAAGACGTGATCCGGCGCCCCAAGCATCCGTACACGCAGCTGCTCGTCTCGGCCGTGCCCGATCCGCGAGCCGAGCTCGGGGTCTCGGACGCCGCCGACGTGGGCGAGCCGCCGAAGGTCGTCGACCCGATTCCCGGCTGCCGCTTCCGCGAGCGCTGCCCGCTCGCGATCGACACGTGCGCCACGGTCACGCCGGTCCTACGCGAGCTCGACCGAGGACGTCTCGTGGCGTGTCACGTCGCCACGGCCGACGCCGTGGACGCCGCTCTCGAACGCGTCTGATCGCCGGACTACACTCGACCTTCCGTGGCTGAGGCCGGCTTCGTTCACCTGCACGTCCACTCCGAGTACTCGATTCTCGACGGAGCCTGTCGCGTTCCCGCGCTGGCGGCGCGCGCGGCCGAGCTCGAGATGCCGGCGGTGGCGCTGACCGACCACGGCTCACTCGCGGGCGCGGTCGAGCTGGTGCGCGAGACGGGCAAGGTCGGCGTCAAGCCGCTGATCGGCTGCGAGCTCTACGTCGCCGAGGACCGCCGGGCACAGCGGAAGGGCTACGCGCACCTGACGCTGCTCGCCGAGGACAACACGGGCTACGCGAACCTGATCAAGCTCGCCTCGGCCGGCTACCTCGAGGGCTACTACTACAAGCCCCGGGTCGACTGGGAGCTGCTCGAGCGGCACTCGCAAGGGCTGGTCGCGCTATCGGGCTGCCTCTCCGGCCGGGTCTGCAAGGCGCTCGAGGAGAACCGGCCCGACGATGCGCGCGCCGATCTCGACCGCCTCGCCCAGGTCTTCGGCCGCGACTCGACCTACGTCGAGATGCAGAACGCCGGCCTCGAGATCCAGCAGCGGATCAACCCGTCGCTGGCGAAGCTCGCGGGGGAAGCGGGGCTGCCGCTGGTCGCGACGGGCGACGTCCACTACTTGCGCCACGAGGACGCGAGGGCGCACGAGGCGCTGCTCTGCATCCAGTCGGGCGACTCGCTGAAGAACCCGAATCACTGGAAGTTCGACACCGACCAGTTCTTCTTCAAGTCACCGGCCGAGATGGCGCTCGACTTCCCGGGCCACGACGAGGCGATGCGCCGCACGCTCGAGATCGCCGAGCGCTGCAACGTGTCGCTCGAGCTCGGGAACATCCTGCTGCCCAAGTTCCCGCTCCCGGACGGCAAGGACGCCTTCGAATACCTGGTCGAGCTGTGCGAGAAAGGCCTGCAAAAGCGCTACGACCGGGGCACGCCGGAGCTGCAGGAGCGCCTGCGCTTCGAGCTCAAGACGATCAAGGAGATGGGCTTCGCCGACTACTTCCTGATCGTCTGGGACTTCATCGCCTTCGCCAGGCGAAACGGGGTCTCGGTCGGGCCGGGCCGCGGCTCGGCGGCCGGCTCGCTCGCCGCCTACTGCCTCGAGATCACCGACGTCGACCCGATCCGCTACGGCCTGCTCTTCGAGCGCTTCCTCAACCCGGGTCGCAAGTCGATGCCGGACATGGACATCGACTTCGCCGTGGCGGGGCGTGACCGCGTGATCAACTACGTCGCCGAGAAATACGGGCGCGACCGAGTGGCCCAGATCATCACCTTCGGGACGATGATGGCCCGTGCCGCGGTGCGCGATGCCGGCCGTGTCCTCGAGATCCCTTACGGCTCGGTCGACAAGGTCGCGAAGCTGATCCCGGAGGGGCCGAAGGTGTACCTCGACGACTGCCTCAAGCCGGGGTCGGAGCTGAAGCAGGCCTACGACGCCGACCCGGTCGTGCGGGAGATCGTCGACCTCGCGAAGCCGCTCGAAGGCCTCATCCGGCAGGACTCGATCCACGCGGCCGGGGTCGTGATCTCCGACCGGCCGTTGACCGACATCGTCCCGCTGCAGCAGAAGGGCAGCGACCAGGAGGTCGTGACGCAGTTCGGGATGTGGGACGTCGAGGCGCTCGGCCTGCTGAAGATGGACTTCCTCGGCCTGCGCAACCTCGACGTGATCGACAAGGCGGTCGAGCTGGTCGGCAGCGTCGACATCGGCAAGCTTCCGCTCGACGACCCTGCCACGTACGCGATGCTCCAGCGCGGCGACGCGATCGGCGTCTTCCAGTTCGAGTCGTCAGGCATGCGCGAGGCGTTGCGATCGGTCAAGCCGACCGAGTTCGAGGACCTGATCGCGCTCGTCGCCCTCTACCGCCCCGGGCCGATGGGCTACATCCCCGGGTACGCGAAGCGGAAGAACGGCCAGGAGGCGGTGACGTTCATCGATCCGCGCCTCGAGCCGATCACGGGCGTCACCCACGGGATCTGCATCTACCAGGAGCAGTACCTCGAGATCGCGAAGCAGATCGCGGGGTTCACGCCTGCCGAGGCCGACGACCTGCGCAAGGCGATCGGCAAGAAGATCCATGCGCTAATGGCCTCGCTGAAAGAGAAGTTCCTGGAGGGCTGCGCGCAGAGCGGGACGACGCCGTCGGTTGCGAACCAGCTCTGGAAGGACATGGAGCAGTCGCAGGACTACTCCTTCAACAAGTCGCACGCCGCCTGCTACGCGCTGATCGCCTACCGCACCGCCTGGCTGAAGGCGCACCACCCGAAGGAGTACATGGCGGCGCTGATCTCCTCCGTGATGAACACGAAGGACCGCGTGCCCTTCTACGTGAACGCCTGCCGCGAGATCGAGATCGACGTCTTGCCGCCGGACGTAAACGGCTCCGAGTGCGACTTCGCCGTCGTCGAGGGGAAGATCCGCTTCGGCCTGAACGCGGTCAAGAACGTCGGCGACTCGGCAGCGCGCGCGATCGTGGCGGCGCGCGCCGACGGCGGCTCGTTCACCTCGCTCTGGGAGTTCACCGAGCGCGTCGACCCGCAGGTCGTCAACAAGCGCGCGCTCGAGTCGCTGGTCAAGTGCGGCGCGCTCGACTCGACCGGCGCCTCGCGCCGAGGGATGCTCGAGGCGCTCGAGCACGCGCTCTCGCACGGCCAGCGCGCCTCCGACGAGCGGCTGCGCGGCCAGAGCTCGCTGTTCGCCGAGGTCGAGGAGAAGCTCGAGCACCCGCCGATCGGCAGCGAGGAGTACGAGAAGAACGAGCTGCTGCGGCAGGAGAAGGAGGCGCTCGGCCTCTACGTCTCCGAGCACCCGCTCGAGGCGATCCGCGCCCAGCTGCGGCGCAAGACCGACGCGACCCTCGCCGAGCTCGAGCGCCGCCGCGACGGCGAGATCGTGACCGTCGCCGGGATCGTCTCGGCGATCAAGCAGCTGACGACCAAGAAGGGCGACCCGATGGTCTTCCTGCGGCTCGACGACGTCGTCGGCAGCGCGGAGGTGGTCGTCTTCAACTCGGTCTACGCGGCTTCGCGCGAGCTGCTCGTCCCCGACGCCGTGCTGGTCGTGAAGGCGCGAGTCGACCACAAGGAAGGCGAGTCGAAGCTGATCGCGCTCGAAGTGACCGCCTTCGAGGCGACGCCGGAGCGGCGCGAGGTGCGGCTCAAGCTCGACGCCCGCCAGGCCCGGGCCGGGATCATCCGCGAGCTGGCCGCGGTCGTGCGCGACTTCCCCGGCGAGGCTCCGGTGGTCGTCGACCTGGAGACCTCGGACGGGCCGCGCACGCTCCAGTTCGGCAGCGACTACCGCGTGAAGCCGGAGCCGGACTTCTTCGCCGAGGTGAAGGCCCTCCTCGGCGAGGCCGCCGTGGCGTGAGGCCGCGGCGGGTCTACGAGACCGTCGTCTACGCGACCGACCTCGAGGCCGCGCGCGCCTTTTACCGCGAAGCGCTCGGGCTGCGCGAGGTCGAGGACGGCGTCTTCAGGCTTGACGACGACGGCGTGCTGCTGCTCTTCGACCCGACGCTCTCCTCGCAGCCGGGACGCGTGGTGCCGTCGCACGGCCCGACGGGCGCGGTGCACGTCGCCTTCTCGGTCGGCGCGGGCGAGCTGGAGGCCTGGCGCGAGCGGCTGGCCGAGCACGGCGTCGAGCTCGAGCAGGACCATGACTGGCAGCGGGGCGGCGCCCGCTCGCTCTACGTCCGCGACCCGGCCGGGAACTCGGTCGAGCTGGTCGAGGGCGACCTCTGGCCCCGTTGACGCCGCACGAACAGCAGCGCCGCCGCTCCGAGCAGGCCCGCTGCGACGAGCCCGAAGACGAGCGTGTAGTCGAAGCCCGAGCCCTCGCTCGGCGCGCTCGCCGGGAGCCCGAGGGAGACGAGCGTGCGCTTCAACTCAGGATCTCGATACCAGCCGCCGCGAGTGCTCATGTCGAAGATCGGCTGCCCCGGCTTCGTGTACGTGACCGCGCCGCCGCGCGCGTACGGGTAGAGGTCCTGCCGGATCCGGAACGTCGTGCCGCTGCCGCCCGGCACCTTCCAGGCGACGGTGTAGCGCGGCCCGAGCGGACCTGCCGGCCTGCGGTGCAGCATCGGGTCGGGTGACTGGCCGAACGCGGCCGGGAAGAAGCCGCTCGCTTGCGTCAGGTTGTCACCGGCCGAGCCCCCGCCGCCGTCGTAGAGCACCTTGACGACCTTCGAGAATCCCGGGCCGGAGATCGATCCCTCCGTCGGGCCCTTCGCCGAGGCCGCGGTGGGCAGGACAAGCGCCGCGATGGCCGCGGCGGCGAGCGTGAGGCGGGTCATGGTCCGTGCTCCTTTCGGCGTGTGCCGTGGATACACCGCCTCGGCGCCTTAGGTTCCCCCAGCCGGAGTGTTAGTTGTCGGACGAGCCCGAGAGCTCGCGCGCGACCTCGAACTTCTCGACCGAAAGCACCGACCCGTCGACGGCTTCCGCCGCCTCGCGCCGTGCCTTCCCGGCGACTCGCTCGCTGTTCTCGAGCGTGCCGGCGTTGTCCCAGAGAGTGACGGTCATCGTGCGTCCGTCCTCCGGGTCGACGAGGACATACCCGCCGGCGAAGCCGTCGAGCTCCTCGACCTGCTTCGCCGCCTCGCCGAACGCCTGAACCGCCGCGTCGATCTTTTCCGACCGGACTTCGTAACGTGCAACACGTGCCAGCATGATTCGGAACCCTAGCGATCTCGGCGGTGTAAGAACGGTGGTGGTGGACCGGCCACTGGACGAAGCCGAGCTCGTCGAGCGGGCTCGGCGCGGCGACCTCGAGGCCTGGGAGACGCTCGTGCGCACATATCAGGGCATCGCTTTCCGCACCGCGTACCTGCTCGCGGGCAACGCCGCGGACGCCGAGGAGGCGGCGCAGGACGGATTCGTCAAGGCGCAGCACGCGCTCGGCCGCTTCCGCCGGGGCGCGCCGCTGCGGCCGTGGCTGCTGCGGATCGTCGCCAACGAGGCTCGCAACCGTCGCCGCTCGGCTGGCCGCCGGGAGCGGCTCGTCCTGCTCGCGGCTGCCGAGAGCCGCCCGGGGGACGCGGTCCCGTCCCCCGAAGCGGCCCTGGTCGCGCGCGAGGACCAGGAGCGGCTGCTCGCCGCGGTCGAGCGGCTCCCGGACGTTCACCGCGACGCGATCGCCTGCCGCTACTTCCTCGACCTCTCGGAGGAGGAGACCGCGGCCGCGCTCGGCGTCCGCCGAGGCACGGTCAAGTCGCGCCTCGCGCGCGCCCTCGCGCGCTTGCGCGAGAGCCTGGGGGAGGACACGTGAGCTCGCTCGAGCAGCGGCTGCAGGCGCTCGGCCGAGAGCTGGCCTTCCCGCCGGAGCCGGATCTCGCCGCGAACGCGCGCGCTACCACGAGGTCGTTCCCGTGGCGATGGGTCGCCCTCGCGGCTGCGGTCATCGCGCTGGCCGCGGCGTTCGCCGTGCCCTCGGCGCGCACGTCGATCCTGCGCTTCTTCCACATCGAGGGCGCGACGGTCGAGCGGGTCGAGACGCTGCCCCCGGCGCAGGAGCGGTCGAGCGCGGGCGGGCTCGGCCGGCGCGTCTCGGTGCGGGAGGCAGGGCGGTTCCTCGGCTTCCGCCTGCTGCTACCACCGCTCGCCGCCGAGCCGCCGGCCTACCTGCTCGACGGCGTGCTGGCGACGGTGATTCTGCGAGTCGACGGCCGCCCGGTGCTCCTTTCGGAGTACGCCGCCAGGGACTACGGCCTGCTGAAGAAGTCGGTCGGCGACAAGACCGTCGTCGAGCCGGTTCGCGTCGCCGGCGAGCCGCGGCCTGTGGGTCCAGGGTCCGCCGCACACGCTCACCTACTTCAGCGCCAGCGGCGAGTTCCGGCAGCGAACGGTGAAGATCCACGGCAACGTCCTGCTCTGGACGCACGGCCCGGTCACCGTGCGGCTCGAAGGCCGGATCTCGAAGGCGCAGGCGCTGCGCCTCGCTCGACAAATCCGCTGATCAGATCCCCCCTCAGGGGGAGATCCGCAAGCCGTTCAGCACCGAATACGAGGTACATGACTGCGGCTGAGGTACATGTCGTCTCGGAGACGGAAATGGAGCGCGTCGAGCACTGGCGCGCCGAGGAGCTGATCCGCGCGGGCTTCGACCCGAGCGACGCGGTGGCGCTGGCGGCCAGGCACGACATCGACCTGCACTTCGCGGTCGAGCTGATCGAGCAGGGCTGCCCCTACGAGACGGCACTCGACATCCTGATTTAGGTCGGGCTTGACGGAACGACGGCTGAGCCGTCGGAACGCGCTGCTCGCCCCGAGGCCGCGTCCTCAGTCGCACCCGTAGCCTCCGGCTACGAGCGCTCCCTGCGTCCTTGCCTCGGAACGACCATCGCGCCCCGACGGCGAGCGACGTTCCGTCAATCCCTCCCGACGCCTGACGCAGGCGTCCAGGCGCCTGGGCAGAATGTGGCCCGCGTGAGCCTCGCCTTCATCCCCTCGCCGCACAGCGGCACGATCGACCTCGGCCCGCTGACGATCCACATGTACGGGTTGATGCTGCTGCTCGCGATCGCGGCCTGCATCTGGCTGACCGGCGTCCGCTGGGTGCGGCGCGGAGGCGACTGGGATCTCGTGCTCAAGGTCGCCGTCTGGGGCGTCGCGGCCGGGATCGTCGGCGCGCGCGCCTACCACGACATCACCAGCTGGGGCGAGGTCTCCAGCCCGAAGTGGAAGGGCGTCTTCGCCGTCTGGGAGGGCGGCCTCGGCGTCTGGGGCGGGATCCTGCTCGGCTGCCTCGTCGGCGCCTACATCGTCCACCGCGAGGGCGCCTCCGTGTTCAAGTTCATGGACGCGGTCGCGCCGGGCCTGCTGCTCGCGCAGGGCATCGGCCGCATCGGCAACTGGTGGAACCAGGAGCTCTATGGCAAGCCGACCGACCTGCCGTGGGGCCTGAAGATCGACTTCGAGCACCGCGTCGCCGGCTACGAGAACTTCGCGACCTTCCATCCGACCTTCCTCTACGAGCTCGTCTACGACCTCGCCGGCGTCGGGATCCTGCTGCTGCTCGACCGGCGCTTCCGCTTCAAGCCGCCGGCGCTGTTCGCGCTCTACGTCTCGTACTACACGGCCGGCCGCTTCTTCGAGGAGTTGCTGCGGATCGACCCTGCGCACCACTACGCGGGGCTGCGGCTGAACGCCTGGGTCTCGATCGTCGTCTTCGTGCTCTCGACCGCGTTCTTCATCTGGTGGCAGTTCATCCGCGGGGGCGAGGCCGGCCCGCGCGGCACCGGCCGCCGCCGCGAGAAGCGGCATGAGCCCGAGGGCCCGACGATGGCGATCCCCAAGGGCCGCGTCCGGCCCTCCCGTTAGGTTCCGCGCGTGGTCGTGCGCGAGCTCGAGCTGGACCTCGACGCCTTCGAGGGCCCTTTCGACCTGCTCCTGACGCTGGTGCTGAAGGAGGAGCTCGACCTCGCCGAGATCGACGTGGCGGGAATCGTGCTCACGTTCGTCGAGCGCCTGGCCGAGCGGGGCGAGCTCGACCTGGAGGCGTGCGGTGAGTTCCTCGTGCTCGTGGCCGCGCTGCTCGAGCTGAAGGCGCGCGGGCTCTTCCCCGACGAGGAGGCCGAGCTGTCGGAGCTCGAGCCCGAGGAGGCGGCCGAGGAGCTGGCGCGTCGGCTCGCCGAGTACCGGCGCGCGAAGGAGGCCGCGGCCTGGCTGGCCGAGCGGCTGGAGGCCGAGAGCGACCGCTTCTTCCGCCTCGGGCCTGCGCCGCTCGCGCCTCGCGTGGAGCGCAGGCTTGCGCCGCAGGAGCCGGAGGCGCTGGTCGTCGCGCTGCGGGCGCTGGCGGAGGAGCCGCCGGCCGTCTCGCTCGCGCACCTCGAGCTGCGTTTCCCGCCGGTGGCGCAGTTCCTGGAGCGCTTCCGCTCGGTGCTGCGACGGCGCAGGGTCTTCGATCTCGACGCGGAAGTGGAGGGCATGTCGAGGATCGAGCAGGCCGTCGCCTTCCTCGCGCTGCTGGAGCTGCGGCGCGGGGGAGAGGTCGCGCTGGAGCAGGCCGCCCCGTTTGCGCCGATTCGCGTCCGTCGTTCCGCCGAGGAGAGGAGAGAGGAATGGACCGCCCGCTCCGCCTGATCACCACGAGCCCGGTCGACCGGCTGGCGCGCACCGTCGAGGCGCTGCTGGTCGTCGCCTCGCAGCCGCTCTCGGTCGACGAGCTCGCCGAGGCAGCCAACGACGACTCCGAACGGATCGAGACCGCGCTCGGGCTGCTGGGCGAGCGCTACGCCGAGGGCCGCAGCGGGATCGTGCTCGAGCACGTCGCCGGCGGCTGGGCCTTCCGCGCCTCGCGTGAGGCGGCCGAGGCCTGCGGGCGCCTGTTCGAGCGGCCGGTCGAGCGCGGGCTCTCGGCAGCGGCACTGGAGACGCTGGCGATCGTGGCCTACCTGGGGCCGGTCAGCCGGCCGGAGATCGCTCGCATCCGCGGCGTCGCGGCCGACTCGGTCGTCGCCGGCTTGGTCGAACGTGGGCTGATCGCCGAGTCCGGCCGCGAGGAGGGCATCGGCGGCGCGGTGCGCTACAAGGCGACGCCGCTCTTCGAGCGGGTCTTCGGGCTCGACTCGCTCTCGGCCCTGCCGCGCCTGGACGATCTCGGCGAGAGCACGAACGAGATCCGCGAGCGGCTCGAGTCGGTCGCGGAACGCCGCGGCGCCTAGAGCCGCTTGACGATCGCCTCGGCCTCGTCGCGCGTGAACGCGCGCAGCGTCTCGGTGTGCTCGGCGCCGTGGCGCTGGAGCTTCATCAGGATCTCGGCGGCCGTGTCGTCGTCGGGCGCCTCGAAGATCTCGACCACGTCGTAGCGGCCGAGCGTGACGTAGACGCCGACGAGCGAGCCGCCGGCCTCCTCGACGATGCGCTCGCCCTCCTCGACGCGCTCCCGCCAAGCGGGCAGGCCGGCGACGCCTTTCGACGTCCAACGCATCAGCGAGACGTAGTGCGGCACTACTTCCAGTGCGGCGGGTCGGCGTGGTCCGAGAGCCGCTCTCGCCGCCGCTGCGAGTGCCTCTGCTCCCAGGCCGTCGTCGCCCAGCTCGCGAGCGAGCACACGAGCACGGCAGTCCCCAGTAGCGCGGCGAACACGCGCGACCCGAAGCCGCTGAAGATCTTCACCGCGAACAGCACCGGCGCTCCGTAGAGCAGTGCCGCCATGCTCCCGGCGAGGACGCTCTTGGCCGGCAGCTCGAGCAGGGCGACGGTCTCGCGAAAGGACGGGCCGCCTGCCGCGACGCCGAACGCGACCGGCCGCAAGGCGAACCGGCGGTCGATGGCGCCGTCGTCCCAGTCGAACACCCGCCGTCCGTCGATCGCCATTTGCCGATCGTACGGTCGAGATACCGTCCTGTCCATGCGGTTGAACGCCTACCTCGCCCGAGCCGGAGTCGCCTCGCGGCGCGGCGCCGACGAGTTGATCAAGGCCGGCCGAGTGACCGTCAACGGCGAGCCGGGTCAGCTGAACACCTTCGTCCAGAGCCGCGACCGGGTCGAGCTGGACGGCGAACGCGTCGAACTGCAGCCGCTCGCCTACGTGCTCCTGCACAAGCCGGCCGGCGCCGTGACGACCGCGCGCGACCCGCAGGGCAGGCGCACCGTCGTCGAGCTCGTCGACCATCCCGCCCGGGTCGTCCCCGTCGGCCGGCTCGACGTCGACACGACCGGCGCGCTCCTGCTCACGAACGACGGTGAACTGGCTCACCGGCTCGCGCATCCGAGATACGAGGTCGAGAAGGTCTACGAGGCCGAGGTCGAGGGCGACCCGAGCGACGACGCGCTCGAACAGCTCCGCACCGGGATCGAGCTCGAGGACGGCCCGACCAGCACCGCAGAGGTCCGCCGCCTCGGCCCCAGTCTCGTCGAGCTAAGCATCCACGAAGGCCGCAAGCACCAGGTGAAGCGGATGCTCGCGGCCGTCGGGCACCCCGTCACGCGACTGCACCGCAGCCGCTACGCAGGGCTGACGCTCGAAGGGCTCGAGCCCGGCGCAGTGGCGCGAGCTCGAGCCCTCCGAAGTGGAGCGGCTTAGGACGAGGCGGCCAGGGCCTGCGCCTGAGCGATCAGGTCGTCAGCGGCCTGCGTCCACGCCTTGATCTGGTTCTCGCTCAGCTTGACGCCGTCGAACTGCGCCGAGTTGAGCCCCGCCCGGATGTCGGCGGCCAGTGCGTTGCGCTGGTTGGTGAGCGCGATCAGCTGGTCTTCGATGGTGTTGTAGGTCGGCATCGCCGGTCGAGTTGCTCGACAACGCGTGCGTCGAGGCGGTCAGCGTGTACATCGAGAACACGCCGAACGACGCCATCAGCTGCTTGTACGAGTCGGCGAGCTTCTCGATGCTCGGATGGTGCACACGCAGGCTGACTGGCAGCGCGTTCTCGTCGGCGATCTGCGTGACCGCGCGGCCGTCGGTCTGGTAGTCGTCCTTCAGGCCGAGCAGCGTCAGCAAGGTCGGCCGGTGGTCGGTGTGGTCGGTCCAGACGTTGTGCTCGTCGCCGAGGTTCTTGACCCCCGGCCCGACGTAGCCGGCCCACGTGCTGGCGATCTCGTCCTGGATGTCGCCGTGGTTCCACGCGAAGCTCTGGCTCGTCCGCGGCGGGATCGACGCGCAGGCTGCCTGTGTCGCACAGGCTGCGCCGCCGGTGGCGAAGAAGAACAGTCAGGATCGGCGAACAGCGTGAAGGTCGGCGTTCGCGCCGGATCGGCGGTCACCATGTGCAGCGCCTTCATCTCGACCGGGTCGGCGAGCGCGACCATGATGTGTGCTGGTCGACACCCGTGTACGGGTTCAGCCAGTGCAACTGGGCCATCTCCCGCTCCAGGGTCCGCGTCGACCGCGTCGGTCCGGGACGGGTTGCCCGTTGATGTAGAACGTCGGGCGCGTCGTCGGAGTGGACGGTGAAGTTCGTCGCGTCTTTCCGTACTGCGTCAGGACCATCCGGCGCAGGTCGCCGTTGATCTCGCCGACGGGGTTCGTGCCGTAGTCGCAGGCGACAGTGACGCCGTCACAGCTCGGGTTGTTCGGCTGCGAGCCCGCGAAGTGGTCGCCCTCGTCCACCGTGAAGAGGAAGAGCGTGTTCGATCTTGTTGATCCCGTCGGCCTCCATGCGAGCGAAGAACTTCCCGAAGGCGACGTCGTAGTCGTTCAGCGCTGGACATAGCCCGCTTCGCCGGGCGCGTACGCGAAGTGGATGCCCCCGAGTTGCCGTGCCCGTCGTGCGCGTCCGAGATGTAGGCGTACGTGACCGGGATGCCGGACTCCTGCATCTGCGCCACCTAGGAGAGCGTGTTCGCCGCGGAGCATGCCGTCGAAGCCGGGGAAGCCCGAGGTGGCCCGAATGGAGTCCTGGATCGGATTGCCCGTCGAGGTTCGTCGACGGGGCCGCCCGGATGGATCACCGGGTTGACGTACTTCGCCCCGAAGAGGGCCCTGTAGCCGGAGTACCCGCCCGGCTCGTCGGGGAGCAGATCGGGCTTCGCGTGCGTCGAGGCTCCGCAGACGCTCGATCCCTTGGCGCAGTGGACGCCGAGGCCGACGAAGTCTCGCGAAAGCCTGCCCGGGATTCGAGGCGACCTCGGCCTGCCTCGTCCGAGCCCGGGCCGAAGACGGTCGGGATGTCGATCGCGGTGTTCTCGAGCACCGTGTTCGCCATGGATGACGCCGACGTCACAGCCGGCGCGCGTGAACGGAACCCATGGCGCCGGGCGATCTTGCCGTTCTCGTTGATCATTTCGGGCGTGAAGTCCGTCTCCCGACCGGCCGGCCGGGTCGAACAGCGGCGCCGTCCAGTAGTTGAAGGAGCCGCCGGTGCGGGTCGTGCCCGTCCGGTTTGAAGTAGCGGAAGCAGTTCGAGACCGGCAGGCCCATGCCGGTCCGGATAGAGGCCGGTCAGCGAGCTCAGGATCCCGCCAGCCGTGTGCGAGATCAGGATCGTGTAGTGCTTGTTCATGAGCGTGCCGTTGTCCTGGAGGAAGTTCTTCAGGTTCGGCATGAACTCGAGATCCGAAGGGACGTTGGGGTTGTCCCTCCTGAGATGCACGTTGTCGAACTGCATGTGGATGACGTGCTTGATGCCGTTGGCCAGCGTGCAGTTGCCGGCCGTTGCCGCAGCCGGGTCCGGCTTGGCGCCGGCCGCCGATTGCGAGGACACGCCGAGCGCGAGCGCTGCGGCTACCGCCACGGCCGCGAGCGCGATGGCGGTGATCCCCCGTCTCCCTTTCATCGTCTCTCCCCCTTTGTCAGGTGCCCGCCGTTGCGCGTGAACCTAAACGACCGCGACCGCGGCGTCCACCGGCATATCCACTTCGGTACATCGAAATGCATTTGACTGTCGCGGCCCCAGGGTGCGAAGGTCCCCGGGCCGGGGTACGAAAGGTCCCCGGAGGGGAGGAACTCAACCGAGGAGGTCTTGCATGCTTCGGCGCTTTTCGGCGCTCGCCGCGGCTGGAGCCGTGGCGTTAGTCGCGCTCGTCGTCGCGGGCGGCGCGGCCGCCAACCCGAACTCCGACGCGAACAAGCTGAGGACGATCGGGCACATCGTCGTCATCTACGAGGAGAACCACAGCTTCGACAACCTGTACGGCGGCTGGGAGGGCGTCCGCGGCCTCGCCGACGCCGATGCCGGCGCACACGACGCAGCTCGGCCAGACCGGGCCCGAGCAGCTTCGCGCCGTACCAGTGCCTCTACCAGGACGACGCCAACCTGCAGGCGCAGTCGGCGGCCAACCCGTCGGCTCCGCTGACGACGACCTGCAACAACACGACGGGCGGCACGTTCCCGAGCCACTTCACGAACGGCGCCGTTCTCGATCGACGACTACATCTCGCCGACCGACGTGACGTGCCCGCCGGTGCTGAACGCCTTCGGCTTCCCGAACGGGCTGCGGAAAGGCGGCATCAACCCCGCGAACGGGCTGGTCGTGCCCGGCGCCCGCCCCGGCGGCTGCACCCGCGACATCGTGCACCGCTTCTACGAGGAGCAGTTCCAGCTCAACGGCGGCCAGCAGAACCGGTACGCGCTCCAGAGCGACGCCGCCGGTCTCGTGATGGGCACGTACGACACGACCAAGCTGCCCATCTACCGCTACCTGCACGAGCACCAGCACCCGCGCTACGCGATCCTGGACAACTTCTTCCAGGCCGCGTTCGGCGGTTCCTACCTGAACCACCAGTTCCTGATCGCAGCGGCCCCGCCGGTCTGCAACGCCGCCAATGGCTGCCCTGCCGGCGCGACGCACTCGGTGCTCGACCGCAACGGCAGCCCGACGTTGGTCAACCCGCCCGCCTCGAGCCAACCGCCGGGCATGGGTGTCGAGTACACCTCGCCCGACACGGGCCTGAACAACGGCGTGCTGACCCAGGCGTGCGGCCTGCCGACCACGCGCACGTGGCTCGCCTGCGGCGACTACAGCGTCAACACCCAGCAACCGCCCTTCCAGCCGTCGGGCCTGTTCGGGGCCAAGCTCCCCGCGCAGACGAACCCGACGATCGGTGACCGGATGACCGGGCAAGAACGTCGACTGGGCCTGGTACTCGGGCGGCTGGGCGAACGCCAACGGCGAGTACATGTCGCCGTACTACACGAACGGCCCGGCGCCTTCGGCCACGCCGACCGGCTGCTCCGACCCGAACGTCGACCCAGGCGTCTCGCACTGGCCCGAGTGCCCGGACAACCTGTTCCAGTACCACCATCAGCCGTTCAACTACTACGCCGCCTTCTCGACGCAGACCGCGGCGCGGGCTGGCCAACCGCGCCGCGCACCTGAAGGACGAGGCAGGAGTTCCTCCAGGCGCGCCAACAGCTCGACCCGTCAGCTGCAACCTCAAGCCGGTCAGCTTCATCAAGCCGATCGGCGAGGAGAACGAGCACCCCGGCTACGCCAGCGAGCCCGACGGCAGCGACCACCTCGTCGACCTGCTGCAGGGCGATCGAGAACAGCGCGTGCGCCGACGACACGATGGTCGTCGTCACGTACGACGAGTTCGGCGGCCAGTGGGATCACGTCCCGCCGCCGGGCCAGGGCAACAACAACGGCCCGCACGACCAGTGGGGCCCGGGGACGCGCATCCCGGCCCTCGTGCTGGCGCCGAAGCTGGAGGGTCGGTTCGTCGTCGATCACACCCAGTACGACACGACCTCGATCCTCGCGACGATTGAGCAGCGCTACGAGCTCGCGCCGCTGACCTCGCGTGACGCGGCCGTCAACAGCCTCTCGAACGTGTTCGACGCGCACCACCCGAACAACGGCCAGGGCAACGACGGCTAGCCGTCCCTGACTCCGGCTGACCGCGGCCCCTCGTCGTGAGGGGCCGCGGCGTTTCTAGGGCCGGACGAAACCCATGCGCTCGTACATCTGCTCGAGCGTGGGCGCCGAGGCGGCGCGAGCCTTGTCGGCGCCACGGGCGAGCATGGAGCGAAGCTGCGGTTCGTCCGCACGCAGCTCCTCGTAGCGCTGCTGGATCGGGGTCAGCAGCTCGACGACCGCTTCGGCCACGTCCTGCTTGAACTGCCCGTAGCCCTGGCCGTCGTAGCGCGCCTCGATCTCGGGGATCGAGTCGCCGGTGGCGACGGCCATGATCTCGATCAGGTTCGAGATCCCGGCCTTCTCCTTCGGGTCGTGGCGGACGTCGCTCCCGGAGTCGGTCACGGCGGTCTTGAACTTCTTGCGAACCGTCTCGGGCGGGTCGACCAGCCGAACGACGCCCTGCGGCGCCCCGCGCGTGGTCGACATCAACCGCTCGGGCTCCTGCAGGTTCTTGATCCGCGCGCCGTCCTCGGGGATCGAGACCTCGGGCACGACGAACGTCTGGCCGAAGCGCTGGTTGAACCGCTCGGCGATGTCGCGTGTCAGCTCGACGTGCTGGCGCTGATCGTCGCCGACCGGGACGAGATCGGTCTGGTAGAGCAGGATGTCGCCGGCCATCAGCACGGGATAGGTGAAGAGGCCGGCGGAGACGAAGTCCTGCTCGGCCGCGCGGTCCTTGAACTGGGTCATCCGGCGCAACTCGCCGAAGCTCGTGACCGAGCCCAGCAGCCAGGCCGCCTCGGGGTGGGCGGTGACGTGGCTCTGTACGAAGACGGTGGAGCGGTCGGGGTCGAGACCGGTCGCGAACAGCAGCGCGGCGAGGTCGAGCGTCGCCTCGCGCAGCTCGCCCGGCTCGAAGGGCGTCGTGATCGAGTGCAGGTCGACGATGCAGAAGAACGCCTCGCCCTGCTCCTGCGTGGCCGCGTACTGGCGGAAGCCGCCCGAGTAGTTGCCGAGCGTCTTGGCCCCGGAGGCTCTGATGCCGCTGAAAATCCGCATGGCGCTCAGTATCGCAACTACCTTTACCTCCTCTGATGTCCGCGAACGGATCACCCGAGCTGCTGATCGTGATGGGCGCGAGCGCGACGCCGGACCAGACCGAGCACGTGCTCGCTCGGCTGCAGGAGGCCGGGGTGGACGCGCGCGTCACGCGCGGGCGCGAGTCGACCGTGATCGGCGCGATTGGCGAGCGCGAGCTGCTGGCGACGCTGCCGCTCGAGGGCTATCCCGGGGTCGAGCAGGTGCTGCCGATCCTGAAGCCGTACAAGCTCGTCTCGCGCGAGGTCTCGCCCGACCTGACGGTGATCGACGTGGACGGCCGGAAGGTCGGGGACGAGTTCTTCGGCCTGATCGCCGGGCCGTGCACGGTCGAGTACCGCGAGCAGACGCTCGAGACTGCGCGCGCGGTCAACGAGGCCGGCGCGACGTGGCTGCGCGGCGGCGCCTTCAAGCCGCGAACGTCGCCGTACACGTTCCAGGGGCTCGGCGAGGAGGCGCTCGTGATCCTGCGCGAGGCGCGCGAGGAGACCGGGTTGCCGGTCGTGACCGAGCTGATGGACCCACGACACGTGGAGGCGGTGCTCGACGCCGCGGATGTGATCCAGATCGGCGCGCGGAACATGCAGAACTTCATGCTGCTCGCCGAGGTCGGCCGCGCCGACAAGCCGGTGCTGCTGAAGCGCGGGCCGTCCGCTTCGGTCGAGGAGCTGCTGATGGCGGCCGAGTACGTCGCGCGCGAGGGAAACGAGCGGATCGTGCTCTGCGAGCGCGGGATCAAGACCTTCGAGCGGACGACCCGCTACACGCTCGACCTCGGCTCGGTCGCTGTGCTCAAGCACGAGACACACCTGCCGGTGATCGTCGACCCCTCGCACGCGGCCGGCCGGCGCGACCTCGTCCTGCCCCTGGCCCGAGCCGCGGCGGCGGTCGGCGCGGACGGGATCATCGTCGAGTCGCACCCTGCGCCCGAGGAGGCACTCTGCGACGGCCCGCAGCAGATCCCGACCGCGGAGTTCGGCGACTTCGCCCGCGAGGTGCGGTCGATCGTCGAGCTGCTCGGCAAGCGCATCGGCTGAGCCCGTGGAGGTCGAGCGGCTCGGGATCATCGGCACGGGGTTGATCGGCGCGTCCGTCGGGCTGGCGGCGAAGCGAGCCGGCGTCGCGCACGTGGCGGGGTTCGACTTCTCCGACGAGATGCTGCAGGTCGCGCGCGAGCGCGGGGCGATCGACGAGGCGCGGGGCGCTCCGGCCGACCTGGGTGATGCCGACCTGATCGTCGTCGCCGTTCCCGTGACGGCCCTTCACGTGGTCGTGCGCGACCTGCTCGACGGCGGCGCACAGGCGACCGTCACCGACGTCGGCTCGACGAAGTCCAATGTCTCCGGCGCGCTCGGCGACCCGCGCTTCGTGGGCGGCCACCCGGTCACCGGCTCCGAGGCGCACGGCCCCGCGCACGCGACGGCCGACCTGTTCGACGGCGCAACCTGGTTCCTGACGCCGTCGAGCGCGACCGACCCGCAGCGCTACCGGCTCGTGCACGGGTTCGTCTCGGCGCTCGGCGCGACGCCGGTCGCGATCGACCCGCAGGCGCACGACCGCCTCGTCGCGCTCACGAGCCACCTGCCCCACGCGCTCGCCAACCTGCTCGTCAACCAGGCCGGCGCGACCCGCGTCGAGGGCCACGAGCCGCTCGCGGCGGCCGGCGGCTCGCTGCGCGACATGACCCGTGTCGCCGGCGCGAACCCGCGCATCTGGATCGACATCTTCCTGGAGAACAGCGGCGCGATCCGCGAGTCGCTGGCCGAGCACCGGCGCCGGATCGAGCAGCTCGAATCGGCCCTCGAGGCAGGGGACGGCGGTTTCCTCGCGCGCTGGATCGGCGAGGCGGCCGACAACCGCCGGCGAATGCTCGAAGGCGCATTCCCCGACCCCGGCGACCTGCACCAGCTACGCGTCCACGTGCCCGACCGCCCGGGCGTGCTCGCCGGGATCACGCAGGCGCTCGGCGCGCAGCGGATCAACATCGAGGACTTCGAGCTCCACCATGTCTCGCCCGAGCGCGGCGGCACGCTCACGCTGCTCGTCACGGGCGAGGGCGAGGCCGAACGCGCCGCGGCGGTGCTCGAGTCGCAGGGCTACGGCGTCGTCGTCTCACCGGTGCTGGCGGAATGAGGATCGAGCCGGCCGCGGCGCTGCGCGGCCACATCGCGGTTCCGGGCGACAAGTCGATCTCGCACCGCGCCGTGCTGCTCGGGGCGATCGGCGACGGCGAGACCGCCGTGCGCGGCTTCGGCCGCTCGGGCGACACGGAGGCGACGATTGCCGCCGTTCGCGCGCTCGGTGTGATCGTGGACGAGGACGACGTCGACTCGCTGCGCGTCCAGGGCGTCGGCCTGCGCGGGTTGCGCGAGCCCGACGCTCCGATCGACTGCGGGAACTCGGGCACCACACTGCGGCTGCTCGCAGGGATCCTCGCGGGTCAGCAGGGGCGCTTCGAGCTGACGGGCGACGAGTCGCTGCGGCGCCGGCCGGTCGACCGGATTGCCGCGCCGCTGGCCAAGATGGGCGCGACGGTCGAGAGCGAGGACGGACGGCCGCCGCTCGCGATCGAGGGCGGCGAGCTACGCGGGATCCGCTACGAGCTGCCGGTGGCGAGCGCCCAGGTCAAGTCGTGCGTACTGCTGGCGGGCCTCTACGCGGCCGGCCAGACGACTGTCGTCGAGCCGCTGCCGACGCGCGACCACACCGAGCTGATGCTCGAGGCCGCCGGCGTGCGGGTGACCCGCAGGCAACGCCGCGTCTCCGTCGGCCCGGCCGAGCATCTGCGGCTCGGCGAGGTCGACGTGCCGGGCGACTTCTCCGCGGCGGCGCCGTTCATCGTCGCGGCAACGCTGCTGCCTGGCTCCGAGCTGACGATCCACGACGTCGGGATCAACCCCCGCCGCACCGGGCTGCTCGACGTGCTCGCGCGCATGGGCGCTCGCATCACCATCTTCAACCGGCACAAGAGCGCGGGCGAGCCGGTCGGCGACGTCGACGTTCGTGCCGCCGAGCTGACCGCGACCACCGTTACCGCCGAGGAGGTCCCGCGGATGGTCGACGAGCTGCCGCTGTTCGCGCTCGCCGCTGGGAGCGCGCACGGGGAGAGCCGCGTCGAAGGCGCACAAGAGCTGCGCGTCAAGGAAACGGACCGCATCGAAACCGTGACAACTTCGCTCCGAGGCCTTGGCATCCGCGTCACCGCGAGCGACGATGGCCTCGGGGTGAGAGGGGTACCTTCCCGCCCTAAGGGTGGGGGTATGAGCTCTCAGGGAGACCATCGGATTGCGATGCTTGGCGCGGTTGCGGGACTTGCTTCACGCGAAGGAGTCGAGCTCCAGGACGCGCAGGCGGTCGCTGTAAGCTTCCCCGGATTCTTCGAGCTGCTGGACTCGGTTACACAACGATGATCGTCGCCATCGACGGGCCGGCGGGGGCCGGCAAGAGCACGGTCGCCCGGCGCCTGGCCGAGCGGCTGGGCTTCCGCTATCTCGACACCGGCGCGATGTACCGGGCGCTGACCTGGCTCGCTCGCCAGCGCGGCGTGCCGCTTGGGAACGGCGACCAGCTCGGCGAGCTCGCGGCCGAGCATCCGGTCAGCTTCGACGAGCAGGGCCGCGTCTGGATCGCCGACACCGACGTCACCTCCTCGATCCGCAAGGCCGACATCGACAGCCTCGTCCCGGTGGTGGCGCGCCACCCGTCCGTGCGCAAGGTGATGCGCGGGCGCCAGCAGGAGCTCGCCGATGAAGGCAACGTCGTGATCGAGGGCCGTGACATCGGCACCGTCGTCGCGCCACAGGCCGCGGTCAAGGTCTATTTGAACGCCGACCGCTCGGTGCGCGCCAACCGCCGCCTGGCCGAGCGCCCGGAGATCGGCGCCGATGCGCTCGCCACCGACCTGCGCCTGCGCGACGAGAGCGACGCCGCTCGGATGCGGCCCGCCGAGGATGCGCACCAGATCGACACGACCGACCTCGACGTCGAGGACGTGGTCGCTCAGATCGAAGAGCTGGTGAGGGCCCGCCAGCCGGCCTAGGGGTCTTTTGAGGGCGGGCGCGACGGGCCGGTCGTCACGCGTCCATGGACAAGCTCGGTCGCACCCTGCTCCCGGCTGTACTCCCCCGGGAGCGCGAACCCTTCACCGTCCGACTCGCCCCGCTCGTCGTCGTACTCTCCCGGCGCCCACCAGCGCTTCAGCCGATCAAGAAGACCCATAGGACGCATGATTGCATGAGGCAGCGCATGGACTCGACGAGAGAACGATCTCCCCAGGACGATGAGCACGCTGAGCCGCTGATCGGCACCGTTGCCGTGGTCGGTTTCCCGAACGTCGGCAAGTCGACACTCGTCAACCGGCTGAGCGAGTCGCGGGCGGCCGTCGTGCACGAGACGCCCGGCGTCACGCGAGACCGCAAGGAGGTGATCGCGGACTGGAACGGCAAGCGCTTCCGGCTGATCGACACCGGCGGCGTGGACATCGCCGACCAGACGCCGATCACGCGCTCGATCGTGGAGCAGGCGCACACCGCCATCGCCGAGGCCGACCTGATCCTGTTCGTCGTCGACGCACGCGCCGGGATCACGCCTGGCGACGAGGAGCTGGCGGCGATCCTGCGGCGTGCCCACAAGCCGGTACTGCTGCTGGCGAACAAGATCGACGACCCCGACCAGGACGCACTCGCGTTCGAGTTCCACCGGCTCGGCCTCGGCGATCCGGTGCCGCTCTCGGCCCAGCACGGCCACGGCACGGGCGACCTCCTCGACGCGGTCGTGACGATGCTCCCCGGCAGCGGCCCGCAGGAGGTGGGCGAGGAGGCGATTCGAGTGGCGATCCTCGGCCGGCCGAACGTCGGCAAGTCGAGCCTCCTGAACGCCCTGCTCGGCGAGGAGCGCGTGATCGTCTCCGAGGTGCCGGGCACGACGCGTGACGCGATCGACACCGTGCTTCAGCGGGGTGACCGCACCTTCGTGCTCGTCGACACCGCCGGGATCCGCCGCAAGCGCAAGCAGCGCCAGGGGATCGAGTACTACTCGGAGCTGCGGGCGCTCGCTGCCGCGGAGCGCGCCGACGTAGCCCTCGTGCTCGTCGACGCCAGCGAGGGGCTCGTCGACCAGGATCTGACGGTTGCCGACATCGCGCGCAAGGCGCAAGACTCGACGCTGGTGGTGCTCTCGAAGTGGGACATCACCGAGACCGAGCTCGAGGACATCCGCCCGCGGCTCGAGTCGCGCCTGCGGCAGCGCCCGCCGATGGTGACCATCTCCGCCAAGACCGGGCGCGGCATCTCGCGCGTGCTCGACCGGGTCGAGCAGCTCTACGAAAAGCACGCCGCCCGGATCGGGACTGGCGAGCTGAACCGCTTCCTCGCCGAGCTCCGCGAGGCCCGCGAGCCGCCTTCGCGGAACGGCAGGCGGCTGAACCTGCTCTATGGGACGCAGGTGCAGGCGCGCCCGCCGCGCTTCCGCTTCTTCGTCAACGATCCCGGTCTGATCACGCGCGACTACGGCTACTGGGTCGAGAACCAGCTGCGCGACCGCTTCGAGCTGCAGGGCGTGCCCGTGTCCATCGACTTCGTCCGCCGGTCATGAGAGCGGCTGTTGTCGGTGCGGGGGCGTGGGGGACGGCCTTCGCGCGCCTGCTCGCCTCGCGCGGGCACGACGTCACGCTCGCGGCTCGCGATCCGGAGCAGGCGCGGGCGATCGAGGAGACCGGTCGCAACCCGCGCTACCTGCCCGACATCGAACTAGAGGGAATCGCCGCGACGACGGTCGACGACCCGTCGCTTGCCGGAGCCGACCTGCACGTCGTCGCCGTGCCGAGCAACGTCTTCGCCGAAGTGGTGCGCGCGCTGCCGGGCGCGGCACCGGTCCTCAGCCTGACCAAGGGCCTCGACCCCGAGAGCGGCGGCCGCCTCTCCGAGCGCGTCGAGCGCCGTGCGGTCGCGGTGCTCTCGGGCCCGAACCTCGCGGAGGAGATCGCCGAGGGCCTTCCCGCGGCGGCCGTAATCGCAAGCAAAGACGCGAACCTCGCCGAGGAGCTGCAGGAGGCGGTCAACTCGATGGCCTTCCGCGTCTACGTGAACGACGACCTCGTCGGCGTCGAGCTCTGCGCGGCGGCGAAGAACGTGATCGCGCTCGCGGCCGGCGGCGTCGACGGGCTCAGCCTGGGCGACAACGCCAAGGCGGCGCTGATCGCGCGTGGGCTGGCCGAGATGGCCCGCCTCGGCGAGGCCTGCGGCGGCCGCACCGAAACGTTCTCCGGCCTCGCCGGGATGGGCGACCTGATGGTCACCTGTTGGAGCCGCCAGGGCCGCAACCGCCGTGCCGGCGAGCTGATCGCCCAGGGCGCCTCGCCGGAGGAAGCCGCGGCCCAGATCGGCACCGTCGAGGGGCTGACCACCGCGCCCGTGCTGCGCGCGCTCTCGCACCGAGTGGGCATCGAGCTGCCGATCACCGAGGGCGTCTGCCACGTTCTTGACGGGCAGGATTTGAACGAGTTAGCTGCAAGATTGATGGGCCGCCAGCCAACCCGGGAGTGATCATGCGCCGCCTTCTGCCGTTCCTCGCCCTCGCCGCGCTCCTCGCGGGCTGCGGCAGCGCGGCGAAGACCAGCAGCCCCGGCGGCTCCATCCCCGCGGGCGCGAGCGTCGTCCGGGCGGGGGTGGTCGCCTTCGTCGCGGTCGACAGCGACACGGGCTCGAGCCAGTGGAAGCAGCTCGACGAGCTGGCGCAGAAGTTCCCGGGCCGCGACGAGGCTATCTCGAAACTGAAGCAGCACCTCACCGACCAGGGTGTCGACTACGACACGGACGTGAAGCCGGCGCTCGGTCCCGAGCTCGACGTCGCGGTCGTGAGCGCCGGCGACGAGTCGTCGATGAAGGCCGTCGCGCTGACGAAGCCCGACGACCCCGCCAAGTTCAAGGCGCTCGTGGCAAAGCTCAACGCGAAGGACACATCCGGCAGCCGAGTGGTCTACCGCGAGGTGGACGGCTGGTACGCGCTCTCCGACAGCCAGGCCTCGATCAGCCGGGCGCTCGAGGGCAACGCGCCGCTCGCAGAGGATTCCGACTTCACGGAAGCGATGGACAAGCTTCCGGGCGACGCCCTCGCGAAGGTCTACCTCGACGGACAGCAGCTGAACGCGATCGTGCCGCAGTCGTCGGCCTCGGGCACCGCTGCGCTCGGGCTCGACAAGCTGAAGTACATCGCCGCCTCGGCGGGCGCGGAGGACGACGGTGTGCGCGTCCACGGCGTCACGAGCGGCGGCCCCGGTGGTGGCGATTTCGCCTCGGCGCTGATCGGCGGCGTGCCCGGCGACGCCTTCGCCTTGCTCGACTTCGACGGGCAGGGCACAACGGATCAGCTCGGCAAGCTGAAATCGAACCCGCAGGCCGCCGCGGCGATCGCCAAGTTCGAGCAGGAGTACGGCGTGACGCTCGAGCAGGTGCTCGCGCTGCTGAGCGGCGAGGTCGCGTTCTACGCGCGGCCGGGCGCCGTGATTCCGGAGCTGACGCTCGCGCTCGACCCGAAGGATCAGATCGCGGCGCTGGCGACGCTGGACAAGCTCGCCGCCAAGATCGCCGCCGAATCCGGCGGCCAGGTCGAGCCCGGCACCCAGGGCGGCCACCCGGTCAAGACGGTCAATCTCGGCCAGTTCGCGATCCACTACGGCACCGCCGACGGCAAGGTGCTGATCACGAGCGGTGTCAGTGGGATCGCCGACTTCGGCCAGGGCGACCACCTCCCCGACAGCGACGACTTCAAGCAGGCGCAGGACGCGGCGGGGATGCCCGACTCGACCGGCGGAGTCTTCTACATCGACCTGAAGGACGCCCTGCCGTTGCTCGAGGGCTTCGCCGGCCTCGCCGGCCAGAGCCTGCCGAGCTCGACGACCGAGAACCTCAGGCCGCTGCGTTCCTTCCTCGCCTGGACGAACGTAGAGGGCGAGACGCGAACCTTCGACGCCTTCCTCGAGATCAAGTAGCCTGATTCGCCGCTATGGCGGCACGCGAATTCCTCTTCACTTCGGAGTCGGTCACCGAGGGACACCCGGACAAGGTCGCGGATCAGATCTCGGACGCGGTGCTCGACGCCGTGCTCTCGGACGACCCGACCGGCCGGGTCGCGTGCGAGACGTTGATCACCACAGGCCTCGTCGTCGTCGCGGGCGAGATCACGACTGAGACCTACGTCGACATCCCCGCGCTGGTGCGCAAGAAGATCGCCGAGATCGGCTACACGCACTCCGAGTGGGGCTTCGACGCGCACACCTGCGGCGTTGTGGTCGCGCTCGACGAGCAGTCGCCCGACATCGCGCAGGGCGTCGACGCCTCGTACGAGACCCAGCACGACCCGTCCGACGACGACCCGCTCGACCTGGTCGGCGCAGGCGACCAGGGGATGATGTTCGGCTACGCCTCGAACGAGACGCCCGAGCTGATGCCGCTGCCGATCATGCTGGCGCACAAGATCGCCAAGCGGCTGGCCGAGGTGCGCAAGGTCGGCGAGCTGCCGTACCTGCGGCCCGACGGCAAGGCGCAGGTGACGGTTCGCTACGAGGTCGACGACGCCGGACGGCAGCGGCCGGTCGAGATCGAGCGGATCCTGATCTCGACGCAGCACGCCGACGGCTGCGACGCGCAGACGTTGATCAAGCCCGATCTGGTCGAGCGCGTCCTGCACCCGATCCTGCCGCGCGAGCTCTACGAGGAGAAGCGCCTCGGCGACCGCGACTTCGTCTACGTCAACCCGACCGGCAAGTTCGTAATCGGCGGGCCGATGGGCGACACCGGCCTGACCGGGCGCAAGATCATCGTCGACACCTACGGCGGCGCCGCCCGTCACGGCGGCGGCGCCTTCTCGGGCAAGGACCCGACCAAGGTCGACCGCTCGGCCGCCTACGCCGCGCGCTACGTGGCCAAGAATCTCGTCGCCGCCGAGCTCGCCGACCGCTGCGAGGTGAACGTCGCCTACGCGATCGGCGTCGCCGCTCCGGTCTCCGTCGGGGTGCAGACGTTCGGCACCGAGCGGGTCCCGTCCGCGCGGATCGAGGAGCTGATCCGGGAGCACTTCGACCTGCGCCCGGCCGCGATCCTGCGCGATCTCGACCTGCGCCGCCCGATCTACGCGAAGACCGCCGCGTACGGCCACTTCGGCCGCGACGACCACGACTTCACCTGGGAGCGGACGGACAAGGCTGACGCGCTCCGGGCAGCGGCGGGCGTGACCGCCTCCGCAACCGCCTAAGCGGGCCGCACGAACAGGCCGGCGGCGGCCTTTTCGGCGATCGTTTGCTCGTCGCCGTTCAGCCGAACCGTGAGCTGCTCGGCCGCCGGCTGCGTCTCACGCACCTCGACCGACGCGCCCGGCACGAAGCCCTGGTCGTAGAACCAATGGAGCAAGTCGCCGTCGTGCTCGGCGAGGCGCACGATCTCCGCGCGCGTGCCCGGCTCGAGGTCGGCGAGCGGCGCGAGTTCCTTGTTCTCGGCCTGCTCGAAGTCGGTGTCGACCGGCCAGCCGTGCGGGCAGCGGTCGGGATGGCCGAGTTTCTCGCTGACGCGGTTGATCATCTCGTCGCTGAAGCTCTCGCCGATCTCGTCGGCATGGACGTGCGCCTCGGCGGGCGTGTAGCCCATGAAATCGGTCAGCAGGCGCTCGACGATCCGGTGCTTGCGGACGACCTGTTCGGCCCGCTCGCGGCCGGCCGGAGTGAGGATCGCCTCCTTGCGCTCGCCTCGCTCGACAAGCCCTTCGGCCTCGAGCCGCTTCAGCATCTCGCCGGCCGAGGCACGCGAGACGCCGAGCATCTCGGCCACCCGGGAGGCGAGCGTCGGCGAGCCCTGCGTCTGCGGCCGGTACTCGCCGATCGGGAAGGCGAGGAAGTAGATCGTCTCCAGATACTCATCGACCGAATGTCCCTGAGCCACGGTGGAAACTCTACTCGCGGGCTCCTGTAAGGGCACCCTTACAAAAACTGCTACGGTCGCCTCGAATGTCCACCGGCCACATCTTGCTGCTCGGCGCCATCGCGGGGCTGACGATCTTCATCGGCCTTCCGATGGGCCGGCTCCACGATGTCGGCCAGAGCTTCAAGGCGTTTCTGAGCGCGACCGCCACCGGGATCTTGCTGTTCCTGCTCTGGGACGTCTTGAGCCAGGCGATCGCGCCGGTCGAGTCGGCGCTGAACGCGCGCGACTGGGGGCAGTTCAGCGGCTACTCGGCTCTCGCCTTCGGCGGCTTCGCGGTCGGCCTGCTCAGCCTCGTCTACTACGACTCGTGGATGAAGGCGCGCCGCCGCAAGAACTTTCTCGGCCCGGGCGCCGCCTCGGCGACCGAGCTCGAGCGCTCGCACTTCACGGGACTCACGCCGGCGCGCTGGCTCGCGCTCTTCATCGCCACCGGGATCGGCCTGCACAACTTCTCCGAAGGCCTGGCGATCGGGCAGGCGGCGTCGCTCGACAACCTCAGCCTGGCCTACGTGCTCGTGATCGGCTTCGGCCTGCACAACGCGACCGAGGGCTTCGGGATCGTCGCGCCGCTCTCCGGCGACGCCGAGCCGCCGAGCTGGCGCTTCCTTGCCCTGCTTGGCGTGATCGGCGGCTTCCCGACCTTCTTCGGCACGTTGGTCGGTCAGGCCTGGACGTCGACGGCCATTTCGATCCTCTTCCTGTCCCTCGCCGCGGGCTCGATCCTCTACGTGGTGATGGAGCTGTTGAACGTCTGCCGGCTCTTCTCGAGCAAGACGATCACCGCGTGGGGCCTGCTGCTCGGGCTGACGCTCGGGTTCGCGACGGACTTCGTGCTCGTCGCGGCCGGCGTCTAGGTTCCACCGTGTGCGCTTCGGCACGGTAGTCCCGCTGGTTACCACGCGCGCCCTCGGCGGGCGCGAGTTCACGTACGAGCTCCCCGACGGCGCCGGCAAGGGCGCGGTCGTCTCCGTGCCCTTCGGGCGGGGCCGCACCCGCGGCGTGGTCGTGGACGTGGTGGATGCGCCGCCCGAGGGGGTGAAGGCGCGGCCGGTGGAGAAGGTCGTGCACGAGCTGCCTGCGGCACTGGTGGATCTCGCGCTCTGGCTCGCGGAGTACTACGGCTCGACCCCGGCACGCGCGCTCGAGTTGGTCGCGCCGGTGCGGCCGGCCAGGCGCAAGGAGCAGGCGCCGCCGGGTGAGCGGCAGTCGCTCGAGGGTGAGCCGGTGCCCGAGCGGCTCAGCGACGACCAGGTCACAGCCGTGGAGGCGGTCGTCGGAGCGCTGGACGCCGGCGGCGGCCACTATCTGCTCTACGGACCGACCGGCAGCGGCAAGACCGAGGTCTACCTGCAGGCCGCGGCGGCGGCGCTCGAGCGCGGGCTGGGGACGATCGTGCTCGTCCCGGAGATCGCGCTCGCGCCGCAGACAGTCGGCCGCTTCCGCGCCCGCTTCGGCGACTCGGTCGCGATCCTTCACTCGGGGCTGACCGATGCCGAGCGCCGCGACGAGCGCGAGCGGATCGCAAGCGGCAAGGCGCGTGTCGTGGTCGGCGCGCGCTCTGCGATCTTCGCGCCGATGCACCGCGTCGGCCTGATCTGCGTCGACGAGGAGCACGATCCGTCCTACAAGCAGGAGTCCGACCCGCGCTACGACGCGCGCACGGTCGCGGCCAAGCGGGCGGCGCTCGAGGGAGCGGTTGCGCTCTACGGCAGCGCGACGCCGCGGCCGGAGAGCTGGGAGCGGCTCGAGCGGCTCGAGCTCCGCGAACGGCTCGGGGCGAAGCTGCCGCCGGTGCGTCTGGTCGACCTGCGCCGCGAGGCCGGCTACCCGCTCTCCGCGCCGCTGCTTGGCGAGCTCGGCCGGATCGCGGAGAGCGGCGGCAAGGCGATCCTCTTGCTCAACCGCCGCGGGATCGCGCCGGCGCTCCACTGTCGCGCCTGCGGGACTACCTTCCGCTGCCCGGACTGCGACGTCGCGCTCGTGCTGCACCGCGACGAGGGGCTGCACTGCCACCACTGCGGCCACGTGGAGCCCGAGCCGGAGTCGTGCCCGGTCTGCCGCTCGACCGAGATCGCCCGGATCGGCGCGGGCACGCAGCGGCTGGAGCGTGAGCTCGCCGCCAAGGTTCCGGAGCTCGAGCTGATCCGGCTCGACGCGGACACGGCCGCAAACCCCGAGGAGCTGGCCGACGCGCTGCGGCGCTTCCGCGAGACCGACCGTGTGGTGCTGCTCGGAACACAGATGGTCGCCAAGGGCCATCACTTCACCGGGGTCGAGCTGGCCGCCGTCGTCGACGCCGACACCGGTCTGGGCCTGCCCGACTTCCGCGCCGAGGAGCGGACGTTCCAGCTCGTCACCCAGCTCGCCGGCCGCAGTGGGCGCGACGCACCGGGCCGCGTCCTCGTCCAGACCTTCCAGCCGGACGCGCGGCCGCTCGCGCTCGCCGCCAACCACGACGTTCCGCGCTTTCTGGCCGACGAGCTGGCGCGGCGGCGGGAGCTCGGCTACCCGCCCTACCGCCACCTCGTGCGCGTGGTCGCGACCGGGCCGGACGAGCGCGGGCCGGCGGCGCTGCTGGAGGAGCTGAAGGCGGGTCTCGGCGCCGAGGCGCTCGGGCCGGCGCCGCTCCTGCGCCTGCGCGGCAAGCACCGGGCGCAGCTTGTGTCGAAGACGGACGAGCCCCGGCGCGTCGCCGCCCGAGTTGCGCAGCTGCTCGCTGCGGCCGCGCCGGCGATGAGCAAGGCCGGCGTCACCGCGGTGGTCGACGTCGACCCGCAGAGCCTGTGACCGGCCCTACAATTCGCGACGTGGCGGACGAACAATCCGGCGAGGTCCGGAACGAGAAGCTTGACCCCGAAGCCGAGGCGCGGCGGCAGCTCGCGCTCGCCCAGGTCCGCCAGTACCCGGACCCGGTTCTGCGGATGCGGGCGCGCGAGGTCGAGGACGTCGACGCCGATGTCGGCAAGCTCGCAGAGCGGCTGTCTCATCTGCTCAAAGACGCCAACGGGCTCGGCCTCGCGGCCACGCAGATCGGCGTCCTCCGCCGCGTCTTCGCCTTCTTGCCGGACCTCGAGCAGGAGCCGGTGATCGTCGTCAACCCGAGCTTCACGGCCACCTCCGAGGAGCGCGAGAGCGACACCGAGGGCTGCCTCTCGCTGCAGGGCGTCGTGATCCCGGTCGAGCGGCACGTCTCGCTCACGCTCGAGGGCAATGACGTTCAAGGAAACGACCTGCGGCTCGAGCTCGAGGGCCTGCCGGCGCGGATCGCGCAGCACGAGCTCGACCACCTGGACGGCGTGTTGATCCTCGACCGGACGACGCCCGAGGCCCGGCGCGAGGCGCTCGGCCTGTTGCGCCCGCAGCCGATCCTCGTCAGGTAGATGCGGCTGGCGGTCGCCGCGACCGCTCCGCTCGGCGCCGACGTGCTCGAGCGCCTGGCCGCCAGGCACGAGATCGCGTACCTGCTCACCCGGCCCGACCGGCCGCAGGGACGCGGGCGCAAGGTGGCGCCGCCACCGGCGAAGGAAACGGCGGAGCGGCTCGGGATCGAGGTCAGCCAGCCTGAGCGGCTCGACGACTTCGAGCCGGGAGCAGGCACCGTGGTGGTGGCCGCGTACGGCGTGTTGATCCCGGAGACGGTGCTCGACCGGGCGCTCTGGCTCAACGTCCATCCGTCGCTGCTCCCGCGCTGGCGGGGTGCGGCGCCGATCGAGCGCGCGCTGATGGCCGGCGACGAGGAGACCGGGGTGACGATCATCGAGCTCGTGCCCGAGCTCGACGCAGGACCGATCGCCGCGCAGCAGGCATTCCCGCTCATGCCCGACGACGACTTCGGCACCGTCTCGGCGCGAGCCGGCGAGCTGGCGGCTGAGCTGCTGGAGGAGGCGCTGCCCGAGCCGACGCTGCGACCCCAGCCCGCTGAGGGCGTCACCTACGCAGAGAAGATCCGCCCCGAGGACCGCGAGCTCGACTGGAGCCGCCCGCCGCAGGAGCTACTCAACCGGATTCGCGCGCTCTCGCCGCACATCGGCGCGCGCGGCGAGCTGCACGGACGGCCGGTCACGGTCTGGCGGGCGCGGATCGAGGGCGGCGAGCTCGTCCCGGTCGAGGTGCAGCCCGACGGGGGGAAGCGGATGGACTACGAGGCGTTCCTGCGCGGGCTCAGATGAGCGTCTCGCCGGCGCGGCGCGCGGCCTTCGAGACGATTCGGCGGGTCTTCGAGGACGACGCCTACGCCGACCGTGCCTTTCGCGGCTTGGTCGAAGGCGTTGACCCACGCGAGCGGGCGCTCGCGCAGCGGCTGGCCTACGGGACGATCCAGCGCGTCCGAACGCTCGACCACGGGATCGAGCAGCTCGGCGGCCGCCCGGTCGCCAGGCTCGACCCGCCCGTGCAGGCGGCGCTGCGGCTCGGCGCGTACCAGCTCGCCTACTCGGAGGTCGCCGTCCACGCGGCAGTGAACGAGTCGGTGGAGCTGGTCAGGGCCGCCGGGATCGAGCGCGCGGTCAAGTTCACGAACGCCGTGCTGCGGCGGCTGACGCTCGGCCTGCGCGAGCTCGTCGAGGCCTTGCCGGAGGAGACGCCGGAGCAGGCGGCCCTGCGTCACTCGTATCCAGACTGGGTTGCCGAGGTCTGGTGGCGCGACCTTGGCGCCGAGCAGGCGCGTGAGCTGATGTGGGTGCAGAACGAGCCGCCCGACCGAGCCGTGCGACTGAACGCCCGCCGGCGAGGGCCGGTCGGCGGCGGCGAGCCCGACCCCGAGATCCCGGGCGCGCTACGGGTCGAGCGGATGGAGGACTGCAACCTCGCGGCCGGTTTCGCCTGGCCGCAGAGCCGCGGCTCGCAGCTGGCCGGGCTGGCCGTCGGGGCGCAGCCCGGCGAGCGCGTGCTCGACCTCTGCGCTGCGCCGGGCGGGAAGGCGACCCTGCTAGCCGAGAGCGCCGAGGAGGTTGTCGCAGTCGAGAAGCACCCGGGCCGCGCCCGTGAGCTGGAGGCGAACTGCAAGCTTCGGGGCGCGCGGAACGTGCGCGTCGTCAATGCGGACGCGCTCTCGCTCCCGGACGACCTCGTCGGGTTCGACCGCGTGCTCGTAGATGCGCCTTGCTCAGGCCTGGGCGTGCTCGCAGCGCGGCCGGACCTGCGCTGGCGGGGCAAGCCACTGCCCGAGCTCCAACGGGACCTGCTGCGCGTGGCCGCCGAACGCGTGCGGCCGGGCGGCGCAGTCGTGTACTCGGTCTGCACGATCAACGCGGACGAGAACGAGGCGATCGTCGACGGGAGCGGCCTGGAGCCCGATGCGCTCGGCGAGGAGTGGCCACAGTTCGCGCACCGCGCACGGCCCGAGTTCCTGCTCACGCTGCCCCACCGCGACCACACCTCCGGGTTCTTCATCGCCCGGCTGCGATCATCCGCCGGATGAGCTGGGACGACTGGATCCGCACCGTCGAGGTCGAGCCGTCGCTCTACGCGGCCGACTTCTCGCGGCTCGGCGAGCAGGTCGAGGTGCTGCTGCGCGCCGAGTGCCGCGTCTTCCACTTCGACGTCGGCGACGGTCACTTCATCCCGCCGGTGACGATGGGCCCGATCGTGCTCAAGTGGATCGCGCCGCTTGTCCACCGCGAGGGCGGCGTACTCGATGTCCACCTGATGGTTGAGGGGCCGGAGCGGCATATCCCGCAGTTCGCCGAGGCCGGCGCCGACAGCGTCACCGTCCACTTCGAGGCGTGTCCGAACCTGCCGGATGTCGTCGCCTTGGCGCGGGAGCACGGACTGCAGGTCGGGATTGCGTTCAATCCGGAGACGGACGTGGACGAGGCGGCGCACGCGGCACGCGAGACGGCGGTCGACATTGCCCTCTGCATGAGCGTCCATCCGGGCTACTCGGGGCAGGCGTTCATCCCCGAGTCGGTCGAGCGCGTCGCGAAGCTGCGCTCGCTGCTGCCTCGGTCGGTACACGTGCAGGTCGACGGCGGGGTCGGGCCGGAGAACATCCGCGCGCTGGGCGATGCGGGGGCGACGCTGTTCATCGCCGGGGCGGCGATCTTCGGCCGCGAGGACCTGCCGCGCGCGTATCGTCGATTGGTCCAGGCACTGGCGTGAGCCTGGAGCGGGCGCTCGAGCTCGCGGAGCGGGGGCGCGGGTCGGTCGAGTCGACGCATCCGTTGGTCGGCGCGGTGCTCGTTCGCGACGGCGAGGTGGTCGGCGAGGGCTGGTACGCGGGCTGCGGCTCGCCGCACGCCGAGGTCGCGGCGCTTGCGACGGCGGGTGACCGTGCGCGCGGGGCGACGCTCTTCGTCTCGCTCGAGCCGTGCTCGCATCATGGGAGTACACCGCCGTGCGCGGAGGCGGTCGTGGACGCAGGCGTGGCGCGCGTGGTGGCCGCAGTTGGCGATCCGAACCCGAAGGTCGACGGGCGCGGCTTCGAGCGGCTCCGCGCGGCCGGGGTGGAGGTCGAGGTCGCCGATCTCTGGGAGGCGCGGGTGCAGAACGAGGCCTGGCGCGTCTGGATCGCGCGCAGGCGGCCGTTCGTGACCTACAAGGTGGCGATGACGCTCGACGGTCGCGTCACCGTGCCCGGCTTGCGCTGGGTCTCGGGCGAGGCGAGCCGCCGCCGGGTGCACGAGCTGCGGGCATCGGTGGACGCCGTCGCGGTCGGGATGGGCACCGTGCGGGCGGACGACCCCAGGCTGACGGCGCGCGGCGTCGGGGTCGTCACGCAGCCGCGCCGGCTTGCGTTCGGCCGCGGGTCACTGGCTGAGGGATCGGAGCTCGAGCTGCTCAGCGGGCCGCTCGCGGAAGAGCTGCGCACCTTGGCGGCGGATGGGGTGCGCTCGCTGCTGCTGGAAGGCGGGCCGACGATCGCCGCCGCGTTTCTCGCGGGAGACCTGGTGGACAAGCTGCTGGTGTTCGTCGCGCCGACGCTCGCCGGGAAGGGGGCGGGACCGGTCGCGGCGCTTCCGGAGCCGCGCGCGCTGACCCGGCTGACGTCCGAGCCCGTGGGCGAGGACGTGCTCCTCACGGCGTATCTTCACGAGCCCTGACCCCGAGCCTTCCCGTACTACGGTTCGCCCGGCCTCCTCCCCGAGGCGAGCGTATCCGGGAACGGCGCACGTGTCTGTGACGCTTCGTGCCGAGAGCGTGACGAGGCGCCCACAGGCACCTGGCTAGGCTTCGCGGCATGTTCACCGGAATCGTTCGCGAGCGCGGCCGCGTCGTCTCTGCCGATCGGAACGGCGCAGGTGTGCACCTCCGGATCGCCGCCGCCGAGACCGCACAGGCCGCTCCCGGCGACTCGATCTCGGTCAGCGGCTGCTGCCTGACGGTCACCAAGGCCGACGGTGAGGCGCTCGAGTTCGACGCCGTCTCGGAGACCATCGCGCGGACGACCCTCGGCGCGCTCGAGGCCGGCGCGGAGGTGAACCTGGAGCCGGCGTTGCGTGTGGGCGAGCCACTCGGCGGGCATTTCGTCCAGGGCCATGTCGACGGCCGCGCGCGGGTCTCCCGCCTCGAGCCGGAGGGCGAAGGAGCGCGGCTGCGACTGCAGCTACCAGCCGAGCTCCAGCGCTACTGCGTCGAGAAGGGCTCGCTCGCCGTCGACGGCGTCTCGCTGACGATCGCCGCGCTCGACGACGACGGAGTCGAGCTCGCGCTCGTCCCGTTCACGCTCGAGCACACGACCCTCGGCGCGCTCGGTCCCGGCGAAGAGGTCAACGTCGAGGTCGACCTGCTCGCGAAGTACGCCGAGCGGCTCGCCTTGGCCTGAGGGTTACGATCCACCACGAGATGGACACGACCGAGCGCTCCACCGCCTTCGCGACCGTCGAGGAGGCGATCGACGACATTCGCCACGGCAGGTTCGTGGTCGTCGTCGACGCGGCCGACCGCGAGAACGAGGGCGACCTGACGATCGCGGCGCAGTTCGCGACGCCCGAGGCGATCAACTTCATGGCCACGCACGGCCGTGGGTTGATCTGCCTTTGCCTGACCGAGGAGCGCTGCGACGAGCTGCGGCTGCAGCCGATGACCGAGCGCAACGAGACGCCCTTCGGCACCGCCTTCACGGTCTCGATCGAGGCGCGCGACGGGATCTCGACCGGCATCTCCGCCCAGGACCGCTCGCGGACGATCCAGGTGGCGATCGACCCGAGCAAGGGCCCCGGCGACCTCGTCCAGCCTGGCCACGTCTTCCCGTTGCGGGCACGCGCGGGCGGTGTGCTCCGGCGCGGGGGCCAGACCGAGGCCGCGGTCGACCTCGCGCGGCTCGCGGGCCTCAACCCGGCGGGCGTGGTCTGCGAGGTGATGAACGACGACGGAACGATGGCGCGGGTGCGCGACCTGATCCCGTACTGCGAGGAGCACGGGGTCAGGCTCGTCACCGTCGCCGATCTGATCGAGTACCGCCGCCGCCACGAGAAGCTCGTCGAGCGGACGACGGCCGTGCGGCTGCCGACGGCATACGGCGAGTTCACCGCCGTCGCCTTCCGAGAAAAGCTGACCGGCAAGGACCACCTCGCGCTGGTCAAGGGCGACGTCGATGGAATGGCCGACGTGCTCGTCCGCGTGCACTCCGAGTGCCTGACCGGCGACGTTTTCCACTCGCTGCGCTGTGACTGCGGCGAGCAGCTCGACCACGCGCTGCGGCAGATCGCGAGCGAGGACCGTGGTGTGCTGCTCTACATGGCCCAGGAGGGTCGCGGGATCGGCCTGCTCAACAAGCTCCGCGCCTACGAACTGCAGGAGCAGGGGCTCGACACGGTCGAGGCGAACCTCGAGCTCGGCTTCGCGGCGGACGCGCGGGAGTGGGGGATCGGCAACCAGATCCTCGCCGACCTCGGACTCTCGACGATCCGGATCCTGACCAACAACCCGAAGAAGATCAGTGGGCTCGAGGGCTACGGGCTGACGGTGGTCGAGCAGGTGCCGATCGAGGTGCCCCCGAACGCCGAGAACCGCCGCTACCTCGCCGCCAAGCGCGACAAGCTCGGCCACCGGCTCCACCACCAGGATCTGCGCTTCGACCCGGAGGGCTCGTGAGCGACGGCCTCGACCAGCCGCGGCTCGGCCTGAACGAGGAGCCGGAGGAGGAGCGGCGCGAGGACGTCTGGGAGGACGCGGACGCCGAGCCGGTGGCAGAGCCAGAGCCCGAGCCCGAGGCTGAGCCGGAGGCCGAAGCGGAGCCCGAGCCCGAGCCGGAGGAAGAGGAGGACGTCCCGGCCGAGGAGGATGAGCTCCCGCGCCTGCGCAGCCCCGAGCACGCGGGCGGCGAGCTGCAGATCCCCGACGGCTACGGCGTGATCGAGGGCGAGCCGACCGGCAACCGCCGCGCGGTCGGGATCGTGGTTGCGCGCTTCAACGGCGAGCTGACGGGCGAGCTGCTGCGGCGGGCACTCGACGAGCTCGAGCGCCTCGGGGTCGGCCGTGAAGCGGTGACCGTGATTCCCGTGCCGGGCGCCTTCGAGCTGCCGCTCGCCGCGATGGCGTTGGCGAAGACCCGTCGCTACTCCTGCATCGTCGCTCTCGGCGCCGTCATCCGCGGCGAGACGCCGCACTTCGACTACATCGCGAGCGAGGCGGCGAGCGGGCTGCAGCTGGCCGGGCTCGAGACCGGCGTGCCCGTCGCGTTCGGCGTGCTGACGACCGAGAACGAAGAGCAGGCCAGGGCCAGGCTGGACAAGGCCTCCGAGGCGGTCCGCACGGCGCTCGAGATGGCCGACGTCTTCTCGCAATTGCGCGCCGCTGCGGGTGTCGCGCAGCAGTAGCTACACTCCTCCGCCGATGTCCAAGGTCTGCGCAATCTGCGGGAAGAAGCCCGGCTTCGGTAACAACCGGAGCCACTCGATGGTGGCCACGAAGCGGCGCTTCAACCCCAACCTCCAGCGCGTCCGCGTCTTGCTCGACGGCAAGGCGACCCGCGCTTATGTCTGCACGCGCTGCCTCAAGGGCAACAAGGTTCAGAAGGCCGTCTAGCCTCGCAACCCTCGCGGTGCCGAGGGACGTCTAACGACCCGATGGCCGAGACGGCACTGACCATCCCCTCGGAGCTCGGGCGGATCACGATCGCGCCCGAGGCGATCGCGCAAATCGTCGGCCGAGTGGCAGCCGAGTGCTACGGCGTGGTCGGGATGTCCCTGCGCGCGCCCCTGCCTGCGCGCGAGCGCGTCACGCGGCTCCTGCCGAAGGGGAAGCCGACGCGCGGGATCGTCGTCCGCAACGTGGACGGCGCGGTTGCGCTCGAGCTCTACGTCGTGGTCGCCTACGGGCTGAACCTGGCCGAGGTGGCGGCGACGGTGCGCTCGCAGGTCGGCTACGAGGTCGAGCGGCTGACAGGCCTGCGGGTCGCGTCGGTCGACGTGCACATCCAGAACGTGAAGCGGACCGCGTGAGCGAGCTCGAGACCGTTCGTGGCCTCGCCCACGGCGCGCTCGAGGCCCTCGAGCAGAGCCGCGAGCGGATCGACGACCTGAACGTCTATCCCGTTCCTGACGGCGACACGGGCACGAACCTGACGCTGACGGCGCGCGGGGTGGTGGAGGCGCTCGATGCCTCGACCACCGCCGACCGGCAGGCGCTCGCGCGCGAGGCGACGCGGGCCGCGCTGATGTCCGCCCGCGGCAACTCGGGCGTGATCCTTTCGCAGATCGTCCGGGGCGCCGCCGAGGCGCTGGCCGGCTCGAACGATCTCGCTCTCGCCTTCCGCTGTGCCAGCGATGCGGCCTATGCGGCGGTGCGCAAACCGGTCGAGGGGACGATGCTGACCGTGATCCGCTCGCTCGCCGATGCGGCGGAGGCGGCACCGGCGCTCGAGGCCGCCGAGCTGCTCGCGCTGCTGGTCGAGCGCGGGGAGGAGGCCGTCGCGCAGACGCAGGAGCAGCTCGACGTGCTGCGCGAGGCAGGTGTGGTGGATGCGGGCGGAGCCGGCCTGGTCGAGCTCGTCCGCGGTCTCGCCGCCGCGGCTGCCGGCGAGGAGCCCGTTCCCCGGGCCGCGCCGCCGCCGAGGCTCTCGCTCGAGGCCGTGCACCAGGAGCCTTCGCGCTACCGCTACTGCACCACGTTCGTGGTCGAGGGCGAGGGCCTCGACGCGGCAGCGTTGGAGCCCGAGCTCGACCGGCTCGGCGACTCGCTGCTCGTCGTCGGCGATCCTTCGGCGCTGAAGGTGCACGTCCACACCGACGATCCGGGCGCGGCGCTCTCGCTCGGCACGCGTGTTGGCACGATCGAGGGCGTCGAGATCAACGACATGCATCGCCAGACCGAGGAGCGCGAGGAGCGGCTGCTGGCGGCGCTGCCCGGCGGCGCGTCACGCTCGGCTGTCGTCGCCGTGGTCGCCGGCGAGGGCAACCGGCGCCTGTTCGAAGATCTCGGCGCGGAGCGGATCGTCGAGGGCGGCCAGACGATGAACCCGTCCACGGCCGTCCTGCTCGAAGCGATCGACGCGACCGCCGGGGACGAGGTCGTGCTGCTGCCGAACAACGCGAACGTCGTGATGGCCGCCGAGCAGGCCGCGCGCGTGGCCGGCAAGCCGGTGCAGGTCGTGCCGACCGAGTCGATCCCCGCCGGCCTCGCGGCGCTCGTCCCTTTCCTCGGCGAGCGCTCGGCCGAGGAGAATGCGGCGGCGATGCGCGAGGCGCTGACCGGGCTCGTCACCGGCGAGATCGCGGTCGCCTCCCGTGACGCCTCGGCCGACGGGGTGGCGGCGCGCCAAGGCGAGTTTCTCGCGCTGCTGGACGGCGAGGCGGTCGTCGCGGGCGCCGGCTTCGACGAGGTCGCGCGCGCGCTGCTCGAACGCCTGCTGGCCGAGCCGCGCGACGTGCTCACGCTCCTCCGCGGCGAGGGCGCGCCGTCGCTGAACGGACTGCTCGACGAGCTCGCCAAGCAGTACCCCGAGCTGGAGCTGGACGTGCACGAGGGCGGCCAGCCGCACTACCCCTTGCTCCTGTCTGCCGAATGAGGCGTCGCCTGCGACGCCGTCACCAGGAAGCGCGGGCTTTGCTCGTGCTTCCGTCTGAAACGACCGGTCGACACAATTGACCTCTATCCAGCTCGGGCTCTAGGGTCGTCGGCGTGAGCGAGCCGATCCGGGTCGTCCTCGTCGAGGACAACAAGGTCTTCCGCGAGGCGCTCGAGCTGCTGCTCGGGCTGCGCTCCGACATCGAGGTCGTCGCGTCGGTTCAGGACGGCAGCGACGCCGCCGACGTGGCCGCGCGGGTGAAGCCGGACGTCGTGCTGATGGATTACCGGCTCCCGGGGCTGGACGGCGTCCAGGCGACGCGCGCGGTCAAAGCCGCCTATCCGGAGGCGGCGGTCGTCTGCCTGAGTGCCTCCGCCAACCTGCGCGAGCGCGACGCGCTGATCGAGGCCGGCGCGGTCGGCTGTCTGAGCAAAGACGAGGGTCTCGACGCGATCGTCGCCGCGATACGCGACGCCGCCCAGCCGCAGGCCGCTTGACGTGGAGCTGACCGCCAAGAACACCGCGATCGTCGTCGACTCGACAGCCGACTTCCCCGAGGCGCACGAGCGGTTCCCGAACTGGCGGGTCGTGCCGCTGTACGTGCGCTTCGGCGACGAGAGCTTTCGCGACTACGTCGAGCTCTCGCCCGAGCAGTTCTACGCGAGGCTGCGCACCTCCAAGGAGACGCCCTCGACCTCGCAGCCGACCCCCGGCGACTTCCTCACGGTCTACGAAGAGCTCGCGGGCTACGAGCGGATCCTCTCGATTCACATCGCGGGCAAGCTCTCGGGGACGATCGAGAGCGCGCGCACCGCGGCCCGCGAGCTCGGCGGCGAGCGCGTGCGGACGATCGATTCCGAAAGCGCCTCGGCGGCTATCGCGATGCTCGGGCTTGCGATCCAGCGGCGGCTCGAGCGCGGCACGAGCGACGAGGAGGTCGACGCCCTCGTCGAGCGCTACCGCCGCGAGGCGGGGCTGCTCTTCACCGTCGACACGCTCGAGTTCCTGGCGCGGGGGGGTCGCATCGGCCGTGCCCGCGCGTGGGCGGGCGAGCTGCTGAACATCAAGCCGATCCTTTCGATCCGGGACGGCGAGGTGCTGCCGATCAAGCGCGTGCGCGGGAACCGCAAGGCGTTCCTCGAGTTCGCCTCGGCGTTCGAAGCGGCCACGGTCGACCGCTCGAGCCTGCGCGTCGGCATCGCCCATGCCGAAGCGCCGGATCGCGCCGAGGCGCTGCGCAAGCTGGTGCGAGACAAGCGTCCCGCGGCGGAGATCGAGGTGGTCACGACGCTCGGCCCGGTCGTCGGAGCTCACGCCGGCCCGGGAACGATCGGGTTCTTCTGGTACGACGAGGTCTAGGCGGCGACTTGCTCCGCCTCGAGCACCGCGGCCAGCTCGGTGCGCAATGCGCCGACGTCGGCAGGGCGGTTCGCGGCCAGCGCCGCGACGGTCGCGCCGCGCTCGTCGCGGTAGCGCGCGACGAACGAGCCGGGCTTGCCCTCGAGCTCAACGGTCGCCCACGACTCGGCGTGGCCGACGTACTGGAGCCGCAGTCCGAACTGATCCGACCAGAAATACGGCAGCGCAGTGTGCGGACGCTCCTCGCCGAGGATTGCGTGCGCCACCGCGGTGCCCTGGCCCGCGGCGCTCGTCCAGTGCTCGACCCGCAGGCGCCGGCCGAGCAGCGGATGCCAGGCCTCGGCGACGTCGCCCGCGGCGAAGATGCCCGGGATCGAAGTTCGGCCGCAGGCGTCGGTCGGGATGCCGTTCCCCCCGGCGCACGCGACGGTCTCGGGAGCGACTCCGACCGCCACGACGACGACGTCGGCGTCGAGCTCGCTGCGCTTGACGGGAGCGCCAAGCCGTAGCTCGACGCCGGCCTCCGCGTAGCGCGCTGCCAGCAGCGAGCCCACCTCATCGCCGAGCACGCGCTCGAGCGGGGCCCGCGCCACGTCGACGAGCGTCACCGAGGCGCCCAGCGAAAGGGCAGTGGAAGCAACCTCCGTGCCGACGAAGCCGGCCCCGACGACGGCGAGGCGTGCGCCCGGACGCAGCTCTTGGCGCAGGGCGGCTGCATCCGCGAGCGTCCGCAGCGTCTGCACCCCGGGTCCGCTCCAGCCCGGGAGCCTTCGCGGGGTGGCGCCCGTGGCGAGCACGAGCGCGTCCCAGAGGAGCTCCTCGCCGAGGTCGGTGGAGGCCGTGCGCTGGTCGGGATCGACGCCGACGACTCGCCGGCCGAGCAGCAGCTCGATCCCGCGCTCGGCCCAGAACGAGGGCGGCCGCAGCTCGAGCGACGCCGCCTCGCGCGAGCCCGCGAGATGCTCCTTCGAGAGCGCGGGCCGCTCGTACGGGGGAACGGCCTCGGCGCCGACGAGCCGGAGCTCGCCGTCGAACCCGTTGGCGCGGAGCGTCTCCGCGCAGCGGGCGCCGGCGAGCCCGGCGCCGGCGATCAGCACGCGCCGAGGAGCGCTCACGCCGCCGCCTCGTCCTCGACGGCCTCGACCCTGATGGCGCCCATCGGACAGGTGCCGGCGGCCTCGACCACATTCGGGTCGTCGGTCTCGTGGACGACGACGTTGGCGATGCCGTCCGGGCCGAGCTCGTAGGCCTCGGGCGCGAGCTCGACGCAGGAGCCAAAGCCGCTGCAGAGGCTGCGGTCGATCGTGATTCGGTAGGTGTTCATCTCGAGGTACCTCCTGTTGGCGGGTCGGTGGCGGGAACGTGCGAAGGCCGGGGACCGCGGGACGGCGCGGGCCGGGCGGGCGCGACGGTCAGCACGCGCCACGCCGTCCCGGCGCTGACCGCGCCGACCGCGCCGACGTAGAGCCAGATCGCCCACGGCCGCGCCGAGTCGGTGCCGGCGGCGAGCCCGTGGACGGTCGCCAGCGTGAAGACGAGGTAGGTCGCGTAGTGCAGGCGCCGCCAGTTCTTGACGCCGATTCGCTTGCGCAGGCCGAAGGAGACGTAGATCAGCACCATCAGCTCGGCGCCGAGAACGCCCAGCCCCGTCCAGAGCGGGCGGTACGGGACGAGGCCCGGCACGAAGAGCGCCGTCGGCGTGATCTTCACCGTCGTGTCGAGCACGAGCGTGATGCCGTGGATCGCGACCGCTCCGAGGCCCAGCAGCGCGAGGAACCGGTGCAGGTCGGTGACCGTGGGCTGGCGGACGGCCTTCCCGAACGGCTTCGACTTGACGACCAGGCCTGCGAGCACCGAGAGCGTCAGCAGCACGTAGGCGGTCAGCCCGGACGCACGGGCGAGGATCCAGAACGTCGGGTCCTTCACGCGAGGCCTCCGGCGATCACGGTCCGGCCGTCGCTTGCGACAAGCACTGCCGGCACGCCCTCGGCCGCTGCCAGTTGCTCGCCCGCGAGGAAGAGCGACTTCGCGAGCACCTCCGCCTCGACGGCCGTCGGCGCGACGGCGGTCACGCGCAGCAGGTCGCCGTCGGCGCAGCGGCCCGTGGTGGGGTCGATCAGATGGTGGCGTTCCTCGCCGTCCCGGCGCCAGCGGCGCCGGTCGCGGCCGGAGGTGGCGATCGCGGCGTCCTCCAGGGCCAGCGTCAGCGTGTCGCCGGTGGTCTCGACCCCGACGCGCCAGCCGAGTGCGTCCGGCCGGCCCCGCGCTGCGATGTCGCCGCCCGCGTCGACGAGCGCAGGGCCGGCCGCGGAAAGGATCGCCGCTGCGCGGTCGACGGTGTAGCCCTTTCCGATCCCGCCGAGGTCGAGGTGCGTCCCGGACTCGAGCTCGATCGTCCGCCCGGCGATCCGGACCGCACCGCCGCAGCGGGCGACGGCGCGCCCCGAAGGTCCGTCGGGTGCGACGTCCTCGAACGTCCGGTCGTAGCCGGCGGCGACGAGCGCGTCGTGGACGGTCGGGTCGAACCGTCCTCCGGTCCTCTCCCGCGCGTCGAGCGCGAGGTCGACCACGGCGAGCAGGTCGTCGCCGGCCTCGAGGCGTCCCGCGCGGTTCAGCGCCGAGAGCTCCGACTCGGGCCGGAAGCGCGAAAGCAGCGCCTCGACCCGCTCGAACTCGCGCTCGGCGGACTCGAGAGCCGCGTCGGCCGTGGGCCCGGAGTTGGCGGCAAGGAACAGGGCGACATCGGTGCCCATCGCGCGGAAGCGGCGGCGCTGGATCACGAGGTCCTCGTGACGGTTACGGGAGGCAGGGTCACGATGCGCACCGAGGGCGCGGACGCGCGAGCTGCCGCAAGCTGCTGTTCGTGACGGCTAACGGCCGCGGAGATCGCCCGGCGACGGGCAGCCAGCTGGACGCGGTAGACACGCCAGCGCCGTGCCACGACGCGCTGCACGACGAGGGACTCGTGGCGGAGCTTCTGCTCGCGCGCGGCCAGCGCCGCCCAGCGGGGATCGGCCTTCGCGGCGGCGTGCGGCGCCCACGGAGCCGCGGCGATCGCCGCCCAGGTCAGGAAGAGGACGAGCAGCGCGCCTGCGAAGGCATATAGGCGGACGACATGGTTAGTCATCGCTACCGCCGCCGTCGTCTTCGCCCTCGTGGTCGTCGCCTTCGTGCGAGCGGTGCTTGATGACGATCACCGGAGCGGGGCGGACGTACTGCACCCGTGGCGCGGACGCCGAGTTCGTCGGTGCCGACGCGGGCGTCCCGGCCGGGACCTGCGGGAGCTTCGGCGGCCGCTTCGCAAGCGCGCGCCGAAGGGACGCCGCCTGGATGTTCAGCAAGCGGCTGCGCCGTTCCAGCTGCGCCGACTGGGATTGCGTGCTCACGGCCTTCGCCTGCGGTCCGCCGAGCCGAGCCGTGTTGATCGCGGCGACGGCGCCGAGAGCGGCTGCGAGGCCGAGGAAGATGGCGATCAGTAATGCGTGTTTGCGGGCCATGTGGTTCCTCCTGGGGAGTCGACTCCTACCGTACGAGCGCGTCGTCCAAGCCCGGGACAAGCCCGAGTAAAGGTTCGGCAGATCGCGGTTCGGGTTTCGTTAGCGAGCCCCGTGTGGCCGGATGTCTGCGGCGGTTCCTAGACTGGCCGGCGTGGCGAGAGGCTTTGCCGGAGTGGAGCCGCCCGCGGCATGGCCGCGCCTGCGCGGGACGCCGCGACCGGAGCGCGCGGAGCAGGCGGTGTCGTCGCTGAGCGGCGTCGGCCCGGCGCTCGAGAAGAAGCTCGCCAAGCTCGGCCTGCGCAGGGTTCGCGACCTGCTCGAGCACCGGCCGCACCGTTACGAGGCCGCCGTCCCCGAACGCCGGATCGCCGACCTGCTGGCCGAGGAGGAGGCCGCGATCGCCGGCGAGGTGCGCTCGGTCTCGGTGCGCCGCCCGCGCCGTAACCTCGCGATCGTGAACGCCCGGGTCGGCGACGAGAGCGGTGAGATCATCGCCGTCTGGTTCAACCAGGCGTGGCTCGAGGAGAAGCTCCAACCCGGGACGCGTGTGCGGCTGCGCGGGCAGCTGAAGCGCAATGGCTTCCAGGTTCGCTCGTACGATCTGAACGGCGTCGCGGCGACCGCGGACTTCGCGCCCGTCTATCCGGCCAGCGAGGAGGTGACGCCGCAGCGGCTGCGCGGGCTCGTCGAGCGTGCGCTGCCTGCGGCGCGCGACCTGCCCGACCCGCTGCCTGCGGAGCTGAAGGCGGCCGAGGGGCTGCCGCTGCGGGCCGACGCGCTCTGGGCGCTGCATCGGCCGCGCTCGCTCGAAGAGGGCGAGACGGGGAGGAGGCGGCTCGCGTTCGACGAGCTGCTCGTGCTGCAGGTAGGGCTCGCGCGAGCCCGCGCAGGCCGCGAGGCTGCCGTCGCGCCTGCGCTGGGTGTGCCGGGCGAGCTGGTCGCCCGCTACCGCGAGCTGCTGCCGTTCGAGCTCACAGGGGACCAGGATTCCGCGATCGTCGAAATCGACCGCGACCTCGCCGGCGAGGCGCCGATGCAGCGGCTGCTGCAGGGCGACGTCGGCTCCGGCAAGACGGTGGTCGCGCTCTATGCGCTGCTGCGTGCGGTCGAGACCGACCGGCTGGGCGCGCTGATGGCGCCGACGGAAACCCTCGCTGAGCAGCACTTTTTGACGATCGAGCCGCTCTGCACGCAGCTCGGCGTGCGCGTCGCGCTCCTGACCGGCTCGGTCAAGTCGGAGCTCGCCGGCGCGCAGATCGTCGTGGGCACGCACGCCCTGATTCAGGAGGGCGTCGACCTTCCCGAGCTCGCGGTCGCCGTCGTGGACGAGCAGCACCGGTTTGGCGTCGAGCAACGCCGGGCGCTCACCGAGGGCCGCGCTCCGCACGTGCTACACATGACCGCGACGCCGATCCCGCGCACGCTCGCCCTGACCCTCTACGGCGACCTCTCCGTGACCGAGATCGCGAAGCCGCCGGCCTCGCGCAAGCCGATCGTCACGGCGTGGGTGACGGCCGAGCGCTCGTCCGAGGCCTACAAGCGGTTGCGCGCGCACCTCGACGCGGGTCGGCAGGCGTACGTGGTCTGCCCGCTGATCGAGGAGTCCGAGACGTCGCAGTCGCGCGCCGCCGAGGCCGAGGCCGAGCGGCTGCGGCGGGCCGAGCTGCGCGAGTACCGCGTCGGTCTCCTACACGGGCGGCTGCGGCCCGCCGAGCGGCGCGAGCTGATGGCGCAGTTCAAGGCGGGCGAGCTGGACGTGCTCGTGGCGACGACCGTGATCGAGGTCGGCGTCGACGTCCCGAACGCGACGATCATGATCGTCCAGGAGGCCGACCGCTTCGGGCTCGCCCAGCTACACCAGCTTCGCGGCCGCGTGGGTCGTGGCGCCGAGCAGTCGTACTGCCTGCTGATCTCGCGCCAGCGTGAGGAGCTGACCGACAACGCCCAGGAGCGGCTGCAGGCGCTGGTCGACTCGAGCGACGGCTTCGAGCTCGCCGAGAAGGACCTCGAGCTGCGCGGCGAGGGCCAGCTGCTCGGCACCCGCCAGGCGGGTGTCTCCGACCTGCACTTCGTCCACTGGCGAGCCGACCGCCCGTTGCTCGAACGGGCGCGCGAGGCGGCCGAAGGCCTCGTCGACTATCAAGGCCCGCTGGCCGAGGACGTCGAGCGAGTCTTCGGCGAGCGCGAGCTCGCGGCATGAGCGTTCTGCGACGGCGCCGGCTGTTACGTCGCCTTTCGGCGCGCGACGACGCACAGCGCTGGTCGGCCGCGTCCGAGCTCGCTCGTAGCAGCGACGAGCGGACGCTCAGGCGCATCGAGCGGATGCTCGAGGGCAAAGGTCACGAGCGGGGCCGGGTCGCGGCGGCCTACGTGCTCGGCTTCAGCGGCGAGAGGGAAGTCGCGGGAGTGCTCGCGCGTCGGCTCTCCGACCGCGACGAGTGTCCACCGGTGCGCGCGCATGCGGCGGAGGCGCTCGGACACCTGCTCCAGTTCGAGCCGGTGCTGGCCGAGTACCGAAGCGCGATCGTCGCCTCGCTCACCGACCCGGAGCCCGAGGTGCGCTTCTGGTGTGCCTTCGCCGCCGGGGCGCTGGAGCTACAGGAATCGCGTCCGAGGTTGGAGCGGCTGCTTGCCGACGACACACTCTTGGAGGGTTGGTGGACGGTAGGGCAGGAAGCGGAGTGGGCGCTTCGCTGCCTGTACGGCGAGGGTCATCCGCCTCTCCCAGATCGGGTCTAGCAGGGTGCGGATCATCGCCGGCTCGCATAAGGGCGCACGCATCTACGCGCCCAAGGGTCGCGACACCCGACCAACCGCCGACCGCGTTCGCGAAGCGGCGTTCAATCTGCTCGGCCCGGGCGCCGCCGAGGATGCGAACGTGCTCGACCTGTTCGCCGGCTCTGGCGCGATGGGGCTGGAGGCGCTCTCGCGGGGAGCCGCCCACGCGACCTTCGTCGAGAGCGACCGCGAGGCCTGCCGCACCATCAATCGCAACCTCGACAAGCTCGCGCTCGAGAACGCCACCGTCCTCTGCCAGGACGCCCTGACCGCCCTCCGCGCCGACGCCCGGGCCGGCACCCGCTACGATCTCGTGCTGCTCGACCCGCCCTACAGGCGGTTTTCTTCCCTGCAAAACGCCATGATTCGGCACTTGCCAGACATCCTCGCGCCCGGCGGCACTCTGCTCGTCGAGACGGGCGCGGACGAGGAACCCGAGCTGCCGCTGTCGAAGCGGACGACCCGCCGCTACGGCGCGGCCCGCCTGACCCTCTTCGACACCGAGTGATCACCGCCATCTACCCAGGTACCTACGACCCGGTCACGAACGGCCACGTCGATGTGATCACGCGCGCGGCCGCGATCTTCGACCGCGTCGTCATCGGCGTCGTCGGGAACCCGCAGCACAAGGCGCCGATGTTCACGCTCGACGAGCGCGTCGGCTTCCTCCGCGACACCATAGGCGAGATCGAGAACGTGGAGGTCGACGTCTTCTCCGAGCTCGTGGTCGATTTCGCGCGCAAGTGGGACGCGAAGGTGATCGTCAAGGGCTTGCGCGTGATCTCGGACTTCGAGTGGGAGTTCCAGATGAACCAGCTCAACCGCACGCTCGCGCCCGACGTCGAGACGGTCTACGTGATGGCCAGCCCGCAGGTCAGCTTCGTCTCCTCGAGCGGCGTGAAGGAGATCGCCAGCTTCGGTGGCAAGGTGGACGAGCTCGTGCCCGAGCCGGTCGCGCGCCGGTTCAAGGAGCTCTTCCCGAACGGCCGCCCCGGCACCCCGGAGAACCCGCAGGAATGAGCGAGTTCGACCAGCTCGAGGCGCTGCTCGCGAGCGGCGACCACGTCAGGCTTCCGAAGAGGCAGGCCCAGGATGTGCTGCAAAAGCTGCGCGCGCGGGGCGGGAAGAGCGACGCCGCCGAGCGGATCGAGGCGCAGCTGGCCCAGTCGGACGAGGTCGAGCTGGTTCCCGGCGACGCCGCCGAGCTGCTCGAGGAGCTGCGCGCGAGCGGGCGCCGCTGGGTGTTCGGCAGCGACGAGCCACGCGAGCACGAGCCGCCGCGAGCCACGCCGCCCGAGCCCGAGCCTGAGCTCGAATCCACCAGTTGGCTTGGCCGCTTGTTCGGCAGGTAGCGGCTGTAAACTCCGGAGAACCGATGGATGTACTGGTTCTGATCGACAAGCTCGACGACCTCGTGCACAACGCGAAGGCTGTACCCCTCACCGACCAGGTGCGGATCGACCGCGAGGAGATCTACGACATCCTCGATCAGATGCGCGCCACCATCCCCGAGGAGATCAAACAGGCGCGCTGGATCGTCAAGGAGCGCCAGGAGATGCTGGCCGAGGCGAAGCGGGAGGTCGATCGGATCCTGGGCGAGGCGCGCGAGCAGGCCGTGCGCGAGGCGTCGCAGACCGAGATCGTCAAGCTCGCCGAGCGTCAGGCCGGCGACATCATCGACGACGCCCGGCGCCAGGCCCGCGAGACGCGACTCGAAATAGAGGACTGGGCCGACTCGATCCTCTCGACGCTCGAGGTCAACCTCGACAAGTTCCTCGTCGCCGTCAGGCGCGGCCGCGAGCGGCTGCACGAGCGTTCGCAGGAGTCGGTCGTCGCCGGCGTCGCCGCCGGGGTCGAGAGCACGAACGACGACTACCCCCTATAGCCGCCGGTTTGACGTGTCCATCGTGTCGACCGGTCATTTCAGACGGACGCGCAGGCAGAGCCCGCGCGTCCTGAGGACGGCGTCGCAAGCGACGCCTTAGGAGCCTCTCGAATGGACACGTACCTGGCCGTCGCGAGCAAGCGCGACTGGCGCAGCTACGCCGACCGGCCGGTGCCCGAAGACGTGCGGCGCCGGATCCTCGACGGCGGCCGCGTGAGCGGGAGCTCGCAGAACGTCCAGCCGTGGCAGTTCGTGGTCGTCGAGAGCGGCGAGGCCAAGCAGCGGATCGGCGAGCTCGTCTATGCCGCTGCGAACGTCGAATCGTGCGCGTTCGCCGTCGCAATCGCGACCGAAGGCGGCCGCTACCCGCTGGACGTCGGCCGGGCGCTGCAGAACATGTTCCTGGTCGCCTGGAACGAGGGCGTCGTCTCGTGCCCGAACGGGATCAAGGATCTGGACGTCGCGGCCGGCGTGCTCGGACTCGACGAGGGCTGGCTGCCGCTGAACATCCCGAGCTTCGGCTTCCCGAGGCGCCCGCTCGAGCCGGAGTCGAAGAGCGCCGAGGAGTGGAGCGCGGAGGCCAACCGCAAGCCGCTGGACGAGCTGATTCGGCGCATTTAGGGGTTGCTACGGTGGTCGGATGACCACCCTTGACCTCCGCAGGCTGAAGCTCCGCTCCGGCGACCAGTACCGCGACGAGCAGGAGATCGAGCTCGAGCCGTTCGCGCTCGCCGGCCAGCGCTACCTGCCGGTGCCGGGCACCGTACCGGCGGAGCTGACGGTCACCCGCGCCGCGACCGGGACGGTCTTCGAGCTGCGCTTCGACGCGCGGCTCCACGGCCCGTGCTTCCGCTGCCTCGAGGACGCCGTGCTCGACGTGCCCGTCTCGGCCCGCGAGTACCAGGCCGTCAACCCCGGCGACGATGAGGAGCTGCGCACGATCTACCTCGACAACGACAAGCTCGACCTCTCCGCCTGGGCGCGCGATGCGATCGCGCTCGAGCTGCCGGAGAAGATCCTCTGCAAGCCCGACTGCGCCGGCCTTTGCCCCGTCTGCGGCAAGAACCTGAGCGACGAGCCCCACGACCACGGCGAGCCCGAGCCCGACTCACGCTGGGCCGCGCTCGCGGATCTCAAAGAGAAGCTCTAGTCGTCGCCGCCGTGGCCGCCGCCGTGGCCGCTGTTCCCTGAGCCGCCATGGTCGTCGACGGTCGTCGTCGGAGGCGGCGGTGCGACGGTGCGTGTCGTGGTCGGGGTCGTCTCGACCGGCGGTCGCACACGCGGCTTCACGCGGGCGGGCGTCAACCCCTTCGGCACAGGCTGGAGTTTCGTCACCGGCACCGCGACCGAGTCGCGCGAGACGACGTACGCCGCATAGCCCATGCCGGCCGCGCAGAGCAGGCCGACGAGCGCGAGAACGGCTACGACGAGGCTTCGACCCATGACTCCTCGGCCACTGTACCCGCGGCAGGAAAACGCACCTCGGCGCGCGCGCCACCCTCGATCCGGTTGGCCAGAGAGGCGCTGCCGCGCCAGCGGTGGGCCAGTGTCTGGACGATTGCGAGCCCGAGGCCGGTGCCGGGCCGCGAGTTTCCCGCACTGCCGCGGGCGAAGCGGTCGAACAAGCTCGTCTCCTCGCCGGGAGCAAGTCCCGGCCCGTCGTCGAGGACCGCAAGCCAGCCCTCCGTGCCGCCGCTGCCCCAGTCGACCGCGACCCGCGTGGGCGAGTAGCGCAGCGCGTTCTCGATCAGGTTGTCGAGCAGGATCGCCACGTCCTCCTCCGAGGCCATGATCGTGACGTCGCCGCTGCCGACGAGCTCGACCTCCCGACCCTCCTGCTCGGCCGCGGCGGCCCAACGCTCGTGTGCCCGCTCGGCCGAGCGCGCGAGGGAGACCGGCCGCGCCGAGGCCGGCTTGTCGCCCTCGCGCGCGAGGGTCAGCAGCGAGCTGAGCAAGCGCGCGAGCCGCTCGACCTCCAGCTCGGCCGCCTCGAGCTCCGGCTTCGCCTCGGGACCGGCCTTCGAGCGCGCCGACTCGAGCCGCAGCCGCAGCCCGGTCAGCGGCGTCCGCAGCTGATGCGAGGCGTTGGAGACGAACTCGCGCTGCGCGGCGAGCACGATTCCAAGCCGTTCGGCCATGTCGTTGAACGCCGCAGAGACCTCGCGCTGCTCCTTGGCGCCCGTGACCTCGGCCCGCGCTTCGAGGTCGCCGGCCTCGACCCGCCGTGCCGTGGTGGCGAGCTTGCGCAGGGGTCGCGAGAGCGAGCCCGCGAGGAACCAGGCGAGGGTGAGCCCGAGGACGAGTGCGAAGGCGCCGATCGCGATCAGGGCGAGCACCGCCCGTCGAACCCGGTGGTGAACCGCGGCCAGGTCCTGCGTGACGCGGACCGCGCCGACGACCTGGCCGTTGTTCGTCACCGGCACCGCCGTGTAGAGCAGGTCCTGGCCGAGCGTGTCGCTGTGTCGCTCGCCCTGCGCCCGGACCCCGCGAAGCGCTGTGCCCAGCTCCGGCCGTGCGGCCGTGGCATACGGAACCGGCTGCGTGACGCCGACGGTCGAATCGGCCAGCAGGCGCCCGCGGGGTGCGTCGACGACGATCACGCGGCCACCGAGGTCATTACCGGCCTGGCGCGCGACCTGCGCCAGTTGTTGAGGGTGCTTCATCTGGCCCGAGGCGCTCGCCGCGACGACAAACGCCTGCCCGGCGGCCTCGTTCTTCACCTCGGCGTCGATTCGCCGGGCCAGGTTGAGGGCCAGCGGCACCTCGAGCGCGACGATGATCAGCAGCAGCACGTACGCGAACGCCGCGAGCAGCTGGAGGCGGAGGCTCATTCGACCTCGTCGGGCGACGAGAAGCGGAAGCCGACGCCCCGGACCGTGTGCAGGTAGCGCGGCTCGCTCGGGTCGTCGCGGAGCTTGCGCCGGATCCCGCTGACGTGGACGTCGAGGGTCTTCGTCGAGCCGAACCAGTTCGGGTCCCAGACCTCGTCGATCAACCGCTCGCGCGTCACTACCGAGCCGGCATTGCGCATCAGCAGCCGCAGCAGCTCGAACTCCTTACGGCTCAGCTCGAGCGTCTCGCCGCGCAGCGTCACCTCACGCTTGGCCGGGTCGAGCCGCACGTCCGCAACTTCGAGCGGCCCATCGTCATCAGCGGCCTCGGGCGCGCTGGCGCGCCGCAGTACGGCGCGGATCCTCGCGACCACCTCGCGGCCGCTGAACGGCTTGACCACGTAGTCGTCGGCGCCGAGCTCGAGCCCGACCACGCGGTCGGCCTCCTCGCCGCGGGCGGTGAGCATGATGATCGGCACCTGTGAGTGGCGGCGCAGCTCCCGGCAGACGTCGAAGCCGGAGCCGTCCGGCAGCATTACGTCCAGCAGCACCAGGTCGGGCTCGCGCCGCGCCTGCTCGAGCGCCTCGGCGACCGTGCCGGCGACCAGCGTCTCGAAGCCCTCGCTGCGGAGCGCCTCGGCCAGCGGCTCGCGGATCGAGGCCTCGTCCTCGACGAGGAGAATCGTTCGCTTCGGCCTGTTCATCTCGTGGATTGTGACGACGAGACGGCCCCAGAGAGGGGGCGGGGCCGTCTCGTCCGTTCGGGGGGAATCAGTCGTCGCCGCCGTGACCGGAGTGGCCGCCGTCGTCTTGGCCGCGCTCGCTGGGACCGGAGTTGGACGAGCCGGGGCCGCTGTTGTGGTCGGCGACCTTGTCGTCACCGGCGGCCGGGGTCGGCGCCGCGCCGGTGCAGCGCGGGTTGTTGGCGTGCTCGGCCTCATCACACGGGCCGCTCAGGTCCTCGCCGGCCTCGTTCGCGCGCCCGCGGGCCTCGGCTTCGCCACTGCGGCCTTCCTGGCGCACCGTCGTGCCGGCGGTCGGAATCGTTTGGCCGATCGTCGGGCTGCTCGGCGAGCCGAGGCTCGACGCGGTTCCCGCGAACGCCACGCAGGCCATCAGCAGGACGCCTCCAATGATTGCTGCGATCTTGTACATGCAGTTCCTCCTTCGCTCGTTGTCGCCTCGACAGGTTCGCCGCCGGCCGGTTCGGGGCGGGCAACCCTGGGCCAAGAGCGCGGGAGCCTTCGGTTAAGCCTTGGCAAAAGGCTGTGGCTATACTCGCCGCCCGATGGCCGTCCCCAAGAAGAAAACCTCCAAGTCACGCCGGGACAAGCGGCGCGCCACGCACCGGATCGAGTCGCCGCGTGTGAACACGTGCCCGCACTGCGGACGCCCGAAGCAGCCGCACCGGATGTGCCCGAACTGCAAGACGTACAACGGCCGCGAGATCGAGCCGCTCCGCACCCCGGCTCCGTAGAACAGTGACCCGCGTCGCAGTCGACGCGATGGGCGGGGACCGGGCGCCGGAGGAAGTCGTCGCGGGCGCGATCGAGGCTGCCGCCGACGGGATCGAGCCGATCCTCTACGGGCCCAAGGGTCTCGACACCGGCGACGTGCCGCTCGTCGAGACGACGGAGGTGATCGCGATGGACGAGAAGCCGGCCGAGGCCGTCCGCTCGAAGCCGGACAGCTCGCTCGTGGCCGCCTGCCGCGCGGTCGGCGAAGGCGAGGCGGACGCTGTGGTCTCGGCAGGGAATACGGGAGCGATGCTCGCCGCCTGCTTCCTCGAGCTGCGCCGGCTACCGGCAGTCGCGCGGCCGGCGATCGCGGTCGTGATCCCGTCGAAGAAGGGGCCGACCGTGCTGATCGACGCCGGCGCCAACGCAGACGCGCGGCCGGAGCACCTGCTCCAGTTCGCGCACATGGGCTCTGTCTTCGCGCAGGAAGTGCTGGACGTCCCCGAGCCCGAGGTGCGCCTGCTCTCGATCGGCGAGGAGCCGGAGAAGGGCAACCAGCTGACGCTCGAGGCTCACGCGCTGCTTGTGAGCGCCGAGGGCCTCAACTTCCGCGGCAACACCGAGAGCCGCGACCTGCTGGCCGGCGCGGCTGACGTCGTCGTCTGCGACGGGTTCACCGGCAACGTGGTGCTGAAGCTGCTCGAGGGCACGATCTCGACCGTCCTCGAAGCGCTGCGCGAGGAGATCACCGCGAGCCGCCGGGGCAAGGTCGGCGGACTGCTGATCCGCCCCGCCGCGCGCGGAATGCGCACCCGCCTCGACCCCGACACCTACGGCGGCGCGTACCTGCTCGGGCTCCGCGGCCTCGCCGTGATTGCCCACGGAAACTCCCCGAGACGCGCGATCGCCAACGCGATCCGGCTGGCGGCACGGGGGGTCGAGCACGATGTCGTCGGCAGGCTTGCGCAGCGACTGCCGGAAAGAGTGTTAGCATCCGCGCGCTCTGAAGCCCCCGGCAAGTGAGGTGAGATGGCAGCATCGCGAGAGGAAGTGTTCGAGCGCGTCAAGGAAGTCCTGACGGAGCAGCTCGGCGTCGAAGAGAACCAGATCACCGAGGAGGCTTCCTTCCAGGAGGATCTGGATGCCGACTCGCTCGATCTCGTGGAGCTGATCATGGAGCTGGAAGACCAGTTCGGGATCAAGATCTCGGACGAGGACGCCCAGAAGATCCAGACCGTCGGGCAAGCCGTCGACTACGTCTCCACGCACCAGTAGCCGAGCCCCCGGCGGCCGTCCCGAGGAGCTCATGGGGCTCATCGACGACCTGCCGGGCGAGCTGCTGGAGACCGTCTTCACGCATAGCTCGTGGGCGCCCGACCGGGCGTCGTCCTACGAGCGCCTCGAGTTCCTCGGCGACAGCGTGCTCGAGCTGGCGATCGCCCGCGCGCTCTACGAGCGTTACCCGGACTTCTCCGAGGGCCGGATGGCGAAGATCCGCTCGCACGTGGTCTCGCGGGCGAGCTGCGCGGTGGTGGCGCGGGAGCTGGGCCTGGGCCAGCGGCTCGCCGAGCGCGGGGAGGAGCTGGCGCCGGCGGAGGAGCTGGAGCGCCTCTCGCGGAACCGGAACGTGCTCGCCGCGCTGCTCGAGGCCTCGCTGGCGGCGCTGTACCTCCAGCACGGGTTCGAGCCGATTCGCGACGCGGTCGTCGCCGCCTTCGACGGCCGGATCACCTATGCGCTGACGACCCACGTCGACCACAAGACCGAGCTCCAGGAGGAGCTCGCCCGCCAGGGCCGGCAGGTCGTCTACAACGTGCTCGACGTCCAGGGGCCGCCGCACGACCGCACGTTCCGGTGTGCCGCGGTGATCGACGGTGACGAGGTCGGTATCGGCACAGGCCGCTCGAAGAAGGCCGCCGAGCAGGCCGCCGCCAAGCAGGCGCTCGACCGCATCGCCTCCGCGTAGGATCCAGGGACCGCGACGAGGAGGACCGATGGCCCAGAAAGTCGATTGCCCGTGCGGCGAGACCATTCGCGGCGAGAGCGACGAGGAGCTGGTCTCGAACGTCGAGCAGCACGTCCAGAGCGACCATCCCGACCTGGTCGGGACGATGTCGCGTGAGCAGATCCTGGGGATGGCCCAGGCCGAGTGACCGCGCGGGGCGCGGCGGCATCCGCCGCGCCCCGTAACCTCCCGCACGCGTGCACCTGCGAGCGATCAAGCTGCGCGGCTTCAAGTCGTTCCCGGAAGCGGTCGAGGTTCGCCTCGAGCCGGGCGTCGCCGTCGTCGTCGGCCCGAACGGCTCGGGCAAGTCGAACGTGGCCGACGCGCTGCTCTGGGCCTCCGGCTCGCTGAGCCCGCACGAGCTGCGCGCGGAGAAGCCGGACGACGTCCTCTTCGCCGGCTCGCCCGGCCATGAGCCGGCCGACTTCTGCGAGGTCGAGCTGCTGTTCGACAACGAGGACGGCGCGCTGCCGGAGCTCGACTTCAGCGAGGTCTCGGTCACGCGCCGGCTGCACCGCGGCGGGGAGGGGCAGTACCTGATCAACCGCGCGGCGGTGAGGCGCACCGACCTTGTCGAGCTGCTCGCCGACGTCGGCCTCGGCGGCAGCCACGGCTCGGTGATCAGCCAGGGCAAGGTCGAGGAGATCCTCGCCTCGAAGCCCGAGGAGCGGCGCGCGCTGATCGAGGACGCGGCCGGCCTCGGCAAGTTCAAGCGGCGCCGCCACCGCGCCGAGCTGAAGCTCGCGCGGGTCGGCATCCAGGTCGAGCGCGCCCGCGATCTCGAGGCCGAGGTGAAGGCGCGGCTGCGGCCGCTCGCCCTGCAGGCGACCGCGGCCGAGCGGGCCGAGAAGCTGCGCGGTGAGATCGCGGGCCTACGCGCGCGCCTGGCCGAGCTCGACCTGGCCGGGATCGACGAGCGGCTGGCGGAGGTCGAGGAGCGGCGCGCGGCGGCTGGCCTGGAGCGCAAGCACACCGGCGAGCGGCTCGAGGCCCTGCTCACCGAGCGTAACCGCGTCGAGGAGGAGCTCGCGGCCGCAGCGGGGCGCGGCGACGGGGCGACCTCGGCCCTCTATCGGCTGCGCAGCGCCGTGGAGCGGCTCGAGCTGCGGCGTGACGCCGCGCGCGAGCTCTCCGACCGGCTGCGTGCCGAGCCGCTGCTGCCGCGCACGCGCGCGAATCCCGAGCGAGAGGCGCTGCAGGAGCAGGCGCGGCTCGCACGCGAGCGGCTGGCCGTACTGGAGCACTCGCTCGCCGAGCGCGAAGGGCTACCGCCTGCCGCTCGGGCACTCGCGGAGGAAGGTGAGCGGCTGGCGCTGTCGCTGCTCGAGGTCGATGCCGGTTACGAGCGGGCCGTGGCCGCAGCGTTGGCCAGGCGGGCCGCTGCGCTCGTCGCGGCCGACGCGGGCGCCGCGCTCGGTCTCGTCGAGCGGGCGCGCAAGGCTGGGCTCGGCGATCTCGCCGTGCTCGTGCCGCCGCGTGGGGAGAAGCGGCCGTCGCGGCCGCCGCTCCTCGGCGCGGAACCGCTCTCGAGCCGTGTCCGCGCGCGGCCCGGCGGCGAGCGGGTCGCCGAGCTGCTGGCAGACGTGTGGCTGGCCGAGCCCGCCGAGCTCGAGCGGGCCGAGAGCGGCGTGCTCGTCACGCGCGAGGGTCACTGCTTCGACGCCGAGCGTGGCGAGCTCTGGTTCGCCGGCGAGACGGCGGAGGCGGTCCTGCTGCAGCTCGACGCGCGCCGCCGCGCGCTGGCCGCGGAGGCCGAGGAGCTCGAGCGCCGTGCGGAGGAGCTGCCCGCCGAGGCGCCACCGGTGCCGACCGGCCCGCTGGTCGAGCTCGGCGAACGTCTTGCGTCCCTCCTGCAGAAGGCGGCAGGCGAGGCCGAGCATTTCGAGGCACCGCTGCGGGCCCGGGTCGACGCGGGCGCCACGCGCGCCGGCGAGCTGGCCGCGGAGCTGCGCAGGCTCGGCGGCGAGGAGGCCGAGGTCAGGCGTGTTGCCGCGGAGGCCGGCGAGCGGGCCGGCGGAATCGACGTCGAGCGCGCACGTCTCGAGGCCGAGGCGGACGAGGCGCGGCGGCGGCTGGAGGAGGCCGGAGCCGACCCCGCCGAGGGCGACGACCGCGAGGAGCTCGCCGCCCGGATCGAGCGGCTCGAGCGCCGCCGCGAGACGCTCGGGCAAGTCAACCCGCTGGCCAAGGAGGAGTACGACCGCGAGAAGGAGCGCCTGACCGAGCTGGCCGAGCAGCGCGCCGACCTCGAGGCGAGCCTGAAGGAGCTCGAGCAGCTGCGCGCCGAGCTGGCCGAGACGGTCGAGCGCCGCTTCGACGAGACGTTCACCGCCGTCAGCGAGCACTTCGCCGAGGTCGCCGCGACGCTCTTCCCGGGCGGCGAGGGCCGGCTGCGGCTGACCGAGCCCGGGGAGGACGGCGAGGAGCCGGGCGTCGAGGTCGAGCTCAGGCCGCGCGGCAAGCGCGTGACCAGGCTCACGCTGCTCTCGGGCGGCGAGAAGGCGCTCGGCGCGATCTCGTTCCTGTTCGCGCTCTTCCTCGCCCGCCCGTGCCCGTTCTACCTGCTCGACGAAGTCGAGGCCGCGCTCGACGACGCCAACATCGGCCGCTTCGTCGAGCTGCTGCGCCGCTACTCCGAGAGCGCGCAGTTCATCGTCGTCACGCACCAGAAGAAGACGATGGAGGCCGCCGACGTGCTCTACGGCGTGACGATGGGCGGCGACGGCGTCTCGCAGATCGTCTCGCGGCGCCTGCCGCACGAGGCCGAAGCAGTCGCATAGTGCTCTTCGACGCGGCCGGGTTCGAGCCGCTCACCGACGAGCCCTGGGACGACGAGCGGGTGCGCACGGCTATCCGGACGATCGTCGCGGACGCGGACAGCCGCCTTCGACCCTGTTGGGCTCTGGCCGGCGAACGAGTGGGACGTCTGGGGCTCGACCCCGCCGCTGAAGGACCTCTACTGCGGTGCCGGAGGCGTGATCTGGGCGCTCGACGTGCTGGTCCGCCGCGGGTACGCCGAGACGGGGATCGACCTCGCCGCGGCGACCGAGCGGACACTCGAGCTCTGGCGCGAAGCGCCGGACCTCGCCGCCGCCGAGATCGAGCTGCCATCGGCCCGCGAGTCGTCTCTCCTGTGCGGGGAGGCGGGTCTCCTGCTCGTCAACTGGCGTCTCACGCCTCGCGATGACCTCGCCGACAGGCTCCTCCAGCGGGTCCGTGAGAACCGCGACAACGAGTTCGAGGAGCTGCTGTGGGGCTCACCCGGGACGCTGCTTGCAGCGCGGGCGATGCATGAATGGACCGGCGAGGAGCGCTGGCTCGAAGCGTGGCGCGAGAGCGCCGAGGCTCTGATGGCCCGCCGTGACCCCGACGGGCTCTGGACGCAGCAGCTCTACGGCAAAACCCAGCGGCTCCTCGGCCCGGCGCACGGTCTGGTCGGAATCGCGCACGCGCTGCTGCAGGTCGAGAGCGGGTGGAGCGAGTCGCTGCCGCACGAGGCGGCGGAGATCCTCGCCCGCGAGGCGATCGTCGAGGACGGGCTCGCGACCTGGCCGGCGACAGCGGGCGGGCCGCTCGCTCCCGCCAGCGGGAGCGGGATCCGCCTTCAGTGGTGCCACGGTGCGCCCGGGATGGTCGCCACCGCGGCGCCGTACCTCGACGAGGAGCTCCTGCTCGCCGGCGCCGAGCTGACGTGGCGCGCGGGCGCGCACCGCGAGGAGAAGGGCGCGGGTCTCTGCCACGGCACTTCCGGGAACGGATACGCGCTCTTGAAGACCTTCGAGCGCACCGGAGACGAGCGCTGGCTGGAGCGGGCGCGCCGCTTCGCCGTCCACGCGCTCGCGCAGGCAGAGGCAGCGCCCGGCCGGTACTCGCTGTTCACTGGGGGTGTCGGAGTCGCCCTCTTCGCAGCGGCGTGCCTCGACGCCGATCCGCGGTTCCCGGTGCTCGACGGCTGGGACTAACCTCCCGCGGATGGCACGGTCGTGGGGAGAGCTGCTCGGCGAGGAGGACGCGCGTCCGGAGCCGGAGGACGGCGGCGGGATGTTCGCGCGGCTGCGCGACTCGCTCGGGCGCAGCCGCCGCGCGCTGACGGAGCAGATCGGCGCGGCCACCTTCGACGCGGGTGACGAGGCGTCGTGGGAGCGGCTCGAGGAGGCGCTGATCGCCGCCGACGTCGGCGTTCCGGCGACCGCCGAGCTGGTGCAGCGGCTCGAGGCGCGGCCGGATGCCGGCGGCGCCGGTCTGACCGAGGCGCTCACCGAGGAGATCGCACGCATGCTCGGCCAGCCCGCGCAGCTGAACGTCCAAGCGCGGCCGAGCGTGATCCTCGTCGTCGGCGTCAACGGCACCGGCAAGACGACCACGATCGGCAAGCTCGCGGCCAAGCTCTCCGAGCACGGCCACTCGGTGCTCGTCGCGGCCGCCGACACGTTCCGCGCCGCGGCCGAGGAGCAGCTCGAGATCTGGGCACAGCGGGCGGACGCCGACTTCGTCGGCTCCGAGCGTGGGGGCGACCCGGCGGCCGTCGCCTTCGACGCGATTGGGGCGGCGGAGTCGCGCGGGCGCGACGTCGTCGTGGTCGACACGGCCGGCCGGCTGCACACGCAGGCCAACCTGATGGAGGAGCTCGCCAAGGTCCGCCGCGTGATCGGCCAGCGGCTGGAGGGCGCCCCGCACGAGACCCTGCTCGTCGTCGACGCGACCACCGGGCAGAACGGCCTGCAGCAGGCGCGGCTCTTCGGCCAGGCGGTCGAGGTGACCGGAATCGCGCTGACCAAGCTCGACGGCTCGGCCAAGGGCGGCATCGCGATCGCGATCGCCCACGAGCTCGGGCTGCCGGTGAAGCTGATTGGAATCGGCGAGGGACTGGAAGACCTGAGGCCGTTCGATTCGGAGGAGTTCGCTCGAGCGCTCGTCGGCGAGGCTTGACCGCCATGGCTCCCCGCACAGGAATCGTGTTCGACAACGACGGGCTGCTGCTCGACACCGAACCGTGCTGGACCCGCGCCGAAGTCGCGGTCTTCGAGCGTCACGGTCACGAGTTCGACCTGGAGGCGAAGCGCGCGCTCGTCGGCACGGCGCCCGAGACCGCGGCGCGCGTGCTCGAGCGCCTGCTCGAGCTTCCCGGGCGCGGCGGGGAGCTGAGCGCGGAGTTGTATGCGCTCGCCCTGGAGGAGATCGCAGCCAGCGCCGCGCCCAGGCCGGGTGCGGTGGAGCTGCTCGACGCGCTCGACGGGCGCTGGCCGGTCGCCGTCGCCTCGAACTCGCCGAGGAGCCATCTGCTGGCAGGGCTGATCCGAACTGGCCTCGCCGATCGTTTCGACGCCGTGCTCGGCGTCGAGGAGGTCGCCGATCCGAAGCCTGCGCCCGACCTCTATCTGCGGGCGTGCGAGCTCATCGGCGCGACTCCCACGAGCTCGCTGGCCCTCGAGGACTCGCCCCCGGGCGTCGCCGCCGCGCGGGCGGCCGGCCTCTACGTGCTTGGCGTGCCCTCGGTCGCCGGCGTCGAGCTCGAGGCCGACGCCGTCTTCGACTCGCTGGCCGACCCGGGCGTGCTGCAGACGATCGTCGAGCTGCTCGATTGACGCGACCCCGCCCGCCGCGACGGAGCGGCGAGCGGGGTCGCGCGGCTTGATCAGTGGTGGTCGTGGAAGGTCGACAGGCGGAAGATCGTGGTCGACGCGAACGTCTGACCGGGCCGGAGCACGGTCGACGGGAAGTTCGCATGGTTCGGCGAGTCCGGGTAGTGCTGCGTCTCGAGCGCGAACCCGTCGCCCTGCCGGTAGAAGTTCCCGCTCGTCCCGACCAGCGTCCCGTCGAGGAAGTTCCCCGAGTAGAACTGGACGCCGGGCTCGGTCGTGTCGATCTCGAGCTTGCGCCCGCTCGCCGGGTCGAAGACCTTGGCGGCGGGAACGAGCGCCGTCGAGTTCGGCCGGTTGAGCACGAAGTTGTGGTCGTAGCCGCGGCCGAACACGATCTGCTGGTTGCTGGCGTCACGGATGCGGGCGCCGATCGCCGTCGGCTTCGTGAAGTCGAACGGCGTTCCGGCCACCGGGTCGATCGCGCCGGTCGGGATCAGGGTCGAGTCCACGGGCGTGTAGTGGTCGGCGTTCAACCAGAGCACGTGGTCGTAGATCGCGCTCGTGCCCTCGCCGGAGAGGTTCCAGTAGCTGTGGTTGGTGAGGTTGAGCACCGTCGCCGCGTCCGTCGTGGCGTGGTAGTCGATCCGCAGGTTGTTGTCGGTGTCGAGCGTGTAGACGACCGTGACGTCGAGGTTGCCCGGATAGCCCGTGCAACCGGGCGTGCGCGAGGGGACGCAGCCCTCACCCTCCTTGCTGAGGCGATGCAGCGTCAGGCTCACCGACTTCTTGCTCTGGGACGGCGTGGCGTCCCACACCTGCTTGTCGAACCCGAGGTAGCCGCCGTGCAGGCTGTTCAGGCCGTTGTTGGTGTCGAGCGTGTACGTGTTGCCGTCCAGCGAGAACGTGCCCTTCGCGATCCGGTTGCCGTAGCGGCCGATGATGGCGCCGAAGTACGGCGAGTTGGGCGTGGGAGCGTTTGGGTTCGTCGGGTAGCCCTGCTGGAAACCGTCCGTGTAGCCCGCGAGGTCCTTGAACCCGAGAACGACGTTCGCCGAGTTGCCATGGCGATCCGGCACCCACAGCTCCTGGACTATGCCGCCGTAGGTGAGGATCTTGACCACCATCCCCTTGCCGTTGTCAAGGGTGTAGCGGTCGACGGCGATTCCGCCCGGCGCCGTGCCGAACGGCTCGCTGGTGATGCCGGGCTTGCCGTGGTGGCCATGATGGCCATGGTGTTTGCCTTTCCCTCCCGACGCGACCGCGCCGGTGAGGCCAATCACCGCGAATACGAGAGCGACCAGCACGCCACCGATCGCGATGCTGCGAAGCGGTCTAGCCATTTCTGCTCCTCCTCCAGTCCGCTGACAACGACTGCCGCAGGAAGCAGGTCAGAGAGAGCCTGTCCGTCAGCTCCCTCTCGTGCCCCAGGTCCACTTACCCGATCGCGTCACTTTCAATCACTGCTCGCTGAAGGGCGCGAAGGCGCTTCATTGCGTCGACTCCGCCTCGCCCGAAGAGGTCGTGGAGACGCACGTACTCGGCGTGGAGCTCGTCGTAGACCGCCCTGTTGGCGGGGTTCGGGACGTACCGCTCGTCGCCGAGCCGCGCCATCTGGCTCGCGGCGTCCTCGATCGAGTCGAAGCCTCCGAGCTCCGCGCCGGCCGCGACCGCCCCGAACATCGCCGACCCGAGCGCCGGGGTCTGCTTCGACGCGGCGACGGCGTACTCGCGGCCGGTGACGTCGGCGAAGATCTGCATCAGCAGCCGGTTCTTCTCGGGCAGCCCGCCGCACGCGACCATCCCGTTCACCGCCACGCCGGCCTCCAGGAAGGCGTCGACGATCACCCTCGTCCCGAAGGCCGTCGCCTCGAGCAGCGCGCGGTAGGTCTCCGGTGCCTTCGTCGCGAGCGAGAGGCCGACCAGGAGCCCGCTCAGCTCCGCGTCGACCAGGATCGAGCGGTTGCCGTTCCACCAGTCGAGGGCCAGCAGCCCGCTCTCCCCGGGACGGAGCTTCGCCGCCTCCGCCTCGAGGACGCCGTGGACGTCGGTGCCCTGCCGGGCCGCCGCCTCGTGGTACTCGGGAGGCACGCCGTCGTCGGCGAACCAGGCGAAGATGTCGCCGACCGCGGACTGGCCCGCCTCGAACCCGAACAGGCCCGGGCACGACACCGTCCTCGACGACGCCGCACATCCCCTCGACGAGCGCGGGCTCGTCGCCCAGGAGGATGTGGCAGATGCTCGTGCCCATGATCAGCACCATCGTCCCGGGCTCCGTCACCGTCGCCGCGGGCGCGGCGACGTGGGCGTCCACGTTCGCCACGGCCACCGCCGTTCCCGGGCGCAGGCCCGTCCAGGCTGCGGCCTGCTCGCTCAGCCCCGCCGGCCCGGCTTCCGAGCGGCGAGACGCCCGCAACATCTTCTCGTCGACGACGTGCTCGAACCTCGGGTCGAGAGCGGCGAAGTAGGCATCGCTCGGAAACCCGTCGCGCTTCGACCAGATCGCCTTGTAGCCGGCGGTGCAGCTGTTGCGCGTCTCGGTGCCAGTGAGCTGCCAGACGATCCAATCGGCGGCCTCGATCAGCCGGTCCGCGACGGGCGTAGATCTCGGGCGCCTCGTCCAGGATCTGGAGCGCCTTGGCGAAGAACCACTCGGACGAGATCTTGCCGCCGTAGCGCGGGAGCCAGGCCTCGCCCCGCTCGGCCGCCAATCTCGTTGATGCGGTCCGCCTCCGGCTGGGCCGCATGGTGCTTCCACAGCTTCACCCAGGCGTGCGGCTGGCCCCGCAGCTCCTCGAGCAGGCACAGCGGCGTGCCGTCGGCCAGCGTCGGGCAGCATCGTGCAGGCGGTGAAATCGATGCCGATCCCGATCACCTCGGCCGGGTCGACGCCCGTCTCGGCGAGGAGCGCGGGAACCGCCTCCTGGAGCGTGCGGACGTAGTCCTCCGGATCCTGGAGCGCCCAGTCGGGCTCGAGCGCGACGCCGTCGTGAGGAGCGGGGAGCCGCTCGTCGATCACGCCGTGCCGGTACGGGATAGACGGTCGTGCCGAGCTCCCGCCCTTCGGCGCAGTCGACCAGCACGGCCCGCCCCGACTCGGTGCCGAAGTCGATCCCGAGCGCGTAGCGGCCGCTCACGGCCCGTCTCCTGCCCGCTGGGGCTCGACGACGACCTTCAGCCCGCGTCGCTCCACCAGCTCGTCGAAGGCCTCGCGCCACTCCGACAGCGCGTAGCGGCCGCTGACGAGCCAGCCGAGCTCGACCTCGCCGGCCTCCGCGAGCCGGATCGCCCGCGGGAGATCGGCGGGCTTCATGCGACGGCAGAGCGCCAGGGTCAGGCCCTTCCGCCGCGCGGTCGAGGCGGTGAAGCTCGTCCGGTCGCCTTCGGGGATGCCGACGAGGACCACGCGGCCTCCGGGGCGGACGGCGACCATGGCGTCCGCGAGGGCCGCGTCGTCGCCCGCTGGCTCGAACGCCACGTCGACCTCCCGGTCGTCGAGCGTCGCACCCAGGGACGCGGCCGCTGTCGGCCCGGTGCGGGAGCGGGTCGCTCGCCACGATCGTCTCCACCCCGGCGGCTCGTAGGGCCTGGACGAGTAGCAGCCCGAGCGGCCCGCAGCCGAACACGCCTGCAGTCGACCCAGGCCGCGCCTTCGCGAGGTCGAGGGCGTGCAGCGCCACGCCCAGCGGCTCGAGCAGCGAGCCCTCCGTGTCGGAGAGGTCGTCCGGGAGCGCGTGGGCGAGCCGTTCGGGCCAGGCCAGGCTCGTGCGCAGGGCACCGTCTGCCGAGCCGTGCCCGGCGAAGCGAAGCTCGGGGCAGAGGTGCGGATTCCCGCCCATGCAGACGCTACAGCGGCCGCACGGCACGGCAGGGTCGAGCGCCACGCGCTCGCCGGCGCGGGAGCCAGACTCGATCGTCCCCACGAACTCGTGCCCGAGGACGAGCGGCCGGTCGAGGACGGCGTCGCCGATCCCGCCTTCGAGGAACCAGTGCCGGTCGGAACCGCACAGGCCGACGGCTGTCACCCGCACGAGAACCTCGCCGTCGCGCGGCTCCGGCGCCGGCTCGTCGTGGAGCCTGAGATCGCCCGTCCCGTGGAGGCGCAGGGCCTTCACGGGCGGCGCTGGCCGTAGTACGCGCCGGGCCCGTGCTTGCGCAGGAAGTGCCGGTCGAGCAGCTCGGGCTGGATCGGCGCGGCGCCCGGTAGTAGCGCCTCGGTGCGGAACGCGCTCTCGGCGACGACCTCGAGGGCGATCGCGTTCTCGACCGCCGTCCCGGCGTCCGGTCCCCACGCGAACGGCCCGTGGGAGGCGACGAGCACGGCCGGCCGCTCGAGCGCGCCGAGCCCCAGACCGGTGACCGTCTCGACGATCACGTCGCCGGTCGAGCGCTCGTAGTCGCCGCCGATCTCCTCGCGGGTGAGCTCGCGGGTCACCGGCACAGGCCCGTGGAAGTGGTCAGCGTGCGTCGTGCCGAAGCACGGGATCTCCCGTCGGGCCTGGGCCCACGCCGTCGCGAACGGGGAGTGCGTGTGCACGATCCCGCCGATCTCCTCGAAGGCGCGGTAGAGCACGAGGTGCGTCGGCGTGTCCGAGGAGGGCCGCGCGGATCCCCCGCGCACCTCGCCGCTCTCGAGGTCGACGACGACCATCGAGTCCGGCCCGAGCTCGGCGTAGCGGACGCCGCTCGGCTTGATCGCCATCACCCCGGCCTCGCGGTCGACGGCGCTAGCGTTGCCGAACGTGAGGACGACGAGGCCGGCCTCCACGATCTGCCGGTTCGCCTCGAAGACCCACTCGCGCAGCGCGTCGAGCGCCATCAGCCGCCCTGAACGGTCTGGAAGTACGCCTGGTTCCAGCGGACTTCCTTGCCGAAGTCGGCCATTCTCGTCTGGGCGTCGATCACGAGCAGCTCGATGCCCGCGATCTCGGCGAGGTCCGCGAACGCCTCGCGTCCGATCGCGCGGCAGAACGCCGTGTGGTGAGGGCCGCCTGCGACGAGCCAGGCCTCCGCGGCGGTCGAGAGGTCGGGCCGCGGCTCCCAGAGCGCGCGCGCCACCGGCAGCCTGGGGAGATCCTCATCCGGCTCGACCACGTCCACCTCGTTCAGGACGAGGCGGAACCGGTCGCCGAGGTCGAGCATGCCCACGACGACCGCCGGCCCGGGACCGGCGGTGAAGACCAGGCGCACCGGATCCTGCTTCCCGCCGATCGACAGCGGATGAATCTCGCACCGCGGCTTACCGCCCGCGATCGACGGGCAGACCTCGAGCATGTGGGCTCCGAGCACCTTCGGCCCCTCAGGCGCCAGGTGGTACGTGTAGTCCTCCATGAACGAGGTGCCGCCTTCGAGGCCGGTGCTCATCACCTTGGCGGCGCGGACGAGCGCTGCGGTCTTCCAGTCGCCCTCCGCGCCGAAGCCGTAGCCGTCCGCCAGCAGGCGCTGCACTGCGATCCCCGGCAGCTGAGGAAGCTCGCCGAGGTCTTCGAACGTGTCCGTGAAGGCCATGAAGCCGCCGTCCTCGAGGAACGAGCGCAAGCCCGCCTCGATCCGGGCGGCGTCGCGCAGGGACTCGTGTCGGTCGCCGTCCGCGCGAAGCTCCGGCACGACGTCGTAGTCCTCCGCGTAGGCGTCCGCGAGCTCCTGAACGGCTGCGTCGGGAACGGCCAGCACGGCCTCGACGAGGTCGCCGACCCCGTAGCCGTTCACCGAGACGCCGAGCCGGAGCTGCGCTTCGACCTTGTCGCCCTCGGTGACGGCGACCCGGCGCATGTTGTCACCGAAGCGCGCGACCTCGAGCCTCTGAGCCTCGCCCCAGCCGCAGGCGGCGCGCGTCCAGGTGCCGATCCGCGCGACGACCGCGGAGTCGCGCCAGTGACCCACGACCGTCTTGCGCCTCAGCCCCATTCGCGTCGCCATGAAGCCGAACTCGCGATCGCCGTGGGCGGACTGGTTCAGGTTCATGAAATCCATGTCGATCTCGGACCACGGGAGGTCACGGTTGAACTGCGTGTGCAGGTGCAGGAGCGGCTTCTGCAGCGAGCCCAGTCCGCCGATCCACATCTTCGCCGGCGAGAACGTGTGCATCCACGCGAGCACGCCGACGCAGCTCGCGGCCGCGTTCGCCTCGAGGCAGACTTGCCGGATCGACTCCGGGCTCTCGACGACGGGCTTGTGTACGACCCGGACCGGGATCGTCGCGTCGGCATCGAGCGAGGCGGCGACCTCGCGCGCATGGTCGTCCACCTGGCGGAGCGCTTCGCCGCCGTAGAGATCCTGGCTCCCCGTCAGGAACCAGACCTCGTGTGCTCCTAGCGCTTTCCCGGTCGCCATCCAGCATGATCCTGACAGAGGCCGCGCGTGGCTGATTGGATTCGTGCATGCAGTCGCGACGCCTCGGGAAGACCGGCTGGGACGTGTCCGAGATCGGCTTCGGCGCGTGGGCGATCGGCGGCAGCTGGGGCGAGACCGACGAGGAGGAGTCACTGGCGGCGATGCACGCCGCGGTCGACGCCGGGGTCACGTTCTTCGACACGGCGGACGTCTACGGGGACGGGCGCTCGGAGCGCCTGATCGCTCGCCTGCTGCAGGAGCGCGACGAGCGGCTCGTGGTCGCGACCAAGTTCGGGCGGCGGGTGGAGCTGGATCCGGCCCTCTACACCTACGAGAACCTCCGCAGCTGGCTCGAGCGCTCGCGCGAGAACCTGGGCGTCGAGGCCGTCGACCTTGTGCAGCTGCACTGCCCGCCCCGGGAGACCTACTACCTGCCCGAGGTGCATGAGGCCTGCGACAGGCTTGTGCAGGAAGGCCTGGTCCGGGCGTACGGCGTCAGCGTCGAGAAGGTCGAGGACGCGCTGAAGGCGATCGAGTTCGAGGGGGTCGCAACGATTCAGCTCATCTTCAACATGCTCAGGCAGCGCCCCGCGGAGCTCTTCTTCGACCAGGCGCGGCGCCGCGACGTCGCGGTGATCGTCCGCGTCCCGCTCGCCTCGGGACTGCTGACCGGGAAGTTCGGCCGCAACACGACCTTCGCGGCGGACGACCACCGCGAGTTCAACCGCCACGGCGAGGAGTTCGACGTCGGCGAGACCTTCTCCGGGGTCGACTACGAGGTCGGGCTCGACGTGGTGGAGGAGCTCAAGCCGCTCGTGCCTCCGGGTGCGACGCTGGCCCAGCTCGCGCTGCGCTGGATCCTCACGTTCGACGCCGTCTCGACGGTCATCCCGGGCGCGAAGACGCCGGAGCAGGCCCGTGCGAACGCCGCTGCCGCCGATTTGCCCGCGCCTTCGCCCGAGACGATGGAGCGGATCGCGGAGATCTACCGCCGGCGGGTCGCCCCGCTCGTGCACCAGCGCTGGTAACGGTTACCCGGGCGCGAGCTCGTGTGCGCCGTCGACCGAGGCGCAGACGTACGGCGTCGCCTTGCGCTCGGCACCGTCGGTGTAGGCGCGCGTGACCGCGTCGGCGAGGCGCCCAGCCTCCTGCTCGCGGGCCAGGGCGAGCACCGAGCCGCCGAAGCCGCCGCCGATCATCCGGGCCGCGATCGCACCGTGGCCGTAGGCGAGGTCGACGAGCAGGTCGAGCTCCGGGATCGAGACCTCGAGGTCGTCCCGGAGGCTCTCGTGCCCCTCGCGGAACAGCGTTCCGAGCGCCGGGAGGTCGGCTCCGGCCGGATCCTCCAGCGCGGCCACGACTTCGCGGACACGCTCGTTCTCGGTGACGACGTGGCGAAGCCGGCGCCGCGCGACCTCGTCGACTCCCGCAGCGGCAGCCTTCGCCTCTGCCTCGGCGGGGCTCAGCAACGATGGGCGGTCCGTGCCGATCGCCGACAGCGCGCGTTCGAGCTCGAAGCGACGGTCGCCGTAGCCGCTGGCCTCGAGCGCGTGCCGCACCCCGGAGTCGAAGACGACGAGCGCGATTCCAGGTGGCAGCGGGACGAGCCGGTGCTCCTCGGTCCCGCAGTCGAGCAGCAGTGCGTGCCCCTTGCGCCCGAGCAGCGAGCTCGCCGGGTCCATCAGCCCCACCGGAACGCCGACCGCGAGTCGCTCGGCCGCCTGCGCGATCCGGGCCAGCTCGATGCGCGGCAGTTCGTACGAGGCAGCGCTTGTGAGCGCGAGGCCGACCGACACGGTCAGTGCCGCCGACGAGGACATTCCTGCCCCGATCGGGACGGTGGAGACGATCTCGCCGTCCAGCCCGGTGATCGGAACGCCGTGCTCGCGGAGCAGCCGCACCATCGCTGCGACGTAGCGGCCCCAGCCCTCTGGTGGGATCGGAGTCGCTGCGTGCGGCGGTAGCTCGACCGAATCGCCGAAGGCCGCCGAGTGCAGTCGGATTGTCGCCGCTCCCGCCAGGACCCACGTCACGGTCGTCCCGAGATCCACGGCGACGGGCAGGACGAGCCCGCCCGAGTAGTCAGTGTGCTCGCCGATCAGGTTGACGCGGGCCGGAGCGATGACGGCGCGGCTGGAAGGGTCTGGGCTCATGGTGTTATGGTCGCCGCTCACGTTTTACGGTGTCCCAAAGGAGGTGCCGGGTGGACCGGAAGAAGTATCTGGAGTCGCAGCTCGACGAGTTCGCGTCGCTGGTCGAGGATCTCCCCGAGTCGGAAGTCCCGGCCGGGATGGACCGCAAGAAACTGCTCACCATCATCGGGGCGGGCGGTGCCGCCCTTTCGCTCCCAGCATTGCTTGCCGCCTGTGGCGGCAGCAGCAACAGCTCCAGCAGCGGCGTCGGCAACTTCCCCGAGACGCCCAAGTGGAAGTGGGTCTTCGTCAACCACGTCACGACGAACCCATTCTTCGTCCCGACCCAGTACGGGATCGAGGACATGAACGCGATCTTCAACACACCAACACCAATGGACCGGCTCGGAGACCAGCGATGTCGGGCAGATGGTTTCCGCGATGAACACCGCGATCTCCGCGGGCGCCGACGGAATCTGCGTCTGCCTGATCGACGCCAAGGCGTTCAACGAGCCGACCAAGAAGGCGCTCGATGCCGGGATCCCGGTCATTGCGTACAACGCGGACGTGCCGCCCGGCAGCGGGAATGAACGACTCGCGTACATCGGCCAGGATCTGTTCGTGTCGGGTCAGAAGATGGGCGAGAAGATCGTCGAGCTGATCCCGAGCGGCGACGTCGCCGGCTTCATCGCGACGCCGGGTTCGCTGAACATCCAGCCGCGCATCGACGGCGCGAAGCAGGCGATCAAGGACTCGGGCAAGCCCATCAACTTCACGCAGATCGCGACCGGCGCCGACACGGCCGGCGAGCTCTCGAAGATCGACGCCTACTACCAGGGCCACAAGGACCTGAAGGGCATGTTCGCGGTCGACGCGGGAAGCACGCAGGGCGTCGCGCAGGTGATGCAGAAGTACAACCTGCCGGCGAAAGGGATCCACGGAGGCGGGTACGACCTCCTGCCGACGACCCTGAATCTGATCGACAAGGGCTTCCTGGACTTCACGATCGACCAGCAGCCGTATCTCCAGGGGGCCTACCCCGCAGTCCAGCTGTTCCTGTACAAGATCTCGGGCGGCCTGATGGCACCTTCCGACACGAACACGGGTCTCCTGTTCGTCACGAAGGACAACGTCAAGCCGTACCTGACCACGAAGACCCGTTACGAGGGAAGCTCCAGCTCCCAGCAATACGTGAAGTCGACCTAGCCGCCTGAGGCAAGTCGGGGATGGCGGAAGCCGGGTCACAATCCGGACGCCGCGAACGAGCGCGTGGCCTGGGCTGGCGCGCGCTCGGGGCGTTCGCGAACCGGCGCGAGGCGAGCATCCTCGTCGTCGCGATCGGGCTGATCGTCTACTTCTCGCTGCGGTCGTCCGCGTTCTACTCGAGCCCGACGATCAAGAACATCGCCGAGTACGTCGGGCCGATCGCGCTGATCACCTGCGGCGAGGTGATGCTCCTGATCTGCGGCGAGATCGACCTCTCGGTGGGTCGGGTCTTCGCGCTCACGCCGATCATCATGTATCTGACGACGGCACCCGAGCCCGACGGGCTCGGGCTGCCGATCTGGCTGGGTGTGATCTTCGGCCTTCTGGCCGCGGCCGCCGTCGGTCTCGCGAACGGGCTGATCACGACGTTCCTCGGCGTGCCCTCGTTCATCACGACGCTCGGGATGTTGTTCTTCCTGAACGGAATCAACCTGCGGGCCTTGCACGGCTTCCAGGTAGAGACGCCGGGCGGCCATACGTTCAGGCAGATCTTCGGCGGCTATCCGCTTTGGTTCAACTCGGAGTTCTGGTGGGCGCTGCTAGCCGTCGTAGTCCTGCAGATCGTGCTCGTGCGGACCAGGTGGGGGGTCCACACCGTCGCGACGGGCGGCAACGCGATCGGCGCGAGAGAGAGCGGCGTCAACGTCCGGTGGATCAAGATCGGCAACTTCGTGCTCTGCAGCGTGCTCGGCGGCTTCGCAGGAATCCTGGACTCGACCCGGATCACGTCGATCCTGCCGCTCCAGGGCGGCACGGACATCATGTTCCTCGCCGTCGCGGCTGCGGTCATCGGCGGCACGTCGCTGATGGGCGGGTCGGGCACGATCATCGGCGGCTTCCTCGGCGTCTGCGTGCTCGCCATCCTGAACATCGGCTTCACGATCCTCGGCGTCAGCGCGTTCAACTTCGACCTCATCATCGGGATCGCGATCCTGGGTGCGATGATCCTGAACGTGCAGATCCAGCGGCTGAAGAACCTCGGTGTGCTCGGGAGGGGGAGCAGATGAGCGAGTCGGGCAACGGCCGAGAGGCCGACGATGCGATCCGCGTCGAGCACATCTCGAAGCGGTTCGGAGCCGTGCTCGCCCTTGAGGACGTGTCCATGCATGTGCAGCGCGGCGAGGTGGTCGGGCTGGTGGGCGACAACGGCGCCGGCAAGTCCACGCTGGTCAAGATCATCTGCGGCTACCAGAAGCCCGACACCGGCAGGATCTTCGTCAACGGCGAGGAGGTCCAGCTCCGCTCGGTCGCGCATGCCCGCTCGCTCGGGATCGACACGGTCTATCAGGATCTGGCGCTCGTGCCGGGCATGTCCGTCTACCACAACATGTTCCTCAAGCGGGAGCTGCTCGGGACGCTCGGCGGTGTCCAGCTGCCGCTGCTGAACAACGGCGAGATGCGAAAGCTGGCCCGCAAGCACCTCGACGAGATGGGGGTCCGGATCCCGGACGTCGACGCGGAGGTGGCGCAGCTCTCGGGAGGCCAGCGCCAGTCGATTGCGGTCGCGCGGTCGGTCTACTCGGACGCGAAGATCATCCTGCTGGACGAGCCGCTGGCCGCGATGGGCGTGAAGGAGGGGGCGCTCATCCTCGACCTGATCCGAAAGCTCCGGGAGCAGGGCGACGTCTCGATGATCCTGATCCTGCACAACTACGCGCACGTGTTCGAGGTCTGCGACCGCGTGAACCTGCTCCAGCACGGCGAGATCACGCTCGACAAGCCGACGAAGGACACGTCGGTGGACGAGCTGACCGAGCTCGTCGTGCGCGAGTACCGCCAGGCCGCCTCGGGCTAGCCGTCGACCCGGACGACCGTGCCGGAGACGTGCGCGGCCGCGTCCGAGAGAAGCCAGCCGACCGTGCCGGCGGCGGCTTCCGCCGACCAGGGCGGGCCCACGGCGACGGCGTTTGCCCGGACGCCTCGCGGGCGGCTCTCGATCGCGGCCACCCGCACGAGCGTCTGGAGCGCGCGCGCAGCGGCTCCGGTGGCACCCCCGCCGCGCGTGGGCTGGACGCCGAGCGCGGAGGTGACCGCCACCCAGCACCCGCCCCGGCCGCGCTCGTAGGCGGCCTGCAGGTACCGCTGAGCGACGAAGAACGGCTCCTCGGCGCCCGACCGGAAGGCTGCGAGCCACTCGGCGGGCTCGAGCTCGGCGAGGGGGCGGAGCGCCGGCGGCGGCGCGACCGTGACGAGCGCGAGCGCCTTCTCGGGCTCGCCGGTCGGCGATACATCGTGGCCGTGCGCCTGGAGGGCCGCCGCCAGGCCATCGTCGGCGCCGTGGACGAGGACGCCGGTCACGTCCCGACCACCAGGCCGCCGTCGACCCGCAGGTGGGCGCCGGTCGTGTACGTCGACTCGGCGAAGTAGGCGACCGCGTCACCGATCTCGCGCGGGTCGGCGGGCCGCCGCCCGAGCGGCACCGATTCGCGCGCGGCCGCGCGGAGCGCCGGGGTCGCGAAGTCGGGGGAGGCGTTGTTGATGTCCGTATCGACCCAGCCGGGGGCGACGTGGTTCACGGAGATCCCGTCGGGGCCCCACTCGAGCGCCATCACGCCGACGAGCAGGTCGATCCCCTGCTTGGTCGCCCCGTACACGCCCAGCGTGGCTCCTGGGACGATCGCGTGCACCGACGACGTGATCACGATGCGCCCGCCGTCTCCCTGGCTGCGCATGCGGGCCGCGGCGGCCCGGCAGCCGTAGAGGGCGCCGTGGAGGTTCACGCCGGTGATCAGGTCCCAGGAATCGCGCCTGACCTCGTCGAGCGGCTCCCAGCGCGCGACGCCCGCGTTGGCGACGAAGACGTCGAGGCGCCCGAGCTGCTCGACCGCCTCCGCCACGAGGCGCTCGTTCTCCTCGGGCCGCGAGACGTCGGCCCTGACGAAGACGCTCCGTCGGCCGAGCGCCTCGAGCTCGGCCACCCGCCGCGCCGCCTCGTCCTCGAACCCGGCGTCGTTGATCGCCACGTCCGCGCCTCGCTCGGCCAGCGCGAGCGCGATCCCGCGCCCGATCCCCCGATCACGGGCGGCGCCGGTTACGACGGCCACCCGGCCGGCCAGCGTCCCGTTTCCGGCCACCGCGGCCCTATGATAGGCCGCTGCCGTGGAGCCGACGGGGGAGACGCCATGCGGGTTCTCGTAACGGGCGCGAAGGGCAAGGTCGGCTCCGCCGCCGTTGCCGGTCTTCTGGCTGCCGGCCACGACGTGCGCGCCTCCGACCTCGCCCGGGGCGTGTTCGAGCGCACGCCTCCCGGCGAGCCCGACGAGTACGTCCAGGCCGACCTGACCCACGCGGGGGACGCGTTTGCGATCGTGCACGGCGTCGACGCCGTCGTCCACGCGGGCGCGATCCCGGACCCGACCAAGAACCCGCCCCACGTCGTCTTCCGAGAACAACCTGATGGCGACGTTCAACGTCCTCGAGGCGGCCGTCCGCTTCGGTGTCGGGCGGTTCGTCTACATCTCGAGCGAGACGATCCCCGGGTTCTTCTTCCCGGAGCGCGACTTCCTGCCCGACTACGTGCCCGGTCGACGAGGAGCACCCGGTCAGGCCGCAGGATCCGTACGCGCTCTCGAAGTGGTTCGGGGAGCTGCTGATGGACGCCGCCGTGGCGCGCTCCGACATCCGCTGCATCTCGCTCCGCCCTAGCTGGGTGCAGACCGAGGAGAACTACGAGCGCAACCTCGGGCCCCAGGTGCGTGATCCCGCCGAGCTGAGCCCGAACCTCTGGAGCTACGTGGACGTGTACGACCTCGCCGACGCGATCGTGCTCGCGGTCGAATCCGACCTTGCGGGCCACGAGGTCTTCTACATCGCGTCTCCCGACAACGTCGGCAGCCGTCCGTTCGCCGAGCTCGTCCGCCGCTACTACGGCGACGAGATCGAGATCCGGCCCCTCGCGCGCGAGGACGCCTCCGGGATCTCGTGCGCCAGGGCCGAGCGCATGCTCGGCTACTCGCCGAGCCGCTCGTGGCGCGACTACCTCGACGAGTATGGGCGAGCACGCCCGCGGGAAATCTGATCGAGTTGGCCCGACGATGAGCGAGCGCCTCAAGACGAGCCTCGGGATCTGGGCGTTCGGGCCGATGGCCACGCGCTTCGTGCCCGGGCGGCTACAAGCCCGAGCTCGCGGGCCAGACGACGGTCGAGCGCGTACGCGAGGCGGTGGATGGCCTTGGCGACCTCATCGACGGCTACGAGTTCCATTACCCGGAGGAGCTCTCGGCGGACAACCTCGACGACGTCCGCGACGCGCTCGACGGCCACGATGTCTACTGCCTGGCGACGGGGCTCCACCTCGACGCGCGCTTCGGCAAGGGAGGGCTTCGTCTCGCCCGACGAGACGACCCGGAACGAGGCCGTGAAGCGGACGCTCGACGCGATCGACTTCGCCGGCGAGCTCCAGTCGAACTTCATCATCTGGCCGGGGATCGAGGGCTACAACTACCCGTTCCAGACGCCGTACACGGAGACCTGGGCCTGGTTCCTCGACGGGATCGGCCAGGCGGCGCAGCGCTGTCGCGACCGCGGGATCACGCTCTTCCTCGAGCACAAGAACTCGGAGCCCGCGATGAAGATCTTGATGCGCAACGTCGGGATGACGCTCCACGTGATCCACACCCTCCGCCGCCAGGGGCTCGACAACGTCCAGGTCAACATGGACTGGCAGCACCTGATCATGAACGGCGAGAACCTGGCCGAGTACGCAGCGCTGCTCGCCTCGGAGGGCCTGCTCGGCCACCAGCACGCCAACTCGGGCTGGGGCACTTTCGACGATGACAACATGGTCGGTGCGACCGCGTTCATGGAGACGCTCGAGCTGGCCGTCGAGCTGCGGCGTGCGGGCTACGGCGACAACGGCGAGCGGCTCGGCTTCGACCTGTACCCGTACACGGAGGACGCGGTCGAGGCAGTGCGGCGGAGCGTGCTGCACTGGGAGTTCATCGACGGCGTGGCCGAACGGCTCGACGGCGACGCGCTGCGTGAGGCGCAGATGCGCAAGGACGCCGTGGCCGCCTACGAGCTCGTCTACGCGGCGCTTGGCGCGCGGTAGCACGTTCGTCGGCCTCGACGTCGGCACGACTGGCGTCAAGGCGATCGCCGTCTCTCCGAACGGCGAGGTTGTCGCGCGGGCAGAGCGGGAGTACCCGCTGGCCACTCCCGCGCCCGGTTGGGCCGAGCAGGATCCCGAGGACTGGTGGCGTGCGAGCGAGGCTGCGCTGGCCGCAGTGGGCGCCGAGCGCGCGGTGGGAATCGGCCTCTCCGGCCAGATGCACGGGCTCGTGGCCCTCGACGAGGCCGACCGGGTGATCCGGCCCGCGATCCTCTGGAACGACCAGCGCACCTCGGCCGAGTGCGAGGAGCTCGAGCTGCGAGTCGGCGTCGAGCGGCTGATTCGCCTCACGGGCAACCGAGCGCTCACGGGCTTCACCGCTCCGAAGCTGCTCTGGCTCCGCGCGCATGAGTCGCAGGCCTACGGCCGGATTCACCACGTCCTCCTCCCGAAGGACTATGTGCGTCTGCGCCTTACGGGTGAGCGCGCGACCGACGTGGCCGATGCCTCGGGGACGCTCCTGTTCGACGTCGCCGAGCGGCGCTGGAGCAGAGAGGTGCTCGAGGCGCTCGAGCTCCCGCCCGAGTGGCTGCCCGGGGCCTTGGAGTCGCCCGAGGTCTCCGGCCGAACCGCGAACGGGACACCGGTCGCGGCTGGAGCGGGGGACCAGGCCGCCGGCGCGCTGGGGGTCGGCGTCGACCGGCCGGGGCCGCTCTCGGTCGTACTCGGCACCTCCGGAGTCGTCTTCGCGGCGCTGCCCGCGTACGCGCCCGAGCCGCAGGCGCGCCTCCACGTCTTCTGCCACGCCGTTCCCGGGACCTGGCACGCAATGGGCGTGATGCTCTCCGCCGCCGGCTCGCTCCGTTGGTTCCGGGACGCATTCGCCCCGGACGTCGCGTACGACGAGCTTCTCGCGGAGGCCGAGGACGTCGAGCCGGGTGCCGACGGGGTGCTGTTCCTCCCGTATCTCTCCGGCGAGCGGACGCCGCACGCGGACCCGCACGCACGCGCCGCGTTCATCGGCCTTGGGCTCGAGCACGGCCGCCCGGCCCTCACCCGCGCCGTCCTCGAGGGCGTCGCCTACGGCCTGCGCGACTCGCTCGAGCTTCTGCGGCAGCTGGGCGTCCGCGCGGAGAGTGGGCGCGTCTCGGGCGGCGGCGCCCGCAGTCGGCTCTGGCTGCAAATCGTCGCCGCAACGCATTGGAATCCCGCTGGAGCTCACCGCCACCGAGGAAGGAGCCGCGTTCGGCGCGGCCCTGCTCGGCGCGGTTGCTGCGGGTGCGTTCTCGGACGTCCACGAGGCGGTCGAGGAATGCGTCCGGCCCCGCGAGCGAATCGAGCCCGACGCAGGCTGGGTGCGCGCGTACGAGGCCGGTTACCCTCGCTACCGCGCGTTGTATCCGTCCCTCGAACACCTGGAGGAGCGATGACACTGGAGGGAAAGGCCGCACTGGTCACCGGGGCGAGCCGCGGGATCGGCCGCGCGGTCGCGCAGGTGCTCGCGACGGACGGCGTCGGCCTCGGACTGGCGTCGCGCAGCGGCGATGACCTCGGGCTAGAAACGTGGTCGCGCGCCCGTGCGACGTCCGCAACCCGGCCGACCTCGAGGCGATCGTCGGCGAGACGATCGACCGGTTCGGGCGCCTGGACATCCTCGTGGTGAACGCCGGGGTCGGCGCCTACGGTCCCTTTCTCGAGCTCTCGCCCGAGCACCTCGAAGAGATGATCGACGTGAACGTCAAGGGAACGCTCTACGCCGTGCGCGCCGCTCTGCCGCACCTGCTCGAGAGCGGCGAGGCCGACCTCGTCACGATCGCCTCCGAGGCGGGGCGGCGAGGTCTGCCGCTGGAAGCGGTCTACTGCGCGTCGAAGTTCGCGCAGGTCGGCTTCACCCGCGCGCTCGACCACGAGCTGCGCGAGCGGGGAGTGCGGTGCACGAACATCTGCCCGGGGGGCGTCGCGACCGACTTCGCCATGGGCCGCGGGCGAACCCCCGAGATGCCGGAGCTCACCGGGATGATGAGCGCGGAGGACGTGGCCGAGGTCGTCCTCTTCGCCCTGACGCGGCCTCGGACGCACCGCATCCTCGAGACGGCCTTCCGGCCGGTGACGGAGGCGTCGTGGGGATGAGGCCCGTCAAGTGGGGAATCGTCTCCACGGCGCATATCAACCGGCTCGTGATCCCGCCCGCGCAGGCCTCGGAGAAGTGCGACCTGATCGGGGTGGCGAGCCGAGACGCAGCCCGAGCCGAGGCGTACGCACACGAGTGGGGCATCGAGCGCTCCTACGGCAGCTACGAGGCGTTGCTTGACGACCCCGACGTCGAGGCGGTGTACATCTCCCTGCCGAACTCGATGCATTGCGAGTGGTCGATCCGCGCGGTCGAGGCGGGGAAGCACGTGCTCTGCGAGAAGCCGATGTCGGGCCGGGCCGCGGACGTCGAGGCCGCCTTTGACGCCGCCGACCGGTCGGGTCGCCTGCTGTCGGAGGCGTTCATGTGGCGCCACAACCCACAGTCCCGGAAGCTGACCGAGCTGGTCGAGGGCGGCGCGGTTGGGGCGCCGCGGGTGATCCGCTCGTCGTTCAGCTTCACCATCGAGGACGACCCGGACAACGTGCGGCTGCTGTCCGGGCTCGACGGCGGAGCCCTGATGGACGTCGGCTGCTACTGCCTGAGCGCGTCGCGGCTGCTCGGCGGTGAGCCGCGGCACACCGCGGCCGCACAGGTGCTCGGTGGAGACGGAGTCGACGTCGTGTTCGCCGGCGTGATGCTCCACGACAACGGCGTGACGGCGCACTTCGACTGCGGCTTCGTGCTGCCGTCGCGCGACGAGCTCGAGGTGATCGGCGAGGAGGGCTCGCTCTTTCTCGACGACCCCTGGCACGCCCACGAGCCGCTGATCGAGATCCGGCGCAACGGCGCCGTCGAGCGCCTCGAGACCGAGCGGGTGAATTCCTACCAGCTCGAGCTCGAGAACCTGAGCGAGGCGATCCGCGGCGAGGCCGAACCGTTGCTCGGCCGCGCCGACGCGGTCGGCAACGCGCGGGCGCTCGAGGCGCTGTATGCGTCCGCGGAGATCGCCTAGCGCTCGACCGCGAAGGCGATGTTCACCGTCGGATCACGGACAACAACGCCAAGCTATTCAAGCAGGGGTACGACTCGGTCCTGAACCCGCTCTACTCGAACGGCACGCTCGTGAAAGCGAAGGCCGGCGACCAGTGGACGGACTGGGACCCGATCACGGGCCGCCAGATCTTCGACCAGATCCTGGCGCCGAACAACAACGACGTGATGGGCTCGATCGCCGCGAAACGACGGGCTCGCGGGCGCCGTGATTGCCTCGCTCAAGGCCATGGCGAGAAGCCGATCCCGCTGACCGGCCAGGACGCGCCCCACGCGCGTGCAGTTCATCCTCGCCGCGCTGACCGAGCCGAGTTGACGAGCATGTCACTTCGTCCATAACGTTCAGGTTTCCGCCGTACTCGTGTCCCCCGAGCGCGGTCCACGAAAGGAGAGGCAATGAAGAACCTCGCGAGGCGGTCGGCGCCGTTTGTTGCCGTCGCCGTGCTCGGAGCGCTGCTGCTTGTCGCGGCGGCGTCCGGTCATGGAAACGGCAAGGCATCGTCGAGCGCCAGCATCAAGGCGTGCGCGCTGCTCCCGGACACGAAGTCCTCGACGCGCTACACGCTGTTCGACGCCCCGTACCTGAAGGCGGCGTTCAAGAAGGCGGGCGTCCCGGCGCAGGTGCTGAACGCGCTCGGCGACTCGCAGAAGCAGAAGTCGCAGGCGCAGCAGTGCCTCGCCCAGGGCGCGAAGGTGATCCTGCTCGACCAGCTCAACGCTTCCTCGGGCAACGCGATCACGAACCTCGCCGTCAAGCAGGGCGCGAAGGTGATCGACTACGACCGCCTGGTCGTCCACAGCAAGGCCGCCTACTACGTCTCCTTCGACAACGTCCGGGTCGGGAGGCTGCAGGGCCAGGGCCTCATCGGCGGGCTGAAGGCCAAGAAGAAGTACGCCTCGCATCCGGTCATCTCGGAGCTGAACGGCGGCATCACCGACAACAACGCCAAGCTGTTCAAGCAGGGCTATGACTCGGTGCTGAACCCGCTGTACAAGAACGGCACCTTCAAGAAGGCCGCCGGCGGCGACCAGTGGACGGACTGGGACCCGATCAAGGGCCGCCAGATCTTCGACCAGATCCTGGCGCGGAACGGGAACAAGATCGACGCGTCGATCGCGGCCAACGACGGGCTTGCCGGCGCCGTGATCGCGTCGCTGAAGGCCCACGGCCTGAAGCCGATCCCGCTGACCGGCCAGGACGCGACGCCCACCGGCGTCCAGTTCATCCTCGCCGGCTGGCAGACCGGCACGGTCTACAAGTCGGTGCGCCGGGAGGCCAACGCCGCCGCGCTCGCGGCAATCGCGATCATCAAGCACAAGGCGGTTCCGGGCGTGAATGGGAAGATCAGCGGCACCAAGTCGATCCTCCTGACTCCGATCTGGATCACGAAGTCGAACTACAAGCTCCTCTTCGCGGATGGGTTCCTGAAGAAGAGCCAGGTCTGCGTCGGCGAGTACAAGAAGTACTGCAAGTAGGACGCGGTTCGTCACGGCCGGGGCGCGCTCACAGTGCCCCGGCCGTGATACAAACCCGCGGATGTCGGCCACGCCCGCGCCCCCGACCCTCGAGCTGAGAGGGGTCACGAAGAGCTTCGGCCAGGTGCATGCCCTGCGCGGGGTCGACTTCGAGGTCCGCGCCGGCGAGGTGATGGCGCTCGTCGGCGACAACGGCGCCGGCAAGTCGACGCTGATCAAGTGCGTCGCCGGGATCTACTCGATCGACAGCGGTCAGGTCCTGTACGACGGCGAGCCGGTCTCGATCAGCGGGCCAAAGGACGCGGCCAAGCTCGGGATCGAGGTCGTCTACCAGGACCTCGCGCTCTGCGACAACCTCGACGTCGTCCAGAACATGTTCCTCGGCCGCGAGGAGCACGATGCGCTGTACCGGCTCAAGGAAGCCCCGATGGAGCAGCGCACGACCGAGACGCTGGCGTCGCTGTCGGTGACCACGATCCGCTCGGTGCGCCAGCTCGTGGCGACGCTCTCCGGTGGTCAGCGCCAGTCGGTCGCGGTTGCCCGCGCGGTGTTGTGGAACAACCGCGTGGTCTTCCTCGACGAGCCGACCGCCGCGCTCGGCGTCGCGCAGACGCGACAGGTGCTCGACCTGGTCAAGCGGCTCGGCGAGCAGGGGCTGGCGGTCGTGCTGGTCTCACACAACCTGACCGACGTCTTCGAGGTCGCCGACCGGATCACGGTGCTGCGGCTCGGCAGCAACGTCGGCGTCTACGAGAAGTCGGCCACCAACGAACAGGCGATCGTGCAGGCGATCACGTTCGGCGAACAGGAAGCCGAGGCGACCGGGTGAGCACCGCGGCGCCACCCGAGGTGTCGGCGGCCGCCGCCGGCGAGCTCGGCATCGCCGACATTACGCGCGCCCGCTGGGAGGCCTTCAAGGGCGGAGACGTGGGCAGCGCCCCCGTGATCGTCGGGATCATCGCGATCACGATCTTCTTCACGGCGAAGTCGAGCATCTTCTTCACCGCCGTCAACTTCTCGAACCTGATCGGCCAGATGGCGGGCGTGACGGTGATCGCGGTCGGGATCGTCTTCGTGCTCCTGATCGGCGAGATCGACCTGTCCGTCGGCTACGTCAGCGGCATCGGCAGCGTGGCGGTGGCCGAGTTCCAGAAGGCCGGGTCGAGCCACGACTATCCCGGCCTGGTCGCGATCGGGCTGGCGGTTGGGATTTGCGCCGCGATCGGGGCGGCGCAGGGCTCGATCATCGCCTTCCTCGGCGTGCCGTCGTTCGTGGTCACGCTCGCCGGGCTGTTGATCGCCCAGGGAATGATCATCTACCTGCTCGGCAACGAGGGCGTGATCGGGATCCAGGACCACCAGATCATCGACATCGCCAACTACGTCCTCAGCAAGAACACGGGCTGGATCGTTGCAATCGTGTTCACAGCGCTGTTGGCGATAGGGTCGTTCGGGACCTATTTCAGCCGGCGGCGTGCCGGCCTGCCGACCGGAAACCTGCTCCTGACCGTGGGGCGCGTCGTCTTCTTCGGCGGGCTGGCCTTCGCCACCGTCGCCGTCTGCAACCACTCGCGCGGCGTGCCGCTCGTCGGGTTGGTGATGGTGTTCGTGGTCGGGATCTTCTCGTACCTTGCGGCCCGAACGACGTTCGGCCGGCACGTCTACGCCGTCGGTGGCAACGCCGAGGCCGCGCGCCGTGCCGGGATCAACGTGAAGCTGATCCGCATTCTCTGTTTCACCATCTCCGGCGCCTGCGCCGGTCTCGGCGGCGTCATCCTCGCCTCTCGCCTGAACTCCGTCGACCTGACCTTCGGCGGCGGCACGCTCCTGCTCGACGCGATCTCGGCGGCCGTGATCGGCGGCGTCAGCCTCTTCGGCGGCCGCGGCCGGGTGAGCGGCGCGCTCTTCGGCGGCCTGATCATCGGGATGATCTCGAACGGCACGGACCTCGTCGGCTCGGCCGACTGGATCAAGTACGTCACGACCGGGACGATCCTGCTCGCCGCGGTGACGCTCGACACGGTCGCGCGTCGGCGCCAGGTCGCGGCCGGCCGCTGAGCCTCAGCGCTCGACCGTGAAGGCGATGTTCACGGTCGTGCGGTATTCGCTGATGTGCTCACCCTCGACTACCGCGCTCATCGAGGTCACGTGTGCGCCCCGGATCCCGCGGACGGTCTTGGCGGCCTCCTGAACGGCCGCGTCCGCGGCCTTGGCGAAGCTCTCCGGGGAGGCTCCGATGATCGTGATCACCTTCGCGATGTCCGCCATCTCCACTCCTTTCGTCGGTTATGCCGCTCGCATACCCAAAAACCCGCACGGCTAGACTGGCGGGCCGTGTTCGACACACTGTCAGACCGCCTGCAGAGCGCCCTCGGCGACCTGCGCAAGCAGGGCCGCCTGGACGAGGCATCGATCTCGCGCGCGATGCGCGAGGTTCGGCTCGCGCTGCTCGAGGCCGACGTCAACTTCGAGGTGGTGAAGGACTTCGTCGCCCGTGTGCGCGAGCGCGCGCTCGGCGCCGACGTGGCCAAGAGCCTGACGCCCGGCCAGCAGGTGGTGAAGATCGTCCAGGAGGAGCTGACGGCGCTGATGGGCTCGGGCGACTCCCGGCTCGCGTTCGCCGGCCGCCCGCCGACGGTGATCCTGCTCGCCGGCCTGCAGGGCTCGGGCAAGACGACTGCCGCCGCCAAGCTCGCGCTGCTGCTGCGCAAGGAGGGCCGCAAGCCGGGGCTCGTCGCCGCCGACCTGCAGCGCCCCGCCGCGATCGACCAGCTCGAGCAGCTCGGCCGGCAGATTCAGGTGCCGGTCTTCAGCGAGGAGCGCTCCGACCCGGTCAAGGCGGTCGAGCAGGGCCTCGAGCGCGCCCGCGCCGAAGGCCTCGACACGGTCATCCTCGACACGGCCGGCCGCCTGCACGTGGACGAGGCGCTGATGGAGGAGCTCGCCGCGGTCAGGGACGCGACCCGGCCGACGAACGTGCTGCTCGTGCTCGACTCGATGACCGGCCAGGACGCGGTGCGCGTGGCCGAGGCCTTCGCCGAGCGGGTCGCCTTCGACGGCGTCGTGCTGACGAAGCTCGACGGCGACGCGCGCGGCGGCGCAGCGCTGTCGGTCAAGGCGGTCACCGGCAAGCCGATCAAGCTCGTCTCGGTCGGCGAGCGGCTCGACCAGCTCGAGTACTTCCACCCCGACCGGATGGCCCAGCGGATCCTCGGCATGGGCGACGTGCTCAGCCTGATCGAGAAGGCCGAGGCCGCGGTCGAGGACGACGAGCGCGTCGAGATGGAGCGCCGCATGATGCAGGGCGAGTTCACGTTCGACGATTTCCTGCGCAGCTACAAGATGCTGCGCCGGATGGGCCCGCTGCAGGGCGTGCTGAAGATGATCCCGGGGATGGGCAAGCAGCTCGAGGGTCTCGACGACGTGGACGAGCGCCAGCTCGCGCGGGTCGAGGGGATCGTGCTCTCGATGACGCCGCAGGAGCGCCGGATCCCGCACGTGATCGACGGCTCGCGGCGCAAGCGGATCGCGGCCGGCAGCGGCACGTCCGTCGAGCAGGTCAACCAGCTGCTCGAGGCCCGCAAGCAGATGGCGAAGATGATGAAGCAGCTGGGGAAGGGCAAGATGCCCGCGCTGCCCGGGGCAGCCGCAGGGCCAGAATGGCCCCAGGCGCTCCGCGACCAAGAAGAAGAAGAGCAAGCGCAAGAAGTCGAGATCACGGAGGTAATCGTTTGGCAGTCAAGCTGAGGCTGACCCGAATCGGGTCGAAGAAGAACCCCGTCTACCGCATCGTCGCGGCGGACTCGCGCTCCCCGCGCGATGGCAAGTTCCTGGAGATCGTGGGCCGCTACAACCCGCAGACCGACCCGTCGACGATCGAGCTCGACGAGGAACGAATCAAGGACTGGATCTCGAAGGGCGCGCAGCCCTCGTCCACCGTCCAGCGCCTGCTGAAGGCCAAGGGTGTCCAGCTCGGCTGAGCTCGTCGAGTACCTGGCCCGCCGCCTGGTGGACGAGCCGGACGAGGTCCGGGTCGAGGAGCTGGAGCGCGACGGCGACCTGGTGATCGAGCTCTACGTCGCCAAGGACGACGTGGGCAAGGTGATCGGCCGCCAGGGCCGGATCGCGCGGGCACTGCGCACGGTCGTCCGCGCCTCGGCGGCGCACCGTAGCGGCCGCACGCTGCTCGAGATCGTCGAATAGTTGCGGGTAGCCGCGCTCTACGACATCCACGGGAACCTGCCCGCGCTGGAGGCGGTCCTGGTCGAGGTCGAGCGCGAGGGCGTGGACGCGATCGTGGTCGGCGGCGACATCGCGGCCGGGCCGCCGCAGCCGCGGGAGGTCGTCGAGCTGCTGCGTTCCCTGCCGAACGCGCATTGCATCCGCGGCAATGCCGATCGGCTCTTCGCCGACGAGTACACGGGCGACGACGGCCTGGACTGGCTGCTCGAGCGGCTCGACGACGAGCAGGCGAACTGGCTCGCCGGCCTGCCGTTCTCGGCCGTGCTCGACGACACGCTCTACGTCCACGCCGCGCCGGACGACGACCGGACGATCGTCACCGAGCTGACGACGGACCAGAAGCTTGCAGACCTGTTGCGCGAGGTCGAGCAGCACCGGGTGGTCGCCGGCCACACGCACATGCAGCTCGAGCGCCGCGTGGGAGACAAACTGTTCGTCAACGCGGGCAGCATCGGATGGCCGTACGAGGGCCGTCCCGGTGCGTACTGGGCGATCCTCGACGAGGGCGTCGAGCTCAAGCACACCGAGTACGACCTCGAGCGAGCGGCAGAGCTCGTGCGCCGCTCGGGCCACCCGCGGGCCGAGGAGATCGCGGCCGAGAACATCCTGGTCTCGGCCCCGCGAGCCGAGGCGCTCGCTGTCTTCGGCGGATGACTGACCTGGTCAAGGTAGGGCGCGTCGGCAAGCCGCACGGGCTCGACGGCTCGTTCTTCGTCGAGCACGCGAGCGAGGACGAGACGCGCTTCGCCAAGGGCTCGACGCTGCACGTCGACGGCGAGCAGGCGCAGGTGGTCGCCTCGAAGCGCTCGGGCGGGCGCCCGGTGATCCGGCTCGACCGCGAGCCGCCGCGCGGCGCCGAGCTCGCCGTACCGCGTGACGAGCTGCCGCCGCCCGGCGAGGACGAGTACTACGAGTTCCAGCTGCTCGGCCTGACCGTCGAGGAGGAGGGCGGCCGGACGCTCGGCCGCGTAGCCGCGCTCCATCCCGGCCCGGCCAACGACGCGCTGGAGCTCGACTCGGGCCTGCTGCTGCCGCTCGTCGCCGCCTGCGTCCAGCAGGTGGACCTGGAGGCGGGCCGAATCCAGGTTGCGCGAGGTTTCGCCGACCACAGCTAACCTGCCGCTTCGGCTCTTCCCGTGCAGCTCGACGTCTTCACTCTCCTTCCACACGCGTTCGCCTGGCTCACGGAGCAGCGTCCGGTCGCTGCCGTGCTCGGGGAAGAGCTCGAGCTGCGCCTGCTCAACTACCGCGACTACACCCCGCTCGGCAACGGGCAGGTCGACGACGAGCCCTACGGCGGCGGCGCGGGGATGGTGCTGCGCGTGGACGTGGTCGCGGCCGCGCTCGACGCGGTCTACGGCGGCGAGCCCGGGCACCGCGTGGTCGCCCTGACCCCGCAGGGTCGCCAGCTGACGCAGGAGGTGGTCGAGGAGCTGGCGCAGGAGGAGCGGCTGACGCTGCTCTCGGCCCGCTTCGAGGGGTTCGACGAGCGCGTCGGGATCCACCTCTCCTCGGACGCGATCTCGATCGGGCCGTACGTGCTCTCGGGCGGCGAGCTGCCGGCGATGGTCGTGCTCGACGCGATCGTGCGGCGGCTGCCGGGGGCGCTCGGCAGCGAGGAGTCCGGCCTGGTCGAGAGCTTCTCCTCGGAGCTCGACGGTGGTCTTGAGTACCCTCAGTACACGCGCCCGTCCGAGTTCCGAGGCTGGCGGGTGCCGGATGTCTTGCTATCGGGGGACCACGGGAGAATCGACGAGTGGCGGAAGGAACAGAGCCGACTGAGGAGCACGTCGTGACCGGCGACGACCGCCCGACCGACGACTACCGCTCGCAGTACCCGTCGCCGAGCTACCCGCCGCTGCTCCAGCCCTCGCAGCAGGAGCACCAGTCGCGCAACCCGCTCGACCGGCTGACGGCCGGGCTGCCGCGGCCGTGGCGGATCGCGATCGACTGGATCGTGACCATCGCCGGCGCGATCGCGATCGTGCTCGCGATCAAGGCCTGGGTGGTCAACCCGTACCGGATCCCGTCCTCCTCGATGGAGCCGACGCTGCATTGCGCGCGGCCGGGCCAGGGCTGTGAGGCCCGCCTCTCCGACCGCGTGCTCGCCAACCGCTTCATCTACCACTTCCGCGATCCGCATCGGGGCGAGATCGTCGTCTTCAACACGCCGCCCGCCGCGCAGGAGATGTGCGGTGCGAGCGGCACGTTCGTCAAGCGGCTGATCGGCCTGCCCGGCGAGACGGTCACCGAGCGCGACGGCGGCTTCGTGTACATCAACGGCAGGCGGCTGAACGAGTCCTACATCAAGCCCGACCGGCGCGCGCGCGACTCCACCACCGGCACCTGGCACGTGCCCAAGGGGAGCTACTTCTTCATGGGAGACAACCGCGGCGAGTCGTGCGACTCTCGCCGCTGGGGCTCGGTGCCGCGTAAGAACCTGATCGGCAAGGTGTTCGCGACGTACTGGCCGCCGAACCGCGTCGCGCTCCACTGAGAAACCCGGTCGACCGGCTGACCGAGGGCCTGCCGAGGTCCTGGCGGATCGCGATCGACTGGGTCGTGACGATCGCCGTCGCGATCGGGCTCGTGCTGGCGATCAAGACCTGGGTCGTCAACCCGTACAAGATCCCGTCTGCGTCGATGGAGCCGACGCTCCATTGCGCGCGGCCGGGCGTCGGCTGCGAGTCGCGCTTCTCCGACCGAGTGCTGGCCAACCGCTTCATCTACCGGTTCCGCGACCCCCACCGCGGCGAGATCGTGGTCTTCAGGACGCCGCCCGCGGCGAAGAAGGAGTGCGGGGAGGGCGGCGTCTTCGTCAAACGGCTGATCGGCCTGCCGGGCGACCTCGTCCACGAGGACGAGAAGGGCTTCATCTTGATCAACCATAAGAAGCTGGACGAGCCGTACATCCAACAGAAGCGGCGCGACCGCGACACCGCCAATCGGGAGGAGACCTGGCGCGTGCCGTTCGGGCAGTACTTCTTCATGGGCGACAACCGCGGCGACTCGTGCGACTCGCGGCGCTGGGGTTCCGTGCCGCGCAAGAACCTGATCGGGCCCGTGTTCGCGACCTACTGGCCTCCGAACCGAATCACGCTCCGCTAGCATTCCGCGTCGGCCCGACGGGCCTCTTTCTATGAGCAAAGTGATCGACAGCCTCGAGCAGCAACAGCTGCGGACGAACCTGCCGCCGTTCAAGGCCGGGGACACCGTCCGTGTGCACTTCCAGGTGATCGAGGGCCAGCGCCGCCGCGTGCAGGTCTTCGAGGGCATCGTGCTCAAGCGCCAGGGTGCCGGCGTGCGCGAGACGTTCACCGTGCGCAAGCAGTCGTTTGGCGTCGGCGTCGAGCGGACGTTCCCGGTGCACTCGCCGAAGATCGAGCGCATCGAGGTGACCGCGATCGGCGACGTCAATCGCGCGAAGCTCTACTACCTGCGCGGCAAGGTGGGCAAGCGGGCGCGCGTGCGCGCGCGGCGCGGCGTTGCGCTGCCGGAGTCGGAGCTGCTGACGAGCGCTGGCGCGATGCCGCCCGAGGGCAAAGAGGTCGACGAGGAGCTCGTCGCCGAGGCCGCGGAAGCCGCCGAGGTGGAAGAGGCTCCCGCCGAGGAGCCGGCCGCCGATGAGCCGGCAGCGGAGGAGCCGCGCCCCGAGCCCGTGTCCGCGGTCGAGCCCGAGCCAGAGCCGGACGAGGAGCCGGCCGAGGCCGAGCCCGAAGAGGCCGAGCCTGCCGGCAAGGAGTGACGAAAGCGTCACAAGCGCTGGGCGCCGGCTGAGCGCGGCGCTATCCTCGCGCCCGTGGCCCGCCGCACCGGACGCAAGCTCCTGCAGTTCGACCGCAAGCTCGGCGCGCGCTTCGTGGCCGGCGCCGACGAGGCGGGGCGCGGGCCGCTCGCCGGGCCGCTGCTCGTGGCGGGCGTGTTGCTCGACTACGCGAAGCTGCGCGACCACAAGGTTCGCCCGCTCGCCTGCCTGAACGACTCGAAGCAGTGCAGCGAGGCCGAGCGCGAGGAGCTCTACCGCGCAGTGATCGGCTGCGCGGAGCGGGTGGTCGTGCGCGCCGTGCCGTCCTCGCAGATCGACCGCGCCGGGCTGCACCGGTCGAACCTGGCCGGCCTGCGCTCAGTGCTGGCCGAGTTGACACCCCCGGCCGACGTATGCCTCGTCGACGGCTTCCGGCTCGGGCCGCTGGCACCCGAGCACCGCGCGGTCGTGGACGGCGACGAGAAGAGCGCGGCGATCGCGGCGGCCTCGATCGTGGCCAAGGTGACGCGCGACCGAATCATGCGGCGGATGGACGCGCTCTACCCGGCGTACGGTTTCCGCTCGCACGTCGGCTACATCACGCCTGGCCACTCGGCCGTGGTGCGCGAGATCGGCCCCTCGGAGATCCACCGTCGCAGCTTCAACGCGCTCTGCTACGCCTAACACGTCGGCCGTAGGCCGGGCGGCCGAGCGGCGCGCGTGGTGGCACTACCGCCTGCGCGGCTACCGGATCCTCGACCGCAACGTCTGGAGCGGTGGGAACGAGCTCGACCTGGTCGTCCGCCGCGGCCGGCGGCTCGCGTTTGTCGAGGTGAAGGCGAAGGGCGGGGCGGGACGGGGCGATCCGCTGGAGATGGTTACCGAGGAGAAGCAGCGCCGCCTGCGCCGGGCCGCCGAGGCGTGGCTCGCCGCGCATCCCGAGGTGTCCGGGCTCGAGGCGCGCTTCGACGTCGTCGCCGTCCGCGACGGTCGCGTGGAGTGCATCAGGCAGGCGTTCTAGCCGCCCTGTCGAACCGGGCGAGGCCGTGGCCTCGACCCAGGACGCGCTCTACCGGCGCATCGACCTCGACCTCTCATGGTCCGAGTCCGACCTTCCCGAGCGGGAGCGGACGAAGCACGTCAACCGGCTGCATCCCTACCTCGGCAAGTTCATCCCGCAGCTGGTCGAGGCGCTCCTCTCGCGCCACGTTCCCGACGGTGGGCGCGTGCTCGACCCGTTCGCGGGCTCAGGGACGACGCTCGTGCAAGGGCTCGAATCCGGCCACGACGCGACCGGCGCGGACGTCGCGCCGTTCAACTGCCTGCTGATGCGCGTGAAGACCCGGGAGTACAACCCGTTCGTGCTCGAGTCCGAGCTGCGCGACGCGCTTGCGCGGCTCGACCGGTTCGAGCTCGCGCGGCCGAGTGGTCAGGTCTCGACATTCGTCCGTGACTGGTATGCGCCGCAGGCGGCGGCGGAGCTGCTCTTCTTCCGCGCCCTCGTCGAGGACTACGAGCATGCCGACGTCCTGAAGGTCGTGTTGGCCCGCGCGGCGCGATCGGCACGGCGGACGACCCACTTCGACCTCGACTTCCCGCGGAAGCCCCAGAAGACGCCGTACTGGTGCCATAAGCACCGGCGCGAGTGCAAGCCGGTCGGCGAGGCTCGCCGCTTCCTGCGCCGTTACGCACTCGACACGCTCGTCCGGGTGAAGGAGTTCGCTCGCGTGCGTGCGCGGGGGCGCGAGGCGGTCGTGCTCCACGGCGACGCGCGCGAGCTCGACTTCGGCTCCGGCTTCGACGGCGTCGTCACCTCGCCGCCGTATCCGGGCCTGATCGACTACCACGAGCAGCACCGTTACGCGTACGAGCTGCTCGGGCTGGAGGAGTTCCGCGAGCTCGAGCTCGGCAAGGGCTCGTCGCGCGCGGCGCTGGCCGCATACGTCGAGAGCGTGGTGGCGGTACTGGCGAACGTTCGCGGCGCGCTGCGGCCGGGCGCGCCGGTGGTGATCGTGATCAACGACCGCCGCGAGCTCTACCCCGAGATCCTTGAGCGCGCGGGTTTGAAGCTCGAGGAGCGCTACCGGCGGCACGTGAACCGGCGCACCGGGCGGCGAGCCGGTGAGTTCTTCGAAGACGTGCTCGTCGCGCGGGCCTAGAAGCTCCACTCTCGGCACAGAGCCGTCACAGACACGTATCAGGTTCGTGCCTAGCGTGGCCATGTGCTCGCTCGCACCGTCACGCATGCACTCGTCGGGCTCGACGCCCGCCGCGTCGAGGTCGAGGCGCACCTGCAGCTCGGTGTGCCGGCGTTCGCGATCGTCGGCCTGGCCGATCGCGCCTGCCAGGAGGCGAAGGAACGCGTCCGCTCGGGGATCGCGTCGGCCGAGCTCGAGTGGCCCGTGCGCCGCATTACGGTCAACCTCGCGCCCGCGGAGCTGCGCAAGGAGGGCTCGGGTTTTGACCTGCCGATCGCGCTGGCGGTGCTGGCGGCTTCGCGTCAAGTGCCGCCCGAGGCGCTGGGCGGGCATGCGGCGGTCGGTGAGCTCGCGCTGGACGGGCGGCTGCGGCCGGTCGGCGGGGTGTTCGCGGCCGCGGAGGGCGCGCGGCAGTCTGGGCTCTCGCGGCTCCTGTGCGCTGCGGAGTGCGCGGCGGAGGCTGCGCTGGCCGGGATCGAGCCCGTCCCGGTGCACCACCTGGCGGAGGCGGTGGCCTACTTGCGCGGCGAGTGGCAGCCGCCTCCGCCCGACGAGCTCGCGCCGTCGCCGCTGAACGGCTCAGAGCCGGCCGGGCCGGATCTCGCCGAGGTACGCGGCCAGGAGCGTGCCCGGCGCGCGCTCGAGCTGGCGGCGGCGGGCAGTCACAACCTGCTGCTCGGCGGGCCGCCCGGCACGGGCAAGACGATGCTCGCGCGCCGACTTCCCGGGATTCTGCCGCGGCTGCCGCCGGACGAGGCGCTCGAGGTGACGCGGATCCATTCGGTCGCGGGGCTGCTCCCGCCCGGCCGGCCGCTCGTGTCCGTGCCGCCGTTTCGGGCGCCGCACCACACGGCCTCGGTGGCCTCGATCGTCGGCGGCGGCTCGTCCCCGCGCCCAGGAGAGGCAAGCCTTGCGCACCGCGGCGTGCTCTTCCTCGACGAGCTGGCCGAGTTCCCGCGCAACGCGCTCGAGGCCCTGCGCCAACCGCTGGAGGACGGCGCGATCTCGATCGCACGGGTCGGCGGCAAGATCGTCTTCCCGGCCCGCTTTCAGCTCGTGGCGACGATGAACCTCTGTCCGTGCGGAGCGCGCGGCGATCCCGCGGCCGAGTGTTCCTGCTCCGCGGCTCGCCTCGCCGCGTACCGAGACAAGCTCTCGCGGGCGCTGCTCGACCGGTTCGACCTCGTGGTCACGGTGCCTCGTCCACGCGCCCGCGAGCTCGAGGGCGCGCCGGGCGAGCGCTCGGACGCGGTACGCGAGCGGGTCACGACCGCGCGCTCGCGGGCGCGCGGGGAACCGCTGCGGCGGTCGCGCGAGGCAAACGAGCTCTTGAGCCGCGCCGTCGAGCGGCTACCGCTGTCCGCCCGAGGCCGTGCGCGCGTCGCCCGCGTCTCGCGAACGATCGCGCTGCTCGCCGGCGTGAAGGAGGTCGGTACCGCCCAGGTCGCGGAAGCGCTCTCGTATCGCTCGCCGACGGAGCTCGGTACACCGTGAGCGACCTGGCCCTGGCCGCGTTTGCGGCGGAGACGGGTGGTCACGTCGTCGAGGAGCCGCGCGAGCGGCGCTTCGAGCGGTTCCGCCGCGAGTTCGACGAGGAGGCCTTTCGCTCGACGCTGGCGGCGCGGAGGTTGCGATTCGTCGGGCGAAGCGAGGCTGGATACCCGTCACTGCTGCGGGAGCTGTACGACCCTCCGCCCGGGTTGTTCCTACGCGGCTCGGGCGCGGCCGAGCTGCTCGGGCAACCGGGCGTGGCGATCGTCGGCGCACGCGTCTGCTCGTCGTACGGGTCGCAGGTCGCGCGCCTGCTCGGGCGAGAGCTGGCGGCAGCCGGGCTCGTGGTCGTCAGCGGCCTCGCGCGCGGGATCGACGGCGAGGCACACCGCGGCGCGCTCGAGGCAGGCGGTCGCACGGTGGCGGTGCTCGGCTGCGGCGTCGACCGCGACTATCCGGCCGCCCACGCGCAGCTCGCGACTCGCATCGGGGAGCAGGGCCTCGTCGTCTCGGAATACGCACCCGGCGTCGAGCCCGCGCCCTGGAGGTTCCCGGCCCGCAACCGGATCATCGCCGGGCTCGCGGAGGCCTCGGTCGTGGTCGAGGCGCGTGAGCGCAGCGGCGCTCTGATCACTGCCGACTTCGCGCTCGAATCCGGTCGCGAGGTCTTCGCGGTGCCCGGCGAGATCACCTCGGCACTCTCGGCGGGGACGAACGCGCTCCTGCGCCTGGGCGCGACGCCGCTCACCTCGCCAGAGGACGTGCTCGAAGCGCTCGGCGTCGTCGCCGTTTCCGCGCCGGAGCCGGAGCTCGGCGAGACACCTGCCCGGGTGCTCGAGGCGCTCGCTCGCGAGCCGAGTGGAATCGACGGGCTGATCCGCGAAACGGGCCTCGATGCTGCGGCCGTGGCGACGGCGCTGGCCAAGCTCGAGCTCGCTGGGGCCGTTGCCGAGGCCGACGGTCTCTACAGGGGGGCGAGGCCGCAGGGCTAGGATCGCCGACATCGAGACGAGCTCGTACTGGCTTGCGGAGCCGCGCTCGCCCCTGGCGACGCCGGCCGACCGATCGGCGGGACCGGTCGACGTGGCGGTCGTCGGAGGCGGCGTGACGGGCTGCGCCTGCGCGCTCAGGCTCGCCGAGGCGGGCAAGCGCGTGCGCCTGTTCGAGGCCCGCGAGATCGCGGGCGGGGCGAGCGGGCGCAACGGCGGCTTCGCCCTGCGCGGGGGCGCTCGGGCGTACGACGTCGCGCGGAAGGAGCTGGGCGCGGAGCGGGCGCGTGCCTTCTGGGTGCTGACCGAGCGCTACCTGGAGCGGCTCGAGCAGCTGGCCGGCGACGCTTTCCGGCGCACGGGCAGCCTTCGCCTGGCTGCAGACTCAGCCGAGGCTGCCGAGCTCGAGGGCGAGTACGAGGCGCTCCGGGAGGACGGCTTCGCGGTGGAGTGGCGCGCGGAGCTCCCACAGCCCCTGGCCGGGCGCTTCGACGCCGCCATCTTCCATCCGCCGGATGGGTCGCTTCAGCCGGCACGCTGGGTCCGGCGCCTCGCCGCGCTGGCCGTCGAGGCGGGCGCCGAGCTACGAGAGCACGAGCGCGTCGAGTCGCTGGAGGCGCTCGTAGCCGACCAGGTCGTGATCGCGACCGACGGCTACACGCACGGCCTCGTGCCCGAGCTCGACGCCGCGATCAGGCCGACTCGCGGCCAGGTGCTCGTGACCGAGCCGCTCGAGCAGCGCCTGTTCCCGTGCCCGCACTACGCGACGCACGGCTACGACTACTGGCAGCAGACGGAGGACGGGCGGCTCGTGGCCGGCGGCTTCCGAGACAAGGCCACCGACCACGAGTACACCGCAGAGGAGGCCACCACACCGCTGATCCAGGGTCACCTGGACCGCTTCGTCGCCGAACTGCTCGGCGAGGAGCCACGGATCGACCACCGCTGGGCTGGAATCTTCGGCACCACCGCCGACCGGCTGCCGCTCGTCGGGCGCCTACCCGGGAGCGAACGGGTCTGGGTCTCGGCCGGCTACTCGGGCCACGGCAACGTCCTGGGTCTCGCCTGCGGCGAGCTCGTGGCAGGCGCGATCCTGGGCGTGGCCGCGCCCGAGTTGGAGCTGTTCGACCCGGCGCGGCTACTCGGCGGCTAGCTCTCGCCGGGCGCTGGCACCGACTCGTCGGCCTGGAAGAGCGAGAACCGGTTGCCTTCGGTGTCGACGCAGCGCGCGAACCAGCCGATGGTCGGGATCGGTTGCTTGTCGTCCGCCGACCCGCCGAGGTCTCGCGCCTTCGCCATCGACGCGTCGATGTCGGAGGTGCCGAAGTAGACGATCGGCCCCGAGCCGGCCGTGTCGGGGTCAGGATAGATCGCGCCCCCGGGCTCGTTCCCCTCAAGCATGTGGTACTCGACCGGCCCCTCCCAGGCCTGGAACTTCCAGCCGAAGAGCGACTTCCAGAACTCCATCGCCCGTGCGCCGTCCTGCGCAGGGATCTCGAAGTGCACCAGCTGCCCGTCCATTCCGCCTCCTTCGGTCGTTGGCCGCAGCCTAACCGGCGGCTACAGCTCGATCGTCGGCAGGTCGAGCTCTTCGCGCCGCTCGAGCGCGGCCAACGCGATCGCGAGGTCCTGGATGGCCAGGCCGGTCGAGTCGAAGGTCGTGATCTCGTCCTCCGCGCGCCGCCCTTCGGCCTCCATGGCGAGCACGTCGCCGAGCTCGGTCACCTGGTCGCGCGCAAGCGAGCCCGCCTCGACTGCGTGGACCAGCTCGCCGTTGTGACTTGCCTGCTCCCAGTCGTCGCAGAAGACGTGCGTTCGGACGAGCTCTTCGACCGCGATCTCCGCCTTGCCCGGCCCGTCGGCGCCCATCAGGCTGACGTGCTGCCCTGGCCGAAGTGAGCCCGGGCCGAAGAGGATCTCGTGGCCGGGCGTCACCGTGACGACCACGTCCGCCGCGAGCGCCTCCTCGCGGGAGTCGGCGACGGCCGCGCCGAGCTCGTCGGCGGCGGCTTGGGCGCGCGACTCGTCGACGTCCCAGATCAGCACCGGCGCTCCCGTTGCGACGAACGTGCGCGCGGCGGCGCGGCCGTTGACGCCAGCGCCGATCACAGCCGCAGTGCCTGGCCGGCCGAGCGTCACCGCGGCGAGCACGGCCGCAGCGCCAGTGCGCAGCGCAGTCACGGCCCCGGCGTCGAAGACGGCGACCAGCGAGCCGTCGGAAGCGTCGGAGAGCAGCACCAGCCCTGTCACCGTCGGCAGCCCTCGCTCCGGATTGCCGGGAAACGAGGTCACCCACTTCAACGCCGCGTAGCCGCCGCCGAGCACCGGCATCGCCCGAAAATCGCCGGCCGGATAGGCGGGCACGTACACCTTCGGTGGCATCGTCCACTCGCCGCGCGCATAGGCGACGAAGGCGTCCCGCACGGCCTCGAGCGCCCGCTGCGGCGGGACGGCCGCCTCGACGTCGCGGCCCGAGAAGAACGGAACCACTAGAGGTCCTTGACGTCCTCGATCAGCTTGTCGATCGAGTCCTTCGCGTCGCCGAACAGCATCACCGTCTTCGGGTTGTAGAAGAGCGGGTTCTCGATGCCGGCGAAGCCGGGGTTCATGCTCCGCTTGAGCACGACCACCGCCTGCGCCTGATCGACGTTCAGGATCGGCATGCCGTAGATCGGGCTGCTTTCGTTGTTGCGCGCGTCGGGGTTGACGACGTCGTTCGCGCCGACGACGAGCGCGACGTCGGTGCGGCCGAACTCGGGGTTCGCCTCGTCCATCTCCTTCAGCTGCGGGTAGGGCACGTTCGCCTCGGCGAGCAGCACGTTCATGTGGCCGGGCATCCGGCCGGCGACCGGGTGGATCGCGTACGAGACCTCGACGCCCTTCCCCTCGAGCAGGTCGGCCAGCTGGCGCACGTCGTGCTGCGCCTGGGCCACCGCGAGCCCGTAGCCCGGCACGAAGACGACCTTGTGCGCGTAGGCGAGCATCACGGCCACGTCCTCGGCGTTGGCCGAGCGCACCGAGCCCCCGTCGGCGCCCGCGGCGACCGCCGCCGCCGACTCGCTCACCTGCCCGAAACGCCCCGAAGAGGACGTTCGCGATCGAGCGGTTCATCGCGCGTCCCATCAAGACCGTCAGCAGCGTCCCCGAGGCGCCGACGAGCATGCCGGCCACGATCAGGACATTGTTCTCGAGCTCGAAGCCGGTCGCGGCGACCGCGAGACCAGTGAACGCGTTCAGCAGCGAGATCACGACCGGCATGTCGGCGCCGCCGATCGGGAGCACGAAGAGGACGCCAAGGAGCAGCGCGGCTCCGACGAGCGCCCAGAGCAACCACTCGTCCTGGACGCCGCTGACGAGCGCAACCCCCGAGCCGACCGCGACCAGCAAGACGACGCCGTTCACGAACTGCTGACCCGCGTACGTGATCGGCCGGCCGCCGATCAGCTCCTGCAGCTTCGCGAACGCCACCAACGAGCCGGAGAGCGAGATCGCGCCGATCAGCGCCGAGAGCACGATCGCGAGCGAGATGTCGACCTTCGGCGCGCCGGGCTCGGGAAGGATCCGGTGCACCTCCGCGAGGGCGATCAACGCGGCGGCTCCACCGCCGACGCCGTTGAACAGCGCCACCATCTGCGGCATCGCGGTCATCTTCACGCGGCGCGCCGCGACCGCCCCGAAGGCGCCACCGATCAACATTCCGACCGCGATCGCCCACCAGCTCGTCGTGCCGATCTTGATCCAGGTGACGACGACGGCGACGAGCATCCCGACCGCGCCGATCTGGTTCCCGCGCCTTGCGTGCGCGGGGTTGGAGAGAAAGCGCAGCGCGAGGATGAACGAGACGATCGGGATCAGGTAGAGCAGGTTGGCGAGGTTCGTGCTCATGCGCCGTTCTGGCGGTCGCGCGAGGCGTCGGCGTTCTTCGCGGGCTCGCGCCGCTTGAACATCTCGAGCATGCGGTCGGTGACGACGAAGCCGCCGACGACGTTCGCGGAGCCGAGCACGACGGCCAGGAACCCGACGATCCAGTCGAAGGTGTCCTTGTGCGGCGCGCCGAGCACGACCATGGCGCCCACGACGACGATGCCGTGGATCGCGTTCGTGCCGGACATCAACGGCGTGTGCAGCAACGTCGGCACCTTCGAGATCACCTCGAACCCGAGGAAGATCGCCAGCACGAGGATGGTCAGCTCGAAGACGAGCAGCGTGTTGTGACTCACGCCGGCACCTCCTGCTTGCGGGTCACGCACGCGCCGGCGGTGATCTCGTCCTCCCAGTCGAGCGCCAGCACCCCCTCGGGTGCGAGGTGGTGCAGCAGCGCGGAGACGTTGCGCGCGTACAGCTGGCTCGCGTGGAACGGCATCGTGCTCGGCAGGTTCGTCAACCCGACGATCGTCACGCCCTCGCGCACGACCTCCTCGCCGGGCTCCGTCAGCTCACAGTTGCCGCCCGCCTCGGCGGCCAGGTCGACCACGACCGACCCCGGGCGCATGGCCGCGACGGCGCTCGCGGGGATCAGCTTCGGCGCCGGCCGGCCGGGGATCAGGGCGGTCGTGATCACGACGTCGAACTCCGGCATCCGCGCTTCGAGCTCCTCTTGTTGCTGCCGCTGCTGCTCCTCGGTGAGCTCGGCCGCGTACCCGCCGGCCGTCTCCTCGCCAATGAAGCCGAGGTCGAGCCAGTTGGCGCCGAGGCTCTCGATCTGCTCGCGCACGACCGGCCGGACGTCGAAGCCGGTCACGACTGCGCCCAAGCGGCGCGCCGTCGCTACGGCCTGCAGGCCCGCGACGCCCGCGCCGAGGACGAGCACCTTGGCGGGCGCCACCGTCCCGGCGGCGGTCATCAGCATCGGAAAGAACTTCGGCAGCCGCTCGGCCGCCAGCAGCGTCGCCTTGTAGCCGGAGACGGTCGCCTGCGACGAGAGCGCGTCCATCGGCTGGGCGCGCGTGATCCGCGGGATCGACTCCATCGCGAACGCGATCACGCCGAGCTGCGCGAGCCGTTCGATCCCCTCCGGGTCGGTCAGCGGCTGCAGGAAGCCGATCAGCACCTGGCTCTCGCGCAGCCGGCCCGCCTCCTCCTCGCTGGGCTTCTGCACCTTGACCACGGCCTCCGCGTCGGCCCAGTCGTCCACGAGCCGAGCGCCCGCCTCCTCGTAGGCCGCGTCCGGGAACGACGCCGCCTCGCCTGCGCCGCGCTGGACGAGCACCTCGAAGCCGGCCGGTGCGAGCTTGGCGACGACCTCCGGCACGAGCGCCACGCGCCGCTCGCCGGCAGCCGTCTCTCTCGGGACCCCGATCCGCATGCCGGGATGATGCTAGTGCGTCGGGCGACCGCGAATATCCTCCACCGGCGATGGGCGTGCCGGAGATCGTGCCGCGGGAGACGAAGCACGGCCTGGTGTCCGATGGCGACGGCTGGTTCGTGATCAACGCGGCCGAGAGCCGGTGGAACGACACCGGCCCCTTCGGCTTCTACTGCAACTTCGAGGGCAAGCGCCGCTTCAAGCAGCTCGGGTTGAACCTGAACGTGCTCGAGCCGGGCCAGGCGATCGGGCTCTACCACCGCGAGCGGGCGCAGGAGGACTTCCTCGTGCTCGCCGGCGAGTGCCTGCTGCTTGTCGAGGGCCAGGAGCGGAGGCTGCGCGCATGGGACTTCGTCCACTGCCCGCCCGAGACGAACCACATGATCGTCGGCGCCGGCCGTGGCCCTGCTCTCGTGCTCGCGGTGGGTGCCCGTGGCCGCGGGCGGAGCGGAATCGTCTACCCGGCCGAAGCGCTCGCGCTCGAGCACGGAGTCGGCGTGGAGCAGGAAACGACGACGCCGGACGAGGCGTACGCGGCGTTCCCGCGCCGGACACGCTGCGAGTACCGCCCGGGCTGGTTGCCCGAGTAGCATCAAGCGCGTGTCGCTCGCCGAGATCGCCGACAGCTTCTTCAGGCCGGCCGTCAACGACCTCGTGCCCTACGAGCCGGGGAAGCCGGTCGAGGAGGTGCAGCGAGAGCTCGGGCTCGAACGGGTCGTCAAGCTCGCCTCCAACGAAGGCCCGTACGGGCCGTTCCCGCAGGCGCGCGAGGCGATCGAGCGCTCGGTCAACGAGCTCAACCGCTACCCGGACGGCGGCGCCTACAGGCTGCGCGCCGCGGTTGCCGAGCGCTTCGACCTCCGCTTCGAGGAGGTGGCGATCGGCGCCGGCTCCGACGGGCTCGTCGACTGCCTCACGCAGGCCGCGCTCGAGCCTGGCGACGAGATCGTCTGCGGCTGGCCGTCGTTCCCGAGCTACGTGATCGACGCGCGCAAGGTCGGCGCCGTGCCGCGCACGGTGCCGCTGCGGGACGGGCGCTACGACCTCGAGGCGCTGCTCGAGGCGATCGGGCCGCGGACGAAGATCGCCTACCTCTGCCTACCGAACAACCCGACCGGGACGACCAACACGCGGGCCGAGCTGGACGACTGGTTCGAGCGGGTGCCGGAGCACGTCGTCACCGTGCTCGACCAGGCCTACGCCGAGTACATCGACGACCCGGACTACCCGGACGGCGTCGAGGACCACCTGAAGCAGGGCCGCCGCGTCGTCGTCCTGCGCACCTTCTCGAAGATCTACGGCCTGGCCGGGCTGCGCGTCGGCTACGGACTCGCGCCGGCCGAGATCGTGAACGGGATCGCCAAGGTGCGGCGAGCCTTCGACATCACCACACCCGCGCAGGAGGCCGCGCTCGCGAGCCTCGACTCGCCGGCCGAGCTGGAGCGGCGCCGAGCCGAAAACGCGCAGGGCCGCGCCGAGCTCGAGCGGATCCTGCGCGAGCACGGCCTCGACCCGGTCGGCCCCGCGGTCGCCAACTTCCTCTTCGCCGAGGTCGGCGAGGACTCGCGTCCCTTCTTCGAGCAGCTCCTCCGCGAGGGCGTGATCGTGCGGCCGACACACGGCTTCGGCGCACCCGGCGCGGTGCGCGTGACCGTCGGCACTGCCGAGGAGCAGGAGCTGCTCGCGCAGGCGTTGACGCGAGTCCTCGCACGGGCCTGATCCTTAGGGACCAGGCCGAAAAACCCCTCGTTCGAGTGCCGACCCCGGTGTTACCGTACGAGAGGCGATGGGCCGCCCCCGTGTAGCCGGCAGCCAGCTCGCGCTCCTCGGCCGCGAGCCCGCCTACAGACGCCTCTTTCTCGCCACGCTCGGCTCCGGAGCGGGCACCTGGCTGGCCCTCGTCGCGCTCGAGGCCGACGTCTGGATGCGCACGGAGTCCTCGAGCTGGATCGCCGCGCTGCTGATCGCCGACCTGCTGCCGACCTTCGCGATCGGCCTCCTTGTCGGCCCGCTCGTCGACCGGCTCTCGCGGCGCAGGCTGATGGTCGGCGCCGACCTCGTCCGCTTCGGAGTCTTCGCCGTGCTGCCGTTCACGACGAGCGCGACGCAGGTGGTCGCGTTGGCGGCGGTCGCCGGGGTGGCGACGGGCTTCTTCCGCCCGGCCATCTACGCCGGGGTGCCGAACCTCGTCCAGGACGAGGACCTCACCAGCGCCAACTCGCTCCTGCAGACGGTGGACAACCTGACGTGGGCGCTCGGCTCGCTGGCCGGCGGCGTGCTCGTCGCGGCCTCGGGCGTCGACGCGGCCTACTGGATCAACGCCTGCACGTTCCTGGTCTCGGCCGTCTTCCTGTACGGGATTCCACAGCAGCTGCTGCAGGCGAGCCTCGCCGCGAGCCGCGGGCACTGGGCCGACCTCAAGGACGGCTTCGCGCTCACGGTCCGCTCGAAGGCGCTGCTGACCGTGCTGATCGCCTGGAACGTGGCGATGTTTGCGAACGCGGCGGTGAACGTTGCCGAACCGCGGCTGGCCTTCCGCGCCTTCGACGCGGGAACGTTCGGGCTCGGCTTGATGATGGGCAGCGCGGGCATCGGGCTCGCGATCGGCGCCTACCTCGCAGGACGGTGGATCGAGCGGCGCGGCCTCGCCAACGTCTACGGCATCTCACTCGGGCTGATGGCGATCGGGATCGGGCTCGCGGCCGCCTCGCCGAACGTCTGGATCGCCGCGGCCTGCGTCGTCATCTCGGGTGCCGGCAACGGGGCGGCGGTGGTATGCAACGCGCTGCTCGTCCAGCGGGGCGCACCAGACGAGATGCGGGGCCGCGCCTTCGCCGTGCTGATGAGCTCGAACGTGGCGATGCTCACCCTGGGGATCCTGGTCGCGGGCCGCTTGACCGACGTCTACGGGCCGCGCTGGGTCTGGGGCGCCGCCGCACTCTTCTCCGCACTCGCGGCCGTTGTCGGGTTCCTGCTCGCGCGGGCCGCCGGCGCCGGCAGCCGTCCAGAGAGCCAGCCGCTCGCGGTTGCCGCGCACAGCAACGAGCCCGGGCAGCAGGCGTCCCTTTAGCATCGGGGCGTGGCAGCGCGCCGCGACTTCACGCGAGAGTCGCTCGCCGCTGGCGTGCGCGCCGGCGACCGGCGCGCGCTCGCCCGCGCGATCACGCTCGTCGAGAACCGCGACCCGCTCGCCTACGAGGTCGTCCGCGACCTGTATCCCGAGACCGGCGGCGCCTACGCGATCGGGGTCACGGGGCCGCCGGGCGTCGGCAAGTCGAGCCTGATCAGCGCGCTCGTGCGCCATGTGCGCGACGAGGGCCGTTCCGTGGGCGTGATCTCCGTCGACCCCTCCAGCCCGTTCTCCCAGGGCGCGCTGCTCGGCGACCGCATCCGCCTCGCCGATCACTTCCTCGACCCCGAGGTCTTCATCCGCTCGATGGGCAGTCGCGGCCACCTCGGCGGGCTCGCGGAAGCCACGCTGCAGGCGCTGCTCATGCTCGACGCCGGCGGCAAGGAGCTCGTCTTCCTCGAGACGGTGGGCACGGGGCAGGGCGAGGTCGAGGTGATCGGGATCGCCGACACCGTCGTGCTGGTGCTGATGCCCGGCTCGGGCGACTCGATCCAGGCGCTGAAGGCCGGGATCATGGAGATTCCCGACGTGATCGCGATCAACAAGTCCGACCACCCGGCGGCGAAGACGATGCTGAACGAGGTGCGCTCCGTGCTCGCGCTCGACACCGAGAGCGGGTGGAAGCCGCCGATCGTCCTGACCGAGGCGATGCGCGGCGAGAACGTGCCCGAGCTGTGGGAGAAGATCGAGGAGCACCGCGCCTACCTCGAGTCGGAGGGCCTGCTCGAGCAGCGTCGGCAGGAGAACCTCGCGGGCGAGGTGTTCGCCGTCGCCTCGTCGCGCGCGAAGGCGCATCTGCAGCGGGCGGTCGCCGGCGACGAAGAGCTACGCCGCTTGCTCGACGAGGTGCAAAGCCGCAAGCTGGACCCGTTGAGCGCGGTCCGAGAGATCATGGAGAAGGTGTTCAAGCTTGAAGATGAAGACGGCACCAGGCCTTAAGGAGATCCAGGAGGCGCGGGCGCGGCTGGAGGGCATCGCGCGTGTGACCCCGGTCTACGGCACCGAGACGCTCTCGAAGATCATCGGCCGGGAGGTCGCGCTGAAGGCCGAGAACCTGCAGCGCACGGGCTCGTTCAAGATCCGCGGCGCGGTCAACAGGATCGCGACGCTCTCGGAGGCCGAGCGGCGCGCGGGCGTCGTCGCGGCCAGCGCGGGCAACCACGGTCAGGCGGTGGCCTGGGCGGCGCGCGAGGCGGGCGTCAAGGCGACCGTCTTCGTGCCGCAGGACGCGCCGATGGCGAAGGTCGAGCCGACCAAGAACTACGGCGGTCACGTCGAGCTCGTGGGCGCGACCTTCGAGGACGCGCTCGCGGCGGCCCTCAGGCACGCGGAGGAAACCGACGCCATCGTTCGTCCACCCGTACGAGGACGAGCGCGTGATGGCGGGCCAGGGGACGATCGGGCTCGAGCTCGTCGAGCAGGTGCCGCAGGCGGGAACGGTCGTGATCCCCGTAGGCGGCGGCGGCCTCTCCTCGGGAATCGGCCTGGCACTGCGGTCGGTTCGCCCGGACGTGCGGATCGTCGGCGTCCAGGCGGGGCTCTCCGGCCCGACGATCGCGGACGGGATCGCGGTCAAGCAGGTCGGCGTCAAGACGAGCGCGATCCTCGAGGACGTGCTCGACGACCTGATCCCGGTCGGCGACGACGAGATCTGCCGCGCGATCGTGCTGCTGCTCGAGCGGACGAAGCTCGTCGTCGAAGGCGCGGGCGCTGTTGGCGTTGCGGCGCTGCTCACCGGGAAGGCCGGCGGCGAGGGCCCGGCGGTCGCAATCCTCTCCGGGGGCAACATCGACCCGACCGTGCTGATCTCGGTGATGCGGCACGGGCTGACCACGGCCGGTCGCTACCTCGTCGTGCGCAGCCGGCTGGACGACCGGCCTGGCGAGCTGATCAAGCTGCTCAAGCTCGTGGCGCAGGAGCGGGCGAACGTGATCTCCGTCGATCACCACCGCGAGGGCATGGCCGTGCCGGTCTACCAGAGCGAGATCGAGCTGACGCTGGCGATGCGGGACGAGCACCACTGCTCGGTGCTGCTCGAGACCCTGCGCAGCCTCGGCTACCAGGTCGAGCGGCTCCGGTAACGATGATCGTCTGCGCCGACTGCGGGCGCGAGAACCCCGACGAGGCCCGCTACTGCCTCGCCTGCGGCGCGCGCCTGCGAGCCGGGGCTCCGCGCCGGGAGGAGCGCAAAGTCGTCTCGATCCTGTTCGCTGACCTCGTCGGCTTCACCTCGCGGGCGGAGAAGCTCGACCCCGAGGACGTGCGCGCGACGCTCTCGCCCTACTACGCACGCCTGCGGGCCGAGCTCGAGCGTCGCGGCGGGACGGTGGAGAAGTTCATCGGTGACGCCGTGATGGCGGTCTTCGGCGCCCCGGTCGTGCACGAGGACGACCCCGAGCGCGCCGTTCGCGCGGGGCTCGCGATTCGCGACGCGATCGTCCAAGACGGCGAGCTGCAGGTGCGGGTCGCGGTGACCACGGGCGAGGCGCTGGTCTCGCCGGAGGCAAGCCCCGCAGAGGGCGAGGGCATGGTCGCTGGCGACGTCGTCAACACGGCCGCACGGCTGCAGAGCTCCGCGCCGGTGAACGGGATCCTCGTCGACGAGACGACCCAGCGTGCGACCGCACGGGCGATCGAGTACCGCGAAGCCGAGCCTGTGCAGGCGAAGGGCAAGGTCGAGCCGGTGCACGTCTGGGAGGCGGTCGAGGCGCGGTCCCGCTTCGGGGTCGACGTCGTCCAGGAGGGCGCCGTGTTCGTCGGCCGCCGCCGCGAGCTGGACTTCCTCACCGACGCCTTCGGGCGTGCGCGCGAGCAGCGCACGCCCCAGCTCGTGACCCTCGTCGGCGTCCCCGGGATCGGCAAGAGCCGGCTCGTCTACGAGCTGTCGCGCGTCGTGGATGCCGAGGAAGAGCTCGTCTTCTGGCGGCAAGGACGCTCGTTGCCGTACGGCGAGGGCGTCACCTACTGGGCGCTCGCAGAGATGACCAAGGCACAGGCCGGCATTCTCGAGTCGGACCCGCCGGAAGAGGCCGAGCGCAAGCTGGCGGAGGCCGTCGCCGGTCTCCACAACGAGAGCCCCGAGCGGCTGCTCAAGGGTCTGCGCCCACTACTCGGCCTCGGCTCGGACGGGGAGGCGAGCGGGGAGCGCTCCGAGCGCTTCGCGGCCTGGCGCGAGTTCCTGGACGGCCTCGCCGAGCAGCGCCCGACGGTGCTCGTCTTCGAGGACCTGCACTGGGCCGACGACGACCTGCTCGACTTCGTCGACCACCTTGTCGACTGGAGCACCGGGGTGCCGCTGCTCGTTGTCTGCACGGCCAGGCCGGAGCTGCTGGAACGGCGTTCCGGCTGGGGAGGGGGCAAGCCGAACGCGCTGACGATCTCGATCGCGCCGCTCTCCGACGACGAGACCGCGCGCCTGCTCTCCAGCCTGCTCGAGCGTTCCGTGCTCCCGGCGGAGGTGCACGCGTCGCTGCTCGCACGGGCGGGCGGCAACCCGCTCTACGCCGAGCAGTTCGCGCGTCTGCTCGCGGAAACCGGGGCAGACGAGGAGCTGCCGCTGCCCGAGAACGTGCAGGGAATCATCGCGGCGCGCCTCGACGGGCTCCCGGCCGCCGAGAAGCAGCTGCTGCAGGACGCGGCGGTGCTGGGGAAGGTCTTCTGGCTCGGCGCCGCCTGTGCCGTCGGCGGAATCGAGCCCGAGCAAGGCGAGGCCCGCCTGCACGCGCTGGAGCGCAAGGAGTTCGTGCGCCGTGAGCGCCGCTCCTCCGTGGGCGGCGAGGAGGAGTACGGTTTCCGCCACGTGCTCGTGCGGGACGTCGCCTACGGGCAGATCCCGCGCGGTGCCCGCGCGGAGCGGCACGAGCGGGCCGCGGCCTGGCTCGAGGCGCTTGGGCGGCCGGAGGACCACGCGGAGATGCTCGTCCACCACTACCTCGAGGCGATCGCCCTCAGGCGCGCTTCCGGCGGCGCCGAGTCGGCCGAGCTGGCGACTCGAGCTCGGCTCGCCGCTCGCGGCGCGGGAGACCGGGCACTCGCACTCAGCGCGTTCCCCGCTGCCGCCCGCTTCTACGAGTCTGCGCTCGAGCTGTGGCCGCCTGACGACGAGGAGCGGCCGGAGCTGCTCCTGGCCTACGCGCAAGCCCGTGTCGACGACGTCGCGCTCGACGATTGGGTTCTGACCGAGGCGATCGAAGGCTTCCTGCGGGCCGGGAAGATCGAGAAGACCGCGGAGGCCGAGGCCCGCCTCGGCAGTGTCTGGCTGAACCGGGGTGACCGCGACCGCGCGCTGGAGCACCTGGAGCGGGCGCGCGCACTGGTCGAGCAGCGAGGCCCCTCCGCCGCCAAGGCGTACGTCTACCAAGAGCTCGCGCGCGTGCTGATGATGGCGGAGGAGCTGGAGCGGTCGATCGAGCTCGTGTCCGAATCGCTCGAGCTGGCCGAGTCCTTGGGCCTGGAGGCCATCCGCTCGCGCGATCTCAACACCCGCGGCACGGCACGCATCCTCAACGGCGACATCGCCGGGCTCGAGGACCTCCATCGCGCGGTCGAGATCGGGGCCGCTGCGCACTCACACGAGGAGGCCTCGGCGGCGGCCAACCTGACCTGGATGCACGTCCGCCTTGGCGAGCTGCGCCGTGCGAGCGAGCTCCACGAGCAGACGGTGGCGATTGCCGACCGGCTCGGGGTGATCGGTTTCATCCGCTGGCAGCAGGTCGAGCACGTCGCCCACTGCTACTGGGAGGGCCGCTGGGACGAGGCGCTTGCGACCGCCGACGAGTGGTTGGCGGAGATCTCGGAGGCCCCGAGCCACTACATGGAGAGCAACTGCCGGATGTTCCGCGCGGCGATCTGGCTTGCGCGTGGTCGCATCGACGAGGCGGCCGCCGAGGCGCAGCTGAGCACCGAGTTGACCCGGCCTGTGAAGGATCCGCAGTCGGTAAACCCGTCGCTGACCATGCACGCCCGGGTGTTGCTCGCCCACGGTGAGCGAAGGGCCGCTGCGGCCCTCGCCGACGAGCTCGTCGAAGAATGGCGGAAGACGGGGATCGTCCATCCCACCGAATGTGCCGACGCGCCCTGGGTCTTTATCGACCTGGGACGCTCCAACGAGCTCGAGGAGGCGCTGGCGACAGCGAAGGCGAAGGCCTTTACCCCCTGGCACGAGGCGGCGCACCGAGCGATCCGCGGTGACCTCGTCGGGGCGGCGGACGTCTATGCGCAGATTGGCTCGGTGCCGGACGAGGCGCACGCGCGGCTGCGAGCCGCGGAGGCGTTCGTCCAGGAAGGGCGGCGGGCCGAGGCGCATGCGCAGCTCAGCGTTGCATTGCCCGTGTTCGCGCAGCTCGGCGCGACGGCCTGGACGGCCAGGGGCGAAGCGCTGCTCGCCGAGTCAGCCTGAGCCGCAGCGCCTGAAGGCGGTCAGCTGGTGGCCGCGGCTCTGCCAGTCGTCGACGCCGCCGTGCAGCACCGGCCGCGCGCGGACGCCCTCGGCGGCCAGCACGCTCGCGGCCACGCCGGCGCGCGCGCCGCTGGAGCAGATTGTCACCACCGGGCGGCCGTTGTCGAGCTCGTCCCGGAACGCGCGCACGAGCCGGTAGGGAATGTGCCGGGTACCCGCGATGTACCCCTCGTCGCGCTCGTCCTTCTCGCGCACGTCGAGCACCTCGGCCGCGTCGTCCGCCAGCAGCGCCTCCAGCTCGTCCATGCGGACCGGCTCGATCCGCTCCGGCGTCTCGAGCTCGAGCACGTAGCCGGCGACGGCGAGCAGGCCGACCGCGTTCAGGCGCCGGGCGGCGTCGGCCGCGTCGTCCGGCGAGGAGGCGTGGATCGTGATCGGCTCATCGTGGTCGAGCACGAAGCCGGCCTTCGTCCCGACCGAGGAGCCGTCGAGCGGCACGTTCACCGCCCCGTGCGCGTGGCCCGCCGCGTATGCGTCGGCAGTGCGGACGTCGAGCAGCTGCCCTCGCGGCGCCTCGAGCCGCTCGAGCGGCGGCTGCGCGGCCAGGAAGGGCCCGCGGTTCAGCGCCACGACGCGCTCGACCGTCGGCGGCCGCGGCGCCGAGATCGCTGCCGAGTGCGCGACGAACTCCTGCAGGTCGCCGATCCTGAGCGCCTGGTTGCTCAGCCGCTCCATTCCGATCGTCGAGGTCTTCTCGCCGCGAAGCCCGGCACCGCAGAGGGAGCCGCCGGTATGGCCGGGGTCGACCTCTGTCTCGTCGGGCAGCTCGGACAGCCGCCGTAGCGAAGCGAAGAGATCCTCCGCGCCCTCGCGCGCCTCGACCGCGAGGTCGGGCCGCGCGGCGTCGCCGACCAGCAGCGAGTCGCCGGTCAGCAGGTGGCCTGCGACGAGGAAGCAGCAGTGCTCGGGCCGGTGGCCGGGCGTGTGCATCACGCGAATCGCCAGCGAGCCGACCGTCGACCTCGGCGCCGTCCTCGAGTGGCTCGTGCGGGTACTCGGCCTCGGCAAGCGTGTGGATCGAGACGCGCACGTCGTGCTCGAGGGCGAAGCGGCCGTGCCCGGAAACATGGTCGGCGTGGTTGTGCGTCTCGAGCACGCGCACGATCCGCACGCCCGCCCGCTCGGCCGCCGCGAGGTAGGGCTCGATCGCGTAGGCGGGGTCGATCACCGCCGCCTCGCCGGCCGTCTCGTCGCCGATCAGGTAGGACGCGCAGCCGAGATCGTCGTCTACGAGCTGCTGGAAGAGCACTTCGCCAGTGACCGTACCAACGTGCGCCGCTAGCTTTCTTGAAGTAAGCCCTTGGCTCAACGATGCGGTTTGTGGCCGTAGTCGGCTTCTCCGGGCCTCACCGGGGCCACACCGGGGCCACACCGGGAAGGCGCTCGGGCGTCTTGGCTGCCGCGCGGCGTCGTAGGCAGCGAGTCAGAACGAGCGCCACTCGTCGCCCTCGGGCTCACTGATCACGTGGCCGTAGACGTTGTGCAGCATCGAGGCCTTCGAGTGCCCCGACCACTGCTTGACCAGCACCGGCTCGAAGCCGTGGGCGAGCCAGAGCGAGCAGCGCCGGCGCGCAAGCTTGGGACTGCGGTCGGGTTCCCGAAGGCAGGTTTCGCGCGCCGTCGGACAGCGCCCTTGACGTCTTGCCTCCCCATCGGGCAATCTCGGGTCCGGTGACTCCTGGTCGCGTCATCCTCATCGTCCTCGGCAGCATCGGGGTCCTGTTCGGACTGGCCCTGATGGCAGGCGGAGGCTTCCTGCTCTGGGCCGACCGCACACAGCGCGACGACGGCTACCTGACGACGCCGAGCGAGCGGTTCGCAACGCCGACCTACGCCCTGACGCGCACGCGGCTCGAGGTCGACACCAACGGAGAGGGCTGGGTCTTGAACGAGAGTTGGTTCGGCAAGGTGCGGATCCGCGGCGAGAGCCCCGCCGGGAAGACGCTCTTCATCGGCATCGGGCCGCAGGCGGAGGTCGCGAGGTACCTCGGAACCGTCGCCTACGCGAATATCCAGGACCTCGACTTCGATCCCTTCCACGTCACATATCTGCCGGTCACTGGAGGCGCACCGAAAGGGCCGCCGACCGAGCAGTCCTTCTGGGCGGCCTCTGCCTCCGGAGTCGGAACGCAGACGCTGACCTGGAAGGTGCGCGACGGCGACTGGTCGGCAGTCCTGATGAACGCCGACGGCTCGCGTGGCGTCGCTGCAGATGTCGACCTCGGCGCCAAGGTGTCGTTCCTGCTCTGGGTCGCGATCGGGGTGCTCCTCGGCGGCGTGCTCGTCACCGGGGGAAGCACCGCGTTGATCGTCCTTGCTGCGCGGACGCGCCAGGCGCACGTCTGCGCCGCCGGTGCCTCCTGCCGCTGGCGGAGGATCAGGAAGTGGGCCGGCACCCGAGCCTCCCGACCGATCGGCCGAACAACCCCCGCCCAGCTGAACGCGCTCGCCAGTTCGACCTAGACCGGAAACGCGGCTCTTTCGAGGTCCCGCGGGCGTGACACAGACGATCCGGCGAGACGCCCTCGGAACCTCTTGACCGGCTGGCTACCCAGGCGTATCGTCGTTTGTCGGACCGTGAAGGATAGGGGGCAGCTGTGGCAGGCTCCGTCCAGAAGGAGAATCTCGCTGCGCGCGCTGGCCGTTGGAGCGCGAGGCACTGGAAGACAGCTGTCTTTGGCTGGCTGGCGTTCGTCCTCGTGGCGTTCTACCTGGGAATGGTGGTCGGAACAAACTCGCTGTCGGTGAACGAACCGGGGCCGGGTGAGTCCGGCCGTGTCCAGCGGATCCTCAACGATGAGTTCGAGCAGCCGGCGAAGGAGCTGGTGCTCGTTCAGAGCTCGTCGCTGACCGCGGCGAGCGCGCGGTTCCACGCCGCCGTGCAAGACGTGGTCCGGCGGCTGGAGGCGCAGCCGAACGCGACCAACATCGAGTCGCCGTTCGCGCCGGGCAGTGCTGGCCGGGTATCGAGCGACGCGCACTCGGCGCTGGTCGAGTTCGACATCCGCGGCAAGTCCGAAGACGCCAAGGACAAGGTCGAGCCGATCCTGGCGGCGGTCGCGGACGCGCAGGGCGCGAGTCCTCAGTTCACCATCGCGGAGTTCGGCGGTGGAAGTGCGAACAAGGCGATCAACGAACAGTTCGGCAAGGATCTGCTGAAGGCGGGCGCGATCTCGCTCCCGGTGACGCTGGGGATCCTGTTGTTGACGTTCGGGGCGCTGGTGGCCGCCGGGATCCCGCTTCTGCTCGCGCTGACGTCTGTGATCGCGGCGATCGGGCTGCTGGCGTTGCCGAGCAAGGTGCTGCCGATGGACGACGCGGTAAACGCGGTCGTCCTGCTGATCGGACTCGCGGTCGGAGTCGACTACTCGATGTTCTATCTCAAGCGGGATCGCGAGGAACGCGCGGCCGGACGGACGGAGTCCGCGTCGGTCGAGGCTGCAGCCGCGACCTCGGGCCGCTCCGTCCTGATCTCGGGCTTCACGGTGATCGTGGCGATGTCCGGGATGTTCATCAGTGGCGACAAGACCTTTGAGGGCTTCGCGGCGGCGACGATGCTCGTCGTCGCCATTTCCGTTCTCGGCTCACTGACGGTGCTCCCGGCCTTGCTGTCCAAGCTTGGCGACCGCGTGAACAAGGGCCGCGTGCCATTTCTGCGCAATCCCGATCAGCGCGTCGGCGAGAGCCGCTTCTGGGGCGCGATCGTCGAGCGGGTCATGCGGCGGCCGCTCGTCTCGGGAGTCTTGGCAGCCGGCGTTCCTGATCGCCCTCGCCGTGCCGGCGCTCCGCCTGCAGACGACGCAGCAGAGCACCGAGTCGTTGCCACGGTCGCTCGCCGTGGTCAGGGCCTACGACAAGATCCAGAAGGCGTTCCCCGGCGACGCGGTCGCTGCGAGGTTGTCGTCGAGGCTCCCGATGTCCGCTCGGCCCGAGTCCGTGCCGCGATCGGGGAGCTGAGCCGCCAGGCGCTCGCGAGCGGGGAGATGTTCCGGCCGATCGAGGTCGACGTCAATCGGGCCGGCACGGTCGCCCTGGTCTCGGTCCCGATTGCCGGTAACGGCACCGACTCCGCCTCGAAGTCCGCCGTCCACACGCTCCGCGACGACCTCGTGCCGGCGACGGTGGGGAACCTTCCCGACGCGATTACTGGCGTTGGAGGAATGACGGCGAGTTCGATCGACTTCGAGCACCAGTTCCGGCAGAGGACGCCCTACGTGTTCGCATTCGTGTTCGCGCTGACCTTCGTCCTGATGCTGCTCGCCTTCCGCTCGATCGTGATCGCGCTGATGGCGATCGTGCTGAACGCACTCTCGGTCGCTGCAGCCTACGGCGTCCTCGTGCTCGTCTTCCAGGACGGGATCGGGCGCGGCCTGATCGGCGCCTCGTCGGGCGGGATCGAGTCGTTCATGCCGATGTTCCTGTTCGTGATCCTGTTCGGGCTCTCGATGGACTACTACGTCTTCATCATCAGCCGAATCCGCGAGGGCGTCGATCACGGGATGTCGACCGACGAGGCGGTCGAGCACGGGATCAAGACCTCAGCCGGCGTCGTGACCAGCGCCGCGATCGTGATGGTGCTCGTCTTCTCGGTCTTCATCACCCTGTCCTTTGACCTGCTGAAGCAGTTCGGCCTGGGCTTGGCCGCCGCCGTGTTGATCGACGCAACGATCATCCGGGGGGTCTTGCTCCCCGCGAGCATGAAGCTGCTCGGCGACTGGAACTGGTACCTCCCCAGCTGGCTCGAATGGCTGCCACGGGTTGCTGTTGCGACCGAGCCCGAGCCGATCCACAAAACATCTCCGATGCCGGCTGCGAGGTAAGGAATTAGTCGGCACCAAGCAGGCCGCCCGGAAGAGGCGGTGCTCAGACCTCCCAGCCGGGGTTGCAAGAGAGGCCGGCTGCGCGCCCCGGCCGCACAGCTAAGCGGTTCTCGCTCAACCACGCGGCCGTCGGGCTAGTTTTCTTGAAGTGTTGCGTTGGCTCAACGGAGCCGTTAGCCGCTGCGTGCGCCTCAGACGTTTGCGGGGCCTCCGAGGACGGAGGCCCCGCGCATTCGCTTCTTGCTAGGGGACGAGGACGCCGTCCACGAAGAGCTGGATCACTCCCGCGGCCAGGCCGTGGGAGTTCACTTTGTCGTTCCCGTCGCCGGTGTTGATCTCGAGCCGGTCGCTTGCACCTTCCGAGTGCGAGATCTCGACCGTCGGAACAAGCCCGCTCACCTTCACGGCTTCCGCGTCACTCTTGATCTTGATCTTGTCGTCGACCTTCGTGCCGTTCACGACAACACGGTCTGCCGCGCCGTCGCCGGTGGCGCCGCCCAGCGCCCCGGCCAGGTTGACGCTGACGTCCCTGACGTCGGTACCCGTCAGGTCGTTGACGTTGACGATATCGGCGCTGCCGAGGGCGTTGAAGTCGACCCGCTCCACGCCGTTCGTGTCCATCGTGATGTTGGCAGGCTGGCGGGAAAACGTGAGGTGGCTTCCGTTGGCCGACACGTCGACGGTGTCGACTACGCCAGCGCCGTTGAAGACCATCGCGTCTTTGCCGTCCTGCCCTTCGATCGTGTCGCTGCCGTCACCGGGATCCCAGGTGAACGTGTCGTCGCAGTTGCCCATCAGTGCGACGTCGTTGCCGCGGTTCCCGTCGATCGAGTCGTTGCCGTCGCCGCCCAGCAGGAACTCGGCGCCCGAGCCACCGTTCAGGGTGTCGTTGCCGTTCCCGCCGCTCAGCGTTCCCGCTCCGGCGCCTCCTGCGAGGACGTCGTTCCCGTCTCCACCGTCAAGCACGGTCGGGATGGTGTCGGTGAAGACGCCGCTGGGGTTGTTTTCGTCGATCAGGACACTGTCGTCTCCGTTCCCGGCATCGACGGCAATCCTCGCGATCCCGGCCCGCGGGAAACTGAAGTCGGCCGCGCCGTCGTCGCCGAAGTCGACCTCCAGGGTGTTCGGATCCCCGGACTTCAGCCGAAGCGTGATCTGGTCGCCCGCCCTCGTGCCCTCGACCGTCAGCACGCCATTGACCACCTGCGCGCTGGGGGTGTCATTGTTCGGGTGCGCCGCCTGTCCCTGGCCGGCAGCGAGCCCGGCCAGCGCGGCCGCTGCCAGCGCTGCTGCCGAGACAGTCAGTGCGACGTTGAGCCTCTTGCCTTGAATACGCGTTTTCATCTCTTCACATCTCCTCTTGGGTTTTGGAATCTCATGACACCTGGAAGCGGCCGCGCATGAACGAGGCGTGCGGGTCGCACTGGAAGCGGTAGCTCCCCTTCTTCAGCCTCAGCACGAAAGTCTTCGTCCCAATGAAGTCAACGCTGGTGAAGACGCGGTTCGTGCCGGGCCCGATCAGATGGAAGTCGTGGATGTCAGAGCGGTCACTGATCACGAAGCGGTACGTGCCGGCCTTCAGCTTCGTGACCTTCTTGCCCTGCATGGTCAACCCAATCGTGAAACCGGGGCCGACCTTGCCGTTGACGGTCTTGGCCGAGGCGGCTGAGCTGCTTCCCGCCACGGCGAGCAGTGCGGCGGCGATCGCTGCGAGCAGCAGTGATACCGCTCGCGTAGTTCTCCTCATGTGTGCCTCCTTCGGGTCTTGAGCTCTTGAACGAGCTCGTAATCGGGAAGCCCGATCTTCGAAGGCTCGGACGGTGATTCGCACCGTGGAGACCCCCCGGACTTTCCGACTCAGCGTGGCGACGCCAACGACGAGCATTGCCTGAACGCGAACCACACACACACACACACAACGCGAGCGCGCGATCCAGCGTGGGCGCAGACGTCTCTTTCCGCGCAAGGGGAGTACCCTTGAGGCACATGAAAGTGGCCACGGCCACCGGAGCGCTGCTTGAGCGGAGCGATGAGCTGGCGCGGATCGAGTCGGCGCTGTCCGACGCTCGCACGGGGCGCGGAAGGTTCGTAGTGGTCGAGGGGCCCGTCGGGATGGGCAAGACGACGCTACTCGCGGCGGCGCGGACGGCGGCGGCGGAGGGCGGAATACGCGTGCTGCGCTCGCGGGGAACAGAGCTGGAGCGCGACTTCGCCTACGGGGTGGTGCGTCAGCTCTTCGAGCCCCCGCTGGTCGAAGCGTCGGAGCTCGAGCGCGCCGATCTGTTACAAGGCACGGCCGGCGTCGCGGCGGGCCTGCTCGGGCTCCCGGGCGCACCCCCTGCGCACGGTCTCCCCTCGTCGGGCGTCGACCCCTCTTTCGCGATCCTGCACGGCCTCTATTGGTTGTGTGCGAATCTTGCCCGGCTGGGTCCGCTCTGCTTGGTCGTCGACGACATGCATTGGGCGGATGCCCCATCCCTTCGTTATCTGGCCTTCCTCCTCACCCGGCTCGAGGAGTCGGACATCGTGCTCGTCGTGGCGACGCGCCCTCGCGAGGGAGGGACAGATTCCGAGCTGCTTGCGGCGATGACGAGCGATCCCATCGCTGATGTGATCCGTCTCGCTCCTCTGAGCAGAGCCGCCGTTGCCCAGCTTCTGGAGGACGGGCTCGGTGAGGCTCCGGATCCGGTCGTCGTCGATACCTGCCTGCGCGTAACGCGCGGGACGCCGTTCCTAGTGCGCGAGCTCATGACGGCACTGAGCGAGGAAGGCGTCGAAAGCGGTGTAGAGACGGTCGGTCGCTCGGTTCGTCTGCGGCTCGATCGGCTGCCCGAGTATGCGGGGCGGCTCGCACGAGCGCTGGCGGTCCTCGAGCAGAGCGACCTGCTGCAGGCGTCGCGACTCGCAGGCCTCGCCGAGCTCGAGGCCGCCGATGCGGCCGATCTGCTGGCGACCGCTGGGATTCTCGAGTCCGGCCGGCCGCTGAGGTTCGTGCATCCGCTCGTCCGCGAGGGGATCTATTGGGAGCTCGCCAGCGCAGAGCGCGCGCAAGGCCACCGCCGTGCCGCCCAGCTACTCGCCGAGCAAGCGGGCGCTGACGCGCTCGTCGCCCAGCATCTACTGGTCAGCGAGCCCGCAGGCGATGGCTGGGTCGCCGAGCGGCTGCTCGAGGCCGCCCGCGGCGCGCGGCAGCAGGGCGCTCCCGAGTCGGAAGCCGTCTTCCTGCGCCGAGTGCTCGCCGAGCCCCCGCCGCCGGGCGAGCGGCCGGGACTACTGCTCGACCTCGGAATGGCCGAGGCGGCCGCCGGGCTTCCCGGCTGGCCCGAGCACTTGCAGCAGGCCGTGGACGCTGCGCCGAGCCCCGCATTAGCCGCCGAGGCAGCGATGGTGCTGGCGGCCGCACTCAGCCGCGCCCAGCGCTACACGGAGGCGGTCGAAGCTCTCGATCGCGCATCATCGGCGCTCGATTCCGGTCACCCCGAGCTCGCGCTCCAGCTCGAGGCCGCGGCCGTCCTACCCGCGCTGAACGACTCCGTGACCGCACCCTCAGTGGCCCGCCGCGAGAGGTTGCGCGAGCGTGCCGCGAACGATTCTGCGGCGCCACCCGAGGTCCTGGCCTCAGCCGCGTTTGTCTCCATCCTTACGAACGAGCCCGCCGAGACCGGCGCCGACCTCGCGACCCGCGCGCTCTTGGCCCAAGACAGCGCAGGACCCGTCTCGCACAGCGGGCCATGGTTCTCGTTCGCCATGTGGTTTTCGCATACCACGTTCGCGCTTCTCTTGGCCGAACGGTATGCGCAGTTGCGGCCGCTGCTCGATGCCTCGATCGCGCAGGCGCGGGTGACCGGAGACGGTGGCCGGCTCGCGGTTGGCCTGCGCGATCGAGGCTGGCTTGCTCTGCGACGCGGCGATCTGACGGCCGCCGAAGGAGATGCCCGAACGGCGCTTGCCGCGATCGAGCTCCCCGCACCACCTATGTACCGCGTCATGAACGGCAGTCTGCTCATCAACGTGCTCGTCGATCAGGGCAAGCTTGACGACGCAGAGCAGGCGCTCTCGCCGCTCGATCACGAAGCAGGGAGCGGATTCGCCACGGCCTGGGGTCTTCGCTTCGCCCGCGCACGTCTGCGGGTCGCACAAGGACGAGTCGCCGAAGGGCTGGAGGACTTCCTGGGCCTTGGCGTAGATCTGACGCGAGCGATCGTCACCTGCCCGAGTTACCTCCCCTGGCGCTCGGAGGCGGCGCTCACCCAGCTCGCGCTCGGCGATCGTGAGTCGGCGGAACGCCTGGCAGAAGAGGAGCTCGAGCTCGCCCGGGCATTCGGCACCCCACGAGCACTCGGCGTGGCGACGCGTGCCGCCGGCGTCATTGCCGGCGGGGATCGTGGAGCGTCCCTGCTCCGCCAGGCCATCGACGCGTTCGAGCGGGGCGATGCCAGCTTGGAGAGAGCACGCGCCCTCGCCGACCTCGGCGCCCTTCTCCGCCGGCGCAATCGGCGCACCGAGGCGCGAGAGCTCCTACGCGAGGCGCTCGACGCCGCCCACCGGGCGGGCGCCAAGCCGCTCGCGCAACAGGCGGAGATCGAGCTGCGCGCCACCGGTGCGCGCCCGCGCCGGGTCGTCCTCACGGGGCTCGACTCGCTGACGGCCAGCGAGCGCCGCATCGCCGAGCTCGCCAGCCAGGGCCTCACCAACCGCGAGATCGCCCAGACCCTGTTCGTTACCACGCGCACGGTCGAGGGTCACCTTACGAGCGTCTTTCGCAAACTACAGCTCGACTCGCGAAACGAGCTTTCCGCCGCGCTTGCGGTTGGCACTCCGGTCCCGGCGTAGCGCCGGACAGGAACAGCCTTCGTTCCAAGGGTCATCGGCCTACCACGGCCATCGCCTGATGCACTCGATGGATGCAGGCGGTGACGTCGTCGGCACCGTGCTGTCGCAACCACTCGATCAGCGCTCGAGCAGCCCCTGACGCGAACCCCTGCTTCTGCCAGTCCACTCATTTCGAGTACGGGTACTCCTCCGGGGTGAGTCGCGAAAGACAGGGGGGCCGCCACGGTGCGAACGCGGGTCCGCCGCCTCCACCATCGCCGAGACAAGCCAATCCGGCATCTCGATCAAGGAGGAGGAAATGCAGTCCGCATTCGAATTCATCACGAGCAGGAGTCGCGACGGCGATCGTCGACGCGGAGCGGTCGTCCTCGTGGCGGCCCTGGCCGTGGTCCTCGTCGCCCTCACGTTCTCGACGTCCTCGGCCTACGGTGGTCCGGCCAAGCCCTCGACGAAGGCGGCGAACACCAAGCAGAAGCCGAAGGTCAAGGCGTTCATCCACCGCGGCCAGCTGAACGTTCTCGGGACGGCCGCAAACGACAAGATCACGCTGCGGCTGAAGCCGGGGAACCAGTCCCGGCTGCAAGTGGACGTCGGCAGCAACGGTTCCGCCGAGTTCACCTTCAAGCGCTCGGCATTCAGACGCATCGTCGTCCACGCGCGACCTGGCAGCGACGCGATTACGGTCGACGAGAGCCACGGCGTCTTCACCAGCACGGAGGCAACCAGCCTCTTCGGCGACGCCGGCAGCGACCTGGTCGTCGGCAAGGGCTCGAACGCAGCAGAGAAGTTCGAGTTTTCGCGTGAAGGAGCGCGGCTCAGGGCCGCCCGCAATGGCAACGCGTATCGCGCGTCCGTCGAGCGTTTCGACCTCCGCGCCCTGGGCGGAGCCGACAACGTGGTCGTCAACAACCTCGCCGGCGCCGGTCTCGGCCAGCTGAACGCCGATCTGGGACAGGACGGCGCAGCCGACGTCGTCAACATCAAAGGTTCGTCGGCCGCAAACCAGCTCCGGGTCAGTGGTGCGATCAACATCAGCGGCATCGGAGCAGCGGTCAAGCTTCTCCACGCCCGGGCCGCGAACGACAAACTGAATCTCGATACCGGCACGAGCAGCGATCGCGTCGTCGTCGAGGGCACGTCCGGCAACGACACGATCGGCGTTGCAGCCTCGGCAGTCGCCCCACACGTCGCCGTCTCAGGCGGTCCGGCGGGTCTACCGATCGACATCGTCAACTCCGAAGCGCTGGCGATCGAGGCCCTCGCCGGCAACGACACGCTGAACGGCGCCGTCGGGCTCGCCGCGCTGACCCAGCTGACCCTGGACGGCGGAGCAGGAAACGACGCCATCAACGGTGGCGACGGCAACGACCTGCTGCTCGGCGGGAGCGGGAACGACGCCATTGACGGTAACGGCGGGACCGACACCGGTCTCCTCGGCGCCGGCGACGACTCGTTCACATGGGATCCCGGCGACGGCAGTGACAAGGTGGAAGGTGAGGCCGGCAGCGACAAGTTGGTCTTCAACGGCGCCGCCGTTGCGGAGAACTTCGACTTCTCCGCCAACGGCAGCCGGCTGAAGCTCTTCCGGAACGTCGGGAACATCACGATGGACGTCGACGACACCGAGCGGGTCGATCTCCGCGCGCTCGGCGGGATTGACAACACGGTCGTGAATGACCTGTCCGCTACAGACGTCAAGAACATCGTCCTCGATCTCTCCACCGACGGCGCCGTCGACACGACCACGGTCAACGGCACGGCCGGCAACAACGCGATCACAATCGCCCCGAACTCGGGTGCGGTCGACGTGACCGGGCTGGCTGCGGCCGTCAAGATCGAGCACCCGGAGCCCGCGAACGACCTCTTGAATGTGAATGGGCTCGCCGGCGATGACGCGATCAGCGGCTCCGTCGGGTTGGCAGCGCTGATCAAGCTCGGGATCGACGGCGGCGCCGGCAACGACACGATCAACGGCGGCGACGGCGCCGAGGTGCTGGTCGGCGGCGACGGCGACGACGTGATCGACGGAAACGGGGGCGCGGACACCGGACTCCTCGGAGCCGGCAACGACACGTTCATCTGGGATCCGGGCGACGGCAGTGACGTCGTCGAGGGCCAGGACGACGCCGACGACGGCGCCGACACGCTCCTCTTCAACGGGGCCGGCGCGGCCGAGAACTTCGACCTCTCGGCCAATGGCGGGCGTGTGCGGTTCTTCCGCGACGTCGGCAACATCACGATGGACCTGGACGACGTCGAGTTCATCGACGTGCAGGCGCTCGGCGGTAACGACAGCGTGGTCACGAACGACACCACCGGGACCGACCTCAAGAGCGTCGCCTTCGACCTCGAGGGCGCGATCGGCGGCGGCACGGGAGACGGCGCGGCCGACTCGGTCACCGTCAACGGCACGGACAACCCCGATGACATCCAGATCACCCCAATCGACAACGTCGTGGAAGTCATCGGATCTCCGGTGACCGTCCAGATCGCCCATTCGGAGGCCGCGAACGACAAGTTGACCGTCAACGGCCTCGGCGGCGCCGACACGATTACGGGAGAGCCCGGCCTCGCCGCGCTGATCCAGCTCGTGATCAACGGCGGGACCGAGGCCGACGTCCTCACCGGCGGCGACGGCGATGACCGGATCGCCGGCGAGCAGCAGAACGACGCCATGTCCGGCGGCGACGGGAACGACACCCTCGTCTGGAACCCGGGCGACGCCAACGACCTCATCGAGGGCCAGGCCGGCAACGACACGATGGAGTTCAACGGCTCCGCTGGCGCCGAGGCCTTCGACGCCTCGGCCGTGGCCGGACGGCTTCGCTTCACCCGCAACGTGGGCAACATCGTCATGGACGTCGGCACGACCGAGCGGGTCGATCTCAGGGCGCTCGGCGGTCAGGACGCGGCGGTCGTCAACGACCTTACTGCCGCCGGCGTGACGGAGGTCGACATCGATCTGGCGCCCGCGATCGGCGGCGACACAGGTGACGGTGTGGCCGACGCGATCACGGTGAACGGCACCGAGGGCGCGGACGACCTCATCGTGGGGGCGAACGGAGACGTCGTCGACGTGTTGGGCCTCTCCACCCTGATCGGCATCAGCCACTCAGAGGTGGCGAACGACTCGCTCGCGATCAACACGCTCGGCGGTCACGACAACGTGGTCGTCAACGGGAGCTCAACCGCACTAATCCAGACAACAGTGGACCTTGGCGGTGACCAGTAGCACCACCCATCCGAGGATCGGGGGCTCCTTCGAGAGCCCCCGATCTCGCTCCCCGATGGCGATAAGGAAGGGGTGAGCACAGATGAGCATGACTCTCGCAGACACCCTCGGAGCCGACCCTGGTTTCGAAGCAGTCTGGGTCACCTGGATCGGAAGCCTCGAGTCTTGGGAACGGAATCTCGTGCTCCGTCACGAGCTCGAATGGCACGATCTGTTCAGCTCGGGCGAGTGGACCTGGGCCGACCTCGAGCATGAGCTAGCCGAGACCATCGCCGCTTGGTAGCTGAGATGAGCAGAAACGTCGCGACCCAGCCGCCAGAACTGGGCTGGCGTGTCAGTCACCCATGCCGAGCGAGACAGCGCTCTTCAGGCCCTACCCGGGCCCCACGGGCACAGCATTTCGCGACGCTCTAGAGCGGGGAGCGGCGCACGGTGGAGCCAAATCGGCTCTCCCATGCGGCGCTCGGGCTAGCTTTCTTGAAGTGAAGTCGTGGATGCTTCCTGCGCTCGCGCTGCTCGCGGCGGGCTGCTCCAGCGGCTCGCCGGTCTCGCAGCGCTCGCTCAGCGTCGGGGTCGAGAGCGCTCCGCCGCCTCCGCGCGGCGCGCTCGTGCTCGGCGGCGAGTCAGGTCGCCGCGCGGTCGCGCTGGCCGTCGGCAAGGGGAAGCTGACGGCGACCGTGCTCGCGCCGGAAGGCGGGCCGCTCTCGGGGCTGAAGGTCGGGTTCCGCGCCGGGTCGCGGCTGATTCCGGCGAGGCCGTGCGGGCTCGGCTGCTACTCGGCGGCAGTAGCGCGTCCGCGGCACGTCGAGGTGCGCCTGAGCGGCAGCCGTCCGGTCGCGTTCGACATTCCCGAGGGGACGCGCCCGGCGGCGGCGATCGTGGCGCACGCGGCTCGGGTGACACGCGCCCTGAAGAGCCTCGTCTACACCGAGTCGCTGCGCTCGGGCCCGACGGGCGGCCTGCTGACGACCTGGAGCCTGCAGGCACCGGACCAGGTCGAGTACCGGATCCGCGGCGGCGCCGACGCGGTCGTGCTCGGCACGCGCCGTTGGGACCGCGACCGGCCGGGCGCGCCGTGGCGGCGCTCGCAGCAGCTCCCGGCGCTCCGCGTGCCGCTCCCGGCCTGGGGCTCGCAGGCGAGCAACGCCTACGTCCTCGGCACGGCGCGCGTGAACGGCCGCCCGGTCTGGGTCGTGAGCTTCGCCAACCCGACCACGCCCGCCTGGTTCACGGCCTGGATCGACCGGGCGACGTACCGCCCGCTGCGCCTGCACATGACGGCGGCGGCGCACTTCATGACCCACCGCTACCTCGAGTTCGACCGTCCGCTTAAGATCGAGCCGCCGCGATGATGTTCCTCGTCATCCTCCGCCGCTCGGGCCCCGAGTACGACCACTCGAAACCGCTCGAGGAGCAGTCGGGCTGGCTCGACCACGCGGCCTTCATGGACGGCCTCGTCGACGACGGCTTCATCGTGCTGGGCGGCGTTCTCGGCGACGAGCTGCGCACGGCCCATGCGGTCGAGGCGGCATCGGAAGACGAGATCCGCGAGCGCCTCGCGCGCGATCCGTGGAGCGGCTCGCACCTGGTGGTCGACTCCATCGATCCCTGGACGATCCGGCTACAGCGTCTGCCGTAGCGCGTCGAGCGCGATCACCCAGGCGACGCCGGCCGCCGCGACGGCGACGAGCGCGATCGCCAGCCGGGCTCTCATCCGCCCGCCTTGTCGAGCAGCGTGACAACGAATGGCTTCGCGCCGGGTGGGGTGACCTCGAACCGGAGACCCCAGTGGCCGACCATCACGAGCGCCGGCGCCGACTTCGAGAAAGCGCCGGGTCGCTGCTCGCGCAACCGGTAGCTCTGCTCGCCCATCTCCATGTCGAGCATGTCGAACTTCGTGATCACCTCGGCGCCGGGAACCGGCTTTCCGTCGCGCGTGAGCGTGAGCGAGAAGGCGTTCGGAACGGCCGCCCGGTTCGGCGTCACCCGGACGCGCACCTTGTACGGCGGCTTCGACACGGTCGTCGCAACCGGCCCGGGGCCGACGCGGGCGGCGATGTCCTGGATCTTGGCGAGGGCGCTCGAAGGCGGAGCCAGGCTGGAGAGCACGGCGGCGGCGAAGAGCGCGGCCGCGACGAAGACGATCTCGCCCTGCACCAGGCGCCTGAGCAGCAGCGGCGCGGATGGATCGCCGGCCTGGAGGCGCGGCTTCGTCCGCGCGAGGTTCACGCCCGCCAGCGCGAGCGCCGCGGCCAGCAGGCCGATCTTCCAGAGCAGCGCCTGGCCGTACGAGGTCTGCCAGAGCGACGCGAGCGTCGGCAGCTCGAGGAGCGACTGGCCGATCCCGGTCCCGATCAGCAGTAGCACCGAGCAGAACGCGACCGCGGAGAAGCGCGGCACAACGTAGGCGAGCACGGCCGAGCGGGCGGCGCGGCCGACCGAGACCCAGAGCACGACGAGCCCGATCAGTCCGCCGAGCCAGACCGCCACCGCGCCGAGGTGCGCCATGTCCAGCGGCAGCGACAGCCCGCGCGGCGACTTCTGGCCCGCATGGCCGGCGAGTGCGGGGAGCAGCAGCGCGGCCACCCCGGCGGCGAGCGCGGCGGGCGTGGCAAGCAGCTCGACCACGGAGCGCTGCTCACGTTCCGGCCGGTCGACCAGCAGTGCACCGGCCGCGGCGACCGCGAAGAGCACGAGCACCAGCTCGAGGTCGAGGAAGTCCCGCCCGAAGCCCGAGTCGCGCGCGACCGGAACGATCGCGCCCAGGTCCCAGACCGAGCGCAGCGTGAACTCGGCGGTCGCGAGCAGCACGTAGACCGGGATCGCCACCAGCGCGACGGCGACGGCGACCGCAATGGCCACGTTCAGCGCGCGCAGCGAGGTGCCGCGCACAACCCGCGCCACCGGCCGTGCGGTCAGCGCCCGTAGCACGAACAGGCCGAGCGCGGAGAGCACCGAGAGGAAGACCAGCCAGCGCGAGACGAGCAGCCGCGTCGTCGTCGCGGTCTCGCTCAGCGAGGGCACGCGGAACTGCGGCGGGGGCCCGGGATTCGGCCCGACCGCGAAGGTGAACGCGCCGCGCACCGGGTGCCCGTCGGCCGAGATCACCCGCCAGAAGACGAGGTACCAGCCCTCGGGCACCTTGCTCAGCGGCGTGACGAGCGTCTGCGGCGAGCCAGGCGCGCCGGTCGGCGGGCCGCTAGTCACCTGCCGGCCCGCCGCGTCGGTGACGGAGACGATCGCAAAGCGCGGCTCGATCGGCTCGCTGTAGGTGAGGCGCACCTCTGGCGGTGGCGAGTTGATCGTCCGGCTCGCCTCCGGCACGGTGCGCAGCAGGGCCGCATGCGCCCAGGCGGCCGCGGGCAGCATGAGAGCCGCAGCCGCGACCGCCGTGAGCACCGCGGCGCGCCTCACGTCAAGGGCCGGCCTCTCGTCGCCAGCCCGATGATCCCGAGCACGACGCCGATCGCGGCGACGACCAGCGCGACGATCGTCAGCGTCGAGCTGGAGCCGCCGCCGAGGTCGGAGACCGACTCGATCGTCGGCGCCGGCGTGTCCGAGCTCTCCGAGCCACTCCAGTCGACGACCTTGCCGCTCGAGTAGGTCTGCCGCACCTTGAACGTGTAGGTCTTGTTCGAGGTGAGGTCGGCGTTGAAGCGGAAGACGGCATCCTCGTCGGTCGGCACCTTGCCGCCGCTCCAGGTCACCTGCTGGATCACACGCTCCTCACCGGAGCCGGTCGCGGCCTCCGTGCGCTTCCAACCGGGCGAGGGCTCGAACGAATCGATCGCGAAGCCCTCTGGGACGGTCAGCTCGACCTCGGTCGTGGTCGCGCCTTCCTCCTCGGTGGGCACGGAGAGCGTGAACTGCTGGAGCACCTTCGACTTGGCGACAGGTGGGCTCATGATCGCGTGCGCCGAGGCGGCTCCTGCGAGCACGAGCGTGAGTGCGGCCGCGCCTGCGGCGACCAGGATGAATCTCATCGTTCTCCCTTCGTTCGCGAGGTCGGGGTCAGGCCGCGAGCGGCGGCCCCCGCGAACGGCTCGGCACCGCGACCAGCAACGGCGCAAGCGCGGCGAGTGGTGCGAAGGAGACGAAGGCTTGCGCGGCGAGACGGCGTCGCCGGAGCTCCCGGACGACGGCCCGCAACCAGGCGAGCACGTGCTCGACCGCCTCGGCCAGCGCGGCCGCGGCGAGCGCGAGCGCGGCGAGCAGCGGGATCGCGTTGCGGTGCACGGGACCGACCAGGCACGAGAGCCCGTGGAAGCCGATCCCGGCGCGCCAGTGCAGGTACGACTCGAACATCGCGAAGGCCAAGGAGCTGGCGAGGTAGAGCCCGACCGCGCGGAGCCCGAGCCGGCGCAGGCACAGACTCGGCGCGACCCGCTCGGGCTGCAAGCGAGCACGCTCGCGCACGCCGATCGCCGCGAGCCAGACCACGAGCACCGAGGCGAGCAGCGTCAGGCCCAGCGAGACGAGCGTCACGATCACCAGGCTCGGCCCGCCGGCGGAGTGCTCGAGCACACGGGCCAGCGGGCTCGGCGCGAGCTCGTAGGCCAGCCAGCGCGCGGTCAGCACGAGTAGCGCCACCACGGCCGGCCATACCAGGACACGCGCTCTCATCGCACGCGAAGCCCGCGGCGTCGCTTGCGATGCCGCGATGGGAGTCCATGCCGGCTTTGCCGGTATGGACGTCTTCCGCCGGATGGGTCGAGAGCTGCGCACGACGTCAACGAACGCGAAGGGTAAACGGCGCCGTGACGATGCGGCCGCGGTCACGGAACTGGAGGAAGAGCCGCCAGGTCCCGGCGACCGGCAACAGCACGCCGACGTTCAGCTGCCCCGGCCCGGCGGGGCGGCCGACCACCTTCGCGCCCCCGAGCACGCTCGTGCAGCCGGGCGTCGAGGGCCCGCAGACGTGGGTGTGGAAGTAGTCCAGCGAGCCCTGGCGGAAGAAGATCGCGTGCGCGAGCGCGCCGAACCAGGGGTGGAAGACGACCGGCTTGCCGCTCGGGTCCGTCACCTTCGCCGTCAGCGTCGCCGCCTCGATCGCGTGCAGCCGCTTCGGCGCGCGCAGCGTGATCGTGTAGCCGCCGACCTTCTGGCGCGCGGCAAAGGGCGGCAGCGGCTGCGGGCGGTAGGCGCCAGCGACGCGGAGCTCGGTGTGCAGCTGGAAGTTCCTGGGCGCGCCCTTCGCTCCCGGGTAGGCGTCCACGAGCACGCGGTACGGCCCCGCCGTCGGGAGGTTGACGGTTTCGGAGACCTGGCCGTCCGCGGCGACGGGCGGGTGATGATGGACGATGACGCCGAGGTCACGCCGCACGACGATCAGATGAATGCCGGTGTGCGGGCCCGCGCCCCGCTTGTAGTCGGTCAGGGGTGCGCCGGAGGGCTGGCGGATCGTGAACGAGAGCCGCGTCGGCCCGGGCGAGAGCACGCGTCTCGGCTGGAACCCGGAGAGCGAGTAGGTCCGCGCCGGCTCCACCGTCGGTGCGCTCGGCTGCGAGGACGACGACGAGCATCCGGCGACGAGCACGACGGCACAGCAGGCAAGGAGAAAGCGCCCCATCTGCAGGCAGGATCACGACGCGTAGGAGCGGCTGTCAAACCGTTACCCTGACCGCGCGGTGCCGCTTGCTCATTCGACCAGCTCCTGGGAGATGCCGCCGGCGATCCTGATCGGCACGGCGCTCGCTCTCGTGCTCTTCGTCCAGGCGTTCGTCCGGCTCCGCCGCCGCAGGCCCGATCACGCGCCCTGGAGCCGCGCGCTGCTGTTCGCAGCAGGGCTCGCGCTGCTCGTGCTGCCGCTCGTCTCGCCGCTCGACCACCTAGGCGACGAGGAGCTGCTCTCAGCGCACATGCTCCAGCACGTCCTGATCGGCGACGCGGCGCCTGCGCTGCTGCTCGTCGCCGTCCGCGGGCCGCTGCTCTTCTTCCTGCTGCCGCCCTTCCTGCTGCGGCCGCTGGCCTCGTTCCGCCCGTTGCGGGCGCTCCTCGCGGCGCTGCTGATCCCGCTGGTCAGCCTCGGCCTCTGGGCGGTGACCATCTACGCCTGGCACATCCCCGCGGTCTACGACTACGCGGCGGCGCACCAGGCCGTGCATGACCTCGAGCACCTGAGCTTCTTCGCCGCCGGCCTGCTCGCGTGGACGCAGCTCGTCGACCCGGCGCGCCACGAGCGCCTGCGCCGGCCGCAGCGCGTCTTCTTCGCCCTCGGAATGCTGGCGCTCGCTCAGCCGCTCGTGGACGTGCTGCTCTTCTCGACGGGCCCGGCGTATCCCCGGTATGTCGGCGCGCACGGGATCTCGGCCCTGACCGACCAGCGCCTCGCGGGCGTCGTGATGATGACCGAGCAGCTGCTCACGCTCGGGATCTGCGTCGCGCTGCTGCTGCGGCCGTACGTCCGCCAGCGGCAGCGGAAGCCCGCCTTCACGTGACCCCGCCTGCCTCGACGTCGTTCAGCTTCGAGCCGCTCTTCCTCGTGCTGGCGGCTTCGGCGGTCTACGGCTACGTGCGGCTGGCACGGACGGTCGAGCGGCCGTCGGGCTGGCGGGCCACGCTCTTCGGCCTCGGAATCGCGCTCGTCGCGATCCCGCTCAACTCACCGCTCGAGACGATCGCGATCCACTACCTGCTCGTCGTGCACCTGCTGCAGAACGTGATGATCGCGGACTGGGCGCCGCCGCTGCTCGTGCTCGGCCTAACGCCGGCGATGCGCGCCGCCGTCGCGCGGCGTGGAGGGCGGAGGCTCGCTGTGCTGACGCGGCCGCGCTTCGTGCTGCCCTTCTGGCTGATCGTCTGGTACGGCGTCCACCTGCCGGCCTTCTACGACTACGCGCTGCGCCATCCGTGGCTGTTGAACCTCGAGCACGCCCTGCTGCTCTGCGCGGGGCTGCTCTTCTGGTGGCCGGTGTTCTCCGAGCTGCCCCAGCACCTTTCGTCCGCGGTCAAGCTCGTCTACCTCGGCGCGGCCTACGTCGGCTCGGCCTTCCTCTCGCTCGCGCTGATCTTCTCCACGAGCGCGTTCTACGGCTTCTACGAGGCGGCGCCTCGCCTCTGGGGGCTCTCGCCCGAGAAGGACCAGAACCTCGGCGGGATCCTGATGAACGGCGAGCAGATGATCGTCTTCTTCGCGGCGCTGTCGTACTTCCTGATGCGGCTGCTGTCCGAGGAAGAGGAGGCGCAGAGGGCGCTCGAGGGTTGATGCGGCGCGCGCTGTTCGTCACGGCGGCCGCCGCGCTGCTCGCCGTCCCGTTCGCGCGCGCGAATGGCGACCCCGCGAGCGACGTCCTGCTCACGCAGCCGGTCTACTTCCCGATCGACGCGACGCTGCAGGACTCCGACCGCGAGGCGCTGCTCAAGACGGTCGAGGCCGCGAACGAGCGCGGCTACAAGATCCGGGTCGCGTTGATCCCGTTCACGAGCGACCTGGGCACGGCCGTTAGCCTCTGGAAGCACCCGCAGGACTATTCGAAGTTCCTCGGCAGCGAGCTCGCCTTCGTCTACGCCAAGCGGCTGCTGATCGCGCAGCCCTCCGGCTTCGGCATCTACAACCACGGCAAGCCCGTCACGAAGGAGCAGCGCGTGCTGGCGAAGGTGCCGGTTGGAAAGACGCCCACCGAGCTGACGCAGTCGGCAACCGCGGCCGTGCGGGCGTTGGCGGCCTCGGAGGGTGTCACGCTGCCGGAGGTCTCGAGCGGCGGCGGCCACGACTTGCGCGACCGCTCGATCATCGCCGTCGCGGGCCTGCTGATCCTGCTGATCATCTTCATCCCCGGCCGGCGGCTCAGAGCCCGAGGTGCCGGGCGATGACCATTCGCTGTACTTCGTTCGTGCCCTCGCCGATCTCCAGGATCTTCTGGTCGCGGTAGAGCCGCGCGATCGGCGACTCCTCCATGAAGCCGTACCCGCCGTGGATCTGCAGCGCCGAATTCGCCGCGCGGTGCGAGAGCTCGCCCGTGTAGAGCTTCGCCATCGCCGCCTCCTTGGCGAACGGGCGGCCCTGGTCCTTCAGCCACGCGGCCTTGTAGGTCAGCGCGCGGCCGGCCTCGATCTCGACTGCCATGTCGGCGAGCTGGAACTGGATCGCCTGGAACTTCGAGATCGGCTTGCCGAACTGCTGGCGCTCCTTCGCGTAGGCGTAGGCCAGGTCGTAGGCGCCCTGCGCGAGCCCGACGCCCATCGCGGCGACCGAGATCCGCCCGCCGTCGAGGATCTCGAGGAACTGCATGAACCCCTTGCCGCGCTCCCCGAGCAGGTTGCCCTCGGGAACGGCGCAGTCGCGGAACGAGAGCTCGCGCGTGTCGGAGGCGCGCCAGCCGAGCTTCTCCATCGGCGCCGAGATCTCGTAGCCGGGCGTGCCGTTCGGGACGATCAGGTTCGAGATCTCGCCCTCGCCGGTGCGAGCGGTGATCGTCACGCAGGCCGTGATGTCGGTGCCCGCGTTGGTGATGAAGATCTTGGAGCCGTTCACGACCCACTCGCCGTCGCGCAGCTCCGCGGTCGTGCGCGACGCCGCGGCGTCCGAGCCCGCGCCCGGCTCCGTCAGCCCGAACGCCGCCAGCTTGCGGCCGGAAGCGAGGTCGGGCAGCCACTGCTGCTTCTGCTCCTCGGAGCCAAAGTTGAGGATCGGCATCGTCCCGAGCGAGGTGTGCGCCGCCATCGTGATCGCCACCGACGAGTCGATCCGCGTCAGCTCTTCGACCGCGATCGCGTACGAGAGCGTGTCCGTGCCCGCGCCGCCGTACTCCTCGGGGATCGGCATCCCCATCAGCCCGAGCTCGGCCAGCTCGGCCACCAGCTCGTAGGGGAAACGGTGCTCCCGGTCGAGCTCGGCGGCGACCGGCGCGACGCGCTGCTCCGCGAACTCGCGGACGGTCGAGCGGACGAGCTCGTGCTCCGGCGTCAGGTCGAAGTTCACTCGGACAGACGCGTGGCGAGCTCGACGATCAGCCGGACACCATAGCCCGTGCCGCCGCGCTGGCTGAGGTAGTCGCCGCGCGAGCGCTCGAGGAAGGCCGGGCCCGCGATGTCGGCGTGGGCCCACGGCCCCTCGCCGGCGAACTCCTCCAGGAACTTGGCCGCGAGCACGGCACCTGCCTGGCGCAGGTCGGACGAGTTCTTCAGGTCGGCGAAGACCGAATCGACGTAGCGGCGGTAGCGCGGGTGCATCGGGAAGGGCCAGATGTGGTCGCCACTCGTCTCGGCGGCGGCCAGGATCTCGTCGCGCCAGGCCTCGTCGTTGGCGAAGACGCCCGCGTAGAGGTCGCCGAGCGCAACCTCCATCGCGCCGGTCAGGGTGGCAAGGTCGAGCACATGCGTGGCGCCCTGCTCACGCGCGTACCAGAGCGCGTCGGCGAGCACGAGGCGGCCCTCGGCGTCGGTGTTGGTGATCTCGATCGTCTTGCCGTTGGCGGCGGTGATGATGTCGCCGGGCCGGTAGGCGTGGCCGCTCGGCATGTTCTCCGTGGCCGCGGCGACGGTCAGCACACGCACCGGCAGGCCGAGCTCGGCGATCGCGCCGGTGGCCTCGATCACGGCCGCGCCGCCGGCCATGTCGCCCTTCATGTCCTCCATGTGCAGCGACGGCTTGAGCGAGATACCGCCGGTGTCGAAGGTGATCGCCTTGCCGACGAGGCCGAGCACGACGTCACCGCGGGCCGGCTGCGGCGGGTCGTAGCGCAGCACCACGAGGCGCGCGGGGTTGTCGCTTCCCTGCGCAACCGCGGCCAGCGCGCCCATGCCGAGGTTCTCGATTTGGTCGGGGTCGAGCGCCTCGGCGGTGACGTGCTCGAGCGACGACGCGATCTCCTGCGCGCGCTCGGCGAGCCGTTCAGGGGTGGTCTCGTTCGGTGGGCTGTTCACCAGGTCGCGGGCGCGGTTCGTCCACTCCGCGACCGTCGCCGCGCGCTTCGCCGCCGCTGCCAGGCCGTCGCCCTCGCCGAGGAGGACAAGCGAGGCGAGCTTCGGCTTCGGCTCGTCGTGCTTCCAGCGCGCGGTGTCGTAGTTGCCGATTGCAGTGCCCTCGACGAGCGCCCGCACCTGCTCCTCGGCTGGAAGCTCGAGCGCGCCGTCGACCGCCCACGCGATTGTCTCGGCGTAGGCGCCGGTCTCGCGCGCGACGGCGGCGGCCGCCGTGCGCAGCGAGTCCGCGTCGATCTCGTCCCGCGGGCCGAGCCCGGCGATCGCCACTCGGGGCGCGCCAAGCTTGCCGTCCACGTGCACGATCGAGACGCGGCCGGCCTCGCCCTTCAGCTCGCCGTCGGCCGCGAGGCGGCTTAGCAGCCCATCGAGCTTCGAGTCGAGCGCTGCCGCGGTGCCCGCGAGCTCGTTGTCGCCGGCCACGGGAACCGCGACGACGTCCGCTTCCACCAGCTCCGGCGCGACCGCCTTAACCTCGACTCGCATAGCCGCGCGATGCTAGCCGACCGCCTTCGTAGCCTGCCGCCGCATGAGGGGGATTTACCTCGTGCGCGGCTGTGCCGATAGACCGTTCGTGGCACGCGGCATGTCACTGCGGTACCAGCGGCCGGCCCGTTTTCGACGGCGCCGAACTTCGGCGAGCGTGGAGGTTCTGACTCTCCGCGTGGCGGAGCTCGTCTCCGAGCGCCAGCAGCTACGGGACCGCGGCGCGAGCGAAACCGCGCTCGAGAAGAACCGGATCCAGCTCGTCCGTGCGCAGTGGGAGCTCGGGCACGCGCTGATCGAGCGTCACCTGCCCGCCGCGCAGCCCGCGGCTTAGACCTTCGACCACACTCCGTGCTCGGCGGGGTCGAGCTCGATCTCGACCGCCACCGCCGACTCGCGCGCCGCGTCCGGCAGGAGCTCGGAGAGGCCGAGGTGCCGGGCGAGGAACGGCGCCAGGTAACGGCCGACGATCTTGGCCGGCGGCCACCAGAGCGGCTCGGTGTCGACCTGTGAGGCCGCGGGGCTGCCTTCGGCGCGCAGGAAACGTGGGCTCATCCCGGTCAACAGGAGCCCGCGCAGCACCGGACGGAACGGACTCGGCTCGAGCTTCGCGCCGACGCGGGCCGCGATCGACTCGGCTGCGGCGTCGGCCTGCTGGGCAGCGATCCCGCCCTGCTTGAGTGGGAAGCTGGTCGCGTCTCCGGCGGCCCAGACGTCGATCTCGCCGTGGACCTGTCCGAACGGGTCGGTCGGGAGGAAGCCCTGTGAGTCTGAGAAGAGACCCCGCAGCCGCGGGCCCTCGAGCCGTGGCAGCGCCACCGCGCGGTCTGCCTCGACCGAGCCGCCGGGCGCGACCGACAGGGCGCTGTCGGCGAACGCGAGCGGGATCGTCCCGGGAACGAGCTCGATGCCGCGGTCCTCGAGCAGCTCGGCGATCGCCGCGCTCGCCTGCGGGCCGAAGAGCTCGAGCGGGGCGTCCTCGGGCGTGACGACCGTGACCCGGACGCCGATCGCGCCGGCGTCGACGAGCCGCGCCCGGGTGAGCAGCGCGAGCTCGTAGAGCGGCAGCGCCCACCGGGCGCCGCTCGGGACGGCGAAGACGAAGCTTTCGACCTCGCCGGCGAGCGCGTCCTCGACCATCTGCTCGAGCTCGGCCGCGTCTACCGGGCCGCGAAAACAGAGCGCGCCGGGCAGCGCAGCTGCGGGAATGGCGCCGGGCGCCAGCAGCAGCAGGTCGAACGGCAGCTCCTCGCCATCGGCGGTGTGCAGGAGATGCCGCTCGGCGTCCACTTGCGTGACGGTCCCCTTACGCAGGGTGGCGCCCGCATCGTCCGCCAGGCGCTGCAGTGGAAACGTGCGCAGGTCGCCCGTTACGAGCAGCGGCCGGTAGACGAAGGAGCTGTCGGGCGCCACGAGCTCGACCTGCGCGAGCTCCGGCGCCAGCTCCTGCAGCGCCAGCGCCGCCTCGAGGGCCGCGACTCCACCGCCGCCGATCACGATCTTGGTCATGAGCGGAATCGTCGGCCTTGGACGTGGGCCTGGCATCGGCGCGACCCCTGATCGGGCTACGGGTTTTCCGCAGCTAGGCTCGGATCTGTGCGGGCGGAGGTCGACAGGCGGGCGATGGCGGTGCTCTCGACGGGGCACGGCGCGACCGACTTCGCCAACGGCGCGCTGCCGGCGCTGCTGCCGTTCATGGTCGACCGCTTCCGGCTCTCGTACACGCTGGCCGCCGTCGTGATGCTCGCCTCGACGGCCTCGTCGTCGCTCGTACAGCCGCTCTTCGGCGCCTGGTCGGACCGCCGTGGCGCGCTCTGGCTGTTGCCGGCCGGGCTCGCGCTCGCCGGGGTCGGAATCGCGCTCGCTGCGGCCTCGCCGAGCTACTGGCTCGTGCTGCTGTTCGTGATTGTCTCCGGCCTCGGCGTCGCCGCCTACCACCCAGAAGGCTCGAAGTTCGCCGCCTATGCAAGCGGCGCTAAGCGGGCGAGCGGGATGAGCCTCTTTTCGGTCGGCGGGAACATCGGCTACGCGCTCGGCCCGACCGCGACGACGCCGCTCGTGCTGGCGCTCGGCCTGACCGGCGGCCTGCTGCTCGCGCTGCCGGTGCTCGGGGTCGCGCTGGCCCTGCTGCTCGTGCTGCCGTACCTGTCGAGCTTCGTCCCCAAGCCCGGCACGGGCGCCGCCGCGACCGGAAAGGATCGGCCCGGAGCGCTCGCGCTGCTGCTCGGCGTGATCGCCTTCCGCAGCGTCGCCTGGTTCGGGCTGATCACCTTCGTGCCGCTCTGGGAGGTCTCGCTCGGCCACTCGAAGGCGCACGGCTCGCACCTGCTCTCCCTGATGCTGCTCGCCGGCGGCCTCGGCACCCTGGCCGCGGGGCCGCTCGCCGACCGGCTCGGGCGGCGGCCGGTGCTGATCGCGAGCCTGGCCGCCACCGCGCCGCTGATCCTGGTCTACGTGCTCGTGGGCGGCATTCCCGGCGCGCTCGCGCTCGCGTTCGTCGGGGTCTGCGTGATCTCGACGTTCGGCGTCACGATGGTGATGGCGCAGGAGTACCTGCCGCGGCGGATCGGGATGGCTTCGGGGCTCTCGATCGGGCTCTCGATCGGGCTTGGCGGAATTGCGGCCGTCGGCCTCGGCGCACTCGCCGACTCGGTCGACCTGCAGGCCGCGATGTACGCGGCCGCCGCGGCGCCGCTCGTCGCGCTGATGCTCGCCGCGCTGTTGCCTGCGACCCGCCCCCAACGGCGCCTCGCGCCCGAGCCCGTGCTGTAACCTCGCCGCCGATGGAGCCGAGGGAGTTCTTCGAGACGCTCGAGTCGCGCATCGACCCGGCGAGAGCGAAGGGGATGAACGCGAGCTACAAGTTCGTGATCGACGGTGCCGGCACCTGGAACGTCGACGTCGACGACGGCCGGGTGACCGTCACCGAGGACGGCGGGGAGGCCGACACGACGATCACCGCCTCGGCCGAGACGTTCACGAAGATCGCCAACGGCGAGCAGAACCCCACCGCGGCCTACATGTCCGGCAAGCTCAAGGTGAACGGCGACATCGGCCAGGCGATGAAGCTCCAGAAGTTGTTCTAGGTCACTCTTCGAGCTCGACGAGGAGAGTGCCGCCCGCGACGCGGTCGCCCTCGGCCACGTGCACCGACCGGACCACCGCCTCGTACGGCGAGACGATCGGCGTCTCCATCTTCATCGCCTCGAGCACGACCAGCGGCTGGCGCGGCTGGACGCGGTCGCCCTCGCCGACCAGCACCTTGATCACCGTTCCCGGCATCGGCGCGGCCAGGGTGCTCTGCTCGCGCCCGCCGCCGTGCTCGACGGCGCTGTCGAGGTCGGGCGGCGGCGCGGGCGCGGGCGCTGGCAGGTTCAGCCGGAAACCGCCGCGCCACGGGCGGTCGGGCAGGCGCAGCGGCGGGGCGGAGAGCGGCGGGTGCTCGGTCAGGAAGGCGGTCGTCGTCTCGCCCGCGCGCAAGGCCGGGTGCGCGACCAGCCAGCGCAGGAAGGGCAGGTTCGTGACCACGCCGCCGACCTCGGTCTCGGCGAGCGCGGCGGCGAGCCGGTCTAGGGCGTCCTCGCGCGTCGAGCCGTGCGCGATCAGCTTGGCGAGCAGCGGGTCGTAGGAGGTGCCGACCTCGTCACCTTCCTCGACCCCGGCATCGACGCGGATCCGGCAGGGCAGGCGCAGCGCGCTCGAGCCGGCCGGTCTGCGGGAGAAACGTCTTCGGGTCCTCGGCATAGAGCCGTACCTCGACCGCATGGCCGACGAGCCGCGGCTCGGCCTGAAGCGGCTCTCCCAGCGCGATCCGGAGTTGCTCGACGACCAGGTCGGAGCCGGTCACCAGCTCGGTGACCGGATGCTCGACCTGGATGCGCCCGTTCAGCTCCAGGAACCAGAAGTCACGGCCGTCGAGCATGAACTCGGCCGTGCCCGCGCTCCGGTAGCCGATCGCTCGCGCGAACGCGATCGCGGCCTCGCTCATCCGCGCGCGCAGCTGTGGGTCCAGCGCGGGGGAGGGCGCCTCCTCGAGCACCTTCTGGTGGCGGCGCTGTACCGAGCACTCGCGCTCCCCGAGCGCGAGGATCGTGCCCTGCGTGTCGCCGAGCAGCTGGATCTCGACGTGCCGCGGCCGTTCGACGTAGCGCTCGCAGAAGACGCGCTCGTCGCCGAAGGCCGCCTTCGCCTCGCGTTGCGCGGCTGCCAGCGCATCTTCGAGCTCGTCGGGTGAGCGCACGACCCGCATCCCGCGACCCGCCGCCGCCCGCCGCCGCCTTGACGACCAGCGGGAAGCCGATCTCGGCCGGCTCGCCCTCTGGGACGACCGGCACGCCGGCCTCGCGTGCAATCCGCTTGGCCTCGAGCTTGTCACCGCCCGCGCGCAACGCGGCCGGCGGGGGCCCAACCCAGGTCAGGCCCGACGCCTCGACCGCCTCGGCGAAGTCGGCGTTCTCGGCGAGGAAGCCGTAGCCCGGATGAATTGCGTCGGCACCGGTCTCCTGAGCCGCGCGCACGTGCTCGCCGGACTCGAGGTACGAGGCAATCCGAACCGTCTCGTCGGCCGAGCGCGCGTGCAGCGAGCCGGCGTCGTCCTCCGGCGCGACCGCCACGGTCGCGATCCCGAGCTCGCCGCAGGCCCGGAAGACCCGCAGCGCGATCTCGCCGCGGTTCGCTACGAGGAGCTTTTCGATGCCCACGACGGGTGGCGCTTCTCGAGGAAGGCCCGCAGGCCCTCCTGCCCCTCCTCGCTCGTCCGCCGCTGGGCGATGCGCCGCTCGGTGGCGAGGCCGTCGGGCCGCTCGAGCACGAGCTTCTTCGCGTGCCGCGCCGCCTCGGGCCCGGCGGTGCGCAACTCGGCGACGATCGCCGCGACCACAGCGTCGAGGTCGGCTGCCACCTCGTGCACCAATCCGATCCGCAGCGCCGTGGCGGCGTCGAAGCGCTCGCCCGTGACGAAGTAGCGCCGCGCCGCGCTCGCGCCGATCTTCGCCAGTGCATACGGCGAGATCACCGCCGGGATGATCCCGAGCTTCACTTCCGAGAAGGCGAACACCGTGTCGGGGGCCGCGACCACGATGTCCGAGCACGCGACGAGGCCGCAACCGCCGCCGAGCGCATGGCCGTGCACGCGCGACACGACCGGGGCCGGGCAAGAGTCGATCGCCTCCAGCATCATCCGCAGCCGGCGCGCGTCAGCCACGTTCTCCTCGTAGCTGAGCTCGATCGAGCTGCGCATCCAGTCGACGTCGGCGCCCGCCGAGAAGCTCTGGCCCTCGCCCGCCAGCAGCACCGCGCGCACGTCGTCGCCGACCGCCGCGAAGGCCTCGGTCAGCTCCGCGATCAGCGCGGCGTCGAAGGCGTTGCGCCGCTCGGGGCGCGCCATCGTGACGCCGAGGAGATCGCCGTCCTGTTCGATCCGGAGCGCCTGCACGGTTGTGCATCGTAGAGTTGAGAGATGCTGCGCGGAGCGCTCGCCGCCGCCGTCACGCCGCTCCGCGACGATGGAGCCGCCCTGGACGAGGAGGCCTTCCGGCCGTATCTCGACTTCCTGGCCGAGGCCGGGCTCGACGGCATCCTCGCGCTCGGCACGACCGGCGAGGGGATCCTGCTCTCGGCGGACGAGCGCCGCCGCGCGGCCGAGCTCTTCCTCGACGGCCCGCTGCCGGTGATCGTCCATTGCGGCGCGCAGACATCCGCGGAGACCTGCGCGCTCGCCGAGCATGCCGCTGCCGTGGGCGCGGCCGGAGTGGCGGTGATCTCGCCGCCGTACTACGCCCTCGACGACGAGGCGCTGCTCGCGCACCTGGCCTCGGCCGCCCGCGCGGCCGAACCGGCGCCGTTCTACGTCTACGAGTTCAAGGCGCGCAGCGGTTACGCGGTGCCCGTGCCGGTGCTCGAGCAGCTGCGCGAGCGCGCCTCCAACTTCGCGGGGCTGAAGGTCTCGGACAAGCCGTTCGAAGCGGTCGAGCCCTACCTGCTCGACGGATTGGACGTCTTCATCGGCGCCGAGGCGCTCGTCCGCGCCGGGATGGAGCGCGGCGCGGCCGGCGCGGTCTCCGGGCTGGCCGCGGTCTATCCCGAGCACGTGGTCGCGCTCGTCCGCGACGGGAGCGGCGACTCGGATGCACTGCGGAGCGAGCTCGACCGGTTCCCGTTCCAGGCCGCGGCCAAGTACGTGCTCGGCCGGCGCGGCGTGCCCGTGCGCGAGGACGTGCGCGCCCCGTTGCGCATGCTCTCGGCAGACGAGAAGCGCCAGTTGGACGCATGGCTCGAATCGTCGTAGCCGGTGCGGGCGCGACCGGCGCCTCGGTCGCATTCCACCTGGCCTCCCTCGGCGCCCGTGAGGTCGTCCTGGCCGACAAGGGGCGCGTTGCCGGCGGCGCGACTGCGAAGGCGATGGGAGGCGTGCGCCAGCAGTTCTCGACCGCGGCGGAGGTGCGGCTCGCCCAGGCCAGCATCCGCTTCTTCGAGGAGCTCGGGCCGCCGTTCTTCGACCAGGTCGGCTACCTGTTCCTGGCCACGACCGAGGAGGGTCTGGCCGGGCTCGAGGAGCGGCGCATGCTGCAGGAAGAGCTCGGCGTGCCCGTCGAGCAGGTCGATCCGTCGTGCATCGAAGGCCTGCGCACCGACGACGTGCTCGGCGCTGTCGTCTGCCCGACGGACGGCACGGCCGACCCGCCCGCCGTCACACGCGAGCTCGTCCGGCGCGCGACGAAGCTCGGCGTCCAGGTGCGCGAGGGCTGCGACGCCACGACGCTGGAGGCCGACACGCTCGTGATCGCCTGCGGGCCCTGGTCGGCCGAGCTGGCCGCGACCCGCGGCATCGAGCTCCCGGTGCGGCCGCTCTGCCGCCAGCTGCTGGCGACCGGAGAGCTCGACCTTCCCGACGACCTGCCGATGGTGCTCGAGGTCGAGACCGGCTTCCACTTCCGCCGGCGCGGCAGCCGGCTCGTGCTGGCGATGACCGATCCCGAGCCGCGCTGGGGCTTCGACGAGGTCGTCGACGAGACGCTCTTCGCCGACCGCCTCGAGCGCCTGCACCACCGCTACCCGGCCGCGGCCGGGGTGACGATCGAGAACGCCTGGGCCGGCCTTTACGACATGACGCCCGACGCGCACCCGATCCTGGGCGAGCTCGCCGACGGCGTCTACGCGGCCTGCGGCTTCAGCGGCCACGGGTTCATGCAGTCACCCGCAGTCGGTCGCGCGCTGGCCGAGGAGATCCTCGGCGAGAGCCCGAGCATCGACCTGGGCCCGTACCGCGTCTCGCGCTTCGAGGAGGGCGTCGACTTCCCGGAGACTCTAGTCCTCTAGCTCGAACTCCTCGCCGACCTCGGGATCCTTGCCGATCAGCTCGCGCGCTTTCGTGACCGGCTCGTCGTCCTCGGAGAACGAGATCAGGCCGAAGCGCTCGCCGATCGGGTCGGAGATCCACGTGTCGCCCTCAGGCAGCTCGGGCAGCTTCGCGCGCAGCTCGTCAAGCGTCGTCATCGAGTCGGCGAGGTTCCAGAGCAGCAGCCGAACCGTCACGCGCTACTCGTCGGGCACGCCGGGCGTCGGCAGCTTCTCGATCAGCTCCTTGATCGCCCCCAGCACGTCGGCTTCTTCGTGCCCGAAGTCGTCCCGGTAGGAACGGAGCGCGGCGGTCAGCAGCCGCAGCTCGTCGTCGGTCAGGATCAGCGTGTGGATCAAAACGGTCCTCTCGGCTCGTAGCTTCCTCGCCGAGCGCCGACGGCGATCATCGTCATCCCGTCTGGCCCGGCGACCGGCACCCGGGTCGTCCCGGGATCGAAGCGGAGGAACGTTCCTACCCCGACCGGGATCTCCTGCCCTTCGATCCTGTAGACGCCCGAGCCGCGGATGATGACGTTCACCTCCTCCTGCTGCGTCTCGGACTCGTCGTGCTCGAAACCCTCGGAGTTCGGCGGGAGCTCGAACCAGTTGATCCCGAACGCCTCCACGCCAAGCTCCCGGCGCACGAAGTGCACCGCGCCGCCGGGCCCGGAGCCCTCGATCTCGTCCACGCGCACGATCGAATAGCCCATCCCTACATCCTGAAGACGCCGAAGGTGGTCTCGGGGATCGGCGCGTTCAACGCAGCCGAGACACCGAGCGCCAGCACCCGGCGCGTGTCGAGCGGATCGATGATCCCGTCGTCCCAGAGCCGCGCCGTTGAGTAGTACGGGTTTCCCTCGGCCTCGTACTTGGCGCGGATCTCGTCGGGATCGGCGTCGCCGACCATCGTCAGCACGGTCGCGGCCTGCTCGCCACCCATCACCGAGATGCGGGCGTTCGGCCACATCCAGAGCTGCCGCGGCGAGTAGGCGCGCCCGCACATTCCGTAGTTGCCGGCGCCGAACGAGCCGCCGGTGACGATCGTGAACTTCGGCACCTCGGCACAGGCGACCGCGGTCACGAGCTTGGCGCCGTCGCGGGCGATCCCGCCGGCCTCGTACTCCTTACCGACCATGAAGCCGGTGATGTTCTGCAGGAAGACGAGCGGCACGCGCCGCTTGCAAGCGAGCTCGACGAAGTGCGCGCCTTTCGCGGCCGACTCGCCGAAGAGCACGCCGTTGTTCGCCAGGATCCCGACGGGGTAGCCCTCGATCCGCGCGAACCCGCAGACCAGCGTCTCGCCGTAGAGCGCCTTGAACTCGTGGAACCGCGAGCCGTCCACGATCCGGGCGATCAGCTCACGCGGATCGACCTGGTGGCGGAAATCGGTCGGGATCAGGCCGTAGAGCTCCGCCGGGTCCGCCGCGGGCTCCTCGGCGGGCGCGACGTCCCAGGGCGGGTCCTTCGGCGCCGGGCTCAGGTTGCGGACGATCTCGCGCACCAGCGCGAGCGCGTGCTCGTCGGAGGTCGCGTAGTGGTCGGCGACGCCTGAGAGCCGCGCGTGCACGTCGGCGCCGCCGAGCTCCTCGGCGCTGACCTCCTGGCCGGTCGCCGCCTTCACCAGCGGCGGACCGCCGATGAAGATCGTGCCCGTGCCCTTGACGATGATCGTCTCGTCGCTCATCGCCGGGACGTACGCGCCGCCGGCGGTGCACGAGCCCATCACCGCCGCGATCTGCGGGATCGCGGCCGCCGAGAGCCGCGCCTGGTTGTAGAAGATCCGCCCGAAGTGGTCGCGGTCGGGAAAGACCTCGGCCTGCAGCGGCAGGAAGGCGCCGCCCGAGTCGACGAGGTAAATGCACGGCAACCGATTCTGCTCGGCGATCTCCTGGGCGCGAAGGTGCTTCTTGACCGTCAGCGGGAAGTAGGTGCCGCCCTTGACGGTCGCGTCGTTGGCGACGAGCACGCACTCGCGGCCCTCGATCGTCCCGATCCCGGTCACGATCCCGGCGCCGGGGGCCTGTCCCTCGTACACGTCCCAGGCGGCCAGGGCGGAGAGCTCGAGGAAGGCCGTGTCCGGGTCGAGCAGCCGGTCGACGCGCTCGCGGGCGGTCAGCTTGCCGCGCGAGCGGTGCTTCTCGAGCGCCTTCTCGCCCCCGCCGCGCGCGACCTGCGCGCTGCGCTCGCGGAGCTCGCCGACCAGCGCCTCCATCCGAGCGCGGCGCTCGTCGAATGCGTCCGACGCCTCAACCTGCGAGCTCAGCACCGCCATCGGGTGAACTCTAAAGCCGGGGTCGTACCCCGGCGCCCGAGGAGTTAGAGTGCCCGGCACGGGTTCGGGGCGCCGCAGGCGGCTCCGAAGCCGGCCGCTGGACGACGCGGGAGCACTTCGGGCTCTCAGCAGCCAGAAGCGCCCCACGATCGAGAGAGGGCAACGATCGATGGGGGAGGAGCGCTAGATGGTGGTCCGAGTGAGCGTGGTGGACACCGATGACGCGGCAGGGCTGATGCAGAGAGTCCGCTGCGAGGTGACGGTCGCCCAGGTCGAGTTCGACGCGGCGAGACAAGAGGTCCGCATCGAGATCGAGAAGCAGCCGGACGAGACGCTCGTCGAGGTGCTCAATCTGCTCGAGAACTGGTTGGGCATCGGCGGCCGCCCGCCGACGAGTGTCGAGATCGACGACCACCGCTACCTGCTGGGTGCGGTCGGCTAGCCGGTCTCGACAGTCGCCGGGATGTCGCCGTCGCTCTCGAGGATGAATGTCTCGACCGCGAGGTCCGGATCGACGTGCACCTGTGAGAGAAAGCCGACCACCTTGCGGCCGACCACCTGCTCGACCGCGTCGCTGAACTTCTCGCGCATCGTGTCCTGGAACGCGCTGCGCGTCTCCTGCACTGCGGGGAAACGGCCGGCGTCGATCAGCGTCCGCTCGACCGGCGTATAGATGTCCTCGAGGAAGCAGATCACGTAGTCGGCACCCATCACCGTGCGCGCTCGGCTCGCCCCGCGTCCGAAGTACTGACGATGGATGCCTACGATCGCGTTTGAGATCGCGGCAGCCTGCTTGCCGCGTTCGCCTGCGCCGTCCACTCGGTTGTCCACAACGCCCTTCCATCCACCTCTCGAGGGAAGCGCCCGGGAGGCAGGAGAGGCGGATGAGCGACCCGGCGGGCGTTCGGTGCACTTCCACACTAGCTCCGATACGTCTCCACCGAAAAGCGAGCTAGACTTGCTCGCGGTGCCGATGCGCCCGTGGGTGGCAGCGGCGCCGACGTAACAGGAACGCGGGAGCGGGTTGGGTCCACAGGGCCGAAGGCGCCCCTCGTCAGCCGGTTGTTGGCAAACGGGGGTGTGCTGCTATGACGTCGGTCCAGCCGAGTCGAGGCTTCTGGGACGTGACTGTATGACGGTCTCGCCCGCCATCGGCCGCAATGGGGAAGACGAAGCGCTCGCGAGGCCGCGGCTCGTCTTCTTCTTCGCCAAGGCTTCGGGCAAGTCGCGCCGAGTGGAGGGCTACCTCTCCCAGGTGCTGCAGCGCCGGCGCAATCACGAGTCCTTTGTGCTGCTAAACATCGACGTCGACGAGCAGGCCGAGCTGGCTGAGCGCTTCAACATCAGCGACGTGCCGACGATCGTGGTCGTCGAGGGCAAGCGTGTCCACGGCCGTCTCGAGAGCCCCCGCGGCTGTCGCGACATCGAGCAGCTGCTCGCGCCCTGGCTGCGCTGAGCGCCGCCGTTCGTTAGCGTCGCGCTCGTGCCGGCCACGGTCGACCCCGACGGCGTCGAGCCCGCGACCATCCGCGAGCTGGTCGACCTGAACGGGTTGCGCGTCCTGGACGTCGGGTGCGGGGACGGGCGCTTGAGCTTCGTCTGCGCGCGCGAGGGCGCGGAGGTCCTGGGCTTCGACCCGGACGAGGAGGTCGTCGCGATCGCACGCGCCGAGACTCCACGGGAGCTCCGGAAGCGCCTGCGCTTCGAGGTCGCGCATGCGCGGGAGATCGAGCTGCCGAAGGGCGAGTTCGACCTCGCGCTCTTCAGCTGGTCGCTCTGATGAGTGGAGACGGAGGACGTCGTGCACGTCCTGCGTCACGTCCACCCGGCGGTTCGTCCCGGTGGGAGCCTGCTCGACATCCATCCGCTCGGCATCGACATGCCCGTGCGGGCGGGCTCGCGCGGGCTCGGCTTCGTCGACGCGAGCCAATTCGCGCTGGTGGTCAAGGCGATGAACGAGGCCGTCGAACGAGGTCGTCGCGGAAGGCTTGTTCGAAGAGAAGCGCGTTCTCCGGCGCACGGTCGTCGAGCGCTTCGACGACGCAGCCGAAGCCCTCCAGGAAGCAGACGGCTGGACGAACCTGCGTCTCCCGCCCGCCGTCAGGCGCGGGCTGGAAGGCGCGGGAGAGCGCCCGGTCGAGTTCGTCGACACCGTTCGCTACCGCCTCTTCCGAACGACGAGTTAGGCCGATGCCGCCGCGACCAACATGGCGGGCGCGGCTAACGAGTGGCTAGATCGCGGCATGACTCTGGGCCTGCGAGCCGGTCTTCGAACCGCGAAGACGAAGCGGCCGGCACGGACTCTAACCTGAGGAAGCACGATGCATGTTCCGCCCTCGCGCAGCCGCTCTCGCTACCTTTCTGTTCAGGGAAAGGGAGCCGGGCAACGCCCTCCTGCTCTCCCCTAGGGAGAAGCCGTCAGTCCGGTGGAGGACGTGCCCGACTCGTGCCCAAGCAGACGTGTAGAGGCGCCGAAACCTGCGGAGTGGTCATTGCCTTAGGACTCGTCCCCCCTTTTGGGTGATGCGAGGGCATCCGGGCACAAATAGCTTCCATCGCGGGGAAGGTGCGGGGAACGCCTCGGGTGGCGGCCCACTAGGCGTACCCCGCCTCCCTGCTTTCGTAGACCGAGCCCGCCGGCTTGGGCTGCACGTTGTCTTTGATGACTGGACCGCCGGCGAGCTACTCAGCCTGCTGGCGTGCCGTCCTGGGTCTCCAGCTTGAAAAGAAACGCCGGCATCGGCTCCCTCCTTCTCGGCTGGGGCCGAAGGGCTTGACGAGCACACCCCGCCCACGCGCCGGGCCACGAGCCGGCACGGGGGCGGGGGCCAGAGCTCGAAGCGCTACGGACGGGGCATCTCACCAGAGCGTATTGGGCGCAGCCGACGATTCCCGTCACGGGCGGTTTGTCGTCCGGTGCCCGCTTTACCGTGATGAAGTGCAGGGGTGTCCCTGCAGACAGGAGGGGTTGCAATGTCCAAGGAGAAGCCATCTAACAAGTCCAAACCGTGGAGCGGAGCATGAGTGCCGCGCTTGCTCAGGGCGCAGCTGGCGGGGCCGCTTACGCCGTGGTGCAGCAGGGGCTGGCCAAGCTCGGCAGCATCAAGAAGCCGAAGCCGAAGGAGTAATGCGCACCACTCTGCGCACCAGTGCGCACCAGCTACAGCCTCCTTTAGGCACCCCTTGGGCGGAGGGCGTGCAGGCCCTAAGGACACCGAAACCCGCTCAACCAGGCGGGTTTCGACTTGATCTGGCTCACAGGGGCGGCAGGACTCGAACCTGCAACCCCCGGTTTTGGAGATCTGACGAGCTAACGCCAATCCGCTGCGGATCGGACGATTGGCGCGCGCCTTGGACACTCTAGGTGCGCTGAGATGCGCTCAGATCGGTACCTACTCCAGTACAAAAGGCTGTGAGGGCTTCGGCCGTCTCCAGCGCCCTCGTCATGGTCGGCCGACTGCCGCGTGGTCTCCTCGGTCCGGTGAGCGACGAGTGAGCCGAGCACCTGTACCTCACGCGCACCGGTGCGCACAGTGGGACCGGTGGAAACCGCAGTCGTGCCCAACATACCCACTGCTGATTTCACCGGCGGATGCCACACGGCGACTGACCAGGCGCGCGCTTATCCGGGCTGAACCGGCAGCTCCGCCGGGAGTTGGGTGTTCGGGGGCGCTTGACTGTCGATTGTCTCGCCGACGGGAAGCTGAGCATCCTCGTCGTGGAGGACAACAGTGCCGGCGAGGAAGTCCTGCAGGGCGCGCCGTCGGTCGTCGAACAGCACCGGGAGGAAGCCGGTGAACAGGAGAAGGATTGCCAGCCCGAGGCCGACCAGGCGCACCACGGAGCGCCCGAGACCAGGTGGAGAACCGGAACCATCGACGACGCGCAGGTGCATCATCCGCATCCCAGGCGTTTGCCCAGCCGTCGACCAGAACCCCGTGAAGTAGGCGGCCTCTACGAGCAACCCTGCGACGCCTATGAACGACCCGACCAGCGAGGCCGGCCGAGGATTCCATACGAGCGATAGGACGAACCCGACCACAGCGGTACCGGTCAGGAAGATGATCGTCGCGAGCGCAGCGTCGACAGCAAGCGCCAGCCCCCGGGTCGCGATGCCCCCGTAGCGGACGGGCGACTGCCCAGACGGCGTTACCTGCGACCGGGGGGTTCGGCGGAACCAGCGGCGGGGCCTGCGCTCGATCGCATCGTCGAGCGCGAACAGCCGACGTCGGAGGCCGGCAGCCATTTCCTCGGCAAGCGACATCGGACTGTCCTTTCAGCGCCTCGCGCAGCTCGGGGCTCGACAGGACCTGGGTGAGCGCGCGCCGAAACGCCGGGCTCCGCACCATCTTGTCGGTCAGGTCGAGTGTCAGCCGGCTCTCCAGCGCATCGGCCAGAACCCGCTCCAGGGTGGGGCTCGTCAGAACCTGCGCCACGAGCTGTTCCGTCCGCTCGGTCTCCCTTACCGACACCGGCTCTCCTTCGAGCTCCGCGCTCGCGAGCGCCTCGGCCACCACTCGCTCGACGACCCGATGCTCGATGAGCGAGCGCGCGAGCGCCTCCGGGAGCTGGCCGCCGAGGACACCGTCGGCCACCTGCTCCGCCTCAGGGGTCGCGAGCACGTCCCCGGCCATGGTCTCGAGCCGTCGGCGCGCCGCTAGCTCCGCGCTTCGACCCGTCTGGGCGAGACCGTCGGCGCGACTTCGAAAGGGTCCGGCGAACGGTGAGCGCGCCATCACCCGGGCCGGGAACAGCGCCAGCCGGGCCGTCGTCACCCCGATCCGACCGGTTGTGACGACGAAACCCACGACGACGTTTCGCCCGTTCGTCCCGCGCTCCACGTAGCCAGCTTGGCAGACACTTTCCCGGCTAGCAAACGAGCGCGTCCTCACCTCCTGCCCGCCGGTTGGCGGCGGCATTCTCGCCTCCAGCGGCGCGCTGAACGCGTCGCTAAGGGGGCGTGTTCGCCCTTGTCCTCCCTAGGCCCTTACTCGGGCTCAGGTTTGCGCTGGAGAGTCGTCGCGGCGACCACGATCGTGCTCGGCAGATTCCGGCTCGGCGCGCGCCGCGGACGTATTGGCTCTACTTGCCGTCGAGGGCCTCCGACGTGTGGAACGTCTGCGAGCAGTCGTCTTCTTCGGTTTCTCGAGCGACTCGAGGCGCTTCTCGAGCGCGGCGACACGGGCGGCGAGCGGATCGATCGAGCGCAGCTTCGTCGCGACGTCGTGGAGACGCTCTTCTGCGTCGTCCATCACCCCGACGACCGCGCGACGCGGCAGATCGACGAGCCGGCGGAGCCCCTCCTCGCCCGCGTCGGCGACTCGCGAGATGAAGTCCTCGTCCTGGGTCTTCCTCGTCCGTGCCATGATGAGACGATAGCGCGTTTGGGGTGAGTCCCCTTCGCCGTGCATCATTCAGGCCGCGGTATGGGGTGACGTGCTACCCACTTCGACCGGGAGCTTGAAAAAGACGTCCTCGGAGCGCAACGCGAACGGCGCGATGTCGGTCACGCCACGCGCCCGGAACCAGTCGCACACGCCGAGGAGGAGCCTCTCCGGAGCAGAGGCCCCGGAGGTGAGCCCGACGGTCTCGACGCCTTCGAGCCACCGCTCGTCCAGCTCGCTCGCGTCTTCGATCATGTAGGCAGCGACCCCGCCCGTTTGCGCCGTCTCGACAAGCCGGTTGGAGTTCGAGCTGTTGCTGGAGCCGATCACAACCAGCGCGTCGATTTCGGGGAGCATCTCCTGGACGGCACGCTGCCGATTCGTGGTTGCGTAACAGATGTCCTCCGTCCGCGGGCCGATGATCGCGGGGAATCGCTCCCGCAGCAGAGCGATGATCCCGGCCGTTTCGTCGATCGAGAGGGTTGTCTGTGTCACGTAGGCGACGCGCTCCGGGTCGGGCACCTCGACTGCGCGCACCTGCTCGAGCGTCCCGACCACCGCGACCGCATCGGGCGCTTCGCCCGCCGTGCCGACGACCTCCTCATGGCCCGCGTGGCCGATCAGGATCACGGAGTAGCCGGCGGCGGCGAAGCGGCGCACCTCGGCGTGCACTTTTCTCACAAGCGGACAGGTCGCATCGATCGTGGCCAGATCACGGGCGGCAGCAGTGCGGTAGACCTCGGGCGCGACGCCGTGCGCGGCGAGCACGAGCCTCGCGCCCCTGGGGACGGCCGCTGCCGACTCGACGAAGATCGCGCCCCGCGCTTCCAGGTCGCGGACGACGTGCGTGTTGTGGACGATCTGCTTGCGGACATAGACGGGCGGCCCGTAGATCTCGAGCGCACGCTCCACCGTCTCGACCGCCCGCTCGACGCCGGCGCAGTAGCCTCGGTGAGAGGCGATGATCACGCGTTTCACCAACCCGTGCCGCCAACCGATGCAGACGGAGATGCGCCGATGTGCAGAGGAAATCAATGCGCTCGACACCCAGCATCGCCCGGTTGGGATGATGCTGCGCTCGAAGCGTGTTGATCTCCTGGCCTGATGTTGCGACCCTCGAACCCGTTACGGCTAGCTACCAAGGGTGAGCCTCGCAAGTGTGTTACCTGGCCGATTGAGAGCCGGTGGCTCGAGGTCGCCGGCCTCAGCGTCCACACCCGCGTGGCCGGCGAAGGACCGCCCGTCGTGCTCGTACACGGCTACGGGGTCTCGGGCAGCTACATGCTGCCGCTCGCGCAGTCGCTCGCCCCCTTCTTCTCGGTGTTGGTACCAGACCTGCCCGGGTACGGGCGTAGTCAGCGGCCGCGCACCCCGCTGGGTATCGCGGAGCTAGCCGGCGCGCTCGCCGCGTGGCTGGACGCGGCCGGCCTTCAGCGTCCGGCCTTCCTGGCGAACTCGATGGGCTGTCAGATCGTCACCGAGCTCGCTGTGCGCCTGCCGGGGCGCGTGGGGCCGATGATGCTCATCGGTCCAACGGTCGATCCGGAGCGGCGGGCCGCGCGCCACCAGCTCCTCGGCGGGCTGCGTGATGCAGGGCGGGAACCGCGATCGCTGCTCGCGCTCGCCGCACGCGACGACGCCGTTGTCGGCGTCGGTGCGCTCCTGGCGACCGCTCGATCGGCCCTCGCCGATCGGATCGAGCAGCGCCTGCCGCTGATCGCACAGCCGACGGTTGTCGTACGCGGCGAGCAAGATGGCTTCGTCGGGCAGAGGTGGGCGGAGAAGGCCGCTGCGCTGTTACCCCGCGGTCGGCTCGTCGTCGTTCCTCGTGAACCGCACGCCGTCCACTACACCCGTCCTGATCTCATCGCAAGGATCGTCCAGCAGCTCCTCGTCGAGGAAGGCGAGCAAGCAGGCAGCCAGCTCCCCTGGCGCCTCCCACATCGGCACGTGCCCGCAGCGGAGGCACACGAGCCGGGAACGGGGCAGAATTCGCTGCCACTCCGCGGCGATCCGCGCCGGGAAAAGCCGGTCGTGCTCGCCCCAAACGAGCAGCGTCCTGGCATGAACCGACGCGAGCTCCACGCTCAGGTCTCGGTCGGCTGCGAACAGAGCCCCGCGGAGGAGACTGAGCGGCCCGGCCCGCGCTGCGTCGCCGACCAGCGTCGGTGACCGTCTACGGATGTCGTAGAGCGTCCCTAGCAACCGCATGCCGCGACTAGCATGCTACTCTCGCAGGGGATTCCCGCCGGGGCGACAAGGGCAAGCCGGCGTGCGCGCTGCGGTTGTTCCGCGGCCAACTCAGCCGCGATCAGCCCGCCGAGCGAATGACCGATGAGATCGACGCTCTCGAGCGCGGCCGCCTCGAGCCAGTGGCCAAGCCAGCCTGTCAGCGCGGCGGCGGGAAGGCGCGGTCCGAGCCGTGGCAGGTCGAGCAGGTAAACGCGGCGATGCTCCGCCAGCGGCTCGAGCACCGGTTGCCACCAGCGCCAGGAGCCGGCGAGCCCGTGCACAAGGACGACCGGTTCGCCCCCGCCGGCGACCCGATACTCGGTCGGCGCCCCGTCGACGAACGAGCTCCCGAACCACCACAAAGATCAGTTTCGCAGTCGTTGGCACGAGCTAAGGCACAGGCTGCGCAATCAGCCATCCGAAGCGGCCTGGCGACGCCGTCGTTCAGACGGATAGACCCGCGGCCGATGCCCAGCCTCGAGGCAGACGACTCATCAACTGAAGGTGTCCCAGACCCAAGACCAGCCTGGCCCACTCATTTGGTGATCTTGGACTGGATCTGATCGTGACGATCGCCCAGCTCGGTGAGAACTTGTCTTGTCTGCGTTACCGCATCGATGATCGTCTGCGTGCTTCGCTCTCTCTCCGCACGGTCGGCCTCCTGCGCCTCTGCCCCACCGCGCTGAATCACGGTGCTCGTCACTCCCGCAGTAACGAACGCGATGAAAGCGATGCCAATCACCATCTCGACGCCGCCGATGACCCGCCCAGAAGCGGTCGCGGGCACGACGTCCCCGTAGCCGACCGTCGTGACCGTTTGCAGCGCCCACCAGATGGCAACCTCACAGAAGGGAAGTTGGTCGGATCGGCGATCCGCATCACGATCGCCCCGGCGAACGCCAAGCCCACGAACGTCGCGGCCAAGCCGATGGTCACGGATCGTGCGTTGACGATCCGTTTAATCCGGCGCTCAGTGAGAGAAGGCCCTTGTCCCGGTGTGAGACCGCTATCCGTCGTCCCATGCGGAGGTCAACGACGCTCTCGACTCTCCTCGCGGCTGACTGATCACGTGCGTCCTAGCCAAGCGTTTGTCTCGGTGCGAGGGTGCACTTCCCGCATGGATAGGTACAGGGGCGGCAGGACTCGAACCTGCAACCCCCGGTTTTGGAGACCGGTGCTCTGCCAGTTGAGCTACGCCCCTAGGGTTGCGGCCCGATTGTAGCCGTGGCGGCTCTAGCATCCCGGCATGGCTCCGCCGCCTCCCAGGCCCGCGCTCGGCGCGCTGTTCCTCGTCCTCGCGATCGCGTTCGGGGGGATCGCGGCCGCCGCCGCCGAGGCCGTCGACACCGAGCCGGGGCTGGTCGTCGTGGTCATCGCGGCCGGCCTGATCGGGCTCTGGCTGCTGAGCCTCGCAGTCCGCAACCTGAGGAAACCGCCTCCCTAGGTCGTATTCTCTTCCTCGTGGCGCAGGACGAGACTCAGGCTCTCTGGCGCGAGTACGCGAAGTCGAAGGACCAGGCCGCTCGCGACCGGCTGATCCTTACCTACGCGCCGCTGGTCAAATACGTCGCGGGCCGGCTCGGCAGCGGGCTGCCTGCTCACGTCGACGAGAACGACCTCGTCTCGTACGGGTTGCTCGGCCTGATCGGCGCCATCGAGCGCTTCGACCCGGAGCGCGACATCAAGTTCGAGACCTACGCGATCGCGCGGATCAAGGGCTCGATCATCGACGAGCTGCGCGCCCTCGACTGGGTGCCGCGTTCGGTCCGCTCTCGCGCCCGCGACATCGAGCGCGCCATCGGCGAGCTCGAGCGCAAGCTCCACCGCGCGCCGACCGACGAGGAGATCTCCGAGAAGCTCGGCATCTCGACCGACGAGCTCGACGAGAGCCTCTCCGAGATCGGCCGCTCCTCGATCGCCGCCCTCGACGAGCTCTGGACGATCTCCTCGACCGGCGGCGACCAGGTCGCCCTGATCGACACGATCGAGGACACGCAGGGGCCAGAGCCGCAGACCGAGCTGGCGCAGACGGAGCTGAAGGAAGCGCTGGGCGAGGCGATCGCACGCCTGCCCGAGCGCGAGAAGCTCGTTGTCACGCTCTACTACTACGAGGAGCTCACCCTGCGCGAGATCGGCGAGGTGCTGGGCGTGACCGAATCGCGCGTCTCCCAGCTGCACACGAAGGCGATCCTGCGCCTGAAGGCCCGCCTCGCCGGCTCGCCCGCTCGCGAGCCGCTCGGCCGCTGAGCGCGTAACCAGACTGGTACTTTCCAGCTTGACACTGATACGGGGGAGGTTCAACGTTGCTCTCGTGTCAAGTTGGGGTCTAACTAGAAAGGACGTGGGAGAGTGAAGCACCGCAGACTGCTCGTACTCGCGGGTGTGGTGAGCGCGGTCGCGCTCGTCACCTCGCTGAGCGTTGCCGCGGCTAGCAGCGACAAGCCCGCCCGCACGCATCAGGCAGCGGCGATCGCCGCCCCGAAGGTTCCGAACGCCGCGGCGATCAAGAAGAAGTACGGAGGCCAGAAGATCACGTTCGTCGGCGACTCGGTCGGCAACGGTCACGTGCGCGACCTCGCGCTCGCGAAGCGTTTCACGAAGGACACCGGGATCAAGGTCAGCGTGACTCCGCACCCGGCCGCATCGGACGCGGCGTACTCGCAGCTCGCGAGGGCCTTCTCGTCGAAGTCGTCCTCGATCGACGTGGCGATGATCGACGTCGTCTGGCCGGGCGCCTTCGCGCCGTATCTCGTCAACCTGAAGCCGAAGCTCGGCACGCAGTCGAAGCTGCACGCTGCCGGGATCGTCCAGAACGACACGATCGGCGGGAAGCTCGTCGCGATGCCGTGGTTCGGCGACTACGGGATCCTCTACTACCGCACCGACCTGCTGAAGAAGTACGGCTACAAGGCCCCGCCGACGACCTGGGGCGATCTCTTCAAGATGGCGAAGAAGATCCAGGACGGCGAGCAGAAGACGAACCCGAACTTCGCGGGCTTCGTCTTCCAGGGCAACTCGTACGAAGGCCTGACCTGCAACGCGCTCGAGTGGATCGCGTCGGCGGGCGGCGGTCACATGATCGACAACGGCAAGGCGTCGATCAACAACACGAAGGCCGCCACGATCCTGGACGCGATCCGCGCCCAGATCGGCAAGACCACGCCACGTGGCGTGACCTCCTACCAGGAGGACCAGACCGAGCACGCCTTCGACTCCGGTGACGCAGCCTTCGCGCGCAACTGGCCGTACCAGTACGGCATCGGCGCAACGGCCGGCTCGAAGGTGAAGGGCAAGTTCAGCGTGACCACGCTGCCGCACGGCGCCGCCGGCAAGCCCGTCGGCACCGTTGGCGGCTGGCAGCTCGCCGTGTCGAAGTACTCGAAGCACAAGGACGCCACCATCGAGTTCGTCCGCTACATGACGAGCCCGGCGGTCGAGAAGTTCGACGCGATCACCAACTCCAACGTGCCGACGATCCCGTCGGTGGCGAAGGACAAGGCCGTCGTGAAGACCAACCCGTACCTGAAGCCGGCGATCGCCAGCGTGGCGCGCGTCACGCGGCCGGCCAAGTTCCTCGGGACGCACTACAACGAGGCCTCGAAGGTGATCTACCAGGGGATCAACCAGATCCTCAACGGCACGCCGGCGAAGAGCATCCTGCCGGGAGTGCAGTCGAAGCTGAATCAGATCCTGAAGCAGAAGTAGGCCTCTGACTGAGACGGGGGAGGATGGCGGCTGTCATCCTCCCCCGTTACTCCGGATGAGCTCGGTAGCCACGCCCGCACCTGCCCCTCGCCGCCCCCGGCGCCGCCGGACGAAGCTCCAGCGCCGGCAGACGCGGCTCGCGTGGCTGCTGCTGATCCCGTCGCTGGCGATCGTCGCGTTCGTCGCGATCTACCCGCTCGGCAAGACCGTCTACCAGAGCTTCACGAACCAGCAGTTCCTGGCCGGGATCACGCCGACGAAGTGGATCGGGCTCGACAACTACAGCCAGGTCTGGCACGACCCGGGCTGGAAGCACGCCGTCATCCTGACGCTCAAGTTCGCGGTGATCACGGTCAGCTTCGAGTTCGTGCTCGGCCTGATCATCGCCCTCGTCGTCAACTCGAGCTTCAAGGGCCGCGGAGTGATGCGCGCGGTGATGCTCGTCCCGTGGGCGATCCCGACGGTGGTCGCCGCGCAGATGTGGAAGTGGATGCTCGACGACACCTTCGGAGTCGTCAACGATCTCGGTGTGCGCGCCCACGTGCTCTCCCACTCGCAAGCCTGGATCTCCAACCCCTCGACCTCGCTCGGGGCCGTCTGCGCGGTCGACATCTGGAAGACGACGCCGTTCGTCGCGCTGCTGCTCCTCGCCGGGCTGCAGGTCATCCCGAACGATCTCTACGAGGCCGCCGACGTCGACGGTGCCAGCAAGCTCCAGCAGTTTTGGCGGATCACGCTGCCGCTGCTGAAGCCGGCGATCCTCGTCACCCTGATCTTCCGCACGCTCGACGCGCTGCGAGTGTTCGACGTCTTCTCCGTCTTCTTCGGCAACCGGCTCGACACGCAAACGATGGCGATCTACATCCAGAGCACGATCATCGGTGACGGCAACGTCGGCCTCGGGGCGGCGGCGAGCGTCTTCATGTTCCTGATCATCGCCCTCTTCGTCGTGATCTACGTGACCTTCATGCGGGTGAACGAGGAATGAGCACCGCGAGCGAGACCGCACGCTCCGTCTCGCGGCCGGTCTCCCGGACTGTTCGCCTTCGGCGCAGCCCGGTCGGCCGGTTCCTGTGGAAGGTCCCGTTCTGGACGCTGATCGCGCTGATCTTCATCTACGCGCTGTTCCCGTTCTACTGGGCGCTCCGCTCGGCCTTCACGCCCGATCCGGCGCTGTTCGAGACACCGATCCAGTACATCCCGCACCACCCGACCCTGCAGCACTTCCGCGACGTGCTCAGCTCGAGCTTCTTCCGGCGAGCGCTGCTCAACTCGACGATCGTGGCCGGCTCGGTCACCTTGATCTCGCTGGCGGTCGGGTCCGTAGCCGCCTACGCGCTCGGCCGCTTCAAGTTCCGCGGGAAGTCCCCGATCCTCTACCTGATGCTCTCGATGACGATCTTCCCGCAGATCGCGATTCTCGGCGCCCTGTACACGATGTTCACCGGCTTCCATGTCGTCGGGCCGATCCACTTCCCGCAGCTGTACGACACGGAGTGGGCGCTGATCTTCAGCTACCTGATCTTCACGATCCCGTTCACGATCTGGGTGCTGACCGGCTTCATGCGCGCGCTGCCGGCGGACCTCGAGGAGGCCGCCTACGTCGACGGCGCGACGCCGCTGCAGGTCTTCTACAAGGTGCTGCTCCCGCTGATCGCGCCCGGGCTCGTGACGACCGGCCTGCTCGCCTTCATCGCGGCCTGGAACGAGTACCTCTTCGCGCTCTCGTTCATCCAGAGCCCTGACAAGTACACCGTGCCGGTCGCGATCACCTCCTTTACCGGTGCAAGCGGCAACGCCTTCCAGACCCCTTGGGGGCAGCTGATGGCTGCAACCGTGGTCGTCACCGTGCCGCTGATCGTCGCCACCCTGCTGCTGCAGAAGCGGATCCTGGCGGGCCTGACCGCCGGCGCCGTGAAGGGCTAGATCGTCGCCCCGGTTTCCGGGTCGAAGAAGTAGAGCCGGGTCGTGTCGACGGCGAGCTCGATCTCGCTGCCCTCGGCGATCCGTGACTTCGGGCTGACGCGCGCGACGAGCCGGGTGGAGGTCTCCGCGTCCTCCGAGCCGGTCCCGAACGAGACGTCGGCGTCCTCGCCGGCGTCCGCCTGCGTGGCGCTGGAGATGATCCGCTCGGCTCCGGTGTTGAAGTGCACGAGCACCTCGGAGCCCAGCGGCTCGGTCAGGTCGCAGACGACCCGCAGTCGGCGGTCGGGCGGCGCGTCGGACTCGAGCGTCGCGTCCTCGAAGTCCTCGGGGCGGATCCCGAGGATGACGTCGCGGCCGGTGAAGCCCGCGAGACCGCTGTGGTTGCGGACGACCTGGTCGTCGACTGTCAGTCGATGGTCGCCGAAGATGACCCCGAGCTTCCCGTCCTGCTGCTCGAGCCGGGCGGCGACCAGGTTGATCGACGGTGAGCCGATGAAGCCGGCGACGAACTCGTTCACCGGGCTGTCGTAGAGCACCTGCGGCGTGTCCACCTGTTGCAGGTGGCCGGCGTTCATCACGGCGACGCGGTCGCCCATCGTCATCGCCTCGACCTGGTCGTGGGTGACGTAGATCGTGGTCACTCCAAGGCGGCGCTGAAGCTGGTGGATCTCGGCGCGCAGCTGGACGCGGAGCTTCGCGTCCAGGTTCGAGAGCGGCTCGTCCATCAGGAAGGCCTGGGGCTCGCGGACGATCGCGCGGCCCATCGCCACGCGCTGCCGCTGGCCGCCCGAGAGCGCGCGCGGCTTGCGCTTGAGGAACTCCTCGATCTTGAGGATTTGGGCGACTTGCTGGACGCGCTCGCGGATCTCCTTCTTCGGCACCTTGCGCAGCTTCAGCCCGAACGCGAGGTTGTCCTCGACGGTCATGTGCGGGTAGAGCGCGTAGCTCTGGAAGACCATCGCGATGTCGCGGTCCTTCGGCGTCAGGTCGTTGACGATCCGGTCGCCGATGCGGATCTCGCCGTCGCTGATCTCCTCGAGGCCGGCGAGCATTCGCAGGGCCGTCGTCTTGCCGCAGCCCGACGGGCCGACGAGCACCATCAGCTCGCCGTCCCCGATCTCGAGGTCGAGGTCGTGCACGGCCTGCGTCCCGTCGGGATAGACCTTGTCCACAGCGTCGTATGCGATCTCCGCCATGTGCGTATTAGTTTCGCACGATCAACGCAGCGTGCGGAGGGAGGCCTTCGCCCTCGTGGGTCGCGACCACGGGCTCGCCCTCGGGGGCGAGGCGTGGCTCGGCCGTCGTGTTGACCGCGACCGTGTGCCCGTCCCGCTCGAACGCGACCACCCCGGGCTCGGCTTCGAGCAGGCGGAAGCCAGGGCCGAGGTCTTGCCGCAGCTCGATCAGCGAGCGGTAGAGATTGAGCAGCGAGGCGGGGTCGGCCTGCTCGTCGGCGACATTGCGAGCCTCGGGGTCGACCAGCGGCAGCCACGGCGTCCCGCTCGTAAAACCGCCGTCCGCGTCCCACTGCATCGGGTGGCGCAACCGGTCGCGGCCCGCGCGGTCGAAGGGCGGCTCGTGGCCGGGCCCGTTCGCGAGCCCCAGCTCGTCGCCCTGGTAGACGAAGGCCGTCCCCGGCAGCATCAGCAGGAGCGCCGCCGCGGCGCGCAGGTTCTCAGCGCCGACGCGGGTCGCGAGCCGGTCGAAGTCGTGGTTCGACATCACCCAGGCTGCTCGCCGGAGGTCGGCGGCAGGCCCGATCGCCGCCCGCAGCCGTTCAGCGTCCCACGGCGAGAAGAGGAACTCGAAGGCGAAGACGAGGTCGAGCACCTCCAGCCAGCGCTCGTACTCGTCGACCGGCCGGTAGAGCTCGCCCACAAGCAGCGCGTCGCCTGCGACCTCGCGCAGCGCCCGTAGCGCCTCGATCGCCTCGGGCCGGTTGCCGGAGTAGCGCATCTCGAGGCGCGCGGCCCCCGGATCCAGCGGCAGCGGGAACGGCCTGCTCGCGGGCGGGTCGTCGCGCAGCAGCTCGTCCTTCACGAGGCGGTCGATCGCATCCAGGCGGAAGCCGTCCACGCCACGGCCGAGCCAGAAGCGGACGACGTCCTGCATTGCCGCGAGGACCTCGGGGTTGCGCCAGTTCAGGTCCGGCTGCTCGGGATAGAACGAGTGCAGATACCAACGGCCGCTCACCTCGTCGCGACTCCACGCGCGCCCGCCGAAGGCCGAGACCCAGTTGTTTGGCGGCCCGTCGACCGGCGACCAGATGTACCGGTCGGGGTGCTCGCGGAACCAGGGGTGCTCGATCGAGGTGTGACACGGGACGAGGTCGAGCAGTACACGCAGCCCGCGCTCGTGGGCGCCCGCGACGAGCTCGTCGAAATCGCCCATCGTCCCGAACTGCCGGTCGATTCCGGTGTAGTCGGAGACGTCGTAGCCGAAGTCCGCGAGCGGCGAGGGGTAGATCGGCGAGAGCCAGAGCGCGTCCACGCCGAGGTAGGCGAGGTGGTCGAGCCGCTGGGTGATCCCGCGCAGGTCGCCGATCCCGTCGCCGTCGGAGTCCTGGAACGACCGCGGGTAGATCTGGTAGACGACCGCCTCCTGCCACCACATCGAACGCCCGAGGATAGACGCCCCCAGGGGTAAGATCGGGATCCGTTCCCGCGTTCTCAGGAGGAGTCTCCGCGATGCCAACCGAGCCCGGAAAGATCCGCAACGTCGCCGTCACCGGACACCGCGGGACCGGAAAGACGTCGCTGGTGGAGGCGATGCTCTTCCAGGCCGGCGCGATCAACCGCCTCGGCACCGTTGAAGGCGGCACGACCACCTCGGACTGGGACGAGGACGAGCAGCGCCGGCAGATGTCGCTCGCCTCGTCGATCTGCCATCTCGAATGGCAGGGCCGCAAGATCAATTTGATCGACACGCCCGGCGACGCGGGCTTCGCCGGCGACACCGTCGCCGCGTTGCGCGTCGTCGAGGGCACGCTGCTCGTGGCGAGCGCGGTGATGGGCGTCGAGGTGCAGACGAGCCGCGTCTGGAACCGCGCCGAGTCGCTCGATCTCCCGCGCGTCGTCTTCGTGAACATGCTCGACCGCGAGCGGGCCGACTTCTACCGCGCGCTCGAGCACTTCCGCAACCAGCTCTCCGAGCGCTGTGTCGCCGTGCACCTGCCGATCGGGACCGAGCACGAGCTGACGGGGATCATCGACCTGCTGCACATGACCGCCTACGGCAGCCCGGAGGGCGAGCGCGAGAGCGGGCCGATGGAGATCCCGGAGGAGCTGAACGACACGGTGCAGCAGTACCGGACGCAGCTGCTCGACTCGGTGGTCGAGACCGACGAGGGGCTGATGGAGCGCTACCTCGAGGGCGAGGAGCTCGGCACCGAGGAGGTCGCGCACGCGCTCAAGGACGCAGTCACGCGCGGCGAGTTGTTCCCGGTCGCCTGCGGGGTGGCCACGAAGAACCTCGGCACGACGGCGCTGCTCGACCTGCTCGTCGAGGGCGTTCCCTCGCCGGCGAAGCGCCCTCCCTCGATCGACGTCGACGGCGCAGGGACGGCGGCCTTCGTCTTCAAGACGGTGGCCGATCCGTTCGCGGGCCGGATCAACCTCTTCCGCGTCCTCGCCGGCACCCTCGATTCGGACGCGACGGTCGTGAACACCCGCTCGCACGCGAAGGAGCGCGTCGGCGCGCTGCTCACGCTGCAGGGCAAGGACCACGAGCCGGCCAAGGAGTTCGGCACCGGTGACATCGGTGCGGTCGCCAAGCTGAAGGAGACGACCACGGGCGACCTGCTGCTCGACGCGGAGCGCCAGGTCGAGCCGCCGACGCTCGACTTTCCCGAGCCGGTGATGAGCTTCGCGGTCACGCCAAAGGCCAAGGGCGACGAGGAGAAGGTCGCCTCCTCGCTGCGCCGCCTCGCCGAGGAGGACCCGACGCTCGTCCTGCGGCGCGACCCGCAGACCGGCGACCAGCTGCTCTCCGGGATGAGCCAGATCCACGTCGAGGTCGCGGTCGACCGCCTGCGCAACCGCTTCAGCGTGGACGTTGAGCTGCACCAGCCGCACGTGCCGTACCTGGAGACGATCCGCAAGGAGTCGCGCGCGCGGCACCGCTACAAGAAGCAGACCGGCGGTCGCGGCCAGTTCGGCGACTGCGAGATCGTGCTCGAGCCGCTGCCCGAGCGCGAGGGCTACGAGTTCGTGGACGAGATCGTCGGCGGCGTGATCCAGCAGGGCTTCCGGCCCGCGGTCGACAAGGGCATCCAGGAGGCGATGCAGCACGGTGAGCTCGCCGGGGCGCCCGTGCAGGGCGTCCGCGTCCGCCTCGTGGACGGCCAGCAGCACAACGTCGACTCCTCCGAGATGGCGTTCAAGATCGCTGGTTCGATGGCGTTCAAGGACGCCTACGCGAAGGCCGACCCGGTGCTGCTCGAGCCGATCATGGAGCTCGAGGTGAGCGTGCCCGACGACGCCGTGGGCGCGGTCAACGGCGACCTCAACTCACGGCGCGGACGGCTGCAGGGAATGGAGCCGGTCGGCGGGATGACCTCGATCAAGGCCGAGGTGCCGATGGCGGAGATCCTCACGTACGCGCAGGCGCTGACCTCGCTGACCGGCGGGCGCGGCGACTACCACATGCATTTCCTACGCTACGAAGAGGTTCCCACGCACATCGCGCAGAAGATCATCGACGAGACGAAGAAGGAGCTGGAAGAAGCCAAGGTCTGAGCCTTGGCTAAGGTCCTCCGCGACATGCGCATCACGCGGCAGGCCGTCACAGCCGTGCGCACCTGTGGGATCTGCGAGCGGAGTCTGCTCGTCGGCGAGCGCTCGGTGCGGTATTCCGCCGACGGCGAGAACTTCGTCGACGTCTGCCCGCTCTGCCAGGAAATCGCGCTCGAGCACGGCTGGGTCAAGGAGGGCAGCCCGACCACGCCCGTCGTCAACGACCGGCGGCGCAAGCGGCGCGGGCTCGTCGCCACGCTGCTGGGCGAGTCGCGCAGGGCCACGGTCGAGCCCGTCGTGGACGAGCCGATCCTGCGCCGGCTGTCCGAGCCCGAGCTGGCGATGGTTGAGGCGGCCGACCTCTTCAACGAGAGCGCCTTCCGCCGCACGATCGCGGGGATCGCCAAGAGCCTTGGCGTGCCGAAGGCGTCGATCGTTCCGCTCTCGGGGACGAACAGCGAGGTCGTCCTGAGCGTCGCCTGGGACATCTCCTGGTACCAGTACCGCATCACTCCGGACTCGGCCCAGCCCGTGCGCCTGGCCGAGCGCGGGCACGATCCCCGCGAGCTGGAGGCCATGTTCACGGGCTGGAATGCCAAGCTCACGCAGGACGGCCGCATCGCGCCGGACATCTCTCCGGTCTGAAAGCGAGCGCTTGACGGAGCAGCGCCTGTGCCGTCGGGCCGCGCTGCTCGCCCCGAGGCCGTGTCCTCAGTCGCGCCCGTAACCTCCGGCTACGAGCACTCCCTGCGTCCTTGCCTCGGAACGACCATCGCACCCCGACGACGAGCCATGCTCCGACAAGAGCTCTGGCGCCAGCCCAGGGCGTCCCTACAATCCGAGCCAGGATGATCTATTGCGTGATCCCGCGCGAGCTCGAGGACGAGCTCTACGAGAAGATGGTCGAGTACTACAAGGACAATCCGAACGTGACGGTCATCGTCGACCGGCGTGAGGGTGAGGACCGGCGCAAGGGTCGCGTCTTCGGCGGCAAGCGCGAGATCAGGGACCGCCGCCGCGCCCGTGCGGCAGGCACGTTCCCGGACACCGACCCCCCTGAGTAGGATGGCCGCCGTGGCGACGGCGACCAAGACCTTCAAGAACTTCATCGGCGGCGAGTGGGTGGACGCCGCCTCCGGCGCGACCTTCGAGACGAGCAGCCCCGCGACCGGCGAGGTGCTCGGCGTCTTTCCGAAGTCGGGCGCGGAGGACGTCGACCGCGCGGTCGAGGCGGCGAAGGCCGCCTACGAGGAGTGGCGGCTCGTCCCGGCGCCGCGCCGCGGCGAGATCCTCTTCCGCTTCGGCGCGCTGCTGGCCGAGCGCAAGGACGAGGTCGCCGAGCTGATGGCCCGCGAGATGGGCAAGGTGCTGCCCGAGGCGGCCGGCGACGTCCAGGAAGCGATCGACATGAGCTACTACATGGGCGGCGAGGGCCGGCGACTGTTCGGCCAGACCACACCCAGCGAGCTGCGCGACAAGTTCAACATGAGCGTGCGCCAGCCGATCGGCGTGGTCGGCGTGATCACGCCCTGGAACTTCCCGATCGCGATCCCGTCCTGGAAGATCGCGCCCGCGCTCGTCTGCGGGAACACGATCGTCTTCAAGCCGGCCACGGACACCCCGCTGCTGGGCGAGCGCTTCGTCGAGCTGCTCGTCGAGGCCGGCGTTCCGGCCGGCGTGATCAACGTCGTGCACGGCGGCGGCGGCGAGGTCGGCGACCGGCTCGTGCGCCACCCGGACGTGCCGGTGATCACGCTCACCGGCTCACGCGAGACCGGCGTCGCGGTGCTCGAGGCCGCGGCGCAGAACCTGAAGCACGTCCACCTCGAGCTCGGCGGCAAGAACGCGATCATCGTCCTCGACGACGCCGATCTCGACCTGGCGGTCGAGGGCATCGTCTGGTCGGCGTTCGGCACCTCGGGCCAGCGCTGCACCGCAGCCTCGCGCGTGATCGTGCAGGAGGGCGTCTACGAGAAGCTGCAGAAGCGGCTCGTCGCCTCCGCGGAGAAGCTGCGCCTCGGCCCGGGCTGGGAGGAGGGCGTCGACGTCGGCCCGGTGATCAACCGGCGCGCCCTCGAGAAGATCCACTCGTACACGGAGATCGGCGTGGACGAGGGCGCGAAGCTGCTGACCGGCGGCGAGGTCGCGAGCGGCAACGGCCTCGGCGACGGGAGCTTCTACCGCCCGACCATCTTCGGCGACGTCGACCCGCAGATGCGCGTCGCCCAGGAGGAGATCTTCGGCCCGACGACGGCGCTGATCCGGGTGAAGGACGTGGACGACGCGATCCGGGTCTCGAACGGGATCGAGTTCGGCCTCTCGTCCTCGATCTTCACGCGCGACGTCAACACCGCCTTCCGCGCGATGCGCGACCTCGAGGCCGGGATCACGTACATCAACGCCGGCACGATCGGCGCCGAGGTGCACCTGCCCTTCGGCGGGGTGAAGGGCACCGGCAACGGCCACCGCGAGGCGGGCCAGGCCGCGCTCGACGTCTTCACCGAGTGGAAGTCGATCTACGTCGACTACTCGGGCAAGCTGCAGCGCGCCCAGATCGACACCGGCGAGTAGCGCCGCCTCTTGAACCGGAAACTCGTCGTCTTCGTTCCCCGCGAGGCGCTCGACCCGCTGCGGGAGGCACTGTTCGCCGCCGGCGCCGGCCAGATCGGCGACTACGAGCGCTGCTCCTGGTACACGGAGGGGACGGGAACGTTCCTCGGGGGCGCGGGCTCGTCGCCGGACGTCGGACAGCCCGGCCGCGAGCAACGCGTTGCCGAGCTGCGCCTGGAGACCGTCTATCCGGAGGAACGCGAGGCGGAGATCGTCGCCGCGTTGCGGCAGGCGCATCCATACGAGGAGCCTGCGTTCGACCTCTACCCGCTCGCGTGAAGGCGCGGCTCTCGACCGACGGCGGCTCGCGCGGGAACCCGGGGCCGGCGGCGTACGGCTACGTGCTCGAAGCCGAGGACGGGACGGTCCTCGACGCGCGCGGCGAGGCGATCGGCAAGGCCACGAACAACGTCGCCGAGTACCGCGGCCTGCTCGCCGGGCTGGAGTCGGCCATCGAGCGCGGCGTCGACGAGGTCGAGGTCGTCTCGGACTCCGAGTTGCTCGTCAACCAGATGCGCGGCGAGTACAAGGTCAAGAACGAGACGCTGCGCGAGCTCGTCGACGACGCGGAGGCACTCGCCCGCCGGCTGAAGCGCGTCACCTACACCGCAGTGCGCCGCGAGCACAACGAGCTCGCCGACCGGCTCGTCAACGAAGCGCTCGATCAAGGCTCCTGAACCCGCGGCTATACTTTCGCGTCCCGCGGATGTAGCTCAGTTGGCTAGAGCGTCTGCTTGCCATGCAGAAGGTCGTGGGTTCGAGTCCCATCATCCGCTTCTCCGCGATTCCGCTGCACACGGCGAGAATCGCACTTCCCTCGAACGCTTGCCGACTCCCCTCGGAGGGGCCGTGAGTCAGCATCTAGTCAGCGTTGGCGCCGGGACGGTGGCGCTTAGCGCGTGGCGTTTCCTGCCAGACGCGGGCGCCGAGACTCCAGAGGCCGGTATCGCGCTCGCCCACGCTAAGGCGCGTGGCTAGATGCGAGCGAACCGGCGCAGGAACACGTCGACACACAACGGCAAGGGCCTCGAACACATCCCCAGACCTAGAGACCGTCCGTGGCGCCGCAAGGCGCGGGCAGACGGAGCAAGTGAGCATCCGAATGAAACCGCGGTGCTCCGCGCGGTAACGCACGACCTTGGGCGCGCTCGAGCTCCGGGCCGACGACGAAGCCGACAGCAGACGGCAGAAATCGAAGGTGTACTGCTTCCCCGCAAGGGGGCAGTCCGCCTCGAACCGCCTCTAGCTCCGGCAGGTCAGAGTCAGTCAGCCTTCGTCCTCGATCGCTTTCTCCAACGTATTCAGTGCTTCGCGAGTCTGCGAAGGATCGTCGCCACGAATCAGATCGAGCATCAGCCGAACGTAGAGCGTCGCGCGCGCAAACGCCGCGTTTGTCAGGGTGAGAGGGTTGAAGCCCGTAGGTTGAGTCCCCAGGTGCAGGAGGTCGCGGGCGTGCCACCTCACTCGGTTCAGAAGCGTCGAGACGGCGACATCCAGCTGTGTGGCGGCTTCCGTAAGCGGTTACATCATCCTCGCCGGACCCCGGCTAGGGGCCGAAGCTACGAAGTTTCGGCACCCTCACGTTCTTCCGGCCGCGATCCGAAACAGCGTGAGGAGGCCGGCCCGGGTCAGTACGCCTGCGGTCGCGGCGGGAGAAACGCCGGCGGCGTGACGCGGCAAGCGGATTCGCAGCGCGCCGGGCAGCGAGACGAACCGCAGCGGTGGTTCGAGCGTGAGCGCCTCCCCATCGAGGCCGACCGCAACCGTCGAGCCCGAGCGGACCTCGAACTCCCGCTGCGACCACTCCAGCAGGCCGGGAAAGCGTTGCGACTGGCCGATCGTCTCGAGCGTGACCAGCTGGGCGACGTCGCCCGGACTTCGGATGCGGGCCGCGAAGATGCCTAGCTGGCCGGTGTCGAGGCGGGGGCGTGTGCCGGCGCCGGCCAGGCGTGTGAGCTGGTAGGGGTTGTTCGAGATGAGCACGAGCGGCGCGTCGGTGTACTGGGTGGCGTCGGGCCCCTCGAACTCGAGATCGATCGGCGGTGCGTCTGGGCCGAGCAGCTCCGGCAGCATCTGTGCCCAGGTCTCGAGTTTGGCGTCGCGGTAGGCATCCGACTGAACCACCTGCGCGTAGACGCCGAGCGAGGCGTTGTTGACGAAGACGCGGTCGTTGACACGGGCGAGGTCAATTCGCCGCTCCACCCCGTCGGTGAACGCGTCGAGTGCGCCCACGACATCATTCCGGTCGAGCCCGAGGTCGAGCGCGAAGTGGTTGCGCGTGCCCGCTGGGATACAGACGTGCGGGAGGTTGTGCTGCATCGCGACGCTCGCGACGAGCGCCTGCGAGCCGTCACCCCCCGCCATCCCGATCACATCCGCGCCGCCTCTTACGGCCCGCACCGCCAGCTCGAGCAGGTCGTCGCCGGGCTCGAGCACCACCGGCTCGACACCGCGCCGTCTCGCCTCCTCTGCCAGGTGGAAACGCTTAGCCTTGCCGCCGCCCGACTTGGGGTTGATCAGCAAGACCGCTCGGCTCGGCTGCGGTGTCTCCGCCACTGGCCCAGCGGTCGCGGCTTGGCGAGCCTCGTAAGCTTGGCGAAGCGCCCGATGGCTCGCACCTCCGAAGGCGGCGAGCGAGACGGCGAAGGCGATCAGTTCGTCGACCGCACCGAGCCAAGCGAGCGCGACCGCGCCGCCCACCAGCGCGAGGATCGCGACCGCGACTGCGAGCAGCCGCGTGATCCCCTGCCTCGTCGTCGCGACCCAAAATGCCGCGCCGGCAAGGCCAAGTGCCACCAGCGCAAGAGCGAGCGCGGCGAGGTTCCGGATGAGCAGAACCACGAGCGTCACGAGCACGCCTGCCGCCGCCGCGAGCGCGATCCACGCCCAGACGCGTCCCGAACTAGATCTCGTCATTCCGCGCCACTCTATGCTCGACCGATGGCTGAAACAGGTCGCAAAGGCCGCGTGCTGACCGGCCTCCTGCCGAAGGGACCGTCGGCTGGGGCTCGGTCGCCGCAGCGCCGCGAGCAGTTCTTCACCCACCCTGGACGGGCGCTTTTCGGGGGGGCTGCGTTGCTCGCCCTGGTGGCGCTCTTCGCGGTCTTCGTTCCCGCCGGCCCGCTCAGCCTCGACCGTCGCTGGTCGGAGCTGATGCAGGACATCCAAACACCCGCCCTCAAGCACCTGGCACTGGTCTTCGATGCCCTTGGCCGAGGTGTCTGGCGCGGACTCACGCTTGCTGTCGTTGGCCTTGTGCTCCTGGCCCTACGCCGCTGGGCAGCGTTGGTGGCGTTCGCCGTTGCCGAGGCCATCACACCATTGCTCGGCAATCTGATCAAGGCGCTCGTCGACCGTGCGCGGCCGCCGGGTCACATGCTGACTCCGCACGGCTCGTCCTTCCCCTCCGGCCATGCCGCATACGCGAGCGCGACCGCGGTCGCCCTCGTCCTGCTCTACACCGAACCCGGACGGAAACGACTGCTCTGGTTCGCCTTAGCCGCCGTGGTGATCTCTGGGATGGCCTGGAGCCGCACCTACCTCCAGGTGCACTGGCTCTCCGACGTGCTCGCAGGCGCATCCCTCGGCATCGCCGTCACCCTTGGCAGCTTTGGAATCGTCCAACTTGTTCTCAACCGATCAGCCGGGCGGAGCAGGCGGGCCGACCCTTCCGAGAAGCCCTCTCGACAGCTCTCCGCGTTCCAGCCCTCCGAGCACTCCGGTGAGGGCGAGCAGAATCAGGCCTAGCGTGAAGGGCGACACGGACCCGCCGGGCAACATCTTCAAGCAGTGACAGCGTCCTGGATCGGCTCAGCCGAGCTGCTTGGGAACGACCCAGCCTGTAAGCACCGCTTCGCCAGGTGACAGATGAGCCCAAGTTGCGCTCGTGAGGGCAAGGCTCGCGAGAGCCGCCGTCGGAAACTTCGCCTCCAATCGCTCGAGCTTGGCCCCGGCCTTGGCGAGAACGAGGGCGAGATCCTGGAGAGCGGGGTTGTGCCCGATCAGCATGACGGACTCGAGCTCGTCGGGAACGAGTCGCAGGCGCTCGAGCAGGGTGTCCGCGGAGGCGACGTACAGGTCGTCCTCAAGGTCGATCGCGCTGCCGGCGAGTGAAGGGCGCAAGAACTCGAGCGTCTCTCGCGCCCGCTCGGCCGTGGAGCAGAGCACAAGCTCCGGCTCGGTCCTATTCTCGAAAAGGTGCTTGGCGATGCGCTTCGAATCTCTCCGGCCTCTCGGCGCAAGCGGACGCTCTCGGTCGGCGAGGCTTGAATCAGCCCAGCTGGATTTCGCATGGCGGAGAAGGTAGAGCGTGTGCATCGCAGGATTCGGGGCGGTGGCACCGACGATCCTAGTCAGGGGCGGGCGTCCTTCGAGCGAGCGGCCGCGTACTCGTGCACCTGGCGCCCCTGGTGTCCGGGTCCGCCGCCATGTTCAGCAGAGCAAGCAGAGGGCGGCGGACTGATCCACGAGTACCGACAAGCAGCCTGATCGCGTTCTTGGTGCACCTCTGGGTGGCAAACAACTGGGATCGACCGGACGAAGGCTTCAAGAACGTGCCCGAGCCGACGCTATCCACCCGCTTCGGCGGCAACGGCACGTGGTGTTTTACGGCTTGGCCAAACCGGTGAAGACACCGTTGATCGGACCTCCACGAGTGCCCAGTACGTGAGCGCGGGAACCTGCTCGTCGCCGAGGCGAGCGCGAAGGAGATCGACCGGCTCAGCCTCGCCGAGGGCGCTCGAGCTGACCATCCTGATCGCGCGGCAAGGATGCGCGCCGGCATCCGCGGGTCGCCGCACGCTGGCTACTGCGCTACCTCGAGGGGTGCAACGCGGCGACGATCGATGAGGCCGCGATGGTCGCCTCGTGTCTCGCTGCACTCGTCGGAGATCGTCACCCGGACGCTGCCCTGGCACTTCGCGCCATGGCTGAAAGGAGCGACTAGCCGGGGCCGCGCCTAGCCCACCACGCGCATCTCGTAGCCGCTGATCTTGCCGTCGCGAATCGTCACCTCGATCCGCCGCCGGCGTTCGTGGGCGAACTCGCCGGTCTGCTTCCAGCGGTACACCTCGCGAACGTTGCACCCGACCCGGCTTTCACCGAGGTCTTCCACCTCGCCCAGCTCCACCTCGGCATCGAGATTCTCGGGCGGGAAGCCCCAGGTCAGCTCCTTCCGCACCTCGTCGATCCCGTGCAGAGTCCGCATGGGAGTGACCCATTCCACCCCCTGCGCGAGGAGCGGGTAGACGGGCTCGCGGTCACCGGTCTTCAATGAGGCTCCGGCGGCGCGCAGAAACCGAGTCGCGATCTCGACTTCCTCGGCACCCATCGAATCGATCTTAGAACTCCTCTTCAACCGTTGCGATGCGTGCGCCCTCCGCTTAGTCGCTGCCGAACTCTCGCTCAGCGCACGCCGGGCAGTAGAAGACGACCTCGGCCGGCTCATCGAGATCGTCGCCACCGGGGAGGAGGACCGTCGACCTCGCAGGGCCGTTCCTAAGCACACGGCGGCGCCCTCTTGAACCGACCTCGGGCGCAGCGAGGACACAGACGATCGACTTGCGGCGCAGAACTTTCCGCTCTTTCCGAGGATTGCTCGAAGCTTCCCCGTTCGAGTCATTCCCCCCATGGCGACTGAGCTAAGCGCGGCGCTCGCTGAGTACAGGCCCACGCGCATCATCGGCGCCGGCCTCGTCGTGATCGGCCTGACGCTCTCTACGGTCGCGGACTTCCTCGGCTGAATCGGCACAAGACTGGTTCTAGTGCACAAACCCCAGGAATCGCCCGCAAACGGAGGCGATCCAGCGCCGACGGGAAGGCCGGATCGAGCGTGCAGATTCGGCTCAACCATGCGCCTTAGACGCGATGCAGACTCGAACTCACGACCCGCTTGCCATGCAGAAGGTCGTGGGTTCGAGTCCCTCATCCGCTCTGAAAAGCCCCGCTAGACGGGGCTTTTTGATCGGCAGCGACTACCGACGCAGGTACGTCAGCACGGCGAGCACGCGGCGATTGTCCTCAGGCGCCTCTTTGATCCCGAGCTTCTGGAATGCCCCGCGGATGTGCGTCTCGACCGTCTTCGGGCTGAGCCAGAGCGCTCTGCCGATGCCATTGTTCGAGCGGCCCTCGGCCATGAGCCCGAGGATCTCGCGTTCGCGCGGCGTGAGGTCCGCGACGGGATCGTCTCGTCGTCGTCGCGCGAGCAACTCCTCGACGACGGCCCTGTCGACGACACACTCACCCGCTGCGACCCGATCCATCGCGTCGAGCAGTTGCTCAATCCGGCCGACGCGTTCCTTCATCAGGTAGCCGACCTTTTCGGGCTTCTCTTCGACGAGTCGCAGCGCGTACTCGGGCTCGAGGTGTTGAGAGAGGACGAGGACCGCCGTCGTGGGGTAGCGCGAGCGGATATCGCTGGCCGCGCGCAGCCCTTCGTCGGTGTGCGTCGGCGGCATGCGGATGTCGACGAGGGCGACATCCGGGCCCAGGTCGCGCACGCTCGTCAGCAGTGCCTCGGCGTCTCCGACCTGGTCGACGACCTCGACGCCGTGCTCGATCAACAGGCGAGCGACCCCCTCGCGGACGAGCGGTGCATCGTCGGCGATTACGACCCGCATGGGATGGAGGCGCGAACGGTAGTGCCTCGAGCGGGCTCGCTCTCGAGGGTCAGCGTCGCGTCGAGCGCCTCGAGCCGGTCGCGGAGTCCAGCCAGCCCCGAGCCAGGCGTAACGCGGGCACCGCCGATTCCGTCGTCCACCACCGCAACCTGAAGCGCCGCCGTTTCCCGTTCGAGTAGCACCGATGCCTCGGTTGCCGAGGCGTGTTTCGCGACATTCGTCAGCGCTTCCGAGACGAGGAAGTAGGCGGCGAGCTCGATCGGATCCGACAGACGTCCTCCCACCGTGCCGTGCACCGTCACCGGCAGCGGTGCTCGTCGTGCGAGCGCCTCCACGGCCGCTTCGAGACCCTCGTCCCTGAGCAGCGCCGGGTGGATTCCCCGTGCCAGCTCGCGGAGCTCGACAAGCGCCCCCTCGAGGTCGTCCTGTGCGCGCGAGAGGACCTCCGCTGCGGCCGGGTCGGCGCGAGCTGCTTCGAGGCCAAGGGCGACGGAAAGGGTCACGAGGCGCTGCTGCGCTCCATCGTGGAGGTCGCGTTCGATCCGGCGCCGCTCGGCGTCGGTAGCGGTGACGATCCGGCCGCGCGACGCACGCACCTCTGCGAGCTGAGAGCGCACCTCGGCTGCCAGCCGCTCGTTCTCGAGCACGAGCCCGGCGGTGGCTCTCACCGACTCCACCAGGGCCGGCTCGTCGAGCAAGGCTGGATCGTGGACGAGCGCGGCGATCTCCTCGCCGCCTGCGGTCACCGCGGTTACGGCCCGGTCCGGTCCGTCGGGCAATGAGACCGGTCGTCCGGTCGCGTCGACGTAGCGGCCGTCGGCGAGCCGGTACGCAACCTCGAGCGTCGGATCGCCGAGCGCCTGCGCGAGACGCTCGCGCATGCCGCCAGCCCCCGTCGGCAGTTCGACGACGAGCGCGGACAGCTCGGGCCTCCGCAGGCGCGACCACATGATCCCCGCGACGATGCCCAACGGCATTGAGACGGCGATCGCTCGGACGATCGTCTCGAGGGCCGAGCTGACCGAGTCGGTCGCAACCGCCCAACCAAGGCAGAAGACGGCGCTCGACGCAGTGACGGCCGCGGCGACGAGCAATGGTCCCTGCGCGCGTCGTGCCGGCCCACCTAGGACGCGCAATCGCCGCACCACGAGGACCAGCACGACCAGGCCGACGACGATCCCGGTGATCTCCTGCGTTCGATCGACGGCGTGCGCGACGGTCTCGTTCGGCGCGAGACCGAGGACGTCACGCGTGTTCGGATCGACGAACGCGCCGACCAGCTGACCGCCGAGCGTCGCTACGTACGCTCCGGAGATCGCGATCTGGGCAACCCGCGACCACGGACGCCCGTCCGGAAACGCGAGGACAAGGTGAACGAGTAGCGCCGCCCACAGACCCGCGAGAAGGAAGCCGAGCGTCCATAAGGCATTCGAGCCGGCCCACACGAGATCTGCGCCCAGGACTGCGAAGCTCGCCGTAGCTAGTAGCCATCCTGATCGACGCCAGCGCGGCCGCTCGCGCACCGCGAGCGCAGCCGCCACCAGTGCCCACGAAAGCGCGAGGTCCGCGGCGACCCGCATCCCGGAGACGTGACCGTTGAGGCCGAGCCGACCGACTGCGAGGCCCGCAGCGACGACGACCGGTAGGAGAAGTACCGGGTCGCCCCTGACCTTCTGGCTCGGCGATGCTCTGAGAGCTGTAGAGGCCATCACTTCAGGAGCGCGGCGAACGCCGCCGCCGAGAGCTTCGACTTCGAGATGAAGCCGCGCGCGCCGCAGGCCTCGACCCTTCGCCCGTAGTCGTCGGCCTGCCGGGACGAGATGAGGACGACCGCGGGCCCGTCCCCGGCTGCGAGCTCGGTCGCGACCGCGAAGCCGTCGCAGTCGGGGAGCTGCACGTCGAGGAGTACCGCGTCCGGCGGATCGGCTGCGACCGCGTCAAGGGCTTCCGCAGCGTCCGCCGCCTCGCCGGAGACCACGTAGCCGGCACGTTCCAGCAGCTCCCGCGCGACAGCGCGGAACGGCTGGTGGTCGTCGACGATCAAGACGCGTGTGCCCACAGTCGTGATCGTCGCACACCTTTCCCTAAAACTTCCCAGGGTTTTCCCTGGAATCCGGTGGATTCGGTGGAATCTCCGGGCGTTGCGGTGGATGATGAACTGCGTGAGCTCTGGTCTGGCGCCTGCCCGCACGTCGGCGTATCGGCGAATCCGCCTGGCGGTCGTCGCGGCGTCCGTCGTCGCGGCGATCGTGGGCTCCGTCTTGCTCGCAACACATCGCTCCAGCGAGAAGGTGAGTGTCCGGAGAGGCTCGATCCTCGCGCCCGCGCTGCCGGAAGGCGGCAAAGTGGTCGCTCGGATTCGCGTCGGGCGCGCTGTGCCGCCGATGAGGGCAGGCGGACCGTTGGCCGTCGGTGAGGGCGCTGTCTGGGCCATGAGCAACTCCCAGGCCACGCTCATGCGGATCGACCCGGCGCGGAACGCAGTCGTCGCGAGAGTCAAGGTCTATCCCCCGGAAACGGTTGCCGCCGGCGACGGCGCCGTTTGGCTCTCCAATCCGTCCGACGACACCGTCACTCGCATCGACCCCTCAACGAACAAGGTCAACGCGACCATCCATGTCGGCCCGAGTCCAGAGGGGATCGCCGTCTCGCCCGGAGCCGTGTGGGTCGCGACCGCGGGCGGTCCCAGCGTCTCACGGATCGATCCCGCGACGAATCGAGTCGTGGCGACCATCCCCGTCGGACCGAAGCGCGCCTGTTGCGCGGAGCACATGAGCGTGATCGCGTCACCCCGCGCCGTCTGGGCGGCCGTCCCGTACGGGAAGAGGCTCGTACGCATCAATCCGGCAACGAACCGCGTGGTTGCGACCGCGGCGCTCGACTATGAACCGTGCGGATACCTCGCTGCCGACAGGACCGGCGTCTGGTCGGCCGCCTGCGGCGCCGACGTGGTGGCGCGCATCGACGCTCGCACGAACGAACTCACGGCGCGGGTGACCGAGGTGCAACCAGTGGGACTCGAAGTCGCGTTCGGCTCCGTCTGGGTTGCCGATTCCGGCTCCGGGAACGTCGATCAAATCGACCCGCGTACGGGTCGGCTCGTCGCGAGGCTGCACGTCAGCGGCCTGATCGTGCGGCTCGGCGCCGCCTTCGGGTCGATCTGGGTCAATGACGACTTCGGTCGCGTGCTTCGGATCAAGCCGCAGCGCTGACCCTCATTCGGCACTCAGGGCTTTCCCTCGACCTGCGCTCACCCCAGGGTGATCCCCGAAGTCTTGGGCTCCTACCGGTGCTTCGATCGTCGCGTGTCACACCAGCGGAACGATCGAAGAGGAGGAGTCATGAGCAGCATGATCGGGACGACGATCGTGGGAGTTGCCGCGCTTGCCTGCGCCGCCGGAGCGATCGCGGGCCGCCCGGACGGCAACGTCGGGCGCCTGGCATCCGCGGCCGCCGGAGCTCCAGTTGTTGCCGCGGATCCGGCCATCGTTCGTCTCGGCGGGTCGGCCTCGGTGACCGTGCGCGGGCTCGCCGGCCGGCGGCTCGAGGTGCGGCTCGCCGGCGCCACCACGCCGGCTGGCGCTCCGCTCGGATGGAGGCCGCTTCGCCTCGCGGGAAAGGTCTGGCGTGGAAGCCTGCCGACGCCGGCTCTTCGCGGCATCTACCCGATCGAGGTGCGGGCCGGAGCCGGGCGACCAGTCGCGCGGTCGGCGAACTCGATGCTCCGTGTCTTCGCAGCGGGGACACTTTCCCGCCCCTCCTTCGCCACGCCCGAAGGCGTAGCGAAATGGTGGGTGCGGACCGCTACGGGCCATGCACGGTTGAAGGCGCTCAGACGCTGGCCCCGGCCAGCCTTCGACCTGCGCGATCACAGGCTTCACCAACTGCTCGTGGTCGCCTACTCGCCGGTCGGACACCCAGGCGTCGACGACCGCCTCGGCATGTTCGTCACTGCCGTTCGCAACGGCTTCGACGGCCGCTGGTGCCTGCTCGAAGCGACGTTGCAGCCCTGAGTCAGCGGGATTTGTTCGTGCCGCGAAATCGCTCCCGCGAGGGATGGGGCACCCCGGCCGCGACAGCCGATTACTTGACGGAACACTGAAGGGCGGTGCGGCCCCGCTGAGTTAGCCAGTTCGGAGGTGTCGCGGCGTGGAACTGAGCACCACCCCAGCTACAGAACAGGAACCGACCCTCCCCGACCATGCGAAGGGAGGTGAACTTGTGCTGAAGCTTTTCGTCTTCACGCAGCCGTTTGTCGCTTCGACGGTGGACGGTCTTCGCCGTCGCGAGGAGGGCCAGACGATGGCCGAGTACGGCGTCGTCCTCGCCGTGGTCACACTCGCTGTGGTCGCTTCACTCACCCTGTTGGCGGACAACCTCCGCGCTGCTTTCGAGAGCATCGCCGGCATTCTCCCCGGATGATCCACGACCTGTACACGAGCTTGACCGCCGGCGAGCAACGGGCGATTCGGTGGAGCGCGGCCGCCACGGCGGCCGCGCTCTGGCTCGCGACCGCGTGGGCCGACCCGCGCTTCCTGCTGGTCGTTCCGCTGGTGGCCGCCGGCTTTTGGTTCTACCGCCGGCGTCACCGCGACGACCAGCCCGCGGACGACCCCGACTGGGACCTTTAGAGCCGCGTTAGGCGCCGCGGCGAGCGTGGCCGGCCAGGCCGGCGAAAACGAATACGAGGCCGATCGAGAACCAGCGCCTCGCGTTCAGGTTGTCGCCGCCTTGCTGAATCCACGCGACGAAGAGACAGAGGCCGCAGGCTAGCCGGGCCTCCATCGCCCCGAATGATGTCACGAAGCGCGACGCTACGATGACCGCCGCGGCGCCGTGGCCGAGTGGTTAGGCAGAGGCCTGCAAAGCCTCGCACACCAGTTCGATTCTGGTCGGCGCCTCTACCTCACGCGGGAGCGTTGACTCCCGGTGCGATGAGTGAGATTCTCGTGGTGCGCCTCGACCTGAGCTTCGGATGCCGCCGGGGTTTCTGCGGCCTCCTCCGACTCCGTCACGAAGGCCAAGACGTGAGCTAGCGGACGGCTAGCCGTCGTCCGAGCCGACGAAGTCAAGGAGGGATTGCAATGGCCGTCGTGGGAGCAGGCGTGATCGGGACCGGGCAAGCCCAGTATCTCGACGTCACGTTGGAGGGAGGCCGTACCTACTCGTTCAGCGTCCATCCGTCCGAACCAGGCGTCGACTTCGACCTGCACATCTACGACCAGAACGGGAGCCTCGTGGCCTGGGACGAGAGCCCCGCCGCTGATGCATACGGCACGGTCACGCCGCTCATAACCGGCCCGTTTCGAATCGTGGTGAACGCGGTCTCAGGGATGTCGACGTATCGGGTCGAGGTGTTCGCCTGAGCGATCAGCCGTCGGCGAAGACGTCCAAAAGCATGTGCACCTCGCCGACGCACTCGAAGCCGAGGCGCTCCAGGATCGGCCGGGACATCGAGCCGCCCTGCGTGATCAAGGCCGGCGCGCCGAGCGCGACCGCGTCGTCCCAGCGGGCCCGGATCAGCGCGCGGTAGGCGCCCCGGCCGCGGGTTCGCTCCGCGGTCGCGCCGCCGTAGAGCAGCAGGCCGTGCTCGGTCGGCGAGGCCGTGCCGGTGCAGACGATCTCGCCGTCGAGCCAGACCGCGTGGCGCAGGGTCTCGCTTTCGCGGAAGAGGGTCGGCAGGAGAGTCTTCGCCTCGGCGATCTCCGCCGGCGTCGAGCCGAACGCTTCCCACTGGACCGCGCAGGCAGCCTCGAGCTCCTCCATCGTCTCGACCCGGCGCGCGGTGAAGCCGGGCCGCATCGCCGGCGGCTCTCTGGTGAGCACGAGCGCGACGGCGTACGGGTCCTTGTCGGGCCGCACACCGCGGGCCAACAGCGCGTCGACCAGGCCGGCGGGCGCCGACGAGCCGACCTCCCATTGCGTCTGCGTCCGCCCGCGTTCGCGCAGGTGGCCGCGCACCTCCTCGAGCACGTCGTCGAGCTCGTCCAGCGAGAAGCGCTGCCGCTGGACGGTGTTCCAGGTCGAGCCTGGCCCGAGGCAGAGCGTGTAGCGCGACGTCTCGATCCGCTCGGACCCCGGCCCGAGCGGGCCGAAGCAGTTGGGGTACTCCGCGACCTCGCGCAGCATCAGATCGGCACCCGGTCCGGGAGCAGGTAGGCGCAGAGCGCGAGCGTCAGTACCCAGGCGGCCGCGTCCTCTTCGATCGCAGCGAGGGCGACTGCCCAGACCGCGTACCACGGGAGTAGCCACGGCGTGCCGACGAGCAGGAGCCCCGAGGTGAGGCCGAGTCGGCCGCGTCCCGCGCGCGAGCTGCGCGCTAGCCAAGGAAGCGCGATTGCGAGGGGCAAGAGCGCAAGCCAGCCGGGGAGGCCAAGGGCGTCGAGTCGGGACGGGAAGGCCCAGCCGGCGTGTCGTTGCGCGACCGGGACGACTGCGGTCAGCCACCTGGTTCCGAAGGCAAGGAAGGCGGCCGTGGCAATCACTGACGCCGCTACGAGGAAGCCGGCGACCGCCGCCCGCGCTCGTGGGCAGCGCAGCAGGCTCAGCGGTAGGAGCGCGAGCGCGACCCACTTCACACCCGCTGCGAGCGCCCAGCCCGAGCCGGACAGGCGCGGGTGCCGGGCGGCCAGCGCCAGCGCTCCGAGCACGAGCACCATCATCCAGACATCGTTGTGACCGCCGCCCGCGAAGTCGATCGCGAGGAGCGGGTTCCAGCCGACGAAGGCGACGCCGAACGCCGGGAATGGCGCGACGAGTGCTGCGATGCCGACCAGCGCGAGCATGCCGGTCGCGGCCGCGAGGCGGTAGGCGAAGGCGGCGGTCTCGTCCGAGCGTCCGCTCGCCTGCGCGAGGCCGGCCGAGGCGCCGGTGAACACCGGGCCATAGACGCTCGTCGACGTCCGCCACGCGGGCGCCATCGCGCGCGTGGCGGGATCGGCCGGGAAGCGGGACGGTTCCTCCGCGTAGGGGTTGGCGTCGTGCCGGGTCGCGAGCCGCCCGTAGTCCCAGTAGGCATAGGCGTCCTGCGAGAGCAGGAGCGGCCCGGCCAACGGGACGAGCTGGATCGCGAACGCGAGCGCGCAAGCCGCGGCCAGGGCACCACCGCGCCGGCGCAGCAGCAGCAGCGCGGCCACGTAGGCGGCAAACGCGCAGCCCACCGCGGCAAGGAAGACCACCGAGGGGACGTCGCTCCGCTCGGGCGCGCCGGCTCGCAACGGCGAGCCGGGCCAAGACGCGGCCGCGGTGGCAACGGCGAGCAGCCCGGCGACGAAGCAGCCCAGGATCGCGGCCTTCACGCCGCAGATGATGAACTAGCCGAGCGGTCTGGACTCGACCTTGGCGGGACAACTCCAAAACTCGACCTTGCCGTCCTGCCCGCGCGGCTTGCAGGAGTTTCGGGAGAGGTCGGGACGGCCGTCGAGCACGCCTTTCTCGCAGGCGCGCCACGAGCCGGTCGTCCCTGCCGGGCGCGGGGCGGTCGTGCAGTGCCCGATCAGGTCGGCGCGATGGAGGACGTCGTGGTCTCTCACAACCACGAGGACGGCTGCCGCGAGCATTGCCATCAGCCAGATTCGAAGCATTTCGCTCACCTCGTTACTGGCCGCAGAGTCGTCGCTTTTGCAGGCGATTATCGGCTAGAAACGAGTCTGCTACATCACTCGAATCAGCGAAGTCCGCCGCGCTCATGATGCGCGCGGAAGAACTCCGCTGAGCCTGCCGTCGCCATCGCGGCGGAGGCCGAGATTTCGAGCGCGAGCGTCGCCGCGGCCACGATCTGGGCGAAGCGGTAGACCTTGCCGGCGCCCGCGCAGGCGAGCAATTCGAGCCAGCGGCGGGCGAAGGGGAGCGTCGTGCCGCCGCCGATCGTCGCCACCTCGAGCCCCGGCAGCCGGATCGAGACCTGCAGGCCGTCCTCGACGCGGCGGGCGGCTCCGTGGGTCATCGAGCTCGTGCCGACCATGCCCAGGTCCTGGCCGGTCGCCGCGAAGACCGCCGCGATCGCGGTCGCCGGCGTGAACGCCACCGACTGCATCCCCGAGGCGATCGCCCCGTGCGTCCCGGCCCAGGCGAGCTCGGCAAGGTCCTCGAGCTTCGTCCGCAGCACTCGCCGAACCGCGTCCTCGGTCAGCGTCGCCTCGGCGAGCACCGTCTTACCGTGGCCGCTCTGGAAGTACTCGAACGACGGCTTCTTGTCGCCGCCCATGTTCGCCTCGAGGATCGAGCGCTGCGGCGTGAGCGGCGCGCGCTCCATCACGTACCCCATGTTCAGGACATAGGAGTTGCGGGTCATCATGTTCGCGCCGACGGCGTCGCCGGTCGTCCAGCGCCAGAGCACATGGCACATCGGGCCGACGACGTGGGTCTTCACCTCGCGCAGGCGTGCGTGTTTCGACAGCGACGGGTCGTCCTGCTCGGCCAGCCACGCGCGCATGGCCGCGAGCTCGCCGTTGATCCAGTCCGCGAGCGCGATTGCCTCCGCGGCCGAGCCGCACACGAAGCACGAGGCACGGGTGATCCGGTCGGCGAGCACGTAAGTTCGGAACCCGCCCGACTCGGCGACCGCGCGCGCGCCGCGGTGGAGCGACGCCGAGAGCCCGCCTTCGGTGTGGGCGAGCGGCACGAAGACCGAGTCCTGCGCGCGGCCGGTCTCGACGAGCTCGCCGTCCGGCTCGCGCAGCTCGTACTCGCCGAGCTCGAGCTCCAGCGGGCCGACGACTGAGACCGGGATCATGGCCGCGCCCGTCAGCATCTCCTGCGCGCGCGCGAAAGGCTCGAGGTCGACGCCGGTCACCTCCCCGTCGAGCCCGAGCGCCTCCTGCCGCGCGCGGATCGAGTCGACGTCGTTCTTCCGGGGCCACTTCTGCACGTCCACTGTTCATGAGCTTAAGCTGCTAGCTATGGAGACCGAGCAGGTCATCGACCAGGAACGCGAGGAGCGCGAGGCGTTCGCCGGCGTCCTCCGGTTCTACGAGCTCGCGAAGCGGCAGGAGTGGCAGGTGCGCGACCTCCCCTGGGGCGAGCTCCCGCCGATCCCGGAGGGCAAGGGCTCGCCGGTCCGCCAGGCCCGCCGCAAGGACATGTGGCGCTCGGTGCTCACCCAGCAGCTGCAGGCGGACATGCTCGCCTGCGAGATGGCCTCGCAGCTCCTGAACATCGCGCCCGATCCGGAAGCCAAGCTCTACTACTCGACGATGGTGCAGGACGAGTCACGCCACACCGAGGCGTGGCTGAAGCTGATCGAGGAGGCCGGCGGCACGGCCGAGCGCGACCCGTACCTCGACGAGCTGGCGCACATGACGCTCGAGGCCGACACGCTCGAGGAGAAGGTGTTCCAGATGCAGGTCTTCTACGAGCGCCTGATCATCTCGCGCTTCCGCCTGATCGCCCGAGCCTCGCGCGGGACCGTGCTCGAGGATGTGTGCAACCGGCTGACGACCGACGACGGCATCCACCACGGGGCGGGGATGGCGTACGAGAAGGTGCTGCTGAAGAACGCGGACGCGAAGACGAAGCGCGGGCTCGTCGACGCCGCCAACCGGTTGCTGCCGACCTTCGTCCAGCACGCGCTCTGGCGGCCGAAGGAGCGCGCCTTCATCGGCGAGACGATGCGCTCGCGCGACATCGCCAGGCTGAAGGAGGACATCGAGATCGGCGTCCGCCTGGCGCAGTCGCTCGGCCTCGACGTCTCCGACGTCCAGCTGCCCATTCCTTGACGGCGACGTTGATGGCAGGCGGGCCGCTAGCCGAGCGGATCCGCGCCCAGGTCGCGCAGGACGTGAAGGGGCTCCGCGGGATCGGGCTCGCGACGGTCCAGGTCGGCGAGGATCCGGCGTCGACCGTCTACATCCGGCGCAAGCACGAGGCGGCCGGCGAGGCGCTGATCGCCTCGACCGACCTGAAGCTGCCCGAGGACATCACGCAGGAGGAGCTCGTCGCCGCGGTCGAGCTGCTCAACGTGGACGACCAGATCGACGCGATCCTCATCCAGCTCCCACTGCCCCGTCACCTCGACGAGGCGCAGGCGGTGCTGGCGATCGACCCGGTCAAGGACGTGGACGGCGTGCACCCGTTCAACGCGGGCCAGCTCTATCTCGGGCGGCCGACGCTCGTGCCCGCCACGCCGCTGGGGATCATGGCGCTGCTCGAGGAGTACCAGATCGGGCTCGACGGCACGCGCGCGGTCGTGATCGGGCGCAGCGACATCGTCGGCAAGCCGATCGCGCACCTGCTGCTGCAGGCGAACGCGACCGTCACGATCTGCCATTCGCACACCGCCGACCTCGAGCGGCACACCCTCGACGCGGACGTGCTGGTCGTCGCGGCCGGCCTGCCGGGGATCGTCTCGCCGGACATGGTCAAGTCCGGCGCGGCAGTCGTGGACGTCGGGATCAACCGCACCGAGGCGGGCCTGGTCGGCGACGTCGACCCTGGCGCGGCCGCCGTCGCGCACTTCCTGACGCCTGTTCCCGGCGGCGTCGGACCGATGACGATCGCGATGGTGTTACAGAACACGGTCAGAGCCGCAAGGTTCCGCCGAGGGCTTCTTGCGTTTCCGCCAGGCCAGCCCTAAGGCGGCGCTTGCGATGCCGACCAGAGGCTCGACGGCTCTGCCGGCGAGCCGTCTGGGTTCTTGGTTGCAGAGACACTTGCCGAGGCGGGAGATAGCGTCTAACCTTCGCGCCGCTTCACAGTAGGTCGGCGGCTCGGTGCCCGGGTCGTCGTTGTTTGTTGTACGAAGGGAGAAGGTTTCTTGCCCAAGGGCACCGTCAAGTGGTTCTCGAACGAGAAGGGCTACGGCTTCATCGAGCGCGAAGGCGGCGAAGACGTCTTCGTCCACTTCTCGGCGATTGCAGGGGATGGCTACAAGTCGCTGACCGAGGGTCAGCAGGTCGAGTTCGACGTCGTGCAGGGCGATAAGGGCCTGCAGGCAGCGAACGTCCAGCCAGGCTAGACCCGTTTCGGAACCGAACAGTTGGCGGGGCTCCGAAAGGGGCCCCGTTCTTTTGGTGCGACAATAGGTGAGACCGTGTCGCAGACAGTTGACCTCCTGACCACAGCTCGAGACGCCGCGTCTCGACAGTCCTGGCGCGAAGCGTTCGAGGCCTACGTCGGTCTCGAGCAGGCCGGCCTGGGCGCCGAGGACCTCGAGCGGTACGGCGAAGCCGCCTGGTGGAGTGGCAAGTTGCTGGAGGCGATCAGGCTGCGTGAGGCGGCATATGCCGCCTTCGCGAGGGAGGGGAGCAAAGCGGCCGCGGCCCGGGTCGCGCTGACGCTCTCCTGGGACGAGTCGAACCGGGGAGCATTCTCGGTGGCGCAGGGCTGGTTCTCGACGGCGGAGCGGCAGCTCGAGGGCGAGGAGGAGTCGGCGGTGCACGGCCGGATCGCGCTCACGCGGGCGGCCACCGCGATGCTCGCGGAAGGCGACTACCCCAAGGCGATCGCGAACCTGGATCGCGCCTACGAGCTCGCCCAGCGTTTCGGCGACCGCGACACGCAGGTGCTCGCGCTGGTGGCGAAGGGACGCGCTCTCGTGAAGAGCGGCAAGATCGACGAAGGGCTCGAGCTGATCGACGAGGCGACGGCCGCGGCCGTCAGCGGCCAGCTGGACCCGTACTCGACCACGCTCGTCTACTGCATGACCATCAGCTCGTGCCAGGACGTCGGTGACCTTCGTCGCGCCGCCGAGTGGACCGAGGCCGCCAACCGGTGGTGCGACCGGCTCGACGTGACCGGCTTCCCCGGCGCCTGCCGCGTTCATCGCGCCGAGCTGATGCGCATGCGCGGCGATCTGGCGGCGGCGGAGAAGGTCGCGATCGCGGCCTGCGACGAGCTGCTCGACTTCGAGCGCTACATCACCGCGGGCGGCTACTACGAGATCGGTGAGATCCGCCGCCGGCTCGGGGACCTGCCTGCCGCCGAGGAGGCCTACGCACGAGCGAACGAGCTGGGAGCCGACCCGCAGCCCGGCCTTGCCCTGCTCCGGCTCGCGGAGGGGAAGCTCGATGCCGGGGTCGCGGGAATCACCCACGCGCTCGAGGAGGCGCACGACCCGCTCAAGCGGATTCGGCGGCTCCCGGCGCAGGTCGAGATCGCCGTCGCGGCTCGCGACCTGAAGACGGCCCGAGCCGCCGCCGCCGAGCTCGAGCGGCTGGTCGACTCGTACAAGACCGGCACGCGCCGCGCTCCGGCGTTCGACGCCACCGTTCATGTCGCTCTCGGCAGGATCGCGCTCGCCGAAGACGACACGGACGAGGCTGTCAGCCGGCTCCGTCAAGCGCGAGACGACTGGCGCGAGGTCGGAGCGCCGTTCGAAAGCGCGCAGTCCCGCGTGCTGCTCGGGGTCGCATTCCGGCGGCGCGGCGAAGAGCACGCCGCGACGACGGAGCTCGAGGCGGCGCACGCCAGCTTCGAGCGCATCGGCGCGAAGGCGGACGCCGAGCGAGCGGCCGAGCTTCTCGGCAGGCAACAGGCCCGCCGCACGTTCCTGTTCACGGACATCGTCGGCTCGACCCGGCTGCTCGAGACGCTCGGCGACGAGAAATGGCGGAAGCTGCTCGAACGACACAACGTGGTGCTCGAGGAGCAGATCGCCAACAGCGGCGGCGAGGTCGTTCAGAACACGGGAGACGGCTTCTTCGCCACGTTCGCAACTCCGAGGGCGGCGCTCGAGGCGGCCGTTGCCATCCAGCGAGCCCTCGAGGCGGAGATCGTCGCGCCGGATGTCCGCATCGGAGCGCACACGGGCGATGCATTCCAGAACGATGGCGCCGCCAACCCCTACGGCGGCGGAGCGGTTCACCTCGCGGCGCGGATCGGCGCTGCCGCGGGAGCCGGCGAGATCCTCGCCAGCCACGAGACGGTCGAAGGGGCAGGCACGGGCTTCCGGACCTCGGAGCCCCGGCCGCTGGCCTTCAAAGGGTTCGCCGAGCCGGTCGACGTGATCAGCGTCGACTGGAAGTAACGCTCGCTGCTCGTTTGGCAGGATTGACGCCGGATGGCGATTTCACGAGCTGAAGTAGTGCACGTCGCGAGGCTGGCGCGGCTCGCCTTGACCGAGGAGGAGCTCGACCGCTTCGCGGGGCAGCTCGACGCGATCCTCGAAGCGGTCGGCAAGGTGGCCGAGCTCGACCTCTCGGACGTCGAGCCGACGCTCCATCCGCTCGCGCTCGCGAACATCCTGGCCGAGGACGACCCGCGGCCGTGCCTCACGGCGGAGGAGGCGCTCGAGAACGCGCCGGAGGCCGAGGGCGGCGCGTTCCGCGTCCCGGCCGGATGACGATCGACACGCTCAGGCTGACCGCCGAGGAGGCGATGGGGCTCGTCGAGCGCGGCGAGGCCAGCGGCGCCGAGCTACACCGCGCCTATCTGGATGCGATCGCCGAGCGCGATCCCGAGCTGCATGCGTTCCTCTGCACGGTCGACGAGCCCGAGGGTGACGGCGTCCCGATCGCGCTCAAGGACGTGATCTCGACGCGTGGTGTCGCCACGACCGCGGCCTCGAAAATCCTCGAGGGCTACAAGCCAGTCTACGACGCGACCGTCGCCGCCCGTTGCAAGGCGGCCAGCCTGCCGCTGCTCGGCAAGACGAACCTCGACGAGTTCGCGATGGGCTCGTCGACCGAGAACTCCGCCTATGGCCCGACCCGGAACCCGTGGGACCCGAGCCGCGTCCCCGGCGGCTCGTCCGGCGGCTCGACCGCGGCCGTCGCGGCGGGGCTCGCGCCGTGGGCGCTCGGCTCCGACACCGGTGGCTCGATCAAGCAGCCGGCGTCGCTCTGCGGCGTCGTCGGCTTGCGCCCGACCTACGGCACCGTCTCGCGCTACGGGATCGTCGCCTTCGCCTCCAGCCTCGACCAGGTCGGCCCGATCGCCAAGACCGTACGCGACTGCGCGCTCCTGCACCAGATCGTCGCCGGCCGCGATCCGCTCGACTCGACCACCGTCGACCTGCCGGAGCCGATCGAGCTGCCAGAGGCCGAGGACCTCAACGGCCTGCGCGTCGGCGTGCCCAAGGAGCTGAACGAGGCCGAGGGCATCGAGCCCGGCGTGACCGAGGCCGTCAACCGTACGATCGAGCTCGCCCGCGAGCTCGGTGCCGAGGTGGGGGAGTGCAGCCTGCCGCGCTCGGTCGAGTTCGGGTTGCCCTGCTACTACCTGATCGCCCCGTCGGAGGCCTCCTCCAACCTGGCGCGCTACGACGGCGTTCGCTACGGGCTGCGGGTCGGGAACGGCGACGTTCGCGCTATGTACGAGCGCACCCGCGACGCCGGGTTCGGCGACGAGCCGAAGCGCCGGATCATGCTCGGCACCTACGCCCTCTCGGCGGGTTACTACGACGCCTACTACGGCCAGGCGCAGAAGGTGCGGACCGTGATCGGCGACGAGCACGAGGCGGCCTTCGAGCGGTTCGACGTGCTCGTCAGCCCGACCTCGCCGACCGTCGCCTTCGAGCTCGGCACCCGTACCGCGAACCCCCTCGCGATGTATGCGGCCGACCTGCTCACGATCCCGTCGAACATGGCCGGCCTGCCCGGGCTCTCGATTCCCTGTGGCCTCTCGGAGGGCCTCCCGGTCGGCTTTCAGCTCATCGGCCGGCAGTTCTCGGAGAACCTGCTCTTCCGCGCCGGCCACGCGCTCGAGCGGGCACTCGGCTTCGACTACGTCCCGGAGCGCCTGCGGTGAATTGGGAACCGGTCATCGGGCTCGAGATCCACGTTCACCTGAAGACGCGGACGAAGATGTTCTGCCGCTGCGAGGTCGCGTACTTCGACCCGCCGAACACCCACACGTGCCCGGTCTGCCTCGCCCTCCCGGGTGCCCTGCCGGTGCCGAACCGGCAGGCGGTCGAGTGGACGATCCTGCTCGGTCTCGGCCTCGGCTGCCAGATCCCCGAGCGGGCGATCTTCCACCGCAAGAACTACTTCTATCCGGACAACCCGAAGGGCTACCAGATCTCCCAGTACGACCAGCCGCTCTGTGTGAACGGCAGCTTCGAGGTGCCCGGTGCCGAGGGCGACCGCGTGGTCGGTATCGAGCGCGCGCACCTCGAGGAGGACGCGGCGAAGACGATCCACGTTGGCGGCGCCGAGGGCCGCATCCACGGCGCCGAGCACTCGCTCGTCGACTTCAACCGCTCGGGCACGCCGCTGGTCGAGATCGTGTCCAAGCCGGACATCCGCTCGCCCGAGGAGGCGAAGGCGTTCCTGCAGCTGCTGCGGCAGACGGTCGTCGAGCTCGGGATCTCGGACGCGGAGATGGAGAAGGGCTCGCTGCGGTTCGACGTCAACGTCTCGGTGCGGCCGGAGGGCTCGGACGAGCTGCGTACGCGGACCGAGCTGAAGAACATGAACTCGTTCAACTTCGCCGCCAAGGGGATCGAGCGCGAGGTGCGGCGGCAGGTCGAGATCTACGAGTCCGGCGGCCAGGTCGACCAGGAGACACTGCACTTCGACCCGGGCAACGAGTCTGCGCCACCGCTGCGCTCGAAGGAGGAAGCACAGGACTACCGCTACTTCCCGGAGCCCGACCTCGTGCCGCTCGAGCCCGCCGAGGAGCTCGTCGAGCGCCTGCGCGGAGAGCTGCCGGAGCTGCCGTCGGCGCGGATTCGGCGGCTCGAGGGCGAGATCGGCTTCGCGCTCGCCGAGGGGCTCGTCACGAGTGGGAGGGACGAGCTCTATTCGCGGGTCCCCGGCGACCGGCCCGCCGTCGCGAACGTGGTCATGAACGAGCTCGCGGCGCTCGGGCTCGACCCGTCGGCGGTGAACGCGGAGGAGCTCGGCAAGGTGATCGCCGCGCGCGGCGAGATCCCACGAAGCGCGTTCGACGAGGCCCTCGCCGAGAGCGCCTCGTCCGGGTTTACGGCCGAGCGCTACCTGGCCGAGACCGCAATCGCCGACGCAGGCGAGCTCGACCCCGTGATCGACCGGATCCTGAGCGCGAACGAGTCGCAGGTGGCCGACTATCGAGGCGGCAAGGAGGGCCTGCTCGGCTTCTTCGTCGGCCAGGTGATGAAGGAGACCGGCGGCAAGGCGAACCCGAAGGTGGTCAACGAGCGCCTGCGCGAGAAGCTGCGCGCCTGAGCCGGCGAGGCTAGGCGTCCAAGCCTTTCGGGGAGTCTTGCTGGCGCTCTGCCTCGTTCCGCGCTAGCACTAAAGGTCGTCCGACTGTCCATCCGACACAGAGGGCCGTATGAGCGTCTGCCGCCTCAGGCTCATCGTGCTGCCGCTTGCCGTCATCGCGCTCGTGGCCGCACCCACCGCGACCGCCGGCCGCGACGCGGGCCTCGCCGCGCTGCAGGTCGCGCTGCATTCGCGCGGGCTCTACTTCGGCGCGATCGACGGCGTCAAAGGGCCGGGCACGACGGCGGCGATCAAGCGCTTCCAGCGTCGTGCCGGCCTGACGCCTGACGGGATCGCCGGAACAGAGACGCGCAAGGCGCTCGGTCGCTACGGGCGGCACATCCTCGGCAGCCGGTCGCTGACCCGCGGCGCGAGCGGCTGGGACGTCGCCGCACTCCAGTTCCTGCTGGCCTGGCACGGTTTCCCCTCCGCCACCTTTGACGGCGGCCTCGGCGAGCACACCGAGCGGGCGCTCCGCCACTTCCAGCGCTGGGCCGGCCTCGAGGTGGACGGCGTTGCCGGCGCGACGACCTACGCGGCCCTGCGACATGCTCCGGCGAGCTGCCCGGTCGCGCTCGCGTGGCCGGTCAACGGCCCGGTCGGCGACCGGTTCGGCCCGCGCGGCAACCGCTTCCACGCCGGCATCGACATCCTTGCGTCCACCGGCACGCCCGTCCTGGCCGCGGCAACTGGCCGTGTCACCTACGCGGGCTGGCTCGCGGGAGGCTGGGGCAACCTGGTCGTGGTCGCCCATGCCGATGGCGTGCGGACGATGTACGCCCACCTCTCTTCGATTGCCGTTCGTCTTGGCCAGCTCGTCCGCACCGGCGACCACGTCGGTGCGGTCGGTGCGTCCGGCGACGCGACCGGGCCGCACCTGCACTTCGAGGTCCGGCTGCGCGGCGCCTCGGTCGATCCGGCGCGCGCCCTGCCGTAACGCCGATTTGGGCGGTACCCTCGGGTCGTGGCCGAGAAGCGCTACCTGATGACGCCCGGGCCGACGCCCGCGCCGCCCGAGGTGCTGGCGGCGATCGCGCAGCCCGTGATCCACCACCGCGGCCCGGACTACCGCGAGCTCTACGGGCGCGTGCTCTCGCGCTTGCGCGAGGTTTTCCGCACCGAGCAGGAGGTGCTGCTCTTCGGCGGCTCCGGCAGCGGCGGGATGGAGTCGGCAGTGGCGAATCTCTGCTCGCCCGGCGACCCGGTGCTCGTGGTCTCGGCCGGCTACTTCGGCGAGCGCTGGGCGGCGCTGGCCAAAGCCTACGGCGTCGAGCTCGACCATCTCCGTTACTCGTGGGGCGAGATCCCGAGGGCGGACGAGGTCGTTGCGCGGCTGCGCGAGCGGGAGGCGGCGGCGGTCTTCTTCACCCACTCCGAGACCTCGACCGGCGTCGTGCTCGACCCCCAGCCGTTCGCCGCGGCGGCACGCGAGGCCGGCGCGCTGAGCGTGGTCGACGCCGTCTCCAGCCTCGGCGCGGTGCCGCTCGAGACCGACGCCTGGGGGCTCGACGTCGTCGCCTCCGGCGCGCAGAAGGCGCTGATGACCCCGCCCGGCCTGGCCATGACGACCGGCTCGCCCGCCGCCTGGCAGCGGGCCGCCAGCGCGACCTCGCCGCGCTTCTACTGGGACTGGGAGAAGACGCGCAAGGGCCAGCAGACCCTCGACGCGCCGGTCACCCCGCCGGTCTCGCTCGTCGCCGGCCTGGACGTCGCGCTGGGGATGCTGCTCGAGGAAGGGCTCGAAACCGCCTTCGACCGGCACCGCCGCCTCGGACGTGCCTGCCGCGAGGGCCTGAAGGCGATGGGCCTGCAGCTCTCCTCACCCGACGACGACAGCTCCGCGGTCGTGACCGCCGCATACGCGCCGGAGGGGGTCGACTCCGACGAGCTCGTGCTGCTGCTGCGCGACCGCCACGGCGTCACGCTCGCGCCGGGCCAGGGCGAGCTGAAGGGCAAGATTTTCCGCATCGGGCACATCGGCTACTACGACGTCTTCGACATCACGACCGCCCTCACCGCGGTCGAGCTGGGGTTGCTCGAGCTCGGAGCAGAGGTCGAGCGCGGCGTCGCCGTGACCCGCGCGCTCGAGGCGTTCGAGCAGACACCGGTTTGAGAGTCCTCGTCCGTGAGCCGATCGCCGAGGCGGGGATCGAGCTCCTGCGCGAGCGCTTCGACGTGGACGTCGACGGCAACGGCGACCTCGCCGAGACGATCGGCGCCTACGACGCGATCGTGATCCGCTCCGCGACGAAGCTGACCGCCGACCTGATCGAGCGGGCCGACCGCCTGAAGGTGATCGGCCGGGCGGGCGTGGGGGTGGACAACATCGATGTCGAGGCCGCCACGCGCCGTGGGATCGTCGTCGCCAACGCGCCCGAGTCGACGGTCACCTCCGCCGCCGAGCACACCGTCGGCCTGCTCGTCGCGCTCGCGCGGAACATCCCGCAGGCGCACGCCGCGCTGAAGCAGGGCCGCTGGGAGCGCTCGGCCTGGGGCGGGGTCGAGCTCGAGGGCAAGACGCTCGGCGTGCTCGGCTTCGGCCGCATCGGCCAGCAGGTCGCGCGGCGCGCGCTCGGGCTCGGGATGCGCGTCGTCGCCTACGACCCGTTCGTCGCCAAGGAGCGCTTCCGCGAGCTCGGCGTCGACCGCGTCGAGAGCCCGGACGAGGTGCTCGCCGTCGCGGAGTTCCTGACGCTGCATCTGCCGCTCACGCCCGAGACCCGTGGCTTCCTCGGACAGGAGGCGATCGCGAAGCTGCCCGACGGCGCGCGCGTGATCAACGCCGCTCGTGGCGAGCTCGTGGATGAGCAGGCGCTCGTCGAGGCGCTGCGCTCGGGCAAGCTCGCGGCGGCCGCCGTCGACGTCTACGCGCAGGAGCCGTACGAGGGCCCGCTGCTCGAGCTCGACAACGTCGTCGTCACGCCGCACCTGGCCGCTTCGACCGAGGAAGCGCAGGACCGTGCCGGCGTGATCGTGGCCGAGCAGGTGGCGGCCGCGCTCGAGGGGGGCCTGGTCACGAACGCGGTCAACATCCCCTCGATCGGGGCTGAGGATCTCGAGGTGCTCGGCCCGTTCGTGCCGCTCGCGGCCAAGCTCGGCCGGCTGGCGATGGAGCTGGCCGAGGGCCGCGCCGAGCGCATCACGCTCTCGTACTACGGGACGCTCTCGGGCTACGACACGCGGCTGTTGACCGTGGCGGCGCTGAACGGCGCCTTCCAGGGCCGTACCGAGCAACCGGTCAACTACGTGAACGCGCCGGTCGTCGCGGCCGAGCGCGGGATCGAGGTCGCCGAGGAGCGTCGCCGCGGCAGTCGCGACTTCACCAACCTGGTCCGCGTCGAAGTCGACGGCCTGCGGGTCGCGGGCACGATCATCGGCAACGAGAACCGGCACTGGCTCGTGAACGCCCTCGGCTTCGAGCTGGAGATGGAGCTGGCGCCCCTGATGGTCTTCTTCCGCTACGACGACGTGCCAGGCGTGATCGGGCTCGTGGGCACCGTCTTCGGCGAGGCCGGCGTGAACATCGCCAACATGGCAGTCTCGCGCAGCCGCCGCGGAGGGAAGGCCCTGATGGCGCTCTCGCTCGATGCCGAACCGCCCGCCGAGCTGGTCGAGGCCGTGCGCGAGCAGGGCTTCGACGATGCGCGGCTGATCAGGCTGAGCGAGCGCGACGAGGACTGAGCCGGCGCCGCTACTCTGCCGCCGTGGCGACCAGTGCCTGGCCCGAAGCCGTCCAGCGGGTCACCTCGTTTCTGCGCGAGGCTCGCGCCGAGGTGCGTGTCGAGGAGTTCCCGGAGGGAACGCCCACCGCGAAGGACGCCGCGCAGGCGGTCGGTTGTGAGCTCGGCCAGATCGTCAAGTCGCTGGTCTTCGACTGCGACGGTCGCAAGGTGCTGGCGCTCGTCCCCGGCGATCGGCGCGCCGACTCCGAGAAGATCGCCCGCGCCGCCGGGAGCAAGTTCGCGCGGATCGCCGGCAGCGACGAGGTGCGCGAGGCGACGGGCTTCGAACCCGGAGCGGTTGCACCGTTCCCGCTCGAGCACGTCGACGCGATCTTCGTCGAGCGAACGCTCTTGTCCCAGCCCGTGCTGTGGGTCGGCGCGGGCTCCGAGCGGCACATGGCCGCGCTGTCCCCGATCGAACTGCTGCGCCTCTCGCGCGCGCGTCCGATGGACGTCGTCGAGCAGGCCCCGTACCATTTGACCTAGGAGGTCGCCTGAATGCGCGAGACCGAGAAGATCTGGATGAACGGAGAGCTCGTCGACTGGGCCGACGCCCGGATCCATGTCGGCGCGCACGGGCTGCACTACGGCTCCGGCGTCTTCGAGGGCATCCGCGCCTACGAGACCGACAAGGGCTCGGCCGTCTTCCGGCTGACCGACCACCTCGAACGCCTGCACAACTCGGCGAAGCTGCTGCACATGGAGCTGCCCTACTCGGTCGAGGAGCTGCGGGCCTCGTGCCACGAGCTGATCGGCGTCAACGGGCTGCCCGAGTGCTACCTGCGCCCGATCGCCTTCTTCGGCTACGGCGAGCTCGGCGTCTCGGCGCTCGGCAACCCGGTCGACGTCGTGATCATGAGCTGGCCGTGGGGTGCCTACCTCGGCGAGGAGGGCCTCTCCAAGGGCATCAGCGCGAAGATCTCGAGCTGGCAGCGGATCGGGCCGAACGTGATCCCGCACGTGGCCAAGGCGACCGGCGTCTACCTGAACTCGATGCTGGCCGTGACCGAGGCGAACCGCGCGGGCTACGACGAGGCGATCCTGCTCACCGCCGACGGCCTGGTCGCGGACGGCTCCGGCGAGAACGTCTTCATCGTCAAGGGCGGCGAGCTCTACACGCCGGATCTCTCGACGTCGATCCTGCCGGGGATCACGCGCGACACGGTGATCCAGATCGCGCAGGACCTCGGCTACCGCGTGCACGAGAAGGCGCTGATCCGCTCCGACCTCTACCTTGCCGACGAGGCATTCATGACGGGCACCGCGGCCGAGGTGACGCCGCTCCGTTCGGTAGACGACGTCGAGATCGGGGTCGGGCCGATCACGCTGGAGATCCAGGAGGCCTACCTGGACACCGCCCGTGGCCGCAGCGAGCGCTGGGCCCAGTGGCTCGACTACGCCACGCCCGCGCCGGCCGAGGCTTGAGCACCGGCGTCCGCGAGATCCCGCTCGCGAAGCCCCTGCTCGACGAGCGGGAGGAGGAGCTCGTGCTCGAGGTGCTGCGCTCCGGCCGGCTCTCGCTCGGTCCGACGATCGACCGCTTCGAGGAGCTCATGGCCGAGCGGATCGGGGCGCCCTACGTGGCCGCGGTCTCGAGTGGCACTGCGGGCCTGCACCTGCTGTGCCGGATTGCGGGGCTCGGGCCCGGCGACGAGGCGATCACCTCGCCGATCTCGTTCGCCTCGAGCGCGAACTGCTTCATCTTCGAGGGCGCGACACCGGTGTTCGCCGACGTCGATCCGCGCACGCTGAACCTCGACCCGGCCGCGGTCGAGGCTGCGATCACGGAGCGCACGAAGGCGGTTGTTGCGGTGGACATGTTCGGCTACCCGTGCGAGCTCGACGAGCTGCGCGCCCTCTGCTCGGAGCGAGGGCTGACGCTGATCGAGGACGCCGCCGAGGCGCTCGGCGCCGAGTACAAAGGCGCGCCGATCGGCTCGCAGGGCCCGTCAGGCGTGTTCGGCTTTTACCCGAACAAGCAGTTGGCGACGGGCGAGGGCGGCATCGTCTTTACGCATTCCGAGCGTGAGTGGCAGCTCGTCCGCAGCCTGCGCAACCAGGGCCGCGACTACGACGGCGGCGCCTGGTTCAACCACGTGCGGCTCGGGTGGAACTACCGCTGGACGGACGTACAGGCCGCGATCGGGATCGCGCAGCTCGAGAAGCTCGACCGGTTGCTGGCACTGCGGGCCGAGGCAGCCGAGCGGTACAGGCTGCTGCTCGAGGACGTCGAAGTGGAGCCGCTTTGCGCCGACGACGCCGATCACAAGCGCTCGTGGTTCGTCTACGTGGTTGCGCTGCCGCACGGCGTCGACCGTGACCGCGTGATATCGGAGCTCCGCGCGGCCGGGATCGGCACCGCCGACTACGTGCCATGCGTCCACCTGCAGCCGTACATGCGCGAGACCTATGGCTTCACGGAGGGCACGTGCCCGGTCGCCGAGGCCATTGCCGTGCGCACGCTCGCGCTGCCGTTCTACCCGCAGCTCGAGGTCGAGGACCAGGAGCGCGTGGTCGAGGCGCTTCGCAACGCGCTCTAGGCCTGTGGACGAGCCGGCACGAACTCGGCCCGCTTCTGACACACACGTGCGCGCCCCGCGCCGCTAACGTCAACGCCGAGGGCGGCGGGTAAGCAACCCCACCCTTTTTGGGCGGGGGCACGGGGTCACGCGCGCGAGAACATCTAGGTACCGCGCCACGCCCGGCCGCCCGGCGATAATCCTGGCATGGCGGACAGCAACCGGATGGTCTTCCTGGGTTTCGGCAAGTACGCCCGCGCCGACAAGATCTACGCGATCGAGCCGATCCGGGACGAGCGGCGCGGGCACGGGCGTCGCACGCTCGTCTGGGTCGAGGGCGTCAGCGAGCCGATCGTCGCCTCGCGCACCGAGCGGACGATCCTCGCCGACATGGGCCAGGAGCAGGCGTTCGGGAAGCCGATCCTCGACGAGGCGCTCGACCTCGCGCAGCGCCTGTCCGAGCAGTCGCAGAGCGGCCGCGTCGACCTCGCCGACCTCGGCCGCCGCGCGCGCCACCTGCTCGAGGCCACCGCCAGCCCGGACGATCCCGACAAGCTCTTCTAGCCGACCTTGGAGCCCTCCGAGATCCGCGAGCCGGGGCTCGTCCGCCGGTTGGCGATCGATCTCGGACCTCTCAAGCGTCACCCGCCCTTCCGGCGGCTGTTCATCGGCCAGACGATCTCGACCTTCGGCAGCGAGATCGCCGCCGTCGCCGCGCCGTTCCAGCTCTACCAGCTGACGCACTCGACCCTGCAGGTCGGCCTGCTCTCGCTCTGCGAGCTCTTCCCACTGCTGACACTGACGATCGTCGGCGGCGCGCTCGCGGATGCCGTCGACAAGCGCAAGCTTTTGCTCGTCACCGAGGTGCTGCTGGCGGTCGTCGCGCTCGGGTTCGCCTTCAACGCGTCGCTCGACCAGCCGCGCGTGTGGGCGATCTACGTGCTCGTCACGCTCGCGATGTCGATCTTCTCGCTCGGCGTCGCGGGGATGAACAGCGCCATCCCACGCCTCGTCGAGCAGGACGAGCTGACCGCGGCGATCGCGATCGAGAACGTCTACGGCAGCACGACCAACGTCGCGGGCCCGGCGCTCGGCGGCGTGTTGATCGCCGTGCTCGGCCTCAAGGGCGCCTACCTGCTGGACGCGGCCACGTTCACGGCCTCGCTCTGGTCGGTCTGGCGGCTCCCGGCGCTGGCGCCGGCCCACGACGCCGAGCGGCCGAGCCTGCGCACGATCGCCGAGGGCTTTCGTTTCGTGCGCGGCAAGAAAGTGCTGCTCGGCATGTTCCTCGTCGACTCGAACGCGATGGTCTTCGGGATGCCGCGCGCACTCTTTCCCGCGCTCGCCCTGAACCGCTTCCACGGCGGCGCGGGCGTCCTCGGCCTGATGTACGCCGCGCCCTATGCCGGCGCGCTCGCGGCCTCGCTGGTCTCCGGCTGGACCGCCCGCGTGCGCCGGCAGGGCCTGGTCGTCTGCATCGCGGCCGCGCTCTGGGGCGTGGCGATCGCCTTCTTCGGCTTCGCCGAGACGCTCTGGCTCGCCCTGCTCCTGCTCGCGGCGGCCGGCGCCGCGGACAACGTCAGCGCCGTCCTGCGCGGGACGATCCTCTGGAGGGTCACGCCCGATCCGCTTCGGGGCCGCGTGTCGGGGATCGAGTTCGCGCAGGTCGCGGCGACGCCGGCCCTCGGCAACGTCGAAGCCGGGCTCGTTGCCTCGCTCACGAGCGTGCGCTTCTCGATCGTCTCCGGCGGGCTGCTCTGCATCGTCGGTACCTTCGTGATCGCCCTTGTCGTCCCCGCCTTCATCCACTACGACTCGCGCGCTCCCGGCTGAGTTCTTCGCCCGCAGCGTCCACGAGGTCGCGCCGGCGCTGATCGGCGCGACGCTGCTCGTCGACGGGGCCGGCGGGCGGATCGTCGAGGTCGAGGCCTACGACCAGGAGGACCCGGCGAGCCACGGCTACCGCGGCCGCACCGAGCGGAACGCCTCGATGTTCGGCCCGCCCGGGCACGCCTACGTCTACCGCTCGTATGGGATCCACTGGTGCCTGAACCTCGTCTGCGAGGGCGAGGGCATGGCGGCCGCAGTGCTCATGCGCGCGCTCGAGCCCACCCACGACCTCGACGCGATGCGGAAGCGGCGCGGCCTCGACAACCCACGGCTCCTCTGCAGCGGGCCGGGCCGGCTCTGCCAGGCGCTCGGCGTCACGCGTGAACAGGACGGCCTCGCGCTCGATCGGCTGCCGTTCGAGCTGCTCGCGGGCGATCGGCCAGTCGAAGTCGTCAGCGGGCCGCGAGTCGGGATCACGCGCGCGGCCGAGCTGCCGTGGCGCTACGCCGAGGCGGGATCGCGCTTCCTCAGCCGCTCTTTACGACCAGCGTGACGACGAGCCCGCCGCGCTTGCCCGCGACGCCGCCGCGCGGAGTCTGCGCGATCACCTTCGCCGCCGCCGCCGGCTCGCCGTCGACCTTCCACTTCAGGTGGTAGCGCGCGAGGCGCGCCTTGGCCCGCCCGAGCCGCAGGCCGACCACGTTCGGGACCTTGCCCTGCAGCGCCTTCGGCACGACCAGCGTCACCTTGGCGTAGGACGAGAGCGTTCCCTTCGCCGGGAACTGCCGCACGACGACGCCGAGCTTCTGCAGTGGCTTGGCGGGCTCGTAGACGTAGTGCGGCGTCAACGGCTGGGCGGCGAGACGGGCGTTTGCCTGGGAGATCGTGCTGCCGACCACCTTCGGCACCTCGACCTCGTTCACCTTGCAGTTTGCGGTCAGCCGTGGGCGTTCGCCGGCGAAGTAGAGCAGCTGCTTCGTGTTGTTGCAGTTGCCGTTGTCGAGCTCGAGCTGCCTGTTCCGATAGACGACGGTGCGCGGCACCGAGTAGGGGAGGGAGACATTCGGGAAGTCCTTGGGCGAGTCGTGCAGGTACGCCAGCGTCCGTTCCATGAAGCTCTTCCAGATCAGCGCGGGAAAGGTGCCGCCGGCGACCGCGTCGCCGTTGTACTCGGTCAGCATCGGCTTCAGCGTCGTCGGATAGCCGACCCAGACCGCGGCGACGAGCTGCGGCGTGTAGCCGACGAACCAGGCGTCGCCGTAGTTCTCGGTGGTGCCGGTCTTGCCCGCGACGGGACGTCCGTCCGAGAGCTGTGCGCGCTTGCCTGTGCCCGCGCGCACAACGCCCTGCAGCAGCGAGGTGACGAGTGCCGCTGTGTTCGCGGTCAGGACGTGCCGGCCGACCGGCAGGTTGTCGTCGACCATGCGGCCCGCGTCGTTCCGAACCACCGAAATCGCGCGGGGGTGGTTGCCGAAGGCAGCCCCGTCGATCCGCATCCCGCCGTTGTCGAACGCCGAGAACGCGCGCGCCATCTCGAGCGGGTTGACCGCCTCGGCGCCGAGGCCGATCGCGAAGTAGTTCTTCAGCGGGCTCGCGATCCCGAGCTTCTTCGCCGTCCGCACGATCGCCCCCGGCCCGACGAGCTGGGTCAGCTGGGCGTAGACGGTGTTGTCGGAGACCTCGGTCGCGGTCGCCAGGGAGATCCGCCCGAGGTCGGAGTTCTCGTAGTTGTGTACGTACCAGAGCTTGTCGCCGAGCGGGATCGAGACGGGCCCGGACTCGAACTCGGAGTCGGGCGAGATGCCGTCCTTCAGCGCCGTCGCGAGCACGAACGGCTTGAACGAGGAGCCGGGCTGCCGCTCGCCCTGGACGGCGAGGTTGAACTCGCTCTTGCGGTAGTTGTTGCCGCCGATCATCGCCAGCACGCTGCCGTCGCGCGGGTCGACCGCGACGAGCGCGGCCGAGGGTCCGTTCGGGTTGGTCAGCCACTTCGTGATCGCCTGCCGCGCGAAGCGCTGGATGTTCAGGTCGATCGTCGTGCGCACGCGCAGCCCGCCGCCGAAGACGCGGCCGGCGCCGTAGCGGTCGATCAGCTGCTGCTGGACGTAGTTCGTGAAGTACGGAGCCGGCCCGCGCTCGCCCGACAGGTGAATGTCCTCCGGGTTCGGCAGCTTGGCCTTGGACGCGTTGGCGTACTCGGCATAGGTGAGGTCGCCCTGGTCGAGCATCGACTTCAACACGAGGTTCCGCCGCTCCCGCGCGGCCGCCGGGTTCGTCGCCGGGTCGTAGCGCGAGGGGTCGCTCGGAATCCCGGCGAGCAACGCCGCCTCGGCCCAGCCGAGCTCGTCGGCTCCGTGGTGGAAGTAGGTCAGCGCCGCCTGCTGCACGCCGTAGGCGCCGTTGCCGAAGTAGATCGTGTTCAGGTAGGCGGTCAGGATCCGATCCTTCGACCAGCGCTGCTCGAGCTGCCAGGCGAGAGCGGCTTCCTTCAGCTTCCGGCCGATCGACCGCTGGCTCTTGGTGTACGTGTTCTTGACGAACTGTTGCGTGATCGTCGAGCCGCCCTCGACCACCTGCTTGTGGCGGACGTCCTGCAAGACCGCACGCATGATCCCGTGGACGTCGACGCCGCGGTGCTCGTAAAAGCGCTTGTCCTCGATCGCGACGATCGCCAGCTTCATCCGGTCGGAGATGCCGTTCGGCCCGACCAGGATCCGGCTCTGCTTGCCGCGCAGCACCGAGAGGACGCGCTTGCCCTTGCGGTCGTAGATGTAGCCGTCCACCTCGCGCTGCTGCAGCCGCGTCGGGTCGAGCGAGGGGATCTCGCTCGCCACCGAGGTGACGAGGCCGAAGGTGAACGACAGCGATGCCAGGAGGAACAGGATCAGGAGGAGGCCGAACAGGCGCAGCTTGCGAATCCTGCGCCGCGGCCTGGCAGACGCGTGCTTTCGAGCGAAACGCGGCACGAGAAGTCGAAGATTGTAACGGTAGACTCGCCGCTCACATGGGCCTGGCTGAGCTAACTCGTAACGCGGTCCACGTGCTCCCGGAGGGCGGGCTCGAGCAGAAGCTGAAGCTCGAGCGTCCGCTGCGGGTCAAGCTCGGGATAGACGTCACCTCGCCCGACATCCACGTCGGCCGCGGCATCCCGCTGCAGCGCATGCGCGCCTTCCAGGACAAGGGTCACACGGGAGTCCTGATCGTCGGCGACTACACGACGCGGATCGGCGACCCGTCTGGCCGTTCCTCCGAGCGCCCGGTGTTGAGCGACGAGGAGATCGAGCGCAACGCGAAGACCTACCTCGAGCAGGCGATGGTGATCCTCGATCCCGACCGCACCGAGGTGCGCTACAACGGCGAGTGGCTCTCGAAGCTCTCCTACGCGGAGGTCGTCCGGCTGGCCCGGACGATCACGGTCGCACGGATGTTGGAGCGCGACGACTTCGCCAAGCGCTACACCTCGGGCGAGCCGATCTCGGTCTCCGAGCTGCTCTACCCGCTGATGCAGGCGTACGACTCGGTCGCGATCGAGGCCGATGTCGAGCTCGGCGGGACCGACCAGCTCTACAACCTGCTCGCCGGCCGCGAGGTGATGGAGGCCTACGGGCTCGACCCCCAGATTGCGCTGACGACACCGATCCTGGACTCGTGGGACGGCACGAAGATGAGCTCGTCCGTCGGCAACAACATCCCGCTGACCGCGCCGCCCGAGGAGATGTTCGGCCGCACGATGCGGCTGCCGGACGAGCAGCTGCCCGAGTGGTACCGCCTGATCTGGGAGCGCGAGCTGCCGGCCGGCGACCCCCTCGAGTCCAAGCTCGCCCTGGCGCGGTTCATCGTCGGCCGCTCCTGGGGCGAGGAGGCCGCGCGCGCCGCGGAGGACTACTTCACGCGCGTGGTCCGGGAAGGGCAGGTCCCGGAGGAGGTGCCGGAGGAGCCGCTGCCGGAGGGCGATCCGCTCCACCTGCCGGCCCTCCTGGTCGAGCGGCTCGGGCTTGGCTCGACGAGCGAGGCGCGGCGGTTGATCGCCCAGGGAGCGGTCAAGGTGGACGGCGAGGTCGTGAGCGACGTCGATCTGCCCCGAGAACAGCTCGCAGGAGCGCTTGTGCAAGCGGGCAAGCGGCGCTTCGTCCGCTTCGCCTCGGCGTGACGCGATTCGGCGAGGTTTCCGCTATCATGCGCGAGCCGCTCGGAAGGGTGGCGTGTAGAACAGTCCCTGTACCTCGACCAGGAGCGCCTTCGGACGCAGACGGATACGACGGATGTCCGCAGCACTGGAGGCCTCTGGCGCGAGTCGGAGGCTTTTTTACGCGCCGGCCACCTCGGCGACGGTCTTTGAAAACTCAGCAGTGCGAATTACGCCGAGACCTCATGGCCTGAGGCATCGCTTGCGATGCCGCTTGAGAAGCTGTGCCGGCTTTGCCGGTTCAGCCGTTCAGCTGTGAGGCCTTAAGAACCCGTCACACCCTTCGGGGTGAGACACTTTGAGCACAAGCTCGAAGTGATCGATTTGCCTCTTCGGAGGCAAACCAACTTCACGGAGAGTTTGATCCTGGCTCAGGACGAACGCTGGCGGCGCGCTTAACACATGCAAGTCGAGCGAGAACCCAGGCTTCGGCCTGGGGGAAAGCGGCGAACGGGTGAGTAACACGTGAGTAATCTGCCCTCGACATCGGGATAGCCCGGGGAAACCCGGATTAATACCGAATGGCCCATCAGCTTTTCGAAGCGGATGGAAAAGGTAGCTTCGGCCTCCGGTCGAGGAGGAGCTCGCGGCGGATTAGCTTGTTGGTGAGGTAACGGCTCACCAAGGCTCCGATCCGTAGCTGGTCTGAGAGGACGATCAGCCACACTGGGACTGAGACACGGCCCAGACTCCTACGGGAGGCAGCAGTGGGGAATCTTGCGCAATGGGCGAAAGCCTGACGCAGCGACGCCGCGTGAGGGAAGAAGGCCTTCGGGTTGTAAACCTCTTTCAGGAGGGACGAAGCCACTCGGGTTAATAGCCCAGAGGGTGACGGTACCTCCAGAAGAAGCCCCGGCTAACTACGTGCCAGCAGCCGCGGTAATACGTAGGGGGCTAGCGTTGTCCGGATTTATTGGGCGTAAAGAGCGTGTAGGCGGCCAGGTAGGTCTGCTGTGAAAACTCGAGGCTCAACCTCGAGACGTCGGCGGAAACCATCTGGCTAGAGTCCGGAAGAGGAGAGTGGAATTCCTGGTGTAGCGGTGAAATGCGCAGATATCAGGAAGAACACCCGTGGCGAAGGCGGCTCTCTGGGACGGTACTGACGCTGAGACGCGAAAGCGTGGGGAGCGAACAGGATTAGATACCCTGGTAGTCCACGCCGTAAACGATGGGTGCTAGGTGTGGGGGGTGTCGACTCCCTCCGTGCCGAAGCTAACGCATTAAGCACCCCGCCTGGGGAGTACGGCCGCAAGGCTAAAACTCAAAGGAATTGACGGGGGCCCGCACAAGCAGCGGAGCATGTGGTTCAATTCGACGCAACGCGAAGAACCTTACCGAGACTTGACATGCACTGGAATGTCGTAGAAATACGCCAGCCCTTCGGGGCTAGTGCACAGGTGGTGCATGGCTGTCGTCAGCTCGTGTCGTGAGATGTTGGGTTAAGTCCCGCAACGAGCGCAACCCCTGTCCTATGTTGCCAGCGAGTAATGTCGGGGACTCATAGGAGACTGCCGGTGACAAATCGGAGGAAGGTGGGGATGATGTCAAGTCATCATGCCCCTTACGTCTCGGGCTACACACGTGCTACATTGGCCGGTACAGAGGGCTGCAAACCCGTGAGGGGGAGCGAATCCCAAAAAGCCGGTCCCGGTTCGGATTGGAGGCTGAAACTCGCCTCCATGAAGGCGGAGTTGCTAGTAATCGCGGATCAGCAATGCCGCGGTGAATACGTTCTCGGGCCTTGTACACACCGCCCGTCACACCACGGAAGCCGGTAACACCCGAAGCCGGTGTCCTAACCCGCAAGGGAGGGAGCCGTCGAAGGTGGGATTGGTGACTGGGGTGAAGTCGTAACAAGGTAGCCGTAGCGGAAGCTGCGGCTGGATCACCTCCTTTCTAGGGAATCCGGAGCTCTTGTAACTCCGGGGGCTGCTCGGCCGTGATGATTACGTCCGGTTTCGAGCTCGCCTAGAAGAACGTCGACCTCGGTGTAACGAGCACTGCTGAGTTTTGAGAGACCGCGCCTTGGTGCGGTGTTCTCGTTTGGCCGGACGAGCGCCGGCGCGCACCTTGAAAACTCCATAGCGGCATACAACGTGTTCTTCACGATCAAGAGACGAAGGGCACACGGTGGATGCCTTGGCGCCAAGAGCCGATGAAGGACGTGGGCGGCTGCGATAAGCCCGGGTTAGGTGCTGACCAACCTTTGATCCCGGGATTTCCGAATGGGGAAACCTACGCGTGGTAATGCGCGCGTGTTCCTGCCTGAATACATAGGGCGGGTAACGGTAAGCGGGCGAACTGAAACATCTTAGTAGCCCGAGGAAAGGAAAGAAACCTCGACTCCCTGAGTAGTGGCGAGCGAAAAGGGAAGAGCCCAAACCTGCGTGATGCCAAAGCGGCAGCTGTTGTCACGTAGGGGTTGTAGGACCTGCTTCGATCCGCCTGCCGGCGGGTCGGGAAGTTACAAAGTCATGCGTTAGTCGAAGCGACTGGAACGTCGCACCACAGAGGGCAATAGTCCCGTAGGCGAAAACGACGTGACCTTCCTTAGCGGGCACCTGAGTACGGCCGGGCACGGGAAACCCGGTCGGAATTTGCGGGGACCACCCCGTAAGGCTAAGTACTCCTTGGCGACCGATAGTGAACTAGTACCGTGAGGGAAAGGTGAAAAGTACCCCGGAAGGGGAGTGAAATAGCACCTGAAACCGTGTGCCTACAAGCGGTCGGAGCAGCCTTGTGCTGTGACGGCGTGCTTTTTGCATAACGAGCCAGCGAGTTACTCTTCAACGGCAAGGTTAAGGAAACGGAGCCGTAGCGAAAGCGAGTCTGAATAGGGCGATTTAGTCGTTGGAGGTAGACCCGAAACTGAGTGATCTACCCATGGGCAGGTTGAAGCGGGGGTAAGACCCCGTGGAGGACCGAACCGACTTGGGTTGAAAACCGAGCGGATGACCTGTGGGTCGGAGTGAAAGGCTAATCAAACTCAGAGATATCTGGTTCTCCCCGAAATATATTTAGGTATAGCGTCACGCGTTCAATTTCAGTTGTAGAGCACTGTTCGGGCTAGGGGGCCTACCAGCTTACTGAACTCGGGCAAACTCCGAATGCTGGAATTCCAGAGCGTGGCAGTCAGAGTCTGGGGGATAAGCTTCAGGCTCGAAAGGGAAACAGCCCAGACCGTCGGCTAAGGTCCCTAATTCCTGACTAAGTGGTAAACGATGTCTGATTGCTGAGACAACCAGGATGTTGGCTTAGAAGCAGCCACCATTCAAAGAGTGCGTAACAGCTCACTGGTCAAGTGGTCGGGCGCGGATAATGTAACGGGGCTCAAGTCAGGAACCGAAGCCACGGACTTCGCTTATGCGGAGTGGTAGGGGAGCGTTCCCATGCCGGCGAAGCGGCGGCGTAAGCCAGCCGTGGAGGCATGGGAAGTGAGAATGCTGGCACGAGTAACGAAAGACGAGTGAGAAACTCGTCCGCCGAATGCCCAAGGGTTCCTGAGTAAAGCTAATCTGCTCAGGGTTAGTCGGGACCTAAGCCGAGGCCGAAAGGCGTAGGCGATGGCCAACAGGTTGATATTCCTGTACCACGTACCCACCGCTATCACCGATGGCGGGACGGGGTAGGCTAAGGAAACCCAGGCGATGGTCGACCTGGGATAACCGCGTAGGGCGACCGGTAGGGAAATCCGCCGGTCATAAACCTGAGACGGGATGTCGAGGCCCGATAGGGCCGAAGTTCCTTAAGCCATGCCTCCTAGAAAAGCGTCTAGGGAGGTGGGGCGTGCCCGTACCAAAACCGACACAGGTGGGCAGGTAGAGAATACCAAGGCGATCGGAAGAACCCTCGTTAAGGAACTCGGCAAAATGGCCCCGTAACTTCGGGAGAAGGGGCGCCCCGGTAGAGTGAAAGCCCTTTACGGGCTGAGCTCGAGGGGGCCGCAGTGAAACGGCCCAAGCGACTGTTTACCAAAAACACAGGTCTCTGCGAAGTCGTAAGACGACGTATAGGGGCTGACGCCTGCCCGGTGCCGGAAGGTCACGCGGAGAGGTTAGCCTTCGGGCGAAGCCTTGAAGCCAAGCCCCGGTAAACGGCGGCGGTAACTATAACCGTCCTAAGGTAGCGAAATTCCTTGTCGGGTAAGTTCCGACCTGCACGAATGGCGTAACGACTTGGGCGCTGTCTCAACGAGGGATCCGGTGAAACTGTAGTCTCGGTGAAGATGCCGAGTACCCGTGGTTGGACGGAAAGACCCCGTGAACCTTTACTACAGCTAGATGTTGGAGTTCGGGGCGTGTTGTCCAGGATAGGTGGGAGACTTTGAACCGGAGGCGCTAGCCTTCGCGGAGTCACCCTTGGGATACCACCCTTCGCGTTTTGGTCTTCTAACCCGAGGCCGTGATCCGGCTCGGGAACAGCATCTGGTGGGTAGTTTGACTGGGGCGGTCGCCTCCTAAACTGTAACGGAGGCGCGCAAAGGTTCCCTCAGCACGGTTGGAAATCGTGCGTAGAGTGCAAAGGCATAAGGGAGCTTGACTGCGAGACCTACAAGTCGAGCAGGTGCGAAAGCAGGCCTTAGTGATCCGACGGTAGAGAGTGGAATTGCCGTCGCTCAACGGATAAAAGGTACTCCGGGGATAACAGGCTTATCCTTCCCAAGAGTCCACATCGACGGAAGGGTTTGGCACCTCGATGTCGGCTCGGCGCATCCTGGGGCTGGAGTAGGTCCCAAGGGTTGGGCTGTTCGCCCATTAAAGCGTTACGCGAGCTGGGTTCAGAACGTCGTGAGACAGTTCGGTCCCTATCCACCATGGGCGCTGGAAGCTTGAGAGGAGTCGTCCTCAGTACGAGAGGACCGGGACGAACAGACCTCTGGTGTATCAGTCGTCGTGCCAACGGCGCTGCTGATTAGCCACGTCTGGATGGGATAACCGCTGAAAGCATCTAAGCGGGAAGCCCACCTCGAGATGAGGCTTCCCATCCCCTTCGAGGGAGTAAGGGCCGTGGGAGACCACCACGTTGATAGGCGGGACGTGCAAGCGCAGCAATGCGTTCAGCGGACCCGTACTAATTGCCCGAGGTCTTGATTTTGAACTCGTTGTCGCTGCTATGGAGTTTTGAGGGTGTGCTTTACGCGCGCTCTTGACAGTTTCGGCGGTGATAGCGGCGGGGGTACACCTCTTCCCATTCCGAACAGAGAAGTTAAGCCCGCTCGCGCCGATGGTACTCGGAGGGCAACCTCCCGGGAGAGTAGGTCGCCGCCGACTAGTTCGTTCACGAAGAGCCGCCCCGAGCGGCTCTTCGTCGTTCTAGGCCGCGCGTAGCTTGTCCAGCCAGTCGGGGTCGAGCGCTCGCAGCCGGCGGACGCGCTCGCCGACCGGGGGATGCGTCACGAAGAGGCCGGCGAGACCTTCCTCGGCAAACGGGTTGATCGTGTAGAGGGGCTCCGTCGCCGGGCTCGCACGGAACTCGACCAGCTCCGCGGCCTGCTCGAGCCGGATGAGCGCGTCCGCCAGCCCGTGCGGCGAGCCGCAGAGGCCGGCCGCGGCACTGTCGGCGGCGAACTCGCGCTTGGGCGAGAGCAGCAGGTGGACGATCGCCGCGGCGAGCGGTCCGAGCATGAACAGGAGCGTTCGCTGCAGCCACCCGCCGACTCGGCTCGTCTCGATCAGGGCCGCTGCGACGACGACCGCCGCCGTCTGCACGAGCACGTCGCGGTTGCGGATGTGCGCCAGCTCGTGTGCCAGCACTCCCTCGAGCTCAGCCGGCGGGGCGGCGGCGAGCAGACCGCTGCTGACCGCGATCGCGCCGCCACGCGGGCCTCGGCCGGCGGCGAGCGCTCGCGGAAAGCCGTCGGGAAGCAGGTAGAGGCGTGGCTTCGGGAGCCCCGCGATCCCGGCCAGCGCGGCCACGCTCGCGTGCAGCGCGGGCGCCTCGCCGAGCGGGAGCTCGCGCGCACCGACCATCCCGAGCACCACTCGGTCGCCGTACCAGTACGCCGCGCCGGCCACCAGCAGGGCGAAGAAGACGAGCAGCGAGGTGAGACGGAAACCGCCGATCGGCCAGCCGATCGCGCCGACAGCCGCGCAGCCGCCGGCCACCAGCAGCCAGGCCTTGCAGACGTTCCAGACCGCAGCGAGCCGCCAGGGCACGGCTCAGCCGTCGTCCGGCTGCTCGTCCTCTTCCAGCCCGCGCGGCGGCCAGTCCGGCTCGGGCGCGTCGCAGCGGCTGGAGCAGTGGAGCGAAGCGATGTTCTGCAGGGGAATCAGGATGTGCCCGTTCAGCTCGAGATGGGCGACGTCGTCGAGGAGGCAGTAGGCGGTGAGCACGCCGTCCTGATAGTCGCCGCCGAAGAGCGCGACCTCGACCTGTTCGCCCTTGTACTTGTTGGTGTAGTCCTCGATGCCTCGGAGCGTAGCCGAATGCCGCATTCCTCCAATGCCGTCCTTGCCGTGGAGGTCGCTAAATGCGCTGCCCGTGTGGTCTCGGTGTGGTCTCGCCCAGGTCGCCATTCATGGCAACGCAGCGCAGCCGCAGCCCGTCCGCCTCGACCGGGCGATCGAGCACGTAGTCGGCCTGGGCGAGCTGTTCGAGTTCGAGCGCCCGGCGTAGTCTTCCCGTCGTGAGCGCCGAGCGCGTCGCGCTGATCCCCGAGTGCAGCGAGTGCGGCCGGCCGTGACTACCGGCCGACGAGGAGCGCTGGTGCGCCTACCTGGGCGGCGACGATCTCGACGAGCCGGCCGAGGTCTTTTTCTACTGCCCTGAGTGTGCTGAGCGGGAGTTCGGCGACGAGGGAACACGCCCTTAGTATCAGGCGGCCGGGCGGGCGTGAAGGAACGGATTTCCTGTTTGAGTACGATCGCCCGGATGTTGGACATCACGGTATCCGAGGGCACGTCGGCGTCCCCAGAGCAGGTACTCGCTATTGCCATGGACCTCTCCGAGGAGCGCGTCAAGGTGTGGTCGAATTCAAAGCCTCGGTACTTCCAAGTGCATGCTCAGGGAGCAGACTTCGCCGAGGTAACCGAGGGCTTCCGGCCGCCCTTTGGACGCGTCTGGGAGCGGAGCCGCTACGAGTGGGAGCCCGGATCGATCCGCCAGACCGTGATCGACTCCAATGTGCTCGCGCCCGGCAGTACCTGGGAGCTCAAGATTTCGCCGAGCGGTGGGGGCAGCACCGTCGAGATGCGACTGAGGCGCGAGTTCCGACGCAGTGCCAAGGGCCGGATCGCCTCCGCGATCAACCATCTCGGGGGCAGACGCATGTGGGGCTGGTACCTGCGGAAAGCACTCGCCGAGGTGGAGAATCGCTCGTCCTAGGCTCGCAGCTTGATCCGTCCCGGCGGCGCGTAGACCTCGTGCTCGACCCCGTGCTCGTCGACGATCGTGAACGTGCGTGGGGGCTCCGGCGGCTTCTCCACACCGCAAGGGGCCGGGCGGCGAGCCGAACGCCCGGGCGCTGCAACGCGACCCGGCCCGAGCTCAGGCTACGCCGGGCTCCCGCCGCCGCCTAGTGGCCGTTTCGGCTATGGCCTTGAGCGTCTGTGCCGCCTCCCCGTAGCCGGCACCCGGCAGGACGCGACTCTCGCTACCTGTCCTAGTCTTCTCGAAGGTGTCGTTGTCGGTGTGTTGCTTGACGGGTGATGCAGGCCCGCGCGTGGCGGCGATTCTCGGGTCGCTTCGGCCGATAGCGGACGAGATCGTGGTTGCCGCTGATTCGCGCGCCGATCACGATCGGCTTGAGCAGTACGCGACCTTCGCCGACCGGGTTCTTCGCGTCGCTGTCAAGCAGGCCGAGCGGCACAACGCGTGGCTGCACGCGCAGTGTTCCTGCGAATGGATCTTCCGCATCGATGGAGACGAGGTCCCCAGTCCGGCCCTGCTGAGGCGGCTGCCTGAATTGACGAGGGAGCGGCGCGCCCAGCAGTACTGGTTCCCACGGCGCTGGCTCTATCCCGATTCGGAGCATTGGCTCGAAGAGACCCCTTGGTCGCCGGACTACCAGTGCCGGCTCGTCCGCAATGACGGCACGCTTAGGTTCCGCGGTCTCCCGCACACGGGTCCTGAGCTATCGCTGCCCGCGGCTTACGTTGAAGAGCCGCTCTACCACCTCGCATGCCTGCTCGACGACGTCCGGACCCGCCGTTCGAAAGGAATCAGGTACGAGGTGATGCGCCCCGGTTTGGAGGCACCCGGGGGTGGGTCGCTCAACCGGCGTTTTTACTTGCCAGAGTTGTATGCGCACCGCAAGCCCGCTCAGGTACCTCCCGAGGACGGAGCCGCGATCGGGGCTGTCCTCGCCGCAGAAGCGGCGTCTCGGACTCCGCTGGCGGACATCCCGGTCACGCCGCCCGCGGAGACCGACCGCTACTGGGCAGGACGGATCGTCGCGGCCGACGCATACGCGGTGAAGCTGGAGCCGCTCGAGCCCGAGCCGCGGATGACGACCGGCGAGGTGCGCGGAATTCACTTTCGGGTAACGAACCGGGCCTCGGAGACCTGGTCGTGGGACGTTCACGCAGGCCCGGAGATTCGCTGCGCGTATCGCTGGCTAGATCTCAACGAGGCGGTGCTCGAGCCCGAAGGTCACCGCACGAGCCTCCCCTGCACGATAGGCCCGGGCGAGAGCGTTGTGGTGCCGGTCGCAGTTGAGGCACCGGCCGTAGAAGGCGCCTTTCTCCTCGAGGTCGACCTCGTCCATGAGCATGTTCGTTGGTTCGACTCTCCCTGCCGCATTCGAGTCACTGTGGCCGAGCCTCAGCCTGAGCGCGCGGTGCCGAAGTCCACCGAGGTTGGGAAGAGTCACTTGCCCGGACCCAGACGAGGTCTCATCTCCCGCCTGCGCAGCCGCGAAACGCCCACCGAAATTCCGCGTGTCATCCACCGGATCTGGCTCGGGCACAGCCCGATGTCGGAAGAGATGGTTCGTTACGGCGAGACGTGGCGGCGGCACCATCCCACGTGGAGGTTGCGTCTCTGGCGCGATCGGCACGTACGGAAACTCGTTCCTCCCGAAGCGGTTGCGAGAGCCCGGCACTACGCCGAGCTCTCAGACCTCGTTCGATTCGAGATCCTCCGTCGCTTCGGTGGGGTCTATGTGGACACCGACGTCGAATGCATGCGGTCGATCGAGCCGCTGCTCGAAGGCGAGCGGGCGGTGCTCGGTTACGAGAAACCGGGTCGCGTAGGAACTGCCGTACTCGCCGCGACTGTGGGCCACCCGCTCTTCGTAGATGCCGCCGAGGAGGCCCGAAACACAGTCGGCCTCGGCGCCAACTCGGCGGATGCCACAGGTCCGTACTTCTTGACGCTTCTCGTGAAGGATCATCCGGACGTGCGCATTCTGGAGCCGGAGGTCTTCTATCCCTACACGTGGGACGAGCCCCATCGTCGCCACGAAGACTTTCCCGACTCGTTCACGGTGCATCACTGGATGGGCCAGCGGCCAGTGGGGAGTTCGTCAGCCATTTAGCGGCCTCCCATCCTCCGACTAAACGTTCTTGAGCGTACTGCGCGAGAAACGAGGCCGCGGCGCGAGTGAGGAGGTACTCACGTGAGTGTGCTTCGCGAGAACCTACGACGGGGTGTGAGAGCTGGATCTGACGCCGCCCCCGGCCCCCCGGGGTGTCGCGCATGGTGACAACGACCGCACAACGTGACGACGTTCGCCAAGGCGAATGGATCGCCACCACGACTCATCGGGACAACGTGGTGAGCCTCGAGCTTCCAGCTTGAACCGCAGGCTACGCACCGGCCGCCGTCGCGCCGTCGCGCCGTCGCTCTTACCTTCTGCCACCGCGCACTGTTGCGAATGCGCCGCTGTGTGCTCACCACCGTCACGCTGCGACCCAGCGATCGTCGACAAGCCGTGCTTCTGGTGATGCCTCGGCGATCGTCAGCGGCACTCCGGGGAGTGAGAAGTGGGGCCTAGCCAGACAGACCGCTGGCCAGAACTGAAGACCTGTTGGCGCCGTGCCCCCCGGCCCGTGCGCCGCCGCATCGGCCCCACTCGTCAAGAGGAGAGTCCCAGACTGGGCGTTCCTCTGTCCATGGGCCGTCTGGCTCATCTTCTTAGGCCGAGTGGCCCATGGACAACCATCCGACGGTGAAGAAAAGTTCCCTGCTGTATGGCTCCGATGCGGCGGGAGCCATTACGCGCGAGTGGGGCCGGGGCGCGCACCTGGGGGCTGCGGCTACCCACGGGCACTGACCCCGGCCCCACTCGAAACCGTAGCGGCGACCTCCCTGAGCCTCACCGCACCGGCTACCTTGACGCCAAGAGTGCGGCCAAGGCGAGGGGTGCCGCGTCTCTAGACCCCGGACAGCAGGCGCCCGAGTGCGCAGAGTCCTACTGGCGCACAGCCTTGGCCGCACCATTATCCGGAGCACTTCAATGCACTGCCCGCAGCTTCGCGGCCGGCGAGGGCTTCAACACAGCGGAGTGGCTCGGGGCCGCGGTGGCGCAGCGCGATCACCCTAGAACGGCGCGGTAGGTTACTACCGATGGCGCTGCCCGGCAGGCGCTGTAGGACTGAGTGAGCGGGTCGGGGTAGTCGTTTCCGCCTCTCCCCTCGGAACGACCGAGAGCGAAGGGCCGGCCCGCCTGAACGCCTCACCCCGACTCGCCTTCCTGTCGCGCCGCAGTCGAGGCACGGCTTAGCCATTCTTCACCTCCTCAATCGCGTCCTCGGCCGTCAACCGCTCGACGTCGGCAAGCGTGACGTCACGACGAGGAAACTCGAACAGGTTCGGCCTCGCCCTCACGATGGGGTCGCCGACGTCGTAGGCGCGGCCTTTCTTGATCCCCGTCCCGAACGGTGCCGGTGGGATCGACCCCTTTTCCTTCGCCCCCGCTGAGTCCGGCGCGAACGGGATCGGCGTGAACGTGTCAGCGAGCGCGACTACCAGGCGATGCGGCGGAATGCTCGGCGGGATGTAGACGTGCGGCTCGTGCGTTGGCGGGTCGAGGGGAATCCGGTCGGCCGCGATCTTCGCGAGCTCGTGCTCTTGCAGGTCACCCTCTCTGAAAACACCCCAGTACCGCTCGACGATCGGGTCATCGCCGCGGAGCTTCTGCCCTGCGCGGATGGTCACCTCTTGCCCGAGGAACGTCTCCACGCAGGTGACGATCTCGGCGTCTCTGAACGGGTTTCCCTTCTTGGTCTTGAGCGGCATCTTCAGGTCAACCTCCAGGGCTCGCGTTGTAGTTGCCAGGCCGGCCGCCCGACCGTCACGGAAGCAGCGCGGCGACGACGGCCATGGGAGAGCGCGACCGAGGCCCCGACGAAGTGGGTCAGCTCACCGAGGCGCACCAGCTCGCCCTGCGCGCCGAAGTCCGTCGATCGGCCGAAGTCTCGGGTGAATCGCTTGAAACGGCCGGGATGCTTGCGGAAGCAATCGGCCCGCTCGGAGACGACGGTCTTGCCTGCCACGATCCAGTCGCCGTCATCGTCGAGCCACGACTCGATCGCGACCCACATCAGGCCTCCCGACGACCGGCCGCGGGGGCAACCCCGCTCCCGCGGCCTGCGTCGGCGTCAACGAAGGGGCGGAGGGTGCCCCGGGAGAAGTCCGCGTCGTTCAGGCGCAAATACGTATCGACCGCGCGCCGTACCTCACCGGAGAGGCTGCGCTCGTTCGTGGCGGCCAGGTGGGCCAGTCGGTCGCGCACGATGGTCGGCATCTGCGCGCTGATGATCGTCTTCTCGCCCGTGCCGTTCATTAGCAATCGTTATACCAGACGCATCGGTTGATAAGGGAAGAGCGACCTCCGGACTCGTCGCTAAGGTTGGTCCCGTCGTAGGTGATGCCCGGCTGGGTTGGTCGGGACGAGATTCGCAAGACGGCGGCCTCGGCCGCCGTCTCTCGTTGGGCCATGTCGTCCGCAGCACCAGTTACCTTGAGCGTCGCGAATCTCATGACACCGACGACATGCCTCATCTGCTGAGCCCCGAGCACGAGCTCCCCGACGTTCGCGTCGCTACTCCTGGCGGACCCTTCGTCATCGAGCTCGAGGCCGCGCCGGCAGTGGAGACGACCCACGACGACGAGGGCTGGATGGCGCGCTCGCTTGCGGCCATGTGGGCCGATAGTCGATGGGGCGATCGTCGGTTCAGACGCTTCTTGGCTCCGAGACGATCCTCAGAGCATTTCGTCAGACGCCCGCCGCGGTGCGCGCAGGCGCGGCGAGGACCGACGCGCAGGCATCGGCCGAGTTCGCGGCGAACAGCGCGCACACGCACCTCTCGCGGCGACCCTGACCCACCCGCGCCGCCACTAGGGCGGCTCGCACAACCGAGAGCGGCAGCGTGAACGGCGAGCTGCTGCGCGATATCCCCTGCTCTGATCCGGACTGCGGGACGATTCTCGGCTGGCCGGATGAGCCGCTGTGTGAGGACTGCCTCGGCGCTTTCGACAAGCAGGGGATCGCCACCGAGGACGAGCAGCTGACGCTCGACGTCGAGGAAGAGGCGGCGTGAACGGAGCGCCGGAGATGGTCTACGGCCAGGTGCCGCTCGACTGCCTGCGCGAGTTCTTCTGCCGCCACGTCGTCGTCGACGCGCACGAGGCCGACGCCGTCGCTCTCTGGATCGCGCACACCTTCGTCTACGAGACGGCCCGAGCAACGCCCTACATCTATTTCTGCTCGCCCGATCCCGGCTCCGGCAAGACGACCGCGCTCGAGGTGCTTGCCGAACTGTGTGCGAGGGCGATCTCGATCGACGACATCTCTGGTGCTGCGCTCTTCCGCCTGATCGAGGCGGACTCGCCCACCGTGCTGCTCGATGAGGTCGACGGCGTTTTCGGCAAGAAGAGCTCCGATGTAGCGGAGGATCATCGCAAGCTCCTGAACAGCGGCTACCGCAAGGGCAAGCAGGCGATCCGCTGTGGTGGTCGGAACTTCACCGAGCTCCAGCGCTTCAACATCTTCTGCCCGAAGGGGCTCGCCGGCCTGAAGGAGCTTCCCGGCACGCTCGCCCACCGCAGCATCACCATCTCGATGAAGCCGCCTCGCCCGGACGACCTCTACGAAGACTTCGACCCCGAGGAGATCGAGCAGGAAGCTGCTTCGCTGCGCGAGCACCTGCAGGAGTGGGCCGAGAGGGCCGAGGCCGACCTGCGTGATCCTCGCCTGAAGCCCGAGAAGCTTCCGGAGCTCGACGCCCGCCGCAACGAGATCTGGCGCGTCCTCTTCCGGATTGCCGACTTGGCCGGCGGTCGCTGGCCCGAGGCTGCCCGAGACGCCGCCCGCACCCTCGGCGCAGGCGAGCGCCGCGCCGACGAAGCCTCTCTCGGCGTGAAGTTGCTGACCGACATCAGGGAGGTCTTCGCCGCCGAGAAGATCAGCTGCCACGATCTCGCCGGCGCGCTCAACGCGCTCGAGGAATCGCCCTGGGGCGGTTGGAGCGAGAGTGACGGGATCAAGACCCGCGATCTCGGCCGGAAGTTGAGGCCGTACGGCATCCGCGCCAAGAGCATCCGCCTCCCCGACGGGAAGACACCGAAGGGCTATGAGCGGGTCCAGTTTGAGGATGCCTGGAGCCGCTACCTCCCTATTTCGGACATTTCAACCGCCACAACCGCCACAACCGGCTCACAGAGCCAAAAAACGGCCGAAATCGTACCGCCACAAAAGCCCGTTGTGGCGGTTGTGGAAAACGGCGCAAACCGGCATGAACAAAGGGATGTGGCGGTTGTGGCGGTTGAGAAGTCCAAAAAGGGGGCTGCTCGAGGTCGACGGGCTCGATCTCGGCACCGCTTCACTCGACGAAATCCGGCGGGCGCATGAGAGAGGAGAGGTATGAGCGGCGAGCCGAAGGCACTCGCGGTCGCCCTGATGCCCGCACGAGCGGGATCTGCTCGTGAGCCTGCTTTACCTCGCTGAGGAGTTCGACGCCGACACGGAACTGACAAGACCGCTGCGCGAACTGCTCGAACTGGCGATGACGGCGGCCGAGGCCCGTCGCGCCGGCGGGGGGATGGCGGCGTGACCGAGGCGCTACCCGAACTGCTCGACGCGAAGCACCTGGCCGCCGAGCTCGGCGTCACCCGCGCGGCGGCCGAGGCGATCATGCGCCGGCTGCCGGTCGTCTCGATCGAGGGGCTGCGGAAGATCTACGTGCGCCGCGCCGACGTGCACCGCTACCTCGATGCGAGCGACGTTCGAGAAGGACGAGGTGCCGGCATGAAAGTGCCGGGACGGGAGGGAAGTGTCGAGCAACCCACCGCCCCGGCGGTGGTAGCGTAGTGCTCGTCGAGCAACCCCATAGGAGGGCTGATGCCTAGCCTGACGATCACCACGCGCAAGACCCGCTCCGGCCCGCGCTACGTCGTTCGCTTCCGCCTCGGCGGTCGCGCCTACCCGGTCGAGCACGCTGGCAGCTTCAAGACGATGAAGCGAGGCGAAGGCTCGCCGCGACCTGATCGCCGGCGAGATCGCCAACGGTCGAAACCCGCGCGACCTGCTCCGGGCGATGACCGCCGCGCCGGTCCCGACGCTGACGCTCTCGCGCTGGCGCGACCGCTTCATCGAGTCGCGGATCGACGTCGACGACGAACACGAAGAAGAACTACATCAGCGCGTTGAAGAAGGCCTGCGCGACCTTCGGCGACCGCGACCCGGCCACGATCACGGCCGACGAGGTCGCGAGCCTGGGTGGCCGAGCTGACGGCGAGCTACAAGCCCGGGACGATCGCGCTCTACCTGCTCTCGCTGCGGATGTTGATCGACTTCATCGGGATCGAGCCGAACGTCGCCCGTGATCCCCGCGTCAAGAAGCCGAAGCAGGTACGCGAGGAACCGCAGCCGCCCTCGGCCGAGCAGTTCGTCGCGATCGTCGAGGCGCTGGGCGAGCGCTGGCGGCTGCTGTTCGTGACGATCGAGCAGGGCGGGCTCCGACTCGGCGAGGCCGTGGCGCTGCGTTGGGCGGACGTCGACGCGGCCAACCTGCGCTTACGCCTGCCGCGCTCAGCGACAAAGCGCGACCAGGCGCGTTGGGTCTACCTGCCCGAGTGGCTGATCAAGACGATCGAGGCGACCTGCCCGCTCGAGGATCGCGTCCCGGAGCGGCGCGTGTTCGGCGGGATCACCGAGGCGAGCGCCTACCAGGCGATGAGCCGGGCCTGCCGGAACGCGAAGGTGCCGCACTACTGCCCGCACTCGCTGAGGCATAGGCGGATCACGATCTGGCATCAGGCCGGCGTACCGGCGCGGGAGCTCGCCGAGCGGGCCGGCCATGCGCGCGCCTCGATGAGCCTGGACGTCTACTCGCATGTGATGCCGCCCGACGAGGTCGCGGCGGAGAAGTTCCTGCCTCTTCTGCGCGACGGTCGACTAGAGGCGTGATGCGAAATCCAGGGTGGTAGGGTCGGGCCTCTTCGGAAAGGAGGATTCCGTGCCCCAATACCTCATCGCCGGTCAGCACCCGCCCGATCTGTGCCCGTCCGCCAACGAGACGGTTCGGAAACTCTCCCAGGAGGGTGCCAGCGAGATACCCGCATTGGCCGAGAAGTTGGGCGTCAAGCTCTCGGCGACGTATGTGCCGATGAACAACCACATGGTCTTCGCAGCCGTGGAGGCGGACGACATGGCTTCGGTGCGCGAGTTTGCGTTCCAGTCACGGCTAGGCCAGTGGAACACCGTTGAGATCTACCAAGTCGCGACGCTGGAGGAAGCTCTGACGAAGGTCAACGAACTGCCGACGATCTACTAAGCAGCGCTTGGGCCAGAGATCTGGCGTCTACGGCGGCCTTTTTCGTCGCCCTGGTGTGGTCTCGGTGTGGTCTCGAGCGCTCAGCTACGGGCTCGCAAACCCGCTTAGCTAGGCGAAGCTTGGACTAGTTGGTGTAGTCCTCCAAGGCTCGCGGCTCAGTCTAGTCGCCGCAGCGCCTCGCCCTCGACCGCGAATTCGGCGAGGAAGACGTTGCCGATCCTCGGCCCGAGCCGGCGAGCGTCGGCATGCGATGCCCCGTCGGCGAAGGCGAAGGCTGCCCGAATCGGCCCGCCGTGTGTGACCGCCAGGATGCGCTCACCCTCATGAGCGGCGGCGAGCTCGAGCAGCACCGCGATGGCGCGCCGCCCCATCCCTTCGTAGCTCTCGCCGTCCTCCCAGCCCTGGTCGTAGTCGAGCCAACGAGCGAACTGCTCGGGGAACCGCGCTTCGATCTCCGCACGTGTCAGTCCCTGCCAGGAGCCGACGTCGACCTCGCGGAGGGCGTCGACGGCGACGGGCTCGAGCCCGTGCTCGGCCGCGACCACCTCCGCCGTTTCAAGGGCGCGTCGCAGCGGGCTCGAGTAGACCGCCGCGAGCTCCACGCCCTTGAGCTCGGCGGCTAGCTCGGCCGCCTGCGCGCGTCCGGTTTCGTTCAGCGGCGGGTCGGCATGCCCCTGAAAGCGGCCCTCGCGGTTCCAGTCGGTCTCGCCGTGGCGGGCCAGCAGGATCGTCGTCACGGCCGCACTAGACTAGCCGCCCTTGGACCTCGGCCTGACAGGACGTGGGTGCCTAGTGACCGGCTCGACCGGCGGGATCGGCCGGGCGACCGCCGCGCTGCTCGCAGCCGAAGGCGCGCGCGTGACCACGTGCGGTCGAGGCGGGGCGCCCGGTGTCGGCGAGGCGAGGCACGTCAGCGCCGATCTCGCGCAGCCGGGCGAGCCGGAACGTGTGGTCGCGGAGGCCGGCGAGCTCGCCGTGCTTGTGAACAACGTCGGCTATGCGGAACAGCGTGACTTCCTGACCGTCACGGACGAGCAGTGGGAAGAGGTCTGGCAGCTGAATGTGATGAGCTACGTCCGCTCGATCAGGGCCGCGGTGCCGGGTATGAGGGAGCGCGGGGGCGGGGCGATCGTGAACGTCTCCTCGACGGCCGGCAAGCGTCCCTCGACCGGGATGCCCGACTACAGCGTGACCAAGGCTGCCGTGCTCTCGCTCTCGCGGCTGGTGGCCGATCTGTACGCGGGCGACGGGATCCGATGCAACGCGATCGCGCCCGGGCCGACGGCGACCGAGGCGTGGCTCGGCGACGGGGGTCTTGCCGACCAGCAGGCCAAGCGCAGCGGCAAGAGCCGCACGGAGGTGCTCGAGGCCGTCGGCAGGGGGCGCCCGCTCGGCCGGCTCGCGGAGCCCGAGGAGATGGCCGCGGTGATCGCGTTCCTGTGCTCGGACCGTGCCTCCTACGTGACGGGCGCCGCCTGGAGCGCCGACGGCGGCACCGTGCCGATCATCATCTGACGACCATTGCCGCCGTCTGTGGGCAAACCGGCACAGACACGGCGCAAAGCCGGCACAGACACATCACACAATCCTCGATAGCGTCGACCACGAGGGAGGCGGGTTTGAACCCCACCCAATTGAAGGGTGGGGGCGTGGCCTGGCCGGCGGCTGTTCCGCTGCCCGGTTGACGGGCTAGCATCGGTGCCGATGTCGGAGCTCGCCGGACGGACTGCTGCGGATGCCTTCGAGGCGGGCGTTCGCGAGCACGAGGAGCGCTGGCTCTCGCCGCTCGCGGTGCGCTCGTACGAGACGCGCGGGCGCGCGCGCGAAGAGGAGCCGTGCCTGCTGCGGACGCCGTTCCAGCGCGACCGCGACCGGATCGTCCACACCAAGGCGTTCAGGCGGCTGATGCACAAGACGCAGGTCTTCGTCGACCCCGCTGGCGATCACTACCGCACTCGCTTGACCCACACGCTCGAGACCACCGGGATCTCGCGAGGCGTGGCGCGAGCGCTGCGGCTGAACGAGGACCTCGTGGAAGCGATCGGGCTCGGCCACGACCTCGGGCACACGCCGTTCGGGCACGCCGGCGAAGAGGCGCTCGACGAGGCGCTGCGCGAGCGCTTCGACCGGCGCTTCCGCCACAACGAGCACTCGCTCCGGATCGTCGACGTGCTCGAACGCGACGGCCGCGGCCTCAACCTCACACAGGAAGTCCGCGACGGGATCCTGAACCACACCGGGCCAAACGAGCCGGACACGCTCGAGGGCAGGATCGTGCGCCTGGTCGACCGCGTCGCCTACATCAACCACGACATCGACGACGCCGTCCGCGCCGGCGTGCTCGACCCGGCCGAGCTGCCGAGCGCCGAGATCGAGCTGCTCGGTCCGACCGGCTCGCGGCGGATCGACGCGCTCGTGCACGACCTCGTCGAGACCTCAGCCCGCGAGGGCGACATCCGCCAGAGCGAGGAGGTCGGCGCGGCGATGCTCGCGCTGCGCTCGTTCATGTTCGAGCGGGTCTACCTCGGCGAGTCGGCTCGAGCTGAGCACGCACGGGCGCGCGCCACGGTACAGCGCATCTTCGACCACCTGCTCGAGCGTGGCGATTCCGTCGACGACGTGATCGACTACGTGGCAGGGATGACCGACCGCTTCGCGCTCAGCTACGCCGAGAGCCTCTGATGGCTCGCATCAAGGAGACCTCCGTCCGCGAGACGGTCGAGGCGGCCGACATGGTCGAGGTCGTCCAGGCGCGCACCCAGCTGCGCCGCTCGGGCGCGCGCTGGACCGGGCTCTGCCCGTTCCACGACGAGAAGACGCCGAGCTTCTCGGTCAATCCGGCCGACAAGTTCTTCTACTGCTTCGGCTGCGGCAAGGGCGGGGACGTGATCACGTTCGTGCGCGAGACCGAGCAGCTCGACTTCGTGCAGGCGGTCGAGTGGCTGGCCGAGCGCTTCCGCGTCACGCTCGAGTACGAGGAGACCTCGCCCGAGCAGGACGCCGCGCGCGGACGGCGGGAGCGGCTGCTGGCGCTGCTCGAGCAGGCGACCGCGTTCTACGAGCGCTACCTCTGGGAATCGCCGAGCGGCGAGGCGGCACGCGCGTACCTCGAGAGCCGCGGCCTCGGCGAAGATGTCTGTCGCACGTACCGGCTCGGGCTCGCACCGGGCGGGGCGACGCTCGCGCGGAAGGCGCGCGAGAAGGGCTTCACCGCGCAGGAGCTGAGCGCGGCCGGCCTCGTCAACCGCCGCGCCAACGACTACTTCAACGGGCGCCTGCTCTTCCCGCTCGCCGACGCACGCGGGCGTGTGCGCGGGTTCCAGGCGCGGAAGCTGCGCGAGGACGACCCCCTGCGCGCCAAGTACGTCAACTCGCCCGAGGGCGAGCTCTTCCGAAAGGGAGACCTGCTCTACGGGCTCGACCGCGCGCGGGCGGAGATCGCCAAGCAGGAGCGCGCGGTCGTGGTCGAGGGCAACACCGATGTGCTCGCGCTGCACCAGGCCGGGCTCGAGCCGGTTGTCGCCTCGATGGGCACCGCGCTCACCGACCGGCAGCTGAAGGAGCTCTCGCGTCTGACGCACAAGGCGTGGCTCTGCTTCGACGGCGACGCGGCGGGCGAGGCGGCGACGTTGCGCGGGATGGAGCTTGCGGCGGCGCAGGGGTTCGACGTCCGCGTCGTGACGCTGCCGCCCGGGCGAGACCCGGCCGACCTCGCCGGCGAGTTCGACGAGCTGCTCGGCCGGGCCGAGAGCTACCCCTCCTACCGCGTGCGGCTCGAGATCGAGCGTTCGCCCGACCGGCAGGAGGCGTTCGTTCGGGTGAAGGAGGTGCTGTCACGTTTCCCCGAGGACTCGCCCGAGCGCCAGGATGCGGTGCGCTTGGCGGTCGACCGGCTCGACCTGCCCAAGGAGACGCAGGCCGGCTTCGCGCCGGGCCGCGGCGGCCGGGCGACCGGGGAGATCAGCCCGCGGCTGCTCGAAAAGGGCTTCCGGCTCGAGCGCGACGCGCTCGCGGGCGTGGCCGCGCACCCGCAGGTGCGCGAGCTGCTGGCCGAGCTCTCGCCCGACCACTTCGACGCCGAGCTGCACCGCCGGGCTCGGGAGCACCTGCTCGAGCCCGGCGAGCCGGACGAGGAGCTCGTTCCGCTGCTGGCCGAGCTCGACGCTCGCGCGGCCACCGAGGGGATCGACGAGGAGACGGCGAAGGAGCTGCTGCTGCGCCTGCGCGAGCGCGAGGTGCGGCGCGAGCTCGCGACCGCCGACCTCGAGCGCACGAAAGAGCTCCAGGAACAGCTCGAGAAGATCCGGGCGACCGCGGCCAACCTCGCGTAGCCCCGGCTACAATCCGCCCCGCTGAGCACCGTTCCCCGGTAGCTCAATTGGCAGAGCATCCGGCTGTTAACCGGAGGGTTGTTGGTTCGAGTCCAACCCGG
>CAVYZH010000005.1:0-293599 GCA_963772975.1 uncultured Actinomycetes bacterium
GAATGAAGTCCTTGTCGAGCTTGACCGCGAAGCCGAGCCCGGCCTCGTAGGGCGTGTCGTCCGGGGTGATGTCGGCGCCCCACACCCGGTAGCCCTTCTCCAGGCGCAGCGAGTCGATCGCCTTGTAACCGCCGGCGACGAGCCCCTGGCCGCGCCCGGCCTCCCAGAGCGTGTCCCAGAGCGCGAGCCCGAACTCCGTCGGGCAATAGAGCTCCCAGCCGAGCTCGCCCACGTAGGTCACCCGGAGCGCCAGGCACGGAACCGGGCCGACCGCGAGCTCGCGCGCGCGCATGTACCCAAACGCGAGCTCGTCGGTCGTCCCCGCCTGCAGGATCTCGCGAGCTGCCGGCCCCCAGAGACCGAGGCAGGCGAGCTTCGAGGTGACGTCCTCCACCAGCACGGAGCCGTCAGCCGGCGCGTGCTGGCGGATCCAGGCCAGATCGTGGCGGCCGAAGGCCGTGCCGGTCACGATGCGGAAGCGATCCTCTGCGAGCCGCGTGACCGTGAAGTCGCACTCGATCCCGCCGCGCGCGTTGAGCATCGAGGTGTAGGTGATCTGACCGACCTCGCGTGCAACCCGGTTGTCGCAGACCCGCTCGAGGAAGGCGGCCGCGCCCTCACCAGAGACGTCGATCTTGGCGAAGCTCGTCTCGTCGAAGAGTGCCGCGCTTTCACGGCACGCGCGGTGCTCCGCTCCAATCGCGGGCGACCACAGTCGTCCCGCCCAGCCACGAGGCCGAAGCGACTCGTCGCCGGCCGCGGCGTTCGGCTCGAACCAGTTGGCCCTTTCCCAGCCCGACTTCTCGCCGAACGCAGCACCGAGCTCGACCAGGCGGGGGTAGGCGGGTGAGAGGCGGAGCGGCCGGCCGGCCTCCCGCTCATGACCCGGGTACTTGACGTCGTAGTAGGTCGAGTAGATCTCGAGCGTCCGCGCCAAGGTGTAGTCGCGGCTTGCGTAGTGGGCGCCGAAACGGCGCGAGTCCATCTCCCAGACGTCGAAACCCGGCAGCCCGTCGACGATCCACTCCGCGACGAGCTCCCCCATTCCGCCCGCGCCCGCCAGGCCATGCGCGCAGAACCCGGACGCGACCCAGAAGCCGGGCAGCTCCGTGGGGCCGAGGATGAACTCGCCGTCCGGAGTGAAGGCCTCGGGGCCGTTGACGAGTCGGATGACCTCGGCCTCGCCGAGCTCGGGCACCCGCACGAGCGCGTTCGTCATCAGTTCCTCGAACCGCTCCCAGTCCTCCGCGAGCAGCCTGCCGTTGAAGTCGGGCGGGATCCCGTCCAGCCCCCAAGGCGCGGGGTGGCGCTCGTACCCGCCCATCACGAGGCCGCCCGACTCGCCCCGGAAGTAGACGAGCAGGGACGGGTCGCGCATCGTCGGCACCTCGAGCGGCACGCCGTGCGGCTTCGTGATCAGGTACTCGTGGGCCATCGGGATCACCGGCACGTTGACTCCCGCGAGCCGCCCGAGCTCGGCGGCGAACATGCCGCCCGCGTTGACGACGACCTCGGTCTCGATCGAGCCCTTGTCGGTCTCGACTCCCGCTATCCGCCCGCGCTCGACTCCGAGACCGGTCACTCGGGTCTGGGTCGCGATCTCCGCCCCGCGGCGCCGCGCACCTTCCGCGAGCGCCATCGTGAGCTGGCTCGGGTCGATGTAGCCGTCGGTGGGCAGATACGCCGCGCCGAGCACCCCGTCGATGGACATCGGCGGGAAGAGCCCCTGGGCTTCCTCGGCCGAGACGAGGTCGAGCGGCAGGCCGAAGGTCTTGGCCCAGCCGGCCTGGCGGTGCAACTCCTCCATCCGCTCCTCGGACGAGGCAAGGCGGAGAGAGCCGACCTCGTGCCAGCCGGTCTCGAGGCCGACCTCCTCTCCGAGTGTCCGGTAGAGGTCGACCGAGGCCATCATCATGCGCGTGAGCGAGAGCGAGCTGCGCAGCTGGCCGACGAGCCCGGCCGAGTGGAAGGTCGAGCCGCTGGTCAGGTCCGCGCGCTCGCAAAGCACCACGTCGTCCCAGCCGAGGCGTGCCAGCCAGTAGGCGACCGAGCAACCCCGGACGCCGCCTCCGATCACAACGGCGCGTGCCCGCTCCCTCATGCGAGCGCCGCCTTGAAACGAGCCTCGGAGGCGGTGCGCCCCAGCCGCTCGAAGTGCTCGTCGGCGTAGGCCACGAAGTCGAAGTCGAGCTCCGAGATCGCCTGCTGGACGACTCCCCACATGGCCTCGCGGAAATCGGACATGAAGCGCATGAGCGTCAAAGCCCGCATGTCCGCCGAACCGTACGCTTCGAGCAATGCGGCCTCGCCTTCAGCGTCGAGGCCGTTGTTGACCGCGAAATTGGCCAGGTCCGAAGAACGGGTCGCCCATGCCCGCGTACTCCCAGTCCACGACCCAAACCCGATCGCCGTCGTCGATGAAGTTGGCCGCGAGCAGGTCGTTGTGGCAGCTGACCCGTGGTGCCGCCGCGCGGAGGGCCTCGATCTGCCGTGCGAGCTCGTGCGCCCGGCCGAAGGCGTCCGGCAGGGAGCGCCCGCGGCCGGACGCGGCCGCCGCATAGGCCTCGACGACACGAAACGAGTCGAAGCGCCCGGCGATCGCCGGCGCGGCGTGCAGCCGCCTCAGCATGGTTCCGACCGTCGCGGTATCGGCACGGCCGACCTCGCCCTCGACGAAACGGGTCACGAGCACACCGTCTGAGAACCGAACCACTTCCGGGCCGATGCCGAGGCGCGCGGCCATGAGCGCGGCCTCGTGCTCGTGCTCCCGGTCGATCCCGAGCAAGGCCGTGTCCTTGCCGCCGATCCGCAGAACGAGCGCCTCGCCATCGACGTTGACCTTGAAGTTGTGGTTGGTGATCCCTCCGCCGAGCGCCGCGAACTCCACGTGTTGTCCGGGCCAGAGCTGCTCGACCGCCTGTTCGACGCGCATGCGCGATCCTAGACTCGTGGCGGCGCTGCTCTTCGACTTCAACGGGACGCTCTCCGACGACGAGGGCGTCCAGTGCGCGATCTTCCGCGAGCTGTTCTCCGAGCAGGGACGCCCGCTGAGCAAGCAGGAGTACTTCGACGTCCTGGCCGGCCGGTCTGACCCCGAGATCGTGGAGCATTGGCTCGGAACCGGGCATCCAGCGACCGCCGAGGTGCTGGAGCGCCGTGTCCAGCTCTTTCGGGAGCGCGCCGGAGACGGCTCGACCGTCCCGCCCCACGTGCGAGAATCGGTACTCAGAGCGGCCGGACGGTCGCGGCTCGCCGTCGTGTCGGGGGCCGTGCGCTCCGAGATCGACATGGTGCTGCGGGCGGCGGACCTCGACGTCTTCGAGGTGATCATCTCGGCCGAGGACGTGACGCGAGGCAAACCTGATCCGGAGGGCTACCTGCTCGCGCTCCGGCGGCTCCGGTTGCAGGCAGCCGACGCCGTCGCGATCGAAGACGCGCCTCCAGGGATCGCGGCTGCGAAAGCCGCGGGCCTGAGCTGCGTGGCCGTGCTCGGGACTGCTCCGCGGGAGCGTCTCGGCCAGGCCGACGAGATCGTTCCAAGGCTCGACGCCGGGCTCGTCGACCGACTGCTCGCCCGGTAGCTACAGGTCCGCGTCCAGCGCCGTCGTCATCTCGAGCTCCCCGCAACAGGCAACAAAACCATCCGGTGCTTGCAGAAACCGTGCAGTTGTTCCCCACAGGAGTAGGGGCCTGTAAGAACTAGCTGCTCTTTGTGACGGCGTAGAGTCGCCATTCGCCTGGAATGCCCTTGAGCTTGTGCGAGCCGCGGTCTTCGAAGGTAAGCCCTGAGCCGGCGACTAGGTCTCTGACGGTCGAGGAAACGAGCACCTCGCCCGGCTGCGCGTTGGCGGCGACTCTGGCCCCCGTGTGCACGGCGATGCCCGCCACCTTTCCGTCAACGAGCTCGCACTCGCCCGTGTGCAAACCGACCCGTACCTCGAGCCCCAGCTCCAGCATGGCCTCGGCGATGGCACAGCCGCAGCGGATCGCCCTGGCCGGGCCGTCGAAGGAGGCGAAGAAGCCGTCGCCCGCCGTGTCCACCTCCTGGCCGCGAAAGCGAACCAGCTGACGGCGGACCAACTCGTGGTGGCGCAGCAGGAGCTCTCGCCAGGCCCGGTCGCCGAGCGTTGCCGCCCTCTCGCTGGAGCCGACGATGTCCGAGAACAGGACAGTGGCCAGCACCCTGTCGGGTTCAACCTCGGGATGCGTGCCCGCGACGACGTCGGAGAGAAAGCTCTCCAGCTCGGCGAAGACCGGCTCCTGCTTGCCAAGCGAGGGGGAAAAGTCCGCGCCAGGCAACTCCACGAAACGGGCGCCTGGAACGTGCTCGGCCAGGTAGCGCCCACTGCGGATGTCCCAACCTCCCCCGTCCTTCCGATGCATGACCAGCGTCGGGACCCGAATCAGGGGAAGTACGTCGCACACGTCCACGTCGATGTTCATCCGGATGTAGGCGGCGGCCGCACCGGGGCTGACGCTGAGCCGAAAGGCACGCGCAATGCTTTGGAGCTCTTCCTCGGGCGCGCTTGGGTTGGCCATGGCGATGGCGTCGTGAGCGTAGGCGGGATCCCCCCAGCGACGTTCAAACTCGTCGGCCCGTCGTTGCGTCTCCTCTCGGGTCGGAAGCCAAGGCAGGCTCGGGCTCCTGACGAAACGCGGCGACGCATTCATCAAGATCAGCCCGGCGGTCCGCTCGGGATACGTGGCCGCGAACAAGACGGAGAGCGGAGAGGCGTCGCCGAGGCCGAAGAGCACCGCCCGCCCCGACCCGACCGCATCGAGGACGGCGCGGATGTCGTCCATGCGCGTGTCCAGCGTGGGCACGCCAACGTCCCGGTCGGACATGCCGGTCCCACGCTGGTTGACCCTGAACAAGCGACAGATGGAGGCGAGGCGGGTGAAGAATCGAGCCTTGGACGAAATGTCCCAATCCAGCTCAATGTGTGAGATCACATCGACCGCGACGAGGTCGGGGGGACCGTCGCCGGCTACCTGGTAGGCGATATTGACGTTGCCGCTCTTGGCGAAGCGCGTTTCCGGTTGCACCGGCGTAGTGTCGCGCAGTTCAGCAGTAGCGACGTTCCGTGGCCTGAGCACGATGCTTGCAGAACGCTTGTGCCGCATAGCAATTTCCAACCCTAGCGTCGAAGACGGCCTCCATCGGTGCGAGGGGGTTCGAGTCGGCAGAGGGCTTCAAAGATCTTCCAAATCGGCCACTTCTATTGTGGACATCTCGAGCTGGAGGATTCGCGGAAGCCGCTGCTCTTGCTCGCATGCCCTCCTCACTGAGAGCTCGGTGATCACGGATCGACTCGCAATCTGCGCGGCCACCGGTCGAGCGCCAGTAGACAATGTCTGCAACTAGCGATATAAGCGACAAGGGACTAGACAGCCGGGCGGGCGCGGGCGGCCTGGCGAGCGGTGCGGCCCCCGGGTTCCCGGCAGAACCGAGGGAGAGTCATGTTGACGAGACGGCAGCTCCTTCAGCGCGGAGCGATCGGCGGTGCCGCGCTCATGGTCGGCCGCGGGTCATTTCCGTTGGCCGCCTCGGCGGCGGTGGGCACGACGCCAAGGCTGCGAAGGTGGCGAGAGCCTTTGCCGATACCCCCGGTCCTGGACGGCCGCGGCGGGGGCAAGAGCTTCACGATTGCGGCCAGGGAGTCGACGGACTGGAAATTCCACCCCGACCTCCCGGCGACGAGAACCTGGGGCTATTGGTCCGATAGCCCGCAGGCGGGCTTGCCCTACCTCGGACCGACGATCCTGGCGACCTCGCGGCCGAACGACACCGTTGAGACTTCAGTGACGATCGAGTGGCGAAACAATCTTGACAACGCGTTCCTGCCCAACGATCCGACGATCTTCGGGGCCGTTCTGCCCGGCGAGCCGGCCCCGATCGTGACGCACCTGCACGGCGGCGAGAATCACCCGCAGTTCGACGGGACACCGCTGCAGTGGTTCACGAAGGGCGGCGAAACCGGCCCGCACTACCTAACGAATACGTTCACCTATTACAACGAGCAGCGCGCAAGCATGATCTGGTACCACGACCACGCGGTCGGGAACACGCGCACGAACGTCTATGCGGGGCTCGCCGGCGCCTACCTCATCCGCGACAACCAGGACACGGGCGAGGCCGACAATCCGCTTGGTCTTCCCGCCGGTCCCTACGAGATCCCGCTCGTCCTCCAGGACAAGACCTTCAATGACGACGGCAGCATGTTCTACCCGACGGAGGGCGTGACCGCCTTTCACCCCGAGTGGGTGCCGGAGTTCTTCGGCGATGTCGCGGTCGTGAACGCCAAGATCTGGCCCTTCCTCGACATCGAGCCGCGCCGGTACCGCTTCCGGGTCGTCAACGGGTCGCAATCCCGCTTCTACAACATGCAGTTCGCCGACGAGAAGAGCGGCAAGGCATTGCCCTTCACGCAGATCGGTGCGGAGGGTGGGCTGTTGCGGGCGCCCGTGTCGCTGCACGCGTTGTTGATTGCCCCGGGCGAGCGCGCCGACCTGATCGTCGATTTCGCGGGGAAGCGCGACCGTTCGTTCAACGTCACGAACAACGCCAGAGCGCCATACCCAGCGGGCGGGCGGGCGGGGCTGTCTCAGCTCTTGCAGATCCGCGTCAACCGGCCGCTCCAGGGCGTCGACTCAACCACCCCCGGACCCAACCTGCAGCCGCCGACCTTGCCCTTCCTGCCGGCGCCGTCGGTCACGCGCGTGCAGCACCTGTCGGAGACGCTCGACCCACTCACGGGCAATCCAATCCACCTGAACGTCGAGGACGCACCGTACCTCGACGAGGGAACGAACATGCCCGAGGTCACGACCAAGCCGGCGGCCGGCGCTGTCGAGGACTGGCTGCTCCTCAACACGACGGCGGACACGCATCCGATCCACCTGCACCTCGTGACGTTCGAGGTCGTTGATCGACGGCCGTTCGACGTCGCCGCCTACGACCCCGAGACCCAGGCGATCAGTTACACCGGGCCTGCAGTACCTGCCCATCCCAACGAAAACGGGCGCAAAGACACGGTTCAAGCCAATCCCGGGGAGGTGACCCGCATCCGAGCGAGGTTCGAGTTGCCGGACGAGGGCACGATCGAGCTCCCGCCCGGCGTCGACAACCCGCAGTACGTCTGGCACTGCCACATCCTCGAGCACGAGGAGAACGACATGATGCGTGCGTTCGAGGTCGTCCGATAGGTTTCTCAGCCTTCTGCCCTAGGACGGTCGCAACGGGGTCCAGGCATTGGCGCTCGGAAGGCAGCGGGTGTCAACACTGGCGAGCGTCGGAAACTGGCTTCACCCAGAAATCCGAAGGCGGCGCGACCGAGCGCTCGTCCTTGCACGCGGGCTAACCGGGGGACTCGCGGAGACGCCACGAAAGCGTCCCCGCGAGTGATGTCGTGGCTAGGCGAGCGGCTTGCCCGTCTCGAGCAGCGTCTTTAGCCCGCTGAGGACGTACATCCAGCCGCCGGCGACGCTCTCCGCTGTCTTCGGAGCGCCCTCGAGCTGGTCGTGCGTCACGGTCAGCCTAGACACGCCGTCTTCTTGGCCTTCGATCTCCCACGTCACGCGGCTCGTCGCCTCCTCGGCGAGCTCCGGGTCGTACAGCGCCCGCCAGCCGTGGACGAGCCGGCGCGGCGGGTCTTCCTCGAGGATCGCTTCATCACCCCAGAGGTCGCCGTCCGGGCTGTACGCGCGGCGGCGCCCGTTCGCGAGCTCGACGCGCGAGGCGTAGAAGTACTTCGCCGTGAACTCCGGCTTGGTGATCGCCTCCCAGATCTGCTCGGGCGTCGCTCTGATGAACACGTTGTAGACCTGTGTCGTCATCGCCGTCATCGTCGTCATGCGGATTCCTCCAGTTCCGTCTTGAGCTCCGCGAGTGCGGACACTCGGTGCACGGTGTACTTGTCGATCCACCGATCGTGGATCAGACGGATTGGGACGGGGTTCAGGAAGTGCAGCTTCTTTCGCCCGTCCTTGCGGGTCGCGACGAGGTTGGCCTCCTCCAGGACGCGGAGATGCTTCATCACGCCGAAGCGCGTCATCTCCATGCCGCTCTCGAGCTCCGTGAGCGTTCGGCCGTCACGCTCGAAGAGCTGGTCGAGCAACTCGCGCCGCGTGGGATCGGCAAGTGCGCGGAAGACAGCGTCGTCGTCAGCGGCCACGTTTCCGAGAATACGTGACCAAACGGTCACATGTCAAGTCCACCGGTACTCGACGATCCAGTAGCAGGTTCAAAGGCGGGGTAAAAGCCGCACCGGCGAAGCCGGCACGCGATCCGGTCGCCTTCGGCGGAATACGGCGGAACGCGTATGCGGACGAGGCGGTTCTCGTAGAGTCCGCCGACGGCCGTGGAGGCCGACAGCCATGCCTCAAGAGATCGATGTACCGATCAGCAATGTGGAGCAACTGCGCGGCGTTCTCTCGGCCGAGCGCTTCGAGGAGTCCCAACGCCGGAGTCGAGCGAGCGCGGAAACTGCTCGCCGGGCGCACAGTCTGGAACGTGAACTCGACGGCGCGTGGCGGTGGGGTCGCCGAGCTGCTCCGCCCACTTGTCGGCTACGCCCGTGGCGTGGGTGTCGATGCCCGCTGGGTAGTCATCGACGGCAGCCCGGCTTTCTACGACGTGACTAAGCGCATTCACAACCAGCTGCACGGGTTCGACGGCGACGGAGGCGCCCTCGACGAACAGGCCCGGCGGATCTACGAGGACGCGCTGGCGCAGAACGAAGCTGCGTTCGGCCCACGTGTCCGGCCAGGCGACGTTGTCATCCTCCATGACCCGCAGGCCGCTGGGATGGCGCCCGCGCTCGAACCCGCCACCGCAGCGCTTATCTGGCGCTGTCATGTCGGCATCGACGAGCCGAACGACCTCGCGCGCGAGGCGTGGTCATTCCTGCGGCCGTACGTTCGCGCCGCAGACGTCTGGATATTCTCGCGCGACGCGTTCGTCTGGGAAGGGCTCGATCCCGCCCGCGTCGCCATCATCCCTCCAACCATCGACGCGTTCGCGCCGAAGAACGAGGACCTCACGCCCGAGACGGCATTGGCCGTCCTCCGTGTATGCGGGCTTGTCGCCGACGGTGGCTCCGCCGAGCCAGTGACGTTTCGCCGCCAGGACGGGACACTGGGCCGCGTCGAACGAAAGGCCGAGCTGGTCGAGGAGGAGCCCCTGCGGGCGGGGACTCCGATCGTGCTGCAAGTGTCGCGCTGGGACGCGCTGAAGGATCCGGTCGGCGTCATTCGCGGCTTCGCCGAGCACGTACCGACTGAGACCGGTTGCCATCTCGTTTACGCCGGCCCTTCTGTCGACGCGATCGCGGACGATCCAGAAGGCGTCCGGGTGCTCAACGACTCGATCGCCGCGCGCGCGCTTCTCCCGAGCGACGCGCGCCGTCGCATCCACCTCGCGACCCTCCCGATGGAGGACATCGACGAGAACGCGATCATGGTCAACGCGCTGCAACGGCACGCGCGCATCGTCGGGCAGAAGAGCCTCGCCGAGGGCTTCGGGCTGACGGTTGCAGAGGCGATGTGGAAGGGGCGACCCGTCGTCGCCTCAAGGGTGGGCGGCATCGAGGAGCAGATCGTCGACGGCGAGAGTGGCATTCTCCTGGACGACGCGTGCGATCTTGCGGCATTCGGTCGGGCGATCACCGATCTGCTCGCCGACCCGCAGCGCGCCGGGCGGATGGGTCGGGCCGCTCGAGAACGAGTGCGCGACCGCTTCCTCAGCGACCGCAGCCTGCTCGACTACCTGACGGTGATCGGCGGCATCTTGGGCTCGCGTACTGACTAGAGAGGGGTCGCACCGGCCGGCCAGCCGCACTGACCGCCTAGGCGAGCGCGTGGCAGGATCTGCGTCCAATGGCCCAGAACCCAACGCATTACGACGCCATCTTGGTCGGTGCCGGGCACAACGGGCTCGTGACTGCCTGCTACCTCGCCCGCGCCGGTTTGCGCGTGCTGATGCTCGAGCGGCGCCACATCGTCGGCGGCGCCTGCGTCACCGAGGAGACCTTCCCCGGCTTCAAGGTCTCGACCGCGTCGTACGTCAACAGCCTCTTCGACACGGCGATCGTCCGCGACCTGAACCTCACGTCATACGGCTACGAAGTGCTCCCGCGCAACCCGTCGTCGTTCACGCCGTTCCCGGACGGGCGCTCGCTGATGATGGGTCCGGACGCGGAGATGACCCGCAACGAGATCGCGAAGTTCAGCAAGCGCGATGCGGAGCGGTACCCGCAATACGAGGCGATGCTCGAGCGCGTGGCGGCCGTGGTCGAGCCCACGCTCACCATGGCGCCGCCAGATCTGCGGAGGCCGCGGCTCGGCGATCTCCGGACGCTGCTCACGCTGGGGCGATCCTTCCGGCAGCTCGGTGACGCAACCGGGGAGGCGGTGGAGATCCTCACCGGAGCGGCGCGTCCGATCCTTGATCGCTGGTTCGAGTCTGAGGAGCTGAAGGGAACGCTGGCGACCGACGCGATCATCGGAGCGATGGCGAGCCCGTCGATGCAGGGGACCGCCTACGTGCTCTTCCATCACGTCATGGGCGAAGCCGGAGGGACCCGGGGAGTATGGGCATATATGCGCGGAGGGATGGGCGGGATCACGCAGGCGCTCGCCGGTGCCGCGCGCGACCTCGGCGCCGACATCCGCTGTGAGGCCGAGGTGGCCCGCATTCTCGTGCGCGACGGGCGGGTCGCCGGCGTCGCTCTCGTCTCGGGCGACGAGTTCCACGCCCCGATCGTGGCCAGCAACGCCGACGCGAATGTGACCTTTCTGCAGCTGCTCGACCGAAGCGCGTTGCCGGAGGCGTTCGTCGCCGACGTCGAGCGGATCAGCTACGCGAGCGCCTCGTTGAAGATCAACGTGGCCCTGGGCGAGCTGCCGAACTTCAGCGCGCTGCCCGGAGCGGAGCCCGGGCCTCAGCATCGGGGCACCATCCACCTCTGTCCCGACCAGGACTACATCGAGCGCGCGTTCGACGACGCCAAGTACGGGCGCCCTTCCGCGGACCCGGTGATCGAGTTCCAGCTTCCTTCGGTGGTGGATCCGACGGTGGCGCCGGCCGGGAAGCACCTGATGTCGATGTTCATCCAGTACGCGCCGTACGAGCTGCGCGACGGCTCCTGGGATGACCAGCGCGACGCGTTCGCCGATCGCTGCTTCGACGTAGTGAACGAGTACGCGCCGAACTTCAAGAGCGCGGTCATCGACCGCCAGGTGCTGGCGCCGCCCGACCTCGAGCGCGTCTTCAACCTCACTGGCGGAAACATCTTCCAGGGCGCGATGACCCCCGGCCAGCTCTTCGCGTTCCGTCCGGTGCCCGGCTACGCGCGCTACCGGACGCCGGTCCGCGGCCTCTACCTGTGCGGCTCGGCCGCCCACCCCGGCGGAGGCGTAATGGGCACCCCCGGCCTTAACGCCGCACGCGAGATCCTGGGCCGGCGAAAGTTACGCCGAGCCGTCTGATCGTGCGGGGAGAAGCGCGAGCGAGGGAGTCTCCGGTTCGACGCCCGGGAGAGGACACTTAAGAGCCCGGAAATGGCGCCTTCCCTTGCAGGCTCTCTGCTTGAAGGGAGGAGCGACCAAAGCCGCTCCTCCCTCTTCGCCTAGTTAATTCGGGCTGAGAAAACCCTCGCGCTGCCACTTCGTCGTACCGTTCGGGAGCACGATCCCGGCGACGCGTCCGCCTCCCGACAGCTCGGCGTAGTCCCCCGTGCCGCGGATGACTTTCCATGCTCCGGTGAACACCGAGTAGCCACCTCGGATGTCGAGGAACTCAATCCGGTTGCTTGCCACAAGGGTCCCGCGCTGGCCGACGAGGGTCATCTTGGGGTCGCCGATCTCGACTTTCAGCCCGTCGCGCATGACCACGCGCGACTTCCAGCAGCAGAAGGTGGCGGTGCCCGTGTCGCCCTTGAGCTTTCCGGACGTCAGCGGGGTCAGGACGAACCCACTGGCTCCCTTCCACTGAATCACGACACGCTGCTTCCCGCTGACGGCTCCCGCGCTGCCACCGATGCTGAACGCGACCGCTGCGACAAGGATCGCCAGACCGATAGGCCTCACGTTTCGTCACCTCCCTCAGAAGCCGCAGTTGGGTGACGGCACGTCGAGCTCACCTCGGAACGCACCGCCCACCGGCGCAATGATCACGCTGATGTCCTGAGCGGGCTGGCCGGACTCGTTGCGCCCGATGTGACCCTGGCCCGTGTCCACGTAGCCGTGCCCTGCCGACACGACATGCGGCGTGCACGTCGGGTCGTCACGCTCGTAGAACGTGACCTCTCCCAGCGTGACCGTGATGAAGACCGGGCCTGGGTGGCTGTGCCAGCCGGTGGAGGAGCCGATGGCGTAGTCGTGCCTTCGCACGACGAAGTCGGTCCGCCCTTTCGTCTTCGCCTTGAAGTCGACCGGGCTATGCGGAGACGACCTCACCTTGAAGGCGTCGTAGGTCCCCCGCGCGAGCACTGTTGGTGTCACGCCGCTCGGTGGCGACGCCAGCGCCACCGCAGCAACGGCAGCAAGCATGACCAGCGCGATCACAACAGCGATGGCCGGGCGGTACGCGAATCGAGATGACTTCATCTCTCTCCTTCGTCGTTGGGGGACAAGCCCGACGAGCGCTTATCCCCTGCGAGTGACTCCCGCGACAGGTCGAGCTGCGAGCGAAATGCGACGAGCAGGGCGTCTTCGACCGAGAAGGCAATCCCGTGCGCGTTTCGCGCATGGCGGCGAATCGCTTCGACGAGGTCGGCCTCGTCGTTGCCGGAGACCTGATATCCGCATTCGCAGCGCAGAACGTTGTCGTCGGGCATGGCACCGCCGATACTTGGTGTGGTGAGCAAGAGGGCGGCAAGCGAACAGCAAGCAGCCGGCAAGGAGTCGCAGGCAGCGGCCGTGAGGGTGTCGTTGACCGAGCGCCTCTCCATCGAGGGCGGTGGCGTCGTCGTCGGCGAGCAGCAGTTCCCCGGCCGGCAGGGCCGACTCGTGTTTGCCTACTTGCTCGCCGCGGAGGGGAAGCCGGTCCCGAAGGACGAGCTCGCCGAGGCGCTCTGGGGGGACGAGTCACCGGCAAGATGGGAGAAGGCGCTCTCCGTGCTCTTCAGCAAGCTCCGGGCTCTCCTCAACGAGTGCGGCGTCGACGGCTCCACAGCGCTGACAAGTGCCTTCGGGTGCTACCAGCTGATCCTGCCGCCCGGGAGCTGGATCGACATCGCCGCGGCCGACGAGGCGGCAAGCGCGGCGGAGCAAGCCCTCGCGGAAGGCGACGCGGATACTGCGTGCCTCAACGCAGGCGACCGCAGAGTCGCTCGCGCGCGGGACCTTCCTGCCAGGGGAGGATGGCCGGTGGGTCAGCGAGAGGCGCGCGGAGCTCCGGGAGACCCTGGTACTCGCGCTCGAGTGTCTCGCAGAAGCGAATCGAATTCGAGGCGATCCGGCGGCAGCCGTTCGTGCAGCCGACGAGCTCATCATCCTCGAGCCGTTCCGGGACAGCGGCTACCGCCTGCTCATGCAAGCGCAGTCCGCTGCCGGCAACGACGCCGAGGCGCTGCGCACCTATGAGCGCTGCCGAGCGCTCCTTTCCGAGGAGCTCGGGGCCTATCCCTCTCCGGAGACGAAGGCGGTCTACCTCGAGATCCTGCGGAACTCGCCGAGGAGGCCGCCTCCCCAGCCCGATCAGCTCGAAATCGACAGCCCGCGCTCAGAATCACTGCCGCTTGCGACCGGCAAACCGCCCGCGCGAGACCGGCGCAAGCTCTCGGCTCTCACCGCCGCCGTTCTGCTCGTCGCCGGGGTCGCTGCCGCGGCATTCGTGCTGACGAGCGGCGACGCGGCTCCGGCGACGATGCTGCCGAACAGCCTCGTCCGGATCGACCCCCATACGCTCCAACCGACACAGGTCGCGCGCATCGGACGTGATCCCGACCTCGTCGTCGTCGCCGGCGGCTTCGTCTGGGTCACGCACCGCATCCTCGCGTATACCGGCCCCGATACCCCCTTCAACGACGGTGACCGGACGCTGACACGCATCGACCCCTCGACGGGGGAGGTCAAGACCGTCGGCGGGCTTGCACCCTGCGGACTGACAGCCGACCCGTCCGGCGATGTGTGGGTCGCGAACTGTTTCGTGTCGGGCTCAGGTCCAGTTACCAACGTCGTGCGAGTCGACGCGAGGACGCTCAAGTTCGAGCCCACGTGGCGAGTTCCGCCGGGCGAGGGCTATTTCCGTGGTCTTGCCTACGGCGGTGGCTGGCTATGGGTCGCAGACACCAGCGGCGCCGCAGCCGACTTCGACCGAGTGGCGCGAGTGGATCCACGGACCGGTCACCGACGTTTGATCGAGCTGAATCGACACGCGGGCTGGCTGGCGTGGTCGGAGGGATACGGCGACCTCTGGATGAACGACATCACCCGCGGAAGTGTGTCGCGAATGCATACAGCGAATGGGGTCGTGCAGACGTCCGACTCCATAGGCCGCAATCCGGCGACAATCGTGGTCGAAGGCGACTCGGCATGGGTCGGAGACTGGAATCTCCCGCAGGTGGTGCGCCTCCCCGCCCTCGGATCGGGCAGCCCGCGTCGTGTCTCCTTACCGTGGTCGAGTACCCTCGGCTACGCCGGGGTCACGGCCGTCGCGGCGGGTGCAGGCAGTGTCTGGGCGACAGTGCCAAGCGACCGCGCTGTCTGGCGGATCGATCCAGCGACGAACCATAGAACCCGTATCGCGCTGCCGTACGCGCCGTGGGGTGTCGCCGCAGGCGACGACGACATTTGGGTGGTCGTCCGGGGCAAGACGGCCTGACCTCAGTTGTCGCTGACGACTGGGGGGGTAAGTACCGCGCTTAGGTAAGCGAAAGGCACCGTTGCCGGTGCCTTCCCAATAGCGGGGCAGGATTTGAACCCGCGACCTCCGGGTTATGAGCTGCCTCGATCGCGTACACACGTTCCGCCGTGATCCGCGAACTCCAGACTTGGAGCCAGACTCGCCCACGGGCGCGGCACTTAGACGGAAACACCGTGACATCGCCGCCGAAGCCCGATGCTTGCAGAACGCTTGCAGCCCATGCCGATTCCAACCTTTGTGCGAAGACACCTCCGTGGTGAGCGCCGATCGCCCGTCAGCCGTTTCGACGTCGGTCATACTGCGACGGGCTACTCCTACTCACGGAAGTGTTCGTGGCAGTGAATCACTCCAGCGTCACGTAGGCGGCGGTGAGGCCACCGTCGACCAGGAACGTCGTCCCGGTCACGTACGAGGAGATGATTGATCCGTGGCTCTGTGGTTGGCGGTCTCGTTTGCGCTCGCGTTCGCGCTGACGAACGGGTTCCACGACGCGGCGAACTCAATTGCGACGCTCGTGGCCACGCGCGGCGCTCTGCCTGGGCAGGCCGTTGTCCTGTCGGCGGTCTTCAACATGTTGGGCGCGCTTCTCGTCGGGACGGCCGTCGCCGACACGATCGCGGGGATCGTGACAGTCTCAGGCGCGGAGGCCGTCGTCGTAATCGGCTCGGGTGCACTCGGGGCGGTTCTCTGGAACCTCCTCACCTGGTGGCGGGGGTTGCCGTCGAGCTCTGCGCACGCGCTCGTCGGCGGTCTTGTTGGCGCGGCGCTTGTCGAAGGTGGGATCGGTGCGGTTCACTGGGGCGGGCTGAACGGCTGGCGACCGGTCGGCGTCTTCGGCGTCCTGATCGCGCTCGCAGTCTCGCCGCTGATCGGTCTCGCCTTAGGGTTCGTGTTCATTCGGCTCGGCCGGCTTGTGCTTCGCCGGGCGACGCGTCGAGTCCGGAGCCCGATCCTTGGTGCGGAGTGGGGCATGGCGGCTGGCCTCTCGTTTAGTCACGGGTCGAACGATGCACAGAAGTCGATGGGAGTGATCGCTGCGCTGCTACTGGCTGCGGGCAGATTGCAGACTTTCGAGGTTCCGCTCTGGGCGAAGGTCGGCTGCGGAGCGGCGATCACCCTCGGAACGGTGCTCGGCGGATGGCGGATCGTCCGCACGGTCGGCCGTGGGATCTTCCACCTAGCGCCCATCGACGGGTTCGCCAGCCAGACCGGCTCGACTGCAGTCATCCTCCCCGCGTCGTACCTGGGGGCTCCGGTCTCGACCACCCACGTCGTCGTCTCCTCGGTGGTCGGGGTCGGCACCGGGCGGCGCCGCTGGCGGCACGTCCGCTGGGTCGTCGTCCGGTCGATCGCCTTCGCCTGGCTTTTGACGCTCCCCGGGTCCGCCGTCCTCGGTGCCGGTACGTTCCTAGTGTGGAGGGCGGTCGGATGACGCGAAGCCACTGGTTTCTGCCCGAGACGCCGGACGTCCTCGGCATGTTGCGCGAGCAGACCGCGATCACTGTGGAGGGTATGGAGGCGCTCATCGCTTGGTCGGTGGGAGAGCCGGGCGCCGCGGATCGCCTGCGCGACTGCGAGCACCGAGCCGACGATTGCAAGCGCGAGCTTCGCGCTGCGCTGACGATCTCGTTCACGACGCCGCTCGAGCCCGAGGACATCTTCGAGCTCTCGACCGAGCTCGACCGCGTGCTGAACAACGCGAAGAACACGGTCCGCGAGGCCGAGGTCATGGAGACCACTCCGGACCAGGCGATCTCGGAGATGGCAGCCGAGCTCGCAGAGGGTGTTCGGGATCTCAGCGAGGCGTTCGAGCAGCTCGAGGCCGGAGCACGGGTCGCGGCGACCGATGCCGCGGACCGCGCTGCTAGGAGCCAGAGTCGAGTCGAGAAGGTCTACCGGCAGTCGATGTCGGCGCTGGTCGCGGTGGACGACCTGCGCGAGGTCGCCGCCAAGCGGGAGCTCTACCGGAGGCTCGGGCGCACGAGCGACGATCTCCGCGAGGTTGCAGAGCGTGTCTGGTACTCCGTGCTGAAGGAAAGCTGACGCCGCGGACGCCTCGCGCCGGGGTCGATGAGTCGGTCCGGGCGGTCTGTTGTACTCGGCGTTGACGGAGCGCCGGGCGAATCACATCCGTCATCACGCTACTCGTGGACGTAGCCGATCCGCACTACGAGCTTCTGGCCGATCAGCTCCGTCGGCGTCGGGGGTGGCGCCACTCGGAGCGTGTGCTTGGCTCGCTTGCTAGCGAGAGGCCCGGTTTCCGGGGCCTTTCAGTAGCGGGGGCAGGATTTGAACCTGCGACCTCCGGGTTATGAGTCGCCTCGAGCGAGTCTGTGCGTGCCGCTGCGTTCCGCCTCAGCGCAGGTTCCAGGCGAGATTCGGCTTCATCGGCTGCACTAAGGCGGAACACGGTGGCATGGCCGCGGAAGCCCGATGCTTGCAGAACGCTTGCAGCCGGGGTTGCCGCCCACCGGCCGACTCGCCGCGCTTCCGCCGGCGGCTCCTGCGCGACACTCGCAAGGGGACCGGATCCTGCTGCATCTCGTCGAACTCGAGCGTCGCGCCATGTGCGCATGCGACCTTCGGTGCGGTTTCGCCGCCGAGGCTCGCGGGGTCAGGAGGCAGGCGCGGCGGGGGCCGGTAGCTCGAGCCGGCCGCCTGCCGAGAGCTTCGTGAGTGCTCCGCCGAGCCCGATCGAGATCGGGGTGCCACTCGTCGTCTGCGATGCGACCGTCACGCGGTCGTCCGCGAAGTCGAGCTCGACCAGCTGCCCACGGTAAAGGATGGTGAAGGCGAGTCGTCTCAGCTCCGTTGGCAGCTGGGGGTTCAGCCACAGGACGTCGTCGCGAACCTCGAGCCCCGTGTAGCAACGCTGCAGCAGGTCGAGCGTGCCTACCGTCGCGCCCAAATGGATTCCCTCGGCCGTCGTCCCGCCCTGGGTGTCGGAGATGTCGCTCTCAAGCGCCTCGAGGAAGAAGTCCCACGAACGACTCCGGTCGGATCGAGCGAGCACCCATGCGTGGACGACGCGGCTCAGAGTCGAGCCGTGCGCCGTCCGCTCGAGGTAGTAATCGACCGCTTGGGGGATCGTCCCTTCGTCATAGTCGTAGCCGAGTCGCGCGAAGATCTCGCCCAGCTCGTCGGACGAGAGGAGGTAGAAGAGCATCAAGACGTCGGCCTGTTTCGAGACTTTGTACCGATTCGGAGTGTCGCCCTCGCTCTCTAGGATCCGGTCGAGCCGACTGATGTCGCCGTAGCGGGAGCGGTAGCCCTCCCACTCGAACTCCTCCAGCTGCTCGTAGCCCTCGAACTGGCTGAGGATGCCGTCCTCGTGAAAGACGAGGCGCATCTTCCGGCTCTGGTCCTCCCAACGCTCGATCTCCGCGGCGCTAACGGAGAGGCGCTCCCGCAGATCGTCGCTGCGATCAGAGGGAAGCAGCTCGAGCAGGTCGAGAGCTCGGCAGAACACCCAGACCGCCATGACGTTCGTGTACGCATTGTTGTCGAGGCCGGCTGTCGATGCGGCCGGGTAGGCGTCGTGGTACTCGTCGGGACCCATCACGCCACGGATCTCGTAGCGGTCGAGCGACCGGTTGTAGTGGGCGATCGAGCTCCAGAAGCGCGCGATCTCGATGATCAGCTCCGCCCCGAAACCGCCCAGGAAGCCAAGGTCGCCGGTGACCTGGTAGTACTGCCAGACGTTGTAGGCGATCGCGGCGTTGATGTGCCGTTGGAGCGAGGAGTTGTCGGGTTTCCAGCGCCCGGAGCGGGGGTTCAGGTGTCGGCGCTGGGTCTCCTCCCGTCCATCGCTGCCGCTCTGCCAGGGGAACATCGCTCCGTCGTAGCCCGCCTCCTGCGCCGCCCACCGCGCCTCTCGCAGCCGCCGGTAGCGGTAGCGAAGGAGCGCGCGGGCGAGCCGGGGCAGCCGGAGACTGACAAACGGGATCACGAAGAGCTCGTCCCAGAAGACGTGGCCGCGATACGCCTCTCCGTGCAGGCCCCGGGCCGGCACGCCCACGTCGATGGCAGCCGTGTGACGCGAGAGTGTCTGCAGGAGGTGGAAGGTGTGGAGGTTCACGGTGCGGCTCGTTCGTTCCTCGCCCTCCTCGAGGGAGATTCCGAACCGGTGCCAAAGCTCGTGCCAGTTGAGGACGTGCCTGGCGAGCAGCTCGCTGAACCCCGGTGCGTGGGCGATCTCGCGGCCCGCCGCAGACCCGGGCTCGGACAGTGCCGGGTCGCGCGACGTGAAGACTGCGACGACCTTCTCAATCGTCACGGACTCCTCAGCGCCGACCTCGACGGCGAGCTCGTGCCCGATCGAGCCCTGCTCCTGTACGAGCGTCCACGCTACCGCGTCTTCGGCGCCGTCCCGCTCGACGCGCGTCCGGGCCGCCTCCGCGACGAGGATGCGCGAGCTCTTCGTAAGGGCCTGGAGGACGACCGCGCTCTCGTCCAGCGCTGTGGTCTCGACCGCCGTGAGGTGATCTCCGGCCAGCCCGCGATAGCGCGCGACCCCGGAGTTGACGACGTTTCCGTCGAGGACCGAGCGAACATGCAGACGACCCGACCAGTTTTCGGGGACAACTGTCGTCTCGAGTGCGACCAGGTGCGGGTTGTCCATCGAGACGATGCGCCGCTGCGTCAGCTGGGTGACGCGGCCGCCGTCGTCGCGGGCACGTGTGAGCCGGGTGAGCACACCGCGGCGGAGGTCGAGCTCGAGGCGATGCTCGAGGAACTCGGCTGCCTCGAGCCAACACCCGTCCTCCGCACGGAACGTCAGCGGGAGCCAGTTCGGGAGGTTGACGATGCTCTCGTCCTCGAGCGTGAGGCCCGCGACGGTGGTGGGCAGGCGGTTGAAGACCCCCGCCGCGTAGGTCGCCGGATAGTGCACCTCGTCGGCCTGCGCTTCCGGTGCGGCACCCCTGGTCCCGAGAAAGCCGTTGCCGAGGGCGCAGAGCGCCTCCCGCAGGCCCTCGCTCGCCGGGTCGAAGCCCTCGTACTCGAGGACCCAGGCGCTCATGCCATGACCTCGGCCAGGTCGCGAACCACGAGATCGGCGCCGGCGGCCCTGAGTGCCTCTCGCTGTTCCGCCCGGTCGACACCGACGACGAAGCCGAAGCGGCCCTGCCTGCCTGCCTCGACGCCCGAGATTGCGTCCTCAACCACCGCCGCGTGGGCCGGTTCGACGCCGAGGCGGCACGCGGCCTCGAGAAAAAGCGCCGGGTCGGGCTTGCCGGCGAGCCCGAGCTCGGCGGCGTCGAGGCCGTCCACCTTCACCTCGAAAAGCTCCCGGATCCCGGCGGCCTCGAGCACGGCCACGCAGTTGCGGCTCGACGAGACGATCGCCGTGCGTACGCCTCGCGCGCGCAGCTTGGCGATCAGCTGGAGGGTCGTCGGGTATGGATCGGCACCGGTCCTCTCGAGCGCTTCGCGAAAGTAACGGTTCTTGCGGTTGCCGAGCCCGCAGACGGTCTCACGCTCTTCCGGGTCGTCCGGCGAGCCGAACGGAAGCTCGATCTCCCGCGACGCAAGGAAACTCGCGATCCCCTCGTAGCGAGGCTTGCCGTCGACGAACCGGCGGTAGTCCGAGCGGCGGTCGAACGCCTCAAAGGGCTCGCCGAACCTCCGGGCGCGGGCGGCGAGATATTCGTCGAAGAGCTGCTTCCAGGCCTCCGCGTGGACCTCCGCGGTGCGGGTGACGACGCCGTCGAGGTCGAAGATCACAGCCTCCATCGCACCGAGATCGGCAACCGGATCCGACACTCAGCCGGGGCCGCCGGTGGCGAGGTCGAGGTTCTCGGCGAGGAAGGGAGCCAGGTGGAGGCCCGCGACCTTGGCCGGTGGCCACCAGAGCGGCTCCCAGCCAGAGACCCCGGGATCGCCGTGATGGCCGCCGAGCGCAGCGCGCACGTACGCCGGCCGATCACCGGTCAGCAGCAGCGCTCGCAGGATCGGGTCGAGAGGCGTCGGCTGGACGGGAATACCGGCCTCCGAGGCGATCGTCTCTGCGACTACGTCTGCCTGCTGGGTCGCGAGGCCTCCCTGCTTGACGGGGAAGGCGATGACGTCGCCCGCTGCAAAGACGCCGGAAACGTTCTTCACGCGGCCGTGGTCGTCCACGTCGAGAAACCCTTCGCGGTCATGCGGCAGGCCGCTCAGGAACGGGCCGCGCAGACGTGGCAACGAAACGACCGCGTCGACGGCCATCGTTTGGCCGCCGAGGAGCTCGAGATTGCCGTCGCCGAAGCGCACCGGGTGCTGTTCGAGCGCTAGCTGGACGCCTTGTTCCTCGAGGAGGGCACGAGCGAGGTTGCTTGCGCTCGTGCCGAAGAGGGCGAGTGGCCCCCTCTCCGGCGTCACGATCGTGATCTCGGTCTTCAGGGCCGCAGAGCGTGCGCGACTGGCGGTCAGGAGGGTGAGCTCGTACAGCGGCAGCGGCCAGGAGACACCCGCAGGGACTGCGAAGGCGACCCGCTGGACGATGCCCGAGTCGATCTCCTCGACGAGCTTCTTGAAGCGACCGACGTCCTGCCTGCCCTTGAAGGTCAGGGCACCGGGAAGCGCCTCCTCCGCCTGCGCCCCGCACGCGACGACGAGCGCATCGTATGCGAGCGGCTCTCCCTCCGAGGTCTTCACCCGGCCTGCGGGCGCATCGACCGCGTCCACGCGGCCGGGCCGATAGCGGGCGCCGCAGCGCGTGGCGAGAGATACGAGCGGGAACCGATGTGCCTCAGCGAACCCGAACGGCTCTGCGACAGCCAGGGGTCGGTACAGGAACTCCGGATCCGGTGCCAGGAGCTCGACGGCAACACGGTCTCGGGCGAGCACCCGCAGCGCCAGCATCGCCTCGAGGCCCGCGAAACTCCCGCCTGCAATGAGGACCTTGACTGCGGCCCCGGTACCCACACCGGCATCATCGCTGCTTGCGTGCTCCACGTACAGCATGCGGCCCCAAGGAGCGGGGCGACGGATTGTCTCGAGCATTGCGAGCCGTTCGGCCTCATAGAGGAGGAGACTCTTGTCGACGAGCGACTCGAGCTGCTCGAGCGTGGCCCCGTAAACCTCTGTGGCCGCTTCGAGGCGTGCCTCCCCCGCGAAGACGGTGATGCCGGGGAACGGTCGCTGCTCCTCGGGCGTGAGCAAGTCGTAGCTCGCGCTTTGCGGACGACGCTGCTCAGGCGGACAATGGACACACGGCGGGTCAATGACGCGGACACTCGACACCCATCCCAGCGTGACCGTCTACACCCCGGCACGGCTCGCTCTATACGACCTGTTCATCCTCGGCCTCTCCTGCAGCCTGGTCTGGAAGTGTCCGAAGCGCCACTTCCTCGACCTGTACGACCAACACATCGGCAGCCCTCATCTCGACGTCGGCGTCGGCACCGGCTATTTTCTCGATCGCTGCCACTTTCCGGTCGAACGTCCGCAAATCACCCTGTTCGACCCGAGCGACGCGTGCCTGACCAAGGCGGCGAGGCGCCTGGAGCGCTACTCGCCGCAAGTCGTCCGGGCAAGCGTACTTGAGCCGCTCGACCTCGGGACCAGCCGGTTCGCATCGGTCGCGCTGAACGGGGTCCTCCATTGCCTCCCGGCCTCACCGGAGGCGAAGGCGGCCGTCTTCAGCAATCTGAGGCCGCTTCTGGAGGACGGCGGCGTCGTCTTCGGGAGCACGATTCTCGGGAGCGGGGTCGAGTATGGTCGGCTCGCGCGAATGGCGCTCGCCCGTTACAACCGCGAGGGATTCTTCACCAACCTCAGGGACGATCTCGACAGCCTCGAGCGCGCACTGGCACAACCTTTCGCCGACTGGCACATCGAGGTCAGAGGATCGTTCGCGCTCTTCGCCGCCCATGCCTGACTCAGCCGATGGGGGTGTGGCGAAACGGCGCCCCGTCTTGCAAGGGCACGCCCTCTCGTAGAGGAAAGGCCCAAACGAGCGACATCGCTGCGGAAGCCCGATGCTTGCAGAACGCTTGCAGCCCGGGCTGATTCCGCCCCTTTATGGTCAAACGGTTCAGCCAGATAGTGCTGGGGGGTCGGGCCCGGATCGTCGATGGCGGTTCCGGCCGGCTGGGGGCGAGTGTTGAACGTGACGGCGATCGCTCGCGGTCGGCAGCTTGCCCGCGCCTCGCGCGTCGGCGAGCTTCTCACGGCGAACCGGGCGCAGGGGCGCCGCGGCCTCGGCGGCCGCAACGTCGACTCCTGCGCTCGGAATGAGCAGCCGTCCACCAAACACGACGCTGCAGAGCGCGAACCAGGCCCAGCCGAGTAAGAGGCCGCCGAGCACGTCCGAGAGCCAGTGAAGGTCGAGCAGGACGCGGCTCGCCGCGACGGCGACTGCGACCGCGACCGACGCCGCGACCACGATCTGACGCGCCCGCCGTGAAAGGTGGCGCCCGACAATCAAAGCGGCGGCGGCGTAGAACGAGGCCGCCGTCGAAGAGTGTCCGCTCGGGAACGACGGGCCGAGCGACGCCGCCGCCGGGTCGAGGGTCGGCCGAACGCGGCCGACGAGATCCTTGACTCCGAGCGTGATCGCCTCCATGCCCACGAGCGCCGTGAGCAGAAAGAGAAACGACCAACGGTCTCGCCACCGGATGACCGCGAACGCGGCGAGCGCGAGCGCGACCACGACAACGATGTTGAGGCTCCCCAAGTCGGTTACCGCGTGCAGCCCACTGGTGGATGTCGCGCTGCGGTGGTCGTATCCCCACGCGGCGACAACGTTGTCGAGGTGTTGGATGAACGCAACCCGACGAACCAGGAAGGCCAGCACGCCGAGGGCAAGGCCGCCCAGAAGCGTGATCGACAGGGCGAGTGTGAGTAGGAAACCGGTCGCGGCCGTCCGGTCGAGGCGCCGGACGACGATCCGTCGCAGACGGGCATGTCGCCTCACCGCCTCACCGGCCGTGCGCGCGACTTCCAAGGCGGGCTGCGCCGGGGTGACGCTCGAGTGCGCGTACCACCGCGCCACGAGGTAGGTGAGCACTGCGGCCGCGAGCGCTGCTGTCAGGTCAGCGAGAAGAGGCAACCGAGTGGGTAGAGAAGAGTGGAGTTGAGCTCACCATGCTGCGCCGATGTTTCCAACTCGGACAAGCGAGAAACCATGCCTCTCGTGTCTGCCCAAACCGTCATACGCAAGAACTATTCCGCTGCCCGCGAACCGACGCACGACGAGCGGACTTCGCTGCTGTCGTTCCCCGTGCTGGACTCGAAGCCACGCCGCCTGGGAACGCTGCCCGGCGCCCGCCACCCGTTCTGGACCTACGCCTGCGGCGTCATCGTTTCGTTCGTCGTCATCGCAGCGCTGTCGATCCTCACCGGCGTGCTCGCCACGCACATCGCGCTCCGGGTGCACTGGCTTGCCGGCGACGACGAGCGTTTCGTTCGGTTTCTCGCCCGTCATCGCTCCGGCAGCCTGACGGAGGCCTCGCTCGTCGGTTCGATCATGGCCGGCGGCGTCGTCCTGCCGATTATCGCGGGAATCGCGGCAGTTATCGCGGCGGTGGCCAAGCACTGGCGGTTGGCCGGGTTCCTCTTCTTCGCCCTTGCCGTCGAGTCGGGCTCCTACCGCGCGACGACGTTGGTGGTCCACCGTCAGCGCCCTGACGTCCACCGGCTCGAGAACCTGCCGGTGGACGCCAGCTATCCGTCGGGCCACACCGCCGCCTCGATCGCCGTCTACTGGGGGATCGCGCTCTTGCTCACGTCACGAATCTCGAACGCCAGGGCACGGATCTGCATCTGGACCGTCGCAGCGCTAATCCCCGTCTACGTGGCGTTCTCGCGGATGTACCGAGGCATGCATCACCCGCTGGACATCGGCGGCGGAGTGCTCATCGGCGTCGCGGCGGTGTCGGCCATGGTTCTCGTCTGCCGGGCCGCGCACGCCGTCTCGTCCCCGCACGGAGGCGCCCCGGAGTGACAAAGGTCGCGGTCATCGCGCATGCTGGTAAGTCGTTCGGTGGCGGCCTGCCCCAGCTCCGGCGCGAGCTCGGGTGCCAAGGGGTGGACGATCCGCTGTGGGTCGAAGTCGCGAAGAGCCGATTCGCGACCGAGCAGGTGGAGCGCTTCCTGAACGAGGGCACCGAGCTGCTCTTCGTCTGGGGCGGCGATGGCATGGCGCAGCGTTCGATCGATGCGCTGGCCGGGTCGGAGACTCCTCTCGCAATCCTCCCAGCCGGGACTGCGAACCTCTTGGCGACGAACCTCGGGATCCCACAACACATCGAGCAGGCTGTCTCGATTGGGCTTCGTGGAGAGCGTCGCAAACTCGACGTTGGCCGGTTCAATGGCGAACGCTTCGCGGTGATGGCGGGCGCGGGATTCGACGCGTCGATGATTCAGGAGGCCGACGGGGGCCTGAAAGACCGGCTCGGACGCGTCGCCTACGTGTGGACCGGTTCCAGGAACCTGCGTGCGAAGCCTTTCAACGCGAAGATCGCGGTGGACGGGGTTCCCTGGTACGCCGGTGCCGCCAGCTGCATCCTTGTCGGTAACGTCGGCCGCCTGTTCGGCGGCATCGAGGTTTTCGGGGATGCACGCCCGGACGACGGACAACTGGAGATCGGCGTCGTCAAGGCGGACGGCGTCGTGGACTGGGTGCGGACGCTGGCGAGGACGGCGGTCGGCCACGCTGAACGCTCGCCTCTGGTGCAGGCGACGAGCGCGACGAAGGTCAAGGTCAAGCTCGACCGGAAGGTGCTCTACGAGGTCGACGGAGGTGATCGCAAGAAGGTCAAGTCGTTCACGATCAAGGTGCAGCCCGGGGCGATCACGATCTGCACACCACCTAAGGAGGAGCGGAGACACGATGTCAACGGTTCAGCGTGATACGTCCGTCTCGATGCGCCGCGCGTACTCGGTCGGGGAAGGATTCGTCAACTCGCGCCTCTTTGCGATCCTTTCGCGGGCAGGGTTCGTCGCCCGCGCCCTGATCTACGGGATCATCGGCCTGCTGGCGTTCGATCTCGCGATCGGGCATGGCGGCAAGCTCACAAACCAGCAGGGAGCTCTCAGGTCGGTCGAACAGCATCGCTTCGGTCACCTCCTGCTCGCGCTCCTCGCGGTCGGTCTCGGCGGCTACGCGCTCTGGCGACTCTTCCGGGCCGCTCTCGGCCACGGACGCGAGAGCACCGACCGCGGGATCGAGCGCCTCGGCGCGCTCGGGAGCGGGATCGTGTACGCCGCGACGTGCGTCGTCGCGGTCCAGATTCTTACCGGCCCAGGGACGTCCGGCAAGGGAGCGAAGAAGACGGCCGGTGATGTGTTCAGCTGGCCGGCCGGCCGCTGGCTGGTTGCGATCGCGGGCGTCGTGCTGGCAGGAGTCGCCTGCTACCAGCTGATTCGCGGTCTCCGCAAGAGGTTCCTCGAGGACTCGAAGACCGATCAAATGCCGCAGCCCGTTTACAAGGGGTTCACCGTGCTGGGCACGATCGGGCACGTGGCGCGCTCGGTCGTCTTCGGGCTGGTCGCCGCGTTCCTGATCAAGGCGGCTTACGACTACAAGGCAAACGAGGCGATCGGACTCGACGGCGCCCTGGGGAAGCTGTACGACGGGGCGTACGGGGCCTGGCTTCTCGGCGCCGTCGCTGCAGGGCTGATCGCGTTCGCCAGCTTCTCGCTGGTGGAGGCGCGCTACCGGAAGATCTAGTCGCGAGCGGGTGCACATGAGCGAACCGGGCGACAGTCCTCCCGAGCTCTTGCTCGGGCCCATGCTCCGCTACGCGGGGACGGAGAGCGCTACCTTCTGGCTCGAGACCAGCGCATCGTGCGAGGTCGAGATCCTCGGGCGCCGCACGTCGACCTTTGCCGTCGAGGGACACCACTACGCCCTGCTCCTGGTCGAGGAGCTCGCCCCTGGATCCGTCACGCCGTATGAGGTCAGGCTTAACGGAGAGCTCGCCTGGCCTCCACAGGACGAACGGCCGCGCCCTGTTGTGCGGACCCGGAACCACGAGCGCCATGCGCGGCTCGCCTTCGGATCGTGCCGGGTCGGCGACCCGCAGCCGACGAATCTGGGCGCCGAATGGCCGGAGGACGTCCGGGCCCTCGGGGTCGACGCGCTCTGGACGTACGCGAAGCAGCTTCAGCGCGGCGACGTCGAATGGCCTGACGCGGTGCTCCTCCTCGGCGACCAGGTGTACGCAGACGAGGTCTCACCGCAGACCGTCTCATTCATCCGGGAGAAGCGCGGGACGGACGAGCCTCCCGGCGAGCAGATCGCCGACTTCGAGGAGTACACGCGCCTCTATCGGGAATCCTGGTCGGAGCCGGACATCCGCTGGCTGTTCTCCACCGTGCCGACGGTCATGATCTTCGACGACCACGACGTGCACGACGACTGGAACATCTCCTGGCTCTGGGTCGAGGAGATGCGTCGAACGAACTGGTGGGAGAGCCGGATTACTGGCGCGTTCATGGCCTATTGGCTCTACCAGCATCTCGGCAACCTCTCCCCGCCCGAGCTCGAGGAAGACACGACGTTCCCGAAGGTCAAGGGTGAGCGGGACGCGGGACCGCTCCTTCGCCGCCTTGCCCACACGTGGGATCGTGAGTCGGCCGCGAGCCGTTGGGCTTTCTACCGCGACTTCGGAGACACGCGACTCCTCGTCCTGGACTCTCGCGCCGCGCGCGTGCTGTCGGTCGATCGGCGGCAGATGATCGACGACGAGGAGTGGGACTGGATCGTCGACCATTCGAGCGGCGCGTTCGACCATGTGATTATCGCCAGCACCCTTCCGGTGTTCCTGCCACGCGGGATCCACCACCTCCAGGCGTGGAACGAGTCGCTGTGCGCAGGAAAGTGGGGCCGCCTGCTCGCGAGCCTCAGCGAACGGCTCAGACGCGCCGTGGATCTCGAGCACTGGGCGGCGTTCAACCGGTCGTTCGAGCAGCTGTGCAACTGGCTACGGAGGATCGCCCGCGGCACGGCGGACACCCCTCCGCCGGCTTCGATCCTGCTTATCGGTGGCGACGTCCACTGCTGCTCGGTGAACGAGATCGATCTCGGCCAGAACGGGTCGTGCAGCGTCCACCAGATCGTCTGTTCACCGTTTCGCAATCCGCTCTCGGCGAACGAACGCCGCGTCGTGAAGGCGACCGGCTCTCGCATCGCCGAGAAAATCTTCTTTCTCCTGGCGAAGCTGGCCGCCGTGGATCCGCCGTCCGCCACGTGGCGGCCGCTTCGACCAACGACCTTCGAGAATGTGCTGGGAGAGCTCGTGCTTGACGGCCGCACGGGGAGCTTGACGATCTGGCGAAGCCCGCGCGAGGGCGAGGACGCTGAACGGCTTGTCGTCGATCAGCACACCGCGCTCACCTGACCGTGGAGCTCCCCCGGGCGAGGCACCGGGCGCTCGATGGCCAACGAAAAGGCCCCGTTAACGGGGCCTTTTGCAGTAGCGGGGGCAGGATTTGAACCTGCGACCTCCGGGTTATGAGCCGCCTCGGAGGAGCGTACAAGTGCCGCGGCATGGCGTAGGAACGGCGGGCTACGAGCGAGATCGACCGTTCCGCATTTCAACGCCTCGAGGCTCCCGCCGCGGCAGGAGCCTCGAGAGAGTCGAGGTGCTTTCTTGTGCTACCGCGCCGGCGGGATCAGGACGCGGTTGACGACGTGGATTACGCCGTTCGTCGCCATCACGTCGGGCTTCGTTACCCGTGCGTTGTTCACGAAGACGTTCGAGCCGGCGACGCGGATCCGCAGGCTCTTGCCATTGAGCGTCTTGGCGAAGGAGAGCTTGACGACGTCAGTGGCAGGGACCTTGCCGGGAACTACGTGGTAGAGGAGCACGGCACGCAGCTTGGCCTTGTTGCGCAGCAGCGCGGTCAGCGTCTTCCTCGGCACCTTCTTGAAGGCGGCGTCCGTGGGTGCGAACACCGTGTACGGCCCGGGCTGCTGGAGAGTGTTGACGAGACCCGCACGAGTGAGCAGCTTCGTCAGGGTCTTGAACTGTCCGGCTGCGACCGCCGTCTGGACGATGTTCTTGTTCTCGTGCGTCCGTGCCGTCGTCGTCGAGGCGGTCGCCGGCAAGACGAGGGCGGCGAGCGCGAGGATCGTGATCAGCTTCTTCAAAGTGCTTCCTTTCGGTCAGGCCACGTGCGGTGGCACGCGGTCGTTGAGTCAATGAGCGCCCTCCGCGGCCGGCCGGATGCTTGACCGGCGGCCGGCTGTGAGCAACGAGCCGATGCCGTAAACCGCTGCGAGTCCGACGAGTCCGTAGACGAAACGGCTCGCGCCGTTCGTCTCGCCGAACTCCAGCCCGAAGATCCACGCGACCAGATCGAACTTCGCGACCGCCACGAGACCCCAATTCAGTCCGCCTACGATCAGTAGCGTCGCGGCGAGCAGGTCGAGCTTCTTCATGTTGTCCACCTCCTGTATAGACTCTGTACGCCCGGGGACAGTAGCGGGACGTGGCAGCCTTGTCAAGCTGTTGTTCACTATCTGTATAGTTGCTGCATGAGCGCGACCGGCCTGTTGCGGATCGGGGAGCTGAGCCGGCGTACAGGGGTCAGTCCGGAGCTCCTGCGCGCGTGGGAGCGCCGCTACGCCCTGCTTCGGCCGACGCGTTCGGCGGGCGGGCTGCGCCTGTACTCGCACGACGACCTCGAGCGGGTGCAGTCCATGCAGCTGCACCTTGCCGAGGGGCTCGCGGCCGCCGAGGCCGCCGCGCTCGCGGCGCGACTAGACGCCCCGGCTGAAGATGTCTCGCGTCGGCCGGCCGAGGCACGGCAGGAACTCGGGACCGCGTTGTCCGCCTTCGACGAGCAGCGGGCGCACGAGATCGTCGATGGCCTGCTCGCCGCAACAACGCTCGACACGACGCTGTCGGCCGTCATCCTCCCCTACCTGCACGAGCTCGGCGACCGCTGGGAGGGCGGGGACGCGTCAATCGCCGAGGAGCATTTCGCTTCGAGCGTTCTTCGGGGCCGCTTGCTCGGGCTGGCCCGTGGTTGGGGGCGCGGGCTCGGCGCCGGCATCGTTCTGGCGTGCGCACCGGGCGAGCAGCACGATCTTGGACTGATCGCGTTCGGGCTCGCGCTGCGGTCGCGGGGCTGGCGGATTGCCTACCTCGGCGCGGACACACCGTTCGAAAGCATCTTCGATGTCAGCCGCTCGTGGGACCCGAGATTCGTCGTGGTCAGCGCGGTGACCAGCGACCGCTTCGAGACGAGCGCAGATCAGCTGCGCGGATTGGCGCAGCGCAGGTCGCTGTGCCTGGGCGGCGCCGGCGCAACCAAAGGTGTAGCCAGAGTCGACGCATTGCTACTCGCCGGCGATCCAATCGAAGAGGCCGAGCGGCTGACAGCGCTTGCCCAGAACGACGCCGAGTGAGAGCTCACTGCGATGCCCCGCGAGCTTGAGGGCTGGCGCTCAGTGCAGGACCGAGGGCCTGACGGTGCGATCGGGTCGGATGAGCGGGTAAAGGCGCCCCGGCCGGTAGTCGAGCGATCGGAGCGTGGCGCCCGGAGGCTGGGCGAGCGCTACTGGCTCGAGATCACCTGCGCCAGCCGCGGAACCGTGCGCACACGGGAGACCGAGGAAGGTGTCGAGATGCGCCTTTTCGGCCGCGGCCCCTGCCTCTTGCGATTCGGTCGCGCAAAGACCGCTCATGGTCCAGAGGGTGTTTCCTGCCGCTATGCGATCCGAGGCGGCATCCTGACGAGACATCCGGGCGGTGCGATCCGTCTCTCCCAGACAGGCGGGGACGAGCCGGAGCTGCGCGCAGCCGTGACCGGCTTCGTCCCCAGGCTCCACGGTGCGCTCTACGAGCGGATCCAGCGCCGGCTTCACGTTGCGATCAGCCGTCGCTACTTCGAACGCGTAATCGATGAGGAGCGACCGTGAGAACGGCTGTGCTCGGCGCGACCGGATTCATAGGGCGCGCACTCGTCCCGGCGCTGGCTGAACGCCACGAGGTGGTCGCGGTGTCACGATCGGGCAACACGCCCGAGACACGCCGCGTGCGCGCGGTCGCGGCCGACGCAACGAGCCCCACAGCGGTGCGTCGAGCCCTCGAGGGCGTGACAGTCCTCTACTACCTGATCCACTCGCTCGGCTCGACGAACTTCGAGGAGGTCGATAGGCGAGCGGCACAAACGGTCGCGCGAGAAGCAGCGCGCGCTGAGGTCTCCCAAATCGTCTACCTTGGTGGGCTCGGCGACGACGCGTCCGATCTCTCGCCGCACCTCCGAAGCAGGGCTGAAACGGCGACGACGCTGTCCGCCGGCGATGTGCCCGTGACGACGCTCCGGGCGGCCATCGTCGTCGGCCGCGGCAGCGCCGGTTTCGAGACCATCGTTGCGCTGGTCGATCGGCTGCCGCTGATGATTGCGCCGAAATGGGTCTCGATGCCCACTCAGCCGATCGCCCTCGCCGACGTCGTCGGATACCTCGCGGGCGTCGCCGGCCACCGCGAGACGATCGGCGAGACGTTCGACCTCGGCGGTCCCGAGGCGCTCACGTACCGCGAGATGATTGAGCTCATCGGACGCCTCCGCGGACACGAGCCTCGAATCATCGAGGTTCCGGTGCTCAGTCCTCGACTGTCGTCCTACTGGCTCCATCTCGTCACGCCCGTGCGCGCGAGCGTCGCGCGGCCGCTCGTCGAGGGCCTTCGCAATCCGACCCTGGCGCGAGACGACCGGATCCGGCGCTTGCTCCCTCGCACGCTCATTTCCGTCGAGGAAGCGGCCCGCCAGGCGCTCCCCTAATCCCCGAAGCCGTGCGCCGATACGAAAAGGCCCCGTTTCCGGGGCCTTTCTCAGTAGCGGGGGCAGGATTTGAACCTGCGACCTCCGGGTTATGAGCCCGGCGAGCTACCTGACTGCTCCACCCCGCGGCGCGGGCCGCATTATAGCGCGTGGCTAGCCTTCGACGATGCGCGTCGCAGCCGTCGACCTGGGCACCAACTCGACCCGTCTGCTGGTCGCCGACGTTGACGGCGGGCGCGTCGAGGAAGTCGCACGCCAGAGCGTGATCACACGGCTCGGCGAAGGCGTCGACGAACGCCGCAAGCTGCTGCCGCTCCCGGTCGCGCGTGTCCGCAACGTGCTTTCCGACTACCGCCGCGAGGCGGAGCGGCTCGGCGCCGAGCGCGTGCTCACGATCGGGACCAGCGCCGTCCGCGACGCCGATAACGGCGAGGCCTTCCTCGGCGAGATCGAGTGGAGCTACGGCTTCGCGACGCGGCTCGTCACGGGCGACGAGGAGGCCGAGCTGACCCTGCGCGGCGTCGCCACCGGCCGGCCGCTCGACGACGGGACGCTCGTGCTAGACGTCGGCGGGGGCTCGACCGAGCTGACCACGATGAGCGAACGCACCAGCATCGACGTCGGCTCGGTGCGGCTGACCGAGCGTCACCTGCGCTCGGATCCACCCGCGCCCAGCGCGCTGGCCGCGGCCGCCCGCGAGGTGCGCGACCTGCTCCCGGCGCTGGAGCCGAGCTCCGCGGTCGGCGTGGCCGGCACGATCACGACGCTCGCCGCGCTGGAACTCGGCGGCTACGATCACGACCGCGTCCACGGCTACCAACTCTCGCGCGCTGCGGCAGAGCGGCAACTCGAGCGGCTCGCCTCCCTCCCGCTCGCCGAACGGCGCGAGCTTCCGGGCCTGGAGCCGGAGCGAGCCCCGGTGATCGTCGGCGGCGCCTTGATCGTCTGCAACGTCCTCGACCGCTACGGGCTTCATGGCCTCGAAGTCAGCGAGCGCGACTTGCTGCACGGCGCGGCGCTCGAGGCCGCGCAGCTGCCTGAGCCCGTCGAGGGCGACGCGCCTCCCGGCGCCTACACCTGCTGCTAGCCGGCTTCCAGCTCGGCCGGCGGCTCGTCCTCGGCCAGCCGTCGCTGCAGGACGCTGCGCGAGAGCACGCCGACGAGCCTGCCACCATCGACCACCGGCACGCGTTCGGCATCCCACTCTTCGAGCAAGCCGAAGGCCTCGTCCAGCGGCAGCTCCGGGTCGATCGTCCAGTTCGCCGCCTCGGCGAGCTCGCCCACCGGCGTCGTGCGCGGGTCGCGTCCCGCGGCGACGACCCGCTCGACCAGCGTCTTGCGCGTCACCACCCCGACGAACCGCTCGCCGTCGCTGACGTAGACCGCGCGCACGTCGGGCTGCACCAGGTGTCGGCCCGCCTCCTGCGCGGTCGCCGACGCGTCGAGCGCCACCGGGTCGGGAATCATCGCGTCGCGGACCCGGCTCACGGATAGATCCCCCGCGACTCGAGCGCGCCGGCGACTTCGCGGATCCCGGCCACGAGCGCGGCGCTGCGCAGCGACAGGCCCTTCCGCTCGCTCATCGTCCAGACCCGCTCGAATGCGTCGCCGAGCTGGTCCGCGAGCTTGGCGCGAATCTCCCGGCGGTCCCAGAACAGGCGTCCGAGATCCTGCACCCATTCGAAGTACGAGACGGTCACGCCGCCCGCGTTCGTGAGCACGTCGGGCAGGACGAGGATCCCGCGCTCGGCGAGGATCGCGTCGGCCTCGAGCGAGGTCGGGCCGTTCGCGCCCTCTGCGATCAGGCGCGCCTGCAGCCGGGCCGCGTTGTCGGCGTGGATCTGGTCCTCGCGCGCTGCCAGCACGAGCACGTCGCACGGCAGCTCGAGCAGCTCCTCGTTCGTGAGCCTGTCACCCTCGTTCCAGTCGGCGAGCGAGCCGTGCTGCTCGGCGAAGCGCAGCAGCGCCTGGACGTCGAGCCCGCCGTCGTCGTAGACCCCGCCGGAGAGGTCGGAGACGGCGACTACGTCCGCGCCGATGCCGTCGAGCTCAGCCGCAGCGATGCCACCGACGTTGCCGAAGCCCTGGACGACGCAGCGCTGCTCGGCCAGCTTCCAGCCGAGCCGCTCGCACGCCCGCTCGATCACCATCACCACGCCGGCGCCGGTCGCCTCGTGCCGAAAGAGTGAGCCGCCGAGCGAGATCGGCTTGCCGGTCACGATCTCCGGGACGGCGTGGCCGATCTCCATCGAGTAGGTGTCCATCATCCAGGCCATCGTCTGCTCGTTGGTCGCCATGTCGGGCGCGGGGATGTCCTTCTGCGGGCCGATGATCGGCAGCAGCTCCGAGGTGAAGCGCCGCGTCATCTTCCGCAGCTCGTCGAGCGACATCTCCCGCGGGTTGCAGCGGACGCCGCCCTTGGCGCCGCCGTACGGGAGCCGCAGGAGCGCGCATTTCCAGGTCATCCACATCGCGAGCGCGGCGCACTCGCCGAGCGTCACCTCCGCGTCGTAGCGGACGCCACCCTTGGTCGGGCCGAGGACGGTCGAGTGTTGAACGCGGTAGCCCGGGAAAACCGTCCATTTGCCGGAGTCGAGCTTGACGGGAACGCTGACCACGAGCGAGCGCTCCGGGTAGCGCAGGCGCTCGGCCACGAACTCCTCGACATCGGCGTGCTGCAGGGCCTGCTCGTACTGGGCGAGCGCCGTCCGGTAGAGCGGGGTCTCCCACTCCAGGTGGCCGTGCTCGGGCGAAACCTCCTGCATTTCGGTCACTCGCCGCAGTCTAGTGCGGGTGCCTGGCTCATCCGGTTCGGATGATGCGCGTGGCGCGGCGTCGTGCGACGGTCACGTCATGCCAGACACCGAACGCCTTCTTTTGGACACGAGAACCGCGAAGATGCTGGGGCGAGTGCTGCTCGCCGAGGTCGTCAGGCGGTCGCTCGAGAACGCCGACATCAGGGACCGGCTCCGGCCGCACCGCGTGTCGCGACGGCAGCGCGCCCTGAAGCTCGGCCTGGTCGCGGGAGCCCTCGTGGCCGCCGGCCTCGTCGCGCAACGGGCGCGCCGGCACGCGGCCCCGCCTGTCGCCTGAGTGCCGGGGAAGGGACTCGAACCCTTACGCCCGCAGTGCGGGCACCTGATTTTAAGTCAGGCGCGTATGACCAATTTCGCCACCCCGGCGCCCGAAGGATAGGGCGCTAGAGACCGGCGGGGAACTTGTAGCTCGAGGGGATCTTCTTCGGCGGCGTGCCGATCACGAAGGCGATCTCCTGGTGCTCGCGCAGCACGAGCGCCGCCGGATCGCCCGAGTAGGCCTGCCCGTTCACGTAGACCGTCCACGGCGTCACCTGCCGGCAGTAGCCGCCCACGCAGTCGCCGTTCAGCCGCACGCCCCAGACACCGAAAAACTGGCCCAGGTCGAAGTGCTTGGCCACCGGCGACTCGACGTGCATGATCCCCGTCGGGTCGTGGGTGTGGAGCTCGGTCAGGAACTGGCCGTCGTAGATCCCGATCCCCTGCGGCACCGGCTCGTGCTTGCCGTTGACGAAGATGTCGAGGTGCTGGTGGATGTGCAGCACCTGGCCCTCGGTCGTCAGCGCGTTGAGACCGAGCGGGTCGAGCCGGTCCGGCAGCGTGTCGAGGCCGGGGTTCCACGGCGCGGGCCCCGTTTGGAGCCCGGCGAGCTCGCTTTGGTTCGGAATGGTCGCGGCCGTGCTGTTGCTGCTGTCGCCCCTCGTCAGCAGGACTCCGGCGACGATTGCAGCGACCACCGCGACGACCGCGAGGGCCACCGCGAGCCAGAGGCCGCGGCGCTTGGAAAAGCTGCTGGGACCCCTCGGGTCGGAGCGCCGTTGCGGCGCCTGGACCTTGCGCGGCGGGGCGGGCGTGCGGGTCTTCTTAGCCACGGGCGGGCGATGCTACCCAAGGCCCTTGACTCGTGCCCGCGAGGACGTTAGTGTCGCCGAGTCAGATCCGGAGGGCCGCAAGGTTTTCCGGATCTGGCGTTTTTTGTGGCCGCTGCGGATACACCCAGTGGAAACCCCGCAAGGAGGCTACGGATGAGTTTCTTGGACAAGATCTTCGGTCGCGGCAAGAAGCCGGCCGGCGACATGAGCGGCGACGACTCGATGGGCAGCGGCGGCATGCAGCCGGCGCAGGAGGGCATGGCGTCTGAGCATCCCGAGAGCGCTGAGCCGCCGGCGCAGGCAGAGGGCGACCAACCCGAGCGCTCGGACCCCTAGGCGCAGGCGCAACGGTGCTTTTGAGGGCGGCGAGAGCCGCCCTCTTTCGTGCCGTCCGACGGCCGCTCTAGGGTTCGTCGGCTCATGGTGATCGCGATCACAGTCATCGTCCTGCTCGCCGGCGGCGTCGCGCTGGCCTTCTGGCTCAGCCGGCGGCTCGGGGAGAGCGGCGCAGAGACGGCGCGCGTGCTCGACGAGCTGCTTGCGCTGCGCAACCGCGACGTGGACGGGCGACTGGAGGCGATCACGGCGACGATGGACCGGCGGCTCGGCGAGCTCGACACCAAGGTCGACCGCCGCATGGAGCACGCGGCCAAGCAGACGAACGCGATCCACAAGCAACTCGGCGAGGTCGGCCAAGCGACCGTGCAGATGGCCGAGCAGGCGAAGGGGCTCAGCGAGCTGCAGGAGATCCTGCGCCCGCCCAAGGCCCGCGGCGGCTTCGGCGAGCTGCTGCTCGAGAACCTGCTCCGCGACCGGCTGCCGGCGACGGCGTTCGAGTTCCAGTACGGCTTCGCGGGCGGCGAGCGCGTCGACGCGGTGATCAAGGTCGATCGGATCGTCCCGATCGACTCCAAGTTTCCGCTCGACAACTTCGAGCGGATGCTGCGCGCCGACAACGACATTGAGCGCCAGCAGTTCGAGAAGCTGTTCGCGCGGGACGTGAAGTTGCACGTGGACGCGATCTCGAGCAAGTACATCCGGCCGGACGAGGGCACCTACGACTTCGCCTTCATGTACCTGCCGTCGGAGGCGATCTACTACGAGCTCGCCTGCGGCCGCACCGGCGCGCTGCTCGCGTACGCACACGAGAAGCGGGTGCTGCCCGTCTCGCCGACGACACTGACCGCCTACCTGCAGGTGATCGTGCTCGGGCTGAAGGGGCTCCAGATCGAGCAGCACGCGCACGAGGTAATGGCCTACTGTGCGCAGCTGCAGAAGGACTTCGGGCGCTTCAAGGAAGACTTCGAGCTGGTTGGCACCCATCTCGGGCGCGCGCAGAACAAGTTCCTCGACTCCGAGAAGCGGCTGGGCAAGTTCGAGTCGAAGCTCGAGCAGGCGGTCGACTCCGAACCCGAGCTCGAGCCGGCCGAGACGCACGAGCTTCCCCGCGCGGTCGACGCGGCCTAGAAGCGCAAAAGGGCGCCGATGCCCTCGACGGGCTCGAGGTCCTGGCGCTGACGGACGGCCCAGACCGTCCCGCCGTGCGCGAGCGTCTGGTGCACGGCCAGATCGAGGCCGTCGTCGCGTCGCTCCATCTGTGTGCCGTCGAGCGGGCAGGCGCCGCCTTCGATATTGACGCGGCCGCAGGCAGGGCACTGCCAGGCCTCGTGGTCGACGCCTTCCTGGAAGAGCAGCAGGTCGACGCGGCCGTCGGAGGCCGCCTCGAGCGTCGGGCCCCAGCCGGAAGAAGCGCGGGCGTTGCGACCGGCCTCCTCCTTCCAGCGCTCGACGGCCTCGGTCTCCTGCTCGCCGCGCCACGACTCGAGCAGCGGCTCGACCGGCTCGAGCAGCTGGGCCGGGGTCGCGTGCGCGTCGGCGCTCGTCCAACCGATGATCGCCTTGCGGGCATCGTGTGAGAGCTCACTCTCGAACTCCGATCTGGTCTCCTCGGAGGCGACTACGATCAGCTTCGGCCCGCGCAGTCGGCGGATCTGCCCATCGACCTGCTCGGCGACCTCCTTCAGGTGATCGTGGACGAGCTTCTCGATGTGCCGCTGGTAGCGCGACTGCGACCAGCCGCCCTGGTCATGGCGGCCGGGGGTGTCGTCGTGCTGCTCGACGATCTCCTCGAGCCGGCCCGCGCGCAGGCGGTAGAGGTCGCCGCGCTCGCGGCCGACGAAGATCACCAGCGCGCCCTCGCCGCGGCCCACCAGCGAGACGAGCGGCGCGAGGTAGAGGCTGCGGTTGACCTTGACCGCGTCCGGGACGCTCGCGCTCAGCGGCAGCGGCACCCAGAGGTTGTCGAGCGAGCCGCAGAAGACGGCCAGGCCGAGCGTGCCGTCGCGATCGAACTCCTGCTCGAAGTACTCGCGCAGGCGGTCGCGGTCGCGGTGCAGCCCTTCGCGCTGTTCGTGCGTCAGCTCCGGCCGCCGTGCCACGTCCGAGCGCTCGATCTCGTCGATCAGCGCATTCACGCGGGTGTCGGCCGTGGCGGCGGTGGGCGTGTCGCTAGGATCGAGATCGAGGTAGAGGCTGATCGCGCAGCCGTTCTGCGCCCGAAAGCCCGCGAGGTCGCGCAGGCCGTCCCACGTCACTGTCGAGGCCACCGAGAGTCCCTTCGCCGGAAGGCGGCGATTCTATTCATACGCTTTCGGGCAAGCTGTAGCTCGGCGCTCGAGCGGAAGGTTTGACCGACCCAGAGCGTTTAATACTGCGGAGGAGAAATGAACGGGGACACAAGAGAATTGATCATCATCGGCGGAGGGCCGTCTGGGTACACAGCCGCGCTCTACGCCGCGCGCGCCAACCTGCAGCCGCTCGTGATCGAGGGCTTCGCCTGGGGCGGGCAGCTGATGATCACGAGCGACGTCGAGAACTACCCGGGCTATGCCGACGGGGTGATGGGTCCGGCGATGATGCAGGACTTCCGGCGCCAGGCCGAGCGCTTCGGCGCGGAGTTCCTCACCGACGACGTCACCAAGGTCGACTTCACCGAGCATCCGCTGCGCGTCTGGGTCGGCGACGACGAGTACGCCGCCGAGAGCGTGATCGTCGCCACGGGCGCGACCGCGCGGCAGCTCGGGCTCGAGTCCGAGCGCACGTTGCAGGGCCGCGGCGTCTCGTACTGCGCGGTCTGCGACGCGGCCTTCTTCCGCGACAAGCAGGTCGTGGTCGTCGGCGGCGGCGACTCGGCGATGGAGGAGGCGGTCTTCCTGACGAAGTTCGCCACCAAGGTCAACCTCGTCCACCGGCGCAACGACTTCCGCGCCTCGCAGATCATGCTCGACCGCGCCCGCAACAACGAGAAGATCGAATTCGTCACGCCGTACGTCGTCGACGAGGTGCTGAGCGAGAACGGCGCCACCAGCGGCGTCCTGATCCGCGACCTCGAGACCGACGAGACACGCGAGCTGCCGACGGACGGCCTGTTCGTGGCCGTCGGACACGACCCGAACACGAAGCTCTTCCTCGACCAGCTCGACCACGACGAGGCGGGCTACCTGGTGACGAAGCCGGGCTCGACGGAGACGAACCGTGAGGGCGTGTTCGCGGCCGGCGACGTCGTCGACCACACTTACCGCCAAGCGGTTACCGCCGCGGGCACCGGCGCGATGGCCGCACTCGACGCCGAGCGCTGGCTCGCGGCCCGCGAGGGCCACGCGGCGTCCGCGCTCGCCGCTCCCCGCGAGGGCTAGCCGACCCTAGGCGTACCCTCGGCCGGATGGCCGACTGGATCGACCTGCTCGACCCCGACGCGGACGAGCTCCGCGCGGCCCTCGGCAGGGAGGTCCACGACCTTGCTTTCGAGCAGCTGCTCGAGCCCACGCGCCTCGACGACGAGCCGCGCCCGCGGCTCGAGGGCCACGACCACTACGTCTTCGGGGTCTTCCTGGTCCCGGTCGCCATCCGGGAGGAGGACCGCGTCTACTACAAGGAGATCGACTTCATCGCCATGCGCGAGCGCCTGGTGACGGTTCGCAAGACGCCGGAGCATGGGCAGCCCTTCGACGTCACCGCGGCGATGGAGTCGGCGGAACGAGACGACGACAAGCGGGTCGGCGTGATGGTCTACCGGATCGCCGACCACATCGCGGAGTACTTCCTCGATCTGGTCGATGCGATCGACGAAGAGATCGATGAGCTGGAGGACGGGATCGAGGACTGGCCGGCCGCGCAGGTCCGTCAGCGCATCTCCACCCTGCGGCACGACCTCCTGCATGTTCGTCGCACGGTCTCGCCGACGCGTGACGCCGTCCGACGGGTGGTGGACCGGCGGATCGACATCGGCGAGGGCCCCGAGGTGCTTCCGCGCGACGTCGAGCTGGACTTCGCGGACGTCTACGACAAGCTCCTGCGCGCGGTCGACGGGCTCGACTTCTCGCGCGACCTGCTCGCAAGCGCCCGCGACTACCAGCAGGCCAAGATCGCCAACGACCAGAACGAGGTGACGAAGCGCCTGACGGTGATCGCGGCGCTGGTGCTGGTGCCGACCTTCATCGTCGGCGTCTACGGCCAGAACTTCGACCACATGCCGGAACTGCACTGGCGCTTCGGCTACGCGTGGAGCTGGGGGCTGATCGTCGGGACGACGATCGTCCAGCTGCTCTTGTTCCGCCGGCTCGGCTGGGTCGGTGGCCGGCCCGTGCGGGAAATGCTGCCGCCGTTGCGGTCGCTCGACCCGCGCTCCGTCGCCGGGCGGCGACGCGGAACCTCGTAGCTACGATCGCCGCGTGCCGTACTTCATCTGCCCGAACTGCAAGGACCGCTCGATCGACCACGACCGCCGCGAGGGACTGACCAACGATGCGGTCGCCTGCCACCGCTGTGGGTTCGGCTTCCTGTTCGAGCTGCTCGAGGACTACTACCCGGCGCCGAGCACCGGCTTCGTCGTCTGCGACAACGAGGCTCGGGTGCTGGCCTGCGGCCGTGACATCTTCGAGCTCTCCGGCTACAAGGAGCAGGATCTGATGGGCCGCGACGTGGTCGAGGCGCTGGGGATTACCGGCTTCGAGGGCGACAGTCCCGCGAAGGTCGCCATCGAATGGGGCGTTCGGCGGCTCGGCCAGCATCTGCAGCTGCGCTCGCGCGCCGGGACCGTCAAGCCCGTCACGGGCGACTTCTTCCCGGCCTACGACGAGGACGGCGGGCTGCTCGTAGGTCTCACGCCGCGGTGAGCTCGGCCTCGACCCAGGACTGCAGCTCTTCCAACGCGTCGAGCGCGGCCTCGAGCTCGCGCAGCTCCTGACGCGCGGCGAGCTCGTCCACGGCGCCGAGCAGTCCGAGCGACTCCAGCCGCTCGACCGCGACGCCCGTCAGCTCCTTCCGCGCCCGCTTCTCGATCGCGGCCTGCCGCAGCCGCGAGCGTGCCCGCTCGGCCCTGGCGGCCAGGCTGGCGGCCTCGCCGGCAAGCGCGTCCGCGTAGATCGCGAGATCCACCCCTCGCATGGTTCGAGCCTACGCGCGCGCGTGTGACAGAGCTGTCGAGACTTCGACGCGACTTGACGGACACAGGTCGTTCAGCACGCAGGCCTCGCAGCGCGGCGCGCGGGCGATGCAGACGCGGCGGCCGTGCCAGATCAGCAGGTGCGGGAAGACGTTCCAGTACTCGCGCGGCACGAGCTTGACCAGGTCGCGCTCGATCTTGACCGGGTCCTCTTGCCGGGTCAGCCCGAGCCGCTGCGAGAGCCGGCGCACGTGCGTGTCGACCACGATCCCCACGGCTTGGCCGCGCTCGGCGATCACGACGTTGGCCGTCTTGCGCGCCACGCCCGGGAGGCGCAGCAGCTCGTCCATGTGCGCCGGCACCTTGCCGTCGTAGTCCTCCAGCAGCATCGCCATCGTCCCTCGCAAGGCCTTCGTCTTCTGGCGGAAGAAGCCGGTCGGGCGGATGTCGTTCTCGAGCTCCTCGGGCAGCACCGCGAGGTAGTCCTGCGGCGTCCGGTACTTCTCGAAGAGCTGCTTGGTGACGCGGTTGACGTTCACGTCGGTCGTCTGCGCGGAGAGCATCACCGAGACGAGCAGCTCGAGGTCGTTGCGGTACTTGAGCGCGATCGTCGCGTCCGGGTACTCGTCCACCAGCCGCTCGATGATCGGCCGGATCCGCTCGCGCTTGGGGCCGACGCGGCGGCGGGCCTCGCGGACGAAGCTGCGCGCCATCAGCCTCGGAGCTTCGGCCCCGCGCAGACGAGGTCGAGCGCGGGGCAGTCGCGGCAGACAAACTCGTCCGGCGTCGGTCGGAACTCGTTCGCCTGGATCCGCGCGATCGCCTCGGACAGCTCGGCCTCGAGCGCCGGAAGGTTGTCGACCCGGTAGGTGTCGGTCACGACCGCGTCGGGACGCTCGAGGAAGTGGTAGACGACCTCGACCTCCTCCGCCCCGGCCCGGAAGCACGCAAGCGCGTAGACCAGGCGCTGCAGCCGGTAGTCGTGCTCGACGATCTCCTCCGGGGTGCCCTCGGCCAGCGTGTTGGTCTTGTAGTCGAGGACGAGCGCCTTCGGCCCGTCTCTGTGGAGCACGTCGATGCGGCCGTGGAGCAGGACGCCGTCGTGCTCGAACGCGAACGGCAGCTCGGCGGTCGCACCCTCGAGCGCGCCGATACGGGCACCCAGCTCCGACTCGCAGTACGAGGCGACGAAGGCACGGATCCGCTCGAGCTCCTCGTCGGTCACGGCCGGGTAGCGGCCGCGGACGAGCGCGGCGAGATCCTCGGGCACGGCAGGCGCCCCCAGGTCGACGCGCTCGAGCAGCGCGTGCACGGCGTCCCCGATCTCGGTGGCCGCGAGGCCCGTATGGCCGGGAACGGTCACGGCGGCGTCGATGGGGCGCAAGCCGACCACCCGCTCTGCGAAGTAGCGGTACGAGCAGCGCTCGAAGAGCGAAAGCGCGCTGTACGAGAGCCGGCGCACCCGGTGCAATGGCGGGGCGGGAACCTCGGCAAGCGGCGCGAGCTCAGGGGCGGCCGGCGCAGCAGCGCCGTTCTCGGCGATGGCAAAGAGCTCGAGCTGCTGTTCCTCCGCAGGCTCAGGCGCGACCTCCGGCTCCGCCGCGTAACGGTCGAGCCGCACCAGCACACGCGCGCCGTCGCGCTCGATCTCCAGCGGGCCGGCCGCGGCCTCCTCGAGCTCGCCCGCCTCCAGCCGTTCGAGCACCCAGCCGATCGGCGTGCCTGCGTCCGCCCCACGTTCGCCGATCGCGCCGGAGACGATCAGCCGGTCGATCGCGCGCGTCATGGCGACGTAGTACAGCCGCCGTCGTTCGGCCTCTTCGGCATCCTGCTCAGCCGCCTTCACGCTCTCGTACTCGACCGTCGTCAGGCGCTTGCCGGTCTCGGGATCGGCGACTCGGAAGCCGAGCCGCCCGTCCGGGAGGCAGAGGATCTCGTCAGCGTCCGGCCGGGCTCGGTCGCGGCCCGCGTCTGCCACGACGACAACCTTGAACTCGAGCCCCTTGGCGGAGTGGATCGTCAGCAGGCGGATCACGTCCGTGCCCTCCTCCTCGGCGACCGCCTCGAGCTCGGAGGCGCCGACCGCGTCCTGCTCGGCGACGAAGCGGACGAAGCCCTGCACGTCGGGCCCGCGCAGCTCCTCGTAGGAGCGCGCCATCCGGGCGAGCTTGCGCAGGTTCGCGTAGCGCCGGCGGCCGTCCCACTGCGCGAGCACGGCGAGGTCGTAGTCGTGCTCGGCGACGATGCGCTCGCAGAGCCGCTCGAGCGAGAGCGACGGCGCCAGCGCCGCAAGCCGGTCGAAGCGCTGCTTGAACGCCTGGAAGAGCCGCGCGTCCTTCTCGCTGACTTCCTTTGGCACGCCCTTCTCCAGCCCGGCGAACAGCGGCCGCTTCGGCGCGGCTCGCCGAAGCAGCACGAGCCCGTCGTTGGAGACGCCGACAAACGGCGACGCGAGCACGCCGAGGAGCGCCTCGTCGTCGTAGCGGTTGTGGAGCAGCCGCAGGTAGTTGAGGAGGTCGACCACCTGCTGCTGGTGGTAGTAGTCGCGGCCGGTCGCGCGGAAGGTCGGCAGGCCGAGGGCGCGCAGCTCCTCCTCGTACATCCGCGCGTCGGTGCCGGCGGCGAAGAGCAGCACGATCTCGCCCGGGGTCGCCTCGCCGGCGTCGACGAGGTCACGCACGCGCGACGCGATGTGCCGCGCCTCGGCCTTGCGCCAGTGCACGCCGGTCTCGCCGTAGCTGTCCTTGTCGGTCACGAGCAGCTCGACCGCCGGCCCGAACGCGGGATCCGGGAACCGGCCCGCCGCCTCGAGCGGCTGGAACGAGTCGCCGAAGTCGGCGGCGAAGAGGTGGTTGATCACGTCGAGCACCTCGGGACGCGAGCGGTAGTTCTGGGTCAGGGCGAGCACGCCGCCGACCTGCTCGCGCCGCTCGCGGAAGACCTCGACGTCCGCATGCCGGAAGCGGTAGATCGACTGGAACTCGTCGCCGACGAAGAAGACCTCGGCGTCCTCATGCGCGAGCAGGTCGACCAGCTCGCACTGCAGCCGGTTCGTGTCTTGAAACTCGTCGACCATGATCGAGCGGAAGCGCCAGCTCTCGCGCTCGCGGATCTCGGGGTTGTCGCGCAGCAGCTCCCGCGCCAGCAGCTGCAGGTCTTCGAAGTCGAGTGCCGACTCGCGGTCCTTCGCCTCGCGGTAGGCCCGGTCGTAGGCCAGCAGGAGCTCCTGCAGCTGCTCGCGGTCGCGGGCGGCGAGCGCCTCGAGCGCGGCCTGCTCGACCGCTGCACGGGGCTCGTCGAGCTCGGCCGAGCGAAGATCGGAGAGATCCAGCAGCTCCTCAGGCCCCTCGGCCGAGTCGAGGTAGCGCAGCGCCGCATCGTCGTCGGCCGCGGCGACCCGCAACTCCGCCAGCCGCTCCTCGAGCTGCGGCTGCACGGACACTTCGATCCGCAGCTCGAGCCCGGACGAGCGCAGCGTCTCGTGCACGCCGGTCAGCATCCGCCGCAACCGACGGCCGCCGTACGACGCGAGCAGCTGCAGCCGCGCCTCGTCCTCGCCGCAGAACTCCTCGAGCGCCGCGCGGAAGGCCTCGCCGCGCAGCACGCGCCCCTGGCTGTCGTCGACCACGCGGAAGCGCGGGTCGATTCCAGCCGCGAACGGATGCGCCTTCAGCAGACGGTGGCAGAAGCCGTGGATGGTCGAGATCCAGGCGGCGTCGAGATCGCGCACCAGGTCGTGGCGGCCGAGCTCCAGCAGCCGCTTGCGGATCCGCCCGCGCAGCTCGCCGGCGGCGCGCTCGGTGTAGGTGATCACGAGGATCGAGTCGACGTCCACGCCGCGCTCGCAGACCGCCCGGCAGAAGCGCTCGACGATCACGGTCGTCTTGCCGGTGCCGGCGCCCGCCGAGACGAAGACGACGCCCTGCTCCTCGATCGCCCTCAACTGCTCCTGGTTGGGCGATGTCTCCACGACGGTCACGACCGCTTCACCCGGCACATCGGCCAGAGCTCGCACCAGGTCGGGCAGGAGCCGCCGCGCGGGTCGTGCCGCACGTCGCCCTCGCGGATGCGCGCGACGACGCCCTGGGCGTGCTCCTTCGCGCGCTCGATCCCGCCCCAGAACTGCTCCTCGTCCACGTAGTCGTTCTGCATGAACCCCTGCAGGCCGTCCTCACGCGCCTCCTCGCGCAGCAGCCCGCGGGCGCGCGCGTCGCCGGCCAGCGTGCGGTAGACGCCGCCGAGCGGCTCCATCCCGACCAGGTCGCGCAGCACGAGCATGTAGAGCGGGATCTGCAGGTGCAGCTCGCGGTCGATCTCACGGGCCGTCGGCGCGCGGCCGGACTTGTAGTCGACGACGATCCCCCGGGCGCCGAACGGGTCGCGGTCGATCCGGTCGATCTTGCCCGTGACCGCGAAGCCGTCGAGCTCGAGCCCGCGCTGCAGCTCGGGCGCGGAGCGCTCGGAGCCGAATGAGACCTCGAAGCGGCTCGGCACGAGCGGCGACTCGGACTCCGCTTCCCGGCGGATCAGCTTCTCGAGGTCGCGCGCGAGGCCCTGCTCGAGCTCGTTGCGCTCCAGCTCGGGCAGGTCGAAGCGCACGTGGGCGACGAGCGCGTCGGCGAGGCATTCGCGCAGGAAGAGGAGCGCGTCCTCGAGTGTCTCGGGCTGCACGCGGTCGACCCCGGTTCGCTTGGGCAGGCCCTTGAAGAACGTGAACAGCGCCTGATGGACGATCGTGCCCTTCAGGCGGGCGTCGACCTCGACGTCGATGCTCTTCGGCTGCAGGACCCGGTCGACGAACCACATCGAGGAGCAGCCCGTGAACCGCTCGAGCTCGGTGACGGCGAACGTGGACTTGTCCCGCAGCTGCTCTAGCACGGCGGGGTGCGTGAGCCGCGTGGGGCGGTCGAAGGCGGCAAGCGCGCGGTCGAGCCGCCGCTCCCAGCCGTTCGCGCGCGCGAGCGACCTCGCTGCAGGACGGTCGGCAGGCGCGAGCGAAGCCAGCGCGCGTAGGCGCTCGCGCTCGCTCGGGGCGGCCTCGAGCGGCCAGGTCAGCGCGGCAAGCGGGCGACGGCGCGTCCAGCGCTCGACCTCGTCGGGCGCGAACAGGCCGCGCGTCTCGTCCCAGAACGGGCTCGGCTCGCGCGGGGCGCCGTCGTCGCTCGCGGCCTCGCGGACGAGGCAGAGCCGCCGCGTCGGCCGCGTGCAGGCCGTGTAGAAGAGGTAGCGGTCACGCGAGACCGGGTCGGTGCGCAGCAGGCGGCCCACACGCGAGGAGCGCTCGAGCTCGGCCTTCTGCTCCTCGTCGAGGAACGGCGAGCCCTGCGAGCGGCGCGGCAGGCGGCCCTCGTCCAGACCGACCACGAAGACGACCTCGAAGCGGCGGGTGCGCGCGCGCAGCAGGTCGAGCACCGCCACGCGGCCGGCCTCGCCGGCCCCGGCGAGTCGCACGGACGCGTCGGCGAGCAGCGAGACCACCTCCTCTCGCGTGACCGCGCCGCCGAGGTCGCGCCAGCCTTCGAGTTCGGCGACGAGCTTCGAGGCGGCTTCGTGCGTGCGCAGGTCGAACCGAGCGGCGTCGTGCGTCGGCGGCGCGTCGAGCCGGTGGGCCGCGCTCACCATTGCGCGGGCGAGTTCGCGAATCGCGTCCAGCGGGTCGGCCGCGTTGCGGACGGCGTCGAGGTGCGGCAGCGGCTGCCCGCGAAGCTTGGCGATCTCCTCCTCGACCCGCTCCGGCTCGGTCACGCCGCGGCCGCGCAGCCGGCCCTCCAGGAAGTCGACGTGGTGGCGCGAGAGCCCCGAGTACGGCGAGCGGAGGAACGCGAACAGGTCGCGCCGCCTGCCGTCGAGCCAGGCGTAGCGCAGCAGCGAGAGCAGCGCCTGCCCGAATGGGGTCTGGCCGAGCCGCACCCGCCCTTCGAGCGCGTACGGGACGCCGAGGGTCGAGAAGGACGTGTCGAGGGGGGCCCGCCAGCGGTCGAGCGACGGGCAGACGATCGCGATCTCGTCCGCCGCGGTGCCGTCCCGCAGCAGCGCGAGGATCTCGTCCGCAACCAGCTCGAGCGTGCCGCGGATGCCGGCCCCCTCGAGAAAACGCAGAGAGCCGTCCAACTCAGGCCCCGGCGCCGGCTCCGCGCGGAAGAGCGCGCGCTCCAGGTGGGCGAGCACCGGCGAGCGCGCCTCGCCGCTCGGCGGCAGCTCCTCGATCCGCCCATCCGCCAGGCGCGTGAGGTCGTCGGCGGTGCGCGTGAGCGAGGCAAAGGCGTCGCGGCCCGGCTCGTACGGCAGCGAGACCGTCACCTCGGCCCGTGCTGCGAGCGCCTCGAGCAGCGCCCACTCCGCGCCGGTTAGATCCTCGAAGCCATACGCGAACACCGGCCGCGGCTGCCAGGCGCCCAGGTCGCCGGCGGCGCGCTCGGCGGCGTGGCGGCGCTCGAGCTCGCGGTCCCAGAGACCAATCCGGTCGAGCTCCTCGCGGTACGCGCCATAGAGCTGCGCAAGCTCGCCCTCCAGCTCACCCGGCTCGAGCAGCGCGGACTCGAGCTCGGCCACGGTCGAGCCGAGCGAGTCGGCGAAGCCGGCAAAGCGCGCCGAGCGGCCCTCGGCACCGCTCGCGATGCGCCGCAAGAGCAGCGTCCGCTGCGCCGGAGTTATCACCGGCCGGTGGGCGCCGTTGCCCCGCGCGATGCGCTCGAAGAGATCGTCGAAGGTGCCGATCGAGCCGCCCACGAGCGCGCCCGCGCGGGTCAGCAGCTCGCGCTCGGCCCGGTCGACGTCCGGCCGGTTCGGCACGATCAAGATCGGATCGGAGTCGAGCGCGGCGAGGTAGCGCTCGAGCTGGAGCGCGACTTTCCCCGCGTTCGCAGGGCCTGCGAGCAGGCTCAGCGGCACCCGGCCCATCCTAGTGTCGCGAGGGGACGGTTCCGAAGCCCCGGAAAGACGAAGGGCGGGTGTCCCCGCCCTTCAGGCCCTACGACGCCGACTTCGGCCGGCGGCCGCGTCGCGCGACCGCCCGCCCGCCGAGCCGTTCGGCCTCGGCGTCGGTGAGGTCGAGCTCGCGGACGCCCTTGCGCGCGTCCGCAAAGGTGATGCGCACAGTCGCGCCCTTACCGTCCTGAATCTCCGCCCCGGACTGGTCACTCACGCGAATGGTTTTACGTGCCAATTGTCATCCTCCGTTGTCGCCGGGATTTCGTTCAGCCTAACGAAGTTGCGCCGACAATCTCAAGCAAGAAATGCGGGGCGATAGAGTTGGGCGAATGGCGGAAACGACGATCGTCGTCCTCGAGGGCGACCAAACCGGGCAGGAACTGCTGGAGGAGGCGCTGCGCGTGCTCGCGCCCGAGGTGATCGGCCTCGAGGTCGAGCTGCCGCGCTACGACCTGTCGCTCGAGTCACGCCGCGCAACGGACAACGCGATCGTGCACGAGGCGGCCGCGGCCGTGCGCCAGGCCGGGCTCGGCCTCAAGGGCGCGACAATCACGCCCGAGAACGCGGATGACGTCGGCTCGCCGAACCGGATCCTGCGCGAGGAGATCGGCGGCCGCGTGATCGTCCGCACCGGCCGGCGCATCCCCGGGGTCGTCCCGTTCGGCGGCGTGCACGCGCCGATCTCGGTCGTGCGCATGGCCGTCGGAGATGCCTACGGCGCGAAGGAGTGGCGCGAAGGCGAGGGCGAGGACGAGGTGGCCTTCCGCACCGAGCGGATCGAGCGGCGCATCTGCCACTCGGTCGCGGAGTTCGCCTTCCGGCTGGCCGAGGACACCGGCGCGAAGGTCTTCGGCGGGCCGAAGTACACGGTCAGCCCGGTCTATGAAGGGATGCTGAAGGAGGAGATGGACGCGGCGGCCACGCGGCACCCGGACGTGCCGTACGAGCCGCAGCTGATCGACGCGACCTTCGCGCTCCTGATCGCGTCCAGCGGCGACCCGCTCGTGATCCCGGCGCTGAACCGCGACGGCGACATCCTCTCCGACCTGGTGCTGCCGCTGTTCGGGTCGATCGCGGGCTCGGAGTCGCTGCTCGTCGGCTTTGGCGACGACTACGTGCCGACGGTCGTGCTCGCGGAGGCGGCGCACGGCACGGCCCCCTCGCTGCAGGGCAAGAACGTGGCGAACCCGATGGCGATGATCCTCGCCGCCGCGGCTGCGCTCGGCTACGCAGGCGAGCCAGCGGCGCAGGCGTCACGCGCGATCCGCGAGGCCTGCCTTGAGGCGGTCGCCGCCGGTGTGCGCACCGCAGACCTCGGTGGCGACGCGGGGACGAGCGAGTTCACCGATGAGGTGATCCGCCGCACGCAGCAGAAGCTCGAGGTCTGGTCGTCGCTCTAGGAAGCGGCCGCGACGGGTAGCTCGGCCTCGCCGAACACTTCCAGGAAGGCGCACGCGATCTTCGGGTCGAACTGCGTCCCGGCACAGCGCTCGACCTCGGCCAGCGCCTCCTCGCGTGAGAGCGCCCGCCGGTAGGGCCGGTCGCTCGTCATCGCGTCGAACGCGTCCGCGACGGCGAGCAGGCGCGCCTCGACGGGGATCTCCTCACCGGCCTTGCCCGAGGGGTAGCCGCTCCCGTCCCAGCGCTCGTGGTGGTAGAGCACGTACGGGATCGCCTCGCGCAGGGTGACCATCCGCAGCAGGATCCGCGCGCCGATCGTCGGGTGCTGGCGGATCTCGTCGAGCTCCTCCGGCTCGAGCCGGCCTTCCTTGCGCAGCACCTCGTCGGAGACGGCGAGCTTCCCGATGTCGTGCAACGGACCGCCGATGCGGAGCGTTGCGAGCTGCTCGGGGCTCCACCCGAGACGGCGGGCGACCTCCTCGGCCAGCGCGGTCACGCGCGCGGAGTGCCCCTCCGTGTACGAGTCACGGGCCTCGATCGCACTGGTCAGCATCGACAGCATCGCCACGAAGCGGAAGCTTCAATGCCGAGCTGCAGATCCCTCTTTCGGCTAACCCGGTGGAAGCCTCCAGATTCCGGTGACTGGGGTTGCGCGCGCGGACCGGCCGAGAAGCGGCAGACCGAAGCCTTGCTCGATCGTGCGCAGCAGGCCGTAGTGGCTCGTCACGCCCGTTGAGTACGACTGGGCTCGCACGAGTGAGCCGAGTGCGAGCGCTGGCACGCCCGGGTCGGCAGTGTCGGACTCGTCGAACACGACGAAGATCGCCGTGCCGGGAAGGTTCAACAGCGGCGGCAGGAAACGCTTTAGCCACGCGTCTCCCGTTGCGACCGAGCAGTCGTGCATGTCGTGGCAGAGATCCGGGACGACGAGCGCAAAGTTGGGCAGGCGGCCGGCCACCCGGTCGCGCGTGAGCTGTGCCAGCGGCACGATCCGGCGTAGGCGTGCCGGCCGTGCGAGGACGCGCCGGAAGTAGAGGAACGGCACGTGCTTCTTCGAGTAGCGGCCGCGCGAGGGCCCCGTCCACCCACTGCGCGGCAGGCCCTCGGCGTATGCCTTCCAGGTCAGTTTTCTGGCCTCGAGCGTGTCTGCGATGCTGCGGCCGCCGACCGTGCAACTCGTGCAGTCGCTCGAGATCCCGTGAGTGGAGCCGGAGACCAGCGCGAGGTAGTTCGGCAGGCTCGGGTGCGTAACGCCGCGGTACGCATTGAGGACCGCGCCTCTCCGCGCGAACGCGTTGAAGGCCGGCGCGTCGGAGTTGCCGAGAACCTTCCCGCGCTCCTTGTTCTCCAGCACGACCACGACGACGTGGTCGAAGGCGGGCACCTCGGGCGGCGCCGACGCGCCGGTCGAGCAGACCACGGCCGCGACGAGCAGCACGAACGACCACCTCACGGGGACTCCACCAGCCGCTTGCGCCAGAAGTGGAAGCCGACGAGGCCGCTCACTGGGCGTCGGTGGGAAGGGCCATCAGGATGGCGTCAAGGTACTCGTCGTCGCGCCGGTAGTGGCGGCGCCGGTAGCCCTCCTGGACGAAACCGAACGACTCGTAGAGCGCGATCGCCGGCGCGTTGTAGGCGAAGACGTGCAGCTCGAGCTTGCTGATGCCGCTGCCGCGCGCCCACTCGACCGTCCGCTGGAGCAGCGCGCGGCCGATCCCTTGCCGGCGGTGCGTGGCAGCGACCATCAAGCCCAGATCGGCGACGTGGCGGCTGGCGGGATGCACGTCGCGCGCGACCGAGAGACGCCCGACGAGCCCTTCCGGGGCCTCGGCGACATAGACGGCCGCGTGCGGCGAGCGCCGAGCTGCGCGCAGGTAGCGCTTCTCGGCGGCAACGCTCCGCCATTCCGCGGACGTCAGCAACCAGTCCTCGGGCTCCGAGGTGACCGCTCGCGCGAGCGCGACCAGCTCGGCGGCATCCCCTGGCGTAGCCTCGCGGATCTCGAAGCTCACTCGACCACGACGCCGTGGCCCCCGCGCCTCGAGTCGCCGGCCGCCGCAAGCGTCCCGTCCTCGAGCAGCTCGACGCCGGCGGCGCCCCCGAAGAAGAGGTTCCGGCTCCGCCAGCGCGCCAGCTCGTAGCCGAACGACTCGAGCCGGTCGACCTCGGCGGGGTCGTTCCCGCCCTCGACGTGAACAGGCCCCTCGAGATGGACCCGTGGGTGCTCGATCGCCTCGCGCACGCCGAGCCCGTGCGCGACGACGTTGATGACGATCTGCATGATCGCGCCGCGCAGCCGTAGCGAGCCGGCGCTGCCGACCACGAGCCGCGGGCGACCCTCGCGTAGCACGACTGAGGGCGCCATCCCGCTCGTGAAGCGGACGCCGGGCCGCGGGTGCCCGCCCGTCGCCGACAGGTCGAACTCGCCGAGCATGTTGTTCAGCTGGATCCCGGTGCCCGGGACGATCACGCCGGAACCGGCGCCGGTGGAGGCGGTCAGCGAGGCCGCGTTGCCGCGCCCGTCGACGACCGCGATGTGCGTCGTCCCGCGCTGCAGCTCCGGCAGTCGCCCCTGGATGCGGCCGGCCGCTGCGCTCAGGAACGCTTCGTCGGCAAGCCGGCGCGCGAGCCCTCCGCGGTAGAGCTCGCGGGTGAACGGCCCGCCCCGCGCCATCTCCTGCTCGCGCATGATCTCGATCAGCTGGGCCATCGCCTCGGCACTGCCAGGCGGGCCGGCGGGGCCGAGGCGTTCGAAGAGGCGCAGCCCGAGCCCGATCAGGACGCCGCCGGTCGACGGCGGTGGGTTGGAGCGGAACTCGTGGCCGAGGAAGGAGACGCGTACCGGTTGCCTGCGGATGACGCGGTAGTCGCTCAGGTCGCGGAGCGTGATCTCGCCGCCGTGCGCGCGCAGGTGGCGCGAGAGCGCCCGAGCCAGCTCACCACGGTAAAGGTCGTCCGCGCCGTGCTCGGCGAGCCGTTCGAGCGTCTGCCCGAGGTCGGAGAGCACGAGCCGGTCGCCGGCGACCAGGCGGTCGCCGTTCACGCTGTACATCGAATAGCCCTCGTCGGTGTGGCGCAGGATCGGGTCGAGGATGTCGTGCAGATACGCCTGGCCCTCGGTCAGCTCGACCCCATCACGGGCGTGCGCGATCGCCGGCTCGAGCAGCGTTCGCCAGGGCAGCGACCCGAAGCGGCGATGTGCCTCGCCGAGCCCCGCCACGGCCCCCGGGACGGCACACGAGGCCGCTCCGATCTTGAAGAACTGCGAGGACTCGGGCGTGAAGTCGATCCCGACGTCGTCCATCGGCGTCTCGCCGCGCCGGCTCAGGCCGAGCCCGGGCACCGTGACGAAGTGGTCGAGCACGCGGGTCGAGTCGTCACGCGCGTGATGGATAAGCATGAAGCCGCCCGCGCCCGGTCCCGTGAGCGTGCTCTCCGCCACCCAGGAGACGAACGCGGCCGCGATGCAGGCGTCGACGGCGTTGCCGCCCTCGGCCAGCACCTGGGCTCCCGCCTCGGCGGTGAGCGGATGTCCTGCTGCGACGGCGCCACGCATCACTACAAGGCTACTGCGGGCGGGCCGATATCCTCGACCCTGCTGCCGTGACGCGAACCTCCGTCGTCCAGCGGGAGGCGACTCTCGCCGCCGGCGCCGCGGCGTCGCTCGCGGCGGCGCTCGTCTGGCTCGGCCCGCCAGGCTCAGACCTGGCCGAGCACGCGTACCAGCGAACGCTCTTCCTGAACGACGGCTTCGCTCTCTGGAACAACTTCTGGTACGCCGGCCGCTACAGCTTCGTCACCTACAGCACCCTCTACTACCCGCTGGCGGCGCTGCTCGGGATCCGCCTGCTCGCCGTCGCGACGGTCGCGACCGCGGCACTTGCGTTCGCGGTTGTGGTCTCGCGGCAGTGGGGCCCGACCGCTCGCTGGTCGAGCCGGACGTTCGCCGTCGTCTGGAGCGGGATCGTCTTCTCGGCCGCGTTCCCGTTCGCGCTCGGCGCCGCGCTCGCGCTGCTCTCGATCTGGGCGCTGCAGGCGCGCCGCTCCTGGCGTTTCGCCGTGCTCGCGGCGCTGACGCTCGCGGCCAGCCCACTCGCCTTCCTGCTGTTGACGCTGCTGCTGGCCGCGTTCGGGATCGCGCGCTGGGAGGAGCGGCGCGCCCTGCTCGCGCCCGCGCTGACGATCGCCGCCTTCGGCGTCGTCGAGGTGGCGCTCTGGCGTGCGTTTCCCGGCTCGGGCCAGTACCCGTTCTCGTGGCAGGAACTGCTGGCCGCGCTCGTGTTCTGCACACTCGGGATCGCGCTCTCGTGGCGCGTCGAGAAGGCTGGGCCGCTCTGGTGGATGTACGTCGTCTACCTCTTCGCCGTCCTCGCCGCGTTCGCGATCCCGAGCGCGGTCGGCGAGAACGTGCTGCGCATCCGCTACGCCGCGATCCCGCTCGCCGTTCTGACCCTCTCGTTGCGCCGCTGGCGGCCGCTGCCGGTCGCGCTAGGCGTGCTCGCGCTCGCCGTGACCTGGAACGTGACGCCGCCGCTGTTCGGCTACCTCCACGCCCGCAGCGACCCGGCGACGCACCGGGCCTACTGGACGCCGGCGATCGGCTTCCTGCGGGTACACCTCACGCCCTCGTACCGCGTCGAGGTGGTGGACACGACCGGCCACTGGGCCGCGGCCTACCTGGCGGAGGCGCACATCCCGATCGCGCGCGGCGGCTACCGGCAGGACGACTTCCCGCAGAACGAGCTGCTCTACGACGACCCGCTCGGATCCAAGGCCTACGGCGCCTGGCTACGGGGGCTCGGAGTCCGCTACGTGGTGCTGTCGAGCGCGCCGGCCGACTACAGCGCCCGCGCCGAGGCGGCGCTCCTGCGCTCCGGACGCTCCGGCCTGTGGCGGGTGTTCGAGACGCCACAGCTGACGATCTTCGCGGTGCCGCGCCCGCAACCGATCCTCACGGGGCCGGCGCCAGGTCGGGTCGTCCAGCTGACTGCAACGCGCGTGCTGCTCGACCTTCCGCGGGCGGGCGACTACCGCCTCGCGGTGCGGTTCTCGCCGTACTGGCAGGCACCCGGCGCGTGTCTGATCCGGCGCGAGGACGGCATGACGACCGTCTCAGCCACGCGGCCAGGACGGGTGCAGCTCTCGTTCCACGTCGGCGCTGCGAGCGCGCTCGCGACCGTGGTGGTCGGCGCCCGCGACCGCATCTGCAACGACTAGAGCAGCCGCGCCAGCTCGCGCAAGAGCTCGCGCACTACGCCTGGCGGGCTGTTCTCGAAGCGGAAGTCGAAGAACGCGAAGCCGGACACGCCGCTCTTGGCACGCGCCTCGAGGTACGCCGCTCGCCAGCGCTGGGCTTCGGCACGCGAGAGGCGATGCGTGTTGCCGCCGAGGCCGGGCGCGAGCCGGAAGCCGGGCTGCAGCCCGCAGAGGTACTTCCGAGCCAGCATGCGCCGGACCGGCCCGCCCCGAGCTAGTCGCTGCTGGCCTGAGGCGCCGACGCGGGCCGCCGCGCGCGGATCGCCGGCGAAGACGGGGTACTCCTCGCCGATCAGGCCGACACAGGCGCGGTTCAGCATCCGCCAGAACGCAGCGAGCTCGGGCGTGATCGGCCTCGCCGGCAGCACGTGCGCCGTCTTCGCCCACCAGACCAGGCCCTGTAGAGGCCGGTCGCCAAGCGCCGGCCGGCCGAAGGTCAGCCCGCGCAGCACGCCGCGCGTCAGCTCGCGGTAGGCCTTGCCCGCCGGCCCCGCACACTCCGCGACGATCTCGTCGAGCTGCCAGGTGTCGGCGACGGCGGCGGCCCGCAACGTGTCGCGGAAGCGCGCACCGAGCTCGACGCTCCAGGTGATCCGTCGGGCCGTGGGCAGGCGTAGCAGCTGCTGGAGCTCCGGGAGCGGGCCCGCCAGCCGCTCCGAGCTCGGGTTGCGCGCCAGCAACTGCTTCTCCTCTTCGCGATCGAGCCGACGGCGCTCCCAGAACCATCCGGGCTGGATGTGAAACATCGGCGCGTAGCGGGCCTGCGGCAGCTCGTGGATCTGCGCGGCGAGCCTGTCGCCAACGCCGTAGCTGCCGAGGTAGACCGGCGCGTTCGTCGGCAGCCCGGCGCCGCGCGCGGCCGTGACGATCGTCGCCAGCTCACGCGGCTCGAAGTACGTGAGGACGAGCGAGCGCGTCGGCTAACTCTGCAGGAAGCTCGGCGGCTCGAGCGAGTCTTCATCGGGCGCCTCGGCCCGCATCGTGACCCGACGCTGGGCCCCGCGCGAGCCGAAGCCCGTGGCTACCACCGTCACCCAGACCTGCCCGGTGAGCCGATCGTCGATGGTCGCGCCGAAGATGATGTTCGTGTCGTCCGTCGCAGCCCCGCGCACGACCTCGGCGGCCTCGTTGACCTCGTAGAGCGAGAGGTCGTCGCCGCCGGCGATCGAGAGCAGGATGCCCTTCGCGCCGCCGACGTCGGTCTCGATCAGCGGCGAGCGCAGCGCCCGCTCGGCCGCCTCGCGCGCCCGGTTCTCGCCGGTCGCCGAGAAGCCGATGCCCATCAGGGCCGTGCCGGCGTCCTTCATGATCGTTCGCACGTCGGCGAAGTCGAGGTTGATCAGGCCGGGAAGCGTGATCAGGTCGCAGATGCCCTGAACGCCCTGGCGCAGCACGTCGTCGGCGATGCGGAACGCGTCCAGCATCGACGTCTCGCGGTCGAGCACCTCGAGCAGCCTCTCGTTGGGGACGACGATCACCGTGTCGCAGTTGGCACGAAGGGCGTCGACGCCGTCGGTGGCCTGCTTGCCGCGGCGCGTGCCCTCGAACGTGAACGGGGTGGTGACGATCCCGACCGTCAACGCACCGAGCTCCTTGGCGATCCGTGCGACCACCGGCGCAGCGCCGGATCCGGTGCCACCACCCTCGCCGGCCGTGACGAAAACCATGTCGGAGCCGCGGAGCGCTCGCTTCATCTGGTCGTAGGCCTCCTCGGCAGCACGGCGGCCGAGGTCGGGGTCGGCTCCCGAGCCGAGGCCCTCGGTCAGCTCGCGGCCGATGTGGATCTTCACGGGCGCGTCGCTCGTCTGGAGCTGCTGGATGTCGGTGTTGACTGCGACGAACTCGACCTGCGAAATGTCGGCGTCGATCATCCGGTTGACCGCGTTCAGGCCCGCGCCGCCGACGCCGACGACGCGGATGACCGCGATGTAGGCGCCCGGCTCGGGCACGCGGTGCAGGCGCGGCGGGGGCTCGGGCAGCGGCTCGAGCTTCTGCCGCGGGGCCTCACGTTTGGGCTCGGGGGCGCGCTCGGGCAGCCGCACCGGCTCGGGCGGTGGCGGCGGGGTCGGAGGCGGCGCCTCCTGCTCCCACTCGGGGACGTGCTCGACCGTCTTCTCGGGCGGCTCGACCGGCGTCGGCGCCGGGGGCGTCTCGACGGGCGCGGCCCCAGCCTGCTGCTGCTCGGGCGCAGGCTCGCGGCCCTCCTTCTCGGCCTGCTTCTGCGCCGCCTCGGTCGCGCGGAAGAGCTCCGCCAGCGGGCCTTCACGCATGCTCGCGCGCCTGCGCGCCATTGAGCACCTCCTTCGCGAGGTCGCGGTAGGCCTGGGCGGCACCGCCGCTGGGGTCGTATTTGAGGACGGAGGTGCCCTTCACGGGGGCCTCCGCGTAGCGAACGGTCTTCTTGATCTTCGTGTCGAAGACGAGGTCGCCGAAGTTCTCCTGGAGGATCTCCACCGCCTCGCGCGAGTGCAGCGTGCGGCTGTCGTACATGGTCGGGAGGATCCCCTCGATCCCGACCTCTGGGTTCAGGTTCTCGCGGATCATCGAGAGCGTGTTCTCGAGCTGGACGAGGCCTCGCAGCGAGAGGTACTCGCACTGCACGGGCACGATCACGCCGTTCGAGGCGACGAGCGCGTTGATCGTCAGCAGGCCGAGCGAGGGCGGCGTGTCGATCAGGACGTAGTCGTAGCTGTCGCGCACCGGCGCGATCGCCTTCTCCAGCGCGCGCTCGCGGCCGATCATGCTGGAGAGCGCGAGCTCGGCGCCGGCGAGGTCGATCGACGAGACGGCAATGTCGACCTCGATGTGGTGGATGACCTCCTGGATCGGCAGCCGGTGGACGAGCACGTCGAACATCGAGCGCTCGATCGTGTCCGGGTTGAGCCCCTGGCTCATGGTCAGGTTGCCCTGCGGGTCCAGGTCGCAGAGCAGCACCCTCAGGTTCTGCTCGGCCAAGGCGACGCCCAGGTTGAGCGTCGTGGTCGTCTTGGCGACGCCGCCCTTCTGGTTCGCAAATGAGATCACTCGTCCCATCGGCGGTCCCTGGGCGGTTTCGGTCCGGTTTCCCGGTCGCGGAAGCAGGCGTGCGAGCCCCATCGAGCCCCTTTCTTCGCTCTCATGCTAGCGATACCTCCGCAGAGAACCAGCGATTTTCGCGGTCTCGGGCTGGCCGGTCGATGCTTCGGAATGTACGGCGGGCACAGGACGAGCCTCAGCCGACGAGCCGGGTGAGCGCGGTCGCCAGCGCCGCGACGACCACGACCAGGGCCAGGGGCGCACGGGCCGCGATCGCGAGCGCTCCCGCGGCGACGCCCGCCAGACGCGCATCGAGGACGAGCTCGTTGTCCCCGCCGACGGTCTGCGTGACCACGAGGGCCGAGAGCAGCACGGGTGCCAGCAGGGCGGCGACCCGCGCAACCGGCTCGGGAAGCTCGCGGTCGCCGAGCAGCACCGGCCCGGCGGCCTTGAAGCCCCACGTGGCGATCCCGACGACGAGGACCACGAGCCAGACCCCGCTCACGGCTTTCTCCCGCGCAGTCCGAGCAGGCAGGCGGCGCTCGCCGCCACGATCGGCGTCCCCGGCGGCGTGACCGGGATCAGGACCAGCGCGATCGTTCCGCCGAGGACGGCGGCGAGGGCCGCTTGGGGCGCGCGCAGCTGCGGGACGAGGAGCGCGAGAAAGAGCGCGGGGAACGCGCCGTCGAGACCGAGGCTCTTCGGGTCGCCGAGCGAGTCACCTGCGAGCACGCCGACCGCCGTGCCGCTGACCCACGAGAGGTAGAGGAGGAGACCGGCCCCGAGCAGGATCCGGCGGTCGAAGCGCCCTCCGCCCCGGCTCGCGAGCGCCCACGACTCGTCCACGATCAGTTGTGACTCCACCAGGCGCCGCAGGCGGGGGCCGTGGAAGAGCTGTGCGACCGAGATCGAGATCGGCGCGTAGCGCGCATTCAGGAGCACCGCCGCGACGATCGCTGCCGCCGTGCCGCTGCCCGCGCCGAGGATCGAGGTGATCGCGAACTGCGCCGAGCCCGCGAAGGTGGTCGCCGAGAGAACGACCGGCGCGAGAAGGCCCATCCCGGAGGCCTGCGCGAGCAACCCGAACGAAGCGCCGAAGAACCAGACGGTCGCGGCGACTGCGATCGCGGCGCGGATGCCGTCGCGATAACGGGTCTCGGAGCCCAGAGCCGTCGAGGACACGCCCAATCATGCCCACCACACCCCTCATCGCAACGCGGCGGGCTCGGCGAGCGCGTCGCGACAGCGTTCGAGCGCAGCCTCGGCGAGCTCGACCCCTCCGCGCTCTGCGGCCGCCCAGGCCTCGGCCTCGGCGAGCAGTTCGTGCACCTCTGCGAGCAGCGCGCGCGGCGGCGCGCCTTCGCGCTCGAGTGCCTCAATCCGGCTCAGCCGCCGTAGCACCGCGCGTGCTTCGTCCATCTCCCGACCGTAGCCGGGCAATTCGCACGCGTGTGGGTCCGGATCGTGCCGAAAGGGATACGGTTCTTCCCCAGCGTGGCCGCCAGTCCTGACCGTGACCTCGGCGAGGCCCGCGCCGCGATCGACCGCGGTGACTCCCGCGTCGCCCTCAAGAGCCTCGACCGAGCCCGCAAGGGGTACGCCCGCGCGCTCGACAGCGAGGGCCTCGAGCACGTCCTCGACATGGCGGCGCTCGTCGACGCGTCGGACGACCGCAGCCGAATCGGCCGCGACAACCTCGTCTACGCCGTCAAGCAGAATCTCCGCCAGGAGAGTCGCCGCCGGGCGCGGCAGCTCGGTAGGCCATGGAGAGATCCATTCCCGGACCTCCAGGCGCCCACCGAGCACACAGGCTTCGTGTTCACACGCGGTGTCAAGCTCTGGATCGGGACCGGCGTCGCGGTCGCGCTCGCAGCGCTCGTCGGGTTCGTGCTCGTGGCGGCCCTGGTCGACACCGGCCCGGAGACCACGGTCACGCTGCGGCTCACGAACGACACCGGTCGCTCGGTCACCGTTCGCAGATGCGACGACACGAGTTGCGATACGGGCTCCACGAAGGACGTCGACGCCGGCGAACAGGCCGAGTCCGAGGTCGATGCGAACCGCCTGGTGCAGGTGTTCCGGCTCGAGTGGCCCGGGCCGGACGAGTGCCTGCCGCTTCGCGTTCACGACGCCTATCAGCGGATCGGCGGAAGCGGCGCCCTGGGCGCGAGCTTCTCGCAGGCGACACCGTGTCCGGGGACGACGGTGCTCCCGCGGAGCATCGGGTCAGAGGATTCGCAGCTCTAGGAGGCCAGCGCGGCGAAGTAGCCCGCCGGGCGCGGGCGGACGCCAACGAGCGCGTCGTCGAGCGTGGCGACGAGACCTGCACGGTCGCCGTGGGCGAGCGTCTCCACGACCGCCTTGCGCACGGCATCGGCAGCCCCCGCGCCGGCCGTCTCGCCCCGCGCGAGCCCGCGCAGGCGCTCGAGCTGTTCCGCGCGGTCGTGCGCGGTCTCGCCGAGCAGCACCGCCGCACGCACCGAGGCCGCCCACAACCCGTCGGGCCCGCCAAGCAGCGCAGACAGGGCCTCGCGGAGCTGCTCCGAACGGAACGGCTCGTCTGCAAACAGCGACAGCTCCCAGCGGTCGAGCGCCTCGGCGAGCTCGGGATCCTCCTCGGCACACCCCAGCCGCGCGAGCAGATCCGAGGCGAGTCGCGCACGGAAGGAGTCGAGCCGGGTGGGCTCACCGGGAGGCTCGGTGGCTGCGATCGGCAGCATCGGGCGGATCGCGAGCGGCCGCCAGTCGAGTCGCTCGAACAACACGGGACCGGCGGCGAGCGGCGATGCGGTCGCCAGCCGCAGCGCGCTGACCGCGTCGGCGAGCTCACCCGGCGCGTCGGGCGCTCGCGGCTCGTTGGGAAGTAGCGCACGCTCGAGCTCGAGGACGCAGAGCCGGTCGGGCTCGGTGCCAAAGCCTTGGGGCAGCAGGCCGTTCGCCTCGGGCCAGTGGGCGGCAAGCTCGCCTGCCGCGGCGACGCGGATCCGGAGGCCGTCGGCGAGCTCCACCTGCGTGCCGAGCGAGATCCCCACGAGCGGCGCTACGGCGGCGTAGGTCCGGCGCTCGCCGAGCAGCGAGCGCTCGAGCTCGGCGTACGCCCGGTCGAACGCCTCGTCGCTCCAGTCGAAGCCACCGCAGGCCTCGGCGACGTCGGCGAGCAGCGGCAGCACGATCGTCCGCAAGAGCGGCTGGTCGCCCGCCTTGCCGGAGTGCGCGGCGGCGTAGATCGCAGCCGCCGGCTCGCGGCCCAGATCCTCGATCGCAAGCTTCGCGTCGGCGAGCGCGCTCAGCCGCTCGGCCCGCGCCTCGACGTACGAGCGGGTGAGCGGCCGGTACTCGTACAGCGAGCTGGGCCCACGTGAAGCGTGCTCCTCGAACGCGAACGGGAGCTCGTCTCCCCCGGCGACATCGTCCGCGAGCAGCGAGAAGCCCGCGAGACAGAAGCAGCGCAGAGAGCGGTAGAGGTGCGGAGCACGCACGGCCACGAGTGGCCACTACGCGCCGGGCGGCTCCTCTCCTCTTTGGCAGCCCGGACACCAGTAGGCGGTGCGGTTGTCGTCGCCCTGGCCGCGCGAGCGGATCGGGGTGCCGCAGCGCGGGCACGGCCGGCCAACACGCTTGTAGACGGCGCGCTTGGCGCCTTGGCCGTTGAGCGCGCCGCGCATGAGCCGCGCGGCCTCGCGGAGCGCGCGTTCGAGCTCCTCGTCGGTGGCGGCGTCGAGCCGCACCCACGGCGAGAGCCGCGCGTGCCAGAGCGACTCCGCCTTCCAGACGTTCCCGAGGCCCGCAACCAGTCGCTGGTCGAGTAGTGCGTCGCCGAGCTCGCGGCTTTGGTGCTCCCTCCGGAGGTTCGCGACCATCCCGGCGAAGTCGGGCGGCTCGGCCAGGATGTCGGGACCGAGACGGCGCGCGCTGCGACTGGTGAGCTCGAGCACCGGCCCGTTCCAGAGCACCGCCTCATGCTCGACCCCCGTGAGCACGAGCCAGGGCCTGCCGTGCTTCTCGGCGCCTCGCTCGACCACCTGCCAGCGCCCGCTCATGCGAAGGTGGCTGCGCAGGACCAGGCCGCCCTCGAAGCTCAGCAGCAGGTTCTTGCCGACCGCCTCGACCGCCTCCAGCCTGCGACCGTCCAGGCGCTCGGCGGCGAGCACCGAGACCGCGCGCGGATGTGGCGTCTCGACGGTGACGCGCTCGCCCACGAGCGCCTGCAGCTTGCGCGCCGCTCGGTGGAGCGAGTCTCCCTCGGGCATCGCCCGGACCCTAGCTGGGGAGTGAATGCACGCCGGCATGGATGGCGAAGGGCGCTCCGACGGGAGCGCCCTTCGCTTACGCGCTGACTGCCCTCGTCAGGCGGGGCAGGGATTCGAGCTCAGTACGTTGCGGAAGTTGTTCGTCCGCAGCCGAACCGCTGGGTTCGGGATTCGGGTAGAAGCTGAACAGCAGCGGCCCGAACTCCGCCGCCGAGTTCCCGCCGAACGAATTCGTCGTGCCCTTGATGTACGGCCCGCCGAACTGCCACACGCAGTGCCCGTTCGCGTTCGGGTTCTGCGTCGAGCTCCCAGTCGTGTAGATCGGGTAGAAGTTCGAGCCCGGCGGCGGGTTCACGCAGTTGGTGCCCGTGAAGCGGTCGCAGATGCCGCCTGAGTCCGGTGCCTCGATGCGCGGCAGGTCGGCCTCGAACGCGACACGGCTGTAGTTCTGCGTGTCGTTGAAGAGCGGGCTCGTGAACGTGACCGCGGTCGGGTGGTACTTGGCGTCCTGACCACGGTTCGGATCCGTGCCCGGCCACACAGGTTGGTACGAGGTGCCGTCGAAGTCGGAGTCGCTCGCGATACAGCCTCCGATCGGCACGAACAGCGAGAACGCGGCGCTGAAGCAGCCCGTGTCGTCGTCGTCCAGCGTGCCCTCGTTGTTGGCCAGGCAGTCGCCGCCCTCTTCGGAAACGGCCGAGCAGTATTCGAAGTGGCCGATCTCGTCGGAGAAGGCGACGTTGTAGGTGTGGGCCGCCCACGGCACCCGCGTGTGCTCGCTCGCGGTCGCGTACATCGGGCGGAACGTGTACGGCGCCTGATGGCACGCTCCCGCAGTGGGCTCGTAGAGGACCTGCGCGAAGCCGTTGGCGGCGCTCGCGGTCATCGAACCGCTCTGGCCGGTCGTGCGATCGTGAATGCTCGCCGTCAAGCCGGCAGGGCCGTCGTGGATGTCGACGTCAAGGTTGTCGCCCGAGTTCATGAACAGGTCGGTCGCGGCGTTCGGCGTGAAGGTCGCGTTCGTCCCGTCGAGCGGCGACGGCGGTGCATGGGGAACGCCGCTCGTGGTGATGAACGCGAAGTTCGCCGGCTCGAAGCCGACCGAATTCAGACACGATCGCGTTGTTGTTGACGCCGAAGTTCTGATCCGAGTTGAAGCTGAAGATCGCCATCGCGGCGCACCACTTCGAGGCGTCGCAGCTGACACCCGGCGGCCAGGACGCCCAGCCGGGCGGGTAGAACTGCAGCTCCAGGAACGCCGTGCCCGGATGTTTGCCGATGTAGTCCGGACCGGCCGGGTTCGTGCCGTCGAAGATGTTGCTGTCGCTGTCGGGCGTGCATGGAGCGTGGGTGAACTCCGGCGCGGACTGGTTGTCGCATAGCGCCATCCCGAGCCAGAACGCCGGATGGAGCTGGAAGTTCCAGGTGCCCGCAGTGCCGGCCTGGTTCGGCATGACCTTCGGGTCGCTCGGGACCTGCAGGTGATACAGGTTCGAGTTCCCCGCGCCCGCCGTGTTCGAATAGAACAGCAGTGAAGGCTCGTCGTGGCCCGTGTACTCCCCGCCGTAGCCGATCGAATCGACCGTCTCCGCACAGAGCGCATACGGCTCGCTGCAGTTCAGCGTCGTCGCGTGGGCCGCTCCGGCGAACAGGCCGGTCAGCAGCAATGCCGCGACCGCCGCGAGCGATCCTCCGAGAAGTCGTCTCATGTTTCCCTCCCCTTGCGACCCCTGTTCAGGGCGCCCCCGACGCCCCGTGCGGGGTGGGGTCTACCCGGTCTCGGGGGGGATTGTCAAGGCCGATACACCGCTCTCCGCGGGCCGATGACGAAGCCTGCATCAATCAGCAGCGAAACGATCTCGGTTTCGCCCACCGGCTGGCTGTCGAAGCGCTCCACCGCGAGTCGCTTCCCGCCCACCGCTCGCACATGAGCAACCAGCGCCGTCAGGGCCACGCGAAGCCATTCCTCCTCGGGCTCGCGTAGCGGCACGAGCGAGCGGCCGCCGCGCTCGACGTAGAGGGCGGGCTCCCCGCCGAGCAGGATGACGTGAGCTCCGGCGACCCGCGCAGCCCGCGCTCCGGCGCGCTTCGGCCATGGCAGCACGGCGCCGTACGGCTGGGCCGGGTCGGCCGCAGCGAGCACGAGCGGCTCGGCCTCCTCCCCGTCCTTCGGCCGCAGCTCGCGCAGCCGCTCGACCGCGCCGCCGAGCGCGAACTGCGCCCCGCCGAGGCCCTCGACGAAGTAGCCGCGCCGGCAGAGGCCGAGCGTCTCGAGCGCCTTCAGCTCGCCGTAGACCGCTCCGTAACCGCCGGGAATGCCCTCGCCGCGGACGCCGTCACGGGTGACGATGCCCTGGCGCTCGAGCAGCAGCTCTGCGAGCGCGCGCCGATCGGGGCGGCCCGGGAAGAGCCGGGCGGTCAGCGACCAGCGGCCCTGCGTGGCGGTCACCTCGCCGGCGCGGCGGCGCGAGAAGCGCCTCGGCCGAGGATGCGCCGCCTGCGTCTTGTAGCGCCGCGCTGCGCGCAGCGGCGTCCAGGCGTCGTTCGTGACCTCGCCCGCCCACACGAGATCCCAGAGCGCGGGCAGCGCCTCCTCGGCCTCGAGCCCGGTGTCGAGCAGCAGGTCGTGCCAGAAGAGGGCGCTGCGGACGAGCGCGGCTCGCAGCCGTTCGTGGATCTCCTTCTCCGGGCGATCGGCCGCGGGCGGCGGGCCGAGGGCGGGCGCGTCCTCGCGGAAGTAGACCGCGACGCGGTCGAGACCGGCGCCGATCCAGACCACTTCGCCCGAGGCGCAGAGCGCGTCGAGCTGCTCCGGCCGGTAGTCCGGAACCCGCCGGGGCAAGACGTCGCTCTCCCACAACGCAACCGGCAGCGCCAGGCCCTGCAGAGGCACGAGCGCTTCGCGCAGAGACGCGCGGCGGCCGATTCCGTGCCAGTTCGGCAGGAACCGTCCCAGCGTGGCCTGCTCGGCCGGCTCGACCTCGCGCCGCAGCGCCGCCAGCGATGCTCGTCGCAGCCGCCGTAGGACCTCGGGGTCGCACCACTCACGCTCTGTGCCGCCTGGGCGCAGCTCGCCCCGCACGAGCTCGTCTCGGCGTTCGAGCTCCCGCAGCACCGGCTCGACGTCGCGGCCGAAGCGCTCGTTCGCCTCGCCGGTCGTGAACGGGCCGCGCGAGCGGGCGAAGCGGCGAACCAGCGAGTGGACCGGCTCGTCGTCGGCCTCGAGGAAGACCTCGGGGAGCCCGCCCGGCGGCATCGCGCCGACGGCGTCGCGGTAGCGCCCGGCGTCCTCGGCCGCGATCAGGCGCTGCTCGCCCGCCACGCGGATATGGACGGCACGGCGCTCGGCCAGCAGCGGCTCGGCCAGGTCCTCCGGGTACTCGCCCTCGCGGAGATCGCCCCGCCGGCGGAGTAGGTCGTGCAGCTCGTCGGGCGAGCGGGCGCCGCCACGCAGCTGCTGCTCGACTTCCTCGAGTGCACCGGGGTCGATCAGGTCGCGCAGCTCCTCCTGGCCGAGGAGCTCACGCAGCAGGTCGCGGTCGAGCGACAAGGCCTGCGCCCGGCGCTCTGCCGCAGGCGTGTCGTCCTCGTACATGTAATTCGCGACGTAGTCGAAGAGCAGCGAGGCCGCGTACGGCGAAGCGGAGGCCGTCTCAACATCGACGAGGTCGATCTGCCGCGTGCGCAGCCCCTGCAGCAGCCGCTTCAACGCCGGCAGGTCGAAGACGTCCTGCAGGCACTCGCGATAGGTCTCGAGCACGATCGGGAACGCCGGGTAGCGTCGCGCGACCTGGAGCAGCGACTGCGCCTTCAGGCGCTGCTGCCAGAGCGGCGTGCGCTCGCCCGGACGGCGGCGCGGGATCAGCAGCGAGCGGCCGGCGTTCTCCCTGAAGCGCGCCCCGAAGAGCGCCGTCTCGCCGAGCTCCTGGGTGACGAGCTCCTCGATCTGCTCGGGCTCGAGCAGCACCTCGTCGACCGGCGGCGGCGCATCGGCGTCGGGCAGGTGGATCGCGATCCCGTCGTCAGACCAGATCGCCTGCGTCTCGAGCCCGAGCGAGGCTCGCAGCCGTGCGCCCAGAGCCAGCGCCCACGGCGCGTGGACGCGGCCGCCGAAGGGCGTGAGGATGCAGAGCCGCCAGTCGCCGATTTCGTCTCGGAACCGTTCGACTACCACTGTGCGGTCGGAGGGGACAGCGCCGGTCGCACCTTCTTGCTCTCGGAGGAAGGTCAGCAGGTTCGTCGCCGCCCGCTCGTCGAGCATGTGCTCGGACTCGAGGCGTGCCTTCGCCTTGTCGTCGGAAAGCGCGACCAACTCGCGTGAGGTCGCGCCGATCGCCTCACCCAGCTCGTAGGGCCGGCCGACCCCCTCGCCCTTCCAGAACGGCACCGCGCCCGGAACCCCCGGAGCCGGCGAGACGAGCACGCGGTCGCGGGTGATCTCCTCGATCCGCCACGTCGATGCGCCAAGCAAGAACGTCTGCCCCGCGCGTGCCTCATAGACCATCTCCTCGTCGAGCTCACCCACGCGGCCGCCGCCGTCCACCAGGTGGACGCCGAAGAGCCCGCGGTCGGGGATCGTGCCCGCGTTTGTGACCGCGAGCCGCCTCGCGCCCTGGCGGCCCTTGACGACGCCGGCGGTGCGGTCCCAGACGACGCGCGCCCGCAGCTCGGCGAACTCGTCCGACGGGTAGCGCCCGTCGAGCATGTCGAGCACGTTCTCGAGCTGGACGCGCGAGAGGTCGGCGAAGGGATAGGCCCCACGCACCAGCTGGTGCAGCTCGTCGACCGCGATCTCCTCGTCGGCGCAGATCGCCACGATCTGCTGGGCGAGCACGTCGAGCGGGTTGCGGGGGATCTTCGTCTCCTCGATCGCCCCATCGAGCATGCGGCGAGCGACCACCGCCGACTCGAGCAGGTCGGCCCTGAACTTCGGGAAGATCCGGCCCTTCGAGACCGCGTCCAGCTCGTGGCCCGCGCGACCGACCCGCTGCAGCCCCCGCGCAACCGACTTCGGCGACTCGACCTGGATCACGAGGTCGACGGCGCCCATGTCGATCCCGAGCTCGAGCGACGAGGTGGCGACGAGACACGGGATCTTGCCCTTCTTCAGCAGCTCCTCGACCTCGACGCGCTGCTCGCGCGCGAGCGAGCCGTGGTGGGCGCGCGCGATCTCTTCTTCGGCGAGATCGTTCAGGCGAAGCGCCAGCCGCTCCGCGAGGCGGCGGTTGTTGACGAAAACGATCGTCGAGCGGTGCGCGCGGACGAGCTCCAGGATCTCCGGGTAGATCGACGGCCAGATCGACTGCTGCTCCTCCGGCTCGCGCATGTCGTCGAGCGGCACGACCACCTTCAGGTCGAGCTCCTTCGCGCGGCCGGCATCGACGAGCTCGATCTCGCGCCCGCCGGCAACGAAGCGGCCGATCTCCTCCAAGGGGCGTTGCGTCGCGGAAAGTCCGATCCGCTGGATCGGCCTCTCGGCCAGTCGGTCCAGGCGCTCCAGGCTCAACGCCAGATGCGACCCTCGCTTCGTGCCCGCAACGGCGTGCACCTCGTCCACGATCACGGTCTCGATCCCCCGCAGCGTCTCGCGCGCCTGCGAGGTGAGCAGCAAGTAGAGCGACTCCGGGGTCGTGATCAGGATGTCGGGCGGCTTGCGCACCATCGCGGCGCGCTCCTTCTGTGGCGTGTCGCCGGTGCGGACGCCGACGCGCAGCTCCGAGCCCAGCCCGGCCAGCGGCCCGCGCAGGTTGCGCTCGATGTCGTAGTTGAGCGCCTTCAGCGGCGACACGTACAGCAGCCGCAGGCCCTCGCCCGGCCTTGGGTTGAGCTTGTCGATCCCGTAGAGGAAGGCCGCGAGCGTCTTGCCCGAGCCGGTAGGCGCCTGGATCAGCGTGTGCCTACCGCTGGCGATCGCCGGCCAGCCGAGCTCCTGCGCCGGCGTCGGCCCGTCGAAAGCCTGCTCGAACCAGGCTCGCGTTTCCGGTGAGAAGACGTCGAGCGCCGCCACGGTTCGACGTTAGCATCGGCATCGCCAGTGCCCGAGCTCACGACAGCGGTCCGCGAATGACCTACTCGATCGTCGCACGTGACCCGGAGACCGGGGAGCTGGGTGTCGCCGTGCAGTCACGGGCGTTCAACACGGGTGCGGTGGTGCCGTGGGGCGCACCCGGAGTGGGCGTCGTGGCCACGCAGTCGTACACCGAGCTCTCGTACGGCCCGCTCGGCCTCGACTTGCTGCGGGCCGGGAAGACCCCTGAGGAGGCACTCGCCGAGCTCGTCGCCGCGGACGAGGATTCCGAATACCGCCAGGTCGCGATTCTCGACACCGAAGGTCGGGTGGCCGTGCACGTGGGCGAGGCCTGCATACCAGCGGCGGGCTTCGCTGCGGGCGACGGGTTCACCGCGCAAGCGAACATGGTCGACAGCGAGCGCGTCTGGGAGTCGATGGCGGAATCCTTCGAGCGATCGGAAGGCCCGCTGGCCGACAGGCTGCTCGACGCGCTCGACGCCGCCGAGGCCGCGGGCGGGGACTGGCGCGGCCGCCAAGCGGGCGGGGTCCTCGTCGTCGCGGCCGAAGGCGAGCCGTGGGCACGCGAGTTCGATCTGCGGGTCGACGACCATTCCGATCCGCTCGGCGAGCTGCGCCGGCTGGTTCGGATGCGCCACGCCTACCGCGCCATGCGCGGGCCGCCCGGCCCGGATGAACAGGATCTCGCGGTCGTGCACGAGCTCGACCGGACCCTGGCGCGAATCTTCGGCGCCACCGCGACCGGCCAGGTCACCGAGGCGCGGGCGCTGCTCCAGCCGCTACTGGAGGCCGAGCCGCGCTGGGCGGACTTCATCCGCACACTCGCCGACCGAGAGCTGCTGCCGCACGCCGCCGAGCTGCTCGAGGATTGAGGCGCGTCAACGTCAAGGGCACGTCGGGCTCCGGCAAGACGACGTTCGCGCAGGAGCTCGCCGAGCGGCTCGGCGTGCCCTTCGTCGAGCTCGACGCGCTTCACCACGGGCCGGACTGGTACCAGCCGACGGCGGAAGAGTTCCGCGCCCGGGTGGTCGAGGCGAATGGCCCAGCTCCCCGACGGCTGGGTGATCGACGGCAACTACGAGGCCAAGCTCGGCGACACGGTGATCGCTCCGGCCGACACGATCGTCTGGCTCGACCTGCCGCTCCGGCTCAAGCTGCGCCGCGTGGCGCGCCGGACGCGCGAGCGGATCCGCGACGACGTCGAGCTCTGGAACGGGAACAGGGAGAGCTGGCGCAACGCGCTCTGGGGCCGGGAGTCGCTCTTCGCCTGGTTGATCCGCGGCCACTTCCGCCACCGGCGAACCTGGCCGCGGCTCTACGCGGGCGACCCGCGTTTTGTACGCCTGCGCTCAGTCGCCGCGGCGCGACGCTGGCTCGATGCGCAGCCGCGATACTGACTTCATGGCCGCAGCCCCCAGCGGCACCGTCACGCTCCTGTTCAGCGACATCGAGGGCTCGACCCGGCTCCTGCGCCGGACCGGCCCTGCCTACCCGGAACTGCTCGAGCGCCACCGCACGCTCCTGCGCGAAGCATTCGAGCGCCACGGCGGCCGGGTGCTCGGCGCGGAGGGCGACGGGTTCTTCGTCGCCTTCGAGACGGCCGGCGACGCCGCCGCGGCCGCCGCGGAAGGGCAACGTGCGCTCGGCGGGCATGACTGGCCCAACGGGAACGAGATCCGCGTGCGCATGGGCCTGCACACCGGCGAGCCCAGGCCGGCGGACGATGGCTACGTCGGCCTCGACGTGCACCACGCGGCGCGGGTGATGGCCGCCGGCCACGGTGGCCAGGTGCTCGTCTCGGAGGCGACCCGCGCACTGCTCGGCAAGGGCGTCGAGCTCCGCGACCTCGGCGAGCACCAGCTCAAGGACATGGCCGGCCCGGAGCAGCTCTACCAGCTCGAGATCGACGGCCTCCCCGCCGAGTTCCCGCCGCTGAACACGCTCGACAGCCGGTTCACCAACCTCCCCACCGTGCCGAACGCCTTCGTCGGCCGCGAGCGCGAGCTCGTCGTCGCCGGCGAGCTGCTCGCCCGCGACGACGTGCGCCTGCTGACGCTGATCGGCCCCGGCGGCACCGGCAAGACCCGGCTCGCCCTCCAGCTCGCGTGGGCCGCCGACGAGCGGTTCGCGGACGGCGCCGCCTTCGTCCAGCTCGCGCCGGTGCGGGACCCGGAGCGCGTCGTGCCCGCGATCGCGCAAGCGCTCGAGCTGCGCGACCAGCCGGGCGAAAGCGCGGTCGAGACGCTGAGCGAATACCTGCGCGACAAGGAGGTCCTGCTCGTGCTCGACAACTTCGAGCAGGTGGTCGCCGCGGCACCGGCGGTGGCGACCCTGCTCGCGGAGGCGCCCGGCCTGAAGCTGCTGGCGACGAGCCGCACGCCGCTCCACCTCAGCGGCGAGCGCGCCTACCGGGTGCCGCAGCTCGCGCTCGACGAGGCCGTCGAGCTCTTTGCCGAGCGGGCCCAGGCCGCCGCCCCTGACTTCCGGATCGACGACGAGAACGCCGACGCCGTCGCCGAGATCTGCTCCCGGCTCGACCGCCTGCCGCTCGCAATCGAGCTGGCCGCGCCGCGAGTGCGCACGCTCACGCCCCAGGCGCTCCTGCGCCGCCTCGACCAGCGGCTGCCGCTGCTGACGGGCGGCGCGCGGGACGCCGACGAGCGCCAGCGCACGCTGCGCGACACGATCGCGTGGAGCTACGACCTACTCCTCGAGCGGGAGCAAACGCTGTTCCGGCAGCTGGCCGTGTTCGTCGGCGGCTTCCGGCTCGAGGCGGCGGCGGCCGTCGGCGGCTCGACCGACGTCCTCGAAGACCTCGACTCGCTCGTCGAGACGAGCCTGCTGCTGCGACTCCGCGAGGACTTCGACGGCGAGCCACGCTTCTGGATGCTCGAGACGATCCGCGAGTACGCTCTGGAGCGGCTCGGTGCAGCCGCTGAGCTCGAGAGCGCGCGCAAGCGCCACGGTGCGTGGTTCGCCGAGCTCGCCGAATGCCTGGACGCCGAATCGGTGACCGGCGACCAGTCGACGTCGATGGCCCGCCTCGCCGATGACTACCCGAACCTGCGGGCGGCGATCGAGCGTGCCCGCGAGGACCGGGACGGTGAGCTGCTGCTCCGCCTCGCGACCGCGCTCTGGCCGTTCTGGTCGACGCGCGGCTATGTGGCAGAGGGACGGCAGGCGCTCGAGGACGCACTCGAGCTCGCCGGCCGCCGCCCAGCCAGGGCGCTGCTGGGCCGGGCGTCGCTGCGGGTCTTCAGCGGCAACAGCGACGGGCTCTTCGACGACGTCCAGGAAGTGCTGCGCACCGCGGAGGAGCTCGGCGACCCGCTCACACTCGCCCAGGCGTGGAACCTGTTCGGCCGCGTCGAGGGCACGATCGTCGGATCGCTGGCCCGCGCCGAGGAGGCCTGGCAGCAGGCGCTCGAGCACGCCGAGCGCGGCAACCTGCCGACGGAGCGCGCCGAGAGCATCGGCTGGTTGATGATGGCCGCGAACTTCGGCCCGCTACCGGTCGAGGAGGGCATCACCCGCTGCCGCCGGTTCCACGACGAAGCAGTCGACGACCCGTTCATCCGTGGGAACGCGTGCGTCGAGCTCGGCGCGCTCCAGGCGATGAGCGGCGACTTCCCACGCGGGCGCGAGCTCGTTGCCGAGGGCCTCGACATGATCGCCGGCCTGGGGTTCTCGTTGCGCGCGGCGATGAGCTCGCAGGAGGCGTTCTACGTCGAGATGCTCGCCGGCGACCTCGACGCCGCCGAGCGGATCGCCCGCGACGCTGTTGCGATCCTCGAGCGGATGGGTGAGCGGAGCTACCTCTCGTCGGCGGCTGCGCTGCTCGCGCACGCCCTCACGGGGTTGGATCAGCTCGACGAGGCCGAACGCTTCAGCCGAGCGAGCGAGGATGCCGCGGCGGTCGAGGACGCCTTCTCTCAGGTTCTCTGGCGCAGCGCCCGCGCGAAGATCCGCGCACGCCGCGGCGAGCACGATGAGGCCGAGGCCCTGGCCCGCGAGGCCGTCGCCGTCGTAGAGCGGACCGACCTGCTGAACACCCACGGCGACACGCTCGCCGATCTGGGCGAGGTGCTCGCGCTGGCAGGCCGTCCCTCCGACGCGGTCGCGGTGTACGACGAGGCGGCGGGGATCTTCGAGCGGAAGGGGAACCTCGCCTCGCTCGAGCGGGTCCGCGTGGCCGCGCAGGGGCTCGCCCTGTGACTTACGACGTGCTCGTGCTCGGTGCCGGCTCGGCCGGCTGCGCGCTCGCGGGGCGGCTGAGCGAGAACGCCGACCGTAGCGTCTGCCTCGTCGAGGCCGGGCCGGACTACGGGCACCTCTCGGACGGCCGCTGGCCGACGGACATCCTGGACCCGCGCTGGCTCGCGCTCGAGTCGCACCTCTGGGAGCGCGCGGACGAAGACGACCGCTCGCAGTCGCGGGCCCGCATCCTGGGCGGCTGCTCGGCCCACAACGCCTGCGTGCTGCTCGAGGGAGCACCCTCAGACTACGACTGGGGCGGCGACTGGTCGTACGAGGCCTTCGCGCCGTACCTGCGCCGCGCGTACGAGACGCTGCGCGGCCACGTGCTCGCCGACGACGAGCTGACGCCCTGGCACCGCGCGTTCCGCGAGGCCGGCGGCGAGGGCTCGATCGTCCATCCGGTCAACATCGTCGACGGCGTCCGCTGGCACACCGGCTTCGCCTACGTCGACCCGGCTCGCGTGCGAGAGAACCTGACGATCCTGGCCGACACGATCGTCGACCGCGTGCTGCTCGAGGACGCCCGCGCGGTCGGCGCGCTCGCCGGCGGCCGCGAGCTGCGGGCCGAGACGGTGGTCGTCTCCGCGAGCGCCTACGGCTCGCCGGCGATCCTCCTGCGCAGCGGCATCGGCCCCGAAGGCGAGGTCGCGCAGCTGCCGGTCGGCGACGGACTCGTCGACCACGTCGGCGCGAGCGCCGCCTGGGAGCCGAGCGAACGGCTGCTAGCAGAGACTGCGGCTCACGAGGCCGAGCACGGGCTGTACATGGGCCAGGTGACGGTGGCCGCCTCGAGCCGCTCATGCCCACCGGGCGTGCGCGACCTGTTCGTCTTTCCCTCGCTCGAGGTCGGGCCGGAGATCAGCGGCGCCGCCTTCGCGATGAAGCCGTACTCGCAGGGCTCGGTGCGGCTGAACGGGCCCGATCCCGAGACACCGCTCGCGATCGACCACGGCTTCCTGCGCGACGAGCGCGACGTCGAGGTGCTGGTCGAGGGCTTCGAGCGGCTGCGCGAGCTCGCCGCCTCGCCGGAGGTGTCGCCGTACGTGGGCGGCGAGCTGCGGCCTGGCGCTGGGGTTGGCGCCGAGGAGCATGTGCGCGCGACGGCGCGCGGCTTCTTCCATCCGGTCGGCAGCTGCGCGATCGGGAGCGTGCTCGACGAGCAGTGCCGGGTGCTCGGCTTCGAGAACCTCTACGTGGTGGACGCCTCGGCGATCCCGGACATCCCCGCCGCCAACACGAACCTGACCACCGTCGCGCTGGCCGAGCGCGCGGCCACCTGGCTGTAGGATCGAGCACGTGGCCGCCACAAAGCCCGACCGGCTCCACTACACCGGCAACGACGAGGCCGACGCCCTGCTCGCGCACGATCCGTTCGCGCTGCTCGTCGGGTTCGCGCTCGACCAGCAGGTGCCGGTGCCAACGGCGTTCCAGGGGCCGCTGAAGCTCAAGCAGCGCCTGGGGACGCTCGACCCCGGACAGATCGCGGCGACCGATCCCGGCCGGCTCGAAGAGGTCTTCCGCGAGAAGCCGGCGATCCACCGCTTCCCCGGCAACATGGCGCGACGCGTCCAGGATCTTGCCTCGGTCGTGACCGAGGAATACGGCGGCGACGCCGAGCGCGTGTGGCGTGAGGCCGCCGATGGCGCCGACCTGCGCAAGCGGATCTCGGGGCTGCCCGGCTTCGGCGAGATGAAGGTCAAGGCGCTCGGCGCGGTGCTGTGGAAGCGCTTCGCCGTCCCCGCCGCGGAGGAGCTCGACCCTGGCCACCCGACGCTCGGCGACGTGGACTCGGCCGAGGCGCTCGAGGAGTACCAGGCCAAGAAGCGCGCGTACAAGGCGAAGCTGCGCGCTCAGCAGTAGCGGGTCGCGCGCCGATAATGGACGCGTGAGAGCCGCCGCCCTCGCCGTCGCCGTGATCGCCCTTGCCTGTGCGGGCGGCTCCGCCTACGCCTTGCGGGTACCGGCCGCGCCGAAGTGCACCGTCTTCCCGAAGTCGAACCCCTGGAACCGGCGGGTCGACAAGCTGCCGGTGGCGCGCAACTCGGCCGCGGTCATCGCCTCGATTGGCGTCGACACCGGCCTGCACGCCGACTTCGGCTCGGGCCTCTGGGAGGGCTCGCCGATCGGGATCCCGTTCGACGTCGTCACGCGCAAGACGCCGCGCGCGAAGGTGGGCTTCGAGTACGCCGACGAGAGCGACCGGATCGGCTATCCGATCCCGAAGCGCGTCCACATCGAGGGCGGCAGCGACCACCATGCACTGCTGCTCGACCGCGACGCCTGCCGTCTCTACGAGCTCGGCGGGCTCGAGCAGCAGGGCGGTCGGTGGCACGCCTGGGCCGGCGCGACCTGGAGCCTGCGCTCGAACCACGTCCGGCCCGTGGGCTGGACCTCGGCGGACGCCGCCGGACTGCCGATCTTCCCCGGCCTCGCACGCTGGGACGAGGCGAAGCGCGGCGTGATCGACCACGCGCTCCGCTTCACCGTCCAGCGGACGCGACGTGCCTACCTCTACCCCGCCCGGCACTACGCGAGCTCGCTCACGGACGCGAACCTGCCGCCGATGGGGCTGCGCGTGCGCCTGAAGGCGAGCTTCGACATCCGGCCGTACCCGCGCCAGGCGCGGATCGTGCTGACCACGCTGAAGCGCTACGGGATGCTGGTCGCCGACAACGGCTCGAACTGGTACATCAGCGGCGCGCCGAGCCCCGGCTGGTCGAACGACCAGCTGCACACGCTCGGCAAGGTCACCGGCTCGAACTTCGAGGTCGTCGACACCTCGAAGCTCAAGCCCTAGCGGGGATCGTCGCGGTCGATGTTCCAGTGGCGGGCAGTCGTCACCGTCCAGCCTTCTGCGTTCAGCGGCCGTAGCGCGAACCGCGTGATCGTCCGCTGGCCGCCCTCGTAGTCGCCGTAGAGGAGGTCGATGATCAGCGCGATGCGACGCTCGACGGCGTCCCGAGCCTGGGCGAACTCGCGCGAGTCGGGATCGCGGAACGCGCCCTGCCAGAAGCCGACGTCGTTCACCGGGATGTAGAGGTCGCGCGTCAGGCGGATGAACTCCGACGGGTCGGCGTGATCGCGGAGGCCTCCGCTGCTCAGCTCCTCGGTCGCGTAGAACGTCCAGCCGTGGAGGACGGCGATCCCTGAGCCGACATTTCGCAGCGGGATCGCGAGGTACACGGCGGAGTCGCCGACCTCCGCGATCCCACGGCCGCCTTCGGCGATAAACCACTTGTCGTCGACGAAGCCGATCTTCTGCGGAGGGTCGTCGAGCTTCGACGCCAACAGGAGCGGGCGAAGCCCTTCCAGTAGCGACTGCTCGGCGACGCGAGCGGCCCGGTTCGCCGAGCGGACCGACGCGAAGGTTGCCAGCGCCAGCACAAGCGTCCCGGCCGCGGTCGCGAGCGCGGAGATCGTGACCCAGTCCGCGGCCAGGGTCACGAGCGCACCTTTCGCAGGGCCGGCCCGAGCGCCTGCCCGCCTTGCAGCACCGGCTCGAACAGGTCGCCGTGCTTCTCCACGCGCGCGAGCGCCTCGCGCATGCCGAAGTCGCGCGGCCGCACCTTCTCGCCGAGCTCCTCCCAGTGCAGCGGCGTCGAGACCGGCGCTCCCGGCTTCGGCCGGACCGAGTACGCCGACGCGATCGTCTTGCCGTGCCCGTTCTGGCGGTGGTCGACGAGCACGCCGCGCCGCTTCTTCTTCAGCCACTCGGTCGTAGCGAGCCCAGGGTTCTCGGCCTCGACCCCGCGCGACACCAGCTCGGCGAAGTCGTAGGTGTCCTTGTAGGTCGAGCGCCGCGTGATCGGCACGAGCACGTGGATCCCGTCGGCGCCGCTCGTCTTCACGTAGGAGCGCAGCTCGAGCCGGTCGAGCGCCTCCCGGATCAGGTGAGCCACCCGGATCGCCTCGACGAAGCCGTTGCGCGACTCCGGCGGATCGAGGTCGAATAGGACGAAGTCGGGACGCTCCGGCTTGTCCACGCGCGAATACCAGGCGTTCATGTCGATGCAATTCATCTGCACCATCCACACGGCCGCGGCGGGCTCGTTCACGAGCGCGAAGTCGACGAGCCGTGAGCCGCCCTCCCGCGGCCAGGTCCGGAACTGCCGCGTCGGCACCCACGAAGGCTTGCCCTTCGGAGCCTGCTTCGCGAAGTAGGGCTGGCCGCGGATGCCGTACGGGTAGCGCTTGAGCGTGAACGGCCGGTTGCGCAGGTGCGGCACGATCGTGTCGCCGATCGCGGCGTAGTAGTCGGCAAGGTCGCGCTTGGTCACCCCGTCGCCGGGGAACAGGAGCTTGTCCGGGCTCGTCAGCCGCACATGGCGGCGGCCGACTTCGAGCTCGAGGTCAGGCACGACGCGTCCACTGGAGGACGGTGGTGATCTCGAGCCGATACGACGGCTCGAGCAAAGCCAGTACCGCGCGCTTCAGTTCCGTGCGCTTGTCGGGCGGAAGCGAGGCAACCGCGCTTACCGTCGCGTAGAGGTCGACGATCTCCGCGCCGGACAGAACGGTGGAGCGCGAGAACGCCTCTTCGGAGAGCGGCTCGAACGGGCCCTCCGCGAACGCTTCGAGTGGAGCTGCCATCTCCGCCCGCGCGGCCGCACGACCGGAGCTGAAGTAGACCTCGTCGAACAGTGCCTGGGCCTCGGCGGGGAGCGGCGGCTCGAGCGTGTTGACCATCCGGTCGTCGCCGTCGCTCCACCAGTGGTTCCAGAGCAATGCCACGCCGCTGTGCGGCAGCAGCACGCGCGCGAGCTCGGCAACGGCCGCCGCGCCGTCGAACCAGTGGAACGCGTCGCCGACGAAGATTGCATCGGCCGACCCGTCCGGGAGCGGCATCCGTTCTGCGGTTCCGGCGAGCACTTTGATTCCGGCCGAACGCTGAGCCAGGACCGCGCGCATCTCCTCGTTTGGCTCGATGGCGACCACGTCGCGAAACCGCCGAGCGAGCGGGCGGGTCAGCTTGCCCGACCCGGCAGCGAGGTCGACGACGCGCGCCGAGTCGGGGCTGAGGCCGAGCACCGCCTCGGCGCGACGCAGCGCCTCGGGCGCGTACTCCGGCCGCACGTCGTCGTACTCGGCCGCGATCCGCCCGAAGCTGAAGGCCAGCTCAGACACGGCGAGTCCAGTGGGCGACCGTGCGGATGCGGCGGCGCACCTCGCGGTCGGCGGGCACGAGCTCGCGCAGGCGGCTTGCGAACGCGGCCCGGTCCTCTTCGGACTGATGCGCGATCGAGCTGACCGAGAGCAGGTTGGCGATCCACTCGTCGCGGGTGTTGAGGACGTCGCGCTCCACCTCGGCCTCGCGCAGCTCCTCGAACGGCCCGCTCCTCGACCGGCCGCCGCCACTCGCCCGAAAGCACGCGCGGCAGGCCCGGCACTCCCCCACGCTCGAAGGCTTCGTCGATCACGGCCTCTGCCTCCTCGCCGAGGTCTGCGAACTCGACCGGGATGTTCCAGAAGATCACGAGCGCCCCGTACGGACGCAAGACGCGCGCGATCTCGGCGACCGACTCCCCGCCGGCGAACCAGTGGAACGCCTCGGCCGTGAAGACGGCGTCGACACTCCCGTCGGCGAGCGGGATCGACTCGCCGCGTCCGGCCAGCGCCTCGGCGCCCGGCACGACCTCCTCAAGGACGGCACGCATGGCGTCGTCGGGCTCGACGGCGATCACGTGCGCGAACCGCGGCACGAGCTCACGCGTCAGCTTCCCGGTGCCGGCGCCGAGGTCCAGCACCTCCGCGGCCGACTCGAGCCCGAGCTCGCCGACCACCTCGTCGAGCAGCTCCTCAGGCCAGCCCGGCCGCCCGAGCTCGTACTCGCGCGCCGTACGCCCGAAGGCATCGGGCGGGGCCTCCCTAGCCAACGCCCGCGAGCAAGGACGAGCGCTGCTCCTTGACCATCTCGCGCGCGATCACGAGCCGCTGGATCTGGTTCGTGCCCTCGTAGATCTGGGTGATCTTCGCGTCGCGCATCATCCGCTCGACGGGGTACTCCTGGATGTAGCCGTACCCGCCGAGGATCTGCACAGCGTCGGTCGTGACCTCCATCGCCACGTCCGTGCAGTAGAGCTTCGCCATCGCGGAGATCTTGGACAGCTCGGTGCCGTCGGCGCCCTCGTCGATCAGCTGGCCGCACTTGTAGAGCAGCCCGCGCGCGGCCTCGCACTTCGTCTCCATGTCGGCGAGCATCGCGGCGATCAGCTGGTGCTGGACGATCGGCTTGCCCATCGTCTCGCGGGTCTGCGCGTACTCGAGCGCGTAGTCGGTCGCGCCCTGCGCGAGGCCGAGGCCCTGCGCGCCGATCCCGGGCCGGGATCGGTCGAGGACCCGCATCGCGATGGGGAAGCCCTCGCCCTCCTCGCCGAGCCGGTTCTCGGCCGGGATGCGGCAGTCGTCGAAGAAGATCTCGCCGGTCGTCGAGCCTTTGATCCCCATCTTCGGCTCGATCCGGCCGACCTCGAAGCCGGACGCGTCGGCCTCTACGACGAACGCGGAGATCCCGGGGTGGCCGGCGTCAGGATCGGTCTTGGCGAAGACGACATAGATATGGGCGACGCCGGCGTTGGTGATGAAGCGCTTGCCGCCGTTGAGCACGTACTCGTCGCCCTCGCGCCGCGCCTCGGTGCGCATCGCGGCCGAGTCGGAGCCCGAGCCCGGCTCGGTGAGGGCATAGGCGGGCAGCCACTCGCCGCTGGCCAGGCGCGGCAGCCAGCGCTCCTTCTGCTCGTCGCTGCCGGCGAGCTTGATCCCCAGCGACCCGAGTTCCTGGACGGCGAGGATCAGCCCGGTCGTCGCGCAGACCTTCGACAGCTCCTCGATCGCCACGAGCACCATCAGCGCGCCGGTGCCCGTGCCACCGTAGGCCTCCTCGAACGGCAGCCCGAGCAGGTCGTGCTCGCGCATCAGCTCGACCATGTCCCAGGGGAACTCGGCCGTCTTGTCGATCTCGGCCGCACGCGGCGCGACGCGCTCCCGCGCGAGGGTGCGCACCAGCTCGCGGATCTCGCGCTGTTCCTCGGTCAGTGGATCGACAGCCACGGCGAGAAGCCTAGTCGGCGCAAGGGAAGGTGTTGGGCCCGCCACCCGTCCCGTGACTATGGAATCGGCCCGACCCCGCGAACAGTTACGGCGAGACAGGATCCGGATAGGCGCAATCGCAGAGCTGCTGGCTGCGGCACTGCCGCTGATCGGGCTCGTGTCGCTGCTCCTGCGATCGCAGCTTGATCCACACCTCGAGAACTACCGTCTCCACTTCGTCCTCTTCGGGCTAGCGGGCACACTGGCTTTTGTTCTCGGCTACGGTGCCGGCGAGGCCGCGAGGCGACGCGGAGACGCGCGGGTGCTGCTTCTGTCGCTTGCCTTCATGGCGACCGGCGGCTTCATGGGTCTCCATGCTCTCGGGACGCCGGGAGTGCTCTTCTCCGCCGACCACGCGGGCTTCAAGGTCGCTATCCCAATCGGCCTGCTCGTGAGCGCCGCGTTCGCGGCTGCCTCTGCCTTCGTGGATGTGCGTCCAGGCTTCGCGCCGCTGGTCATTCGTCACCAGACGATCCTGCGCACCGGCGTCCTGCTTGCCATGGGCGCATGGTTCGCCTGGACGGTTGCGAACCTGCCGCCCTTGGACGGTGCGAACAGCGAGGCTGCCCGGGGGCACCTGCTTACGGGACTCGCGATCCTGGGAACGATCGCGTACGCGACAAGCGCCGCGCGGTACTGGACGATCTTCCGCGCACGGCCGAACCTGCTGCCGGCCGCCGTCATCGCCTGCTTCGTGCTGCTCTCCGAGGCCTTGATCGGGGTCGCGCTGACCGGTGAGCGCAAGTGGCACGCCAGCTGGTGGGAGTGGCACGGCTTGATCCTGACGGCGTTCGTGATCATCGGCTTCGCCGCGCGCCGGGAGTGGCGCGAGGAGCGCTTCGGAGACCTCTACCTGTCGTCGACGAGAGAGCGCAAGCAGAACGTCAGCGTGCTCTTCAGCGATCTGGTCGGTTACACGGGCTTCGCCGAGCGCTCGACATCGGTCGAGGCATCCGTCGTGCTGGAGGCGTACTGGCGCACCGCGGCCACGCTCCTCACTCGTCGGTTCGGCGGCGTGGTGGAGAAGTTCATCGGCGACGGCGTTGTTGCCGTCTTCAACCGCGGGGGCGACCAGCCCGACCACGCGCGGCGGGCCGCCTGCGCCGCTCTCGCGCTCCAGAACGCCTTTGGCAAGTTCGCGGAACAGCACCCTGATTGGCCGCGGATGCGCGTCGGGGTCAACAGCGGCGAGGCAGTCGTTCGCGAGATCGGCGGCCAGGGGCACTTGGCGTATCCGCTGGTCGGCGACACGATCAACATGGGCTCACGGCTCGAGGGCCTCGCACCCGTCGGAGGGGTGCTGATCGGTGCGGAGACGTACGAGCAGCTGCCGGACGGTGCCGTGGTCGAGGTGAGGGCGGGTCTGCAGGTGAAGGGCAGGGACGAGGCAGTGGACGCCTACGTCCTGCACGCATGCCCCTGCTGAGGACGAAGACACCGTAGTAATCGGGGTTGTCGAGGCTCAGCCGCCGTGGTGGACGGCTTCGACGTTGTTGCCGTCGGGGTCGAGCACGTAGGCGCCGTAGTAGCCGGGGTGGTACTGCGCGCGCAGGCCGGGCGGGCCGTTGTCCTCGCCGCCGGCGCCGATCGAGGCCGCGTAGAAGGCGTCGACCGTGCCGGTGTCGGGCGCGGCGAAGGCGACGTGGATCCCGGCCGACGGCTCGCCCTGGCGGAGCCAGAAGAACGGCTTGCCGTCTCGGCCGAAGCCGCCGATGCGGCCCTCGAACTCCAGCAGCAGCTCGATCCCGAGCGGCGCCAGCGCCGCCAGGTAGAAGTCCTTGCTGCGCAGGTAGTCGCGCACTTCCAGGCCAAGGTGATCGATCATCGCCCCTCCTTTGCGGAGCCGAACGCCACGCCGAGAGCGTCTCCCGGCGTGGCGTCGTTTCCCCGGAGCCTACGGGCTCAGAAGTGGCAGTTCAGCGGATCCGGCTCGTCGATCTTGCGGTCGGAGCCCTTCGGCAGGAACTGGACCGCGATCGTCTCGGCCTGGACCGTGCCGGTGTTACGGATCATGTGAACGTCGGTCCCGCCTTCGTCTGTGAACGACTGCCCGGCGGTGTACACGTGCGGCGTGCAGCTCGGGTCGTTCCCGAGGTAGTTCGTGATCTGGCCGGCCACGACGAAGATCAGACTCGGCCCCGGGTGAGAGTGCCAGCCCGACGTGCCGCCGACCTCGAACTTGTTGTCGATCACGTAGAAGTCCGAGATCCCATGCGTGTGCAGGCGTGCTCGCCAGGCCGGGTGGTTGGCGCGGCCCGAGAGGCTCACGGGATCGACCGCCAGCGACTTCGCAAGCGTGGTGGTCGACTGCCCGACGGCCGGTGTCGCGAGGACGTTGGCCGCGTAGGCGCCGAGTCCGGCGACCACGACCGCGAGCACCCAAAGTGCCTTCTTCATGACTCCTCCTCTTCGCTTGACGGCCCGAGAGTCGCCTTCGACCGCTGCTGCGGCAGGCGGCTCCTCGCGGCGAACCTAGAAAAGTCCGCCTAAAGACCGGCAAAATGGGTGCAAGAGAATGGCTAGCGGGTCCCAGCTGAGGGTCTTCCTCGCGGGCCGCGTCGCCGTCGAGGCAAACGGTCACGTGATCGACGAGACGCGGTTCCCGGGCCGGCAAGGGCGGCTGCTCTTCGCGTACCTGGTGGCCGAGCAGGGACGGCCGGTGCCGCGGGACGAGCTCGCGGAGGCGCTTTGGGGGGAGACGCCGCCGGCGACGTGGGAGAAGGCGCTCACCGTTGTCGCGAGCAAGGTACGCGCCGTCCTCACCGACGGCGGCCTGGACGCCACCGCCGCGCTCACCGGCGCCCACGGCTGCTACCGGCTCGAGCTGCCTGAGACGACCTGGGTCGACGTCATCGCGGCGGCGGTGGCAGCCCGGCGCGCCGAGGAGGCGCTGTCGGCGGGCGATCTGACCAAGGCGCGGATGGAGGCGACCGCGGCGGCATCGCTCGCCGAACAGCCCTTCCTGCCCGGTGACGACGGCAGCTGGGTGGAGGCGCGGCGCCGCGAACTCGGTGAGGTCCGCGTCCGGGCGCTGAGCGTCCTGGTCGACGCATGCCTGCGGTCGGGCGATCCCGCAGACGCGGCGACCTGGGCCGAGCAGGTGGTCGGACTGGAGCCGTTCCGGGAGACGGGCTACCGCCGCCTGATGGAGGCGCACGCTGCTGGCGGCAACCGAGCAGAGGCGCTCCGCGTGTATGAGCGATGCCGCCGGCTCCTGGCGGACGAGCTCGGCGCGTATCCGTCGCCGGAAACCGAGGCGGTCTACCGCGCTCTGCTCGACACCCGCCCGGGCCAAGCACCGGCCAGCGCAGAGGCGAACGGGCGTCCGCCTCTCGCGAAAGGCGGTGCCCGCAGACCGCGCCGTCGGCGGTTGCTGGCTCTGTTCCTGGCCGCCGTGCTCGTCGCCGCAGTGAGCGCGGCCACATTCGTCCTGGTGGGCCGCGGCGGGCACTCAGCGCCCCGGGTTGTGCCGAACAGCCTCGTCCGGATCGACCCCCAGACGCTGAAGGTAAGGCAGGTCGTGCCAACCACCGACGCACCCGATCTGGTCGTCGAGGCCGGCGGCTTCGTCTGGCTTACGAGTCACGTTCTGCGCGACACCGTCTCGAGCGCATTGCGCAACGCTGGGGACCGAGCGCTCACTCGAGTCGACCCGTCGACGGGCAAGGCGGTCATCGTCGGAGGTGGGCTCGCGCCCTGTGGCCTGACGGCCGATCCCTCCGGCGATGTGTGGGTGGCGAACTGCTATCCGGCGAACACCGGGCCGCAGGATGACGTTGTGCGCATCGATGCCCGAACGCTTGCTTTCAAGAAGACGTTGCCCCTCTCGGGTGGTGAAGGTTTCCTCCGAGGGCTGACCTACGGCGGCGGGGCGCTCTGGGTCACCGAGATCTTCGGCGGAGTGAACGAGGGCAGTGTGACGCGCGTGGATCCGCGGACAGGCACGCAGAGGACGATCGATCTCCCGTCGGAGACGCCATCGGGGCTTGCCTGGTCGGAGGGGTACGGCGACCTGTGGGCCGACGACTTCAACGACGGAAGCCTCACCCGGCTACACGACTCAACAGGCGGTATGCGCACGTTCCGCGCTGTCGGCGGGAATCCCGGCTTCTCGATCGTGGACGGCGACGTCGTCTGGACCGCGGACTGGACGTCTCCTCGCGTCGTTCGGCTCGAGGCAGTCGGACGACCCCATCTCCACAGTGTCTTCTTGCCCGTGACCAACGCTCTGGCCGGTGTGTGGACCGTCGCCGCGGGTGCAAACGCCATCTGGGCCACGACACCTCGCGACGGCACGTTGTGGCGAATCGACCCGAAGACGAACGCCGTGAAGCGGATCAACGTGCCGTTCTCGCCCTCAGGGGTCACCGCGGATGCGAACGACGTCTGGTTGACGGTGCGCGCCAACTAAGGCGCGGGGCGGTCGTGGAAGACCGCTTCGATGTTGTTGCCGTCCGGGTCGAGCACGAACGCGCCGTAGTAGCCGGGGTGGTAGTGCGGCCGCTCGCCCGGAGCGCCGTTGTCCCGGAAGCCGGCCTCGACGGCCGCGCGATGGAAGGCGTCCACCGTCGCCCGGTCGGGAGCCGGGAACGCGACGTGCACGTTCTCCGTGACGGGCTCGTCCTGGACGAGCGCGAACAGGCGCGTCTCGCCCTTGACGTAGAAGCGGGCCGGCGTCACCGTCCGCCACGCGGAGGCCGACGACTGGCGCGACGGTCTCGTAGAAGAGCCGCGACTCGGTCAAGTCGCGGACGCGGATCCAGAGATGGCCGACCCGGTTCTCGCCGCGGGGCTGCCCGCTGACGTGGACGGCCTCGAGGCTGTTGCCGTCCGGGTCGCGCACGAAGGCGCCGTAGTAGTCGGGCGAGTACTCCGGCCTCGAGCCGGGCTCGCCGTCGTCGGGATAGCCGGCTGCCGTCATCGCCGCCCACCATGCGTCGACCTGCTCGCGCGACTCGGCAACGAGCGCCAGATGGAGATTGCGCGTCGCCGGGCGACCGTCACGCGCTCCGTAGATCGACAGGTCCTCCCACTCGTACGAACCGCGGGCCCCTGTACGGCTCGCCGTAGCCGAGCGTCCCGAGCGCCAGCTCGTAGCAGCGGCGCGAGGCCTCGAGGTCGTCGACGCGCAATTCGACGTGATCGAAGACGTCCAACACGGCAAGATTGTCTCAGTGATCCTCGAGAACGGCGTCGTCCGAACGATGGAGCCCTCGCTGCCGCTGGCGCGCGCGCTGGCGATCGCCGGCGAGCTCGTGGCGGGCGGCGTGTCGGCGCACGAGACCGCGCTGCCCGGGCCGGAGCGGATCGACCTCGGCGGCCGCTGTGTCGTGCCCGGATTCACCGACTCGCACGTGCACTTCCCGACCTGGGCGATGGCGCAGCACGAGGTTCGGCTCGAAGGGGCGCAGTCGCTCGAGGAGGCGGTCGCCCGCGTGCGCGACTCGCTCGGCACCGGGACCGGATGGCTGCTCGGCCGCGGCTGGCGCAGCGGCGACTGGTCGCCCGCGGTCGAGCCGACGAAGGCCGACCTCGACGCGATCGCGCCCGTCCGCCCGGTGGCGCTGATGGCCCGCGACTCCCACTCGGTCTGGCTCAACTCGGCCGCGCTGGCCCGAGCAAACGGCGACCTGCAGGTGCCGGGTGGCGTGGTCGAGCTCGACGAGCGCGGCGAGCCGACGGGCGTCCTGCGCGAGGAGTCGTGCTGGCACTTCCGCGACCGCTACATCGAGACGACCGACGACGAGTACGTCGAGGCGATGCGCGCCGGCGTCAGGGTCGCGGCCTCGCGCGGGGTGACCGCCGTGCACGACAAGGACGGCTGGCTCGGCGCGCTGCGCTTCTGGCAGCGGCTCGACGAGGAGGGCTCGCTCTGCCTGCGGGTCTGGCAGTCGATTCCGGCCGACTTCGCGGGCGAGCTCGCCCAGGTGGACGTGCGCAGCGGCCTCGGCGGCCCGCTGCTGCGCGTCGGCTACCTGAAGGCGTTCATGGACGGCACGCTCGGCTCGCAGACCGCGCGCATGCTCGACGGCTCCGGCGTCGAGATCACCAGCCGCGAGCAGTTCGAGGAGTACATCCGCGAGGGCGCGCGCGCCGGCTTTCCGATCGCCGTCCACGCGATCGGCGACCTGGCCAACCGCGAGGCGCTCGACGCCTTCGAGGCGACCCGCGAGGCCTGGCAGCCGCTCGGCCTACGCCAGCGGATCGAGCATGCGCAACTACTGGCGCCCGAGGACGTGCCGCGCTTCGCCGAGCTCGGGATCGCCGCCTCGGTGCAGTTCAGCCACGCGCCTTCCGACCGCGACCTGGCCGATCGCTACTGGGGCGACCTCGAAAGCGAGCCGTATGCGTTCCGCTCCCTGCTCGACTCGGGCGCCGTGCTCGTCAACGGCTCGGACGCGCCGATCGAAGAGCTCGACCCGTTGCTCGGGATCCGCGCGGGCGTCGCGCGAACCCTCGACGAGCGCGAGGCGTGGCGCCCGGAGCAGGCGCTGACCCTCGAGCAGGCGCTCCACGCGACCACCGTCGCGCCGGCCTGGCTGGCCCGCGACGAACGCCGCCGCGGCAAGCTCCTCCCCGGCTACCTCGCCGACCTGGTCGTGCTCGACCGCGACCCACTCGCCTGCGAGCCCGAGGAGCTGGCCGAGGTGCAGGTCGTAGCGACGATGCTCGGCGGCGCGTGGACGCACAACCCGCCGCCTTGGTGAACTTTTCGTTAGGCCGCTAACACCGCGCCGTCCCCGGCGTCTGACCTCTCCACAAGGCAGGTAACGGCCGCGTTCTCTCCCCTCTCCCTTGGGCGCGTCCGTCGAAGCGGGAGGGGCGGTGCGCCCCTCCCGCGCCTCTTTGCGTAGCATCCCGCCGTGTCCGAGAACGGGGTCGCCGAGGTCGCGCACTACGACCTCCCGGAACGACGGCTCGAGCTGGCAGGGGCGACGCTCTCGCGGCGCCTCGAGCACGGCAAGGGCATCTGGCGGCTCGAGCTGCCGCGCGACGATGACGAACCGCTCGTGGTCGAGCAGCTCGGCGGCCCGGTCACGCCTCCAGCCGACGTCGCCCGCGTGCTGCCGGCGTTCCTGCGCGGGGCCAACCCGGAGCGCTTCGACCCGGCGAGCACGAACGGCCGCTTCGAGAGCTCGGACGACTCGATCGGCCGGCTGCGCTCGATGCTCGAGCGCCAGTACGCCCAGATCCTCCGCCACGACCCGGGCGTGCGGCTCGATCTCGACCCCGAAGACGTCCACCGGCTGCGGGTGGCGGTGCGCCGCTCCCGTGCGATCCTCCGCGCCGCGCGCCCGGTGCTCGACCCGTCCTGGTCGGAGCCCCTGCGCGACGAGCTGCACTGGCTCGGCAGCGCGCTCGGCCGACGCCGTGACATCGACGTTCTCATAGGTCATCTGCAACGCGAGATCGAGCAGCTGGAGCAGCCCGAGCGCACCGCCGCCGGAGCGCTCGTCGAGCTGCTGGCCGCCGAGCGCGAGACGGCGCAAGCGATCGCGCTCGACGCGCTGACCAGCGAGCGCTACTTCTGGCTGCTCGACGGGCTGGAGTCGGCGGCCCGCGGCCCCCGCGTCCAGCGGGGCGAAGTCTCGCTGCGCAAGCTGGCCGCCAAGGAATTCAAGCGCCTGCGCAAGCTGGCCGACCGGTTGGGACCGGAGGCGAAGGACGAGGAGCTGCACCGGGCCCGCATCCTCGGCAAGCGCGCGCGCTACACGGCCGAGCTGGCCGAGCCCGAGGTCGGCAAGCCCGCGCGGAGGTTCGTCGAGCACGCCAAGACGTTCCAGGACGTGCTCGGCACCCACCAGGACGCGATCGTCGCCGAGGCGCGGCTGCGCGGCCTGCTCGCCGACTCGCCCGGCTCGGGTGCGGCCTTCGCGGCGGGACGCCTGGTCGAGCGGGAGCGCGCGCGCCGTGCCGAGGCCCGGGCCCAGCTGCCCGAGGCCTGGCGCGAGCTCAAGTGCGCGGCCGAGGACGCCTGGGCGTGATCGTCTATCTCGTCCGCCACGCGCGGGCGGGGCACCGCGAGACCTGGGCGGGCGAGGACGACACCGTGCGGCCGCTCGACGAGCGCGGGCAGCGACAGGCCGAGGCGCTCGTGGCACAGCTCGGGGATCGTGACTTCAGCCGGGTCCTCTCGAGCCCGTACCTCCGCTGCGTGCAGTCGGTCGAGCCGCTGGCCGAGGCGCGGGGCCTCCAGGTCGAGGGCGTCGACGCGCTTGCCGAAGGCGCCGGCGAGGCGGCAGCGCTCGAGCTCTTCCGCGGCCTCGACGCGCCGGCCGTCGCCAGCGTCCACGGCGATCTCGCTCAGATGCTGCTGGGCGAGAACCTGAAGAAGGGCGCGACGGCGGTGCTCGACGTGGCCGACGACGGGCTCGATCTGCTCGAGCGCCTCGACCCGCCGGCCTAAGCGTAGGCGGCAGCGGACGCGCGGAAGAGCGCAAGCGCCGAGCCCTCGCGCACGCCGCCGCCGGCGAGCTCGAAGGGCAGGCCGAGCCGCCGCTGCGCCTCGGCGAAGAGGATCGCCCCGGCGAGCAGCGTCTTCGCGCGCGGAGGCGGGACGTTGTAGCGCTTGGTGATCTTCGCGCGCTTGAGCTGCGAGAGCTCCGAGACCGCCTCGGCCAGGCCGTCCCTGTCAAGCGCGCCGACCACACGTCGCAGCGCCCGCGCGGTGCCTCCGGCCGCCAGGCCGATCTGCGCGACCGGCGGAACGACCGCCTCGAACGCCTCGGCAGCCGCCCTCCGCGCCGCCTCGACCGCCGCCGCGGAGGGCGGGTCAGAGTCGGAGAGCAGCCGGGTGCTGAGCCGAAGCGAGCCGAGATCGACCGAGCGCACCCACGCCGGCCCTGTCTCCAGCGTGCCGACGACCAGCTGGGCCGAGCCGCCGCCGATGTCGCAGACGGCCGCGCTCTCGGGCGGGTGCTCGAGGGCGGTGAGTGCACCGTCCCAGGCCAGCATCCCCTCTTCCTCCGAGCTCAGGATCCGCACCGGCACGCCGGTGCCGCGCGCGAGCGCGTCGGCGAACTCGTCGCTGTTCGCGCTCTGGCGACCGGGCGAAGTGACGAGGATCTCGATCCGCTCGCAGCCGAGCCGCCGGGCCCGCCGCGTCTGCGCGCGCGCGACCTCGACGGCCTGCGCGCACTTGGGCGCGCTGATGTAGCCGTAGCGCTCGACTTCCTCCCCGAGCCCGAGTTGCTCGCGCTCCTCGTGCACGGGCAGCACGTGCTGGCCGTCCGGGACGGCGACAAGCAGGCGAAGCGTGTTCGCGCCCACATCGACGATTGCGACTCGCACAGTTTCCATTGTTCCCACTGCGTCGGCTGACAAGTCAGCGGGCGCGGGAGACGGTATTCGCACGCCTCGCCCTGGCGCGGGCGCGACGCATCAATGCGCTGTGCAGGCTCTGGCCAGCGCTGCCCTTCTTCCCACGGACCCGCTCCCAGTTGCCGTCGGCGCGGAGGGCCCACGACCAGCGGGTGTCGTCCATGATCGAGTCGAAGGTGCGGGTCAGCTCGCGCTGGCTGCGAGCGTCCTCGACCGGAACGAGGATCTCGATCCGGTGGTCGAGGTTGCGCCGCATCAGGTCGGCGCTGCCGAGCAGGAACGTGCTCTCGCCATCGGCCTCGAAGATGAAGAAGCGGCTGTGCTCGAGGAAGCGGCCGAGCAGCGTGCGCACCTTGATGTCCTCCTTGCCGCCGCGGCGCCGCGGCCAGAGCGTGCAGGTCGTGCGGGCGAAGATCTCGACGTCGACGCCCACGTCGGCAGCGTCGTAGAGCTCGCGCACGATCTCCTCGTCGGCGAGGTGGTTGACCTTGATCCGGATCCGCGCCGGCTTGCCGGCCTCGGCGGCGGCCGCGCAGGCGCGGATGTGCTCGACCAGGCCGGTCCGCATCGTGAACGGTGCGACCAGCAGCTTGCGGAAGGCGTGCGGCCGCCCGAAGCCGGTCAGGTAGTTGAACAGGTCGGCCAGGTCGGCCGTGACGTCCTCGTCGCCGGTGAAGAGGCTGAAGTCCTCGTAGAGCCGCGCGGTGACCGCGTTGTAGTTGCCGGTGCCGATGTGCGCGTACCGGCGCAGGCCGCCGTCGGCCTCACGCCGCACGATCAGCGTGCCCTTGGCGTGGATCTTCATGTCCGGGAAGCCGTAGACGACGTGGACGCCGGCCGACTCGAGCGCGCGCGACCACTCGATGTTGCGGCGCTCGTCGAAGCGGGCCTTGAGCTCGACCAGGCAGACCGTCTGCTTGCCCTCCTCGGCCGCCTCGATCAGCGCGGGCACGTGTGGCGAGTCGTCGCTGGTGCGGTAGACGGTCGTCTTGACCGCGACCGTGCGCGGGTCGGTGGCGGCCGTCCGGACGAACCACTCGAACGTGCGCGCGAACGAGTCGTAGGGGTGGTGGACGAGCACCGGGCTCTTGCGCAGCTCGGCGAAGAGCGCGTCGGCGTCGCCCGCGGCGAACCGCGTCGGTACCACCGGCACCCACGGGTCTTCCTTCAGCTCGGGCCGGTCGAGCGCCGCCAGCTCATCGAGCTCCGCGAGGTCGAGCAGCCCGGGCACGAGGTAGATCTGGTCCTCCGCGACGTCGAGCCCGATCTTCAGCTGCTCGAGCATCCGCGTCGAGGAGGAGCCCGAGACCTCAACGCGCACGGCATCGCCGAAGCGGCGGCGGCGCAGCTCGAGCTCGACCGCCTCGAGCAGGTCGTCGGCCTCGTCGGAGACCGCGAAGTCGGCGTCGCGCGTGACCCTGAAGATCGTGTACTCGACGACCTCCATCGTCGGAAACAGCCACGAGAGGAAGTGCCTGATCACGCGCTCGAGCGGCAGGAACAGGCCGCGCGAGCCGATCGACAGGAAGCGCGGCAGGAGCTCCGGCACTTTCACGCGCGCGAAGCGCTCCTCGCCGGTCTCCGGGTCCCGGACGAACAGGCCGAGGCTGAGCGAGAGGCCGGAGATGTACGGGAACGGCTGGCCCGGCCCGACTGCGAGTGGCGTCAGCACGGGGAAGATCTCGCTGTCGAAGACCCGCTCGAGCTCCTGGAGCTCCTCCGGCTCGAGGTCCTCGATCTCCGCCACGACGATCCCGGCGGCCTCGAGCCCCGGCCGCAGGTGGCGCTTCCAGAGCTTCGCCTGTTCCGCCGCGAGCGCCGTAGAGCGCTCTCGAATCTCCGCGAGCGCGGCCTGCGGCGTCAACCCGTCGGGCGAGCGCACGGTCACGCCGGCGGCGACCTGGTCCAGCAACCCCGCCACCCGGACCATGAAGAACTCGTCCATGTTCGAGGAGAAGATCGAGCATAAGTTGACCCGCTCGAGCAGCGGCAGCGTGTCGTCCCGGGCGACGTCGAGCACCCGGCCATTGAAGTCCAGCTGCGACAGTTCCCGGTTCAGGAACCTCGGTTGCGCCTCGGCGGTGCCCACGGCCACGGGTGCCTATCCTCTCGTCGCAGGCCGCGCGTCAGTGGGTTAAGAAGTGGTTAAAACGCTCAGCCGAGCTTGCCCAGCGTCTGCTTGGCGGCCGAAACCACCTTTGCGGGCAGCGGCGCGAACTGCAGCTTCGCTCCGAACTCCTGCCCGGGCCCGATCGCGTAGGTGACGAAGTCGTGCAGCGTCTTCGCCTTGCTCGACGTGGTCGGGAAGATCACGTAGGTGAAGGTCGAGATCGGGTAGGCGTCCGCCGCCGAGGCGGGCGGGTCGGTGATCGAGATCGCGTTGTCGGGCGGGATCGTCGTGATCGAGTCGGCCGCGGCCGTGATCGTGTCCGGACCGGGCACCGGGTAGTTCCCGGCCTCGTTGCGGATCAGGGCGTACTGGAGCTTGTTGCCGAAGACGTACGAGATGCCGAGATAGCCGATCCCACCGTTGGTGCGGCTCAGGACGGCGGCGACGCCGTCGTTGCCCTTGCCGCCGATCCCCTTCGGGAAGTTGACCTGTGTCGAGACGCCCAGCTTCGACTTCCACTCAGGGCTGACCTTCGAGAGGTATTCGCTGAAGGCGTAGGTATCGCCGCTTCCATCGCTGCGGTAGACCGGCGTGATGACCGTCGCCGGCAGCTTCGCGCCGGGGTTGAGCTGCGCGATCGCCGGGTCGTCCCAGTGCGTGATCTTGCCGAGGAAGATGTTCGCCAGCACCGGCCCGCTCAGCTTGAGCTTCGCCGGAGCTCCCTCGAGGTTGTAGGAGGCGAGCGTCGCCCCGAGCGCCCAGGGCACCTGGACGCAGTCCTTGCAGGACGAAGCCTGGTCGGAGGTGAGCGGCGCGTCGCTCGCGCCGAAGTCGACGGTGCGTGCCGTGATCTGCGCGATGCCGCCTCCGGAGCCGATCGACCCGTAGGTGGTCGTGACGCCTGTCTTGTTCGCGTAGTCGTTCGACCACTGCGCAACGAGCGGCGCGACGAGCGTGCTGCCGGCGCCGACGAGCACCTTGCTCTCGACCGAGCCGCCCGAGCTGCCGCCACCGCCGCAGCCGGCCAGCGGCAACGCGGCGAACACCGCAAACGTTCCGATCAGTGTGCGCGTCTTCATGCCCGGCAGGTTACGAACTGGTGTCGAGCTCAGACGTGCTGCTCGGGGTGTGAGGCGTCCGTGAACTCGCGGAACTCGGCGGTCAGCAGGTACGAGACCTGCTCGCCGATGTCGACGGCGTGGTCGCCGATCCGCTCCAGCGTTCGCGAGACGAGCACCATCCGCAGGACCCACTCGCGGAGGCCCGGCTCGCCGACGATCTCGACCACGCGGTCGACAAAGCGGCGGTTCGAGCGGTCGATCAGTTCGTCGAGCTCGACGAGTGACTCGGCGGCGGCGAGGTCGCGGTTGGCGAAGGCGTCCAGCGCGACGCGGATCATCTCCTCGGCCCGCTCCCCCATCTCCTGCAGCGTCTGCTGCAGCGTTGGGTCGCCCTCGACGTCGGCGACGAGCTTGGTGAGCTTGGCAATCGTGACGGCGTAGTCCGCCATCCGCTCGAGGTGCAGGTTGGTGTGCAGCATCGCGAGCACCAGCCGCAGGTCGGTCGCGACCGGCGTTTGCCGCGCAAGCAGAGATTGGATGCCCTCTTCGATCTGGATGTAGTGGCGATCGACGTCGTCGTCGAAGGCGATCACGTCGTCGGCGAGCTCGACGTCGCCCTGCGCGAGCGCGTTCAGGGCGCCGCGCAGCACGCGCAGGACGAGCTCGCCCTCTTCCTGCAGGCTCGCTTCGAGCTGGTCGAGCTCTTCCTGGAAGCCGACGCGCATCCCCACGGACTACCCGAACCGGCCGGTCACGTAATCCTCCGTCCGCTTGTCGGACGGGGCGGTGAAGATCTTCGGGGTCTCGTCGTACTCGACCAGCACGCCGTAACGCTGGCTGTCGTCCACCTGGAGACTGAAGAACGCGGTCCGGTCGGCGACCCGAGCGGCCTGCTGCATGTTGTGCGTCACGATCACGATTGTGTACTGATCCTTCAGCTCGTGCATGAGCTCCTCGATCCGCTGCGTCGCGATCGGGTCGAGCGCCGAGGCCGGCTCGTCGAGCAGCAGTACCTCCGGCTCGATCGCGATCGCGCGCGCGATGCAGAGCCGCTGCTGCTGGCCGCCCGAGAGCGAGAGCGCGCTCTTCTTCAGTCGGTCCTTGACGTCGTCCCAGAGCGCGGCGGATTTCAGGGCACGCTCGACGCGTTCGTCGAGATTCTTCTTCATGCCGAGGATCCGCGGCGCCCAGGCGACGTTGTCGTAGATCGTCTTTGGAAACGGGTTCGGCTTCTGGAAGACCATCCCGATCCGCCGGCGCACCTCGACCGGCTCGACGTCGCCGTAGAGGTCGACGCCGTAGTAGAGCACCTGTCCCTCGAGCTTGAAGCTCGGCACCATGTCGTTCATCCGGTTGAGGCAGCGGATGAACGTGCTTTTGCCGCAGCCCGAGGGACCGATCACGGCGGTGATCAGGTTCTTCGGGATCTCGAGGCTCACGTCCTTGACGGCGATGTTCAAGCCGTAACGAGCGGTCAGGCCCTGGATCCGGAAGACCGTATCCGTGGCGCGCGGTTCTGCCTCGTTGCGCTCCGCGACGTCGACCGGCCTCATCGGCGGCATCGTAACCGTCTCGTTCACCTGGTCCTCCTCGGTCATCGGGCCATGTTCCTGCGGGTACGCGCGAGCGCCAGCCTCGCCAGCAGGCTCGTCAACAGGACGAAAAGGATCAGCACGAGGGCGGTCGCCCAGGCGCGCTCGTGGTCGAGCGGGTCGGGCGATTCCGACCAGATGAAGATCTGTACCGGCATGTTCGGCAGCGCATGTCTCGGGTCCCACTGGACCGTCGTGGCATAGATCGACGTCACGAACAGGAGCGGGGCCGTCTCACCGACCGCCCGCGCCACGGCGAGCACCGTGCCGGTGACGATGCCGCCCAAGGAGCTCGGGAGAACGACGCCGAGCACCGTCCGCCAGCGGCTCGCCCCGAGCGCCAACGCGCCTTCCCGCTGGCTGCTCGGCACGAGGCGGAGCACCTCCTGGGTGGCGCGGGTGACGAGCGGGAGCATCACGATTGCCAGGCCGTACGAGCCCGCGAGTCCATTCTGCTGATGTCCGTAGACGAGCAGCCCGAAGACGAAGATCGCAATCACGATCGAGGGCAGGCCGTTCATCAGATCGATCACGAGCTGAATCCCGGCGCGGAGCTTCGACGAGGCGAACTCGTCCGTGAAGATTGCGATCAGCACGCCGACCGGAACGGCGATCAGGGCGGCGATGCCGACCAGGATCGCGGAGCCGACGATCAGCGGCGCGATTCCGCCCCCCGGCTGCCCGAAGAGCGGCAGATCCTTGGTCAGGAAGCCGATCGAGAGCTGTGAGGCACCCCGCTTTGCGACCGACCACACGACGATTGCGAGCACCGCCACGGCGACGAGCGCCGCGAGCAGCGCGAGGAGCTCGGCCAGCCGGTTCATCAGGCGGCGCCGGCGAGTGCGCCCGCCGCGGCCCCTGAGATCGACAGTCGGCTCCAGCGAGGACATCAGTCGCCGCCCGTCCGCAACACGCTGCGCCGCACGACGAGCTGGGCGAGGAAGTTGGTGACCAGCCCGATCACGAGCAGGATCGCGCCGAGATAGAACAGCGCCGAGATCTGCATCTTCGAGACGGCGCCCTGGTACTGGCCGGCAATGCGGCTTGCGAGCGTGTCCCCGGTACTGAAGAGCGACCACTGGATCGTCCAGCCGGCGCCGATCACCTGGGTGACCGCGATCGCCTCGCCGATCGCGCGGCCAAGGCCCAGGATCACTGCCGCAGCGATCCCCGGACGGGACGACGAGAGGACGACGCCCCGCACCATCTCCCAGCGCGTCGCCCCGAGCGCGAGTGCTCCCTCCTCGAGCTCGTTCGGGACGCTCAGGAACAGCTCGCGGCAGATGCTCGCCACGATCGGGACGACCATGATCGCGAGGACGAGCCCGGCGATGAAGATGCCGCTCGACTGCGGAGTGCCGCTGAAGAGCGGGATGAAGCCCAGCGTGTCGTGCAGCCACGGCTCGAGGTGGTTGGCCGCGAACGGGCCGAGCACCAGGATCCCCCAGAGCCCGAGCACGACGCTCGGCACGGCGGCAAGCGTTTCCACGAGCGCGCCGACGATGCCGCCGACGCCGCGAGGAGCGAGCTCGCTCAGGAAGAGCGCGATCGCGATCGCGAGCGGGCACCGCGATCACCAGCGCCATCAGCGACGTGACGGCTGTCCCGAAGAGACCCGGCAGCGCGCCGTAGACGTCGTGGGTCGCATCCCACGTGCGGCCCCAAAGGAAGGCAATGCCGAACTTGTCAAAGGCGAGGCGCGACTCGCCGAAGACCTTCAGGACGATCGCGACCATAACGGCGATTGCGGCCAGCGCCGCGAGCGCGGTCAGGCCGAGCAGCGCGCGGTCGCCGAGCCAGTCGCGCATCCGACGGCCGTGACCTAGGCGTTCGACTGCGGGAACGGTGCTCACAGAGGGCAACCGTAACCGCCAAACCCGCTTTTCCTGCGGGAAGTCACCAGACCGTTACCAGATCACAACGGCCTGTCAGCCCATGCCTTCGCGGCGGCGAGCGACCCTGACGGTGGTGCAACACAGACCACCGAGAGGAGAGAGACCAAATTGAGTAAGAAGCGACTCGCCGCGGCTGTTGCGGCGCTAATCGTTGTGGCCGTCGCTCTGACGGCCGGCCTGGCCTCGGCCCGGCCGACCGCCTCGCTCTCAGGAGCGGGCAGCACCTTCGTCGTGCCGCTCGTCACTTCCTGGACGCAGCACTACAACGGTGCGTCCGTCAACTACAGCGGCATCGGCAGCGGCGGCGGCATCGCCGCGATCACGGCCCGCACGGTCGACTTCGGCGCGAGCGACGCTCCGCTGACGCCCGACCAGGCGACGGCCTGCAAGGGCTGCGTCCAGATCCCCTGGGCGTTCTCGGCCACCTCGATCCCGTACAACGTCAGCGGCGTGGGCTACGGCCTCAAGCTGACCGGCACGGTCATCGCCGCGATCTACGGCGGCTCGGTCAAGTACTGGGACAACCCGGCGATCAAGAAGATCAACTCCGGGGTCAAGCTGCCGCACGAGAAGATCGTCCCGATCTACCGCTCGGACGGCAGCGGCACGAGCTACAACTTCACCGACTACCTGTCGCACGTCAGCCCGGCGTGGAAGAACTCGATCGGCAAGGGCACGCAGCCGAACTTCCCGGTGGGCGTCGGCGCCCGCGGCAGCTCGGGAGTGGCAGCCAAGCTGCAGAGCACGCCCGGCGGCATCACGTACGTCGACGTCGCCTACTCGCTGAAGAACCACTTCAAGATCGCCAAGGTCCGCAACCGCGCCGGCAAGTTCCTACTTCCGGGCATCAAGCAGATCCAGGCGGCCGCGGACTCGATCCGCAAGCTCCACAACAGCCAGAACGCGTTCACCGCGGTCGATCCGAACGCGCGGGCAAAGAACGCCTACCCGATCTGCACCTTCACCTGGGTGATCATGCCGCTGAAGACGGGCAAGGCAGCTGAGCTGAAGAAGTTCGTCACGTGGGCGATGAACAAGGGCCAGTCGTACGGTCCGCCGCTGCTCTTCGTGCCGATTCCGAAGGCAGTCAAGGCAGCCGGCCTGAAGACCCTTGCCAAGGTCCATAGCTAGGTCGTCACACCGGAAGTACGCAACGAACGTCAAGCCCGCGGCCCTGCCCGCCGCGGGCTTCGACGTTTCCTCCGGCAGACTCGACAACATGCTTGACGATCGCGAGCCCGAGCCCGGTGCCTCGAGTGGTACGTCCCCGGTCCGAGCGGAAGAAGCGCTCGAACAGCCGCGGCACGTCCTCGTCGGGGACGCCGGCGCCGTTGTCGGCGACATCGAGCACGACATGACCGGGCTCGTGCGCGAGCGTGACCACGCAGGTCGCGCCCTCACCGGCGTAGCGGAGGACGTTCTCGAGCAGGTTCTCGGCCACGAGCCGCAGCATCCGGCGCCGCAGCGGAAAGCGGATCTCCTCGTCCTCGATTCGAAGCTCGAGCCGCAGGCCGGCGAGCTCCGCCCGCTCGGACAGCTCGGAGACGACGTCGCGCAGCACCGGGGCAGCGTCGGTCTCGCCGAGCGCGACGACCTCCCGCCCCTGCTCGAGCTCGCTCAGGAAGAGCACGTCGTCGACGAGCTCGGTCATCTCGACGACCTCCTCCCGTGCCCGCCGAAGCAGGTCTTGCAAGTCGGCGCCGGGCAGCTCGGCGGACTCGAGCAGCGCCGAGAGCCGCGCGAGCGGCGTGCGCAGCTCGTGGGAGACCGACGCGGTGAACGCGGTTCGGAGTGCTTCGTAGTCAGGGTCAGTCACTAGGCTGAGTATCGCGTGACGAAGGTCCTTATCGTCGAAGACGACGACACGATTGCCGAGGGGATGGCGCAGCACCTGACCGCGGCGGGGCTCGACTCGATGCGCGTCGGCGCAGGCGAGGTCGGGCTTGCTCGGCTGCGCTACGAGCGCCCCGACGTGCTCGTGCTCGATCTGATGCTGCCCGGGCTCGACGGCTGGTCGCTGATCGAGCAGGCGCGCGCCGAAGGGATCGGCACGCCGATCCTGGTCGTGTCGGCCCGCGGCACCGAGCACGACCGCGTGCACGCTTTGCAGATCGGCGCCGACGACTACCTCGTCAAGCCGTTCTCGATGAAGGAGCTCGTGGCCCGCGTCGAGGCGGCAGCGCGGCGCGGCGTGCGCGGCCTGCACGAGGACCGCGGCGAGGAGCTCGTGGTCGAGGAGCTGCGCATCGACCCACGTTCCGTGCAGGCCTTCGTCGACGACAAGAACGCCGAGCTGACGCCGACCGAGTTCCGGCTCCTGTACGCGCTCGCCCAGGACCGCGGGCGGGTAGCGAGCCGTGACGAGCTGCTGCAGCGGATCTGGGGCCGGCGAGCCACACATCGCGACCGCACAGTCGACGTCTGCGTCCGCCGCCTGCGCGAGAAGATCGACCAGCGCGCCTCGAGGCACACCTTCATCCAGACGCGCTACGGCGTCGGCTACAGCCTCGAGCCGTCGCGAGTACTACCCCACAGTTTATTATCGCCTGCTACTGCGGACAGCTCGTCGACGAGCTCGATCTCGCCCAGGCGACGGTCTCGCAGCACCTGAAGGTGCTCAGAGACGCCGGGCTGATCGTCGGAGACATCGAAGGCCTGCGCACCAGCTACTGCGGGAGCAACGACCGCGGTTGGACGAGCTGCACGAGCTAATCGGGCTGATGCTCGACGAGGCTGTCGAGGTCGACTCCAGTGGCTGCAACTGAGACCGTTCAGCGTCCGCCAACGGCGCCGTCGGAGACAGACAGCGCAGTACTGCAGAGGCTTTCGATCCTCGACCGCTTCCTGCCGCTTTGGATCGGTCTCGCGATGGCCGCCGGTCTCGGCCTCGGTCGACTCATCCCCTCTCTGAACAACGGTCTGGACCGGCTGCAGGTCGGCACCGTGTCGCTCCCGATCGCCCTCGGGCTGCTGCTGATGATGTACCCCGTGCTTGCGAAGGTGCGCTACGAGGAACTCGGCCGCGTCAAGCACGACGGCGTCTCCGACCGCACGTTCTTCGGCGTTTCGCTCTTCCTGTCGTGGATCGTCGGCCCGCTGTTCATGTTCACGCTCGCGTGGCTCTTCCTCGCAGATCAACCCGCCTACCGCACCGGCGTGATCATCGTCGGGCTCGCCCGCTGCATCGCGATGGTGCTGATCTGGAACGACATCGCGAAAGGCGACCGCGACCGTACCGCGCTACTCGTCGTCTTCAACGCGCTCTTCCAGGTCGCGGCCTACTCGCTGCTCGGCTACTTCTACCTAACCGTGCTCCCAGGCTGGCTCGGCCTCGACACCCAGGGATTCGAGGTCAGCATCTGGCAGGTAGCGAAGACCGTGCTGATCTTCCTGGGCATCCCGCTCGCGGCCGGGTTCCTGACGCGCCGGATCGGTCTGAAGCGCAAGGGCCGCGAGTGGTACGACACGCAGTTCCTGCCCCGGATCGGCCCGATAACGCTCTACGGTCTGCTGTTCACGATCGTGCTCTTGTTCGCGATCCAAGGCGAGAAGATCACGGCTGAGCCGGTGGACGTCGCCCGAATCGCGCTGCCGCTCCTGTGCTACTTCGGGGTCATGTGGGTCGCCGGCTTCGTGATCGGCAAGCTGATCGGCCTCCCGTATCCGCAGACGGCGAGCATGGGCTTCACCGTCGCCTCGAACGACTTCGAGCTCGCGATCGCCGTTGCAGTTGGCGTCTTCGGCGCGACCTCCGGGGAAGCGCTCGCGGGCGTAGTCGGGCCGCTGATCGAGGTGCCGGTGCTGGTCGCGCTCGTCTACGTCGCGCTGTGGGCGCGGAGATTCTGGCGAGACGACCAGCGCCTCGTTCCGGCCAGCTCCCGCTGAGCGGCGACCATCCGCTCGCACGCCCGACGCGCAGTCGGCATAAGCTCGCGGCGAACGCCGCTAGGGCTGGTAGTCGCGGCAAAGGAGGTGGGTGAGGTGGACTTTTCATCGCTCCGGCTGCGCCTCGCAGCGGAGGCACTCGGCACGTTTCTCTTCTTTTTCCTCGGCTTCAACGCGATCGCCGTTTCGGTCGACATCGGGGCCGGGGCAATCAGCAGCCTCGGGATCGCGTTTGCGTTCGGCCTGGGTCTCGCGCTTGCGATCACGGCGCTCGGACACCTCTCCGGCGGCCACTTCAACCCGGCCGTTTCGCTCGGGCTTGCGGCAGCCCGAAAGTTTCCGCCGAAGGAGGTAGTCCCCTACTGGGTTGCCCAGCTAGTCGGAGGGTTTGTAGCCGTGCTCGCCGTGGCCGCGGTGTACTCGGGGCGTGCGGTCGACTCGCTCGACACCGCTCCTGGAGCCGGCATTTCGAGCGGAGGCGCGCTCGTGCTCGAGCTGATCGCGACCGGCCTGTTCGTGATCGTGATCTGCACGGTCGCGACGGACGACCGTGCGCCATGGAAAGGCGTCATGGCGCCGCTGCTGATCGGGCTCTTTATCTTCACGGCGGCGGATGCGATCGGCCCGGCCTCGGGTGGCTCGTTCAACCCGGCGAGGTCACTCGACCCTGTGATCTACAACTGGGACTTCGGCGACGTCTGGATTTATCTGGTCGGGCCGCTCGTCGGAGGAACGATCGGAGGAGCGATCTGGGTGCTGTTCGGCCCGGCTCGCGTGGACGAACCGGAGACGATTCGTGCAACCGGCGGCGTCCCGCAAAGCGACGCGGCGTCCGAGGGTCGCTAGCGAGACGCGTTCCGCAGGCCGGATCGTCGCGGCCGGCGGCGTTCATCAACGTTGCTCCCGGCGCTCCCGTCGTGCGTGAAACACCGCCTGCGGTACGGCTGCGATCACGAGCACCAGCAGGATGATCCAGATCGGACGCAGCGAGGGGGCCGCGAGCATCCCGACTACTGCGATCGCAGCGAGCGCGGCTGCGGCCCAACCCGCTGCGGTGATCAGGCTTGCGGACGGCTGCTGTTGCTCACGCGCCTTGTTCATCGGCATCACGCTCCCGCTGTCGTTTGGTAGACGCCACAAGCCCGAACGGGTCTGTGGGCGAGCGCCATCACCTTCAAAGGCAACTGTAGGGCACGCTCCGGCGGGTACGAGGTCCTACAACACAGGGCCTTTAGTGGAGTGCTGCAGCGGCGCCTACGCAATCGGCCGCGACCTGAAGGATTGGGGCTGCGCGTGCTTTGATCCCCGAGAGCACGGCCTCAAGCACCGGCAGGTTGGCATCGATGTTCGTGATCACCACCGACCGGTCCGGTCATGTCGCCTCCGCACGGATCACCTGGTATGCCAGCGCCCCCAGTGATGCGCCCAGGACGGGCGCGACGACGTAGAGCCAGAGCGCGTGCAGGTCGCCGGATACGAGTGCCGGGCCGGCCGAGCGCATCGGGTTCATCGATGCCCCGGAGATCGGCCCGCCGAACATGGCGTCCAGCCCGACCGTGCCGCCGATCGCGATCGCGGCGGCCTCGCCGACCGCCCGCGTGTCGGTCGCCACGGCCATGATCACGAACATCAAGAAGAAGCTCAGCACGAGCTCCCAGAGGAACGACTGCGCCTGCGAGCCCGAGGGCAGAGTGGCGCCGACGTGGGCGATGTCCCCCAGCGAGCCGCGCAGCAGCGCCGCGGCCACGATCGCGCCCGCGAGCTGGGCCGCCCAGTACGCGGCGGCGCGGCTCCAGGGGAAGTGGCGGCTGAGCGCGAAGGCGAAGGTGACCGCGCCGTTGAAGTGCGCTCCCGAGATGTGCCCGACTGCGTAGATCATCGCCATGATCACGAGCCCGAAGCTGAACGCCACGCCGACGTGACCGAGCGTGCCGGTCTTGGCGTCGACCATAATCGCGCCCGCGCCGGCGAAGACCAGGGCGAAGGTGCCGACGAACTCGGCCGCGAGCAGACGAGCGAGCGGCACGCTCAGTCGGGGAGCAGCTCGGCGATGAGCGCCTGGGCGCGCGCGTCGATCTCGTCCCGGATCCGGCGAACGGTCTCGATGTCCTCGTCGGCCGGGTCCTCGAGATCCCAATCCTCGTAGCGCTTGCCGGGGAAGATCGGGCACGCGTCGCCGCAACCCATCGTGATCACGACGTCCGCGGCTCGGACGACTTCGTTGGTCAACGGCTTCGGGAACTCCTCGCCCATGTCGACGCCGACCTCCTCCATCGCCTCGAGCGCCGCCGGGTTGATCTCCTCGGCGGGCGTCGAGCCAGCAGAGCGGACGTGGATCCGGCCTTCGGAGCGGAGCTTGACCAGGCCCGCGGCCATCTGGCTGCGGCCCGCGTTGTGCGTGCAGACGAACAGCACCTCGGGCTGCTCCTTGGTGAGCTTCCCCTCGGCCTGAGCAAGCGCCTTGAGGCGCTCGCGAGCGAACCGATGCGCGAGCACCGGGACGAAGACATTGATCCGCGCTTTCCCGAGCAGGTCCTGCGACTCGGCCATGTAACGCGCGATCGTCTCCTTCGAGAAGACGCCCTCGAACTCGTCGGCGAGCCGGGCTGCTGCCTGGTCGATGTGGTGCTGCGTCACCGGGTCAATTGCCTGAGTCACGCTGTCCTCCTAACAACATCCCGTCGTCGTTCCCGAGCCGGCGAGCGGGAGGCCCGTCCCCCGCGTCTCGCCAGACTTGGCTGCCTTCACGATTGCACCGTGCATCCCGTCGGCGACCTCGTGGGTGAACTCGACGCTGACCTGTTCGAATCCGGCAGCCTCCAGACCAGCCACGTACTCGCCGTGCGACAGAGCGCCCGCGATGCAGCCCACGTGGCTACCGCGCTCCGCCCGCTCGGCCGGAGGCAACCGGTCCTCGGCCACCACGTCGCTGATCCCGAGGCGGCCCCCCGGCCTGAGTACCCGCGCCATCTCCGTCAGCACCGCAGGCTTGTCCGTCGAGAGGTTGATCACACAGTTCGAGATCACGACGTCCACCGAGCTCGCCGGAAGGGGGATCTCCTCGATCACGCCCTTGAGGAAATGCACGTTCGAGACGCCTGCTTCGCGAGCGTTGCTCTGCGCGAGCGCGAGCATCTCGTCCGTCATGTCGAGGCCGTACGCGACACCTGTCGGGCCGACACGGCGCGCGGAGAGGGCGGCTGCTGCAGCTCCACGCGCTCGAACACCCTCGCCATGACGCTTCGACCCATCGCCGTCGCAAAGAGCCGGTCGCAAAGTAGTTAGAGCTCTCGAGCGAGCTCTTCGACGCGGCGGCCGATCTCCTCGCGCACTTCACGTACCTGCTCGATCGGCATCACGATGGGGTCGGGGATGTCCCATCGGATTCGCTCGACCCCCGGCGTGACCGGGCATACCTCGTCGCTGCAAACCGACACGGCGACGTCCGCCCACTCAAGGTCAGCGTCGTTCAGCTTGTGCGGCACATGATCGCTCGCGTCGATGCCGACCTCGCGCAGTGCCTCGACGACCTGAGGGTGCGGCGCGTCTCCCGGCGCACTGCCCGCTGAGCGGGCGGCGTGCTTGCCTTGCGCCACGCGCTCGAACAAGCGCTGCGCCATGACGCTTCGCCCTTGATTGCCGACGCAGACAAAGAGGACGTTCATTCGAGCCGGTACATCGGCACGAGGCTCTTCTCGGCCTCGTTCTCGATCCGCGCCACGATCTCCACGTACGGCTCCAGACCCGAGCCGTGCAGCTTCGACTTCAGCAGCTCGTCCACCTGGTAGATCCCGGCCGAGTTGTTCATCTTGATCTCGATCGAGACCGGGCGGTCATTGCCTTCCGAGATGATCACCTCGTCGATCGCGGCCGCCGAGATCGAATGGATCGAGACCTGGCCGCGCTCGAACGGGATCCGCGAGCGGCCCTCCTCGATGTCGAGCGCGTCGGCGACGCGGACGATCCCGGCCTCGAGCGTCAGCGGGTGACCCGACTCGCGGTGCGAGGTGATCGCCTGCAGCACCTCGGAGACGACGACGGTCAGCTCCGGCTCCTCGTAGGTCCCCGCCAGCAGCTGGCGCGCCTTCGGCTCGGCGAGGAAGAGGCTCCAGTCCTCGTGCCGGTCGCGGTGGACGGACATTCCAATGCAGTGCAGCAGCGCGCCGAGCAGGACGACCACCTCCGCGTCCTCCTGCTTCATGTCGTAGTCCTCGACCATCGCCGGCTCGACGCCGCGCTTCTGCAGGATCCGCAGGAGCCGCAGGCCGATGTTGGCCACGATCTGGATGTGCACCCAGGAGTGGTCGTTGATCCCGAGCCGCTTGACCGCGTTCACGTTCGAGACGTGCCACAGAGCCTTGAGCCCGTCGTCGGCGTTGACGCGCTCGAGCAAGGTGCGCAGCTTGCGGTTGCGCTGGGCCGGAACCTTGATCCGCATCTGCGCGACCGCCTCGGCCGGCGAGAGGCGCACTTCACGCTCGGCCTCCTCGGAGACCGGCTCGTCGATGCGCTCGCGGAGCTCCTTGTCGAGCTGCGACACGGCTCCCGACCCTACTCGTTCCGGCCGCAGCCCGTTACGATCTGAGCACGATGCGGACGATGAACCCCGTTCACGACGCGACCTGCTCGGTCGCGGCCTGCGCCGAGATCCTCGGCGCGAAGTGGACGGCCGTGCTCCTCCACGACCTCTCTGAGGGGCCGCGCCGCTTCACGCAGCTCGAGCACTCCTGCAAAGGCATCAGCCCGCGGACGCTCTCCGAGCGGCTCCGCGCGCTCGAGCAGGAGGAGATCCTCGTCCGCCGCAGCTACGCCGAGTCGCCCCCGCGCGTCGAGTACGAGCTGACCGAGAAGGGCGAGGCGCTCCTGCCGATCATCGACGAGATGCGCCGCTTCGGGCACGAGTGGCTCGTCGACTACTGCTAGCGCTCTAGCGCCGCGAGGCGCCGGTAGAGCTCCTTCGCCGTCTCGATCCCGAGCGGCATGTACTCGGCGAGAAGCCGCTCGTTCGGCGAGTGGATGCTGCTCTCGGGCGTGGAGAAGCCGGTGACGATCGTCGGGATGCCCTTGTCCACCAGCGCCGGCACGATCGGCAGCGTGCCGCCGGAGCGGACGAGCAGCGGGCGCCGGCCCATCGTCTGCTCGAAGGCGTCCTGGGCGAGCTGCACGGCCGGCGCGTCCGGCGGCACCAGCCCGGGTGCTGCGGACGAGAGGCGTTGCAGCTCCACCTCGGCGCCCTCCGGGGCAGCCTCGCGAAGCAACTGCTCGACGGCGGCCGCGATCTGCTCGACGTCCTGGCCGGGCGCGAGCCGGATCGAGAGGTTGGCCTCGGCCGAGACGGGCAGCACCGTCTTCTGCAGGATCGGCGAGCCGCCGCCGACTCCGTTCACGTCCAGCGCGGGCTCGGCCGTCGTGCGCAGGTAGAACTCCTCGGCCGCCTTAGGATCGACGGGCGTCGCGGCGGCCTCGGCCAGCATCTGCTCGCCTGGCACGAGCTCCGACCAGGCGGCGCGTTCCTCCTCGGTCGGCGGCGCGATCCCGGCGCGCAGCGGCTCGGGCAGACGGCCGTCCACCTGCTGCACGCCGGAGAGGGTCTGCAGCAGGGCGTGCGTCGCGTTCAGGGCCGCGCCACCGAACAGGCCCGAGTGCAGGTCGCGCTCGCCCGTCCGCACGGTCAGGTGGAAGTAGACGAGCCCGCGCGTCGCGACCGCGAACTCCGGCACGCCCCGCGTGGTCATGCCGCTGTCGAAGATCAACGCCGCGTCGGCGCCGCGCTCGTCGCCGGCCAGGAAGTCGACGATCTGGTGGCCGCCGGTCTCCTCCTCGCTGTCGCACGCGAAGCGGACGTTGACGGGCAGCTCGCCGGCGGCCGCGAGCTCGGCCGCGGCCTTGGCGAGCATGTAGAGCTGGCCCTTGTCGTCGACGACGCCGCGCCCATAGAGCCAGTCACCACGCTGCTCGAGCGTGAACGGATCCGACTCCCAGAGCTCGAGCGGGTCGGGCGGCTGGACGTCGACGTGCCCGTAGACAAGCACCGTCGGGGCCGAGCCGTTGCTGGCACCGAGGTCGCCGAGGATCAGCGGCTGCGTGTCGGTCGCGACGACCTCGGCCGAGCCGCCGGCATCGCGGATGAAGCTGGCCAGCCACTCCGCCGCGCGCGCCACGTCGGGCTTGCGCTCGGGATCGGCGCTGACGCTCGGAATCGCGAGCAGCTCGGAGAGCTCGTCGAACCAGGGCTCGGCCACGGCCGCGCAGTCTAGTGACGTGACTGCGCGGCCACCTGGCCGACAGAGCGTCTAGGCGACGTCTTTGAGCGCGACGGAGTCGGCCAGCGCGCGAAGCTTCTTGAGGCTCTGGTTCTCGATTTGCCGAATCCGCTCGCGCGTGACGTTGAAGGTCTTGCCGACCTCGTCCAGCGTGCGCGGATGCTCGCCGTTGAGCCCGTAGCGCAGCTCCAGCACGCGGCGCTCGCGGGCGCTGAGCGTCTGCAGCACGCGGCAGAGCGTGGCCTTGCGCAGCTCGACTTCGGCGACCTCCTCCGGAAGCGGCTCGCTCTCGTCGGTGAGGAAGTGGCCGAACTCCGACTCCTCCTCGTCGCCGACCGGCTTCTCCAGCGAGACCGGCGCCTGCGAGCTGCGGCGGATCTGCTCGACCTCGTCCGCGGTCAGCTCAACGTCGATCCCGATCTCGAACGAGGTCGGCTCGCGCCCGAGCTCGGCGCGCAGCTTCCGCTCCGAGCGGACGATCTTGTTCAGCTTCTCGACGATGTGAACCGGCATCCGGATCGTCCGCGCCTTGTCGGCCAGCGCGCGGGCGACGGCCTGGCGGATCCACCACGTCGCATAGGTCGAGAACTTGAAGCCCTTACGGTGGTCGAACTTCTCGGCCGCGCGCACGAGGCCGATCGTCCCCTCCTGGATCAGATCGAGGAACGGCAGTCCCTGGTTGCGGTACTTCTTGGCGATCGAGACCACGAGGCGCAGATTGGCTTCGACCATTTCCTGTTTGGCGCTGTGCTCGCCCCGCTCGATCCGCTTGGCCAGCTCGACCTCCTGCGCTGCGGTCAGCAGGTCGACCTTGCCGATGTCCTTCAGGAAGAGCTGTAGCGAGTCCGTCGTGACCTCGCGTGCCTGCGGTGTCGGCTCAGGCTGCTCGGGCTCGCTGCCGTCGAGGACCTCGATGTGCAGCTCTTCGAGCGCGTGGTAGAAGTCGTCCACCTGCGCAGCGTCGAGCTCGAGCTCGCCCAGCGCGAGGGAAATCTCCTCTGTGCTCAGCGACCCCGCCTCGCGTCCTGCTTCCAGCAACCCCTTGGCCTCGTCCGTCTCCAGCACCTCGGCGATGGTCGACGGTTTGACCCGTACCCCCTGCTCGCTCACTCGCGGCTCCCCTCTTGGCCTTGTGACATTCCGCACGCGGCACTGCGGATGTGGCAGTCTTCCACGGCGACCGGACAGAGCGCCATAGGCCGAACGGCCCTAATTTCGGTCAGCCGGTCCCAATTCGATCGAGCGCCGCCAGGTACTGCGTCGCCTGCCTGCCGAGCAGCGAGCGCGGCGCCTCCCGCTGGGCCTGTTGGAGCTGCTTGCGGGCCTCCTTTACCTGTGCCGACCAGAGCAGCAGCAGGCCGAGATGGAAGCGGACGGTCTGGGCATGCGGGAAGACCCGTGTCAACGGCCCCAGCCTGCCGAAGGCGCCCGCCGGCTTGGCCTTGTCGAAGCGGCCGACAGCCTCGGCGACGCGCGCGTCTGGGTCGTTCGGGGCTAGCCGGGCGGCGGCGGTGAACTCCCGCTCGGCGGAGACCGGCCGGCCGAGCCGCTGCAGGACGGTGCCGTAGAGAAGCTTCGCGTGCGCTCCGCCGTGAGCGGCGCCCGCGCGCAGGGCGGCGAGCTGCTGCGGGCCCGGCAGCGCGCGAATCCGCAGCGGCGGCTGGAACGACGGCAGGAAGGGAGGCAGCCCCGGCGCGTACTGCGGGTGGAGGAAGTCGCCGGCGCGGACCGAGTAGGCCGTGTCCGGCTGGTCGCTCGCGGCGGAGCGCCAGGCGGCGAGGGCGTCGTCGTTGCGCCGGTCCCAGTAGTACGCGAGCCCGAGGTGCAGCCCGACGAGTGCACTGCGCCGGTGCGCGACCTGGAGGTTCTCGAGCCGCTCGATCGACCCCGACGGCCACGCGGCTAGCGCACTCCCGACCTGGGCCTCGAGCGAGCGGTAGCGGCCGAAGATCGCGGCGGCCTGCGAGTAGTGCTTGCCGGCGTAGAGGCGCTGCGCGCGGTTGAGCTCGCGCGCCTCGCGGTCGTCGCGGTCCCCGAGCGCAAGGGTCAACGGCGGGTCGCCGCTCCGCGGCTTGGCGGAGGCCGGAACGTGGCCTCGCGTCGCCACCACTCCGAACACGACGACACCGGCCGCGGTCAGCGCCGCAACGACGACGAAGGACATGACGCGGCTCCGCGAATTCACCGCGCGACCATAGCCGTCGCGCTCGCGGCCACTCGCGTGGCCCGCTATACAATTGGAAGCCATGCCGGGCTACCGCGAGCTGCTGCAGGAGGCGAAGGCTTCGATCGAAGAGGTCGACTCGCGCCGCGCGCAGGAGCTGCTGGAGGACGAGGACTCGCCGCTGCTCGTGGACGTCCGCGAGCGCGACGAGTGGGAGCAAGGCCGTATCCCCGGCGCCGTCCACGTCCCACGCGGCCACCTGGAGTCGCGGATCGAGGGCGTCGCCCCCGACCGCTCGCGTCCGGTGCTTCTCTACTGCGCGGTCGGCAACCGCTCGGCCTTTGCCGCCAAGACGCTCAGCGAGCTCGGCTACGAGCGCACCATCTCGCTCGCCGGCGGCTATACCGACTGGCAGCGCAGTGGCTTCCCGACCGACCTGCCGCGCTCACTCGGCCCCGAGCGCGCGACCCGCTACAGCCGCCACCTGCTGATCCCCGAGGTCGGCGAGGAAGGGCAGCTGCGGCTGCTCGACTCGCGCATCCTGCTGATCGGCGCGGGCGGCCTCGGCTCACCGGCCTCGCTCTATCTGGCCGCCGCCGGCGTCGGCAAGCTCGGGATCGTCGACGCGGACGTGGTCGACGAGACGAACCTGCAGCGCCAGATCGTGCACTCGACCAACTCGCTGGGCGAGCCGAAGACCGACTCCGCGCGCAGGACGATCGAAGCCTTGAATACAGACGTCGAGGTGGTGCCGTTCCGCGAGCGGCTGACCTCGGAGAACATCGAGCGCATCCTCGAGCCGGGCTGGGACGTGATCGTGGACGGCGCCGACAACTTCCCGACTCGCTACCTCGTCAACGATGCGTCGGTGTGGCACGACATCCCGGTCGTGCACGGCTCGATCTTCCGCTTCGAGGGCCAGGTGACCGTCTTCAAGCCAGGCGCAGGGCCGTGCTACCGCTGCCTCTTCCCGCAGCCGCCGCCGCCGGAGCTGGCGCCCAGCTGCGCCGAGGGCGGCGTGCTCGGCGTGCTGCCGGGCGTGATCGGCTCGATCCAGGCCGCCGAGGCGCTCAAGCTCGCGCTCGGGATCGGCGAGCCGCTCGTCGGCCGGCTGCTGCTCTACGACGCGCTCTCGGGCGAGTTCGAGGAGATGAAGCTCCGCCGCGACCCGGATTGCCCCGTGTGCGGCGAGAACCCCACGATCACGGATTACGTCGACTACGTCGAGTTCTGCGCAGGAGTGGGACATTGAGCCGCGTCCGCATCCCACCGACACTGCGTGCCGAGACCGCCGGCGCGCGTGAGGTCGAAGCTAGCGGCGGCACCGTCCGCGAGCTGCTCGACGACCTACTCGGGCGCTTCCCCTCGCTGCGCGGGCAGCTGCTCGAGGACGACTCCCTGGCGCCGTTCGTCAACGTCTACGTCGAGGGCGAGGACGTGCGCACGAAGGACGGCCTCGAGACCGAGGTTGAGGACGGCTCGACCGTGATCCTCCTGCCCGCGATGGCGGGTGGCTCTTCCGCGAAAAATGCTGCGCATTTTTCGCGGGGCTAGCTTGTCCCATCGCTCCGCTCGGGAGAACAGAGTTGGAAGCTCTTTGCTGCAGCTCGTCGGCAACACCCCGCTCGTCGAGCTGCCGCGGCTGAGCCCGAAGCCCGAGGTCAAGCTCTACGCGAAGCTCGAGGGGCAGAACCCGACCGGGTCGATCAAGGACCGCGTCGCGCTCGCGATGGTCGAGGCGGCCGACCTCGAGCCGGGCCAGGAGCTGCTCGAGCCGACGAGCGGCAACACCGGCATCTCGCTCGCGCTGGTCGCGCGCCTCCGGGGCCTCCGGCTCACCTGCGTGATGCCCGACAACGTGACCGAGGAGCGCCGCCGCCTCTTGCGCCTCTACGGCGCCGAGATCGTCCAGAGCCCGGGCGAGGAAGGCTCGAACGGCGCCGTGCGCGTGGCGCTCGAGCTCGCCGAGCGGGAGCCGCGCTACCGGATGCTCTTCCAGTACGCGAACGAGGCCAACCCGCACGCCCACTACGAGGGCACGGGCGCCGAGATCGCCGAGGCGCTCGACCGCGTCGACGTGCTGGTTGCCGGCCTCGGCACCGGCGGAACGCTGATGGGCGCCGGACGGCGCCTGCGCGAGCGCTTCCCCGACGTGACCGTGGCCGCGGCCGAGCCACTTCCGGGCGACCCGGTGATGGGCCTGCGCTCGCTGGAGGACGGCTACGTGCCGCCGATCCTCGACGTCAGCCAGCTCGACCGCAAGCTGCTCGTCTCGAACGGCGAGGCGGTCGCCGGCCTCCACGCGCTCCTCGACCGCGAGGGCGTCTTCGCCGGCGTTTCCTCGGGAGCGGTGATCCACGTCGCCCGCAAGCTCGCTTCCGAGCTTGACGAGGGCGTCGTGGTCGCCGTGCTCGCCGACGCCGGCTGGAAGTACCTCTCGGCGCCGTTCTGGGAGACGGCCGACCCCGAGCCGCAGATGGAACGGGCCGTCTGGTGGTGATCCCGGCCGACGTGCGCGCCGCGCTCGAGAAACACTCGCGCGCAGAGGTGCCGAACGAGGCCTGTGGCCTCGTCGTCCTGCGCGACGGCGCGGCCGAGCGCTACCTCCCTGGTCGCAACGCGGCGGCGAGCCCGTACCGATTCGAGCTCGAGACCGAGCCCGAGAACTGGTTTCTGGAAGACGAGGGCTACGAGCTCGCCGTCTTCCACTCGCACCTCTCCTCGCCGCCGCGGCCTTCGCGGACGGACGTCGAGAACATCGGCCTCTGGGAGGGCCGGCCCTATCTGATCCTCTCGCTCCGGACGGGCGAGCTCGCCGGCTGGAAGATCCGGGCCGGCGAGGTATCGCCCGTCGAGCTAGAGACCTAGACGGTCACGCCGGCGAAGCCGGCGTGACCTCTTCTGGTCGGCATCGCAAGCGACGCCTAAGTCGCCTTGAAGGTGCCCTTCATGCCCGCGGCCGCGTGGCCCGGCACGGTGCAGATGTAGGTGTACTTCTTGCCCTTCTTGAGCGTCACGACCAGCGTGGCGCTCTTGTTGTGGGCGAGCAGCTTGGTCTTCTTGCCGGCGATCTGAAAGTCGTGCTTGATCGAGCCCTTGTTCGTCACCTTGAACGACACCTTGCCGTGCGGTGCGCTCTTGCGTGAAAGCTTGAACGAGAACTCCTTTGCCGTGACCGAGACCGACGTCGTCTTTACGCTCGTCGAGCCCGCGTAGGCGACGACGGAGAAGACGGTGACGGCGGCCAGGGCGGCGACCCCGGCGAGCAAAACGATGCGCTTCATGAGACTCCTCACAAGTAGTTGACCCCGCCCTGAGAGTACCTACGAAGCCTCTTCGAGCCGCTGCTCGTTGGGCTCCTGCGGCGGCAGCTGGATCTCGAGCCGCTCGATCCGCGAGCCCTCGACCGTCAGCACGGTGAAGCGGATGCCCGCGTGCTCGACCTCGTCGCCGGGCTCGGGCGCGCGGCCGAGCATCCCGAAGACGAGGCCCCCGAGCGTGTGGTAGTCCTCGATCGGCAGCGAGACGCCGAACTGCTCGTTGAAGTCGTCGATCGGGAAGGTGCCGTGGACGCGGACGCGGCCGTCCTCGAGCCGCTCGATCGACTCGTCCGGCAAGTCGAACTCGTCCTCGATCTCGCCGACGATCTCCTCGAGCAGGTCCTCGAGCGTGACGATCCCCTCGAGCTCGCCGTACTCGTCCACGACGACCGCCAGGTGCTGGTTCGTGCGGCGGAACTCGGTCAGCAGCGCCGCCAGGTCCTTCGTCTCCGGGACGATGTGTGTCGGTCGCAGCAGCTGCTCGAGCTGGACGCCGGCGATGCCGCGGTCGACGAGCGCCGAGAAGAGGTCGCGCACGTGCAGCACTCCGACGATCTCGTCGAGCGCGTCGCGATAGACCGGGTAGCGCGTGTACGGCGAGTCGATCACGGCCGCCAGCGCCTCCTCGGGTGGCATCTCGATCGAGAGCGCGACGACCTCGGGCCGCGGCACCATCACCGCCGAGACCTCCTTGTCGGCGAAGTCGAAGACCTTGTAGAGCATCTCCTGCTCCTGCCGCTCGAGCTCGCCCTCTTCGGTCGAGCGCGAGAGCAGCATCTTCAGCTCGGCCTCCGAGTAGACCTCCATCTCGCCGCCGGGCGGAGTCAGGCCGAGCGCGCGTAGGGCGGCGTCGCTGGAGCGCTGCAGCACCCAGATCAGCGGCTTGAAGGCGACGAAGAAGCCGCGCACCGGCGTCGACACGGCGAGCGCCACCCGCTCCGAGTAGCCCAGCGCGATCCCCTTCGGCACCAGCTCGCCGACGACCACGTGCAGGAAGGTGATGATCAGGAACGCGAGCGCGAACGCGATCACCGAGGCGAACAGCGGATCGAAGACGCGCGCGAGCACCTGCTCGCCGAGCGCACCGATCGCCAGGCTGGCCCCGGTGACGCCGAGCTGCATCGCCGCAATGAAGCGCGGAGGGTCGGCGACAATCCGCAACACGGCCCGGGCGCGGCGGTCGCCCTTCTGCGCGAGCTCCTGGATCCGCGTGCGGCGCGCTGTGACCAGCGCGTACTCGGCCGCGACGAAATAGCCGTTCAGCAGAATCAGCGCCGCCACTGCGAGGAGTTCGAGGAAAAGGATCACGTCTGCGCCCCGTCGGGCGGACGTCTAGGAATGACTTCGTCGTCCAACCGGCTCTACGTCGAAGTATAGGAGACCCGGGTGTCGTCACCCGTCCGCGCGGCCCGGCCCTCGTGGACGAGCCGTTCCAGGTGCGCGAGCGTCTCCGCCAGGGCGAAGCGGCGGCCGCTCGCGTCCAGGCCCTGGCCGAAAAGCGCCACGGAGACCTCGTACGCGCTGCGCGGGTCCGGGCCGAGCGCGGCGGCCGTCTGGTCGAGCCGGCGCTCGTGGTGCTCAAGGATCTCGCGTGCGCGCGCGACCGGGTCGGAGACGGGATCTCCGTGGCCGGGCAGCGCGATTCGTGGCACGAGCTCGATCGTCCGCCGGAGGCTCGCCTGGTAGTCGGCCAACGGGTCCGGGCGCGACTCCGGGTAGAGCCCGACGGTCGGCGTGATCACGCCTAAGACGTGGTCGCCGGCCACGAGCACGCCGTCGCGCTCGAGGCAGATGTGCCCATCGGCGTGGCCGGGGAGCTCGAGCACGTGCCAGCCGTCGACCTCGTCGCCTTCGCGAAGCAGCTCCGGGTCGCGCGCGAAGCGGATGAAGGGCGCGAACGTCCGCGACTCGTGCCGCAGCTCGTCTGCCACGTCGTCGGGAAGCCCGTGCCGCTGCAGGTAGTTGGCCAGGCGCTCCGACCAGCCTTCGCTGCCCCAGACGCGCACGCACTGCTCGTAGTCGGCCGCCCCCTGGTGGACGCGCGCGCCGGTCAGCGCCTGCGCGTCCTCGCCGCCGCCGGCGTGGTCGGGGTGGAAGTGCGTGATCACGATCCGGGCGACCTCGACGCCGTCGAGCGCCGCTTCCCAGCGCGCGGCCGCAGCGGGCAGCCCGAGCCCGGTGTCCACGAGCGTCCAGCCGTCCGAGCCCGGCAGCAGGTAGCAGTGCACGTGGTCGATCCCGAGCGGCAGCGGAAAGGTGAGGCGGCGAATCCCGCCGGGCAGCTCGTGCATCTTCGAGATTCAACTAGACGAACATACGTTCTATACTGCCCGCATGCGCGTCGACTACCGCGAAGAGCCTTGCAAGGTCGCGCTCAACCGGGTCAAGGGGATGGGCTTCGCGTGGTCGCTGAACCCGTACATGGGCTGCGTCCACCACTGCACCTTCTGTTACGTCCGAGCCTTCGAGCTGCGCGCCGACCGGCCCTTCGACGACCGCTACGGCCGCTCGATCCGGGTCAAGACGAACGTCGCCGAGGTGCTCCGCCGCGAGCTGGCCCGCCCGAGTTGGCGAGCAGGAGACGATCGCGATCGGCGCCGCGACCGACCCCTACCAACCGGCCGAGGGGCGCTACCGCCTGACGCGTGCGTGCATCGAGGTCCTGCGCGATGCGGCCAACCCGTTCAGCATCATCACGCGCGGCCCGCTGATCGTCCGCGACGTGGACGTGCTGGCCGAGGCGGCGCGGCGGGCTCAGGTCTCGGTGACGTTCTCGGTGCCGACGCTCGACGACGAGGTGTGGCGGCGCACCGAGCCGGGCACCGCCCACCCACGCCAGCGTCTGCGGGCGCTGAAGACGCTCGTCGACGCCGGCATCCGCGCGAGCGTCGGCATGGCGCCGATCCTGCCGGGCCTCTCCGACAAGCCGGAGCTGCTGGAAGAGGTTGTGCGCGAGGCGCGCGAGGCCGGCGCCTGCGGCGTCTGGGCGAACCTGCTTCACCTAAAGCCCGGCACGCGCGAGCACTTCCTCACCGCGCTCGCGGAGGACTACCCGGAGCAGCTGCCAGCGTACGAGCGGCTGTACGCAAGCCGCGCCTACCTGGGCGCCGCCGAGGCAAAGCCGGTGCGCGAGCTCGTGTCCGACCTGACCCGCAAACACGGCATCCGCGACCGCCGCCGAATTCCCCTTGCGCCGGATCCCCAGCCGGAGCAGCTCGCGCTCGTCGTCTAGGGAGTACGGTCGCCCTGTGCACGCGCGCGTTCTCATCCTGGGAGCCGGGTTCGGAGGTCTCGAGCTCGCGACGATGCTCTCGGAGGGCCTCGGCGAGGACGCCGGGGTCGTCATCATCGACCGGAGCGACGCCTTCGTCTTCGGCTACTCGAAGCTCGACGTGATGTTCGGACGCGTGCGACCCGAAGAGATCCGGCTGCCCTATGCAGACTTCGTCAAGCCGGGAGTCCGGCTCCTGCGGGAGACGGTGACAGCGATCGAGCCCGAGTCGCGACAGGTCACGACCGACCAGGGTGTCCACGAAGGCGACGTCCTCGTCGTGGCGCTCGGCGCCGACTACGATTTCGAGGCGACGCCCGGCCTGGCCGAGGGTGAGAACGAGTTCTATTCGGTCGCCGGCGCCGAGCGACTGCGGGAGATCTTGCCGACGTTCGCCGAAGGCCGCGCGGTCGTGGGCGTCTGCGGGGCGCCGTTCAAGTGCCCGCCGGCGCCGAGCGAAGCGGCGCTGCTCCTCCACGACTTCCTGACAGAGCGCGGCGTGCGCGACGCCTGCGAGATCGTGCTCGTGATGCCCTTCGGCACGCCGGTCCCGCCCTCCCCGGACACGTCGGCCGCATTGCTAGAGGCTTTCGCCGAACGTGGGATCGCGTTCGTTCCCGAACGGCGCGTGCGCGCCTTCGACACCTCGCGCGCCGTGGTGGTGCTGGACGACGACCAGGAGCTCCCGTGCGACCTCTTCCTCGGCGTCCCGAGGCACCGCGCTCCGGACGTGGTCGTCGCTAGCGGGATGGCCGAGGACGGGTACGTGCCGGTCGACTCGCGAACGCTCGCGACGCGGTTCCCGGACGTCTATGCCGTCGGCGACGTGGCCACGCCCGGCACCCCGAAGGCGGGCGTCTTCTCCGAGGGCGCCGCCCGCGTCGTCGCTGCGCAGCTACTGGCGCGGATGGACGCCGGCCCCGAGCCCTCGCCGTACGAGGGGCGTGGTTCGTGTTACGTCGAGTTCGGGGCCGGCCGAATCGGCCGGGTCGACGTCGACTTCCTCTCCGGCCCGAGGCCAACCGGCACGTTTCAGGAGCCGTCACTCGAGCTCGTTGCCGAGAAGCGTGCGTTCGGCTCGAGCCGCCGCGCCCGCTGGTTCGGGCGCTGACCGCGGCTCCGATTCGGGCGACGACCGCATTCCCGCCTACAATCGGCGTGCGTTGACGGAGCAGGCCGCCACCGAAGAGCAGAGAGCCGCGCAGGGAGAGATCACCTGCCTGATCGTGGACGACCACGAGGTCGTCCGTGAAGGCCTGCGCCTCTCGCTTTCGCGCGCGCCGCACATTCGCGTCGTGGGCGAGGCGGCGGACGGCGCGAGCGCGGTCTCGCTCGCCGAGCGCCGCAAGCCCGACGTGGTGATCATGGACGTGCGCATGCCCGGGATGGACGGGCTCGAGGCGACGAAGATCCTCACGCAGAAGGTTCCCGAGACCGCCGTCCTGATCTTCACCGCCTACAGCGAGCGCAGCCTGCTCGGCCGCGGGCTCGAGTCCGGCGCGAAGGGCTACATCCTCAAGGAGGCGCCGCACCAGACCCTCCTGAAGGCGATCGACAAAGTCGTGTCCGGCGAGGGCTTCGTCGACCCGGCGCTGATGCCGGCCTTCCTCTCGGGCGACCGGGAGGACATGCTGACCGCGCGCGAGCGCGAGATCCTGCAGCTGCTGGCCGACGGGATGTCGAACGCCGACGTCGCCGCGAGGCTCTTCATCAGCCAGGAGACCGTGAAGAGTCACGTGCGCCACATCCTCACCAAACTCGAGGCCGACACGCGCACGCACGCGGTTGCGATCGCGCTTCGTGACGCGATCATCGACTAGAGCGGGACTCTTGGTCGCCGCGGTTGCGGCGGCCGCGATCGTCTCTCTGCTCGGGCTCGCGCTGAACTCGAGCTGGCTGGCATTCGCCGGCCTGGGCGCGGCGATCGTCGGCGCCGCAGGGTTCGCGCTGCACCTGATCGTCACCGAGCGCCGCCGGCACGAGGTGGTCGAGGAGGAGCTCTCGGCGCAGTCCAACTTCCTCGAGTCGCTGATCGAGTCGATGAGCTCGATCGCCGCGCCGCACGAGCCCGAACAGGTGCTCGACCAGACGCGGCGCGAGGCGAAGGAGCTCTTCGGCGCCAAGGCGACGCTGCTGGCGCCCGGCGCACGCGGGCTCCCGGAAGCAGTCGTGGTGCCGCTGCGGATCCGCGGCGAGGAGATCGGCTCGCTCCAGCTCGTGCGAGCAAAGCCGCTCGACCGCGAGGAGCTTGCGCGGGCGAAGCTGCTGGCCGACTTCGCCTGCCGGGCGGTCGAGAACACGCAGCTGCTCGCCGAAGCCAAGGAGCGTGAGGCCGAGCGCGGGCGGCTGACCGACCAGCTGATCATCGCCGAGCAGGAGGAGCGGCGGCGGCTCGCGCTCTTCCTGCACGACGGACCGGTGCAGTCGCTCTCCGGGATCAGCCTGATGCTCGACGCTGCGATCGACTCGCTCGAGGGCGGGCGGCTGGAGGAGGCGACCGGGGTCCTCGATTCGGCGGTGAAGCGACACCGCGACACGATCCGCTCGCTGCGCGACCTCTCGTTCAACATCGAGCCGGTCGTGCTGCGGGACCAGGGCTTCGGCCCGGCGGTGCGCGCGTTCGCGGAACAGGTCGGGCTGTCCCACCAGATGCAGGTCGACCTCGACGTCGAAGCCGCCGACGGCCTGGCCGAGAACGCGCGCGTGGCGATCTACCAGATCATCCGCGAGGCGGTGAACCAGGCGATCAGGCGCGGGCCGCCCTCGCGGATCTCGATTAGCGTCGCCGAGCGCGAGGACGGGACGGTCGAGGCCGTGATCGCCGACGACGGCGCGGGCGAGCGGCGGCGGGCGAGCTTCGAGGACATCGAAGAGCGGGCGCGGACGCTGAACGGGCAGCTCGAGATCGAGGCCGGCGAGCTCGGCGGCACGGCGGTTCGCGTCGTGCTGCCGTCGTACGCGGCCCACCGTTAGTCTTCGGTTCGTGGACGAGAACGGCCAGCGCCCCACGCACCTACGCTTCGTCTGGACGACGAACGGTTACGAGCTGCGCGAGCGCGAGGGCGAGGCGCCTGGCCTCGGCGATCAGGTCGAGGAGGGCGAGGAACGCCTGTACGTGACCAAGGTCGCGCCCTCGCCGCTTCCGGGCGACATGCGCCGCTGCGCCTACCTGCAGCCGCTCAGCTGAACGCGGTCTCGGCGGCCGTGCGGCCGAGGACGAGCGCCGAGGCGAGCCCGCTCGCGTAGCCGCCGGTCGAGATCCCGCCTGCGTCCACGCCCGCGGCGAAGAGACCGTCTACCGGATCGTTGCTCTCGTCGAGCACACGGGCCCGCTCATCGACGCGCAGGCCGCCGATCGTGTGCGTGATCGCTGCCGCAACGCGCACGGCGGCGACGGTGCCGGTCGGCGGCTCGAAGGGCAGCTCGCCGGGGTCGGTGCGCGTGGGCGCCGAGGCGACCAGCTCGCGGACGGTGCCGTAGCGAACCTGCTGGTTGAGCGCCTGGTCGTCGAGCAGGTACCAGGCCCGCGCCCCCGGCTGGTGGGCGGTCGCCTGGACGAGGTCGAGCTCCGACCAGCTGACCCGCTCGTGGTCGAAGAACTCCTCCCCGCGTTCGTTGAAGATCCGGGCGTGGCGCCCGTAGACCTGCGCGAGCGGGACGAAGCCGGGCTCGTCGAAGTCGACGTCGGCCATGTTGCGGCCGTAGAACTCGTCCAGGCCGTTGCTCAGGGCTGCGCCGTGCTCGAGCCCGACCCGCAGGCCGTCGCCGGCACTCCAGGGGTTGGCGCGCACTCGAAGCGGCGCCGCCGGGCGAATGTACCGCTCGACCAGCTCGGGATCGCCTTGAAAGCCGCCGGTCGCCAGCACGAGCGAATCCCCGGTGACCGTCACCGATTGTTCGAAACGGACCTCGCCGGCGGCCCGGAACAGCGCCTTGGTCAGACCGTCGGTGTCGAAGCGGACGCCGGTCGTGAGCGGGTTCTCGGTCTCGCGCGCGACCACCGGCGCGCCGAGCGACTCGAGCCACTCGAGCCCCTCGTCGAGGCGCTCGAAGACGAGCCGTTGGAGCCGCTCGTCGCCGTCCGGACATTGCGCGCGGAACTCCTCGAAGCTTCGGTAACGCCAGATCACGCCGCTCGAGAGCAGCATCGAGCCGCCCGGCCGCGTTCCTTTCTCGAACACCGTCGGCGAAGCGCCGAGCTCGCGCGCACGGGCAGCCGCGCAGAGGCCGGCCATCCCGGCTCCGGCGATGAGCACTAAGTCAGAGAGAACGTCGGCTTGTGCTCGACGTACTCGATCTTGACCCGCTCCGGGCCCCAGACGAACACGGCGTAGGTGTTCGGCGCGTCGACGATGTTGTCGATCTCGATCCCGAGCTCGCGGGCCTCGGTGATGTGCTCCTCAGCCGACTCGACCAGAACCGCAAGATGGTTCAGCAGCGGTCGCTCAGGGTCGCCCGGCTCGCCCTGGTGGAACTCGACGAAGGCTCCGCCGACCTCGACCCGCGGCGCGCCCGACGGTCCCAGCGCGGCCGAGGAGAATCCGAGCTCGAGGTAGGACTCCGCCGTCTCCTCCGGCGAATGCGACCAGAGCGCGACGTGGTCGAGGTCGTACTCGACCTCGGTCGGCGCCTCCACGAGCCCGAGCCGCAGCCCTTCGGAGACGTCCATGTACGCCTCACCCTCGCGCGGCCGCTCGACCTGGGTGCCGTCGAGCGAGCCGAGCGCGGACTCGAGGCTCGAGACTCGCAGCGCGACGTGCTTGAGCGCGCCCTGCTCGCGCGGCCCCTCGGCCGCGAACAGCGTCAGCTTCCCGCGCCGGGCGTCGGAGCCGACCAGGGTGAAGGCGTCGGTCCGTTCGACCACGTGCATGCCGACGCGGGAGGTGACGAAGTCGGCTATGCGGTCGCGGTCGGCGACCCAGAGCGCGACGTGATCGAGCGTCTCCGGCGTCACGGCCGGAGCATAGCCACGGGCCTATAGCCGGCGAGTCTACTCGAGCGGCTCGTTCTGGACGTTGTGCTCGGTCGCGTACTCGTCGGTGAGCTTGTTGATCACGTCCGCGCCTTCGGGATAGGCGTAGTTGATCTTCACGAACGGCTCCCACTTCGCCGGGAGCGCGTCCTCCGGGAAGATCGCCTCGACCGGGCACTCCGGCTCGCAGGCCCCGCAGTCGATGCATTCCTCGGGGTCGATCACGAGGATGCGCCCGAACTCGTGGATGCAGTCGACCGGGCAGACGTCGACGCACGAGAGGTCTTTGATGTCGATGCAGGGCTCGGCGATGATGTACGTCACGGCGCCGGGCAGTGTAGTCAGACCGCCCGGTCAGGCAGTCAGCTCTTCGACGAACTCCTTGGCCCGCTCGTCGAGCGCCGATTTGGCGACCACCTGGTCGAAGCCGGCGGCGTGGGCGAGGCGCAGGCCCTCGGTGTCGGTGTGGTTGGTGAAGCCGAGAATCGGGATCTCTGGATAGGCGTCCGCGACCTCGTCCGGGTCGATGCGCGCGATGTCCGCGATCACGCAGTCCGGCGGGTCGACGTTCTCGACCGTGATCAGATGATGGCCCGGCAACAGGCCCTCCAGCTTCCCCCGGAAGAACAGATCGACCCCCACCAGCAGGATCGTCGCCACGCGGCAAACGTACCACCCTCGGCCCTAGTCTCCAACGCGTGAGCCACCTCGAAACCGGGCTCGAGCTGATCCGCCGCGGCGAGTACTTCGCGGCGCACGAGCAGCTGGAGGACGCGTGGCGCGCGGCCGAGCCGGCCGAGCGCGACTTCTACCAGGGCCTCGTACACGTGGCGGTCGCCTGGTATCAGGCCGGCCGCGGCAACCGCGTGGGCTGCGAGCGGCAGCTGGAGAAAGCGACGCGGAGGCTCGGTCCATACGCGCCCGAGCACCGCGGCGTGGACGTCGCCTCGCTGCTCGAGCAGGTCACGGCGGCCCAGCGCGCGGTGGACAGCGGTTCGCTCGAGCTGCCGGTGCTAGAGCTGCCCGCCGAGGCCTAACGCGTCGAGCGCCCGGTTCAGGAGCACGCGCAGCCACCAGTCTCGGTTGAAGAACAGCAGCAGTCCGAGCACGACCAGCGTGCCGCCGCTCAGGTAGCGGATCCAGTCGTAGTGGTCGCGCACCCAGCGGAAGGCGGACATCGCGTGCGTGAAGGCGATCCCGATCGCCACGAACGCGACCGTGATCCCGAACGAGTACGCGGCGAGCAGGATGCAGCCGCGCACGACCGTGCGCGAGTCGGCCGCCAGCGCCAGGATCGCGCCCAGCAGAATGCCCACGCACGGCGCCGCGCAGACCGCAAACGCCGCGCCGAGCAGCGCGCGCGAGCCGCTCGCCCGCGCCCGGGTCAGCGCGCCGGGCGCGAGCACGCGCTCCGGCCACGGCAAAAGGCCCATGAAGGCGAGCCCGAGCACGACCAGCACGAAGCCGGCGATCTTCGTTCGGGTCTCCTGGTCGACCCAGCCGCCGAGCGCCGCCGCTCCCGCGCCGAGCACGACGAAAACGACCGTGAAGCCGAGCGCGAACGGGATGCTCGCGGCGACCACCCGCCGGGCGATCCCACGCTCGCCGAGCCGGTCGACCTCGACCGCTGTGATCGCCGACAGGTAGCCGGGGACGAGCGGCAGCACACAGGGGAACGCGATCGAGACGAGGCCCGCGGCGAAGGCCGCCGCGATCCTCTCAGCCATCGAAGCGGGCCAGCTCCTCGTCGAGCCGGCGCTCCTCGTCCGGCCCGAGCGGATGCCCGTTGAGCGACCAGCGCTGCGGCGCCGGCTCCGGCTCGCGCTCGCGCGTCCAGCGCCAAGCGAGCACGCCCAGCACCGCCGCCCCACCGAGCACGCCGACGATCGGCAGCAGCCAGGCGAGCAGGTCGAACCCGTGCCGCGGGGGCGCCGCCAGAATCCGGGTGCCCCACTGTTCGACGAGCTCGTCCTTGATCTGGCTGCGGGTTGCGCCCTGGCCGATGCGGAGGGTGACGTACGCCTTGATCCGCTGGGCCGCCGGCGAGTCGGACTGCGCCAGCGTCTCGCCCTCGCAGATCGGGCACATCAGCTGGCCCTCCAGCTCGGGCAGTGTCGGGCGCTGCTCGCTCGCCGCGGCCGGCGCGGCCAGCACCAGCCCCACGAGCGCGAGCGCGAGTAACCTCACGACTTCAGCGCCCGCTCGACACCGTCGCGGATGTCGGCGGCCTTCACCTCACCCGGAACGTGGACGACGACCTTGCCGGTCCGGTCGAGGAAGAACGTCTCGGGCAGGCCGGTCAGCCCGTACTTGGGCGAGGTGACGTTGTGGTTGTCGTGCACGAGCTGGTAGTCGAGGCCGTACTTGCGGGCGAACTTGCGCGCGTCGCCGGCGAAGTCGTTTACGTCCACGCCAAGCACGACCACACGCCCTGGCCAGCGCTTGGCGGCGGCCGACAGCGTGGGCGCCTCCTGCTTGCACGGGTAGCACCAGGAGGCCCAGAAGTTGAGCACGACGACCTTCCCGCGTAGCGAGGCCAGCTGCAGCGTCCCGGGCTCGCCGATCCGCTTGAGCGTGAAGTTCGGCGCGGCCTTGCCGACGGCCGCCTCCTTGCCGCTGCCCTTGGCGAGCTTCCAGACGAGCAGCGCGAGCAGCAGGACGACGAGCCCGACCGCCAGTGCCTGCGCGCCGAGCTTCAGCCGAGCGGCGGTCATCGGTGCTTCTTCCAGTGATGGTGCCGCGGCTCTCGATCGCTGACACCAAGCCAGAGGGCGATCTCGGCCGCCGCCCAGGCTGGTTGCCTGGGCAAGGGCGAGGGCGGTCTCTGGCGCAGTGTGTCGGCGGGCGAGAGACCGGCGTCCATTGCTGGGAGAAGCACTACGCGGCGACGATGAAGACCGGGGTGCCGACGGTCACGTGGTTGAAGAGCCACTCTGCGTCGGGAATGTGCATGCGGATGCAGCCATGCGACGCCGAGTAGCCGATCGAGGTGTCGTCCGGCGTTCCGTGAATGCCGACACCGCTCGCCGACAGGCCCATCCAGCGCGTGCCGAGCGGGTTGCCAGGCCCCGGCGGGACCGGCTTCTCGCCCTTGGCCCACGGCGAGTTCGGCGGATACCACCACGGGTTCCGCCACCTGACGACGATGTGCCAGCTTCCGAGCGGGGTCGGGTAGGCCGACTGGCCGGTGGCGACGCCGAAGCCGCGCTGGAAGCGCATGCCCTTGTAGAGGTAGAGCCGGTTCGAGCCGCGGCGGATGACGATCACCGAGCCGAACGAACCGCGGGTCACGGACGGCTTCAGCTCGTTGAACTGGAGCGCGACCTCGGGCCGCGTGTTCGTCACCAGCGCCGTGAAGATCCCGTTCATCGCCCGCACCTGGCGCAGCGTGCGGCCGGCCTGCTCCTTCGTGATCACGGGCCGCAGGTTGCGCAGCAGCAGCTGCGAGTCGACCGGCTCACGGTCGAAGCGCTTGGCGACGGTGTCGAGATAGCGCTGGGTGCCTTTGCGGCTCAGGATCACACGCAGCTTGAGCGCCGTGCCCGCTGGGACGGTCAGCGCCCGGTTGACCGAGGCCCGCACGTAGGCCATCGCGCCGATGCGCGCGGGTTCGATGGCCAGTCGGTGGCGGGGGACGACGAGCGTCACCGGCCGCGCGAACGAGTCCCTCACCGCCGCGAAAGCTTCGTCGGCGGTCAGGTCGCCGACGTCGATGCCCGAAATCGTCACGCCGCTCGCAATCGTGGCCGGCGCGGTCGTGGTCGTCGTGCCGGTCGTCGTCGTGGCCGCGACCACGCCCGCCGACAGGCCGCCGGCGGCAGCCAGGCCGAGCACGAACAGCAGGAGCAGACCAACCCGTTTCATCCGGCGGAAAGTCTAGTCACCAAAGATCCGCGGATCGTTCGTGATCACGCCGTCGACGCCAATCTCGTCCAGCCAGGGAAGCAGCGCCGCGTCGTCCACCGTCCAGACGAGCACCGGCGCGCCGAGCGCGTGAGAGCGGGCCACGGCCGCCTCGCTGACCACCTCCCAGTAGAGCACGGCTGCCGTTGCCTTCGAGCGTGCGAGCAGCGAGCCGATGTACCGCGGCAGTCCCCGCCGCAGGACACGAACGATCGCCCGGGCAGGCGGTTGGAAGACCGGCCGCTTCGTCAGCCCCATGCGGTCCTGTGGATAGGTCCGGCCCAGTCGCACGGCCGGCTCCACCAGGTGCAGCGCGCTCAGCGTCGGGCGGCGGAACGAGCTGATGATCGTCCGCTCCACGAGCCCGTGCCGCCGTAGTGCCTCGGCCACCGGCTGCTCCGCGCCCTGCGCCTTCAGGTCGAGGTGGATGCCCACGCCCGCCGCACCCAACAGTTCCAGCACGTCGTCGAGGGTCGGCAGTCCGTCTGCCGAGACGGGACGGTCGTGGGCGACCACCAACGCCTCGCCGAGAGCGTGGACGTCGAACTCGACCAGGTCGCAGCCGAGCACGACCGCGAGCCCGATCGCTTCGAGCGAGTTCTCGGGCGCGAGCGCGGCGGCGCCGCGATGGCCGATCCGCAGAGGCCGGCCGTCGCGCCTGGCGAGCTCAATCACGTGCGCTTGAGGACGACGACGGCGCAGTCGTCCGCCAGCTCGCCGCCGAAGGCACGGCAGTCCTCGACGAGCGCCACCGCCAGCTCCTCGGCGGGCAGCGAGGCGTGCTTAGCGAGCGAGGCGTCGAGCCGCTCCTCGCCGTACAGCTCGCCCTCGCGGCGGGCCTCGAGCAAGCCGTCCGTGAAGAGCACCGCGGCATCGCCCGGCGCCAGCGTCACGCGCTCGGCCTCGTAGGCCTGGCCGCCCTCGATCCCGAGCGCGAGCCCGTGCAGGCTCAGCGGCTCCACGGCGCCGGCGCGCACGATCCGGGGCGAGGGATGGCCCGCGCTCGCACAGGCAAGCTCGCCCGCGCGACCGTCGGCGGTCACGTAGAGCATCGTGATGAACTTCCCGTCGCCGATCTCTTCGAGCACGATCTCGTTCGCGGCGGCGAGGAACTCGGACGGCTCGGGGTGCTCGCGCGCAAGCGAGCGGAAGACGAACTTCGCCATCGCCATGTCCGCGGCCGCGTCGATCCCGTGGCCGGTGACGTCGCCGAGCACGACCGCGAGCCGCCCGTCCGCAAGCTCGAGGAAGTCGTAGACGTCGCCGCCGACCTCCATCCGCGCCGAGGAGGCGTAGACGGCCCCGACGTCGAGCCCGTCGGCCTGCGGCTGCTCGCGCGGCAGCAGCGAGCGTTGCATCGAGTCGGCGAATTGCTTCTGCTGCTGGTAGAGCCGCGCGTTGTCGAGCGCGAGCGCGGCCTGGCCGGCGATCGAGGAGGCGGCCTCGAGCGTCGCGCCGTCGATCGGGCGGTCCGGGTCGAGTGAGACCAGCGTCAGCGTCCCGAGGATCTCGGCCTGCGTGGCGAGCGGGATCACCGCCGCCGTAGAGCCCTTCTCCAGGAACGGCACGAGCGGCTCGTGCGCCGGGCCGAGCGACGCGGCACTACGCGGGTCAAGCAGGATCGCCCGCCCACTGCGGAAGACGTTCGGCCGCACCGGCGAGAGCGGCTGGGGCAAGGAGAGGATCGCCTTCAGCGGCTCGGCCAGTCGCTCCTCGCGCACGTGCATCGCCACTGGCTCGAGAACCGCGCCCCGCTCGTCGGGCATGCGCAGCGAGGCGGCGTCAACCTCGAGCGTCTCCACGATCGTGCGCGTGACCGCCTCCAGGGTCAGGTCGAGCGACAGGCTCTCCGAGAAGGCGCGCGAGATCTCGTACAACGCCTGCAGGCGCCGCGATGCCTCACGCTCGGCGTCGAGTGCGACTTTGCGCTCCTCGTCCGCGAGCTTCGTCTCTTCGTGCAGCCGCGCGTTCTGGACGGCGACCGCGAGCTGGGCCGCGAGCGCGCGCAGGAGCTGTTCCTCGTTCTCGGTCAGCTCCCGGCCCGCCGCGGGGTAGACCGCGAGCAGGCCGATCAGGTCGTCCCGGACTCGCAGCGGGACCGCGATCGCGGCCTCGAGCCCCAGCTCCTCGAGCACGTCGAGCACGCCGCTCAGGCGTGGGTCGCTCGCCGCGTACGGGATGCAGAGCAGGCCGCGGCCGCGTGACGGCCCGAGCAGGAGCTCGAGCAGGCGCTCGGCGACGCGCGCGTGTGGGCCGGTCAGCTCGCGCTCGGCCGCCGGCTCGAGCCGCCCGGGCTCGGAGCTGAGGTAAACCGCGAGCCGCTTCGCCTCGAGCAAGCCGGAGACGTGCTCGATCGCCGTGTCGAGGGTGTGAGCGAGCGAGAGCTGCGAGATCGCCTGGCCGACGATCGTCAGCAGCGCGCGCGCGCGCTCGAGCTCGACCGAGAGCGTCTGCCGCCGTTCGCCGGCGCGCAACGCGTGGGCCGCGCGGACGGCGAAGATGCCGAGCCGGTCGAGCAGCGGATCGCTCGGGTGTGGCTCTTCGGCGAGCAGCAGCTGCAGCGCGCCCTGTGGCGGCTCGCCGAGCTGCAGCGTCACCACGGCGCCGCCTTCCTCCAGCGACTCGACCGCGAGCGAGCCGGGTACGTCGCGCGCGCGGCCGACGGCTTCGAGCGCCACTGCGGCCGGGAGGGTCGTGCCCGAGAGCGCGGCCAGCACCGGCCCCTGCTGCTCGTAGCGCCAGACAACGCAGGCGCTCGCGCCGGTCGCCTCGGCTGCGAGCGTCGCCACCTGGTCGGCCGCGCGGGCCTCGTCGGAGCCGGCAGCCAGCGCGTCGCCGGCAAGGCCGAGCAGGTCGGGCGCAGCGGTGGCCGCCCCGCCCCCGTCGCCGAAAGCCCGCCGAGCCAGCGCGACCTCGTCCGCAGCCGCCAGCGCCAGCGTGCGCTCACGCCCGTCGAACTCGCCCCGGCGGCGGAGCAGCTCCAGCGTCCCGACGACCGCGTTGCCCTCGCGAACCGGAAGCTGCAGCACCCCGCTCGCGCCGAGCTGCTCGGCGGCCTGCAGCAACACCAGGGGCAACCTGTCCCGCTCCTTGAGCGGCTCGGCCGGGACCGTACGCGCCGGGAGCCGCGACCCCTCGAGCTCGGCCCGCAGCGCCGCCGATTCGGCGTGCACCGCACGCGCGCCGGCGTTGCCCGAGTCGTCCACGAGCCGCACGACGACCACGTCCGCGCCGGTCACCTCGGCGGTGCGCGCCGCGATCGAGCCCAGCGCCCCGTCCAGACCTGCGAGATCGCGCGTTTCGCCCGTTACCGCCATCATCCGACCGCATCAAAGCACGGGCCTACTAAACTCCGCGCGTGGCCCTGCCGGAGCGAAAGCACGTCGAGGAGGAGCTGCTCGACCCGACGGCGATCCCCCGGAACTACCGGCGCCACCGGATCAAGCGCCGCGCCCGCGAGGACCGGGCTCGCGAGAAGACCCTCGCGGCCCTCCGCTTCTGGCTCGTGCTCGTCGCGGTGCTCTGCGTCAGCGTCGGCCTGGCGGTCGTGATCTGGAACCAGATCGAGCAACTGTTCGGCCTGTGATGCAGACGCCCGAGCCCTTCCCGCCTGCCGAGCAGGAGCCGTTCGTCGAGATCGACGAGGAGATCTTCGTCCGCCCGGCCGCAACCGGCTTCTGGGCGCTCGGCGGCCGACTGGCCTGGGTCGCCGGGCTCGTGCTGACGATCTCGGCCTTCACCGACTGGTACGCCGGCCCGAACACTGCCGGGCCGACGCTCTCGGTGATCGCCTGGCACACGGGCACGCTCGGGAAGCTCGTCTTCGCGATCGGGCTGGTGCTACTCGGGCTGGCAGTGGCGCGCGAGTTCGGCTTCGAGCTGCCGCCGTCGGTGCCCGAGAGCCTGGTCGTGATCGCGCTCGGCTCGCTCTCGACGATCTTCGTCCTGATCCGGCTGATCTCGATCCCCGACTCGATTCCGCCGCCCGCCGGCCGCGGGATCGGGATCTGGATCAGCCTGCTGGCGAGCCTGGCCGTAATCGTAGCCGGCCTCTTGCGAGCCTCAGAAGAGCTGTAGCCACCAACACTCCGAGGAGCGCGCCGCCGAGCACGTCGAGCGGCCAGTGCACGCCGACGTAGACGCGCGACCACGCGACCAGCGCGGCCAGCACGAACGCGGGCACGGCCAGTCGCGGCGACGCCCATGCGATCACCGTCGCGCAGGCGAAGGCGGTCGCCGAGTGGCCTGACGGGAACGAGCCGGTGTGCGGCGTTGGCACGAGCGGCCTCGGCTCCGGATAGACGAGCGGCGGGCGCAAGCGGCCGATCCACTGCCGCAGGACGAGCGAGAGCCCGTCGGCCGCGAGGTCGGCGGCCACCAGCAGGAGCAGAAACCAGGGCCGCCGCCAGACGAGCGCGAGCACCACGCCGATCAGCACGAACAGCAGCCCATCACTGGCGATGCGAGTGAAGTCGACGACGATCGGGTTCAGCCAGCCGGCGCGGTGGTGGACGACCCAGCGCTGGAGGTGATGGTCGAGCGAGATCAGGTCGGCAGCAGCTGCTTGGTCTGCGTGATCAGCTCTTGCGGGTCGAACGGCTTGCCGATAAAGCCCTGCGCGCCGCGCTCAGCCGCCTCGTCGGCGACCGCCTCGTCGACCTTGCCGCTGAACATCACCACCGGGATCGAGCCGACGCCGTGCCGCTCGTGCATCAGCTGCAGCATCTCCCAGCCGTCCACCTTCGGCATCATCACGTCGAGCAGCACGAGGTCGGGGCGCAGCTCGTCCAGCACATTCATCCCTTCCTCGGCGCTGCCGGCCTCGTGGACGGTGTAGCCCTCCATCTCGAGGTTGACGCGCACGTACTCGCGCAGGCGCTCGTCGTCGTCGACGATCAGCACGATCGGGCCCGAGCGGGACTCCGGTGCCGAGCGCTGGAGGAAGGCGTCGAGGTCGTCGCGGCGGTAGCGGCGGTGGCGGCCTGGCGTCTTGAAGGCGCGCACGCGGCCGCTGTCAGACCACTTGCGGATCGTGCTCTGGGCGACGCCGAGGTAGCGGGCGGCCTGGCCCAAAGTGAGCCAATCGGTTTCGCCAAGCGGCGGCTGCCTCCCTGGGTTGTCACGCGGCATTTCGGTGCGAATCTACCCAAAGCTCACGTTTCTGAGACATCCGCCTTCACGGCGCGGTGACGGTCAGCGTCGCCGACTCCGGCGTGAGGGTGATCGTTTGGTCGTTCGTGACCGTCGAGGCCGGCGGCGGGTTGTCCTCGAGCGCCTGGCCCAGCGCGATCCCGACGGCGAAGACGAGCACGAAGACGATCGCCCAGGCGATGCGGCGCCGGGTCGAGCTCTTCCTGCGCCGCCGCTGGTAGGCGCTCATGGCTTGTAGTCGAGCGCGCCGCGGGCGTAGAGGTGGAACGCCGCGTCCTGGACGGTGGTCGAGCGAGCCGGCCAGCCCGGCGCTGGCTCGGCGACCTCCAGCGTCTCCAGCACCCAGCGGTCGGCGTCACCGTACGCCGAGGCGAGCTCGCCCAGGGTGAAGGTCTGGCCGACACGGCGGCGGAGCTGTTCGAGCACGAGGGCGACCTCGGCCAGCAGCCGCTCGTACTGCGCGCGGTCCGAGGAGGCCGCCTGCAGGCGGCGGTAGCCCTCGGCCCACTCCCCGCGGGTGCTCTCAAGCGTCCCCTCCATGGGCGGCGACTCTAGTCGCTACAGCAGCGGGCCGGCCAGAGCGGTTCCACCTCGGCGACGATCCGCTCGCCGAGCTCGTAGCCCGGCCGCGCCAGGGCGAAGGCCGCGTGGGCGTGGAGGCACTTGAGCCCGCCGGTGCGCGTCTGCCCACCGATCCCGCCGGGCAGCTCGGGCCGCAGGCGGCGCTGCTCCTCATGGCCGCGCTCGAGGCTCTCGCCCAGGGCCGAATCCTCGCGGGCAAGACGTCCGAAGCGCTCGACACCGCCGGCCGCCTCGAGCCGCGCGATCGCCGCCGCCAGCTGCTGGCAGGTGATCCAGTACGTCGTCGGAAACGGCTCGCCGGACTCGTCGAGCGCGGCCTGCTCGGTCACCGCCGGCCGGCCGAAAGGGCAGCGGACGGCTACCCGGCGAAACGCGCGCGGGGGCCGGCCGAGCTGGCGCTCCACGATCGCGCGGTCATCGTCCACCGTCGGCGATCTTAGGCGCTCGCTTGCGACGCCGACCAAGAGGCCGTGCCGGCTTCGCCGGCGCGGCCGTCCAACGCACCGTCTGGGATGCAGGGCGACTCGCGGCCCTAGGGCGCAGGAGTCGTAGCCTTGCTGTGGACCCACGCGGAGAGGCCCTTGACGATGTAGAGCTTCTCGCCTGGGCGCACGAGCCCGAGCCGCCGTGCCTGCTCGGTCAGCGCTTCGCCGGTGCTCGACTCCGCCAGCCGGTGCTGCAGCTCGCGCTTCTCCGCCCGCAGCGTCCGCACGTCGGCAGTGCGGCGCGCGAGGTCGTGCTTCGCGTCGAAATAGCTCTGTAGCGGCCGTGCGTACAGGAGCCCGACGAGCACGATCGCGCCGAGGCCGACCCAGCGCAGCACGTAGCGCGAGCGAGGCGGGGGCTTGCGGGAACGCTTGGCCACGCGGCGCGATTCGCCGCGGCGCCTCGACTTCCTACACCGCGTCTACTTTGATCAGGTCGGTCGTGCCCGGGAGGTTGACGGCGGTACCGGCGGTGATCACGACTCGGTCGCCCTCGTCCACCAGGCCGCTTTCCAGCGCGGCGCCACGCGAGGTCGCGAGCAGCGTGTCGACGTCGTCGCACTCCGGGATCAGGAACGCGCTCACGCCCCATTCGATCGCCATCTGCCGCAGCGCGTAGTCGTGTTGGGTCAGGGCGATGATCGGCGCCCGCGGCCGGAGCCGCGCGACCACCGACGCCGTGCGGCCGGTGTAGGTGGGCACCAGGATCGCCTTTGCCCGCAGTGCCTCGGCGAGATCGCAGGCCGCGTTCGACATCGCCTGGCCAACCGTCGGCTCGTCGGCGCGCTCCGGCAGCTCGTGGCGGTAGCCGAGGCTCGGCTCGACCGCGCGTGCGATTCGGTCCATGTAGGCGACCGATTCGACCGGGTACTCGCCGATCGCGGTCTCGCCGGAGAGCATCAGCGCCGAGGTGCCGTCGAGGATCGCGTTGGCGACGTCGCTCGCCTCGGCACGAGTCGGCTCGGCCTGGTGGATCATCGACTCGAGCATTTGCGTGGCCGTGATCACCGGCTTCCCACGCTCGAGTGCGGCGATGATGATCCGCTTCTGCACCAGCGGCACAAGCGCGACCCCGATCTCGACGCCGAGGTCGCCGCGGGCGACCATCACCGCGTCGGTCTCCTCGAGGATCTCGTCCAGCGCGTCGACGGCCTCCGACTTCTCGATCTTCGCGATCACGTGCGCGTGCGAGCCGGCCTGCTCGATCAGCTCGCGCAGGTCGCGCACGTCGGCGGCCGAGCGCACGAACGAGAGCGCGACGAAGTCCACGCCCAGCTCGAGCGCAAGGTCCAGATCGTCCATGTCCTTGCGCGTGATCGAGGGAATCGGGATCGGGACGCCGGGCAGGTTGACGCCCTTGTGCGAGGTGACGACACCGCCTTCGACCACCGCGCAGCGCGCGCGGCCGGACTGGACGCTGTCAACGCGCAACCGTACGAGGCCGTCGTCGATCAGCACGTCATGGCCCGGCTGCAGGACCTCGCTGATCACGGCCGGACTGACCGGCAGCTCGCCATTCGCCGAGCCCTCGGCCGTACCGACCACTACCTCTTCGCCACGGCGCAACGTGACGGGCTCGTCGAGGTCGCCGATGCGGAGCTTCGGGCCCTGGAGGTCGGCGATCAACGCGATCGGCCGCCCAACCTCGCGCTCCGTCTCGCGTACCAGGCGCGCCCATTCGCGATGCTGGTCGTGCGTGCCGTGCGAGAGGTTCAGCCGCGCGCCGTCTACCCCGGCCCGCACGAGCGCCGAGAGCGCTTCGGGCGTCGAGCATGCCGGCCCGATCGTGGCGACGATCTTGGTACGGCGGGGAGGCGCTTCGGCCACCGTTCCAGCGTAGCGAGTGCTACGAACGACGCTACCGCTGAAAACGGGGGAACGCGTTCCAACCTGGAAACAGCGCGCGATCGCCCAGCTCATCCTCGATGCGCAGGAGCTGGTTGAACTTCGCCGTCCGCTCGCCGCGCGAAGGCGCGCCGGTCTTGATCTGGCCGCAGCCGGTGGCGACGGCGAGATCGGCGATCGTCGTGTCCTCGGTCTCGCCCGAGCGGTGCGACATCACGCAGGCGTAGCCGGCCTCGCGCGCCATCGTCATCGTGTCGAGCGTCTCGGTGAGCGTCCCGATCTGGTTGACCTTGATCAGGATCGCGTTGCCGATGTTCTCCATGATCCCGCGCCGCAGGCGCTCCGGGTTGGTGACAAAGATGTCGTCGCCGACGAGCTGCACGCTCGAGCCCGCGACCTCGGTCAGCGCGCGCCAGGTCGTCCAGTCGTCCTCGGCCAGGCCGTCCTCGATCGAGACGATCGGGTAGCGCTCGACGAGCCTCGCCAGGTACTGGACCATCCCGTCGCCGACCTCGTCGTTGCCCTCGAAGCGGTAGTGCCCGTCCTCGTAGAGCTCGGTCGCCGCCGGGTCGAGCGCCATCGCAACACGATCGCGGTGGCCCGCGCGCTTCGCGGCCTCGAGCACGGCCTCGATCGCCTCCTCGCTCGAGCCCAGATCGGGCGCGAAGCCGCCCTCGTCGCCGACGCCCGTCGAGAAGCCGCGCTCGTGGAGCAGTGCCTTCAGCGCGTGGAAGACCTCGCAGCCGACGCGCAGCGCCTCGGCGAACGTGTCCGCGCCGGCCGGCACGAGCATGAACTCCTGCAGGTCGATCGAGTTCTGGGCATGCGCGCCGCCGTTGATCACATTCAGCATCGGCACGGGCAGCGTCACCGCCTCATCGCCGCCCAGGTAGCGGAAGAGCGAGAGCTCAGCCTCCGCCGCGGCCGCCTTCGCCACGGCGAGCGAGACACCGAGGATCGCATTCGCGCCGAGGCGGCCCTTGTTCGGCGTGCCATCGAGCTCGATCAGCGCCTGGTCGAGGCCGCGCTGGTCCGCCGCGTCGAAGCCGCGCACCGCCTCGGCGATCTCGCCGTTCACGTTGCCGACGGCTTTGGTGACGCCCTTGCCGCCCCACTCCTGGCCGCCGTCGCGCAGCTCGAGCGCCTCGTGCACGCCGGTCGAGGCGCCCGAGGGGACCGCCGCGCGGCCCGTCGCGCCCGACTCCAGGGTGACCTCCACCTCAACGGTCGGGTTGCCGCGTGAGTCGAGGATCTGCCGCGCGTAGGTTCGCGAGATGCCGGTCATGTGCCTGCCTCCTTGGCGAGATCGAAGTAGCGGTCCTGCTCGTCCAGCTCGAGCTCCGTCCAGCGCTTGCCCTCCGCGTCGGCGAGCTGCTCCGCTCGTTCGACGCGCGAGACGAAGCGCTCGCTCGCCGCGCGCAGCGCCAGCTCGGGATCGACGTTCAGGCGCCGCGCGACGTTGACGGCCGCGAAGAGCACGTCCCCGAGCTCGGCGAAGACACGCGGATCGGCCTCGGTCTCGGGCGCCGGCTCCTCGCCCAGCTCGGCCTTGAGCTCGCGCAGCTCGTCGTCGAGATCGGCGAGCGCGCTCTCGAGGTTCGGGTACTCGAAGCCGACCGCCCGTGCGCGGCGTTGCACCTTGCGCGCGTAGAGCAGCGAGGGCAGCGCCTCCGGAACGTCGTGGAAGACGCCTTCGCGCTCCTCCTGCTCGCGCTTGATCCGCTCCCAGTTCTCGCGCACGCGGCCCGGCGTTCGCGCCTCGACCTCGCCGAAGACGTGTGGGTGCCGCCGGACGAGCTTCGCGTGGACGTTACGGGCGACCGCCTCGAGGTCGCCCTGGCCCTGCTCCTCGAGCAGCAGCGAGAGGAAATAGACCTGGAAGAGCAGGTCGCCGAGCTCGTCGAGCAGCTTCGCCGGGTCGCCACCGATCGCGGCGTCGGCGACCTCGTAGGCCTCCTCAACCGTGTGCGGCACGATCGTGCGCGCCGTCTGCTCGCGGTCCCAGGGGCAGTCGCGGCGCAGGCGCTCGGTCAGCTCTTGCAGCTCGACCAGCGCGTCGGCGAGTGGCACCGGGTTAGCCGGTGGTGGTAGCCGCGCCCGAGGTCGTCGAAGACGACTGCTTGCAGGGATCCTGGCCCGGCGGGGGCGCGTAGCCCGTCTGGTAGCCGATCTCCCCGCAGTAGTGCTTCTTGGTTCCGGCGAGCCACTTGTCCATCTCCTTCTGCTTGTCCTGGGAGAGGAGCTGCTGCCGGATCGCCTCCTTCACCTGCGGAAGCGGGGTCGGCTTCGCTGGCGTCCCGGCCTTGACGGGCCCGAGTGCCTCGATGATGTGCCAACCGAACTGCGAGTGGACCGGCTTCGAGATCACGTTCTCCTTGATCGAGAAGGCGACCTTCTCGAACTCCGGCACCAGCCGGCCCTTGACCGCCGTGCCCGGCGGGAGCTTGCCGCCGTTCTGGGCCGACGAGGTGTCGGTCGAGTACTTCTTGGCGAGCGCTGCGAACTTGCCGGGGTTCGCTTGCAGCTGCGCATAAATCTGGTCCGCCTGCTTCTTCGACTTGACGAGGATGTGGCGGACGTCGCGGCTCTCCGGCTGCGCCGGCGTCGCGTACTGCTGCTTGTTCTTGTCGTAGTAGGTCTTGATCTCGTCGTCCGAGACCTTGACGTCGCCGGTGACCTTCTTGAAGACGGCTTCGCGGATCAGCTGGAGCTTGATCCCCTGCCGGACCTCCTGGTCGGTGAAGCCCTGCTGCTTGAGCGCCGCCTGGTAGCGCTGCTCCATCTGCTTGGGCGTCGCCTGCTTCTGGCCGGCGGGGTTGCCGTAGTACTGCTTCTTGATCTGATCGAGGCGCGCGTCGATGGCCTTGTCGTCGACCGTGACGCCGAGCTTCTTGGCCTCCTGCTCGTACTCGCTGCTCTGGATCAGGAACTGCGTAGCGTTCGTCTTCAGGTTCGCCAGGTCGACGGTGCCCGGCTTCGGGAACGGGCGCTTGGTGGCGATGAAGTTGCGTTTCGTCTGCGCGATCAGCGCGTCCCAGTCGGCCTTCGAAATCTGCTGGTCGCCGACCACGGCGACCGAGTCGCTCGAAACCGCCTGGGAGCCGCCGCCGCCGCACGCCGCGACCACGAGCATCAGCGCCGCGCAAAGGCCGATCAATACGAGTCGTCTCATGGAAAAAGCGCCAGCAGCAGGGGTTTTGCTCATGCTGCCCGGCGCGCGTCGAGTATAGCATCGACTAACCGAACCGCTGACGAGAATTCATCTGAACGCAACGAAACCTCGCGCTTGGCGCTCGTGTAGACCGCGGTGTCGAGCTCGGAGCGCAGCATCCGCAGCTCGCCCGACCCGAGCAGCAGCGGGCCGACCGTCGCCTTGCCTCCGCGGAAGACGAGGTAGTCGGCGCCTGCGGTGGCCAGCTTCAGCTTCGCCTCCTGGATCGTGAACAGGTTCTCGACCGGCTCGGGTAGCGGGCCGTAGCGGTCCTCGGTCGCCGCTCGCAGCTCGCGCAGCTCGTCCTCGTCGGCCGTGAGCGCGAGCCGGCGGTGGAGGTCGATCTTCAGCGCCTCGGCCTCGATGTACGGCGCCGGGACGTACGCGTCGACGCTCGCCTCCACCCGCACCGGCCGCGCCGCCGGCCGCCGCTCGCCCGAGAGCTCGGCGACCGCCTCGGCGAGCAGCTCGACGTAGAGCTCGAAGCCGAGCGCGGCGACATGCCCCGACTGCTCGGCGCCCAGCAGGTCGCCCGCCCCGCGGATCTCGAGGTCGCGCATCGCGATCGCGAAGCCGGCGCCCAGCTCGGTGTGGTCGGCGAGGGTCGCCAGCCGCGCCCGCGCCTCCGGAGTCAGCTCCCGCGAGTCGGGATAGAACAGGTAGGCGTGGGCCAGGACGTCCGAGCGGCCTACACGCCCGCGGATCTGGTAGAGCTGGGCGAGCCCGAGTACGTCGGCCCGCTCCACGATCAACGTGTTTGCCTGCGGGATGTCGAGGCCGGACTCGATGATCGTCGTCGAGACGAGCACGTCCGCGTCGCCTCGCAGGAACGCGTGCATCTTCTCCTCGAGCTCGCGCTCCCGCATCTGGCCGTGGGCGACCTCGACGCGCAGGCCCGGCGCGAGCTGCTGGATCTTGGCCGCCGCCTCCTCGATCGTCTCGACGCGGTTGTGCAGGTAAAAGCTCTGGCCGCCACGTGCGTGCTCGCGCTCGAGCGCCGCGGTAATCAGCTCGTCGTCGTACTCGCCGACGTAGGTGCGGATCGGCCGACGGCCCTCGGGCGGGGTCTCGATCACCGAGATGTCGCGCAGGCCCGAGAGCGACATGTGCAGCGTCCGCGGGATCGGCGTCGCGCTCAGAGAGAGCACGTCGACCTCCAGCCGCAGCGCCCGCAGCAGCTCCTTCTGGGCGACGCCGAAGCGCTGCTCCTCGTCCACGATCACGAGCCCGAGCTCCTTCGGGATCACGTCACGGCTCAGCACCCGATGCGTGCCGATCAGGACGTCGACCTTGCCCGCCTCGAAGTCTGCGACCACCTGCTTCTGCTCCTTCGGCGAGCGGAAGCGCGAGATCATCTCGACGCGGACGGGGAAGTCGCGATAGCGCTCGCGGAAGGTGTTCCAGTGCTGCTCCGCGAGCACGGTCGTCGGGACGAGCATCAGCGTCTGCTTGCCGTTGACCGCGACGGCGAAGGCTGCGCGCACCGCTACCTCCGTCTTGCCGAAGCCGACGTCGCCGCAGACGAGCCTGTCCATCGGGCGCGGCGCCTCGAGGTCCTCCTTGACCGCCTCGATCGCGCCGCGCTGGTCCTCGGTCTCGCGGTACGGGAACTCAGCCTCGAGCCGCTCGAGCCACTCGTTCTCGAGCTCGTAGGCGACCCCGGGCGCCTGCTGGCGGCGCGCGTAGAGCGCGAGTAGCTCGCCGGCCAGCTCGCGCAGGCTCGTGCGCGCGCGGCTCTTCAGGTTCTGCCAGGCCTTGCCGCCGAGCTTCGAGAGCGCCGGCGCGCTCGCGTCCGCACCGACGTACTTCGAGACCTTGCCGATCTGCTCGTGCGGCACGTAGAGCCGGTCGTCGCCACGGAAGCCGAGGAAGAGGTAGTCGCGAGTGACCTCCGCGACCGTCTTCGTCTCGAAGCCGAGCAGTTTCCCGATCCCGTGGTCCTCGTGGACGACGAAGTCGCCTGTGCGCAGGTCGGCGAAGCTCTGCAGCGCCCGGCCGGCGGGGGCGGCGCGCGTGCGGGCGCGCTTGCGGAAGACCTGCGTATCGGGGAGCAGCACCAGCCCGAGGTCGCGCCAGACGAAACCGCGACGCGCGGGCGAGACGGCGAAGTAGAGCTCTGGCTCATCCGGGAGCCGGTCGCCCTCCTCGAGGATCTTCGGCTCGACGCGACGCAGCAGGTTGGCCGTGCGCAACGCCTCTCCGCGGTGCGGGAACGCGACGACGACCCGGTTCCCCGCGCGGACGAAGCCGGCGAGCTCGTTCTCGGCCTCCGCCAGCCCGCGCGCCGCGATCGCCGGACGCTGGGCCTCGAAGGCATGCGCCTGACCACGCGGGAACGACTCGAGCTCGGCACTGCCCTCGAGCGACTCTTCGGTGCCGTCCTCGGCCCAGACCTCGCGCACCTGCTCGGGTTCCCAGACGAGATCCGGCGGCCGCTCGAGCGGCGGGACGAGGTCATCGGGGACCGGCGCTGGCTCGTCGTCCTCGCGCAGGGTGGGCTCCCGCAGATCGAGCCGCCGCTCGGCTGCCGGGTAGACGACCACACCCTCGACCTCGTGCAGCGCGCGCTGCGTGAAGGCCGAGAACGCGCGCACGGCCTCGATCTCGTCGCCGAAGAACTCCACTCGCAGCGGCTCTCGGCCGGTCGTCGGGAAGATGTCGATCAGCCCGCCGCGAACGGCGAAGTCGCCGCGCTCCTGGACGCGGTCGACCCGCTCGTAGCCGGCCAGCGCCAACAGCTCCGCGAGCGCCTCGAGCCCGGGCGCCTCGCCGGCCGCGAGCGGGATCGGCGCCGGCCGCGCCTCCGGCGGAGGCAACGGCTCCGCAATCGCGGCCGCGGAGGCGCAGACGAGACCGCCGGCAGCGAGCACTGCGAGCGCCCTCGCGCGCTCGCCGACGAGATGCGGCGGCGGCTCCAGCCCCGAGCCCCAGCGCACACCGCGGCTCGGCAGCAGCGCGACGCGCTCCTCGCCGAGGAACCAGCGCGCTCCCTCGGCCGCGTCACGGGCGTCGGCGTCCTCGGGAAGCAGCACCACGAGCGCGCGGCCGAGATGCTCGTACAGCGCCGCGAGCAGCAGCGGCAACGCCGGCTCGGACACTCGCGCGGCCTCCGGCAGCGCGTCCGCGAACGCGGCCAGGCGCTCGTCGTCGAGGAGCTCCTCGACGAGCGGGTGGAGCACGGGCCGGGTGGTTTCGCGCAGGTCCAAGACGAATGACGGAACCGGCGGTTCCGCCCCCCAATCGTAGCCGTGAGTACGATCCCGACCGGGTTGTCGAGGATCGGGATCGCGGCATTGGCCGGCGGCGCACTGCTGGCGGCGACCGCGTGCAGCGGCGGCAGCAGCGGCGAGGCCAAGACCGCCCAGCCCGCGGAGCGCCACCTCGTCTATATCGCCGGCGACTCCACCAAGAACGCAAGCGTCGTGATCGCCGACCCAAAGGGCCAGAACGCCCATCACCTGACCACCGGCTTCGTCGCTCTGCTCTCGCCCGACGGCAAGACGGTCGCAGTCCAGCGCAAGGGCAAGGGCATCTTCCTGGTCTCGAGCGACGGCAGCAAGACAAGCCGCCTGACCGCGCGGCCGCTACGGCCCGTGGCCTGGTCGCCCGACGGCAAGACGCTCTATGCCGCGGCCTCGAACGGCTCGGCGGTGACCGAACTGCTGGCGCTCGACCGGGAGGACGGGAGCTCGCACTCGCTGGCGAAGGGCTCGTTCTACGGCTTCGACATCTCCCCCGACGGCTCGCAGCTCGTTTACTCGCGCGCACCCGAGGTGACTCCCGAAGGCATTTGCGGCGATCAGTTCGACCTCTACGTGACGAAGCTCGACGGCTCCTCGCCCGAGCGGATCACCAACGACGGCGTGAGCGCGTTCCCGGCCTGGGGCCCGGCCGGGATCGCCTACTCCCACTTCCCCTCTACCGGGGATCAGTACGACTGCAGCGCACCCGGGATCCGCACGATCGATCCGGACGGCTCGAACGGCAAGACCGTGATCGACCGCTCGCCCGATTCGATCAACCTGCTCGGCTTCTACGGCCTGCAGCCGCTCGGGTGGCTAGACGACTCGCATCTGCTGATCGGCCTGCGCGGCGAGTCCGGCACCGAGGGCGCCGTGCTCGACATCGGCAACAAGAAGATCCGGCGCCTCGGCGAGGCGTTCGCGGACGAGATCTCGAGCGACGGGCGCTACTCGGTCGGCAGCGGCGGCCAGGACGCGCTCGAGCTCTCGATCATGCGCCTCTCCGACGGCCACCAGGTCCTCATGCGCAAGAACGTCTGCTGCCCGGACTGGAATCGCTAGTTGTAGCGCTGTTGCGCGGCCTCTAGCCCGTCCTGCGCAATCGTCTCGACTGCGTCGGCCGCTCGGGCGATCAGCGCCTCCGCGTCCTCCTCGGGCGCGAAAGGCGAGAGCACCCAGTCGGCGACGGGACGCGGGTCGCCGCGACCCGGGCGGCCGACGCCGATGCGCAGGCGCAGGAAGTCCTGCGAGCCAAGGTGCTCTGCAAGCGAGCGCAGGCCGTTGTGGCCGGCGAGCCCTCCCCCGGCGCGCGCCTGCAGCCGACCGGCTTCGAGGTCGACGTCGTCGTGGACGACAAGCACCTGCTCCGGCTCGACCTTGAAGAAGCGCACCGCGCCGCCCACCGAGCGGCCCGAGTCGTTCATGTACGTCTCGGGCTTCAAGAGTGCGAGCCGCAGCTCGCCGAGGCGCACCTCCGCGAGCGAGCCGGAGAACTTCGAACGCCAGGAGCCGCCGTGTCTGCGCGCCAGCTCGTCGAGCACCATCCACCCGGCGTTGTGACGGGTCCGCTCGTACTCGCGGCCCGGGTTGCCGAGGCCCGCGACCAGCAGATCCAGCGTCGAGGCGCTCTCGCCCCGACGAAAGAGGCGCACCTAGCCCTCGTCGGTGCTTTGTTCGTCCGAGGCGGGCGCTTCTTCGCCGTCGGCGGCAGCCTCCTCGCCCTCCGGCAGCTCGGCGCCCTCGGGCAGCTCGCCCTCTTCGAGCTCCTCGCCCTCGACCTCTTCGGGCTCCGGCTCGACGATTCGCGTCGGCATCGTCACCGTCGCGAGCACCGTCTCCTCGGGGTCATCCAGGAACTTGACGCCCTCCTGCACCGGCAGGTCGACGAGGCGCAGCGTGTCGCCGATCGCCATTCCGGTGACGTCGAGGTCGAGGTGCTCGGGAATCTCCATCGGCAGCGACTCGACCGTGATCTCACGGTTGACCTGCGAGAGCACGCCGCCCTCGGTCACGCCGACCGGCTCGCCGATCAGCTCGACCACGACGCGGGCCTGGATCGGCTGGTCGAGGCGGACCTCCTGCAGGTCGACGTGGATGATCCCGCCCTTGACCGGGTGCTGCTGATACTCCTTGAGGATCGACGGGTGGGTCGTCTTCTGGTCCTCGAGCGTGACGTCGAGGATCGCGTGCAGCCCCTGGCCGCCGGTCAGCACCCGGCGCAGCTCGCGCTCGGGGATGGAGATCGGGTGCGGCGTCTTGCCCCGGCCGTAGAGGACGCCAGGAATCAGCCCCTGCTTGCGTAGGCGGCGGGACTCGGCGGAGCCGCGGCTATCGCGCTCCTGGACCTGCAATTTCACTCGTTCGCCGGCCATCGGCGGCGCAGTGTACCTACCGTTCGGGCAGTAGCTCCTCGAGCGACCTCGCCGCCCACATCGCCGTCGCGATCGCCGAGATGCCGATAATCTGCTCGTGGCGCGGCTCGAGCGGCAGCGCGTCAAGGGTTCGATCGAGATGGTCGCGGTGGCCCGGGTCGAGCTCTGCATGCTCGAGATAGGTCGTGAACGCCTCGCGCGGGTACCCCGTGCGCTCGATGAGCTCCGTGATCAGGTCAGGTGTCGGCGGATAGCCCTCCATCAGCGCGACGTAGCCGAGGAATGCAACCGGGTGGTGGTGGAGGATCCAGTAGTACTGGCTCCCGACGAGCGCGGCGACGCGCGGCGACGGCATCCGCTCGAGCACGGCCTGGCGCGGGAAGCCGAGCAGCTCGAGATCGCCGAGCAGCGTGTCGTCGTGGCCGAGCTCCTCGTCGACGTGCTCCTCCAGGTACGCCGCGAGTGGCTCGTCGCCCAGCTCACGCGCGCGGGCGAGCGCGGCCTCCGTCAGCGGCACCGTCGCGCGGATGATCTGGTGCTGGAGAACCAGGTAGTCGGGCCAGAGCTCAGGCAGCCGAGGGTGCTCGACGAGCGCATCGTACGCAACGGCGAACGGGGCAACGAGCAGGCCGAGCTTCCGCCGCAGGCGGGTGCTCGGGGTGTCGAGCTCGGTCAGTGAACCGCGGAGATCTTGGTCTTGTCCGTCAGGCTCTGCGCGTCCATCAGAGCCTTGCCGAGGTCGTCGACCTTGTCGATCTGGTCCTCGAGCGCGTTCAGCGCGTCGATCACCGGGTCGGGCAGCGTCGCCGGGTCGATCCCCCGCTTCTCCAGGTGCTTCTTGACCTTTTCCTTCGGCTGCTTGGCCATCGTGCGCGAATATCGAGTCTTCGCCGCCTCGTGTCAAGCGGGACGCACCCGCCCGAGCGCGGCAATGTTCCCTTTGCGCTCGTACAGCCGCGCAGCGTTCTCGAGGGCTGACGCTGCCTCTTCGTCCCGGCCCGCAAGCGTGAGCACCTCCGCGAAATCCAAGAGCGCGTCGGCGTGGGTGGTGAGGAGATCGGTCGGCTCAGCCAGCCGGACCGCCTCGTGAGCGAGAGCGGCCGCTCCCTCGTGGTCGCCGCGCCGCGCATGGATCTTGGCGCGCGCGGTGCGCCAGAGCACCTGCGAGAGGACGTCGTCGGGCGCGGCCGCATCCTCGCTCTCATGGCTGAACCGCTCCGCCTCCTCGTCGGCGCCTTCGGAAAGAAGCGCGTGCGCGAGAAAGCCAGCGATCGTCGATCGGTAGGCGCGCTCGCCTCCCTCCTCCAGCGTCTCGTAGCTCTGGCGCAGGGTCTCGGCGGCCGCCGCCTGGCGTCCCAGCGAGCTGCTCGACGAGATACGTCTCCTGCGCGTTGAGCGCGTCCCACAGCGTGAGGCCGGCTTCCTCGATCGTCCTCCGCCCTTCGGCCAGTAGCTCCCGCGCCGTCTCGATGTCGCCGCGCATCGCCTCGAGCACGGCGCGCTCGACCGAGCACGTCGCGCGGATCGTCGGGTCCTCGCCCTCGAGCGCGACAAATTCGCGGCTGCGGCTGATCCCCTCCTCCACAGGCAGCGGGCCGAAGACCGCGCTCACCATCAGCCAGGAGATGCTCTCGGCCAGCGCCGCCCGGTAGTTGCCGCGGCGCGCGAAGGAGAGCGCCTGCCTCCAGGCGTCCTCGGCTGTGGCGAGCGAGCCCATCAAGGTCCCCTCGACGCGGCCGACGAGGTTCCAGGCCTGGGCGAGGCTGTAGTCGTCGCCCAGCTCCTCGCACGCCTTGAGCGCCTCCTGGGCGGCCTCGCGGGCGTTCCCGCTGCTGCCGCTGAGCATGCGCAACGTGTAGAGGCCGAGCAGCGTCCGCGCCGGCCGGCGGCCGCTGAGCTCGAGCGCGTCCTCGAGCGCGCGCCTGCCCTCGGCGCCGTAGACGCGGGAGGACCAGAAGCCCCAGAGCGCCGTCGCCAGGCGCAGCAGCAGCTCGCCGTCATGCGCCTTGCGTGCGAATGCAATGGCTTCGGCCATGTTCGGGTACTCGCCGTCAACCCGCGCGAGGAACGCCGGGTGGTTGCCCGTCCGTGACTCGGCGTCCAGCCGCTCGGCTTCACCGGCAGTCCAGGCGGCGTGCCGCTCGCACCCAGCCTCGAGCTCGCCGGCTGATTCGAGCAGCTCGAGGCCGAACTCCCGGATCGTCTCGAGCATCCAGAAGCGCGGCTCGCCGTCAGAGTCCTGGCGCTGGCGCAGGAGGCTCTTCTGGACGAGTGAGTCAAGCCCGTCGAACAGCTCGTCGCCGAAGGTGCCGTCGAAATCGCACACCGCCTCGGCGGCCTCGAGGCGGCAGCCCCCGACGAAGACGGCCAGGCGCTCGAAGAGCGTCTTTTCCTTCGCCAGCAGGAGGTCGTGACTCCACGCGATCGTCCCTCGTAGCGTCCGCTGGCGGGCGTCAGTGTCCTGCGCTCCGCCCGTCAACAGGGGCAGACGCTGGTCGAGACGGCGCAGCAGCGCGGGAGGCGTGAGTGTCCGCACCCGCGGCGCGGCGAGCTCGATCGCCAGCGGCAGGCCGTCGAGCCTGACGACGATCTCCGCCACGGCCTCCGCATTCACGTTGCTGAGGGTGAAGTCGGCGGCCGCGGCGCGCGCGCGCTCGACGAACAGCCGAACCGACTCGAAGTCCACGACCTCCTCGGCGACCGCAGGCCGCCGCAGGTCGGGCACGGCGAGCTGCGGGACGCGATGCGCGTGCTCGGCCAGCAGGCGCAAGGGCATCCTGCTCGTGACGAGCGCATGGAGGTCCGGCGCGGACTCGAGCAGCCCGGCCACGGCGGGCGCGGCCGCGAACACGTGCTCGAAATTGTCGAGCACGAGCAGCAGCTCCTTCTCCTGGAGGTACTCGGTGAGGGTCTCTAGCGAAGTCTCCCCCGGCTGCTCGCGCAGGCCGAGCGTCCGCAAGATCGTAGGCACCACAAGCTCCCAGTCCCGGATCGGCGCCAGCGAGACGAAGAAGACGCCGTTGCGGAACTGCTCGAGCACGTTCCACGCGAGCTGGAGCGCGAGCCGGGTCTTGCCGGTGCCCCCCGGCCCGATCAGGGTGAGCAGCCGCACGTCGTCCCGCTCGAGCAGAGCGCGCGTCTCGGCGAGCTCGCGCTCACGCCCGATGAAGGCGTTCGGCTGTGTGGGCAGGTTCGTCGGCCGGTTGTCGAGCGACGCCAGCGGCGGGAAATCGCTGGGCAAGCCCTCGAGTTCGAGCTGGTACAGCCGCTGCGGCCGCAAGATGTCCTTCAGCCGGTGCTCGCCGAGGTCGCGGAGGTGCGTGTCGTCTTCGAGCAGCGCCTGGGTCGACTCCGAGACCACCACCTGGCCGCCGTGGGCGACCGCCATCACGCGCGCGGCCTGGTGGACGTCGAGCCCGACGTAGCGGCCCTCGACAACCCGCGGCTCCCCAGTGTGCAGGCCCATACGCACGCGGATCTCGTTCTCGTCCACCCAGTCGTGCGAGACGAGCGCGCGCTGGGCGTCGGCAGCCGCGGCGACCGCGTCCTTGGCAGAGGCGAACGCGACGAAGAAGGCGTCACCTTCCCGGTCGACGACCACACCTCGATGCGCGAGAAACGCCTGCTCCAGCAACGAGCGATGCTGAGCGAGGAGCCCCGCGTAGGCGTCGCCGACCCGGCGCAGCAGGCGCGTCGAGCCCTCGATGTCCGTGAAGAGCAGGGTGATCGTGCCGATCGGAAGCTCGGCCATGGCCCGTCAACTATCGCGCCTCTGAGCTACGTGCGCTTGATCGTGATCAGGTCGAGCAGCAGCAGCGGCCAGAGCAGGATCGCCAGGATCGCGGCGACGACCCCGTGCACGCCGTGCACGTGCTCGAAGTAGTGCCGCTCGGCGGCGACGGCGACGCCGATACCGAAATAGATCAGCACGAGCAATGGGGGGAACCTGCGCACGACGCACCCCTTACCCGGCGCGGGTGAAGTTATTCGTAGAACGCGAGCACGGCCACGATCACGTAGAAGGCGATCAGGGCGACGCCCTCGAACCTTGTCGCCTCGCCGTCGGCGGTGATCTGCCAGAGCGCGACCGCGGTCAGCGCCAGCGCGCCGATGTAGACGGGCCCGAGGTTGAACGTGAGATGCGTTGAGAACAGCAGCGAGACGAGCACGAGCGCCGGGAACAGGAAAGCGGTGATCTGGGCGACCGAATTCTTGACGACCGAGATTGCCAGGTCGGCCTCGCCCTTCAACGCGAGCACGATGCCGGTCGTGTTCTCGACTGCATTGCCCGCGATCCCGACCACCACGATGCCCGCGAAGGCCTGCGAGACGCCGATTTCCTCCATCGCCGGCGTCAGCGCGGTGACGAACCAGTCGGAGACGAAGGCCGCCCCCACTCCGGCGGCCGCCAGGAGCGCCAGCGCGAGCCTCATCGAAACGCGCGGCGCCCCCTCGACGGCCATGCTCGGCAGGTCCGAGCGGAGGTAGTCGTTCAGCCAGACGCCGTAGGTCAGGAGCAGGGCGATCGCGCCGACGATCGAGATTGCCTCGACGTGGTGCGAGGCGTTGTCCCCGGTGGCCGCGGACAGGCCGATCAGCACGATCAGGAAGCTCGTGAGCAGGACCAAGACCGCGTTGTCCTTCGGCAGGCGCGTCTGGAAGCGCATCACGCCTTCCGGGCTCGCGTGGCAGCCGGCCAGGATCACTATCCCGAGCACGAGCAGCGCGTTGGCGAAGATCGAGCCGAGGATAGAGGACTTCGCGACCACGAGCTCGCCGGCCGAGAGCGCGAACAAGACGATGAAGAACTCGGGCAGGTTCCCGAGCGTCGACTGCAGCACGCCGGTCACGGCCGGCCCGTAGTGCTGCCCGACCCGCTCGGTCGAGAAGGAGACGATCCACGCGAGCCCGGCCAGGGCGACCGTGGCGAGCCCGAAGGTGACCAGCGGCGTCGCGTCGGTGAAATGGGCGACCGCCGCCGCGGCCGTGAAGGCCGCCGTCACCGCGACCAGCGGCCAGATCCTGCTCAGCGGTTCACGCCCGGGCGCATCGGCCCGAAGTATGAGACCAGCGCGGTACTGCTGCTAGCTGTGGACCCGGGCGAGCGTCTTCTGAGACGCCTACAGGACGATCCTCGGGATGGGCACGAAGTACAGCGGGAGCCCGTAGGGCTGCCCCTTCGTCAACGCCGGGCGAAGAACGTCTTCACCTCCGCGGCCTTGCTCGTCTTTAGCGGGACGATCGCCCACGTGAGAGGTGCAAGTCGGATCCCCCGATGTCGGCGGCGCTGCCGTTCAAGGTTGGCTATCGGGCGATGGCGAAGCTTCCTCCTGAACGTTCGGCCGGTTGACCGTTTAGCCCGCGGCGCCGAACAATGGTCTCGCGCCGCGTCGACGCGCCGCAGGAAGTGGGAGAGCACGTGGGGTGCTGCGGCACATCCGTGTTTTCGCAGGCAGCGTCGACGCGGCGTCCATCGCATCTACGCCGCCGCAAGAAGCGGACGCCGGTGTAGCCACACCCGGGTACGGTCGTGTGCCGCTTTCCCCAGCCCGTCGAGATCGCGGCGAGAGTGGTTACCCATCTACGTGCCTCGCCGCGCGCCCTCGGGCTGATGGCTGCGTGTCGGAAACGGACACTAGGCGGCCGTTGCTCTCGGGCATAAGGCTCGAGCCGAGCCGGGTCGCGTGGCAGCGCCCAGGCGTTCGGCTGGCCGCCCGGCCACTCAGGCTTGCTGGTACGCGTAGGCGAGCTCCTCAGTGTCTTCGTCCCGTCGGAAGCGAAGCTCATACCAATAGGTTCTCCGGGCGCGCGGCATGGGTTCCCACCCGTCGGCGAGGAGATCGGCTCTAAGCGCAGCAAGTGCAGCGCGTGCCCGCGGATCGACGTCCAGAGGCTCGCTGTGCTCCCACGGAAAGTGCCAAATTGGAAAGAAGGGTGAAGCGCGGAGCGCTCGATCGTCCCCTTGCTCCCGCGCGTAGAACTGCGCTTTCACGTAGCCACGCCAGAGCGCTATCGAGCACTGTTCTTCTGGCCTTGTCGTCACGACCTCCGTGGAACGGATCAAGCCACCCGAGCGCCGCATCCCCTAAGGCTTGAACCCCGTCTTCCGTCGAACTGTGGAATGAACATGATCGCTAACAAGATCCGAGGAGGCAACTAACCCTGGCCGAACGGTGAGCCCGGTCGCGTTGCAGCGCCCGGGCGTTCGGGTCGCCGCCCGGCGCGTCGAATTGGACTAGACGAACGTGAACACTGCGGCGGCGCCGGGAACCTCGCCGTTGGCTGATTGCACGGCCGCGCGGGCGTTCTGCTCGTCGTCGATGATCGGCAGCTCGATCTCGAATCGACCGCCGCCTTGCGCGAACTCGCCGGGGTTCTCGACGCGCACCGTCCACCCCCGCTCGGTGACGATGTTTCCAAAGGTGGTAAACGCCCGAACCACGTCTTCGGTGGAGCCCTCTGCTTGCATCTCAACACGCATGGCTTCGCACCCTAGCCGTAGCCCGCATGGCCGAACGAGCCGACTAGCCAGGCGGCCGACCCGCGGCGAGGACGGCTGAGATCCAGTCGCCCGTGTTCATCGCTTGGGCATACATCGACTGAGTCTAGAACTCTGGTCGCCTTGCCGACTAGCGCGACCTCCGGATCGGCTCGGCTATCGTCGTAGCTCTCAGCCGAGCGGTGCCGTTAGTACGAAATCGCCTCTGCCTGCTCGACAATGGTTGGCTGGACTTTGACCGTGACACCCGGCCGCTCAAGCACGCCTGAGTCGATCAACGCCTGGCGAAAGGTCTTCGCCTCCTCGACTGACGGGAAATCGGTGCGGATGAAGATGACGTTCGGGTCATCGACGCTCCGCGAGATGGTGTGCCCTGTTGCGCTCTGCTTTCGACCGGCGGGGTCGGAGTCGAAGAGCGGCTTCCATGAGTCGTAGTCGTCAACCACTATGTGCATCAACATCATGGCCACGGGGGAAGTCTCCTCTCGGATTCTGGCTGGGCGAGCAGCCGAAATGACGATCCGGCGTGGGATCATACGACTCCGTCCTTCAGCGGTGGTGACCGTTAGCAGCGGGTTAGCAAAACGAGCCGCAAACCCGCATGGTTACGCGCCGTTTCTAGAAGAGCTGGTTCTCGCCGGCGAAGATGGCGGAGACCGAGTCGTCGGCGAAGACGTTCAAGATCGTCTCCGCCAGCAGGCCCGAGACGGGCAGCACGTCGATCTTTGCCGGCCGGTTGACCGGGTCGATCGGAACGGTGTTGGTCACCGTGATGTGCTTGATCTTGCTGGCCGCGAGCTTCTCGAACGCATTGCCGGGGAAGAGGCCGTGCGTGGCGCAGGCATAGACCTCGGTTGCGCCGGCCTCGAGCAGCGCCTCGGCGCCCGCGATCAGGGTGCCGCCGGTGACGACGATGTCGTCGCTCATGATCGCGACCTTGCCCTCGACCCGGCCGATCACCTCCGTCACCGAGGCCTCGTCGTGACCAGGGCGCGTCTTGTTCAGGATCGCGAGGTCGCCCTCGAGCATCTGGCCGAAGCGGCGCGCCATCTTGGCCCGGCCCGGGTCGGGCGAGACGGCGACGATGCCTTCGCCCTGCAGCCCCTTGTCGCGGAAGTACTGGGCGAAGAGCTGCAGCGCGGTCATGTGGTCGACGGGAATCGAGAAGAACCCCTGGATCTGGCCCGCGTGCAGGTCCATCGTCACCACACGGTCGGCGCCGGCGCTCTCCAGCGCGTCGGCGACCAGCTTGGCGGTGATCGGCTCACGCGGGGCCGACTTCTTGTCCTGGCGCGAGTACGGGAACCAGGGGATCACGGCCGTGATCCGCTTGGCCGAAGCGAGCTTCGCCGCCTGGATCATGATCAGCAGCTCGACCAGGTGGTCGTTCACCGGCTGATTGCCCGACTGGACGATGAAGACGTCGCCGCCGCGGATCGAGTCGCGGTAGCGCACGTAGGTCTCGCCGTTGGCGAAGGTCTTCAGCTTGACGTCGCCGAGATGCACGCCGAGCTTCTCGGCGATCTGCTCGGCCAGCTCAGGGTTCGAGCGGCCGGAGAAGAGCATCAGCCGCTTCTGCGGGCCGCGCTCGATCCAGGGCGTGCGCTCGCTCATCGGCAGCACGGGCTCGACGGTCTCGAGCCCCGGCAACGTCGCCTCACTCATCCTCCTGCTCCCGCTTTCGTCGCACGTAGCCTTCCTTGTTCTCCTGCCGCGCCCGCCCGACCGCGAGCGACTCGGGCGGCACGTCCTCGGTGATCACCGAGCCCGCGCCGATCCACGCGTCGTCGCCGATCTCCACGGGCGCGACGAACGCATTGTGGACGCCGGTCCTGACGTTGCGCCCGATCGTCGTCCGGCCTTTCGGCTCGCCGGGCTGATGAGGGTAGTTGACGGTGATGTTGCCCGCCGCGATGTTCGTGTCCGCCCCGATCTCCGCGTCTCCGATGTACGACTGGTGGGGCACCTTCGTTCGTTCCCCGATGCGCGAGTTCTTGATTTCCACGAACGCGCCTGCCTTCGCGCCCGTCTCCAGCACCGTTCCGGGGCGAAGGTAACAGAAGGGGCCGACCAGTGTGTCGGAGCCGATCTCCGCGTCGACGGCGACCACGTGCGGGCCGACGTCGGCGCCAGCAGCGACGCGCGTACCGCCGCGCAGTACCGTGAAGGGCTGGATCGTGCAATCGGGCTCCAGCGCGACGGTCGGGTCGATCCAGGTCGTCGCCGGGTCGACGATCGTCGCACCGGCCAGCATGTGGTAGTGGTTGATCCGGTCGCGCAGCACGGCCGCGGCCGCTGCGAGCTCGGCGCGCGTGTTGACGCCCTCCGCCTCGGTTGGGTCGTCGGCCATGTGCACGGCGACGCGCTCCCCGGCCGCGACAAGGTCGCGCACGGTGTCGGTCAGGTAGAGCTCGCCCTGCACGTTCTGCGGGGTCAGGCGTTCGAGCGCCGGCCAAAGCTTGGCGGCCTCGAAGACGTAGATCGAGGAGTTGACCTCTCGGATCTCGAGCTCCTGCTCGTTCGCGTCGCGCGCTTCGACGATCGCCTGCAGCGCGCCGCCGCCGTTCCGGACGATGCGGCCGTAGGCGCCCGGGTCGGGCGGCTCGAAGGAGAGCACCGTCGCGGCGGCGCCGGCGGAGCGGTGCGTCTCGAGCAGCGCGGCCAGGAGCTCGCTCGTGATCGTCGCCGCGTCGCCGGTCACGACGAGCACGTCGCCGTCGAAGCCTTCGAGGCTGGCGCGGGCCGCGGCGGTGGCGTCGCCGGTTCCGCGCGGCGTCTCCTGCACGGCGACTGTCTCGCCTTCGAAGGCCTCGCGCGCGTCGGGCGAAGTGACGACCACGAGCGGCTCGGGTCCGAGCGCCCGCACGGCCTCGATCACCCAGTCGGCGAGCCGCCGTCCGAGCAGCGGGTGTAGATGCTTCGGCCTAGCCGAATGCATCCGCGTTCCCAGTCCGGCTGCCAAGATGACGGCCGCGAGCTTCGGCACGGTTACCAAGCTGACTGGGCCGCCAGGATTCGAACCTGGGATCGCGGGACCAAAACCCGCTGCCTTACCGCTTGGCTACGGCCCATCGCGGCGCAAGCTTAGCCTCGGTCCGAGAAGAGGAACAGGAGTGCGATCGCCGCGAAGATGGCGGCGAGCAGCAGCGCGAGCCAGTTGAGGATGAAGGCCAGGATCACGACCACGACCGCGAGGGCCTGCGAGGCGCCCGCGATCCAGAGCACCTGCCTGGCGGTGTGCGACCGGGCGTTCCGGCCCCAGAAGAGGTAGAGCGCCAGGATCGGGATCGCGAGCGCGATCACCGTCCAGCGGGAGAGATCGTGGGCGAACGCGACGACGATGCCCTCGAGCACCGCGATCCAGAGCGTGATCCGGATCCGCCGGTGCTGCAGCCAGCGGCCGAGACGCGTCGTTCCGTGTTCGACCGTGGCTCGCTGCTCGAGCGATTCGTTGGCGCTCATCGTGCTCAACCGTACCAAGTGGGAACGGTGACCCAGGTGCGCCCGAGGGCCCGCAGATCGCGCTCGGCGGCCGCGGCCTGCGCGCGGTGCAGGAAGAGTCCGTAGACGGCCGGTCCGGCCCCGCTGACGTCGGCGCGGAAGGCGCCGAGCTCGAGCAACCGTTCCGCATGCGGCGACGCGGCGAGGTCGTTCGGCGGCAGTTCTGCCAGATCGCGCGGGCGCTTCGCCTGGGCCAGCGTCGTCGCGCAGGCGCACCCGCCGTTCCTCGAAGCCGGCTGCGCCGTCGCGACGGTCGAAGTCGGCGTAGACGTCGGCCGTCGACGGCTTGCGCTGGTCGTGCGGCAGCAGCAGCACAACCCAGTAATCCTGTGGCAGCTCCAGCCGCCCGAGCTCGGTGCCGATGCCGGTGCCTAGCTGCGGGCCTGACGTGAGGAAGAAGGGGACGTCGGCGCCGAGCCCGGCCGCGAGCCCGTGCAGGCACTCCGGCGAGAGCGGCTGGGCGAGGGTCTCGTTGGCGAGCCTGAGCGCGGTCGCAGCGTCGGAGCTGCCGCCGCCGAGGCCGGCCGCGACGGGGACGTGCTTCCAGATCCGCGCGTGCCAGCGCGGCTCCCTGTTCGCAGCCTCGGCCAGCCGCTCGAGCGCGGCACGGACGAGCGTGTCCTCGGCGAAGCCCTCGACCCGGAGCTCGGCCGCCGGCTCGATCGAGACGCGGTCGGCCAGGTCGATCCGCTGGAGGACGGTCGCGACTTCGTGCCGGCCGTCTTCGCGAAGCGGCCCGACGACGAGTGCCAGGTTCAGCTTTGCGGGCGCGGGCGCGCGGTTCACGCGGCCAGCGCTTCCGCGAGCGCGACGAACTCGGGCGGCGCGAGCTCCTCGGCCCGGACGGCGGGGCCACGGGCGATCGCGCGCAGCGCCTCGGTTGCCTCGTCGCGCGTTGCGAAGCCGGCGAGCTCGAGCGAGTTTGCGAGCAGCTTGCGCCGGTGGGCGAACGCGGCCGTCACGAGTTGTTTCACGCGCGCGAAGTCGGGCGGCAGCTCGCGACGGCGAAAGGCGACGAGGGCCGAGTCCACGTTCGGCCGCGGCCGGAAGACCGTGCGCGAAACCGGGTGAAAGCCGGTCCGCTCCGCAGCGAGCTGGACGAGCACCGAGACCGCGCCGTAGGCCTTCGTCGAGGGCTGTGCGAAGAAGCGGTCGGCGACCTCGCGCTGCACCATCACGCACCAGAGCTCGAGGCCCGGCAGCCCGTCGAGGCTCTCCGCGATCAGCGGCGTGGCGATGTTGTAGGGCAGGTTCGAGACGAGCTTCGTCGGCGTCGGCTCGAGGCTCGCAAGGTCGAGCCGGAGCGCGTCGCCGAAGTGGAGCTCGACGTTCTGGCGGCCACCGAGTGCCTCGCGCAGGCGCGGCTCGAGCGAGCGGTCGAGCTCGACGGCGTCTACGTGCGCTGCACGGTCGGCGAGGTAGGTCGTGAGCACCCCGAGGCCCGGCCCGACCTCCAGCACGACGTCCTCGGGGCCGAGCTCGGCAAGCCGGCCGATCACGCCGAGCAGGTTCTCGTCGACCAGGAAGTGCTGGCCGAGCTCCTTCTTCGCAGCGGGTCGGCTCATGCGAGCCCGAACGCTGCGCTTGCGTTGGCGTCGAGCCGGGCGGCGAGCTCGGTTGCGTCCTCGCCTCGCGACTCCGCGAGCGCAGCGATCGTGTGGACGACGTTTGCGGGCTCATTCGGCCGGCCGCGCCTGGGCTGCGGCGAGAGGTAGGGGCTGTCGGTCTCGGCGAGCAACCGCTCGCCTGGAACGGCGCATGCGACCTCGCGCAGCTCCTCGGCCTTCGGGTAAGTGACGTTGCCGGCGAAGGAGAGGTAATAGCCGCGCTCGAGCGCGACCGGCAGGAGCTCAGGCGCCGAGAAGCAGTGCAGCACGACGGTGCCCGAAAACGGCTCCAGCGCGGCGGCGGTCTCCTCGGAAGCCGCGCGAGTGTGGACGACGACTGGCTTGCGGAGCTCTTCGGCCAGCTCCAGCTGGCGCTCGAAGAGCTCGCGCTGGCGGTCGCGTGGCGCGTAGTCGCGGTAGAAGTCGAGGCCGGTCTCGCCGACGGCGACCGCTCGCTCATCGGCGAGCAGCTCCCGCAGCTCGTCGAGCCGGTTCGCGTCGGGCTCCGCGGCCTGGTGCGGATGGATTCCGAGCGCTGCGAAGACGCCGTCATGCCGCCTTGCGATCACGAGCGTCTCGCGGCAGGAATCGAGGCCCGAGCCGACCGACACAATCCGCTCGACGCCGGCTTCGCGCGCCCGCGCGACGAGCTCGTCCGCCGGCTCAGCGCACGCGTCGAGGTGCGCGTGGGTGTCGATCACGCCGCGGCGGTCGGCTGGTCGACCCGCGGGAAGAGCGGTACGGCTGCGGCGATCCCGTCGGTCTCCGGCGTCAGCCCGTAGGCGATCCGCTCGAGCTCGAGCTCGACCGGCTGCTCAAGCGCCTGGAGAATCTGCGGCGCGGTTCGTGGCAGGTAGGGGGAGAGCGCTACCGCCACTGCGCGGACGCCATCGACGAGGTCGTAGAGGACCGCGTCGAGCTCATCGGCTCGGGCGTCGTCCTTGGCGAGCTGCCACGGGGCCGTGTTCTCGACGTGGCGGTTGAGCCAGCGCACGAGCTCCCAGATCTCCTCGAGCGCGCCGGTCAGGTCCCAGGCGTCGAAGCGCTCCACGAGTTTCGCCCGCAGGCCGTCGAGCGCGGCTGTCAGCTCCTCGTTCGGTTGTCCGGGCACAACACGCCCGTCGCGGTAGCGGGCGACCATCGCCGTCGTCCGGGAGACGAGGTTGCCGAGGTCGTTGCCGAGCTCCCGCTCGTAGCGCTCGTGCAAGGCCTCGACCGAGGCGCTGCCGTCCTGGCCGAACGACACCGACCTCAACGCCCAGAACCGGACCGCGTCCGAGCCGTAGACGTCTATCAGGTCGAGCGGGTCGATCACGTTGCCGAGGGACTTCGAGATCTTGCGATCGTCGAGCAGCAAGTAGCCGTGGACGAACAGCTGCTGCGGCACCTCGTAGCCGGCTGCGAGCAGGAGCGCGGGCCAGAAGACGCAGTGGAAGCGGAGGATGTCCTTGCCGAGCAGGTGGTGGGCGTGCGGCCAGAACTTCTCGCGCAGGTCCTCTCCGTCTCGCGCGTAGGTGAGCGCGCTCAGGTAGTTGATCAGCGCGTCTACCCAGACATAGGTGACCTGCCCTTCGTCCCAAGGGATCGGCACGCCCCACGGCTGACCGGCGCGACTGACGCTGAAGTCCTGCAGGCCGCCCTCGATGAAGCTGCGCGCCTCGTTGTAGCGGTGGCTCGGCAGGACGAAATCGGGCCGCTCGTCGTAGAGCGCGAGCAGCTTCTGCTGGTAGGCGGAGAGGCGGAAGAACCAGTTCGTCTCCTCGATTCGCTCGGGCGGGATGCCATGGTCGACGCACAGGCCGTCAACGAGCTCGGACTCCGACTTGAACTCCTCGCACTGCACGCAGTAGAGCCCCGAGTAGACGTCCTGGTAGATGTCGCCGTTGTCGTAGATGCGCTGCAGGAACTCCTGCACGAAGCGCTTGTGCCCCTCGTCGGTCGTGCGGATGAAGAAGTCGGGCTCGGCGTCGACGCGCTTGGGTAGCTCACGCCAGTACTTCTCGACGATGTCGTCGACGTACGCCTTCGGGTCGAGCCCCCGCTCCTCCGCGACGCGGTACACCTTCGAGGCGTGCTCGTCAGTGCCCGTGAGGAAGAAGGTCTCGTCGCCGCGCTGCCGGTGGTGCCGGACGAGGACGTCGGCCGCGATCGTCGTGTACGCGTGCCCGATGTGCGGGCTCGCGTTGACGTAGTAGATGGGTGTCGTCAGGTAGTAGCGCATCGCCCTCAATGATACGAGCGACCTTGCGCCGGCCACGGGCGGCGAGCGCGGCTGCGGCCAGGAGCGACGACGCGGCAGCAAGCAGCTTCCAGGGGAACGGTCGCCCACTCGGCTCGGCGCGTTCGACGACCGGCTCGGAGTCATGCGCACGAAGCCACGGCCCGGCGGACGGCGCGGGTATGGGTCGGTTTACGGGCGCGGCCGCCGCGCCGGCTGGCGCTGGATCGGCCTCGACCGGCGTGGGCACCGATGGGGCCGAGACCGTCGGGCGGTCACTCGCGGGGCGGACAGCGGGCCGAGACTCGCGGACCGGAGCGCCCGGCCGCGGACCGAAAGCCGGGGCGGGCGGCGGGAGCTCGACCACGGGCCGCGGCTCCGGCGCGTCGCCCGGCTTGACGATCCGGAGTGAGGGCGCCACAGGCGCGGTCGGCGGGGCTGGCGCAGGCGACGGTGCCGGCACTGGTGCTGATGTTGGTGTAGGCGGCTCGCTCGGCACGGGCGTGGGCGCTGCAACCGGCGGCAAGAAGCCGAGCGGATCGAGGTAACCCTGAGGATCGCTGCTGAGCCGGATCCCGAGCTGCACGTACGCGACCGGGTGGGCCGCCACCCCGCTCGTGCCGACGATCGCGACCCGCTGGCCCTCGGCCACGACCGCCCCCGCGCCGACCAGAAACGAGCCGAGATGCAAAAGCGTGACGGCGTAGTCCGCCGTCTGGATCGTGATCGTGAGCCCATTCGCCGCGACCCGTCCGGCGAACGTCACCGTCCCCGCGACCGGCGCGAGTACCGGGTCGCCGACCGTGCCCTGGATGTCGATCCCGCGATGCTGGCCGGGGACGAGCGGGTTCTCCTCGTCGAAGGCAAACCCCTGCAGCACCGGCCCAGCAACTGGCCACGTCCAGGCGCCGGCCGCGGCGGGCGTTGCGAGCGCCAGGAGCACCGCGATGGCCACGAGCCGGGTGAAAGCCGATCGGTGTTGTCTGTTCTGCAAACCGACCTCAAGGTACCAGGCCGGCCCGGACGTTGTCAAATCGGATTACAGCGAGCCGCGATAGAGCGCGTTGCGCGAGGCTCCGGTCAACCGCGCGACGAGCTCGGCGGCCTGCCGCCGTGGCACGCCCGTCTCGACCAGCTCGGCGACCGCCGCTGCCGCCTCCTCGCCAGAAGGCTCGACCGGCGGCGCCGCGCCGAGCACGAGCGTCACCTCACCACGTACCGGCTCGCCGAAGCGCTCCGCCAGCTCAGCAACCGTCGCCAGCGCGACCTCCTCGTGGCGCTTCGTCAGCTCACGGCAAACTGCGCAGGGCCGGTTCGGGACCACGCGCGCGAGGGCCGCCAGGGAGCGCGGCAACCGCTGCGGCGACTCGAACGCGACCGCGGGCCATTGCCAGGCCGCCAGCTCCTCCCCGAGCTCGGTCAGCGCCCGCTCGCCGCGGGGCAGGTAGCCAATGAACTGGTACCGCTCGCCGACGAGCCCGCTCGCGACCAGCGCCGTCTCGACGGCCGAGGGGCCCGGCAGCACCGTCACCGGGACGCCGGCCTTCAACGCGGCCGCGACGAGCCGCGCGCCCGGGTCGCTGATCCCCGGCAGGCCGGCGTCGCTGACCAGCGCCACGCGCTCACCGACCTGCAGGCGCGGGAGCAGCTCCGCGGTCCGCTTCGCCTCGTTGTGCTCGTGGTAGGAGAGCAGCCGCGCGCGGATCCCGTGCCGCTCCAGTAGGCCACGCGTATGCCGCGTGTCCTCGGCAAGCACGACATCGGCCTCGGCGAGCTCGCGCAGGACGCGCAAGGTCACGTCCTCGAGGTTTCCGATCGGCGTCGCGCAGACCGCGAGCGGCACTAGCTCGCCGCGCCGAGCGCCTCGAACGCGACCATCCCGGCCCCGATCACGCCAGCCTTGACTCCGAGCTCGGCTTCGACGATCCGCACGTTGTCACGCGCAGGCTCGAGCCCCTCGACCGCGACAACCTCACGGGCAGGCGCCAACAGCAGCTCGCCTGCCGCGCCGAAGCCACCGCCGACGACGACCACCTCGGGCTCGAAGACGTTGACGAAGCTCGCGATCCCGGCGCCGAGGTAGCGGCCCACGCCGGCCAGCGCCTCGACCGCCTCGGGCTGGTCCGCCCTGGCGCGGGTGACGAGGTCGTGCGCGTTCGAGCCGTCCCCGTAGAGCGAGCGAGCGACGCGGTCGGCCGCCGGGCCCGCGGCGAAGGACTCGAGATGCCCGAATCCGCCACAGCCGCAGGGCGGGCCGCCGGGCTGGAGCACGATGTGACCGAGCTCGGCGCCGCTGCCGGTCGCGCCGCGATATGGCTTGCCGTCGAGGATCAGGCCGCCGCCGACGCCCGTCCCGAGGGTCAGCATCACGACGTCGCGCGCACCGCGTGCCGCTCCGGCCTGCCACTCGGCGATCGCCGCGGCGTTGGCGTCGTTGTCGAGTTCCACCGGCAGGCCGTGACGCTCCCGCATCCGGTCACGCAGGTCGATGCCCTCGAGCGGGATGTTCACCGACTTGAGCGCACGGCCCGCGCGCTGGTCGATCCTCGAGGGAACGCCGAAGCCCAGCGCCTGCGCATCCGGCTCGAGCCGCAGCAGCTCCTCGACGAGCGAGTCAAGCTCCGCGAGCAGCGCGTCTTGCGAGGAATGGTCGCTCGGACGCTCGAGACGCGCGCCCAGCGAGCCGTCGCGCGAGACGACCGCGGCGAGGATTTTCGTCCCGCCGACGTCCACCCCGATGACCCGCGACTGCTCCAAAACCGCGCGGGTACCATACGCCGCCGGATGTCGACGCCCGGCGGAGAGAAGCCCTACCGCGTCTACCGGGGCGGGCGTCAGAAGGGCCGGGTGCCGACCGTCGGACGGCCCGAGAAGTCGCCGCCGCGGACGAAGGCCGAGCGCGACGGACGCAGCAACTACCGCGGGCCGGGTGCGAAGACAGCGGCCCGCCGCCCGCGCCAGATTCGCTGGGGCCGCGAGCTGACGATCGCGCTGGTGGTGATCGTCGCCTTCTTCCTCGCCTGGAGCGTGATCGGCTACCTCGTCTTCCGCAGCGGCGTCTCGGAGGCGAACAAGCGGCTGCCGCAGAACGCGCGGCGTGCGCTGGCGCCCGACCAGGGCAGCCTGCTCTCGACCCCGACCGCGATTCTGCTGCTCGGCACCGATCACTCACTCGCGGCCGCGCGGGCCGGCGACCGGCACTCCGACTCGATCACGCTGCTGCGCACCGACCCGCCGCACCACCGGCTCTACTACCTCTCGATCCCGCGCGACCTGCGCGTCGAGATCCCCGGCTACGGCGGCGCGAAGATCAACACGGCGTTCCAGGTCGGCGGCCCGCGCCTCGCCGCGCGCACGGTCTCGGCCTACACCGACATCCCGATCAACCACATCGTCGTCGTCAACTTCGCCGAGTTCAAAGACCTGATCGACGCGGTCGGCGGGATCGACATCGTCGTCCCGGAGAAGATCCAGTCGAAGTTCGACTGCCCGTACAAGACCGAGGCCCGCTGCGCGCGCTGGCCCGGCTGGCGGTTCTTCCCGGGCAAGCAGCACATGAGCGGCCAGCGGGCGCTGATCTATTCGCGCGTGCGCAAGAACGCGCTCAACCCGGCCGAGAGCGACATCACCCGCGGCGAGCGCAACCAGCAGGTGCTGCAGGCGCTGATGAGCAAGCTCGCCAGCTTCTCGACGTTCATGCGGCTGCCCTTCGACGGCAAAGACCTGACGAAGCCGCTCGCGACCGACCTTTCTGCGAACGACTTCGCCGGGCTCGGCTGGGCGAAGTTCCGCGCCGGTCGCACGCTCCACTGCCGCCTCGGCGGCACCTCGACCGGCGGCGACATCACCCCGAGCGAGGACAACGCGAAGGTGATCCTGATGGTGCTCGGCAAGTCGGCGCCACAGCCGCCCGCGCCGTCCGGCGACACGTATCCGCCGGGCTGCCTGAGCCGCTAGGCCTCCGCGGCCTTCTTCTTCTCTTCCTTGGGCTTGGCGGGCTCGGACGACGGGGAGTCGCCGTCCTTGGAGTCCGGCTTCTTGCCCGAACCGCGGCCGTAGTCGGTCGTGTAGAAGCCCGAGCCCTTGAAGTGCACGGCGACCGGGTAGAGCACGCGCTCGAGCGGCCCCTCGCCACAGACCTCACATTTTTCGGGCGCCGCGTCGCCGATCTTCTGGAACAACTCGAACACATGCCCGTTCGGGCACCGGTACTCGTAGATCGGCATGGATCTAAGGATAGTTGGGCGACTGGCTGCGGCCGCTCTCGCGCTCCAGGGTCTCTCGGTAGCAGGGTGCGTCCTCGAAGGCGGCAAGGCCCGGCTGGACCGAGCGACGCGGACGGCGTCTGCGGCGCGCGGCGGCGAGCGCGGCTGAGGCGCCGAGCAGCCCGCCGATCACGAACGAGCGCAGGCGGGCCGACTGTGACTCCCGATCCACGCGGCGATTGTACGGTTGCCCCCGTGATCTGCACTCTCGGCGATGTGCTCCTCGACGTGATCGTGCGGACCTCCGAGCCGCTCGCGCCCGGCGCCGACAGCCCGGTCGAGACCCGGCTCGCCACCGGCGGCCAGGCGGCGAACGTGGCGGCGTGGGTCGCCGAACTGGGCGAGGGCGCCCGTTGCGTGGCGAAGCAGGCCGACGACGCGGCCGGCGCGCTCGCGCGAACGCTGCTCGAGCGCCACGGGGTCGAGCTCGTCGGCCCGGTCGTCGCCGGAACGACCGGGACGGTGGTCGCGCTCGTCTCGCCGGACGGCGAGCGCTCGATGGCAACCGACCGCGGCGTCTCCGTCGAGTTGCGCGCGGACGAGCTCGAGCCTGCGTGGTTCGAGGGCTGCTCGTGGCTGCATCTCTCCGGCTACGCGCTGCTGGCCGAGCCGATCGCGGAAGCGGGACTGATCGCGGCGCGGCTGGCCCGGGCGCGCGAGGCACGAGTGGCGGTCGACCTCTCCTCGTGGAGCGCGATCCGCGCCTACGGGCCGAAGCGCTTCCGCGCGAACCTGGACGCGGCCGCGCCCGACGTCGTCTTTGCCAACGAGCCAGAGTGGGAGATGGTCGGCGGCGCCTACGCGCTGGCCGAGACGGCGGTGGTCAAGCGCGGCTCGCGCGGCGTCGAGGTTCGCTCTCCCGAGGGCATCGAGGAGTTCCCGCCGCTCGACGCGGAGGTCGTGGACACGACGGGCGCCGGCGACGCGCTGGCGGCCGGCTTCCTCGTAGGCGGGATCGAGCTCGGTCTGGAGGCGGCTGCCCGCTGCGTCGGCCAGCTCGGGGCGGTGCCCGTGTGACCGAGGTGCTCCGAATCGCGCCGGAAGTGCAACAAGCCCTCCACGAGGGCGCTCCGGTCGTCGCGCTCGAGACTACGCTCGTCGCACACGGTTTCCCTCCCGGGGTGGGGGTGGAGGTGGGTCGTGCCGCGGAGGCGGCGGTCAGGGCCGAAGGGGCCATGGCCGCAACGGTCGGTGTGCTCGACGGCCAGGTGGTCGTCGGGCTCGACGCCCACGAGCTCGAGCGCTTCGGCGAGGCGGGAGCCGGCGCGCGCAAAGCCGGCCCGCGCGATCTCGCCGCCTGTGTGGTGAGCGGCGAGCTCGGCGCGACGACCGTCGGCGGCACGCTTGCGGCCGCGCGCCTCGCGGGCATCAGGTTCATGGGCACCGGCGGAATCGGGGGAGTCCACCGCGGCTTCGCGGAGCGTCCCGACGTCTCCGCCGACCTGGCGCAGCTCGCGCGCACGCCGGCGCTCGTCGTCTCCTCCGGGGTCAAGTCGCTGCTCGACGTTCCCGCGACCGCCGAGTTGCTGGAGACATTGGGCGTGCCGGTGCTCGGCTACCGCACCGCCGAGCTGCCGCTCTTCTACAGCGCCGGCGGGGGGCCGCCGGTCTCTGCGCGCGTGGACGACGCCGCGCAGGCGGCACGCACGGCAGAAGCGCACTGGCAGCTCGGCGGCGCCGCGCTCCTGCTCGCGCGCGATCCCGACGACGGCGTCGAGGTCGAGCCGCTGATCGAGGAAGCGCTGGCCGCGGCCGCGACGCAGGGCATCCACGGCCAGGCCGTGACGCCGTTCGTCCTCTCCTTCCTGCACGAGCACAGCGACGGCCGCACGCTCGAGGTGAACCGCGAGCTGATCGTCGCCAACGCGCGCCTCGCGGCGCAGGTCGCCGTCGCGGCTACTTAGCGAGCGAGGAAAGAAAGTCGTCGATCGAGAACGCCGACAGCGTCTGCAGCTTCGCGCTGCCGCGGGCGCCGAGCGCCACCGAAATGCGGGCGATCGTCTCGGGGTCAGGCGCCTCGACCACGTTCACGAAGTCGAACGGCCCGAGCGTCGCCCACTGGTGGATGACCTTCGCACCGAGCTCCTCGACGTCACGGTTGACCTCCCGCAGCCGGTCGGGGTTCGCCTTCAGGGTCTGGACGCCCTGAGCGGTCAGGCTCGAGAGCATGATGTAGGTCGGCATCGCGGCTCCTCCTCGATCGCGGACGGCCCGACTCTACTCGGGCGGCCTGGTCGAAGTAGAGGAGGCTCGCGCCCAGCACGACGATCGGCCAGAGCACGCCTTCGGAGAGCGGCCGCGCAATCTCGGCCGCCTGGCCGCTGCCCGCGTTGAGCGCGACCGCGAGCACCCGCGTCGAGAGGTAGAACAGGATCCCGAGCGCTGCCATCGTGCCGAGCGAGTGGACGTAGTCGGCGCGCCCGAGCTGGAAGCCACGCTTGAGTGAGGCGACAAAGCCGGTTCCCTCGATCACTGCTGCGGGCACTGCGAGCCCGACGAGCGCGAGCCACGCGACCGCCGGGAGGATGTAGAGCAGCACGAGCACCGGGAACGGCAAGAACACGACGATGCCCGCCGCGAACGCGACCAACAGCCGGCGCCTGGGGATCGGCCGCTCGGCGGCGATCACCGCGGCGCCGACGTAGGTCAGCGTCAGCAGCAGCGCCCCGACCGTGACGCTGAAGATCGCGTACGTCCAGCCGTCGAACGCACGCGCGACCGCGCCAAAGATGCCAATCGGCAGGCCGAGCGCCAGTGAGGGCCAGAACCGCCGGCCATAGAGCTTGATCGACTCGGCGACCAACTGGCCGACCGGCCGTGTCTCCGGCGGCAGCGCGGGCGGCAGCGGCTGCTCGGGTCGACTCCTCCTCGCCACGGCGCAACCGTAGCGGGGCCGGCGTCGTCCCGGCCCCGCTGCGCTTCACGCTAGTGAGCTCAGTTGCCGTTCAGCCGCTCGCGCGTCGTGACGTAGTGGTCGCTCGAACCTTCGCCGCCGGGCTTCGTGGAGCCGAAGTAGAGCGTCGTCCCGTCCCACGAGAGGGACGGGCGTGTCTCTGCGGCAGCGCTGTTCACGCCCGGCCCGAGGTTGACCGGGGTTGACCACGGATCGGAGCCGCTCGAGCGGGTGGCCGAGTAGAGATCCGCCATCCCGAGCGTTCCCGGCCGCGTGCTGAAGAAGAACAGCTCCAGGCCGTCACGGCGGACGTTGGGCTGGCCGTCCTCGGCCGCGCTGTTTGCCCCCACCACCAGCTCGGCAGCGGCGAACGTCCCACCGTGCGACGAGCTGACGTACAGGTCGCTGTCGCCGGCGGTCGCACCTGGGGCCTCGGCCGAGAAGCCGCCCGGACGCGTGCTCGAGAAGTAGAGCACCGGGCCCGCTCCGCGCTCGGGCAGCGGCATCGGGCTCGCCTCGTTTGCCGCGCTGTTCACGTCGCAGCCGAGGTTCGCGACCGGGTCCCACCCGTCTGGGCGGAGCCTTGTCGTGTAGACATCGTCCCCGCCGCATCCGCCCGGACGGTTGCTGACGAAGTAGAACAGGTGCCCGTCGCGGGCGATCGTCGGACAGAAGTCGTTCGCCGCGGAGTTCACCGGGGCGCCGACATTCGCCGGCGCGCCCCACGGCTCGTCGACGCTGTCCCGCGTGGCGACCCAGATGTCGATCCCGCCGAGTCCGCCCGGCCGGTTCGACGCCATGTAGAAGCGCTTCCCGTCACGCGAAACGAATGGGCAGCCGTCAAGCGCCGCGCCGTTGAACGACGGATCCGTCCCCGGAATCGACTCGACCCGGACCGCCGGCGCCCAGGACGAGAACTCGCCTGCGGACGCCAGGGCAGCCATCGACGCAGCGACCGCCGCCAGCGTCACGAGCCCCACCGCGAGTAGTGATCTCTTCATGGTTCCTCCTTCGGGTGTCCCGATCACGCGTCGAGCCTCGCGCGGACGGCTGAGGAGTCCCTGAGGAGTCGCTGAGCGCGCTAGGAGTCGGTGATGCTGACCCAGACGCCGCCCGCGCCGGCGGAGATCGACGAGACGTAGAGAGGCGCCGCGCCGGTGCGTTTCTTCAGCACCGGAATGAGGCCGTCGGGGTCCCCGGTTTGCGGGCTGAAGCGCATCACCGTGCCGCTGGGGATGTCGTGGCGCCACAGCGATCCGAACCCGACGGCGAAGTGGCCTTCCTCGGCCGGAAGTGCGTCGCGCTCGAGCTCGTTGCGAAGCGTCCGGGGATCGACGCGAACCATCAGGCCGTGCTCCCCATCCCAGGAGCAGAGCCACAGCCGTCCGAAGCCGAACGCCGGCCGGGAGACGAAGCTTCCGAACTTCGCGGTCCGGGCCTTCCCCGTCCGGAAGTCGAGCCGGTAGACCTTGGCCGAGCTCGCATTCGTGACCCAGACGAAGCCGCCGCCGACGGCCAGCCCCTGCCCCTCGGACCCGAGCATCCACGACGGGAGAGGCCGCCTGCCGAGAACGTGGCCGGTTGCGGGGTCGACGCGAAGTACGAGGCCGGTTTGCCCGCGCCTCCCGACGAGCCAGGTCGCGCCGTCGGCTACCGCGACGGCGTTCAGCTGTAGCCCATACGAGTAGGTGCGGATACCACGGCTGCCTCGTAGCACGCGGACGAGCCGCGACCGACCGTCGTCGAGGTCGTAGCCGATCATCCAGGCGCCGCGCGTGTCAGCCGCCAGCAGCGGACCGTTCCCGAAGCCGATGTCGGTCGCGACGACGGGCAGACGCGTTGTGTGCCGAACCTCATCCGTTCGTGGGTCAACCTCGACGATCGTGTCGTCGCCGAGGTTGAAGGCCCAGACCGTCCCGCCGTGGACGGCGGTGTCGTTGGGCCGGCTCCCAACGTCGATCACGTCGTTGATCTCGTTGCTCCGAGGGTCGATCCGGACAATCGTGTTCGCTCGCGGGACGAGGGGCTCCGCAGCCGCGCCGCCCCTTCCCAGCACCGCGACGAGCAGCCCCGCGACGGCCGCTGCCGCGACCCCGGCCGCCGCGAGCGCCCAGCGGCGCCGGGGCCGAGCGTGCGGCATCAGCGCGTTCTCGGCCGCGGCCGCCAGCTGGGCGCAGGTCGCGTACCGGTCGGTCGGGTCCTTCGCCATCGCCGTTCTGATCACCGGGTCCACCGCGCCAGGCAGCTCCGGCCTGCGCTCGGACGCGGCCGGCGGCTCCTGTTCGAGGTGTGCCCAGGCGACCTCAAGCCGGGAATCGCCCGGGAACGGCGGCTCGCCAGTCAGGCTCTCGTAGAGCAGGCAGCCGAGCGAGTAGACGTCCGCTCGTCCGTCGACGTCGCCGCCCTCGATCTGCTCGGGCGCGAGGTACGCCGGCGTTCCGAGCGTGGCCGCCTCCGCCTGCAGCGACGCCACCTCCGACAGGCGGCGTGTCAGCCCGAAGTCGGCGAGGTAGACGTGCTCGTTGTCGTCGAGCAGGACGTTCGACGGCTTCACGTCCCGGTGCACGAGGCCCTTCGCGTGCGCGGCGTCGAGCGCCTGGGCGATCTGCGCGACGATCGCCAGCGCCCGCGCCGGGTCGAGCGCTCCCTCACGCCGAAGGAGCGCGCGCAGGTCCGTGCCTTCGACCCGCCGCATCGCCAGGTACAGCCGACCTTCGGCTTCGCCGGCGTCATGGATGGGAACGACGTTTGGGTGCTCGAGCGACATCGCGAGCTCGGACTCGCGGGCGAAGCTCGCGCGGTAACGGCCGTCCCGCGCGAGCGACGGCGCCATCACCTTGAGCGCGACCCTGCGTCCCAGTCGCACGTCGTGGGCCAGGTAGACGACGCCCATTCCGCCCTGGCCGATCGGCTCCTCGATCCGGTAGTCGAGGAAATCCTGCGGGATGTTAGTGCGCGTGGTCACGAATTGCCTCGCTCCAACCATACGACGCCCCGTCACACGGGCCAACCCTCGCGGCTGGTGCTGAGCGAGCGCTGAGGAGGGGCTGAGCGACCGTGGTAGCGTCGCCCGGAGCGCACGTGGAATTCCGCATTCTTGGCCCCGTGGAGGTCGTCGAGCACGGGCGCGTGCTGCCGCTCGGCGGGTCGCGGCAGCGTGCACTGCTCGCGCTGCTCCTGACGCGGGCGAACGAAGTCGTCTCGGCCGACCGGCTGATCGACGAGCTGTGGCCGGCGGAGCCACCGCAGAACGCCTCCAACGCGCTGCAGTACCACGTGTCGCAGCTACGGAAGTCGCTCGGCGCCGACGCGATCGTCACGCAGCCACCTGGGTACGCCCTGCGCGTCGGGCCCAACGAGCTCGACCTGCTCCGCTTCGAACGGCTCGTGAGCGAGGCTGCGCGCGCGGCTCCGGACGCCGCGTCCGAGCTGCTCCGGGAGGCGCTCGCGCTCTGGCGCGGCTCGCCGCTCGCGGACGTGGCAGACGAGCCGTTCGCGCAGACGGAGATCCCGCGGCTCGAGGAGCTGCGGGTGCGCGCCCTCGAGCTCCGGCTCGAGGCCGATCTCGGGCGCGGCCGGCACGCCGACGTCGTCGGTGAGGTCGAGGCGCTCGTTCGCGAGCATCCGTTGCGTGAACGCCCTCGCGCGGTGCTGATGCGCGCGCTCTACGGGGCGGGGAGGCATGCCGAGGCGCTCGAGGCATACCGCGACGCCCGCCGGACCTTCGTCGAGGAGCTCGGGATCGAGCCGAGCCCAGCGCTCCAGGAGCTCGAGCGGGCAATGCTCCGCCACGACCCAGAGCTCGCGCCGCCCGGCGAGGTTGTGGCGAGCCCCGCCGCGGGACCGATCGTCGCGGTCGTTCGCGAAGAGCGGCGGGCGGACGACCTCCTGGAGATCGCCGCGTCGCTTACGCGCCAGCGGGAACGCGAGCTGATCCTCGTGCGGCTCCTTCGCGACAGTGACGACCTCGCCGAGCAGCAGGCAGAGCTCGCGAGGCGACGTGAGGCGCTTGCGACAGCCGGCGTGTCGGCCCGCGTCGCGGCTTATACGAGCGCACACCCGGGCGAGGAGGCCGCGCGCCTGGCGACGGAGCAGGCGGCCGACTTCGTCCTCGTCGACGCGCCGGCGCGGGTCCTCGAGACCGGGGTGCTCGAACCCGACCTCGAGGCCATCCTCGCGCAGACGCCCTGCGATGTCGGGATCCTCCTACCGGGCGGGCACCGCCAGGGCAGCGGCCCGGTTGTCACGCCGTTCGGCGGTGCGGAGCACGACTGGTCGGCGATCGAGGCCGCGGCCTGGCTCGCCCAGTCACTCGGGACGGCTCTACGGCTCCTCGGGACGGAGGCCGACCCTTCGGAAGGACGGCGCGACGCGAGCCGGCTGCTCGCGCGGGCCTCGCTGCTCGTCCAGCAGGTGATCGGGATCACGACGGAACCGATGCTTGTGCCGGCGGGCGAGCATGGCGTGCTCGAGGCGGCGCGGGACGCGCAGCTGCTCGTCGTGGGCCTGTCCGAGCGCTGGCGGAGCGAGGGCATCGGGCGCACACGCCTCGCCGTTGCCGCAGGAGCGGGCGTGCCGACGCTGTTCGTCCGGCGCGGCGTGCGCCCGGGCGGAGTCGCCCCCTCGGGGACGCTCACGCGCTTCACGTGGACGCTGACCGGAACGCCGAGCTAAGTCACTGCGGGCTCTGCGAGCGCCGCCTTCTCGAACACCAGCTCACCGTGCTTCACGTCGACACGGACCGTGTCGCCCTCGGTGAACTCGCCCTCGAGCAGCCGTAGCGCGAGCGGGTTCTCGAGCAGGCGCTGGATCGCGCGCTTCAGCGGCCTCGCGCCGTAGGTCGGGTCCCAGCCGGCCTCGGCGAGCACGACGCGTGCCTCGCCGGTCAGCTCGAGCCGCAACCCGCGCTCGGCGAGCCTCGCCTCCAGGCGCCGCAGCTGCAGCTCGACGATCTCGCCGATCTGCTCCTGCGTGAGTGGCTTGAACTCGACGATCTCGTCGATCCGGTTCAGGAACTCCGGCCGGAAGATCTCGGTCAGCGCTTCGGCCGAGCGGACGTTCGAGGTCATGATCAGCACCGTGTTGCGGAAGTCGACCGTGCGGCCCTGGCCGTCGGTCAGGCGCCCGTCGTCGAGGATCTGCAGCAGCACGTTGAAGACGTCGGGATGTGCCTTCTCGATCTCGTCGAGCAGGACGACCGAGTAGGGCCGCCGCCGCACCGCCTCGGTCAGCTGCCCGCCCTCGTCGTAGCCGACGTAGCCGGGCGGCGCGCCGACGAGGCGCGAGACCGTGTGCTTCTCCATGTACTCGCTCATGTCGAGCCGGACGAGCGCCCGTTCGTCGTCGAACATGAACTCGGCGAGCGCGCGGGCGAGCTCGGTCTTTCCGACGCCGGTCGGGCCGAGGAAGACGAACGAGCCGATCGGCCGATTCGGGTCCTGGAGGCCGGAGCGGGCTCGGCGCAAGGCGTTGGCGACTGCCTCGACGGCCTCGTCCTGGCCGACGACGCGCTCGTGCAGCCGGTCCTCCATGTGGATCAGCTTCTCGGTCTCGCCTTCAAGCAGGCGGTCGACCGGGATGCCCGTCCAGCGCGCGACGACCGCGCCGACGTCGTCCTCGTCGACCTCCTCCTTGACCATCGCGTTCTCGGGCTCGCCGCGCGCCTCGAGCTCGCGCTCGAGCTCGGGCAGCTCGCCGTAGCGGATCTCGGCGACGCGCTCGAGGTTGCCGTTCCGCTCCGCGCGCTCGGCTTCCATCCGCAGCTCGTCGATCCGCCGGGTGATCTCCTTGACCCGCTCGAGCTGCTCCTTCTCGACGTTCCAGCGTGCGGCCAGCTCGTTGCGCAGCTCTTGCGCCTCGGCGAGGTCGCGCTCGAGCGGCTCGCGCACGGCGGCCGACTCCTTCGCCATCGCCGCGAGTTCGATCTCGAGCTGCCGCACACGGCGGTCGGCCTCGTCGAGCTCGATCGGCGAGGAGTCGATCTCCATTCGCAGCCGCGACGCGGCCTCGTCCACGAGGTCGATCGCCTTGTCGGGGAGGAAGCGGTCGGCGATGTAACGGTCGGAGAGCACCGCGGCCGCGACCAGCGCCGCGTCGCGGATGCGGACGCCGTGGTGCGCCTCGTAGCGCTCCTTCAGGCCGCGCAGGATCGCGATCGTGTCCGCCACCGATGGCTCGCCGACGAGGATCGGCTGGAAGCGCCGCTCGAGCGCGGCGTCCTTCTCGATGTGCTTGCGGTACTCGTCGAGCGTCGTCGCGCCGATCGCGCGCAGCTCGCCGCGCGCCAGCATCGGCTTGAGCATGTTCGCGGCGTCGACCGCACCCTCGGCCGCACCGGCGCCGACGATCGTGTGCAGCTCGTCGATGAAGAGGATCAGCTCGCCCGCTGCGTTCTGGACCTCGGTGAGGACGGCCTTGAGCCGCTCCTCGAACTCGCCGCGGTACTTCGAGCCGGCCAGCATCGCGCCGATGTCGAGCGCCCAGACGCGCTTGCCCTTCAGGCCCTCGGGCACGTCGCCGGCGACGATCCGCTGTGCGAGCCCCTCGACGATCGCGGTCTTACCGACGCCGGGGTCGCCGATCAGAACCGGGTTGTTCTTCGTGCGGCGCGAGAGCACCTGGATCACGCGGCGGATCTCCTCGTCGCGGCCGATCACCGGGTCGAGCTTCCCGCTCTCGGCGAGCTCGGTCAGGTCGCGGCCGAACTTCTCGAGCGCCTGGTAGGTCCCCTCCGGATCCTGTGAGGTGACGCGCTGGCCGCCCCGCACCGCGGCGATCTTCGCCTCGAGCTGGTCATGCGGGACGACGTCGAGCGCGAGCAGCAGGTGCTCGGTCGAGACGTACTCGTCCTCCATCCGCTTCGCCTCGTCGAAGGCCTTGTCGAGCACACGCGAGACGGCCGCGCTCACCTGCGGCTGCTGCTGCGCGCCCTGGGTCGAAGGCTTCGTGCGCAGCGCGGCCTCGGCCTGCGCGCGCAGCTCGGCGGGGTCGGGCACGAGCTGCTGCGGCAGCTCCTGGTCGAGCAGCGCGAGGGTCAGGTGCTCTGGGTAGAGCTCCGGGTTGCCCATCCGCCGCGCCAGCTCCTGGGCGGCTGCGACGGCTTCCTGTGATTTGAGTGTCAGCTTGTTGAAGTCCACTTTCGCTCCGGTAGTTGGGTTTGGTCGTAGAGAACGAGGTCGCGGCGGTACTCCTTGTGCACCTGCGCGACCGCCTCGCGCATCTCGCGCTCGAGGCGCTCCATCCGTGACTGCATCCGCTGCAGCTGCTCCTCGAGGCCGAGCACGGCCTCGACGCCCTTTAGGTTGAGCCCGAGCTCACCCGTCAGCCGCTGGATCAGGCGCAGACGCTCGAGGTCGGCCTCCGAGTAGAGACGCGTGTTTCCGGCGGTGCGCTGCGGCTGGACGAGGCCCTTTTGCTCGTACATGCGCAGGGTCTGCGGGTGCATGCCGACGAGCTCGGCTGCGACGGAGATCATGTAGCGCGGGCGCTCGTCGATCACACTCGCCCCCGGTGGACGCGCACGGCGTTGTCGACCAGCACGAACAGTCCGACGACGACGAGCAGGGTGGCCACCAGCCAGAGCGGGTTGATCCAGCCCGGTCGCGGCTGGTCGTACGCGAGCTGCGAGATCCCCGCAGCGAGGTAGAGGGCCAGCCCGCTCAGGAAGCTGACGAGCCCGACTCTCATCCGCTCGCCTCGCGCAGCGCCTCGATCGCCTCGCGCTCGGCCTTCGAGAGCTTCTTCGGCACCGTCAGCTTCACGCGCGCGAGGACGTTGCCGCGGCCGGAGCCCTTCAGCTTCGGCGCGCCCTTGCCCTTCACACGCAGCAGCGTGCCGTCCTCCGTGCCCGGCTTGACCTTCACGGTCACCGGCCCGTCCGGGGTCGGCACCTGCACCTTGGCGCCGAGCGTGGCCTCGGGGTAGGTGACCGGCACCTCGACGACGAGGTCGTCGCCGCGGCGGGTGTAGGTGTCCGACGGCGCGACGCGCGTGACGACGTAGAGGTCGCCCGCCTCGGCGCCGCCCCAGCCCGCCTCGCCCTTGCCGCGCAGACGGATCTTCGAGCCGTCCTTGACGCCCGCGGGGATCTTCACCGTGTAGCGCTTGGTGCGCCGCTCGCGGCCGGTGCCGCGGCAGTTCGGGCACGGCTCCTCGATCACGGTGCCGTTCCCGCGGCAGCGCGGGCACGGCTGCGAGAGGGCGAACAGGCCCTGGCTCTCCGAGATCACGCCGCGGCCATGGCATTCGGGACAGAGCACCGGCGCGGTCCCGGGCCTCGCGCCCGAGCCGTTGCACTCGCGGCAGGCGGTCTCGAGCTCGACCGGGATCGTCGTCTCGACGCCCTTGAGCGCGTCGTCGAACGAGAGCCGCACCTCGACCTCGAGGTCGCTCCCGCGCTGCCCGCGCGGCTGCTGCTGCGCACGCCCGCGGGCGCCGAAGAGCCCGCCGAAGATGTCGCCCAGATCGCCCAGGTCGGCGAAGTCGAAGCCCTCGAAGTTAACCCCGCCCGGGCCGGGCCCGCGGCCGTTCTGCGAGCCGAAGCGGTCGTACTGCTTCCGCTTCTCGGGATCCGAGAGCACGTCGTACGCGCCCTGGACCTCCTTGAAGCGCTCCTCGGCGGAGTCGTCGCCCGGGTTCGCGTCCGGGTGGTACTGGCGCGCGAGCTTGCGGTACGCCTTCTTGATCTCGTCCTGGCTCGCGGTCTTCGAGACGCCGAGCGTCCCGTACAGATCCTTAACTGCCGCCATCGTCCTCCCGCGGCGCGGCGACCACCACGCGGGCCGGCCGCAGCACGCGGTCGCCCAGCCGGTAGCCCTTCTGCACCACTTCGAGCACGGAGCCCTCGTCCTGGTCGGACGGCTGCGAGAGCAGCGCCTCGTGGACGTGCGGGTCGAAGACGCCGTTCGTCTCGATCTCGGCGAGCCCCTCGCGCGCGAGCGCGTCCGCGAGCTCGCGGTGCACGAGCCTCACGCCCTCCTCGAGCGTTGCCTCCTCGTGCTCCTCGGCGGCCGCGAGGGCCCGCTCGAGGTCGTCGAGCACGGGCAGCAGCTCCTTGACGAGCCGCTCGTGGGCCCGCGCGACCAGGCTCTCCTGGTCGCGCAGGACCCGCTTGCGGTAGTTCTCGAACTCGGCCGCGACCCGCTTGAGGTCGTTCAGGTGCTCGTCGCGCTCAGCCTCGAGCGCCGCGAGCTGCTCCTCGAGCGTGAGCTCACGCTCCTCGGTCACGAGGTCTTGGCCTCCTCGTCGACGACCTCGGCGTCCTCGATCACCTCGTCGTCGGAGTCGGTCTCACCGTTGCCGGACGCCTGCGCCTGCTGCGCGGACGCCTGCGCGTAGACCGCCTCGGCGAGCTTCTGCGAGGCCTCCTGGAGCGCGTCCGTCTTGGAACGGATCTCGCTCAGGTCGTCGGTCTCGAGCACCTGCTTGAGCTCCATCACGCGGCCCTCGATGGTCGAGGCCTCGCTCTCGTCAAGCTTCTCGCGGTGCTCCTTGAGGCTCTTCTCGGTCGCGTACGCGAGCGACTCGGCCACGTTCTTGGCGTCGGCCAGCTCGCGCAGGTGATGTGCCTCGTCGGCGTGCGCCTCCGCGTCCTTGATCATCTGCTCGACCTCCTCCGGCTTCAGGCCCGAGCCGCCTTCGATCTTGATCTGCTGCTCGTTCCCGGTGCCGTGATCCTTGGCCGAGACGTTGATGATCCCGTTCGCGTCGATGTCGAATGTGACCTCGATCTGCGGCGTGCCCCGCATCGCCGGCGGGATGCCGACGAGCTGGAACTTGCCGAGCGTCTTGTTGTAGAGCGCCATCTCCGACTCGCCCTGGAGCACGTGCACCTCGACCGAAGGCTGGTTGTCCTCGGCCGTCGTGAACGTCTCCGACTTCTTGGTCGGGATGGTCGTGTTGCGCTCGATCAGGCGTGTGAAGACGCCGCCCTTGGTCTCGATCCCCAGCGACAGCGGGGTGACGTCGAGCAGGAGCACGTCCTTGACCTCGCCCTTGAGCACGCCGCCCTGGATGGCCGCGCCGACGGCGACGACCTCGTCCGGGTTGACGCCCTTGTGCGGGTCCTTGCCGATCAAGGCCTTGACCTTCTCCTGCACGGCGGGCATGCGAGTCATACCGCCCACCAGCACGACGTGGTCGATCGCCGACGCATCGATGCCCGCGTCCGCGAGCACCTGCTTCGTCGGGCCGACGGTCCGCTCGAGCAGCTCGGCGGTCAGCTCGTCGAGCTTCGCGCGCGTGAGCGTCAGGTCGAGGTGCTTCGGGCCCTCCGGGGTGGCGGTGACGAACGGCAGGTTGATCTGCGTCGTCATCGTCGAGGAGAGCTCGATCTTGGCCCGCTCGGCGGCCTCGTAGAGCCGCTGCAAGGCCATCTTGTCCTGTGCCAGGTCGATGCCCTGGTCGCGCTTGAACTCGGCGGCCATCCAGTCGACGATCGCCTTGTCGAAGTTGTCGCCGCCGAGGTGGTTGTCGCCGTTGGTGGCCTTCACCTCGAAGACGCCCTCGCCGAGCTCGAGCACCGACACGTCGAACGTACCGCCGCCGAGGTCGAAGACGAGAATCGTGTGGTCGGAGGCCTCCTTGTCGAGGCCGTACGCGAGCGCCGCGGCGGTCGGCTCGTTGATGATCCGGAGGACGTTGAGCCCGGCGACCTTGCCGGCGTCCTTCGTCGCCTCGCGCTGCGCGTTGTTGAAGTAGGCCGGGACGGTGACCACCGCGTCGGTGACCGCCTCGCCGAGGTACGCCTCGGCGTCGGCCTTCAGCTTCTGGAGGATCATCGCGCTGATCTCCGGCGGGGCGTAGTCCTTGCCCTCCGCCTTGACGCGCACGTCGCCGTTCGGGCCCTCCACGACCTCGTACGGGACGATCTTCATCTCCTCGTTCACCTCGCCGAACTTGCGGCCCATGAAGCGCTTGATCGAGAAGATCGTGTTCTGCGGGTTCGTCACCTGCTGGCGCTTCGCGGGCGCCCCGACGAGCCGCTGGCCGTCGCTCGTGAACGCCACCACGGACGGCGTCGTGCGGCCGCCCTCGGCGTTCGGAATCACGGCCGGCTCGCCGCCCTCGATCACAGCCATCGCAGAGTTGGTCGTGCCGAGGTCGATGCCGATCGTTTTCGCCATGCTACTACTCCTTCGTTGTTAGAAAATCTCAGTCAGATGGTAGCAAGCTGCGCAGGAACCGCGCAGCCGTCGGCTCTGCAAGCACGATGCCGGCGAGGATCACCGCACACCCGCCCCAACCGAGCCAGCCGAGCCGGTCGTCGGCGAGCCAGTAGCCGAAGATTCCGGCGAAGACGGTCTCGAGTGAGAAGACGATCGCGATCCGCGCCGCCGAGATGCGCCGCTGCGCCCAGACCTGGATCAGGTAGGCGAGCGCGCTGGCGAAGACGCCGGTCACGATCAGCGCGCCCCAGACCGTGCGGCCGTGCGGCACCTCCAGCTCGCCGAGCGCGAGGGCGATCACCAGGAAACCGGCCAAGCACGCGGCCATCTGCACCAGCGTCAGAGCAACCGCGTCATAGCGCGTGGCGTAGCGCTCGACCATCAGGATCTGCAGCGCCTGGGCGGCGGCGGAAGCGAGCACGAGCAGGTCGCCGGTGGGTGACCCGATGTCCACGCCGCTGAGCAGCGCGAGCCCCACGACGGACAGCGCGACGCCGGCCCAGACCTCGAGTCCCACGGTCGTGCGAAAGAGCAGCAGCCCGAAGAGCGGCGTCAGGACGACGTAGAGCCCGGTGATGAAGCCGGTGCTCGAAACCGTTGTCCGCTCGAGCCCGGCGGTCTGCAGCCCGATCCCCAGCCCGAGGAGCCCACCGAGCACGCACGCCCGCGGCGAGCCCGGAGCGCCCGAGCGTGAGCACGCGCCGTGCACCCACGACCCCGAGCACGCCGGTCGCGATCGCGTAGCGCACGGCCAGGAACGCGAACAGCGGGTAGACGTCGACGGCGTCCTTGACCTGCACGAAGGTGATGCCCCAGACGGCGGTGACCGCGATCAGCGCGAGGAGCGGCACCGCGCGAGTCTAGGAGGGCATGACCATCGGAAACCTCCGCTAGGCTGGGCACATGGAGCCGCTGCGCGATTCCTGGGAGCGCGAGATCAAGAGCCTGCGGGTCTCGGTCACCGACAAGTGCAACTTCCGCTGCCGCTACTGCATGCCGGCGGAAGGGCTCGAATGGCTCGAGCGCGACGAGTTGCTGAGCTTCGAGGAGATCGCGCGGCTCGTGCGCGTGCTGGCGGGCATGGGGGTCGAGGAGGTGCGGCTGACAGGCGGCGAGCCGCTCGTGCGCCGCGACCTGCCGGTGCTCGTCGAGCAACTCGGCTCGATCCCCGGCGTGAACGACCTCTCGCTGACCACGAACGGCGTCCTGCTCGACCGGCTGGCCGGGCCGCTCGTCGAGGCCGGCCTGACGCGCCTGAACGTCTCGCTCGACTCGCTCTCGCACGTGCGCTTCACCGAGATCACCCGCCGCGACGCGCTCGACCGCGTGCTCGCCGGGCTCGAGGAGGCCGAGCGCTACCCGCAGCTGGGGCCGATCAAGGTCAACTGCGTGGCGATGCGCGGCTTCACCGAGGTCGAGGTGCCGGCGCTGGCCGAGCTCGCCCGGCGCAAGCCGTACGTGGTGCGCTTCATCGAGTTCATGCCGCTCGACGCGGACGAGTCGTGGCGCGGCGACGATGTGCTCACCGGGGCCGAGATCCGCGCGCTGATCGAAGAGCGCTGGCCGCTCGAGGAGATTCCCGCAAAGGCGTCTTCGACCGCACGCCGCTTCCGCTTCGCCGACGGCGCCGGCGAGATCGGGTTCGTCAATCCGGTGTCCGAGCCCTTCTGCTCGAGCTGCGACCGGATCCGCCTGACCGCCGACGGCCAGCTGCGCACGTGCCTCTTCTCGCGTCGTGAATGGGACCTGATGACCCCGCTGCGGGAGGGCGCCTCGGATGGTGAGCTCGAGCGGCTCTTGCGCTTCGCTGTACGCCACAAGGAGCTGAAGCACAAGATCAACGATCCAGGATTCGTGCGAGCCTCGCGCTCGATGTCACAAATCGGGGGTTGAGCGCTCGGGAAGAAGCCCTCCTGCCAGGGCGTTACAATCTGGCGTTCCCGTGAGCGCTCTCGTCTCAGCAGGCCGCCGGGTTCTGCCACGTGGTTGGGCAGATTTCGGCCTTCAACTCGCGATCTGGTTCGGGTTCCTCGGCCTGTACCAAGTGGCGCGTGGGATCGCAGACCGCAACCCGCCGAAAGCTTTCGACAACGGCCTGCAAGTGATCGGGATCGAGCGGCACGTTCACGGGCTGATCGAGCTGAGCTTTCAGCGGGCGATCGACGGCTCCCACCTGCTGGCGACGCTCGCCTCGTGGACGTACTGGAACTCCGAGTTCACCGTGCTCGGGCTGGCGCTGCTCTGGGTCTACCTGCGGCGCAACGAGGCGTTCATCCGCTTCCGCAACTGGATCCTGCTGGCGAACGCCTTCGGGCTGATCGGCTACGTGCTGCTGCCGACCGCGCCGCCGCGGATGTTCCCGGACTTCGGCTTCAACGACACGCTCTCGAACTTCGGCCAGCTCAATCACGGGAGCGGCCTCGTCGAGTTCGCGGCCAACCCGTACGCAGCGATGCCGAGCCTGCACGCGGCCGACGCTCTGATCGTCGGGATCGTGCTCGCCTCGGTCTGCCGCAGCCGCTTCGCGAAGGTGCTCTGGCTGCTCTGGCCGGGCTGGGTCTGGTTCAGCGTGATGGCCACGGGCAACCACTTCTGGCTCGACATCGTCGCCGGCATCCTCGTGGCCGTGATCGCGGGCCTGATCGTCTACCGCAGCCCGCTGCGACGCCGGCGCACCGCGACCGCGAACGCGTGACCCGCGCCGAGACCCTCGCCTGGGTCAAACGCGGATATACCGACGGCACTCGCAGGCTCGCCGCGCGGTGGATCGGTGGCCTCGCGCGCACGCGCGTGACGCCAAACGCGCTGACGGCGGCCGGGATCACCCTTTGCGGCGCGTCGGCCGTGATCATCTGGTTCGCCTACCACCGCCCGTGGCTCCTCTACTGGCTCGCGGCGGTGGTTTTCGTGGTCGGCTCGGTGCTCGACATCCTCGACGGGGCGCTCGCGCGCTACGGCGGCAAGGCGACGCCGTTCGGCGCGTTCGTCGACTCGATCTCCGACCGCGTCAGCGAGGGCTTCGTGCTGACCGCCGTCGCGCTCGTCTTCGCACGCGAGGGGAACGACATCGCGGTCGGCTTCACCATCGCCGCGATGGCCGGGTCGTTCCTCGTCTCGTACGCGCGGGCCAAAGCCGAGCTGCTCGGCCTAAAGGGTGACGTCGGCCTCGGCAGCCGAGCCGAGCGCGTCGTGGTGATCACCGGCGGCCTGGTCTTCGCACCGTGGGGCGGGCTGCAGTGGGCGATCTACTTCCTCGCCGTGGCGGCCTGGGTCACCGTGCTGCAGCGCGTCTTCAGCGTGCGCTCGCAGCTCCGCCGAAGCAAGTAACCCCACGAGGCGCCGACTTGGCGGCGCCGTTTAGAGGCCGCGCGGCCGTCTAACGCACCTCCTTGGATTAGAGATGGTGGGACCTCCGCTACGAGATCGCCTATACTGCTAGCACTCCTGTGCTAGCTCCAACGCGCAAGCATGTGCTCGTCCGGATGCCCGGTGAGCTCAAGCGGCTCCTCTCGGTCGAGGTCCGGCGCACCGGCCGCAGCCTCAACGACGTCGCCGTCGGCATCCTCGCCTCCCGCTTCGCCGTTTCGTTCAACCCGAGCGGCCGCGCGGGCAAGGACCCCGGCAAGAGCGGCTCCGTGCTTCTGCGGATGCCTCCGGAGCTGAAGGACAAGCTGGCCGCGCGCGCGGCGCAGCGCAAACGCAACGTCAACGACCTGATCGTCGAGACGCTCTCGGAGCGGCTCGAAGGAAAGGAACCCATGGCTTCGACCAACGGCAAGGCGCGGCGCGGAGAGAGCAAGGTCCGCGTCGCGATCATCGGCGTCGGCAACTGCGCGAGCTCCCTCGTGCAGGGCGTCGAGTACTACAAGGACGCCAACCCGGACGACTTCGTCCCGGGCCTGATGCATGTCGACCTCGGCGGTTACCACATCAGCGACATCGAGTTCACGGCCGCCTTCGACGTCACCACGGACAAGGTCGGCAAGGACCTCTCCGAGGCGATCTGGGCACATCCGAACAACACGATCAAGTTCTCGGACGTCCCCAAGAGCGGCATCACCGTCTCGCGCGGGATGACACACGACGGGCTCGGCAAGTACCTCTCCGAGATCGTCGAGAAGGCCCCGGGCGAGACCGACGACGTGGTCGGGATCCTCAAGGACACGAAGACCGACGTCGTGATCAACTACCTCCCGGTCGGCTCAGAGGAGGCGACCAAGTGGTACACGGAGCAGATCCTCTCGGCCGGCTGCGCGATGGTGAACTGCATGCCCGTCTTCATCGCGCGCGAGAACTACTGGCAGCGGCGCTTCGAGGAGGCCGGCGTGCCGATCATCGGCGACGACATCAAGTCGCAGGTCGGCGCCACCATCACCCACCGCGTCCTGATGAGCATCTTCCGCGACCGCGGCGTGCGGGTCGACCGCACCTTCCAGCTCAACTTCGGCGGCAACTCCGACTTCATGAACATGCTCGAGCGTGACCGCCTCGAGTCGAAGAAGATCTCGAAGACGAACTCGATCAAGTCGACGCTTCCCTACGCGCTCGAGGAGAAGAACATCCACGTCGGCCCGTCCGACTACGTGCCGTGGCTCGAGGACCGGAAGTGGGCCTACATCCGGCTCGAGGGCACCTCGTTCGGCGACGTGCCGCTGAACGCGGAGCTGAAGATCGAGGTCTGGGACTCGCCGAACTCGGCCGGCGTCGTGATCGACGCGGTGCGGCTGGCGAAGCTCGCCCTGAACGAGGGCGTCTCGGGCACGCTCGGCGCGCCGAGCTCCTACCTGATGAAGTCGCCGCCGGTCCAGCACCCCGACGACGAGGCGCGCGACCTGACGGAGGAGTTCATCCGCAAGCACGCGCGGAAGCCGGCCAAGGTGGCAGCGAAGGCGTAGGCACACGCGGGCCGGGCTAGACTCGCCCGACATGGCCCTGCGTGTCTGTCTGGTCACGCCGTTCGCCTGGTCGAGGCCGCACGACGTCAACGAACACGTGGCCGGGGTCGCGCACGAGCTGCGCGAGCTCGGCCACGACGTCACCGTGCTCGCGCCCTCGACCCGAGCGGCCGATCTGATCGCCGGCCGCCGCTCGCTGCTCGACGGCGGGCCGCACGAGCTGATCGCGCTCGGCCCCGCCGTGCCGGTCTCGCGGCGCAGCCGGATCGGTGTTCCTGTCGGCGTGCGGGCGAACCTGTCGCTCGCCCTGGCGCGCGGCGAGTACGACGTCGTGCACGGCTTCGAGCCGGGCCTCCCGAGCCTCTCCTACCTGGCGCTGCGCGACTCGCGCGCCTTCGAGGTTGCGACCTTCCTCTCGAGGGAGCGGCTCGGCTACCCGCCCGGCAAAGCCCAGCGCGAGCGGCTGCTGGGCCGGATCGACGCGCTCGTCGCCACCTCGGAGGCGACCGCCGCGGCCGCGGCCGAGCGCCTGCCCGGCGACTACCGGGTGATCACGGCAGGCGTCGACCTCGAGCGCTTCAAGCCCGCGCACAAGCACCGAGTCGTCGTGCTCGAGTGGCGGCCGGGCGAACGGGCGCTGACCCGAGCGGTCGTGCGGGCGCTCACGTCGCTGCCCGATTGGGAGCTCGTCTTCCTCCGCACGAAACCGCTTGCCGGCCGGCCCTCGTTGCCGAGGGCGCTGCGTGGTCGCGCGCGTGTGCGCACGCTCCGCGACGGAGCCGCGAGGGCGCCGCTGTTGAACGAGGCCTCGATCTTCGTCCCCGCCCTCGACGGGCTCGACCGCGTCTCGCTCGAGGCGGCCGCGGCCGGAGCGGCGATCGTCTCGCCGCCGGGCCTGCGCGAGCAGCACGAGCTGGCGGCCGCCGAGCTGCTGCGCCTCGCCGAGGATGGCGATTACCGCGAGCGCGAGAGCAAACGCGCCCGCGAGGCCGCCGAGCCGCAGAGCTTCGCTGCCGCCGCCGGCGAGCTGGACGAGCTCTACCGCGGCCTGGCCTCGAGGCGCCGCTCGCGGAGCGCCGAGCCGCTCGGCGACCGCGACTGGATCGTCGCCGACCTGCACATGCACACCTCCTGGTCCCACGACTGCCAGATCCCGGTCGAGGAGCTGCTCGACCACGCCGAGGCGGAGGCCCTTGGCGCGATCGCCGTCACCGACCACAACGTCTTCGGCGGCGCCCGCGAGGCGGTCGAGCTGGCCCGCGGCCGCGACCTCGTCGTGATCCCGGGCGAAGAGGTGAAGACCGCCGACCAGGGCGAGGTGATCGGGCTCTTTCTTTCCGAGGAGATCCCGCGCGGCCTCTCGTTCGGCGAGACCGTGGATGCGATCCGCGCCCAGGGCGGGATCGTCTACCTCCCCCACCCCTTCGACCGCCTGCACGCGATCCCGGAGCCCGCGACCCTGCACCGCCACCTCGCCAAGGTCGACGTGCTCGAGGTCTACAACGCCCGCTTGCTGTTCGAGGCCTACAACGACGAGGCGCTGCGCTTCGCGCGCAAGTACGACCTGACGATGGGCGCCGGCTCCGACGCGCACGTGCTCCAGGGTGTCGGCACCGGCGCGGTGCGGATGCGGGCCTTCGACGGGCCCGAGGAGTTCCTCGTCAGCCTGCGCAGCGGGCAGGTTCTGCGCCGCCCGCGCTCACTGCTCTACCTGCAGTCGCTGAAGTGGGCGGCGCAGGCCAAGGAAAGGGTCCGCTAGCCGAGAAAGGTCCAAGGCCCAGTGGCTGCCGTGACGGACGAGATTTTCGAGAAGTACCTGCAAAAGGCAATCGCCGAGACGAACGAGCTCGGTGACGAGATCGCGCGCGCCGCGGGCGAGGGCCAGGTCCCGGTGCTGGGCTCCGGGCACCCGCTCGCGGATGTCTTCCTGCTCAAGTACTCGCCGCAGCCGGCGGAGGTGCAGGAGGGCGTCGCCTTCTACGGCCGCTCGGGCCAGGCGCTGCTCAAGTCGCTGCAGCGGCTGAACGTCGACCCGCTGGCGATCTACGGCACGAACTGCTTCAAGCTGGCCGGCGGCGACGAGAACCAGGCACGCGCCTGGTTGATCCGCGAGCTGCACATCGTCCAGCCTAAGCTCGTGGTCGTGATGGGCGAGGCCGCGCTCGATTTCCTGAACGCGATCGAGTTCCCGCTTGCGGACAAGCTCGAGCCGACCCTCGGCGAGCTGCAGCGCTTCACACCCACAATCCAGGCGCTCTACGTGCCCGACATCGACGAGTCGCTGGACGAGGCGCCCGCGAAGACGCGCTTCTGGAACGCCTTCAAGGCACTGGGCCCATGGTGGGCCGAGCTGCCGCCGTACTGAGCCCGCGCCGCGCCGCCGCGTTCGTCGCGCTCGCGGTCGTCGTCGGCATCTACTACGGCACGCACGAGTCGTGGTTCAGCCTCTCGCTCTGGGGGTCGATCGCGTGGCTCAGCTTCCTCGTGATCCCGGCCGTGTTCGGGTTCGTCTGGCTCGCGCTGCCGGCCTGGGCGCTGCCGCTGCGCCGGCTGCTGATCACCGCGATCGGGTTCGGCGCGCTTGCGGTCGTGCTGCAGGCGACGGGCGCATCGCCGGTCGCGAACTTCGCGAAGCTCGGCGCGATGACGTTCGCAGGGTGGTGCTTCCTGCGCTTCTTCGAGGAGCTGAGCTGGGTCGTGCTCGTCGCCTTGATCGTGCCCTTCGTCGACTCGTACTCGGTCTGGCGCGGCCCGACGAACACGATCGTGAACAAGCACGTCGAGGTCTTCGACGCCCTCTCGTTCACGTTCCCGGTCCCCGGCTTCGACGGCGGCGCCAAGCTCGGCCTGCCGGACCTGCTCTTCTTCGCGCTCTTCCTCGGGGCGGCCGCCCGCTGGCGGTTGCGGCCCGGCTGGACCTGGCTCTGCCTGGTGGCCTCGATCGGCGGGACGATCTCGTTGGCAACCTGGCTCGAGGTGGACGGGCTGCCCGCCCTGCCGCTGCTCTCCGTCGGCTTCCTGCTGCCGAACGCCGACCTGCTCTGGCGTGAGGTCAGGGGTCGAAGCGCCAGAGATCCCCGTCGAAGTCAGACGTGACCCAGGCGCGGCCCGTGGCCGAGGCGACCGCGAGCGGGCTCTGGCCGGCGGGGATCGTGCTCGTGACGGTGTTCGTCGCCGGGTCGACCACCGAGACGCTGTTGTCGTCGATGTTCGGCACCCAAAGCTTGCCGGCGACCCAGGCGGTCGCGAGTGGGTTGGCCCCCACTGTCACGCTCGCCAGGACGGCCATCGACGCCGGGTCGATCTTGTAGATCTTCCCGCCCTCGCTCGAGACCCAGAGCGCGTCGGCCGAGGGCGTGATCCAGTCGGCCTTCGGCAGCGAGATGCGCTTCTCGACCCGGTTGCGCACCGGGTCGATCCGGATCAGATGGCTGTGGCCGTAGTCGGCGACCCAGACCTTATGGAAGGCGACCGCGATCCCGTTCGGACCGCCGCCGACACGGATCGTCTTCACAACCTTGTTCCGCTTCGGCGCGATGCGGCTGACCGTGCCGGAGCCTTCGTTGGAAACCCAGACGGCGCCCGCGCCGAAGGCGAGCGCGTAGGGCGCGGAGCCGACCGAGATCCGCTTCAGCACCCGCTTCGCCGGGTTCACCCGAGTGACCCGGCCGGCGTTTCTCGAGCTGACCCAGACGCTGCCCGCGCCGTAGGCCAGTCCGAACGGACTGCTCGGGATGCCGAGCCGCCATTTCACGCGCCCGGCCGCGGGGTCGACGCGGATCAGCTTGTTGTCGACCCGGTCGGTCACCCACAGGGCGCCGCCTCCCGAGAGGGCGAAGGAGGCGGACAGCCCGACGTGCAACTTCGTCGGCTCGGCGGCGCCGGCCGTGCCGCACACGACCGCGACGGCCACGATGACGACCCCACCGCGCAGTAGACTTAGCACAATCTTGCGCTACATTACCACAAGGTTGCGGTAGTGACCGAGCAGGCACCAGACACGATCCTGCTCGACCTCTTCCGGACGAACCAGCTGCGCGAGCGCTTGCTCGAGGCCTCGCTCGCAGGTCTCGAGCTGCCGCCCGAGGACTACCCCTTCTACGTGCTAATCGGCGCCGAAGGGCCGTGGACACCGACCCTGCTCGCCGAGCGGATGAAGATGCCGCTCTCGACGGTGCTCTTCCGCGTCGGCCGGCTGGAGAAGCGCGGCCACGTGGAGCGCGTCCCGAACCCGGACGACCGGCGCTCGTACCTGATCAGCCTGAACGCCGACGGCGTGAAGCTGCTCAAGCAGGCCAGGCCGCAGTTCCGGGCCTTCGCCGAGTCCGTCGAGCGGCGGCTCGGCGGGGAAAGCATCGATGGCCTGCGCGGCGGGCTGACCGAGCTGCGCGAGGCGATCGAGGCCGAGCTCAGCTCCGAGTGAGGAGCGCTACGGCCTCGACGTGGGGCGTATGCGGGAACATGTCGACCGGCCGCACGCGCTCGAGCTTGTACCCCCAGTCGCCGGCCAGCTCTTTGACGTTGGCGGCCAGCGTGGTCGGGTTGCACGAGACGTAGACGATCCGCGAGGCCTCGAGCCGCGCGAGGCGGCGCAGCGCCTTGCCAGAGAGCCCGGCCCGGGGCGGGTCGACCATGGCCACGTCCGGCGCACCCGCGCGTTCGGCCAGCTCCTCGAGCGACGCGCCCACCTCGCCCGCGAAGAAGGCGGCGTTGGTGATCCCGTTCAGGTCGGCGTTCTCGAGGGCACAGGCGACCGACTCCTCCGAGACCTCGACCCCCCACACCGTGAGCGCCTTCGAGGCGAGCGTCAGCCCGATCGTGCCAATCCCACAGTAGAGGTCGTAGACCGTCTCGTTGCCGGTCAGGGCCGCGTACTCGCCGGCCAGCTCGTAGAGCCGCTCGGCCATCCGCGTGTTCGTCTGCAGGAAGGCGTTCGGGCGGACCCGGAAGCGCAGGCCGCAGAGCTCCTCCTCGATTGCGTCCTCGCCCCAGAGCAGGGTCGTCGGCAGGTTCGTCACCTCCGCCTGCGACTCGTTCGCCGACCAGTGGATCGAGCGCACCTCGGGAAAGCGGCGGAGCACCTCGACGAACTCGTCCCGGTCGAAGCGCTCGCCCGCCGCCGTCACGAGCTGGACGAGCAGCTGGCCGGTGTTGCGGCCCTCGCGCAGGACGAGGTGGCGCAGGTAGCCGGTGTGCTCCGACTGGTCGTAGGCCTCGAGCCGCTCGGCGCGCGCCCACTCGCGGACGGCCTCGCGCACGGCGTTGCCGAGGTCGGTCGTCAGCCAGCACCGGCGGATGTCGAGCACCTCGTCCCAGCGCCCGGCCCGGTGGAAGCCGAGCGCGGGCCCTTCCTCCGTCTGCGTGAACGAGTACTCGAGCTTGTTGCGGTAGTGGAAGACCTCCTCGGCGGGGACGATCGGCTCGAGCGGCGGCTCGGCGATCCCGCCGATCCGGCGCAGCGCGTCGGCGACCTGCTCCTCCTTGGCGGAGACCTGGGCCTCGTAGGCGAGGTCCTGGAAGCGGCAGCCGCCGCACGCCGGGTAGTGCTCACACGGCGCCTCGACGCGCAGTGGGCTCGGCTCCAGCACATCGACCGCGGTCGCCTCCGCGAAGCTGCGCTTCACCTTCGTCACGCGCGCGCGCACGAGGTCGCCCGGGAGTCCGCGCCGGACGAAGACGACGAACCCGTTCAGGCGCGCGACGCCGTTCCCGCCGTAGGCGAGCGAGTCGATCGCGAGCTCGAGCTCCTGGTCCTTCGAGACGGGTGCGGCCATCGCCGCCCAGGCTATGAGAACGGGGGATGTAGCGGGAGGATCAGAGGCGGCCGCGGCTTCTGGGTGAAGTCGAAGTCCGAGACGAGGTTGCTGAGCTGCGGCACCTCCTCGCGCACCGTCGGCCGCGGGTCCGGCCGCCCGTCGTTCGCCGGGTCGAGCCGCGACGAGCGCAGGAAGTCGTCCTCGATGAACTTCGCGTAGGCGTCGAAGCTCAGCACCTGGTGGTCGACGTAGCCGCGCCGGGCGTACGGCGAGATCACGAGCCCCGGCACGCGCAGGCCGTAGCCGTTGACGTCGACCTTCGGCGGCACGACGTGGTCGTAGAAGCCGCCCCAGTCGTCCCAGGCGAGGAAGATCGCAGTCGAGCTCCAGTCCGGGCTGCGCATGACCGCGTTGACGACGCTGGTGACGTAGCTCTGGCCGGCGGTGACGAGACTCGGCGGGTGCTCGCTGACCCGGTTGCTCGGGATCACCCACGAGACCGCCGGCAGCCGGCCGCGCCTGGCCATTCCGAACAGCTGCTTGATCGGGACGATGTCCCGGAGCTCGTGGTCGGCTTTGACCGTGGTGAACCACGGCAGCGGGTTCCAGATCCCGGGCGTGCCGGCGCTCTGCCTCGGCGGCGTGCAGACCATCCCGTCGTCGTCGCAGTCGGGCTGGGCGCCCTTGACGACGAAGTAGCGCCAGGAGACGTGGTGCTTGTGCAGCAGGTAGGTGAGATCGGTCCACGCGTAGTCCGGCTTGCGGCCGGTCGGGTTCTGCCGCTCGTGCGGCGGCGCGAGTGGGTTCTCGACCGCGTTGACGCAGCTCGACGCTGCCTGCGTGCGGCAGCGGGCCGACCACTCGGAGACCATGAACAGGTGGGCGGGCAGGCTCCAGGAGGTGTCCGGCTGGAACATGTGGTCCTGGAGCACGAAGCTCCGCGCGTAAGCCCAGTAGTTCGGGATCTCGCGCCGGTCGTGGTAGCCCATCACGTCCGGATGCGCTGCGCCGAACGAGCAGAGCGGCGCGTCCGGGCTGACCGAGCAGCCGGTCTCGAGCCCGCGCCTGGCCTCGCGCACGAACCCGTCCATCTTGCCGTCGTTGACGTCGCGGACCGCGTCGAGATGCTCGTGCGGCCCACCACTGTTGCGGTCGCGCAAGTCGTGGAACGGGTAGAGGCAGATCCCGGTGCGCGGGTCCGGCGAGCAGACGGTGAAATGGCCGCTGCGTCGCGGCAGGCCGTCCGCTCCTGGATACGTGCCGAAGTAGGAGTCGAAGGAACGGTTCTCCTGCATGATCACGACGACGTGGCGGATCTTGTGGATCCCCGCGACGACGTGGGCGTGCGGCTCGTCCTCGTGCGAGAAGAAGGCCACTCCCACGACCAGCGCCACCGAAAGGGCGAACGCAAGCGGAAGTCGGCCCGGCACGAGCGGAACGTACGCCGCTCACGTTGAGTTCAGGTGTACGCCCGGTTGTGAATCAGCTAAGCGCGGTCACGTAGACCTTGCGCTCGCGCGGCCCGTCGAACTCGCAGAAGAAGATCCCCTGGTAGCGGCCGAGGGCGAGCTTGCCCTCCTGCAGCGGCACGAGCACTTCCGGGCTGATCAGCGACGCGCGCATGTGCGAGGGCGCGTTCGGGCCGTCCTCGTCGTCGTGCTTCCACGTCCAGCCGTCCTCGACCACCTTCTCCATCGCCTGCTCGAGGTCTGCGGCGAGCACGGGGTCGATGTCCTCGTTGATCGTCACGCCGGCGGTCGTGTGGGGCACGTAGACGAGCGCGGCGGCCGCCCCGTTGGCCCCGTTGAGCGCTAGCTCAACCTGTTCCGTGATGTCGAGCAGCTGCGTCCGCCGCTCGGTCCGAAGGCTGATCTCTCGCACCCGGATATCCTACGGCTATGCCGAGCAGCCCGGAGATCGAGGCCTACAGCGCCGAAGCCGACCGCTTCATCGCCGAGCTCGACGAGGAGTACTACCAGCACTACGCGGGCCTGAAGGACAAGCTCGAGCTCGAAGACATCTACGAGCGGCACGCGAAGCTGATGGAGCTCGAGAACGTGCAGTCGGTCGGCGCGGCGGTAAACGGCGACCGCCGCATCCGCGAGCTCTGGGAGTTCGGCTGCGAGGGCTACCTGGGCAAATTCACCCGCGAGCACGCCGAGAAGCTCGCCGAGCTGGAGGCCGAGCTCGAGGTGACCGTCGACGGCGAGACGCTGCCCTTCCGGATGATCCGCCCGGAGATGGCCAACGAGGCCGACCGCGGGAAGCGCGAGCAGCTCGACCGCGCGATGTGGGAGGCGACCGAGGAGCATCTGAACCCGGTCTACCTGGACGGCGTCGAAATCGTCCGCCGCCAACTGCCCTCGCTCGGCGTCTCGACTTACGTCGAGCTCTATGAGCGCTTCGGCTTCCGGCTCGAGGAGCTGGCGGCGCAATGCGGAGCGTTCCTCGCCGACACCGAGCAGCTCTACGAAGAGCGCATGGACCGCGCCTCGCGGGCACTGCTCGGGATCTCGCTCGACGACCTCGCGCGCTGGGACGTGCAGCGCCTGCTGCGCTCGCCGCAGTGGGACGAGGGCTTCCCCGGCGACAAGATGGTGCCGGCGCTGCGGGCGACGCTGGCCGACCTCGGGATCGACCTCGACAGCCAGCAGAACATCACGCTCGACATCGAGCAGCGACCGCAGAAGACGCCGCGCGCCTTCTGCTCGCCGATCGAGGTCCCGGACAAGGTGATGCTCGTGATCCAGCCGATCGGCGGCGCCGACGATTGGCGCGCCTTCTTCCACGAGGCCGGGCACGCCGAGCACTTCGGCAACACCTCGCGCGACCTGGCGATGGAGGAGAAGCGGCTCGGCGACACGGCGGTCACCGAGGGCTGGGCGATGCTGATGCAGCACCTGACGGACGAGCCCGGCTGGCTCTCGCGCAAGCTCGACTTCCCGCGCCCGGACGAGTATGCGGCCGAGGGGATGCTCTGGCTGCTCTTCTTCGTCCGCCGCTACTCGGCCAAGCTGCTCTACGAGCTCGAGTTCCACTCCGCGGACGACGTCGGCGGGATGCCGAAGCGCTACGCGGAGCTGCTCGGCGACGCGCTCAAGTTCGAGATCAGCGAGGCCAACTACCTCGCGGACATCGACTCCGGCTTCTACGTCACCGCCTACCTGCGCTCGTGGGCGTTCGAGAGCCAGCTGCGCGACCACCTGCGCGAGCGCTTCGGCAGCGACTGGTTCGCCCAGCGCGAGGCGGGCTCGCTGCTGCGCGAGCTCTGGGGCTTGGGCCAGAAGCCGACCGCCGACGAGCTGCTGAAGGACGTCACCGGCGCGGAGATCCAGATGTCCGCCGTCGGCGACCGCGTGCGCGAGCACCTCTCGTAGGTTCGCCGGCCATGCCGCCGCAAACGATGCACCCCGACGAGCTCGGGCTGGACGACAGTCTCGTCGCACAGCTGGTCGCCGAGCAGTTCCCCGAGTGGGCCGAGCTTCCGCTCGAGCGGATCCCATCCCCCGGGACGGACAACGTCCTCTACCGGCTCGGACCCGACATGGTCGTACGACTACCTCGCATCCGTGACCACGGGAACGACGCCGAGGGGCGGTCTTTCGACCGTGATGCGCACTGGCTGCCGATGCTCTCGCCACTGCTGCCGGTCGCCGTTCCCGTTCCGCTCGCCCAAGGCGTTCCGGCAGACGGCTATCCCGCCGCTTGGGGTGTCTACTCGTGGCTCGACGGCGAGCCCCCGGACGTCCACGCACTCGACGACCCTGAGGCGCTCGCCCGACAGGTGGCGGAGCTGATCCGAGCACTGTGGCTCGTTGAGCTGCCCGACCCGCCGCTCACCGCTCGCGGTTCCTCGCTCGCCCGCTGGGACGAGCCGACCCGGGCCGCCCTCGCTGAGCTCGAGCAGACGATCGACACCAAAGCGGCGGCGATCGCGTGGGAGAAGGCGCTGGCCACTCCGCCCTGGCATGGGCAGCCGGTCTGGCTGCACGGAGACCTGATGCCGGCCAATCTGATCTTCCAGGGAACGAGGCTGACGGGCGTCATCGACTGGGGCCTGCTCGGGCTCGGTGATCCGGCTGTCGACCTGGCCGTCGCCTGGAACCTCCTGCCCGCTGGAGCGAGAGAGCTGTTGCGTGAGGAGCTGCAGGTTGACGACGCAACCTGGGAGCGAGGCCGCGGTTGGGCCCTCTGGACCGGAATCTGCATCCTTCCGTACTACCGGGACACGAACCCCGAGCTTGTCGCCAACGCCCACTTTCGGATCGAACAGGTCCTCGCGGTCTAGTCGCCGCTGTCCTGTGTAGCTGCATAAGCTTTATGCATGAACAGGACACGGGTGCTGATCGCGGGCGCGGCCGGCCGCGACTTTCACAACTTCAACCTCGTTTACCGGGGCCGCGAGGAGTACGAGGTGGTCGCCTTCACGGCGACGCAGATCCCGGACATCGCCGGGCGCGTCTACCCGCCCGAGCTGGCGGGTGAGCTCTACCCCGATGGGATCCCGATCGAGCCTGAGGCCGAGCTCGAGCAGCTGATCGCCAAGCACGAGGTCGACGAGGTCGTCTTCGCCTATTCGGACGTGACCCACGAGCACGTGATGCACATCGGCTCGCGCGCGCTGGCGGCCGGCGCTTCGTACCGGCTGATCTCGCCGCGCGAGACGATGCTGACCTCGTCCAAGCCGTCGGTCGCGATCTGCGCCGTGCGCACAGGCTCGGGCAAGAGCCAGACCACGCGCCACGTGGCCGCGCTGCTGCGTGAGTCGGGCAAGCGCGTCGCCGTGCTGCGGCACCCGATGCCCTACGGCGACCTGACGAAGCAGGCCGTCCAGCGCTTCGAGCGCTACGAGGACCTCGACGCGGCCGACGCCACGATCGAGGAGCGCGAGGAGTACGAGCCGCACATCGCCGAAGGCAACCTCGTCTTCGCCGGGATCGATTACGCGGCAATTCTCGACCGCGCCGAGCAGGAGGCGGACGTGATCCTCTGGGACGGCGGCAATAACGACACGCCGTTCGTGAAGCCGAACGTCCACATCGTCGTCGTCGACCCGCACCGGGCCGGCCACGAGCTTCGCTACCACCCGGGCGAGACGAACCTGCGCATGGCCGATGTCTGCGTCGTGAACAAGGTCGACAGCGCGACCCAGGAAGGCATCGATGCCGTGCTCGACTCGATCCGCACTCACAACCCGGGCGCGAAGATCGTGCTCGCGGCGTCGCCGTTCCACGTCGAGGGCGACGTGGCCGAGATCGCGGGCAAGCGCGTGCTCGCGATCGAGGACGGGCCGACGCTGACCCATGGCGAGATGACCTTCGGCGCGGCCGTGCTCGCCGCGAAGGCGAACGGCGCGGCCGAGCTGATCGACCCTCGCGCCGCGGCCGTCGGCTCGATCGCGCAGACCTTCGTTGACTACCCGAACGTCGGCGCGCTCCTGCCCGCGATGGGCTACGGGCGCAAGCAGATGGACGACCTCAAGGCCACGATCGAGGCCTCGGGCGCCGAGCTCGTGCTGATCGGGACGCCAATCGACCTGCGCAAGCTGATCGACTTCGACGTGCCCGCGCTGCGGGTGACGTACAAGCTCCAGGAGGTCGGCGAGCCGACGCTGGCCGACGTCCTGACCGAGCACGGCCTCATAGGCGACAAAGCACTCGTGTGAGCATCGTCGTCGCGCTCGGCGGGAACGCGCTGATGCGACCCGGCGAGCGCGGCACCGCCGCCGAGCAGCGCGCGAACCTACGTGAGGCCTGCGCCGCGCTGCGGCCGCTGCTCACGGAGCGCGAGCTCGTGGTCACGCACGGAAACGGCCCGCAGGTCGGCAACGAGCTGGTGCGCCAGGAGCGGGCGGCCGACGAGGTACCGCCGCTGCCGCTCTACCTCGCGGTCGCGCAGACCCAGGCGGAGATCGGCGCGCTGATCGAGAGCGAGCTCGAGCCGGTCGCCGGCCGGCCGGTGGCCTGCCTGCTGACCCACGTGCTCGTGGCCGAGGACGACCCGGCCTTCGCCGAGCCGACCAAGCCGGTCGGGCCGTTCTACACCGAGGAGCAGGCGCGCGGCCTCGAACGGGACCGCAGCTGGCAGGTCGTCCACGACGCGGGCCGTGGCTGGCGCCGGGTCGTGCCCTCGCCGCTTCCGCTCGAGGTGGTCGAGCTGGAGGCGATCCGCTCGCTACTCGCCTCGGGCACGATCGTCGTCGCCTGCGGCGGCGGCGGCATCCCGGCAACCAGGCGCGGCGAGCATCTCGCCGGCATCGACGCCGTGATCGATAAGGACCGCGCCTCCTCCCTGCTGGCGCGCGAGCTCGGCGCCGACCGGCTCGTGATCCTGACCGAGGTGCCCGCCGTCTACTCGGGCTTCGGCACCGCCGAGCAGCAGGAGCTACGGGAGCTCGACGCCGACGACGCCGAGGCGCTCCTCCCCGAGCTCGCGCCCGGCTCGATGCGGCCGAAGGTCGAGGCGAGCGTCGAGTTCGTCCGCGCCACCGGCCACGAGGCCCTGATCACGTCACCAGCCGCTCTGGGCGACGCGCTCGAGGGCCGTACCGGCACGCACATCCACCCGTAGCCGAACCGTTCTTCGCCCTCCCGCGAACCACGCGTGACAACGACCGGGGAGGGAGGAACCAAGCCCATGCACGCAGCCGTACCACGTATCCGCAAACCGGTTGCCATGGCCGCCGTACTCGCGTTCGGAGCGCTGGCGCTCATGGTGATCCTGACCCGCGCTCCCGGACCCAGCGCAGCCAAGGCGTCCAGTCATTCGGAGGCGCCGCTGATCAGCCAGGACCCGCGGGCGGACAACACCGACCTGTACGCGTTCGTCAGCCCTGACGACACGAACACGGTCACGATGATCGCGAACTACATCCCGCTCGAAGCTCCGGCCAGCGGGCCGAACTTCTACAGCTTCGACGACAGTGCTCTCTACCAGATCGGGATCGACCAGAACGGGGACGGGCATGCCGACATCGGCTACCAGTTCCGTTTCCACACGCAGACCCGGAACGGGAACTCGTTCCTGTACAACACCGGCCGATCGGGTCGCTCGACAGCCCGAGCTGGAACCGGCCGCAGACCTACACGCTCACGCGTGTCCGGTTGAACAAGAACGGCAACGCGAAGGACCCGGTCGTGCTCGGCAGCAACATCCCGACGCCTCCCGACAACATCGGGCCGCGCTCGACGCCGAACTACACCGCCCTCGCGTCGGCCGCGGTCACAAACCTGTCCGGCGGGGTCAAGGTCTTCGCCGGCCAGCGGGACGACCCGTTCTTCGCCGACCTCGGCTCGATCTTCGACCTGGCCGGGCTGCGACCGTTCAACCCCTTCCACCTGATCCCGCTGCCAGCGGCACCAGGAGTGGACGGGCTCCAGAAGTACGGCACCCACTCGATCGTCCTGCGGGTGCCGATCTCGCAGCTCGTGCAGGCCCCGAGCTCGACGGTCGGCATCTACGCGAGCGCAAGCCGCGAGCAGAAGAGCGTCCTCAAGCCGGACGGGACGAAGGACGGGCACGGCCCGTGGGTGCAGGTCTCCCGCCTCGGGAACCCGCTCATCAACGAGGTCGTGATCCCGCTGGGCGACAAGGACTACTGGAACCGGTCGGATCCGGCCGACGACAGCCAGTTCGCCCACTACTACACGGCTCCCGAGGTCTCGCGCCTCGAGAACCTGCTCTACGGGGCTCCTCCGGCCGGTCACGCGGGCGGCGCGCTCGCGCCGATCGCCGCGACGGGGCGCTCCGATCTCTCGTTGCTCCTGCTCACCGGCGTGCCCGGGCTGAACTTCACCGGCTCGACGCAGTCGGATCTGCTGAGGCTCAACACGGCGATCAAGCCCGGCGTGAACGGCGCCTGTCCCGGCGGCACGGCCAGCCCGGCCGCGCCCGACCGGCTGGCCGTCCTCGCCGGCGACCTCTGCGGCTTCCCGAACGGGCGGCGGCTGGGGGACGACGTGGTCGACATCGATCTGCGCGCGTTCGCGCAGGGCTACGGCTCGTTCCTGAACGCGGCGTTCGGACTGCCGAACCTGAGCCCGAACAACCTGCTCGGAGACGGAGTCGACGCGAATGACGTGCCGCTCTCCGGCACGTTCCCGTACGTCGCGACGCCGCAACAGGGCTACGAGGTGCCCTAGGCGACGCCAGAACGACCGAGGGGCCCGGCAGCCGGCCGGGCCCCTCTGTCCCGGCTGAAGGAGTGTCATGAAGGCACGGAGATTGCGGATCGGAGCAGCGGCGGCAGGGCTGACGGCGGTCGTCCTGTTCCTCGGCGGCGCTCTGCACGGCTCGCCGCGCGCGAGCTCCGCCGCGGTGGCACAGCCGCCCGCGGCGGACGACACGGCGACGCAGATCGCGAAGCTCCAGGGCGAGCTCCGCGCGAGCCGCGACGACGTCCGTTCGCTCGACGCGCTCGGGCTCGCCTACCAGCAGCGGGCGCGCGAGACGGGCGACCCGACCTACTACACGAAGTCCGACGAGGTGCTGCGCCGGGCGCTGCGCCTCGCGCCGCGCGACCTGCTCGCGACCAGCGGGCTCGGCTCGCTCGCGCTCTCGCGGCACCGCTTCCGCGAGGCGCTCGCGCTCGGCCGCCGCGCACGGTCGATCTCGCCGACGACGGCGCGCAACTACGGCGTGATCGGCGACGCACTCGTCGAGCTGGGACGCTACCGCCAGGGCTTCCAGGCGTTCGACACGATGGCGAGCATGCGCCCCGACGTCTCGTCGTACGCACGCATCGGGCACGCCCGCCTGCTGCTCGGCGATGTCTCCGGAGCGCTTGACGCCTTCAGGGCCGCGCTCGATGCCTCGCTCGGACAGGGCGAGACCGAGGCGTGGACCCGGGTGCAGCTCAGCAAGGCCGCCTTCTCGGTCGGCCGGCTCGGGCCCGCGCTCGAGCAGGCCCGCGCCGCCGTACGAGCTTTTCCCGGCTACGCCCCGGCCTACGACGCGCTGGCCTGGGCCGAGTACGGCCACGGGCACGTCCAGGCGGCGATCGCCGCCGAGCAGGAGGCGGTCAACCGGATCCCGCTGCCGCAGTACGTGGCGATGCTCGGCGACCTCCAGCGCTCGGTCGGGCAGACCGCGCAGGCACGCAGGCAGTACGCGCTGATCGGCGTCATCCAGCGGCTGCTCGTCGCGAGCGGCGTCAAGACCGACCTCGAGACAGCGCTCTTCGACGTCGACCATGGCTTCAGCCTGCCGGCCTCGCTCGCGCTTGCACGGCGCGCGCAGCGTGAGCGCCCGTCGATCGACGGTGACGACGTCCTGGCTTGGGCGCTCGACCGGACCGGCCACTGCGGCGAGGCGCTGCGCTTCTCCGAGCGCGCCCTCCGGCTCGGGACGCTCGATGCGCTCAAGTACTTCCACCGCGGCGAGATCGAGCGATGCCTCGGCCACGGGGCAGCAGCCCGGAGCTGGTTCGGCCGCGCGCTGGCGCTGAACCCGCGCTTCTCGGTGCTGTGGGCTCCCGTGGCGAGGGAGGGGCTGCGATGAAGCGCCTCGTCGTCCTGCTCACGGTCGCGGCCGCGCTGATCGGTCCGGCGGCGGCCTCCGCGCACCCGCTCGGCAACTTCACGATCAACCGCTTCAGCCGCGTCGAGGTCTCGGGCCCGCGCGTCTACGTGCGTTACGTGCTCGACCTGGCCGAGATCCCGACCTTCCAAGCGGGGCACATCGACCGGCGGGCGTACGCCACCCGGATCGCGCGCAACGCCAAGCTCGAGCTCGACGGGCGGCCGGCAACCCTCGTGCCGCTGCGAACTGCGCTGGCGCACCCGCTCGGTGCCGGCGGGCTGCACACCACCCGCTTCGAGGTGATCCTGCGCGGCCCGCTCCTGGACGGCTCGACGCACGTGACCTACCACGACGGCAACTACTCGGACCGGATCGGCTGGAAGGAGATCGTCGTCGGCGCAACGACCCCGAGCACGAGCCACGAGCTGCGCGCGTACCCGAAGGACCTGCTCGAGAGCCCGCTCGATGTGACGTCGGCGTCCGCCTCGCTTTCCCCTGGCAGCGGCGCCGACGTCGCTCCCCCACTCTCGAACGGCACCAGCCTGCAGGCCCCCGACCGGATCGCGGACGCCGGCTTCGCATCGCTCGTCGGCCGTTCGGACCTGAGCCTGCTGGTGATCCTCGCCTCGCTGGCGGCGGCACTCTTCTGGGGCGCCGCGCACGCGCTCTCGCCCGGACACGGCAAGACGATCATCACCGCCTACCTCGTCGGCCAGCGCGGGACGCCGCGCCACGCCGCGCTGCTCGGGCTGATCGTGACGATCACGCACACGATCGGCGTCTTCAGCCTCGGGCTGGTGACACTCGCGCTCTCGCAGTTCATCGTCCCCGACCGGCTCTACCCGTGGCTGAACCTCGTCTCGGGACTGCTCGTCGTCGGCATCGGCGCGTCGGTGCTGCGCTCGCGCTGGCGGCGCAGCCGCCATCACCACCACCATCATCACCACCACGGCGAGGAGGGCACAAGCTTCCGCTCGCTGCTCGCGGTCGGCGTGTCGGGCGGGCTGCTGCCCTGTCCGTCGGCGCTGGTCGTCCTGCTCGCGGCGATCTCGCTGCACCGGGTCGCCTTCGGGCTGCTGCTGATCCTCGCCTTCAGCGCGGGGCTCGCGCTCACGATCACCGGCATCGGCCTCGCCGCGGTCCTGGCCCGGACGGCCTTCCGCCGCGTGTCCTTCGAAGGCCGGCTGGTTCGGCTTTTGCCCGCCGCCAGCGCACTCGTCATCCTCGCGGCGGGGCTCGCCATGACCTTCCGCGCCGTACCGAAAGTGAGCTGACCGTGTTCGGACTCGACACCTGGGTCGCATCGTTCTCCGACGGCGCGACGCTCGGGCTGGTCTGCCTGGTCGCGATGGTGCTCGGCCTCCGCCATGCGACCGATCCGGATCACCTCGCCGCCGTCTCGACGCTGATCGCCGGTACCCGCGAGCGCGCCACCCGAGCGGCCGCCAGGCTCGGCCTCTGCTGGGGCCTCGGCCATGCGACGACCCTGTTCGCCTTCGGTTTGCCGATCGTGCTCTTCCAGAGCTACCTGCCCGAGCCCGCGCAGGAGGCCGCGGAGACGACCGTCGGCCTCGTGATCGTTGCTCTCGCAGTGTCGCTGCTCCTGCGCTGGCACCGCGGCGCCTTCCACACGCACCACCACCCGCCCAGGCGCGCGCGCTCGCCGCTGCAGGCGTACGGGATCGGCCTCGTGCACGGGATGGGCGGCAGCGCGGGCGTCGGCGTCCTGCTGCTGGCCTCGATCCACAACGAGGAGATCGCGGTCGCGGCCCTCGGGCTGTTCGCACTCTGCACCGCGCTCTCGATGGCGGCGCTCTCGACGGGGCTCGGCTTTACGCTCGAGCGCGGGCGCATCGGCCGCGTCTTCCCCACGCTCGCACCGGTGGTGGGCGTGCTGAGCCTGTCCTTCGGCCTCTGGTACGCGCTGGGGGCCCTTCAGGTTGCCCCTTACTATTTCTAGATGGCGACAGATCCGCATGCCGATGTCGCGGCCTACGCCATGGACGCCCTAGACGTCGACGAGGAGCGCGCGTTCGAGGAGCACCTCGCCTCGTGCGAGGCCTGCCGCGAAGAGCTCGCGAGCCTGCGGGAGACGACCGCGGCCCTCGCGTACGGCGCCGTCGGCCCGGCCCCACCGGCGGAGCTGAAGCTCCGGATCCTCGACCAGGCGAGGGCCGAGCGCCCGAACGTCACCTCGCTGCCACGGCGCCGCTCGTGGACGGCGCCGCTCGCCGCTGCGGCTGCCATTGCCGCGGCCGTCGCGATCGGCGTCGGCGTCTGGGCGGCCACCCGCCCGGCCACGAACGACGCGTTCACGTCGGTGCTCGCTAAGCCCGGCGCGAAGCTCGTGCCGATGGGCGATCGCGCCACGCTGGCGGTCGCGCCAGACGGCACGGCCGCGATCGCGCTCACGGTCCCGCGCGCGCCCGCGGGGAAGACCTACGAGGCCTGGGTGATCCGCGACGGCGCGGCAAAGCGCGCCGGCCTTTTCTCCGGGTCGACCGCGCTCCGGATCCAGCGCCCGGTCAAGCCTGGCTCGGTCGTCGCCGTCACGCTCGAGCGCTCCGGCGGCGTCGACCAGCCGACGAGCAAGCCGCTCGCCGCCAGCAGGGCGGTCTCGTGACCGTCCTGACGGTACAGCCGCCGCCCGCGCGCCCGTCGCGTGACCTGGCGCGGCTCTCGGACGAGGCGCTGCTCTCGCTGGTCGCGGCCTCCGATGACGACGCGCTGGCCGCGCTCTACGACCGCTTCGGCCGCGTCGCGTACGGGCTCGCCCTGCGGATCCTCCGCGACGAGACGCTCGCCCAGGATGCCGTCCAGGAGGCCTTCCTAGGCGTCTGGCGCAACGCCGACCGCTTCCTCGCCGAACGCGCCAAGGCAAGCACGTGGATTCTGACGCTCGTCCACCGCCGCGCAGTCGACCTCGTCCGCCGGGAGGACATCCGCCGCGGCGAGCCGCTCGAGCGCGCGCCCGAGCCGGCCGCGCCGACGACAACCGAGGACGAGGCCTCGCTCGACTTCCGGCGTAGGCTCGTGCAGGAGGCGCTCTCGCAACTGCCGGCCGAGCAGCGCGAGGCGCTCGAGCTCGGCTACTACGGCGGCCTCACCCAGAGCGAGCTCGCCGAGCGGCTTGACCAGCCGCTCGGCACGATCAAGAGCCGGATGTTCACCGGTCTCACGCGGCTTCGCGACCTGCTCGACCAGGCCGGTCTCGAAGGCTCGTACCCGTAGGAGGGTTCGGCGGGACGCTGCACGCCCTCGGGGTGTGCTGGTCGTTCCGAGGCAAGGACGCAGGGAGTGCCGATAGCCGTAGCTATCGGTGCGACTGAGGACGCCGCCTCGGGGCGAGCAGCGCGGCCCGAGGGCCTCGTCAGTGTTCCGCCGGACCCTCCTAGTACGATCCGCGCTCGGATGAGCGCAATCGCCGAGAGCCTCAAGGGCCGCAGCTTCACCCGCGTCGCCGACTGGAGCCGCGACGAGCTCGAGTCGGTGCTCGACTTCGCGGACGACCTCAAGCAGCGGCAGCAACGGCGCGAGGAGCACCACATCCTCCCCGGCCGCACGCTCGCGATGATCTTCCAGAAGCCCTCGACGCGCACCCGTGTCTCGTTCGAGGTCGGGATGACGCAGCTCGGCGGGCACGCGCTCTATCTCGCCGCCGGCGACCTCCAGCTCGGCCGTGGCGAGACGCTCAGGGACACCGCGAGCGTGCTCTCGCGCTACGTCGACGGGATCATGATCCGCACGTTCGACCAGGCCGACGTGGAGGAGCTCGCCCGCTACGCCTCGATCCCGGTGATCAACGGCCTGACCGACATCTCCCACCCCTGCCAGGCGCTCGCCGACGTGATGACGATCCGCGAGCGGCTCGGGCGGATCGAGGGCGTGCGGGTCGCCTACCTCGGCGACGGCAATAACGTCTGCGCCTCGTTGATGGTCGCCTGCGCCAAGCTCGGCGCGCCCTTCGTGGCCGCGTCGCCCGAGGGCTACGAGGTGTGGCCAGAGGCCGTCGAGCTCGCACGCGAGGCCGGCGGCGAGGTCGATCTCACCAACGACCCGCGCGCGGCCGCCGAGGGCGCCGACGTCCTCTACACCGACGTCTGGACGAGCATGGGTCAGGAGGAAGAGCGCGAGCGGCGGCTGCGCGACCTGGCCGGGTTCGGCATCGACGCAGAGCTCGTGGGGCTCGCGAACGACGACGCGATCGTCCTCCACTGCCTCCCCGCCCACTACGGTGAGGAGATCACCGAAGACGTGCTCTACGGGCCGCACTCGGCGGTCTGGGACGAGGCCGAGAACCGTCTGCACGCGCAGAAGGCCTTGCTCGCGCTCGTGATCTCGTAGCCTCCGCGCGGCGATGCTGCCGCTGAAGGACAACGTCCCGACGAGGGCGTTCCCGGCCGTGACCGTCGCGCTGATCACCGCGAACGTGATCGTCTGGCTGTGGGAGTGGCAGACCGGGGTCGAGAAGGAGGTCCTGCACTACGGCTACTACCCGTGCTCGGTCGAGGGGCCGTGCGTGGCGCCGGCCTCGACCTTCGACCACTTGCCCTGGTTCGCGAGCGTGTTCACCTCGATGTTCATGCACGCGAGCTGGATCCACATCGGCGGGAACATGCTCTTCCTCTGGATCTTCGGCAACAACGTCGAGGACTCGATGGGCCGCGCGCGCTTTCTCGTCTGGTACCTGCTGGCCGGCCTGGCCGCGACGGCGACGCAGACGGTCGTCACGCTCGCCTCCACCGACGCGGCCGGCGCCAGCATCCCGAACATCGGCGCGTCGGGCGCGATCGCGGGTGTGCTCGGCGCCTACTTGCTGCTGCTGCCGCAGGCGAGCGTGCTGACAGCATTCATCATTGGCCTGATCTTCCTGCGCGAGATCCCGGCGGTGTGGTTCATCGGCATCTGGTTCCTGCTTCAGCTCGTCGAGGGCGGCTTCTCGGTCGTGCAGCCGCAGGCGGGCGGCGGCACGGCCTTCTTCGCCCACGTCGGCGGCTTCGTCTTCGGGTTGGCGACGGTCCGCCTCTTCGCCGAGCGACCACCGTTACGGCCCGCCTGGTGAGCTCCGGCGTGCTCACCGGGATCGCGATCGCCGCCGGCGTGGTCGGTCTCGTCGTGCTCGTGCTCTACCTGCTCGGGCCCCGCGACTAGGAATGTCGGCGGGGGAGAAATCGTTTTCAAAAGCATGAGAACAATGGACGACATCCGCATCGAGCTCGACCAGGCGACCGAACGCCGGTCGGAGCTTTGGCATCTACTTTCGGACGGCCATGACGCCGCGCTCTCGAACGAGCTCCACGAGCTCGAGGAGCGCATTTCGGCGCTCTGGGACGAGCAGCGGACGCTCAAGGCGCAGCAGCGCTTCGGCGACCGCGACGAGATCATCAAGCGCGCCCGGCACGAAGAGCGCCTGGCGCGAGCTGCCTAAGACCCCGGGATCTCTCCCCCGTGAACGAGAAGAGCCGGCGCTGGCCCGCCGGCTTCTCTCGTCTCTAGACTAGGGAGTCCCGGGGCGTTAGCTCAGCTGGGAGAGCGCCGGCTTTGCAAGCCGGAGGTCACCGGTTCGATCCCGGTACGCTCCATCGCACGGAAAGGGCTTGTCTTAGCCGAAAACGCCCTGGTAGCGCTGACTCGGCCGACCGGCGTTGGGGCCTGAACCTGGCCTGAACGCCGAATCATCAGCCACGATCAGTAGTTTCGACCCAGCGTTCTTCAGTGCCCGCGCCGATGCCGGTCGCACAGAAGTGGGCCATGGTGTCTCCCTCGACGAAAGGAGGCTGACATGTACGCGCTGATGATTCTCATCGTCTTCGCGTTCGTCGTCGGGGTCGGGGCGGTGATCGTTTGGGCGCTCTTCGAGATGAGCCCGTTTGCGCACCACGTCGATCAGTTCCGCGATCCCGTGACAGGGCGAAAGCGCGGCGAGAGCCCACATCTCGAGTGATAGTCAGATCTGGAAGCTTCCGCCACTAGCCGAGACTCATTCTTCGACTAGTGCTTGGTCAGCGGCCTGCCCGCGCGTCATGGCTGGCTTTTCATTCAGGCTTGAGATGACGGAGGGCGTACCCGCAGACCCGCCGAGGCTTGAGGCCGCGGTGCCCGATTGGCGGCCCATCGTTGAGGAACTAGAGGATCCGTGCCGACCCGAGCTCGGGCACCGCGACTAACCGTACGCGACCTCGCCTCACGCACGATCAAGCGCGTGCGACGGCGCCTGATTACCGGCTCTCAGGAGAGGAGGCGCGTGATGCTCAGCACGAGCGGCACCCAACCGGCACGCCGATCGTGAGCGGCACCTGGGCGTAAATGAAGCTGACTGCCCCTCGCCACCTCGCGTAGGCGGTGTTGATGACCACGCCTCCTTTGGCCGACGGTGGGACTCGCATCGTGAACTTGAAGATCACCGTTCCGCCGACCGGCAGCCGAGCGAATCTCCTGCAGACCAATCTGGCGCCACCCTCTACGAACCCAGGAGGCGCGCTAACGAGGATCAACCTGAGCGGAACCTGGTCACAGACCCGCACCAGACTGGCCGTGGCATCGCCGACGTTGGAGAGTCGCAGCAGGTAGGTGACGGTCTTCCCGCGGGTCGCCGTGCGTGGCGTGACCTTCAAGCCGATTGTGAGCCGGGCGGCTTGGGCGCTGAGCGGCGAGAACGCGGTCTTCTCCGCCCGCAGGCCACCGGAAGCGGTGCCACCCAAACCCGCTGAGACGATCAGCAAGGCGCCAACTACGAGGGCGGTGACTGCGGCGACGCGCCGGAGACCTACACGGCACATGATGCGAACTTATACAAAAACCGCCCCGGCTGTCAAAGGCGCGCCGGCTGTCGAGCCGCGACCGGGTTAAGCAACCTCTTTGCCTGACCTATCTGTGGAACCAAAGTGAGTCGCCTGGGATCGTGAAAGCTCAGCATCGCTGCTCTCGCGCTACCCGCAAAGGAAGAGCGGCTGCGGCCTCGGCCAAAGCGAGCCGCGCCCGCCATGTCGGTCGCGGCGGGGACTAGGATCGGGTACACCAGGGAACCTATGAATCCCCGAGCAGCACAAGTATTGTCCCGTCTGACTTGCCGCCGATCTTGCTGCCGCCGATCTAGCTGTCTGCTGCTGCTCCCCGGATGTTCCAAGGTCCAGGACGATCTCGTCCGCTCATCCTCGACGAGGACCAGCATCGAGCGCTGGGCGCGGGCTCGTCTGAACCTCAAGCCGGGCATCACCGGCTTATGGCAGGTGCTCGGCGCGAGCGACATCCCGTTTGATGAGATGACAAAGCTCGATTACCTTTATGTGACCAACTGGTCGCTCGCCGCGGATATGCGTCTGCTGCTGCTAACGCTGCCGTCACTCACGCGAGCCCGAACCGCCTACTAGCGCATGTCTCAAACTACTCGTCCAGTTCGGGGTTCTTGCGGCGCCACGCCTCTGGGTGACGGCGAGCCATGGAAATGGGGTCGCGGAATATGATCGGCAGGTCGGGGTGGCGTCAGACTCAGCGACGGACATGGTGGGCGGGCCGGCTCACTCTCGCATGTTCCACATTCTTGCTCGCCCTGGTGACTCTCGTACCCTCCGCGACTCCTGCACAGAGCGCCGCGGGACTCGTTGCTGGCTATGCGTTCAACGAGGGGTCGGGGACGACGGCTGCGGATGCGTCGGGGAGTGGACTGACGGGCACGCTGACGAACGGGGCGGGCATGGGGAACGGGCCGGAACGCAGGTGCGGTGTTGTTGGATGGTGTGGACGACTTTGTCGAGCTGGGGAATCCGGCACTGCTGCAGCTGACGGGAAGCATGACCGTGAGTGCGTGGTCAACTCGGCGGCGTTCCCGGTCGATGATGCGGCGATCGTCTCCAAGCGCGCGAGTGGCGAGATCGGCTATCAGCTCGACACGACGGTCGACCGGGGGCCGCGCACGATCGGGTTCAAGCTGACCAACAGCTCGGGCGGCACCATGTTCCGGTACGGGGCGACGACGCTGCAGGCGAACACCTGGTACTTCGTGACCGGCGTCTATGACGCGGCGACGTCTGCGTTGCACGTGTACCTGAACGGCCAGCTGGACGACGGCACGCTGCTCGGCACGGTCACGGCGACGCAGCAGAACTCGTCTGCCAACGTCAACATCGGTCGGCGCCCAACCGGCAACAGCTTCAACTTCAACGGTCGTATCGACGACGTGCGCATCTACGACCGAGCGTTGACACAGACCGAGATCCAGGCGGACATGAACACCCCGGTCGCCGGAGTCGCTGGTGACACGATGGCCCCGAGCGTTGCGATCACCTCGCCCGCGAGCCAACGCGCAGGTGAGTGACATCCTGAACGTGACCGCGATCGCGAGTGACAACGTCGGCATTGTCGGGGTGCAGTTCCTGGTGGACGGAGTCAACGCGGGGGTCGAGGACACGGCTTCTCCGTACGCGTTGGCGTGGGATACGCGCACGGTCGCGAACGGTGCGCACACGTTGACGGCGCGTGCGCGCGATGCGGCGGGCAACTCGACGCTTTCTGCTGCGGTGCCCGTGAACGTGGCGAACACGAGCTCGTTCCAGAACGAGATCCTCGCGACCGGTTTCAACCTCCCGACGAGCATGGTGTTCCTCCCCGACGGCCGCATGCTGGTTTCCGAGCTTCCCGGCACCATCAAAGTGCTGAGCCCGCCGTACACGAGTCGTGAGCCCGACACCCTTCTTGCAGCTGACCAACGTCGGCAACGACGGCTACGCCGGGCTGCAGCAGGGCATCTTCTCGATCGCCCTCGACCCGAACTTCGCGACCAATCACTACTACTACGTCTTCTACACGACGAGAACGCCGAACCGTGACCGGCTCTCACGGTTCACCGCCGACGCCACTCTCACCACGACGAACCTCAACACCGAAGTCGTCCTCTACCAGGATCCGCAGGACGCCAACACCGAGCATCACGGCGGCGCGATCGTGTTCGGGAATGACGGGAAGCTCTACTTCACGACGGGTGATCATTTCCAGGGCTCCCCGTCGCAGGATCTGACGAGTCCACGCGGGAAGCTCCATCGCATCAACCCGGATGGGACGGTGCCGACCGACAACCCGTTCTACGACGGGAACGGGCCGAACGTCGACTCGATCTGGGCGCTTGGTCTGCGCAATCCCTACCGCGCCTACTACGACCTGCCCACCGGCCGGCTCTTCATCGGCGACGTCGGCGGCAACGACCCCGCTACCGCCAGGGAGGAGGTCAACCTCGGCGCGCGCGGGCGCCAACTACGGCTGGCCGAACAGCGAAGGCCCGTGCGCCAGCCCCTGCAAGAGCCCGCTCTATTCGTACGCGCACAACGGCCGCGACGCCGTCGTCACGGGTGGGTTCGTCTACCACGGGACACAGTTCCCGAGCAGCTACCAGGGCAGCTACTTCTTCGCCGACTACGCACAGAACTGGATCAAGCGGCTGACCTTCGACGCGAGCGGGAACGTCAACGGCGTCTTCAACTTCGAACCGCCGGACGGCTCCTCCGACGGCCCCTACGGCGACATCGTGTACCTCACGGAGGGACCCGAGGGAGCGCTGTACTACATCGATCTCGGCTACTCCGACACCAGCGGCACATTCGGCGTCAGCAAGATCCGCCGGATTCGCTTTGTGAGCGGGAACCAGGCGCCGATCGCGGTCGGGTCGGCAACTCCGAACTCTGGGCCGGCGCCGCTTGCGGTCAGCTTCTCGAGTGCCGGCTCGTCCGATCCTGAGGGCCAGGCGCTGACCTACGCCTGGACGTTCGGGGACGGCGGCACCTCGACCGCGGCAAATCCGAGCCACACCTACGCGCAGGCGGGTCAGTACTCGGCGCGGCTGTCGGTCTCGGACGGCGTGAACACGACCTTCTCGACACCGATCTCGATCAGGGTCGGCAGCCCACCGACGGCCACCATTCTCGCACCCACCGACGGTGCCTTGTTCCGCGCCGGAGACGTCATCTCGTTCAGCGGAGACGCCACCGACCCGGATGACGGCACCTTGCCCGCCAATCGGCCTACACCTGGACGATCGACTTCCTCCACGACGGCCACGTCCACCCCGGCGCGTCACAAACACGGCATCAAGAGCGGCACGTTCACGATCCCGACTAGCGGTCACGACTTCAGCGGCAACACCCGCTACCGGATCACGCTCACGGTCACAGACTCGACAGGGCTGACCGACACTCGCTCGGTGCTGATCTATCCGCGGAAGGTGAATCTCTCCTTCAGCACGGCGCCGGCCGGCCTCACCTCTGTATCTCGACGGGATCGCCAAGACGACACCCTTTGTCTACGACACGCTGATCGGTTTCAGCCATACGGTCGAGGCCCGCAACCAGGCCTCGGGCGGGACGTCGTACACGTTCGGGTCGTGGTCGGACGGCGGTGCGCAGACGCATACGATCGTCGTGCCGGCGGCCGATCAGAGCTACGTCGCCACCTTCCAGGCGAGCGCGGCACCGCCGGCGATCGCGGCGTATCCGTTCAACGAGGGGTCGGGGACGACGGCTGCAGATGCGTCGGGGAGTGGGCTGACGGGCACGCTGACGAACGGGGCGGCATGGGGAACGGGCCGGAACGCAGGTGCGGTGTTGTTGGATGGCGTGGACGACTTTGTCGAGCTGGGGAATCCGGCACTGCTGCAGCTGACGGGAAGCATGACCGTGAGTGCGTGGATCAACTCGGCGGCGTTCCCGGTCGATGATGCGGCGATCGTCTCCAAGCGCCGAGTGGCGAGATCGGCTATCAGCTCGACACCACCGTCGATCGTGGGCCGCGCACGATCGGGTTCAAGCTGACCAACAGCTCGGGCGGCACCATGTTCCGGTACGGGGCGACGACGCTGCAGGCGAACACCTGGTACTTCGTGACCGGCGTCTATGACGCTGCGACGTCTGCGTTGCACGTGTACCTGAACGGCCAGCTGGACGACGGCACGCTGCTCGGCACGGTCACGTCGACGCAGCAGAACTCGTCTGCCAACGTCAACATCGGCCGGCGCCCAACCGGCAACAGCTTCAACTTCAACGGTCGTATCGACGACGTGCGCATCTACAACCGAGCACTGACACAGACCGAGATCCAGGCGGACATGAATACGCCGCTCGGGAGTCCGGTGTGGACACCCAGCCTCCGACGTGCACCCACTGAGATGAGTGCGACGGCGCAGAGTTCGACGTCAGATCAACCTCAGTTGGTCTTCGGCTACCGACAACGTCGCCGTCACCGGCTATCGGGTTGAGCGCTGCCAGGGTGCCGGCTGCTCGTCGTTCTCCAGAGATCGCCGAGCCCACGAGCGCGACGCTCTTACAGCGACACCGGGAAGCGCCGCGAGCACGAGCTACTCCTACCGAGTGCGCGCGATCGACGCTGCCAGCAACCTCGGCCCCTACTCGACGACGGCGAGAGCGATCGACGCAGGCGACGAGATCAGGCCTTGTCGCCGCCTATGCGTTCAATGAGGGTTAAGGAACCACGGTAGCTGACTACTCGGGAGACGGGATCACGGGTGCAGTGCGAACGCGACGTGGACGACGCTGGGCAAGTACGGAAACGCGCTGACTTTCAACGGTACGAGTGCCCTCGTCACGATCGCCGATGCGCCAGCGACTACAGCTGACTACGCGACTGACTCGCGAGGCGTGGGTGAACCCAACGGTCGTAATCTGTAGCCTGACGCGACGTCATCTACAAAGGCAATGACCCAAGTTCGACTACCTACTCGACCACGACTATCGCGGAATCCCGCAGTACCAGCAGGCGGAGGAACAGCTCGGGGACGAGCACCGTCGAGACGTACGGAAACGACTGCGCTCGCGCGCGAACACATGTAAGTACTTGGCCACGACGTACGATGCGACACGCATTCGACTCTACCTGAACGGCCTCGAGATCTCGAGCCGGGCGAGGCCCGGCACCATCATCTCCTCAGTGAACCCGCTTCAGATCGGTAGACGATTCGAGCTTCGAACAGCTTCTTCTCGCGCCCGAATCGACGAAGTTCGCGCGTTCAACGTCGCGCGAACTCATCAGAGATCCAGGCGGATATGAGCACGCCGATTACAACCTCGCCACTCTCATGGCTGCAACTTGGTTGGTGAGATCGCGCGATCCATCCAGAGCAACGGCCAGCGGAGCGTCCTGTTCATCGCTCCGACGAGGCGCGCTGGCAAGCGTGGCCTGCGGATCGTTCGCGGTTAGGTACTTCGCCCCGGCCATCGCGCCTCCGGTCAGCGCCAAGAAAAAGGCCGCCAAGAACAAGGCCAGCGTCACCATCACGTTCGCGTAGCTCAGCCGTCGCCGAAGGCCAGTGAGAAGGTGAGTCACCAGGGTGCGATCGAGGCCGACATTTCCGTCGAGGTTCATGAGAACGACCTCAGCGCGCCAAGGACCCAGCTCAGGAGCTCGAGCGGCTACAACTCCGGCCGCGATGAGAGCCGAATAGGTCGCCTTGATCCCGCGATGCGCCGACTGCGACGAGGCGTGGCCGCTGGCCGACGACGAGCTTGGCAGGCGCACTCCGGCGGTGACACACTCGACGAGCAAGAAGAGATGTTCTTATACTAATAGAGCCACAGGGGCTGCGCCCGATCGCTAATGCGACGCGTCTCGGCTTCGCCATGACGTTCCGTCGATCGCCTTGTGTCCTCAGCTGCCTGCGTGGCAGTCGAACTTAATCGGATGACTCTTCAGTTTTCTCGCCGACGTTTCGCACAGGACCTACATCCGCTCGAACGTGGGTCACGAGGGTGCGATCGAGGTCGATCTTCCGTCGAGGTTCATCGAGCTCGATCTCGAGCGCGCCGAGGAGAACAAACGAGCGGCAGATCCTGGCTCGCCGATGAGAGTTGAGCGCACCCGCCTTGATCCTGCATGCGCCGAGTGCGACGACTTGTGTTCGTTTGCTGGCGACTATCGGGTCATGAATCCCATGAAGAAGCTGATGTCTTGGTGGCGAGGGCCCACCGACGCAGAGACGCTTGCTTCGGACGAGGCTCAGCGTCTGGATGCAGCACGTCGCCAGACGATCAGAATCTCGCAAAACACCGCGGCGAAGCAAGCCGGCAGCTCCCTCCTCTCCGCTCCCACGCCGGACGTGCTCGATCCAGGCGGCGATCACAGCCACTCCCGTTGACGCTCCCCTCCCGCCCCGGTGGGAGTGGTCACGAGGAGATGAGGTCCTGCCCGCCGGCTGGATCTAGCCGGTCACGGCCTAGTCCTGGGGTTTATCGATCTTCCCCGGCCAAATGCCGGTCCGGCGGAAGTACTCGGTTGCGAACGTCCGATCCACGAGGGCTTTCACGCCGCCGAAGACAGCGCCCTTGAGCATCGCCGCCACGACGACTTTCGTCCAGCCTCGGGACTGCTCCAAGGCCTGCGGCATCTCCGTTTCCTTGGAGAGAAACGTCCACAGCCTCCTGAAGATCGCACCCGCTGCCCGGCTGGCAATGACACCGGCAATGATCGCGAACGGCTTGTAGAGCAACTTCATCATCTCTGGTGTGGCACCCGGTGCCGAGTCAACCATGTCTTACCGGTCACGGCGCAATGTTCTCGCATTTCGTCGGGCTCTAGGATGAACAGGCGATGCGGCTTCCGTGAGCACCCAGACCGGAGTCGCGCTCGTTCTCGCGCTGGCGTCCACGACGCTGACCAACATCGCGTACCTCCTCGAGCACGACGCCGCGGCCGCACTCCCCACGCTTTCGCTTCGCAGGCCCCTGCACTCCGTGCAGGCGCTGCTCACCGACCGCAGCTGGCTGCTGGGCTTCGCGCTCGAGAGTGCGGGCTTTGCGCTCTACGTCGCCGCGCTCGCGCTGGCGCCGCTCTCGCTCGTCCAGAGCGTGGCCGCGGGCGGGATCGGGATCCTCGCCTTCGTCTCGGCCCGGATGAGCCATCGGCAGCTCGGGCGAACCGAGCTGGCAGGCGTGTGGATCTCGATGCTCGGGCTGCTCGCGCTCGCCGTCTCGCTGGTGGGCGGCAGCGGCGAGGGCACGGGCGGTACCACGGGCGAGATCCTGCTCTGGCTCGGTGCGACGGCGGCCGCGGCGGGCGTTGCGCTGCTGCTCGGCCGCCGGTTCGGGTGGAGCGGAGTGGCCTACGGCATCGCCGGCGGGCTGCTCTTCTCGATCGGCGACATCTCGGTCAAGATCGCCACCCAGGGAGGCGTGCGGACCGCGTTTGCCGTCGGCGTCGTGATCGGCTACTCGCTCGGCACCTTCTTCCTGCAGCTCGGCTACCAGAAGACCCGCGCGCTCACGGTCGCCGGGATCGCGACGCTGCTCACGAACGCGCTCCCGATCGCGGCGGGCAGCGTCGTCCTGGGCGAGCCGGTGCCCTCGGGCGCCTGGGGAGCCCTGCGCATCCTCGCCTTCGCCGCGGTCACCGCCGGCGCGATCCTGCTGGCCCGCCCGGGCAGAGGCAGTTAGGTTCTCCCAACCCTTCGCGAGGAGCTGCCGATGAGCGACTACAGCTACGTCAACCTGACCGAGGTCGAGGACCAGGCACCGAACCTCGGGCTCGACCCGGAGCAGTTCAACCTCCGCTTCGGGCGAGTGGCCCTGAACTGTGAGCACTGCGGTGTCAGCTACCTGCGCTTCGCGCCCGGCGCGAAGGCCCACGGGCACCGGCACAAGCAGCAGGAGGAGATCTACGTGCTCGTCACCGGCTCAGCGGAGATGAAGGTCGGCGACGACGAGATCGAGCTGCAGCCGTTCGATGCAGTGCGCGTCCCGCCGCACGTGATGCGCGGGATCAGGGGCGGCCCGAAGGGCGCGGAGGTGATCGCCGTCGGCGCGCCGAACACCGGGCCGGGCGACGGCGACACGCCCGATCCGAACTGGGTCTGGGAGGACTAGCGCCGGACATGACCTGCTCAGCCTGCGGAGCCGAGAACCGCGCCGGGCGCAAGTTCTGCTCCAACTGTGGCGCCCCGCTGGCCCTGGCCTGCCCTTCGTGTGGTGCCGCGAACGAGCCCGGCGACCGCTTCTGCGGCGAGTGCGGTGTCCCGCTCGAGGGGACCTCGCCGCCCGCCGCAGCCGAGGCCGAGCGGCGGCTCGTTTCCGTCCTCTTCGGTGACCTCGTCGGCTTCACGCCGCTATCGGAGGACCGCGACCCCGAGGAGGTACGCGAGCTGCTCTCGCGCTACTTCGAGACCGCCCGCCGCGTGATCGACCGCTACGGCGGCACCGTCGAGAAGTTCATCGGCGACGCAGTGATGGCCGTTTGGGGCACACCCGTGGCGCGCGAGGACGACGCCGAGCGGGCGGTGCGGGCAGGACTGGAGCTCGTCGAGGTGGTCGGCGCGCTCGGCGGCCAGGTCGGTGCGCCGGAGCTGGCGATGCGTGTCGGCATCGTCACCGGCCAGGCGGCGGTGACGATCGGCGCCGAGGGAGAAGGCATGGTTGCCGGTGACCTCGTCAACACGGCCTCTCGCGTGCAGAGCGCCGCCGAGCCGGGCACGGTCCTCGTCGGGGAGCGGACGCGGCGGGCGAGCGAGGCCGCGATCGCCTACGACGACGCGGGCAAGCACGACGCTGAAAGGGAAGGTCGGAGCCCGTGCCGCTCTGGCGCGCGGAGCGCGTGATCGCGGCGCGCCGCGGCGAAGGGCGCACGACCGGGCTCGAGGCGCCGTTCGTCGGCCGCGAGGGCGAGCTCCGGCTGGTGAAGGACCTCTTCCACGCCACGAGCGACGAGCGCCGCGCGCGCCTCGTCTCGATCGTCGGCATCGCCGGAATCGGCAAGACGCGGCTCTCGTCAGAGTTCGAGCGTTACATCGACGGGCTCGTCGACGACGTCTTCTGGCACCGCGGCCGCTGCCTGGCCTACGGCGACGGCGTGGCCTACTGGGCCCTCGCGGAGATGGTGCGCATGCGCGCCGGGATCACCGAGCAGGAGGACGCCGACGAGGCGGCCGCCAAGCTACGCGCGACGCTGGAGCAGCACCTGTCCGACGCCGAGGAACGCAGCTGGGTCGAGCAACGGCTGGCACAGCTGCTCGGAGTGGCCGAGCAGGCCTCCTTCGACCGTGACGACCTGTTCGCCGCCTGGCGGCTGTTCTTCGAGCGGCTGGCCGAGCGCAACCCGACGGTGCTCGTGTTCGAGGACCTGCAGTGGGCCGATCCAGCGCTGCTCGACTTCATCGGCTACCTGCTGGACTGGTCGCGAGGCCATCCGCTCTTCGTGCTCACGCTGGCACGGCCCGACCTCACGGACAAGCACCCCGCTTGGGCGGGCGCGCAGCGCGACTTCACCTCGCTGGCGCTGGAACCGCTCGGCGCCGAGGCGATGGACGCGCTGCTCGCCGGGCTCGTGCCGGGCCTGCCCGAGGAGCTGCGCGACCGTGTCCGTGACCGGGCCGAGGGCGTGCCCGCTGTACGCGGTCGAGACGGTGCGGATGCTCCTCGACCGCGGTCTCGTCCGGCCGGACGGGGACGGCTACGTCGCGACCGCGGAGGTCGGCTCGCTCGAAGTGCCCGAGACCCTGCATGCGCTGATCGCGGCGCGGCTCGACGACCTCGGCCCGCCGGAGCGACGCGTGCTCGAAGACGCAGCCGTGCTTGGCAAGACCTTCACCCGCCCCGGCCTCGCCGCGCTGACGGGCATGTCGGAGGAGGAGCTCGAGCCGATCCTTGTCTCGCTCGTCCGCAAGGACCTGCTCAGTGTGCAGTCGGACCCGCGCTCGCCGGAGCGCGGCAACTACGGGTTCCTGCAGGCGCTCGTCCAGCGCATCGCGCACGATACGCTCTCGCGCAAGGAGCAGAAGGCGCGACACCTCGCCGCGGCGCGCCACCTCGAGCAGAGCTGGGGCGCCGACGAGACCGAGATCGTCGAGGTGGTTGCGGCGCATTACCTCGACGCTTACCGCGCCGACCCTGACGCCGAGGACGCAGCCGAGCTGCGTGCCGCGGCGCGGGAAGCGCTCGCCCGAGCCGGTCGCCGCGCGTCATCGCTCGCCGCGAACGGCCAAGCGCAGCGCTACTTCGAGCAGGCGGCCGAGCTCGCGGAGGAGCCGGCCGAGCAGGCGGAGCTGTTCGAGCGGGCGGGAATGGCCGCGGACGACGACGGTCGCGCCGGCGACGCGATTCCCCTGCTCGAGCGGGCGATCGAGCTCTGGAGCGCCGAGGGCATGACGCATCCGGCCGCGCGCGGCGAGGCGCGCCTAGGAATGGCGTGCTTCAACCACGGCCAGATCGACGCAGCCACCGAGCGCATGAGCCGGTCGTTCGAGGTGCTCTCCAAGGACGAGCCCGACGCCGACCTGGCGGTGCTGGGCGCGCAGCTCGGGCGCTTCCGGTACCTGCAGGACGACGATTTCGAGAACGCGCTCGAGCCGCTCGAGTTCGCGCTCGAGATCGCCGAGTCGCTGCGCCTTCCCGATCTCGTCTCAGACGCGCTGAACACGAAGGCGCTGATCCTGACCACGCTCGGCCGGCGGGAGGAAGGGCTGGCGCTGATGCGGCACGCGCTGACGATCGCGCTCGAGAGCGACCGGCCGGAACACACCCTTCGCGCGTACTTCAACCTTGCCTACCTCGCCGCCGCGATCGACCGGCAGGAAGAGGCCAGGGCGCACGACGAGCAGGGGATCGAGCTCGCGCGGCGGCGCGGCAACCGCCAGTGGGAGCAGTCGTTCATGGGGCATCTGCGCGCGTATGACTTCTGGGTCGGCCAGTGGGGCGACCTCGACCGGCCCGATGACGAGGTGCTCGAGCGCGGTTGGGACAACCTCGTCTGGTCGCTGCGTCTCGACTTCGCCGGCCTGTTCGTGCCAGTCGACGTCGCGCGCGGTCGGCTCGACGAGGCGCGCGAGATGCTCGCGCACGTGCCGGAGGAGCGACGCGCCGAAACGCAAGAACGGGCCGGAGTCGCGATCGGCCGCGCTGCCCTGGCGAGGGGCGAACGGCGCTTCGAGCAGTCGCTCGAGCTGCTCGCAGACGTCGTCGACCCGTCGGGGAGCGTCGGGCCCGACCACCCGCACTTCAAGCACGCGATCGCCGGCGCGCTCGAGGCGGCGGTCGGGCTCGGCGACCTGACCGCGGTCGAACCGATCTTCGAGCGCGTCCGAGTGCTGCGGCCCGTACAGCGCTCGCCGATGGTGGATGCTCAGCTGGCGCGGTACGACGCGCACGTTGCTGCCCGGAACGGCGACGCCGAGGCCGCCGACAGGCGCTTCCGCCGCTCGGCCGCGGTGCAGCGCGAGCTCAACGCGCGCTTCTGGCTCGCCGTGACGCTGCTCGAGTACGGCGAGTGGCTGAGCGCGGCGGGACGCGTCGACGAGGCCGAGCCGGTGCTCATCGAGGCCCGCGAGATCTTCGCCGCGCTCGACGCCGCGCCCTGGCTCGAGCGGCTGGACGCGCTCGCGCCGGCGGCCGTTAAATCGTGAAGCGCGGCCGTCGCACCGGCACCGGGCGGCGGTACTCGAACACCCGCCAGATACGGAGCACCTTCGGCTGAGAGACCTTCACGGGTTTCATCGCACCTTCAGCGTTCCGTACGCCGGTTGGAACCCGGACTTGGTCGCGCTGACGAACAGCTTGCCCTTCTTCTTCGGCCGCACCTTGAAGACCACCTGGCCGAGCCGGTTCGTCTTCCCCGTAACCGGCCGGACTCCGACGCCCGTGAGTCGCACCTTGGCGGCGGAAAGCCGCTTGCCCAGCGTGTTCATCACCGTCACGCGTACGGTGCTCGACCGCTTGGGACGGGCGAGGCCGCTGACGGAGACGCGCAGGCGCGGCAGCAGGCGGATCTGCTGGGACTGCGACCAGTCGCCCTGGTTGCGGTCCTCGTCGACGCCCGCGACGTGCCAGTAGAGCGTGTCCGACGTGGTGTAGCCGTACGAGGTCATCGTGGGCGCATAGCTGGGGTTGTCGGTCGAGACCGTCTCCACGACGTGGCTGAAGTCGGGGCTCGAGGCGATCTGCACCTTGTACTCCTTCACGCCGAGGCGCGGATCCCAGCTGAGGAGGATGTGATCCTTCGCGCTGTCGGTCTTCGCGTTCGCCGGCTCGCCCATCGTTCGGGTGAACGACTGCGTCGCCATGTAGGGCCCGGGCACGGTGCCGGTCAAGTCCTTGGGGAACTCGGCACGGACGCGCCAGTGCCAGACGCCGGTGCCCGTCATCTTGATGAACGAGGCCGCCGGAGTACGAATGTCGGAGTAGTCGCGGTGCGAACCGTCCGGCTGGTCGACCGAGAGGTCATACGAGGCGGCGCCCTGCACGGAGCTCCAGGCCCAGACCGGCAGCGACTCGCCCTGCGTGGGGTTCGAGGCGCTCGCGACCGGCACGGCGAGCTTCTTCTGGAACGTCCCCGTCGCCGACCAGGTCAGGCCGGTCAGATTCTCGTCGTCCGCGCGGACCCGCCAGTAGAGCACCGTGTCGGCCGGGTAGGTCGTGTCGCTCGAGTAGGAGGTCGCGTCGGTGAGGACGTCGTCGAGCGGGCTGCCGAAGGTCGGGTCGGCCGCGACCTGGAGTCGGTAGCGCCGCGCGCCGAGAGTCGGCGTCCAGCGGAAGGTCGGCTGGTCGAGGAAGGCCTGGACCGCGCTCGGCGAGACCAGGCCTGGCGGGGTCGACTGCTTCTGGAACGAGCCCTTCGCAGCGCTGGCCACCGAGAGCGGCGGCGCGTCATTTCCGCCGGCGACGGTTCCCGGCAGGACCGCCCAGTAGAAGAGCGTCGTCTCGTCGGTGTACGTCGTCGGCTTGAGTGAGTTCCGCGGTGCATAGGCGGGAATCTGCGTGAATGCCTCGTCGACGATGTTGCTGAAGTTCGCGTCCTTGGCGACGACGACGAAGTAGCTGTTCATGCCGGCCACTGCGTTCCACGTGAAGAGGGGTGTTTGGCCGATCGTCGTGCCGGTCTGCGGCAGCGTGTAGTCGGGAGCGCATGGGTAGACGCGAATCCCGCTCACGCACCCGGCCGACGCCGTCGGGTCGGTCGGGTCGGGGTAATTCGTCCACTCAAACGCCTCACCGACTTCTTCGGACGTGTCCGTGCTGCCGTTCGACAGGTAGGTGTAGTCGCCCCAGACCTCCTGGTTCCCCGGCGCCCGGTCGGCCCGTGCGCGGACACGCACACACCATTGCCCTGGCACGATCTTCGGCAGCGTGTCCTCGGCGAGCGTCCCCTGCCAGGTGACGGGGTTGGAGCCGGTGCTCGACAGCGGTGTCCACTGGGGGACGGCCGTCTTCTTGATGTAGGGGTTCCCGATGCCCCAGTCGCAGATCGCGCCTGTCCAAGGGACGACCTCGACCTCGTAGCTGGCCGCGCCGGGCACGGGGTCCCACCGGACGACCGGCACGCGCGTCTGGTAGCCGGCAGTTCCGGTGTCGGCGTCAGGGGCGGGGTCGACGAGGTTGTCCCGCATGCGGACGTTCTTGATGCTCGTGCCGGTGACCGGGCCCGCCGGCGCGACCTTGTCGAACGTCTTCGTGAAGGAGCCGCCGTAGTTCCAGACGCCGGCGTTGCCGTCGGGATCGAGCGCGCGGACGCGCCAGTAAAAGACGTTGTCCTTCAGCACCTCGGTCGGCGAGATCGAGGTCGCGATCGTCGCGCCGTCGCAGCAGACCTTCGAGCCGGGCGTGAAGTCCGATGAGGAGTTGACCTCGACCTCGTACCGCGCAGCGCCCGGAATCGGATTCCACGAGAAGCGTGGGTCGTACGCCTCCGGCGCGGGGTTCAGGTCCTCGAGCTGCGTGGCCGTCGCCGAGGGCCAGAGCCAGTTGAAGGAGGCGACCGGAGTCGAGACGCCGCGGTTGCCCTCGGCGTCTACGGGGGTGACGCTCCAGTAGTACGACCCCGGCGCCAGCGAAGAGGTGATCGCGGCGGAGGTCGCCGCGACGTTCGGTGGCCCCTTCGGATCGTCCTGGTTCCCGTACTTGAGGACGAGCGAGCCGAGGCTCGGGTCGCTTGCAGCCGAGACGAGGTAGTGCGCCGCACCGGGGACCCCCGACCACGTCAACACGACCGGGCTCGTCGGGAATGTCAGCGAGTCGCCGGAGCTCGGGCTCTGCAAGGCGGGCTGGAGGTTCCAGAGCTTCCTGAACGAGCGCGGCTCGGTCCAGTTCGAGATCCCGCCGGCGGCGGTGGTCGCCCGGACTCGCCAGTAGTAGGTCCCGTTCGGGATCGTCTGCTTGAGCGTGGCGCGCGTGTTGCGCGTGAAGAAGTCGTCCTTGCCCGTGCCGAGCACCGGCGAGTTCATGCCGGCGTCGGCGCTGATCTGGAACTCGTACTTGTCGGCTCCCGCGACCGGGGTCCACGCAAACGAGGGAAGGAATTGGACGACCGCGCCGGCGGCTGGCGCGGTCTGGGTGGGGCGCGTTACCGCACCACGAGCGGGGCCCGCCGTCAGGAAGGCGATGGCGGCAAATGCTGCGGCGAGAAGTTTGCGGTCAGCGGCCATAGAAGTCGAGAGAGACGAGCTCGGCCGCAGAGCTTGAGTTCGTCCGTGTGTCTCGCAACCACCATCGGGGCGAGCCGCAAATCGGTCATCCCTCGGTTGAGGGACTTTCCGTTCTAGCGGCGCGGGCCGAAGCGACGGCTCTTCTGCCGCTCCAGCCGCTGCTCCTCGAGGGCGGCGGCTTCCTCGGCCTTGCGGCGTAGCTCCTCGACCTCGCGCGCGAGCTGCTCGTTGCGCTCGCTGGCCTCGGCGAGCTCGCGTTCGAGCTCCGTTGCCCGGGTACGCGCGGACTCGGCCTCCCTCGCATGCGTATGCGCACGCCGAGAGGCCGCGGCCTCGAGTCGCACGACGCGGGCGAGCTCCCGCAGCGGCGCGTCCACCGGGTCGCGGCGCGGCTTGACCTCGTCGAAGGCCGCGAGCAGCTCCTGCGCGTGGGCTCGGGCGTCGTGGGCCTGGGCCAGCTCGCGGCCGGCCGGGCCGAGCGCCGGGTCGTAGTCCTCGAGCTCGGCGCGCAGGCGTTCGAACGTGGTCGCGCTCGGCTCCGCGCGGCCCGAAAAGCCGTCCGCCTCGAGCAGCTCGTAACGCTCGGGCGTCACCCAGCCGTCGCCGCCGTCGTCGCCATAGACGTAGGCCGCCCGCCCCTCCGCCAGCGCCTCGACGACTGCGGAGCCGCGGCCGAGCACGAGGTCGGCGTCGTCGTCGAGCTCGATCCGCGCGTCCGCGAGCACGCGTTGGACGATTCCGCGCCGGTAGTCGGAGACCCCGTCGAGCTGAACTCGAGCCTTGGCCGGCCGGTCGGGCAGGTCGCCGCGCGCGACGATCCGGTCGAGGTCGACCGGTCGGCGCAGGCGGATGAGCTGCTGCGGCAGCGCCGCCGCCCGCACGCGTTCGCCGGTCCGGTCGTCGAACACGACCACGCGCGCGACCACGCCGGCGAGCTGCGGGGGAAGCCAGACGTCCTGGCGGTCGCCGTGCGTCGCGAAGAGCTGCGGCGTCAGCGGGTAGAGATGCGCGAGCAGCAGCGCGGCCTCGGCGTCCTGGCTGTAGATCACGTCCGGCGCGAGCGGCAGGTCGCGTTCGACACCGACGACGCGCAGCTCCTCAGGCGAGGGCAGCGGCTCGGCCGAGAACACGTGCACTTGGTGCCCGAGCCGCTCCAGGTGCTCGGTGACCGTGACCAGATAGGAGCGCGGCTCGAGCGCCGACGTGCCGAGGAGGACCTCCACCGCTCGCGATTATCGCGTGCCGACGGACATGCCGAACAGGCGCGGCAGCGCAGCGCCGGCCCGCGCGGGAAGCGAGCCGCGGCGGCCCTGCTCCTCGGCCTCCTCGCAGGCCATGATCGACGCGCGCACGAGCCCGCCGCCCAGGCGGCGGAACGGCTCCGGCGGCAGCTTCGGGACCCGTCGCGTGACGAGCGGCAGGCGCGTCAGCTCGTCGTCGACGCCGAGCGCGAGCCGCGACAGGATCTGGCCGCCGAGCCAGCTCGGCCCGACGCCGTGGCCGGAGTAGCCCGCGCCGTAGTGGATCCTCGTTCCGGGGATCGTGCCGAAGAAGGGCAGATGGTCGGAGGAGACGTCGATCGGGCCGCCCCAGGCGTAGGTCACCTTCGCCTCCGCGAGCCCGGGCAGCAGTCGCCGCAGGCCACGCTCGGCTCTAGCGACAGTCGGCTCGTCCTGCGTGAAGCGAGCGTCGATCTTGCCGCCGAAGCCGATCGGCCCCGAGCCGCTGCCCATCAGCACCCGCCCGTCGTTCGTCGTGCGGAAGTAGTGCAGGAACATGCGCCCGTCGAGCACGGCTTCGCCTCCGGTCCAGCCGATCTGGTCGAGCAGCTGCGGAACGGGCTCGGTGAGCACGACGTAGGAGCCGAAGGCGGTCAGGCGCCGGCGCAGCGGCTTCCACCCGGCCGCGGCCGCGTTGACGGCGACGACGATCTCCTTGGCGCGGACGCGGCCGTGCGCGGTCTCGAGCACGCCGTCGCTGACGTTCGTGACCCTCGTCCGCTCGTGCAGCCGCACCAAGCCGAGGGCCACGCGGCGAAGGGTGAGCGCAAGCCGCGCGGGCTGGACCGTCGCGCCGTCGCGCAGGAAGACGCCCTCGCGGAAGACGGGCGAGCTGATGCGCCGGGCGAGCTCGTCACGCGAAAGTGGAACGGCCTCGTCGGGCACACCGAGCTCGTGAGCGGCCTCGACCTCGTCGCCGACCGCGTGATCTTGCGCCGGCGCGGCGGAGACGCGCAGCATCCCGCCCTGCCGCAGCCAGACGTCGGCGCCGGCCGTCTCTGCAAAGGCCTGAACGCCGGGGATGATCGCCTCGCTCGCCCGCGCCACCGCGAGCGCGCCGTTATCGCCGAAGCGCTCCCGCAACCGTGGTAGGTGGCTCCAGTAACCGTGGCAGAAGCCGCCGTTGCGCCCGCTCGGCCCGCGCCCGCACTCGTCGGCCTCGAGCACGACCACGTCGAGGCCGGGCTCCAGTTCCTTCAGCGCGAGCGCCGTCCAGAGGCCCGTATAGCCACCGCCGACGATCGCGACGTCGGCCTCGGTGTCACCCTCGAGCGGCGGCGCAGGGTCGCCGGCGAAGCCTGCGGCCAGTGCCTCCTCGAGCCACCAAACGCGGCTCAGATCCGCTGCCAGGCCTCCTCGAGCACCGTGCCGAGGATGCCGACGAGCTCGTCCCACTCGGCCTGGCCCGCGATGAGCGGCGGCGAGATCTGGATCACCGGGTCGCCGCGGTCGTCCGCGCGGCAGATCAGGCCGGCCTCGAACATCCGCGGCGTCAGGAACCCGCGCAGCAGCCGCTCGCACTCCTCGTCCGAGAACGTCTGCCGCGTCTCCTTGTCCTTGATGAGCTCGATCGCGTAGAAGAAGCCCGTGCCGCGGAGGTCGCCGACGATCGGCAGCTCGAGCAGCTGCGCGAGCTGCGCCCGCACCTCGTCCTGCCGCTCGGCGACGTGCTCGACGATCTTCTCGCGCTGCATGATCTCGAGGTTCTTGAGCGCGATCGCCGCCTGCACCGGGTGGCCGCCGAACGTGATCCCGTGCGAGTACATCCGCTCGCCCTCGAGGAACGGCTCCATCACCTTGTCGGTCGCGACCACCGCGCCGATCGACGCGTACGCCGACGAGAGGCCCTTCGCGCAGGTGACGAGGTCGGGGCGGATGTCGTAGCGCTCTGAGCCGAACCAGGCGCCGAGGCGGCCGAAGCCGGTGATCACCTCGTCGGCGCAGAGCAGGATCTCGTAGCGGTCGCAGAGCTCGCGCACGCCCCGCCAATAGCCCTCCGGCGGGGTGAAGGCGCCGCCCGCGTTCTGGACCGGCTCCATGATCACCATCGCCACCGTCTCGGGGCCTGTCGCCTCGATCGTCTGCTCGAGCTCGTCGAGCAGGAGGCTCGTGAACTGCTCCTCGGTCTCCTCGGGCGAGCGGTGGTAGCGGTTCGTGTTGCGGACGTGCAGCACTTCGGGGACCAGCGGCTCGAACGGCGTGCGCAGCGCCGGGATGCCGTTGATCGAGAGCGCGCCCATCGTCGTGCCGTGGTACGCGACATGGCGCGAGATCGCCTTCCAGCGGCGCTCGCCGGTAAGCCGTGCGGCCCGCTCGGAGTCGAAGTCGGTCGGCGGCAGGCCCGGGTGCGCCGGGAGGCGTGCAACGGACGCGCGGTGCTCGCCGCGGGCGGAGTAGTACTGGCGCGCGAGCTTCCAAGCCGACTCGACCGCCTCCGAGCCGCCGGAGCAGAAGAAGACGCGGTTCAGGTCGCCCGGCGCCAGCTTCGCCACCTCGGCCGCGAGCTCGATCGCGCGCGGGTGAGCGTACGACCAGTTCGTGTAGAAGGGCAGCTCGCGCATCTGCGCGGCCGCCGCCTCGCCGATCTCCTCGCCGTACGAGTAACCGATCTGCACCGCGAACAGGCCGGCCAGCGCGTCGAGGTAGCGCTTGCCGTGCGCGTCCTCGAGATAGCAGCCGTCGCCGCGGACGATGATCGGCACCTCGCCATCGCGGTAACCGCTCATGCGCGTGAAGTGCAACCAGAGATGGTCGCGCGCGGCCTGCTGCAGCTGCTCGGGCGAGAGCCCGGCGGAGACGGAGGTCATGTTGCTCCTTTCGAGCGCCGCATCTGGACGAGGACGTTGACGAGCATGGCGGTCAGCGCGATCACGAAGATCGCGGTGCCGATCACGTTCACCTGCGGCGGCGCGCCGATCCTGGCGGCGCCCCAGACGAAGAGCGGGAACGTGATCCGGTTGCCGGAGTTGAAGTAGGTGACGACGAAATCGTCGATCGAGATCGCGAAGCAGAGCAGCAGCGCCGCCAGGATCGCCGGCGCGATCAGCGGCAGCGTCACCTTGCGGAAGGTCGTCCACTCGTTGGCGCCGAGGTCCATCGCAGCTTCCTCGAGATGGCGGTCGAAGCCGACGAGGCGCGCCTTCACGGTCACGACCGCGAAGCTGATGCAGAACATGATGTGCGCGATCAGGATCGTCCAGAAGCCGAAGACGACGTTCAGGTTCAGGAACAGGGTGAGCAGCGAGGCGCCGAGCACGATCTCGGGCGCGGAGAGCGGCAGGAAGATGAGGATGTTCGTCGACGCGCGGCCGCGGAAGCTGTAGCGGACGAGCGCGAGCGCGATCGCCGTCCCGAGCGCCGTCGCCACGAGACTCGCCAGCAGCGCGATCTGCAGCGAGAGGACGATCGAGCTGCGGATCCCCGGCACGCCGTCCCAGTAGCGCCAGTTGTTCCAGGTGAAGCCTTGCCACGTGTAGTTGAACTTCCCGGTCGGGTTGTTGAACGAGAACACGACCACGACCGCGATCGGGAGCAACAGATAGACGAAGAAGAGGATCGAGTAGACGGTGAGGACGTGGCGCTTGACGAACGCCCACGCGGCCGCGAGGAACCCAGGGCGCTCGCGCCGCGCCGGGACCGCGACCGTGCTCATGCGGCCGTCCCTGTCAACTGCTCGGTGCCGACCAGGCGCGCATACAGGAAGACCGCGACCAGGATCCCCGCCATCAGGATGAACGACATCGCCGCCGCGGCCGGGTAGTCGGCCTGCTCGAGGAACTTCGACTGGATCACGTTGCCGATCATGTGGTTGTTCGTCGACCCGAGCAGCTGGGCGTTGATGAAGTCGCCGGCCGCCGGAATGAAGGTGAGCAGCGTGCCCGCGACGATGCCGGGCAGCGAGAGCGGCAGCGTCACGCGCAGGAAGGCGTGGAGCTTGCTCGCGTAGAGATCCTCGGCGGCCTCGATCAGCCGCCCGTCGATCTGCTCGAGCGACACGTAGAGCGGCAGCGCCATGAAGGGCAGGAAGTTGTAGGTGATCCCCGCCACCACCGCGGTCGAGGTGGCGAGCAGGCGTCCGCCGGGCCCGAGGATGTGCAGCGACTGCAGCGTGTTCACGACGAAGCCGTTGTCGGAGAGGATCGTCTCCCAGGCGAGCGTTCGGATCAGGTAGGTGACGAAGAACGGCGCGACGATGAACAGCAGCAGCAGGTTCTTCCAGCGCCCGCCGCGGAACGCGATCCAGTACGCCACCGGGTAGCTGAGCACGAGCGCAAGCGCCGTCGCGATGCCGGCGTACTCGAGCGAGCGGAGGAACTGAGCGCGGTAGTTGCGGAGCGCGTCCCCGTAGTTGCTCCACGCCCAGGTGAAGGAGTAGCCGAAGTCGATGTTGCCCGACTCCAGCGACTGGTAGGCGAGGAACCCGAGCGGCACGACGAAGAACACCGCCAGGAAGAGAATGCCCGGCGCGAGCAGGAGGTACGGCGTCAGGCCCCGGTGGCGGTGGAAGAGGCTCACGAGGCGCCGCTCGCGGTGCCGTCTCGAGGACGAGCGGACTTTGCCCGTTCGTCTGTCTGGATCAGGCCGAGACCAGGTCCTGCCACTGGGTCACGTACTTCTGGTTGTTGAGCGCCTTGCTGTCGAAGATGTGGACGCTGTCGAGCACCTTCGCGGTCGGGAAGATGAGCGGGTTGCTCGCCACGGCGGGGTCGTACTTCTTCGCCGCTTCCGCGGCTCCCTTCACGGCCGGGATGTAGTAGATCCCGGTGATGTTCCGCTTCGGGTCGCCGGCCTCCATCAGGCCCTGAACCTTGGGGTCGTAGACGTAGTTCATGTAGACCGACGCGGTGTAGACGTTGCCGCCGTTGGGGATCAGCATGTTGTCCGTCCACAGCGCGCCGCCGGCCTTGGGCACGTTCCAGTGGAGGTGCGTGTTGCCGATCTGCGCGATGTCGCCCGACCAGGACATCGCCGCGACGAGGTCGCCCTTCGCCAGCGCCGGCGCGTAGTCGTTGCCCGTGAACTGACGGATCTGCTTGTTGTCGGCCGCCTTCTTGACCCGGTTGAACGCGGCGTTGAAGCTCTTGTCGGTGACCTTCGCCGGGTCGTCGCCGTTCGAGAGCATCACGAGCGTGAGCGCGTCGCCCATCGAGTTCAGAACGGTGATCTTCCCTTTCAGCTTCGGGTTCTCGAGCAGTTCGTCGATCGACAGCACCGGGTCGGTCAGCGTGTCGTTGTAGGCGATGCCCGTCATGCCCGACTGCCACGGCAGGCTGAACTCGCGGTTCGGGTCGAAGTTCGGGTGCTTCTGGACGTCGACCAGGTTCTTGATGTTGGGGATGGCCGCCTTGTCGAGCTTCTCGGCCCACCCCTTCTTGATCACCTGCCCGAGGTAGCGGTCGTTGTCGGTGAGGACGATGATGTCCCGGCCGGTCGACTGGCCGCGCGAGAGCTGTCCCTGGATCTTCCCGTAGAACCCCGCGTTGTCGTTGATGTCCTCGACGTAGTCGACGTTCACGCCGAACTTCTTCTTGAACTCGATGAGCGACGGGAACGTGTGGTTCTTCTTGTTCGTGTCCATGTAGAGCGTCCAGTTCGAGAAGTGCAGGGTGCTCGCAAGCTTCTGCTCGACGCTGGTGGTACCGCCGGAGGCCTTCGTGCCACTGCTGCCGCAGGCGGCAAGGATGCCCGGGACGGTGATCGCGGCTCCTCCAATCGCTGCGCGCTGCAGCAGCTGCCGCCTGGTGAGGTGGTCGGTCATTCGGCTCCCTCCGTGGAATCGACGACGAATGTGGAGTCTGGGCTCCACGAGATCTCGCTCGGCGCCTGCTCTGCGGCGCCGGGCTCGCTGTTCTGGACGTAGACGCTGACGTTGCCGCAGCGGGTCTCGAGCACGTACTGCGTGGCGACGCCGACATAGGCGGTCTCGAGCAGGCGGCCGGTCAGCTTGTTCTCCTCGCCGTGCCCGAGGCGGATCTTCTCCGGGCGCACGCCCACCGCGACCTTGCCGCTGCGGCCGTTCAGGATCGCTTCCGGGACGCGTACCTCGGTGCCGTCCTCGAGCCGCACGCGTCCCGGCCCAAGGACGGTTCCCGGGAGCAGGTTCGAGATGCCGAGGAAACTCGCCACGAAGGCGGTCTGCGGCCGCTCGTAGAGATCGGTCGGCGCGCCCAGCTGCTCGATCCGGCCGGCGTTCATGATCGCGATCCGGTCAGCCATCGTCATCGCCTCGTCCTGGTCGTGCGTGACGTGGATGAACGTGATTCCGACGTCGTTCTGGATCGCCTTCAGCTCGAGTTGCATCTGCTTGCGGAGCTTCAGGTCGAGCGCGCCAAGCGGCTCGTCGAGGAGCAGTACGCGCGGCTTGTTCACCAGCGCTCGGGCCAGCGCGACGCGCTGCTGCTGGCCGCCCGAGAGCTGCCGCGGCTTGCGCTTCTCGAGCCCCTCCAGGCCGACGAGCTTGAGGATGTCGAGCACCCGCCCGCGGACGTCGCTGCCGCGCACGCCGCGGCGGCGCAGGCCGAAGGCCACGTTCTCGAAGATCGTCAGGTGCGGGAAGAGCGCGTACGACTGGAAGACCGTGTTCACGTCGCGCTTGTAGGGCGGCTTGCCGCTGACCGGCTCGTCGCCGAGGTAGATCGTCCCTCCGGTCGGCTGCTCGAAGCCGCCGATCATGCGCAGGGTCGTGGTCTTGCCGCAGCCCGAGGGGCCGAGCAGCGCGAAGAAGCTGCCGCGCTCGATCTCGAGCGAGAGGTCGTCCACGGCCTTGACGTCGTCGAACTCCTTCGTCACGTGGTCGAGCCGGACGTCGGCCGTGCTCGAGGCCGCCGGTGCCTGGGGCTGCTCCGTGACCGCCATCAGCTGACACCCACCCGGTCGCCGTTCTCGACGCGGGCGCCCCAGTCGTAGAGCTGTTTCCAGAGCTCGAGGTAGAGGAAGCTCTCGGTCGAGACGACGCCGTCGAGCTCGCGCATCCTGTTGGTCACGGTCAGCAGCTGCCGGCGGTCGGCGCAGACGAGCTCGACGAGGATGTCGAACTGGCCCGCCGTGACCACGACGTAGCCGGCCTCGTCCCATTGCGCGATCGCCTCCGCCACCGGCTCCGGCGAGCCGCTCGTGCGGATGCCGACCATCGCCTGTGACTCGAAGCCGAGCCCGAGCGGGTTCGTCACGCCGGTGACCTGGAGGATGTTGTCCTCGCAGAGCCGCTGGTAGCGCGCGCGGATCGTCGCTTCGGAGACGCCGACCTCCGCGGCGATCCGCCGGAACGGCTCGCGCCCGTTCTTCTGCAGCGCCTCGATCAGCCGCTGGTCGATCCGGTCGAGGTGCGGAGCCGCGCTGACCGCGCCTCGCTGCCGCTCACGTAGCTCAGATCTGCGCAATGCGAGGCTTTCCTACCAGGTTTCCCTCGCATCACGCAACCGAGAGCGGTCTACGCCCGAGGGAGTACGTAGAAGGCGACCACTACGTATTCGCACGCAACGGCCGCGACGGTGAGCACATGAAACAGCTCGTGGTAGCCGAAGACCTGTGGGCGCGGGTCGGGACGGCGCCGCGTGTAGACGACGGCGCCGACGGTATAGAGAACTCCGCTGGCGGCGACGAGCAGGATGGCCACCGTGGAGAGCGTCAGCAACTGCGGGAAGACGACGGCTCCCACCCAGCCGAGCGTCAGACCGATTGCGGCGGACAGCCACTTCGGCGCCTGTACCCAGCACAGCTTCAAGATGATCGCGGCGAGCGCGCCGCCCCAGACGATCGCCAGCACCGGGAACGCCCAACCTCTCGAGAGCACGATCAGGGCGAACGGCGCATAGCTGCCGGCGATCAGCAAGTAGATCCCTACGTGGTCGAGCCGGGCGAGCCAGGAGCGCGCCCGCGGCCGCCACGTCGGTCGATGGTAGACGGCGCTTGCGCCGAAGCAGAAGGCGACGCAGCTAGCGAAGATCACGCCGGCCATCCGTGCCCTTCCCGGATCAGCCGTGACGATGACCACGACGCCGACCGCGACGGCCGCGTAGAAGCCAAGCTCGTGAAAGACGCCGCGGAGTTTCGGCTTCACGAGCCGCTGGGCCGTTTCCACGCTCAGTCGATCTTCGCCATTACGTGCTTGATCTGCGTGTAGTCCTCGAGCGAGTACGCGCTCAGATCCTTGCCGTAGCCCGACTGCTTGTAGCCGCCGTGCGGCATCTCCGAGACCAGCGGGATGTGGTCATTGATCCAGACCGTCCCGAACTGCAGCCGCTTCGCCGCGTTCAGCGCCCGGCCCACGTCTCGCGTCCAGACCGAGGCGGCCAGGCCGTAGTTGACGTCGTTCGCCCACTCGATCGCCTGGTTGTCGTCGGCGAAGCGCTGGACGGTCACGACCGGCCCGAAGACCTCGCGCTGGACGATCTCGTCTTCCTGGCCGACGTCGGTGATCACGGTCGGCTTGACGAAGAAGCCACGGTCGCCGTTCATACCGCCGCCGGTGAGCACCTTCGCGCCCTTCGCGCGGTCGAGGAAGCCGAGCACGCGCTCCTGCTGTGACTTCGAGATCACTGGGCCCATCTCGATCTCGTCGCCCTCGGCCGGGTCGCCGACGTGCAGGCCCTCGACCAGCGGCACGAGCTCGTCCAGCAGCTTGTTGTAGATCTTCGGCCCGGCGACCACGCGCGAGGCGGCGGTGCAGTCCTGGCCGGAGTTCCAGTAGCCGGCGATCTTGATCCCCTCGGCGACCGCAGCCGGGTCGGCGTCGTCGAAGACGAGCACCGGCGCCTTTCCGCCGAGCTCGAGGTGGACACGCTTGAGCGTGTCCGCGGCCGTACGCGCGATCTCCTTGCCGGTGGCCACATCGCCGGTAAGCGAGACCATGCGCACGTCCGGGTGGCGAACGATCCCCGCGCCGACGGGCTCGCCGTCGCCGGTGATCACGTTCAGCACGCCCGGCGGAAGGATCTCCCCGGCCAGCTCTGCGAAGCGCAGCGTCGAGAGCGGCGTCTGCTCCGACGGCTTGATGATCTGCACGTTGCCGGCGGCGAGCGCTGGGCCCATCTTCCAGACGGCCATCATCAGCGGGTAGTTCCAGGGCGCGATCCCGCCGACGATCCCGACCGGCTCGCGCCGGATCATCGAGGTGTAACCGCGCATGTACTCGCCCGCCGACTTGCCCTCGAGCACGCGGGCCGCACCTGCGAAGAAGCGAAAGTTGTCCGCCGAGACCGGCATCTCGTCGCGGGCGGAGGCGAGCGGCTTGCCGACGTTCTGCGACTCCAGCTCGGCCAGCTCCTCGGCGTTGTCGTCGATCGCCGCTGCGAGCTTGAGCAATGCCTCGGCGCGCTCGCCCGGCGTCGTCTCGAGCCACTCGGGCAGCGCGGCCTTGGCTGCCTCGACGGCGCGGTCGACGTCGGCCTGCGTCCCGCTCGGAACCTCGGCGATCGTCTCGCCCGTGGCGGGGTTCAGCACCTCCATCGTGCCACCCTCGACCGCGTCCACCCACTTGCCGTTGACGAAGTTCTTGTTCTGCGTAACGGTCACACCCATCGGAATGCCTCCCCGGTCGCTCGCCGGTCAGCCTAACGCCTAGTGGCTGCACCTCGCACGGCGCCCGGCCGCTCGGCCGTCACCTTCTGCGCGATCCAGACCGGGATCAGCGACAACACGATCACGAACAGCGCGACCACGTTCACGACGGGCTGCTCGATCGGCCGGAACAGGTTCGCGAAGATCCAGATCGGCAGCGTCTGCTGCGCGCCGGCGGTGAAGATCGTCACCACGACCTCGTCCCAGGAGAGCGCGAACGCAAGCAGGCCACCGGCCAGGAGCGCCGTGCGCATCTGCGGAAACGTGACGTAGCGGAACGTCTGCCAGGCGTCGGCGCCGAGATCGTACGAGGCCTGCTCGAGCGACCCCGACACGCGGCGGAGGCGCGCCAGCGAGTTGTTGTAGACGACGACGATGCAGAAGGTTGCGTGCCCGATGATGATCGTCAGCAGGCCAAAGTCGATCCCCACCGTCGTGTAGGTCGTCCGCAGCGCCAGGCCGGTGATGATCCCCGGGAGCGCGAGCGGCAGGATCACGACCAGCGAGATCGCGTCTCGCCCGAAGAACTCGAAGCGCGAGACCGCGAGCGAGGCAAGCGTCCCGAGGACCAAAGCGACGGCGGTGGCGCCGAGCGCCGCGCGCACCGAGAGCCAGAGCGCCTGGCGCACGCCCTCGTCGTGGTAGGCGATCGAGAACCACTTCGTGGTGTACGTGTGAATCGGCCAGCTCTGCGTGACGCTCTCGTTGAAGGCGTACAGCGCGATCAGGATCAGCGGCAGGTAGATGAACAAGAGCGTCGCGCCGGCACCGAGCCGCAGCAGGATGCGCGTGAGACGGGACTCGACCATCAGAGCGCCTCGAACGCGTGCAGCCGCCGGGCCACGAGCAGGTAGACGACCATCACCACAATCGGCACGAGCGTGAACGCGGCCGCGACCGGCAGGTTCGTGCCGTGGTTGTCGTAGATCACCGTGCCGATGAACTGCTGGCTCGTGATCAGCTTCGGCGCGATGTAATCGCCGAGCGTGAGCGAGAAGGTGAAGATCGAGCCGGCCACGACGGCCGGGAAGGCGAGTGGCAGCGTCACGCGGAAGAACGTCCGCACTGACTTCCCGCCCAGGTCGGCGGACGCCTCCAGCAGCGACGAGGGAATCCGCTCCAGGCCCGCGTAGATCGGAAGGATCATGAACGGGAGCCAGAGGTAGGTGAACACGAGCCAGAGCCCCGTCGTGGAGTAGCCGTCGAACGAGACGCCGAACGGGTCGAGCGCCCAGTTCAACACGCCCGCGCCCGAGAGGATCGTCCGCCACGCGTAGGCCTTCACGAGGTAGCTCGCCCACAGGGGCATCAGCACCGCGACCACCAGGACGTTCCTCGCACGCGGCGACGCGACCCGGGCCATGTAGTAGGCGATCGGGAACGCGAGCACCGCGTCCGCGATCGTCACGAGCCCGGCCATGCGGATCGTCCGCCAGGCGACGTCGCGGTAGACGGGCTCGTCGAAGATCCGCCGGAAGTTGTCGAACGTGTACGTGTGCACGACTTCCGACGTGAACGGGTCGGTGGTCCACACCGACGCCAGCAGCAGCACGACGAGCGAGCCGAGGTACGCGACCACGAGCCACCCGAGGGGCAGCGCGAGCAGCAGCCCCAGGCTCAGGCGAGGGTGGCGGTAGAAATAGCGCGAGAGCCGCCGCCCCAGGGACTCCCGGGGCGGCGGCTGCTCGTACGGAACCGAGGCCAACGAAGAGCCGCTAGCCGCGGATCTCCGTCCAGGCGTTCACCCAGTCCTGCTGGGTCTTGCAGGTTCCTCCCTTCCCGCCACAGTCCGCGGTCGGGGTCGTCCAGTAGTAGATGTTCTTCCAGTAGGCCTCGTCGTTGGCGTGCATGGCCGTACAGAAGTTCTTGTCGGTCGTGAAGGAGCAAGCCTTGGGATTCGAAGGCGCCTCGCCGAACCACTCCGCGACCTTCGCGTTCGCCTGCGGCGAGATGATGTAGTTCATCCACAGGTACATGCAGTTGGGGTGCGCAGCCTTGGAGTAGATCATCCAGGTGTCCGACCACCCGGTCGTGCCTTCCTTCGGCTTGATCGCCACGACCGGCTTCTTGTCGCCCTTGAGGATGTTCTCCTGGTACGGCCACGTCGTTCCGATCACGACGTCCTTGTTGGCGTACGACTGGATCTGCTTCGCGTAGTCGGCCCACCACTCGCCGACGTTCGGCTTCAGGCTCTTGAGCAGGTTCACCGCCGCGGTGAACTGCTCGTCGTTCAGCTGGTACGGGTTGTCGATGCCGAGGTCGGGATTAGTCGCCTTGAGGTAGATGGCGGCGTCCGCGATGAAGATCGAGTCGTCATAGATCGAGATCTTCTTCTTGACCGTCGAGCTTGGCTTCCAGATCGCCGACCAGCTCGTCGGCGCAGGCGTGACCACGTCGCTGCGCCACATCAGCAGGTTCGGGCCGCGGCCGTGTGGGACGCCGTAGGCCTGACCGTCGAGCGAGTTGTAGTCCTGGTTCTTCAGCCCCTGCGAGACGTCCGCGTAGTTCGGGATCAGGTCGGTGTTCACCGGCGCGACGTCGCCGCGCTTCATCAGCCGGACGCTCGCGTTGCCGGAGGCCGACACACCGTCGTACTGCCCCGTCGAGACGAGGTCGATCATGTCGTCGGAGGTGGTTCCGTCCTTGGTCACGACCTTGCAACCCGTCTGCTGCGTGAACGTCTTCGCCCACGACTTGTCCGCGTAACCGGGCCAGATGACCAGGTCGACCTGGCCCTCGTCCTTCGCCATGGACTTGATCTCGTCGAGCGACGAGCCGAGGCCTGCGATCTCGGTGCTGGCCTTCGACTCTCCGCCGCCACCGCCGCCGCTGCTGCTGCCGCAGCCTGCCGCGACGACCGCCAACGCTGCGACCGAAAGTACCGCCGCGGCCCAGCCGGCGACCCGCCTGTGCTGCCTTGTCATCGTTCTCCTTCCGTTGCCCCCTGGTTGTCGATCTCGAGCTGGTGCTCTGGGCGCCATTCGAGGAGGACCGCGCGGCCCTTGGCGTCGAGCGCCTGGGCCGAAGAGGTCTCGAGGTTCTGCCGGACGACCTGTAGCTCGCCGCCGCGGTCGAGCTCGACCACGAAGCGAGTCACCATGCCGGCGTAGACGACGTCGCGGATCCGGCCCCCCTCGGCGTGCATCCCGCTCGCCGGTGTCGAGCCCGCGTCGCTCATGTGGATCTTCTCCGGGCGGATCGAGTAGCTCCGGCCCTCGCGCTCGAGCTCGTTCGAGACGCCGACAAAGCCCGCCACGAAGACGGTCTGCGGCCGCTCGTAGACCTCGGCAGGAGCTCCGAGCTGCTCGATTCGCCCGTGGTTGAAGACGGCGAGGCGGTCGCTCATCGTCAGCGCCTCGTCCTGGTCGTGGGTGACGTACACGAACGTGATCCCGAGGTCCTGCTGCAGGCTCTTGAGGAAGAGCTGCATCTCCTGGCGGAGCTTCAGGTCAAGCGCGCCGAGCGGCTCGTCGAGCAGCAGCACCTCGGGCCGGTTGACGAGCGCGCGCGCGAGCGCGACGCGTTGCCGCTGGCCGCCGGAGAGCTGGGCCGGCTTGCGCTTGCCCACGTCCGGCAGGCGCATCCGGGCGAGCACGTCCTCGACCCGGGCCTCGCGCTCGCGTCGTGGGACGCTCTTCACACGCAGCCCGTAGGCGACGTTGTCGGCGATCGTCATGTGCGGGAAGAGCGCGTAGTCCTGGAAGACGGTGTTCACGTCGCGTGCATACGGCGGCACGTTCGAGACGTCGCGGCCGGCGAGCTCGACCGAGCCCTCGTCAGGCCGCTCGAAGCCGGCGATCAGGCGCAACGTCGTCGTCTTGCCCGAGCCGGAGGGCCCGAGCAGCGTGAAGAACTCGCCCTCGGCGATCTCGAGGTCGACGCCGTCGACCGCGGCCACGTCGCCGTAGGCCTTGCGCAACCCGCGCAGCCGCACCGCGGAGGACTCAGGGGATTCGAGCGGCCGCGCCTCGGTTCGTTCCTGCACTGACACCGGAGCCGGCGATTATCTCCCGTTTGCCGGGATCGAGCAGGATTGGGGCTCGCCCTCGCAGCAGCCGAGCTTGAACGCGCAACGCGGGCACTGCCAGGTCTGGTGGCGCCAGTCCATCGCCGCGCCGCAGCGCAGGCAACGCTCAGCGGTCTGCTGTTGCTCCTCCACGCGCGCGACGCTAACCGCCGCGCCGGACGCTAGTCCTGCGTCGTGGAAGGCTCCTGGACGGCGCGGGTCTGGCCGACGAGGTCGTCGGCGAGCTCCCCGCCCCGACTGGGCGCGCAGCTCGGCGAGCCGCTTGATCACACGCTTGCGGCGCTTGGTGCCGTTGTCCGGGTCGAAGAAGTACGCGAGCGCGGCCCCGATCAGGGCGAAGCGCAGGCGACGCACCTCAGTCGCCCCAGTCGAAGTCGCGCGACTGGCTCCAGAGGCCTTCCTTCTCGGCCTCCGACTCGTCGGTCGGCCAGGCGATCGCGGCGCGCTCCTGGGTGATGGCCGGCTCCTCGCCGTCCATCGTCTCCTCGATGCGAGCCTGCTCCTCGGTCTTGAAGAGCGGGTGGTTCTCGAAGGGATCCTCGGACTTGTAACGGTCGATCGGCAGCTCGCCTTCGAGCTCCGAGTTCTTTTGCTTCAGTTCGAGATGGTCTTGGATGACTTGCGCAAACAGCGAAGATGTCTCCACCGGCAGAACTCCTCCCGTGGTTCGTGGGGCAAGCGCCGGATTCTAACGACTACGGCAGCAAGCAGCAGCTTCTAGGCCTGGCGAGCGCGGGACCGCGCCCTCACGACGCGGTTCTTGCCGGTGCGCTTGGCCTCGTAGAGCGCCCCGTCGGCAGCCGCCACCAAGGCCTCGCCGACGGCCGCTTCGGGGAAGGCGGCGACGCCGAGGCTGACGGTCACCTGGATGCGCGTGCCGTCAGGCGACAGGATCGCGCGTTCCTCGAACGCGCGGCGCGCGCGCTCGGCCAGCCGGGCGGCGCCGTCGAGGTCGGTCCCGGGCAGGACGATCGCGAACTCCTCGCCGCCCCAGCGGGCAGGGACGTCGATCTCGCGCACGCATTCGCGCAGCGTCTCGGCGAACTCGACGAGCACGCCGTCGCCGACCGGGTGGCCGAAGCGGTCGTTGATCGACTTGAAACTGTCCAGGTCGGCGAGCACGAAGCCAACCGAACCGCCGAAGCGCTCGGCGCGCATCAGCTCGCCGGCGAGCGCCTCTTCGCAGTGTCGGCGGTTGGCGAGGCCAGTGAGCATGTCGACGAGAGCCTGGCGGGCCACGATCCGGTGCAGCCGAGCGTTCTCGAGCGCGACGGCCGCATGGGCCACGAGCGACGCGGCCGTGCGCCGCTGCTCGACCGTGAAGCCGCGGCCGGAGATGGTGAGCGTGCCGAAGCTCTGGCGGCCGGCGGTGAGCGGGAGCTCGAAGGTCTCGCCGCGCTCCGAGAGCGTTCCCGTCTGGACGATCTCGCCGCCGAGGCCGACGACGATGCCTCCGGTCGCGCCGGTCGCCTCGACCACCGTCTCGACGATCACGCGCAGGAGCTGGTCGACGTCGTGGGTCGCGGCGAGCGCCTCGCCAAGTCGGACGGTCGAGTCGCGCATGCGAGCTCGCTCCGCGTCCAGCTCCGCCAGCCGGGCCTCGAGCTGGTCGGCCATCTCGTTGAAGGCGGTGCCGAGGCGGGCGAACTCGTCGCGGCCCTCCACCTCGACACGGCGGTCGAGCCGGCCCTTGGCGATCGCGTTCGCGGCGGTGGCGAGACGATCGAGCGAGGCCACGATCGAGCGGCCGACCGCGTAGGCGACGAGCGCGATCAGCAGCAGCGAGACGAACAGCCCGATCAGCAGGCGCTTGTCCGCCCGCATGACCGCGTCGTCGATCTCGTCCTGCGCCGTCAGCAGCGCGAGCGCCGGGGTGTCGCTTCCTTCATGTGAGGTGGTGGCGAGGGTGCGGTAGCGGGTGCCGCTCACGGGGAACGTCTCCGCGCTACCCGGCGTCGCGAGCGCGGCACCGGTCAGCGCGCGGGGGCCTCCGACGATCCTGCCCTGGTGGAGCACGACGAGCCTGTCGCTCGAGTCGAGCCCTGAGCGGCTGCGCAGGCGCGCGAGCGCGCTCTTCGTCAACGGGACACCCGAGACCAGCGTGCCGGCGACGCTGCCGTTGTTGACGATCGCGAACCGCGTCCCGGGCGCGATCATCCGTGGCGGGCCGAGCTTCAGCGTCGACGTCTCGAGGCGGACGCCGCGATTGGCAGCCATCAGCCTGCGCAGCTTCCTGCGGTCGCGACGTAGGAGCGCCGCCTGTAGGTCACGGTCGGTGGCGAGCGCCTTGGCTCGGCGGTCAGCGGCGGAGAGCTGGCCTTTGTAGGTCGCGATTACGGCGCGAAGCCCGGCTTCCAGGCGAATGTCCACCTTTCTCGTCTCGCTGCTCCGCTCGATCGAGTGCAGCGCCCAACCGGCCGCTCCCAGCGGGAGCAGAGAGACGAGCAGGAAGTAGAAGACCAGTTTGAGCTTGAAGCTCATGGCTCACAATTTAGGTAGATCGCAGAAACCGCCGATACCATCAGCACGTGAATCGGCAGATTCGGGGGAGCTTATGAGTAGGGGCCTTACGATCATCGCAACAGCCGCAGTGACCGGGACCGCGATGGCCGCGGCGATCACGCTGCCCGCGGTCGTGACGCTGGGGCCCGAGACGACCCCGCAGTCGCCAGCGCTTGCCGCAGGCCCCTCGCGCACCGTCGTTCACGCTGCGCCGCTGCCTCCGCCGCCGGCCAAGCATGCCTCGAAGCCCCATCACGCCGCGACGAGTGTCTCGGCGCCGAGCGTGTTCGTCGCGGCGCCGGCCGTCGTGGCGCCTCGCAGGGCGTCGGAAGCGCGCGTGTCGGTCGTGGCCGCAAGCCCGAAGCACGAGCGCCCCTCGCCCACCCCGAAGACCCCGCCGCCTCCGGCCCCACCCGCTCCACCGGCTCCGCCCGCTCCACCGGCTCCGCCCGCTCCACCGGCGCCGCCCGCTCCACCGGCTCCGCCGCCGCCTCCGCCTCCGCCCCCTGCGACCGGGTTCGCTCCTGCTCCGCCCCCCCAGCCCACCGAGGTCAAACACGGGCACGCGCACAAGCACAAGGCGCCAAAAGCGCCCAAGACCCCGAAGGCTCCCAAGTCACCCAAGCAGGACGAGCCGCCCGGGCACGACCATGGCCACGACGACCACGGGCACGGCAAGGGCAACGACGACCAGGGCAGGGGCCACGACGAGCACGGCGACCATGAGCACGGCAACGGTGACGGTGACAGCGGTCACCACGGCTCGAAGCGCTAGTCTCCTCCCGCGATGGCCGGCTTCAGCGCATTTCGCCGCACAGGCACGATCGGTCTCGCCCTGACCGCCTGGGACATCTGGCGGCGGATTCCGAAGCAACACCGGCGCGTGATCATCCGCCAGGGGCGCAAGTACGGGCCGATCCTCGCGGCGAAGCTGATGGAACAGCAGCGCCGCCGGCGCGCCTAGAGGGTCAGCGCCTCCCGCACGATCCGGTCCTGCTCCTTCAGGTGCGCGGTCGGGTAGCCCTCGGACGGGCTGGCTCGCCAGGGGCGGCCGACGTAGCGCAGCCGCACGCCCTCGGGCAGCGACTCCTCGAGCCGGTGGCGGATCGCTCGCCAGGCGCCCATGTTCTGCGGCTCCTCCTGCGCCCAGACGACTTCTTCGAGCCGCGGGAACGAGCGCACGAGCTGGCCGTAGGCGTCGACCGGGAACGGGTAGAGCTGCTCGATCCGGCCGACCGCGACGGCCTTCGCCTGCTCGCGTAGCTCATGGCCGGACAGGTCGTAAAAGAGCTTCCCGGAGCAGACCACGAGCCGCCGCACCTCGGAGGCACCGACGCTCGGGTCGCCGAGCACCGGCCGGAAGGCGCCTTCGGAAAGATCGGCCAGCGTCGAGGCCGCCTGCTTCAGCCGCAGCAGGCCCTTCGGGGTCATCACGACGAGTGGGCGCGCGCTCGGGTCGAGTGCCTGGCGGCGCAGCAGGTGGAAGTACTGCGCGGCGGTCGTGCAGTTCGCGATCCGGATGTTCTCCTGCGCCGCGAGCTGGAGAAACCGCTCCAGCCGCGCGCTCGAGTGCTCCGGGCCGTTGCCCTCGTAGCCGTGCGGGAGCAGCAGCGTCAACCGTGAGGTCTGTCCCCACTTCGAGAGGCCCGAGACGATGAACTGGTCGATCGCCACCTGCGCGCCGTTGACGAAGTCGCCGAATTGCGCCTCCCAGGCGACGAGCGCCTCCGGCGCGGCCACCGAGTAGCCGTACTCGAAGCCAAGGCAGGCCTCTTCGGAGAGCGGCGAGTTGTGGATCTCGAAGGACGCGGTCGCCTCGCCCAGGCTCTGGATCGGCGCGTAGGCCTGGCCGTTCTCGGCGTCGTGCAGGACCAGGTGGCGGTGCGAGAAGGTGCCTCGCTCGGTGTCCTGGCCGGTAAGGCGCACCGGAATTCCTTCGACGAGCAGGCTGGCGAAGGCGAGCTCTTCGGCCTGGCCCCAGTCGATCCCGCCCTGGTCGAGCGCGCCGCGCCGCTTGTCGAGCTGCTTGGCGAGCTTCGGGTTGACGGTGAAGCCATCGGGCACGGCGAGCAGCTCGTCGTTCAGCGAGCGCAGGCGGCCGTCGGGGACGGCGGTGACGACCTGGGCGCCGGTCGAGGCCGGGATGCGGCCTTCGTAGGCGACCGCCGGCACGCCCTGGCCGAAGGTCGTCTTCAGGCGCTCGTGCGCCTCCTTCAGCGTCGTGTCGACGTGGGCAGTCATCGCGTCCAGGTCCTCCTGCGTGACGACGCCTTCCTCCAGCAACGCCTGCGCGTACTGCTCGCGCACGCTCGGCTGCTGCTCGATCCGCGCCGCCATCAGCGGCTGCGTGTAGGCGGCCTCGTCCTGCTCGTTGTGGCCGTGGCGGCGGTAGCCGACGAGGTCGATCACGACGTCGGTGCTGAAGCGGCGGCGGAACGCCATCGCCAGCCGCACCGCCGAAAGGGACGCCTCGGGGTCGTCGGCGTTGACGTGGATGATCGGCAGGTCGAAGCCCTTGGCGAGGTCGCTCGAGTAGCGGGTCGAGCGCGCGTCGGCCGGCTCGGTGGTGAAGCCGATCTGGTTGTTTGCGATCAGGTGCAACGAGCCGCCCGTCGAGTAGCCGTTCAGGTCGGCGAGGTTGAGCGTCTCGGCGACGACCCCTTGCGCCGGGAAGGCCGCGTCGCCGTGGATCTGGACGGCCATCGCGACCGACGAGTCGACGTAGCCGGTGCGGGTCGAGCGGTCCGTCTGCTCGGCGCGCGTGCGGCCCTCGACGACGGGGTCGACGGCCTCGAGGTGGCTCGGGTTGGAGGCAAGCGTGACGGTGATCTCGCCGGCGGGCGTCTTGCGCGTGCCCTCGGCGCCGAGGTGGTACTTGACGTCGCCGGTGCCGCCCTCGGGGTCGGCCGCCACGGCCTCGAGCGTGCGCTCGCCCTCGAACTCGCGCAGGATCGTCTCGTAGGGGCGGCCGAGCACGTGCGCGAGCACGTTCAGCCGGCCGCGATGAGCCATGCCCAGAACGACCTCATGGCCGCCCTCCTCCGCGGCGAGCCCGATCGTCTCGTCCAGCATCGGGATCATCACGTCGAGACCCTCGACCGAGAACTGCTTCTGGCCGAGGAAGGCCCGGCGCAGGTAGCGCTCGAAGCCCTCGACCTGGGTCAAACGCTCGAGCAGGCGGCGCTTGTCGTCCGCGTCGAGCGTCTGGTGGTAACGGCGCGATTCGATCACCGTCCGCAGCCAGACACGCTGCTCGTGGTCGGAGATGTGCTCGATCTCGTACGCGCTCGTGCCGCAGTAGACCTGGCCGAGCTGCGGCAGGACTTCGGCCAGCGTTTCGCCAGGGACGTGGACGCCGAGGATGTCTGCCGGAATCAGGCGCTGCAGCTCCGGGGTCAGCTTCGGCTCGCGGCGCTCCGGGTCGAGCGCCGGGTCGCCGACCGGCTCACTGCCGAGCGGGTCGAGGTGCGCGGCGAGATGCCCGTGCGTCCGGTACGCGGTCACGAGCGCCATCGCGGCGGCGACGGCCTGGAAGAGGGTCGTGTCCGGCGTGGGCGGCGCCGCCACAGGAGCCGGCGTAGGCTGGGCGGACGGCGACAGAGGAGGCGGCGGCGCGGCGGCGGCCGGCACGTGGCCGTTGCCGTCTTCCTGCAGCAGCTCGACGAGGCGGGCGAGGCCGGGATGAGTCGCGACGAGCTCGCTCGCGCCGCTCTCGAACAGGGCGCGCCACTCGTCCGGAACCCCATCGGGATTCTCGAGGTACTGCTCGAGCAACGCGTTGGCGTAGCCCGCGTTCAGTCCGTCCACGTCGTGCACAGTCACGTCTTTGTTGTACCAGCCGGGATCCCTCCCGGGGTGCCCTGAAGGGATTGGCGAAAGAGCGCTCGTCGCCGGGGCGCGATGGTCGTTCCGAGGCAAGGACGCAGGGGGCGTTCGTACCTGGAAGGTACGGGCGCGACTGAGGACGCGGCCTCGGGGCGAGCAGCGCGTTCCGGCGGCTCAGCGGTGTTTCGTCAAGCCCTTCGCTACTAGTAGATGGGGTTGCCGGTGATGACCGCGACGGCCATGCCGACCGCGAAACAAAGCGCGCCGACGCCGGCCGCGATGGCGCCGAGCCGGTTGTGGCGGCCGCCCATCGCAACCGCCAGGAGTGCCAGCAGGAGCGCCGCGGGGATCAATCTCGCCGGGCGGTAGGCGACGCCGATCAGGCTGAAGAAGATCGACAGCGACGCGAGGAGTCCGGCGACCGTCTCGGCCGGCCGCGACTGGCTCACGGGGTTGGCGCTCACCGCGTCACGGGCGCGCGGCGCGCGCGCGCCGGGCCGCGCTCAGGCCCGCGCCGCGGCCGGGGCCTGCGGCTGTTTGGCGACCAGGGGGCCTTCGGGTCGGGCCCTTCGGCCTGAGGTGCGGAGCGCACCGGCTCGGGAGGCTTCGGCTCGGCCTTGACCGCCCAGTAGACGACAAAGCACAGGTACGCGATCGGGATCTTCAGGATCACCATCATGAAGATCAGCTCCCACACGATCGGCGGAGTGTACCGCGAGGCTCTAGCGGTTCGAGCGGCTTCTCCGACTCAGCAGTGCGATCGCCAGCACGGCCACGCACACCAGCACCAGCAGGCCGGTGGTCCCGACCTGTCCTCCGAGCGCCCCCAGGATCAGCAGTACCACCACAAAGCCCGCAAGTACGACAAGGACTGATCGAATCACGCCTGCTCTCAGCTTCCTGTCACTTGGCAGCCCAGGCGCCGTTTCCGTTCACCCAAAGCTCGATCTGCGGGTAATAGCTCCAGAGGCAGCCCCACCTGAGGATGCAGTTGTCGATCTTGCCTTGCCGGCGGGAGTAATGCCCCCCGGTAAGGCTGCCTCTCCACGTGTACCACCAGCCGCTGCCGCGATTGTCCCAGTCCACCTGGTGGAGCCCGTCGACGTCTGAGAAGAACGAGTCGACTACCAACGAACGCTCCTCGATCGCGGGGTACGTGGCACACCAGTGAACCTTCTGGTGGAACTTCCAAACGACCACGCGCGTGATGGAATCGTGCGCGGTGTGGTGCTTGTCGACCGTGTAGCACCGTCTCGCGGCCAGGCCCAACCCGAACGAGCTGGTCGCACCGGTGATGCTGCCCAGGAGCGGCTGTGCCGTGCTCTCGGAGTAGACACCGGCGGTCCCTCCATAGGGCGAGATCTCGTATGAGCCGTCCGGCAGGTTGTCCATGGACTGCTGGCTGACCAGGTTCCCGAACTCGTCGGTCACCGTGTAGTCGAAACCCTCGTCGAAGTACAGCTGCTCCGGCGGAGGCGGGCCCGCCGGAGGCGGTGGAGGCGGCGGCGAGACCGGCGCAACGGGCACGACCGCGTTCGTGCTCGACGCGTAGGCGCTGTAGCAGCCGTCCGCGTTGCAGGGCAGCACGGCCGAGCGGATCGAGTGTCCGACGTCGGCCGCCTGGGCGACGTAGGCGAACGACGCCGGCGAGGACGCCACGAACGTCGGGCCGCTGACGACCGCGCCGTCGCGCAACCACTCCTTGTAGAAGCCGGTGAACGCCTCGCCGCACGACGTCCAGGAACCGCCGCTCGACGTGATCGTGGTGCCCGGGTTCGTCGGGCTCGGTGCGCTCAGCGTCGGGTCGGCGGCCTTCACGATCTGCCCCGCGTTGCAGGACGGAATCGCCGAGGCGGTCCGAGCGAGGGCGAGGGCGGTGCAGGCAAGCACGACTCCGACGAGCGCGGCGCAGGCAAGACGACGGTGCATTTCGGACTCCCTTCCGGAGGCGGCGTGCCTCCCATCGACCTGGATCGACGGTAGGCGTGGCCGACGCGCACGTGTGAAACGGAGCCGTGTCGAAAGTGCAACATCGTCTGGAAGGTCCTACCGGACTGCGCCGCGGCTGGCTATTGGCCGTTTCGGACAGGTCCGTAGCCGCCGCCGCCCGGCGTCTCGACGCGGACGACGTCGCCCGCGCGCAGCCCGCGTGTGACTTTCGCCGGCAGCTCCTCGCCGTTCAGCAGGTTGCGGCCGGGCAGCCCGGGCTCGCCGCCGCGGGCTCCCTGCGGCGCGCGCTTGCGCCGCTCGCCGACCAGCGAGAGCCGGCAATCCTCGAGCACGCGCAGCTCACGGACGACACCGTCGCCGCCGCGCTGCTCGCCCGCTCCGCCGGAGCCCAGCCGCAGCTCGTGCCGCTCCACCCGGACGGGATAGGCGAGCTCGAGCGCCTCGGTCGGCGTCGAGAGCGTGTTCGACATCGTCACGTGCACGCCGGACGGGCCGTCCGCGTCAGGGCACGCGCCCTGCCCGCCGCCGACGGTCTCGTAGTACGTGAAGCGGTCGTTCCCGAGCGTGAGGTTGTTCATCGTCCCCTGGCCCTGCGCGGGTACGGGAACGACCGTGCCGAAGGCCGCGAAGACGACGTCCACGATCCTGCTCGAGGTCTCGACGTTCCCGGCAGCGACGGCGGCCGGGGCGCGGGCGTTCACGAGCGACCCCTCCGGCGCACTCACGTGAACCGGCACGAAGGCGCCGCCGGAGGCGGGCACGTCGGGATCGGTCAGGCAGCGCACGACGAAGTAGCAGGCCGAGCGCGTGACTGCGAGCGGGACAGTTCAGATTCCCGTCGTGCTGGTTGGCGGTGCCGGCGAAGTCGATCTCGAGCTCGTCGCCGTCGATCGTGATAGTCGCGTGAAGCTCCAGCTCGCCACCGCCCGCGGGCTCGAGCGCGTCCGCCGCCTCGAAGCGGCCGTCCGGGAGCCGCGCGATCGCTGTACGAACGAGCCGCTCCGAGTAGTCGTGCAGCTCCTCCATCGCCGCCTCGACTTGCTTTTGGCCGCGCCGTGCGCAGAGCTCGTCGACCCGTCGCTCGGCAAGACGGTGCGCCGCGAGCTGGGCGCGGAGGTCACCTCGGCGCTCGTCCGGGTTGCGCATCTGCGAGACGAACTCGTCGAGCACGCCGTCGTCGAGGCGCGTCGGCGGGATCACGACGCCTTCCTCCTCGAGCCGGCGCGAGTCGGCGGGCAGGCTGCCGGGCTCGGCCGCGCCGACGTCGGCGTGGTGGGCGCGGGTGACGGCGAAGCCCGCGCGCGTGCGCGTGACCATTGTGATGTCGGGCAGGTGGGTGCCGCCCGCGAACGGGTCGTTCAGGATCCAGGCCTCGCCCAGGGCGGGGTCGTGCCCGCGAACCGCGGCGACTGCGTCGGGAAGCGCGCCGAGGTGGACGGGAATGTGCTCGGCCTGGGCGACCATCCGCCCGCGCGCGTCGAAGAGCGCGGTCGAGCAGTCGCGCCGCTCCTTGATGTTCGCCGAGAAGGCGGAGCGCACGAGAGCCGCACCCATCTCGTCCGCGATCGAGCGGAGCGAGGCGCCGATCACTTGCAGCTCGATCCTCATTTCACAGAATCGGCACCGTCTCGTGACAGTTTCGTGAGCCGCAGCGTGCTACTGGTTCCGTCCCTAACCCCCACCCACCCAGGGGGAAGCCAGCACGTAGCGCCCTCGAGCTCCAGGACGCCCGGGCCCGTGGACTTGAGCGGCTCCGCCCGAGGGAGCTCGAGCGAGGGCCCTGGGCGCACTTCGGCGGTGCGGACGACGACGAGCTCGATCTTCCGCTCGCGGTCGGCGTACCCGTACCGCGCCTCGTGCGCGCGGTGGAAGGCCTCGGCGAGCCCGGGCTGCAGCGGCACCGCCAGCTCGAACGACTGGCCGTGGTAACGCAGCTCCGCCTCGCCCTCGCGCGGGAGCTCGCCGGCCTCCGCCAGTGGGCAGACGTACGAGCGCACCGAGTCGCGCCGCTCGTCGGCGACGGCAAGGCCGAGCGCGGAGAGGACACCCGCCGCCTCCGGCACGAGCACGGTCTCGATCCCCAGCTCTTCGGCGAGGGCGCAGGCATGCAGCGGGCCGGCGCCGCCGAAGGCGACGAGCGCGAGCTCCCGCGGGTCGTGGCCGCGCTCGACCGAGACGAGCCGCAACGCGCGGAGCATCTCCGCGTTGACGACCTCGATCGCCTCGGCGGGTTCGATCCCCTCGAATGCGCGCTCGGCCGCTTCGCGGTCGAGCTCGAGCCCGCCCGCCAGGCGCGCCGGCAGCCTGCCGAGCAGCAGGTTCGCGTCGGTCACGGTCGGGCGCGTCCCTCCCCGCCCATAGCATGCGGGCCCCGGATCGGCGCCGGCGCTCTCAGGCCCGACCCGCAACGCGCCGCCCCGGTCGCGCCAGACGATCGAGCCGCCGCCCGCGCCGACGGTCTGCAGATCGACCATCGGCAGCCGCAGCGGCAGCCCGCCGACCTCGCGCTCCGAGCTGCGGCCGGCCTCGCCGCCCTGAATCAGGCAGACGTCCGTCGAGGTCCCGCCCATGTCGAGCGTGATCGCCTCCGCCGCGCCGGCGACCCGCACGGCGCCGACGACACCCGCGGCCGGGCCAGAGACGAGCGCGACCGCCGGATGCGCGGCCGCCTCAGCGAGCGTGGCGAGCCCGCCCGAGGAGCGCATCACCAGCGGCTCCGGCAATCCCGCGCCGGCCGCCGCGCCGCCGAGCGCCTCCAGGTACCGCGCAACCACCGGCCCTAGGTACGCGTCGATCGCGGTCGTCGAGGCCCGCTCGTACTCGCGCAGCTCGGGCGAAAGCTCGTGCGAGGCGACGACACGCGCCCCGGGCAAACGCCGCCGCAGCTCCTCCGCGACGGCCCGCTCGTGCGAGGCGTCGCGGAACGAGAAAAGCAGGCAGACCGCGACCGCCTCGACGCCGCCGAGGTCCGGCAGCGAGTCGAGCTCGAGCGGCTTGAGCACGCCGTCGGGGCCGATCCGCTCGCGGACGCCGTGACAGCGCTCGAGCGGGACGAGCGGCTCGGGGTGTGCCGAGCAGAGCCGGTAGAGCTGCGCGCGGTTCTGCCGCCGCAGGTGGAGCAAGTGCTCGAAGCCGGCGGTCGCGACAAAGGCCGTTCGCGCGCCCTTCCGCTCGAGCAGGGCGTTCGTCGCGACCGTCGTGCCGTGCGTGAAGCGCTCGACCTCGGTCGCACCGACGGCCGCCGCCGCAGCCAGCACCGACTCCTCCTGCCCCGCCGCCGTCGGCACCTTTGCCGTCCGCAGCTCACCGTCGGCGAGCAACACCGCGTCGGTGAAGGTCCCGCCCACGTCGACACCCAGGATGGACACGGCGAGACTTTCTCAAGCCGGCGGGGGCCGCAGCGATGGTTCGTCGCTGCAGGCCCCGCCGGTCTTGCCTTCTGGCTCTTCTTCACCCGCGGCTCGGGTGGAGGAGGGATGAGCTAGAAGTCGCAAGGAGACGATCTCGCTCCGGGACGTCTAGTTACAACTGACCGTTCGGTCGGTTCGCGCCTGGACCTGGCTTCAGGTGTGCCGCGATGCGGTCGCGATCAAGCGGCAGCACCGTGAGCTCGGGCGGTGGGCGGCGTACGAAGCCACCGACGAGCAGCAGCTCCTCGGCCTGCTCGGCGGTCAGCGGCTCGTCGCCCTCCTCGGCCGGACAGCAGGCGAGGCCCGCCTCCAGCTCGACGTGCGCGCCGGCGCCGGGTGGCAGCGGCCGAACGGCCCGCACGAGGCCGCCGGAGACGAAGAAGGCCGTGCGCCAGCCCGGCTCGGCGGCCGGCGCGATCAGACAGGCTCGCAACTCCCGCATCCGCCGCAGCCGAGACAGCCGTTCGACGACGTGCTCCAGCGCCTCGATCCGGTCGCGCAGCCGCGCCGCCTCCTCGTAGCGGAGGCTCTCGGCGAGGTGCGCGAGCCTCGCGCGCAGGCGCGGCAGCGGCCCGCCATCGAGCAGAGCGGCGAGCTCCTCGTCCGTCGCCGAGGCGAGCGCCCGGGCGGCCAGCGAGGCCCGCCGGCGGCTGCCGATCGGCCCCAGCGGCCCCGGCTGCTTGGAGACCACGAAGTCGTCGCCGCGCCGCCGCAGGTAGACGCCCTGCTCACGCCGGCGGCTGCGGGAGTTGGCCGGCGGGTCGAGCTCCCGGATCAACCGCAGCTCCTCGAGCGCCGCCTCGAGCTCGGAGCCGAGCACGCGCCACTCGATCCGGTCGAGCGCCAGCAGCGCCGCCTCGACCGAAGGGCGCTGCCGCTCGCTGCGGAAGTAACTCCGCAGCCGCGCCCGCAGGTCGCGCGAGCGGCCGACGTAGAGCACCTGCCAGTGCCGGTCGTAGAAGAGGTAGACGCCCGGTCGTGCCGGTGCACCCCGCGCCAGCGCGCGCTTGTCGTAGACCTGGCGCTTGCGCGGCGCAGCGAGCGCGCGCAACTCGGAGAGCCTCCGCGCGCCCAGCTCCTGGCTCAGCCCGATCAGGCGGACGAGCACCTGCGCAGTCGCCTCCGCGTCGGGCAGCGCGCGGTGGCAGGGCGCGGTCGGCACGCCGAAGAAGTCCGCAAGCGACGCGAGGCCGACCCGGCGCAACCGGCCCTCGAGCAGGCGACGCGCCAGGGCTGCGGTGCAGAGCGGCGGCTCCGACAGCCGCCGTCCGTAGAGCGCCAGCAGGTGCTGCTCGAGGAAGCGCTGGTCGAACTGCGCGTTGTGCGCGACGAGCAGCGCGTCGTCGGCGAAGTCCAGGAAACGCCGCACGACCGCGGCCGCGCGCGGCGCCGACACCAGCTCCTGCTGCCGCAGGCCGGTCAGCCGGGCGACCGGCTCGGGCAGCGCGATCCCCGGGTTCACGAGCGATTGGAACGAATCGACCAGCTCGAGCCCGCGCACGCGCACCGCGCCGAGCTCGCAGATCCGGTCGCGAGCCGGCGAGAGGCCAGTTGTCTCCAGGTCGAAGACGACGAACTCCGCCTCCTCGAGGAACGGGTCCGCTTGCCCTCCGGCGAGCGCGACGCTCCCGCCGAGGCAGGCGATCCGGCTGTCGCCCGCGGTCAGCTCGTCGAGCAGCGAGCAGGCCAGCCCCTCGGAGATCGCGGGTGTGGCGAAGAGCGACCGGGCGGCCTCGACGGCCGTCAGTGGGCCGCGTTCCTCGAGCGTGTCGACCAGCCGGTCGAGCGAGTCGAGCGCAAGCTGCACCCCTCAAAGCAAAGCGAACATATGTTCGATTTGCAAGTCAGTCGGGTAGCAAGGGCATCGCGGGCCGGTGACGGCCGAGCAGAACCGCCCGCGTGACCGCCGCCGAGCCGAAGCGCAGCCGCACCTCGTCGAGGGCCGCGTCCAGCGCGTCCGTGTCCTGTTCGAACGGCAGCATCGGCTGGAACGACCGGCCCTCGCCGAGGTTCCCGACAGATACGCCGACGAGCGTGATCCCCCGCCGCGCGATCAGTGGCGACGCGAGCACCAACAGGGCGCGGGCGGCGTCGAGGATCGTCCTCGTGCTCGCGGTCGGGTAAGGCAGCGTGTGCGAGCGCGTCGCGCGCGTGAAGTCCTCGAAGCGGAGTCGCAGCACGACCGTCCGGCCGGTTCGGCCGGCGACCCGCATCCGTCGCGCGACCCGGTCGACGAGCCCGGCGAGGGACGCATCCACCTCCTCGAGCGAGGTCGGCGAGCGACCCAGCGCACGCTGCGCGCCGATCGACCCGCGCCGGCGCCGCGGCCGCACGGTTCTTGGGTCGCGGTTGCGCGCGAGGGCGTAGAGCTGCCGCCCAGCCGCGCGGCCGAGCAGCCGGACCAGCACGTCCTCCCCGAGCTCGGCCACCTGGCCGACCGTCGCGATCCCCAGGTCGTGCAGCCGCCTCGACGTCACCGGGCCAACACCCCAGAGCCGCTCGACCTCGAGCGGGTGCAGGAAGGCGAGCTCGCGCTCGGGCGGCACCACGAGCAGCCCGTCGGGCTTGGCGACGCCGCTCGCCACCTTAGCGAGGAACTTCGTCCGGGCCACGCCGACCGTGATCGGCAGGCCGACCCGCTCGCGCACCTCGCTGCGCAGGAGCGCGGCGACCGCGGGCGGCGGCCCGGTCAGCCGGCGTACGCCGCGGGCGTCGAGGAAGGCCTCGTCGATCGAAAGCCCTTCGACATGAGGCGAGAAGTCGTCGAAGACGCGGTACACGTCCTTGCTCGCCTGTGAGTAGGCAGCCATCCGCGGCTCGACCACGATCGCCCCCGGGCAGAGGCGTCGCGCCCGGCCGACGCTCATCGCGGTGCGGACGCCGCGCGCCTTCGCCTCGTAGCTCGCAGCTAGCACCACCCAGGAGCCGACGATCACCGGCCGGCCGCGCAAGCGCGGATCGTCGCGCTGCTCGACTGCTGCGAAGAAGGCATCGAGATCCGCGTGCAGGATCGTGGCCTCGCCCGACACGAACATATGTTCGCCGCGATTGCTCCCCGGCGCAACGCGTTCCGTCTGACGAAGGCGCGGACCTGGTCAGCCGAGCTCGAGCTGAAAGGTGCCGCGGAGTACACGGCCGAGGTCTTCGACCGCGGCGACATCATCCACAAGGCGTGGTTCGACACCGGCCGAGGACGGGCCCGGCGCGAGTCGGACAAGGACATCCAACTCTGCAAGACAGCCAGCCGACGTGGTGATCGCGTCTCCGCACGCTCTCCTGTTTGAGTTGGAGCTCTAGCCGCGTGGCTAGGTGTATTTCGGCCAGAACAGTTGTAGCGTTTGTCCAGGTACTGAGCGGCTTTTTCCAGCGCCGGGCTTGCGAAGCGTCTCGTGCGGCGGGCAGTCATCGCAGATCCAGCGACTTCACGACGGAGGTCCACGCGCCAATCGAAGGAGAGTCCGAACCCAATGTCGCGAAGCGTTCAATGGTGAGGGCTGCCTCGGCGCTGCGGGCGCTTGCCCTCGTCGGAGTGATTCTCCTGATCCTGTCTGCCCAGGCTGCGTCCGCGACGGCGCCGTCGGACGACTTCAATCGTGCGAACGGGTCGCTGGGTGCAAGTTGGACCGCGGTTAGCGACGGCGCACTCAAGATCTCCTCGCAGGCGGTGGTCGGCACGAGCGCGACCGCGGGCGGCATCCGCACCGCAGAGACGTACACGAACGACCAGTTGTCCCAGATCCAGCTCACCTCGACGCAGCTCTCGGGTGGCCAGTGGGTCGGCCCCACGGTGCGCACCCAGAACGGCGGCCAGAACACCTACCTCGGGATCTACTTCTGGAACAGCGGCAGCCCACAGCTTCGGTTGTACAAGCGCATTTCAGGCACCTGGATCCAGCTCGGCAGCTCGTACAACTCCGGAGCGTTGACCGCAGGAACGACGCTGCAGCTGAGCGCCAGCGGCTCGACCATCTCGTTCCTGCAGAACGGCGTCAGCCGGATCACCGCGACCGACACCAGCTTGACCGGCGGCGCGCCCGGGATCATGACCTACGGTAAGGCCAAAGCCGACAACTGGGTGGGCGGCGGCTCAACCGGCTCGGGCTCAACTTACTCGGTCGGCGGCAGCACCTCCGGGCTCTCCGGGACGGTCGTGCTCCGCAACAACGGCGGCGACGACCTGACGCTGACCGCCAACGGCCCCTTCAACTTCGCGACCAAGCTCGCCTCTGGCGCCGCCTACAACGTCACCGTAAAGACCAACCCGAGCGGCCAGAGCTGCAGCGTCGCCAACGGCAGCGGCACGATCGGCTCCGCCGACGTCACCAACGTGGCCGTCAGCTGCACCGCCAACCCGACTTACGCCGTCGGCGGCAGCGTCACGGGCCTCTCCGGCACGCTCGTCTTGCAGGACAACGGCGGCGACGATTTGAGCGTGAGCGCCAACGGCCCGTTCGCCTTCGCGACCAAGCTCGCCTCTGGCGCCGCCTACGCCGTCACCGTCAAGACGAACCCGAGCGGCCAGAGCTGCAGCGTCGCCAACGGCAGCGGCACGATCGGCTCGGCCGACGTCAGCAACGTGGCCGTCAGCTGTGCCAACACCCCGACCTACGCGATCGGCGGCAGCGTCTCCTTCCTGTCGGGGACGGTCGTGTTGCAGGACAACGGCGGCGACGACCTGACCGTGAATACCAACGGCCCCTTCAACTTCGCGACCAAGTTCGCCTCTGGCGCCGCCTACGCCGTCACCGTCAAGACCAACCCGAGCGGCCAGAGCTGCAGCGTCGCGAACGGCAGCGGCACGATCGGCGCCGCCGACGTCACCAACGTGGCCGTCAGCTGCACCGCCAATCCGACCTACGCCGTCGGCGGCAGCACCTCCGGCCTCTCCGGGACGGTCGTGCTCCGGAACAACGGCGGCGACGACCTGACCGTGAATACCAACGGCCCCTTCAACTTCGCGACCAAGCTCGCCTCTGGCGCCGCCTACGCCGTCACCGTCAAGACCAACCCGAGCGGCCAGACCTGCAGCGTCGCCAACGGCAGCGGCACGATCGGCTCGGCCGACGTCAGCAACGTGGCCGTCAGCTGTGCCATCGAACCCGACCTATGCGGTCGGCGGCAGCGTCTCCTTGCTGTCGGGGACGGTCGTGTTGCAGGACAACGGCGGCGACGACCTGAGCGTGAGCACCAACGGCCCCTTCAACTTCGCGACCAAGCTCGCCGGCGGCGCCGCCTACAACGTCACCGTCAAGACGAACCCGAGCGGCCAGAGCTGCAGCGTCGCCAACGGCAGCGGCACGATCGCTGCGGCCGACGTCACGAACGTCGCCGTCACCTGCGCCGCCACCGGCTCCGCGGGCAGCGACGACTTCAATCGCCCTGACGGCTCGCTCGGGTCGAGCTGGATTGCGATGAGCGACGGCGCGCTCTCGATCTCCTCGCAGGCGGTGCTCGGTACGAGCGCGACGGCCGGGGACATCCGGATCGCGGAGACGTACACCAGCGACCAGTCGTCCCAGATCCAGCTCACCTCGACGCAGCTCTCGGGCGGCCAGTGGGTCGGCCCCACGGTGCGCACCCAGAACGGCGGCCAGGACACCTACCTCGGGATCTACTTCTGGAACAGCGGCAGCCAGCAGCTCCGGCTCTACAAGCGGAACACCGGCGCCTGGATTCAGCTCGGCAACTCTTACGCGTCAGGTGCGCTGCCCGCCGGCACGACGTTGCAGCTGAACGCCGTCGGCTCGACGATCTCGTTCGTGCAGGACGGCGTCACCCGGATCACCGCGACCGACACCAGCGTGACCGGCGGCGCGCCCGGGATCATGACCTACGGCCAGGCCAAAGCCGACAACTGGGCGGGCGCCGGCGCGACCGGCGGCACCAACCCAACCTACTCGGTCGGCGGCAGCGTCTCCGGGCTCTCGGGGACGGTCGTGCTCCGCGACAACGGCGGCGACGACCTGACACTGACCGCCAATGGCTCCTTCGCCTTTGCGACCAAGCTCGCCGGCGGCGCCGCCTACGCCGTCACCGTCAAGACGAACCCGAGCGGCCAGAGCTGCAGCGTCGCGAACGGCAGCGGCACGATCGCCGCCGCCGACGTCACGGGCGTGGCCGTCAGCTGTGCCAACACCCCGACCTACGCGATCGGCGGCAGCGTCTCCTTCCTGTCGGGGACGGTCGTGTTGCAGGACAACGGCGGCGACGACCTGACCGTGAATACCAACGGCCCCTTCAACTTCGCGACCAAGTTCGCCTCTGGCGCCGCCTACGCCGTCACCGTCAAGACGAACCCGAGCGGCCAGAGCTGCAGCGTCGCGAACGGCAGCGGCACGATCGGCGCCGCCGACGTCACCAACGTGGCCGTCAGCTGCACCGCCAATCCGACCTACGCCGTCGGCGGCAGCACCTCCGGCCTCTCCGGGACGGTCGTGCTCCGGAACAACGGCGGCGACGACCTGACCGTGAATACCAACGGCCCCTTCAACTTCGCGACCAAGCTCGCCTCTGGCGCCGCCTACGCCGTCACCGTCAAGACCAATCCGAGCGGCCAGAGCTGCAGCGTCGCCAACGGCAGCGGCACGATCGGCTCGGCCGACGTCAGCAACGTGGCCGTCAGCTGTGCCACCGAACCCGACCTACGCGGTCGGCGGCAGCGTCTCCGGGCTCTCGGGGACGGTCGTGCTGCGGGACAACGGCGGCGACGACCTGAGCGTGAGCACCAACGGCCCCTTCAGCTTCGCGACCAAGCTCGCCGGCGGCGCCGCCTACAACGTCACCGTCAAGACGAACCCGAGCGGCCAGAGCTGCAGCGTCGCCAACGGCAGCGGCACGATCGCTGCGGCCGACGTCACGAACGTCGCCGTCACCTGCGCCGCCACCGGCTCCGCGGGCAGCGACGACTTCAATCGCCCTGACGGCTCGCTCGGGTCGAGCTGGATTGCGATGAGCGACGGCGCGCTCTCGATCTCCTCGCAGGCGGTGCTCGGTACGAGCGCGACGGCCGGGGACATCCGGATCGCGGAGACGTACACCAGCGACCAGTCGTCCCAGATCCAGCTCACCTCGACGCAGCTCTCGGGCGGCCAGTGGGTCGGCCCCACGGTGCGCACCCAGAACGGCGGCCAGGACACCTACCTCGGGATCTACTTCTGGAACAGCGGCAGCCAGCAGCTCCGGCTCTACAAGCGGAACACCGGCGCCTGGATTCAGCTCGGCAACTCTTACGCGTCAGGTGCGCTGCCCGCCGGCACGACGTTGCAGCTGAACGCCGTCGGCTCGACGATCTCGTTCGTGCAGGACGGCGTCACCCGGATCACCGCGACCGACACCAGCGTGACCGGCGGCGCGCCCGGGATCATGACCTACGGCCAGGCCAAAGCCGACAACTGGGCGGGCGCCGGCGCGACCGGCGGCACCAACCCAACCTACTCGGTCGGCGGCAGCGTCTCCGGGCTCTCGGGGACGGTCGTGCTCCGCGACAACGGCGGCGACGACCTGACACTGACCGCCAATGGCTCCTTCGCCTTTGCGACCAAGCTCGCCGGCGGCGCCGCCTACACCGTCACCGTCAAGACGAACCCCAGCGGCCAGAGCTGCAGCGTCGCGAACGGCAGCGGCACGATCGCCGCCGCCGACGTCACGAACGTGACCGTCACTTGCGCCGCCAGCCCGACCTACGCCGTCGGGGGCAGCACCTCCGGGCTCTCCGGAACGGTCGTGCTGCGGGACAACGGCGGCGATGACCTGACCGTGACCGCCAACGGCTCCTTCGCCTTTGCGACCAAGCTCGCCGGCGGCGCCGCCTACGCCGTCACCGTCAAGACGAACCCGACCGGCCAGAGCTGCAGCGTCGCGAACGGCAGCGGCACGATCGCCGCCGCCGACGTCACGAACGTGGCCGTCACCTGTGGCACTGGCAACAACGGGTTCAGCGCCACATACCGGAGCACCGACGCGAACGGCGTCGACTCGTACGACGTCACGTCTGCCGACAACGGCCCTGGCACACAGACGCTGAGAGTGCTAGCGCCTACTCACCCGGCCGCGGGCGTGCCTCACAGCTTCCTCTATGTGCTGCCGGTTGAGGCCGGGCTCGGGACGACCTACGGCGACGGGATCGCCACACTCGAGTCCCTCGACGCCGAGGATCGGTACAACCTGACGATCGTCGAGCCGTCGTTCGCGATCGAGCCTTGGTACGCCGACAACCCGAACGACTCGAAACTCCGCTACGAGACGTTCATGACGAGCGACCTCGTGCCGTGGGTGACGCAGAACCTGTCGACGACCGGCCACGAGCAGAACTGGCTGATCGGATTCTCGAAGTCGGGCATCGGCGGACAGGATCTGATTCTCAAACATCCCGATGTCTTCACGCTCGCGGCGACGTGGGACTTCCCCGCCGACATGTCGAGCTACGCCCAGTTCGGCGGCTCGGCGAACCAGTATGGGACCGACGCGAACTTCCAGGCCAACTACCGGCTGACGCCAATTTTCCTCGAAGGCCACAAACTGCCGTTCATCAGCAGTAACCGCATCTGGATCGGCGGGTACCAGGCCTTCCAGACCGACATGTCCGACTACAACGCCTTGCTCAACTCCGAGGGAATCCCGCACACGACCGAGGCACCCACGTTGATGGCGCACCGCTGGGACAGCGGCTGGGTGCCGATCGCGCTCGCCGCGCTGAGCCAGGACAGCCAGAACCTGACGACGTCTCCGTAGCGCCCTCGACCGCCGCTCCGAGGACGCGTACGGAGCCGCTGCTCGGAGCCGTAAGGCCCGCGAGCACGCGCAGGAGCGTCGTCTTGCCGGCGCCGTTCGGGCCGAACGGCGAGACTCGATTCGAAAGCCAGACGGCAAGACACTCCGCGCGGGTGGGAACTAGCCGATTGCGGGGCTTGCAGCCCGGTCGAGGGTGCCCAACACAGGCCAGTTGGCACGGGCCTGCGGATCTGTGACAGTGGCTGTGTGAGGGTCGATGCGGCACGACCCGACCCGCGTGCGGGCGGGCGTCGTGAGCTTGCGCTCTGGCTGGCGCCGGCGGTTGCCGTCGCGCTAGCCCAGATCGCCGCCCAGCTCGTCGACTACCAGCTCGACGATCTCCACCTCCGCGCTCTGAACGCCAACTCGGACGCGAGCGTGGTCGCGTGGCTGACCCCTGCAGGAATGGTCCTCGCGCTCGCGGGGGTTATCGCGTGCCTCCGGCGCCGCGGCAGGGCCTACGCCCGTGGTGCTGCCGTCGCAGCGCTCCTCGTCGGACTGCTCGTGGTCGCGAGCGCACGCCGCGGGGCGTTCGGCGGCTCGCTTTCGCTCCACCGCTCGACACTGATGCTCGCGCCGGTCCTCGCCGTACTGCTCGCGCTCCTGCTCCTGGAGGCGCGCGACGTCGAGGCGACCCCGCGCAACCTGCTCCGGATCGGCTGCGCGCTGCTCGTTGGCTCGTATCTCCTCCACATCCTGGGCGGCGCTCTCACCGACGCCGTCGGCGGCGAGCACTCGTGGACGTATCAGGTCGGAGCGGCGCTGAAGGAGGGCACGGAGGTCGCCGGTTGGCTGATCGTCGGCCTCGGCTGCTGCCGGGCGGGTGCAGGGGACCGTGCAACCTGGCGCGAGCCGCTCGCCGACTGACCGCGACGGCGTCGACGTCCACCCGTCCCGCGTAGGCCCGCGACATCGGGGCTTCAAGCCGACGTACTGCGAAGTCGACGCACTCGCGCGAGGGATGCGGTCAGCGCCGCGGCTGCCGATTCCTACGGCGTCATGTTGGGAGCCGCCCCCACAGCCGCCAACGCCCCCCTACGGTCCCGCAGCGCTGCAGCGCCTGTTTCCACGTGGCCGGGAGCCCCGAGGCTGCGTCCTGGAAGTTCAGGGGTTTTGCGCCCGCTCTGCGCGCTCGCCGCGGTGCTGGTCGTCGCACTCTGGCCGGCAGCTGCGCATGCGCGCGTCAACGCCGGCCGCGCCGGCACCGAACAGCCGCGCCTCTGGGGCGTTGAAATCGGCAGGCGCGCGGGGACGTTCGCCCGTCCCACGCACCTCGCTCGGATGAAGCACGCCGGAATTAACGCCGTCGTACTCGACCCAAGGCGACTCACGCTGAAGGAGCTCAGGGCGACGGTGAAGGCCGCGAAAGGGGCAAGGCTGTGGGTGATCGAGCTCATTCCGCCCGAGCACGCGAAAGCCACGAGAAGCATCAAGGCGGTCCGCGCGACGTGCCGCGGGTCACGCAAGCCCGCTCAAACCCTGTGCGCCGCAAGTGCGGCCTCGCTCTCGGCCGCGATCGCGCTGTCGCGCAGCAGCGGTTCCGCCGAGGGGATGGTGGCCGTGCGCCTGGCCGGGCCGGCGCAGCTTGCGAGGCTCCGCGGTGTCTCTTCGTCCGGCTTGCAGATCCTCGCCTTGGTCAAGCTGGGGGCGCACAGATATGCGACCTCTGAGTGGCGGAAAGCGATCGCCGTCGCCGCGACGACGAGCTCACTTGACCTTGCCGTCACACCCACCAGCACCGCGAACCAGACGCTGAGCCCCTATCTCAACCAGCTAGGCAAACCGCCGGGCGCACCCGCGTCGTTCGCCGTGACCGGCTCGACCGCCTCGACGATCTCAGTTGCCTGGGCGGCGGTCGTCGGAGCCACGGAATACAACATCACCGCGAGCGGCACGTTCGCCGGGAAGACAGCAACGACCTCGTTCACCGTCGGCGGCCTCTCGTGCAGCACGGCCTACAAGCTCGCCGTGACTGCCAAGAACGCGGCCGGTAAGAACTCGAAGGCGTCGACGCTCACGACGAGCACGGCGCCGTGCTCAGACGCGACGCCCCCGAGTCCTCCGGCCGGCCTGACCGAGACCTCGGCTACCCAAACGTCCGCGACCGTCGCCTGGGCAAACTCGACAGACAACGTCGCGGTGGCGGGCTACGGAATCTTCGTCGACGGGGCGTCAGTCGGGACGACCGCCGCAACGACCTACAGCGTCGGCGGACTTACCTGCGGCTCGACCCACACCGTCGCGGTCGACGCATTCGATTCCGCCGGGAACCACTCCACCCGAGCGTCGATGAGCGCCTCGACGTCAGTCTGCTCGGACACCACGCCGCCCACCGTGTCCGTGACGGCTCCCGCGGGAGGCGCAACCGTGTCTGGAACGGTTCCTGTAACGGCGAGCGCGAGCGACAACGTCGCGGTGGCGAGCGTCGAGTTCTGGGTCGACGGGGCGAAGAAAGCAACCGATACGAGTGCGCCATACAGCTACAGCTGGGACACGACGCAGGTTCTAGGTGGTCCGCATACGATCCTCGTCAAGGCGCTCGACCCGAGCAACAACAGCGCAAGCACAAACGCCGGCGTCACCGTCTCGAATTCGCCGTGCGTCACGAGCTCCGCGAGCTGGCAGAACACGGCGATGCTGAGCCCGAATGGCGCCTTCGACGTCTCCTTCGACGCGACACCGAGCGCGGCGAACATCGACGCCGTCACCGGTCTTTCCGCCGCGTCCGCCTTGGCATATACCGACCTCGCGGTGACTGCCCGCTTCAATTCGAGCGGATCGATCGACGCGATCAACGGCGGCGGCTACGCTGCCGCGAACACGGTGTCGTACGCGGGCGGCTCGACCTATCACTTCCGGGCAGCCGTCAACGTCCCGAGTCACACGTACAGCCTCTATGTGACGCCGCCCGGCAAGCCCGAGACGCCCGTCGCGCTGAATTACGCGTTCCGCACCGGGCAGGGGGCGGTCACAGCGCTCTCGAACTGGGCAGTGACGGCCGCCAGCGGCAGCCACCAGACGTGCGGCCTCGCCCTCACGAACCCGAACGATATGACCGCGCCGAGCGCTCCTACGGCCCTAGTCAAGGCGAGCTCGACCCAGACCTCGCTCACAGCCTCCTGGACGGCCTCGACCGACAACGTCGGCGTCGCCGGCTACACGGTCTACGTCAACGGTGCCGCGAGCTCCGCCGCGGCGGGGACATCGCGTACGATCTCCGACCTCGGCTGCGGCACGACCTACACGATCGCCGTCGACGCCTTCGACGCGGCCGGCAACCACTCGGCGCAGACCAGCACGACGATGGCGACAAGTGCGTGCCCCGACACCGCACCGCCCTCGACGCCCACGAATCTCCACCAGAGCGGCTCGACGGCGACGTCGGTGACCGTCTCCTGGACCGCGTCGACCGACAACGTCGGCGTCACCGGCTACGGCGCCTACAGGAACGGAACCCTGGCCGGCTCTCCGACCACGACCAGCTACACCTTCACCGGCCTCACCTGCGGCACTAGCTACACCCTCGCCGTCGACGCCGCCGACGCAGCCGGCAACCGCTCCACCCAAACCAGCAGCACACTCAGCACCAACGCCTGCCCCGACACCACCCCGCCGACCACACCGACCGGCCTCACGACGAGTGGGATCGGCCAGACCTCGATCACGCTGTCCTGGACGGCCTCGAGCGACAACGTGGGGGTTACCGGCTATCGGCTCTACCTAGGCGGCAGCCAGGTCGGGACGTCGCTCTCGACCAGCTACCTCTTCAGCGTCACGTGCGGGACGAGCTACACGCTCGGCATCGTCGCCGTCGATGCCGCGGGGAACGTTTCCGGCACCGCGACGATCGCCGCAGTCGCGGCGGCCTGCTCGCCGCCACCGCCCGGGTCGTGTACGACGACGATCAGTTCCGGACTTGCAGCTGCGATCCAGAACGCCTCGGCCGGCGCGACGATCTGCCTGAACTCGGGCAGCTACGGGAATCTCTCGTTCACTGACCTCGCGAAGAGCTCTGATGTGACGATTAAGCCCGTCACGGGCGCGAGCGCCACCATCGGAACCGTCAATCTTCAGCACGTCAGCCATCTCCACTTCACGGGCGCCGGCGGCACGCTCTCTGTTGGCAGCACAGACCTGGATCAGTTCGATACGCGCCCGAACTGCTCCAACCACATCACCTGGGACTACCTGCGGTTCAGCGTCGGCATCAGCATCTACCCGCGTTGCGCGGCCATGGCGATCCTGGTCGATCACGACAACCTGAACAACCTGGTCAACCACGACGGCTGGGATGGGCGTCTCAACGTGCAAGCTCTTGACCAGGGGCCAAGCACCGATCAGGGCATCACCATCTCGAACAGCACGTTCAACGGAGGCTGTTCCAAGGGCATGCAGATCATGGGCGGCTCCTACGGTGTGCAGGTGCTCAACAACGAGTTCGCCAACCTCAGCCAGTCCGGCTGCGATCCGCTGCACGTCGGCGGGATCCAGCTTTACGGCACCTTCTACACGCACCTGAAGGGCAACTACTTCCACGACAACGGCGACTCAGCCGGTGGACTCTCCATGCCCGCAGACGGCGCACATAACGCTCTGATCGAAGACAACGTCTGGGTCTGCACCTGCATCTACCCATGGTCGATTCAGGCGGCCGCAACGCAGAACTCGAAGATCATCCACAACACGTTCGCCGGCGGCGGCGGCGTCCACTTCTACACCGAGCAGGGCTGGGTGGCGGCTGGAAACGTCGTCCGCGACAACGTGTTCACGGATCCGTCCAACGGCATCACCTGGGACAGCAGCAGTAGTGGTTGGGGCACGCAGGACCACAACCTGGATAGCGGTATGTCAGGTACCGGCAACATCACTGGCACACCGGTCTGGACTGGCGGGGCTAACCCAACGACATACGCTGGCTACCAGCTTGCTCCTTCCTCGCCGGGCTATCTCGTCGCCAGCGACGGCAAGAGCTTGGGTATCGCACCCTAGACCGCCGGCTTGCCGACGAACAGCTCGAAAGTCGCTCTCAGTGAGGGATGCCGAGCCCCTATCCTGGCCTCACGAGCTCGGAACAGCCAGTTCGCGGGAGGCTGATTCGAACGAACTAGCCGCAGCTGGTTCTCCACTTCGTTCCGGGCCGGCGTGACGATCAGATGCGTCTGAATCGAGCCAGTGACGTCGATGTCGGACGGGCTCACGCTCACTCGCTCGGGGCTTGCGGGCAAGGAGTTGCCCGACGGCGTCGAGGCGCGCCTGAAGGGTCGGCGTCGGTTACATCGTCTCGGAGGGGAGCGGCGTGCTCCTGCTCGTCGCTGGGATCCTCGCGTGGCTCCCGGTCCGCCGCAGTCGCATGTTGCTCGCGGTGCCGATCCTCGCGACGGAGGGCGGCGTGCTGGGCTACGCCGTGGCCTCGTTCGCCATGAGCGGCAAGCCCTAGGTACAGCCTCCTGTCAGCACGGTCGTCGGGACCCCGGTGGAACGGCGGCCGCGGCGGTCGTAGTTGACGATCGTATAACGGTAGGCGGTGCACGGCCGGACCTCCGAGTCGCGGTAGCTCGCCATTCGCCCCCGGAAGACCACACCGCCGTGGCCCTGCGCTCCGCGCTGCCGGACGACGACGACTTGGCCGGACCGCGCGGGGCGCTGCCACGAGAGCGTCACGCCAGAGTTGTCGACCCGCGCCTCGACCCCGAGGACGTTCGACGACCAGCCGCGTGCTTCATGCCGAACGCTCGGAGGTCGAAGCGCTGCGTGTGTAGAGCTCCTCGACGGCCCGGTCGTTCGTACCGACGTCTTCGACGGCTCTGTCGCCTGCGGGCTTGCGCTCGGTGACAGGGTGTTCGGCGCTTCGGCTTCGCCGCCAAGCGTTACCCCAACCGGGGCGGAGTCCTTGCCGCCCATCAACGTTCCGGAGACTGCACCCGCGACGAAGATGAGCACGGCGAGGACCAGCACCCGCCGCCAGCGGCGGCGCGGCGCGGGGGCCGCAGATTCGATCCCGACCGGCGGTGACTCGAGCGGCGCAACCGGCGCAGGTTCGACGACGACCGCGGGGGGCGGGGATGGCGCCGTCGGCCTCGGCCGCTCGACGACGTCCGGAAGCAGCCTCCGCGCCTGCTCGGCAAGCACGGGGTCGACGAGCACGAGCTCGGGGCTGATTGGCCCCAGGTGCCCCGACCCACGGTCAGGCCCTGCGTCCATCCGAACAGTCTTGCAAGTGCGTCGGCGCGCCGACGTGGGGCGAGGGTCCAAACCGAAAAAGCCGGTGTTTGCAAGCAATTTGGCTCCTAAGGTGCGCGTTGGCAGAGGAGTCAGCCGCCCGATGCTGTAAAAGACCGCCCAACGCCCAGTCAGCCAGAGGCCAGCTGGTGGATGGGGTTACGGGTCCGGGCCAGACGGATCCGCCGCCCGGCTTGGCCGGAACGGAGGGACATGCCTAGGCCGCCCGTGCTCGGTCGCACGATCAACGCCGCATTTTCGTCAAGTCCAGGTGCAGTTTGGTCCCAGTGGAGTTGGCTGCGACTCCTCCGCCGCTCTCTCCCCGTGGTCGCCCTCGCACTCCTGCTCGGCACCGTGATCGCGGGTGCCGGACCAGCCTTCAGCGCACTCCCGACCGGTAGCGCCGTCACGACGGCTGCGACATACGGCTCGACGCTCGCGGTGTCACGGCCTTCCACCACGAACTCCGGGGACGTCCTGATCGCGTCGGTCTACGCCGGACTGCCCGGCTCGGCCACGATAACGCCGCCGAGTGGCTGGGCGCTGATCAGGCGCGACAGCAGCACACCCGGCTATGCGTCGCTGACGCAGGCGCTCTATTACAAAGTCGCGACCTCGTCCGAGCCAGCTGCGTACGTCTGGTCCGTCGGCTCGCAAGCGCCGGCGGCGGGTGCGATCCTCGACTTCAAGGGCATCGATACGACCTCGCCCGTCGACTCGCACGGCGGCGCGTTCACGCGTCAAAGCACGTCGTTCGTCGCCCCGTCCGTAACCACGACCGCGAAGAACGACATCGTGCTCGGCTTCTTCTCGACGAACTCGACCAAGGCGCTCCGGGCACCGAGCTCGATGACCGAGGTCTTCGGTACCCGCTGGGCGAGCAAGCCCTGGAGCCTCGTTGGGGCCGGAGACGGATACGTCCAGGCCACAGCGGCCGCTACCGGGGACAAGAGTGCCACCACGTGGGGACGTCCCAGCAGCGGCATCGGCCAGCTCCTGGCCCTCCGTGCGGCCACATCGGCATCGTCACCGGCTCCACCGCCGCCGCCGCCGCCACCACCCCCGCCGCCGCCACCACCCCCGCCGCCTCCACCCCCGCCGCCTCCTCCTCCTCCTCCTCCGCCACCGCCCCCTCCTCCGCCACCACCGCCACCACCGCCACCACCACCGCCCGGGTCGTGTACGACGACGATCAGTTCCGGACTTGCAGCTGCGATCCAGAACGCCTCGGCCGGCGCGACGATCTGCCTGAACTCGGGCAGCTACGGGAATCTCTCGTTCACTGACCTGGTGAAGTCGTCGGATGTGACGGTGCAGCCGGTTTCGGGCGCGAGCGCGTCCATCGGGACGGTTAACCTGCAACACGTCAGCCATCTCCACTTCACCGGGGCTGGCGGATCGCTGTCGGTCGGAAGCACTGACCTCGACCGGAGCGACACCCGCCCGAACTGCTCCAGCCACATCACCTGGGACTACCTGCGGTTCAGCGTCGGCATCAGCATCTACCCGCGCTGCGCGGCCATGGCGATCCTGGTCGATCACGACAACCTGAACAACCTCAGGAACCACGACGGCTGGGATGGGCGTCTCAACGTGCAAGCTCTTGACCAGGGGCCAAGCACCGATCAGGGCATCACGATCTCGAACAGCACGTTCAATGGCGGTTGCTCAAAGGGCATCCAGGTGCTGGGCGGCTCCTACGGCGTTCAGATCCTCAACAACGAGTTCGCCAACCTCAGCCAGTCCGGCTGCGATCCGCTGCACGTCGGCGGGATCCAGCTTTACGGCACCTTCTACACGCACCTGAAGGGCAACTACTTCCACGACAACGGCGACTCAGCCGGTGGACTCTCCATGCCCGCAGACGGCGCACATAACGCTCTGATCGAAGACAACGTCTGGGTCTGCACCTGCATCTACCCATGGTCGATTCAGGCGGCCGCAACGCAGAACTCGAAGATCATCCACAACACGTTCGCCGGCGGCGGCGGCGTCCACTTCTACACCGAGCAGGGCTGGGTGGCGGCTGGAAACGTCGTCCGCGACAACGTGTTCACGGATCCGTCCAACGGCATCACCTGGGACAGCAGCAGTAGTGGTTGGGGCACGCAGGACCACAACCTGGATAGCGGTATGTCAGGTACCGGCAACATCACCGGCACACCGGTCTGGACTGGCGGGTCGAGCCCGACCAGCTACGACGGCTATCACCTCGCCCCCGGTTCGCCCGGGAAGAGCGCAGCCTCAGACGGCACCGACATGGGCAGACGCTGACGCGCAGGAAGTCTGCGAGACGGTGGATCCTAAAGCGAAGGCCCGTGGTTCCACGGGCCTTCGCATCCTCTTTTGAGCACGCCGCCTGTCACATCGGGGCAATGCGAGCGCGATCGGGAAGAGTCACCGCGAGACCCCCGTCGAGCATGAGCGAGGCGCAAACCTCTGTCATGAACCGACTCACTATGCGCTCGCTGCCATGCGCCGACTCGCACGCGCTTGGATCCTGCCCGCGAATGGAGCTGCTCTGTCGCGACTCTCGGTGAGCAATCGTCGGACAGCTCCGCGTAGCGGCCAGCCGGCCCGAGTCGAATCGGCGAGAGGCGTCACCATCACAGTCACGGTGACCTTGCCAGCGTCGACCGCGGCTACTTCGCCGGGCGCGATCTCGCGCAGACCCCCGGCGTCCCGTATCTCGAGGCGTAGCGTCGTTTCAGAGGCCTCGCGGCCAACGCGGACGAAACGGGCATGAGAGACACCTTCCGGAACCGCGATGCGCGCCTTCTGCGAGTACAGCGTGAACTCCATGTTCTCCCCGAACCGATAGGCGGAGAAGACGTCCTTAGCGATGTTGCCCAGCGAACGCCACGAAGTGACGCCGAGAGCTCGGACATCGTCTGCGCGATCTGCGAGTAGATCGAGGCCATCCTTCAGATCCGTGTGGTGGGCATAGAGAACCAGTGGCTGGCCGAGGAATGCGCGGAACGGCATGTCGTCTCGATCGCTCGCAGTAACGTGGAGTCGCGGAATCACGGGAAGCCCCGCGATTCGGTCGAGTGGCTGCCAGCCGGACAGCGCCGAGGGCCCTTCGGGCTCGGCAAGCCACCAGTAAGGCCATTCTGCGCAGACCGCGTCGAACCCCGCACGCAGACACCCCTCGAGCATCGCGACCGAACACGCGCCGTGCGGGGGAACCATGACGGGACCAATCTCCGCTCCCGCTCGATGAACTGCGCTGGCCCGCTTCAGAGCCTGGGCCGCGAGAGTCGATGCGCGGTCAAGATCGTCGACGCGACCTAGCTCGTGTCGCGTGTGGTTGTTGCCATGAACGGCGAACGAGACGCGAGATGCGCCCTCTCGCAGAAACCGAGCCGTTGCCCTGTGGATGTACCACTGGTCCAGGGGAATCGTCGCAGCCGTCACGCGGTAATCGTGGGCTTCGGCATGAGCGGCGAGCTCGCGGTAGTCGAGATAGCCGTAGGACCACCAATGCAGATTTGGGTCGTCGAAGACGAAGCACGCAGTTGACTCGGGTTGCTCCCACGAAGCGGCTACCGAGAGCTCGCGCAGGAAGTGCGCCAGAGGCAACAGCCCCATGAAGCGACCTACTGTCAGTTGCTCACGAAGCGTCGCGCCCGACCCGAGCTCCTCAGGCCACGAGGCTGCAACGAACTGGCCGTCTGGGCGAGCCATCCAGACCGGTCCGGTTGGGGACGTTGCGAGGACCAGGCCCCAGTCGTCGTAGGTGCCGGGAAGTGCCTCTCCTGTTGACGAATCCGTTAGCGCGCGGCCACGGAAAGGTCTTGGTACCGAGCTCGCGTCGCTGAACGCGATTGCGCCGAATGGCTGATCGGTCTGAGCATCGCCGACGAGCGTCAGCGTCGGCCCGCCGACCGCCTCCGAACTTGCGGCTCGGGTAGCGAAGACAATGGCAGCGTCCGCGTTACCGCTGCCGCAGGCCTGGAACTTGACCGGGAAAGCCGTTTCGAGCGAGGCGAACAACCGTGGCCGCTGCTCGTACGTCTCGCGCGGCGTGACATCGACGCGTATAGGGGAATCGGAGGTCACCGAGGGCGCCTATCGGTCAGGAAGCTTTCCGGTTTCCGGCTAACCCGACACAGTCAAAGGGGCGTCGGGATCAGCTTTGGAGTGACACACACACCAGCACTTCGCAATTCAGTCGGGGTCGGAGGACGAGTGAGTCAGCCTACTGGCTCTTCTCGGTTGCCGAGAGGCGAATGAGCAGCACCGTTCTCGGCCGTGACCACCTGAGGCCGAGCCACTCGCGGAAGAGACTAGCCAGGCGTCTAGCGAGACCCGATCCAACGGCGATGGATCGTCGAGCGACTGACAGTAACGCTCCGTTCGGAAGGATCGCGGCCGGTCCGACGATACGAATGAGGAAGCAGAAGCCCGCGAAGATAGGTGCGTTCGCAACCTCGGGAGCAACCAACCGCCGGGAACGAGGCGACGCTCCTCGCAATCGTCTCGCGACTTCGTCTCCCTTCTCTGGAGTGCGAGCTCTGCTGCATCTGCGCCTCCCCGGGAAACCTGCATCGCGAAATACGGCGTCCCGAGCCGGAAACTGAAACCCATGTTCAGTACCTGGACCTTCATTTGCGGTCTTCGTCGAGCGGCTACTCGAGCGCGTGTACGACGTCAAACTCCTGCTGGGGAATGCGGATAAAGTCGTGACGACCACCTCAGGGGAGTCATGCCGGAACGGCCTCGGACCGTACGACGTCAACCAGATGAACGTAAACACTCTCTTTGCACAGATTCAAGGGCTGGTTCGGATCGCCGTAAAGCGAGAGCCAGCGATGGCGCATTGGGTCGAGGGGTGCAGGCTGGCCGTGGACGAGCACTACGAGCTCCCCTTTGGGGCATCGATCGAGGAGCCGGCACTCGACGAAGCGATCGTCGCGTCGTGACGCGCCTCGTCCCGCAAGCGTGGCGCTCAGCATCGGAGGACGAGAGCAAAGGCGTGACCGGAGGAACGCTCGAGAAAACCCTGCTCAAGGCAAACCGGCGGATCTGGAAACGCCTTCCGATTCGCATTCGTGACCTGCGCGGCGTCCAGGCTTACGGGCGGTGGCTGCACGTCCTGACATGTCGGAACGCCAAACGCGAGATGTTCCTGGGCACGCTGTTTCTCCGCAACCGCCCGGCGCTCGAGTTGATGCGCAGTCTCACTGTCCAAGCGCGCGGGTCGACGATGAGGATGGCGGTACTCGGCTGCAGCGTTGGAGTCGAGGTTTATTCGATCCTCTGGACGCTCCGCCGCGACCGCCCCGACCTGAAGATTGCCGTCGACGCAGTTGACATCTCACCAGAAGTCCTGGCGATCGCAGAGGAAGGCGTCTACGGACCGCAGACCTCCGAAACCGTGCACGCCTCGATCTTCCAGTGTTTGACCGAGGCCGAGCGGCGCGAGATGTTCGACTGGGAGGGCGAACAGGCGCGAGTCAAGCCGTGGTTGAGGGAAGGCGTCGCCTGGCGACTCGGCGACGCTTCCGACCCGAGACTGGTCGAGGAGCTCGGAACAGCGGATTTCGTAGTCGCGAATAACTTCCTCTGCCACATGGATGCGTCGGGAGCCGAGCGATGCCTCCGGAACCTCGCGGGGCTTGTGAAGCCAGATTCGTATCTGTTCGTCTCCGGCGTTGATCTGAACGTCCGGACGAAGGTCGCGCTGGATCTTGGCTGGGAGCCCGTGGTGGAGCTCCTGGCCGAGATCCACGACGGCGATCCCCTGGTGCGCGCTGACTGGCCCAGCGAATGGTGGGGCTTGGAACCGCTCGATCGCAAAAGACCCAACTGGCAGACCCGTTACGCAGCAGTGTTCCGGGTGCGGGAGGCGCCGCGTTAGGCGACCTAGAGTCGGGCGATCGGAACTAGTGGTCGCGTCGGAGTCCGTTGATCGTGCGGCGCAGTGCTCTTCCGCCGAGTTGGGCCGCAAGGAATCGCCACGCGATTGGATGCGCCAGTATTCTAGGGTAGCGCGACGCGATCTGGGCGAACTCCGCCCATGTCCGTAGCCAGGGGGCGCCTAGTCCTGCTTTGTCGGCGACGAAGCGGAGCGTTGCAAGCGATCGGTATCTCGTCGCCTGATCTCTCGGGAGTCGGGCTTCGTCGAGAAAGCCCAGTCGGAGCTCAAGAATGATCTGCTCGTACCTGAGGAGACGATCCCGTGCGTCAGGTTCGATTTGGTTCTGTAACGCCAGCCGTGTTGTCTCCGTCTCCTCATGGATGCGAAACGCAACGAGAGGACGGTTCACATATGCCATGTCCCAGTCTTGCGCAATTCGCAAGAAAAGCGGGATGTCCGCGAAAGCTCCGTCGCGCGGCCCCATCCCTCCTGCTTCACGGATCGCGCGCGTTCGAAACGTTGCACTCGATTGGCAGACCGCAATCGATGTGATCGCCCGTTCGAGAAATGTGTGGCCGGGTTCGATCAACCAAGGACGGTTCGATTTGAGGAGGCTTGATGCACGTTTCCGCACCCGCGAGTCGATGTCGATTTCGTCGAACGCCGTGTGCGCGAGTCCGGCTCGCGGATTACGCTCGAGTATCTCGATGACCGAGCCCAAGTAGTCTGGATACAAACGGTCGTCATCGGGGAGGAGCATGAGGAACTCCGTGTCTGTGAGCTCGATGAGGCGGTTGAAGTTCGGGATCATGCCAATGTTGCGTTCGTTCCGAGTGTAATCAATCCGACCATCGGAATACGACGCGACAACTTCGTCCGTCTCGTCGGTCGATGCGTTATCGCTGATCACAAGACGAAAATTCGTGTACGTCTGCGCAAGCACACTTTCGAGCGTTTCCCGTAGCAGCGCCGCCCGATTATAGGTCGGTATTCCGACCGTCACCGTTGCGTCGTTCATTAGATTCGTCCGTGTTTGGCCATCTGACGCCAGCCGTAGACCCCGTCAACCGCCGCGCCTGCGGCTTGGCCGCGCGTTTCGGTGACGAAGTTCATCATCCCGCTGCCGTCTCGGTTTCCGCGAGTCGGAGTTGGCCGAGCTCTTCCTCGAACAGGTGCTCGTACTGCTCGTCCAGGGCCGATCGTGCCTCCTCGACGCGCTGCCGAATCGTGCGCTTGAGGTCGTCGGAGTGCTGCACCAGGGCTTCAAAATTCGAGATCATTCGATCAGGCCTGACCCCATTGATATCGTGGCAGTAGTCGGACAATCCCATGTCGCTCATCAATGACGAGCACTTGTGGTGAAATGAAATTGCCACGACCGGCTTGCCGACGAGGAGGCTCATGAGCACATTATGGAAGCGCGTGGCGATCACAAAGTCGGTCGCGCTGAGAAGCGAGAGCAATTCGTCTGGTGACGTGATCGCGTGATCAACCACGCGCTCATCGATGTCGGGCCTTCGCCCACGCAACCTGGCTCTAACATCGGCGATCGTCACGGTGTCAACACCTGCGTCTCCAAACAGAAGCTTGATGGTGTAATCGTGATCGAGCAGCCAGACCGCAAGCACGGCGAGTGATTCAACATAACGTTGGTAGGTGCCACCCATCGCATCTCGAACACTGTACTTCTCGGAGTAGGCCATCAAGCCGAGAGCGACGGTGGGTCGTCCATCGCGCGCCACCGTCGCCGCCGACGACCTGATCAACGGCAAGCCAAACACGAGATCCGGATATATTCGGTCGTCGCTTGCGCGGACGCCGAGGCTCTCGACGACCTCTTTGCTTGGGCCGTCTCGGTACGACCGGTAGTCCGCAAACGCGAGCGCCGACTTCACGAAGAATCGCCCCAGCAAACTGTCGATCGGCCCCGCTCCGACGCTCACGAACATCACCTTGCAGCGACGGAGCCGCGCGACGAGCGACCACTTGAACAGGCCGTATGGCCCCCAACCCGAAAGCCCAAAGGCGTCCGTGAGCAAGCCGGTGCCGGGGACGATGAACATGTCCGTGCCGCCAAGCGTCCTCCAGGCCCTGATGTACTCCCCCAACTCCTCGCTCAGCCCGAAGAACACCATCCCGAGGCGCTTGCCCAACGAAAACCGGCGATCCCAGATTCGTATGGACCTTGCTGTGTGCGGAACGCCTTTGATCCGGTGCGTCGCGATGACGTCCTCAGGGCCTGTGCAAATGCAGCAGAGCTCACAATTCGGAAAAACGAGACGGAGGCGCGAGACGATTGCGAGAAGCGTCGCCTCGTTCCCCAAATTCAGCGTTCCGAAGTGGCCAAAGAGGCTGATCTTCATGGGCCTCTGTTTCGTCATAGGTCTTTCGCACTTGCCGTTCCGACGTGGGCGAACGTTATCGCCAGCCGATCATGATCCATCAGACGCTCGATCAGGGGCCGCCGGCAGCCTTCTTCGTATCTCCCGCGGCGCCGCGTCCTCTTGGCCGACGCCCGCGAAACGGCAGGAACGCGATTAACGGGGCAACGGCGCATGCGGTCGTCTACGTGAGGTATGCCGACCCCATGCAGGTTCACACAGATGTGCTTTTCGATCCGCAAAAGCAGCTCTGATCTCTACCCGCTGGGCGGGTCCCAGGCTTGCGCGCTCATCGCCACCGCCGGCGCGCGGCGACGGAGGACGTGGCGGCGGATCCAGGGAGAGGACTCTCCCACGAGTCCGAGCATGAGTTCACGGCGCGTCAAGATCAGAAGCACGAGGTAGAGGCCAACCGCGATACAGCTGCTAAGCACCGCCCGTAATGCCAGCGGGCCAGGACCCTGGGCGCAGCCCCACGCCACGCCGGCAGCAACCATCCATGCGAACACCGGTGCGCGGATTTGGCGGAGAACATGGACGTGAGTCTGCCGATCGACAGCGCGCGCCAGAATCGTCGTGTGCACGGTGGCGCAGGCGACGCCTCCGATGGCGAGGCCGAGCACGCCAACGATCGGCACCAGAGGCAGTCCAACGGCAACCACAACAACTGCATCCGCGATCTGGGCGCGGAGCGGCGTCTTTGCGTCACCGGCTGTCCAGAGATAGGTCTGTCCGGCAATCACTACCGGCGCGTGGATGACGACTGCGAGGCACACGAGCGCGAGAGCGTCGGCCGCGGGCGACCACTTCGATCCAAACAGCAACGGCACGAAAGCGGGCGCGGCCGCCAGAGGCGCGAGCAGCACGCCGGTGAGGATCGTTGCAGCGGGAAGGAGCCGGGGCAGCATACTGCTGGGGTCTCGGCCGGCTGACCTCGTCCGAGACATCGCGGGGAAGGTCACGCGCACCAGCGTCGTCAACAGTGACTGAGGCGCCTGCAGCACTCGCATAACCAAACCCCAGTACGCGACGATCGAGACGCTTCCGATAGCCGCCGTGCCCAGAACCAGGATCTGATCGCGTACTCCTCCGACGATGTCGACCGCCTGTACCCGTAGGCCGATGCCGAGCACGGCGCGGACACGCCGGCGGTCGTACCGCGGCCAGACGATTCCCGTCGGCGCTAGTGCAACGATGAATGCGGTTCCGACGACGGCACGGGCGACCGTTGCGGTGGCAAGCCCCCACAGGCCCCACCCGATCGTCACAGAAACGACCGTCCAGGCGTAGTAGATCATCGTTTCTGCGGTCTCGGCGGTCGCGATGCGCTTGTAAAGGAGTTGGCGCTCCAGGACGACGAGGCCAGCACCTCGAAAAGCAGTGATGGGAGCGCTCAGGACCATCACCGAGGTGAGCTCACCCACGAGTCCGAACGGACGGGTTGCCAGGATGACGACTACGACCAGCGCGACGCTGGCGACAAGCTGAAAGGCGACGTACGCCTGAAGGTCAGCGTGTTGAGGTGCCGTAGGGCGCCGAATGAGAGCGGCGGCCGTTCCTACGCCGCTCCCGAAGATCAAGAGGAATGTCGAGATCGTCAGTGCGATCGCGTACAAGCCGAGTTGGCTGGGCATGAGTAGCCGACTGACGACGATCGTCGACAGCAGGCCCAGAACCTGCGCGACGGTGCCCTTTGCGGTCAGGAGTGCGGCCCCGGAAGCGGCACGCCGGTCGATGTCACGTGAGGTGAGCCCGGGCTCGCTCTCCGTATCGACGGTCCCATCGCGCGAGTTCGGACCAGCGGAAGTCATGTCTACGACGATATTCCTCGGCCCTCGAAAACCGCATGTCTGAAGGATTGGTCTTGCACCTAGCCACTTGGGTAGAGCCGACGTGCGTGTCCTGAGGACGGGCGGCCACCGAGACGTCGTGGCTCGCTCCGGGAAGGTTCTTAGGAGCTCGCCGGTGGGCGAACCGATGAAGGGGTGAGTCCTCCGATCCGCTCGTCGTGATGCCTCCGGTACATGTAGTGATCGTGACCAATTCGGCCGCCCTCGTCATTGAGCGTCACGACGATCTTTGGCCGGCCGTCAGCCCTTTTTGCGGGCACCGCTCCCGAACATGTCCAGCTAGATGGGCCTCGGCCCCTCGAGGCGTTACGGAGCCGCCTCCCGGTGAGCGGCCGTCCCTGACGTACTGGCAATGCGAGCGCGAATAACCTGCGTTCGCATTGCTCTTTGGACAGCGAGTGCAAGGTCCCGAGGCCCTCCGCTACCCGGGCTACGTTACGCGGCTGCGGCTATATCGGTCGGCAGGCTACGTCGCCACCACCGCGTGCGAAGCCGTTACGTGGAGCGGCTTGGGGTACCGCGCGACCGGATCACCGTGGGGTCGGCGTCGATCCCGACGCACTCGCTGCGGCCCGGGCAGTGCACCCGAAGCCAGCCGCGGCGCGTTCGCCTCGCGTCCTCCATTTCAGGCACCTGCCCGCCCGTAAAGCGCTCGATACCGTCGTCGAGGCGCTCCCCTATTATCTGGTCACGTCATCCGACGGTCGCCACACCTGGGCTTCTGCGACGCTCCGGGCGCGTCCGGCGCTGACAAAGGCTGGCCGATCCGTCGACCGAACGTAGAGGCTCCCGATGAGCACTCGCGCCACGCCCGATCAGAGTCTCGCTGAGCATTCCGACTCATTGATTCGGAATCGGATCAGATGGGAGCGGTCCGACATCACCGGACAGAGCTTTACACAGGTCTCCGAAAGTGAGTGCGTCTGGTCGGCGGAGTAACCAGACCGGAATGTTCTGTAGGAAGACTACGGCACGGTAAAGCCATACTTTTATGGGCGGCTCAGTTTCCTCGAGCATGCGAATGATGGAGCCGAGATACTGCCTTTTTCCAGCGGCGCCAAGCTTACGCGTCGAGGCGTGTGAGTGGTGAACGACCTTTGCAGCGGGCGTAACCCACAGCGTCAGGCTGCGGTCCGCGAACGACCGTGCCAACTGGACGTCGTTGAAGAAGATCGGATACCGCTCGTCGAAGACGTGATCATCGGGAAGGAATGATCGCCGTAGGAGAAGACAACTCGCGGAGGGCTGAGGCACCACACGCGGCTGAGAGAAGTCGTCGTCGAGCATACGGTATCGACGAAGCCGCCGCTTGCTTCCGGGCAGAAGCCTGCCGGCGACTGCACCTCCGTTCGCCAGAGTCATCGTGAAGGTCGGGAACCTGAAATGAAACGGTTGCGGTGAACCATCAACGTTCATGTACAGCGGTCCAACTGCGGCAGCAGAGGGATTGTCTTGGAGAAACTGAGTCAAGGCACCGAATGCGTTGGGCGTGAGCTCGACGTCCGAATTGAGCAGGAGAATGAAATCCCCGTTCGCGCGCCGGTACGCCTGGTTCACCGCGGCTGCGTAGCCGAGGTTGCGGTCGTTTCGTATGAGCGTGATCCTTGTCTGGCGGCTGAGGGCGTCTCCGGATCCGTCGACCGAACCGTTGTCGACGACGACGACTTCGTAGGACGGACCGGTCCCCTGCTTCGGTAGTGACCCTAGACATTCCAGCACCAGCTCGCGGGTGTTCCAGTTGACGATCAGGATGGATACGAGCAGGTCGCTCATCGTGCAACCGGCTGTCGATGGGTCGGGATTGCCTGTTTCGGCGGCTCTCCGAACGGTGGCCTGTCGAGACCGACCATCACGCGGAGCGCTGCGCGAGCCGCGGTACGGCGGCCGCTGCTCGACTTATCGAGTACGGGCGCGAGTGCTCGAGCTGCGTAGCCAAGCCCAAGCGCCGCGATGTAGACGCGGCGATGGACGGGCGAGAAGTGCTTCCGTGCATGTTGCATTCGCGTGTAGGCGTCCTGCGCCCACATCTTGGGCCGCAGGCCACCTTTGCCTGCGTGATGAACGATTGTCATTGCCGGTAAGTGACACACCTTCCAGCCCGCGCGCTTTATGCGCAGACAGAGGTCGGGTTCCTCGCTGTAGATAAAGAAGCGTTCGTCCAAGAATCCAGCGCTCTCGAGCGCCTCGCGCCTCGCGAGCATGAAGGACCCCGAAGTCCAATCGCATTCGATGACTCGCGTGTAACGATCGAGGTCGAGGTCACGTTCGCGCAGCATCTGAGCGCGAAATGGCAGTCGCTCCGACCCAAGCGCCTGACCGAACGCGCGGAGCGCATTCGGGAAGTACCTGACCGTTGGAAAGATGTCGCCTTCCGGGGTGAGCTGGATGACGCCCACGAGTCCTACTTCGCGATGCTCGTCGAGATGGCGCACCAACGCCTCGAACGTACCGGTCCGAATCTCTGTGTCCGGGTTCAAGAACAGGACGTACCGAGCATTGGTCGTTTCCAAGGCGCGGTTGTTGGCATGGGCGAAGCCACGGTTCACACACGCAACCACGCGTGCCTGCGGGAACTCTCCTGTCACAAGTTCGGCGGTTCCGTCCGTGGAGCCATTGTCGGCGACGACCACGTCGAGAGAACACGCACCGCGATGTTCGAAGACGCTGGTGACGCAGGCTCGTAGCCATTGCGCCTCGTTCGTCGATACCACGATGACTGCAAGATCGTCCATAGTCGATAGCACCTCCAACGCACGAGTCAGCTAGCGCTAAGCTCGGCGGGAGCCCTTGACGCCAGCGGCCTTGTTGCAATCTTGAGGAACGCGGCTGACAAACCGAGCACAATCCAGAAGATGAAGGCGGCTTGTGTGAAGCTGAACGCGTCGAACGTAAGCATCCCGACGGCGAAACTCGCAACGGAAGCGCCAAGCGCGGCAAACAACCAGCCGTCGTGTACCTCCTCTGCCGTCCGGGACGCCGCGAACAGCTTCCGGCAGGCTCTTATCATCAACCAAGTCCAAGCGGCGAGGCCGAGGAACCCGACGTCGAGAACATTGTTCAACCACTGATTGTCGAGAATCGGAGCATTTCGATCGGGCGAGTCGAAGCCAGTGATTCTCGTTCCATAGCCCTCGCCGAAGACAGGTTTTTGACTGGCTTCGTTTAGCATTGGTGTGATCAATCGGATACGCCCTCCGGCGAGCAGTGGATTGTAGTCGGCCTCGAACTGCGATTGCTGTGCAATAAGTCCGCCCTTCGGGAAGAACGCATCCTTCAGGCTTCCGATCGTTCCGGGCAAAGCAACGTGAATAACGGCGAAAGCAGGGATTAAAGCAGGCCAAAGTTTTATCGTCTCGGCCGGTTTTAGACAAAGGAAGACAATCCCCTCGACGGTGAGCATTACCACTGCCGTTCGAGACCCACTTGCAAACGCGCCGACAAGTAACAGTACCGCCGCCAGCCACCAGCGGCGCCCGGAAACTCTCGCGAAATAAATAGCGAACGGGAGAATGACGACGAGTGCTGCGCCGAGCGCAATAGGCTGCTGCGAAGAGCCATAGACCCGAAGGTTGCTCCCAAGCATAAGATAGCTCAACGGCCCGTCGAATGTGAGGAAAGGAAGGATGCTGTGCAGATGGTCAAACACGTTGTAATGGGTTCGCTGTTCGAAGACCGCAAAAATGCCTACTGCGGCTCCTGACAGTGTCAGAAGCTTGAGAAGAAAGTCGGCATCAACGCGTCGGCGAATCGTCGTGGCCGTCAGGTAATAAACAAGAACGAAACTCGCAAAGAAGGTTAGCGATTTCACGACGTGGGATCCCCAGGTTCCAACCCGGCTTGGATTGGTCACTTCGGATCCGAGCACACACGCGAGGATGAGCAACAACGGTGGGTCGAAGGGCGTGCTTGCGAGCCGCACCCGCGAGTCGACGAGAAGAGATGCGATCCAGACCAGCAAGCAGATCGCGACGACCACGCGATAGAGCTCGAGGTCGAAGGGGAGGCTTCCCGGAAGTTTATATCGACTTATGGGCACGAACATCACGACGAGCACGATCAACGCGATCAAGCGGTGCCACCCGATGACGGTGCGCCGACTCGCTGCGACGATGCTGACAATGGCAATGAATGGCGCCAGGAATTTCACCCCGTGACCGCTCAGTACTCCCACCGAGAGCAGCGCGAGCGCTCCGACGACGAAGATCACGGCGGAGTCGCGACGGGATGCGCCGAGAAGCGCGCGCATGACCTAGGCGGTATGCTTCGTGCGCTCGCGTTGCTCGCCGTCGTCGTCCACATCGGCCCGGAATGCAGGTGTTGCCGGTGCAACGGCTCGCACCCGCGGCCTGAGGTTCTCGAGAATAAACGCGAGACCGACCGTGGCTACTAATACGGCGAGGAAAACGACGATTGAAAGTATCTTCTTGCGAGGTTCGACGATGACCGGGCGGGTTGCACGCTGCATGCTCTGCAGGCCTATGCGTTGATTCGTCGGGATCTTCGCCACTTGCTGTTGACGTGACACGTACTCGACGAGGGCACGTGTCCCGTACTGCACCGCCGAGACAGCTTCGCCGGCCGAGTTCGCGCGACCCGAGAGCGCGATGACCGGCAGGTCCGCGCCCGTGATTGCCGGCACGGCCGGAGCCGCGGTGATGCTCCAGGTCTTTGGCGCTCCCTCGGCACGCATGAGCCGTTTCACGTCGTCACTATTTGCGAACTGGGAATACAGGTCCGTCAGCCCGGCGAGATTCATATATTGCGGCGGCGTAGGGGTATCCGTGCCGGGAAGTAGCGTACGACCGTACGTGAACCCAGGTGCGTTGAGCAGCAGAACGGCCTGGCTCTGCCAAACCGCAGGCTTGCGGTAGCTGAACCCGTGGGACGTAACCCGCACGAGTGAAAGGACGGCGAGGATGGCTGCCAGGATCACTCCGGTAACAACCAGCGGCCAAAAGCGCCGCAAGACTCTTCCGTATTCAGCGAGATCCACGGCTCTAATGAGGCGTCTTCAGCGCGTCGTTCGCCGTGATAAAGGCGACGACCGCCTCCGTCCGGTTGTGGACTTCCAACTTTCGGTAGATCGACGCGAGGTGGAATTTCACGGCGTGGACAGTCACGCTTAAGCAACCGGCGATTTGTCGATTTGTCATACCTTCTGTCATCAGCTGCATAACTTGCGCCTCACGCGGGGAGAGCGGGGGCGATGGGTTGGGTCGGTCGTACACACGGTCAATGTAGAACTCCGACGGCGGAGCATCTACAGGCCAAACGAACAGAAGCCTCTGAGGGGCCTAGCCAGCTGGCTAGGCGGCGAATTCCATGTGGGTGTCGGGGATCCGTCCCTGAGTCACCACCGCTGCGGCAGGCCGGACTCGGGATCACCGGAGCTCCACCGGTCGGTCGGTTCTCCTCCGTGGGACTCGACGTGTAAAGGGGCGTCCTTCGCGACCCGGAGGTCGGCCGTCGCCGCCTTCGCCGGCGCGGATGCCGTCTGAAAGGGCTAGCCAATCGATCAGGCGCACTCGGGTAATCCCATCGACTGGGGTATCGCCGCGACGCCGCTGCCAGGGTACGGTGCAGGCTCCGTGTGCGGGATTTGTGGAATCGTGCAGGTTCGCGGTGAAACGCGCGCCGCAGTCGACCTTGCAACGCTGCGCTCGATGACGTCGACGATGCGGCATCGAGGTCCTGACGACGCTGGCTATCACGTCGCGGATCGGGTAGCCATTGGCGTGCGGAGGCTGAGCATCATTGACGTCGTCGACGGTCACCAGCCATTCGCGAACGAACGTGGGACCGTCGTCGCTGCACAGAACGGCGAGCTCTACAACCACGAGGCGATTCGACGTCGGCTCGAGCGGGACGGTCACGTCTTCAAGTCCCGTTGCGACACCGAGATTCTCCCCCATCTCTACGAGGCCGAGGGCGATGACATGCCGCAATCGCTGAACGGAATGTTCGCGTTTGCCGTCTGGGACGCGGTACATCAACGGGCCCTGCTTGTCCGCGATCGCCTGGGAAAGAAGCCGCTCTACTACGCGGAAGTTGGCGACGTCCTCGTCTTCGGCTCGGAGATGAAAGCCGTCCTCGCCAGCGGCCTTGTCCCCACCGATCTCGATCTCGAGGCGCTCGATCTCCTACTGGCCCTCGGTTTCGTCCCTGCCCCTCGGACGCTACTTCGCCACGTCAGAAAGCTCCTCCCCGGTCACCGTCTCGTCGTTGAGCACGATCGCGTGAAGGTCGAGCAGTATTGGCGGTACCCGCGCGCCGGCGCCGAGGGTCTGAGCAGGTTGGAGTCAGAATGGGAGGAGGAGCTCATCGATCTCCTGCGCGACGCCGTTCGGGTCCGCCTGATGAGCGATGTTCCCCTGGGCGCGATGCTAAGCGGCGGTCTCGACTCGAGCCTCATCGTCGCCCTGATGGCTGCGGAGAGCGCTCGGCCCGTACAGACGTTCTCGGTCGGCTTCTCGGGCGTACCCGACAACGAGCTTCCCGTGGCGCGAGAGACGGCTCGCGCACTGGGGGCGGAACACCACGAGCTCGAGCTCTCGCTCGATGATCCGGTGGATCTCGAGGCCCTGATCTGGTCGCTCGACGAGCCGATCGCCGACCTGTCTGCAATCGGGTTCGCGGCGCTCTCCCAGCTCACCGCGCGTCACGTGACGGTCGCGCTCTCAGGTCAAGGGGCAGACGAGCTGCTCGCCGGATACGACCGCTACCGACAGGTCGCAGCCATCGAGCGCTGGAGCCGGGCCCCGGCATCCGTGCGGCGCGCTGTAGGCGCGGCGGCGGCCGTTGTAGGACCGGCTCGCATTCGTCGGGGAACAGCCGCCGCTGCGGCCGATGACCCGGTCGTCGCCGGCACGATCGCGAGATCGGAGTGGCTGGAGACGCTCCGCTCCCGTTCGGCACGGGGCGGGCTCGAGGACGTGCAGCCGTCGCTTCTCGAGACAGTGCTGGCCGATCGGCTCGATGGCGCACCTCGTCATGGGCTGGCACGCACCCTCGTCCTGGATGCGCAGTTGAGTCTCGTCGACGACATGCTCCATTATTTCGATCGGACCTCGATGGCGAGCTCCCTCGAGGTGCGCGTCCCGTTTCTCGACCACCGGCTCGTCGAGCTGTGTGCACAAATGCCGGTCTCTCTCAAGCTGTCCGGAGGCACGACTAAGGCGATTCTGAGGTCGGTCGCCCATGGGCTCGTTCCGGAGAACGTTCTCAACCGGCCGAAGGTCGGCTTCTTCAGCAGTGCCGTGGGACACTGGTTCGACCGACAGATCGGCGGTGAGATCGTCGACCGGCTCCTCGATCCGGCGGCACGCTTCTCCGCCTACGTGGATCAGAAGGAGGTCGACCAGCTGCTTCGGCGCCGGGGGAGCTATCGGAGCTCCAAGCTGCTCCTCACGATGCTGATGCTCGAGGTCTGGCTGGCCAGCTACCTCCCGCGGGCCGCCGCCGTTCGGCCGACAACAGAGCGCGCGGCCTGACGATGGCCACGAAGCTCACATATGCGCTCGTCACACCTCTCCGGGACGAGGCAGAGAACCTCGAGCGGTTGTCTGCGTCGATCGACCTGCAGACGCTAATGCCAGTGTCGTGGATAATCGTCGACAACGGCTCCGCGGACGCGACGTTCGAGGTCGCAACCGGACTCGCCCTCACGCGTCCCTGGATCCGCGTGATTTCAGTTCCCGCAGAGCAAGGGCGCCCGAAACCCGGGGCGCCGATCGTGCGCGCCTTTCACGCGGGGCTGAGGGAGATCGGAGGGTCCCCGTCGGTCATCGTCAAGCTTGATGCGGACACGTCGATGGAGCCGGATCATTTCGAGCGTCTGCTCGCCGCGTTCGCCGCGGAGCCTCGACTCGGCATCGCGAGCGGTACCTGTCTCGAACAGCAGGACGGAAGGTGGGAGCCCGTCGCAGTCGCGCCCGGACACGTACGCGGCGCGGCGCGAGCCTATCGGCGCGAATGCCTCGAGGAGGTTCTACCGCTCGAGGAGCGGGTCGGCTGGGACGGGATCGATGGGTTCAAGGCCACGGTCCGCGGGTGGACGACGCGCATGCTCCCCGAGCTCAGCTTCTACCACCATCGGCCGGTCGGAATTCGAGACGGCGCCCCCGCCGCCCGTTGGCAAGCGCAGGGTGAGGCCGCGTACTACATGGGGTACCGCTTCTCCTACCTGCTTCTCCGCTCGCTGTACCGCGCGCGGCGACAGCCGTGGGCGTTGGCCATGAGCACGAGTTATCTTTCCGCCGCCATTCGCCGCGAGCCGCGGTGCCGAGATGCGGACGTCCGCGACTACGTGCGCCGAAAGCAGCGGCTTCGGACGGTCGCGATCGAGCGGGCCGGCTTCAGGAACGGGAACATTTGACCGGGCCCGAGACGCGGGCAGCAGAGACCAAGCGCCTGCGATAGACGACTGCTTTGGCGACAGCCGCACTCATGGTCTGGTCCGAGGACGGAATCGGTTCATCGGTGCGCGAGAGCTTTGATCGGGCGGCCGCAGAGCTACCTGAGCGCGTGCGGCAGATGGACGAGTTCCAGCACGAAGACGAGCACTGCCTTCTTCGGCTCTGGAGCGCTTCCCACGCGCGCCCCGAGCACGTTCAGCGGCTCGATCGACCTTCCGCGATGCTGGCGTTCGTCGGGAATCCCACTCTCGTTGGGGAATCCGCTGCCAGCTGGCCGGCGCTGCTGAAGGACTCGCTGGTTCGCGGAGCGCCCGCCCTCGATGCCGTGTGGCCGCCTTTCTGCGCGTTCCTGCGCGACCTGGCCGCGGACACGCTGACCATCGCGGCCGACCGCAGCGCCTTGCAACACCTCTACATCCGCGAGGATCCGGGCGGAACCGTCTGGGCGAGCACGTCCGCTTTTGCGTTGGCGTCATTAGGAGCCGAACTCGATCTCGAGGCGGCGACCGAGTGGGCAACAGCCGGGCACTTCATCACCGGCCGGACGTTCTTTCGAGGGGTTCGCGAGCTTGCCTGCGGCGAGGTAGTTCGCCTGCAGAGGGGCGCCGCGACAACACGGGCGACTTGGGTCCCGACTCCTCACGGCGAGACGACTGCAACCGCGTATCGAGAGAGAATCGAGGAGGCCGTCGCGGCCTACTCGCTGCACGAGGACGGTCTCTTCTTCGAGTTGACAGGCGGCGTTGACAGCCGCCTCCTCCTCGCTGCGCGCCTCCGTTCCGGGGCTCGCACCCGCACGTGGACGGTCGGACAACCTGACGACGTAGAGATGCGGACGATCGAGAAGCTGAGGGGCGCCGCTAGCTTCGAGCATCTGCTGGTATCGCCCGACGCGGGGTTTGCGGCCGAGCTACCCGAATTGATCGACGAGATGCACGCGCTCGCCGATGGTGAGGCCAACGCGCTCGTCTACACATCCCTCCTGGTGGCTTTCCGAGAACTGGCCGGAATCCGGCGCACGTCGGTAACCGGTAGCAACGGCGAGCTTGCCCGTGCGTTCTACTGGGGTGCGATCGCACGCGGACGGCGGCAAGAGAGCAACGTCCGCGGCGTCGTGATTGACACGCTCGTGCGAAAGATATTTCGGGAGAGCGGAGGACTGAGGTCGGTGTTCCGCTCCGATTTGCCCGACCCGGAGGCGCCCGTCCGCGAGGCTGTCACAGATTTCATCCAGACCTCCCCGCTCCAAACCCCGGCTGCGATCCTCGACGACTTCTATCTCCGCACACGCATGCGCAGGTTCGCAGGTCGCAACATCAGTACGACGAGCCTCTTTTGCGCTCAGGGGGTCCCGTATTTCGCTCCTCCGGTGGTCGATGTCATTCTCGATCTTCCGGCTGCCCAGAAGCAGGACGGTCGGGTCGTGCGCGAGACGATCGTCGATCTTTCGCCTCGTCTCGCCGCGGTCCCCCTCGCCTCGGGCGATCCGGTTCCGCCGTTGTCGTTCGCGCACCCCTCACGGGCCGCGCGACGCGGGACGGGGCTGGGGCTCAAGGCGATGGCTCGCTACGGAGGCCGCCCCGGAAGGATGCTCGCTCATGCTCCAGTGGAATCGATGCCCTTTCGACAGGTCGCGGAAGACACGGGGTTCCGCGAGTACGTCGGCGACCTCCTGCTGGCGAGCGACACGCGGTCGCTCTGTCTCTTCGATCGAGAGGCGCTTCGGGCGTTCGTCGAATCGAGTCTCCGGAGTGGATCCCTCTCTCACCTCGGGGTCGTTCTCACGATCGAGTTGACGCTCCGCCGGTTCGGCCTTGCCGTCTGAGGTGGAGAGACACCGAAGCGCGACATTCTCTCGACGTTCGCAGTCACATCGGCGGGCGCTCAAGGGGCGTGAACTAGTCGAGGCGACCGCTCAGAGCACGACGATACGCGGCGAGGAGAGCCGCCTCCGAATGACGCCAGGCAAGCGGTCCCTCGACTCGACCGCGACCGATCTCGCCGAGGCGCAGCCGCAACTCGCGGTGATCAAGCAGCTCCTCGATTCGGTCGGCGAACGCAATTTCGTCGTTCGCGGGCGCATAGAGCGCGGCGTCGCCGGCCGTGACACGGGACTCGGTGAGATCGAACGAGACGATCGCGCGGCCCATCGCCATGTACTCGATGACCTTGATCATCGTCGAACGGTCGTTCAACGGGCTCTTCGGATCAGGCGCCAGGCAGACATCGGCAGTGGAGAGGACGCTGAGGATGTCGCCGTCATCGGCCCAGCCGGCGAACTCGACGTCTTCGTCGAGCCCGAGCTGTCCGGCGAGCTCCTTCATCCGCTCGAGTGCGTCGCCCGCGCCGAGGAAGATCGCACGCCAGTCGCGTCGGCGTGCATGCAGCGATGCGAGCGCCCGGAGCGCGTAATCGACACCGTCCTGGGGTGCGATCACGCCGACGTATGCGAGCAGATGCTCGCGTCCACGCTTCAGAGCCTCGTCGCGCGCCACCGGCCGAAAGCGACTCGGGTCGGGTGCATTGCGGACGATGAAGACGTCCTCCTCTGCCACTCCCCCGCGTTCGACCGCGACTTGCTTGTACGAACCGTTCGTGGACAGAACGACATCCGCGAGGCGAAACGTCTGTCGTTCGAGCGCACGGAGAACGCGGTAGAGCAGATCGCGACCGCGACCGAAGCGCGACAGATACAGCTCCGGGACGAGGTCGTGGTGATCGAAGACGAAGCGGGCGCCGCCACGTTTCAGTGGCCGGGCGACCATGAGTAAGAGGTCGGGTGGGTTGCAAGCCTGAACGATGTCGAAGCCGCGACGGCCGGCGAGCCGGCGTGCGAGGCGCCGGATGCGCCAGAACGCGAGCCCGTATTCGGCGACGTAGCCAATCGGCCCGCCACTGGCGGCCCGCAACGGAAAACGGTGGATCTCGACGCCCTCCCGCTGTTCGTAGCGCTCGCGGTCCCGCGTCTCCCCCGCCGGGCAGACGACATGGACTTCGTACCCGGCCCGCTGTAGGGCCACGGATTCCTGCCAGACGCGCCGGTCGGAGGGGACGGAGAGGTTCTCGACGAGGATCAGGACCCGCGGCCGGCCGTGGTGTGGAGCGACGACTCGCGCGTGCCGGTTCCGCATTGCCACCGTCCTGGAGATGCGCACGATGCGCTCCCGGGTCGACTTCAGCGGCGGCGAATGCCCAGGTTGCCTCCGTCGGAAGCCGCGCCCTTGCCCCGGGAGTGGGCCGCGAGCCGGTAGCCCGCGAAGCTCGTAGGGTGCTTGCCTCCGACGAATACGGGCCGGCCGGTGATGTTGCCGGTGCCGCGCACGCCGGCATTCAGGTTGTGGTCGCTCGTCCCCCACCCGCCGCTTCTGCTGTCCCAGGTGATGCCGTTGGACGGATCCGTGAACACGTTGTCGCGGACGACGTTTCCGGCCGCCACGTCGCCCTGCTCGGTGTAGAAGTGGATGCCGCCGCCGCCGGCGAAGGTGTTGTGGACGAAGGTCGAGTTGTGGGTTGCGGCCGCCTGGATCGACCACGGGTAGTCGCAGGTGCAGACCCAGACGTTGTCCTCGACCACGACGCTCTTCCCCCCGTCCGCGGGCATCGAGAGGCCGCCGGCCGAGTCCCCGTTGTCGTGGAAGTAGTTGCCCTTCAGGTGGGTGTGCGACCCGCCGTAGATCTGGATGCCGCCGATGTGGATGGGATCGCAGCCGGACTGCGACAGATGTGCGAACTCGTTGTTGAGGATCTGCACACCGTAGGCGCCACCCAGGACCTGGATACCCTTGGAACAACCGTGGTTGAAGGTGCTGTTCGCGATCGTTATGCCCTGATCTGACGACGGCCCCTCGTCCACGGCCTGCACGTTGAGACGGGCATCATTCCCGCCCACCGGCCCGAGGCTGTTCAGGTTGTCGTGATCGACCAGGATTGCCATGTTGGCGCAGCGCGGGTAGATGTCCATACCCCTAGTGAACCGCAGATGGTCGAACGTGAGATGGCTCGAGCAGTTCGGCCGCGTATTGATGTCATCGACTTCGGCGCCGTCGACGGACAACGCCCCGCCGAGTCCGGTGAAGCGTAGGTGCCTCACGGCCTGGAGGTCGACCTGGCCGATCGTCACGTTCGCCCCCGCTGCGGGCCGCACCGTCACATCCGACGACTTCGACCGCGACCTGAACGTCACGGCACCATAGCTGCCCGAGTTTAGGCAGATCGTCGCGCCGGCCGAGGCGTTCTGGATCCCAACTGCAAGGCCGGAACTGATCGTCTTGGTGCATTGAGGCGCTTTCCGACCGGGCGCACAACGCGACGTCCTCACAGTGCGGAACCGCGAGGGCGAAGCGCGGCCCGCGCTGTCGTAGGCGCTGACCGCGAGGGCATATTTCGTGCCACATCGCAGTCGTCTGAGCTGGAACGACCTAGAGCGCACGAAGGCGCGGAGCTCGCCGTTCACGTAGATGCGATACCCGGTGACACGGACATCGCTGTGGGACGCCGCCCACGAGACGTGAATCACCGTCGCCGAAACCGAACGGATCTCGACCTTACCGGGTCGGGTCGGCCCGGCAAGCCCGCCTCTCGCCGCCGAGGCCGGCATCGTGCAAAGGAATGCCGCCGCGGCCGCCGCTGCGACCGCGCGTAGAAGCAGCCGACGGCGGGTGTGACCGCGAACGTCGGACAAGTGACTCGTGCCGGGGGGCGAGCGCCTCGTCACGTCACGCGGCAGTGTAGACACCCTCCACGACTTTTGGGTAGGTAGCAGCATCTGGGCCGCGCTCGGCGGCGATGCCGCCGTCACCCTCCCTGTTAGCCTCTATTGAAATGCACATCCTGGTCACAGGTGGCGCCGGCTTCATCGGCTCGCATCTCATCGATCGCCTGCTTGCGGCCGGCTACGAAGTGCGGGTGCTCGATTCGCTCGTTCCCCAGGTTCACAACGGCTGGCCCGACTACCTGGCTGCCGATATCGAGCGGATCGAGGGCGACGTCCGCGACCGCGACGCCGTGAAGAGGGCGCTGCAGGGTGTGGATCGACTAGTGCATCTCGCCGCCGCCGTTGGTGTCGGCCAGTCGATGTATGAGATCGAGCGGTATACCTCCGTGAACGCAATGGGCGCGGCGGTCGTCCTTGAAGCGGCGATAGACGTGCGCGCCCAGCTCGAGAAGGTGGTCGTTGCGTCCTCGATGTCCATTTACGGCGAAGGGCTCTACCGTTGTCCGGCAGAAGACGTGCTGCACACGCCCGAGCCCCGCCCCGACGAGCAGCTTGCCCGGAGGGAGTGGGAACTCGTTTGTCCCTCCTGCGGAACGCCGCTCGAGCCGGTGGGGACGCCGGAATCGAAAGCGCTCCAGCCGCTCTCGATCTATGCGGTCGGCAAGCGCGACCACGAGGAGATGTTCCTCGCCTGGGGCCGCGCCTACAAGGTGCCGACGACGGCTCTCCGCTTTTTCAACGTCTACGGCCCGCGACAGGCTCTCTCCAACCCCTACACCGGCGTGGCCGCGATCTTCGCCTCGCGGCTCCTGAACGCCCGGCCACCGGTCGTCTTCGAGGATGGCCGCCAGAGCCGTGACTTCGTCCACGTCTCGGACATCGCCGCTGGCATCGAGGCTGCTCTCGAGGCCGGGCGAGGAGACTTTCGCGCCATCAACCTCGGAACAGGCGTCTCGACGTCGGTGCTTCGCGTAGCTGAGGTGCTCGCGCGCGAGCTCGGCGTGGAGGTCGAGCCGGAGCTGCGGCAGGAGTATCGCGCCGGCGACATCCGGCACTGCTTCGGCGACATCTCACTCGCGCGGCGAGAGTTGGGGTACGAGCCGCGCGTGCCGTTCGACGACGGGATGTCGGAGCTGGCGGAGTGGCTCGCCGACCAAGAGGCCGAGGATCGCGTGGAGGAGGCGACCGCGGCGCTCGTCGAGCGAGGTCTCGCCGGCTAACTGGATTCGCGTGGCTGGCGGGTCGCGGCCGCGGGTGAACACGGACGCGTACCGCGTCTGCCAGTCGTCCCGCGTTCGGTTGAGCGGCTCCAGCCCCCACCAGTGCCACGGCCAGTCGGCCCGTAGCAAGGGGGTCGCCGTCGTGGATCTCGGCCATCAGTTCCGGGACTGGCTCCCAGCCGATCGATTCCAACCTTCGTGCGGACGGGGATCCATCGCCGCCCGACCAATGCCGCCTAGCCGCGACGTCAGTGTTCGCCATTGCGTCGATCGTCGCCGTGCGCCGAACGCGTAACTCCCGGGACGAGAGAGAGCCGGCGGCGCACCTAGCCGTTTGGCGAGGTGCCCCCCGGCGCCCGGCGACCGACGCAGGAACGTCGGGAGCGAGCCGAGGCCTGAAGGCTGAACCTTTCTCGGGTTTCTGGCGCCTGGGTTCCTGCTTAATATGGGACGGATGCGGGTTCTCCTGACCGGCTCCGGCGGCTACGTCGGCTCAGTCGCGCGCGGCGTCTTCGAGGCCGCCGGTCACGCGGTCGTCGGGCTCGACGCGCGCCTGTACGAGGGCTGCGACCTCGCGCCCCTGACCCCGCCGCCCCCGCCCGAGCTCCCGGTCGACCTACGCGACGTGCAACTCGCCGATCTCGAGGGCATCGACGCCGTCGTCCACCTCGGGGCTCTCTCGAACGACCCGATCGGCGAGCTCGACGAGAGCCTCACGTACGCCATCAACCACCTTGCCAGCGTGCGTCTGGCGGAGCTCGCGAAGGAAGCGGGCGCGACGCGCTTCGTGTTCGCGTCGTCCTGCAGCATGTACGGCGCTTCAGCCGGCTCCGGACTCGTGGACGAAACGGCAGCGCTCGCACCGCTCACCGCCTATGCCGCGTCGAAGGTGCGCTCGGAGGCGTCGCTGGCGCGGCTCGCGTCGGACGACTTCTCGCCGACGTTCCTTCGGTTTGCCACCGCGTACGGCGTTTCACCGCGGTTGCGCCTCGACATCGTGCTCAACAACCTCGTTGGCTCTGCAATCGCCTCAGGCGAAGTCCGCCTCCAGAGCGACGGCATGGCGTGGCGGCCGCTCATCCACGTCGAGGACATGGCGCGTGCGTGCCTCGCGGTGCTCGAGGCGCCGCGCGAGGCGATTCACGGCGAGGCGTTCAACGCCGGCTCACCCGCGGCGAACTACCTCGTCCGGGATCTCGCGGAGATCGTGGCGGAGGTCGTCGCCGGTGCGCAGGTGAGCTTCGCGGAAGGCGCCGGCACCGACGCGCGGAGCTACCAGGTCGACTTCTCGAAGATCACGTCGGTGCTCCCGAGCTTCCGCTGCGAATGGGACGCACGGAAGGGCGCCGCGTCGCTCGCGTCGGCCTATCGCGCCGCGTCCATGGACGAGGCCCTGTTCGCAGGGGATCGCTTCACTCGGCTCGCGCGACTCCGGACGTTGCTTGCGGAGGGTCGCCTGGACGGCGACCTGCGCTGGCAGGAGCAGGCGCCTGCGTTCACCGCTGCATGATCTTCACGGAGACACAGCTTCCCAGCGCCTTCGTCATCGACCTCGAACGACGCGAGGACGACCGCGGCTACTTCGCGAGAGCGTTCTGCCAGAACGAGTTCACCGACCAGGGCCTGAAGCCCGTGATCGCCCAGGCGAACGTGGCGTTCAACAAGGTCGCAGGCACCCTCCGCGGGATGCACTTCCAGTTTCCTCCGGCGGCGGAGACGAAGGTCGTCCGCTGCACGCGTGGCGCGATTCTCGACATCATCGTCGACCTCAGGCCCGAGAGCGCGACCTACCTCGAGCACGTCGCGGTGAGGCTCGACGAGGAGAACAGCCGCTCCCTCTACGTCCCCGAGCGCTTTGCCCACGGCTACCAGACGCTGGTCGACGGAACTGAGACAAGCTACTACGTCGGCGAGTTCTATACGCCTGACGCCGAGGGCGGGTTGCCCGCGGACGACCCGCGTCTGGGCCTGAGCTGGCCGCTGCCGGTGTCGGTAATGTCGGAGAAAGACTCAAACTGGCCGGGCCTCGACGTCCTCGAGCCCGAGCTGCGCAGCCGAATGGAGGTCTCGTCCTGATCATCGTCGACTCCGCGTTGAAGGCTCGCGAAGCCGAAGGGCGTCCGATCCGCGTCGGAATCGTCGGCGCCGGGTTCATGGGCCAGGGCCTGGCCAACCAGATCGTCAACAGCGTCCCCGGCATGCGCGTCGTCGCGATGTCGAACCGTCGGCCGGAGCGAGCCGGCGACGCTTTCCGCTACGCAGGCCTCGGGCCTGTCGTCGTCGACTCGCAGAACGCGTTCGACGACGCCGCGGCAGCCGGGGGTGCGGTCGTGACCGACGATCCGCTCCTGCTCTGTCGCAGCGAGCACGTCGACATGATCTGCGAGGTCACCGGCGCGGTCGAGCTCGGAGCGCGCGTCGCCCTCGAGGCGTTTGCACACGGCAAGGACGTGGTGCTGATGAACGCCGAACTCGAGGCGACGATCGGGCCAATCCTCGATGTCTACGCCGACCGGCACAACGTCATCCTTTCCGCCTGCGACGGCGACGAGCCGGGCGTCCAGCTCAACCTCTACCGCTGGGTGAAGGGCCTCGGGCTCGCGCCTCGCGTGATCGGCAACGTCAAGGGCCTGCAGGACCCCTACCGAAATCCGACCACGCAGAAGGAGTTCGCCGAGACGTGGGGCCAGAACCCCGCGATGGTCACATCGTTCGCGGACGGCTCGAAGATCTCGTTCGAGCAGGCGATCGTGGCGAACGCGACGGGCTTCAACGTGCAGCAGCGTGGGATGTCGCGCGGCCTCGAGTACCGCGACGATGTGATGACGATCGGTCGTCTCTACGACGTCGAGGAGGTGCGGGCGCTCGGCGGCGTCGTCGACTATGTCGTCGGCACGCCTCTGACCAAGGTCTACGTGCTCGCGGAGCACGACGACCCGAAACAGCGGCACTACCTCAACCTCTACAAGATGGGCGAGGGCCCGCTCTACTCGTTCTTCATCCCCTATCACCTCGTCCACTTCGAGGTGCCGAACGCGATCGCCCGCGTCGCCCTCTTCCGCGACCCCGTCTCGCGAGCCCTGGCCGGGCCGGTCGTCGAAGTCTGCGCGGTCGCGAAGCGCGATCTCAGGTCCGGAGAGACGCTCGACGACTACGGCGGGTACATGACGTACGGAGAGGCCGCGGGCGTCGAGGAGATGAGCTCGGGACGCTATCTCCCGGAGGGGCTCGTCGAGGGGTGCGTCCTCCGCCGGGACGTCGCGAAGGACCACGTGCTGACGTACGACGACGTGGAGCTCCCGCCGGGCAGGCTCGCCGACGGCCTGCGAGCTGAGCAGTACGAGCGTTTCCGCGGCGAGACCTGGCTCGCCGACATCGTGGCGCGCGAGAAGACGTCGGTCTGACTACGGCCCGTCGCCGGCGCTCGTCGCGCCGCGCGGCTCAGGGCGACGTGAGCACGAGTAGCCAGTCGGGGTCGCCCAGGCTGTTCTTCCCCCGCGGGGTGAGACGCACGATCCCGGTGTTCGGGCGCGTGCTGCCGGGCGCCAGACGGAAGCGGCCGTTCGTGGGATCGAACCACCGCACGCGCACCTTGCCTGCGAATCGGCCGAAGTTCACGGAAACCGTTCCGCCGGCCGGGAGATACGCCAGTGCCAGCCTGCCGTTCGGCGTCGCGGCGGCCGCGACGTAGTTGTTCGAGGCGACGTTGCTCTTGCCGTCGTAGGTGCCGTAACCGCCCGTGACGACGCGGTGCCTGAAGTCGGGGACGAGGCGGAACCACGGCAACTGCTCGAGCAGCCGCGTGAGGTACCCGAACTGGTCGCTGCCCGAGGTGTCGAGGTGGTCCTGCCACTTGGAGAGGAATTGCCAGGTGTAGTGGTTGCCGTAGAACTGCCCTGCGGCACCGCTCAGCGCGCTCCAGTACTCCTGGCGCCGGAGGACATTCGGGGTTCCGGGAGAGATCGACGATGAGTTCTGCTCGAACTCGTAGCCCGCCTCCTGCATGTAGACCGGCATGAACTTCTTCCGCCGGTATTCCCGCAAGACACGGGCGTAGGTCGCGTGGTACGTGTACGCGCCGTCGAGCCCGATGGTCGACCGCCAGCGTGAGTCGTCGAGCGAGCCGCTGTCGAAGTAGTTCAGTTCGAGCGTCTGGAGGTGCCGAGGATGCGTCGAGCGGATTCCGCGGGCGACGGCGAGGACAACGGCATCGTCGGACGCATCCTGCCACGACTGGAAGTCGTTGCCGTTCCACCACACGATGTTTCCGAACCGCTTGTACCGCTTCCCGAGGAATCGGCCGTACGCCCGATCCTTCACGACCCCGTTCTTTTGGAGGACGTCGAGCCAGCCTCCGGTCTCGATCGGGTCGAGGAAGACGACGATGTGGTGGCGGCCGGCGAGCCGGATCATCGCGTCAGCCCGTCTGAAGTACGCAGGATTCGGTTTCGAGAGGTCGCCGACGGAGCGGAACGGGTTGATCCCGTCGTAGGTCGCGCCGTCGCGCCTGCAGCCCGTGTACGTCACGCAGAGCAGGTTGACCCACATCGCGTTGAAGCCCGCCTTCTCGCGGTCGGCCAGGTAGGTCTCCGCATCCTTCAGGCTCAGATCTCCGATCAGCGCCTGGGGCGAGTCGCCCACGACGAGGAACGGCTTGCCGCGCTGGTCTACGAGATACCGCCGATTCCTGGAGACCTTGAGTGGGAACAGGAATGCGCGCTGCGCCGCCGCCGCACGCGTGCTTCCGTGGTGCAGGGCGGCGGGTCCGCTCGGGGTGTCGACCATGAACAGGAGCGTGAGCAACGACACGCCCACGACGAGTGTCGGGAGGATCGATCGCGGCCGGAGCCGCACCCTCACGGCAGGAGCCCGTAGGCCGTCAGCTGGGTCGTGCCGGCGACGAAGACCTTGCCGTTGGCGATGAGGGGCGGGTTGAACTTCGCCGCCACGTCGAGCGTGTCGCGCGAGCCCGCCTGAGAGCTGTCGTAGAGCTCGCTGAGCGTCCCGCTCGACGAGCTCGCGTTGTAGGCGTAGAGCACGCCGGGATTCGCCCCGTTCCGCTGAACCGCCCAGATGATCCCGGTGGACGACCCATTCGCCGACGCCGCCATGGCGCCGCCGCGGTCGGGGAAGATCGCCGAGGACCGCACCGCGGCCGACGTCGAGAGCAGCCCGTTCGTGACGGTGAAGCCCTGCAGGTTGTCGCCGTTGGGGATGAAGTAGACGATGCCGTTGAGGTAGATCGGCGCGCTGAAGTTGCCCGGTTCCGAGCCCTGCTGGCCGTTCGGCGGGAAGATGTTCGGCAGCGTCTGGACGATGTTGTTCGTCGTCGTGTTGTACTTGCCCATGTTGTCGCGGTCCACGAGGTAGATCGTCCCGTCCTTCCCCGAGCTGACCATCTCGTGCGGGTGGGTGCCGGGCTGGTCCGGCAGGAGCAGCGCTCCGCCGGAGCCGAGATCGTGGTTCGCGGAGTCGAGCGCGGCCTGGTTGAACGGCGTGAAGGAGTCGGAGACGGCTCCGCTGGTCGACATCCTGATGTAGCTGTCGCCCCAGCTGGAGCTCCCGTCGAACGGCCCGTCGCCGGTGACGAAATACAGACTGTTGGTGGCGTCGCTGGCGATCCCGTCGCCGCCCATCCACACGCCTGCGCTGTCGGTGTTCGGCGAGAGGCAGACGGCGAGCGTCCGCTGGAGCGTCGAAGCGTTGTAGCCGAAGATCCAGCCGTGGTACGGCTGGATGTCGCCGTGACTCGAGAAGGCGAAGTAGATGTTGCCGTTCAGCAGAAGCAGCGCCGTGTGCTGGTTCTCGCGGAGTGGCAGGAACGGCAGGACGCCGCCGGACGAGCCGGCGCCGGTTCCTGGCACGCTCGCCTGAATGACGACCGGGCCGCCGAACTTCTCGGCGCCGGTGGCGAGATCGAGCGCGTGCAGCCGGATGACGTAGTTCGTGCTGCCGCCGACGACCTCCTTGGTCGCGGCGACCACATAGAGCGTGTTGGTCGCGTGATCGATCACAGGGGTCCCCGTGATGCCGATCTCAGGCGCGATGTCGCAACACTCACCGGTATCGCCTGCCGGCACGGTCGTGATGCCGTTCGCGGGATCGATGAAGCTGTCTTTCCAGATCGGCGTCGTCGAGCGCCCGTCGGCGTCGAACGCATAGACGCTGTCGTGCTCGGTGGCGACATAGACGACGTTGTGCGGCCCGTCGGCGGGAATCGACACGTTCTCGCCGTAGAGGGGCGCGGCATAGGCGATCCCGTCGAGCGGCCGCGAGTAGAGCTTCCCGAAGCTGGACGAGTTGACGTTCGACGGCGTGAGGACCGTCTCGCTGAGGTTCACGCCGGTGCGCAGGTTGTCGTCGTGGTAGGTGAACATGCCCGGGTAGTTCGTGATGTACGCAGCGGCGCTGACGCTTTGGCTCTGATCCGTGGTCGTCGCGGTAATCGTGTGGGTGCCGGTCGCTGCCGGGGCCGTGTAGACGCCCCCGGTCGTGATCATCCCCGTTGCGGTTGAGCCTCCGGAGACTCCGTCAACCGACCATGTCACCTGCGCCGAGCCGGCGCCGGGAATGAAGGCGGTGTACTGCTGGGTCTGACCGGGAGTGAGCGCGACACGGCGCGGGCTCAGCAGGATTCCGGTAAACGCGGTCGCGGGATCCGAGTACGGTCCAAGGGTTCCGCGCGAATCGACGGCCCGAACGCGATAGACGTAGGTCGTCCCGGGCGTAAGACCTGTGTCGGAGTACGCGGTCCCTATCGGCGCCGCGATCTGGGTGAAGTTCGTGCAGCCAGCGCTTTGGCAGCGCTCGAGCCGGTATCCCGTGACGCCCGCGCTGTCGGTCGAAGCGCTCCAGGTGAGGTTGACCTGCGTCGTGCTGACCGCCGTCGCCGTAAGGTTCGTGGGAGTCGACGGGACGACGCCGACCGCCGTGTTCATGTCGGACTGGATCTGGGCAGCGGTCAGCGCCTTGTTGTAGATCCGCACCTCGTCGATCAGACCGTTGAAGTACTGGCCGTAGAACGGGTCGCTGCCGAGCGTGAGCGCGTTGGTCGAGCTGGTGATGAGGCCGGTGTGGGCGACGCTGTCGACCATCGCGCCGTTGAGGTAGAGGCGCACCGTCGAGCCGTCGTAGGTGATGGCCAGGTGGGACCAAGTGCTCACGGGTAGCCCACTGCCGGTGAAGACCTGGCCGTAGCTGCCGCCGATGATGCCGCCGCCGCCGGCAGCCGAGCCGTGGTCGGTGGTGCCCATCATGAAGTATTCGTCGTTGCCCTTCTCGATCACGTCGCGCCAGGCGCTGGAGACGGTGGCCGGGTCGACCCAGGCCTCGAGGGTCATCCCCGAGCTCAGCTGCAGGGGGCTGCTGTTGGGAATCGTGACCCTGCTGCTCGTTCCGTTGAACGAGAGCGCGCCGCCGAATTTGCCGGCGGTCGACCAGGTCGCGCCTGAGATCGTGCCGGTGTTGCCGTTCCCCGATGCATCGGAGACCGTAGTCCCGGAGCCCTCTTCGAATCCGTACGCCGCGACGAGCCCGGAGGGCGCGGCGGGAGTGCTGGCGGTGGCGACGTTGCTAACTGGGCCGAGATTGCTCGACGTGTCGATGGCCCGGACCTGGTAGCTGTAGCTGGTGGACGGGGAAACGGTCGTGTCCTGGTACGTCGTCCCCGTCCCGCTCAGCTGGACCAGATGCGAGAAGTCGGTGCAGCCGACCCCCGCGCAGCGGTCGATCCTATAGCCGCCAATGCCGACGTCGTCGGTCGCAGCACCCCAGCTGAGGTCGATCTCGCTCGAGCTGGCGGCGGTAGCGGTGGGCGTGCCGGGCGCCGTGGGCGGCTGGGTGTCGCTCCCCTGCGTCGTGCCTGAGGCGATGTTCCCGTACGGGCCCGGGTTGTTCGAGGTGTCGACCGCGCGCACCTCGTAGCTGTAGCTGGTCGAGGCGCTCAGGCCCGTGTTCTGGAAGCTCGTGGTGGTGCCGTTGCTCGTCGTGCCGACCTGGCTGAAGTTGCTGCAGCCTGGGCCCTGGCAGCGCCAGATCTGGTAGTTGGCGATGCCGACGTTGTCGGTCGCCGCGCCCCAGCTGAGGTCGATCTCGGCTGAGCTGGCGGCGGTGGCGGTGAGGGTGCCGGGCGCGGTCGGCGGCTGGGTGTCGACGGTCTTGGTCGTCCCGCTGGCGGTGTTGCTATACGGACCGGGGTTGTTGGAGGTGTCGACCGCGCGCACCTCGTAGCTGTAGCTGGTCGAGGCGCTCAGGCCCGTGTTCTGGAAGCTCGTGGTGGTGCCGTTTGCCGTCGTGCCGACCTGGCTGAAGTTGCTGCAGCCTGGGCCCTGGCAGCGCCAGATCTGGTAGTTGGCGATGCCGACGTTGTCGGTCGCCGCGCCCCAGCTGAGGTCGATCTCGGCCGAGCTGGCGGCGGTGGCGGTGAGGGTGCCGGGCGCCGAGGGCGGAGTCGTGTCCGGCGTACCACTGACCGCGGTCGTCATGTCGGTTTGGATGGCCGCGGCCGAGAGCGCGCTGTTGTAGATGCGGATGTTGTCGATCAGGCCGTTGAAGTACTGGCCGTAGAGGGGATCGCTGCCGAGGGTGAGCGCGTTGGTGGAGCTGGTGATGGTGCCGGTGTGGGCGAGGCTCGCCACCTGGGTGCCGTTCAAGTAGAGGCGTTCGGTAGCGCCGTCGTAGGTGAGGGCGAGGAACGACCAACTGTTGGCGGCCAGGGGGCTGGTGGCGAAGACCTGGCCGTAGCTGCCGCCGATGATGCCGCCGCCGCCCGCGGCCGAGGAGTGGTCGGTGGTGCCCATCAGGAAGTAGTTGTCGTTGCCCTTTTCGATCACGTCGCGCCAGGCGCTGGAGACGGCGGCCGGGTTGACCCACGCCTCCAAGGTCATCCCGCTCGAGAGCTGCAGCGAGCTGGCGTTGGCGATCGTCACCCGGCTGGAGGAGCCGTTGAACGACAACGCCGATCCGTACTTGCCGGCACTCGTCCAGGTCGCGCCCGAGATCGTGCCGGCGTTGCCGTTCCCCGACGCATCGCTGACGGTGCTGCCTGACCCCTCGTCGAAGGCGTACGCCGCCACCAAGCCGGAAGGAGCTGCCGACGTGCTGGCGCTGCTGGTGTTGCCGTAGGGGCCGGGGTTCGTCGAGGTGTCCACGGCCCGCACCTCGTAGCTGTAGCTGGTCGAGGCGCTCAGGCCCGTGTTCTGGAAGCTCGTGGTGGTGCCGTTGCTCGTCGTGCCGACCTGGCTGAAGTTGCTGCAGCCTGGGCCCTGGCAGCGCCAGATCTGGTAGTTGGCGATGCCGACGTTGTCGGTCGCCGCGCCCCAGCTGAGGTCGATCTCGGCTGAGCTGGCGGCGGTGGCGGTGAGGGTGCCGGGCGCGGTCGGCGGCTGGGTGTCGACGGTCTTGGTCGTCCCGCTGGCGGTGTTGCTATACGGACCGGGGTTGTTGGAGGTGTCGACCGCGCGCACCTCGTAGCTGTAGCTGGTCGAGGCGCTCAGGCCCGTGTTCTGGAAGCTCGTGGTGGTGCCGTTTGCCGTCGTGCCGACCTGGCTGAAGTTGCTGCAGCCTGGGCCCTGGCAGCGCCAGATCTGGTAGTTGGCGATGCCGACGTTGTCGGTCGCCGCGCCCCAGCTGAGGTCGATCTCGGCCGAGCTGGCGGCGGTGGCGGTGAGGGTGCCGGGCGCCGAGGGCGGAGTCGTGTCCGGCGTACCACTGACCGCGGTCGTCATGTCGGTTTGGATGGCCGCGGCCGAGAGCGCGCTGTTGTAGATGCGGATGTTGTCGATCAGGCCGTTGAAGTACTGGCCGTAGAGGGGATCGCTGCCGAGGGTGAGCGCGTTGGTGGAGCTGGTGATGGTGCCGGTGTGGGCGAGGCTCGCCACCTGGGTGCCGTTCAAGTAGAGGCGTTCGGTAGCGCCGTCGTAGGTGAGGGCGAGGAACGACCAACTGTTGGCGGCCAGGGGGCTGGTGGCGAAGACCTGGCCGTAGCTGCCGCCGATGATGCCGCCGCCGCCCGCGGCCGAGGAGTGGTCGGTGGTGCCCATCAGGAAGTAGTTGTCGTTGCCCTTTTCGATCACGTCGCGCCAGGCGCTGGAGACGGCGGCCGGGTTGACCCACGCCTCCAAGGTCATCCCGCTCGAGAGCTGCAGCGAGCTGGCGTTGGCGATCGTCACCCGGCTGGAGGAGCCGTTGAACGACAACGCCGATCCGTACTTGCCGGCACTCGTCCAGGTCGCGCCCGAGATCGTGCCGGCGTTGCCGTTCCCCGACGCATCGCTGACGGTGCTGCCTGACCCCTCGTCGAAGGCGTACGCCGCCACCAAGCCGGAAGGAGCGCTAGTCGACGCGCTCGTGAGCAGGAGCGCAACTAGCGCCGCAGCCCCGGCAAGGCCCGCGACACGTACGGCCTGGCCGACCAGGGGCCGGCGGCGTCTCGCCGTCATGCCGCCAGCGCAACCTTCCGCGCGGTGAACGCTTCGGCGAATCGGTCAGGCGCGACTGCCTCCATGCCCCGCAGGCGCATCAACCCGCGGAACGTTTCGCGGTCGAACCAGTGCCGTCCGCTCTGTGTTCGAAAATTCTTCTCGAGGAGGTCGAGCTTCCGCTCCACGTCGTCCTCGGTCAGCGGAACGAAGAGGTTTGGTCGCCCGAGGTCACCGTCGACCTTCGGTATCTCGTATTCGAGGATCAGGTGATTCCGGAAGGTGTTCCACGTGAGCTCGCAGGCGAGTCGGTGATCCTGGTGGAAGTCGTAGCTGGCATGGGTGAACACGACCTGCGGATCGACACGGAGCTTCAGCTCCTCGAAGACGTCTTTGACCTCGCTGCCGCAATAGGGAAGGAATCCATCGCGAAAGTTGTGAACGTCGACCCGCAGTTCGGCCACGGACTCGCCGAGGAACGCGTCGGCGCTCGACCGCGCTTCGGCCTCGCGCTCGTCCAGCGCCGAGAGGACGAGCCAGTCCACCTCGAGCTCGGGGCTCGAACGCGCGAGCGCGAGCAGAGTCCCCCCGCAACCGATCTCGATGTCGTCCGCGTGACAGCCGATGACGAGGATTCGGCGGACCGGCGTTGCTGTCGAGAGCATCAGCACGCTGAAAGTGAGCGGCGCTCAGGCCGGAACAGTCGCGGGTGTGATCCGGCGCCAGGGTGGGTCGCCCGACTCGTTGAGGTTCTCGAGGCGCTGGCGATCCTTGATTGTGTCCATCGGGCCAAAGAACCCTTCGTACGGGTACGCGACCAGCTCGCGCTCGTCGATCAGGCGAGCGAACGTCTCTTCCACGAGCTCGTGCCCCGGCTCGATCACGTCGAGGATCCGCCGCTTCAGGACCAAGAAGCCGCCGTTGATCCGGACGTCGGAGCGGCTCAGCTCCTCGACGGCGGTGACGTTCCCCTGCCCGTCGGTCGAGACCATGTGCGCATTGAACTGCGGACGGACGGAGAGGAACATCGCTGTTTTCCCGCTGTCGCGAAAGGACTCGATGACCTGGGGAAGCGGAGCGTCCGTCAGCCCGTCGCCGTAGGTCGCGAGGAACTCCTGATCGTCGCCGAGGTACGGCTCCACAGCCTTCAGCCGCTCAGCGATCGTGGCGTTCAGACCCGTGTCGACGAAGGTAATCCGCCACTTGTCCAGATCGCGTGACAACAGCTCCATCTTTGTCCCGTCCGAGCCGCGGTCGAGGACGAAGTCATTTAGGAGCGCCCCGTTGTACGACAAAAAGTACTTCTTGACGACCTCACCTTTGTACCCCAGGCAGAGGATGAACTCGTCGTGTCCCCACATCGAGTAGTAGTGCATGATGTGCCAGAGGATCGGGCGCCCGCCGATCTCGATCATCGGCTTGGGGATACGCCGCGTCTCGTCGCCCATTCGGACTCCGTAGCCGCCGCAGAAGATGACGACCTTCACCTGAGCGCTCCTATACGTAGTGCCGCCATTGACTCACCTAGTCAAGACGGCGGCCCCTGGAGCGTCAACCGGCGATCCGGGGGGTCCTCGACTCCGGCTTCCGTCTTCGTTCTGGTGACGTGAATCGGGCGGGCACTAACCGCGTCTAGCCGACACGCCCAGACGGGTGAACGACTGAGAGGCCATCCGGGGCCTTCATCGAGGCTTTGGACTTGTAACCACAAGGGCCGGCTTTGGCGACATTCCACGTCATCCGGGACCGCCTCGGCCGCGGTTCGTCCAGAAAAGCGAAGGCTGCCCTGCTAGACGAACGGCTAGCGTCCGGAGCGCGGAGGTACGCCGTCTGGGCCGCAGGGTCGCGCTTCCTGTCCTTCAGGCCCGTGGAACGCCGCAAAGTCGGCATCTAGCCTCTCGATGATGACGATCGCACCGCCCGCCTCGTCGCGGCTCCGCGTCCCCTTCTACGACCTCGGTCCAACCTCGGCCGCGTTCCGCGCCGCGCTCCTGGAGGACGTCGCCGGGCTACTCGACTCGGGTGCATTCACGAACGGGCCGGCGGTGCGGGAGTTCGAGGAGGCGTTCGCGCATTACGTGGGCGTCCGCCACTGCGTCGGCGTCGCGAGCGGGCTCGACGCGCTCCGGCTCGCACTCCTCGCTGGCGGCCTCGAGCGCGGCGACGAGGTCGTCGTGCCGGCCGCGACCTTCGCGGCGACGTTCGAGGCGGTCACGCAGGCGGGCGGCGTGCCCGTCGTCGCTGATGTCCGCGAGGACGACTACGGCCTCGACACGGCCGCGGCCGCGGCCGCGATCTCGCCGCGCACGCGCTTCTTGCTCCCCGTGCACCTCTACGGCCAGATGGCCGACCTCCGCGCGTTGACGCGCGTGGCCTCCCCCCACGCTGTCGGGATCGTCGAAGACGCTTGTCAAGCGCACGGCGCAGAGCGCGACGGGAGCGCCGCGGGCACCGTCGGGAAAGCGGCGGCCTTCAGCTTCTACCCGGCCAAGAACCTCGGCGCGATCGGCGACGCGGGCGCGCTCGTGACCGACGACGAGGAGGTGGCCGAGACGGTCCGCTCGCTGCGCGAGCACGGCCAGGGCCGGAAGTACCATCACGCGCTCGAGGGCTACACGGCACGCCTCGACACGATCCAGGCGCTCGCCCTGCTGCACAAGCTTCCGCACCTCGGCGGCTGGACCGCCGCGCGACGTGCGATCGCGGCGCACTACACGGCCGAGCTCGCCGGCGTCGGCGATCTGCGTCTACCGGTCGTCCCGGGTGGCAGCGAGCCCGTCTGGCATCTCTACGTGGTGCGCACGGCGGATCCAGCCGCGCTTGCGGACTTCCTAGGGGAGCGCGGGATCGGCAGCGGCCGCCACTACCCGGAGCCGCCGCACCTCTCGGAGGCGTACGCCGGCCTCGGCTACCGGCCGGGCGCGTTCCCGGTTGCGGAGGCGCTCTCGCGCGAGGCGCTCTCCCTGCCGCTCTTCCCCGGCATGACGGAGGCGCAGCTCGACGCGGTCGTGCACGCCGTGAAGACGTTCTTCTCTGGCTCGTGACCGTGGCGGACAGGCCGGCAAACGAGGCGCCGTACCGGCTACTGAACGATGTGGAGTTCGGCCGGGGCGTCGTCGTGCACCCGTTCACGAACCTCTACGGCTGCGCCATCGGCGACGAGAGCCGAATCGGTCCGTTCGTCGAGATCCAGAGCGGGGTCGAGATCGGCGCGCGCTGCAAGATCCAGAGCCACTCGTTCATCTGCTCGGGCGTGACGATCGCCGACGAGGTGTTCGTCGGGCACGGCGTCCTCTTCATCAACGACAAGCGGCCTCGCGCGACCACCGACGACGGCGAACTACAGACGGGCGAAGACTGGACGCTGCTCCCGACCGTGGTCGAGCGCGGCGCCTCCCTCGGCTCGGGCTGCGTCGTCCTCGGCGGCATCCGCGTCGGCGCCGGGGCCCTCGTCGGCGCGGGCGCCGTCGTCACCCGCGACGTCGGCGAAGGCGAGGTCGTCGCCGGGATTCCCGCACGTGCCGTGGTCGCCGAGAGGGTGCGATGAGGAAGCTCGAGCACCGGCTCAACCGTCTGCCGTGAAGAGTTCACCGTTGTCGGCCCGGAAGCGCGTCGCCTGCCGGTGCCTGGCCGCAACTACGCCAGGAACCGCGACTGGGTCTTGATGCTAACGGCGGC
>CAVYZH010000006.1:0-52000 GCA_963772975.1 uncultured Actinomycetes bacterium
GCTTTACGTTTTGGAAGAACGCCAGTTCAACCGCATGGTTGACACAAAAACAGACCATAGGTTCGCTATGATCTTCGCCAACAGTGGCAACGAAGGCGCCCCCTCAAACCCGTTTTGCGGATCACGATCGCGACTGCTCGCTCACTCTCGCGGAGTACCTCGCGTCATGGCTCGAGCTGTGTGAAGGACGCGGTCTTCGGCCTGCCTCGATCGCCAGTTATCGCGCGACAGTTCGAACGACGATCGTTCCAAATCTTGGCCGGGTTCACCTCGAGACCATCAGCCCGCTCGATTTGAACACGCTCTATCGACGTTTGCTCAAGGACGGTCGAGCCGATGGCCGCGGCGGCCTTTCACCACGGACCGTCCGTTACGCGCACTCGATTCTCCGCAAGGCCTTCTCTGACGCCGTGCGGCTTGGGTACATGGAGTCCAATCCGTCGCTCGCCGCTGATCCTCCGAGCGCGCGGGCTGCGAGGCCGCAGCAATTTCAAACGTGGAGTCCGGACGATCTCCGGCGTTTCCTTGAGTCGGTTCGAGAGGATCGATTCTATGCCGCCTTCTATCTCGCTGCTGCGTCCGGCATGCGTCGCGGCGAGGTGCTCGGGTTACGTTGGTGCGACGTCGATCTCGAGGGCCACCAGCTCTCGGTCGTCCAGTGCGTGATCGAGGTGGCACACGCGGTGCGGGTAGGGCCGCCGAAGAGCGAGCGTAGTCGAAGGATGATCGCACTCGATGCCAAGACGATCGCTGTCCTGGCCGAGCACAGGCGGGCAGAAGAAGTAAAGAGACGCAGGCGGGGAGCCAAGCTTGCTCTGGACGAGTTCGTGTTCGCGCACGATGACGGATCACCCTTCCATCCTGGGTGCTTCTCGCAGATCTTCGGCCGGCGGGTCGAAGCGGCTCAAGTTCCTCGAATCCGCTTCCATGACCTTCGCCACACCCACGCTACGCTTGCCCTCAGGGCGCGTGTGCATCCGAAAATCGTAAGCGAACGGCTAGGCCACTCGACAGTCGCGATTACTTTGGACACGTACTCCCATTGCATCCCAAGCATGCAGCGCGAGGCCGCCGAGGCGATTGGCGCCCTGTTGCCCGATTGAGCATCTTCGTTTGGGAAGGCGACCCCTCACACCGACCGCCGGACGGCTCGGCCCGTCCGCCTACCTACAAATGACCTCGGGCGATGCCCATCAGCACCCGGGCGGTCGGCAGGAAGACGAGCGTCCCCCGCGGGTGATGCCCGCCGTAGAACTTGTAGCGGTTTACGGAATAGACAACACCCGACGAATCTCCCGCGCCCGTCCTATCTACCGCCGAATCGGCGGCTTCTGCGCGAGCGCCAGATCTTCAGTCTCATCGCCAGCGTCACGCTCAAGCGCAGCGAGGACGACTTCGACTACCACCTTGTCCTCCGCAGCGGCTCGCGCACGATGATCTCCGAGACTCCCTCCCCGCTCTGCACGAAGGGAGCGATCGCGAACCGGAGGCAGATGATCGCGGCGGGCAACGCCGCAAGGGACTGCGACGGGCCCGGGTAGTCGGTGTCGCCTTCTTCGACTTCCTACACGGCCAGACCGGCGTCGCCCCGAACGGCATCCAGTTGCATCCCGTCCTCGGCTTCGCCTGCTTGTCGAAGCTAGGGCCTCCACAGCCTCCCGCCCCCACCGGGTCCTGGTGGAAAGTGTTGCCGCCTCGTATCCGACCGTCTGCATCCCGCCGCCGCCGCCTGACCTGAACTGCGGCGATATCCCGTAACGTGGCTTCCGCGTGCGCGGGGACGTCGCCGACCCCGACCCTCACCACTTCGACGGCGACCACGACGGCATCGGCTGCGAGACACAGGCCGCTTGCGGCCTCGGCGGCCACGGTTGACAGCAGGTGCTTGAGGGGAGAAGACTCGTCTTTCCATTGCGGTCGAAGGGAGAGGAGGTTGCGGTGATGAGACTTCTGCTCACCGCATCGTTGCTGGCGGTCCTCAGCGTTGGGGTGCCATCTGCACTCATGGCGGACCCGGGTGGCCCTAACTTGCAGCAGCCCGTCTCGCTCATCTGTCCCGGCATGGCGCCGGTCGATATCAACCCAGGTACGTTGACGAACCGAGGCCGAGTTGCCTGGGCAATCGACTCGACGAGCGTGTTTGTGACCGCGTCCCTCGCCTTTTCAGACGGGACGAATACGACCGTGCTCTTCGATAGCAAGCGTGGGCTGAAGAACCTCGTCATCTGCACCGGCGATGCTGGCGGTGGCTTCACCGTCATCGTCACGGGGTTCTTCACTCCTCGTTAGGGCTGAAGGAAGGGGCGGTTTGCCGTTTTGCGGTGGCCGCCCTTTCGGCGGAGCCGAGGATTCCTGACCCGCACCACTTCGAGGTCATCACGACGGCGTCGGTTGCGAGAGATAGCGCGGCCCGATAGCAGGCGTAGTGGCAGACGATTAGTGGCAGGCGTAGTGGTAGACGACACTTCCACGGCGATCGCCGCCGACGGCCCAGACGTTGCGAGCGGAGATTGCGGCAGCGCCACTGAAGGCGACGCCGCGGAAGGGTCTCTTGAACCATCTCCGGCCATCCCAGCGGTCGATCGCCCAGCCGCCGACGGCCCAGACGCTCTTACCGGAGCTGACGACGTCGTTGAATGACTCGACGCTGTCGCGGAGGTTGCGCTCGTCGACGATGCGAAAGCGGACGCCGTTCCAGTGGGCGACGATCCCGCGGACCTCAGTGCCTCCGGTCGAGCCGACGGCCCAGACGTTGCGAGCGGAGACGGCTTTCACCCCGAACAAGTTCACGTAGCCAAGCTCGCTGTCGTCGACGACTCGCCAGCTCGCTCCGTTCCAGTGAGTCACGACCGGTGGGCTAAAGGAGTCGGAGTCCACGGGGCCGACAGCCCAGAGGTCGTGCGCCGAAAGGGCGGCGATCCCAGAGAGGGCACCCAAACCGGGCGGGCCGCTCACGGAGCTCCAGCGCGAGCCATCCCAATGCAAGATCAGCGCACGCGCGTACCCGTCAGGCAGCGTGTGGCCGTCGGAACCAACCGCCCAGGCATCCCGCGGGCCCAGCGCCAGCACATCGTGCAGCCAGCCATTCTCCCCTGACGGAAGCGGACTCGGTAGCTGAGTCCAACCGACGCCGTCGTAGTGGAGGATCAGCGGTGTGAAGTCCGAGCCTTGGCCGACGAGCCAAATGTCGCGGTTGGAGCTTGCCGACAGGCCATAAACGAAGCCGGTTTGAGGCAGGCGCCTCGCGCGCCAGCGGTGTCCGTCCCAATGTTCGACCAGGATTCGAGTCGGCCGACCGTTGATTCCAGACCCGGCGGCCCACACCAGGTTTGGCTTCAAGGCCTGGACGTCTGAGAGCTGCGCGTCTGAGACTCGGGGCGACGGGACGAGTCGCCACGTGAGGTGGCACCGCTTCACCGTTCCGGGCGCTGCCGAGGCAGTGAGCGCAACGATGGCGAGACCGAGAAGCGTCGCCGCGAATGTCCGCACGTCTGACGAAACTTTGCATCAACTGCCGCGAATCGCCAAGCGACCAGCCGCGTTGGCATCGCGTACCGGAACTTCCGCGTGCGGTGGGATGTTGCCCAACCCAACCCTGACCCGCACCACTTCGACGGCGACCACGACGGCGTTGGCTGCGAGAGCTAGTTCGAAAGGGCGGCGCTTGCGCGCACCCTGGTCGCTAACCGCCGAGCGACTTGATCCGCGCTCTCAGCTTCGCGCAGTTGACGTGACCGGAGTTGACCTCGGCGATCACGTTCTTGAAAGCCTGGTAGGAGAGCTTCTGCGTCCAGTCTGCGAACAAGACCCCAGACTGCCAGCCGTGCAGACTGGATTCGTCGGCGAGCAGGAAGTTGAAGAAGCCGCCGACCGCAGGCTGGCAGTAGGCGAGCCTGATCGCGTCGGCCAGCTGCGAAGCCTGACTGACCCGCCCGCCGACCGGCGAGACGACCCCACGGTCGGTTTCCGTGTTGCCGTAGAAGCCCCGCTTCGCGCCGACGCCGGTCTGGAACCCGTCCTCCAAGTACCAGATGCGCACGTCCTTCTGGCCCGGAACCGGCTGGCGCGTGCCGCGAAACGCGGCACTCAGGTATGAGAGAAGGCGCGCGTAGTCGCCCTCGCCGATGTCGAGGCGGTGCCGCACCCACGGGCGCTCCTTCGAGCTCGAGCCGTAGACGTTCTGCCCCCAGGCGTCGAAGATGCGAGCCCGGCGGTCTGAGCGGCGATAGGTGCTGCCCATCTTCGCGACGAAGTTCTTCACGGAATGGGAGATGTTCGAACGGGCGTGCGGGTTGTCGTTGCCGCGGGGCGAGAGCGATGTCAGCACGCGCACGGACGGATGCCGGCTCTTGATCGCGTCGTAGCAGCGCGCCATCAGCGCCTCGTAGGCGGCGGGGGCGGCGCTCGAGCCGTTGCGATTGAACTGCGGCTTCCAGAAGTGACTGAGGTTGGCCTCGTTCCAGATGTTGACCCCGGCGACCTGCGGGAAGCGGTCGAGCAGCGAGGAGACGAAGCTGCAGTACTGGGCGCGTGAGGAGGCGTCAACCGGCGCTGCGCTCGGGCTCCCGTACACGCTCAGGAGAATCTTCTGCCTGCCTGCGTTCTCGACGGCCTGGGCGAGCGAGGCGGCGTCCGAATCGCTGGGTTGCGTCTGGCCCGGTTGCCAACCCTGGGTGACCCGGAAGTAGCCGAGGCCGAGGTCGTTCGCGGTCGAGGAGATCCCAGACCGCCACTTCACAGCGTCGTCGTTGACGCCGATTGCGAGCTTCGTTCCGGCGAGCGCTGGGCGGGCCGCAGCGCCTCCCAGGGCAAGGGCCAGGGAGGCGATCAGCCCGAATCGGATGAGCCTCCCGAAATGCATGTCGCCCCCAACTGACTGACGTCTCAGTCAGCGTAGCCGAGTGCTGAATGCGGCAAGGCTTGCGTTCAGCGATCGCGGATGATCTGACCGCGGCCGCAGCTGCGCCGGAGCCCACACGCTCGCCGTCTGGGCGCGCGCGGGCGCGCCTCCGCCTCGCGAGCGCTTGAACGAGGCCGTTTCAGGCCTGCTTGTCCGGACTCCCGCAAGCTGCGATCCTGGCCTTGGGAGGTAGCCATGAACCTGTTCCGCAGCTTCGGCCTGGCGGTCGCCGCGTTGGCGCTCGCGCTCACAGTGGCAGGCGGGGCAGAGAGCGGCAACAGCTTCCCGGGTGGAGACTTCGTCGCCGCGCTCGCTATCCAGGACGGCCCGTCTTTTTGGGGTGGGTCATGCTTCCGCGTCGGGAGTCCGATAACTCCTCGGCAGATGAACAAGCACGGCAACCCACGGAATCTCGTCGCCGCCCAGCCGGGCAACTTGAACGCGGTGAAGCAGGGCATTCACTCTCCGCGTCTCATTCAGGGCCGAGCGGCCGAGATCGTAGACGAGCTGACGCAATCGTTCGCCTTCTTGCCTCCGGAGCGGCTCGCGGTTCACGAGGCTGCTCGGTGTATCGCGATCCTGGAAGCGATCGACCGCGATCTCGACGAGCGAGGTCTCGTCGACAAGAAGGGAGAGCCGCGCTACCTCCTCAACTATCGTGCCCGGGTTTCGCGGCAATTGGAGCAGTGGCTCGAGAAGGTCTCGAGAGCGATCGAGCGCCAGTCACCGCAAGCGCAGCCACCGCCAGAAGCGGAGTTCGCGGACTACGTGCGTGCGCTGCAGCAAATCGCGCTTGGTGACGCAACTGCAACCGCGCGAGATCGACTCGAGGCACTCAACAAACTGCTCAAACTGGGACTTCGCGGCACGAGCAGCTACCTCGAGGGAGGGACAGTAGAACCAGAGCTGGCGCGCCGGTGGCGGGCGATCTACGGAGAGGAGAGGAAGCGCGACTTCGAGAAGCAGGAGCGCAGGCTTGGGTTCCGCCAATAAGGGAGATCTTCAGCTCCAAATCGGGAACCTACCGACGAAGAACAGCAGAGGCATCGATTCTTGTACTTACGCGATCGATTCAATCGGTCCGCCGCCGACCCCGGCCACCTAGGTCTCTGTTCGATTCCATATCGAACCACATCGCGAAGAGCGTGAACTGCGAGCCGGAGATCAGGAGCAGCGCGACGAGCACGATCGTCGCCGGCGTGATCGCATTGCCCATGATCCGCAGGACGAGCTCGGCGATTCCGAGGCCGAGGCCGAGCAGCGTCGCCAGGAAGCCGAGCGCGTAGAAGAAGACCAGCGGGTGGAAGTCGCGGATCACGTACTTCACGCGCATCCGCCAGAAGAAGCCCTTCACCAGCAGCCACGAGATCGTCGGCACGACCTTCCGCAGCCGGATCCCGCAGCGCTCGCCGACGCCGTAGATCGGCCGTGACGGGTAGTCGCGCACCCGGGCGTTCCAGACGTTCAGGTGCACGAGCAGGTCGTTCGGGAAGCCGTAGCGCTGGTAGATCCGGTCGAGGTCGAGCAGCTGGAGGTACGGCAGCGAGATCGCCGTGTAGCCGGACTGCGAGTCGGCGACGTGCCAGTAGCCGGAGGCGATCTTCGTGAACAGCGAGAGCACCGCGTTGCCGAGGTAGCGGTAGCGCGGGATCACCTCCCACGCCTGGCCGGTGAAGAGGCGGTTCGCCTTGGCGTAGTCGACGTCGCCGCGCGCGACGGCGCCGGTGAGCATCTCGAGGTCGTCAGGGTCCATCTGCGCGTCGGCCGCCATCACCGCGGTGACGTCGATCTTGTCGTCGCGCGCCTTCTTGTAGCCCGTGATGATCGCGCCGCCGACGCCGAGGTTGCGCTCGTGCTCGATCAGCTCGACGCGCGGGTCGGCCAGCGTGCGCACCGCCTCGACCGTGCCGTCGGTGGAGCGGTCGTCGACGACGTAGATGCGGTCGACGAACTGCGGGATCCCGCGGATCGTCTCCGCGATCAGCTTCTCCTCGTTGTGCGCGGGGACGACGACCGACACCCGCTTTCCGTCCAGCACGCCTCGAGGCTAGGCGTTGTGGCGGACGTTCTGTCGGCAATCACAATCGACTGACGCGCACGAGGCCGGCCCGGAGCCGGGCCTCTCGTGCGCGTCGAGTGCGATGACGTTTCGGCGTGGTGAGTGCTTTCCGCCCCGTCGAGGTAATCGCGTATCGCGTGCGACCGGCGCTGCTCATCAGCGCACTCGGCAGCGTGCGAGCGTAGCCAGTACGCGTAGACCGTCTACGGAGGTCAGCTTCTTACCCTCGCCGCGGCTGCGTGCGCGGTAGGTCACGGGTACCTCGTAGATGCGGGCGCCGCCCCTCAGCAGCCGCGCAGTGATCTCTGCCTCGATCGCGAACCCCAGCGCGCGAAGGTTGAGGCTTCGGAAGAGGGTTGTCGACATCAGCTTGTGGCATGTCATCAAATCCGAGAGCCACGCGTTGTAGAGCAGATTGGCGGCGAAGGTGACGCCCTTGTTACCGACCACGTACCAGAAGCTGTACGCCGAGTGGGCCTGGAAGCCGCGGACGCCGTATACCGCGTCGGCCTCCCCCGCCAGAAGCGGCGCGAGCAACGCCGGCAGGTTCGCCGGGTCGTATTCGAGGTCGGCGTCGAGAATCGTGCTGTACTCGCCTCGGGCGTGCAGGAGCGCTGTACGCACCGCTGCTCCCTTGCCGAGATTGCAGTCGTGGCGCACGATGCGGACGTTCGCCGGCCACGCCGCCTCGTCGATCAACTGGCGGGTCCCATCGGTGGAGCCGTCGTCGACCAGGATGAGCTCCAGTTCGCGCCCGTCGCGAAGGTCAACTGCAAGCACGCTCTTAACTGCAGCCTCCAGCGTGCGCCGCTCGTTGAAGACCGGCATAAGCACCGATACGCAGGGTGGCGCGCTCACGTGCGCTCCGCGTGCGCGATGAGGCTCAGGCCCCACGGCGGGCGCAGCCATTGCTCGAGCGGCCGCCATAGCCAGAGCGCTGCGTCATAGATGGCTAGCGAACCCGGTGTCGAGCGATGTCGCTCCGATCTGGTTCTTGGCCCACCAGCCAGGGATGCCGAGCAGGTTGAACGGTCGAACGTCGAGCAGCCGCAAGCCACGTTGCTCCATCACTGCCGCGCAAGGCACTCTGCGTGTAGCGCCGTTCGTGACCGTAGGCTCGGTCGAGTGCTCCGAACAGCCTCGGGCCGGCTGGGACGAGAATTGCGAGCCGGCCTTCGCGTCGCAGCGAGCGAGCCATTACCTCGACGGCGGCCGCGTCCTCGCGCACGTGCTCGAGTACGTTTTGACAGAGGACAAAGTCGAACACGCCTGGTGACTTCAAGAGCGAGGCGGCAGCGGGCAACTCTTCCTGGACGATGCGCACGCGCGGATCGTCGCCGAAGCGCACCCGAAGCGCGTCTACGCAGGTTGGGTCGGGCTCGACCAGGAGCAGGCTCTTCACGCCGGCCGCCAGCAGACGGTTGCTGAAGGTGCCGAGCCCGGGCCCGACCTCTGCCACATGTCCGCGAGCGGCACTTGCGACCTCTTCGTACATCCAATCCGCGAGTCGCGTCGCACGCGCGAGTAGGTCGAGATCCCAGCCGTCGCGTTCCTCAGCCATCGGGTTCCGGGACGGCAAGCACAAGCAGCGCCGCGTACGCGAGGGCCGCGAGCACGCCCACGACGCGATAGGAGGAGGTGGCGAGGAAGAAGTCGAGCGGGACCGTCGGGCTCGCCCAGTAGGCCCAGACCAGAGCCACGAACGTCAGCACCACCGGAAGCGAGATAGAACGCGGCGATCGCCCGCATTCGTTCGACGGCGAGGCAGAAGGCCGTTACCACGAGTCCCAGCGGGATCACCCAGAGCCAGCTCGTTTGGTCTATCAGCTGCGCATACAGCGAGCGGAGCGACGGGAGCACGCGATCCGCCCGCCCGGCTAGGTACCACGGCTCCAAGCCCTTCAGCACCGGGATGTCGCCGTGAACCCCGTGCGCTACAAGCCAGATCCGCCATGGCAGGATCGCGAGCACGAAGGCGCCGGCGCCAAGCGCGAGTAACCGGAGGTCGGAGCGCCTTCGCGCGAGCGCCGTCGCCGCGACGGCGACCGCGAGCACAACGACGGACGCCATCAGCCCTTCGTTCTTTGTGCTCGCGGAGGCGGCGAGCATAACGATCGACAGCGCAAGCAGCGCGGTCTCGCGCGTTCTCAACCACTCGCCGAGCAGCACAGCGCCGAGTGCAAGGAAGAGTGCGGCTGGAATGTCGGCATAGGCCGTCACGAGCTGGCTCGAGACCGCTGGCACGACCACTACCACGATCGCGAGCGGAAGCCACTCGAGAAGCGTGCCGCGCCGCAGCCCGAGATAGAGCACCGCCAGCACGAAGGCGACGAGCAGGAGGAAGAACTGCCAGTGGATGGCCTGCGTATTCACGGTCCCCATCGCGCGGTACTGCAGCGACTCGAACACCGGGATCAGGATCGGGTAATCGGGGTGCATGAACGCGTACGCCGACGAGGCGAAGAAGTCCGTCGGCAACGTCCCAGTGTGGAAGAGCATCTCGGCCTTCCGCGACCAGATCGACCAGGCGTCCCATTCGACGAGCGGCCGCCAGCGAAGCGCCTGTACGCCTTCCTCCACGAGGAACAAGAACGCCCCCAGGGTTGGCACGGCGACCCACGCTTGTGCGGGCACCCGCCGCAGTGAGAATTCGCGGAGACGAGGGCTGCGAAGGGCATGCAGCCAATCTCGCCGCAGCGCCATTCCGGCCACGAAAGTCGTGGTCGAAACAGCCACGAAGGCGGGCAGCCGGAATGGAACTCCTAGCGTGAGAAATGCAATCCCCAGCGTGACGACGAAGCTGACGCCGGCGAGGAACGCGAGCCCAACCGCGGCAACGAACTCCCACAGCGCGCCGCGCAAGATCCCGATCGCGTTCAGCACGCCGTAGCCGGCGAGCGCGAACAGCGCGTCGGCCACCATTGGCCCCGCATTAACCCGCACGCCGCACCTTTGCGATCGAGTAGTCGGGCGCGTACCGAAGAGGCACACCTTCGACCTCGCCGGAGAGGCCCGACTTGGCCGGCGTGATCCCATAGAAGACCAGCCAGTCGGCCTTCTTGGGCTCGTCGGTCGCCAGGCTCGGCAGCAGCCGGTACGTGAACCACTGGTACACGGCAACATCCTGTGTCGGGCTCGGCACGAGATAGAAGTGGCTGTCCGGGCCGATGCGGGCTCGGATCCACTCCGCGAACGAGGACTGCAGCCCCGACTCGGCCGCCGCCGCCCCCGCGATCGCCGCCTGCTCGGGCGGCGTTGCCCGCCATTGAACCCGCTCGGATCGGAAGCCGTCCACGTTTTGCGAGATATGGCTCCAGAAGACAATGTAGGAGAGCGCACACGCGATTACCACCAACGAGCGCCCCGCGCCTGCCGCCAACGGTCTGGAATCCCACGCAAGCGCAGCGAACACGCCTGCGGCAAGAACCGCGCCAACTTGGAGCACGAAGACCATCTAGCGGCGGGATCGTACTGTGGTCCCCACGAGGCCGGCTGACCGCGGCAGTCCGACGTCGAGCGCGAGCACGACAACACCCGCCACGACGAAGGGAATGAAATTCAGCAGGTGCAAGACGACGACGTACGCGAATGCGTGTGAACGGTCGATCCCATATGTGGAGAGTGCCGCGAGCCCTGCCGCCTCGAAGACACCAACTGCGGAAGGTGCCGACGGGACGATGAACGCAAGCCCTGTCGCGATGACAACAAGAAGGGCCGCGAGGATCGAGAGGTGGAGATGCAGCCCGAGCATCAAGAACCAGAAAGAGAGGCCGAGCGAGAAACCATGAGCCGTACGTCCAGGCGAGGACAGCGATCGCCTGACGCGGGCTCACGAGCGTCTCCATCCCGTGGAGTGCGTTCTCGGTCATTCGCCGGAGACGCTCCTCGCTCAGGCCGGGGACGCGCGACAGGCGACGCATGCGCGGAAGCGGTCTAGCGCGGAGGCGCCGCACGATGAGTGCGAGCACGACGATGCCGGCGAGACTGCCGGCGGCCACGATCACGGCCGCCGAGAGCCACGAGACATGTGGCAGCCACGCGGCGAGTAAGAACAACAGCAGAAGCAGCGACGTCAAATCCGCAATCCGCTCCACGACGACCGTGGCGGTCGTCTCGGCCGCGGACGTTCCCTCGGTAGGTCCTGAGCGAGATGATCCGCGCCGCTTCACCCGCGCGCGCGGGCAGGATGCTGTTGAAGAAGAGCCCGATCACGCTTGCTTTCGCCAGTGGGACGAATGGAGGGCGGCGCCCAGGCCGGAAGACAAGCCGCCAGCGGACCACGGGGCGGCCATCGACGCCGTCAGCGCAGCCAGCGAGGGGACGAGCCACCATGGGTTGCTCGCCTCGAGCGAATCCCAGGTTGCGCGGAACCTACGCCCCGGACCGCGAGGTATCCGAAAACAAGCGAGGCCGTGACGCTGGCCAGAGCGACCGCTGGTCCGGATGGCACGACGGCGACGCATAAGCCGGGATCCTAGAAGAGCGTGAGACCTGCTCAATTTGAGCGCCGCATGCCGGAGGCGATCTTCGTGAACAGCGAGAGCACCGCGTTGCCGAGGTAGCGGTAGCGCGGGATCACCTCCCACGCCTGGCCGGTGAAGAGGCGGTTCGCCTTGGCGTAGTCGACGTCGCCGCGCGCGACGGCGCCGGTGAGCATCTCGAGGTCGTCAGGGTCCATCTGCGCGTCGGCCGCCATCACCGCGGTCACGTCGATCTTGTCGTCGCGCGCCTTCTTGTACCCCGTGATGATCGCGCCGCCGACGCCGAGGTTGCGCTCGTGCTCGATCAGCTCGACGCGCGGGTCGGCCAGCGTGCGCACCGCCTCGACCGTGCCGTCGGTGGAGCGGTCGTCGACGACGTAGATGCGGTCGACGAACTGCGGGATCCCGCGGATCGTCTCCGCGATCAGCTTCTCCTCGTTGTGCGCGGGGACGACGACCGACACCCGCTTTCCGTCGAGCACGCTTGAAGGCTAGGAGTGGCGGCGGACGTTCTGACGGGACCTGTGCCCGTCTTCTCATCCGTAGGTCAAATGTAGATGTGCCCCGCGGTCGGGAGCAATCGAACCGATCCAGAACGTCGTCCGGCGACTGTCGGCAGTGAGACCGTCTCGAGCGGTGGCGTTTACGAGCGCCAGGGGCCGACGCCGCCGACGCGCTCGACCGCGATGTGCATCACGTATCCCGGCGGCGGGTCGTCCATCGGCGGGAACTTCACGTCCGGGCCGAGGTAGACGTGCGCGAGCCGCTGCAGCAGCTCGGGCGCGCCGCCCTCCTCGAGCCGTGCGCGGCCGTGGACGACGAGGTACTCCTTCAGCCCCGGCGGGTGGATTCCCGTGCCCTCCAACGAGAGCGCGACGCGCGGGTCGCGGCGCACGTTGCGCAGCTTCTGCTGGCCGGCAGCGAGGTGCGCGGAGACGAGTTCGTCACCGTCGATTCCGACCCAGACGCACGTCACCTGCGGCGAGCCGTCTTCGTTCAGCGTGACCAGGTGCGCGAGGGCGCCGGATTCGATCAGCTCGCGGGCGCTGTCGGGCAGCATCGGCCGCAGTCTTGCACGCAGGCCCTACTCCAGGACGTGGATGTTCCTCGAGGAGCACATGTCCTTCAGGATCCGCGGCCAGACGGTGACGCTGACCTCGCCTAGGTGAGCCTTTCGCAGGAGGAGCATCATCGTCCGCGACTGTCCGATCCCGGCACCGATCGAGAGCGGGATCTCGCCGTTCACGATCGCCCGGTGGTACGGCAGATCGAGGAAGTCGAGCTGGCCCGAGAGCTCCAGCTGCCGCCGCAGCGACTCGGCCGTCACGCGGATCCCACCGGACATCAGCTCGTGCCGGCGGCGCGTGACCGGGTTCCAGACCAGGATGTCCCCGTTCAGCCCGTGCATCGGGCGGCCGTCCGCCGAAAGGATCTCCGAAGACCAGTCGTCGTAGTCCGCGGCGCGCAGCTCGTGCGGGTAGCCGTCCGCGAGCGGCCAGCCGATCCCGTAGATGAAGACCGCCGGGTGGTCCTGCAGGATGGCCGTCTCGCGCTGCTTGCGGGGCAGGTCGGGGTAGGCGGCGAGGATGTCCTCGGCGTGCAGGAACTCGAGCTCGTCCGGCAGCTCCGGATAGCGGGGGTCGGCGAGCGCCGGCCACTCGGTCCTGAGGAGGCGATCGGCCTCCTTCAGCACCTTCCAGATCGAGCGCACGGTCGCGGTCAGGTAGGCGAGCGTGCGGTCCTCGGCGCGGATCGTTTGCTCCCAGTCCCACTGGTCGACGTAGGCGGAGTGGTCGTGGTCGAGGAAGTAGTCCTTGCGCACGGCGCGCATGTCAGTCAGCAGGCCCTCGCCCGGCGCCATCCCGAACTGCCGCAGCGCCGTCCGCTTCCACTTGGTCGCGGCCTGGACGACCTCGACGTCGATCGGATGCTGCTCGCGGTCGTTGGAGATGTGGAAGGTGACGGGCGTGCGCGAGCCGTCCCGATCGAGATAGTCGTTGACGCCGCTCTCGGAGTCCACGATCAGCGGCACCTGGACGAGCGTCAGGTTCAGCTCCTTGCAGAGGCGGTCCTCGATCAGTCGCTTGGCGGCGTAGAGCGCCTGCATCGTCTCCTTCGGCGAGAGCAGCGGTGCGTAGTCGTCGGGCAGGACGCGCTCGAGCTCGGCGTAGTCGCCGATGCCGGGCCCTGCGAGGTCGGCTTCCTTGGCCACGGTCATGACGCCTCCGATCGTCGGGGATGCACTGATCGTGGCGCGGTGGGCGTGGCGGGCCATCCGGGCTTCGTCTGATCGGCTGTGCGGCCTTTCCCCGATGCCGCCCGGGCTTGCCTGGCCGAGGCTTGCCGCATGAGGACCATGCCGGCTCTTCGCAAGCTTGCGCGCGAGCCCGGGCTGCGCCTAGTCGAGGTGCCCGTGCCACAGCCCGACAAGGACGAGGTGCTCGTGCGAGTCGAGGCCGCGAGCGTCTGCGGCACCGACCTGCACATCGAGCGCTGGGACGAGTGGGCGCAGCGACGGATCGCGCCGCCGCTCACGCTCGGCCACGAGTTCGCCGGCACCGTCGTCGAGACGGGCAGCGCGGTCCGCCAGGCCAAGCCGGGTGACTACGTCTCGGCCGAGAGCCACGTCACCTGCGGCGCGTGCTTCCACTGCCGCACCGGCAACGCGCACATGTGCGAGCAGACGCAGATCCTCGGTGTCGACCGCGACGGCGCCTTCGCGTCCTACGTCTGCATTCCCGAATCCGTCGTCTGGCAGAACGACCGCGCCAAGCTGCCGCCGGAGATCGCGGCCCTGCAGGAGCCGTTCGGCAACGCCGTCTTCGCGACCGGCGAGCAGGAGCTGACCGGCCGCTCGGTCGCCGTGCTCGGCTGCGGGCCGGTCGGGCTGTTCGCGATCGGGATCGCGCGCGCCTCGGGCGCGGCCGTCGTGCTCGCGGCCGACAAGACGATCTTCCGGCTCGACCTCGCGCGCCGGATGGGCGCGAGCGCGGTGGTCGACGTCGACGCCGTCCAGGACGAGGCCGGCTGGTTCCTCGAGCACCACGAAGGGCTCGGCTTCGACGTCGTCTTCGAGATGTCGGGCGCCGGTCGCGCCGTCGGGGACGCCTTCCGGATCGTGCGCAACGGCGGCAAGGTCGTCCTCTTCGGGATCCCGGAGCGGCCGGTCGAGATCGACGTCGCCGAAGGCCTGATCTTCAAGAACGTGGAGGTGCGCGCCCTCAGCGGCCGCCGCATCTTCGAGACGTGGTACCGGACGCGCTGGCTGCTGGAGAGCGGCGTCGTCGACCTGCGGCCGCTGATCACCCACCGGCTGCCGCTCGAGCGCTTCGAGGAGGCATTCGCGGCGCTCGAGGCCGGAGAGGCCTGCAAGATCGTGCTCCACCCCGGCCCTCCGCACCAGCGTCCGGCCGCGGCCGTCGCCGAGGCGCTCGCGTGAGCGCCGTGCTGGAGCGGGAGCTCGGCGCGGAGCTCGACGGGCTGCGCGAGGCGGGCACGCTCAAGCGCTTTAACGAGCTTCGCTCGCCGCAGGGAGCCGTCGTGGAGATGGCGGGGCGCGGCGAGGTGCTCGTGCTGTCGTCGAACAACTACCTCGGCCTCGCTGCCCGTCCTGAGGTCGTCGGGGCCGGGATCGAGGGCCTGCGCCGCTACGGCGCGGGCACGGCGTCGGTGCGTTTCATCTGCGGGACCTTCGAGCCGCACGTCGAGCTCGAGCGCGAGCTGGCCGAGCTGGTCGGCACGGAAGCGGCGCTCACCTACGTCTCGTGCTGGAACGCGAACGAGGCGGTGATCCCGACCCTGACCGACGAGCGCACCGTGATCCTCTCGGACGAGCTCAATCACGCGAGCATCGTCGACGCGATCCGGCTCTCGAAGCCTGCGCGGAAGGTGATCTACGCACACTCCTCCATGGACGAGCTGCAGGCGGGCCTCGAAGCGGCACCGCGTGAGGCGCGCGAAGCTGATCGTGACGGACGGGGTCTTCAGCATGGAAGGCGACCTCGCGCGCCTCCCGGAGATCGTCGAGCTCGCGCGCGAGCACGACGCGGTGGTGGTCGTCGACGACTCGCACGGCACCGGCGTGATGGGCGCGACCGGGCGCGGCGTGGCCGAGCACTTCGACCTGCTCGGGGAGATCGACGTGATCACGAGCACGCTCGGCAAGGCCCTGGGCGGAGCGGCCGGCGGCTTCGTCGCCTCGAGCCGGGAGGTCTGCGAGCTGCTCGCGCAGCGCTCACGGCCGCAGCTGTTCTCGAATGCGCTCCCGCCGACCGTGGCCTGCAGCGCGCTCGAGGCAGTGCGCACCCTGCGGCGCGAGCCGGAGCTGGTCGAGCGGCTGCGGTCGCTCTCGGTGCGCTTCCGCTCGCAGCTGCGCGAGGCCGGGTTCCGGCCGCTCGACGGCGAGGCCGCGATCATCCCGATCATCGTCGGCGAGACCGAGTTCGCGATCCGCTTCAGCGAGCGGCTGCTCGAGGAGGGCGTGTTCGTGACCGGCTTCGGCTTCCCGGTCGTCCCGGAGGGGACGGCGCGGGTGCGCGTGCAGATGTCGGCTGCGCTCGAGGAGCGGCAGCTCGACCGCGCGCTCGAGGCATTCGAGCGGGTCGGCGCCGAGCTCGGCGTCGTCCGCTGAGACAGAAAGGAGAGCTCCCATGCTCGACACTCCCCACCCCAACCCGGCGCTGGCGACACTTGCGCGTCGTCGACGCCATGCACCCCGGCCTGATCACGTGCCGGCCGGAGGAGCCGCTCAGGTCGGTCGCCCGCCTGATGTCCACCTATCGCGTGCACGCCGTCTTCGTCACCGAGCACCGCGAAGACGACGACGACCGCTGGGGCGTCATATCTGACGCGGACCTTCTGCGCGCCAGCGAAAAGGGCTCGCTCGACGAGTTGACGGCGAGAGAGATCGCGGCCACGCCTGTGCTGTCGGTCGTCTCCAGCCAGGAGCTGGGCCTGGTCGCGCGGCTGATGGTCGCCCGCAAGGTCTCCCACGTCGTCGTGGTCGAGGGTCATTCCCAGCGGCCGCTCGGCGTGCTCTCGACGCTCGACCTCGCCCGTGCGCTGGCCGGCTTCCCGGAGCGGCATCCCGGCAGGAATTAGGAGGGTTTGACGAAACGCCGACGAGGCCCTCGGGCCGCGCTGGACGCCCCGAGGCGGCGTCCTCAGTCGCACCGATAGCTACGGCTATCGGCACTCCCTGCGTCCTTGCCTCGGAACGACCAGCACACCCCGAGGGCGTGCAGCATTCCGCCAAACCCTCCTAGGGTTCGAGCAGCAAGAGCGCGAGCAGGCCAGCGCGCTCGACGATGCTCGGCAGATGGACGTGCTCGTCACGCGCGTGACCGCCGTCGCCGACGGGGCCGAGGCCGTCGAGGGTGGCGGTATAGAGGCTCGTCGTGTTGGCGTCCGAGCCGCCGCCCACCAGGCCGGCGTCCTCGAGCGTGATCCCGAGCTCGCGCCCCAGACGCTCGGCGGTCGCGAGCAGCCGTCGATTCCGTGGCGTCGGCTCCATCGGCGGGCGGGCGATCCCCCCGCTCACCTCGAGCGAGCATTCCTCCAGCACCGGCCGTAGCGCGCGGATCGCGCGCTCGACCTCTGCCGCTGTTGCGGCGTCGGGGACGCGCACGCCGATGCTCGCGCAGGCTTCCGGCGCGACGACGTTCGTTCGTAGCCCTCCGTCGACGGTGCCGACGTTCACCGTGATGCCGCGCTCGGGGTCGTTGAGCGCGAACAGGCGCTGCACCTGGTGCGAGAGCTCGAGGATCGCGCTAGCGCCACGGTCGAAGCTTGCGCCCGCGTGCGAGGCCCGGCCGCGAACCGTGAGCTCGAAGCGACCGACGCCCTTGCGGGCGATCTTCAGCCGGCCTCGCTCACCTTCGCCGCACTCGAGCACGAAGGCGCGCTCGGCGCCTCGTGCCAGCGGCCTGATCACGCGCTCGGAGTCGAGGCTGCCGAGCTCCTCGTCCGTGTTGACGAGCACGACGGGCGTCAGGGCCGGTGCGATCCCGAGCGCGTGCAGGGCACGGAGCGCGAAGACGAGCTGGACGAGCCCTGCCTTCATGTCGTGCGTGCCGGGGCCGAACAAGTCCTCGCCGGCCCGGCGCACGGGCATCTCGGCCAGCGTGCCCAGGGGCCAGACCGTGTCCATGTGCCCCAGCACCAGCTGGAACGGGCCGTTTCGTCGACGAGCGCGAGGGCGCGCGTAGAGGTGGTTGCCGACGCCGAAGCCCGGGACGCGGCGGACGTCGTAGTCGAGCTCGACGAGCTGAGCGGCCAGGATGGCGAAGGGTCCGCGTTGGGCGGCAGGGTCGGTCGACGGGGATTCAGCTGCGACCAGCTGCTCCAGCAGCGCCGCCGGCTCGGGCTCACGGGCGCCCAGCCAGGTGAGCAGGCGCCGCGTGAGCGCCTCGTTCATCGTCTACCTGCTGAAGTCGGGCGGGAGTGGGAAGGCATGGGTCTTCTCGACCACGCCGAAACGCCCGGGCGCGAGGTAGACGAGCGGACGCAGCCCGTGCAGCAGGTCCGAGTCATCCACGTCCGTTCCCCGCAGGGCCGATCGCAGCACGCTCGCCGCGACGATCCGCCCGACGACGAGGCTGTTCTCGCCGAAGCCGTCGACCAATCGGTCGAGCACGCACTCGAGATACAGCGCGCAGCCGCCGACGAGCACGCCGTCGATGGCCTTCGCCGGGAACGTGGGCAGCGCCGCGAGCGTCGGCTTCGACCTGTTCGCCGTCCGCCCGCCCGCCGACAAGCTGGCGTCGAGGATCCGGTCGGCGCCAGGAAAGCTAACCGTGAACTCCGGGTGCAGCATGAGGTTGCGGAATGTCGCGTGACGCGGGGTGCAGACGAAACCGAAGTAGTTCTCCCAGCCGAGCGGCAGGGCCAGGTGCTTCGGGGCCAGGTCGTAGCCGTCGCCCTCCTTCGTCCCCACGAGCACGAGCGGCGCGACGGTGAAGAACCGCTCCCAGATCGGCGTTGCCGTCGACAGCTCGACGAGCTCGGTGTCCGCCGCGGTCGTGCTCACGGCCGCCCATGCCCGGCGACCGTTCCCGGCTGCGCCTCGTAGCCCTCGAGGAAGGCGCCTTCTGCTTCGAACCGCGCCTGGAAGAAACGGAGGTGCTCGGGCTCGTAGGTCATCCGCAGGCCGGGGACCCGAGCGCGACGCTCGAAGACGTCGGTGACCACGTCGGCGACGTAGGCCAGGTGCTCCTGGGTGTAGACCCGCCGCGGGATCGTCAGGCGGACGAGCTCGAGCCCGTCGTAGGGCTCGTCGCCGTGCTGGCCGGAGACGATGCCGCGCTCCATCGAGCGCACGCCGCCGGCAAGGTAGAGCGCGGCCGCCAGCGCCTGCGCCGGGAACTCCGCCTGCGGCAGGTGCCGCAGGAATCGCTTCGCGTCGAGGAAGACCGCGTGCGCGCCGATCGGCACGACAATCGGGATCCCGCGCTCGAGCAGCAGGCCGCCGAGGAAGGCGCTCTGCGAGACGTAGTGGCGGACGATCGCCTCGTCGGCCGACTCGCGAATTCCCTGTGCGAGCGCCTCCATGTCGTGACCGGCGATGCCGCCGTAGTGCGGGAAGCCCTCGTAGATCACGACCTCCTCGCGCGCCCGTCCGGCGAGCTCGTCGTCGGTCAACGCGAGGACGCCGCCGATCGGAACGAAGTGGTCCTTCTTGGATGAGAAGACCGCGCCGTCGGCGAGCGAGGCGATCGCGGCGATCACCCCGGCGAACGGGGTGGAGGCCCTGCCGGGCTCGCGGTCGCGGACGAAGAGCGCGTTCTCCGAGATTCGCGTCGCGTCCAGGATCAGCGGCACGCCGTGCCTGCGCGTCAGCTCGCGCACGGCGGTCAGGTTCTCGAGCGAGAACGGCTGACCGCCCGCCATGTTGAGGCAGGCCTCGACCCGGACGAAGGCGATCCGCTCCGGCGCGGCGGCCTCGAGCACGTGGCGCAACTTCTCGAGGTCGACGTTCCCCTTGAACGGGTGCGTCGAGGTCGGGTCGCCCGCCTCCGGGATCGAGACGTCGACCCAGGTGCCGCCCGCCAGCTCGACGTGCTCGCGCGAGGTAGTGAAATAGAGGTTCGAGGGCACGAGCAGGCCCGGCCGGACGAGCAGCTTCGCCAGCAGGTGCTCGGCGCCGCGGCCCTGGTGGGTCGGGATCGTGTGGCGGAAGCCGTAGACGTCGCGCACTGCCTGCTCGAGGCGGAAGAAGCTACGCGAGCCCGCGTAGGCCTCGTCGCCGAGCTCCATCGCGGCCCGCTGCTCCTGTGAGAGCGCGGAGGTGCCACTGTCGGTCAGCAGGTCGATGTAGACGTCCTCGGAGCGAAGCAGGAAGGTGTTGTAACCGGCGGCCTCGAGTGCGCGCCTGCGCTCTTCCGCGGGCCGCAGCGAAACCGGCTCGACCACCTTGATCTTCCAGGGAGGAGGAGTCGTCACTCCCTGATCCTCATCCCGCGAGACCCGCGGGGCATCCGGGGATTCCCGCCTCTCCGCGCGGCCGACTACTGAGGCGTAAGGACTTCGTAAGGCACGTCCGGAATGCCTGGATCCGGCCAGAGTGGCGGCTAGCATCCATTGGATGCCAACCGCTGTCGTGACCGGCGGAGCCGGGTTTCTCGGCTCCCACCTGTGCGAGTACCTGCTCGGCAAGGGGTACCGCGTCATCTGCGTCGACAACCTCGAGTCCAGCTCGCTGGAGAACCTCGAGCACCTGCGCGACGACGCCTTCGTCTTCCTCAACCACGACATGGTCGACCACCTCGAGGTCGACGAGCCGGTGGACGTCGTCTACCACCTCGCCGCGCTGGCGAGCCCGATCGACTACCTGCGCCAGCCGCTGCACTCGCTCAAGGTCGGCTCGTACGGGACGCACCACGCACTCGGGCTCTCGAAGTGGAAGCGCGCGCGCTTCCTGCTCTTCTCGACCAGCGAGGTCTACGGCGACCCGCTGGTGCACCCGCAACCGGAGAGCTACTGGGGCAACGTCAACCCGATCGGCCCGCGTGGGGTCTACGACGAGGCGAAGCGCTACGCCGAGGCGCTGACGATGGCCTACCACACCCAGCAGGGCGTGGACACGGCGATCGTCCGGATCTTCAACACCTACGGGCCGCGCATGCGCTCGCACGACGGGCGCGCGATCCCGACCTTCATGCGGCAGGCGCTCGAGAACGCGCCAATCACCGTCTTCGGCCAGGGGGAACAGACCCGGAGCTTCTGTTACGTCGACGACCTGATCCGCGGCCTCCACCTGCTCGCCGAGAGCGACGAGCACCTCCCGGTCAACCTCGGCAATCCCAACGAGTTTTCGATTCTGGAACTTGCGCAAACAGTTATCCGACTCACATCGTCAAAGAGCGAGATCGTCTACGAGGCGCTTGCCCGTGGACGATCCGCAGGTTCGTCAGCCAGACATCACCCGAGCCAGGCAGGTGTTGGGCTGGGAGCCTGAAATCCAGCTCGAAGAGGGGCTCAGGCGGATGTTGCCGAGCCTCGGAAGGGAGCCACTTGGGGTCTAAACGAATCTGCATCGCCCTGATCATGATCGTCCTCTGCGGCGTCGCTGCGACAGCCAAGCCAAACCCGGCGAAGGCCGCCGGCGGGATGCTCGTGGGAATCTACGACCCGGTTCAGCCGCTGGCGGCGCCGGACGCTACGTTCAAGACGCTGGTCAGCCTGCGCGCCCAGATCATCCGTCTGAACCTGGACTGGAATCTGATCGCCACCAAGCAGCCGGAAGCCCCGACCGATCCGGCCGACCCGGCCTACGACTGGTCGACCTACGACCGCGCCGCGCTGAACGCGGCGAAAAACAAGATCCAGGTGCTGTTCACCATCTACGGCACCCCGCGCTGGGCGCAGAGCGGCAAGAAGGGGGTCAACCGGGCGCCGACGAACATGAAGAGCCTGCGCTACTTCGCGCTGGCCGCGGCAAAGCGTTACAGCGGCTCGTTCAAGCGTGAGGACGGCACGAAGCTGCCGGCGGTCCGGAAGTGGCTCGCCTGGAACGAGCCGAACAACCCGATCTTCCTGCAGCCGCAGTGGCAGAAGGTCGGCAGGGGCTACATCCCGATCGCGGCGCGCAACTACGTCGGCATCTGCACCGCGGTCTTCACCGGCGTCCACTCCTCGCACCTGAGCAAGGAGGTCGTCGGCTGCGGCGCCACCGACCCGCGTGGCAACAACGCTCCCCGGAGCAACCGGCCGTCGATCTCGCCGATCGCGTTCCTGAACGCCCTGCACAGGTACGGGCTCAAGCGCCGTGGCTTCGACGTCTACGCGCACCACCCGTACTACGGGCGCCCGAACGAGTCGCCGAGCACGATGCCGAAGGACAAGCAGACGGTCACGCTGGCCAACATCTCGGTGCTCACCAAGCTCCTGAGCAAGTGGTATGGCAACAAGAAGCTCTGGATCACCGAGTACGGCTACCAGACGCGCCCGCCCGACAGGTCGTTCGGCGTCACCTGGGTCAAGCAGGCGCAGTACCTGACGGAGGCGTACAAGCTCGCCCGCAAGAACCCGCACATCACGATGATGCTCTGGTTCCTGCTCCGCGACGAGGGCCGGCTGAGCGGCTGGCAGTCGGGTCTCTTCACCGTCGGCGGGAAGAAGAAGCCCGCTTACGACGCGTTCCGCCGCCTGCCACACTAGGACACGTGGCGACACCGACATCGCAACCGGGGCGGGGCCGAATCCCCGCCCCTGTTGCAGAGGACGACGCGCCGGTCCGGATCGTCAGCGACATCCGGGCCGGTGCGCCGTTCCTGCTCACGCGCGCGCAGCTGCTCGTGGCCGCCCGCCGCCTCGCCAGCATCACCGCGCTGGTCTGCGTCGACCTTGGCGGGCTCGTGCTCGGGCTCTACGCGGCACTGGTGGCGAGGGAGCTGTACTACGGGCGCGAGCCGGTGCTCTGGGGCGTGCTCTGGCGGATCGAGACCGACTGGCTGCCGTTCCTGACGCTCATCACCGTGCTCGTCTTCTCGCAGGCGCATCTGTACGAGGAGCGCGAGCGCCGGCCGGGCTTTGGGCGCGTGCTGTCGTCGCTGATCCTGGTCGCGTTGATCACGCTGGCGTTCGCGATCGGCACCGGGCACCAGTTCTCGACCTACGGGCTCGCACCGGCTGCCGTGATCCTCTGTGCAGCCACGATCGCCGTGCTACGTACGAGTTACGAGTTCGTCACGGGCGAGGTGCTGCGCCAGCTGGGCGTGCGGCGCTACGCGCTGCTGGCGGGCTCCGGCGAGAACGTCGCACGCTTGCGCGCCGCGCTGGGCTCGGGCCGCAGCGGGATCGACTACGAGTTCGTCGGAGCCGTCGCGCCGTCGCCCGTGGGCGTTGGCCTGCCGGTGCTGGGCGACGTGCACGACCTGCCCGCGCTGCTCGACCGCGAGCGCGTGGACGAGCTGATCGTGACGGACTCCGACTTCGGCGAGCGCGAGCTGCTGGAGATCGTCGACCACGCCCACCGGCGCGGGGTCGAGGTCCGGATCGCGCCGAAGGCAACCGAGCTGCTGACCTCGCGCGCCGAGTTCGTGATGAGGGCCGGTCAGGCATCCCCCGCGAAAGCAAACCGTCGGCATGCCGAAGTAGCGTCCGTACTCCTGCACGAGAACGTCGGCTGCGGCCTTCGAGGCTCCGAACAGGCTGTGCATCGTCCCGTCGATCCGCATCGTCTCGTCGATCCCATTCCAGTAGGCGGGGTCGGCGTAATCCCAACGCGTTTCGAGCTCCACGAGCTCGAGCTCGTTCGGCGCGTCACCGTAGACCTTGTTGGTCGAGAGGAAGACGAACGGCGAATCCGGGCACGAGCGCCGGGCGCCCTCGAGGAGGTTCAGTGTCCCGACCGCGTTGACCTCGAAGTCGTCGAAGGGTCGAGACGCGGCCAGGTCGTGCGAGGGCTGGGCCGCGCAGTGGACGATCAGGTCCGGCGCGGACCTCGGCGGCAAGGCCGAGGATCCCGTCGCGGTCACGAATGTCGAGGTCGCGGTGTTCAAACGTGCCGTCGCCGTTCGCATCAGCCGCTCGAGGTTCCACGTCGTGTCCCCAGGCTGGCCGAAGAAGTCGCGGCGCATGTTGTTGTCGACGCCAACCACGCGGAAACCGCGCGCGTCGAAGAAGGTGACGGCCTCAGAGCCGATCAGGCCGCTGGAACCGGTGATGAGTGCGCACTTCATTGCATCTGTGACGAACCGTGACAGGAAGGCCGCCGGGCATACTAGGCCGCGTGCGGCCGCCGAAGATCCTAGCTGTCGTCTCCGCGATCGATCTCAACTTCCGCTATGGCTGTACGCCGGCCTGGTGGCAGATCTGGAAGGGCCTCTACGAGGCCGGCGTTGACCTGATCCTGACGCCGTACCGTGGTCGGGCGCTCGAGTCGCCGTGGTGGCGCACGTACCCGAACCCCTGCTACCGCGAGGGCGAGTTGTTCGCGGCCGCACAGCCGGCGCTCGCGCGGCTGCGCGGAGACACCCACTTTCGTCGCAACGAGGACCGGCCGTCCGAGTCGGCCGGGGAGCGCGCGGCGCGGGAAGTGATCAAGCGCTGGGTCAACCCTCGCTGGCGTCGGCACCTGGAGCGGATCCTCGAACGGGAGCGCGACGTCGACGCCGTGGTGGTCTTCACCGTGCCGATGAGCCACCTCCGCGGCATCCCTACGTTCCTGCGCGAGCGCTTCGACATCCCGGTCGTCTACTACGACGCCGACGTGCCGATGAGCCTGCCCGAGTTCGGTGGGATGGACACCGGCTTCAACATCTACCACGGCGCCGACCCTAGCGAGTACGACCTCGTTCCTCTCAAACTCCGAGGGCGGCCTCGGCCGACTGCGCGAGCTTGGTGCGCGCCGCGCGGAGGCGCTCTTCTGGGGCGCCGACCCGGAGCTGTTCGCGCCGATCGACGTCGAGAAAGAGCACGACGTGTTCTTCTACGCGTATGGCGACAAGTTCCGACGCGACTGGATGGCACGGATGATCGGCGAGCCGAGCCGTGAACTCAAGGCGTCGATTTCGCGCTCGGTGGCACAGACTTCCAGGGCGACGTCGGCCACGCGCGAATGCTCCGCTACTTCCCGGTCAACATGCTCTCGCGGGTGATCTCAGCGAGTCGCATCAACCTCAACGTCGCGCGGAGGCCGCACGCAACGGTCTTCGCGTCCTCGACGAGCCGACTCTTCGAGCTCGCGTCCGCAGGCGGCGGCGATCGTGACGAACCCCTACGACGGGATCGAGCGGTGGTTCGAGCCGGGTAGCGAGCTGCGCGTGGTATCGACCTCGGAGCGAGGCGGTCGACGCTACCGAGAGCTCCTAGCGGACCCGGCAGCCGCTGAGGAGCTTGGCCGGCGGGCCAGTGAGCGCGTCCTCGATGAGCACACGTTCGCCCACCGGGCTCGCCGGCTGCTCGACCTTGTCGGTGCGACGCCGCGCGAACGTCGCCGGCTGATGCGGTCATCCTGTTCGTTGACGCAGGTCGCGCCGCCGTCGACTCTGGTTGCGGCGAGGCGGGTCGCCGGCTTCACGAAGTACCTGGCCCGGCTTGGCCACCGCGTCACGGTTCTGACCTCGAGTGTCTCCGGGGACGGATCGATCGAAGGTGCGGCGGGGGTCGTGCGCACCGGCGACCTGATGCTCACACCGCTGAATTGGCGCCGCCGCCACTTTCGGGCATTCGCCGGCGAGGAGACCGGCGGCTACGTCAAGCCGAGCGTGCTCGAGCGTGTCGTTGTGCCCGACGTCGCGCTGGCCACGTGGCTTCCGTACGCGCTTCCACGCGCGCTGAGGCTCGCGCGAGAACGGTTCGATGTCGTCGTCACCTCGGCGCCGCCTCAGTCCGCTCACTTCGTCGGACTTGCGCTCAAACGACGAGGGCTTCGTTGGATCGCGGACTTTCGCGACGGCTGGAGGTTCGAGCCGCACGGGGCGGAATGGCCTACCGGCCTCCAGCGCCATGTCGACACCGCGCTCGAGCAACAGGTCGTTCGCAGAGCCGACGCCGCCATAGCCGTCACCGAGCCGATCGCCGAAGACCTCCGCAGGCGCTTCGGAGCCCGTGTCGAGGTGATCACGAACGGCTTCGACCCGGAAGATCCGGTCGGGAACGGCACTTCCGCCTGGCTCGACCCCACACGCGTCAGCCTCGTGCACACGGGCCGGATCGAGGCTGCTCGCAGCAGCCTCGCGCCGCTACTCGCCGCACTGCGGTTGCTGCGCATCGCGCATCCGTCGAGTGCAGAACGCCTCGAGCTGGTTTTGGCCGGTCCGCTCTCGGCGGACGAGCAGCGGCTTGTCGCCGCGCCGGACCTGCGCTCGTCGGTGCGCGCGCTCGGCCAGCTCCCGCGCCCCGAGGTGCTCGCACTCCAGCGCGCCGCCGACTGGCTGCTCGTGATCACCGAAGGCGATCGCCGAAAGAGCGTCGCGACCGGAAAGCTCTTCGAATACCTCGCCGCGGGTAAGCCTGTCCTCGTGCTCGGCGAGGGAACCGAGGCCGCGCGCATTGCTGCGGACGCGGGCCCCTCCGTCGTCGTCTCCGCCGTGGATCCTCGGGCGATTGCGGGTGGCCTCCAGCAGGTTCACGAGTCCGAGATCGGGCCGCCATCCCCGGGAAACGTCGAGCAGTACTCCTATCCGGTGCTCGCCGCGCGGCTCGCCGAGTTGATCGAGAGCGTCTGTGGCCGCTGACCGCCCCGCCGCCATCCTCCACGCGCCGGCCGACGTCGGCGGAAACGCCCACGGCCTTTCTCGGGCGGAGCGCGAGCTGGGCCTCGTCAGCGACGTCGCCGTCTTCTCCCCGGGTTCGCTCGGCTACGGGTACGACCTGGACCTCCGAGCCGGGATCGAACGGCCTGTCTGGCTTCGGCTCGCCCGGCGAGCGGACTTCCTGAGACGCGCCGTTCGCCGGTACGACATCTTCCACTTCAACTTTGGGCTGACGCTGCTGACGGTGCGTCAGCTCGGCCGCGTCGCCGACGAGCTCGCGTTGCTCCGGCGGCTCGGGAAGACCGTGTTCGTGACCTACCAGGGCTGCGACGTTCGGCCCAAAGCCTCGTGTCCGTGCCGCAATCCCGGCTGCATTGCCACGCACCACTACCGCCAGCCCGCGGCGAACCGTGCTCTCCGCTACGCAAACAGGGTGTTCTTCCTCAACCCCGACCTGAGGCGCTGGTTGCCGGGGGCCCGCTTCGTCCCCTACGCGAGCGTCGATGCTCGCGAGCTTCGGCCGGTTCCCGCGCCGGACGGCGACGAGCTGGTGGTCGCGCACGCCCCGACCGACCGGGACGTGAAAGGCACTGGGCACGTCATCTCAGCCATCGAGGCCCTGCGTCAGGAGGGAGTGAGCGTTCGTCTCGACCTCATCGAGCACGTGACCCACGACCAGGCGCTAAGCCGGCTCGCCGCAGCGGATCTCGTTGTCGACCAACTCATACTTGGCTGGTACGGCGCGGTGGCCGTCGAGGCCATGGCCCTCGGTCGCCCGGTGCTCGCCTACATCCGCGAGAACGAGGCGGAGGACAACCCGTTTGGCTCGAAGCTCCCGATCGTCCGCACGACCGCAGCGACGCTGGCGGCGGATCTCCGCGGTCTCGCAGCCGACCGTGCCGCGCGGCACGCTCTCGGCGCCGCCGGACGAAGCTTCGTTGAGGAGGAGCACGATCCGCGCCGCATCGCCCGCACCGTGCTCGACGGCCTTGTCCGGATCCCGGGCGACGCCGCTACGCCGGCGTCGGAGCGAGGGCTGTCAGCCAGAGCTCCGCGTTGAGCGCCCGCCAGATCCCGGCCGGATCGCGCCACGAACCAGCTCCGGCGTCCCGTTCGATCGCCCCTAAGTCGTAGAGATCGTGGGTTCGGGTGCCGCGGTCGAGCAGCACGGCACTGATCCGCTCACGGAAGACTCCGCTCGAGAGCCACTGCTGCTGCGGCGGCTCGTAGCCGACCTTGTCCGTCCGTCGCAGGATGGATTCGGGCACCAGACCACGGCCGGCGTCCCTAAGGATTCTCTTCGTAACGCCGTGCTCGTAGACCCAGGACGGAGGCAGCGAATAGGCGAGCTCGGCGATGCGCCGGTCAAGAAACGGCAGGCGCAGCTCCCGGCTGTGGGCCATGCTGCTGCGATCGCCGTAGCGCAGCAGCTCGGGCAGGCTCGTCTCGAACGCCTCGGCGAGTAGCTCGCGCCGCAGTGGGTCGGCCCCGGCGATCCATGGCTCACGCGAGCGGCGGTCTCGTGCGGCGCTCGAGGCTGCCTCGCTCGAAGCGTACGGCGAGGCGACGCGGCGCAGGTAGGAGCGCCGGGCCGGGCCGGGCAGGAAGTCCACCGCGACGGAACGGCCGACGGCCGCTGCGCGCGAGGGGCTGGCTGCTAGCTCCGCAAAGACCGCGCGCGTCCCCTGGGTGCGCACCGCGAATCCCGGCGAGATCGGGTAGCCGCCGAACAGCTCGTCGCCGCCCTGGCCGTCGAGGAGGACGGTGACCCCCGTCTCGTGTGCCGCCTGCATCACTCGCCATTGGGCATAGACGCTGAGCGAGCCGACCGGTTCCTCCTCGTCGAGCACGAGCCGGCCGAGATCCACCGCGGCCTCCGCGGCCGTCGGCTCCACCGCGTGATGCTCGACCACGCCGGCGCGCTCCGCGACCTCTGCTGCGTAAGGCCACTCGTCCCGCTCATAGCCGGGAAAGCGGGCAGTGAAAGCGTGCCGCGTGTGGTCGCCCGCTAGCTCGGAGCTCAGCATCACGATCGTCGAGGAGTCGATTCCGCCGCTGAGCGAGGTCCCGACCGGGACGTCGCTGCGCAGCCGCAACCGGATCGAGTCGGAGAGCAGACGACGCAGCTCCTCGACAGCCTCGCCGTAACTCGCGGGGACCTCGACCGGGTGCGGACGCCAGTAGCGGCGCGTATTGAGGCGGCCGTCTTGCCAGCGGAGCACGTGGGCCGGCGGTAGCCGCTCGACACTCGCGAAGAACGTCCGCGGCGGGACCGGCATCAGCCCGCGCGCGACGAAGGCAGCGAGCGCATCCTCGTCAGGCCGCAGCGTCACCTCTGGGTCGAGCGCGACGGCTCTGGCCTCGGAAGCGAACACGAGTCGCTCGCCGAGACGGGCGTAGTAGGCGGGCTTCTCCCCGAAGGGGTCGGAGGCGAGAGTCAGCGCGCCCTCGGCGTCGTCCCAGATCGCGAAGGCGAACATGCCGTTGAAGCGGTCGAGCGCGCCTTCGCCCCATTCCGCCCAGGCATGCAGCACCACCTCGGCGTCGCCCTCGGTCTCGAAGCGGTGGCCGGCGCCGCGCAGCTCGTCGCGCAACTCGCGGTAGTTGTAGAGCTCGCCGTTGAAGACCAGATGAAGCGCTCCCAGGTGGAGAGGCTGGTTCGAGCGCTCGTCCAGATCGATGATCGCCAGTCGTGTGGCCGCGAGCCCGGCGCGCTCGCCTGTCCAGGTCCCGTGGCCGTCCGGGCCGCGCTTGACCATCGTCGCCGCCATGCGCTCCAGCAGCTGAGGCTCGGGCGCAGCACCGACGGTCCCTCCGATGCCGCACATCGGCGGCAGGATAGCCTCAGCCCTCAGATGGAGATCGCTGGCAAGAGGTTCCTGGTCACGGGCGGGTCGGGCTTCATCGGCTCGCATGTCGTAGACCGGCTCGTCGCCGAAGGCGCGGCGGAGGTCGTGGTCTTCGACGCCCGCATGCGCCGCGAGAACCTGGAGGACTCTCTTCAGTCCGGGCGCGTGCGGCTGGTCGAGGGCGACGTCACCGATCCGGCCTCGGTGGCCTCGGCGACCGAGGCCGTGGACGGCGTCTTCCACATGGCCGTCCTGCCGCTCGGGCCCTGCACCGAGGATCCGTCCCGTTGCGTCGAGGTGAACGTGGTCGGGACGCTGAACGTGCTCGAGGCCGCCGGCGCCGCCGGGGTGAGGAAAGTCGTGTTCTCGTCCGCCTCCTCGGTCTACGGCGACACGAACGAGACCATGGACGAGTCTCATCCGCTCGGGGCGCGCACGATGTACGGCGCCTCCAAGATCTCGGGCGAGTACCTAACCCACGCACTGGGTACCGAGCGGGGGATGGACTACGTGATTCTCCGCTACATGAACGTCTTCGGTCCACGGCAGGAGGGCGGGCTCGTGATCAACGTCCTGCGCCGGATTCGAAGCGGCGAGCCGCCGACGATCATGGGTGACGGCAGCGCCTCCTTCGACTTCGTCCACGTCGCGGACGTCGCCGGCGCGAACGTCCAGGCGATGGCTTCGGACGTGAGCGGGGAGAGCTACAACGTCGGCGGCGGCAACGAGGTGTCCGTCCGCGAGATCGTCGACGAGCTTCTGCAGTTGACGGGCTCGGAGCTCGAGCCCGACGTCCACGCCGACGTCGAGGTACCGATGACCCGCCGCGTCGGCAGCAGCGAGCGGGCGATGCAGGAGCTCGGCTGGCGGCCGGAGTTCGATCTCGAACGCGGCCTCGCCGACGTCGTCGCCAAGACGCCTTGAGGATTCTCCTCGTCGGCGCCTCCGGCTTTGTCGGTGGACACCTCGCGCCACGCCTCGTCGAGGCAGGTCACGACCTTGTCTGCGCGGTTCGCGCGTCGAGCGACTACACGCCGCCGGGAGGCGCCGAGCGGATCGAGCTCGAGCTCGACCGGCCGCTCGACCCCGGGACGCTGCCGTCGGTTGACGCCGTGCTGCACTTCGCCCAGGCGAACGTGCGCTTTCCGGAGGGCGCGCGCGAGCTCGACCGCGTCAATGCCGCGAGCGTCGTCGAGCTGCTCGATCACGGGCGCGAGACTGGCGCCACGCGCTTCGTCTACGCCTCGTCGGCCTCGGTCTACGGCTTCGGCGACAAGCCGTTCGCCGAGGACGCGCCGCTCGACGGGAGCGACTTCTACGCCGCCACCAAGATCGGCGCGGAGAAGGCCGTCGGCGCCTACGACGAGCTGCTCACGACTGCAATCCTGCGGCTCGTGGTGCCGTACGGCCCGGGCCAGGCGGGACGGATGATCCCCGCGCTGGCGAACCGCGTCGCCAGCGGAGAGCCTGTGACATTGAACGACGGCGGCCGACCGCGGATGAACCCGCTCTACGTCGACGACGTCGTAAGGATCGTGCTCGACGTGCTCGAGCTCGACCGCCCCGTCGTCCTGAACGTCGCCGGCGACGAGGCCGTGAGCATCAAGGAGATCGCCGAGACGATCGGCCGCGTCGTCGGGCGCGAGCCGGAGTTCGAGGACGGCGCGGCCTCCGCTCCGGGCGACCTGGTCGCGGACACGGCTCGCCTGCACGAGCTCTTCGAACTGCGCCCGCTGGTGCCGCTCGAAGAAGGCCTGCGGCGCACTCTGGCGGCGAGCTGATGCGCGGCCTGCTGCAGAAACAGACGCTCAAGTCGTTCGACTCCCAGTGGGCCCAGCTGCCCGAAGGTGGCGCCTTGCTCACCGAGGAGTGGTTCCGCGAGCACGTCGACACGATCGTCGCCGAGGAACTGCTCGCGGTTCGGCGGGAGTGGTTCCCCGGCCGCGAGGTGCTCGACGCGGGCTGCGGCAACGGGCGCTGGACGATCGGGCTGCTGCGCCTGGGATCCCGCGTGACGGCCGTCGACGCGAGCCCGCACGCGCTCGAGCGGCTTCGCGACTCGGTCGAGGAGCTGTGCACGCCGGAGGAGCGGCAGCGGCTGACGGTCGGGACCGCGAACCTGCTGGAGCTCCCGCCAGAGCTAGCAGCGAGGAGGTTCGAGCTCGTCTTCTCGTTCGGGGTCCTGCACCACACCGGGGACATCCGCAAGGCGCTTCGGAACGTGGCCGGTCTCGTCGGGCCCGGCGGTATGCTCTTCCTCTACCTCTACGGGAGCCGCTCGCTCTCGCCGGTGAGGCGGGGGCTGCTCGAGTTGCGCCGTCTCATGCTGGCGCCGCTGCCGTTCGCGCTCAAGAGGAAGGTGCTCTCGGCCGTGTTTCGCCACTCGGACATCCACCAGGTTTTCGACTGCCTCTCGCCGACGATCAACACCCGGCACACCTTCGAAGACATCCACTCGTGGCTCGAGGCCGAGGGCTTTGACGACATCGAGCAGACGATTCCTGCGACCGAGCTCTTCGTCCGCGGCTTGCGAGACGCACACGCCATGAAGCCCCAGCTGCTCCCGAATCCGACGCCGCCTTACTGGTACGAACGGTACGCCTGATGTGCGGGATCGCCGGCATCTTCGACCCTCGCGGCCGCCCTATCGCCTCCTCGGAAATCCGCGCGATGAACGACGCGATCGTTCATCGCGGCCCCGACGACCGCGGCGAGTACGTCGAAGCCGGTGTCGGGCTCGCGAACCGACGCCTGGCGATCATCGATCTCTCCCCGGCCGGCCACCAGCCGATGGCGAACGAGGACGGCACGCGTCCTGCTCGTCTACAACGGCGAGCTCTACAACTTCCAGGAGCTCGTGCCGCTGCTCGAGGCGCGCGGGCACCGCTTTCACTCGAAGACCGACAGCGAGGTCGTCGTCCACGCCTACGAGGAGTGGGGCCCGGCCTGCGTCGAGCGCTTCAACGGCATGTTCGCGTTCGCGATCTGGGACCAGCGCAAGCGCGAGCTCTTCCTCGCCCGCGATCGCTTCGGGATCAAGCCGCTCTACTACACGCAGGTCGACGGCCGCTTCCTCTTCGCCTCCGAGGTCAAGTCGCTGCTGAAGGCCGGTGTGCCACGCCGCGTCTCGCCGGAGGCGCTCGTCGAGTACTTCACCTTCCAGAACCTGCTCAGCGACCTGACGCTCTTCGACGGCGTGCTCATGCTTCCGGCCGGCCACACGCTGACCGTCACCGAGGCCGGCACGCAGCTCCGGCGCTACTGGGACCTGAGCTTCGACCCGGACGACGGCGTCTCCGACGGAGGAATGGACCGAGCGGATCCGCGGCGTCTTCGAGCAGGTCGTGACCCGGCAGCTGATCAGCGACGTGCCGGTCGGCAGCTACCTCTCGGCGGGATGGACTCGGCCTCGATCGCGGCGGTCGCCGTCGCGCCACGTGCCGCGGCTGATGACCTTCACCGGCGGCTTCGACCTCTCTTCGGTCACCGGCCTAGAGCTGGTCTTCGACGAGCGCGCCGACGCCGAGCTCGTCGCGAGCCACTTCCGCACCCAGCACTACGAGATGGTCATGCACGCAGGCGACATGGCCTGGGCACTCCCCGAGCTCGTCTGGCACCTCGAGGACCTGCGGGTCGGCATGTCGTACCCGAACTACTACATCGCCGGGCTCGCCTCGAAGTTCGTCAAGGTGGCGCTCGGCGGCGCCGGCGGCGACGAGCTCTTTGCCGGCTACCCGTGGCGCTACGAGCTCGTGCGCGGCCTCGACGACGCGAAGGCGTTCGACGCCGCCTACTACGACTACTGGGCGCGGCTGGTGCCCGACGGTGAAAGGAGCTCGTTCTTCACGCCGGACGTCCTCGCGCGCGCGGGTGACCACTCGCCGTTCGAACTCTTCCGCCACACGATGGAACCTGCGGCCGGGCTCGACCCGCTCTCGAAGGCGCTCTACTTCGAGGCCAAGACCTTCCTGCATGGCCTGCTCGTGGTCGAGGACAAGGTCTCGATGGCGCACAGCCTCGAGGTGCGCGTGCCGTTTCTCGACAACGAGCTGGTGGCACTCGCCGAGAAGATCCCGAGCCGGCTCAAGCACGGCGAGGGCGGCGGCAAGAAGCTACTACGGGACGCGATGGCGCCGCTGCTGCCGGCGGAGATCGTCGAGAAGCGCAAGCAGGGCTTCAGCCCGCCCGACCAGTCCTGGTACCGCGGCCCGACGATGGACTACATCCGCGAGGTGCTGCTCGACCGCCGCAGTCTCGACCGCGGCTACTTCGAGCCGGAATATGTGAAGCGGGTCCTGCACGAGCATCTCGAGGGGCGTGTCAACCACCGGCTGCTGATCTGGTCGCTGCTCTCGTTCGAGTGGTGGAACCGCCTCTTCATGGACGGCGACGCCACGACCGCTCTGGCCGAACGCTCGCGAGCCGCCCGCGCAACGTGAGCACGACGCTCGACACGGTGGTCGGTTGCCCAGCGTGCCGTTCAGGCCAGCTTGCCCATGAGGGTGAGGAGTACGTCTGCCCGGCCTGCGGCCGCTCGTTCCCGATCGTGGACGGCGTGCCGCGCCTGCTGCCGGACCTCCCAACTGATCTGCGTCAGACCCAGCGCGTCTTCGACTTCGAGCATCGCCGCTACCAGGACTCGCGCTTCACGCGCTTCGAGCCAACGCTGGTAGACGAGTTCCTCGCCGACTGCGGCCTGCCGGCCGAGTTCTTCCATAGCAAGCGAGCGCTCGACGCGGGCTGCGGGTCCGGGCGGTGGACGTACGCCCTTGCTGAACTCGGGGCCGACGTGGTCGCGTTCGATCTGACTCCGGGGGGTGTCGAGGTTGCCCAGGCGAACGTCGGCCTGCGCGACAGGGTCTCAATCTGCCAGGCGGACATTTTCCGACCGCCCTTCCAGCCGGCGTCGTTCGAGTTCGTGATGAGTTGGGGCGTGCTCCACCACACACCGAGCACGCGCCGCGCCTTCGAAAGCATCGCCGGCCTCGTTAAACCAGGCGGAACGCTATACGTGATGATTTACGAGCGCACGCGGCCGGTACGCCTGTTTGGGACGAACCTCTTGCGCCGAGCGATGCGCCGGCTATCCGACGAGCAGCGCTACCGAGCGTGTCGTTGGCTCGTGATCCGGAACCGTGCGCTTGCCCGCCTCCTGGATCCGTTCCTGATGATCGCCTACGCCGACCCGGGGACGGTTGCCGAGGACACTAGGACGCTCCAGTTCGGGCTCTTCGACGCGTACTCGCCACGGTACAACCACACGCATTCGCGGGACGAGGTCGTGGGCTGGTTCGAGCAGGCTGGCTTCGAAAATGTGACCGTGGTCGACGCGCACGAGACGGTCAAGGTTCGTGGCGTGGCCGCTGCAGCCGGGTGAGTTTACGACTCGCCAAGCGCTTTCCTGCCGCCGCAACCGCGGTCGCGGTGTTCATGCAACTACGGCGCAGCGGCAGAGCATTCGCCGAGGCCGGTCGCGACGAGCGCGGCCCGTGCGAACTGGCCCGGCAGAACCAGGACGGAAGGCTGCTGGAACTCAACCGCGCCGAACTTGTCGACCTGCGTATTGAGGCAGCGCCAGTCGTAGCCTCACAGAAGCTGGATGAGCTGCTGCCGGCGCTCGAGCGGGTGCAAGCCTTGTCGCCACGGCGGGTGTGCGAGATCGGAACCTCGGCTGGCGGGACTCTCTACCTGTTGACTCGGGCGAGTGCGCCAGACGCGTTGATCGTGTCGATCGATCTCACGATCGCACCACACACACAGGCGTTGCGCGCCCGCCTGGCAAGGCCAGGGCAACGGCTCGTCAGCATCGCCGGCGACTCGCACACCGAAGCGACGGTTTCGAGGTTGCGTGAGCTGCTAGGAGACGAGCCGCTTGATGTGCTCTTCATCGACGGCGACCACTCCTACGACGGAGTGCGCGCGGACTTCGAGCTCTATGCACCGCTCGTCCGCAGCGGCGGCCTCGTCCTCCTGCACGACGTCAACGAGGACTACCGCGCGAGCCGTGGCATCGAGACTCCCTCGATCTCGGGTGACGTGCCGCGCTTCTGGAACGAGCTGAAGGGCCGCCACCGGACAGAGGAGCTGATCGCGGAGCTGGGCCAAGACGGTTACGGGATCGGACTCGTCTACGTCTGAGCCGCCCCGGTCTTGCGCAAGTAACTCGACGCCCGAGTCGTAGAAGACCTTGTGGAAGCCGATCACGACTCGGTTTTCGGGTGAACGAGCGGTCCGCTCGCAGGGCCGTTCCGAGCTGTCGTGGAGGTGGGTCATCGGCGCGTGAGCGAGCGGAGCGTATAGAGCGGCGCCGAGCCGAGGGCGCGCCCGATAGCGGCGGCTGAACCTCCTCGGTGCCCGACCTGGCGCTCGTAGGCCGCTGACTTGAGCTGCTGCTCGGCAAGGCCACGGCGCCGCCAAGCGCCGAGCCGGGCACCCGCCTCGGGGAAGGCCTGGAGGAAGTCGCGCAGGAGCGCAAGCCGCTTCTCATGGAAGTTCGTGCCGGCTAGGCGGGAGCTCTCGTTTTCGGCGTGGCGCCTGTAGCGGGCAAGCACGTCATCGATCCGCGCCACCCGCCAGTCGAGAGCGAGGGCCAGCCAGAGGTAGTGGTCGTCCCCGAAGGAGAAGTCGGTCTCGCGGAGGCGCATGCGCCGGCGGGTCAGCACCTGTCGGCGGAAGAGCGCCGTAAGCGAGGCGACGAAACAGCCCTGCACGAACAGCGGCACCAGCACGTCGCCCTCCGCCTCGGAGCTTCGGTCGCGCCACGGGATCGTCTCACCGGTCTCCGAGTCGAAGGCCTCGTACCCCGAGTAGACGAGCCCGACCTCCGGGCGTGCCCGCAACACCTCCACCTGGCGCTGGGTCTTGTCCGGCAGCCAGAGGTCGTCCTGGTCGATCCAGGCGATCAGCTGGCCGCTCGAGCGGTCGATGGCGTCGTTTCGGCGGCGGCAGGGTCCGAGCTGTTCCTCGCCGCGGACGAGCACGATCCGGCCGGGATTCCGCTCGGCGTACGAGGCGACGATCTCGGGTGTGCCGTCGCTCGAGGCGTCGTCGACGACGACGAGCTCGAGCCGCTCGTAGCTTTGGCCGAGGATGCTCTCGATCGTCTCGCCGACGAACGCCGCGCCGTTGTGGGTCGGCATGATCGCGCTGACGAGTGGCGCGGTCTCGTTCACGCCTGGGCGGCCCTCAGCCGGGCGAGGCCGCCGAGCAGCGACCGCATTCGCGCGACCTCGTCGCGGTCGACGACGCGGAAGACCCGCAGGAGCACGACGTACGCGCCGAGCGCGAGCAGCTTGACGGCTACGGCGACCGGGGTAGGCCCGAGCGGCACGACGCCGAGGATCCCGAACCCCGTGGCGAGCGCGATCGCTGTCAGAACACGCCCGGGCTCGTACGGCGTCGCGTAGTAATGCTGGGCGACTCGGTAATGGGCCAGCGTCAGCGCCATGTACGCGACCACCGTGGCGACCGCGGCGCCGAGCATCCCGTACGGCGGGATCAGGGCGAAGTTGAGACCGATGTTGAGCGTGGCCGCGAGCACGGCGAGGACGGCCAGCACTTTGGTCCGGCGCATGATCGAGATCCCCGCCATTACCACCGTCGAGACGCCGAACGCGACGACCGAGAGCGTCAGCAGCCCGACGGCCTTGTAGGCGTCGCCGAAGCCGGGTGCCACCAACTCGATCACCTCCTTCGCGAAGAGGGCCAGCGTCAGGCCGGCGACGCAGAGGCAGACGACGAGGTACGTCAGCGTCTTGCCTCGAATCTGCAGCTCGAGCGCCCGGTCCTCCGAGTACATGGCAAACGCGTACGGCCCGAAGGCGAGCACGAAGGCGGTCACCGCGAGCAGGAGCACGTTCGAGATCCGATTGGCGACCGCGTACTGGCCGACGTCCTCCAGCGAGCCGAGCTTCTTCAGCATGATCCTGTCGACGAGGGCGAGCGCCCAGAGCGCGAGCCCGGCCGGGACGAGCGGCAGGCCGTAGTGGAGCATCTTCGTGAGCTCCGGCCGCGAGAAGTGCGTGCCGAGGTCGGAGCGGACGACGATCGCCCCGTAGGCTGCCGCGAGCGCATTGCCCACGATCAGGCCGATGAAGACACCAGTAACCCCGCGGTCGAAGACGACCACCGCCACGACGCCGACTCCGGCGGCGACGACCGACGCGAGCGCCGAGGAGGCGACGTAATGCCACGCGCGGAAACGGAGCCTCATCGTCTCGCGCAGGAAGTTGGCCGCGTTGATCAGCGGCAGCGAGATCGCGACCGCCACCACGAGGCCGGTCCCGTGACCGCCGAAGAGCCAGTCGGAGACGCCGTTGCGCGTGATGAGCAGGACCAGAGTGACAAGCGCGGCGAGGCAGCTGGTGAAGGCGATCGCGGTGAAGATCACAGCGCGGCGCGCCGCGCGCTGCTCGTCGGTGTAGTCGTAGAAGCTCCGCTGGGCGGCCGACGCGAAGCCGGCGTCGATCAGGGCGAGCGCCACCGCCGTGAGCACGGTCGCCAGCTCGAGCAGCCCGAACTCCGCCTGCGAGAAGAGGTGGCCGTAGATCGGGAGCGTGATCACGCCGACCGCCTGGATGGCGACGCCGCTCAGCCCGTAGACGAGCGTCTGCTTGGCGAGCCCGAGGAAGTGGCTTGTCTCCGGGGCCGTCGGCGGGCTCGCGGATTCGGCAGCCACGTGCAAAGCGTAGTGGAGCGATGAGCCGTCCCCTGCGCGTACTCCACGTCGGGAACGTGGCCAACAACGGCTACTTGAACGCGAAGCTGCTCCGGCGCGTGGGGGTCGAGGCGGACGCCCTCTGCGACGAGTGGCACATGATCAGCCAGCCCGAATGGGAGGACGCGCCGATCGACTGGAACGGCGGCGATCCGGAGGCGCCGTTGATGGAGCGGGCCGCTGCGGTGGGCTGGCGCCGCCCCGAATGGGTGCTCTCACCCCGGCCGTGGGATCCGACGAACTCGCACGAATCCTGGCTGGGGACTCGCTTCGACCTGATGCGGGACGCTCCCTGGCTGCTTGGCCGCTACGCCTCGCTACGCCGGTCGGCAGCCGGTTTCTCGCTGCACCCGACGGATGTGCTTCGGGCCGGCGCGTGGCTCAACCACCTCGAGCGGCTGTTCGGGCCGGCCGGCCGCCTCTTCGAGTCCTACGACATCGTCCATGCCTACGGCATCCATCCGATCCTGCTGCTGCTCACCGGACGGAGCCCGTTCGTCGCGTTCGAGCACGGGACGATGCGAGAGCTGCCGTTCCAGGACGACTGGTACGGCCGGCTGCTCAGCCTGTCCTACCGCCGCGCTGGCAAGGTGATCATCACGAACCCCGACGTCGTCGCCTCCGCACACCGGCTGGGGCTGGGAGCGGACGACTACGTCTTCATCCCGCATCCCGTGGACGAGACGAAGTACCGCCCCGGTCCGTCGGAGCTCGGACGGCAGCTCGAGGCAGAGGGCTGGGACTTCGTTGCGATCTCTCCCTCGCGCCACGACTGGGCGGTCAAGGGCAGCGACCGAATGCTGCGCGCGTTCGCCGAGCTCGTGCGGCACGATCGGCCGAACGCCCTGCTGCTGCTGAACGACTGGGGGCTCGAGGTCGGCCGCAGCCGAAGCCTGGTCGCCGAGCTCGGCATCGAGCGGAACGTCCGCTGGCTCGAGCCTCTGCCGAAGCTGAGGCTGATCGACGCATATCGGGCCGCGGACGTCGTCCTCGACCAGTTCCTGATCGGCACCTTCGGTGCCGTCGCGCCCGAGGCGATGGCCTGTGGGACGCCGGTGTTGATGGCGTTCGACCCGTCGACTGCACGAGTGGTGTTTCCCGGAGCTGCCGCCGATCGTCGACGTGCGGACGCCGGAGCAGATCTACCGGGAGCTGCGCCGGCTCGCGCGCGACAAGGAGGCACGGGCCGAGCTCGGCGCCGCGGGGCGGGACTGGGTCGAGCGACACCATGGCTGGCAGCTCGTCGTCGACAGGCTGATGGCGGCCTACGAGGAGGTCACCGGCTACTCTCAGAAGCGCTCGTGAGCGAGCTGGTCTCCCAGACCGTTGAGCCCAGGGCGCAGCGCGCTGTCGGCTTGCGCTGCCTGGCGATCGTGCCGGCCTACAACGAGGAGCAGTCCGTCGGCGCAGTCGTGCGCGAGATCGCCGCGGTCGAGCGGGACTTCGAGATCGTCGTGATCGACGACGGCTCGGCGGACGGGACCGCCCAAGCGGCGCGGGCCGCTGGGGCGACGGTGGTCAAGCTCTCCGTTCAACCTGGGCATCGGCGGCGCTGTTCAGACCGGATATCAGTTTGCGCGGGACCGGAGCTTCGACCTCGCCGTGCAGGTCGACGCCGACGGACAGCACGACCCAAGCGAGATCGGCCGCCTGATCGAGCCGATCCTCGACGGCCGCGCAGACCTCGTCGTCGGCACGCGTTTCGCCGAGGGCGGCGGCTATCGCGGAACGCCTGCGCGGCGGCTCGGGATCCGCTTCTTCGCGGCGGTCGTCTCGCTGCATGATGCGCCAGCAGGTCACCGACACGACCTCCGGCTTCCGCGCCGCCAACAAGCACGCGATCCGAGCTCTTCGCCACCGACTACCCGCATGACTACCCGGAGGTCGAGGCCACCGTGGTTCTCTCGCGTAGCGGCCTGACGATGGTGGAGGTGCCGGTGGTGATGCGGATCCGGGAGGGCGGCAGTTCCTCGATCACGACCCTGCGTGCCGGCTACTACATGATCAAGGTCGTCCTGGCGCTGTTCATCGGCCTCTTCCGCCGTTACTCGTCTCCGTTGGAGGAACACATGACCCCACTCAAGGTCTCGATCGTCGCGGCGATCGCGGCGGTGATCCTGCTGCTCGTGATCTTCGAGCTGATTCGCAGCCGGCGGCTGACAGGAGCGCTACGCCCTGCTGTGGCTGCTCACCGGTCTCGTGATCCTCGTCCTGGCGATCTGGCGCGGCGCGCTCGAGCAACTTGCGAGCCTGGTCGGCATCTCATACCCACCCTCGGCCCTGTTCGTGCTCGCGTCGTTCTTCGTGCTGCTCCTGCTTCTGCACTACTCGACGGTTATCTCCAAGCTGTCGGAGCAGAACATGATCCTGGCGCAGCGCCTGGCGCTGCTCGAGCACCGGGTCGACGACGATCAGGAGCCCTCGGAGGCCAGCTCGCGGTAGACCGCTTCGTGCGCGCGCGCGGCGCGGTCCCACGTGAACTCGGCGGCCCGGCGTATGCCTCGCGCCGACCAATCCTCCGGGCTCGCGAGGACGTCGCAGGACGGCCTGCGCAATCTCTGCCGGCGAGGTCGGATCGAAGTACCGGGCGGCGTCGCCGCATACCTCTGGCAGCGAGCCTGCCCTCGCGACGGCCGCGGGGCAGCCGGACGCCATCGCCTCGAGCGGCGGCAGGCCAAAGCCTTCGTAGAGGCTGGGGAAGACGAGGGCCGAAGCAGTCGCGTATAGCTCGGCCAGCTCGTCGTCGGAGACATAGCCGCGGACCTCGACTCCCGGCGGCGCCTCGGAGTCGTGGCCGGAGCCGGTCAGGACGAGCCTGAGGTCGGGCCGCTCGAGCCGCATCATCGCGAAGGCTTCGAACAGGCGGTCGTGGTTCTTGTGCGGCCAGCGGTTGGCGGGGTAGACGACGAACGGCCTCGGCGCGTTCTGGCTGAGGGCGCGAAGCGCTGATGGTCGACCCCGTATGGGATCACCCGGATTCGCGCTGGTTCCACGCCCAGCCGCTCGATCACGGTCTCTTTCGTGTGCTCTGTCGGCACGATCAGCAGCCGGCTCCGGCCGACCGCTCCGTGGTAGAGCATGCGCCGGTACACGCGCTCGGCTCGGCTGAAGAAGTGCGGAAACAGCTCGTGCTGCAAGTCCTGCAGCGTCACGACCGCCGGAGCGCCGAGCGGCGGGATCGCTCGTCGTAAGCGCGTAGTGGACGCACCGCAGCTCGCCGGCGCCGGCCTCGCGCCTGATCGGGCCGGGCACCGCCAGCGCAAGCGACATCGCCGCGATCCGGCCCACCGTCGAACGGCTCGCCCGGTAGCTGTGAATCGTCCTGCTCGGAAGGCCGTCGGCCGCGTCGGGCGCGATGCTCGGCGTCAGCACGCGGTACTCGAGCTCGCCCACCCGCGCCAAGCCGCGGACGAGCTCCCGCGCGTACCGCTCGGAGCCTCCGAGAACCCCGGGGACCAGCGTCAGCAGGCTGATTCCGACCACGCGGGCGAAGCTACACGAGCGCACCTGGCGGCGGTCTTGAAGCTTCCTTAACGATCGACGGCAATACTTTGTCCATGCGGGCACAAACCGTGGTGTTGGTCGCCGCAGCGGCTCTGGCTGCACCGGCCGGCGCTGCCGCAGACGGCGGCATCGTGCTCAGTGCACCGGGCGACGGCGCGAGCGTCGCTAGCACCGCCACAGTCGACTTCACGTGGCAGAACCCGTTCTACCACCCCTTCGGCGAGGATCAGGTGATGGCCGTCGCCACCGATCCCGGGTTCGTGGACGTCGTCTTCCAGCACGGCGATTACTGCGAGTCGATGGAGCTTTGCCCTCAAGCCGTCACGGCCGGGCCGTTTACACCCGGCACCTACTACTGGAAGGTGCGGCTGTACGCCTGGGACTGGAACCCGGAGAGTGAGGTTCGCTCGTTCGTCAGCGTCGCGCCTCCGCCGCCACCACCACCCACCGCCTCCCCCCCTCCGCCTCCACCGCCACCCAAGACATGCCGTGTCCCCTCCGTCGTCCACGTACGGCTGCGTGTCGCGAAGGCCTCGATCCGACGTGCGGGCTGCGTCGTCGGGGCGATTCGCCACGTTCGTTCGCGCGTGTCGCGGGGGCGGGTCGTCTCGCAGCGTCCCGCTCCGCATGCGATGCTCGCAGGCGACCTGCGGGTGCGGCTGACCGTTAGCCTTGGGCGTCGCGGGGGCTGAGCCGCCGCTCGGAACGGCTGCACGATCTGAAGCTTCCATGACGTCCTCGCGAACGCTCATCACCGGCGCGCATGGTTTCGTCGGCAAGCACCTGCTCGCCGAGCTCGGCGACGACGCGGTGCCTCTCGAGGCGGACGTCACCGAAGTCGCCGCTGTGGCCCGAGACGTGCGCCGCGCGCAGCCCGCCGCCGTGGTCCACCTCGCGGCGCAGTCCTCCGTGGCTTCGAGCTGGGAGGACGAGGGAAACGTCTGGCTGGTGAACGCGGTCGGAACCGTGAACGTGCTCTCGGCGGTTGCCTCGGAGTCCCCGGAGGCCCGAGTGCTGGTCGTGTCGACCGGCGATGTCTACGGTCGCGCCTCCGTCTTCCCGACGCCGGAAGACGCCCCGGTTCAGCCCCTCTCGCCCTACGCCGCGTCCAAGGCCGCGGCCGAGCTGGCGGTCGATCGTGCCCGCCGTGTCCACGCGGTCGACGCTGTGGTCGTCCGCTCGTTCAGCCACATCGGACCCGGGCAGGCCGAGGCCTTCGCGGTCGGCTCGTGGGCGGCGCAGGTGGCGCGGCTCGAAGAGGCGGGAGGCGGAGCGCTACGGGTCGGCGACCTGGATGTCCGTCGGGATTTCACCGACGTGCGTGACGTCTGCCGCGCCTACCGGCTCCTTCTTGACCGGGGGGTGCCGGCGGGGACGTACAACGTCTCTTCCGGGGTCGCCGTGCGCCTTGCCGAGGTCGTCGAGCTGCTCCTTTCGTTCGCTCGCAGCCCGATCACGGTCGAGGCCGATCCCGAGCGCGAGACGAACAGCCGACATCCCGGTCCAGCAGGGCGATGCGGCTCGGCTGGCGCTCGCCACCGGCTGGAAGCCGGAGCTTCCGTTGGAGCGGACCTTGGCCGAGACGCTCGACTACGCTCGAGTGTCCGTGCAGGAAGAGAGGACAACCGCCCGATGAGCCGCGACCGGCGCGCGCTTATCACGGGAGTCACGGGCCAGGACGGCTCGTATCTGGCCGAGCTTCTGCTCGAGCAGGGGTACGCGGTCTTCGGCATGACGCGGCGTGCCTCGACCGAGAACGTCGAGCGCATCGCGCACCTCGTCGATCGGATCACGCTCGTGCAAGGCGACCTGCTCGACGCGCACTCGCTCGAAGAAGCCCTGCGCGTTGCGGAGCCGACGGAGGTCTACAACCTCGCGGCCCAGAGCTTCGTGCCCACGTCGTGGAATCAACCCGTCCTTACCGCGGAGTTCACGGCAGTGGGGGTGACGCGGGTGCTCGAGGCGATTCGCGCGATCGACCCGGAGATCCGCCTCTACCAGGCGTCTTCCTCGGAGATGTTCGGGAAGGTGCGGGAAGTGCCGCAGAACGAGATGACTCCGTTCCATCCGCGCTCGCCGTACGGGGTTGCCAAGGCCTATGCACACCACATCACGGTCAACTACCGCGAGTCCTACGACCTGTTCGCGGTGTCCGGGATCCTCTTCAACCACGAGAGCCCACGGCGCGGGCTCGAGTTCGTGACGCGGAAGATCAGCGACGGTGTGGCCCGCATCAAGCTCGGTCTTGCCGAGGAGCTCCGGCTCGGGAACACGGAGGCCAGGCGTGACTGGGGCTTCGCCGGCGACTACGTGCGGGCGATGTGGCTGATGCTCCAGCAAGACGAGCCGCGCGATTACGTCGTCGCCACCGGGGTGGAGCACTCCGTCCAGGAGTTCGTCGACCGGGCCTTCGTCGTCGCGGAGCTCGAACAGGACGACCGCGTCGTCATCGATCCGACGCTCCTGCGCCCGGCCGAGGTGGACCACCTGATCGGTGATGCGTCACGCGCCCGCGACGAAGCTCGGCTGGGAGCCGGAGGTCTCGTTCGACCGGCTCGTCGAGCTGATGGTGGCGTCCGACCTCGAGCGAGACGGCCGTGGCGGCTGAGCGGGGGGAGACGGCTGCCTTCCCGGCGCCCCTGACGGAGCGGGCGAGGTCATGGGCGACCGAGCTCGTGGCCGCGGTTCCCGTCTGGGCCTGGCTCACGGCTCTGGTCGGCACATCGTGCGCTGTCCGCGCGGTGTTGGCGTTCACGATCCGTCGCCCTGGATCTTCCAGGACGAGCTCCTGTACTCGGAGCTTGCGAAGAGCTTCGCGGCGACCGGCCACTTTGCGGTCCGCGAGGTCCCGGTCCCGGCGCCGGCGGTTTCGGGGTCGTCTATCCCATCCTCATCTCGCCTGCCTGGCGCGCTGTTCCAGAACGTCACCGACGGCGTATGCGGCGGCCAAGGTCATCAACTCGCTTGTGCATGTCGCTCGCTGCCGATTCCGGTCTACCTGCTCGCCCGCCGACTGGCCGGAAAGCACTGGCTGCGTCGGCGCGGCGGTGCTCACGCTCGCACTTCCGGCGATGGTCTACACGAGCGTGATCATGACCGAGAACGCCTTCTGCCGGTGTTCCTCTTCTGGGTGCTGGCGGTCGTGCTGGCGCTCGAGCGGCCGACGATCTGCGCCAGCTCGCGGCGGTTGGGCTCAGCTTCGTCGCCTACCTGACGCGGAACCAGGGCGCGTCGTGCTCCTGCCCGCGCTCGTGACGGCGATCGTCCTGCTCGTTCTGCTCGAGGCGGCGAGCGGACGAGGCCGTTCGCTCGGCGGCGTCTAGGCGAGAGGCGCCGGCCTTCGGGTCACGTGGCTGACGCTGGCTGCGGCGCCGGCGGCTTCTTCGTCATCGAGGTTGGGATCAGAGGGCAAGACGTTCTCGACGCGCGGTGCTCGGCGGCTACTCGGTCGCTGACCAGCTCGACGCTATTCCGTGCGCGACGTCGGCCGCTGGTTCCTCTACCACCTCGGCGAGCTCGACTTGCGGTGGGGCGTGCTGCCGTTCGCGGCGTTCCTTCTCCTCGTGTTCGTCGCGCTCAGACGCACGCCCGCCCACGCCGGAGGTGAGCGTGTTCGCCGTCGGTCGCGCTCTCGGCCACGGTCTGGCTGCTGGCCGAGGTCGCGGCCTTCGCGGCGAGCCCTTCGGGCGGCAGATCCTCGAGCGGAACGTCTTCTATCTCGAGCCGCTGTTCCTGATCGCGCTCTCCGCCTGGGCGTGCGGCCGTATACCGGGGTCGCTTCGCTGCCGACGGCCGTGTGCGGCCTCGTCGCGGCCACGCTCGTCGGCGCCGTCCCCTACACTCGTTCATCGGCAGCCGCGCGCCGTCTCGAACGCATTCGGGCTGCTTCCGCTCTGGGCGCTTGATGGTGCGCGGCATGGTTGACGCCGCGGCAGCTTCGAGCGGTCGATAGTCTGGCAGCCATGCGTCGCGGGCTTGCTCTTCTTGCTGCTTCCGCCCGCGCTTGGCGCTGCTTGCGCCGGCGGTCGTGCTCGTCTACCTGGCCTGGGCGAACTCGCCGGTGGAAGGGCACGACGAGCCAGGCCTCGCGAGACTCACGGGTCGGAGGGGTCCAGGCTCCGCGTGAACTGGATCGACCATGCGGTCGGGACGCAGCCGGAGGTGGCCGCGATCTGGACGGGAGCGCCGAGGTCTGAACTTCGTCGCGCTCTGGGACAACGAGTTCTTCAACCGCAGCGTGGGGCCGGTCTACAACATCCACGGGCCCCCTGATGGTCTGCCGCAGGAGACGATCGTCGCTCGACCCCTGCCAGCGCATCCCTCCGCCACGCGGACGGAACGCCTCTGCGGGCCAAGTACGTGCTCGTCGACCGGTCGATGACCATCGCCGGCCGTGCCCTTGCAACCGACCAAGGAACCGGGATGACGCTCTATCGAGTGGACAACCCAGTCCGGCTCGCGGGAGCCGACGTCCGGGATCTACCCGGACGGCTTCTCGGGGCCGACGGTGCAGTACACCCGATACCCGTGTGCGGGCGGCACCCTCGTCGTGAGCCTCGCCGGCTACCGACTGCTCCATCCGCGCCCGGTCGCAGTCGTGGCCGAGGCGCGACAGGAGCGGTAGTTGGCCGGATCGTGGTACCTCCGGGCGCGAAGCGCCTGCTTACCGTTCCGCTCTCGCCGCAGGACCGGCGCTGCATTGTGAACTTCTCGATCTCGCCGACCGCGGTTCCGGCGAAGGTTCTTGGCAACAAGGACACGCGCCAGTTGGGGATCCGCTTCAGGCGGTTGGTCTTCCGGCCTCGGGGCTGACCGTCAGCCGGTCCGCGCGACGAGCGCGTACTCCGTGGCCTCGTCGACGTCGACCTCCGGGTCGCCGCCGCCGCGCGGGAAGATGATCTCCGCGCTTGAGCGAAGCCGTGAATCATCGCGAGCGCGTGCGCGACCTCGGGGAAGATCGGCGCGCGGTGGCTCGGGTCTGTCCAAAAGGTCTTGAACGCCGAGAGCGCGTGCACGTTGATGGTCTCGGCGACGAGGAGCGCCGCCTGGCGCGAGGGAGCGCCGCGCGAGCTCGAACAGCCGCTGGAGCTCCTCGTAGGGCAGATGCTCGATCACGTGTGACGCGACGATCGCGCCGAGACTTGCCGGCTCCTGGCGCTCAAGGTATGCGACGGCGTCGGCGAGCTCCACGTCGAGGCCCTTCCTGCGGCACCGTGCGACCATGCCGTCGTCGACGTCGACCCCTCTGGCCTCGACTCCGGCTTCTTGGAGCAGCTCCAGCAGCTCGCCTCGCCCGCAGCCGACGTCCAGGACCGGCCCGTGGTCACGGAGTAGCGGCACGTAGGGCTCGAGGAGATCGCGCACGCGCTCCTCGGACCCTCGGAAGATCTCCTCGAAGGCGTCGTAGGGGCTATCGCCGGTCGCGGCGTCGCCGACGGAGGCTTCGAACGGCTTCGCGTAGAGCTCGGAGCTGAGCTGCGCGATCTGCTCGTCGAGCCGCTCGAGCCGCTGCCCGTATTGGGCCTGGACCGTGCGCACGGACTCCTCGAGCCGGTCGCGGGAGCGCTCGAGCTCCTCGATCCCAGCCGCGAGGAGCGTCTCGAGCTCGCGCTGGCGGACGAGGTACGGGCGCAGGAGCCGTACCAGCGCACGCCGGTAGAGCCGGCCGAGGCGTCCGGTGCGCGACGGTGCGTCCCACGAGACGCTCGGCCCTTCGGCGAGGAACCCGGAAGCGCGCGGCCGTAGGTCTCGCGCGTCGCCCGCTCGTGTGCCAGGCGCTCCAGTTCCGGCATGCGGGACGCGACGAAATCCGCCGCGCGATCGACCGACTGCCGCTCTGCCACCGCGGCGCGCCCGGCTCACCGCGTGCTCGTGCCCCTTCCGGGTCGTCGAACACCTCGCGCAGCAGGTCGGCGGCCGCATCGAGATCAGGTTCGGCCCAAACGGTGCCCGCCGGATACGGACCGACAGAGTGCTCGAGGGCGGTGAGCGTGTACGGCACGAGATAACTCGACTCCGCATCCATGAACGCGAGGTTGCCCGAGTACGCGGTTGCGATCGCCGGCTTGCCGAAGGCCATGGCCTCGGCGATCGTCAGGCCGAATCCTTCGCTCCGGTGCAGCGAGACGTAGCAGTCGCACCGAGCCGTCAGTGCGGTCAGCCGCTCGCCCTCGACGTAACCGTCCGAGAGCACGATGTCCGGCCGGCCTCGTACGGCGTCCTGCACGCGTCGCAGCTCGGCCGACGCGCGGTCGCCGTTGATGCTCTTGAGGTACAGGACTGCGCGGCCGGGCTGCGGGAAGGCTCGCATGAACGCGTCGATCAGGCCGAGCGGGTTCTTTCGCTCGACGTGCTGAAGAAGTCGAAAACGAACAGGAAGACGAACGCGTCTTCGGGGAGGCCGAGGTCGGCGCGCGTCAGCGCGGGCGGCTCTGGCGACCAGCACCGGCAGCGGGAAGGTCACATCGGCTTCGAGGTCTCCGCCGCCAGCGCCTGCCCCACGAAGTCGCTCGCGACCCAGATCTCGTCGACGAGGTCGAGCGCCGGCCGCAGTTCGCGCGGAAGGCGGCTGCCTTCCCAGAACCAGAGTCCCGCCGATGAGCGCCGCCGCAGCACTGCGCTGCCGCCGTCCTGGACGAACTGCAGCAGGTGCTCGGCGTTCAGGCAGAGGATGTTAGTTGGGTAGCGGGCCTCGCCGTCGACCTCGAACGGATGCTCCTGGCGGTGGGGAACCCGGTCGTACGTGATCGTCGAGAAGGGAAGGCCGGCCTTGCGGACCGCATCGACTACGCGGCGGGCTGCTTCCCCCTGTCCGAACTCGGCGCGGAAGAAGCCGACAACGTTGACACCCTGCGCCTGCGCCATGGCCGCAAGCGTACTCAGAGGGCGCGCAGGCTCTCCGGGTGCTTGCGAACGAAGCGGAGCGATGCTGCGCCAGTGCCAGATCGTCCGGCGGGTGAAGAAGCGGCGGTCGGTGACGGCCTGGTGGTGGTGGACCACGACTCGCCTCCGGCACGTACCAGCGCTCCCAGCCGGCCTTGCGGGCGCGGTAGGCGAGGTCGATGTCGTCGCCGTAGAGGTGGTAGCCCTCGTCGAGCCCGCCGAGCTCGTCGAGCATCTCGCGCCGCAGGAGCAAGAACGCGCCGAGGAACCAGTCGGACTCCGCCGGCTCGGTCGGCCGCTCGTCGAGCAGGTAGTGCTGCCGCTGGCGCTCCTCGGGATGGAGACGCGCCGTAAGCGGCGTGCGGCGGACGAGCGTGCCGCGGACCGTCGGGAAGCTGCGGCGCGACGGCTGCCAGCGGCCGTCCGGGTACCGGAGCTGCGGCGCGGCGATCCCGCACCGCGGGTGGGCGTCGGCGAAGCCGGTCAGCTCGGCGACCGCTCCGGGCGTGACCTCGATGTCGGAGTTCGAGGCGATCACGTACGGCGCGCTCGTGGCCGCCACGCCGCGGTTGATGTTCGCGCCGAAGCCGAGCGTGCGCTCGTTGGCGATCACCTTGCGCCTCCCGCGGTCGACGGCGAGCCGCCGGGATTGACCGTCAGCACCAGCTCGTCCACCTGCGGCGCGAGCGAGTCGAGGCACGGGCCGGGGTCGGGATCGCCCGGCGTCCAGATCACGACCGCGGCCGTCTTCACGCGAGCAGCTCCCGGTAGACCTCGAGCGTCCGGCGGGCGGTCTCGGCCCACGAGTAGGCAGCCGCGCGGGCAAGGCCGGCCTCGCGCAGGCGCTCGTGGTCGGCGATGGCGCGCTCGATCCCGCCGGCGAGCGCGACGGCGTTGCCCGGCTCGACCAGGATCGCGGCCTCGCCGGCGACCTCGGGCAGCGCGCCGGCGGCGGTGGCGACGACGGGCGTGCCGGAGGCCATCGCCTCGAGCAGGGGCAGGCCGAAGCCCTCGTAGCGGCTGGGGAAGACGAGGCAGGCCGCGCCGCGGTAGAGCGCGGCGAGCTCGTCCTGCGGGACGTGGCCGCGCAGCTCGACGGGAACGCCGAGCCGTGCTGCCGTCGCCTCGGCCTCGGCGCGGCCGCCCTTGTCGGGGCCGACGAGCACGAGCCTCGGTGCGCCCTCGCCGATCAGCGACAGCGCCTCGATCGCGGTCGTCGCCTCCTTGCGCGGCTGCAGCGCGCCGACGAAGAGCGCGTACGGCTCGCCGTCGGGCGAGGGGCCGTCGGGGCCGAAGGCCGGGTCGGCGGCGAGCGGCGTGACGGTGATCTTCTGCTCGGGGATCCCGTAGAGCTCGACCAGGTCGCGCTTGGTGAGCTCCGAGATCGCGAGCACCCGCGCGGCGCGCCGGGCGGCGCGGGGTACGGCTGCGCGGAAGATCAACCGGTCGCGGGTGCCCATCACCGACGGGTCGCGCTCGAAGGAGAGGTCCTGGATCGTGACCACGGCCGGGCAGGGGCACCAGAGCGGGAGCGCGTGCACGAAGTGCGCCAGCGCAGGGGCGAAGGCGGCGCAGCAGGCGCGGGACGGAGACCGCCATGCGCGCCACCTGGCTGCGCGCGGGCAGCTCGACCGGCTCGATCCCGGCGGGGACGAGGTCGGGGCGGCGGGTGATCGCCGCCAGCCGCAGGTCGCTCGGCGAGGCCGCGGCGAGCTCGCGGAGCAGGGAGCGGACGTACGTCTCGTCGCCCGTGCGCTGCCGGCCGAGCACGTCGGCGTCGATCACGACGAGCGGGGCGCTCATGCCGCGGCTTCGCGGTACACGGCGACCGTCTCGCGCGCCACCTCGTGCCAGTCGAAGGCGCGCGCCCGCTCGAGGCCGAGGGGCCGCAGCTCCTCGCGCCGGTCGATCGCCTCGGCGAGGCCGGCCGCGATCGCGTCCGAATCGAGCGGGTCGACGAGCACGGCCGCGCCGCCGGCGACCTCCTCCAGCGCCCCGGTGCGCGCGGCGACGACCGGCGCGCCGCAGGCCATCGCCTCCAGGACCGGGAGGCCGAAGCCCTCGTAGAGCGAGACGTAGGCCACGGCCCGCGCGCCGCGGTAGAGCCGGGCCAGCTCGTCGTCGTCGACCTCGCCGAGCCAGCGGACGCCGTCGCCTTCCACCCGCACGCCGCCCCAGCCGGGCGCGCCGGCGACGAGCAGCGGCAGGCCGTTCAGGCCTGCGCGGCGGTAGGCCTCGACGAGGCGCGGCAGGTTCTTGCGCGGCTCGAGCGTCGAGACCGCGAGCACGTAGTCGCCCGGCGCGGACTCGCCGTCAGGCGAGAACTGCGGGCCGACCGCGTTCGGGATCACGCGCACCTTCTCCTCGGGCACGTCGAGCAGTTCGAGCAGCTCGCGCTTGGTGAACTCGGAGACCGCGATCAACCGGCTCGCCGCCCGCACGACGCGGGGCAGCAGGGCGCGCGAGTACGTCCGGGTCCAGCGGTTGAAGGTCTCCGGGTGCCGCAGGACGGCGAGGTCGTGGAAGGTGACGACCAGCGGCACGCGCGAGCGCACCGGCGCGCGCTGGGTCGGGCAGTGCAGGACGTCCACGCCGTCCCGCCGCGCCTTCGCCGGCAGCGCGGCCAAGTACCAGCCGAGGTCGCGCACGGGCACGAGCGCGCGCGACGAGCCGCCGAGCGCGTAGCGGCGAACGTCCACGTCCTCGGCCTCGAGCGCGGCCAGCAGCGAGCGGATGTGGCGGGCAGTGCCGGCCCGCGTGAGCGCGAGCGCGGAGACGTCCATTCCGACCCTCAGCGGTGCCACGCAGATGAGTCTAGGTACCCGGCCAGCACGGCCTCGCCGCACGCGCGCCAGGTGAAGCGTGAGGCGTGCTCGACGCCCGTTCCGCGCGGCTCGTCGAGCGCCTGCTCGAGCGCATCGGCGAAGTCCTCCGGGTCGTCGGGGTCGGCGCGCAGGCGCGACGTCACCGCTCGCTTCGTCCAGCGACGGATGCGACGAGACCACCGCGGGAACGCCGCTCGCCAGCGCCTCGACGACCGGGATCCCGAAGCCCTCGAAGCGCGAGGGGTAGGCGAAGACCGACGCGCCGCGGTAGAGCCGTGCCAGCTCGTCGTCGGAGACGAAGCCGAGCAGGCGCACGCCCTCGGCGGCCAGCGGCTCCTGCTCCCAGCCCTCGAGCCCGGCGAGCGCGAGCGTCAGCTCCGGATGGCGCTCACGCAAGACTGCGAAGGCGGACACGAGCGCCGGCAGGTTCTTCCGCGGCTCGAGCGTCGAGACCGCGAGCACGTACGGGCCGCCCAGGTCGGCCGCCTCGCCCTCGGGCGAGAAGCGCGGGTCGATTCCGGGATAGGCGACGCGCACCCGCTCCTCGGGGACGCCGAGCCGCTCCACCACCTCCCAGGCGGTGAAGCTCGAGTTGGCGAAGATCCGGTCGCACGTCGCCGCGGCGTTCTCGTACTTCGGCCCGTGCAGGCGCACCGTCTCGGGCTCGACCCACTCCGGGAAGCGCAGCGGCACGAGGTCGTGGATCGTCGTCGCCCGCAGGCCGCGCCGCTGCGCGGGATACATCCAGTCCGAGAAGTGGAAGACGTCGAGCCCCCCGACGAGCCGCTCGACCGTCGGCCGGCCGCTGCGGCTCCAGGCCATCCGCAGCGCGTGCGGGATCAGCGGCGTCCGCACCTCGACGTCGAGCCCGGCCAGCGCCTCCTCGATCCGCTCCGCCCCTTCGGTCCCGACGGCCCGAACGCGACCAGCTCGTGCTCGCCGCCGGCGGCCTCGGCGAGGCCCGCCACCATGCCGCGGATGTAGTTCCCGATCCCGGTGCGGGGGCGGGCAAGCGGGCTGACGTCGACGACGATTCGCACGGGACCGGCCAGTATCCTGCCCCGGATGGCCGTCGACACCGCAGCGAG
>CAVYZH010000007.1:0-74443 GCA_963772975.1 uncultured Actinomycetes bacterium
GTCATCTACCTGCAGTTCGACAACGTGCATCTCAGGAGGGACAACCCCAACGTCCCTTCGGATCTCGAGTTCATGCCGAACCTGAAGAACTTCCTCCAGGACAACGGCACGCTCATGAACAAGCACTACACGATCCTGATCTCGCACACGGCTGGCGGGATCCTGAGCTCGCTGACCGGCCTCTATCCGGACCGGCAGGGCGTGACGGTCTCGAACTCGTACGACTACTACAACCAGTCGACGGGGCTTCCGACCTTCACCTCGGCCTTCAAGTACTGGAACTCAGAGGTTGCGGCGCCGTTCGACACCCACCCGAACATGATCACGGACGGGCAGAAGACGACGCCCGCGCCGTGGGTCTCGTACACGCGTGACGGCTGCGACGTCGGAAACGTCTCCATGGCCAACACGGTGCTCGAGAACAACAACGCCGTGATCACTCCCGCGACCTCGCTGGCCGCGGCCGCGGCGGCCGGGGCGACGAACATCAAGGTCGCGAGCGTCAGCGGCTTCGCCGCGGGTCAGCGGATCCAGGTCGACAACAGCGAGTTCGTCTCGGTCGTGGCCGTCGGCACCGCCGGCGCGGGCGGCACCGGGCTGACCATCAGCCCGCTCGCCGCAGCCCATCCGAGCGGCGCCCAGGTGATCCGCGTGGACGGATCGGGCGACATGACGACCATCTTCGGCGAGGGCTCGCCGGAGTGGCTCGAAGGCAAGGGCTCGCAGCTCGCACCTTCGGGGACCGCGGGCCGCGCCCTCGCGCAGACGGACTTCGTCGGCATCGCCGTCCACTGCGGCAACGCGGGATCGAGCGTCTGCAACAGCCAGTTCGGAGCGCCGCACGCGCAGACCGATGCGCTTCCCGACGAGCCGGGCGGGTACTTCGGCTTCAAGGCCCTCTTCGGCGCGAAGTACGTCGACCCGGCGATCACGCCGACGCATTCGGCCGCCGTCAACGACCTCAACGGCAATCCGATCACCGATCCATTCGGGCAGCCGGGCTTCCCGGGCTTCGACAGCATGCCCGCGGCCACCACGCTCGGGTATGTGGCGCAGATGCAGGAATCCGGCGTCCCGGTCACGTACGCGTACATCTCGGACACGCACGACAACCACGCCGGCGGCGGTGCCTACGGGCCCGGCGAGGCGGCGTATGTCGCAGCGCTGAAGAGCTACGACGACGCCTTCGGGAAGTTCTCTGCCCGGATGGAGGCGGATGGCATCAACAAGAGCAACACGCTCTTCGTCGTCACGGCGGACGAGAACGACCACTTCGCCGGGCAGATGGCGACGGGCTGCGACGGGGATCCGACGCCCTGCGTCTACAACCAGGCGGCGGGCAACCCGCAGCACGGCATCTTCGACGTCACGAACGGCGCGACGGTCGCGACCGACCCGGCGACGTGGCACGGCCCGAACACCTGGCCGCCCGCGACGCAGAACGGGCCGCTCGTCGGCGAGGTCGGCTACAACATGAAGTGGCTGCTCGGCAACACGATCGCGGGCAGCGGCTACGACATCTCGTTCGACTCGGCCCCGAGCTTCTACATCAACGGGCAGCAGCAGGCGGTCGATTCGAGCGGCAACGTCGTCCTCAATCCGACGCTGCGGGCCTTCGAGCAGAAGGCGGCCGGATTGAAGGCGTTCGACCCGTACATCGACTCGTCGCAGTTGACGCCGGTCGCGAGGTATCTCGTCGACGCTCCGACGCTGAGGGCGATCCACATGATCAACACGGATCCCCAGCGGACGATGTCGTTCACGATGTTCTCCCAGCCGGACTACTTCTTCGAGACGTTCAGTCCGTGTCCGACGGGCCAGGGCTGCTTGAACGACGGCTTCGCCTGGATTCACGGCGACTACCACAACGACATCGGCCAGACGTGGCTGGGCATGGTCGGTCCCGGCGTCCGCAGCGACGGGCTCGACGACTCGACCTGGAGTGACCACACCGACATCGTCCCGACGGTCGACGCCCTGACGGGCCTGACGCCGGACTACACGCCGGACGGCCGCGTGATCACGCAGGTGCTGTCGCCGTCGGTCGCGAAGGGCGGCAACGGCGAGTCGTTCACCGACCTCGGCAACATCTACAAGCAGCTCGACGCGCCGTACGGCGCGTTCGCGCACTCGCTGATCGTCGCCTCGACCAACGGGATCAAGGCGGACGACACGACGTACGTGTCGACCGAGCAGTCGATCCAGTCGCTGACCGCTCAACGCGACAGCCTCGTCGACCAGATGCGGGCAGTGCTCAACGGGACCGCCACCGGCCACCGTGAGCAGCTGATCCACGATGGTCAGGACTTGCTCTCGCAGGCGGCCGCGCTAGCGGGCGAGTAAACGCTGCACTTCGGAGGGCTCGAGCTCGCGCCACGCGCCGGGCTCGAGCCCTTCGAGCGTCAGCCCTGCGTAGCGGCTGCGGTGCAGTCGCGTGACGGGGTGCCCGACGGCCGCGAGCATCCGCTTCACCTGGTGCTTGCGGCCTTCGTGGATGCTTAGCTCGACGAGACTGGGGCCGAGGCGGCGGACCTCTGCGGTGCTGGTCGGGCCGTCCTCGAGCTCGATCCCGGTGCGGAGCTGTTCGAGCGCGTCGTCGCTCGGGTCGCCCTCGACCTCGGCCTCGTAGACCTTCTCGACCTCGTATCTCGGATGCGCGAGCCGGTGAGCCAGTTCACCGTCGTTCGTGAGCAGGAGCGCGCCGGTCGTGTCGACGTCGAGCCGGCCGACGGGGACGACCCGGGCGGGGTGGTCGACGAGCTGGACGACGGTGCGCCTGCCCTGCGGGTCGCGCGCGGTCGTCACGGCGCCGGCCGGCTTGTGCAGGAGCACGTAGGCGAGCGGCTGCAGTTCGACGCGTTCGCCGTCCAGCTCGACTCGGTCGCGGCTCTGGACGAAGGTATTCAGCTGACCCGGCTCGCCGTTGACGGTCACTCGGCCGGCCTTGATCAACTCGTCGGCGCCGCGCCGCGAGGCGACTCCGGCTCGGGCGAGGTAGGCGTTCAACCGCATGGACAGGACGGTATCTCGACCGTACGATCGGCAAATGGCGATCGACGGACGGCGGGTGTTCGACTGGGACGACGGCGCCATCGACCGCCGGTTTGCCTTACGGCCGGTCGCGTTCGGCGTCGCGGCAGGCGGCCCGTCCTTTCGCGAGACCGTCGCCCTGCTCGAGCTGCCGGCCAAGAGCGTCCTCGCCGGGAGCATGGCGGCACTGCTCTACGGAGCGCCGGTGCTGTTCGCGGTGAAGATCTTCAGCGGCTTCGGGTCGCGCGTGTTCGCCGCGCTACTGGGGACTGCCGTGCTCGTGTGCTCGCTCGCGAGCTGGGCGACGACGGCCTGGGAGCAGAGGCACTCGCAGCGGCGGCGAGAGCGGCTCTCGGACTACGCCGACCCGCCGCACTGGAAGTAGTGCCGCACTACGTCTCGCTGATGCGTTGGACGTCGAAAGGCGTCGCCGGCCTGCCCGCCTGGCGCGAGCGAGTCGAGGAGGGCGAGCGCATCGTCGAGGAGGCCGGCGGCTCGCTCGTCGGCGTCTACGTGACGCTCGGCCGCTACGACGTGGTCGAGATCTTCGAGGCGCCCGACGACGACACCGCCGCCGAGATCCTGATGAAGCTCCAGCGCCACGGCGCCGAGCACACCGAGACGCTGCGCGCGTTCACGCGCGACGAGGCCGAGGCGATCGTCAAACGGCTCTAGGCGCCGCGGCGTTCCGCCACGGACTCGAGCCGTTCGCGGATCTCGTTCGTGCTCTCGCCGAGATCGTCCAGGCGCGGCAAGGCCGAGAGCGAGTCGAGCCCGAAGACGCGCTCGAAGAGCGGCGTCGCCTTGTAGCGCACCGCGCCGCCGACGCCTTCCTCGCGGCCGGACTCGGCGATCAGTCCCACGTTCGACGAGACCCGCGACGACCGAGTCGGCAGCAACACCGCGAATGCGAGCGATCTCCGGCCGGCTGACCGGCCCCAGGTAGGCCACGATCGCCAGCGTCTCCAGTGCCGCTGCCGAGAGCCCGCGCTCGACTGGCCGCTCGAACAGGCGCCCGCAGGCCTCGGCCGCCTCACGCGAGGCGCGGAAGGCCCAGCCGCCGGCGACGTGCTCGAGCACGATCCCGCTGCGGCCTTCGGCGTAGCGCTCGCCCAGCAGCCCGAGCGCGGTCTCGATCCGTTCGGAGTCGTCGTTAGCTGCCTCGGCGAGCTCGTCGACCGAGAGCGGCTGCGACGCGACGACCAGCAGCGCCTCGACGGTGCGCGCCAGCCGGTCGACCGGGCTCGTGGTGATCAGGCGGAGCGGGCGGTCCATTCCTCTCTCCTCTCCTCGGCGGAACGACGGACGCGAATCGGCGCAAACGGGGCGGCCTGCTCCAGCGCGACCTCTCCCCCGCGCCGCAGCTCCAGCAGCGCGAGGAAGGCGACGGCCTGCTCGATCCTCGACATGCCCTCCACTTCCGCGTCGAGATCGAAGACCCTGCGCCGTCGCAGCACCGAGCGGAAGCGCTCCAGGAACTGCGCCACCGGCGGGAAACGCAGCTCGAGGTGCGCGAGCGAGACCGCCGGCGGCTCCTCCGCCAGCGCGCGCAGCGCGACGACCAGCGCCTCCGGCTCCTGCGGCGCAAGCCTGCGCTCCACGCGAGGCGCGAGCGGCGCAGGCCCGACGCGAAAGAACCGGTCACTCTCGGCCTCCAGCCGCTCGGCCAGCCAGGCCGCGGCCTCCTTCGCGCGCCGGTACTCGGCGAGCCGACGCGCCAGCTCCTCGGCCGCCTCCTCGGGCTCGAGCTCCGACAGCTCGGCCTCCTCGTCGGGGAAGAGCCCGCGCGCCTTCAATTCGAGCAGCGCGGCCACGAGCACGAGGAACTCGCCGCACGCCTCCAGGTCGAGCTCGCCCCGCTCGGCCAGGCGCTCGACGAACGTGAGCACGATTCCCGCCACGTCCACCTCGGCGAGGTCGAGCTCCTCCTTCAGCACCAGCGTCAGGAGCAGGTCGAAGGGGCCCTCGAAGGCGTCGAGGTCCAGCTCGAGCTCGCGCACGACCACGCGCGGAACCTAACGGGAGGGCCGGACGCGGCCCTTGGGGATCGCCATCGCCGGGCCCTCGGGCTCATGCCGCTTCTCGCGGCGGCGGCTCGTGCCGCGCGGGCCGGCCTCGCCCCCGCGGATGAACTGCCACCAGATGAAGAAAGCGGTCGAGAGCACGAAGACGACGATCGAGACCCAGGCGTTCAGCCGCAGCCCCGCGTAGTGATGCGCGGGGTCGATCCGCAGCAGCTCCTCGAAGAAGCGGCCGGCCGTGTAGTACGAGACGTAGAGCGCGAACAGCGCCGGCGGCTTGAAGCGGAAACGCCGGTCGAGCAGCAGCAGGATCCCGACGCCGGCGAGGTCGTAGACGAGCTCGTAGAGGAAGGTCGGATGGAAGGTCGCGAAGTTCTCGTAGCCGGCGACGCGGTGCTCGAAGTCGATCTTCAGGCCCCAAGGCAGGTCGGTCGGCTTGCCGTACAGCTCCTGGTTCCACCAGTTGCCGATGCGGCCGATGCCCTGCGCGAGCAGCAGGCCTGGCGCGACCGCGTCCATGAACTTGAACACCGAGGCGCCCTCGCGGTGGACGATGTAGGCGCCGACGAGGCAGCCGAGCAGGATCCCGCCCCAGACGCCGAGGCCGCCCTCCCAGACGGCGAAGACGCCCTTCCACTTCGGGCTGGAGACCTCGCCCCAGCTGGTGATGTCGTGGTATGCGCGCGCGCCGACGATCCCGGCCGCGACGCCCCAAACGGCGACCTTGAGCACGAGATCCCAGTCGCCGCCGCGCCGCACCCAGCGCACGCCGGTCAGCCAGATGCAGGCCGCGATCGCGAGCAGCAGCATCAGCCCGTACATGTGGATCGTCAGCGGGCCGAGGTCGATCGTGCCGCTGTGCGGGGAGGGGATGAAGGCGAGGCTCACGCGGGCCACATTCTGCCCTGGCGCCTGGACGCCTGCGTCAGGCGTCGGGAGGGATTGACGAAACGTCGCTCGCTGTCGGGGCGCGATGGTCGTTCCGAGGCAAGGACGCAGGGAGCGCTCGTAGCCGGAGGCTACGGGCGCGACTGAGGACGCGGCCTCGGGGCGAGCAGCGCGTTCCGGCGGCTCAGCCGTCGTTCCGTCAAGCCCGACCTAAATCAGGATGTCGAGCGCCGTCTCGTAGGGGCAGCCTTGCTCGATCAGCTCGACCGCGAAGTGCAGGTCGATGTCGTGCCTGGCCGCCAGAGCCACCGCGTCGCTCGGGTCGAAGCCCGCGCGGATCAGCTCCTCCGCGCGCCAGTGCTCGACGCGCTCCATTTCTGTCTCCGAGACGACATGTACCTCAGCCGCAGTCATGTACCTCGTATTCGGTGCTGAACGGCTTGCGGATCTCCCCCTGAGGGGGGATCTGATCAGCGGATTTGTCGAGCGAGGCGCAGCGCCTGCGCCTTCGAGATCCGGCCTTCGAGCCGCACGGTGACCGGGCCGTGGGTCCAGAGCAGGACGTTGCCGTGGATCTTCACCGTTCGCTGCCGGAACTCGCCGCTGGCGCTGAAGTAGGTGAGCGTGTGCGGCGGACCCTGGACCCACAGGCCCGGCTCGTCGGCGACGCGAACCGGCTCGACGACGGTCTTGTCGCCGACCGACTTCTTCAGCAGGCCGTAGTCCCTGGCGGCGTACTCCGAAAGGAGCACCGGGCGGCCGTCGACTCGCAGAATCACCGTCGCCAGCACGCCGTCGAGCAGGTAGGCCGGCGGCTCGGCGGCGAGCGGTGGTAGCAGCAGGCGGAAGCCGAGGAACCGCCCTGCCTCCCGCACCGAGACGCGCCGGCCGAGCCCGCCCGCGCTCGACCGCTCTTGCACCGGGGGCAGCGTCTCGACCCGCTCGACCGTCGCGCCGTTGATGTGGAAGAAGCGCAGGATCGACGTGCGGGCCGAGGGCACGGCGAACGCCGCCGCCAGCGCGATGATCGCGGCCGCGAGCGCGACCCATCGCCACGGGAACGACCTCGTCGTAGCGCGCGCGTTCGCGGCGAGATCCGGCTCCGGCGGGAAGGCCAGCTCGCGGCCGAGCGCCTGCAGCCGCTGCTCGAGCGAGCTCATGCCTCCTCCCCCAGGCTCCCGCGCAAGCGCGCGAGGGCGCGCGCGAGGCGCGACTTGACCGTGCCTCGGCGGACGCCGAGCGCGGCCGCGGTCTCCTCCTCCGAGAGGTCGAGGAAGTAGCGACAGGCGATCGCGTCGCGGTGGCCATCGGGTAGCAGCTCGACCGCGGCGAGCAGCCGCTTCTGGTCCTCGCGCGCGACCAGGACCGCTTCGGGGGACGGGACCGCGCCCCCCGGGCGGCTCTCGGCAGCCGCGAGCAGGACGAGCCGCTCCCGGCGGCCTGCCGAACGGCGACGGTTGCGAGCCTCGTTGGCGACGATCCGCAGCAGCCACGGCCGCAGCGGCGCGCCCCGGCGGAAGCGACCGAGCGCGCGCTGCGCCTTGACGAATCCGTCCTGCGCCGCCTCCTCGGCGTCGGCGGCGTTGCCCGCGAGCAGGTACGCGGTGCGGAAAGCGATGCCCTGATATGTGCGCACGAGCGTCTCCCAGGCCTCGAGGTCGCCGCGCCGAGCCCGCTCGACGAGCTCGGCTTCGTCCAGTGGCCGGTCCACCACCACCGTTCTTACACCGCCGAGATCGTTAGGGTTCCGACCATGCTGGCACGTGTTGCACGTTACGAAGTCCGGTCGGAACAGATCGACGCGGCGGTTCAGGCGTTCGGCGAGGCGGCGAAGCAGGTCGAGGAGCTCGACGGCTTCGCCGGCGGGTACGTCCTCGTCGACCCGGAGGATGGACGCACGATGACGGTCACTCTCTGGGACAACGCCGGCACGCTCGAGAACAGCGAGCGCGTCGCCGGGAAGGCACGGCGCGAGGCGGCGGAAGCCGTCGACGGGTCGGTTCTTTCGGTCGAGAAGTTCGAGGTCGCGCGCGAGCTCTCGGGCTCGTCCGACAACTAACACTCCGGCTGGGGGAACCTAAGGCGCCGAGGCGGTGTATCCACGGCACACGCCGAAAGGAGCACGGACCATGACCCGCCTCACGCTCGCCGCCGCGGCCCTCGCGGCACTTGCCCTGCCCACCGCGGCCTCAGCGAAGGGGCCGACGGAGGGATCGATCTCCGGCCCGAGATTCTCGAAGGTCGTCAAGGTGCTCTACGACGGCGGCGGGGGCTCCGCCGGTGACAACCTGACGCAAGAGAGCGGCTTCTTCCCGGCCGCGTTCGGCCAGTCACCCGACCCGATGCTGCACCGCAAGCCGGCAGGTCCGCTCGGGCCGCGCTACACGGTCGCCTGGAAGGTGCCGGGCGGCGGCAGCGCGATGTTTCGTATCCGGCAGGACCTCTACCCGTACGCGCGCGGCGGCGCGGTCACGTACACGAAGCCGGGGCAGCCGATCTTTGACATGAGCACTCGCGGCGGCTGGTACCGAGATCCTGAGTTGAAGCGCACGCTGGTCTCCCTCGGGCTACCGACGAGCGCGCCAAGCGACGGCTCGGGCTTCAACTACACGCTCGTCTTCGGGCTCGTCGCAGCGAGCCTGCTCGGAGCGGCGGCGCTGCTCTTCGCGCGGCGTCAACGAGGCCATAGGTCGCCCTCGACCAGCTCGACCGAGTTCCCGGCCGGGTCGCGGACGTAGAGCGAGCGGGCGCCGCCCCGCTGCCAGTCATGGTCCTGCTCGAGCTCGACGCCGTGCTCGGCCAACCGCTGGCGCCAGGCCTCGAGCTCGCCCGCGCCGACCGAGAAGGCGACGTGCACCGCGCCCGTCGGGCCGTGCGACGGCACCACGCGTCCCGGCTGCGAGGAGAGCGTCGGGTCGAAGAGCAGCAGCACGCCGTCGTCGTCGAGCCTGAAGACGCCGTCCTCGACCTCGCGCAGCCCGAGCGCTTCGCGGTAAAAGGCGCGCGCGGCCTCGAGGTCGGTCGCGTAGACGACGGTCTCGTAGACCCGCCGCGGCCTCACGCCACGGCAGCCTCGCCGAGGAGGGCCTTCACCTCGGCGAAGAAGTCCGGCTCCGGCTTCACACGGTAATCGCTGCCGAACTGGAGGGTGCGCGGCCCGTCCGAGGTTTCCAGGTCGACGACCACCGGCGCCTCACCGGGGAAGTCGCGCACGACCGCGGCCAGCTCGCGGATGATCCCGGCCCGGGCCTGGCGGGCGTCGAGCTTGAGTCGCACCTCACGCCGCTCCGGCGTCGCCTCGAAGGCCGTCACCTCGAGCGCGATCAGCTTCGACTCGCCTTCCTTGTGGTCGACTCGCGCCTTCACGATCAGCACGGCGTCGGGCACGAGCAGCTCGCGCGAGGCCGCATAGACCGAGTTGAAGACGACCACCTCCGCGCTGCCGACGACGTCGTCCAGCCGCAGGAAGACCATCGGGTCGCCCTTCTTCGTCGTCAGCTGCTTGATCGCCGAGACGATCCCGGCGACGGTCACGATCTCGCCGTCGCGGCGGCGCTCGAGCTCGGCGAGGGTCGCGTCGGTCTTGCGCCGCAGCTGGGCGCGGATCGCCTCGAGCGGGTGCTCGGAGACGTAGAGGCCGAGCGCCTCCTTCTCCTGCCGCAGCAGCTCGTTCTTCTCGTACTCCTCGGAACCGATCGGCGGGTGCTCGAGCTTCTCCTCGACCTCGGCGAACAGCGAGCTCTGGCCGCGCAGCCGCTCGTCGGAGGCGCGTTGGCCGTGCGAGAGCGCGTGCTCGAGCGCCTCGAGCATCCCTCGGCGCGAGGCGCCGGTCGAGTCGAGCGCGCCGCACTTGACCAGCGACTCGAGCGCGCGCTTGTTGACGACCTGCGGGTCGACGCGCTCGGTGAACTCCCAGAGCGAAGTGAACGAGCCGCCGTCGGCGCGCGCGGCGACTATCGCGCGCGCTGCCGAGTCGCCGACGTTCTTGACCGCGTTCAGGCCGAAGCGGATCTTCCCCTCGACGACTGCGAAGTCGCACTCGGAGCCGTTCACGTCGGGCGGCAAGACATCGATCTCGATCTCGCGGCAGGCGTTCACGTAGAAGGGCACCCGGTCCTTCGTGTTCATCACGGAGGAGATCAGCGCCGCCATGTACTCCTTCGGGTGGTGCGCCTTCAGCCAGGCGGTGCGGTAGGCGATCAGCGCGTAGCAGGCGGCGTGCGACTTGTTGAAGGAGTAGTCCTGCGACTGCTCCATGTCCTTCCAGAGCTGGTTCGCAACAGACGGCGTCGTCCCGCTCTGCGCGCAGCCCTCCAGGAACTTCTCTTTCAGCGAGGCCATTAGCGCGTGGATCTTCTTGCCGATCGCCTTGCGCAGGTCGTCGGCCTCGGCAGGCGTGAACCCGGCGATCTGCTTCGCGATCTCGAGGTACTGCTCCTGGTAGATGCAGATCCCGTGGGTGACGCCCGTGATCGGCTCGAGGCGTGGATCGATGAACGTCACCGCCTCCTGGCCGTTCTTCCGCTTCGCGTACCCGGGGATGTAGCCCATCGGCCCGGGGCGGTAGAGGGCGACGAGCGCGATCAGGTCCTCGAACTCGGTCGGCTTGACCGATCGCAACGCCTCGCGCATGCCTGACGACTCGAACTGGAAGACGCCGATCGCGTCGCCGCGCTGGAGCATCGCGTACGTGGCAGGGTCGTCGAGCGGAAGCTTGCCGATCTCGACGCTGCCGACCAGCTCGACCGCCTTGTCGATCACGTCGAGGTTGCGCAGGCCGAGGAAGTCCATCTTCAGCAGGCCGAGCGCCTCGACGTCCCACATCCCGAACTGCGTCACGACCTCCTGGTCGCTGCCCTTCTGTTGCAGCGGGACGATGTCGGTCAACGGCCGGTCGGAGATCACGACCCCGGCCGCGTGGATCGAGTCCTGCCGGATGAGGCCTTCGAGCGGCTTCGCGAGGTCGACGATCTCCCGCACGACCGGGTCGGCGTCGTAAGCCTGCTTCAGCTCCGACCCCGGCTTGAGGCAGTCGTCGAGGTACACCTTCGGCCCCTCCGGGATCAGCTTCGCGACCTTGTCGACCGAGCCGTAAGGGATCTCGAGGACACGGCCGGCATCGCGCACCGCGGCACGGGCCATCATCGTCCCGAAGGTGATGATCTGGGCCACTCGGTCGCGCCCGTATTTCTCGGCGACGTAGTTGATCACGCGGTCACGCCCCGCCACGGCGAAGTCGATGTCCATGTCCGGCATCGACTTGCGACCCGGGTTGAGGAAGCGCTCGAAGAGCAGGCCGTAGCGGATCGGGTCGACGTCCGTGATCTCGAGGCAGTAGGCGGCGAGCGAGCCGGCCGCCGAGCCGCGGCCCGGCCCGACCGAGACCCCGTTTCGCCTCGCGAAGGCGATGAAGTCCCAGACGATCAGGAAGTAGTCGGCGAAGCCCATCTCCTTGATCGTCTTGAGCTCGAAGCGCAGGCGCTCCTGCAGCTCCGGCGTGCCCCGGTCGTAGCGCTTTTGCAGGCCTTTCTCGCACAGCTCGACCAGGTATTCGAAGGCGTCCTTGCCGTCCGGGAGCGGGAACTTGGGCAGCAGGATGTTCCCGAGCTCGAGCGACACGTTGCAGCGCTCGGCGATCTCGAGCGTGCGCCGCATCGCCTCGTCGTGACCCGGGAAGTCGAGCGCCATCTCGGCCGGTGACTTGAAGAAGAACTGGTCGGTGTCGAACTTCCAGTGATTCGGGTTCTTCAGCGAGTCGCCCGACTGGATGCAGAGCAGCGCCTCGTGCGCCCTCGCGTCCTCGTGGCGGAGGTAGTGGACGTCGCCCGTCGCGACCAGCGGCAGCCCCGCTTCCCCCGCGAGCTTCGCCAGCGACGGGTTGATCCGCTGCTGGATCTCGAGGCCGGCGTTCTGTATCTCGACGTAGGTCGAGTCGCGGCCGAAGACCTGGGCGAGGCGGTCGAGGTCGGCGCGCGCGTCGCCGGGACGGTTCTCCTCGAGCGCCTTGCAGACCCGGCCGGAGAGGCAGCCCGACAGCGCGACCAGCCCTTGTGAGTGCCGCTCGAGCAGCTCCCAGTCGACCCGAGGCTTGTAGTAGTAGCCCTCGAGGTAGCCGGCCGAGGCGAGCTTGATCAGGTTCGCGTAGCCCGTGTTGTCCTCGGCGAGCAGCGTCAAGTGTGCGTAGCCCTTCCGCTGTGCCCGGCGGTCCTCGGCGACGTAGAGCTCGCAGCCGATCAGCGGCTTCACGCCGACCTTGCCCGTCTCGCGCACCAGCTCGACCGCGCCCGCGAGTGAGCCGTGGTCGGTCAGCGCCACCGCCGGCATCTCGAGCTCGGCCGCGCGCGCCGCCAGCGCGGGAACGCGACAGGCTCCGTCGAGAATCGAGTACTCGGAGTGGACGTGCAGGTGAACGAAGCCGGCCTCAGCCACGGAAGGTCGAGTGTAGTCCGGCGATCAGACGCGTTCGAGAGCGGCGTCCACGGCGTCGGCCGTGGCGACGTGACACGCCACGAGACGTCCTCGGTCGAGCTCGCGTAGGACCGGCGTGACCGTGGCGCACGTGTCGATCGCGAGCGGGCAGCGCTCGCGGAAGCGGCAGCCGGGAATCGGGTCGACGACTTTCGGCGGCTCGCCCACGTCGGCGGCGTCCGAGGCCCCGAGCTCGGCTCGCGGGTCGGGCACGGCCGAGAGCAGCAGCTGCGTGTACGGATGCTTCGGGCGCCGGATCACGTCTTCGATCGGGCCCTCCTCGACGAGATGCCCGGCGTACAGCACGAGCACCCGGTCGGCGACGTAGCGCGCGCTCGCGACGTCGTGCGTGACGTAGAGGAACGAGACACCCTCCCGCTCGCGCAGCTCGCTCATCAGGTTGAGCACGCCGATCCGGATCGAGACGTCCAGCATCGAGACCGGCTCGTCCGCGACGATCAGCTTCGGCTTGACGGCGAGCGCGGCCGCGAACCCCACGCGCTGACGCTGGCCGCCGCTCAGCTCGTGCGGATACTTCCCCGCGACGCGGCCGGCCGGGACGAGCCCGACGGAGCCCAGCGTCCGCTCGACCTCCTGCTCGCGCCTGCGCCGTGCTACCTCGCGGCGGTGGAGGACGATCCCGCGCTGGATCGGGTGCGTGACTCGGTAGGCCGGGTTGATCGAGCTGTAGGGGTCTTGGAAGACCATCGCGACGTCGCCGGAGTAGGCGAGCCGCTGCCGCCGGGTCCGCAGGCTGCTCAGCGGGCGGTCCTCGAAGTAGATCTCGCCGTCGGTCGGCTTGAGGACACCGGCGATGAGACGGGCGATCGTGCTCTTGCCGCTGCCGCTCTCGCCCACGAGCGCCACGATCTCGCCGCGCCCGATCTCGAAGCTGACGTCGTCAACGGCGTGCAGCTGCTGGCGCCCGAGCAGCTTGCCGACGCGGAAGTGGCGCGTCAGGCCTTCTGCCCGCAGCAGCGTCTCGCTCACGCGACACCCTCCTTCTGGGCCGTCATCGGCTGCACCGCCTGCTCGTGCAGGAAGCAGCGCACGAGCTCGCCCTCGACCTCGTACAGCGGCGGGGGCGTGGCGTGGCAGCGCTCGCTGGCATGCGGGCAGCGTGGCGCGAAGCGGCAGCCGGAAGGCGGCCGCAACAGGTCCGGCGGCGAGCCAGGGATCCCGAGAAGGTGCTCCTTTGCACCGTGGATCGACGGGAACGCATCCAGGAGCCCCTGCGTGTACGGGTGCAGGGGCTTGTCGAACAGTTGGCGGGTGCGCCCGAGCTCCGCCACCTGGGCCGCGTACATCACCAGCAGGCGGTCGGAGAAGTGGCGCACGAGCGACATGTCGTGCGTGACGAAGATGACCGCGAAGCCGAGCTGCTCCTGCAGCTCCTTGATCTGCACCATCAGCGAGCGCTGGCCGACCACATCGAGGGCCGACGTCGGCTCGTCCATGATGATCAGCTCCGGCGTGAACAGCAGCGCCATCGCGATCATTGCCCGCTGCCGCATACCGCCCGAGAGCTGGTGCGGATAGCTCTGGAGGTGCACGGGGTCGATCGAGACCAGCCGCAGCACCTCCTTCGAGCGGTTCTCGATCTGCCGCTTGTTCATCGTCGAGTGTGCCTCGCAGGCGTCGCGCATCTGCGCGGCCACCGTCAGCACCGGGTTGAGCGCGTTCATCGCGCTCTGCATCACGACCGAGTAGTCGCGCCAGCGGATGTGCCGCAGCTCCTTGTCGGCGAGCGTGACCATGTCGCGGCCCTTGAAGAGCACCTGGCCGCTCGTGATCTCGCCCGCGAGTGGTGCGCCCAGCAGCCGGGCGATCGCGTAGACCAGCGTCGACTTGCCGCAGGCCGACTCGCCGACCACGCCGAGGAACTCGCCTTTGCCCAGCTCGAAGGAGACGTCGTCGACGGCCACGACCGGCCCCTGCTCCGAGGCGTAGGCGACGGAAAGGTTCCGCACCTCGAGGATGTTGCTCGCGTCTGGCGGGCGCGCCGGCAGGGGGGCCGCCGGCTCGGGCTCCGCGTCGACGCCCGCGCGCTCCAGCTTCCGCAGCCGAAGCGAGGGGCTGCTGATTTCGTCGAAGGCGTAGTTCAGCAGCGCGAACGCGGCGCCGAGCAACGCGACGCAGACGCCGGGCATGATCGCCCAGTAGGGCATCCCGGCACCGAGCGCCTCGTTGTTCTCGGCCCAGTAGAGCATCGTCCCCCAGCTCTGGCTGTTCGGGTCGCCGAGGCCGATGAACTGCAGCCCGGCCGCGAAGAGGACCGCGTAGAGCGCGGCGCCGAGGAAGCTCGCCAGGATCAGCGAGGTCATCGTCGGCAGGATCTCGTGGACGATCACGTACGACTTCCGCTCGCCGCGGACGCGCGCCGCCTCGAGGAAGTCGCGCCGGCGTAGCGAGAGCGTCTGCGAGCGAAGCTGCCGCGCCCCGTACGACCAGCCGAGCACGCCGAGAACCACCACCAACGTGAGCAAGCCCGAGTTTCGCTCGTAGGCGGCGATCACGATGATCAGCGGGAAGATCGGGATCACCAGGATCACGTCGGTGATCAGCGACAGGACGCCGTCGGTCGTGCCGCCCAGGTAGCCGGCCGAGACGCCGACGAGCACTGCGATCAGCGTCGCGAGGCCGCCGACCGCGAAGGCGATCAGGATCGACTGGCGCGTCCCGAAGACGAGCTGCGAGAAGACGTCCTCGCCGTACGCGGTAGTGCCGAACAGGTGGTGCCACGAAGGGCCGAGCCCGCGGGGGTAGATCTTCGCCCGCGGGTCATCCGGCGCGATCTGGCCGGGGATCGCCGCCAGCACGACGAAGAGCAGCAGCAGCCCGAGCCCGACGAGCGCCTTGCGGTTGTGCGCAACGGCACGCCAGAGGTCGGACCCAATGCTCCGCCTGGTCGCCTCATCCGGCGGCCCGGAGCCAACCGTCGCGCCGGCGGGCTCGACGGGATCGGCGAAGGAGGGGACGGTCACCCGCGCTCCCGCGTGCGCGGGTCGAGGATCGCGGTCGCGATGTCGGCGGCGAGAATCGCCAGCAGCACGGTGACGGTGATCATCAGGAACAGCGCCTGCATGAGGGCGTAGTCCTGGTTCTCGACCGACTGCAGGAACATCCAGCCGACGCCCGGGTAGTTGAAGACGAACTCGACGAGGATCGCGCCACCGACGACGAAGCCGAGCGACATCGCGAAGCCGACCAGGTTCGGCAGGATCGCGTTGCGCCCGGCGTAGGTCCACATGATCCGCCACGGCTTGAGGCCCTTGGCGCGGGCCATCCGCACGTAATCCTCGGTCAGGACCGTGATCATGTTGTTGCGCATGGTCAGGATCCAGCCGCCGATCGCGGTCACGATGATCGTCAGCGCCGGCAGGATCGAGTGGTTGAACGCGTCGCTGACGAACGTCCAGTTCCAGCCGACCGTCGTCGTGACCTCGTAGCCGCCGCTCTCGGGGAACCACCCGAGCTTGATCGAGAACAGCCAGATCGCGAGCAGTGCGAGCCAGAAGTACGGGAAGGCGGAGGTGATCACGAACAGCGGCGGCAGCGCGCCGTCGAGCGCGCCTCCTCGCCGCCACCCAGAGACGAGCCCGATCAGGGTCCCGAGGATGAAGGCGAACACCGTCGTCACGCCGACGAGCGCCAGCGTCCACGGCAGCGCCTGCAGCACCTGGTGCGTGACCGTGTCGGGGAAGAACGTGAGCGAGATGCCGAAGTCGCCCCGGACGATGTTGCCGAGGTAGGTGAAGTAGGCGCTGACGAGGCTCTGGTGCGCGTTCACGCCGAAGGCGACCTCGAGCGCGTGCAGCGCCTGCGGGTTCACGTGGCCCTTGTAGCGGCCCATCATCGCGATGGCCGCGTTGCCGGGCATGAGGCGCGGAATCAGGAAGTTCAGCGTGACCGCGGCCCACAGGGTCACGAAGAAGAACCCCAGCCTGCGGAGGATGAACCTCATGTTCCGCGCCTCATACCAACCTCGCTAGCTCTGCTTCTGCTTGAGGTGGAGGAGCATCACGCCCCAGTCCGGGTTCTCGTACGCGGCCGGCCGCGCGAACGGGTCTCCCTTCAGCACCCAGCCTGCCAGATCCTTGGTGTTGTACTGGTACCAGTCGACGCCTTCGGTGACCGGGATCACGGGGATCTCGTTCACCATCACGGCCTCGAGCTGCTTGACGATCTCGTGCTGCTTCGCCAAGTCCGTCGTCCCTGCGTACTGCTCGATCAGGGCGTCCACCTGGGGATTCTCGTACCGCTCCCAGTTCGAGGCGGCGGGCTGGCCGATCGGCGCCGAGTTCTTCGAGTAGAGCAGCTGGCGCAGCTCGTAGTACGGCGCCGGCCCGCCCGACTCGTTCCCGTCGTAGGCGAGCTGGTACTTGCCGTTGTAGACGTTGTTGTCGTAGGTCGTGCTGGACAGGTTCTCGGGCGTGATCTTGATCCCGACCGCCTTCAGCTCGTCCTGGATCACCTGCACCGACGCGACCCAGTCGGAGTAGCCGCCGATGTTCAGGATCCGGAACGAGAGAGGCTTGCCGTCGGGCGTCTGGTAGACCCCGTTGACCTTCTTGAAGCCCGCCTGCTGCAGGATCTGCTCCGCCTTCTGCGGGTTGTAGTTGACCTGCTTGGCGAGGCCCTGGTCGAGCCAGTCGCTGAACGTCGGCGTCACGATCCCGGTCTGGTTCGAGGGCGGCTCGTAGCCGTACTCACCGATCTCCGAGACCTTCGAGCGGTCGATCGCGTAGGCCATCGCCTTGCGCACGGCGACGTTCGACAGCACCGGGTCCTTGAGGTTGATGAAGATCGAGACGTTGACGAGCGGCGGGAACCAGTAGTGGTTGTCCGGGCTCTTCTTCAGGTAGTACGAGTTGATGTTCGGGATGAACTGGCTGCCCCACTGGGCCTTGCCGCTCGCGAGCTGCTGGTTGGCCGGGTCGTTCGAGGTGAATGCCGGGTAGTAGACGGTCTCGATCGTCGGCTTGCCCGCCTGCCAGTAGCTCGGGTTCTTCTGGTACTTGATCACCTGCGGCGAGCACGAGCTCATCGTGAACGGCCCCGAGCCGACGGGGTGGTCGTCCTTGTAGGTGACCGGGTTCTTGATCTTCGACCAGATGTGCTGCGGCACGATGGGGGTCTGCGCGCCGATGTAGTAGAAGTACGGCACCGCCGGGCCCTTGAAGTTGAAGACGACCTTGTCGCCGTTCTGGCTGACGCTCTTCAGCACCGACCAGGCGGCGTTCAGGTCGAGGGCCGGGTTGGCCTTCAGCAGGTTGAACGTGAACAGCACGTCCGCCGCGGTGAGCGGCTTGCCGTCGGTCCACTTCAGGTTGGGCCGCATCGTGAACGTGAGCGTCTGGTTGTTGTTGCTCCACACGTATGAGGAGGCCAGCCAGTTGGTGGTCGCTCCGCTCTTGAGCCCGTTCACGAAGGTGAGCTCCTCGTAGACCGTCCCGAACGAGAGAAAGTTCACGTTCGCGTTGAAGGGGTTGAACCCGCAGGTCCAGGTAGTCCCCTGCTCGTTCGAGATGGTGACGGAGGTGCTCCCGCCCTTCGAGCTCGACTTCTTACTGCCACACGCGGTCGCCGAGAGGCAGACCACCAGCGCCAGCACCACGACGAGCAGGCGTTTCATCTTCGACTCCTTCCCGGTCTTGTGCGACCGTCTGATTTTCGCGTTTCTACGTGCTTGAACACTTGGCCGAGCTCGCGTCGGAGGCGCTCCTGCGCGCCGGCGCCTGAGCCAAGCTGGTCGAGTCCGAGCAGCGCCGCGCCCACGATCGGCGGCGAGCTCGTCACGTGGACGCTCGCGGCCGGCGCGACGCGCGCCAGGCCGGCCTTGACCGCGCCTATCAGCCGCTCGTCGCCCGACTGCATGAGGCCACCGCCGAGGGCGACGGGGACCGGCTCCTGCGTCAGCTCGAGCCGTTCCAGGATGACGCGGATCATGGTCACGACCTCTTGGGCGAGTCGGTCGACGATCGCCTCGGCCGCGGCGTCGCGCTCGGCCTCGGCGAAGACGACCGGCGCGAGCTCGATCACGCGGCGGTGCTCGATCCGGCCCGCGTGGACCGCCTCCGCGAGCTGCATCGGCGTCTCGAGCCCGAAGTGCGCCGGGACCGCGCGCTCGAGTGTCGTCTTCTCGCCACGCCCGTCCTCGCTCCGGGCTGCCGCCATCGTCGCTGCGAGGCCGACGTCGTAGCCTCCGCCCCAGTCGCCGGTCGTCCAGCCGAGCGCCGGGAAGCGGGCCTGACGCCCGTCGGGGGCGACGCCGACACAGTTGATCCCGGCGCCGCAGACGACGGCGACGCCCCAGCCCTGCTCGGTGCCCGCGCGCAGGACCGCGAGGGTGTCGTTGCCGACCGTGAGCTTCCTGGCGAAGCCGCGCGCTGCCGCCGCCTGCTGCATCTCGTCCACCTCCGAGGGGAAGTCGACGCCCGCGAGCAGGAGCTGCCCGACGTCGGCGACCGGGCCGGTGCCGTTCTCGATCCCGGCGTCGGCGAGCGCTTCGGCCAGTAGGTTGTCGATCACCTGAAGTGCACCGTCGAGGCCGATGTGGTGCGGCGAGCTGACACCGCCGCGGACGAGGGCGAGCAGCTCGCCGTCGCCGCGCACGAGCGCGAGGTCGGTCTTGGAGTTGCCGCCGTCGATCGCCAGGACGAGCGGCGCGCTCACGCGACGGCCTCCGGCGACTCGAACTGCGGCAGGTGCTCACGATCGGCGGCGAGCAGCTGCTCGGTCAGCTCCTCGACCGGCGGCACCTGCCCGACGAGCGGGTGCGCGAGCAATGCCTTGTAGACGAGCTCGCGGTCACCCGTGATCGCGGCTGTCGCGGCCAGACGCTCGTACGCGGCGACGTGCTGGGCGAGCCCGAGGAACTCGGGGGCGAGCGGCGCCTGCTCGAGCGGTTCCGGACCGCTGACGGTGATTCGGGCCGGCACTTCGATCGCGTCGTCGTCGGCAAGGCCGGCGATCGTGCCGTTGTTGCGCACGTCGACGACCTGGGCGTCGCCCGCGTCACTCGCCAGCGAAGCGACGAGCTGTGTGGCGGCCTCGCTGTAGAACGCGCCGCCGCGTCGCTCGAGCAACTTCGGCTTGGTCGTGAGCGTTGGGTCGCGGTACAGCTCGAGCAGCTCGCGCTCGATCTCGGCCACCTCGGCCGCGCGGGGTTTGCGGACGAGCTGCGTGGCGAGCACTTCGTCGTGGAAGTAGAAGTAGCGGAGGTAGTACGACGGGATCACACCCAGCCGCTCGAGTAGCGAAGCGGGCAGGTCGACGGCGGCGGCGAGCTCGTCGCCGCGCTCGGCCAGCAGGTCGGGCAAGACGTCGGTTCCGTCAAGCCGAAGCGCGCGCACCCACGTCAGGTGGTTGAGGCCGACCTGGTCGACGAGGACCCGCTCGGGCTCGACATCCAACAGCTTGGCAGCGGAGCGCTGGATCCCGATTGCCACGTTGCAGAGCCCGACGGTGCGGTGGCCGGCATCGAGCAGGCTGCGAGTGACGATCCCGACTGGGTTCGTGAAGTCGACGATCCACGCGTCGTCAGCGGCGAGCTCGCGCACGCGGGACGCGATCCCGAGCACGACCGGAACGGTGCGCAGCGCCTTCGCCAGCCCGCCGGCGCCGGTCGTCTCCTGGCCGATGCACCCGCATGCGAGTGGGATCGTCTCGTCGGAGAGGCGCGCCTGCTGCCCGCCGACTCGTAACTGGATCAGCACGAAAGATGCGCCATCGAGGGCACGGTCGAGGTCATCGGTGACCGAGAGCTCACCGTCGTACCCGGCGGCGTCGAGCATCCGGCCGGCAAGGCCGCCGACGACGTCGCGGCGCTCGGCGTCGACGTCGTGCAGGACGACGACGCTCAGGTCGAGCCGCTCGCGCTCGCGCGCCAGCCCAGCGACGAGCTCCGGGGTGTAGGTCGACCCACCGCCGACGACGGCGAGCTTCACAGCTGGACTCCGGCTCTTCGCAGCGCAGCAACCTCCGGGTCGGCGAATCGTGTTAGGAACCCAGACGAGGCGACTCTCCCACTCCCGAACCGTGGAGTCAAGACCTAGGAATCGCCGGGAGCTTCGGTTAACGTCACTGACGAGATGGCCGCAACCCGCCGAGCTACGCCGCCGTTGCTCCGGGCCTTGAACGAGCGGACCGTGCTGGAAGCGATCCGCGAGGGCGCACCGATCTCGCGCGCCGAGATCTCGCGCCGGTCGGGCATCTCGAAGCCGACCGTGTCCCTTGCGCTCCAGTCCCTGCTCGGCGCCGGCCTCGTGCGCGAGGCCGAGCGCGGGCCGGACGGACCCGGCTACGGCGCCGTCTACTTCGAGGCGGTGACCGAAGCCGCGCTTGTGGTCGGGCTCGACCTCGGTGCTCGCTTCGTACGCGGCGCGGTGTGCGACCTCGGTGGAGCCATCCGCGCGCGCCAGGACGTCGAGCTGGCCAGCGCCGACGCCAAAGGCGCGACGGACGCAATCGCGCGCCTGCGAGCGTCGCTGTTCGATGCGGCCGCGCTCGATCCCTCGCTCGTCGACAGCGTGATCGTGGGTGTGCCGGGCGTCGTCGCCGCCGACGGGACGCTGCAGGTGACCGAGAACGTGGCCGGCCTCGAGGGGCGACGCTTCGGCGACGAGATCGAGGCGGCCCTCGAACTTCCGGTGACGCTCGAGAACGACATCAACCTCGCGGCACTCGGCGAGCAATGGCAGGGAGTCGCGCGCGGGGTCGCCGACTTCGTCTTCCTCTCCGTCGGTACGGGCATGGGCGCAGGCGTCGTCCTCGGCGGCGAGCTCCATCGCGGCCGCAACGGCGCCGCTGGCGAGATCGACTTCGCGCTCGCCGGGATCGGCGAGACGGTAGACCCGTCGGCCGCGGAGGTCTCGGAGCTCGCGCACGAGCTCGCCGGGCTGACGGCCGACCCGCGGGCGGTCTTCGCGTCCGCCCGCCGCGGAGACGCCGGCGCACTCGCGGTGGTCGACGAGGTAGCTCGCCGGATCGCCTTGCACCTTGCGCCCATCGCCGCCGTCGCCGATGTCGAGCTGGTCGTCCTCGGTGGAGGCATCGGTGCCAATGGCGACCTGCTGCTCGACCCGATCGGGCAGCAGCTCGCGGAGTGGCTGCCATTCCCGCCGCGAATCGCGGTCTCGACTCTCGGCGAAGCCGCGGTCCTGACCGGCGCCGTCGCCGTCGGGCTCCAGACGGCGCTCGAGAACGTCTTCGCCAGACGTGCGGCCGCTCCGGCCTGAGCACTCCTCGGCGATCTCGGTTGTCGGCCGAGCTCAGCGCATCTCTCTCGCAAGCTCGGCCGCGACCTCGCTCGCCCTCCAGTAGTGCGCTCCCAGGCCGGTCCGACCCACGCCGCGCCTGCGCCGCCGCCGCCGACGCAGAGGCACATCCGCGAGCCGAGGGGCCGGATGCCCGATCTCGAGCCGGACGCGCTCGATCAGATCGCTCGCTCCCTCGCGTGTCTCCGGGAACGCCAGGCCGGCACGCCAGCAGAGCGCCGCCGCCAGTGCGTAGACCTGCCTCACCGTTGGCTCGCCGTCCATGCAGACATAGCAGCAGAGAAAGTCGCGCAGATGTGTGCCGGCTCTGTGCCGAAACTGCACCGAACTGTCCGCGGCTAGGGTGATCGGGATGCCCAACCTCACCGCCCACCGAGACGATCTCCGGAACGTCGCCATCGTCGCGCACGTCGACCACGGCAAAACGACGCTCGTCGACGCGCTGCTCTGGCAGTCCGGCTCGTTCCGCGACAACCAGGACGTGGCCGAGCGCGTGCTCGACTCGCTGGACCTGGAGCGCGAGAAGGGCATCACGATCCTCGCCAAGAACACGGCCGTCCAGATCGGCGAGACGAAGGTGAACATCGTCGATACCCCGGGCCACGCCGACTTCGGCGGCGAGGTCGAGCGCGGCCTGACGATGGTCGACGGCGTCCTGCTCCTCGTCGACGCGAGCGAGGGCCCGCTTCCGCAGACCCGTTTCGTCCTGCGCAAGGCGCTCGAGGCGCGCCTCCCGGTCGTGCTCGTCGTGAACAAGGTCGACCGGCCCGACGCCCGCACCGAGGCGGTCGTGAACGAGGTCTACGAGCTCTTCCTCGACCTCGACGCCGACGAGTCGCAGATCGAGTTCCCGATCGTCTTCGCGAATGCGCGCGCAGGGCAGGCCGGCCTCGCCCCCGACGAGCTCGCTGACGACCTCGGCCCCCTCCGCGAGACCCTGCTCGCAACCGTGCCGCCGCCCGCCTATGACCCGGACCACCCGCTGCAGGCGCTCGTCACGAACCTCGACGCCTCACCCTACGTCGGCCGGCTCGCGCTGCTGCGCGTGCAGCACGGAACGATCCGCAAGGGCGAACAGGTCGCGTGGTGCCGCGCCGACGGCTCGATCGAGCCCGCCCGCGTGACCGAGCTCTACGTGACCGAAGCGCTCGATCGCGTCCCCGCCGACGAGGCCGGTCCGGGCGAGATCGTCGCGCTCGCCGGCCTGCCCGAGGTGACGATCGGCGAGACGATCGCCGACCTCGGCGACCCACGACCGCTCCCGGTCAGTGTCGTCGACGAGCCGTCGCTGGCGATGACGCTCGGGATCAACACCTCGCCCCTGGCCGGCACCGAGGGCGACAAGGTGACCGCGAGCGCCCTCATTGCGCGGCTCGAGCAGGAGCTCGTCGGCAACGTCTCCCTTCGCGTGAAGTCCACCTCGAAGCCGGAGGTCTGGGAGGTGCAAGGCCGCGGCGAGCTGCAGCTCGCGGTGCTCGTCGAGATCATGCGCCGCGAAGGCTTCGAGCTCACGGTCGGCAAGCCCGAGGTGCTCACGCGCGAAATCGACGACAAGAAGCACGAGCCGGTCGAACGGGTCGCGATCGACGTGCCCGAGGAGTACATCGGCGTCGTCACGCAGCTGCTCTCGCTCCGCAAAGGACGCCTGCAGGAGATGGTCAACCACGGCACCGGCTGGGCGCGGATGGAGTACCTCGCGCCCGCGCGCGGGCTGATCGGTTTCCGCACCGAGTTCCTCACCGAGACGCGCGGGACGGGGATCATGCACCACGTCTTCGAGCGCTGGGAGCCGTGGCACGGCGAGCTGCGCACCCGCCCGACGGGCAGCCTCGTCGCCGACCGCCGCGGCCAGGCGACGGCGTTCGCGATCGCCGCCCTGCAGGAGCGCGGCTCGCTCTTCATCGCGCCGCGGGCCGACCTCTACGAGGGGATGATCGTCGGCGAGAACTCGCGTGAGAACGACCTCGACGTGAACGCGTCCAAGGAGAAGAAGCTGACCAACATGCGCTCGGCGACCGCCGACGAGCTGGTACGCCTGATCCCGCCGCGGCCGCTCTCGCTCGAACAGGCACTCGAGTTCATCCGCGAGGACGAGTGCGTCGAGGTGACGCCGAAGAGCATCCGCCTGCGCAAGGTCGAGCTCTCGGCGGGCAAACGGCAGACGCTCGCGTCGCGCAGCAAGCGCGCGCGCGACGCGGCGCCCGCCTAGCGTTCCTAACCCATCTCGGCCATCGCGGCCTTGCTGCGCGCGGCGATCTCCTCCATGGAGAGATCCTCAATGTGCGTCGCCACCGACCAGACCTGCCCGAACGGGTCGGCCAGCGTCCCGAAGCGATCGCCCCAGAACATGTCCTCGAGCGGCGACACCACAGTCGCGCCCGCCTCCTGCGCTTGCTCGAAGGTCGCGTCGGCGTCCTCCACGTACATGAAGACCGAGGCGGTCGGCCCGCCCCGCTCGGTTGGCGGTCGCACGTTCGACTGCGGGAACGGATCCGAGAGCATCAGCTTCGAATCGCCGATCTGCAGCTCCGCGTGCGCGACCGACCCGTCCGGGCCGGGCATGCGCACGACTTCCTCCGCTCCGAACGCCTCCTTGTAGAACTCAATCGCGCGCGAGGCGTCTTCCACCGCCAGGTACGGCGTCAGGCTGTGGTAGCCCTCCGGAATCGGGTTGGCGGCCATCGTTCCCTCCTTCCGTAGCGGACGCGCTCGATTCTAGGTTGCCGTGGCCCCCGGGGCAGGTGCGTCCCCGAATCGAAACCACGGCCGCCGGAGTTGACTTCGGCGAGCCCGGGTGCGCGGAATCCATGACATGAGCCGTCCCGCACAAGCGGCCGCCGCGCTCGCAGCGGTAATGCGCAACCGAGAGCTTCGGCTGGTCGAGCTGGCGTGGGGCGCCTCGATCGTCTCCGAGTGGGCCCACTTCGTCGCGCTTGGTGTCTTCGCCTACAACGTCGGCGGGACAACGGCAGTCGGCATCGCCGGGCTCGCGCGGATGCTTCCGGCTGCCGTCGTCGCGCCGCTCGCCAGTAGCCTCGGCGATCGCTTCCCCCGCGAACGCATCCTCGTCGCGACGGCGCTCGTCGGCGCCGGCGCGCTGGCCGGCTCGGCGGCCGCCTTCTTCGCCGGTGGAAACGCGCCGCTCGTCTACGCGCTCGCCGCCGTGATCGGGATCACGTCGACGCTCTTCCGCCCCGCGATGCAGGCGCTGCTGCCCTCGCTGGCCCGGACGCCACAAGAGCTGATCGCGGCCAACGGCGCGAGCTCGACGATCGAGAGCCTCGGCACGCTGGCCGGGCCGCTCCTCGCGGGTGTGCTCGTGGCAGTCACGAACCCGGGAGTCGTCTTCGCGGCGGCAGCGGGCACCCTGCTAGCCGGCGCTCTGCTACTCGCGCCGCTGCGCGTCGAGGGCGTGATCCAGCCGACCGGCGCGAGCGGCAGCGCCCACGAGCACGTGCTCGACGGCGTCCGCGCCATCCGCGGGCCCGCACGGCTGATTCTCCTCCTGATGGCGGCGCAGGGCTTCGTGCGCGGCTGCCTGAACGTCCTGATCGTCGTCGTCGTCTTCCGCGTCCTCGACGCCGGCGACGGCGCGGTCGGCTACCTGACCGCCGGTCTCGGGCTCGGCGGCCTGGCCGGCGCGTTCGGAGCGATGACGCTCCGGGGGCGCAGTCTGGCCGTAGCGCTCGGTGTGGCGCTCGTCTTCTGGGGACTGCCGATCGCGCTGATCGCGCCCCGCCCCTCCCTCCCTGCCGCGATCCTGCTGCTCGCGGTCGTCGGCGCCGCGAACAGCGTCGAGGACGTCGCCGGCTTCACGCTCCTGCAGCGGATCGTCCCGGACGAGCTGCTCAGCCGCGCGCTCGGGCTGGTGTGGGGCGCCGTGATGGGCGCGGTCGCGCTGGGATCGATCGCGGCCCCGGCAGTGGTCGCAGCGGTCGGGCCGCGTGCCGCTTTCATCGTCGTCGGCGCGCTGCTGCCCGTGCTCACGCTGCTGTGCTGGAGCCGCCTCCGCGCGATCGACCGGGAAGTGCTCGCCCCGGCCGTCGAACTCGACGTCGTCTCCGGCGTGCCGCTGTTCGAGCCGCTCTCGCTCGTGGCCAAAGAACACCTCGCCGGGAGGCTGACGCGACTCCACCTCGACCCGGGCGAAGTGGTGGTGCGTGCCGGCGACGCGGGCGACCGTTTCTACATCGTCGACAGCGGCGAGCTCGAGATCGTGAACGGCGCCTACGCGAGCGCCGGCCGTGGCGACTTCTTCGGCGAGATCGCCCTGCTGCGCGACGTGCCGCGCACGGCGACCGTCCGCGCCGTCTCGGCCTCGGAGCTGTTCGCGCTCGACCGCGACGACTTCCTGGCGGCCCTCACCCACTCCGCCGTCCGCTCGGTCGGTGAGACGGTGGCGGACGAGCGGCTGGCAGTCACCGTTCCTCACTGAGCTCGGCTGCATAGAGCTCGTACGGCAGCCGGTCCAGCTCGCGTTGCCTCGGATCCGGGACGGTGAAGAACCGCTCGAGCCGCTTCTCCTCGAGCCACGGCAGCCGCTGGGCGACCCTTGCCACAGCCGCGCGGTCGCCACCCAGAGCGACGTACTCGATCCGCTCGCGGTATGGCTCGAGGACCCGAGCTGCGGTCTCGGCGGCCGCATCGATCAGCGCGCGCTCCTGCTCCTCGCGCCGCGGCCGGAAGCGGTTCGCCGACGAGCCGCCTTTCTTGTGCCGGCCCTTGACGAAGCGCGTGCCGACCTTGGAGGCGACCAGCCGCTCGCCCTCGAAGACGCCGACCGCGTAGCCGCCCAGGCGCACCAGCAGCGCGGCGACGACGTGATCCTCGAAGAGCGCCTCGATCAGCGGCCCGAGCTCGACCGTCTCGTACACGCGCGCTTGCGCGAGGCCGAACGGCGGCCGGACGGTGATCGTCTCCTCCGGCGGTCTCGATCCGAGCTGCGCCGTCAGCGTAGGTCGTGCGGCCGGGTAGCTCGGCGAGCGGGTCGAGCCGCTTGCGCACGTTCTCGCGTCCGACGTAGCGGGCCATCCGCCCCACACTAGGCTCCCCGCGTGGGTCAGGGCGACACCCGGCGCGGCCGGCTCTTCGTCGCGCTCGCCGCGATCGCCTGGTCGACGGCCGGGCTCTTCCAGCGCGAGCTGACCGTCAACCTCGGCACGCAGCTCGCCGGCCGCGCGCTGTTCGCGATGCTCGGGATCGGCGTCTTCATCGCGGCGACCGAGCGCGGGCGCTCGCTCAAAGCCTTCCGCGCGATCGGCCGGCCCGGTCTCGCCATTGCCGCGCTGATGGCGGTCTCGTCGGGCTCGTTCATCGCCGCGCTGAACTACACCTCGGTCGCGAACGTGCTCTTCCTGCAGGGGCTCGCCCCGGTGCTCGCGGCGGTCCTGGGCATGGCGATCGGCGAGCGGGTGGAGCGGCGCACCTGGATCGCGATGGCCGTCGCGGTCACCGGCGTCGCGGTGATGGTCGGCGGCCCGAGCCGCCCGAGCGCCCTCGGCTTCGGGCTCTCACTGCTGATGTCGGTCTCCTTCGCCGGCACGATCGTGATCACCCGCCACCAGCGCCAGGTCTCGATGGCGCCGGCGACCTGGCTCTCGCAGGCGCTCGTCTTCGTGTGCGCGGCGCCGTTCGCGTCGGCCTCGGAGGTCGGCTGGAAAGACCTGGCGCTGCTCGCCGGCCTCGGCGTGACCCAGATCGGCCTCGGCCTGATCTTCCTGACGATCGGCGCGCGCCTGATCCCCGCCGCCGAGGTGGCGCTGATCACGCTGCTCGAAATCGTGCTCGGCCCGCTGTGGGTCTGGATCGCACTGGGCGAGCAACCGAGCGCGACGACCCTCGCCGGCGGTGCCATCGTCCTGTCGGCGGTGGTGATCCAGACGGTCGGCGAGCCCGACGAGCCGCCGGTGTGGCCGCCGTAGCTAGCCGGTGAAGGTGCTGCCGCGCTTCTTGGCGCGCTTCTCGGCGCGCTTCTCCTTGAGCGACTTCTGCGCGACCTTCTTGTCGAGCTTCTTGGGCTTCTCTTGTCCCTTCATGGGGCCAGCCTACGCCAAGAGCCCGACGGCAAAAAGAAAGGGCGGCCCGTCGGCCGCCCTGTGCTTTGCGCTTCCCGTCCGTCTCTGCGGCCCAGGCGGCCGGTCAAGCGCAGTCGCATATTGGGTCGAGCCGGCGGCTGTGTCCTCCCCAGGAAGGGGGTTATCTCCGGACAACAAGAAGCGAGGCCGCCGCCCGGCCCCGCTTCCAGTTCCCTCCGTAGAGGAGAGCCGCAGGTAAGTCGCAAGGCCTCGCCGCATTGAGGCCCGTCGTGTCTTCCGAGGTCGCACCCGCCGCATGGGGCGCGCTCGGTTGATGGCCTCACTATCGGCGAGGGGGGCTGGTTGATCTATCACCCTTCTACGGTTGACTGCATTGGTTCACACATTTAGTCGACGGGAGCGGTGATCGGCGGATAGCAAGTCGAGGGGAGAGGAGATAGCGGCCCCAGAAACTGCACTCTGGGTGCCTCGCCCCGTCGCCCGTTTGCCTCCGCACGGCTACGGGCTCGACGAACTCATCCGAATCATGGAAGGCGTCGGCTGACTGGCCTCGGCCAAGTCGCGCTATCTCGGACGTTGAATGGCTACCCACAGGTCGCCGTTGGCGACCGCGAGGGACGACCGAATCGTCGGAGCGGTTCTAATCGTCCCCCGGACGCGCAGCGCCGTCGGATCGATTCGCGACACGAGCCCCTGGGTGTCGACGGTCCAGACTGAGCCGTCGCCGACGGTGAGATCGAGCGGATACCGCCCGACGGCGTCCGTGACGATCCCCGCCGGCCCCGTCGCGGTCAACTTCCGCCCGAACCTCCAGACCTCCCCCGTGCCGTGGTAGACGATCGCCCATGCCGAACCTTCTCCGACGGTCGGCGCCGAGACGAGTCCCGCCGGCACCGGATAGGTGCTCGAGGCTCCGCCGGCAAGGCGCGAGCTACGAACGAGCCCCTCGGTCGTAGCGAACCACAGAGAACGAAAACCGGTCGTCAAGCCCGCCGGACTCGGGATCGAGAAGACCTTGACCACCCGGTTGAGCGCCGGATCGATCTTCTCGACGAGGTCGCCGCGCGTGACCCATACGCCGCTTGCGTCGGTCGCGATCCAGAACGCCGGGGCGTTCCCGTTCTCCGGCCTGAGGGGGATCGTCCTCGTGCCGCCGAGCCGGTCGTCGATACGCGTGACGGTCCCGTCGGTGCCATCGGCGAGCCAGACGGAGCCGAACCCGAGAGCGAGATCGTGGACGTCCCCGGAGACGCCGATCCTGCCGACGACACGCCGGGTCGCGGCATCGATGCGCCAGACGATGCCTTCCCGCGCGGCCGCGTAGACACCCTTGTCGTCGGCCGCGATCGCCACCGGACGACCGTCGATCGGCACGTCGCCGATGAGGCGGTTCGTGTGGGTGTCGATGACGGCGAGCGAGTCCGCTCTGACGGGCAGAGCCTTCTTGGATCCCCCGATCAGCGCGACGGTGAGGCCCGCGGCGAGTCCGCCCAGACCGATGATCGCGAGGGCCCCGGCAAGAGCGCGACGGGAACGCCTCTTCCTCGCCGGCGCAGAGGTGCGAGCGGCCCGCGCCGGCGCTCCGAGTGCAGGGTCGTGCTCGAGAATCGCATGCTCTAGCCGCTTGAGCGCTTCCCCCGGCTCGAGGCCAAGCTCCTCCGCGAGCAGGCGCCTCCCCTGCTGATAGACGTCGAGAGCCTCCGCCTGGCGCCCCGAGCGGTAGAGCGCGAGCATCAGCTGGGCTCGGAGGCGCTCACGCAGCGGGTGCTCACCGACGAGCGCGTGAAGCTCGGCGACGAGCTCCGCGTGCCGGCCCAGCGCGAGGTCGGCATCGAGCCGCTCCTCAATGGCGCTCAGACGGAGCTCTCCGAGTCGGCTGCGCTCGATCTGCACGAATCCGATCGAGTCGAGATCGGCAAGCGGCTCACCGCGCCAGAGGTCGAGTGCCTCGCGCAGCCGCGCCGATGCACGGCCCGCCTCGCCCGCGGCGAGCGCAGTCGAGCCCTCGGCAACGAGCGACTCGAACCGCCCGAGGTCCACCGAGGTCGGAGCCGTCTCGAGGACATAGCCAGGCGCACGCGTGAGGATCAGGTCGGCGCCGAGCGTCTTCCGCAAGGCCGAGACGTATCCCTGAAGCGCCGAGTAGGCGGTCTCGGGAGCGCGCTCGCCCCAGACGGCGTCGATCAGGCGGTCGCGCGAGACGACCCGATTCGCGCGCAAGAGGAGCACGGCAAGAACGGCTCGCTGTTTCGCCCCGCCGAGCGTCAGAGGCCCACCGGTCCGCTCGACCTCGAGCGGACCGAGAATCCGAAACTGCATTCCATCCTCCTGCGTGGGACTCGACCCTAGCACCCCGGGAACAACGCTCGATTGCAGGGATTTTCAGCGTTCTCTCAGCGAAATTGAGAGCATCTCTTCAGCCCTCGTCGGTCTTGTAGCCACAAGGCACCGACGACCGAGGGAGGAAAGCATGAACCGACCCAAAGCACTTCTGATCATTGGCTTGACCGCGGCCTGCGCGGGCTTCGTGGCAACGCTCTCCCACGCCACCGCGCCGGGCACGAACGGCCGTATCGCGTTTCAGCGGTACCGCTTGCACGACGCTCCGTACCAGGCGGAGATCTTCGTCGTGAACAGCGACGGTAGCGGCGAGCGGAAGGTGACGCACGTCGCGCCCGGCAGCATCGACGGTGAGCCGGACTGGTCTCCCCACGGCTCGCGCATCGTCTTCCAGCGGTGCAGTCCGACGTGTCACATCTGGTCGGTCCTGCCTGACGGACGAGGTCTCAGGATGCTTAGCCCCTCCTGTACGCACGGTTCTGCACCGCCGAAATGTCCCGACGACTCGAGTCCGGTCTACTCGCCAGACGGCCGACACATCGCCTTCGTCCGGTTTCGAAGTCCGAAGTCGAACGGTGTCTGGGTGGCCGACGCAAACCTTCGGCACGCGCATCGTGTGGGCCCCGGCTGGGAGCCCGGCTGGTCGCCCGACGGGAAACAGCTCGCTTTTGCGTGGAAACCCGGGAACCGGTCGGCGGTCTACGTCTCCAACGCCGACGGAAGTGGGCGCCGCCGCATCACGCCGTTCCGGCTCAGGGCGGGAGAACATCCCGACTGGTCGCCCGACGGAACCCGGATCCTCTTCACCGCTGGGCCTCCCAGCCGTGGGAACCTCTTCACCATACGTCTGGACGGCACGGGCCTCCGTCAGCTGACCCCCTTTAAAGGCGTGACCAAACTCGTGACTGGGTCGTACTCGCCGGATGGCCAGTCCATCGTTTTCGCGACGGTCGTCGGAGCCGTCAACCCGCCCGGCGCGAGCCTGGCCGACGTGTTCGTGATGAGCGCCGACGGAACGAATATCCGGCCGGTAACTCGGGCCCGGAACTACGACAACTCCCCGGACTGGGGCCCGGGGAAGTAGCAAGCAAAGAGGCACGGGCAATGCCCGCGCCTCTTGATCGTCGGGCGTCACTCGCGACGCGTTAGGCCGCCCACTCCTCGTCGTCGTTTGAGCGCGGAGCTGAGGCCGTAGGCCAGCGCCCGCGCGCGCAAGCCGAAGAGCTCCCTCGCCACCCCGGGCGCGAAGGACGTCGGGGTCGAGCTCTCCTCGATGTCCAAGTCCTACGGCATGGCCGGCTGGCGGGTCGGGTTCGTCGTCGGCAACGCGGAGATCGTCGAGCGGATCAACCTGCTCACCGTCAAGAGGCACAAGTAACCCGCGCCTCCCAGGCAGTCACATCACGGGTAGCTGACCACCGTGACCGGCACGTCTGGGTTGGCGATCGTCGACGGTCCTCCCGTGTCGTTGACGACGTTCAGGATCCCGCCCTTGCCGACGCTCGGGTCGAGGAAGATGGTCAGCAGGTCGTGCAGGCTCCCCGGCGGCAGAGTCGTCGGTACCTCGAAGGCGTGCGCGGCGAAGATGTCGATGCCCTGGTTGAAGAAGCTGTAGCTCCCCATGCCGTAGCCGCTGAAGCTCTTCACGTCGTCGGCGACCTTGAACGCGGCGTAGCCCGGGACGCCGGGGGCCTCCATCCACGCCGCCTGGCTCGGCGGGTCGTAGGGCATCTCGTTCTGGAAGAAGACGACCCTCCCGTTCTCGCCGTTCCAGATCACCTCGTACTTCTGGTAGTGCTCGACGAACAGGCCGTACGCGGTGACGTCGTCGCCGTTGACGATCACGCCCGTGTCGGCGGTGTTGGCGTTCCAGCCGACGCCGTTGCCGTGGTCGGCGCGCCAGGCCCAGATGTCGTCCAGGAGCACGTCGTCGCTGTTCACGACGAGGCTGGTCGTGGCCTTGCCGGGCGTCGCGCCGCCGATGCGGAAGAAGACGTCCTGCACTGATGTCGGATCCGCGGGGTCGCTCTTGTGCGCGTGCGGCTTGCCGACCTCCAGGAGCACCGGCGAGTTCACCGGGCCTGCGTCGAACAGCAGGCCGGAGAGCTTCACGCCCGGGACGTCGGCGACCTCCATCGTCACTGCGCCGTTGTCGGGAACGAGGGTTGGGAAGCCGAGGCCGAGCACGACCGTGTCAGGGCGCTTCACCTTGATCGTCCTGTCGAGGTGGTACACGCCCGGCGTGAAGATCAGGTTCTGCCCGAGCGCGAGCGCGTTGTTGATCGCCTGCGCGTCGTCCGAAGGCTTCGCGACGAAGAAGTCGTCGATCGGGATCGACGAGCCGGGGGTCGAGCCACCCTCCCAGTCCGCGCCGGCCGAGTCGCGCTGCACCGCCGGGACGAAGACGTTGTAGTTGCCGTCGGAGTCGACGTAGAGGTAGGGCGCGTCCCGCGTGACCGGGCTCGTCGGGATCGTCGTGTACGGGTTGCCGCCGCACGACGCCTGCGCGGGGAAGCACTGGGCCGGCGCGCCGACGACGCCCGAGAAGACCTGGTTCCAGACACCGTTCGACCAGCCGTCGAGCGTGCTGTTCCTCGTCACCCACTGCTGCTGCGAGCCGTTGACGATCGTGCTGCCGTCGAACCTCGAGTCGGCGATGAAGCCGCCGCTCGCGAACGACGGGCCTGTGCAGTAGTCCATCAGCGTCGCGAACCCGTTGACGTGCACGCGGCGCATGGGCGCGGCCTGCGACACCGGCCAGAACTCGCCGCTGTAGCAGCCGAAGTTCGGGGTGTTCACGTCGATGGTCAGGTTCGAGAGCGAACGCCAGAAGTTGTTCAGCGCCACGCAGAAGCCGGGCACGCACTGGTTGCGCACGTAGATCGGATCCGTTGATCGTCACGTCGCCCGGCTCGGCGGCCGAGGCCGGCGACGCTCGTGTAGTAGCCGACCTGGAAGTTCAGAGGGTTCTGCGGCGTGCCGTAGGTGCCGGGCTTGAACAGCAGTGCGTAGCGCTGCGTCCCGAACTGGTTCGGCACCTGTTGCGCGGCGATCGCGTCGACGGTCGCCTGGATCTGGCTCGTCGGCATGCTGGGATCGAAGACGAAGACGTTCGGGCCGAAGTCGGGCTGGCCGGCCGGCGGCTTCGCGGCTGCGGCCTGGCCAACTCCGAGGACGAGCAAGGAAGCGGCGGCTGCGGCGAAGAGCAGCAGGCGTAGGAACGACGACGAGCTGTCGAGGGTGGACGGCGGCATGAGCAAGAACCCCCTCTCGCTGAGCGTGCGACGAGCGCGACGATACCAAGGGCCGGAGCCCGCCTGCCTCACGTGTAAGCATCAGCTTCCTTGACGCGGCCGCGGCGCATCGATCGGCTTCCCGAGCAGTACTTCGGTGCGCTGCTCGTGAACGTCTCGCGGCACGCTGCGGCCGGCGAGCCGTTGATCGACCTCGGTCGCGGGAACCCCGAGACCGGGCCGCCTGAGCACGTGGTCGAAACGCTGACTCAGGCGGCTCGGCGGGACGACGTGCACGGGTACTCACCGTTTCGCGGCCTGCCCGAGTTGCGGGCGGCCCTCGCCGACCGGTACCGGTTCGAGTACGGCGTGCCGCTCGATCCGGACACCGAGGTCGCGATTGTCCCGGGGACGAAGACCGCGATCGTCGAGCTCTGCCTCGCGCTCGCCGAGGAGGGGCAGACGGTCGTGCTGCCCGACCCGTACTACCCGGACTACCCGTCCGGGCCGGCGCTCGCCGGGGCTGACATCGCCTACGTCCCGCTCGATCCGGGGAACGGCTGGCCTCCCGACTTCTCGCAGTGCTCCCGTCGAGAGCGTCGCCGCCGTCTACCTCAACTACCCGTCCAACCCGGCTGCCGTCGCCGCGCCGGCCGGGCGCGTTCGAGGAGGCGGTCGCCTACGCCCAGACCACCGGTGCGGCGATCGTGCACGACTTTGCCTACGGCGACCTCGTCTTCGACGGGCGCGAGCCCAAGAGCTTCCTCGCCACGCCGGGCGCGAAGGAGGTCGGGGTCGAGCTGTTCTCGATGTCCAAGTCCTACGGCATGGCCGGCTGGCGGGTCGGGTTCGTCGTCGGCAACGCGGAGATCGTCGAGCGGATCAACCTGCTCAACGACCACTGCCGCGTCGGGATCTTCCGGCCGATCCAGGAGGCCTGCATCGCGGCGCTGACCGGGCCGCAGGACTCCGTCGCCGAGCGGCGCGACACCTACCAGCGCCGCCGCGACCGCGTGCGCGAGGTGCTCGAGCCCTTCCTCGGGCCGCTCACCTGCGAGGGCACCTTCTACATCTGGCTCGAGCTGCCCGAGGGCGTGACCTTCGAGACCCTGCTCACCGAGCACCGCGTCGTGCTCGCGCCCGGCGAGGGGTTCGGGCCGAGCGGCGCCGGCCGCGCGCGGCTCAGCCTTGCCGTAGACGACGAGACGCTCGAGCTTGGGCTCGAGCGCCTCGTCACGGCGTTCAGCGCAGCGGACTAGACCCGCACGCCTGCTAGCTCGATGACCGTCGCCTCATAGAGGTCGGCGGACTCGACCGTCAGGCCTACCTGCTCGGTCATTTTCGCGCGCCGCTCGACGAGCGTCTCCTCCGCCGCTTCCGCGGCTTCCTTGCTCTCCCAGAGGATGGTCGCCTGGGCGCGGCGGTTCTCCTCGTCATAGAGGGCGATGTACCCGGCGAAGCCGTCGTAGTTCTGCAACATCGGGATCACCGTGCCGCGGATCATCTCGATCGCGGAGTCGCGCTTCTCGGGATCGGCGCCCGAGAATGTGATCAGCCGTGCGTACATCCTGTTCCTTCCGTTGGGTGTACGGCGATCCTACGCTTCGGTGGGCCGCCGGCTCGCCGCCAGCTCCTCGAGCGCCGACTCGCTCACCGCATCCCTTGGCACGACCACCGCGCGCACGGGCGTCGTCGCGTACACCGAAGCGGTGCGCTTGCCACCCTCCAGCAGCGCCAGCTCCCCGATCAGCGTTCCAGGCCCGAGCTCGGCGACTTCATCGCCGTCGACCTCGACGTCGACCACGCCGTCCAGGATCAGGAACAGGTCCTGCCCCTCCTCGCCCTGCGTGATCAGCGGCTCGCCCGCGTCCAGCGAACGGCGTTCGAGCTTCGCGCCCTCGCGCATGATCGACGCTGACAGCTCCCGCTCGAGCTCCGACTCGACCGCGGTTGCGATCGTCGGCGAATCCTCGTCGCCCCACGGCGTGTGCTTGCCGTGCGACTCGCGGTACCAGCGCGCGAAGTCGACCGACGCTGACTTCTCGACGAGCACGCCGTCGGCGTCGTAGACCCAGTGGCGCGGGAACGGGCTCGCGCCGATCATCTTCCCCTCGGACGAGCCGTCGGCCCGGACCACGAGCTCCAGCGTCGTCCATGCGGAGGCCGAATGGATGCGCATGAACGGCTTGCCGACCACACGCCGCGGCGCCGGAAGGCCCATGTGGCCGCCGGCAGACTGGACGAAGCGCGCCTCGCCGTCGCGCAGCTCGGGCTCGGCCTGGATCACCGGGTACTTGACCGCCGGGAAGGCGACCTCGCGGCGGCCGAGCTTCAGGCGCGTGACGCCGATGCGCCCGCCGCCCGAGTAGCCGCACTCGGTGATCGTGCCGTCGTCGTCGACCTCGATCCAGGCCTTGAGCTCGTTGGCCTCGCGGAAGAGGTCGTTCTCCTCCATCGCGTCGAGGTCGAGCAGCCGGTCGAGCGGCGGCTCGTCGTAGTGGGCGACGCCCCACTCGAACGGCAGCTTCGGCATTCCCTTGATCGCCTCGGACGGGATCCAGGTGACGGACGTGATGGACGACTCGATGCGCATCGCCTCACGACGCTACTCGCGTCGGCGTGCCGGTGCAAGCCAGAGAGGATTACACCCGCGGGGCAGACAACACGGCCATCGACTTCGGCGGCTACGCCAAGTACGGACTGCCGAACGACTAGCTCTCGCTGTCGCGGTGCCGGCGCCAGAAGGTGAGGGCGCCGACCGTCCCGGCGATCGCCAGGGCCCAGAACGGCTTGTTCGGTCGGCCGCCTTCGACCGGGCGCGCGACGCTCTTCGCCTTGCGCTTGGCGATGTTCTTGCCGATCGTCCACACGCCCCAGCCGAGGACGGCGTTCCTACGGTTGACGATGCCCACAGCGCGGTTTTGTAACAGCTAGCGGCCGGACTTGCCGTGCTCGCCGGTGGGTCCCCTGCCGCCGCCGGGGCCGTGCTCGCCGGTGGGACCCTTGTTGACCGGCGGTGGCTTCTTCACCTGCGGTGGCGGTTTCTTCACGTGGGGAGGCTTCTTGACGTGCGTCGGCTTCAGGTCGTGGCCGCGCACGCGCGAGGGGGGCAGGACGCTGACCTCCTTGGCGGGCTTGGGCTTCGCGTGCCCGAGCGCCACGCCGCGGGCAACCTGCTGGCGCTGTTCGTTGCGCGCCTTCACCGCCGGCCGCCGGAACGGCTTCTCGTCGCGCGACGCCTCAGGGACCGCCGGGATCACGGCAACGGCGGCGCCCGGCGGCTTCTCGACCGCGAGCTGCGCCTTCGCTGCGACCGGGCTCGCCGCGAGTCGATGGTGGAAAGCTCCATGCCTGACGCCCTCGTAGCCGGCCCCGGTAGCGATCACTGCGCCCCCGGCGAGGAGCGCTGCCTTGATCGCGAATCCTCCACCGACCGTGGCGGCTCCACTACCGCCGAAGAGCCCGGCGAGCGAGGAGGGCAACGGAATCGCCGCCAGCGCCTTGAGCGCGCCGCGCTGGGCGCGCTGGCTGCGGGCGAAGCCGGCGCACTCCTCGCATTCGCGCAGGTGCGCGCGCAGCGCGCCCTTCTCCTTGCGCGGCAGCCGCCCGTCGAGCTGGCGCGAGATCGCGAACTCGGCTTCGCGGCAGGTGATCCCTTCCTCTAGCTGCTCGCGCAGCGCGCGACGGGCGCGGAAGATCAGCGTCTCGACCGCGCTCACGCTGAGGCCGAGGATCTCGGCGATCTCCTGGTAGCTGCGGCCCTCGAGCTCGCGCATCACGAGCGCGGAGCGTTGGTTGAAGGCGAGGTGGCCGAGTGCGCGGCGGATGTCATCGGCGCTGACTGCGTCGTCCTCGACGATGGTCTCGGCGAGCTCGTCCTCGTAGACGACCTCGGTCGGGCGCCGCTGCGCCTGGCGGAAGCGCTGCCGGCAGACGTTGTGCGCGATCGCGATCAGCCAGTTCTCCGGTGAGCGCGGGCGCTCGCCTTGCTCCATCGCGCGGTAGGCGTTGAGGAAGGTCGTCTGCGTGACGTCCTCGGCGTCGGCCTGGTTGCGCATGACGACGAGCGCATAGCGGTAGACGTCACCCGCATGCTTGCTGTAGAGCCGCTCGAACGATCGGTCCGCGCTCAGATGTTTAGCCAGGACTGTGGCCATCACCTAAAAGATGCCCCAAATGGGACGATCTTGCACCCCGCCAAGGGGTTATTTGAGCGGCGGCAGGGGCGGCAGGGGCGGTAGCGGCGGGATCGTGACGGTGACCGGAAGCTGCGGCACCGGCGGCGGAACGGCGACCGGAGGTGGCGGGAGCTTCGGCAGCGGCAGCGCGGCGGGCGGTACGACCGGTATTGGTGATGGGGGCGCCGGTGTCGCGGCCGGATCGGACGCGGGCAGCGATCCCGACGGGCCCGGCGGGCGCGAGACACGGCTGCTGCTCGGAGCGGCCACGGCGCGCCTGAGCGCGGGTCGCCGCACGGCGATCGCCCGGCGGAGTGGCTTCCGGGTCGCAGCCATCGTCGGGTGCTCCTTCGACGCGGGCTGGTCGGCGACTGCGGCGGTCCGCAGGGCGGCCGGCGGCGCGGTCATCGCCTGGACGCCCTTGTAGCCGGCGCCCACGGTCGCTGCACCCACGGCCACCAGTGCCGCGGCCTTGAGGATGAGATCGGCGCCGATCGCCGTGCTGCCGGCGACGACGGCCCCTCCCCCGCCTCCGATGAACGATGCGAGCGAGCCGGGCAGCGGCACGGTGGTGAGCACGCCGAGCGCTCGGCGGCGAACCTGCAGGTTGCGGCGGGCGCGGAAGAGCAGCGCCTCGACGGCGCTCACCGAGAGGCCGAGCACGCCGGCGATCTCCCGGTAGCTGCGACCCTCGAGCTCGCGCATCACGATCGCCGAGCGCTGGTTGAACGAGAGCGCCGCAAGCGCGGTCAGCACCTCGTCGAGATCCGGCGGCTCGTCGTCGCGCGACGTCGGCTCAGGCGCCTCCTCGAGTGTGACCTCGCGCGGCCGCGAGCCGGCCTGGCGCCAGCGCATCCGGCAGACGTTGTGGGCGATCGCGATCAGCCAGTTGTGCGGCCTCTGCGGCCGCTCGCCCCGCTCGAAGGCGCGGTAGGCGTTGAGGAACGTCGTCTGGGTGACGTCCTCCGCGTCGGACGGGTTGGCCGTGAGCGCGAGCGCGTACTGGTAGATCTCACGCGCATGCCGCTCGTAGAGCTGCTCGAAGGCGCGGTCGGCCGGGCGCCTGAGAATCGCCAGCTGCCCCAGAGACGTCCTGGGCCGCGGTGACGGAGCCGCGCGGGATGCCTCCATGTTGCTCAAACGGCTAACGCCGTCGTTTGGATACGGCCTTTGCGTGTCGTGGTGCAGAATCTCCGGCGCGTATGGCCGAACATGCGGTGGTGGTAGCCGGCGGCGGCCCGGCGGGGCTGATGTTGTCCGGCGAGCTGGCATTGGCGGGGGTGGACGTTGTGATCGTCGAGCGGCGCGCCAGCCAGGACCTCCCCGGCTCGCGCGCAGGCGGTCTGCACGCACGCACGATCGAGGTGCTCGATCAGCGCGGAATCGCCGAGCGGTTCCTCTCGGAAGGACAGGTGGTCCAGGTCGCGGCGTTCGGCGGTACCACGCTGGACATCAGCGACTTTCCCACTCGGCACCCGTACGGGCTCGGGCTGTGGCAGAACCACATCGAGCGCATCCTGGCCGGCTGGGTCGAAGAGCTCGAGGTGCCGATCTATCGCGGACGCGAAGTGACGGGGTTCGCGCAAGACGACACCGGCGTCGCCGTCGAGCTGTCCGACGGCCCGTCGCTACGGGCGGAATACCTCGTTGGTTGCGACGGCGGACGCAGTCTGGTCCGTAAAGAAGCCGGCATCGAGTTCCCTGGCTGGGAGCCGACGACGAGCGCCCTGCTCGCCGAGGTCGAGATGGCCGAGGAGCCGCAGCTGGGGATCCGCCGCACTCCCTCCGGCATCCATTCCCTGGGAAAGGTCGAGTACGAGATCCGCGACGGTGAGGTCGTCTACGGGGAGGGCGGGACGGTGCGGGTGATGGTGACCGAAGCGCACCCCGGAGCCACGAGCGAACCGACCCTGCGAGATCTTAGCGACGGCCTCATCGGCGTCTACGGCACCGACTACGGGATCCACAGTCCCACCTGGATCACCAGGTTCACCGATATGACCCGACAGGCCGCGGCCTACCGCGAGGGCCGGATCCTGCTCGCCGGCGACGCGGCGCACGTGCATTCACCGGTCGGTGGGCAGGGCCTCAACATCGGTGTGCAGGATGCGGTGAATCTGGGCTGGAAGCTGGCCGAGGTGGTCCACCAGACGGCGTCGGAAAGCCTCCTCGATACCTACCAGGCCGAGCGCCACCCGGTCGCTGCGCGCGTGCTGCGCAACACGATGGCGCAGGTCGCGCTCATGCGCCCGGACGACCGCATCGAGGCGCTGCGCGACACCGTGTCCGAGCTGCTCAGTATGGACGAGCCGCGCAGACGATTCGCCGCGATGATGTCCGGGCTGGACATTCACTACGACCTGGGCGAAGGACACCCGCTGCTCGGACGCCGCATGCCCGATCTCGACCTGGCCACGCCCGGCGGAACGGTCCGAGCGTTCACCCTCCTCCGCGACGCCCGACCGGTTCTCCTGAACCTCGACAGGCCCTGGGGTTTCGACATCTCCCCATGGGCAGACCGAGTGTTGGCGATCGATGCCGAATATGCCGGCCACTGGGAACTTCCGGCGCTAGGACAAGTGGCATCCCCTGCTGCCGTCCTGGTCAGACCCGATGGATACGTCGCCTGGGTGGGGGACGGCACAGTCGCCGGCTTGCTCGACGCGCTGACTACCTGGGTCGGACCACCTAACTAGCCGCGGCCGCGCGCTTGCGATTCGGCATGTGAATCGCGCGTCCGAGCGCCAGGAGACCGGCTTCCTTGATCCCCTCGGAAAGCGTCGGGTGCGCGGTCATTCCGTCCGCGACCGTCTCGACCGTCGCCTCCGCGTCGAGCGCGACCGTGCCGGCCTCGATCAGGTCGGTCACGTGCGGGCCGACCATGACCACACCGAGCAGCTCGCCGTAGCGGGTCTCGTGGATCGACTTGACCCAGCCGACGGTCTCGTTCTGCATCACCGCTCGGGCGTTGGCGACCCACGGGAAGACGCCGACCGCGATGGCGTCGCCGTGCTGCTCGCGCGCCTCGGCCTCGGTCAGGCCGACACCGGCAATCTCCGGGTCGGTGTAGATCGGGCGTGGGACACCGCGGTTGTCGACGACGGCCTCGTGGCCCATCGCGTTCTCGGCCGCGACCTCGCCCTCGCGGAAGGCGGTGTGGGCAAGCTGCCAGTAGCCGGCGCAGTCGCCGACCGCGTAGATGTGCGGCACGGTCGTGCGGCGGTGCTCGTCGGCGGCGATGCCCTTGCGCTTGTCGAACTCGACGCCGATCTCCTCGAGCCCGAGGTTCTCGACGGTCGGGCCGCGGCCGGTGGCGACGAGCATCAGGTCGCACTCGACGGTCTGGTCGCCGTTGTACTGGACACGCAGGCCGTCGCCGGTGTCCTCGACGCGGTCACAGCGGGAGTCGAGGTGGATGTCGATGCCGCGCTTGCCGAACTGCTTGGCGAGCTCCTTGGCCGCGTCCGCGTCTTCCTGCGGAATCAGGGACGGAAGCATCTCGATGATCGTCACCTCGGAACCGAAGCGGCGGAAGATCGAAGCGAACTCGCAGCCGATGATGCCGCCGCCGAGCACCACCAGCCGTCCCGGCACCTCGGTTTGCGCCAGCAGGCCGGTCGAGTCGACACAGCGAGGCGAGTCGATGCCCTCGATCGGCGGGCGGAGTGGGAACGAGCCCGTCGCGACGATCGCCTGCTGGAACGAGACGTCCTCGCCGCCCTCGACCGCGATCGTCTTGGCGTCCTTGAAGCGGCCGGTGCCCTTGACCCACTCGACGCCGTTCGTCTTGAAGAGGCTCGCCACGCCGGAGGTCATCTGGTGGGAGACGCCGTCCTTCCACGCGTTGGCGGCGGCGAAGTCGAGGGTCGGCGCGCCGACCTGGACGCCCAGCTTGGCGAAGGTCTCTTCGGCCTCCTTGATCGCGAATGCCGTCTGCACCCAGGCCTTGGTCGGGATGCAGCCGATGCGCAGGCAGGTGCCGCCCAGCTCGGGCTCCTTCTCGATGCAGACTGTCTTGGCGCCCAGCTGGGCCGCGCGGATCGCTGCGGTGTAGCCACCAGGGCCGCCTCCGAGGACGGCGACGTCACATTCCATTGCTGCTCTCCTCGCCTCGCTTCGGTGGCGATCCTAGCGGGGGTGCGTTGCCTGCCGCGCCGCTCGCCTGAGGACGCTTCGGCACGCTTCCGGCACGAAGCCGTCACACACTCGAGACGATTTCGCGGCTAGTCTCAAAAGCGGGGGCTTGGGGCCGAAGGCCCCGGGGGAAATGGTTTCTCGCGCGCGCGTGATGCTCTTGCGGCGGCGCGTTCAGGTCAGGTCGGCCTTCATCGTCACGCCGCCGTCGTCGTCGCCGACGCGGGAGAACCCATGCCGCTCGTACAGCCCGATCGCCGGGCTCCCGGCCTCGACGCTCAGGCTGATCGCGTCGTGCCCCTCCGCGCGGGCCTTCGCGAGCAGCGCGTCCAAGAGCTCCGAGCCGAGCCCGCTGCCACGCCGGCTCGGGACGATCGCGATCGACAGCTCTGGCGTCTCCTCGTCGATGAACCCGTAGCCGGGGTTGTCCGCCGAGAACAACCGGTACCACGCGGCTCCGACGCGCTGGAAGTCCTGAATCGCGATCAGCGCCGTGTCGCCCGGCCGCCCCCAGCGCTCGACGTAGCGGCGCACGGGCGGCTCGCCCGACTCGGAGACGCGATCCACCCGCCAGTAGTACGCGTGCCGGAGCATGTCGCGCATGAACGGCACGTCCTGCGGCCCGGCCGGCCGGATCACGACAGGTCCTGGGCGAGCTGGAGCCGGTTGCCGTCCGGATCGAAGACGTCCACCAGCCGCATCGCCCCGTGCAGCTCGAGCACGGTGCCGACCTCGACGCCCGCTTCAGCCAGCCGCTCTCGCTCGGCCTTCACGTCCTCGACGTCGATCGTCGCGACCGGGCCTTCCTCTGGCGGCACCTCGGCGACTTCGCCGAGCGCGATCTCGGTCGTGCCGCGATCCAGGCTCGCCCAGCGCTCCTGCTCGTCCACGAAGATCTCGGTGAAGCCGAGCATGTCACGGTAGAACGCCCGCGCGCCATTCAGGTCCGCGACCCGGTACCAGATTCTCACAACATCAACGCGGGCTCTTCCAGCAGCTCCTTGACTGTCTGGAGGAACTCCGCTGCCGGTGCGCCGTCGACCGCGCGGTGGTCGAAGGTGCCGGTGATGGTCATCGTCGGCCGCACGACCAGCTCGCCGTCGACCGCGACCGCCCGCTCCTCGGTCGCGCCGATCGCGACGATCGCGGCCTGCGGCGGATTGAGCACGGCCGTGAAGCGCTCCACGCGGAACATGCCGAGGTTCGAGATCGTGAACGTGCCGTTCTCGAGGTCGTCGCGGGTGAGCTTGCCTTCGCGGGCCCGCGAGACGATGTCCGCGCGGGCGGTGGCGATCTCGGTCAGGCGCAGCCGCTCGGCGCCGTGGATCACCGGGACGACGAGGCCCTGCGGCGCGGCCACGGCGATGCCGATGTTGGCGGTCGGGAGGAGCAGGATCGCGTCGTCGGTGTACTGCGCGTTCACCTCGCGGTGGCGCAGCAGCGCTGCCGCGCAGACCTTGGTCAGCACGTCGGTGACCGTCGCCTTCGGGCCTTCCTCGTGCTCGCGCAGGCGCGCGACCAGCTCGTTCGTGCGGGCCATGTCGACCGAGACCTGCAGCTGGAAGACCGGAATCTGCCACGCCTCGGTCAGGCGGCGGGCGATCGTCTTGCGGATGTTTGTCAGCTCGCGCCGCTCGACCTCGACGGGCGCGGCAGCCGGTGCCGCGGCGGGAGCGCCGCCCACGCCGGCCCGCTCGACGTCCTCGGCCACGATCCGGCCCTCAGGTCCGGTGCCGGTCAGCGACGAGAGCTCGACCCCGCGCTCGCGTGCGATCCGGCGGGCGAGCGGCGAGGCCTTGACCCTGCCGCCGTCCTGGGCCGGCGGCGGCCGCACCTCGGCGATCTGCGCGGCGGCGTCTCGGCCGCGCTCGCGATCCTGCTCGCGCGCGGTGCCCGGCGAGCCCTCCTCCAGTGGATCGTCGACCTCCAACGCGGCACTCGCCCCGTTGCCGCTCGGCTCGGGAGCCTGCTCCCCTTCCTCGCCGATGAACGCGATCGTCTGACCGACCGGCACCTCGCCTTCAACCACCGCGATCCGCAGGAGCACGCCCGAGGCCTCGGCCTCGACCTCCTGGGTGACCTTGTCGGTGTCGAGCTCGTAGAGCGGCTCACCCTTCTCGACCTTGTCGCCCTCGGACTTGAGCCACTTGACGATCGTGCCGGCCTCCATGCCCTGGCCGAGGCGCGGAAGCTTGACCTCGCTAGCCACGCGCAACCGTTCGCTTGATCGCCGCGAGCACGTCGGCGGAGTGCGGCACGACGTACTCCTCCATCACCGGCGCAAAGGGCAGCGGCGCGAACTTCGCGCCGACGCGCTCGACCGGCGCGTCGAGCCAGTCGAACGCCTGCTCGCCGACGACGGCCGCGATCTCCGCGCCGAAGCCCATCCGCGTGACCGCCTCGTGCGCGACGACGACGCGATTCGTCTTCTTCACCGACGCAACGAGCGAGTCGACGTCCAACGGCTGGAGCGTGCGCGGATCCCAGACCTCGACCGAGATGCCCTCGGACTCCGCGTCCTTCGCCGCCGCGAGCGCCTCGTGCACCAGCCGCCCGGTGGCGACGACGGTCACATCGGAGCCCTCGCGCTGCACGCGAGCCTGGCCGATCGGAATCGGCTCGAGCTCGTCCGGCACCTCCTCCTTCAGTCCGTAGAGCGTGCGGTGCTCGAAGAAGATCACCGGGTTGTCGTCGTAGATCGCCGACCAGAGCAGCCCGCGCACGTCGGTCGGCGTCGAGGCGAAGACGACCTTCAGGCCGGGCACGTGCACGAACCACGCCTCGACCTGCTGGGCGTGCTGCGCGCCGGGCGACCAGCCCGCGCCGCCCTGCGTGCGAATCGTCAGCGGCACCTTCAGCTGGCCGCCCGACATGTAGCGGTGCTTGGCCGCCTGGTTGACGATCTGCTCCATCGAGACGGTCAGGAAGTCCTCGTACATCACCTCGACGACCGGACGCATCCCCTGCATCGCCGCGCCGATCCCCGCGCCCACGATCGCGATCTCGGAGATCGGCGTGTTGCGGATCCGCTCGGGCCCGAACTCGTCGAGCATCCCGGCGGTGACGCCCATCGAGCCGCCCATCTCGGCGATGTCCTCGCCCATCACGAACACGCCCTCGTCGTCCCGCATCACCTGCGAGAGCGCGTCGCGCACCGCCTCTCGGTAGGAGAGTTCAGGCATCTAAGGCGTCGCTTGCGACGCCGTCTTCAGGACGTACGGGCTCCGCCCGCGCGTCCGTCTGCGCCGCTAGCCGATAACGCGTGGATCGAGCGCTAGGCATAGACGTTCTTGAGGGCGTCCTCGGGCTTGGGATCCGTGCCGGCCTTCGCGAACTCGACCGAGCCGTCGACGATCTCGTGCACCTCGCGGTCGTCCGCCTCGAACTCCTCGTCGGTGACGCCGAGCTTCTCGCGCAGCAGCGTGATCGGATCGCGCGTCTCCTGCAGCCGGCGGAGCTCCTCCTTGTCACGGTAGACCTGCGGGTCGCCGATGTAGTGGCCGACGAGGCGCTCGGTCGAAACGTGGAGGAAGACCGGCCCTTTGCCGTCACGCGCGTGCTTGAGCGCCCGCGAGGCGACCTTGTGCACCTCCTCGACGTCCTGGCCGTCGACCTTCATCACCTTCATCCCGAAAGCCTTCGCGCGGTCGCTCAGGTCGGTGATCGGCGAGTGCTGCGACTCGGGCGTGGACTCGGCCCAGCGGTTGTCCTCGAGCACGAACACGGCCGGGACCTGCCATAGCTGCGCGAGGTTCAGCGACTCGTGGAAGGTGCCGATGTTCGTCGCGCCGTCGCCGAAGAACGCCACCGCCACGCGCGCCTCGCCGCGCAGCTTGAAGGCGAGCGCCGCGCCGGTGATCGCCGGCAGCCCGCCGCCGACGACGGCGTTCGCGCCCAGGTTGCCGCGCTCCACGTCGTAGAGGTGCATCGAGCCGCCGTAGCCGTGCGAGCAGCCTTCGAGCTTCCCGTACAGCTCGGCCATGATGGCGTTCGGCTGCGTCCCCCGCGCGAGCGTGTGCCCGTGCGCGCGATGGGTCGAGGCGAAGACGTCGCCGTCGTCCATCGCCTGGCAGACACCGACCGCGACCGCCTCCTGGCCGATCGCCACGTGCAGGAACCCGGGCAGCTCGCCGGCGCGGAACTGCTCCTCGACCTTCTCCTCGAAGCGCCTGATCAACAGCATCTCGCGCAGGAACTCGCGCAGCCGCTCTTCGGACAGGCCTCGTTTCGTCTCGACCTTCGCCATTCGCATTGAGTTTATGCTCAGCCGAATGGCACTCGTCGACCAGTGGAAGGTGATCAACGGCAACCTCGCGGAGGGCTGGACCAGCGTCCAGCTGCGGCTTACGGTGGAAGAGCAACCGGAACGCGCCGCGGCGATGCTCGCGCCCGCGAGCGCCGGCCGGCATGGGAACGTCGTCACCTTCGGAGTCGGTCGCAGAGGCGTCGGGTCATCGCCGGATCTCATCACCCGACTGCTTGCGCGGCTGGACGCCGAGCGGATTCACGGCGTTCTCGCGCCGGTGAAGGTCGAGGAGACTGCCGTGGCCGGGGCTCGTGCGCGCAGGGTTCCGCTACGCGAGCAGTGGGAGCAGGCACAGGCGTCCCTGCCGGCGGACTGGAGCGACCTCTACGCCGAGCTCGAGCTCGACTCCAGCGATTACCTCGAGCGCGGCGCGCTGCTGCTCGCCCCGGTCAATCCTGGGCGCGTGAAGGGACAGCTCGCGTACCGGTTCCGCGTCGCGCGGCGGTTCGGCTACGGCGCTTCGGCCGAGATGACGGAGCGCTGCCTCCAGCGCCTGGATGGCGAGGGAATCACCGGGAGCTTCCGCGTCCTGTGGGCGCTCTCCGACACCAAGCCGGTCTACACGCAAGGCCCGGTCTGGTACGCCGGCGGCCGGGCGGTCTAGTGGCAGACCCCGTCTCCTGGTACCTGATCGAGCAGGGCTGGGAGGTCGTTGGCAGCGACGGCGAGTCGATCGGCAAGGTCGAGGAGACCGTCGGCGACTCGACGCACGACATCTTCGACGGCCTCACGGTCGGCACCGGCCTGCTCAGCAGGCCGCGCTACGTCCCGGCCGAGGTCGTCGGCGAGATCGTCGAGGGCCGGATCGCGCTGACGATCGACAAGGAACGCTTCGAGCGGCTCGAGGGGTACAAGGAGCCGCCGCCGACCGAAGAGATCGAGGCGCCCTAGCCGATCGCGGCGGCGAGCTCGCGGGCAACCTTCTTCGCGTCCGCGGGGCCTGCCGTGATCACGAGGCACGTGTCGTCGCCGGCGAGCGTGCCGACGATCTTCGGATGCTCGAGCCGGTCGAGGGCGCGGGCGATCGCCGGCGCCGAGCCGAGCTCCGACTGGACGACGACGATGTTCTGCGCCGCACTCGCGCGCACGCCGAACTGCTCCAGCACCGCGTGCAGCGCCTCGCGCGGGTCGCGCCCGGAGCCGCGCTCGGGCACGACGTAGCGCGGCCGTCCGAGCGCGTCGCTCGTCTTCTCCAGCCGCAGCTCGCGAATGTCGCGCGAGACGGTCGCCTGGGTGACCGGGCAACCCGCTTTCGCAAGCGCTTCCGCGAGCTCGAGCTGGCTCCCGATCCGGGTTCGCGAGACGACGCTGGCGATCAAGCGCTGCCGCTCCGACTTGCTCAGCGGCCGCCTCTCCACGGGAGTACAGTAACCCGAGGTTTGGCCGACTCATCGTCAGGCAACGATCCCGGCATGCTGCGGAAGCTGCTGTGGACCGGTCTCTACGCGGGAATCGCCGCGGTTGCGACCATGGCCGCGCGGCGAGCCGCGTCCGGGCTCTGGCGCGTCGCCACGGGCGAGGCGCCGCCGGTGAAGAAGTGAACAAGGGCGACGTCCTGGTCGACCGCACCGCGGACCAACTGCAGCACCTTGCCGACCGCGTGGCCGCGCGCGGCGACGGCGTCGGCGAGTGGCTCTCCGAAGAGCTGCGCAACGACGCAGCCTTCCTGCGCAAGCTGAAGCCGAGCCTCGTCAGGGCGCGCGCCAAGGGCGACGCGCCGACCAACCAGGAGCCGCCGCCGGCGCCCTCGGGCCCGAAGCTCGGCTCGCGGCCCGGGTCAAGAAGAAGAAGAAGAAGCGCAAGAAGGGCGGCAAGGGACCTGCGCCGATGCTGATCGTCGGTGCCGCCCTCGTCGCGGGAATCGTGCTCGCCAAGGTCGTCGACTGGAGAGGCCATGGACACTCCAGAGACTGAGCACGAAACCGCCGGGCTCGGCTCGACCGTGAAGAGCGTCTCGGAGCACGCCAGCTCGCTGGTGCGCCTGGAGCTCGAGCTCGCGGCGCTGGAGGTCAAGCGCAAGATCGCGTCGCTCGGGATCGGGATCGGCCTCGCGCTGGCCGCCGCCGTGCTGCTGGTGTTCGCGCTCGGCTTCGGTCTCGCCACGATCGCCGCCGGGATCGCGACCGCCCTCCCGTGGTGGGCGGCGCTCCTGATCGTGACCATCGGAATCATCCTGGTCGCGGCGTTGCTCGGATGGCTGGGCATGCGCTCGATCCAGAAGGGGACGCCGCCCGTCCCGGAGCAGGCGATCGAGGAAGCCAAGCTGACGACCGAGGCGCTGAAGGGCAATGGCCGGCACTAACGGGCGGACACCGGAGCAGGTTCGCCGCGACATCGAGGCGGAGCGCGAGCGCCTCGCCGACGCGGTCGACGACCTGCGCTCGGAGATGGACGTCAACGCGAAGCTGCGAGGCAAGCTGCCACTCGCTGCGGCCGCCGCCCTCGGAGCAGGCTTCGTGATCTCCGGCGGGATCGGAGCAACGATGCGACTCGTGATGCGCCGCAACCGGGAGGGCAGGACGAAAGCACGCTTCGGCCCGTTCTCCTTTGTCGACCGCGACTGAGACCGACGAGGGCCGCGCGCCCTCGAGCCCGCTCCAGCTCTCGTGGCGCGAATGGCTCGCCGTCTTCAAGCGCACGGGCAAGCAGTTCGTCGCCGACGACTGCATGGGCCTCGGCCAGCAGGTCGCCTTCAGCTCGCTCTTCGCATTCCTGCCGGCCGTGATCCTGCTGATCGGCCTGTTCGGGCTGTTCGGCGACCGCGTCTTCGACTCGCTCGAGCAGTTCGTCGGCACGGTCGCGCCGGACGGCGTGGTCTCGATCATCGACCTCGCGAAGCAGGACGCGGCGCGGGACAAGAGTGGCTCCGCGATCGCCTTCGCGAGCGGCCTCTTCCTCGCGTTGTGGGCCTCGACCGGCGCGATGGGCGCGCTGATCAAGGCGGTCAACCGCGCGTACGACCGGATCGAGACGCGGCCCTTCTGGAAGCGGCGCCTGATCGCGCTGCTGCTCGTGGTCGCGACCGGCCTCGTGCTCGCCGGGGTGTTCCTGCTGATCGTCTTCGGCGGCGACCTCGGCAACGCGATCGTTCGACGCACCGGCCTCGGCGACAGCTTCAAGCTGTTCTGGAACCTCGCCCGCTGGCCGTTCGCGTTCGGCGCGGTGCTGCTCTTCAACGGGCTCGTCTACCACCTGGCGCCGGACCTGCCACAGCGCAGCTGGCGCTGGCTGACGCCTGGCTCACTCGTTGCCGCTCTCGCCTGGGTGGCGCTTTCGGGCCTGTTCTCGCTCTACACCTCGTACTCGGGCTCGTACTCGAGGACGTACGGCTCGATCGCCGGCGCGATCATCCTGCTGCTCTGGCTCTACTACAGCGCCTTGGCGATCCTCTTCGGCGCGGAGCTGAACGCCCAGCTCGAGCGGCAGGCCGACATCGATGCGGCCGGCGGCCCGCATGCGGGGCTCACTCGGCCGGCGCGCCGCTAGCTAACCGAGAACGTTCGCTTGAGCTTCTTGGTCGCGTCCGAGCGGAACGTGTACTTGCCCGTCTTGAACGTGAGCGTCCACGTGGCGCCGCCCTTGAACTTGACGCCGGTCTTCTTGTTCACGCCGGGGCCGGTCAGGTGGAAGTTGTCGGCCTTGCTCGCGTCGGTGACGACGAGCTTGTAGCGGCCGGCGACGAGCGCCTTGACCGCCGCTACGCCCTTCTTCAGCGAGATCGTCTTCTTCGGCCCGACCTTGCCGGTCAGCTTCACGGGCGGCGCGGGTGGCGGCGGGCCGACGTTGATCGAGCCCTTCATCTGCGTCGGGTGCGCGTCGCACTTCCACTTGTAGACCCCGTCCACGAAGGTCAGGTTCCAGGTGACGGTGTTGTTGTCGAAGGCCGAAGCCATGTCGACGCCACCGGGCCCGCTGATGTGGAAGTTGTGCTCCTGCGCGAGTGAGAGGTTCTTGATCGTGAGCGTGTAGTCGCCCGGGTCGAGCTGGGTGACGCTGCGACCGGTGGCGTCGGCGACCTTGATCGAAAAGCCTGGGCCGACCGTGACGTTCAGCTGGGTCGCGGTGGGAGCGGACTGGGCGGCGCCGGGCAGCAGCACGGCGGCCAGCACCAGCGGAAGCAGCAGTAGTGGACGGAACGACGGCACGAAGCGACCCTCCTCGACGGTAACCCTGGACACGGTAGTCCATACGGCGCGAAGATCGCTTTCGGTTTCCTGAGCTTTACGAGACGCTTACACTCACGCTGTGCTCCACCGCAATCAAAAGGTCGAGCTGCTCAAAGCCGTGCCGCTCTTCGCGGACTGCTCTCGTGGCGAGCTCGAGCAGATCGCGCAGATCGCCGACGAGATCGACCTCGCCCAAGGCAAGGAGCTGACACGCCTTGGCGCCTCCGGCCGCGAATTCTTCGTCCTGCTCGAGGGCGAGGCCGACGTCAGCCGGGACGGCGAATCGATCAACAAGCTCGGCCCAGGTGACTTCTTCGGCGAGATCGCCCTCGTCGAGGACACGCCTCGCACCGCCACCGTGACCGCGACGACGCCCGTCCGGGTGCTCGTGATCACCGACCGCTCGTTCAGGCGGCTGCTCGAGAAGCAGCCCGAGATCCAGCGCAAAGTGCTCGTCGCGCTGGCCGAGCGGGTCAAGCCGGCGCTAGGCCCGTAGCTCGGCGCCAAAGCGCTCGCCCAGCGCGTTGACGATCCGCTCACGCAGCTTCGCCGCGTCCTCGTCGGTCAGCGTCCGCTCGGCCGACTGGAAGGTGGCCGCGAAGGCGATCGACTTGCGGCCCTCGCCGACCTGCTCGCCGCGGTAGACGTCGAAGGGCCGCAGCTCGCGCAGCTCCTCGCCCGCGGCCTCGCGCGCGGCAGCGACGAGCTCGGCGGCGCTGACCTCTTCCGCCACGGCGAACGCGAGATCCTGGTGGACCGGCGGGAACGAGACGACGTCGGTGTAGAGCACCTCCTCGCGCGCGACCTCGAGCAGCTTCGCCAGGTCGAGCTCGAACGCGCCCCAGACGCCGTCGAGCACGGCCGGATGGAGCTCGCCGACCACGCCGTCCGCGGTCGCCGCCGACTTGCCGGGGTGCAGCAGCTCGTGCTCGGCGCGCTCGAAGCTCGGCTCGGCCTTGAGCGCTGCGTAGAGCGTGTCGACGATCCCCTTCGCCCGCGGCCAGCCGCCCTCGACGATCGCGGCAACGTGCGTCTTCTCGTCGGGCAGGTTCTGCGCGGGGAGATAGACGCGCGCGATCTCGAACAGGGCGACGTATTCCGCGCCGAGCTCGACGTTGCGCCGGATCGCCTCGACCAGGCTCGGGAGCAGGCTCGTGCGGAGCACTGCGAGCTCGGCCGAGATCGGTTCGGGCAAGCGGAGGGCCTGCGGGTTCGCGTCGTCGGGCCGCAGCGACGGCGTGTACGTCTCGGTCAGGCCGAGGCCCGTGAGCAGGTTCTCGATCCGCCGGCGCAGGCGCTGCCCGGGCGTGAGCGCGCCGAACATCGCCCGGCGAGCCGGCAACGTGAACGGAACATCGTCGAGCCGTGCGCGTGCCACCTCCTCGACTACGTCGACCTCGCGCGTCACGTCTCTGGCCCGCCAGGTGGGAACGGCAACGTCCTCCTTGCTGCTCTCGAAGCCGAGGCGCTCGAGCCAGCCGAGTTGTTCCGCGGCGGGTGTCTCGAGCCCGATCACCTCGTCGGCGCGCTCGGGCCGGTAGCGGATCACCGGCCGCTCGGGCAGGCCTTCGTGCACGTCGGCGTCGGCGACCCAGACGGCGCCTGCGGTGTCGGCCAGCAGCTGCGTGGCGAGATTCGCGGCCGGCTCTGCGAGGTACGGGTCGACGCCTTTCTCCCAGCGGTTCGAGCCCTCCGTGCGCAGCCGCAGCCGCTCGGAGCTGCGGAAGATCCCGGTCGGCTCGAAGTTCGCCGCCTCGAGCAGCACTTCGCTCGTCTCGTCGGAGATCTCGGTCTCCTCGCCGCCCATGATCCCGGCGAGGGCGACCGAGCGCTCGCTGTCGGCGATCATCAGGTCCGCGGGCTCGAGCTTCCGGTCGACGCCGTCGAGCGTGCGAATCGTTTCTCCAGGCTGCGCGCGCCGGACGACGATCCGCCGGCCGGCGAGCTTCGCCAGGTCGAAGGCGTGCAGCGGGTTCCCGAGCGCGAGCATCACGTAGTTGGTCACGTCGACGACGTTCGAGATCGGCCGCATGCCGGCGTTCGACAGCCGTGCCCGGAGCCAGATCGGGGACTGTCCCACGGACACGTCCCGAAAGACGCGGCCGATGTAGCGCGGGCAGCCTGCGAAGTCGTCGACCTGAACCTCGACCTGTCCGTCCGGGACTGGTTCGGAGTCTGACCCCGGCCATGGCCCCAAGGGCAGGTCGTAGAGAGCGGCGACCTCGCGCGCGAGGCCGTAGATCGAGAGCAGGTCGGGCCGGTTGCCGGTCGACTCGACCAGCAGCACCTCCTCGACGAGCGGCAGCACGTCGCCGAGCGGCGTCCCCGGCTCGATCTCCGGGAGCACCATGATCCCGGAGTGGTCCGAGCCGAGCTCGACCTCGTCCTCGGCCAGGATCATCCCGTCCGAGAGCTCGCCGCGAACCTTGCGCTGCTCGAGCTGCAGCCCGCCGGGAAGCCGCGCGCCCGGCAGCGCAACGGCGACCGTCGCCCCGGCGCCGAAGTTCCAGGCGCCGCAGACGATCTGGCGAGGGTCACCGTCCCCCACGTCCACTCGGCAGAGCTGGAGCCGGTCGGCGTTGGGGTGCTTCTCGGCCTCGAGCACGCGCCCGACCCGGAAGAGCCCGAGGTTGCCGTCCTCGTCGGGCACCCCACGGCGCTCGATCCCATCAACTTCCGCGGTCGAGATCGAGAGCCGCTCCGCCAGCTCGGGGAGCGGCATCTCCAGCGGGACGTACTCCCGCAACCAGGAAACCGGGACTCTCAAAACTGCGTCAGAACCCTCAGGTCGCCATCCCAGAGCGCGCGGATGTCGGGGAAGTCGTACTTCAGCTGCGCGACGCGCTCGATCCCGCAGCCGAAGGCGAAACCGCTCCACTCTTCCGGGTCGACGCCGACATTCTCGAACACACGCGGGTCGACTACCCCGGAGCCGCCCATCTCGATCCAGCCCGAGTACCGGCAGGTACGGCAGCCGGAGCCGCCGCAGATCCCGCAGGAGACGTCCGGCTCCATCGAGGGCTCGGTGAACGGGAAGTAGTGCGTGCGGAAACGGACGCGCCGGTCGGGGCCGAAGATCGCGCGCATCACGTGCAGCAGCGTCCCTTTCAGGTCGGCGAGCGTCAGCCCGCGGTCGACCGCGAGGCCCTCGAACTGATGGAAGATCGGGTAGTGCGTCGCGTCGATGTCGTCGCGCCGGTACGTGCGCCCGATCGAGACCATGTAGATCGGCGGCTCGCGCTCCTCGAGCGCGAGGATCTGGCTCGGCGAGGTCTCGGTACGGAGCAGCCGGTCGTTGTCGAAGAAGAAGGTCGCGCGATGCGACCGCGCCGGGTGCCACGGGTCGAAGGCGAGCTTGTCGAAGTTGTACTCGACCGTCTCGACCTCGCGGTCGTCACGAATCTCGTAGCCGAGGCCCAGGAACGCGTCCTCGATCTGCCGCCGTGCCTGCGTGATCGGGTGCAGGTGCCCGAGCGGAAGCTGGTCGCCGGGCAGCGTGACGTCGACGACGTCCTCGGTCAGCGAGCGGTCGAGCTCGGCGCGCTCGAGCTCCTCGCGCCGTGACGCGAGCGCCGCCTCGAGCCGGTCGCGCAGCGAGTTGAGCGTCATCCCCGTCTCGCGGTCGCGCACCGCGCGCAGGGCCTGCGCGAGCTCGCTCTTGCGGCCGAGGTAGCGGACGCGTGCCTCCTCGAGCTCGGCCGGCGTCGTCGCGCCCGAGATCGCGCTCTGCGCCTCGGTTTCCAGGGCCTGCGCGTCCATCGGGCGACTGTACCATCGGCTTTCGTGAGCGCCTGGGACGCCTTCGCGGTCGACTACGAGAAGTGGGCCGCCGAGATGACGGAGGACATTCCGTTCTACGTCGAGCTGGCGCGCGAGGCCGACGGCGCGCTCGTCGAGCTCGCGGTGGGCAACGGACGCGTGGCGATCCCGGTCGCGGAGGCAACGGGCAAAGCAGTGCTCGGAATCGACATCTCGCCGGCCATGCTCGCCCAGGCACGCGCCAACGGAGAGGAAGCCGGCGTCGAGCTCGAGCTGCGCGAGGGCGACATGCGGGAGCTCGCGCTGGACGAGCCGGCGGCGCTGATTTACTGCCCGGCCCGTGCGCTGATGCACCTGCCGACGTGGGCCGACCGCCGTCGCACCTTCGAGCGGATCGCGGCTGCCCTCGAGCCCGGAGGGCGCTTCGCCTGGAACGCGTTCGTCTTCAACCCGCACATCGCCGGCAAGCTCGATGGGCACTGGCAGGACGACGCCCCGGTCCGGCATCGCGTCGACTACGTCCCGGCGGACTCCCGGATCGACCTGACGCTTGAAGACGGCTCGACGATCCCCCTCTACTGGTCGACGCGCGGCGAGTGGGAAGGCTTGCTCGACGTGGCCGGCCTCGAGACCGAGGCGCTCCATGGCTGGTTCGACCGCCGCCCGTTCGACGAGAGCAGCGAGGAGTTCGTCTGGGTCGCGCGGCGCCCGGCGTGAGCCTCTACGACTCGATCGCCGAGCTCTACGACCCATGGAGCGTGAGCGTCACCGAGGACGTGGGCTTCTACGTCGAGGAGGCCGAGCGCGCAGGCTCACCGGTGGTCGAGCTCGCTGTCGGCACGGGCCGAATCGCGGTGCCGACCGCCGCCGCCGGGGTCCGCGTGATCGGAATCGACTCCTCGCCGGGGATGCTCGAGGTCTGCCGCCGCCGCGGCGAGCTCGCGGGCGTGAGCGAGCTACTCGACCTGCGCCCGGGCGCGCTCGAGGCACCGCCGGTCGAGGAGCGGGTCGCGCTCGTCACCTGCCCATTCCGCTCCTACCTGCACCTGCTCGACGACGACTCGCGCCTGCGTGCGCTGGGCGCCGCGCGCGAGCTGCTCCTCCCGCGCGGACGGCTCGTCTTCGACGTCTTCGCCCCGAGCGCGGGCGATATTGCCGACACGCACGGCCGCTGGCTCGAGCGCGAGCCGGGGATCTTCGAGCGCGCCGAGTGGGACTCGCAGGCCCGCACGCTGACGCTGTCCGTCCGTGGTGAGAGCGGCGAGACGAGCTTCGTGCTCGCGTGGCTCTCGAACGACGAGTGGCGCGCGCTGCTCGAACAGGCCGGCTTCCAGGTCGTCGGCTGCTACGGCTGGTTCGATCGCCGGCCGTACGCCGGCGGCGAAGACACGGTGTGGATCGCGAGGAAGCCCGGCTAGACCAGCTCGACCGGGTCGCCGACGGCGACCTCGCCGGACTCGACGATCCGCGCGAGCATCCCGCGCTTGCCCTGGAGCTCTGCGCGAAGCCCGTCGCGCAGCTCGTCCATGCGGTGGCACGGGTCGCAGACCATCGTGATTTCGAACACGGCCTCGTCGCCGACCTTCACGCGCTGGCCGACCGGCCATTGCTCGACGTCGGTGCCCTCTACGGTCAGGTTCTCGCGGATCGCGCCCGGTTCAACGCCGACCGAGTCCAGGTGCTCCTTCGACACGAACAGGACTTCGCGCTTTGGCGGGTTGGCGTGGGCGCAGCCCTCGAGCCCCTCGCCCGCGATCGCTCGACGCCGCTCGTGCGGCACAGAGATACCGCTCTTGCGGGCGGGCGAGGTGAACACTCCGCTGATCCTCGGCACGGGAGTCACTTTAGCGATGGCTCCGGCGCCAGTCGTAGAGCGCTATCGTCCCGGCCATCGCGACGTTCAGCGACTCGGCCGGGCCGGCCAGCGGGATCATCGCACTTGCCTCGCAGGCCGCGACCACCTCGTCCGCAAGCCCCTCGCGCTCCGAGCCGAGCACGAAGCGTGAGAGCGACGGGTCGAGCTCCGAGAGCGGCGGCGCGTCGTGCGCCACCAGCGCGACTGCTCCCTGTGGCGCGAAGTCGGCCATCGGCACACGGAAGATCGAGCCGGTAGAGGCCCGCAACGCCTTCGGCCCGAACGGGTCGGCGCAGCCCGGCGACAGCGCGAGGTAGGCGCCGAACGCGTCGCAGGCCCGGGCCAGCGTGCCGACGTTGCCGGGATCGCCGACCCGCCAGAGCTCGAGCCCTAGCGGCGGTAGCTTCCGCTCCGGCCGCGCCGTCCGGAAGACGCCGATCACCCGCGGCGCGTGCCCGAGCGTCGAGACCTCAGCCAGCAGGTGCGACGAGACCTGCTCCGCCCGCAGAGCCAACTCCGGCGGGCGCGCCGCATCCACGAGCGCGAAGTCGAGCTCCCAGCCGCCCTCGAGCGCGGCCGCGACCAGGTCCTCGCCCTCGGCCACGAACTGGCCGAGCTTGTCGCGCTGCCGCCGCGTCTCCAGCTTGCGGACGAGCTTCAGCTTCGGGTTGTCGCTCGAAGTGATCACTCTCGCCACCGAATCCAATTGCCGTGGAAGTCACAGCGGAGCAGAAAACGGCGCTCGCCGCCGGGCCAGAGGCCGACCTCGAGCTCGTAGCTGTCGTGCCGGTCCTCCTCGAGCTCCTCGACCGCCCGCGTCGAGACCCAGCCGAGCGGGCCCTCGCGGCCGGCCTCCTCCAGCAGCGCGCGCAGCTCGGCGCGCTTCTCGCGGCCGATGTAGCCGGTCGAGGCGGTCTGGAAGACCACCGTCAGCGCCTCCTCGTCACGCTGGGCGAGCACCGCCGGGAGCAGCTCGACGTAGTCGCCACGAACGAGCGTCGGCGGCTCGCGCCGCAGGATTGCGATCGCGCGGCGCAGCCGCTGTGCCCGCTCGACGCGGCCGGGCCAGATGAAGGCGTGCAGCAGGCGCGCCCCGTGCTCGCTCGTGACGTCGACCGGATTGAGGTCGATCCCGAGCCGGAGCCGCACCGCAGGCCGGCGGGCAAGCACCTCCTGCGGGACCGGCACGTATTCGACCCCGCGCAGCAACAGCTCGGAGGAGCCCCAACGCCCGGCGCGGTAGGCGTAGGCGTACCGGTCCCACAGCAAGTTCAATCCCGCCGAGGGGCCGAGCTCGACGAGATCGACCGTCTCCGCTCCGTGCTCGGCGGCGAGGACGAGGAACGCCGGCAGGAGCGCGAAGCAGCGCTGCACCTCGTTCGTCTGCACCGCCTGCTCGCGGACGAAGCGGGCGAGGAAGTCGCGCCGCGCCTCGAGCGCCGAGCGGAAGTCGTCCCAGTCGCCCGAGAGCGCGTACGGCTCGATCCCGGCGAGCTCGAGGTAGTGGACCCCGCCGAAGAGTCGCAGCGGCACATCCCAGCTGAGCTCGTCGACCAGCTCGTCCACGAGCGGCTCGCTCGCGCAGCGGCGCGCGAGGCGCGCGTACACGGGCGAGCCCTGCGCCTCGAACTGCGTGGCCTGCCGGCGGAAGATCCCGCCGCGATCGCTTGAAGCGCTCAGGCCTCGAGCGCGGCCTTGGCCTGCGCCGCGATCTTGCCGAAGGCGTCCGGATCGCTCACCGCGAGGTCGGCGAGCACCTTGCGGTCGAGCGGGATCTCGGCCTTGCGCAGGCCTGAGACGAACTGGTTGTAGGAGAGCCCCTCGCGCCGCGCGGCCGCGTTGATGCGCATGATCCAGAGGCGCCGGAAGGTGCGCTTCTTATTCTTGCGGTCGCGGTAGGCGTAGACCAGCGAGTGGTCGACCTGCTCCTTGGCGCGCCGGTAGCTGGAGTGCTTAAGGCCCCAGTAGCCGCGTGCCTGCTCGAGCACCTTGCGGCGCTTCTTGCGCCCGTGAACGGATCGCTTGACTCGCGGCACGGACTACCTCCCCAGCAGCTTCTTGATCTCGCGGGTGTCCGAAGCCGCGACCGGCTGGTCGCGCCGGAAGGCACGCTTGCGCTTAGGCGATTTCTTCTCGAGCAGGTGGGCTTTCGGCGCTTTCCGCCGCAGGAGCTTGCCCGTTCCCGTCACCTTGAACCGCTTCTTCGTCGCGCTGTGTGTCTTCTGCTTTGGCATCTTTGTGTGTCGCTCCGGCGTTCTTCGTCGGGCCCAGCATCATCACCATGTTGCGGCCGTCCTGGAGCGGCGGGGACTCTATCTGCCCGATCTCCTTCACGTCCTCGGCCAGCCGCATCAGCAGGTCACGCCCGCGCTCCGGATGGCTCTGCTCCCGGCCGCGGAACATGATCGTCACCTTGACCTTCGCGCGCTGGTTGAGAAAGCGCTCGACGTGGCCTTTCTTGGTGTTGTAGTCGTGGATCCCGATTTTGGGCCTGAGCTTGATCTCCTTGACGTTGACCGACACCTGGTGCTTGCGCGCGAGCTTGGCCTTCTGCTCCTGCTCGTAGCGGTACTTGCCGTAATCCATCACCTTCGCGACGGGCGGATCGGCCTGCGCGGCGACCTCGACCAGATCGAGGTTCTTGCCCCACGCGTACTCGCGCGCTTCGTTCGTGTCCTTGACACCGATCTGTGAGCCGTCGTCGTCCACCAGGCGCACCTTCGGCGCGCGGATCATCTCGTTGATGCGCGCCTGCGGTACCGGGGCGCGATCGGGCTCCACGTTTCGGCGTGGTCTCAAAGGCGTGTCACCAAGCTCTCGTTTCCTCCTTCTCTACGACAAAAACCGCTGCAAGCAGCGGCCCGAAATCCTCGTCCTGCGACTCGGTTGAACCTCCGCGGAGCGCGTGCTCGGAAGGTGAGGGTGGGCCCCTGCTTGTGCAGGGTTACAGGGTAGCAAGGTGTGAGAGCAATTCGTCCAGCGTCCGCGTCGACTGCTCCCCGCCGCGCTCGCGGACGGCGAGCGAGTCGTCCGACTCCTTGTCGCCGTAGACGATCGTGACCGGGATCTTCTCGACCTCGGTGTCGCGGATCCGCTTACCCACGGTCTCGTCGCGCTCGTCCACCTCGACGCGGAACTCGGCGAGCTTCCGCGCCAGCTCGTGCGCAGCACCGCGGTGGCCCTCGCCGACCGGCAGGATCCGGATCTGGACCGGCGCTAGCCAGAACGGAAAGGCGCCGCCGTAGTGCTCGATCAGGATCCCGATAAAGCGCTCGAGCGAGCCGAACAGCGCGCGGTGGACCACATACGGCGTGTGCTCCTCGTTGTCGGCTCCCATGTAGGTGAGCCCGAAACGGGCCGGCATCTGCGAGTCGAGCTGGATCGTCCCCATCTGCCAGGAGCGGCCGAGCACGTCCGTCATGTGCAGGTCGATCTTCGGGCCGTAGAAGGCGCCGTCGCCCGCATTGATCGTGTACGGGATCCCGCGCCGGTCGAGCGCGGCCTGCAGCGCGCCTTCGGTGAAGTCCCACTCCTCGTCGGTGCCGAGCTTGTTGTCGGGGCGCGTAGAAAGCTCGAAGCGGGCCTCGAGGCCGAAGAGCTCGTAGAGGTAGGCGGCGAAGTCGAGCGCCGCGAAGATCTCGTCCTCGATCTGCTCCGCCGTCACGAACAGGTGCGCGTCGTCCTGCGTCACGTGCTGGACGCGCAGCAGGCCGTGCAGCGTTCCCCCGCGCTCGTTGCGGTGGAGGGTCGAGGCCTCCGCGTAGCGCAGCGGCAGGTCGCGGTAGCTGCGCAGTGTCGAGCCGAAGAGCAGCATGTGCCCGGGGCAGTTCATCGGCTTCAGACCGAGCGTCCGGTCCTCGCCGTAGGGGACGAGGAACATCTCGTCCTTGAACTTCTCCCAGTGGCCCGAGGTCTTCCAGGTCTCGACGTCGTACATCAGCGGCGTCTTCACCTCGACGTAGCCTCGCCTCGAGTTCTCGCGCCGGCGCAGGTCCTCGAGTGAGTTCCAGATCACCATGCCCTTCGGGTGCCAGAACGGCATCCCGGGCGCGTGGTCGGAGAGGTGGAAGAGGTCGAGCTGCGCCCCGAGCCGGCGGTGGTCGCGCGCACGGGCCTGTTCGAGGTTCTCGAGGTACGCGTCGAGGTCGGCCTGGTCGTAGAAGGCCGTCCCGTAGATCCGCGTCAGCTGCTTGTTGTGCTCGTTTCCGCGCCAGTACGCGCCGGCGAGGCCGGTCAGCTTGAAGGCCTTGACCGGCGTCGAATCTTGCAGGTGTGGGCCGCGGCAGAGGTCGCGAAAGTCGCCCTGCGTGTACATCGTGATCGGGCCCTCCGCGGTCTCGACGAGCTCGACCTTGTACTCCTCGCTCTGCTCGGCGAAGTAGCGTTTCGCCTCCTCTGCGGCCACCTCCTCGCGGTTCCAGGAGCGGCCCTCCGCGAGCTCCTTGCGCATCTCCTCCTCGATCCGCTCGAGCGCCTCTTCGCCGATCGGCTCCGGGAAGTCGAAGTCGTAGTAGAAGCCGTTCTCGATCGGTGGCCCGATCGCGATCTTCGTGCCGGGGTACAGACGGCGGACGGCCTCGGCGAGCAGGTGCGCGGTCGAGTGCCGCAGCACGTAGAGCGCGTCGGGATCGTCCTTGTCGCGCGTGGTCAGGATCTGGATCGGCTGGCCGTCCTCGAGTGGGGCCCGCAGGTCCTGGACGTTGCCGTTCGAGCGCACCAGCACCGCCTGCTCGGCCAGCTTCGGGCCGATCGCGCGAGCCGCGTCGAGCCCCGTCGCGCCGTCGGGAAGTTCGAGTTCTGAGTTGTCGGGAAGGACGACCTTCATGACAGAGCAGGATACTTCGCACCCCCGGGAAGACGACCGCAACGACGAGCTCGACGAGTCGCCCGCACCCAACCCCGAAGAAGGCGACTCAACGGCCGAGGACGACCCGGGCGCCGACTAGTTCAGTCGTCGCCTTCGACCGCGGCTTTGAGCTCGGCCGGGCACTTGAGCCAGTAGCTCTCGCGCAGCCATTCGAGCGCGTTCTCGAGCGACTCCTGGTCGGTCACGTTGGCCGTGATCCACCCATAGCGGCCGACGTGGCTGGCGATGCGCACATACGGAAGCAGGTGCGCGATCTCGCGCTCTTCGAGCGTCAGCTTGACCGTCATGTCCACGGCCCCGTCCCGCGTCACGGCCCACCCGAAGACCTTGTTCTGGCCGACCTTGAAGACCGGAAAGTCGCCCCACGGCCGGTCCTCGTAGGTCTCCGGGAACGAGAGCGCCAGCTCGGTGATCCTCCGCTCGATCGTCGCCGCCCTCACTGCCGCATTCTGTCCGTTTCGGGCCGGGCCGCGAGGCGTACACTCAGGTCATGAGGCTCGAGACGCTCACGCGGCGGGTCGGGGCGGGGTTGTCCGTCTCACCCGAGGCGGCGGAAGCTGCCGGTGAGGCTGCGCGCGAAGCCGCCGCGGCGCTCGGCGGCGCTCCGGTCGACCTGGCCTTCCTCTTCCTCTCGGCCGACCACTTCGGCGACGCCGAGGAAGCGCTCGAGGCCGTCGAGGAGGAGCTCCAGCCCGCGCACGTGCTCGGCTGCGTGGCGGAGGGCGTGGTCGCTCGCGACCGCGAGCTCGAGGATGGCCCGGCCGCGGCCGTCTGGGCGGCGTCTCTGCCGGACGCCGTGATCGAGACCTTCCAGAGCGTCGCCCTCGACACGGACGAAGGCGTCGCGGTGACCGGGATCCCGAATCTCGACGGCGCCGATCTCGTCACGTTGCTGGTCGACCCTTTCACCTACCCGGCGGCCGGCTTCCTCTCGAAGCTGAACGAGGAGGAGGACGCCGTGCCGCTCGTCGGCGGTCTCGCGGCCGGCGACGGCGAGCCCGACACCCAGGCGCTGTTCCTGGACGGCGAGGTGCTGTACGACGGCGCGGTCGGCGCCGTGCTCCGAGGCGTGCCGGTTCGCACCGTCGTCTCGCAGGGCTGCGAGCCGGTCGGTCGCGACTCGGTGATCACCAACGCCGAGGACAACGTCGTCTTCGAGCTCGCGGGCGAGCCGGCGCTCGAGCGGTTGAAGGGCGACCTCGGGACGCTCACGCCGGAGCAGGAGCGAAGCGCCGCGCGCGGCGGCGTGCTCGCCGGCCTCGTGATCGACGAGAACCGCGCCGACTACCGGCGCGGCGACTACCTGATGCGCGGGCTCGTCGGCGTGGACGAAGAGACGGGCGCGCTGGCGGTCGGCGAGGCGGTGCGCATCGGCCAGACCTTGCGCTTCCATGTCCGGGACGCGACCTCCGCCGACGCCGACCTGCGCGAGAACCTCTCGGCCGCACTGAACGGCAAGCGGGCCGCGGGCACGCTGCTCTTCACCTGCAACGGGCGTGGCACGAACCTCTTCTCGTCCCCGGACCACGACGCGCGCGTGGCCGCAGAGCTGCTCGGCGGCGACTCGCTGGCCGGCTTCTTCTGCGCAGGCGAGATCGGCCCGGTCGGCGGCAAGCCGTTCCTACACGGCTTCACGGCGACGGCCGCGATCTTCCTCGAAAGCTAGACGCTCTCGGCCGCGACGCGGATGCCGAGCGCGACGAGCACCGCGCCTGTCAGGGCCTCGAGCGCGCGCCAGACGCGCGACCGGCGCAGCAGCTCGCTCGCCCGCGAGACCGCCAGCGCGTAGCCGCTCAGCCACGTCAGCGTCAGCGCGCAGAAGACGGCCCCGAGCGCAAAGAGCGCGACGAACGAGCCGTGGGGCGCGAACTGCGGCAGCAGGCTCGTGAAGAAGACGGCCATCTTCGGATTGCCGAGGTTGCTGAGCAGCCCTTGCACGAACGGCGGCGTCCGCGGCCGCTGTTCCGGCGAGGCCGCAGGCTCACGCCTGAGCGCCGAGCGCAGCGCAGTCAGCCCTAGGTAGAGCAGATACGCCGCACCGGCGATGCGCAACGCCAGGAACGCCGGCTCCCACGCATGCAGGAGCGCGGCGAGCCCGGCGCTGGCGGCGAGCGCCCAAACGAGCTGCCCGAGGGCGACGCCGGCGGCGGTGTGAACGCCGCCACGCCGCCCCCGGGCGAGCGTGTTGCGGATCGTCAGCGCGGTGTCCTGCCCGGGCGTGACGATCACAAGCGCCGAGACGGCGAGGAACGCCGCCGCGTGCGCGAGCACTTAGGCGCTCTCGGCGAGTGCCGTCGTGCAGCTCGAGCGGCCGCGCTTCTCGAGGTACTGCTGGTGGTAGTCCTCGGCGACGTAGAACGTCTGCGCGGGCTCGATCACGGTCACCACCGGCTTGCGGTAGCGGCCGGACGCCTCGAGCTCGGTCTTCGAGCGCTCGGCGGCCGCCCGCTGCTCCTCGTCCTCGTAGAAGACGACGGAGCGGTACTGGTCGCCGACGTCCCAGCCCTGGCGGTTCAGCTGCGTCGGGTCGTGCTTGCCCCAGAAGACGTCGAGCAGCTGCTCGTACGAGACTCGCTCGGGGTCGTAGGTCACCTGGACGACCTCGGCGTGGCCCGTCCTGTGCGAGCAGACGTCCTCGTAGGTCGGGTTGTCGAGCGTCCCGCCCTCGTAGCCGACCTCCGTCTTGGTGACGCCGTCCTCCTGGCGGAATGCGGCCTCGACGCCCCAGAAGCAGCCGGCGCCGAAAGTTGCCTTCTTCTCCACTTACTCCTCCTCCAACTTGAGTGCTGCCGAGTTGATGCAGTAACGCAGCCCGGTCGGGTGCGGCCCGTCCGGGAAGACGTGCCCGAGGTGGCCGCCGCAGTTGGCGCACATCGCCTCGGTGCGGGTCATGCCGAAGCTCGTGTCGCTCTCCTCGTCGATCGCCTCGGCGTCGGCCGGCGCGTAGAACGCGGGCCAGCCGCAGCCTGAGTCGAACTTCGCGTCGGAGACGAACAGCTCGGCTCCACAGCCGGCGCACCGGTAGGTGCCCGGCTCGAATGTGTGGTCGTACTCGCCAGTGAACGGACGCTCTGTGCCCTTTTCCCGCAAAACGCGGTACTGCTCGGGCGTCAGCTCGGCCCGCCACTGCTGGTCTGTTTTCTGGATTTTGGTCACGTTGAATAGTGTTGCAAGAGCGCGGTTCGTTACATCAGGCGTCCCTCGAATGAGGGATTTCCGGGATCAACGCCGCGCAGAGGGCTACTCTCACAGAGCGCGAAGGAAGACTGACGTTTGTCGTTCCTGCGGCCCACAGCCTGCTGGTAGCAGGTGAGGAGGCCAAATCGGTAACTGGGTGTCCTGGGTACTCGTCGCCCTCGGGGCTTGGGTGGCGACCTCGGCCGTCATCGCTGTGCTCTTCGGGCGCACGGCCTGGCTGATGAAGAGGCCGCACGAAGAGCTGCCGGTCGCCGAGCCCACTCTGGCCGTAAGTCTGCCCGCCGCAGGCATCTGGCCGACCGGACGACAGCGAATCCTCCTGGTCGACGACGACCCGGGCCTCAGGCTCCTGTTGCAGACGACGCTCGCCGCAGACGAGTACGCGATCGAGGAGGCCGGCTCCGCAGAGGAGGCCGCAGAGCTGGCCCGCTTTTGGCAACCGGCGCTCGTGGTGCTCGACGTCAACCTTCCGGGGGCCAGCGGTCTCGCCTTCTGCAGGGAACTGAAGGAGCGCAGCACGTTCGGCTCACCACATGTCGTCCTGCTGACAGGCGGAGAGACGAGCAACGAAGAGGCCCGCGCCGCCGGAGCCGATGGGCTCCTGCGCAAGCCGTTCAGCCCGCTCGACCTGATGGGCGCAATCGACAGCGCGCTACAGAACGAAATCTTGCTCCAGGCGAGCGCCGAAGCCCGCCCGGACCAGCTGCTCGCCTACGCACGCGACCTGAGGGAGATCGTCCAAGCCGAACGGGCTCAGCGGCGGCTGCTCCAGCAGGCTTACCGCCAGACGATCACCACGCTGACCGACGCGCTCGAGGCGAAGAGCGAGGCCACAGGCCACCACGGCCTTCGCGTCCAGCGCTACGCGGTCGAGCTGACCGAGGCGATCGAGCCGCGGCTACTCGACGACCCGAGCCTCGAATACGGCTTCCTCTTGCACGACATCGGCAAGATCGGGATTCCCGAAGCCATCCTCGAGAAGCGCGGCGCCCTGGAGATGGAGGAGCGCCGCGTGATGCAGCGACATCCGCTGATCGGCACCGAACTGCTGGCGGGTGTACGGATGCTCGAGGGCGAGGGCCTGCAGGTCGTCCGCTCTCACCACGAACGCTGGGATGGACAGGGCTACCCCGACCGCCTCCGCGGAGAAGAGATCCCTCCGGTCGCGCGGATCTTTGCCGTCGCCGACACCCTCGATGCGATGACCACCGATCGCCCGTACCGGCGGCGATGCGAGTGGGAGCGCGCGGTCGACGAAATCCTGCGCGAAAGCGGGCGGCAGTTCGACCCGCTGGTGGTCAGGGCATTCGCCACGCGCGAGCAGCGGCTGCGACGAACGCAGCAGGAACTGGCCCGGAGCGCGTGACGTCATAAGAGAGCCCCGCTTGCGCGGGCCGTCGGGGAGGCGGACGCTGAGCCCCGCTAGGGAATCGATCTGGCGGGCGGTCTCGCTAGGTCATTCCTGCCGTGACCATCGGAGCCCTCGCTTCCGCGGGCCATGCGGCAGTTTGTGTGCGCCCGCAGGTGCGAGTGGGGAATGCCCGCCCTCCACCCGTCACTAGCCGCCAACAACGAGCTTGATGCACGTGAAGATCGTCTCGTGTCCGCCCGGGGTGTTTACCACGAGGGGGCCGGCCGAATAGCCCGCTGGGCAGGCCAGGCCGCCCGACGGGCCTGTAGCTCCGGTGGCGCCCTTCGGCCCAGCGGGCCCGGGGGCGCCAGGCGCGCCCGCTGATCCGGGCGGTCCGGGTGGTCCCACCGCACCGGCTGGTCCCTGCGGGCCCGTAGGGCCGGGGGCGCCGGGTGAGCCAGGCGCACCAGCTGGTCCAACCGGTCCGGCAGGTCCTATCGCACCGGGTGGGCCGGGGGCACCAGCTGGTCCGGGCGGTCCTGCGGGTCCTATAGCACCGGCAGGTCCCTGCGGGCCGGGAGGTCCGGGGGCACCGGTCGTCCCCTTCGCGCCACTCGCTCCCGGGGCTCCCGTCGCGCCGTGTTGGCCAGGCGCACCAGCGGGTCCGGGCGGTCCTGCGGGTCCTATAGCACCGGCAGGTCCCTGCGGGCCAGCGGGGCCGGGCGCGCCCGCGGCACCGCCTGACGGCCAGGCGACCTTCTGCTCCCCGCGGGCGCACTTCTTGCCGGTTCGCAACTTGAAGTCCCGCTTTGTTGAATGGTCGCCGTGCAACTCGATGCAGCCGATGAACTTGGCGGCGTGTTGGTTCGCCCCGCCCTGCGAGGCCGCCTGACTCGAGCCGGAGATGGCGGAGAGGAGCGCGAAGGCGACGACCCCGCCGATGGCGATCGTCCGCTGTGGCCGCAGCAGCCGAATTGTCGTGCGACCCAAGAGGCCTTCCCCTTCCCTCACGCGAGCTGCGTGTGCCCGGCCTCGTGCTTTAGGTCACGAATCGTACCGCCACCCGTACTGCTTGTCCAACCCGCCGGGACGGCCCGTGGGCGCTCGAGTTCAAGGTCAGCAAGTCGATGGGCGCATCGTCGAACTACAGCAACCACGGCAAGTACGTCAGCCCGATGGGCGGCGGCGCCGATGCGGCCCACTCGTGCATCGGGATGCCTATCCACTAGGAGGCCGTAGGCCATCTGGTTTGTTCAAAGAGGGCGGCCTGAGGGCCGCCCTCAGTCGTGCGGGGTCTCGACGCCGCGACCGACCTGGCGGGCGCGGCCTAGAGCGGCCGGAATCGACGCCTCTTCAGTTCACTCGCGGGAAGCGCGTGACTCTGACGAGGGGGCTCACGGGGGAAACCGGGTTTCCCCCGTGAAACGAGCGAGCGGCGCGAAGCGCCGCTGCGAAGTGAGTGGGCGGTACTGGGCTCGAACCAGTGACCCCCAGCTTGTCGAGACGTGGCGGGCGTTCGAACCCGTGCGCGCCCGTTCGCTATGCCCGGAACCAGGCGGTTGCGCTATGCCGAACAGCACCCGTCCGAACCCGAACGAACGCCAGGTGTTCCCACTGTTACCACAGGAGTCGCGATTACACCCGACTGCGCTCAAGGGACAGGACGCTCGCCCAGTGGAGCGTCCCTGCGCCGCAGCCGATGTCGGCGCTTCAGACCCACGGTTGGACGACCATCCGAGAACGCCCATCTCCTGTTAGGGGGTAAACAGCTTCCAGTGCCCCTCGGAGACGACTTCGACGGTGCCGTCGGTCACTTTGATGGCGGTCTGATCGTCAATCGCGTACGCCGGCACCGGCATGCCGGCGGCCCATCTTTCTGCGTTGGCCATGGAATTCTCCGGCATGTCCTCGTGATCCAGGTGCGGAAACATCGCAAAATCAACCAGTCCCAGCGCTCCGTCGCCACCGGTGGGCGGATTCCAGTCGGACGACGTCCTCCCCGATGATGGGGGCCATCACCATGCTCCCGGCGCTCACCCCCACATAGACCGTCTCGCGCAGCGACGGCAAGAGGTCTGCCAGTCCGGACTGCCGCATCCAGTAGCACAGATACAGGGGATCGCCGCCTCCACCAGCAGGGCGTCAGTCTCCTGGACCATGGGGACCCAATGCTCTTCATTGATGCTGGGCAGCGCGGTGAGCTCCAGCACTCCCAACGACTTCCAACCCAATTCGCACAAGGGGGCTGGCGGTCTGATCCGCTGATGAACCGCCAGGCCATGGCAGGCACCGCCGGGCATGGCGTATACCGCGGTGGGAATGCAGAGGGCGCTGGACTCGGCAATCGGTTTGCCCAGGAGGTCGACCAGCGCGTTGTGGATGCTCGTGTTCTTGATGCCAGCGGACGTGAGAAGAAATTTCATGCTGCCTCGCGGCGTCACGCCCCGAGCCTAGACAACCAAGCCTGATTCAGGGGTATTCCCGAACGCTGGCCCATGCGGGGCGTTCCTGTCTGGGCCGAGGCTCGCTATCCGCTCGCTATCCGCTCACTCTATGGAAGTGGTGAGCAAGCACCTGGTTCGCCACCTTCATCCCGAGCCGGGTTCCGTCCTCGATGGCGCTGCCGTAGTGGATTCCGCCCCAGATCCGGGCGTTCCCAACCTCGTATTGGAGGTCCTGGACCTGGTCGTAGTGACGGTCGCCGAGACCCGTGATGCTGGGCACGGTGTAATTGATCTCGTTCGTGCCGAGGAAGCGGGCGACGACACGCGCACCGGAAGGAGTCAGGCACGAATGCGCACTCGGGTACTCCGGGTGGTTCGGCGTCACCGGCAGGAGCGGTAGCCAGTTCGGATCGGCGACGGTTGCGTCGTTGCCGTCGGTGTCTCCAGCCCGGATTGAGGTGATCGGCCGCCAGAACGCGTAGTGGTACTTGGCGTCGAAGCAGGCGATCAAGGCATCGGCCCTGACTACCGTGATCATCGCCATGAACCGTGACGCGTCGGCGACGTCCAGCCCATGGTCGAGGATGAACTTGCGGAAGCTGGCATGTGCCTGCTGGACCGGAGGTTCACCCCAAAAGCGGGCCGCGAGCGTTTGCTCGGGAGTGCGCGTCGCGCTCGTGCGCGAGCCGATCTCCTTCACCTCGTTGTAGTCCTCTGCCCAGCGCCTGCTCGAGAGCGGCGGTGGCCCACCGGGACGGAACTGGTCCGGCGAGTCGAGGCTGAACGGGCGCATGTAGGGCAGGTAGGTGCCGATCGGCGGCGACTGTGCCGTCGGGATCCAGACACCGGGGATCGGTGGATCCGGCGGGATGTACTCGACGGGCGCTCGGAAGCCGTCGTTGGCGCGCTGTTGGATGAGGATGTCCGCGACTTCCTCGCCAGTTGCCACGCCGTCCTCCTTGGCCGGGCCGTCCGGGACCGTGCCGAGCGACTGGTCGTAGGCGGGATCGAGGATCGTGACTGCCTGGCCGGGCAGGTAGTGCACGAGGATCGCGTGAGCCGCTGCGACGACCGCTGCTTCGGGCGAGGCGCCGTCGGGCGCCTGCGTGTCGACCGCGAACGGCTGGTAGCCGCCTTCGATCGCCATCACCGAGTCGTAGACGGCGATTTCACTGTAGGCGAAGATGACAGCGCCTTCGACAGGCGTCAGCGCGGCCGCTGTGAACGCCTGGTTGCCGACGCCGTCCCAGTAGGTGACGTAGGTGTCCGGGGTGGAGGCCGACTGCGCGCGTGCCACGGTCGTGGCGGCCGCTCCGCCGAGCCCCACCGCCGCTGCGGCAAACAGGGCCAGAGTGATGAAACGGACTCTCATTGCGTCCTCCTTACTGGAAAGGAGTGATGGCTTTCACTCCTTTCTCGCTTGATCCAGCGTGCAGGAGGCCCCGCCTTTGCCGCAATACGCAGTTCGGCGTATCCTCGATTCGTGAGGACGCTGTCCGAGCACGACGCCTCGGCGCTGCTCGCATTCGTGAGCGGCCTACGGAATCTCGATGACCCCCTGCCGTTTCCTCCTCGGCTCGTCGCGGGCCTGCGCACGCTGCTTGCGGCCGATTTCGTCAACTACGCCGAGATCGACCCGCTTGCGCGCGCGTCGATCCTCCACGTTTGGCATGACGCGGACGGAGAGGGCGGGATCGCGTCGGGTAACGACGGCGATGTCGCGTGCTCCCGCGACCACTGGTGGTCGGTTCGACCTACGCATCCCACCTTCGGTTATCGAATCGTGAGCGGCAACTGGACAACTGCACGGAAGGTGTCCGACTTCGTGACCCTGCCCGAGTTCCGGCGAACACCGATCTACGACGCCTACTATCGCGGGGAACTCGACCACTGGCTCGACATCGGCCTCGCATCCGAGCCGGCGAGAAGCCGCCTCTTTGTCTTCACCCGGTTCCACAAGGACGATTTCGACGAGCGCGACAGGCTCATTGCAGCCTTGTTGCAGCCGCATCTGGCGGAGCGCGCAGAGGAAGCCGAAGCTGCCTTGCGCGCCGCCGAGGCGATGGCTGCGATCGAGGACGGAACGATCGAGGAGGCGCGGCGAGTCGTGCTCTGCTCCGCCTCGGGCGGGATCGAGTTCGGATCAGCGTCCTCCCGTGCCCTACTGAGGCATTACTTGGGGCTGGACAATGGACGAGTGCCAACCTCGGTTCTCGCTCGCCGGGAGCTCACGCTTCGGGACGGCGATCGCTCGCTCCAGATTCGAATCGCGCGGACGGGCAACTTGCACCTGCTGATGCTCGAGGAGCGCGACGCACGCATCGAGAAGCTCACCGCGCGCGAGCGTCAGGTACTCGAGCGGGTCCTGCTCGGCAAGGGGAACGACGCCATCGCCCTCGAACTCAGCATCGCGCCGGCGACCGTCGCGAAGCACCTCGAGCATGTCTATCGGCGGCTCGGCGTCCAGAACCGCACCGCCGCGGCCGCGCTTCTCGGCTCCACTCGATAGCCCGAGCAGCTCGCGTCCGAGTCAAGCGACCGCTACGGCTACCCGGCCGGCTTCGTGGCGCACCACTTCGAGAAGATCGTCCGAGCAGTGGCCGCCGCGTTCGCAGGGTGACATTCCCGTACCGGCTGGCCCGTAAAGCGCTGGCGTACCCTAGGCTGGCAGCTCCGCCACCGCGTAGAGTCGCCATTCGATCAGGGGTCTGGCGAAGCCGGAAAGCAGCACGGCAATCTCCTCGGGGTGGATGGGCTCCCACGCCCACAGGTAGGCGTAATCACGAGCGTCGGGCATTCCCCGCATCGTTACAGGCTGAATCACGCGTGAGAATCTGGTGCTCGGTCGGAACCATCTCGGTTCTCGTCAAGTGACATTTGCGAACGCCAAGCGGCGCTGAGTTGTTTTCGACGCCGCTCTGCCAAGTGCTAATGACGGAGATAGAACGCGAGCGGTTCGCCGTGTCGTGTGGCTTGTTGCTTGGCTCGCCCTCCACCTCGACGATCGGCCTGACTCGCTCCATGTAGAAATCGGCGACGGCCCTGGGGGTCTCCCAGATGTTGATCCCTGTCACTTGGCCGTCACCCGAATCCCAGACGATCATCGCGATCAGTGCCTCCGGCGGACCGGTTGAGTAGCGTAGGCGTTCGTGCCAGCGCTCCCACTCCGGGCGCGGCAGAGCAATTGTCTCAACGAACATGCCGGGACGCTACGCCCGACGTGATGCGGTGGCCTGTCGTCGGGGGACATTCCCGAACACTGGCCCAGCCCAAGGCTGGAGTTGCACCTTATGGCTGACGATCGTCGAGTACGGCGTACAGGCGCCAGGTTCCAGGGACGCCTTTGAGCTCACGTTCGTCGCGCTCTTCGAATCCGAGCCCCGAGCCGGCGATGAGGTCGCGTACCGTGCTTGTGATGAGGATCTCGCCGGCCGCGGCCGTGGCGGCTACACGAGCGCCGATGCTCAGGGCGAGTCCCGCGGTTTGCCGTCGTGAAGCTCGCACTCGCCGATATGGATTCCTACCCGCAGGTCGAGCCCGAGTTCGCGAACGCCTTTCACCATCTCCTGGGCGGCGCGGATCGCGCGGGCCGGTCCGTCGAATGTGGCAAAAAACCCGTCGCCGGCCGTGTCCTGCTCCTCGCCGCGGAAGCGGGTTAGCTCGCGCCGGACAAGCGCATGGTGGCTGGCGAGCAGATCGCGCCAAGCACGGTCGCCCATGGCGCTCGTGCGCTCGGTGGATCCGACGAGATCCGTGAACAGCACCGTGGTGAGGACGCTTTCGGGCACGTCCGGCGCGCGCTCGCCTGCGAGAAAGCGCTCAATCTCGTCCGCGATGTCGAGGGAGAGGAACAGCCCGAAGTAGTCGCTCCCGACACGCGCATCGTCCGCGCACCTGGGATCCGGCCCGCGAACCGAGCGTGCGCTCCTCCTCATGGAAGCGTCCCCGCCGGTAGAGGACGAGTGTCGGCGCCCTGACAGCGGGCAGAACGCCGCTCAAGTCGGTTTCGACGAAGGCACGGTTGAGCGCGTATGCGACCGCTGGGCCCGCGCCGACGCGCAAATGGTTCGCGAAGCGCTCCCTCTCCTCCTCGCTCGCGTACAGAGTGGGGCACCCGTGGCGCAGCAGTTCGTCGCTGTATTCGCGGGTTCCCCAGCGCTCGCGTAGATCGGCGAGCTGCTGCTGTATGTCGACGTGCGGGCCGTTCGGGTCCAAGTCGACGTCCGTCGCCGGGTGGAAGAGGACGAGCGCTCGGGTCCGCTCGGGATAGGTCGCCGCGAACATTGCGGCCATCCCCGCCCCTCATGTGCACCGAACACCACCGTGCTCGACGATCCAAGGGCGTCGAGAACCGCGCGCAGGTCCTCCATCCGCGTCTCGAGCGCTGCGAAGTGCGGCCCGTGGTCAGAGAGGCCGGTGCCGCGTTTGTCGAAAAGAATCAGCCGGAACGACCGCGCGAGCCGCTGGTAGAACGACGCCAAGTGCGGCGACTCCGAGTCAACGACGAGGTTTGAAACGTAGTCGGGGACGTACACGAGGTCGACCCCACCCCACCTGCGACCACCCTATACGCGATCGCATACCCCCATTCGCGCATACCGGATGTCGAGCTCCACAGGCGCATCCTCACCCACAACGCAACAAGCGGCAACGCAAACCCTTCGCGGCGTAGCCCCTGCGCAAATGATGCGCCTCGGGTGACATTCCCGCACACTGGCCGAAGCCGCGGCCGTGCTACTTGAAACCGTTTTACGCTTCTTCGATGGAGCCAGTGAGAGTCGAGTTCGCCTACGACCACAACCAGCTCTACCTCTACGACGCCGAGACCGACTTCGGCCCTGAGGCAAACGCGTATGTGGACGCGCTCGACGCGGCGACCGCCACTGGACTCACCGTCGGAGTCAGCGCAGGAGTTGTTGATCTCCTCATGCCGCGCCGGGAGACTTTGGTGCGTCGGTGGAGGTACGAGGCGCGAGCGAGGAGCCGGCCCTTCGAGATGACGCAGATCATGTCGTCGATTTGACCTACTACTATCGTCGGGAAGATTGGTTCTCGAGGGGTCGGGCGGTTCGGGCATGGAAGAGCTATCGCTCTCACCGGGCCACTACCGCGCGCGACTGTCAGGGAAAGAATTCGATGCAGCCGCACAGTGGCGGTACGAAGACGAAGGGAACCCGGCCGACTCTACGTCTTGAACTCTGGACAGCGAGCGAGGAACGACCGCCCGTCGAGCTGCGTCGTTGGCCGGGACGCGGGCCGGTCGGGTGACATTCGAGTGGCCCAGGCAACCGCCGGTGTTTCGACCCTCCTCGAACCGTGCCGTTCCAGGGCATCCGGCCCGTGCTCCGATCAGCCGAGGCCCTCCAGGAGAGCGTCGACTTCGGGGAGCAGCAGTGGCTCGCCGAGGAACTCGTCGATCCCAGCTAGCGACCGTGCCCGCGCCTCCGGGTCGCGGGCCGCGACCCACATCGTGAGGTGGCGGTGGCCGACGTGGTGGAGCTGGGCTACCGCGAGCCCAAGGTCGGCCCGGTCGCGGGCCCGGCCGGGCCCGCCGGCGGCGAGGTACGCGTCGTACAGCGCGCGCTGGCGCACGGCGTCGCTACGGCCGAACTCGAAGATCACCATCGCAATCTCGCGGGAAGGGTCGCCAGGGCCGGCGTTGTCGAAGTCGATCACGAACGGCCGGCCGTCACTGCGGCGCAGGTTGTCGGCCCAGAGGTCCAGGTGGCAGGTCTGCACGGGGCGCATCGGGGTGAGGATTTCCTCGATCTCCAGCAGGGCCGGCAGCAGCTCCGCCAGCCGGGCAGCGTACGGCGCGCCGGCGGCGCGCGAGGCCTTGAGCACGCCCTTCCACTCCGCCCGCCCCATCGGCGCCTCGAACCAGGGGTCGATCTCGGACGTCGGCCACGGATGGCGCACCTGGTGGAGCCGGGCGACCAGCGTGCCGACCGCCGCCGGGTCGAGCGTGGGATCGGGGTCGGCGAGCTCGGCCCACGCGTACGCGCGGACCCGCTCGCCTTCGACCTGCGCCGTGTAGCCGCCCGTCATTGCCCGTAGCGGCTCGGGAGTCGGGATGCCGGCCTCCCAGCACAGGCGGTGGTACGCCGTGCTGGTCTCGGCCTCCTCGACCGACCAGCTCCCGAGCTCCTGCTTGACCGCGAACGTGCCGTGGTCAGTCTCGAGCCGGCGAATCTCGCCGAGCTCACCCCGCGCCACCGGATCACTCAGCGAGGCGACGCGCCCGAGCCCAAACGCATCTGCGACGGTCTGAGGGTGCATCGCCCCAGCGTGCCGCATCCACCTCTCTCGTGGTCGTTGTTGCGGTGATCGGCGAAGCCGGACTGCCATCAATGCACGTGCCGCGCTCGGGCGTCGTTCCTGAACGCTGGCGCACGCGGGTTTGGCTGGTCTCGAAGGAGCGCCAAGAGGGACGGTCAGAACATCGCTGAATCGTCGTCGGCGCGATAGACCGTTAGCTCATTCACGATCCGGCCTTCGCGCTCTGACACCAGTACCTCCTCGCTGACGTGCCAATGCGCCCCCCTCTCGCGCGATGAGTTCGTTCAGCCAGTCGATCAGTTGCTTCGCCTCGTCGTCGGTCAACCGATGAAGACGTTATTGAGCGTGTTGCCCTTGCCGTCGTGTATCCGCACTGGTGTGATTCTGCCACCCAATAACAGGCCACTTGATAACGACTGTCTGGTGACATTCCCGCACACTGGCCCAGGGAAGCGACTTGGGCAGGTCGAGCCCGTCGTTAGAGTTGTTACGAAGTGCCGGCGAATGTCACTGAGCGCACCGCTGCTGATGCGCATCTCGCGGAGGTCGAGGCCGAGCAGGCCGCGCTTCGACGCACAGCGACTCTGCTTGCTAGGAGTGTTCCGCCTAACGA
>CAVYZH010000008.1:0-16338 GCA_963772975.1 uncultured Actinomycetes bacterium
CGAGCTGATGGTCGACGCCGACCTGGAGCGGCTGGCGGCCGAGCCCGTTACAGGCCGACCCGCGCCCGCAGCCTCATGACCACGGGGTGCCGGAAGATGCCGAAGCGCTGCTCGACGCGCTGGAGCCCGCCCTTGCCCTTGGCCACCGCGGCATTGGCGATGCGCATCGCGGGGCCGACCGGCGGCAACCCGGCGAGCGACCGCTTGATGTGACCCGCGCGCGCCAGGCGCTCCACCTCGGCCGGATGGACGACCTCCGCGGCGAGCGCCTCTGAGAAGTCGCGCTCCCAGAGCTCGCGGTTGGGGTTCTGGTCGTTCTTCCACGGCTGCGTCGGGACGACGGTGTAGTGGATGAGCTTGGTCTCGCCCGGCTCGTAGTGCTCGAGGTGGTTCCACGACAGGCGGAAGGTCGTCGGTGATCTCGTTCGGCTCGAGGACGCAGAGCTCGAACATCAGCTGCTCGTAGGTGTACTTGCCCTCGTCGAGCCCCTCGACGATTGTGGTCGATGTCCCAGTCGAGGTTGCGCGCAGTCGAGCATCATCACGCTCATCTGCCGGCCGGGCTTGAACCAGGCCTTGTCCTTCCACGCCTCCGGGCGGCTCGTCCTGCCGGGTGCACATCACCTTCGCATCGCCGAACGGGATCGTCCCAGAGCTCGGCGAGGTCGCCGAAGACCTGCATGTCGGAGTCGACGTAGAGCGCGCGGCCGTTGTAGCCCGCCAGCTTCGGGATGTGGAAGCGGCTGAACGAGAAGCCGGTGCGGCCGCGGTTGGCCGGATCCTTCGGCACCGGCGTCGGGACGCTGAGCATCGGGTAGAAGCGCACCGGCCGGCTGGCGTGCTTGCGGATCGAGTACTCGAGCGTCCGCGCCGCGACGACCTGGCTCTCGTCGACGCCGCAGAACACGCGCATCGGCTCGATCAGCGGGTCGTAGTCCATGCCCCAGTGCTCGACGATGTCCTCGAGCTCCCGGAACTGCGCGTCGAAGCTCGGCAGGCTGTTCTGCAGGCGCGGGCATCCCGTCGAACTCCCGGCTGTACTGCGTGCCGCCGTCGATGCCCGAGCGTCCGCACCTTCTTCACGCCCATCTCGCCGAGGATGTTGAGCGCCGCCTCGGAGCTGAAGAAGGTCACGCCGATCGTGCGCGAGTTGCCGACCGGCGCCGAGGTGGCGGCGTTGTACCAGACGAGCCGTCCGTCCTTGTCGAGCTCCTCGAGCACCGGGTGATCCGCGAAGTAGTCCTCCAGCAGGCGCTCGGACGGCTTGAAGTCGACGTGGGGCGCGGCGGGCGATCACCAGGTAGCGGCAGTTCTCCCGCAGGGCGTCGGCGCACTTGGCGACGACGTCGATGTCGATGATGTGCGCGACGTCGACCTTCTGCTCGGAGACGACGTCGTTCAGGCCCGAGCAGGTTGTACTCGGCAAGCGGGAACTCGTCGCGGCGCGAGAAGCTGGGACCCTTGCCGAGCATGCAGCCACGGCTTCGGGTCGAACGTGCTCGAGGTGATCCAGTCGCGGAGTTCGATCATCTGGGCGGCGCCTGCGCTAGGCCGTCGGGGACGATAGCGGAATCATTCTTCGTCACGCCGGTCCCGCGGAGGGCCTCGCGGACGGCCAGCACCTCGGTCGAGCAGGCGGTCGAGGGCGTCCGGCGTGACCATGGTTCGGGCCGTCGCTCGGCGCCGAGTCGGGGTCTCGGATGCACCTCGACGAACAGCCCGTCGATGCCGACCGCGGCTGCGGCGCGGGCGAGGTGGGCGACGTACTCGCGCTGGCCGCCGGAGGCACCGCCGAGGCCGCCGGGCAGCTGGACGCTGTGGGTCGCGTCGAAGACGACCGGATAGCCGAACGCCGCGAGCTGGGGGAGGCCGCGGAAGTCGACGACCAGGTTGTTGTAGCCGAAGCTCGTCCCACGCTCGGTCAGCAGGATGCGGTCGGAGCCGGCGCCCTCGAGCTTCGCGACGACGTTGCCCATCTCCGGCGGCGAGAGGAACTGGCCCTTCTTGACGTTCACGACGCGTCCCGTCTGCGCCGCCGCGACGAGCAGGTCGGTCTGGCGGGAGAGGAAGGCCGGGATCTGGAGCACGTCGCCGACCTCGGCCGTCGGCGCGGCCTGCCAGCTCTCGTGGATGTCGGTCACGACCGGCACGCCGAGCGACTCCTTGACCGCCGCCAGCGTCGCCAGCCCTTCGTCCATGCCGGGGCCGCGCGCCGTGCTCGCCCGAGGAGCGGTTGGCCTTGTCGAACGACGACTTGAAGACGAAGCCCACGCCGTGCCGCTCGCAGATGTCGCGAACCGTCTCGGCGATGCGCAGCATGAAGTCGCGCTCCTCGACGACGCACGGGCCCGCGAGGACGAGCAGCGGCCGGCCGGGCCGCCGCCCCGACCTGATCGGTGATCTGCACCGTCTTCACCGGCGCGGCTTCCTGTTGCAGGAGCCGCTCAGCGGCCGCCGAGGTCCTCGGGCGTGTTCACCTCGAGCACCGGCCGCTCGGTGTCGCAGACGCGGATCCGGATCCCGTGCTCGAGCGCGCGCAGCTGCTCCAGGCGCTCCTGACGCTCGAGCGGCGTCGGCGCGAGCGTCGGGAAGCGCGAGCAGCGTCTCGCGCGTGAACGCGTAGAGGCCGAGGTGGTGCAGCGGCTTCACGTGCGAGCCCTCGTCGGCCGCGCCGTACGGGATCGGGCTGCGCGAGAAGTAGAGCGCGTAGCCGTTCACGCCGCGCACGACCTTGACCACGTTCGGGTCGTCCCACCAGGCCGGATCCTCGAGCGGGCAGGCGAGCGTCGTCATCGGCGGGGCTTCGCCGTCCAGGTAGGGCTGCACGAGCGCCGTCAGCATCTCGGCCGTCGCGAAGGGCTGGTCGCCCTGCACGTTGGCGACCACCTCCGCTTCGGGGTGCCGCTCGGCGACCTCGGCGACGCGGTCGGTGCCGCTCGGATGGTCGGGGCTCGTCAGCTCGACCTGCCCGCCGAAGCCGCGCACGCGCTCGGCGATCGCCTCGCTCTCGGTCGCCACGATCACCTCGCTGAAGGCTGAGCAGCTCGCGGCTGCGTCGTAGACCCATTGGACGAGCGGCCGGCCGTTGAGGTCGGCCAGCGGCTTGCCCGGAAACCGCTGCGCAGCCTCACGGGCCGGGATCACGGCAAGGATCGTCGGCATCGGCGAGACCCTAACGAGCCGGCGGCTCGAGCACGTCCTGCGTGCGCCGGTGGACGATCGCGTGCCAAATCTCGACCGGGATCCCGCGCAGCAGGAGCAGGACGGCGAAGTAGACAACCGAGCCGATCACGACGACCACGAGCGCCGGTAGGGGTATGAGCGCGATGGCGGCGCCGGCCGCGAGCGCGCCGAGCACCTTGGGCACGACCGCAAGGGACGGTCGCAGCTCCGGGCGCGACCGAGCAGCGCCACACCGAGCCACAGCGCGAGCAGGCCCTCAGCGGCGACCATCGCGCCGGCGGCGCCCTTGGCCTCGTAAGCGGGCACCAGGAAGGCGGTCAAGGCGATTGCAGCAGCGACGCCGACGAGGTTTCCGATTACGAGCTGGCGCTTCGCACGGACGACCCAGAGCGTCCCGCCGAAGAGCGCGACGAGGAAGGAGGAGGCCAGCGCCGGTCCCTGGATCTGGAGCACAGGCACGGCGGGCGCGAAGTCGGGGCCGCCGATGAAGGCGATGATCGGCTTGGCGCCCGCGACGACGGCCAGCGCGATCCAGGCGCCGAGGATCACGCAGACCTCGAAGACCCGCTGGAACCCGTACGCGAGCCGGGTCCGGTCGGTGTCCGCGGCGCGCGAGAGCACCGGGTACGCCGTCCCGACCACGAGGGACGGGACGGCCACGAAGGCCTCGACGACCCGGAACGAGGCGCTGAAGTAGCCGGTCTGGGCCGCCGCCGCGATCAGCGACATCATCACGATCGCGACCCGGTAGAAGACGCGAGGCCAGCACCGACGCGGCCGCGGCGGGGATGGTCTCCACGAGCAGGTACCGCCACTCGTCGACGTCGAGGCCGGGCCGGGCGCCGCGGTGGTGGCGGATCGCGAGCAGGGTGATCACCAGCACGACGACAGCGACGGGGATCGGCAGGATGAAGAAGCCGAGCAGGCCCGCTGCCGGCGATCACGAGCGCCACGATCCCTGCGACGGTCAGCGCCTGCCGTAACAGCTCGAGCGCCGTCGCGATGCCGAGGCGCAGGTCCGAGGTGAGCGGGATCACGTACGTGTGCTGGGCCATGGTGAAGACGCAGCGCGACCCGCCGAGCGCAGTCCCGGCGACGAGGATGCTGTCGTACCCGGCGGCGTACGCGAACAGCACCGCGCACGACCCGCCGAGCACCGCCACGAGCAGTCGGACCGCGACGAGGTTGCGCATCAGCTGGCGGCGGCCGGCTGCGTCCCGCACGGCATACTCGCGGACGCCGACCATCGTCAACCCGGCGTCGGCCAGGATCGTCACGATCGCGAGCAGCGAGGCGACCGTGACCAGGCGGCCGAAGTCGACCACCCCGAGATGCCGAGTCAGGAGCGGAGCGGAGATCAGCGTGAGTAACAGGCCGACGCCGTATCCGACCGTGCGGATCGTCGCCGCCACGGATGGCCGCGGCCGCCGGCCTCGGCGGAGTCCGAGCAGGTCGGGTTGAGCGGAGTCCGCTGTCAGCGCTGGGAGTCCCGGCGCTAGCTCGCTCGATGAGAGTATGGTCGGCTTCCCCGGAGCTCTGCCTCGAGCGCTTCCGCCGCCTCAGGCGCGACGCGCGCCGACACGGGCGCCGGTACGTCCTCTCGAGTGCGGTCCGGACTGCTTCGGCGGGAACTGACCGCGCTCGCGGCCTCGAAGCGAGGGCGCGGTGGGCGCTTCTGAGTCGGCGACCCTGGACGATCGAGACCTCGCGGAAGTCGAGCCGGCCGGGAGCTCGCGGAGGACGTTCGTCGGCGGTAGAGCACAACGTGGCGCGGGCAGTCGAGCGCGTGCCAGCGCCGGCGAAGATCCTCGAGCCGAGGCTGGCGGATTCGGGGTGGAGGCGAAACGGCCGCCGGGCCGCAGCTTCGCCCGGATCCGGCGAGGGCCTCGGTGGGCGGTAGAGGTGCTCGACCACGTGGTTCATCCTGACGCATCCAACGGTCGCGTCAGGGACGCCGCGCTGGAGCGTGGCCGACCTGGTCATGCCTGGTGCAACGCTCGCCCTGACTTCGGAAGATGACCGGCTCCGCGAAGTCGGCGCCGATCGTGGCGAACCCACGCTCGCGCGCCTCGCGAGGAAGGACGGGCTGCCGCAGCCGTAGTCGAGCAGGACCTCGCCGGCGCTCTCGGCCGTGTAGGTCGGCTCCATCCACGCGGCGAGATGTTGCGTGCGGGCACACGCCGAGCGCCAAGCCCACGGCTGAGAGCCCAAGTGCGGCAGTTCGCGGATGCGGCTGGCTCGCGAGGTGCCGGAATCCTCGCGTCGGCCTCCGCCCTGTACGGCCGATAGCCCTCGAAGTAAATGCGGCCGCGCTCCGTGTCAAGCGGGCGCGGCGATCGAGGAAAGAGGCCGAGCAGGCGGTGCAGTGTCGGTAGTCGAAGCGGTCGGTCGCCCCGGGCTGCTGCCAGTCCCGGCAGTTGCTACGCCAAGTTTTCGTGCTCCCGGAGCCGCAGAGCGGGCAGGCTTCGACGCGTTCGAGCCAAGAGCCCGGCCCCCTCGGGAACGGCGTCTCGGGGCGCAGGCATCGGCGGGCCATGGTATCGGAGTCGATAGCGTGCGTCGCTCGATGCGAACGGTGTGCTGGAGGCGTCGCGCGAGGTAGTCGGACCTCGCCAGCGTGCGCTACCGGGCGGCGATTCCGGCGCGCGGGCTCGAGGCGACGGCGCCGCTCGCGGCTGTCCTGGGGGCCTACGGTCGTCCGGTCCGAGCGGCTGGACGCGGTCGTCTCGTCAGACGTTCGCCCAGCGCGAAGGCTTGCTCGTCACCGCGAGGCGGCCGGCGCGCGGGCCCCGTGCTGCTGGACGTCTGCGCAACGTCATCGCCGAGGGCACGCGGCGAACTCGGCAGAGAACCTGGAGCGGATGACCGAGGTCGGCCACGACGATCATGAACGGGACCCGCTTGGCGAACGTGTTCCGCGCGCGTTCGAACCGGCCGTGCACGCGTTGCGGGCCCCGGTCGAGGTCCCCGGGGACGTGCGCTATGCCGAGCGGCTCTGCGGCACGAGCGGCTCGCGCGGGCTGACGCGAGAGCGGCTGCAGGATCTCCCGCTCGCGGCGGCCGGAAGTGCTCCGGCAGGCGCTCCGGGTGTGGAAGCCAGCCCACGGGTCGGCGAGTTGTCGAGGTGCTCTGGTTCGTGGACGCTCGGCTCGCTGCAACCGCGGTTCGGGATCGCCAACCTGGCCGACATCGGCCCGGAGTTCGAGCAGGCCGCCGGGAGACGCCGTTCCGCCGGTGGTCGTGACGGGCGACGAGGACGCCTACGCCGGGAGATCGAGCCACTCAGCCTGCCGACCAGCTTCGCGCGCTGGGATCGGCGCTCGATCTTCGACCACTGGCCCAGAGCGCGGTCGTGGTCTGCCGAACTCGTCGACGAGTTCAGCCGAGTCGGCAACCGGTCACCTTGGCGCCTCGCAGGCGCACGATCTGTGGCCGACTCGGATCCGCCGCTCGAGGCGCTGGCCGACATCGCGTCTCTTCGACGACTTCCAGCCTCGTGCTGGCGTACCTCCGAGACCGTGGCTTGCCGGAGACCATCTGGCGCGGAGCCAGTGCTGGAACGCGAGTTCGGCCCAATGGTTCAGTGCTGGTTTTCCGTGCTGACCTAGCGCTCCGCGAACAGGAGCACCGCGGCCCGTTCCGCTCGTCTCTGGTCTCGACGACCTCGACCGTGCCGAAGCCGGCGCTCTCGTAACGACGCGCGTCGATGTCGTCGAGCAGCAGCCAGCTGCGAGGTCGGGCTCATGCCGGAGAAGACGTCGCCGCGCCCCTGCTCCTCGGAGCGGCCGGAACCGGAACCGCTCACCATCGACGTCGTACTCCTCGGTCGCCTGCTCTTCGCGGGCGAAGTGGGTGTCGAGCATGAGGCCGCGCCCGATCGAGCTCGCCGAGGCCGTCGGAGGTGCGTGACCGGGTCTTCGAGGTGGTAGAGGACGCCGACGTGGTGGCAGAGGTCGGCGCGGAGCAGGTCCCAGTCCTGGTCGCTCTCGACGTCGAAGGCGAGCACGCGCGGGCGCTGGTCGAAGAAGGCGCAGCGCACGACCGTCTTCACCACGTTCTCGACGCGAGCGTCGACGGCGGTGACGGTCTGGGCCGCGGCGGCAGAGGGCGATCGTGTGGATGCCCTCGAAGCAGCCGACCTCGAGCACGTGCTTGTCGGAAAGGTCGAAACGCTCGTCGAAGAGGACGATCCGCGCGATCAGGGATCGGCTCCGGCGTGACGCGCTTGCCGCTGCCAGGCCGCGCCGCCGAAGGGCCGACCCGTGGAGTCGACGGTGAAGCAGCGCCAGGGCAGCAGCTCGTTCAACCGCTCGCAGGTCGTCGTCAGGTGAGCCGTTCGACCAGCGGCGCGTCGATGCGGCCCTCGTCGTAGCGCTCACGGAGTGCCGGCCGTCCGAGGCGGCGGAGGCGACGGGAGGCGCATCGGCGCTAGAGCCCGATCCGCACCAGATCGTGGAGCCGAACGAGCCCGACGCAGCGGGCGTCCTCGACGACCGGCAGCACCGCGATCTGGGACGGCCGGTCCTCCATCAGCTTCAGCGCCTCGTAGGCCATCGCGTCCGGTCCGGTGACGACCGGCTCTCGCGTCATCACTTCGTCCGCGCACAGCGAGCCGAGCTCGGCCAGCTCGCGGCTCTGCAGCGCCCGGCGGACGTCGCCGTCGGTGATGATCCCGAGCAGGCGGCCGTCCGCGTCGATGATGTTCACGGCGCCGAGGCCTCCCTCGGTGATCGCGCCGACGACCTCGAGCAGCGCCGTCTCGGGGCCGACGCCCGGCCGGTCGTCGTGCATCACGTCGCGGACGCGTAGCGTCAGCCGGCGGCCCAGGCGGCCGGAAGGATGGTTGGCGGCGAAGGCTTCGCGCGTGACGCCCTTCAGCTCCATCACCGTCAGCGCGAGCGCGTCTCCGAGCGCGAGCGCGACCGCGACGCTCGCCGTCGGCACGAGGCCGTGCGGCCCGGCCTCACGCTCGGCGGAGGCATCGAGCGCCACCGCCGCCTCGCGGGCCAGCGTCGACTCGAGGTTCCCCACGATCGCGATCACGTTCACCTCGCGGCTGCGCAGGTACGGCAGCAGCGCGAGCAGCTCTTCGGTCTCGCCGCTGTTGCTGACGGCGACGACGATCTCCTGCCGGCCGATCACGCCGAGGCCGCCGTGGAGCGCGTCGGTCGGGTGCACGAACAGGGCGGGCGTGCCGGTGCTCGTCAGTGTGGCGGCCAGCTTGCGCGCAACGATCCCTGAGGTGCCCGCGCCGGTCGTCGCGACGGCGCCACTCGACTGGACGAGGATCTCGACTGCGCTCGAGAACCGCTCCGGATCAAGCCGGTCAGCGGCGGCTTCGATCGCCTGCGCCTCGGCCCGCAACAGGTCGGCGACGGAGCCGTCCGTCATCGGACGCCCGCGCCCAGGCGCTCTGGCAGCTCGGTCAGGTCGGCGAGGACGATCTCGGCCTCGGGCTCCTCGACGTTGTCCTCGTAGACGCCGTTGTAGCGGACGGCGGTCATCCCGATCGCAAGGGCGCCGGCGACGTCGGTGCGCTTGCGGTCGCCGACGTGCGCGGCCCGCTCGGGCGGGACGCCCCCGACGCTCTCGAGCGCGTGCCGGAAGATCGCCGCGCCCGGCTTGTAGTGGCCGACCTCGTCCGAGAACGACATGCCGTCGAAGAAGCGGAGCAGGTCAGCGCGCGCCAGCAGCTCGGCGACGACCGGCGAGGGCGTCAGGCCGATGTCGCAGATGATCCCGAGCTGCGTGCCGTCCTGCTCGAGCGCCTCGAGGCAGGCCTGAACGCCGTCGCTCGGGTGGACGGCCGCCCGGCGGCCGCCCTCGGAGAACCCCTCCACGAGCGCCGCCTCGGCTTCGGGGCCGAGGTCTTCGAAGCGGCCGACGATCCGCTCGACCGCGTCCTCGACCCGGAACTGGCGGCCGGCGATCCAGGAGCGCACGTACTCCTCGTGCGCGGCGTCGTGGGCCTGCTCGAGCTCGGCCCGGTCGACGCCCGGCAGCGTCTCGGCCCAGAACTCGAGCCGGTGCTCCTTCAGCGAGCCCGGTTCCTCCCACATCAGCGTGTTCCAGAAGTCGAACGTGACCGCCTGCACCATCAGGGCAGGCTAGTCGCGGTGCGCGTGCAGCAGCTCGGGCTCCGGTGCCTCGAGCTCGTCGTCCACGATGATCGGCGGCGGGCCGTCGCCGAAGCGGAGATGCTCGCGCAACCCGAGCACGCTGAGGAAGAAGGAGGCGAACAGGATCTGCACGCCGAGGCCGATCAGCGTCAGCCCGAGCAGTGCAGCGTACTCCTCGTGCGAGCGCTCCGAAGCCGCCGGCAGCCCACTTGCCGAAGATCGTGCCGAGCAAGGCGAGACCGGCGATCAGGACGAGCGCGCCGGCGAGCAGCCCGTGCTCGAGCCGCAGCTTCGACCACGTTCGCTCCAGGAACGGGTCAGGCTCGTCCAGGTAGAGCACGGCGTAGGTCCGCGCGAAAACTCCGAGCTGGACGATCTGCGCGCCCACGAGCGTCGCCGTGCTGCCGATGATCATCACGTGGATGTACCAGTGCACGCCGAAGACCTCGATCGGCCCGCCCGCCAGCGCCAGCATCACGATAAAGCCGAGCGAAAAGAGGACGAGTCCCGGGATGGTGAAGAGGAATGTCGCGCTGTGGACGAGCATGAAGCGCAGATGGCGCCAGCCGTCCCGCCACGTGTTCAGCTTCGACTCGCCGGTTCGCGGGTAGTAGTCGATCGGCACCTCGCCGACCGGAATCTTCCGCTTGGCGGCCTTGAGGATCATCTCCGAGGCGAACTCCATGCCCGTCGCGTGCAGGTCGAGCCGGGCGGCGGTGCTCCGCCGGATCGCGCGGAGGCCGCAGTGTGCGTCCGAGACCTTGACGCCGAAGAAGACGTTCAGGATCGCCGTCAGGATCGGGTTGCCGATCCAGCGGTGCTTCCAGGGCATCGCGCCTTCGTGGATGCGGCCCAGGAAACGGGAGCCGAGCACGAACTCTTTGCCCGAGTCGAGCTGCTCGAGGAACGGCTCCATGTCGCGCAGGTCGTAGGTGCCGTCGCCGTCGGCCATGAAGACGTATTCGCCGCGGGCCTCGGCGAGCCCGCGCAGGTACGCGCTGCCGTAGCCTGGGCGCGGCTCGTGGACGACGCGCGCGCCGGCGTCCCGCGCCAGCTCGGCGGAGCGGTCGGTCGAGCCGTTGTCGACGACGATCACCTCGCCGCCGCGGCCTGTCCGGCTCGATGCCCTCCCAGCCCCACGCGACGACTTCGGCGATGGCGCGCTCTTCGTTCAGGCAGGGGATGACGACTGAGATCTCGACCGGGCTCGTCATCGTTTGCTGAGGCTAACAAAGGGCCGTTAAGCGCCTGTAAGCGTCGGGATACCCTCTCGCGGCGATGAACGTCAGCGTTGTGATCGTGGCCTACCGGAGCGGGGAGCTGCTCGCCCGCTGCCTCGACTCGCTCGAGCGCGAGATCGGCGGCGGGCTCGAGACGATCGTGGTCGACAACGGTGCGGCGGGCGACGAGATCGCCGAGGCGCGGTCGCGGCGGCGACGTGCTCGTCGTCGGCGAGGGCGAGAACCTCGGCTTCGCGGCCGGCAGCAACCTCGGGGCGGCGAGCGCGACCGGAGACGTCCTGTTCTTCCTCAACCCCGACACGGTCGTCGAACCGGGAACGTTGGGCGCTCTCGCCCGGAGGCTCGAGGACGACGGCGTGGCCGTGGCAATGCCGCGGCTTCGACTCCTCGACGAGCCCGAGCTCCTGAACTCGATCGGCGCGACGATCCACATCAGCGGGATGGCGTGGTCGGACGGCTTCCGTACTCCCGCTCGCGGCACTCGATGGCCCGCGCGAGATCACCTACGCCAACGGCTCGGTGCTCGCGATCCGGCGAGAGCTGTTCGACGAGCTCGGCGGCTTCACCGACGAGCTGTTCGCCTACCACGAGGATCTCGAGCTCTGCTGGCGCGCCCGCATGCGGGGGCTGCGGGTGATGCTCGACCCGGCCGGCGACGTGCTGCACGACTACCACCACGGCCGGAACCCGACGAAGAACTACCTGATGGAGCGCAACCGGCTGATCTTCGTCTCGACCGCCTACTCGCTCCGGTTGCTGCTGCTCGTTTCTCCCGTCCTGGTCGCGGCCGAGCTCGGGCTGCTCGCGGTCGCGGCCCGCGAAGGCTGGTTCGGCGACAAGGTCTCCGGCTGGGGCTGGTGCGTTGCCAACCGCAGCTGGATCCGCCGGCACCGGCAGGCGCTTCAACGCAGCCGGCGCGTCTCCGACCGCGAGCTCGCGCAGTGGCTGACCCCCGTGGTCGACCCGGGCATGGTCAGCGTGCCCGCGGTCGTTCGGGCCGCCAACCCGCTGCTGCGCGGCTACTGGGCGCTCGCGCGCCGGCTCCTGTGAGCAGGCCCAGGCTCGCGGCGGTGGTGCTCTCCTGGAACGGCCGGGAGGAGACGCTTGCCTGCCTGCGCTCGCTCGCCGAGGTGCGGTACGAGCCCTTCGACGTCGTGGTCGTCGACAACGCCTCGGCCGACGGGAGCGCCGACGCCGTCGCGGCCGAGTTCCCGAACGTCGAGCTCGTGCGCAGCGAGCGCAACCTCGGCTACGCGGGCGGGATGAACCTCGGCGCCGAGCGGGCGCTCGCGCGGGGGGCCGACCACGTGCTGCTGCTGAACAACGACACCGTCGTCGACGCGGACGCGCCCGGGGCGCTCGTGGTGGAGGCGGAGCGCCGCCCCGGAGCTGCCGCGCTGTGCCCGGTCGTCTACTTCACCCAGCCGCCGGAACTGGTCTGGTACGCGGGCGCGCGCTTCGACCCACGCAAGGGCTATCAGGGCAAGCACCTACGAGACATGCCCGCCGCGGTGCGCCAGACGGAGCGCGCGAGCGGCGCCGCGCTGCTGCTGCCGGCGTCGGCGATCGCCGAGCTCGGGCTCTTCGACGAGGAGCTCTTCGCCTATGCCGAGGACGCGGACTGGTCGCTCCGCGCTCGCGAGGCCGGGCACGAGCTGCTGGTCGTGCCCGCGGCGCGTGTCTGGCACCACGTCTCCTCGGCCACGGGCGGCGAGGGCTCGCCGGGCGCGCTCTACTACAGCGTCCGCAACGTGCTCGCGGTCTGCGAGCGCCACGCCCCGCTCGGTCCGCTGGGAACGTGGCGCCGCCGAGCCGTCGTGGTCGGCGCGCACGCAGCGATGACGCTGCGCCGCCCGAGCATCGCGCGGCTGCGAGCGATCCAGGACGGCTACCACGACTTCAGGCGCGGGCGCTTCGGGCCCCGACCGTGAGGCCGCGCCCGCGCAGTAGACGGTCGACCTCCTTCGGCCGGAGACCGCTCGAGGAGAGGATCTCCCGTCGCTGCCGCAGCAGCCGGCCGCGGCTCGCCAGGACGTCGCGGTAGGCACGCAGCATCGCCCTCAGCTTGAGGCGGTAGACGGCGCGCGCCCAGAGCACGAGCTCCGACCAGACGACCCAGTGCAGATGGCGCAGGACGACTCGCAGCGGGACGTTCTTGATCGTCAGGAACCAGCGATTCCTGACCGGGTTGATGAAGGCGAAGTCCGAGAAGCCGCCCGACGTGCCGCCACGGTGGTGGAGGACGACCGAGCCCGGCGCGTACCAGAACGTCCAGCCCGCGTGCCGGGCGCGAAAGCTGAGATCGGCGTCCTCGAAGTAGGCGAAGAACGCCTCGTCGAACACACCGACCTGCGCGAGCGCCTCGGCGCGCCACAGCGAGGCCCCGCCCGAGGCGCCGAACACCTCGACCTCCTCGCCGAGCCCCTCGTCGGGGAAGCCGTGGCCGCGCGGATGGGGGAAGAGGTCCTCGCCGAGGCAGTCGCCCGCGCCGTCCACCAGTCCGGACGACCGGATCAGCAGCTTCGATGCCGCGCCGGCCGCCTCCGGATGCCGTTCCAGGCAGGCGACGAGCTCGCGGAGCCAATCCCGGTCGGCCTCGGTGTCGTTGTTCAGGAACGCGACCAGCGGCGTCTGCGCGGCGCCGATGCCCGCGTTCATCGCCGCCGCGAAGCCGTGGTTCTCGCCGAGTTCGAGCACGCGTACCTCCGGGAAGCGCGTCCACAGCAACTCCTGCGAGCCATCGCTCGAGCCGTTGTCGACGACGACCGTCTCGAAGCGCTCGTACCGCTGCGCGCGCAGCGCCTCCAGGCACTCCTCCAGGAAGTGGCGCCCGTTCCAATTCGGGATCACGACCGTGACCTCGGTCACGAGCGGGCACGCGGAGCGCTCGATGCGATCAGGCGGCAAGCTCCCGGTAGACCGGCCTCGTGCTGCCGCGCGCACGTCTCCCAGTCGAAGGCCTGCGCGCGCTCGAGGCCGCGCGCGACCCAGGCCTCGGGATGGTCGAGCACGTCCTCGATCGCCTCCGCCATCTCCTCGACGGAGGTCGGATCGAACGTTCTCGCCGCGCCGCCGCAGACCTCGGGCAGCGAGCCTCCGGTCGAGACCGCAACGGGGCAACCGCTCGCCATCGCCTCGAGCGGGGGGAAGCCGAAGCCCTCGTACAGGCTCGGGAAGACCAGCGCGGCGGCCGAGCGGTACATGTCGGCAAACTCGCCCAGCGAGACGTGACCGAGCACCTCGACCCCGGGCGGGCTATGAGCGGCGTGCCCGTGGCCCGTGAGCACGAGCCGCAGCTCCGGCCGTTTCGCGCGGACGAGCGCGAACGCGTCGAACAGCGCGGGCATGGTTCTTGTGTGGCCAGGGGTTTGCGGGGTAGAGGAGGAACCGGCTCCCGTTCGCGGCCGTCCGGGTGGAACCGCTCGTGGTCGATGCCGTACGGGATGACGCGTACGCGTCGCGGCTCGACGCTGAGCCGCTCCACGAGGGTCGTCTTTGCGTGCTCGGTGCCGGTGATCAGCCGCCGACTGAGGCGCGCCGTCCAGCGGTAGACCACCGCGCGATAGGCGAGCTCGGCCCGCGAGAAGAAGCGCGGGAAGTAGAAGTGCTGCACGTCGTGCATGCTCGTCACCGCCGGTGGCCTGCGCACGCGCGGGAGCATTACCGTCAGCGGGAAATGAACGGCGTCAAGCGACGAGAGCTCGAGTTCGCGCAGCACCGGCCGCGGGTAGGCCGCGGCCAGGCTCATCGCTGCCATCCGGCCCGCCATCGACGTGCTCGCCCGGTAGGCGGTCACCTCCCGCGAGGGCAGACCGTCGGCGACGTCCGGGGCGATCGTCGGCACGAAGACGCGATAGTCGAGCTCACCGATGCGCGCCAGCGTCCGGGTCAGCTCCCGTACGTAGGTCTCCTGCCCGCCGACGACTCCCGGAACGAGCGTGAGCAGGCTGATGCCGACCATCCGAGGCGGCGACGATACCCTAGGACCCGCCGTGCCAGGGTTCCAGGCTTGACGACTCAGGTCGCCGCGCGCCCCCAGCGGGTGCACGCTCGGGCGATCGCATTCGTCGACGCCGTCCCAGTGTGGGCCTGGCTGACGGCGATCGTCAGCGTGTCGGCGCTGGCGCACTTCCTGGTGGTGCTCGACTACCCGGCGCCCTACGTGTTCATCGACGAGCTCGTCTACTCGAACCTCGCGAAGAGCTTTGCCGCGACCGGGCACTTCGCGCTGCGCGGCGTGCCCACGACACTGGGCTATGCGAAGGGCTATCCGGTGCTGATCTCGCCCTGGTACGCGCTCTTCGGCGACGTTCCCCGAGCCTACGACGCAATCCGCATCTTCGACTCGATCTTGATGTCGACCGCCGCCGTCCCCGCCTACTTCGTCGCGCGCCGCCTCGCCGGCGCGAGGTGGGCGCTGTTCGCGGCGCTGCTGTCGGTGGCGATCCCGCCGATGCTCTACACGAGCGTCGTCATGACGGAGAACGCGTTCTACCCGGCGTTCATGTTCTTCGTCTGGGCACTCGTCGCCGCGCTGGAGCGGCCGACGCCGTTACGCCAGATCGCCGTCTTCGCGTCGGTTGCCCTCGCCTACGTCTTCCGCGCGCAGGGCGTCGCGCTGCTGCCGGCGATCCTGACCGCGATCCTGCTACTCGCGCTGTTGAACGGCGTGGCCGTGCCGACGGCCCGCGCCCGGGCCGCTTGGCGCACGGTGACCGACTTCTGGGTCAGCTGGGCGCTCGTGCTCGTCGTCGGCGTCGGCTTTGTGGTCTACGAGAAGGCACGCGACCGGCCGCTGCGCACCGCGCTCGGCGCCTACGAGTGGACGAGCTCGGCGCATTACTCGCCGCGCGTGGTCGCTCGCTGGTTCCTCTACCACCTGGCCGAGATCGACCTGGCGCTGGGCGTGATCCCCGTGGCTGCCTTCATCGTGCTCGTCGTGCTCGCGTGCCTGCGCAACTCGGCCCCCGAGCTGCGGGTATTCAGCGCCGTGGCCCTGCCGACGATCTTCTGGCTGACGCTCGTCGTGGCCGCGTTCGCCTCGAAGGCCGACGTGAACCGGATCGAGGAACGGAATCTCTTCTACGTGATGCCGTTCTTCCTGATTGCCGTCGTCGCGTGGGTGGCCCGCGGCGCGCCGCGTCCGCCCGGGCCGACCGCGGTCGCCGTGCTTGTCGCCGGGGCGCTGCCGGGGGCGATTCCCTTCAGCGCCTTCCTGAACGAGCGGGCGGTGACCGACACCTACGGGTTGCTCCCGGTCATGAAGATCCAACAGACACTGGTCTCGGCCGGAGACATCTCGCTCGTGGTCGTCCTCGCCGCGATTGTCGGCGGCGCGTTCTTTGCAGTGGTACCCCGCCGCCTCGCGGCGCTCGTGCCGCTGGTCGTGCTCCTGTTTCTCGCGCTGTCGCAGCGGCCGATCGAGCGGTTCAACGCTCAGGCCTCGACCGACGCCTTCCGCGCCGGGATCGGCAGCGGCGTGGCGCGCGACTGGATCGACCAGGCCGTCGGTCGCGACGCCGACGTGGCCGCGATCTACACCGGCGAGCGCCCGTTCGTGGCGACCTGGGACAACGAGTTCTTCAACCGGAGCCTGAAGCAGGTTTACAACTTCGGCCTCTTCTTCGACGGGCTCCCGCAGACGCAGATCGCGCCCGACCCGAAGACCGGCCTGGTGCACGAGAGGCCGGGAACGCGCCACAGCCCGAGTACGTGCTCGCCGACGACACGGTGCTGGTGCGCGGCAAGGCCGTCAGCCGCGACCCGGTTGTGGGTGAAACGGTGTACAAGGTCGG
>CAVYZH010000009.1:0-85768 GCA_963772975.1 uncultured Actinomycetes bacterium
AAGAGCAGCTCACGGTAGGCGCGCCTGGTGTCCTCGGTCGACTCGACGTCGATCGAGTCGAGGCGCTTCTTGATCGTGCCGGTGCTTTCGTCTGCCGCCAGGATCCCCTTGCCCTCGGCGACGAGCGCGTTCGCGGTGTCCGCTAGTTCCTGCATTTCGGTGCCTCCGTTCGTTTCGCTGGGGGTGATTATCGCGGCTCGGCGTCGTAGCATGCTGGTGCCGAGGGGCCCTGCTGCGGCGAGCGGCCCCTCGGCCTAGCGTGTGTCCGAGGCGTTCGTCTGCAGCAGTAGTTGCACCGCGCGCAGCTCGGCCGCGGTCGCCGGCTCGATCCGGCCCGCGCTGACCCACCAGGCCGGATGGATCTCGTTCCAGCCGTGCTGGTCGTCCTCGACCCAGGGGCCGACGACCTCGACGCGCGCGCCCTCCTCGGGCACTGCCACGCGCGCCCGGTCGAACGGGATCACCTCGACGACGAGGTTGCCCCCGACGCGGTCGTTGCCGTCGGAGAGCAACGAGGGATCGTCAGGCCGCAGATCGATGTGCACGTCACCGTCGTAGGGCTCGAAGACGACCTTGCTCACCGTCCCGACCGCGACCCGGCAGCGGCTCTTCACGCGCAGGCGGGAGGGGTGGTAGACGCCGGCCAGCGGGTTCCCGCTGCGGCAGTACGGCGATGGCGGCGCGACCTGCCGCCGCAGCGTGCAGGCAGCCGTGCAGCAGATGAGAAAGACGCCGATCACCGCCGCGGCTCGTCGCATCCAACGAGCGTGCCTGCGGCCGGGCCGCGCCGAAAGTCGCTCTTTCGGCCTGGGCTAGAATCCGCCTAGCGCGGACGTAGCTCAGTTGGTAGAGCATCAGCTTCCCAAGCTGAGGGTCGCGGGTTCGATCCCCGTCGTCCGCTTCGTCCGGATCAGGGCGGCGAGCCGAACGCCCGGGCGCTGCGACGCGAACCCTTCCGGCTGAGAGGAGTACACTGGCTGGACTGGCCCTGCGGCCAGAACCCCGGCCGAAAGCCCGAAGGCCACCAACGCGCGTTGGCGCGCGAGGCGATGAGCCTAGGCGAGAGGTCCGACTTGCAGGGCCAGCTCTCTGTGTGAGGCTCGATCTCTGGGAGCCGAACTGGGCGACTCGGCCCGCCTCCCGGATGACACACGCCTATCGTCTCTGAACCATTCTCAAGGCAGGAGGACAAAGTGGCCGCGCCAGAACGTCGATACGGGGGACTAACGCTCGGCGGGATCCTGGTCATCGCCGGGATCATCGTCGTTGTCATCTGGAGCTTCTGGATCGGGCTGGTCATCGCCCTGATCGGGCTCGTCGCCTTCGGTGGGTTCGTGCGCGGGAAGTGGTATTAGCCCATCCGCGCCGTCGAGCCCGGCTGGTGTGACCAAGCAGACGAAGGGCCCGCAGTGCGGGCCCTTCTGTTCTCCAGACCGAGGGAGGGCCTACGCCTCGCACCTCGTGTTCGTCTCGCCGTTGGCGCAGGTGTCCGTGCCACGCCCGCCGTCGAGGGAGTCGGTTCCGGGCCCGCCGTCGAGCCGGTCGCCCCCGTTATCGCCGCGCAGCGTGTCGTCGCCGGTGAACGCATCGAGCACGTCACGTCCGTTGCCGCCCTCGAGCACGTCATTGCCCTGCCAGCCGTGCAGCTCGTCTGCGCCCTGCCCGCCGTGGAGGGTGTTATTGCCAAAGTCGCTCGCGTGCAGGATGTCCCTGCCCATGCCGCCCCAGAGGACGTCGTCGCCGGTGTTCCCGACGCCGCAGCAGCCGAGCACTCCGCCGTCGATCAGGTCGCTACCCTGCTGGCCCGCGAGCTGGTCGGTCCCGTCGCCGCCCTGCAGTGTGTCTCGGCCCTGACCGCCGCAGATGAGGTCGTCGCCGCCGTTGCCGGAGACCTGATCCGCGCCGCCGCGCGCAGCGATCACGTCGTTGCCAGCCGTACCGTTGATGACGTCGGTGTGCTGTGTGCCGACGATGGTCGCGGCCTGGCCGAGACAGGACGCGTGCTTCTTCGGCTTCTTCGGGCCCGGGCCCTTGCCGTCCGCGCCGGCCGCGAACGCCATCAGCCCGACCAGAGCGGTGGCGAGTGCCAGCACCATGAGTTTGCGCATTTCGTCTTGCCCCCTTGGGGTGGGTGGATGCGTGTACCAAGAGGACGACGCGTGTGGTGCGATCTTGTGGTGCGCCTAGGGCGCGCCGCGCTCGTCGACCAGGAAGTCGTGGATCTCCGCGAGGTCTTCGAGCGCGGTCTGGATGTCCTCCTGGTCGATCTTCGTCGTCTCGGCGGCGAGCGCGATGTCGCGGGCGGCGAAGAAGTCGGCGACGATGTCGCGGCTCTCGTCCTCGACTACGACCGGGTTCTCGAGGTCGAAGCCGCGGTCGGTCAGCATCGCCTCGACGAGGCGGACGATCTCAGGCAGCGCCTCCTCGGGCGAGTCGGCAGCGTCTTCCTGGAGCTGCGCCCACTGGCTCTCCCACTCGTGAAGGTCGAGACCCGGGTCGGTCATTGTCGGCTCCTCGGTAGCATCGTCGCCGGTGGTGCCCGCCCAGCCTACGACAGAAACCGCGCGCCTGCTCGCGCTTGGTGTGTCGCATCACCAGGCGCCGCTCGACGTGCGGGAACGCCTCTACCTCCAGGACGGTCACGCGGCCGAGCTTGCCGAGGCGCTCGGCGAGGCGGTCGTGCTCTCGACCTGCAACCGCACGGAGATCTATCTGCTCGGCGGCGACCCCGATCGCGCGCGCGTAGAGCTGGAGGAGCGCTCCGGGCTCGAGCTCGAAGGCGTGCTCGCGCGCTGGGACGACGGCGAGGCGGTCTCGCACCTCTTCCGCGTCGCGGCCGGCCTCGACTCGCTCGTGCCGGGTGAGTCGCAGATCCTCGGCCAGGTGCGCGACGCGTACGAAGCCGCCCGCACGCGCGGCGCCACCGGCGCACTGCTGAACAGGTTGTTCGAGGACGCGCTGCACGCCGGCAAGCGCGTGCGCACGGAGGCGAAGCTGCACGAGCTTCCCGAATCGGTCGCGGCCTCTGCGGTCGAGCTCGGCGTGGGTGAGCTGGGCGGCGCCGAGGGCAAGCGGGCGCTGCTGTTCGGGGCGGGGAAGATGTGCGAGCTCGCGGCTCGCGATCTCCGCGCGCGTGGGGCGGAGGTCGTCGTCTCGAGCCGGACGCTCGAAAGCGCGCAGGATCTCGCCGAGCGGGTGGGTGGCCGCGCAGCCGCGTTCGACGCGGTCGCGGTCGAGCTGCCCGAGGCCGACCTGGTCATCTCGGCCACCCGCTGTCCGTACCCGATCCTCCATGCCGAGGCGGTTCGGCCGCGCGAGAAGCCGCTCGTGCTCGTGGACGTCGCCGTGCCGCGCGACCTCGACCCGGCGATCGGCGAGCTCGAGGGCTGCACGCTGTTCGACATCGACGCGTTGGGCGAAGGGCTCGTCGGCCGCGAGGAGGACATCCGAGAGGCCGAGGCGATTGTGGCCGAGGAGGCCGCAAGGTTCGCCGACTGGCGCCGGTCACGCGACGCGGCCGAGGCGATCCGCGACTTGCGAACGCGTGCCGAGGAGATCCGCTCCGAGGAGTTGGCTCGCGCGGGCTCGCGGCTGTCCGAGCTCTCGCCGCGCGAGCGCGAGACCGTCGAGACGCTGACCACGCAGATCGTGAACAAGCTGCTGCACGCGCCGACGATCCGCGCCAAGGAAGCCGGCTCGGAGCCGCTGCGTGACCTCTTCGCCCTGCGCGACGACGAGTGAGCTCGGCCGAGCTCTACGCGCGGGCGCTGAAGGTCATCCCCGGCGGCGTCAACTCGCCGGTGCGCGCGATGAAGGCCGTCGGGCTCGACGGGCCGCTGTTCGCCGCTCGCGGCGAGGGCGCCTACCTCGAAGACGCCGAGGGTCGGCGCTACCTCGACTGGGTCCTCTCGTGGGGGCCGTTGATCTTCGGGCACGCCGACCCCGAGACGGTGGAGGCCGTGGTCGCGGCCGCGCGCGAGGGGACGACGTTCGGCACCGCCACCGAGCGCGAGGTCGAGCTGGCCGAGGAGATCGTCGGCGCCGTTCCGTCGGTGGAGATGGTGCGGCTGGTCTCGTCGGGCACGGAGGCGGCGATGACGGCGCTGCGGCTCGCCCGCGCGGCGACCGGGCGCGAGCCGTTCGTCCGCTTCCGCGGCAACTACCACGGGCACGCCGACCCGTTCCTGTCCGAGGCGGGCTCGGGCGTGCGGACGCTCCGGCTGGAGGCCGGCGGAGATGGGCGCGTCGTCGACTACAACGATCTCGAGGCGGCCAAGCGCGAGATCGACGGCGCGGCCTGCATCTTCGTCGAGCCGGTCGCCGGGAACATGGGCGTCGTCCCGCCGGCCGAGGGCTTTCTCGAGGGCCTGCGCGAGCTCTGCGACGAGAGCGGTGCGCTGCTCGTCTTCGACGAGGTGATCACCGGCTTCCGCGTGGCACGGGGCGGCGCGCAAGAGCGTTTCGGCGTGCTGCCCGACCTGACCGTGCTCGGCAAGATCGTCGGCGGCGGCCTCCCGCTGGCGGCGTTCGGGGGCGGCCCCGAGCTGATGGAACGTCTGGCTCCGGCCGGCGACGTCTACCAGGCGGGCACGCTCTCCGGGAACCCCCTGGCGACCGCTGCGGGCCTGTCCGTGTTACGACGTCTGACACCGGCGGTCTACCAGCAGCTGGAGGCGAAGGGCCGCAAGCTCGACGCGCTCGCGCAGTTCGGCCGCTTCGAGCGCGTCGGGGCGATGGCGACGCTGTTCGTCGACGACTACCCGGCGCTCTTCCGCCATCTGTTCGAGCGAGGCATCTACCTGGCGCCGAGCCAGAACGAGGCGATGTTCCTCTCGACCGCCCACGGCGACGAGGAGATCGACCGTACGATCGAAGCCGTCGCGGACTTCTTCAGCTAGGCCAGGCCTCGACCAGGCGCAGGCGGGTTTCGAGCAGGTGCTCGGGGAGCACCTTCACGTCAGCGAGGACGGGCATGAAGTTCGTGTCACCTGCCCAACGGGGGACAACGTGGAGATGGATGTGATCGACAACGCCGGCGCCGGCGACGCGGCCGAGGTTCCAGCCGAGGTTGTGACCTTCCGGGCCATAGACGTCACGCAGCGCGGAGACTCCCTGGACCGCAAGGCGGTGGACCTCCAGCGCCTCCTTATCCGTAAGCCCGGCGAGCTCGCCGACGTGCCGGTAGGGGGCGACCATCAGATGACCGCTCGAGTAGGGGAACTTGTTCAGCAGGACGAACGCGAGTTCGCCGCGGTGTACCACGAGCCGCTCCTCGTCGTCCCCGGCGGCCGCGTCGCAGAAGATGCAGCCGGGCTGCTCGCCGGCTTGCTTGATGTACTCGAGTCGCCAAGGCGCCCACAACTGCTTGGTCACGGCCACGACCCTACAGTCCGGCCCAGGAAGGCCTAAACTCCTGCACGTGAAGCGGTTCGTGTTCCTGCTGGTCGTTGCCGCGGTCGCTTCCGGAGCCGCCGCCCCGAGTGCCCAGCGCATGAAGGTCGTCCCCGCCGGCGTCCAGATCGGCGGTGTCCGCGTGGGCGGTCTTACCTCCGAGCAGGCCCGGAACGCGGTCTCGTGGTGGTACAACCGGCCGCTTCGCTTCGTCTTCTACGGCAAGCACTGGACGGCGCGACCCGCGGCGCTGGGCGCGACCGTGGACGCCGACTGGGCCGTCCAACACGTGCTGCGGGCCAGGCCCAACGAAAGTCTCGCGCTGCGCGTGAACGTCGACTCCGACGCGGTGCAGCGCTACGTGCGCGCGCTCGACGGGCGGCTCTCGGTCGAGCCGGTCGACGCGACCGCGACCCTGAAGGGGCTGCAGCCCGTGATCGAGCCCGGCAAGACGGGCCTCGAGCTGAACCGCGCGCAAACGGCTCAGCGGATCGACGCTCTGCTGGCGATCGCGCGCCGCCCCGTGACCGTCACCCCGGCCACACGCACGGTCGCGCCGTCGGTGACGGCGAACAGCTTCGGCGCGGTGGTCGTGATCTACCGCGGCTCGAACGAGCTGCACCTGTACAAGGGCGCCAACCCGTGGCGCACCTTCCAGGTCGCAACCGGCCAGGCGATCTACCCGACGCCGCTCGGCGACTGGCACGTGGTCGACCTGCAGCGCAACCCCTGGTGGCGCCCGCCGGACTCGCCCTGGGCGAAGGGCCTGAAGCCGATCCCGCCGGGGCCGGGCAACCCGCTGGGCACACGCTGGATGGGCCTCGACGCGGCCGGCGTGGGCATGCACGGCACTCCCGACTCGGCCTCGATCGGCTACTCCGCCTCCCACGGCTGCATCCGCATGCGCATCCCGGATGCCGAGTGGCTGTTCGACCACGTCCGCATCGGGACGCCGGTCTTCATCATCGACGCATAGCCAGGAGCCGGAGCGAGACGCCGAGGCTAAGTCCCGGCTCAAGCAGGGATTTCGACCTGCCGAGGTGGACCGCCTCACTTGCGCCCGGGAACCAGGTGATCCAAGATCGGCTGAACCATGCCCTGTCCGAAGTGGAAAGGGCGTCAAGGAGGCGGGCTTTACATGCGGCGTAGATTGATTCTGTTGGCAGTCGGCCTGTCGGTGGCCGGCGTGCTCGCGGTGGGTAGCAGCACGCAGGCGAGAGCCGGCGGCAATGGCGCGGAGGTGGTACGTGCTGACGGCGACTGCTTCGTAGCTGGCAACACGGGTTCCTGGCTGTTCTCGTGCAAGATCCAGTTCGTGATCCAGCCGGACGGCACGATCAACCACCACATCACGGGCTCGGTCATCCCCGGCGAGGAGAGCAGCCCGCTTCCGTCGCAGCCCGTGACAGACTTCACGGGCCAGCCCTGTTTCGTGTTGGGCGATGAGGTGCTCACGAGGGTCACCGCCGGCATAGTCACGCCGAGCGGGCAGGTCAAACTGACCTGCAGGAGCTAAGGTCGAAGGCCCGCTCCGGCGGGCTTTCTTCTTCTCTCCGGGCTAGAGCCAGCGCATCTAGCGAAGCCGGTCAGCGAGGCTCCGAATCGCCTTGCCGAGCCAGATTCCCATCGCCGAGATCAGCTGGGGTCGGCTCAGTCTGGTGCAACTTTGCACCGCCGAGCAGGCGCAACACGCTTCAATCAGATCGGAAGCCTCTCGTGAGCCTTCGACTCCGTGTGCACGTCGGCGAGCATGTTCCCCAGCTCTGACATCAACCGATAGCCGTCCGTGAACGGCCAGCTCGTCCCGTCGTCGAAGCACAGAACGTCTGGTTGTCGTACATGTGAATCGTCAGCCCGGTGGCGATCCCCTTGCCCGTCGGCCGATACGTGGGCATCTCGTACGTCGGCATGATCGCTCCTCTCTCGTGGTTGTTCTCAGACGCTATGCCGGGCGTAGCCCGTCGAGTCAGGGGATCTACGCAGCTGTTGGAGAGAGAACCCTCGCCTGCGCGAGCGGCCTCTCCCTTGAGCGCAGTCGGGTGTAATCGCAACTCTCTTGTCGCCGACTTCACCGGCATGTCCTGGCCTCTCTAGACTCGACCTGCCGTCTCGGCCCAAGAAGGAGGAAACGGTCGACCTCGCAGGGCCGTCCATAGTGATGATTCTCGGCGCGCGAAAGTTGCCGCTGACGCGGGCTGAGGCAAACGAACTGCATGACCTGCTCGTCGAGCGCAATCTGGCCCTGCTGGCGCTCCAGTCAGAGCTAACGCGAGCGCTGCAGCCCGATTCGGGGCAGCCGGATATCTTCGCGGATGAGGAGATGCGGCAGGAGTTGCTGCTTTGCCTCGATGCGGCCGACGCCGAGCTCCAACTGGCGGAAGGACTGCGAAACCTCCGCCAGGCTGCCCGCGTGCCGATCTCACCTAAGCCCGAGTATTAGCCGCTGCTCTAGGCTCGAGGGAGTGCGGCGACGACGCGACGATCGACGAAGCTGCGATGGTTGCAACCTGCCTCGCCGCGTTCGCCGGCGACCGCTACCAGGACGCGGCCCTGGCGCTTCGGGCCGTGGCCGAACGAGCGACTAGTCGAGTGCGAGCTCGAGGCATTGCGTGAGATCGGGCCGGGTCGCGTTGCAGCCGGCTCGTCAGCTCGGAGCCGACATACGTACGTAGTTCTTGGCAGTCCAAGCCCGAGAGCTCGCGGATGTCTCTGGGTCGGTGGGGGAAGACAATGCTCGTGTGGGGCTCTTAGCGATGCCCCCAAGGTAGTGAGGTGACGCATGTTCACCTATGTCGGGCTCTTCAGAGTCGCGCCGATCGCGCGGGAGCACCTCGAGAAGACCCCCGAGTACTTCGACAAGATCTACAAGATCGTCGAGGACGAGGGTGGGACTGTCGAGCACTTCTTCGCAATCATGGGCCCGTGGGAGTATCTCGGGATCTTCGAGTATCCCGATCTCGAGGCTGCATTCCGCGTCCTCGGCAAGATCGCGAAGCTCGAGCTGTTCGAGACCGAGACGTTCCCCGCAGAGGAGGTCAAGACGTTCTGGAAGGCGCTCGTCTAGCGCCGACTACTCCTCAAGGGAACAACGGAGGCCGCCCTCGTGGCGGCCTCCGTCTTCTAGCCCGAGAATGACGATGATCCCGCCAAGGGTTATCCCGCCGTACCTGCGCTCACCCATGCGGCTCTCCTCCCCTGTCGTTCATCGTTGCCTTCTCGATCGAGTGGAGCGACTGAATCACGCCCGGGACTGAAAGGCCAGCGACACGCGACACGCCAGCGCCTGCTTCGAGGAGCAACCCGATGCGACGATCGAGGACGCCGGACTGGCCGCCGCCTCGCCGATCGCCCTCACCGGCGCCGGCTACCAGGAGGCCGTGCAGACGCTGCGGGCCATGGCCGAAAGAGCGAACTAGGCGGCGAGGGAACGGAGCGTGAGGCTAGTTGGCGCTCTCGTCGGGCACGGTGAGCAGCGGCACGCGCGCGTGGAAATGGACGTAGCCGTTCACGCTGCCGAGTAGGCCCTCCTGCGTGCGTCCGCGTCCGCGCGTGCCGAGAACGATCAGGTCGTACCCTCCCCGCTTGAGCTCGTTCAGGATCTCAGGGCCCGCTTGTCCGCCGACCTGAACCCTCTCCGCCGTGACACCTTGGGGGACGGCTTCGGCTGCCTCGTCGAGCACGGCCGCCGCCCACTTGTCGAGTTCGGCGCTCATGGTCTCGATGCTCACGCCGCCGAGCGTCACGAGGGTCGCGACTGGCGGTGCGACCGTCATCAACGTCAGCTTGCCGCCGCCAGCTCTGGCGAGATCGATCGCATACTCGAGCGCTCGCTTTGACGATGGCGAGCCGTCAAGGCCAACCAGAATGTTCGTAAACACGGCGATCCCCTTCCGAGACTCAGCGTCCTGGAGCGTAGCTTCAGCCCGCCTGTGCCAGGCAGCCTCAAGTGTTGCAAGGGATGAGTTTTCGCCGGAAACCCGAGTCCGCGACGACTCGATTCTCGGCCCGCTGCTCGACGACGAGCATGCCCACGCGTGCAGACTTCTACTGGTGGCTGCCTTGCCCAACGAAGCACGTGAGCGGATCGAGTCCGGGCGGCTCGCGCACCTGGTCACACTCAGTCCGGACGGCTCGCCACAGGTGACGTGCATCTGGGTCGGCCTCGACGGCGATGAGCTCGTTTCCGGTCACCTGGCGGGCAACCAGAAGAAGCTCCAAAATGTGCGCCGCGACCCGCGCGTGAACACTCTCGCTCGAAGGCACGCGCATCCACCCGCCGGGGCTGAAGGAGTACCTCGTCATCCGCGGCCGCGCGCGGCTGGAGGAGGGCGGGGCTCCCGAGCTGCCGCAGCGCCTCGCCCACGTCTACCTGGGGCCCGAGGTCACGTTCCCGCCGATGGACGATCCGCCAGCCGGTTACACGATGCGCATCACCATCGAGCGCATCGGCGGCGTCGGCCCCTGGGCGCACCCCTAGCTCCAGGCTGCGGGTGCCGCGGCCATCCTGCAGCGGCCTCAGTGAATACACCGATGTGCCGTCTGACCAAAGGGGCGATGGTTGGTGGTGTCCTCGGAAGGAGGCAGCTGTGTCATGCGCTCGAGCCGGTGAAATGGCCGATGCGCCGCTGCGTTCCTCCGGGCTCAGCCCTTACCGCATGCACGACACGAGGGAGGGGTCATGACCATCGCCCCCGTACCCGTTCACCGGCGGCCCACGCCATGGATCGTCGTTCTCTTTCTTACCGTCGTGACGATCGCCGTCGTGGCGATCGTTCTCGTGGTTCGACACGACGGCACTCAGAGCTCATCCGTTTCGGGCACCACGCAGGGATCGGGCGTGGCGGCTGTCCAACCGCGCCACGTCGCTTCGTTCACCGGTGTCGAGCTCGCCGGCACCAACCTGGTCACGGTCAAGGTCGGCGGGCAGCGGTCAGTCGTCGTTCGCGCCGACGACAACCTGCTCCGGCAGGTGACGACCCAGGTGAGCGCCAGCACCCTCGTGATCGGCGACAAGGGCAGCTTCTCGGCCAAGAGTCCGATGAGCGTCGAGGTCACCGTCCCGTCGCTCGACCGGCTCGTGCTTAGTGGCACCGGCAACGTCGCGGTCGCCGGAATCCAGACTCAGCAGCTCAAGGTGGTGCTGTCGGGCGACGGCACGGTGCAAGCCGCTGGTACTGCGACGCACCTCGCCGTTGTATCTCCTCGGCTCCGGCGAGATCCAGCTCGCCGACCTGGTCGGGCGCGACGTTGGCGCGGAGCTCCTGGGGTCGGGTCTGCTCGTCGTTACCGCGGCCGGCAGCCTCGACGCTGCGGTGCGAGGCAGCGGCGCGATCGTGTACTACGGCAACCCGAAGCACGTCATCCAGAACGTGAGCGGCAGCGGGTCGATCGCACGTGGTTGATCTTCGTCCGGGAATTAGACCGGGCCGAACTCGTGCTCGGCCAGCCTCATCGAGATCGTCCTTGCCGAGGTAGGCGCGCCAGCGCTCCTCGTCGGCCGGCAGCCGGGCGCGACCCACCCCAAGTCCGTCTGCCTAGTGCCCGTTCCGGTCGCCGCTGGTGCAAGCCGTGGTGCAAACCACGGCTGAGCCGTTTGACCAAACCGTTCTGCTCAGAGCCAGCGCTTGTAGCGGAAGAACGCCAGCATCCCGCCGACGATTACGACGGAGGCCGCGATGATGATCCGGAACGATGGTCGACGCCGTCGCGGGATCCCCGCGCCGGGAAGTGCACGTTCATGCCGAAGATCCTGGCGATCAGCGTCAGCGGCAAGAGGAAGACGATGTCACGACGGTCAGGACGCGGAGGACGTCGTTGTGGCGGTGCGAGATGACCGACTCGTTCGTGTCCTCGAGCGCCTCGACGACCTCCTTGTAGTTGTCGAGCAGGTCCCACACCCGCTCGCTCGCGTCGACGATGTCGTCGAAGTAGAGCTCCAGGTCCTCGGGCAGGAAGCGCTCGATCTTGCGCTCGAGCAGCCGTAGCGTCGCGCGCTCGGGCTTGATGATCTTGCGGTAGGAGATGATCTCCTGCTTCACGTTCGAGAGGTCGCGGACGACCTCCTCGGCGCTGCTCCTCGAACATGTCGTCCTCGACCGAGTCGAGCTTGTGGCCGATCTTGTCGAGGATCGGGAAGCAGTAGTCGAAGAGGTCGTCGAGGATGTGGTAGAGGAGGTAGCCCGACCCCTTTGTGAAGAGCTGCTCGCGGAGCTCCCGGTCCTCCTGGCAGCGCACGAACAGGCGCGTCACCGGCAGCAGCTCGACCGCGGGCAGGGTGACGAGGTAGCCGTTGCCGACGAAGAAGTCGAGCTCGGCCGCGTTCAGGCGCTGGATCGCCTTGTCGTAGACCGGGAAGTGGAGGACGCCGAACAGGTAGTCCGGGTACTCGTCCACCTTCGGCCGCTGCCGGCGCGAGAGCACGTCCTCGAGGTCGAGCGGGTGCCAGCCGAAGCGCTCGGCGAGCACCGTGGCTTCCTCGAGCGTGGGCGCGTCGAGCTGGATCCAGGTCAGGCCGTGGGCGTGGAGCTCCTGGAGGCGCGGCTCAGGCCGCGGCTGGACGTCCCCGGCCTGCGTGCGAGGTCTCGTGCGCTTGATGCGGGGAAGGCTCGGCACCGGGACTGAGGGGGTCGTCGACTCTCATGGGCAAGTTCGCCATGGTACCCGGAAAGCCTTGTGCGGAACCGCAGTGGCGCTTCCCAAGCCATGCAGCGCTGATTGATTCGTCAATCAACGAGGAAATCTGGAACTGAATTCGGGCGCGATGTTTCCACTGCCGGATTGCGCGGTAAAAGCGTGCTCGCACAAGGCATCCAATTTGGGGTTGTTCGATGATGTGGAAGTTCGTCCGGCGCAGGGCGGTCGTGGTCGCTGCATTTCCCATCGTGCTCGCATCGGTCGTGGTCGCCGTTGCAGGCGGCTCCGATGCGAAGACGACCGGGAAGGATGCGACCCGGGCCTACGGGATCGCGCGCGCGAGCAGCGCAGTCGGCTCGACAGGCAACAACATGTCCGTCGCGTCGCCCTGCACGGCTGGGCCGCAGGTCATCAACGGGCAGTTCCAGGGCACCTCGCCTGCGGTCAGTACCTCGCGGAGGAGACGGTCGTGATCGGAACCTGGCGGACGCGCGTCGTCTCGTTCAAGTTCCCCGGCTGCAGGAAGTAAGCAGGCTTCTCTCCACGCCGCGCGCCCTCGACCCCGGGGCGCGGCGGCCTGCTCCGTCAGGTGGCGATTCCGGAAAACCGGGTTAATATTGGCGTCTCGATACACAAGGAAATGGGGGACAGGAGATGGGGAAGCCAGGAGTTAACCGCGGCCTGTTCGTGCTCGCGGTTGCGGTGGTCGCGGCCGCCGGCGCCTTGTTGGTTGCGAGTGATCATCAGCAGCGCACGCGGTTCGCGGTGCGGTTCGATCCGCACAAGGAAGCCAAGTTCGAGCGGACGCGCGGCGACGAAGCCTCCCGCAACGGGGCCGACAACCCGGTCGCCGAGCAGGTCGCCGACCGCGCGTACCCGCGCACGTACGTGGACGACCGCCTCGCGATCAAGTCTCGCGACGCCTTCAAGACGAAGCCGAGCACCCTCGGCTCGTCGGCGTTCTCGACCACGAGCGCGTTCTCCGCGGCGCAGGCCGCGAGCCCGGGCGCGTGGAGCGCGCTCGGCCCGGTGACGCCGAACGTCGCCGGCGAGGCCTCGCAGTTCTTCGATCCCGCGACCGGCACCGGCCCTGCGACGCAGGAGTCGGGCCGAGTCACGGCGCTGGCGATCGACCCCAACTGCGGCAAGGCGTCGGCTCCGGCCGGCGCGCCGTGTCGCCTCTGGGTCGCCGCCGCGGGCGGCGGGATCTGGCGCACCAACAACGCGCTCGCTGCGCACCCCGCGTGGATCGAGCCGCCGGCGAGCCTGCCGACGAACGCCTTCGGCTCGCTGATCGTCGACGCCAACGACGCGAGCGGCAACACGCTCTACGCCGGTTCCGGCGAGCCGAACGGCTCGGGTGACTCCGAGGCCGGCCTGGGACTGTTCAGGTCGACCGACGGCGGTCAGAGCTGGTCGCTCGTCGCCGGCTCGCAGTCCGTCGCGATCAACCGCTCGATCGGCGCGATCGTGGTCAAGGCCGGCGCGCCCGGCACGATCTACATCGGCACGGACGTCGCCCGTCACGGCTCCTCGGCTGCCAACGGCGGCCGCCGGACCCCGCCGAACGCCCCGGCGCTCGGCGTCTACAAGTCGACGGACGGCGGCACGAGCTTCACGCTCGCGACCGGTCTCGCGACGAAGACCCCGCCGAACCCGGCGCCTCCCTCGGGCGGCTCCGACTGGTTCCAGGGCGGCATCACGAAGCTGGAGCTCGACCCGAACAACGCGAGCGCGCTGTACGCCGCGGTCGTCGGTTACGGCCTCTGGCGCTCGAATGACGCCGGCACCTCGTGGTCGCAGGTGTTCCAGACCATGAATCCGGCTGACACGTTCGGCGACCGCGTCGAGTTCTCCGCCGTCAACCTCGGCGGCGGCAAGACGCGAATCTACCTCGGCGACTCCTCGGACGACCTGCTCGCCGCGCGCGTATGGCGCACCGACGACGCCGCGTCGATCGCGGGCTCGCCGACCGTCAGCTACTCGAACGCCGGCTGGACGGAGCTCTCCAGCTCGACCAACGGCACGAATGGGTTCCTTGCGTACGGCTACTGCCAGAACGGCCAGTGCGGCTACGACGACTTCGTCGTCAGCCCGGCCGGCCAGCCCGGTGTCGGCACCGGCCACGCGAACGAGCTGTGGCTCGGCGGCTCGATGAACTACGACGAGCTCGTCGCCTACGGTGGCCTGCCGCCTCGCTCCAACGGCCGTGCGGTGATCCGGTCGACCAACGGCGGCGCGCTGCCTCAGGACGTCAGTTGGCAGGACATGACGGGGACGATCGGCTCGGCGCCGGCGTTCCCCATCACCGGCGGCATCCATCCGGACGAGCACGCGGTCGTGTTCAACCCGACGGACACCGGGATCGCCTTCGTCGGCTCCGACGGCGGCGTCGTCCGCGTCGACGTCCGCACGCCGCGGAACGCGTCCGCGGCCTGCTCGACGAGGCGCTTCGTCTACAACAACGGCCATGGCGCGGAACCGCTCGCTCCGGCCGATCTCCTGGACTGCCAGCGGCTGCTGAGTGGGATCCCGACGGCGATCACGCCGCTGAACGACGGGCTGAACACGATCCAGTTCCAGTCCCTGTCGTTCAACCCGGCGAACCCGACGGGCGACCTGCTCGGCGGCACGCAGGACAACGGCACCTTCTCCTACACGGGCTCGCCGGCCTGGTTCGAGTCGGTGGGCGGCGACGGCGGCCAGTCCGGGTTCGACGCCGCCAACGGCACGATCCGCTACCACAACTACTACGACGCCACGCCGGAGGTGAACTTCCACGGGAACGATCCAACGAAGTGGCTCGCGACCTGGGATCCGCTCCAGTCGACGGGCGAGATGCGGTCGTTCTACGTGCCGTTCATCGCCGACCCAGTCCGTGGCGGCCGTGCCTTCGTCGGGCTCGAGCACGTCTGGCGGACCGACGACAACGGCGGTGACCAGGCGTACCTCGAGGCGCACTGCAACACGCTGCACCTCGACCCGTTCCGGAACAAGCCGTGCGGCGACTGGCAGCCGCTCGGGCCGAACCTGACCGGCGCGAACTTCGGCCAGACGCGCCTCGGTAACTACGTGGTCGCAACCGAGCGGGCACCGGGCGACTCGGGCACGCTCTGGGCGGCGACGCGAATCGGCCGCGTGTTCGTCAGCAAGAACGCCGACGACGCGCAGCCGCGCAACGTCCGCTTCAACCGGATCGACACCGCGAGCACGCCGGGGCGCTTCGTCTCGGGGATCGCCGTCGACCCGGCCGACCCGAACCACGCGTGGATCTCGTACTCGGGCTACGACGCCTACACGCCGGATACGCCGGGCCACGTGTTCGAGGTCAACTACGACCCGCAGACCGGCACGGCGACCTTCGCCAAGCGCTCGTTCGACATCGGCGACCAGCCAGTGACCGGGATCGCGTTCTTCGCTGCGACCGGCGACGTCTACGCGGCGACGGACTTCGGCGTTCTGCGGCTGCCGCGTGGCGCGAGCCACTGGGAGGCGGCGGGCTCAGGCCTGCCGACGGCAGCGGTCTACGGGCTGACGCTGTCGCAGTCCGCGAACGTCCTCTACGCCGCGACCCACGGTCGCGGCGCCTGGGCGCTGACGCTGCCCCGGCCGTAAGGAACACCACCCGCCGCCCCGGCCTCCGCGCCGGGGCGGCGGCTTGCTCGGGCTGAGGCCGCTTGAGGATAGTCTCCGGCCTGGTCATGCGACTCGACCTCGGCACGCCCGTTCGTTGCACCGACAAGGCCTATGGCGAGCTGGCCGATGTCGTGATCGACCCGGTCAGCAGGCGCGTGACACACCTGGTCGTCCGGCCGACCGATCAGGAGGCCCTGGAGACCCGCCTCGTCCCGATCGAACTGGCAGAAGGCGGTGACGAGGAGTCGGAGATCTCGCTCCGCTGCTCGGTGGACGACGTCAACGCGCTCGAGCCCGTGCAGGAGTACGGCTACCTGCGGGTCGGCGCGCCCGAGCTCAACGATCCGGACTGGGACGTGGGTGTCAAAGACGTTCTCGCGAGCCCCTACTACGAGCCCGACTTCGGTCCGGGTCTCGGCGCCCTCCCCGCCTATGACCAGAATCTCGGCCTGATCTACGACCGCGTCCCGAAGGGCGAGGTCGAGATCCGCCGCTCGAGCGACGTGTACTCGGCGGACGAGCACCATCTGGGCCAAGTGGACGGTCTGCTCGTCGACAGTGAGGCCCACATCACGCACGTGCTCCTCGAACGCGGGCACCTGTGGGGCCGGCGTGAGGTGACGATCCCGATCGGAGCGGTCGCGAAGGTCGAGACAGATGCGGTGACCCTGAGCCTCTCGAAGGACCAGGTGGGCGAACTCCCATCGGTTCGGGTTCACCGGCACTAGGCAAGATACGCCTCGCAGGAATCGAAGCACTCCGCGATTAAGCACACGCCGAGCGCCGACCTGCGTTTCCGAGCAAGAAACGCGAGACGTCAGCGCTCGACGCAGTTGTGTGATCAGCCAGCCAGTAGCTCGGCGTAGTCGAGCTCGTCGCGCTAGACGCTCTTCGAGCGTTGTCTGGACTGGGCCGCGTCCCGTCCCGTCACGTGCCGCATTGGGTCGTACCGAGGTCAAGTGCAGCCTTCGTCCGGTCGTTACGCGTCGCGTGGACGAGATTGGCGAGTCGGTTGAACTCCTCCTCGTCCCGTGCCTTCAGCGCGGCGACCATTCGTGGGGAGAGGCCCGCGATCCGAGTCTCATCGCGCAGGTAGCGAGCGAAGGTCGCTCGGTCCTCGGGTGATGGAGTCATTTCGCGCAGCCGAGCGTCGTAGCGGGCACGAAGCGGGATCGCCCGCTGGAGTGCAGTTGCCGCCGCGCCGGCGTCATTTGCCAGACCAGCGTTGTTGAACTGCGCGATCAACGGCGCGAACTTGCGATTCCCGCGGGCGCACCAGGCATCGAGCTCGCTGACGAAGTGGGCATGCGTCGGGCCCGAGGTGCTCGGACCGGACGACTTATTGCCGCCACCGCACCCACTAGTGAGCACGAGCAGGGCCGAAACGGCCAGCGAGGTCGATATGACGAACCGAGCGGGCCGAAAGCAAGCCAACATCTCTCCCGAGACGATACTCCCGCCTCCGACAAGAAAAGAGCGGCGACGTTGTCTTAGCCGACGAAATCCTGAGACAGCACGCGGCGTGCGCTTGTGACGTTCACGACCGCTCTGTCTCGCGCAACCATGCGAAACCGACTTGACCAGCGAGAGTCGAATGCGCCTGGCAGGAATCGAGCCTGCCTGCTTAAGCCTCATCGGGTCCGGCACCATGGTCCCAATCTCACGAAGGGAGCCCTGCGATGGCTGGAGCGGCGACAGAACGCTCGGCGATGGTGACGGAGCTACTGGAGCGGATTGGAGAAACGGTTGGCCAGAGGGCACAGGTCTCGACCATCTTCGGCGAGCCCGTCCAGCGAGAGGCCGTGACCGTCATTCCGGTAGCAAAGGCGCGCTTTGGGTTCGGCGGGGGTGGCGGCTCCGGCGCTCGAGAAAGCGACCAGGGCTCGGGTGGGGGAGGCGGCGGCGGCGTTGCCGTGAGTCCGGTCGGCTACATCGAGCTGCGTGACAACGGGGCCGAGTTCAAGCGAATCTCCAGCGCGAGGGATCTTGCGATGCTCGTCGCCGCAGCATCGCTCGTCGTGCTTTCGCTCAGACGAGTGCTCGGCTGAGCGAGCCAGACAGCGCGTAAAACGGCGCTTTGCTTGAGAAGCATGCTCCTGGCAGGAATGTTCCGGCAACAGCAGCAGTACGTAGAGGCTCGCGCAGCCGGGCACGGTCTTTCCGACGCTCGTCCCCATGGATTCCGGGCGAAGCGAATGACGCTTGGTCCGTCGTAGAGATGAACCGAAAAGGCTTGGAAGGCGCCTCGAAGAACGCTACCGTATGCAGCGCTCCTCGAGGGGACACCAAGTCTGCGGCGCATGGAGCCGGAGCACCTCACCTCCCCCTACTGAGGGGCACGTTCCTGAGCCGCAGGAGGAACGGGCCACGCTCCGGCTCCATTTCAGTCCAGCATCGGGCACCGGGTTAATCATCGCGCTACCGTAGGCTCTGGAGCCGAGCGCAGGCTTTGGGGGAGAAGTCGCTGCGGTCGCTCGGCTCCCCGACGCCGGGCAGTTAGGTCCCGCTTCGACGCGCTACTTGCGCCCAAGCTCCTTCGGACCTTTTGAAGGCGTCCTCGCGCCCGATTCGTGGACTGAGCGTGGACTAGGGGGCCGGGCGGCGATCTGAACAGAGGCTGCAACGGGAGCGACGAGCGCAGAGCAGGGTTTCAGCCCGCCCGACGTCTGGTAAACCGAACGCAAGGCCACCAGGGAGTGCGGCCCCTCCCGCGAACTCGAGCCCCCAAGCCGCTGCGGCAGACGGGGAGGATGCGCGGATGACTCAATGGGTTGCGCAGACGCCAAACGGGCACGAACTTCGTGTGAGACGTGTCCGAGACACGTGGATTGTGAGTTGCGGTGAAGATGAGGCCCGAAGCGACCTGCTCGACGTGGCGATGATCGAAGCAATTCGCGGAGACGCCGCCGTCTCTGCGCATTCGCCTAGGGTCGAGTACGGACCATGGATCTGAGCGCAAGCCGATCGGATCGAGCGCGCGTTTCACGCGATGCCCGACCAGGCCGAGGTATAGGGCGCCGGACACGTTGCAACGAAGTTCGCGCTATTTCCGGGAAAGTGTTCGCCGCGCATCCCGATCGAGCGATCCCACACCGCGAGCGACGCCGTAGAGTCGCGCCCGACAGTCGCCGCAGTTCCGCCACTTCCACCACGCCCGAGCGCTAACGGTTTTTCGCAACGGCGGGCACGAGAGGTAGTATGTCTGCCTTGACCAGGCCTGCGTGGTGGCCGAGAGTCGACTTCGGGCGAGCGGATACAAGGGCGGCACACCGCGGGCCAGCGGGTGCTCGACAAGACCCACGGCAACATCATGGCCGTCAAGACCCTGCTCGGGCACTCGTCGATCTCGACGACGGCGGACATCTACACCGACTGGAACATCGACCAACTCGCGGACACCTTGCGCGAAATCCCGATGCGGAGGCCGAAAGGTGAATCGTTCCCGCCAGGAGCTAGGAAAACCGCTCAACGAAGCGGTGTATGCGCCTGGCAGGAATCGAACCTGCGACCTCGCGCTCCGGAGGCGCGCGCTCTATCCCCTGAGCTACAGGCGCTCGGTGGCCAAGTCTAGCGGCGGTGCGAGCGGCGTCTGGGCCACGGGCTCCGGCCTCGGCGTTCGGCGGACCCGCTCGGGGAGGCTCTGCTCGAGCCGGAGGCAGCCGGCGGCCGCGAACACGCAGACCCCGGCCGAGATCGGCCAGACCGCGAGCGGGTGCCAACCGAGCAGCGGGCCGCCGACCGCAGGCCCGAGGATCGAGCCGGCGCTCCAGGACATCGCGCTGAGCGCGAAGTAGCGCCCGCGCAACTGCTCGGGCGCGAGGTCGGCCACGAGCGGCGCCTGCGTCGGGCCCTGCAGCGTCTCGCCGATCGCGAACACCATCGTCGCGCTCATGAAGACGAGCGCTGCCGACGTTCCGTTCAGCAGCCCTCCGCCGGCGAGCACGATCAGCGACGCGGCGGCCCAGAGCACGTTCATCAGCGCGAGCGCGGCCATCCGGCGCCGGCCCTCGAGCGCCTTCGAGACCGGCAGCTGGATCAGCACGATCAGCAGCGTGTTCGCCAGCCAGATGAAGCCGACCCACTGCTCGCTCACGCCGGCGTAGTTCTTGGCGAAGGGCGGGAGCAGCGCGAAGACCTCGTAGCCGACCGCCACGAAGAGCACGTTCAGGCCCGTGAGGGCGAGGAAGTTGCGGTCGCGCAGAACGGCCCGGTAACTGCCCGGCTCCTCGTGCTCCTCGGGCTCGGTCGCGGGCGGTTCCTTGACACCGACCAGGAGCACGATCGCGAAGACGAGGAAGGTCGCCGCGTCGAGGAGAAACATCCTGGTGAAACTGGCCGGATCGGCCGTGGTGGCGATCAGTCCACCGATCGCGGCGCCGAGCCCGATGCCGAGGTTCATGCTCACGCGCTGGAGCGCATAGGCCGAGTGCCGGTGATCCGGCGGCGTCAGCCGCGCGAGCAGCGTCGACTGGCCGGGCCAGAAGCAGGCCGTCCCGACGCCGTCCAGCGCGAACAGCGCGTACGCGTGCCAGGGCTCCCGGATCAGCGGGAAGAGCGTGAACGCGACCAGCTGCACGATCAGGCCGAAGACGAGCGTGTTGCGGCCGCCGATCCGGTCCACGAGTGGCCCCGCGATCAGGCCCGCCGCTAGCGCCGATGCCCCGCCGATCGCCAGCGCGAATCCCGCCTGCGCGAACGAGATCCCGCGCACGTTGTGCAGGTAGATGATCGCGAAGGGGAAGACGATCCCGTTGCCGAGCGCGTTCACCACGCCGCCCGCCTGGACGAGCCAGACCGTCCGCGGGAGATGCGGGTCGAGCCCGCGCAGGTAGGTCGCCAGCGTCCGCATCCTGGGTTCTAAGGTATCGGCGGTGGAGCTCGAGGCCCGGATCGCGACCGTGCGGATGGCGGAGACGTTCGTGATCTCGCGCGGGGCCTCCGACGCGGCCGAAGTGGTGGACGTCGAGCTCCGCCACGAGGGCGTGAGCGGCTTCGGCGAGGCGGCGCCAATCGACCGCTACGACGAGTCGCCGGCCTCGGCGCTCGCGTTCCTCGAGGACGCCGGCGAGCTTCTCGGCGACGATCCGTTCGCGTTCGAGGCGATCGAGGCGCGGCTGCGCGAGCGGCCGGGCGAGCAGGCGGCCAAGGCGGCGATCGACGCCGCGCTGCACGACCTCTGCGGCAAGCTCGTCGGCCTCCCGGTCTGGCGGCTGCTCGGGCTGCGGCGCGAAGGGCCGCCGACCTCGTGGACGATCTGGCTCGGCGATCCCGACGACATGGCGCGCCGCGCCGAGAAGGTGCAGGGCCGCTTCAAGCGGTTGAAGCTGAAGCTCGGCGCGGGGGACGGGTTGGACGTCGAGCGTGTGCGAGCGGTGCGCGGGGTGACGGAGGTGCCGCTGCAGGTGGACGTGAACGAGGCGTGGTCAGCTCGAGCAGGCGCTCGAGGCGCTGCCGCAGCTCGCGGAGCTCGGCGTGCAGTACTGCGAGCAGCCGCTCCCGGCCGGCGACGCCGACGGCCCGGAGCTGAAGCGCCGCTCGCCGCTCCCGATCTACGTCGACGAGGACTGCCACACGCTCGACGACGTGGCCTTCTGCGCCGAGCGCGCGCACGGGCTGACGGTCAAGCTCGCCAAGTCGGGCGGGATCCGCGAGGCGGTGCGGATGGCCCATGCCGGCCGCGCGCTCGGCCTCGGGCTGATGCTCGGCTGCATGAACGAGTCGGGCCTCGCCGTCGCCGCCGGCGCTGCCTGCGCAAGCCTGTTCGACCACGTCGACCTCGACGGGAACCTGCTGCTGGTCGAGGACCCGTGGCCGGGCGTCGAGCTCGTCGACGGCGTCCAGCTCCCCTCCAACGAGCCCGGCCTCGGTGTCAGCCCCGCCTCGCGTTCCTGGGCCGCTGCTGGCGGTTCGGCGCCGGAGGGCACAGTGTGAGCGACACGGGCCCGGAGAGCGCCGGGCCGTCAGCAGCGGCAGGTGACCGTGGCGCGGAGCAGCGCTCCGCGCAAGCGGGCACCGGCCAGGGGCGCGAGGAGAAGCGGTACCTGATCCTCGCTGAGGGCCGCTCCGGCGACCCGCACTACGGCAAGACGGCTCGCGGGATCCTGCGTTACGCGCCCGATCCGACCGTCGCGATCCTCGACTCCACGCGCGCGGGCGAGAGCTACGAAGGCGTGCCGGTCGTTGCCACCGTCGAGGAGGGTCTGCAGTACGGGCCGACGACCGCCGTCGTCGGGGTCGCCACCCAGGGCGGCCGCTTCCCGCCCGCCTGGCGCGAGCTGCTGAAGCAGTCGATCGCGGCCGGGCTCGACCTGGAGAGCGGCCTGCACGAGTTCGTCGGCGAGGACGAGGAGCTGGTTGCGCTCGCGCGCGAGCACGGCGTCGAGCTGCGCGACCTGCGCAAGCCGCCGCCCGACCTGAACGTCCCGACCGGCGAGAATCTGCAGCTCACGGCGCGGATCGTCTTGACCGTCGGCTCCGACTGCGCGATCGGGAAGAAGACGGTCGCGCTCGAGCTCGACCTCGAAGCACGCCGCCGCGGCATGCCGAGCGTCTTCGTCCCGACCGGCCAGACCGGGATCGCGATCGCGGGCTGGGGGATCGCGGTGGACGCGGTCGTCTCGGACTTCCTGGCGGGCGCGGCCGAGCGGCTGGTGGTCGAGGGCCACCGGCGCGGCGGTGAGCTGCTGTTCGTCGAGGGCCAGGGCTCGCTCGCCCATCCGGCCTACTCGGGCGTCACGCTCGGGCTGATCCACGGCTCGGCGCCGCACGTCTTCGTGCTCTGCCACAAGGCGGGCGCGACCGAGGTCGAGGGCTATCCGGGCTACCCGCTGCCGAGCCTGCCCGAGCTCGTGGAGCTGCACGAGCGGATCGCGTTGCCGCTGCGGCCTGCACGAGTTGCCTGCGTCGCGCTGAACACGGGCGAGCTGGACGAGCCCGCCGCGCGGGCCGCGATCGAGCAGACGGCGGAGGAGACCGGCCTCCCGGCGGATGACCCAGTTAGGTTCGGCGCCGGCCGGCTGCTAGAGGCAGTCTTGAAGGACTAAGGAGCCTCTTCCCACATGCCGAAGAACGTGTGAACCTACTAGCCGCCGATCGAGGAGGAACGAGAGTGACGAGGACCAGGGGACTACTGCTGTGCGCGTGCGCGGTGCTGGCGTGCGCTGCCGCAGGATCCGCGCGAGCGGGGCTGGACGTGGGGGTGACCGAGGACGCAGGCAAGACCGGCGACGGCGGTGCCACGTTCTTCGCCACGCTCAACGACGTCGGCCTGAAGGTGAACCGCGTCTCGATCAACTGGGACGCCGCCAACCCGACCGCGATCGGAGGGCAGGACGAGATCGCCTCCTGGATGCCGCAGGCCCAGGCCGCGGGCACGCGGATCATCTTCGCGGTCTCGCCGCTGAGGGCCGCAGACCTGACGGCGACCCCCGACGCGAAGACAAAATTCGCGTCCTTCCTGACCCTGCTGGCGACGACCTTTCCGACGGTGAAGGACTACGTGATCGGCAACGAGCCGAACCAGCCGTACTTCTGGGTGCCACAGTACTCGGGCACGGGCAAGCCGCTCGCCGCCGCGCAGTACCTGCCGGTGCTCGCGGCCTCCTACGACGCACTGAAGGCGGTCGACCCGGCGATCAACGTGATCGGCATCGGTCTCTCGCCGCGCGGCAACGACCAGCCGTTCGGGAAGAGCAACCGCTCGCGCTCGCCGGTCCGCTTCCTGCACGATCTCGGGGTCGCGTACCGGGCGAGCCACCGCCCGAAGCCCTTGATGGACGAGCTCGCCTTCCACCCGTATCCGCAGCCCCAGCAGGGGCCGCCGAGCGTGCGTTACGCGTGGCCGACGGCCGGCCTCGCGAACCTCGACCGCATCAAGCAGGCGGTCTGGGACGCGTTCAACGGCACCGCGCAGCCGACCTTCCCGGAGTCCGGCAAGTCATTGTTCAAGCCGCTCAAGTTCGACCTGGACGAGGTCGGCTGGCAGGTCGCGCCGCTGCCGGCGCTGGCGTCGCTCTACACCGGCGTCGAGACGCCCGGCCTGAAGCTGATCAGCGAGGACGACCAGGCTGCGTACTACCGCGACACGGTCACGCTCGCCGAGTGCGACCCCGGCGTGCGGATGCTCAGCTTCTTCCACCTCGTCGACGAGACCGACCTCGGCCGCTGGCAAAGCGGGCTCGAGCGTGCCGACGGCTCGCACCGGCCCTCCTACGAGGCCGTCAAGCAGGTGCTCGCCCAGAGCCACGGCAACTGCCAGACGACGCCCGTCAAGTGGCGTCACGTGACCGCCGTCGTGCTCCCGGCCGTGGCGTGGGGGAGCCTCAAGCCGCAGCCGCTGAAGCGCACCCGCTGGAGCTTCACCGCCGGCGCGGGCGAGGAGGCGGACTTCCGCGCCGGGCTCTTCAAGGCCGGCCCCTCGAAGGCCGTGCTCGGCAAGCGCCTCGCCGCCGGCAAGCCGAAGCCGGTGCTCTCCGCGCGCGGGGTGATCAAGGCGAGCACGCGGCTCGTGTCCTTTCCGACGCGCCGGCTGCGGCCCGGCCTCTACGTCTATGCGATCCGGATGAGCGCCACCATGAACTCCAAGCGTGTGAGCATCCTCGTCAGCCGGCCCTTCCGCGTCGGCACCCGCAAGAAGTGAGCGATCCACGCGTCGCCCGCCTGGGCGAGCTCGTCGTGAACTACTCGCTCCGCCTGCAGCCGGGAAAGGTGCTGCGCATCGACGCGCCGCCGGTGGCGGCACCGCTGGCGATCGAGATCTACCGCGCCGCGCTCGCGGCCGGGGCGCACCCGTACGTCGACCTCCAGCTCGAGCGGCTGCCGGAGCTGCTGCTCGCCGAGGCCAACGACGACCAGCTCGAGTACGTCTCGCCGATCGCGAAGGCCGAGCTCGAGCTGGTCGACGCGCTCGTGACGGTCTGGTCGGAGTCGAACACGCGCGCGCTCACCCATGTCGACCCTGAGCGTCACCAGCGGCTGATCGCCGCCTCGCAGGAGCTGGCCAAGCGGCGCTGGCAGCGGATGTCCGCCGGCGAGCTCGGCTGGCTCGGCGTCCTCTTCCCGACCGAGGCGCACGCGCAGGACGCGCAGATGTCGCTCGACGAGTACGAGCGGTTCGTGTTCCGCGCCTGCCACGTCGAGGAGCCGGGTGACCCGGTCGTGCACTGGGAAGGCGTCCGCCACGAGCTGCGCGCTCGCGCCGACGCGCTGGCCGAGGTCCGCGAGCTTCGCATCGTCGGGCCCGGGACCGACCTCAAGGTGGGCGTCGAGGGCCGGCGCTGGCAGCCCGCGGACGGCCGGTACAACATGCCCGACGGCGAGGTCTACACGAGCCCGCTCGAGACGGTCACCGAGGGCGAGATCAGCTTCACCTACCCCGCGCTCTTCCATGGGCGCGAGGTGACCGGCATCCGGCTGCGCTTCGAGGGCGGCGCGGTCGTCGAGGCGGAGGCCTCACGCGGAGGCGAGCACCTCGACGCGATGCTCGAGCTGGACGACGGCGCGCGTCGCCTCGGTGAGGTGGCCTTCGGGCTCAACTACGAGATCGACCGCTTCACCCAGAACACGCTCTTCGACGAGAAGATCGGCGGCACGATGCACGTCGCGCTCGGCTCGTCCTTCACCGACCTGGGCGGGCTGAACGAGTCGGCGCTGCACTGGGACCTCGTCTGCGACCTGCGCGAGGACGGCGAGGTCTACGCCGACGGCGAGCTCATCTGGCGGGCCGGGCGCTTCCTGGAGACGGCCGCTCCGGCGCGTGTCTGACCGGCTGCGTCGCCTCGCCCGACCGTGATCCAGGGAACGATGAACCACGCCGCCCCCTAGAGAATCAGGGCCAAACGGTGCAGAGGTGATGCAGAGACCTTGACACGAACAGACGTTCGCTCTACCATGGCGAACACATGTTCGGGAAGATCCTCCTCATTGCGGCCCTCGCGCTGATCGCCTGGGCCGCGCTCGCCAGGGCCTCGCACGGCGCGGGCCCGGAGCAGCGGTACACGGTCAAGGCGGGCGACACGCTCTGGACGATCGCGACGACGCACTACGCGGGCGACCCGCGTGACGCGATCTACCGCATAGACCACCGCAACCACCTCGTCGGGAGCGTGCTCGTGCCGGGCCAGCGGCTGGTGCTGCCCTCAGCCGGGTAGCGGCAGGCCCGCGGTGTAGACGCGCTCGCCGGTGAACAACCGGCGCTCACGGTCCCACGGGAAGAAGATGGTCACCTTCCAGGCGAGCCGCTCGCCGGTGGGCGGGACGCTGAGCCACTCGGCTTCGTGCGTGCCGGTCACGTTGGCCTCCTCGCACACGCCCTGCGGGCCGATCACGATGTCGGTCAGGTCGAAGTGGATGTCGGGAAACGAGCCGAGCAGGCCACCGTAGAAGCGGGCCGCGCCCTCGTGCCCCTCCCAGCGGTGGCCGGTCTGCACGAGCTCGTAGACGCAGTCGTCGGTGAGCGTGGCAAGCAGGCCCGGCAGGTCACGGTTGTCCTCGGCGACGGAGTGGCGCTTCCAGAGCTCGCGGATCGCGTCGTGCTCGTCCTGCGAGGGCTCGCGGCGGATCAGCTCGCGGACATCGCTCATGCGGGCTCGACTCTACTCAGACCGCGCGCCGCAGCGGCTCGTCGAGCCCGAGCTGGTCCGGCAGGAGCGCCGCCGCGCTCCGGCGACGAGCGCTGCTTCTTCAAACCCTCCTAGACTCCCAGCCGTGGACCTCGACCTCGTCTTCTTCGGCACCTCGGGCTCTGTCCCGACGGCCCAGCGCGCCCCCTCGGCACTGCTCCTGCGGCGTGGCGGCGAGCGGCTGTTGTTCGATTGCGGCGAGGGCACGCAGCGGCAGATGTTGCGCTCGACGGTCGGCCTCGTCGAGCTGCGAGAGGTGTTCATCTCGCACTTCCACGCCGATCACTACCTCGGCCTGCCCGGGATGCTGAAGACGTTCGCGCTCCGCGGGCGTGAGCTCCCGCTGACGATCTACGGGCCGCCCGGCCTGAAGGAGCTGTTCGGGGCGCTGCGGCGGATCTTCGGCAAGCTGCCCTACCCGCTCGAGCTGTTGGAGCTGAAGCCCGGCGACGTGCTCGAGCGCGGCGACTACAACCTCGTCACCTTCCCGGTCGCCCACGCGGTGCAGTCGCTCGGCTTCGCGCTGGTCGAGCACCCGCGGCCCGGCCGCTTCGACGTCGACGCTGCGGACGCGCTCGGCGTGCCCAGCGGGCCGGCGCGCGGTCTGCTCCAGGCCGGCGAGTCGATCACGCTCGAGGACGACCGCGTCGTCACCCCGGACGAGGTACTCGGGCCGCCGCGCCCGGGGCGTCGGGTCGTGCTCAGCGGCGACACCGGGCCCTCGGCCACCGTGCTCGAGGCCGCGCGCGGGGCGGAAGTGCTCGTCCACGAGGCGACGTTCCTCGAGGAGGAACGCGAGCGTGCGCAGGAGACCGGGCACGCGACCGCGCTCGAGGCGGCCGAGCTCGCGCGCGAGGCGGAGGTCGGCCTGCTCGCGCTGACGCACCTCTCGAATCGCTACTTCGGGCCCGAGGCAGCGCGCGAGGCACGTACGATCTTCCCCGAGACCGTGGTGCCGAAAGACTTCGACGTAATCGACGTGCCGTTCCCCGAGCGGGGCTCGCCGCGTCTCGTCAAGGGCGGCGTGGTGCAGCAGCGCGAGGCGGAGCAGCCCGAGCCTGCGCCGGAGGCCGTTACGTGAGGCGTCGCATGCGATGCCGACTCCAGGACGCGCGGGCTCGGCCCGTGTGTCCGTCTGCAATGACCGGTCGATGCGCGGTCGGTGAGGACGAATCCCGTTGACCGCCCTCGTCCAGGTTGCGCTCGCCGAGACCGTCGCGGAGGGCGAGGAGATCGAGGCGATCCTCCGAGACGCCGGGATCGAAGTCGAGCTCGAGAGCGCGGTCGATCACCACCCGCGCGAGATCGACGACACGCCGCTGAAGGTGTTCGTCCCGGAGGACCAGCTAGAGGCCGCCCGGGAGGCGATCGAGTCGATGACCGAGCCCGACGATCCAATCGCCGACGCCTGATTTTTCGGCGCGCGCGGCCGTCTACGACCGGCTGCGCCCGTACGACGCGGACGTCGCGGCGACGCTGATCCGCGAGGCCGACCTGACCGGCCGGCGCGTGCTCGACATCGGTTGCGGCACCGGCCGCTTCCTGGCTCAGCTCACGGAGGTGGCGAAGGCCTGGGGCGTCGACCGCTCGCCCGAGATGCTGGCCGTCGCCCGCTCGCGCGTCGGCGGCGCCGGCTTGAAACTCGGCTCGGCCGAGCAGCTGCCGTTCAAGGACGGCTGGTTCGAGCGGGCGACGATGTGGCTCGTCGCGCACCTGGTCGACCGGCCGCGCGCGTTCGCCGAGGCGGCGCGCGTGCTGGAGCCGGGCGGCCGCTTCGCGGTCGCCACCTTCGACCCGTCCCACTTCCACGCGTTCTGGCTGAACGAGCTCTTCCCGTCGATGGAGGCTGTCGATCGTGAGCGCTTCCCGAGTGCGGACGAGCTCACGGCCGGGCTCGCCGGCTTCGCGGAGGTGCGTCTTACGCGGCTCTCGCAGACCGGTTCACTTGCCCGGGCCGACGCGCTCGAGCGGATCCGCGGCAAGCACATCTCGACCTTCGACCTGATCTCCAAGGAGGAGTACCAGGGGGGCCTGGAGCGGGCCGAGCGCGAGCTTCCGGAGCAGGTCGACTACCGCGTCGAGTGGCTTATCGCGGTTGCCGTCCGGACGCCCGTATAGTCTCTCGCACCGATCAGTACCCCTTTAACCCGGTCCCGTGAGGCCGAGAAGGAGTCGAAGGTGAGCATCGCCCTGAACGCGCCCTGAGCGCGAACATCTCTGCAGCGACGACTGTCCTCGATGCCGAGGCGATCTCGAAGGCGATCACGCGCATCGCGCACGAGATCGTCGAGGGCAACGCCGACCTCGCCACGGTCGCCCTCGTCGGCATCCACACGCGCGGCGTACCGCTCGCGCAGCGTCTGCGCCGCCGAATCGAGGAGCTGAGCGACACCGAGGTCGCCTTCGGCCAGCTGGACATCACCTTTCACCGCGACGATGTGCACGTGCGCGGAGGGGAGGCGCCGAGGCACCCACAGCCGCTCGTGCGCTCGACCGCGCTCGACTTCCCGCTCGAGGGGATGACGGTCGTGCTCGTCGACGACGTCCTCTACACCGGTCGCACGATCCGCGCGGCCATCGATGCGCTCTTCGGCTACGGCCGCCCCGAGCGCGTGCAGCTGGCCGTGCTTGCCGACCGCGGCCACCGCGAGCTCCCCATCCGCCCGGATTACGTCGGCAAGAACCTGCCCACCGCCCGCGACGAGCGCATCCAGGTCGAGCTCGTCGAGGTGGACGAAATCGATCGCGTCCTGCTCGTGACCAAGGAGAACAATGGGTGAGATCCACGTCATGCGGGAGGGCTATCTCCCGCCGAAGCAACCGCCGCGCCGGCACCTGATCTCGATCGGTGACATCGAACGGGAGGACGTCGAGCGGCTGCTGTCGACCGCGAAAAGCTTCTCGCGCTCGCTCGAGCGTGAGGTGAAGAAACTGCCGACGCTGCGCGGCCGCACGGTCGTGAACGTCTTCTACGAGTCCTCGACCCGCACCTCGTCGAGCTTCGAGCTAGCCGCGAAGCGCCTGAGCGCGGACACGATGTCGATCAAGGCGGCTGGCTCCTCGGTCGACAAGGGCGAGTCGCTGAAGGACACCGCGCTCACGCTCGGCGCCTACGACCCGGACGTGATCGTGATCCGGCACCCGCAGATCGGCGCGCCGCAGCTCGTGGCCCGCTACACCGACGCCCACGTCGTCAACGCCGGCGACGGCAAGCACCAGCACCCGACGCAGGCTCTGCTCGACCTCTACACGATCCAGGACGAGCTCGGCCGGATCGAGGGCGTCCACGTGGCGATCGTCGGCGACGTCCTCCACTCGCGGGTCGCGCGCTCGAACGTACAGGCGCTGGCGCTTATGGGGGCAAAGGTGACGCTGATCGGGCCGCCGACGCTGATCCCGCGCGGGATCGAGGCGATGGGCTGCGAGGTCTCGCACGAGATCGGCGCGATCGCCGACGCGGACGTCGTCTACGTCCTGCGCATGCAGCGCGAGCGCATGGCCGAGGGCGCGAACTACGTGCCTTCCCTGCGCGAGTACACCGAGCGCTGGGGCGTGACGCCGGAGCGGATCCGTCGCGGCCAGAAGGTGATGCACCCGGGCCCGATGAACCGGGGCGTCGAGATCGACCCGCGGGTCGCCGACGCCGGCTCCGCACTGATCGAGGCGCAGGTGCGCGCAGGCCTTGTCGTGCGGATGGCGGTGCTCTACGACCTGCTCACCACCGGGCCGGTGCCCGTGGAGGCGGCCGAGCCGCTGGAGGTGGCCTGATGCTCTATGGCAAGAACGGCCGCAAGGACGACCTGGTAGTTCGCGGTGCGCGCGTGCTCGACCCGGTCGCGGGCGTGGACGCGGTGCTCGACGTCCGCGTCGACAAGGGCACGATCGCAGCGCTCGGCGAGGGGCTCGACGCGAACGGCCACCGGGTGGTCGACGGCGCGGGCCTCGTGCTCGCGCCTGCCTTCGTCGACCCGCACGTGCACCTGCGCGTGCCGGGCGGGGAGGACGAGGAGACGATCGCCTCGGGCACCGAGGCCGCGGCGGCCGGCGGCTACTGCGCGATCCTGGCGATGCCGAACACCGACCCGGTCGTCGACTCGGCTGCGGTGCTCGGGTCCCTGATCGAGGACGCGAAGGCCCAGGCGGTGATCCCGGTCGGCTTCCTCGCAGCGATCACCCGCGGCCAGGACGGCGCCGAGCTGACCGAGATGGCCGAGCTCGCCGATCAAGGCGCGGCCGGCTTCACGGACGACGGCCGGCCGGTCGTCGCACCTGGGCTGATGCGCCGCGCACTTCAGTACCACGGCATCACCGGCCGCCGGCTCGCCCTGCACTGCGAGGAGCCGACGCTCTCGAAGGGCGGCCAGATGCACGAAGGCGCGGTCTCCGCCGAACTCGGCTTCACCGGCTACCCGTCGGTGGCCGAGAGCCTGATGGTGGAGCGCGACCTCTCGCTTGCCGCCTACGAAGCTGCGCCGCTCCACCTGCTCCACCTCTCGGCGCGGGAATCGGTCAGCGCGCTGCGGGCGGCGCAGGCGAAGGGCGTGGCGGCAACCGCCGAGGTCACGCCGCACCACCTCTGCCTGACCGACGAGGCGGTGCGCTCGCTCGACTCGAACGTGAAGATGAACCCGCCTCTCCGCTCGGCCGACGACCGCGCGGAGCTGATCGAGGGGCTGCGCGACGGCACGATCGCCTGCGTCGCCACCGACCACGCGCCGCACGCGCGGCACGAGAAGGAAGTCCCGTTCGAGGCGGCGCCCTTCGGCGTCACGGGGCTCGAGACCGCCTTCGGCGCGCTCTACACGCACCTCGTCGAGCCAGGCCTGTTGAAGCTCGAGACGCTGCTCGAGCGCATGTCGGCCGGGCCTGCCCGGGCGTACGGCCTCGAGCCGCCGCGGATCGCGGCGGGTGCGCAAGCGAACCTCGTCCTGCTCGACACCGAGTCGGCCTGGCGGGTGGATGAGGACGGCTTCCGCTCCCGCTCGGCCAACTCGTGGCTGCTCGGGCAGACGCTGCGCGGCCAGGTGCGCCTGACTGTGGCGGCCGGGAGGGTGGCGTTCGCCGCATGACCGTGGCCGAGGCGCAGCTCGAGGCATACGTCGCCGAGGTCGTGGAAGCGCTCGGTCCGGTCCAGGGCACGTTCGTGCTGGGCTCGGCGCTGCTCGGCGGCTTCGACCCGGCCACCAGCGACCTCGACCTCGTGGTCGTGGTCGAGCCACCGTTCGACCAGGAGGCGGCACGGGCCGCCCTCGACGAGCTGCGGGTGCCGTTCCGCAAGCTCGAGCTCGTCGTGTACATGGTCGGGGCGAAGCCGCCTGCCTACGAGCTGAACTACCCGGACGGCGACGGTGAGCCCGACTTCTGGTTCGTGCTCGACGCCGCGATCGCGCAGGAGCGCAGCGGCGAGTGGCTCGAGCTGCTCGAGCCGGTCTCGGCGGACGAGACGCGTGCCGCGGCGGCGGAGCTGCTGCGCTGGGCCGAAGAGCGGGGCGAGGACGTGCACGCGGCCCGCGCGCGGCACTACCTCGAGCACGGCGAGTGGATCACGAAGGAGGAGGCGAGATGACCGGGTTCCTGGCACTCGAGGACGGAACCGTCTTCCGTGGCGAGTCCGTCGGCGCGGAGGGGTTCGCGTTCGGCGAGGCCGTCTTCACGACCGCGATGACCGGCTACCAGGAGGTCGTCACCGACCCGAGCTACTCGGAGCAGCTCGTTGCCTTCACCGCGCCGATGGTCGGCAACTACGGTGTCGAGCCCGACCGCTGCGAGTCGCGGCGGCCGCACGCGCGGGCCGTCGTGATGCGCGAGGCACGCGGGCCGGCCTGGACGGACTGGCTGCACGAGCACGGCGTGGTCGCGCTCTCGGGGATCGACACCCGCTCGCTGGTCGTGCACCTGCGCGAGGCCGGCGCGATGCGCGCAATCGCGGTTGCCGGCGAGGCCTCGGTCGAGGAGGCAGTCGCCGCGGTCAAGGAGCAGCCGGCGATGGCCGGTCGCTCGCTGGCAACCGGGGTCTCGACCCCTAAGCCGTACGTCTACTCCGACGCGGGCACGGCCCGGATCGCGGTCGTCGACTACGGCTGCAAGCGCTCGATCCTCGACCGGCTCGCCTGGGCGGGCGCGGCAGTGACGGTCTACCCGCACGACGCCGACCCCGAGGAGCTCGCGGGCTTCGACGGCGTGCTGCTCTCCAACGGCCCGGGTGACCCCGAGCCGCTCGTTCGCGAGGTCGAGACGGTCAAAGCGCTCCTCGGCCGGGTGCCGGTCTTCGGCATCTGCCTCGGCCACCAGCTGCTCGCCCTGGCGACCGGCCACGAGACCTTCAAGCTCCCGTTCGGCCACCGGGGCGCCAACCACCCCGTGCTCGAGAAGCGCACGAACCGCGTGCTCGTGACGAGCCAGAACCACGGCTTCGCGGTCGCCCGCTCGGACGCGCCCGAGGTGACACATGTCTCGCTCTACGACGGCACGGTCGAGGGGCTCGAGCTCCCGGAGCTGCGGGCGCGTTCGGTGCAGTTCCACCCGGAGGCGCGACCCGGCCCGCATGACGCGTGGCCGCTGCTCTCGCGCTGGGTCGAGGGGGTGGCACTTGCCGAAGCGGCGTGATCTCCGCTCGGTCTGCCTGATCGGCTCGGGGCCGATCGTGATCGGCCAGGCCTGCGAGTTCGACTACGCGGGGTGCCAGGCGCTGAAGGTGCTGCGCGAGGACGGCTTCCGCACGATCGTCGTCAACTCGAACCCGGCGACGATCATGACCGACCCCGGCTTCGCCGACCGCACCTACCTCGAGCCGCTCGACGTCGAGGCCGTCGCCGACGTGCTCGGGCGTGAGCGGCCCGACGCGCTGCTGCCGACGATGGGCGGCCAGACGGCGCTGAACATCGGGCTCGAGCTCGCCGAGACGGGCGTGCTCGAGGCGCTCGGGATCGAGCTGATCGGCGCGCCGCCGGAGGTGATCCGGCGGGCCGAGGATCGCGAGCTCTTCCGCGAGACCGTCCGCGAGGCCGGCCTGAAGGTCCCCGAGTCGTTGGTCGTGACCAAGCTGGAGGACCTGCCGTCGCACCTGTCGTTCCCCGTCATCCTGCGACCCGCGTTCACCCTGGGTGGCCACGGCGGGGGCATCGCGAACTCGCGCAGGCAACTGGAGGCGCTCCTGGAGCAGGCCTTGCGAGAGAGCCCGGTCCACCAGGTACTGGTGGAGGAGAACCTCACGGGCTGGGACGAGTTCGAGCTGGAGCTGATCCGCGACCGCAACGACAACGTGGTCGTCGTCTGCTCGATCGAGAACCTCGACCCGATGGGCGTGCACACGGGCGACTCGGTCACGGTCGCGCCGCAGATGACGCTCTCCGATGAGGCCTACCAGGAGCTGCGCGACGCGGCGGCGACGGTGATCCGCGCGGTCGGCGTCGAGTGCGGCGGTTCCAACATCCAGTTCGCGCGCGACCGCGCGACGGGCGACGTGCGCGTGATCGAGATGAACCCTCGCGTCTCGCGCTCGTCCGCGCTCGCTTCGAAGGCGACCGGCTACCCGATCGCCAAGGTCGCCGCCAAGCTCGCGGTCGGCTACACGCTCGACGAGATCCCGAACGACCTGACCGGGACGACGCCGGCGAGCTTCGAGCCGACGCTCGACTACGTCGTCGTCAAGGTGCCGCGCTTCGCGTTCGAGAAGTTTCCGGGCGCCGACACGACGCTCGGCACGCAGATGAAGTCCGTCGGCGAGACGATGGGGATCGGCCGCACGTTCACCGAGGCGCTCTCGAAAGCGCTGCGCTCGCGCGAGCTCGACGGTGGGGCGGTCACGCCCTGGCCCTCGCTCGACGAGCTGCCCGGAGGGCTGCACCCATGGTTCACGGCTGAGCTCGAGCGGCTGCGGCTCGGCTCGCTGAATCTCAGCGACCTGGTCGCCGACGACTGGCTGCGGCTGAAGCGGCTCGGCCACTCGGACGCAGCGGTCGCGCGGGCCTGCGAGGTGGACGAGGAGACCGCGCGCGCCGCGAGGCGGTCGTGGGGGGTGCGCCCGGGCTACCGGCGGGTCGACTCCTGCGCGGGCGAGGTCGAGGCGGCCTCGAACTACTGCTACTCGACCTGGGGCGAGGCCGACGAGGAGCCGCCGCGCGGCGGGTCGGTCGTGATCCTGGGCTCGGGCCCGAACCGGATCGGGCAAGGGATCGAGTTCGACTACTGCTGTGTCCATGCGGCGCAGAGCTTCCGGGCGCTCGGCTACGAGGCGGTGATGGTCAACTGCAACCCGGAGACCGTCTCGACCGACTACGACACCTCCGATCGCCTCTACTTCGAGCCGCTCGGGGTCGAAGAGGTGCTGGCGATCTGCGAGCGCGAGCAACCGGCCGGCGTCGTGATCCAGTTCGGCGGCCAGACGCCGCTCAAGCTGGCGCGTGCAATCGAGGCCGCCGGCTTCCGGGTGCTGGGAACGCCGTTCGAGGCGGTCGACCTCGCCGAGGACCGCAAGCGCTTCGCGGCGCTCTGCGACGGGCTCGGGATCGCGGTGCCGCCGTGGGGGACTGCGACGAGCACGGACGAAGCCGTGGAAGTCGCGGAGCGGGTCGGCTACCCGGTGCTCGTGCGCCCGAGCTACGTGCTGGGCGGGCGCAGCATGCGGGTCTGCTACGACGCCGAGGCGGTGCGCGCGGCCACGCTACGCGTACCAGGATCACTGCTCGTCGACCGCTTCCTCGAGAATGCGATCGAGATCGACGTGGACGCCCTGTGCGACGGGAACCAGACCTTCGTGGCAGCGGTCATGCAGCACGTCGAGGAGGCGGGCGTGCACTCGGGCGACTCCAGCTGCGTGCTCCCGGCGCCGTCGCTGACGCGTTCGGAACGCCGCGCGGTCGCGCACGCCGTGCGGCGGCTCGGGCCGGCGCTCGGGGTGGTCGGGCTGCTGAACGTTCAGCTCGCGCTCGCGGACGGCGAGCTCTACGTGCTCGAGGCGAACCCACGCGCCTCGCGGACGGTGCCGTTTGCGAGCAAGGCGACGGGCGTCAACCTCGTGCAGGCCGCCTGCCGGCTCGCGGCCGGCGCGACGCTCCCCGAGCTCGAGCTCGGTCGTGATCCTCGGGCGCGTAGCGCTCAGGTGTCGGTGAAGGCGGCGGTGCTGCCGTTCGCCCGCTTCCCGGGCGCCGACCCGGTGCTCGGCCCGGAGATGCGTTCCACCGGCGAGGTGATGGCGAGCGCCTCCGATCTGCCGACCGCGTTCGCCAAGGCCGAGCGCGCGGCCGGTCGGAGGCTGCCCGCGAGCGGCACCGCGTTCCTCTCGGTGCGCGACGAGGACAAGGGCGTTGCCGTCCCGGTCGCCCAGGCGCTCGCCGGGCTCGGCTTCCAGTTGCTCGCCACCGCCGGCACGGCTCGCACGCTGGCCGACGCGGGGCTCGTCGTCGAGTACGTGCGCAAGGTGACCGAGGACGGCGAGGGCCCGACCGTCGTCGACCTCCTCCGGCGTGGACGGTGCGACCTCGTGATCAACACGCCGCAGGGATCGGGCGCGCGCACCGACGGCTACCGGATCCGGGAGGCTGCGCTGGTCGCGCGAATCCCGTGCATCACGACCATCTCGGGCGCGGCCGCGGCCGTCGAGGCGATCGCGCACGCGCGCGACGAGGTCGCGCTGAGCCTGCAGGAACGGATCGATGCTCAGGCGCGAACGGCCTAGCGTCGTCGCCACCGAGGCGGTCGGGCCGTACACGCTCTTGCGGCTCGAGCGCGGCACGGTCGACGCGGGCAGGCCGGGCCAGTTCTTCATGCTCGAGGCGCCCGGCCGTCTGCTGCCGAGGCCGATGAGCCTCGCGCTCGCCCCCCGCGGGGAGCTCGCCTTCTTGATCGACCCGATCGGGCCGGGGACGCGCGCGCTCTGCTGCCTCGACGCCGGCGACCGGGTCGGCGTGCTCGGTCCGCTCGGAAACGGGTTCGACCTCAAGGTCGAGCGGCCGCTGCTCGTCGGCGGCGGGATCGGCGTCGCGCCGTTGCCGTACCTCTCGGAGCAGCTCGGCGGGCCGCCGGCGGTGCTCGGCTTCCGCACGAGCTGGCACGCGGAGGCCGCGGAGCTGGTGCCGAACGCCGAGGTCGTGCTGGAGCCGACCTACGTCACCGAGGCGATGCATTCCGGCCACGACGTGCTTGCCTGCGGCCCGGAGCCGATGCTTGACGCCGTCCGCCGGCTGACGCCGCACGCGCAGCTCGCATGGGAAGCGCCGATGGCCTGCGGCTTCGGTGCCTGCTACGGCTGCGTGGTCGAGATCGACGGCGAGTTGAAGCGACTCTGCCTGGAAGGGCCGGTCCTTGCGGCTGCTTAACGCCAGCGGCTGTCTGGACGCCCTCGCGGCGCCCGAGGTGGCACGCACGCTCGACGCCTTCGTGACCAAGACGGTCACGCCGCTCGCGCGTGAGGGCAACGCGCCGGTGCGGATCGCCGAGACCGAGCTTGGGATGTTGAACGCGATCGGCCTCGCCAACCCGGGGATCGACGCCTTCCTCGAGCAGCACCTGCCGCGGCTGGCCGAGCTCGGCGTGCCGCTCTGGGTCTCGGTCGGCGGCTTCTCGCTCGAGGACTACGTGCAGGTCGCGGGGCGTCTGGCCGCGCGCGGCGAGGTCGAGGCGTTGGAGCTGAATCTCTCCTGCCCGAACGTGGACGAGGTGCCCGAGAACGTCGGCGAGGTCGTCGCGGCCGTGCGGGCGACAACGGACAAGCCGCTGTACGCGAAGCTCTCGGCCGCGGTCGCCGACCTCGGTGCCACGGCGCGCGCTGCGGAGGGCGCGGGCGCCGACGGCCTTAGCCTCGTCAACACGGTCAAGGGCCTCGCCCTGGACGAGCGGACGTTGCAGCCCGTGCTCGCCCGCGGGGTGGGCGGGCTCTCCGGTCCGGCGCTGCGGCCGGTCGCGCTCGCAGCTGTCCACACGTGCTTCCGCGAGACGCGTCTGCCGATAGTCGGCATGGGCGGCGTCTCCCGCGGCCGGCATGCGCTCGAGCTGCTCGCGGCCGGGGCGAACGACGTCGCCGTCGGCACCGCGCTCTTCGCCGACCCCGGCGCAGCGACCCGGATCCTGAGCGAGCTCCAGGCCGAGCTGGCGGCGCTCGGCTTCGCCAGTCCTGACAACGCCGTTGGTGTCGCGCACGCCTCCGGCCGGGTCGACCCTCGACCCAAGGTCGAGGCTAACGGCTCAAAAATCCCTGCATATTGACCCAAACATGTTGGGTTGACCGGGGCGGCGAGGTTGTTAGTATCCCCCGCCGTGGCCGCGCTCAAGACTCAGGCCCAGGCGCCACTCCGCTCACTCGACCAACGGATGGAAGCGCTCAAGCGGGCGAACGACATCCGCGTGCGACGCGCGCAGCTGAAGAAGGACCTCAAATCCGGGGCCGCGCAGATCGAGGAAATCCTGAGCAATCCGCCGGAGTACGTCTCGACCGCCAAGGTGTTCGACATGCTGATGGCGGTGCCCAAGTTCGGCCGCGTGAAGGCGGCCCGCTTCCTCAACCAGTGCAGGATCAGCCAGTCGAAGACCGTCGGCGGCCTCTCGGACCGCCAGCGGGCGGAGCTGATTGGCCTCTTCAACCGCTGAGACTGCTTCACGGCCCGTCTTCGTCCTGACGGGGACGTCGGGTGAAGGCAAGAGCACCCTCGCGAAGCTGTTGGTCGAACGCATTCCGGAGCTCGCACTCGCCGTGTCCGCGACTACCCGGCCCCGGCGACCGGAGGAGGAGCACGGCCGCCACTACTGGTTCCTGAGCGACGAGGAGTTCGACCGCAAGCTGGCGGAGGGCGACTTCGTCGAGTGGGTCGAGCTGCCCTGGGGCGAGGGCTACCGCTCGGGAACGCTGTGGTCGGAGCTCGACCGGATCGTCGCCGAGGGCCGCTCGCCGGTGCTCGAGATCGAGACGAACGGCGCGCTCGCCGTGCGCGACCGGATCCCGGCCGCGATCACGATCTTCGTCACCGCGCCGAGCCGCGAGGAGCGCGAGCGACGGCTGCGGCGGCGCGCGACCGAGAGCGAGGGCGAGATCGACGAGCGGCTCGACATCGCCGAGCGGCAGCTCGAGCTCGCGCCGGAGTTCGACTACACGGTCGTGAACGACGACCGCGAGCGCGCTGTGGGCGAGCTCGAGGGCATCGTCCGCAGCGCACTGGACGGCGCAGGTACCATGCCCGCCCATGATCCATCCCCGCGTTGACGAACTGCTCGAGAACGTCGATTCCCGCTATGCGCTGGTGATCGTCGCCGCCAAGCGCGCGCGTCAGATCAACAACTACCACCACCAGCTCGGCGAGGGCACGTTCGACCAGTTCCTGCCCCCGCTGGTCGAGTCGCGCTCGAAGAACTACTTGACGATGTCCTTCGAGGAAATCTCGGAAGGCAAGATCAAGTACACCTACCCGAAGTAGCGGAGGCCGCCGCCTGCTGGCGGCCCCTCGCGGTTGGTGTTACTTCGCGACCTTGAAGTCGCCGTGCATCTGGGCTTCGTGGTTCGAGCAGTAGAAGCTCCAGCTGCCGGGCTTGAGCGTCATCTCGACCGTCTTCGTGCCCATGAAGGCAGTACCGGTGAGGTGTTTCTCGAGCTTCGGCTTCGACGGCTTCTCGCGCTCGACCGTGAAGTTGTGGTACGTCGAGCGGTCGGTGATCACGAACTTGTACGTGCCGGCCTTCAACGACTCGACCTTCTTTCCGCCCTTGGTGAGCTTGATCGAGTAGCCGGGGCCAACGACGCCTTTCAGCGTCGGCGTGGAGCTGTCGTGGCTGAACGCGCTCCCAGCCGCCGTCAGGGCGACGACGGCGAGGAACGCGAGCGTCACGAGTGACTGCTTCCGCATGCGTCTCCTTTCGTTGACGCACTGACTACGGTCCCGTGGGATTCGCGGTTTGGGCCGCGGCGGGCACAATGTGCCGATGGCTCGGGTTCTTCTCGGCGTGACCGGCGGAATTGCGGCCTACAAGGCCTGTGAGCTCGCGCGCCTGGTCGTGCGGGCGGGTCACGACGTGACACCGATCCTGACGCCCGAGGCCGAGAGCTTCGTCTCGGCGAAGACCTTCGAGGCGCTGGCGCGCCGCGAGGCGGCGCGCGAGCTCTACCCGCACCTGATCGAGGCCGACCTCCTGGTAGTCGCGCCGCTCTCGGCGAACACGCTGGCCAAGCTCGCGCACGGGCTGGCCGACAACGTGCTGACGCAGACCGCGCTGGCGTTCGAGGGCCCGGTCGTCGCCGCTCCGGCGATGAACCCACGCATGTGGCGCAGCGACGCTGTGCAGGCAAACGTCGAGCTCGTCAAGGCCCGCGGCGTCGAGCTGGTCGGTCCCGAGGAGGGCGACACAGCCGAGGGTGAGGTCGGCCTGGGGCGGATGAGCGAACCGGCGGCGATCTTCGAGCGCGTGGCCGCGAGCCTCGAGCGGCGCGAGCAGTTCCGCGGCCGGCGGGTGCTCGTGACCGCGGGCGGGACCCGTGAGCCGCTCGACGCGGTCCGCTTCCTCGGCAACCGCTCGTCGGGACGGATGGGCGCGGCGCTCGCCGCCGAGGCTCGGCGGCGCGGGGCGGAGGTGACGCTCGTCGCGTCGAACCTCGCGGTGCCGATGCCCGTAGGAGTAGACGTGGTGGAGGCGCCGACAGCCGAGGACGTTGCCCGCGAGACGCTCGCCCGCGGCGACGCGGACGTGGTCGTGATGGCCGCCGCAGTGGCCGACTACCGGCCGGCGTCCGCAGATGAAGGCAAGCGGCCGAAGGACGACGAGCCCTGGACGGTGACGCTCGAGCCGACGACCGACGTCCTGCGCGAGCTGGGCTCGCGGCGCACGAACGGGCAGCTGCTCGTCGGCTTCGCGGCCGACCGCGGCGAGCGCGGCCTCGAGCGCGCGCGCGAGAAGCTCGGCAACAAGCGGGCCGACCTGATCGTCTTCAACGATGTGGGGCGCGACGACATCGGCTTCGACTCGGCCGAGAACGAGATCGTGCTGGTCTCGGCCGGCGGCGAACGGCGAATCGAGAAGGCCGCGAAGGAGCGCATCGCGGCGGCGATCCTCGACGAGGTGGCTGCCCGACTCGAAGGAGACGCGTGGACGAGGCGCTAGGGAGCGAGCGGGTCGACACCGCGGCCGCCGACGCGATCCAGCGGATCGTCGGCAACCTCGCCCAGGTCGTGCACGCGCCCGAGGAGACGCTGCGCCTGGTCGTGCTCTGCCTCGTCGCCGAAGGGCATCTGATCATCGAGGACTTCCCGGGCGTCGGGAAGACGATGCTGGCCAAGGCGCTCGCGCGCTCGATCGACTGCTCGTTCTCGCGGCTGCAGTTCACCCCCGACCTGCTGCCCTCGGACGTGACCGGCGTGAACGTCTTCAACCAGCGCACGAACGAGTTCGAGTTCCGGCCCGGGCCGGTCTTTGCCAACCTGCTCCTCGTCGACGAGATCAACCGCGCCTCGCCGAAGACCCAGGCCGCGCTGCTCGAGTCGATGCAGGAGAACCAGGTCACCGTCGACGGCGTCAGCTACGAGCTGGCGGCGCCGTTCATGGTGGTCGCGACCCAGAACCCGATCGAATACGAGGGCACCTACCCGCTGCCCGAGGCCCAGCTCGACCGCTTCACGCTGCGGATCGAGATCGGCTACCCGCCGCTGCCGGAGGAGGCACGGATGCTGACCGAGCAGACGAGCGACCCGCCGCTCGACTCGCTGCGGCCGGTCGCGACGGCCGCCGAGGTGCGCTCGCTGGCAGCGTCGGCGAGCGAGGTCTTCGTCGAGGAGAGCGTCAACCGCTACGTCGTCACGCTCCTGCGCCAGACGCGCGGCGACGCGCGGGTCTACCTCGGTGCAAGCCCGCGGGCCGGGATCGCGCTCCTGCGCGTGGCCAAGGCCCGGGCGCTCGCGGACGGCCGGGGCTTCGTCGCGCCCGACGACGTCAAGGCCGCCGCCGAGCCCGTGCTCGCGCACCGTCTGATCGTCGCGCCCGAGGCGCGCGCCGCGGGGCTGACGGGCGGCCAGCTCGTCCGCGAGACGCTCGAACACACACCGGTTCCGGTATGACCCGGCGCGGTCGTCTCGCCCTCGCTCTGGGCGCGACGACCTATCTTGCTGCCTGGGCCTTCGGCTCGAAGATCCTCTACCCGGTCGGGATCGGGCTGCCGGTGGCGGTGCTGCTCGCCTGGCTGTGGACGGCGCTGGCGAACCGGCCGCTGCGGATCCGGCGGACGCTTGCCTCGGGCGAGCGGCTCGAGGGCGAGGACGTCGAGGTCACCGTGCGGCTCGACTCGGAGCACCGGCTCGTGCCCGCGCGCTGGACGCTGCGCGAGCGGATCGGGAAGTTCGGCGAGATCGCCACGCCCGTCGGCGCGACCGGGTACGCGCGCTACGTGCTCGACCAGCTGCCGCGCGGCCGCTACGAGTTCGAGAGCTCGGTCGCGGTGATCGAGGACCCGTTCGGCCTCGAGCGCGTCGAGCAACCGCTCGAATCACCGGGAGCGCTGCTCGTCTACCCACGCCTGGTCGAGCTCGACCGGCTCTTCTCCGAGAGCGGCACCCGCTCGCACGACGGCCGGCGGCTGCTGCTGCGGCGGCCCTCCGGCTTCGACCTGCACAGCGTGCGCGACTACGAGCATGGCGACTCGCTGCGCAAGGTGCACTGGCGCTCGACGGCGCGGCGCGGGCAGCTGATGGTCAAGGAGCTCGAGGACTCGCCGCGCGACGAGGTCGCGGTGGTGCTCGACGCCGATCCGGAGGCGGTCGTTGGCGGGAGCTTCGACGTGCAGGTGCGGGCGGCGGGGTCGCTCCTGCTCTCGCACGTTCGGCGCGGGCGGCGCGCGGTGCTGGTCGTCAACGGCGCACGCGCGGAGCTGCAGGGCGTGCGCTCGGCGGAGGGAGACTGGCGGCAGGCGCTCGACCTGCTTGCCGCCGTCGAGCCCGAGCCAGGCCCGCCGCTGGCCGCGGTGCTCGCCGATCAGTCGAGCGCGGTCGCTCGGTCGCTCGAGCTGGCCGTGGTGACGGCCTCACTCGCCCCGCGCCTCGTGGAGCGGCTCGTCGAGCGCGCGCTCGCCAGCGGCAGCGTCTCACTTGTCTTCGTCGACCCGTCGAGCTTCGCAGGAGCGGCCCCGAAACCGCTGCCCGAGCTCCTGCGCCTCCAGGCAGCGGGCGTCGCAGTGGCTGTGGTGCGCGACGGCGACGACCTGGCCGAGCGGCTCGGCGGGGCCGAGGTGGAGGCAGCGCATGGGTAGGGCCTTGCTCGTCGCCGGGCTCGGCGCGCCGCTGCTCGCCTGGAGCTGGATGAACCTCGAGAGCGGGCGTGACGCGGGGCAGGCGACGCTCGTGGTCCTGCTCGCGATCGCCGCCGCGCTCGTCCGGCCCCGGAGGGCGCGGATCGCGGCCTGCGTGATCGCGCTGCTCCTCACCGGCGCGATCGCCTTCGGCGTCGGGCACGTCTGGGCGCTGCCCGGCCGTATGCTCTCGCGCTTCGGCAGCGGCTTCCTCGAGTTCTACGACTACCAGATCCCGTTCGACCCGGCCGCGCACCCACGCATGCACGGCGTGCTGTTGGTCGCGCTGTTCGCGTTCACGCTCGCCTTTGCGCTGGCGGTGGTCGCTCGCCGGCCGGGTCTTGCCGCGATCGCGCTGGTGGTCGGCGTCGGATGGCCGGGGACGTTGCTCCCGGGCCACGACCTGTTGCGCGGGTGCCTGCTACTGGTCGCCGTGCTCGCGACGGTGGTGGTACTCAGGCCGGGCCCGGTGCGCGGAGTCGGCCCGGCGCTGGCCGCGGGCACGCTCGTCCTGCTGGCGGCGCTCGCCGCGACCAGCTCGCCCGCATTCGCCAAGCGCGCCTTCATCGACTGGCAGCACTGGGACCCGTACACGAAGCCGGCGAAGCCGGTCGACGTCTCCTACGTCTGGAACTCGAGCTACAGCGGGCTCACCTTCCACGGCAAGCCGACGACCGTCATCCGCGTGAAGGCCGGGCCGGAGACCCACTACTGGCGCGTATCGGTGTTGAACACCGTCGAGCACGGGACGTGGTTCGAGGAGATCTCACCCGTGTTCGGCGACCCGCCGGTGCCGCTGGGCCAGGCTGGGCTCGTGCCGCCGCGCGAGCTCCGGCAGGACGGCTGGGACGAGCAGCACGTGACGATCGAGGCCTTGCGCGACCACCGGCTGCCGGGCGGCAGCGACCCTGTTCGCTTCGAGCCCGGCGACGGCGTCGGCAGCGTCTCGTACGACCCGACCGGGGTGGCGTTCGCCGAGGATGCCCTCTCGCGGGGGGACACCTTCGATGTCTGGAGCTACGCGCCGAGACCGACGCCGGCGCAGCTCGCGGCGTCGAAGCCGATCTATTCGGGCCCGATCGTCGCGCCGGACGAGGAATACCGCGAGGTGGAGCCGCGCGTCTACCCGAGGCTGTTCGGTAAGCCGGACCGCGCGGCCTACGTTCACTACCTGATGACCGACTTTGCGCGGGCCGGCGAGCTTCGGCCGTTCGCGCGGCTCGCGGCGCTCGCCGAGGACGTGGCCGGCGGTGCGCGCAGCCCGTACGCCGCGGCGATCGCGCTCGAGCAGTGGTTCCGCTTCGGCGGCGGGTTCGTCTACGACCAGCATCCGCCCAAGCCGCCGGCCGGAGTCGCTCCGCTTGACGACTTCGTTGCGAACACGAAGCGCGGCTACTGCCAGCACTTCGCGGGGGCGATGGCGCTGATGCTCCGCTACCTCGGGATCCCGTCGCGCGTTGCCGTCGGGTTCGCGAGCGGGAACTATCGGCACGGCGAGTGGGTCGTCTCCGACCGCGACGCGCACATGTGGGTCGAGGTCTGGTTCCGCGGCTGGGGCTGGGTGCCGTTCGACCCGACGCCGGGGCGGGGTGGCCTCGCGGGCTCGTACTCGGCCTCGTCGCCGAGCTTCGACGTCACTGCCGCGGCCGCCGTCCTTGCCGGGAAGAAAGGATTTCCGAAGTTCGGGAACACGCTGGCGAACACGCTCGGCTTCGGGACGAAGGCCCGTACCTCGCCCGACGTGCCGGTGCCCGGGGCTCCTGCGACGGGGTCGGTCTCGACGAGCGGTCACCGGCGCGACTGGGGGATCCTGCGCTTGCTGGCCCTGGCGATCGCGGGCGCGGTCGTCCTGCTCGTGCTGGCGAAGTTGCTGCGCCGTGGCTCGCGCTTCCTGACGCGTGACCCGCGGCGGCTGGCCGGCGCCTGCCGTGCCGAGCTCCGCGACTTCCTCCTCGACCAGGGCGTGGATGTGCCGGCCAGCGCGACCCTGCGCGAGCTGGCGGCGCTCGTCGAGTCCGAGTTCCGGGTCGAGGCGGGCGCGTTCGGCCTGCACGCGACGGCCGCGCGCTTCGCACCGGGCGTCGGCGCCCGCGAGGCGGCTCGCGCGATGCGGCGCGACCTGCGGGCGCTGCGGCGCGGGATGCGGCGGACGCTCAGCCGCTCGGAACGGGTTCGCGGCCTGCTCTCGCTTCGCTCGCTGGGGCTGGCTTAGCCCTCGGCTGGAGTGGGCAGGTCCGCTTCACTTAGAGCGCGATGAGCGAGACCTTCGATCTCTTCCAGCAGGGCCGGGCGCACCTTCAGAAAGGCCGCGCCGCTCAGGCGACGGTGGCACTCGAGAAAGCGAAGCGGCGCGAGCCGGAGAAGGCCTCGATTCGCGAAGCGCTCGGGATCGCGTACTTCCGGATCCACCGCTACGCCGAGGCCGAGTCGGAGTTCCGGAAGATGCTCGAGCTCGCGCCGGTGGACGACTACGCCCACTATGCGCTCGGCCGCTGCCTCGAGAAGCAGGGCCGCGAGCAGGAGGCGAACGGGCACTACAAGCTCGCGAGCTCGCTCAGGCCGGGCGAGGCCGCGTACGCCTCGCGCATCCGCGACCTCGACTGACCGCCGCGCTGCAGCTGGGGCGAACGCTCGGGGACTGTCCCCGGCGCCCCGCCGAAACGGTCAGGGCTGGTCACACGAATGTGTGACTTCTTGTCCACAGGCATGGCTCGACCGGACGGTTTTCGGCACGGTCGCCAAACGTCGGCGAGGCAAGATCGGCCTGGGTGCCGCGCGGCTCGTGCCGCAACGCCGCCAGGCCGCAGCGTGCGCTACTAGCCGAGCCGGTCGCCGGTCACGCGGCGGATCTCGTCGAGCGAGGAGACGCCCTCGAGACAGAGCCGCATGCCGTCCTGGCGCAGGGTGGTCATCCCTTCGCGCACGGCGGCGTCGAAGATCTGATCCGTCGGTGCGCCCACCAGCAGCCGGATCTCGCTGGTGACCGGCATCACCTCGTAGAGCGCGACCCGTCCGCGGTAGCCGGTGCCGACGCAGCGCCCGCAGCCCTTCGAGTGGTGCAGGTAGACCTCGCCCTTGCGCTCGAGCATCCCCATCGCCTCGAGCTCCTCGTCGGTCGGCCAGTATGACTCGCGGCAGTCGGTGCAGAGCCGCCGGGCAAGCCGCTGCGCGACGATGCAGTTGACCGCGTTTGCCAGCAGGCCGGGCTCGACTCCCATGTCCTTCAGCCGCTCGATGGCGCTCGCCGCGTTGTGCGCGTGGACGGTGGTGAGCACGAGGTGACCGGTCATGCCGGCTTGCATCGCGATCGCGGCCGTCTCCTCGTCGCGAATCTCGCCGACCAGCAGCACGTCGGGATCGGAGCGCAGGATCGTGCGCAGCCCGCGCGCGAAGGTGAGGCCGCTCTTCGGCGAGATCTCGATGTGGTTGATCCCACGAATCTGGTCCTCGACCGGGTCCTCGATCGTCATCACCACGTGTCCCGGGTCGTTGAGCAGGTGCAGCGCCGTGTAGAGGGTCGTCGTCTTGCCGGAGCCCGTCGGGCCACACACGACGACCGCCCCGTACGGCTGGCGGATCGCCTTCTCGAAATGCTCGCGGGCCGCGTCGGTCATGCCGAGCTCTCCGAGATCGGGCTTCGAGACGGCGCGGTGCATGATCCGGAGCACGACCTGCTCGCCGTACGTCGTCGGCATGATCGCGATGCGCAGGTCGAGCGGGTTGCCGTGGAAGCGGATCGACACGCGGCCGTCCTGAGGTGCGCGGCGCTCGGCGATGTCCAGGTTGCCCATGATCTTCAGGCGGCTGATGACACCGAGCTGCATCTGCTTCGGGATCAGCGCCACGGGCCGCGTGACGCCGTCGATCCGCGCGCGGACGATCATGTCGTCCTCCTGCGGCTCGAAGTGGATGTCGGAGGCGCCGTCCTCGATCGCCTGCGCGAGCGTCGCGTGAACGAGCTTCACCGCCGGCGTGTCGTCGCTCGACTCCGCGATGTCCTCGCGCTGGGCGATCGGGTCAAAGGTGAGCTCCGGAGCCTCGACGTCGGTGTCGACGACCTCGATTTGCGTACGGTAGAGCTTCTTGATCGTCCGCTCGAGGTCCGAAGGCTCAGAGACGGCGAGTCGCACGTTGTGCCCGAGTGCCAGGCGCAGGTCGTCGGCGCGGCCGACGTCGGTCGGGTCGGCGACCGCTACGAGCAGCAGGTCCTTGCTGACGAACCGCACCGGCACGGCCTGGTAGCGGAACGCGAGCTCCTTCTGCAGCAGCATCGCCGCCTTGAGGTCGAGGTCGGTCTCCGCCAGGTCGACGTACTCGAGCCCGTTCTGGTCGGCGAGCGCCTTGGCGAGGTCCTGGGCCGTCACCCACCCGTGCCCGACGACGATCTCGCCGAGCCGCTTGCCGGTCAGCTGCTGCTCCTCGAACGACTGCTTGACCTGGTCCACGGTCAGCAGGCCGCGGTTGATCAGCAGCGAGCCGAGGTGTTGCCAGGGAAGGTGGGCCGCTTCCACTTCGCTTGTATCGTCATTTCCGAGGCAGAAGTGAAGGCCGTGGTGCAGCGGGTGTCGAAAGCGAGCGTGACGGTGCGCGGGGAGCCGGTCGGCGAGATCGGCCCGGGCCTTTGCGTGCTGCTCGGCGTGGCGCGTGGCGATGGGGCCGCCGAGGCGCAGCGGCTGGCCGAAAAGGTGGCGCGGCTGCGGATCTTCGAGGACGACGGGGGCCGCTTCGACCGCTCGCTGCTCGACGTCGGCGGCGAGGCGCTCGTCGTCTCGCAGTTCACGCTGCTCGCCGATACGGCGAAAGGCAGCCGGCCGAGCTTCGGCGAGGCGGCGCCGCCGGAAGAGGCGGGGCCGCTCTACGAGGCGTTCTGCGAGGCGCTGCGCGCGCAGGGCGTGCGGGTCGCGACCGGCGTCTTCGGCGCGGGGATGGCCGTCGAGCTCGTCAACGACGGCCCGGTCACGATTGTGCTCAAGGTCCAATCGGCAGAGCAGCCGAGATGTCGCCACTCGGGATCGCCCAGACGCTGATCTGCAGCGCGTTGCACCGGACAGCAGCCCCGCCAGCGGTACCCAGTACCGAGCCTAATATCGACTGTTATAACTCGCCGCCACGAGGGCAGGACGCAACGAAGGAGGGGAGCATGAAGCGGAAGCTATTTACCGCTGCGGTGGTCGCGGGAGTCATTGCCGGCCTGGCGGCTGCGGTTGCGACGCGGACGGGACCGGGCGCGGCTCAGGCTCAGGCGTACCCGGCTCCGCATCCGACAGTCAGCGACTACCAGTTCATCAAGGCGACGACGCCGACGCAGGCCGATTGTGCGGCCGTCGCTCGCACGTGCTTCACGCCGCAGGCAATCCAGTCTGCATACAACGTCGGCCCGTTGCACAAGGCAGGCTGGAACGGCAAGGGGATCACGATCGCGATCGTGGACTCCTACGGAAGCGACACAATGGCGCACGACCTGCACGTCTTTGACCAGGCCTTCGGCCTGCAGGCGATGTGCGGGGAGGAAGGCGTCACCTGTCTGCCGGGTATGCCGAAGTTCAGCGAGCTCGCGGTCAACGGCACACCCGAGACGAAGGCGCAGCCCGGCAATGGGACGCATCTCGAGGACAAGGCAGCCTGGGCGATCGAGGTCGCGCTCGACGTCGAGACCTCGCACGCGATCGCGCCGCAAGCAAACATCCTGCTGGTTCATTCAAACAACGCCGAGACGCTCGGCGTCCAGGGCTTCCCGAACATGATGAAGGCCGAGGACTACGTCGTCTCGAACCACCTCGCGCAGGTGATTTCACAGAGCTTCGCCTCGTCCGAGGACGCGTTCTCGAGCTACCAGTCGCTGCTGAATCTCCGCTACGCGTACAAGAACGCCGCGGCCAACGGCGTCACCGTACTCGGCTCCTCCGGCGACGACGGCTCGACCAACTTCACGAAGTCGCCCGTGAGCAAGGGTGGAAGCCTGATCCCGTTCCCGGCCGTCGAATGGCCGGCGTCGGACCCGCTCGTGACCGGCGTGGGAGGCACCTACCTCTGCACCGATCCGCTCGCGACGGCGAGCCAACCGCGCACGACCGACCCGATCGCAGGGCTCGGCGCGAAGTGCAGCAGCTCGACCTTCAACGCGGCCGGTGCGGCCGAGGTCGCCTGGACGTTCTCCGGTGGCGGCTTCAGCCACGTCTTCTCACGGCCGGACTACCAGGCCGGCGGGCTTCCGGCCGGCAGCACGCCGATCCCGGCCTCGGCCCGCGGTGTCCCCGACATCGCGTTCCAGGCGAGTTCTGCGACCGGCGCGCTCGTCTACCTGTCGCTGCCGCCGGACGGCACCGACTCGAACATCAACCAGACCGGCTGGTACGACATCGGCGGGACTTCGCTCAGCTGTCCGCAGTGGGCAGGGCTCGTGGCGATCGCCGACCAGATCAACAAGGCGAAATACGGCCAACTGGGGCTCGGCCTGATCAACCCCGCGCTGTACAAGCTGGCGGCAAACCCGGCGAAGTACGCGTCGGACTACTTCGACGTCGCGCACACGGCGATCGCAGGCGTCGAGAACGACAACCAGGAGGATCCCAGCATCCCCGGCTACCCGGCGACGCAGGGTTGGGATCCGGTCACCGGCCTCGGCACGCCGAACGCGGCGGCGCTGATCCCGGACCTCGTCGACGCGGCTCACAGCTAGGCCGAAGTCGACATCGTCGAAGCGAGGGAGGGCGCCGCGATGCGCCCTCCCTCGCTTTCGAGGCGTGAGATAGGGTCGGGGCCGTGCCGGAGCTGAACGCGATCGGGATCGCCGTTTCCGACATGGCCGCGTCGATCCGCTTCTACCGTCTGCTCGGCCTCGACGTGCCCGAGACCCCGGACGAGGGCCACGTCGACACCTTCCTTCCGAACGGCGTGCGCTTCATGCTCGACTCGGAAGAGGTGATCCGGAGCTTCCTCCCCGACTGGACGCGGCAGAACGGGAACCAGATCTCGATCGCACTCGAATGCGCGAGCCCGGCGGAGGTCGACGAGGTCTACGCACGGGTCACGCCGGAGGTTTCGAAGGCGAGAAGGAGCCCTGGGATGCGTTCTGGGGCCAGCGCTACGCGCTGCTCGGAGACCCTGACGGGGTTCGGGTCAACCTCTACGCGCCGCTAGAGACGGGTTAGCCACTCGACGAGCGTGCGCTCGTATTCGGGCGCGAAGCTCCCGTCCACCAGCGTCAGGTCGTGCTCGGCGCACGGGACCACGACCAGCTCGACGTCGTCGCCGCGCGCCTCCCGCCAGGCCTGGACGCTCGCCTCGACGGGCGCCCACGAGTCGAGCTCGCCGTAGAAGGAGAGCGTCGGCACGCGGACCCGCTCGAAGGTGGGTCGTGGGTCGTAGTCCATCTCCTCGATCCAGAGCTGCACCCCTTCCTCGTCGAGCAGCGTCGGGGGCAGCCAGAGCTGGCCCGCCCACGGCTCGTCGACGGCGTCCAGCAGGTCGGCGCCGAGCTGCTCGTCGGGCTCCGGCGCCACCTCGTGGATCCAGTGCTCGAAGCGGCGGCGTAGGTCGAGCGCCCGTTCGACCACGTCGTCGCCGTAGCCGGCGAGGCGGAGCTGCCGCTCGACTGCAACCATCATCTGCTCCGACGGCGTGACGCCGATCGAAGCGACGAGCACGAGGAACGCGACCTCGTCGGAGCGCGCCGCCGCGATCGGTGCGATCCAGCCGCCCTGGCTGTACCCGAAGAGGCCGACCCGCTCGGCGTCGATTGCCCGGAGCACGGCGAGTGCGTCATCCGCCTGGAGATCGAACCGCCCGCGGGTCGCGTCGCCGGTCGACTCGCCCTCACCGCGGCGGTCGAAGGTGACGACGCCGATCCCGTGCGGCGGGAGCAGCCGATGCAGGTGTTGCAGCAGCGGCGATTCGCGTGTGCCCTCGCCGGCGCCGTGCAGCGCCACGAGCGCCGTCGGGCCGCCGGGCGAGTAGCTCGCCGCGAGCGAGAAGGCGTCGCGCTCGATCCGCAGCTCTTCCATGCTCAGAGCCCGAGCTCCGGCGGCAGCGGCCGTGCGTGGACGAGCACGAGCGTCGTCGTCGGCCGGGTGAGCGCGACGTAGAGCTCGCGCAGCCCCTGGCCCTCGACCGCCTCCTCGACGATCTGCGCCGGCTCGACGACGATCACGTGGTCGAACTCCATTCCCTTCGCCTCGCGCGGGGTGAGCACGGCGATGCGCGAGTCGTCGAAGAGCGCGCTCTCGCCCTCGCCGCGCAGGGAGGCGGGCGCGATCACGGCAAGCAGGCCTTCCTCGCCGGCCAGCCGCGCGGCCTCCTCGAAGGCGGCAGCAAGCGGCGGGTCGGCTTCGACCATGCGTGGCCGCTCGGCCCCGACGCGGTAGGCGACCGGCGGCTCGGCCTCGGGCGCGATCCGGGCCAGCAGCGGCAGCGCCAGCTCCATGATCTCGCGCGGGACGCGGTAGGCGTGGCGCAGCTCCTCGACCTCGGCGCCTTCTGCGCCCTCGAGGTACGGCAGCAGCTCGGGCCAGCGGTCGTAGGGAACCGGGCCGGTCGCCTGCGCGATGTCGCCGAGCAGCGTGAACGAGCCGCCGGCGCGGCGCGCGACCATCCGCAGTTGCATCGGCGTGAGGTCCTGCGCCTCGTCCACGATCACGTGCCCGTAGCGGGTCGGCGACTCGACCAGGACCGCGCGGGCCTCGTCGAGCAGCGGCAGGTCGGCCTCGCTCCAGCCGCTCCGCGCGCGGCGCAGCAGCCGCCGCTCGCTCTCATCGAGCAGGCCTTCCGTGGCAGGCGCCTTCGCGTGAGGCGAGCAGCCGGCGCACCACCTGCTCGGGCTTGGGCGCCGGCCAGGACGTGTCGAGGAACTTCGTCAGCCGCCCATCCTGCCGCAGCGCCCGCTCGACCTCCTCGAAGTTGCGGAAGGCCTGGCCGCCGAGCCGGACGCCGTAGTCCTCGTAGAAGCGGCGCAGGACGTTCATCCGGAAGCGCTCGCGCGCAGCGGCGGTCAGGCCAAGCTCCGCCCGCGCCTCTTCGAGCAGCTCGGCGGCCTCGTCCGCCTCGACGCCGACGAAGCGGCCCTCCAGCCGCACGACCAGCTCCTGCGGCTCGCCTTCCGACGCCGCCTTGGCTGCCCGGCGCACGGCCTCACCCAGGCGTGTGTCCGCCTTCAGGCGCTGCACGTCGGGCGGATCGACGAGCGTCAGCTCGACGCCGGGCACGAGCTCCGCGACCGCGCGCTGGTCGACGCTGTCCTCGCCGAGCGTGGGGAGTACGTGCGAGACGTACTCCATGAAGGCCGGGTTCGGCCCGACCACGAGCACCCGCCGCAGCCGTTCGCGGTGCGCGTAGAGCAGGAACGAGGCGCGGTGCAGCCCGACCGCCGTCTTGCCCGTGCCTGGCCCGCCCTGGATCACGAGCGGCGGCTCGGGGTCGCGGGCGATCAGGTGGTACTGGTCGGCCTGGATCGTGGCGACGATGTCGCGCATGCGGGCGTCGCGGCTGCGGTCGAGCTCCTCGAGCAGGAAGTCGTCCACGGCGCCGGCGTCGGCGAGCGAGCCGTCGAGCGCCTCGTCGCTGATCCCGGTCAGCGTGCGTCCCTTGGTGCGGAAGCGGCGGCGGAGGGTGACCCCGTGCGGCGCGGCCGGCGTCGCGGTGTAGAAGGGCCGCGCGGCCGGTGTCTGCCAGTTGACGACCAGCGCGCGGCGAGCGTCGTCGTGGATCCAGCGGCGGCCGATGTAGAGCGGGTCGGCCGACTCCTCGGAGTCGATCCGCCCGAAGCAGAGGCCGCGCTCGGCGTCCTCGTAGGTGCGCAGCCGCTCGGTCGCCCAGTCTTCGATCGCCTGCTGGGCGACCTCGGTCGCGCCGGCGCCGGCCGCGCGCAGCAGCGCCTCCCGCATCCGGTCGAGGCACTCGTAGGCCGTGTCCAGGTAGCGCTGCTCGGCCGGGAGGTCGGGATGGGTCACGAAAGCACCCTAACCATGCGCGTTTGCGTTCTACATATGCGTTTTACCTATACTGCTCGCGATGACCCGCCACGGACGCCATCCACGCTCCCGCAGCCGCCGGCTCGTGCGGCCCGGGCACTGGCACGTCCACGCCCGGGTCGAGCGCTTCGTCGAGCCCTCGCTATTGCTGCTCCTGCGTGAGGGGCCATTGCACGGATACGAGCTGCTGGAGCGCATCCCCGAGCTCGGCGTCGAGGGCCGGGTGGACATCGGCAACCTCTACCGCTTGCTGCGGTCGCTGGAGGAGGAGGGACTGGTCAGCTCCGAGTGGAGTGCCGACCTGCCCGGCCCCGCCAAGCGCACCTACGAGCTCACCGAGGAGGGCCGCCGCCTGCTCGACCGCTGGGCCGAGGCGCTGCGGCGAGCGCAGGAGACGATCGGAACATTTCTCGAACGCTACGAAGAGAGGAGGTGAACATGTGCGGAGATAGACATCACCGGCGCGGCTTCGGCCGTCGCGGGCGCCGCTTTCCCAACCGGGAGGAGTGGATCCAGCGTCTCGAGGAGCGACAGCGCGACCTCGAGGAGGAGATCGCCGACCTCGCAGACGTGATCAAGCATCTGAAGTCGGGCGAGACCCCCGCGGGGGCGACTGCGCTCTAGGGCTTTCGGGCCCCGCCTCGCGCGGGGCCTTTCGCCCTTTTCCAGTTGCTATCCTGGCCAGACCACATTTCACCGGCTTGGCGAAATGGGCGCGCGGCGCCCATTTTTTGTGAGGAGGCAGAACGCGGATGGCGAGCGTGCACGACAAGGAGCGGACACTGGAGCGCGAGATCAGCGGCAAGGTCGAAGAGGCCCTGCCGGGCGTCGAGGTGCTCGCGGTCGAGCTGACCGGGCCCGAGCGGATGACCGTCTACGTCGACCGGGCCGGCGAACCTGTCGACATCGCGCTCTGCGAGCGCGTCACCCGCGTGCTCTCCGACTACCTGCGCGAGTACGGGGTCGACGTCTCCTCGCCCGGGCCGGAGCCGCCCCTGCGCAAGCCGGAGCACTTCCAGCGCGCACTCGGCCGGCAGGTGAAGCTGAAGACCGACGCCCGCAAGCTGCGCGGCGAGGTCAAGCGCGCCGACGCCGACCGCGTCACCGTCGCGGCCGAAGGAGAGGAATTCGTCATCCCGTACGAGCAGATCGTGCGGGGCAACCTGATCGAGGTGAAGGCATGAGCAGGGAGATCATCGAGCTCGTTCACGAGCTCGAACGAGACCGGGGGATCGAAGGCGACACGCTGATCGCGGCGCTCGAGGACGCGCTGCTGGCGGCGTACAAGAAGACGCCGGGTGCGTCGCGTCACGCCGTGGTCGAGCTCGACGGCGAGGGCGACTTCCGTGTCTTCTCGATCGAGCTCCCGCCGGACATCGAGGAGCGGCTGCTCGAGGAGGCGCGCGAGCGCGTGCTCACCGAGCTGGAGGCCGCCGAGGTCGAGAACGGCGAGCGCTCGCACGTGCTCGTCACCGACGAGGACCTCGACATCGACTGGTCCGAGGTGCCCGAGAACCAGGTAAAGCGGGCCGACGTCACGCCGGAGAACTTCGGCCGCATCGCCGCGCAGACCGCGAAGCAGGTGATCACGCAGCGGATCCGCGAGGCCGAGCGCCAGATCATGTACGACGAGTACGTCGACCGCGTGACCGAGGTCGTGACCGGGATCGTCCAGCAGGCGGGCGACCGCAACAACGTGCTCGTCGACCTCGGCAAGGTCGAGGCGCTGCTGCCGCGCTCCGAGCAGGTCGACGGCGAGCGTTACGAGCAGGGCTCGCGCATCAAAGCCGTGATCACGGAGGTCCGCAGCGGCACCAAAGGCCCGCAGGTGATCCTCTCGCGCCGCGACCCGGAGCTGATCCGCACGCTGTTCGAGCTCGAGGTGCCGGAGATCGCCGACGGCCTCGTCGAGATCCGCGCGGTCGCGCGCGAGCCGGGGTACCGCTCGAAGATCGCCGTCGAGTCGCACGCCCAGGGCGTCGACCCGGTCGGCGCGTGCGTCGGGCCTCGCGGCTCGCGCGTGCGCATGGTCGTCTCCGAGCTGCGCGGCGAGAAGATCGACATCATCCCGTGGAACCCGGAGCCCGCGCGCTTCGTGGCCAAGGCGCTCTCGCCGGCCCGCGTGCGCGAGGTCTATCTCGACGACGACGCCAAGGAGGCGACCGTCGTCACCCCCGACGACCAGCTCGCGCTGGCGATCGGCAAGGAGGGAATGAACGCCCGTCTCGCCGCGCGCCTGACGGGCTGGAAGGTCGACATCAAGTCCGACACCGAGTTCGCGACCGAGGAGGCGGAGGCTGCCTTCGCCGGCGACGGCGACGAGGGCGACACGGAGTTCACCGGTCGCTGCGCCGCGGTGCTCTCGAGCGGCAAGCGCTGCCCGAACGCGGCCCTGCCGGGCTCGCGCTACTGCGGGGTGCCCGCCCACCAGGAACTGGCGAACCGCCCGGAGGTGCAGGAGGACGAGGAGCCGGTCGTGGCCGAGTCCGAGCCGGACCTCGAGGCCGCAGCCGCGCTGGCCGAGCCGGAGGCCGAGAGCATCGGCCCCGACAGCGTCGAGCAGGAGCCGGCGCCCGAGACCGAGCCCGCCGAGGCGCAGGCAGAGCCCGAGCCGGTCGTTGAGGCCGAGGAGTCCGAGCCTGCTGCGTGAGCACGCCCATCAGGACGTGCGCCGGCTGCGGCCGCAAGGCCCCGCAGGCCGAGCTGCTGCGCTTCGTCGCGAGCGACGGCGCGCTGAAGCATGCGCCGCAGGGACCGGGACGCGGCGCCTACACGTGCCGGCGCCTCGCCTGCTTCGAGCGGGCGCGGGAACGGCACGCGTTCAGCCGCACCCTGCGAGCGACCGTGCGGGTCGATCAGGAGCTCGCACGGCTCTACACTTGAGCGCGAATGGCTGACCGTCCGAACAGACCGAACCGCCCGATCCGGCCCCGCCAGGGTGCTCCGGCGGGCCGCCGCAAGCGCCGTGTCGTGATCGACACCGGTGCCGCGCGCCCGCGCCAGGACGGCCGCCAGCGCCGCGACCAGCAGGAGCAGAAGCCGAAGGAGAAGACGCCGGTCGCACCGCTGACCGGGCCAGTGACCGTCGAGTCCGGCGTCACGGTCAAGGATCTCTCTCAGGCGCTCGGCGTCCCGGTGCCGAAGCTGATCACGATCCTGATGGGCCTCGGCGCGCCGAAGACCGTCACCCAGTCGCTGGCCGACGAGGAGGTCCAGCTGATCGGGACCGAGGTCGGGCGCGAGGTGAACATCAAGCACGCCGCCGAGGAAGAGCTCGAGCCCGAGGTCTACGAGGACGATGAGGCCGACCTCTCGGCACGGCCGCCGGTGGTCACGATCATGGGCCACGTCGACCACGGCAAGACGACGCTGCTCGACGCGATCCGCAAGACCGCCGTCGTCGAGACCGAGGCCGGCGGGATCACGCAGCACATCGGCGCCTATCAGGTCGTCCACGGCGACCGCAAGATCACCTTCCTCGACACACCGGGCCACGAGGCCTTCACCGCCATGCGCGCCCGTGGTGCCAAGGTGACCGACATCGCGGTGCTGGTCGTGGCCGCCGACGACGGCGTGATGCCGCAGACCAAGGAGTCGATCTCGCACGCGCGCGCGGCCGAGGTGCCGATCGTCGTCGCGGTGAACAAGGTCGACCTGCCGGACGCGAACGTCGACCGCGTGCGCACCGAGCTCGCCACAGAGGAGCTGCAGCCCGAGGAGTGGGGCGGCTCGACGCAGTTCGCGCTCGTCTCCGCCAAGCAGAGCGAGGGCCTGGACGATCTGCTCGAGAAAGTGCTGCTAGTCGCCGACGCCGAGCTCGAGCTGACCGCCAACGCCAAAGCCGAGGCTTCCGGCCCGATCGTCGAGTCACGCCTGGACGTCGGCCGCGGCCCGGTGGCGACGATGCTCGTCCACCGCGGCACGCTCCGCGTCGGCGACGCGATCGTCGCCGGCGACGCCTGGGGCAAGGTGCGGGCGCTCTACAACTTCCGCGGCGAGAAGGTCAAGGAGGCGACTCCTGGAGACCCGGTCGAGATCCTCGGCTTCGACCATCCTCCGCCCGCCGGCGAGTACGCGAAGGTGGTCGAGAACGAGCGCGCGGCGCGCGGCTTCGCGCAGACGCGCGGCGAGCGCCTGAGGCGCGAGCAGTTCGCCACCCAGCGGTCGTCGGGCGTGACGCTCGAGACGCTCTTCGACGCGCTACAGGAAGGCGCCGTCCAGGACCTGAACCTCGTGCTCAAGGGCGACGTCGTCGGCTCGGTCGAGGCTGCCATCTCGGAGCTCTCGAAGATCCAGCACCCGGAGGTGCGCGTGAACGTGATCCACCAGGGCGTCGGCGGGATCACCGAGAACGACATCATGCTCGCCTCGGCCTCGAACGCGATGGTGGTCGGCTTCAACGTCCGCCCGAACGCCGAGGCGCGCCAGCTGGCCGACCGCGAGGGCGTCGAGATCCGCACCTACCGCGTCATCTACCAGCTGACCGAGGACATCGAGCAGGCGCTGATCGGCATGCTCAAGCCGGTCCGCACCGAGGAGACGATCGGCGAGGTCGAGGTGCGGCAGCTGTTCCGCGTCTCGCGCCTCGGCACGATCGCCGGCTCCTACGTCACGAACGGCACCGTGCGCCGCAACTCGAGTGTCCGCGTCGTCCGCGACGGCACCGTCGTCTACGAGACCCGGATCTCGCAGCTGAAGCGCTTCAAGGAGGACGTGCGCGAAGTCGAGGAGGGTTTCGAGTGCGGCATCCTGCTCGAAGGCTTCAACGACCTCAAGGAAGGCGACGTGCTCGAGGTCTACGAGACCCGCGAGGTCGAGCGCACCGATCTCGACACGGCGCCGACCGCGCCGACCGCGCCGACCACCGCCGCCTAGCGCCTTGGGCGCCGGCTGGGTCGGCATCCTCTCGGTCGAACTGCACTTCCCCGAGAACCGCTCGCTGAAGGGCAAGCGCAAGGAGCTGCTCTCGGTCAAAGCGCAGCTGCAGCGCCGCTTCGGCGCCTCCGTCGCCGAGGTCGACCATCACGAGCTCTGGCAGCGCGCCCGGCTGACGCTCTCGTGCGTGGCGCGCGAGCACCGCGAGGTCGAGGAGTTGCTCGCCGGCGCCGAGCGCTACCTGGCAGGGCAGGCGTTCGAGCTCGGCCTGGTCGAACGCCAGCTGGTCACCTTGGACGACTGAGCCGCGGGCAGGCGTAATGGCGTCGCCCGGCCGCGTCGGTGACGTGAACGCCACTGCCAGGTAGGACGCCGCGAGTGTCCGCCGAGTTGGCCGAAACCGCTTGAATACCCCGAATGGGGGACAGGATGCGCCGAGTCAACGAAGCTGTTCGGGAGGTGGTCTCAGAGACCGTCGGCGAGCTGAAGGACCCGCGGATCGGGTTCGTCACCGTCACCGGCGTCGAGACCTCGCCGGATCTCCGTCACGCGCGCGTCTTCGTCAGCGTGCTCGGCTCCGAGGTTAAGCGGGCGAAGACGCTCGATGGCCTCGCGGCGGCGCACGGCGTCCTGCAGGCCCGCCTGGCGCGCGAGCTACGAATGAAGCGGACTCCCCAGCTGACCTTCGAATACGATCCGACCGTCGAGCGCGGGGTCCGCATGACCCAACTGATCGATGAGCTCGCCCCAGACGCAGATCACGAGTGACCTGCAGGCGGTCGCGGACGCACTCCGCTCGAACGACCGCTTCCTGCTCGTGACCCATGAGAACCCCGACGGCGACGCGCTCGGCTCGCTGCTCGCGACCAAGCTGGCGCTCGACCAGCTGGGCAAGGACAGCGTGATGTACCTCTACGGCGACGCGCCCTTGCCGAAGGAGTACGGCTTCATGGAGCTGAGCGGGATCGTGCGCGAGCCGCCCCCTGACGCGGCCGAGCGCGTGCTCGTCGCGCTCGACTGCGCCAACGAGACACGCATAGGGCCGGACCTGACGCTCATCGATGATGCGCCGTTGACGCTCGACATCGACCACCACCACGACAACTCCCGCTTCGGCGACGTCAACCTCGTGGTCGGCGACGCCTCCTCGACAGGCGAGGTGCTGCGCGACGTGTTTCGCGAGCTCGGCGTCGAGCTGACGCCCGAGATCGCGGAGGCGCTCTACATCGCCGTCGTCACCGACACGGGCCGCTTCCAGTACACGAACACGACGCCGAAGGCGCTGCGCCTGGCGGCGGAGCTGGTCGATGCGGGCGCCGATGTCCATCGCGTCTTCCAGGGCGTCTACGAGTCGGTCGAGTTCGCCAAGCTGAAGCTGCTGGGCCGGGCGCTCGACCGTGCCCAGGTGTACGAGGGCGGCCGGCTGGTGGTCTCGTACCTGCTGCGCAGCGACTTCACCGAGCTGAACGTGGCCGAGGCGTTCTCGGAGGGGATCATCGACTACCTGCGGGCGGTCGAGGGCGCCGAGATGGCGGCGCTGATCCGCGAGCCTCCGCGCCGCGACGGCCCGCCCAGGCGCGTCAGCCTGCGCGCCTCGAACGACGAGCTCGACGTCTCCGCGATCGCGCGCAAGTCGGGCGGCGGCGGGCACCGGCAGGCCGCCGGCTTCTCCAGCGACGCCTCGGTCGAGGAGATCACCGAGTTCATCCACCGCGAGTTCCGTGCCGCCGCGGGCACTTGACCCGAGCGGGCTCTTCCTGATCGACAAGCCGGAGGGGCCTTCGTCCTTCGCCGTCGTCGCCGACGTGCGCCGGCGTACCGGCGCGCGCACCGGCCACGCGGGCACGCTCGACCCGTTCGCGACCGGCCTCTTGCTCGTGCTCTCGGGGTCGGCGACCAAGCTGGCCCCGCGCTTCGTCGGGCTCGACAAGCGCTACCTGACCGACATCGACCTCTCGGCCCTGACCGACACCGGCGACCGCGAGGGCTCGGTCATCGGCGAGGCCGAGCCCCCGAGCGAGACGAGCTTGAGCAGAGGCTCGCGACCCTTCGCGGCGAGATCGAGCTGCCGATCCCGACGGCCTCGGCGGTCAAGGTCGGCGGACAGCGGGCCTACAAGCTGCATCGGCAGGGCGTGGCGGTCGAGATGCCCGTCCGGCGCTCGCGCGTGGACGCGCTCGACCTCGTCTCCTACGGCGACGGGCTCGCGCGGCTCGACCTGCGCGTCAGCTCCGGGACCTACGTGCGCGCGATCGCAACGGCGCTCGGGGGCCACTGCAGAACGCTGCGGCGAACCGAGGTCGGGCCGTTCCTGATCGAGGAGGCCGACCCAGATCGTCTGCTGCCTCCGGAGGAGGCGCTCGCGCGGCTGTGAACGTCGCCCGGCAGCTGGACCAGCTCCAGCCGAAACCCCGCGCAGTCGCGCTCGGGACCTTCGACGGCGTGCACCTGGGCCACCGGCGCGTGCTCGACGCCGCGCTCGCCGCCGGACGGACGCCGACGGTCGTCACCTTCGATCCGCACCCGCGCGAGGCCCTCGGCTACGGGGTCGAGCTGCTGGTGCCGCTGGAGCGGCGGCTCGAGCTGCTCTCGGAGGCCGGGATCGAGGAGACGCTCGTCGTCGACTTCGACCTCGAGCTTGCCCAGCTCTCGCCGGAGGCGTTCGCCGAGCGCGTTCTGCGGCCGCTCGGCACCGAGGTGGTCCTCGCCGGTTCGAACTTCCGCTTCGGGCGTGGCCGCGCGGGCGATCTGGCGCTGCTCGAGCGTCTCGGCTTCGACGCCAGGCCGGTGCCGCTCGTGGAGGGTGTCTCCTCGACGCGAATCCGCGACCTGCTGCGGGGCGGCGAGGTCGAACGGGCGGCCAAGCTGCTCGGGCGTCCGCCGGAGCTCGCCGGCACCGTCGTGGCGGGCGACGCGCGTGGCGGGACGCTCGGCTTCCCGACCGCGAACCTGCGCCCCGAGCCCGGGGTGCTGGTGCCCGGGTACGGGATCTACGCGGGCGCCGCGAACAGCCATCGCGCGGCGATCTCGATCGGCACGAACCCGCATTACGGCGGCGACGAGCGGCGAATCGAGGCCTTCCTGCTCGAGTTCGCAGGCGACCTCTACGGTGAGCGCCTGAGGCTCGAGCTCTGGCAGCGGCTGCGCGACGAGCAGGCGTTCGGCAGCGAAGCCGAGCTGGTGGCGCAGATCGACCGAGATGTCGAGGCCACGCGCCAGGCCGAACGGCCCTAGCGGCCGCAGGTTCGCGGTGGCGGCCGCATCTGGCTCGGGTATGGAGCAACGTGCGCCCACCGAGCGGAGTGAGCTCGTTCGCTGCCTCGACTGCGGGACCGAGTACCGGCTCCCGCGAGACACGGCCCAGGCCGATCCCTGTCCGGTCTGCGGCAGCGTCGGCTGGATTGCAGCCGACCGCAGCGAGACGCCGAACGAGCAGAAGTAGCTAAGCGCAAGTTTCAGCAGCCTTTCGCACTCTGCTGTGCATGGAAGAGAGGACGCGCGACACCGGGCGCTCGTTGCAGGTGCTCCAGTCCGTTCGCTGCCTGGTGTGCTCCAGCATCTACACGAAGCCCGGCCGCGGTGGCACGGCCGCGAGGAACCCAGGCTGTCCGGAGTGTGGCTACCTCGGCTGGTCGCCGGTCAGCGGGCAGGGAGAACAGCTGCCGCGCCGCTCCGCCGTGGGTCACCCGCCGCGCCGGTCCGCGTGACGACGCTGACGCCGCCGAAGTAATGGTGCCGCTCCGGCCAGACCCGCACGAGGTAGCCGGCCGCTTCGAGCGCGCTCGCCACCTCGTCGGGCCAACCCGGCTCGAGGTGGACGACGCCGGCCGCCGGGTGCAGCCGCGGCCGCTCGACGGCCTCTTCTGCCGAAAGCCCTTCGTCGAGCGAGCCCGCCAGCACCTGCACGAGCGCGCTGCGTAGTCGCGTGCCGCCGGCGGCACCGGCGCCCAACACCGGCCCGTCGTCGTCGAGCGCGAGCGTCGGCGACATCATGCTGCCCATCCGCTCGCCCGGTCGAAGCGGCTCGCTGATCAGATCAGCCTCGCCGAGCATGCTGTTCAGGTGCAGGTCGAGGCCCGGCAGCCACTCGCCCGCGCCTAGCCCGAGGCTCGAAGTGAGCACGCAGGTGTTGCCTTCGCGGTCGACCGTAACGAGGTTGGTCGTGTCACCTCCTCGGTCGGGCCGGTCGAGCGCGCGCGCGAACGCGAGAGCACGGTCGCCGGGCGGTCGCCCGCGAAGCGTGGGTAGCGTCTCCAGGCAGTCCGCGAGCGGGGCGAGGCCGGGGCGGGTCAGCACTCGCGTGCCTGCGTAGCCCACTTCGGCCGGCTCCGACCAGGTCGCCTCGTACGCCGCGAGGTCGTCCCGCGTCACGAGCCCGCCGCGCTCCTCCATCAGCTCCAGCAGCGCGGCACCGAGCGACCCGTCGTACGCGCTCTGCGCGCCTTCGTCGGCGAGCAGTTCCAGCGCCCGCACGAGCCCCGGCTGGCGTAGCCGCTCGCCCGCCTGCAGCAGGGCGCCGCCCGGCGAGTAGATCGCGGCGCCGTCATTCATCGTCATCACCGGTTCGAGCATCGCCAGGCAGGCTGCGTGTGCCGGCGGAAACTCGACGCCGTCCTGCGCAAGCCTCAGCGCCGGCTCGACGAGGCGGGCCCACGGCAGTCGCCCGTGCTCGGCGTGCAGCGCGCCGAGCCCCGCCGGCAGCCCGGGCACGCCGCACGACGCGATCCCGACCGCGTAGTGCACGAGCTCGGTGCCGAACGAGACCTCCAGCTCGACCAGCTCGGTGCGCCGTCCCGACTCGGCGCCGAGGCCAGGCACCGCGACGAAGCAGTCGAGGTTCCGCGTCTGGCCGACGGCAGCCTCGTGATAAAGCGCGTGGCCGCCGCCGAGCAAACCCGTCATCACCGTCTCGGCCACGCAGCTGGCCAGGCCCGCGGCGACCGCGGCGTCCGCGGCCGACCCACCGGCCTCCAACACCTCGACCCCGGCCTCGACCGTCGCCGGATGCCCCGCTGCCACCGCCGCCTGCACTGTGGACAAATCGTGACGGTTTCGATCCGGTCCTGTCACCATGCGCGCGCCGGCCCTCGATACGCTCGCAGCGGGGAGGAGGATGGTGGCCTCCGCGACGTCAGCGGAGAGCGCGAAAACGGCCTGGTTGCTACCCTTCCCGGCCAGGACCGCCTCTCGGCCGCTCGCGTGTGCTTCCTCGCGGCGGGCTTGGAGAGCGGAGTCGCGTCAAAGGAGGACGAACTTGACCCTCACCAAGGAAGCGAAACAAGAGATCGTCGGCAAGCACGGCAGCAACGACCAGGACACCGGTTCCGCGGAGGTGCAGATCGCGCTCCTCACCGCCCGCATCAACGAGTTGACCGAGCATCTGCGCACGCACCCGAAAGACCATTACTCGCGCCGCGGCCTGCTCAAGCTCGTCGGTCGCCGGCGCCGGCTCCTGCAGTACCTGCAAAAGCGCAACCTCGAGGGCTACCGCGCCCTGATCCAGGAGCTCGGCCTGAGGAGGTAGGCCGACCCACGAACCACAACCAACCGCCGGAGGGTGGAAGTTTGAGCGAGCGCCCACATGGACGCTGACTCAAACCTCCACTCTCCCTCAGAAGTGGAGGAACCACATGGCAACAACGACTGAGCCCCGCGTCGCAACGGTGTCCGTCACCGTCGGCGACCAGGAGCTGACGTTCGAATCCGGCAAGATCGCCAAGCAGGCCGACGGCGCCGTCGTCGTCCGCACGGGCGAGACCGTCGTGCTCGCCGCCGCGACGGGGCGGATGGAGGCCCGCGAAGGCGCGGACTTCTTCCCGCTCACCGTCGACGTCGAGGAGCGGATGTACGCGGCCGGGAAGATCCCCGGCGGCTTCTTCAAGCGTGAGGGCCGCGCCAGCGAGCGCGCCACCCTGACCGCTCGGATGATCGACCGCCCGATCCGGCCGCTCTGGCCGAAGGGCTACAAGAACGAGGTGCACGTGGTCTGCACGACGCTGTCGGCCGACCTCGTCAACGCGCACGACATTCTCTGCATCAACGGCGCCTCGGCCGCGCTGATGGTCTCGCCGCTGCCCTTCATGGGCCCGGTCGGGGCCGTCCGCATCGGCCGGGTCGACGGCGAGCTCGTCATCAACCCGTCCCTGCCGACGTTGGACGAGGAGAGCACGCTCGACCTCGTCGTCGTCGGCAGCAAGGACGCACTGACGATGATCGAGGCCGGCGCCGACGAAGTGCCCGAGGCGACGATGCTCGAGGCCTTCGAGCTTGCCCACGGCGAGATCGTGAAGATCTGCGAGGCCCAGGAGGACCTGCGCCGCCAGGTCGGCAAGGACAAGTGGCTCGATCCGGAGCTGACCGAGGAGCTCGACCGTGAGCACGCCCCGAGGATCCAGGAGCGGATCGGCGCCGAGGGGCTGCGCGAGGCGGGAGCCGTCGTCGAGGAGCTCGTCACGGAGCTGTCGCCGCAACTCTCGATGGACTCGACCGAGGACGACATCCGCCGCCAGATCCAGGTGCGCTCGAGCCTCGCGATGATTCTCGAGCGGCAGCGCCTCGAAGCGGTGATCACGCCTGTGCGCGAGCAGTTCGAGGACGACCTGAAGGCCCTGACCGAGGCCGAGCAGGACTCGAAGGAGCTCAAGTCGGCCAAGCGCAGCCTGCTCTTCGGCCGCATCGAGGACGAGGTCCAGCTGCCGTTCCCGGTCGGGACGCCCGCCTCGGACGAGGACACGCCGGTCGTCAAGGACTCGATCACGCGCCAGTTCGTGAAGAAGGCCGCCGAGGCGATCTACAAGGAGCTCGTCCGCCGCAAGATCGCGGTCGACAAGCGCCGTCCGGACGGTCGCGAGCCGGAGGAGATCCGCCCGATTACCTGCGAGGTCGGCGTCGCACCACGCGTGCACGGCTCGGGTCTCTTCACCCGTGGCCAGACGCAGATCCTCTCGCTGCTCACCCTCGGCACCGCCAAAGAGGGCCAGCGGATCGACGACCTCTCGCTCGAGACCGACCGCCGCTTCATGCACCACTACAACTTCCCGCCCTACTCGGTCGGGGAGACAGGCTTCATGCGGGGCCCGAAGCGGCGTGATATCGGCCACGGCGCGCTCGCACAGCGGGCGCTCGAGCCCATGATCCCGTCGCTCGAGGACTTCCCGTACACGATCCGGATCGTCTCCGAGACGCTGGAGTCGAACGGGTCGTCCTCGATGGGCTCGGTCTGCGGCTCGACCCTCGCGCTCCAGGACGCCGGTGTGCCGATCAAGGCACCGGTTGGCGGGATCGCGATGGGCCTCGTCAAGGAGGGCGACGACTACGTGATCCTGACCGACATCCAGGGCGCCGAGGACCACCTCGGTGACATGGACTTCAAGGTCGCCGGCTCGCGTGAAGGCATCACCGCCCTGCAGATGGACATCAAGATCACCGGCGTCACGCAGGAGATCATGCGGAACGCACTCGCCCAGGCGAAGCAGGCCCGCGAGTTCATCCTCGACCGGATGGCCGAGACGATCTCGGAGAGCCGGACCGAGCTCCCGCAGCACGCTCCGCGGATCTCCTCGGTCAAGATCGACCCCGAGAAGATCGGGATGGTGATCGGCAAGGGCGGCGAGACGATCCGCTCGCTCGAGGCCGACTACGAGGTCCAGATCGACATCGAGGAGGACGGCACGATCCTGATCTACGCGACCGACGGCGAGAAGGCCAACGCCGCGATCGCCGCGGTCGAGTCGATCACGAAGGAGCCGGAGGTGGGGGACACCTACACCGGCCGCGTCGTCAAGACGACCGAGTTCGGCGCCTTCGTCGAGCTGAAGAAGGGCACCGACGGCTTGTTGCACGTCTCCAACGTCGGCCCTGGGCGCGTCGCCCACATCGAGGACGTGATCTCGCGCGGCGACGTGCTCGACGTGATCGTCCAGGAGGTGGACAAGGACCGCGGCCGGATCGGCCTGAAGCTCGTCGCCAAGCACGAGAACGGCAATCTCGTTCAGCCGGAAGAGCTGATCGAGCGGGCGAAGGACGCGCCTCCGCGCGAGCGTGAGGAGCGCCCGCCGCGCCGTGACGGCGACCGTGGCCGCGGAGGTCGCGGCGGCGGCCGGGGCCGTGGCGGCGGACGCGACCGCTGAGGTGGAAACGCGAGCAGGAGCGCCGGCCCTCGTCGAGGCGAGAGAGCAGGCGCTCCTGATCGCTGCGCTCCGCGGCGCACTCGCGGCGGCGGGCGTCGGTGCCGCCGTTGCCCGCGGCGTCGACTTCGGCCCGGCGCTCGGGTTGGCCGCCTTCGGCGCCGCGATCGTGCTGCTCTCGGTGTACGGCGGCGGCCGGCCGGCGCGGTCGAGGGCGAAGTTCGCGAATCCCGAGCCGGCACCTGAAGCTGCGCGGATGCAGGGACGCTGGCACGGGCTGGCGGAGGCCGCGTACCCGAGCACGATCGGCCTGGCGGCCCTGACCGCGATCGCGCTCGTGCTACAGCCGCCGCTCGCCGCCTTCCTGGCCGGGATCCTCGCCGGGCTCGCCGCGATGTCGCTGGTGGGCTTCGCGCGGCTCACCGTCCTCGAGCGCAGGCGGCAGGCGACGATCCTGGTCGACTACAAGGGCAGCCGGGTCTTCGAGACCCCGCGATGACGCACGACGTGATCGTGATTCTCGCGGCGCTCGGCGTCGCGGGTCAGGTGCTGGCGGTGCTGCTGCTCCTGATCGGCCTGGCCTGGCTCGTCGGGTGGCGCCGGCCGGGCGACTGGCTGCGCCGCGCGCTCGAGGGTTACGAGCTCTGGTGCGTCTTCCTCGTCTCGTCGATCGCGACCGGCGGCAGCCTCTTCTTCTCCGAGATCGCGGGGTTCATCCCGTGCGAGCTCTGCTGGTACCAGCGGATCTGCATGTACCCGCTCTCGATCATCACGCTCCTCGCGGCGCTCGCCAACGACCGCCGGGTGGCGCGCTATCTGCTGCCCCTGCCGCTCGTCGGGGCGGGCGTCTCGGTCTACCACCTGCTGGTCGAGAACGGTGTCGTCGAGCAGGCCAAGGCGTGCCTGATCTCGGCCCCGGGCGGCTGCGCGACCAAATGGATCGAGGAGTTCGGCTACGTGACGATCCCGGTGCTCGCGCTCACCGGGTTCGCGCTCTGCTTCGCCTTCCTGCTCCTGTCCGCTTTGCCCGCACCGTCTCTGGGTAGCGTTAGCGAGCCATGACCAGCGGCAAGCAAGCACGGCGCCAGCGGCAGCAGGCCGTCGCGCGGCCACCTGTTAGGAGCACCGCGGGACGCAAAGCCTCGCCGGCCGTGATCGGCGGCGTGGCCGGCGCTGTCGTCGTCCTCGTGGCCGCGGTCGTGCTGGTGCTTGTGCTGACACGAGGCTCCTCGAAGGAGAGCGCGCCAACGCCGCTGCCCGAGACGAGCACCGCGGTTTCCCTCCTGCGCGGGATTCCGCAGAGCGGCATGTTCCTCGGTTCGGCGTCGGCTCCCGTGAAGATGCTCGAATACATCGACCTGCAGTGCTCGTCGTGCCAGGCCTTCGAGACCCAGATCATGCCGACGATCATCGACAAGTACGTGCGGACGGGGAAGGTGCGGGTCGAGGCGCGGCCGATCGTCGCCATCGGCCCCGACTCCGAGCACGGAGCCCGCGGCATGTTCGCGGCGGGCCAGCAGAACCAGGGCTTCACGCTTGCGCAGATTCTGTACTACAACCAGGGGCCGGAGAACGGCGGCTGGCTGACCGACCAGACCGTCGAGGACGCGGCCGTTGGTATTCCCGGCATGGAGTTCCAGCAATTCAAGACGGCGTATGGCTCCAGCCCTGTTGCCGACGCAGTAAAGAGCTTCAACGCCCAGGCAACCGCGGATAACGTCTCGGGGACGCCGACGGTCTACATCTCGAAGGGCTCGGGCCCGCGCACGCAGGTCGCGCCTGGCCTGATCCCGAGCGTGGAGCAGATGTCCGCGGCGATCGACAACGCACTGAAGAGCTAGCTAGTAGCGGTCGAGCTCGACCAGGCGTTCGTCGCTGATCCCGAAGTGGTGTGCGATCTCGTGCAGCACCACGCGGCGGATCTGCCGCTGCAGCAGCTCGGGATCGTGGCCGTAGAGCCGCTCGAGCGGACCGCGGTAGATCGAGATCTTGTCCGGCGCCGCGCCGGCGTAGTAGCTCGTGCGGGCCGTGAGCGGGATCCCTTCGTAGAGGCCGAGCAGCGGTTGGCCGCGCGGCGGCTCGTCCTCGACGACGATCGCCACGTTCGACATCGCCTCGCGCAGGTCGTCCGGCAGCGTCTCGACCGCCGCCTCCACCGAGTCCTCGAAGTCCACGGCGCGAGCCTAGCTGCGGTGCGCGCGAGTACGATCCTCCCGTGCAGCAGAAGTACGTGCTCACGGAGCTGGACTCGGGCGAGCGCGTCATCTCGGAGCGCCTCGCGCACGTACGCTCGGTCGCGATCGGCTTCTGGATCGGCGCGGGCTCACGCGACGAGACCGACGCGAAGGCCGGGCTCTCGCATTTCATCGAGCACCTGCTCTTCAAGGGAACGGCCAGCTACAGCGCGCAGGAGATCGCCGAGACCTTCGACGGCCTCGGCGGCGAGCTGAACGCCGCCACCTCGCGCGAGCACACCGTCGTCTACGCGCGGGTCCCAGACGACAAGCTCGGGGTCGCGCTCGACGTGATGGGGGAGATGGTCTTCGCGCCGGCCTTCGCCGAGCTCGACGCCGAGCGCGAGGTCGTGCTCGAGGAGATCGCGATGTACGAGGACCAGCCGCAGGAGCTGGTGCACGACCTGATCTCCGAGGCCACCTTCGGCACGCACCCGCTCGGCCGGCCGGTGATCGGCCGCGCCGACGTGATCTCGAGCGTCACCCGCCGCTCGATCTCGGCCTACCACCGCTCGATGTACGTGCCCGGCAATGTCGTCGTGGCGGCCGCCGGAAACATGAAGCACGAGGACTTCGAGCGGTCGCTGGTGCGCGCGCAGCGCCGTGCGAGCGCCGCCGCCCGGAAGGGGCCGAAGGTGCGCCCGGCGCTGGTCAAGCCGCCGCCGCCGAGCCTGCGCTTCCAGCGCAAGGACACCGAGCAGTACCACGTCTGCATCGCCGCGCCCGGGATCGCCCGCACCGACCGGCGCCGCTTTGCGGCCTCGCTGCTCGACGGCATCCTCGGGGGCTCGGCCTCCTCGCGGCTCTTCCAGGAGATCCGCGAGAAGCGCGGCATGGCCTACGCGGTCTACAGCTTCGCCTCGCAGTACACCGACACCGGCCAGATCGGTGTCTACATCGGCACGCGCGAGGACAACGTCTCGGCGTGCCTCGAGATCGCGAGCGAGCAGATCGCCGACATCGCCGGCGGTAACGTGCGGCCCGACGAGCTCGAGCGCGCGAAGGAAAACCTGAAGGGGCGGATCCTGCTCTCGATGGAGTCGACTTCGAACCGCATGAGTCGCCTCGGCAAGTCGCTGATCAGCGACACCGAGCTGCTTTCGATCGACCGGATCATGGCCGAGATCGACGCGGTCGAGCCCGACGCCCTGGCCGAGCTGGCCGAGGTGCTGCTCGCGCCGGAGAAGCTCTCGGCCGCCGGGATCGGACCGCGGGAGGAGCTCTTCCTCGAGGCGATCGAGCACGTGAACCCCGGGCTCGCGCGCGCCGCGTGAAGGTCACCCTCTTCGGCCGCGGCGGCAAGGTCGGCTCGGTGCTGGCGCCGGCGCTGGAAGGCGCCGGGCACGAGCTGGTCGAGCTCGATCAGGCCGAGGCGATGGTCGACTTCACGGCTCCGGTGGCCGTCGAGGCGAACGTCCGTGCGGCGCTCGAGCAGGGCGTGCCGTGCGTGGTCGGGACGAGCGGCTGGGACCCGGCGCCGCTCGGGGCGGAGGCGGCCGAGCGGGGCCTCGCGTTGCTCGTGGTGCCGAATTTCGCGCTCGGTGCCGTCCTGATGATGCGGCTGGCCACCGAGGCGGCGCGCCACCTGCCGCGGGCGGAGATCGTCGAGCTGCACGGCGAGGGCAAGAAGGACGCGCCCTCGGGGACGGCGCGGGCGACCGCCGAGGCGCTCGGCGGCGTGCCGGTGCACTCGGTCCGGCTGCCGGGTCTCATCGCGCATCAGGAGGTGCTCTTCGGCGGCGACGGGCAGCTGCTGACGATCCGCCATGACGCCTTCTCGCGCGAGGCCTACGTGCCAGGGCGTGCTACTCGCGCTCGAGCGGCTTCGCTCGCTGCCGCCCGGCCTGACGGTCGGCCTGGACGCGCTGCTCGACTGACGCCGGAGCGCAGGGGTCGCGGGCGGAGCGGCATAGAATGGTTTCGTGCTCGGCGAGATCCTGACCGCGACCGTGACGCCGCTCGACGCCGACGGCCGCGTCGACTACGACAGGTACCGCGAGCTCTGCGGATTCCTCGTCGACAACGGCTCCGACGGGGTCGTCGTCAACGGCACGACCGGCGAGGCCTCGACGCTCTCCGATGACGAGCGCACCGGGCTGATCCGCGCCGCCCTGGACGCGGTCGGCGACCGTGCGACGGTTGTCGCGGGCACGGGCACGAACTCGACAGCGCACTCGATCGAGCTGACCGCGCAGGCGCAGGAGGCGGGCGCCCACGCCGTGCTGGTCGTCACGCCCTACTACAACAAACCGCCACAGCGCGGGATCGTCGCGCACTTCCAGGCGGTCGCCGCCGCCACCGATCTGCCGGTCATCGCCTACAACATCCCCGGCCGCTGCGTGATCAACATCGAGCCGGAGACGATGACCGAGCTCGCGCAGATTCCCAACGTCAAAGCGGTCAAGCAGTCCAACGCCGACCTCGACCAAGCCCGGCACATCGTCGAGCTCGGGCTCGACCTCTATGCAGGCGACGACAACCTCGTGCTGCCCTTCGTCGAGCTCGGTGGGCTCGGCGGCGTCTGCGTCCACACGCATGTCGTCGGCCCGCAGGTCAAGGAGATGATCCAGCGCTTCCGCGCCGGCGACGCCGAGGCGGCGCGGCAGCTTGACGACGAGCTTGCGGCCGCCTACGAGCTGATCGGCGTCGTCACCGGGCCGATCCAGATCAAGGCCGCGCTGAACCTGCTCGGCCACGACGTCGGTGGCGTGCGGCTGCCGCTCGTCGAGGCGAGCGAGGACGAGGTCGCGCAGATCCGCTCCTGCCTCGAGCGGCTGCGTCTGCTCGAGCCGAGCCGGGTCGCCTAGCTCAGCCCGTCGCCGCGCTCGGAACGGCCGCCGGTACGTCCTCGGTCGGCCGCGGTGCCAGCGCGAGCCCGATTGCATCCAGGGATGAGTTGAGCGCGGTGGCGACGTGACGCTGGAGCGCACTGGGGCTGCGTAGGACGAGGAACCCCGTCAGCGCACTGTTTTCGCGCCGGAGCGGGAGCGCCACGTACGCGCCGTCGCCGCCCAGCTCGTGCGCTGCGGCGATCAGGAGGTCGTCGCGCGACTCGGCCTCGCGCACCAACCAACTCATCAGAGCGATCTCGGACGGGCCTTCGCCGGTCGCGACCTCGACCTCGCCGCCGAGCCCGTCCTCTTGCCACTGGACCAGCGCGACCCAATCGCTCCGAGCCGTGTCCCGGAGGAGGTGCTCGAGCTCCTCGAAGACGCGGGAGCGCTCGCCGGCCCCGAGCGCCGCTGCCAGCGCGCGGGCGAGCCGGTTTGCCCGAAGTTGTAACCAGGCCTGGAGCGCGAAGCCCGCCGCCGCGGCTGCCAGGCCGAGGCCGACGAGCCAGAGTTGGTCGAGACCGAATCCGCCGAGGGCGGCGATGACACCCGCGAGACCGATCAGCTCCGGCCGCTCACGCAGGCGGTGTGAGCCGCGGATGTCGGCAATGCGGTACGGGGTCGAGGCGCCGCGAATCTCCTCCCGCTCTTCCGGCGTCAGCGCCGAGAACGGATCCTGCCCGCGCTGCAGCGCGACGAACGCCTTGGCCACGGTCGGGTGGAACTGCGTGCCGATGTTGCGCTCGATCTCGGCCAGCGCCTCGTCCGTGCTCAGGCCGTGCCGGTACGGCCGGTCGCTTGTCATCGCGTCGAAGCTGTCTGCGACGACGAGAAAGTGGGCGGCCAGCGGTTGGTCGGCAACCGGGATCCCGTAGTAGCCGCGGCCGTCGTAGCGCTCGCGGTGATACTCGACGGCCCGGGCCTCGGCGGCGGAGACCTCGAAGCGGCGCAGCAACCGAGCCGAGAGGCGCGGTGCGCGCCACACCGTGTTCCACTCGTTCGGCCGTAGCTTGCCGGGCTTGCTGAGCACGGCCGCGTCGACGGCGACCTTGCCGAGGTCGTGCAGGCGCGCCGCCCAGCGCAGGCGGTCGATGTCGGTGTAGGGCATGCCGAGCGCGCGCGCGAGCGAGTCGACGTAGCCGGCCACGCGGACCGAGTGGCGGTAGGTGAACGGATCGCGCTCGTCGACGATGTTCGCGAAGGTCTCGAGCGCATGAAGCGTCTCCTGGCGCGAGCGTCGCACGCGCGCGTGGGCCTGGTTGACGGCCAGCGCGACCGGCACGACCGCGATCACGTTCCACGGGTGGCCGAGTGCGAAGAGCGCGAGGATCGCGCCGAGCCCAGCCTCGGCGGCCGCGGCGGCGAAGTCGGGCTGCAGCACCTCGAGACCGCCGACGACCTGGAGCAACAGGCGCGAGACGAGCAGGTAGATGAGCGCCAGCGCGGTGAGGGGCACGAGATCGTCAGGGAGCGCGAGGTGCCCCGCCGTTCCGCCGCCGAGAGCAAAGGCGTAGCCGGCGGCGACCGAGGCGAGCGCGAAGGCCGAGGCCTGGAACGCCGCGTGCCGCCACGAGCCGCGCACGATCCGGGCGAGCAGCGCCGCCGTCCCGGCGACGAACGCCCCTCGCCACGGCCCGAGTACGATCACCGCTGCGAGGTCGACGCCCGAGGCGACGCGGAATACTCCCGGCCCGAGCGGCTCACGGATGCGGGCGCTCTCGGGCTCCTCGAGCAGCTCTGCGGCCAGCGCGGCCGCGCCGAACAGCGCCAGCGCCGTCAGCGGACGGCCTGCAGCAGCGATCGCTCCGGCCACGGTGACACCGAGACCGGCCGCGACCGTCGCGTAGGCGAGCATGGAAAGCCGCATCTGGCGTCTATCGGGTTCCACGCCCAAACCCGTTAACCCTGCGAAGTCCTACACTGGGTCAATGCCAGGAAGCACCAAGATCATCCCGCTCGGCGGCCTCGGCGAGGTAGGCAAGAACATGACCGTGATCGAGGCCGACGGCGAGGCGGTCGTGATCGACGCCGGGCTCGCGTTCCCGCGTGACGAGCACCTCGGCGTCGACCTGATCCTGCCCGACTTCTCGTACCTGGTCGACCGCGACAAGCCGGTGCGCGCCGTGCTGCTGACGCACGGGCACGAGGACCACGTCGGCGCGCTGCCGTACCTGCTGCGCGAGGCGCGCGTCCAGGAGGTCTGGGCGACCCGGCTGACGCTCGGGCTGATCAAGTCGAAGCTCGACGAGCACGGCCTGCTGCGCTCAACGGAGCTGCGCGAGGCCGATCCCGAGGGCGAGCCGGTCGAGCTCGGGCCGTTCACGGCGGAGTTCATCCGCGTCGCGCACTCGATCCCGGACGCGGTCGCGATCGTGCTCGACACGCCCGGCGGCCGGATCCTGCACACCGGCGACTACAAGCTCGACCACACGCCCGTCGACGGGCTGCGCACCGACGTCGGCCGGCTGGCCGAGCTGGGCAACCGCGGTGTCGACCTCTTCCTCGGCGACTCGACCAACGCCGAGCGCCCGGGCGTGACCGGCTCGGAACGGCTGGTCGGCGAGGCTTTCCGCCAGTTGATCCCGCTGCGCACCGGCCGGATCCTCGTCGCCTCCTTCGCCTCGAACGTGCACCGCATGCAGCAGGCCGCCGACGTGGCGATCGAGGCCGGTCGCAAGGTCTGCGTCGTGGGGCGCTCGATGCGCAAGAACATCAACATCGCGCGGAACCTCGGCTACATCGAGCTTCCCGACGACTCGATCATCCAGCCGAAGGAGCTGGACGACTACGCGCGCGGCGACGTGCTGATCCTCTGTACCGGCAGCCAGGGCGAGCCGCTCTCGGCGCTCGTTCGGATCGCGTACGGCGACCACCGCGACGTGTCGGTCGAAGCCGGCGACACGGTGATCATCTCGGCCAAGCCGGTTCCCGGGAACGAGCTGGCCGTCCACGACGCGATCAACCAGCTGGCCAAGAACGGCGCCGAGGTGCTGCACCAGGAGATCGCGCCGGTACACGTCTCCGGCCACGGCCACGCCGAGGAGCTGCGGACGATGCTCGGGCTCGTGCGGCCGAAGTCGGTCATGCCGGTGCACGGCGAGTTCCGCATGCTCGCGGCCCACGCGCGGCTCGCGGTCGAGGGCGGGATCCCCGAAAACCGGATCGTGCTCGCCGAGAACGGCTCCGTGGTGGAGCTCGACGAGTCGGGCGCCTACCTGACCGGGCAGATCGAGGCCGGCGTCACCTTCGTGGACGGCCTCGGCGTCGGCGACGTGCAGGACGTCGCGCTGCGCGACCGGCGGCACCTGTCCGAGGACGGCGTGCTGATCGTGGTCGCCACACTCGGCGGGGCCAACGGCTCGGTCGCGAGCCGGCCGGAGCTGATCGCGCGCGGGTTTGCGGAGCCGGGCGAGCCGCTGCTCGAGGAGATGCGCGAAGAAGCCCAGCGAGTGCTGGACGAGCTGGTCAAGGACAACGTGACCGAGATCAAGCTGCTGCAGGAGCACCTGCACGACGGGCTCGGGCAGCTGATCTACGACCGCACGAAGCGGCGGCCGATGATCCTCCCGGTGGTGGTCGAGGTATGAGCACGCTCCGGGCCGAGCCTGGCTGGGCCGACGTGCTGATCGACAACGCCGCCGAGCCGGATACCGCCGACCGGCTGATCCGGCAGCTGAACGCGGCCTCGGCCGCCTCGCTCGCCTTCTGCCGGCTGCTGGAGCGCTGGAGCCGCGGGGACGCCGCTCCTTCCACACCCGGCGGACGGCAGGCGGCGCTGCGCCGCGCGGCCGACCGGGCGGAGACGGCGCTCGCCGGGCTTGAAGGGCCTTTGGGGCGCTACCTGCTCGAGCTCGAGCCCGAGCGCGCCGAGGGTCGCTCCTGGTACGGCGCGCCCGGCGCCGCCGAGCTGATCGAGTGGCAGCCGGTGCTGCACCGCGCGGGCGTGCGCTGCTCGTCGGTACGGGTTGCCCAGGCATACCTCGAGCTGGCGGTCTTCCTGCGTGCTTTGGCGGGCCTCGACGACGCGGCCCGGATCCGCTCCGCGCCCGACCGGTCCTCGCTCTGGGCCGGCCTCTTCGACCTGCGCGAGAACCTGCTCGGCCGGGCCGTGGACGACCTGCGCGCGCTTGCCGCCTGAGCTCACCGTCGTCGGGTCCGTCAACCTCGACCTGGTCGCGCGCAGCGAGCGTTTGCCGCGGGTGGGGGAGACGCTGACCGATGCGACGTTCGCCCGCTATCCCGGCGGCAAGGGCGCGAACCAGGCGGTCGCGGCCGCTCGCCTCGGAGCGCGCGTCGGCTTCGTTGGCGCGGTCGGCGAGGACTCCTTCGCCGACGAGGCGCTCGCCGGGATGCGCGAGGCTGGCGTCGACTTCCAGCTCGGTCTCGGCGACGCGACCGGCGTGGCGGTGATCCTCGTCGACGCCGAGGGCGAGAACGTGATCGTGGTCGCTCCGGGCGCGAACGTCCAGGTCGGCCGCGTCGAGGCGGGCGGCAACGTGCTGGCGCAGCTCGAGGTCGCAGACGAGACGGTCGTGTCGGCTGCGGAGGGCGCCGACCGCTTCTTCCTCAACGCGGCGCCCGCGCGCCCGATCCCGGCCGAGGTGGTGCGGGTCGCGGAGCTCGTGGTCGTCAACCGCTACGAGCTCGACTCGCTGCCCGAGACACCGGCCCTGCTGGCGCTGACGCTGGGCGAGGAAGGCGCGGTCCTGATCGAGGACGGGCAGGAGGTCGTCCGCGCCGCCGCTCCGCGTGGTCCAGGCGGTCGACGGCACAGCCGCCGGCGACGCGTTCACCGCGTGCCTGGTCGTCTCACTGCTCGAGGAGCGAGACCGCGAGGAGGCGCTGCGCCGTGCCTGTGCCGCGGGAGCCATTGCGGCGTCGCGGGCAGGCGCGCAGCCCTCGCTGCCGACCGCGGCGGAAGTCGATGCAATGCTCGGGTGAGGCATCGCTTGCGATGCCGTCTCAGGACGCGCGGGTTCCCCGCGCGTCCGTCTGAAATGACCAGTCGATGCCGTTTCCGTTAGAAGGTAGGCGATGAGCCTTCCGATCCTGCTCGACTGCGACCCCGGCCACGACGACGCGATCGCGCTCCTGCTCGCGCTCGGCAGCGACGAGCTCGAGCTCCGCGGGGTGACGACGGTCGCCGGCAACCAGACGCTGGAGAAGACGACCGCCAACGCGATCCGCGTGCTCGAGCTGGCAGGCCGCGCGGAGATCCCGATCGCCGCGGGCGCTGGGCGCCCGCTGGTGCGTGAGCCGCGTGTCGCCGCCGACGTACACGGCGAGACCGGCCTCGACGGCCCCGACCTTGCCGCCGCCGCAGGCCGATCCGTCGCCTCAGCACGCGGTCGACTTCCTGGCCGAACGAATCGAGGGCGCGACCCTCGTCGCCACCGGCCCGCTGACGAACGTCGCGCTCCTGTTGGCCCGCTACCCGGAGGCGAAGCCGGAGCGGATCGTGCTGATGGGCGGCGCGATCGCCGAGGGCAACGTCACGCCCGCGGCCGAGTTCAACATCTGGGCCGACCCGGAGGCCGCACAGCGCGTCTTCGCGAGCGGGCTCGACGTGACGATGGTCGGGCTCGACGTGACTCACAAAGCGCTGGTGAACCCCGACCAACTGCGAGGAGCCGGCCGCATCGGCGAGGTCGTGGCCGAGCTGCTCGAGTTTTACGGCGGTTTCCACCGCTCGGTCTACGGCTGGGACGGCTCGCCGATCCACGACGCGGTCGCGGTCGCCCACGTAATCGACCCTACGCTGCTCGAGCTCGAGCGCCTGAACGTGCGCATCGACACCGAGTCGGAGCTCTGCCGGGGCCGCACGGTCGTCGACCTCTGGCGCCGAACCGGCCTCGAGCCGACCGCCAACGTCGCCGTCGGGATCGACCCCGAGGGCTTCGTCGACCTGCTCCAACAGCGGCTCGCCCGGCTAGGCTAAGCGGCCGTGATTGCCGACATCGTCACATTGCTGATCCCGGTCTACATCCTGGTCGGGCTGCTGCTCCTGCTGGTCGCCCTGAACGTGCTCGCGCGCGTGCAGGGCGGCCGCTACGTGCGCCCCATGGCAATGGCGCTGATGAAGGTGCCGTTCCTCAAACGGTGGCTGCAGAAGGCGTCGAAGGCCAACCTGGAGCGCAAGAACCCGGAGCTCGCGAGCGCGATCGCGAAGCTCGAGCGCAGCGGAGTCCAGCACGATCCGCAGAAGGCGCAGGCGGCAATGTCCCGCCTGAGCGCCGGCGAGCGGCGCGCCTGGATCGAGGCAGCGGGCGAGGAGGGCGCGATCCCCGAGCCGATGAACCGCCAGCAGCGCCGCCAGGCGCAGAAGCTCAAGAAGCGCCGGTAGCAAAGGGAAGCGCCGGGGCGCGGCGAAGCAGCAGCGACGATGGCGCGCCGTCGCAAGAAGCGCACCCTCAGGCCGCGTGTGCCCTCGCGCGTCAAACGGCGCAAGCGTGGGGCGAAGAAGGCCGAGGGGCACCAGCATCCCGAGCTGGTCGGGCTCGCCCTGCTTGCGCTGGGCGTGTTCCTCGGGTTCGTCGTCTGGGCGGACTGGAACGGCGGCTACGTCGGGCTCTGGATCGGGGAGGGCCTCGACGCGCTGATCGGGAGCGCGACGCTCGGGCTGCCGGCTGCGCTCGCGATCGTGGGCGCGCTGATGGTCACCCGCAGCGACCTCGTCGACGTGCGCCCGTTCCGGACCGGGCTCTTCGTGCTCGCGTGCGGCCTGATGATCACGCTCGGCAAGGACCAGGGCGGTTATGTGGGCACGCTGCTCGGCGGCGGGCTCGCGCTGGCGATCGGGTCGACAGGCGTCGCGATCGCCGGAATCCTGACGCTGCTCGCGGGCGCCCTGCTCGTGACCGGCGCCTCGGCGGGCGCCATGCTCCGCTCCTCAGGCCGGGCCGTGCACCGCGCAGCACGCAAGACGATCCCGCCGCGCCGGCCCGAGCCGCGACTGCAGGTGCTGGAGAGCGCTGTCCCGCTCGCCCCCCTCGCGCCGCCGGCCCCGCTCGCACCGCCGGTGGACGTCGTGAACGAGTTTCCCGAGCTGGTCTCCCAAGGCCCGCCCGGGTTCCCGCAGGAGGACGAGCCCGACCAGGAGAGCCTCTTCGACGTCACGGTCGAGCCGCAGGCCGAGTACCGCTTGCCGGACCGCGCGCTCCTGCGCCGTTCCGCTCCGGGCGCCGGCCCTGATGCCGACCATTCCGCCCGCGTCGCCGAGGCGCTCGTCCAGACGCTGGCCAACTTCGGCGTCGACGCGACCGTGATCGGCCAGATCTCCGGCCCGCGCGTGACGCGCTACGAGCTTCAGCTCGCGCCGGGGACGAAGGTCTCCAAGGTCGCAGGCCTCAAGGACGACCTCTCCTACGCGCTGGCGACGACGGAGATCCGCATCCTCGCGCCGATCCCGGGCAAGCAGGCCGTCGGCGTCGAGCTGCCGAACACGAGCCCGAACCTCGTCACGCTCGGCGACATCTACGACGACCTGCCGCCGACCTCGAGCCCGCTCTCGGTCTGGCTCGGCAAGGACATCTCGGGCCAGTCCGTCTGGACCGACCTCGCGCGCATGCCGCACATCCTGATCGCCGGCACGACGGGTTCGGGCAAGTCGGGCTGCATCAACACGATCCTCACCTCCGTGCTGCTTCGCTCGACGCCCGACGAGGTGCGGATGATCCTGATCGACCCGAAGCGGATCGAGCTCAACTACTACGAGTCGATCCCGCACCTGCTGACGCCGGTCGTCTCGAGCCCGAAGGAGGCAGCCTCGGTGCTGCGCAACGTCGTCGCCGAGATGGAGCGCCGCTACGAGCGCCTCTCGGCGGTGCGCGCCCGCAGCCTGGCCGAGGCGAACCGCGCCTTCCGCTCCCGCGGCGAGCCTCAGCTCCCGTACCTGCTCGTCGTGATCGACGAGCTCGCCGACCTGATGATGATCTCGCCGCAGGAAGTGGAGGACGCCGTCATTCGCCTCGCGCAGAAGTCCCGCGCGGTCGGGATCCACCTCGTGCTCGCCACCCAGCGGCCTTCGGTGGACGTGATCACCGGGATGATCAAGGCAAACGTGCCCAGCCGGATCGCATTCGCCGTTTCGAGTCAGACCGACTCGCGCGTGATCCTCGACCAGGCGGGCGCCGAGAGCCTGCTCGGGCAGGGCGACATGCTCTTCAAGCCGCTCGGCACCTCGCGCCTGCAGCGGCTCCAGGGCGCGTTCGTGACCGAGGAGGAAATCGCCCTGATCGTCGAGCAGTGCCGCGCCCAGCGCGCCCAGGAGCTGGACGAGTCGCTGCTGGAGGCGCCCGAGGCCGGACGTGAAGAGGGCGCGGACGCGGACGGGGATTTCGATCCGGACGAGGATCCGTTGCTCGAAAAGGCGATCGAGGTCGTCGTCCAGACCCAGACCGCTTCGGTTTCATTGTTGCAACGGCGCCTGCGCGTCGGCTACACCCGTGCCGGCCGCCTGATCGACATGCTCGAGCGCCGGGGCATCATCTCGGGCTACGAAGGCTCGAAGCCTCGACGGGTGCTGGTGGACGCGTCGTCGCTGCCGCAGTTGAGCGACGTGGTCTAGGACTCGATACCCGCCAATACCGGCCGTTCGGCCTATGCAATCGGCCTAACTTCGGGTTAGCATCGCTCGTCTTTCAATCTGGTTACAAATTCCAGATTTCTAAATCAGGGAGGGCAAGTGAGGGTTTCACGTCGTATTTCCATCGTTGCCGCGCTGGTTGTGGTGACGGTGCTGGCTGGGCTCGCCGCGCTGGTCGGTAGCAGCTCGAGCCAGGCATCCCCGCAGGCGGCCAAGGCCACGTACCTGGCCACGCTCGTCAGCGACATCGGCAAGTTCAACGACCGTTCCTTCAACCAGTCCCAGAAGGAAGGGCTGACACGCGCGCACGCGAAGCTGGGCGTGAAGATCAAGGCGCTGCAGTCGAACTCGACCTCGGACTACATCCCGAACCTGACGCAGGCCGTCAGGTCCCGGTCGAACATCATCATCTCGGCCGGCTTCCTGCTCGCCGACTCGACGAACACGGTCGCGAAGAAGTACCCGAAGCTCCACTTCGCGATCACCGACTACTCGGCCAAGGACGCGCCGTTCAGCGGGCGCAAGAACGTCATGGGGCTGACCTACGCGGCCAACGAGTCCGGCTGCCTGGTCGGCGTGCTCGCCGCCAAGATGGCTGCGAAGGCCGGCAAGAAGGTCATCGGCGCTGTCGGCGGTCTGAAGATCCCGCCGGTCGACATCTGGATCGCCGGGTACAAGTTCTGCGCCCAGAAGGCGGTTCCGGGGACGCAGGTCCTGGTCGACTACTCGCAGGACTTCGTCGCGGCCGACAAGTGCAAGACGATCGCCGAGAACATGATCGCCCAGAACGCGCAGGTCCTCTTCCAGGTTGCCGGTGGCTGTGGCCTCGGCACCCTGAAGGCCGCCGCGGCCGCCCACATCTGGGGCATCGGCGTCGACAAGGACCAGTACAAGGACGCGGGCCGCGTGCTCACGTCCGGGGTCAAGCGCGTCGACAACGGCGTCTTCCAGGCAATCGACAAGGCGAAGAACGGTGGGTTCAAGGGCGGCGGCAACCTGCTCTTCAACCTCAAGAACGGCGGCATGAGCGTCGGCAAGATCAACCCGACGGTTCCGAAGGCGTACATCAAGCTGATGAACACCTACAAGACGAACATCATCAAGCACAAGCTCAAGGTCCCGGCCAAGCTCTAGAGCGACCTCGAGCCGGTTAGACCTGACGGGCGGGCCCACGGGCCCGCCCGTTTCTTTGTTAGAACACCGTCGTGATGCGGATCGCGATCCTCTGTCTCTGCGGCACCGTGGCGCTCCTCGCCGCCGGTTGCGGCGGGGGCGGGAACAAGGCTTCGTCGACGCAGTCCTCGACGCCGGCCGCATCGAACAAGCTGATCGCGCTCATCAGCGACATCGGCAAGTTCAACGACCGCTCGTTCAACCAGTCGCAGAAGGAAGGCCTCGACAAGGCTCAGAACGAGCTCGGGGTGAAGACGCTGCCACTGCAGTCGAACTCGACGTCGGACTACATCCCGAACCTCACGACCGCGGTGCGCAAACGGGCCGCCCTGATCATCTCAGCGGGCTTCCTGCTTGCCGACGCGACGAACACCGTCGCCACCAGGAACCCCAACCTGCACTTCGCGATCACCGACTACGACGTCACCGGCACACCGTTCAATGGCCGCAAGAACGTCGAGGGGCTCACCTACGCCGCCAACGAGTCGGGCTGTCTCGTCGGCTACCTGGCGGCCGAGATGGCGAAGAAGCAGGGCGGCAAGCAGGTGATCGGCGCGGTCGGCGGGCTGAAGATCCCGCCGGTCGACATCTGGATCGCCGGCTACCAGTACTGCGCGAAGCTGTTCAACCCGAAGATCAAGGTGCTGATCGGCTACTCGCAGGACTTCGTCGCCTCGGACAAGTGCAAGACCGTGGCCGAGAACCAGATCTCGCAGGGCGCGCAGGTGCTCTTCCAGGTCGCGGGCGGCTGCGGGCTCGGGACGCTCAAGGCCGCCGACGCCGCCGGGATCTGGGGAATCGGGGTCGACAAGGACCAGTACAACGACGCCAAGCGCGTACTCACCTCCGGCGTGAAGCGCGTCGACAACGGCGTCTTTCAGGCCACCAAGCAGGTCACCGAGGGCAAGTTCAGGGGCGGCAGCAACCTGCTCTTCAACCTGAAGAACGGCGGCATGACGGTCGGCAAGATCAATCCGGCCGTCCCTAAGGAGTTCATCGACAAGATGAACGAGCTGAAGCAGAAGATCATCGACGGCGACGTCAAGGTCCCCGCCACCCTGTAGCACCCGTCCGCCGTACCTCCATAGAATCAGCCGCGGTGGAAGCCTCCACGGTCCTCGAGATGCGGGGTGTGACGAAGCGGTTCCCCGGGGTCGTTGCGAACGACCACGTCGACCTCGACCTGCGCAAGGGCGAGGTGCACGCGCTGCTCGGCGAGAACGGCGCGGGCAAGTCGACGCTGATGAACATCCTCTACGGCCTCTACCGCCCCGACGAGGGCGAGATCCTGCTGAACGGCCAGAAGGTCGTCTTCAACTCCGCGAAGGACGCGATCGACCGCGGGATCGGGATGGTGCACCAGCACTTCATGCTGATCCCGGTGATGACGGTCGCCGAGAACATCGTGCTCGAGGTCGAGCCGACCAAGGCCGGCGTGCTGCTCGACTACGGCAAGGCCGTCGAGCGCGTGCGCGAGATCTCGGCCCAGTACGGCCTCACCGTCGACCCGACGGCGAAGGTCGAGAGCATCAGCGTCGGCCAGCAGCAGCGCGTCGAGATCCTGAAGGCGCTCTACCGCGACGCCGACATCCTGATCCTCGACGAGCCGACCGCCGTCCTGACGCCCCAGGAGGCCGACGAGCTTTTCGCGATCATCAAGAGCCTGCAGGAGGGCGGCACCTCGATCATCTTCATCAGTCACAAGCTGAACGAGGTGCTCAAGATCGCAGACCGGATCACGGTCCTGCGCCGCGGCAAGAAGATCGACACGGTGCCGCGCGAGGGCGCGACCGAGGACGGTCTCGCGAAGCTGATGGTCGGGCGTGAGGTGCTCCTGCGGGTGGACAAGAAGCCCGCCGAGGCCGGCGACGTGCTGCTCGAGGTGCGTGACCTGCACGTCAACGACGAGCGCGGGTTGCCGGCGGTTCGCAGCGTCTCCTTGGCCGTACGCGCCGGCGAGATCGTCGGGATCGCCGGGGTCGAGGGCAACGGCCAGAGCGAGCTGATCGAGGCGATCACCGGCCTGCGCCATCCGGAGAGCGGGGAGGTCGCGGTTGCCGGTCACGTGGTTTCGCATCCGAGCGCGCGGCGGATGCTCGACGCGGGCGTCGGCCACATCCCCGAGGACCGGCAGCGCCGCGGGCTCGTGCTCGAGTTCTCGATCGCGGAGAACATCGCGCTGCACGACTACAACGCCGCGCCAGCGTCGCGCTTCGGCTGGCTCTTTCCGAGGCGCCTGGTCGAGCGTGCGCGCTCCCTGATCAGGGAGTTCGACGTCCGCGGCGGCGGCCCGAACACGCCCGGCGGCTCGCTCTCGGGTGGCAACCAGCAGAAGGTCGTGGCCGCGCGGGAGATCGCGCGCGACCCGAAGGTGCTCGTCGCCGCCCAGCCGACCCGCGGCCTCGACGTTGGCGCGATCGAGTACTTGCACCGGCGGCTCATCGAAGAGCGCGACGAGGGTCGGGCGATCCTGCTGATCTCGCTCGAGCTCGACGAAGTGCTCTCGCTGTCCGACCGCATCCTGGTCATGTACGAGGGCCAGGTCGTCGGCGAGCACGAGCCGGGCGTGACCGAGGAGGAGATCGGCCTCGAGATGCTCGGCGTCCGCCGCAAGGAGACGGCCGCGTGAGCGAGCCGCAGGCGCCCTCGACGGCCGCTTCGCGGCTTGCGCTCTGGCAGCGCGGCGGCGGAATCATCGTCCCGGTGCTGACGGCGATGCTGGCCTTCCTGATCGGCGGCCTGCTGGTGCTGTCGACGGGCCACAACCCGATCCAGGCCTACTGGGACATCATCAAGGGCGCCGGCTTGAACTGGCTCGCTCACCCGACGAACACCGACGTCGCCAACACCGCCGCCTACAACTTCAGCCAAACGCTGCTGCAGACGACGCCGCTGATCCTGACGGGTCTCGCCGTCGCGTTCGCCTTCCGCTGCGGGATGTTCAACATCGGCGGCAACGGCCAGTACCTGGTCGGCCTCTACGTCGCCAACTGGGTTGGCATCTCCTTCGTCCACATGACGAGGCCGGCCCACATCCTGCTCGCGGTCGCCGGCGCGGCTGCCGCAGGCGCGATCTGGGCGGGGATTGCCGGCTTCCTGAAGGCGACCACCGGCGCCCACGAGGTGATCACGACGATCATGCTCAACTGGATCGCCTACTGGATCGGGAGTTACATCTTCCAGCAGGGTGGCCCGCTCCAGGGCGCGGCGAACAAGCCGCTCGACATCCCGATCTCCGGCGACGTCGCACAGAGCGCGAAGCTGCCGGTCTTCTGGGGCGACGCCGACCTCCAGGGCCTGCACATCGGCTTCTTCGTCGCGATTGGCGCGCTGGTCGTCTTCTGGCTGATCCTCAACCGCACGACGCTCGGCTACGAGGTGAAGGCGGTCGGCTACAACCCGGACGCCGCTGCGTACGGCGGGATCAAGGTCCGCACCAACTATGTCCGGGCGATGGCGATCTCAGGCGCGTTCGCGGGCCTCGCCGGCGGCCTCGACATGCTCGGCTACCTCTACCACTTCGGCACCACGGACGTGCAGGCCTCGTCGATCGGCTTCCTCGGGATCGCGGTCGCGCTGCTCGGCCGGAACACCGCGCTTGGAGTCGGCCTGGCCGCGTTCTTGTTCGGCGGCCTGCTCTACGGCACCACGCACGGGCTCCAGTCGGGCACGATCGACCCGAGCCTCGCCGGCCACCTGACAGAGATGATCCAGGGGCTGGTCGTGCTGTTCGTCGGAGCCGATGTGCTGATCCTGGCGGTCTGGAACTCCCGCAGGAAGCTGAAACGTCGACAGCGGACTCCTGACCGGGCGGCCGAGCCGGAGGCGGCCTCGCCGTGAGCACCTACGTCGGAACTGTCCGCCGCAGCGGCGCACGGCTCGTCGAGCCGACCTCCGTCGGCACGGTCGGCCTGACGCTGGGCGTGATCGCCTTCGTGCTCGCGATCCCGCCGATCGCGGCCCGCTCACCGCTCTGGCCGATCCTCGTCGGGATCGTCGCGATCCTGTTCGGAATCGTCGCCGCCAGCCGCGGCGCCCACCGGGTCGGCTTCGGCGCAATCGCCTCGGGGGTGCTCGGCGCCGGCCTCGCGGTGCTCGCGACCCAATCGAGCACGGCGCACCTGAACGAGGTCTTCACGGCCAGCCTGATTGCCTCGATGCTCGTCTTCGCCACGCCGCTCACCTTCGGCGCGCTCGGCGGGATGTTCTCCGAGCGCTCGGGCGTCGTGAACATCGGTCTCGAGGGAATGATGCTGATGGGCGCCTTCTGGGGCATCTGGGGCGCCGACAAGACCGGCAGCTGGGTCTGGGGCGTCCTGATCGCGATGGCCTCCGGCGGCGCGCTCGCGCTCGTCCACGCTTTCTTCGCAATCCACTTGCGCGCCGACCAGATCGTGGGCGGGGTCGCGGTGAACTTCCTTGCGCTCGGGATCACCGGCTACTTCTTCGTCCAGCTCTATCACGGCGACAACGTCCCCACCGGGGTCTCCCAGATCCCGACCGTCAACCTCACGAAGGATTCGAGCCACAGCTTCTTCGCCGACTCCTTCGGCCACCTCAACCTGATGATTTGGATCGCGATCCTGTTCGTGCCGCTCTCGTACGTCGCGCTCTTCAAGACGCCGATCGGCCTGCGCATCCGCGCGTGCGGCGAGCACCCGCGCGCTGCCGACACGGTCGGCATCAACGTCTACGCGGTCCGCTACGGCGCGGTCATCCTCTCCGGGATCCTGGCGGCGATGGGCGGCGCGTACCTGACCGTCGGGTACCTGAACACCTACAACGAGAACGTGACCGCGGGCCGCGGGTTCATCGCCCTCGCGGCGATGATCTTCGGCAACTGGCGCCCGTTCGGCGCCTTTGCGGCGGCCCTCCTGTTCGGCTTCTCGACCGCGCTCGCGTTCCGCCTGCCGGTGTACTCCGACAATGCCGCCGTGCTCTTCCAGGCGTTGCCGTACGTCCTGACCCTCGTGGCCGTCGCCGGTGTGATCGGCCGGACCGTCCCGCCTGCTGCAGATGGAAAGCCTTACAAGAAGCAGTAGCGCGAGGGGGCGAAACGACGCGGCGCGCGGCTCGGTCGTCCTGGCGCTGCTCGGTCTCGCCCTGCCGGTGCTGGCCTTCGTGGCCGCCCGGAAGCTGCAGGGCGTGACGATCGTCCAGGCGACCGGCGCGACCTGCGGCTCCGCGGTGCTCGGCGGCGCGGCGGTGCTGCTGGCCCGGCGCGGGCTGCGGAACATCGAGCGCACGATAGGCCGTCTCGGCGGCGAGGGAGCCGCACGGGTCGGCCGCCTGCTGGGCCTGATCTCGCTTGCCATCGGGCTCAGCGCCGGAATCGCGCTCGCCGTGTACGCCGTGCTCAATGTGATCGGCTGATTCCGATCCCGCGGGATCGGGACTACAATCGACCGCTCAGATGTTCGAGATCGGCAACAGCCTGCGCGAGGCCCGC
>CAVYZH010000010.1:0-1024575 GCA_963772975.1 uncultured Actinomycetes bacterium
CTCCTCGCCGGTGGCGACGACGTAGTCGGAGGGCTCGTCCTGCTGGAGCATCAGCCACATCGCCTCGACGTAGTCGCCGGCGAAGCCCCAGTCGCGCTTGGCGTCGAGGTTGCCGAGCCGCAGCTCGTCGGCGAGCCCGAGCTTGATGCGCGCGACGCCGTCGCTGATCTTGCGCGTCACGAACTCCAGCCCGCGGCGCGGCGACTCGTGGTTGAAGAGGATCCCCGAGACCGCGAAGAGGTCGTAGGACTCGCGGTAGTTGACGGTGATGTAGTGCCCGTAGACCTTGGCGACGCCGTACGGCGAGCGCGGGTGGAACGGCGTCATCTCCGTCTGCGGGACCTCGCGCACCTTGCCGAACATCTCCGACGAGGACGCCTGGTAGAAGCGGATCTCCGGGTCGACCGCGCGGATCGCCTCGAGCACGCGGGTGACGCCGACCGCCGTGAACTCGGCGGTCAGCACCGGCTGGTTCCACGACGTCGGCACGAAGCTCTGCGCCGCGAGGTTGTAGACCTCGTGCGGCTGGGCCTCGCGGAGCGCCGCGTCGAGCGACGACGGGTCGAGCAGGTCGCCCTGCAACAGGGTGACGCGGTCGATCAGGTGCCCGATCCGCTCGACGTTCTCCGTCGAGGCGCGCCGCGTCATGCCGTAGACCTCATAGCCCTTGTCGAGCAGGAACTCGGCCAGGTACGAGCCGTCCTGGCCGGTGATCCCGGTGATGAGTGCCCGCCGGTCGCTCATGCGGTCGGGATTGTGTCCCTTTCGACCGTCTCGCGCGCGGCATCCAGGACGTCCCGCAGCGTCTGATCGAGCGGGATCTCCGGCCGCCAGCCGGTGGCGGCGCGCAATCGCCTGGAATCGCCCGCGACCGTGCGAATGTCCGCAGGGCGCAGCCGCGCCTCGTCGCGAACGACGTTCACCTGCACGCCGGCCGCCTCGACGAGCAGGTCGAGCACGCGCCTGAGCGGCACCGGCGTACCGGAGGCGACGTTGTACGTCCCCGCCGGAACTCGGGGGTCGAGCAGCAGCCGGTATGCCCGGCAGACGTCTCGAACGTCTGTCAGGTCGCGCTCGACGTCAAGGTCGCCGACGCGGAGCTCGCCGCCGCTTTCCGTGTCGAGTCGTGCGAGCTGGCGCCGCCCAGGACGCGATTGCGAAGCGCTCGTCCTGGCGCGGACCGATGTGCGGAAACGAGCGCGCACACGACTACGTCGAGGCTCGATGCTTGACGGCAAGCGAGCTCGGCGGCTGCCTTCGAGGCGCCGTAGGGCGAAACGGGAGCAACCGGCGCATCCTCCGGCGTCGGCACCTGAGCGGGCCTGCCGTACACCTCGCCGCTCGAGACGAAGAGGAGCCTGGCATCCGGCGCTTCGGCGCGTATCGCCTCGGCGACGTTCACCGTCCCGAGCACGTTCACGCGCCAGACCTCGGCCACGTCTACCCACGAATCGGCGACGGAGGACTGCGCCGCCAGGTGCACGACGGCGGACGGCCGAACGTCGCGGACGGCGGAGGCGAGACCGACGGCGTCGAGCACGTCGCCCTCGAACGGCACGAACGCCTCACCGAGCTCCGTCCGCAGATGCCCGCCGACGAATCCGTTCGGCCCGGTGACGAGGACGCGCTCCACCTCAGTAGGCGCCGCGGCCGGTCAGCACTGCGGGGACGGTCTTGGCGAGGATCGTGATGTCGAGCCAGAGCGACCAGTTCTCGAGGTAGAAGAAGTCGAGCCGCACGAGGTCGTCGAAGCCGAGGTTGGAGCGGCCGGAGATCTGCCAGAGGCCGGTCACGCCGGGGAGCACGAGGTAGCGCTTGCGGTGCCAGGCTTCGAGGCGCTCGTAGTCGCGCAGCGGCAGCGGGCGCGGGCCGACGAGACTCATCTCGCCGCGCAGGACGTTCCAGACCTGCGGGATCTCGTCGAGCGAGAACCGCCGCAGGAAGGCGCCGACGTTCGTCACGCGCGGGTCCTCGCGGATCTTGAAGAGCGGCCCGTCCGCCTCGTTCGAGGACTCGAGCTCGGCCTGTTGCACCGGCGGCGTCGGCGCGCATGGTGCGGAACTTCAGCATCCCGAACTCCTGCTCGCCGAGGCCGACACGGCGGTCGCGGTAGAAGACCGGGCCGCGCGAGTTGAGCTTCACCGCCGCGGCGATCGTCAGCCAGATCGGAATGCCGACGATCAGCACGAGCCCGGAGACGACCAGGTCGAACGCCCGCTTGACGACCCAGTCCATCCCGATGAAGGCGGGCGGCCGCAGCTCGAACAACGGGATCCCCTGGCCGGGCACGAACTCGGCGCGCGAGGTCAGCAGCTCGGTGGCCTTCGGCGCGATCCGGACCTCGACCCCGCGGCGGTGGGCGTGGTCGACGATCTCCAGCAGCTCGCGCTCGCCGAAGTCGGAGTCGGTCACGATCAGCTCGTCCACGCGCTCGCGGTCGAGCAGCGCGGGCAGGTCGTGCACGTCGCCCAGCACCGGCAGGCCAACGCCCACGGGCGACGGCGCGACGGCGCCGACGAACTCGTAGTCGATCCCGCTGCGGCCCGAGCCCAGCGCGGCGCGCAAGCGTGCGACGTTCTCGCCGGAGCCCGCCAGCAGCGCGTAGCGCCGCACGCCCAGCTGGCGAAGCACCTCGCCCGTGACGAACTCGTAACTCGTACGTAGCACGGCGATCGTGGCTGCACAGAGGATCACGGCAGCCGGTGCGAGCCCGTAGGTCGTGAACTGGTGCCCGGTGCCGATCGCGAACGCCAGCGTGATCAACGCGACCAGGATCAGCGACGACAGCACGCGCCCAAAGCCCGGCCGGCGCTCGCGCTCCTCGTACAGATGCGCCTGCGAGAAGACGAGCACGGTGATGAGCGTCAGGAACGGCAGCCAGTCGGTCTCGATCCGCCAGAGCACGCCCCAGAGCACCGGCTCGCGCCCGTAGTACAGCTCCCTCGCCACGAGTGCCGCGTAGAGCCCGAGCACGAGCCCGCCAAGGTCGACGCAGACCAGCGCGGTGATGCTGGCGAGGCGGCGGGCGGCCACGAGCAGCTGCGCCCGCGTGAGCAGGAACGGCGCACCGGCCCGGATGTCGCTGACGATCCGGACCGGCGCGTCGTCCTCTGCAACAGGGGCGGGGATTCGGCCCCGCCCCGGTTGCGATGTCGGTGTCGCCACGTGTCCTAGTGTGGCAGGCGGCGGAACGCGTCGTAAGCGGGCTTCTTCTTCCCGCCGACGGTGAAGAGACCCGACTGCCAGCCGCTCAGCCGGCCCTCGTCGCGGAGCAGGAACCAGAGCATCATCGTGATGTGCGGGTTCTTGCGGGCGAGCTTGTACGCCTCCGTCAGGTACTGCGCCTGCTTGACCCAGGTGACGCCGAACGACCTGTCGGGCGGGCGCGTCTGGTAGCCGTACTCGGTGATCCAGAGCTTCTTGTTGCCATACCACTTGCTCAGGAGCTTGGTGAGCACCGAGATGTTGGCCAGCGTGACCGTCTGCTTGTCCTTCGGCATCGTGCTCGGCGACTCGTTCGGGCGCCCGTAGTACGGGTGGTGCGCGTAGACGTCGAAGCCACGGCGCTTGAGCCCGTACCTGTGCAGGGCGTTCAGGAACGCGATCGGCGAGATCGACGGCCGGTTGCTGCGGGGAGCGTTGTTGCCACGCGGGTCGGTGGCGCCGCAGGCGACGACCTCCTTGCTCAGGTGCGAGGAGTGGACGCCGGTGAAGACCGCGGTGCAGATGCCGACGTAGTTGCGCGCCGCGATCGGGATGTAGCCCCTGCCGACCTTCTGCCACTGCGGCTGCAGGAAGATCGGGTTGTTCGGCTCGTTCCAGGCGAGCCACTTCCGGACCGCCGGCAGCTTCGTGCCGTCCTCACGCTTGAACGAGCCGCTGTAACGCTTTGCCGCGGCCAGCGCGAAGTAGCGCAGGCTCTTCATGTTCGTCGGCGCCCGGTTGACGCCCTTCTTGCCGCTCTGCGCCCAGCGCGGGGTGCCGTAGATGGTGAACAGCACCTGGATCTTGTTTTTCGCCGCGTTCAGCGCGGCGCGGTCGTAGGTCGACCAGTCGTAGGCCGGGTCGGCCGGATCGGTCGGGGCTTCCGGCTGCTTGGTGGCGATCAGATTCCAGTCCAGGTTCAGACGGATGATCTGGGCGCGCAGGCTGACCAGCGTCTTGAACGTAGCGTCCGGCGCCGCCAGCGGCTGAACCGGGTCGTAGATTCCCACGAGCATCCCGCCGGCGGCCTTCGCCGGGTTTGGCTTGGCCGTCGCAGCGACGCCGCAGAGGACGATCATGATCAGGGCGATGCAGATTCGTTTAGACCCCAAGTGGCTCCCTTCCGAGGCTCGGCAACATCCGCCTGAGCCCCTCTTCGAGCTGGATTTCAGGCTCCCAGCCCAACACCTGCCTGGCTCGGGTGATGTCTGGCTGACGAACCTGCGGATCGTCCACGGGCAAGCGCCTCGTAGACGATCTCGCTCTTTGACGATGTGAGTCGGATAACTGTTTGCGCAAGTTCCAGAATCGAAAACTCGTTCGGGATTGCCGAGGTTGACCGGGAGGTGCTCGTCGCTCTCGGCGAGCAGGTGGAGGCCGCGGATCAGGTCGTCCACGTAGCAGAAGCTCCGCGTCTGTTCGCCCTGCCCGAAGACGGTGATCGGCGCGTTCTCGAGCGCCTGCCGCATGAAGGTCGGGATCGCGCGCCCGTCGTGCGAGCGCATGCGCGGCCCGTAGGTGTTGAAGATCCGGACGATCGCCGTGTCCACGCCCTGCTGGGTGTGGTAGGCCATCGTCAGCGCCTCGGCGTAGCGCTTCGCCTCGTCGTAGACCCCACGCGGGCCGATCGGGTTGACGTTGCCCCAGTAGCTCTCCGGTTGCGGGTGCACCAGCGGGTCGCCGTAGACCTCGCTGGTCGAGAAGAGCAGGAAGCGCGCGCGCTTCCACTTCGAGAGCCCGAGTGCGTGGTGCGTCCCGTACGAGCCGACCTTGAGCGAGTGCAGCGGCTGGCGCAGGTAGTCGATCGGGCTCGCCAGCGCGGCGAGGTGGTAGACGACGTCCACCGGCTCGTCGACCTCGAGGTGGTCGACCATGTCGTGGTTGAGGAAGACGAAGGCGTCGTCGCGCAGGTGCTCGAGGTTCTCCAGCGAGCTGGACTCGAGGTTGTCGACGCAGATGACGCGGTACCCCTTGCCGAGCAGGTACTCGCACAGGTGGGAGCCGAGAAACCCGGCTCCGCCGGTCACAACAGCGGTTGGCATCCAATGGATGCTAGCCGCCACTCTGGCCGGATCCAGGCATTCCGGACGTGCCTTACGAAGTCCTTACGCCTCAGTAGTCGGCCGCGCGGAGAGGCGGGAATCCCCGGATGCCCCGCGGGTCTCGCGGGATGAGGATCAGGGAGTGACGACTCCTCCTCCCTGGAAGATCAAGGTGGTCGAGCCGGTTTCGCTGCGGCCCGCGGAAGAGCGCAGGCGCGCACTCGAGGCCGCCGGTTACAACACCTTCCTGCTTCGCTCCGAGGACGTCTACATCGACCTACTGACCGACAGTGGCACCTCCGCGCTCTCACAGGAGCAGCGGGCCGCGATGGAGCTCGGCGACGAGGCCTACGCGGGCTCGCGTAGCTTCTTCCGCCTCGAGCGGGCAGTGCGCGACGTCTACGGCTTCCGCCACACGATCCCGACCCACCAGGGCCGCGGCGCCGAGCACCTGCTGGCGAAGCTGCTCGTCCGGCCGGGCCTGCTCGTGCCCTCGAACCTCTATTTCACTACCTCGCGCGAGCACGTCGAGCTGGCGGGCGGCACCTGGGTCGACGTCTCGATCCCGGAGGCGGGCGACCCGACCTCGACGCACCCGTTCAAGGGGAACGTCGACCTCGAGAAGTTGCGCCACGTGCTCGAGGCCGCCGCGCCGGAGCGGATCGCCTTCGTCCGGGTCGAGGCCTGCCTCAACATGGCGGGCGGTCAGCCGTTCTCGCTCGAGAACCTGACCGCCGTGCGCGAGCTGACGCGCAGGCACGGCGTGCCGCTGATCCTGGACGCGACGCGAATCTCGGAGAACGCGCTCTTCGTCCGCGACCGCGAGCCCGGCAGGGCCTCCACCCCGTTCGCCGGGGTGATCGCCGCGATCGCCTCGCTCGCCGACGGCGCGGTCTTCTCATCCAAGAAGGACCACTTCGTTCCGATCGGCGGCGTCCTCGCGTTGACCGACGACGAGCTCGCCGGACGGGCGCGCGAGGAGGTCGTGATCTACGAGGGCTTCCCGCACTACGGCGGCATCGCCGGTCACGACATGGAGGCGCTCGCACAGGGAATTCGCGAGTCGGCCGACGAGGCGATCGTCCGCCACTACGTCTCGCAGAGCGCCTTCCTCGGCGGCCTGCTGCTCGAGCGCGGGATCCCGATTGTCGTGCCGATCGGCGCGCACGCGGTCTTCCTCGACGCGAAGCGATTCCTGCGGCACCTGCCGCAGGCGGAGTTCCCGGCGCAGGCGCTGGCGGCCGCGCTCTACCTTGCCGGCGGCGTGCGCTCGATGGAGCGCGGCATCGTCTCCGGCCAGCACGGCGACGAGCCCTACGACGGGCTCGAGCTCGTCCGCCTGACGATCCCGCGGCGGGTCTACACCCAGGAGCACCTGGCCTACGTCGCCGACGTGGTCACCGACGTCTTCGAGCGTCGCGCTCGGGTCCCCGGCCTGCGGATGACCTACGAGCCCGAGCACCTCCGTTTCTTCCAGGCGCGGTTCGAAGCAGAAGGCGCCTTCCTCGAGGGCTACGAGGCGCAGCCGGGAACGGTCGCCGGGCATGGGCGGCCGTGAGCACGACCGCGGCGGACACCGAGCTCGTCGAGCTGTCGACGGCAACGCCGATCTGGGAGCGGTTCTTCACCGTCGCGCCGCTCGTGCTCGTGGGGACGAAGGAGGGCGACGGCTACGACCTGGCCCCGAAGCACCTGGCCCTGCCGCTCGGCTGGGAGAACTACTTCGGTTTCGTCTGCACCCCGCGTCACGCGACATTCCGCAACCTCATGCTGCACCCGGAGTTCACGGTTAGCTTTCCTGGCGCCGACCGGATCCTCGACGCCAGCTTGTCGGCGGGCGGGCGGACGGCGAACAGGTCGAAGCCGACGCTCGCGGCGCTGCCCACGTTCCCGGCGAAGGCCATCGACGGCGTGCTCGTCGGCGGCTGCGCGCTGTATCTCGAGTGCGTGCTCGACCGATTGGTCGACGGCTTCGGCGAGAACAGCCTCGTCGTCGGGCGGATCGTCGCGGCGAGCGTGCTGCGATCGGCCCTGCGGGGAACGGACGTGGATGACTCGGACCTGCTGCACGGGCTGCGTCCGCTCGTCTACCTCGCGCCCGGGCGTTTCGGCGTGGTCGAGAAGACCCATGCCTTCCCACTCCCGCCCGACTTCAGCAGGTAGACGATGAACGAGGCGCTCACGCGGCGCCTGCTCACCTGGCTGGGCGCCCGTGAGCCCGAGCCGGCGGCGCTGCTGGAGCAGCTGGTCGCAGCTGAATCCCCGTCGACCGACCCTGCCGCCCAACGCGGACCCTTCGCCATCCTGGCCGCTCAGCTCGTCGAGCTCGACTACGACGTCCGCCGCGTCCCGGGCTTCGGCGTCGGCAACCACCTCTACGCGCGCCCTCGCGCTCGTCGACGAAACGGCCCGTTCCAGCTGGTGCTGGGGCACATGGACACGGTCTGGCCCCTGGGCACGCTGGCCGAGATGCCCGTGCGCCGGGCCGGCGAGGACTTGTTCGGCCCCGGCACGCACGACATGAAGGCAGGGCTCGTCCAGCTCGTCTTCGCGCTCCGTGCCCTGCACGCGCTCGGGATCGCACCGGCCCTGACGCCCGTCGTGCTCGTCAACACGGACGAGGAGCTCGGCAGCCTCGACTCCGAGCGCGTGATCAGGCCGCTGGCACGAGGCGCCGAGCGCGCCTTCGTGCTCGAGTGCGGCGAAGGTGAGCGAGGCCGGCTGAAGATCGCCCGCAAGGGCGTCGGTCGCTTCGAGCTCACGGTTCGCGGCCGGGCCTCGCACGCGGGCGCAAGCTTCGACCGTGGCGCTAGCGCGATCCTCGAGCTCTCGCACCAGGTGCAGCGCCTGTTCGCGCTCAACGACCCCGAGCGCGGCATCACGGTGAACGTCGGCACCGTCGACGGAGGGCTACGAACGAACGTCGTCGCGCCGGAAGCCTGCGCGAGCATCGGCGTGCGCGTCCCCGACGCCGCAACAGCGGCAGAGGTCGAGCGCGCGATCCGCGCGCTACGGCCGGTGCTGGAGGAATGCTCGCTCGAGGTGAGCGGGGGGATCGCCCGCCCGCCGATGGAGCCGACGCCACGGAATCGACGGCTGCTCGCGACCGCCGAGCGTCTGGGGCGCGAGCTCGGGATCACGCTCGAGGACGCCGGCCTGGTGGGCGGCGGCTCGGACGCCAACACGACGAGCCTCTATACCGCCACCCTCGACGGCCTCGGCCCCGTCGGCGACGGCGGTCACGCGCGTGACGAGCACGTCCATCTGCCGAGCATCGTCGAGCGCGCTGGCCTGCTCGCGCTCTTGCTGCTCGAACCCTAGGAGGGTTTGGCGGAATGCTGCACGCCCTCGGGGTGTGCTGGTCGTTCCGAGGCAAGGACGCAGGGAGTGCCGATAGCCGTAGCTATCGGTGCGACTGAGGACGCCGCCTCGGGGCGTCCAGCGCGGCCCGAGGGCCTCGTCGGCGTTTCGTCAAACCCTCCTAATTCCTGCCGGGATGCCGCTCCGGGAAGCCGGCCAGCGCACGGGCGAGGTCGAGCGTCGAGAGCACGCCGAGCGGCCGCTGGGAATGACCCTCGACCACGACGACGTGGGAGACCTTGCGGGCGACCATCAGCCGCGCGACCAGGCCCAGCTCCTGGCTGGAGACGACCGACAGCACAGGCGTGGCCGCGATCTCTCTCGCCGTCAACTCGTCGAGCGAGCCCTTTTCGCTGGCGCGCAGAAGGTCCGCGTCAGATATGACGCCCCAGCGGTCGTCGTCGTCTTCGCGGTGCTCGGTGACGAAGACGGCGTGCACGCGATAGGTGGACATCAGGCGGGCGACCGACCTGAGCGGCTCCTCCGGCCGGCACGTGATCAGGCCGGGGTGCATGGCGTCGACGACGCGCAATGTCGCCAGCGCCGGGTTGGGGTGGGGAGTGTGGAGCATGGGAGCTCTCCTTTCTGTCTCAGCGGACGACGCCGAGCTCGGCGCCGACCCGCTCGAACGCCTCGAGCGCGCGGTCGAGCTGCTGCTCGTCGAGCGCGGCCGACATCTGCACGCGCACCCGCGCCGTCCCCTCCGGGACGACCGGGAAGCCGAAGCCGGTCACGAACACGCCCTCCTCGAGCAGCCGCTCGCTGAAGCGGATCGCGAACTCGGTCTCGCCGACGATGATCGGGATGATCGCGGCCTCGCCGTCGAGCGGCCGGAACCCGGCCTCGCGCAGCTGCGAGCGGAAGCGCACCGAGAGCGACCGCAGCCGCTCGACCAGCTCCGGCTCGCGCCGCAGGGTGCGCACTGCCTCGAGCGCGCTGCAGGCCACGGTCGGCGGGAGCGCATTCGAGAACAGCTGCGGCCGTGAGCGCTGCGCGAGCAGCTCGCAGACCTCCCGGCTCGAGGCGACGAAGCCGCCGGCCGCTCCGCCCAGGGCCTTGCCGAGCGTGCTCGTGATCACGTCGATCTCCCCGAGCAGGTCGAAATGCTCGGCCACGCCGCGCCCGGTCGCGCCCATCACGCCGGTGCCGTGCGAGTCGTCGACGACCACCACCGCGTCGTGCTCGCGCGCGAGCTCGACGATCTCCGGGAGGCGCGCGAGGTCGCCTTCCATGCTGAAGACCCCGTCCGTCACGATCAGCTTGCGCGCGCCCGGCGGGCAGGCCGCGAGGCCGGCGCGCAGCTCGTCCAGCGACGAGTGCGCGTAGATCACCTTCCGCGCAGGCCTCGAGAGTCGGATCGCGTCGACGACGCTCGCGTGGTTGAGCTCGTCCGAGAGGATCACGGTGCGCTCGTCGGTCAACGTCGGGATGACCGCCTCGTTCGCGTTCCAGCACGAGACGTAGGTGAGCGCCGCCTCCGTGCCCACTAGCCCGGCCAGCTCGCGCTCGAGCTCGAGGTGCGGCTCAAAGGTGCCGCAGATGAAGCGCACCGACGCCGTGCCCGCGCCGTACCGGCGCAGGCCCTCGATCCCGGCCCCGACGACCTCAGGACGGGCAGCGAGGCCGAGGTAGTTGTTCGACGACAGCACGAGCACCTCGCCGCGCCCCGCCATCTCCACGACGGCTCCCTGCGGCGAGCGAAGCTCGTTAAAGCGCTTGAGCGTGCCCGCCTCGCGCAGCCCGTCGAGCTCCGCGCCGAGCTCCCGCTCCAGCACGGCGCTCACGCGAGCGCCTCGGCGACGGCCGCGGCCGGACGCTGGTGCGGCGGGCCGGGGTGGAGCACGATCTTGCAGGCCTCTCCGGCCTCGAGCGCCGCGAATGCCTCCTCGAAGCGCTCGAGCGGCAGCCGGTGGGTGATCAGCGGCCGCAGGTCGACGACGCCGCTCTCCAGCAGCCAGCGCGTCCGGTACCACGTCTCGAAGATGCGGCGGCCGCTGAGGGCGCGCACCTCCACGTTCTTGAAGATCAGGCCTTCGGCGACGTCGATCTCGACCGGCCGCTCCGGGATCCCGAAGAGGACGACCTTGCCGCCGTTGCGCACGATCCGGAAGGCGTCCCCGACGGCGCGACCGGCGCCCGACATCTCGAAGACGACGTCGAAGCCGAGCCCTTCGTGGTGCTCGAGGAACCAGCCGGCCTCGTCCTGGACGGCGTCGACGTCGACCACCGCGCTCGCGCCCATCCGGCGCGCGAGGTCGAGCCGGAAGATCGTCTTGTCGGCCGCGAGCACGACGGCCGCGCCCGAGGCGCGCGCGATCCCGATCGCGAACAGCCCGACCGGCCCGCAGCCGAGCACGGCGACCGAGCGGCCGGTCAGCTCCTGCTCGCCGGTCGCGAAGACGGCGTTGCCGAACGGCTCCTGCAGGGCCGCGATCTCCGGCGGCAGCTTGGCGCGGTCGTTCTGCCAGACGACGGATTCGGGAATGCAGACGTAGGACGCGAAGGCGCCGTCGCGGTCGACACCGAGGATCTGCGTCTGCTCGCACATGTGCGCGTTGCCGGTGCGGCAGTGGAAGCACGCGCCGCAGGTGACGTGGCTCTCGGCCGAGACGTAGTCACCCGGCTTGGCCTGGCGGACCGCGCTGCCCGTCTCGACGACGGTGCCGGCGAACTCGTGGCCGAGCGTGAGCGGCGGCGCGATCCGTCGCTGCGCCCACTCGTCCCAGCGCTCGATGTGCAGGTCGGTGCCGCAGACGCTCGCGGCCTCGACTCGCACGAGCACCTCGTCCTTGTCGGGCTGTGGCACGGGCACCTCGACTAGGCGCAGCCCGGGCTCGCGCGCAAGCTTGCGAAGAGCCGGCATGGTCCTCATGCGGCAAGCCTCGGCCAGGCAAGCCCGGGCGGCATCGGGGAAAGGCCGCACAGCCGATCAGACGAAGCCCGGATGGCCCGCCACGCCCACCGCGCCACGATCAGTGCATCCCCGACGATCGGAGGCGTCATGACCGTGGCCAAGGAAGCCGACCTCGCAGGGCCCGGCATCGGCGACTACGCCGAGCTCGAGCGCGTCCTGCCCGACGACTACGCACCGCTGCTCTCGCCGAAGGAGACGATGCAGGCGCTCTACGCCGCCAAGCGACTGATCGAGGACCGCCTCTGCAAGGAGCTGAACCTGACGCTCGTCCAGGTGCCGCTGATCGTGGACTCCGAGAGCGGCGTCAACGACTATCTCGATCGGGACGGCTCGCGCACGCCCGTCACCTTCCACATCTCCAACGACCGCGAGCAGCATCCGATCGACGTCGAGGTCGTCCAGGCCGCGACCAAGTGGAAGCGGACGGCGCTGCGGCAGTTCGGGATGGCGCCGGGCGAGGGCCTGCTGACTGACATGCGCGCCGTGCGCAAGGACTACTTCCTCGACCACGACCACTCCGCCTACGTCGACCAGTGGGACTGGGAGCAAACGATCCGCGCCGAGGACCGCACGCTCGCCTACCTGACCGCGACCGTGCGCTCGATCTGGAAGGTGCTGAAGGAGGCCGATCGCCTCCTCAGGACCGAGTGGCCGGCGCTCGCCGACCCCCGCTATCCGGAGCTGCCGGACGAGCTCGAGTTCCTGCACGCCGAGGACATCCTCGCCGCCTACCCCGACCTGCCCCGCAAGCAGCGCGAGACGGCCATCCTGCAGGACCACCCGGCGGTCTTCATCTACGGGATCGGCTGGCCGCTCGCGGACGGCTACCCGCACGAGCTGCGCGCCGCGGACTACGACGACTGGTCTTCGGAGATCCTTTCGGCGGACGGCCGCCCGATGCACGGGCTGAACGGGGACATCCTGGTCTGGAACCCGGTCACGCGCCGCCGGCACGAGCTGATGTCCGGTGGGATCCGCGTGACGGCCGAGTCGCTGCGGCGGCAGCTGGAGCTCTCGGGCCAGCTCGACTTCCTCGATCTGCCGTACCACCGGGCGATCGTGAACGGCGAGATCCCGCTCTCGATCGGTGCCGGGATCGGACAGTCGCGGACGATGATGCTCCTCCTGCGAAAGGCTCACCTAGGCGAGGTCAGCGTCACCGTCTGGCCGCGGATCCTGAAGGACATGTGCTCCTCGAGGAACATCCACGTCCTGGAGTAGGGCCTGCGTGCAAGACTGCGGCCGATGCTGCCCGACAGCGCCCGCGAGCTGATCGAATCCGGCGCCCTCGCGCACCTGGTCACGCTGAACGAAGACGGCTCGCCGCAGGTGACGTGCGTCTGGGTCGGAATCGACGGTGACGAACTCGTCTCCGCGCACCTCGCTGCCGGCCAGCAGAAGCTGCGCAACGTGCGCCGCGACCCGCGCGTCGCGCTCTCGTTGGAGGGCACGCGGAATCCACCCGCCGGGGCTGAAGGAGTACCTCGTCGTCCACGGCCGCGCACGGCTCGAGAGGGCGGCGCGCCCGAGCTGCTGCAGCGGCTCGCGCACGTCTACCTCGGCCCGGACGTGAAGTTCCCGCCGATGGACGACCCGCCGCCGGGATACGTGATGCGCATCGCGGTCGAGCGGGTCGGCGGCGTCGGGCCCTGGCGCTCGTGACGAAGCGCTTGCGTCGGCTTAGCGGCTCTATCGTCGCCGCTGCTAGAGGCACCTACCAACGCTTCTCAATCGTGGCCGGCCAAACGATCCGCGACCGATGCTTCTCGCCCTTGGCCGAGGGCCTTGAACGTGAACATTGGGAGTGCGACACGCCAGCGATCGACAACGGCGACGCCACGAGCTGGGACTCGTTTACGGGAGTGCCCGCGTCCTAGCACGCAACACCGAAGCAGGTACGAACGGAGAGAAGGCCCCCGGCGGGCCTTTTCTCCTGCTCCCTTGGCGAGTGTCCCGGCCTACCGACTCTCGCCTTCATCGCCAACTGTCGAGCGAGGGCCGGTGGGACGTTGTGACGAAGCGCATGCCCCGGGCTCGGCGGGATCCGGTCGGCGAAGGAGACGAAGCCGACCGTGGCGGCTGCGAGCTCGCCTGACTCGCGGCCGTTACTCATCGGCCACACCGCCGAAGTGCCGCTCGAGCTCGGCGATCGCCTGGTCGCGGGCCTCCTTGCAGGCGGCCGCCTCGGCGGCGGCAGCCTTTCCCGGTTCAACTTGCCTCCGCGGCGCGGAGGCGATAGGCCACCTCCGTTCTGTGCCAGAACGGTTACAGGCCCGTGACAAGCGCGTAGCGGGGGCCTTCGAGGATGGGCTGACACCATCCAAAGGAGGCTCTCGTGAAGAAGCTCCTCGCACTCAAAACCTCGACTCTCTCTCTCGCCATCCTCTCCGCGGCAGCCGTCGCGCTCGTGGCCGGTTGCGGAAGCGGTGGCGCCCAAAAGGTCGTGAGGACGGTCACCGTGCAGCAGAAGACCGCCGTCGCGAGTACGGTCACCGCGCAGCAGAAAGCCGCCGCCCTGAGCGCCACCGGTGACCAGCGGCTCTACGGTCAGGTCAAGTCGCTCGAGCGCAAGGGTGACCATTACGAACTGCGCTTCGATCCCGCACTCTTCCTCTCCGGGGTGACCGCCAACGTCGCCCAAGCAGAGGACCAGCAGACTCCCTGCCAGCCAAGCGCCTGTCCTCCTGTCGCGAACGACAACTACGTGGTCGACGAGGGCCACCGCCTGCTGAGCTACCTCGTCCCGGCCGACGCCCAGGGGACGGTCCTGACCAAGAGCGGCTCGAGCGGCGGGCCGTTCCCGGCGACGACGATCACGGTCGCTGAGCTGGCGCAGATCATCGCCGGTACGAGCTCGCTGAAGCTGTTCGAGCCCCTCTCCTCCGGCGTCTGGATCCTCGTCCACGGGGACACGGTCCGCACGTTCGCACAGCAGTTCCGCCCGTAGGTGTCCAGCCACCACGTCCTCCTCCCCCGCGGAACCGCCCTTCAAGGGCGGTTCCGTGTTGCGCGAGGTCGAGCTTCCTCCTCCCCCGGGCCGGACGGTATACCGAGGCTAGAGCGAAGGCCGAGCTCGGCAAGGGCGCCGAAGCTCACGCGGCCCAGCGGGCCGGTTGATGCAGAACTGTTACGGACGCGTTGTCGGAGCGTTGCCGGAGGGCGGAGGGTTGTCCCTGTCAGGCAAGCAACAGGCAGCGAGGAGTCGCGAAACCTGGTGCCAGACACGGAACACGGAAGTGTGCCGCGTAGTCCACAAACGCGCATTTAGCTGGCGGTTGCACCGGCTCCTCGGTGTGAGGCGCGCCTGCTAAGTGTCAGACACGCGGGTCCGCTCAGCGGTCGGTGCTGCGCCGCCCGCGGCCGCCGAGGTCCTTGTTCGACTCCATGTCGAACCACATCGCGAAGAGCGTGAACTGCGAGCCGGAGATCAGGAGCAGCGCGACGAGCACGATCGTCGCCGGCGTGATCGCATTGCCCATGATCCGCAGGACGAGCTCGGCGATTCCGAGGCCGAGGCCGAGCAGCGTCGCCAGGAAGCCGAGCGCGTAGAAGAAGACCAGCGGGTGGAAGTCGCGGATCACGTACTTCACGCGCATCCGCCAGAAGAAGCCCTTCACCAGCAGCCATGAGATCGTCGGCACGACCTTCCGCAGCCGGATCCCGCTCCGCTCGCCGACGCCGTAGATCGGCCGTGACGGGTAGTCGCGCACCCGGGCGTTCCAGACGTTCAGGTGCACGAGCAGGTCGTTGGGGAAGCCGTAGCGCTGGTAGATCCGGTCGAGGTCGAGCAGCTGGAGGTACGGCAGCGAGATCGCCGTGTAGCCGGACTGCGAGTCGGCGACGTGCCAGTAGCCGGAGGCGATCTTCGTGAACAGTGAGAGCACCGCGTTGCCGAGGTAGCGGTAGCGCGGGATCACCTCCCACGCCTGGCCGGTGAAGAGGCGGTTCGCCTTGGCGTAGTCGACGTCGCCGCGCGCGACGGCGCCGGTGAGCATCTCGAGGTCGTCAGGGTCCATCTGCGCGTCGGCCGCCATCACCGCGGTGACGTCGATCTTGTCGTCGCGCGCCTTCTTGTACCCCGTGATGATCGCGCCGCCGACGCCGAGGTTGCGCTCGTGCTCGATCAGCTCGACGCGCGGGTCGGCCAGCGTGCGCACCGCCTCGACCGTGCCGTCGGTGGAGCGGTCGTCGACGACGTAGATGCGGTCGACGAACTGCGGGATCCCGCGGATCGTCTCCGCGATCAGCTTCTCCTCGTTGTGCGCGGGGACGACGACCGACACCCGCTTTCCGTCGAGCACGCTTGAACGCTACGAGTGGCGGCGGACGGCCCGGAGCGTCGGCTCGTACAGCAGCGCGGCGATCAGGCCGAGGATCAGACCGATCAGGCCCGCCACCAGCACGGTGTTCCGCCGGCTGCGGGCCGTCGTCTTCGTCGCGGCAGCGAGCGTCGTGATCTGCGGGGCCTCGACGTCCTTGGCGAGCGCGAGCTGCTGCTGGTTGGTCGTGAGCTGGTCGGTGGTCGTCAGCAGCTGCTGCTGGAGGCCGTTGAGCTGACCGAGCGCGATCAGGCGCTCGCTCGTCGAGAGGCCTGAACCGTTACTTAGTGCATCCTGCTGGGCCTTCAGATTGGTGTTCAAGGTACTCAGCGCAGCCTTCTCCTGGTCGACCTGCAGCTGCAGGTTCTGGATCTTCGTCTTCGAGTAGCTGGCGAGCGCGTTCGAGAAGACGACCGCCCGAGCGAGGTCGTTCGCGGCGCGCGCGACCGGCCGGCGGGCGTGCCCGGTGACCGCGATCGCCACGAGGGGGTTCTGGCCAAGCCGCGCGATGTTGCCGCTCACCGCCTGCGTCGAGACATGCCCGCGAAGCTGCCCGACGCGCAGGCCTGCGTCGCGAGCGACCCGCTGGGTGGTCGACTCGGCGGTGACGATCTGCTTGACCGTCGAGGGGTTCGTCGCCTGGCTCTGCACCTGCACGCCGCCCTGCGAGAGCGGCTGGCCGAGGTAAACGACGGCCTTCGCCTTGTAGACCTGCGCGCCGCCGAGGGAGATCAGGTAGCCGACGACGAGCCCGGCGGCGAGACCGCCGAGCACGATCCACCAGTGTCGGGTGATCGTGTCCCAGTGACGGCGCAGGTCGACGTCCTGCTCGGCGTCGAGATCGGGTGCGTCGGTCGGCATCGGCGGGTGAGCCTACTAGCGCAGCCTCGGCGCGAGCGCGAAGATCCGTGCGTAGCCGGCGAGGTAGAGCCGCCTGCGGTCGGAGACGACGGCCGCATAGGCGCCGCGCCGGAACGACCACAGCAGCTTGCCGGTACGCGGGTCGAGCCCGTAGGTGCGGCCCTTCAGCGAGGAGACGTAGACGACGCCGTTGATCACGATCGGCGAACCCGAGATCGGGCCGTTCGTGCGGTACTTCCAGCGCACGTCGCCGGTCGCCGCGTCGAAGCAGTAGAGGTCGCCGGTGAACGAGCCTGCGTAGACGCGCTGCTCGTAGACCGCCGGCGAGGAATAGACGTAGCCGCCGGTCCCGTGCGACCAGCGCAGCTTCCCGCTCGTGGCGCCGAACGAGTAGACCTTGCCGTCGGTCGAGCCGATGTAGACGCGGTTGTAGGCGATGGCGGGCGTCGAGTAGAAGGTGCCGCGGTTGCCGAGCCGCTGCTGCGCCGACGATCGCCAGACGAGCTTGCCGGTGCGCGCGTTCAGCGCATAGACGTGGTGGTCGTAGGAGCCGAAGTAGACGCGGCCGCCCGAGTAGGCGATTGCGTCCTTGACCTTGTCGCCGGTCTGGAACGTCCAGCGGGTTGCGCCCGAAGACGCGCTGAGCGCGTAGACGCGGCCGTTCCAATCGCCAACGTAGACGACCCCGTCTAACACGAGCGGCGACGACTCGGTCGGCCCCATCTTCAGGCGCCAGCGCAGCTTGCCGGTGTCGGCGTTCATCGCCACCACCTCGCCGTCGAGCCCGGAGCGGGTCGCGTTGCAGGGCGGCTTGTTCAGGAAGGTCATGTAGACGGTGTGGTTGTCGACCGCCGGCGAGGCGGCCGTGCAGCGCTGGGCTCGGTACGTCCAGTGCACCTTCACGTCCTTGGTGCGCACGGCGAAGAGCACGCCGACCGAGTTGGCGAAGTAAAGCCGGCCGTACGCAACGACGGGCGGGAACTCGACCAGCGAACGCGCGCGGAAGAACCAGAGCGGACGGTAGGGCGGTTGGACGAGCATCTTCTCGGCGTTGCCCTGGCGGGTCGGGTCGAAGCGGTACATCGGCCAGCGGATCTTCGCCGTCGGCGGCGGCGGCTTCGGCGCTGACTGCGTGGTGACGAACTCCTCCGTCGAGGAGCCGCGGACGTCCTGGCCCTGGTGCTTGCGATAGAGGCCGAACGCGACCAGGCCGGCGGCGATCAGGAACACGACGCCGGCCGCGGCGAGCAGGACCTTCTTCATCGCCGCCGGCTCTTCGGCGCCATCGCGTACAGGCGCGAGAAGCCGTGCAGGAGCAGGAGGCGCCCGTTGCCCGCGACCGGGACGAAGGCGCCGTCGGGCCAGCGGGTGACCTGACTGCCGGTGCGCGCGTTCAGCGCGTAGATCCGGTGCTGCCGGTTCGCGAAGTAGACGACCCCGTCCACGACGGTCGCCGCGCCGCCGATCGAGCCGCCGGTGTCGAAACGCCAGAGCGTCGAGCCGGTCGCGGCCGAGACGCAGTAGAGCGTGCCGTTGTACGAGCCGATGTAGACGCGGCCGTTCCAGACCGCCGGCGAGGAGTAGACGTACGAGCCGGTGCCGAGCGACCAGAGCCGTGAACCACGCGTCGAGAACGCGGTCAGCGAACCGCCGGTCGAGCTCGGGACGAAGACGCGCCCGTCCGCGGTCGCCGGGGTGCCGTAGACGCGGCCGTTGACCGAGCCCGACCAGCGCAGGCCGCCGTTGCGCACCGAGAGCGCCAGCAGCCGGCCGCCGTAATCGCCGATGAAGACCGACCCGCTCGCGTAGGAGGCGCTCGAGGTGATCTTGGTGCCGGCGTTGTAGGTCCACCGAGCGCGGTGCGTCCTCAGGTCGAGCGCGTAGACCGTGCCGTCCCAGGTGCCGAAGTAGTCGACGCCGTTCAGCACGAGCGGCGATGACTCGATCGGCGCGCCGGTCGTGTAGCTCCAGCGCACCTTGCCGTTGTGCCGGTCGAGCACATAGACGTGGCCGTTCATCGCGTGGACGACCACGTCCTCGCCGTCGACCGCGGGCGAGGAGGCCATGATCCCGCCGAGGTCGCGCCGCCAGACGCGCTTGCCGTTGCGCATCGAGTAGGCACGGACGCTCGCGTGGTAGTTGGCGACGAAGGCGACGTCGGCGTCGACGACTGCGGGGAACTCCATCAGCCCGCCGACGGCCGTGCTCCAGACGACGCGGAAGGGCGGCCGCACGCGGATCTCGTCATGCGACTGCGTCCGACCCAGGGTTGGCGCCATAGAGGGGCCACTGCAGCTTCGCCTGGTAGACGCGCACGCCGACCTTGGGCCGGTTGCGGAACTGGAGGCGCTGCTTGAAGCCGTCGTAGCCGCGCTTGGCGACCTTGACCTGCAGGCGCGAATGGCGCGCGATCCGGATCTTCGCCACGCCGTGGTAGTCGGTGCTGCCGCCGAAGCGGCCGACGTGGACGGCCGCGTTGCGCACCGGCTTGCCCGTGTCGCCGTCGAAGACGATCACGTGCACCTTCGAGCGCTTCGGCGGAGGTGCCGGGGGCGGGTTCAGCTTCGCGGGAACCGCATGTGTGGTGGTCGGCGCCGACTGCTTCTCCGCGGAACAACCGGCGGCAAGCAGCGCAAGCGCAACCAGAACGACGGGCAGGCGCACCCGCCCCAGGCTAGAGACCCCTACGGTTGCCATACGCCGGTTCTAGCGGGTGCCCTCCGCCTTCTCCCACATCAGCGGCGCGCCCTCGCGCAGGTAGCGCACGAGCGCGGCCATCGTGGCGGCCGTCATCAGGAGGTAGTACCAGGCGATCCCGGCCCCCGGCACGCGGAGCCTGAGCTTGCCCGCGGCCGCGAGCAGCAGCCAGAGCGCCTGCGCGGCGAGTGCCGCCTGGTAGATCCAGCCCTCGCCGACGAGCGCGATGCTCGTCACCAGCAGCCCGACGTGCAGGAAGCCGCTCGCGTAGCGCAGCACTCGGTGTGAAAACAGCTCGAACAGATACATCGGCGGCACCCCGCGCAGCGGGCCTGCTTCGAAGAGGTACCGCCACGACCACGGCAGCATCCGCACCTTGCGCCGGAACTCGTCCTCGCTGTGGCGCGAGGGCTTCTCGAATGCGAGCGCCTCGGGCTCGTAGACCGCGCGGCGGCCCTTCTGCACCATCAGGTTCGGGAAGCCCTGGTCGTGGCCGAATGGCCATTCGACGTAGTCGGAGCGCCGCACCGCGTAGATCGCGCCGTTCCCGCCCGTGATCGAGCCGAGCGCGGACTCGCTCTCGCGCAGCCACATCTCGTAGCGCCAGTAGAGGCCCTCCTGGTTCGTCCCGTCATCGCGCTGGAAGCGGACCTGGCCGCAGACGTAGGCGACGTCCGGGTCGGCGAAGTTGCGCACGAGCTTGCGCAGCGCCTCGGGCGACCAGGTCGCGTTCGCATCGCCGAAGGCGAGGATCTCGCTCTCGGTCTCGCGGACCGCGCGGTTCATCGTCGGCAGCTTCCCGCCGCGCTCGGCCTCGAGCAGGCGAACGCCCTCGTAGCCGCCGACGATCTCGTGCGTGCGGTCGGTCGAGCCGTCGGAGGCGACCACGAGCTGGAGCTTGTCGGCCGGGTAGTCGAGCTCGAGCAGGTTCTCGACGCGGCCGCCGATCACGTCCTCCTCGTCGTGCGCGGGGACGATCAGCGTGACGGTCGGCTCGATCTCCGCCTTGCGCACGGGCCGCTCGCGGACGCGCCGCAGCGCCGCAGCGGCGACGGGATAGCCGACGTGGGTCCACGCCAGGCCCGCCGCGCTTGCCCAGAAGATCGCCTTCAGGATCACGGCCCGAAGCTACCCGCTCGGGCGGCGATAAGCGGGGAAGAAGCCCTCGTAGCCCGCCTCGCCGCCGCTCAGTTCGCGGTAGGCGCCCTCGTCGTGGATCGCCTTGCCGACGGCGGCCTCGACCAGGCCCTCGGGGTCGAAGCGCGCCTTGAAATGGTGCAGCGAGTCGGGCTTGCCGCCCAGGCCGCCGCCGAGGTGGAAGCGCTCGTAGCCGTTCGCCTGCGCCAAGCGGGCGGCCTCGAGCAGGACGAGAGTCGAGGAGCCGGTCTCGCGGCCCTTGTCCGTCGTGCCACTGAGGTGGTAGTGCAGCCACGGCGGACTCGCCATGCACAGCGCGCTCGCGACCACGTCGCCGTCGATGGCCGCGTCGAAGCGGACGAGCGGCAGCTCTCCGAGTCGTTCCCAGTAGGCGGGCTCGAACAGGTAGAAGGGATCGGCGTCGATCCTCCGCATCGTGTCCTCGTAGAGGGGCACGAACTCACCCAGGCCGTCGTGCTGCGTGACGGTGGCCCCGGCGTTCTCGGCCTTGCGCACCTTGTTGCGGTGCTTGAAGTGCAGGCCGGCGAGCAGGTCGCGCTCCGGTTCGACGCGCCAGGCAACGGTGGGCGCGAGCTGGTCGACGTGGATCGGCGCGCCCTGCTGGTTCGCCAGCAGCGGGTGGAAGCGGACGAACGTCGAGACGACGCCGCGCTCACGCGCCCAGTCCTCGTACGCCTCCCAGAAGCCCGGCCCGGTCGGGCCGCCGTAGCCGTACGGGCTGACCACGTCCAGCGGGCTCTCGCGCTCGATTCCCGCGAAGAAGGCGCCGTCGTGCTCGAGCAGGAAGGGCCGCCCGCCGTCGAGCAGCGCCGCGCTCTCGACGTAAGCACGGCGGTAGTACGCGTCGAGCTCGAGCCCGTCCCACTCGGCGGGCGCGACCTCCCTCACTCGCCGCTCCGCTTGGCGCGCTCGATGTTCAGCGTGTCCTCGACCGGCGCCGGCTCGGGGCGGCCCAGCTGCGTGAAGGTCATCAGCACGATCCGCGCGTCGAGCCAGAGCGACCAGTTGTCGACGTACCAGGCGTCGAGCCGGAAGCGCTCTTCCCAGGGAATCTCGTCGCGGCCCAGCACCTGTGCCCAACCGGTGATCCCGGGCTTGACGTCCAGGCGGCGGCGGTCGGCGGGCTCGTAGTTCGCGACCTGCTCGATGAGGTCCGGACGCGGGCCGACGAGGCTCATCTGGCCGCGCAGCACGTTCCAGAGTTGCGGCAGCTCATCGAGACTCGTGCGCCGCAGGAAGCGCCCGCTGCGCGTGATCCGCGGGTCGTTCGGAAGCAGGCCGAACGGGTCGTCGCTGAGCTTCAGCTCGCGGCCGAGCTCGACCGCGTTCGGGACCATCGTGCGGAACTTGAGCATCGAGAACGGCTTCGCGCCCTTGCCGGCGCGGCGCTGGCGGAAGATCACCGGCCGGCCCGACTCGAGCACGATCCAGAGCGCGAGCCCGGCAAAGACCGGCGAGAGCAGCACGAGCCCGAGCGCGGCGAGCAGCCGGTCGAGCACCCACTTCACGGCTCTCACGCGACAACCTCGCGGTAGACGGCCTCGTGAGCCGCAGCGGCGGCATCCCAGGTCAGCGCCCGTCGGGCTGCTTCTGCTCCTTCATAGGCTTTCGCCAGCTCGTCCTCTTCGAGCAGCTCCCGCAGCGCGACGGCGAAAGCCTGAGGATCCTCGGGCGGCACGACTCGGCCCGCCCCGAACTCGCGGATCGCGTCGGGAAGGCCGCCAACGTCGGTCACCACTGCAGGGCGTCCGTGACCGAGCGCGGTCGCGAGGACGCCGGAGCTGTCGATCTTGCGGTAGGGCAAGGCCACGAGCGTAGCTTCGGCCATCAGCTGCGGAACCGCCTCGTCGGGCAGGAAGCCGAGCCGCCACTCGACGCGATCGGCGACGCCGAGCCCGGCCGCCAGGCGCTGCAGCGGCTCGACCGGGTCGAGCGGGTCGCCGGCGACGACGAGGCGCGCGTCGGGAACCTCGGCGAGCGCGCGCAAGAGCACGTCGAGGCCCTTGTACTCGCGGATCAGGCCGAAGAAGAGGATCGTCCGGCCGCTCGGCGGCGTGGTCTCGAGGCCGCTCTCGAAGACCGGGTGCTGGATGCGCGCGAGCTTCTCGCGCGGGACGCCGGTCGCCGCCAGCTGCTCGATCGCCCGCTCCGACTGGACGATCACGCGCGCCGCGAGCGCCAGCGCCTCGCTCCAGGCCGCGGCGTTTCGCTCGCGCCGCGGGAGCACGTCGTGCGCCGTCAGCACGAGCGGCGCCCTCAAGCGGCGCAGCCAGTGCATGTCGTAGCGCGGGATCGCGAGCCACTGGACGTGCGCCACGTCGGGGTCGAGCCGCCGCACGCGCCGCAGCAGACGCGCCGCGCTCGGCGCGTACTCGAGCCCCTTCAGCACGAGCCTGGCGCGTGAGCGAGGGGAGCGCCGGACGAGCCGCGACGAGACCGGCAGGAAGATCTCCTCGCGCCGGTAGCCCTCGGGCTCGGGCACGTCGCCGTGGGTGAACGGCGCGGTCAGGAGCGTGACGTCGTGGCCGCGCCGCGCGAGCGCCGAGGCGAGCGCGTGGTCGTAGGGAACCGTGAAGCTCGGCGGGTCGAGCAGCGCGACACGCATTTAGTGCCCCTCCAGGCGACACGAGCCGGCCTCTGGCCCGCGATCACGCGGCGCCGTGAACCACGCTCGTCCTTGCAAAGGCACCCAGCCTTGGCGGCGGCCGAGCGTGGCCCCCGGCTTGGTGCTCGCGACCCAGAGACTCGGCTGTATCACCTGAAGTGGCACTAGACGATCTTCGAGCGCGCGTAGGCAGGCACACCCAGCGCCGGCAGCGGGTCGTCCGCCGCGAACACGCCGCGCACCTTGTGCCGCTGGAGATACGGGCGCGCCCAGCCGGCAGGCGTCAGCTCGCGCCGCCTCGCCATCTGCAGCGAGACCGACAGATCCTTGGCGAAGAACGCCCACCAGAGCTCCTGCTGCAGGTCGACTGGCTCCGGCTCGGGCCTCCCGCAGAGATCGTCGTACGCGATCCGGGCCATGTCGAAGTGATGCGTCATCGCGACCCCGGCCCACATCGGCACGCGGGTGTTCACCTCGAGCAGCTTGTAGTCGCCGTCACGCCGGTCATAGGCGAACTCGACCTGGGCGAAGCCCTTGTAGCCGGCGCTCTCGAGCAGACGAAGCCCAAGCTCGCGCACGCGCGGCTGCGGAGTCGTCCGGAAGACGGCGCTCGTGCCGAAATGGAGCGGGCCCTGGCGCACCTTCACGCCCGTCGCGGTGGCCAGCGGAAGGCCGCTGCGGCCGAGGTAGGCGAACAGCGACCAGATCGCGTCCTCGGAGTCGGGCACGAGCTCCTGGACGACCGTGTCGAAGCCGCGCTCCTTCGCCCGCTTCCACTGCGCGACCAGCTCATCCGGCGTCTGCGCGACCAGTACCTTCTCCCCGAACGAGCCGGCGAAGTGCTGGCCCTCGACCGGTTTGAGCAGGAACGGCGGCCGCAGGTCGAGCGAGCGCAGCGTGTCGATCGACTCCGCCGCGACGGTGCGCGGCGCGTCGACACCGGCGCGCTCGGCTTCCTGCGGCAGCGTCGCCTTGTGCCGCAGGCGACGCGCTGCGTCGGGATCGTCGGGCAGCGGCAGCTCGTACAGCTCGCTCACCTCGTCCCAGTGACGGAGGACAAGCTCGACGTGGTCGTCGCGCTCGGGCAGCAGCACGGGCTTGACGTCGCCCAGCGCGTGGGCGCGCAGCGCCTTCAGCACCGCCTCGTCGCCCTGAGCGCGCGAGACCTCGCGCAGGTAGCGCGAGCGCGCTCCGAACTCGTGCGGGTGCATCGTGATCCCGGTCACGGGCACGCCGCGGCGGCCGAGGCTGCGCGCGAACGAGAGCCCGGCCCAGAGCAGGCCGAGCACGACTGCGGGCCGCTCAGCCGGCAAGCGCGTCCTCGTAGGCCTGGATCGTCAAGTCGGTGACCGCCGGCCAGGTGAAGTGCTCGCGGATGCGCTCGCGGCCGGCCTGGCCCATCCGGCGACGCAAGTCGGCATCGCCGAGCAGACGCTCGAGCGCGGCCCGCAGCGCTCCGACGTTGCGTGGCGGCACGAGCAGCCCGGTCTCGCCATCGACGACCAGGTCGAGCAGCCCGCCGACCGCGCTCGCGACCACCGGCCGGCCGGCCGCCATCGCCTCGGCGCACGCGACGCCGAAGCCCTCGCGGTGCGACGGCACCGCCACCACCGCCGCCCGCTCGTACAACGGTGGCAGCTCGTGATGCGGCACGAACCCGAGCGCCCCAGGAACCTGTGCCCGCAGCGGGCCGTCGCCCGCAACCGTCAGCTTCATACCCTCGGCGGCCTGCACGAGCTCGAGGATGCCCTTCTCCGGCGAGAGCCGCCCGACGTACATGACCTCAGGCGGCTCGGCCGGGTCGCCCACCTGCTCGGGCAGCTCGACCGCGCTCGGGATCACGCGCACCTCGCGCGCGCCGAGCTCGCGGGCCGCCTCGGCGAGCGCGTTCGAGGCGCAGATCGTGAGCCGCGCCCGCGCGAGCACGCGCCGCGCCAGGCCGCGCATCCGCCGCGCCAGCTCGACGTCGGTCCCCCAGAGCTGCACCACGAACGGCTTGCCCGTCGCCAGCGCGACCGCGCCGGAAGGCAGCCAGTGCGCGTGCACGAGATCGGCGTCGCGGGACGCGCGGTGAGCCGCCTGGGCGAACGAGCCGAGCATCGCCGGCACGAGCGCCGCCTTCCACGGCGAGCGCCTGAGGTTGCCCATCACGCCCGAGCCGTAGGCGATCCCGAAGTGGCGGAACGACGCCGGCGAGACGACGTCGACCTCGACCCCGCGCTCGCGCAGCTGCTCGACCGCGTCGGCGACGAAGTTCCCGGCCGGGTCACCCTCGTAGCGCGGGTACGAGGTCGTCAGCACGACGACCTTCATCGCTGAGAGAAGACCGCGGGCGTCGCCAGCACCAGCATCACGAAGACGTAGAAATAGAGGAACGGGATCGTCAGGTAGAAGGCGTTCGAGGCCAGCGTTCCCACGAGCGCCGCGGTCATCCCCCACGCCAGCGGGCGCAGCCTCGCGGCCAGCGGATCGCCCGCCGCCGCGAGCGCCTGGCCGAGCCGCCGCGCCACGCTCAGGCGCAGGAACAGCCACCAGAGGAAGACCGCGAACAGCGCCGCGCCGACGAGCCCGCCCTCCACGATCAGCATCACGTAGTAGGAGTGCGGCCCCCAGTTCGTCTTGCCGGTGACGAACTCGTAGTAGACCGAGAAGTTGTTGAAGCCGAGCCCGAACAACGGGTGCTGGTGCAGCACCTGCGGGATGAAGTCGTAGACGCCGAGGTGCGCGCTGGTCGAGCTGCCGCCGGTCTGGATCCGCGAGCGGATCACAACGCTGAAGAAGTGCCGCCGGTGGTAGAGCTCGAACGCGATTGGGATCGCGACGAGGCCGAGCGGCAGCAGCGCGAGCCGCGAGAAGAGCAGGTGCCGGTACGGGATCAACAGGACGATCGTCCCGAAGATCAGGCCGAGCAGGCCGCTGCGCGAGAGGGTCGCGAGCTCGGCGAGCAGCAGGAAGCCGATCACCACCGCGAGCGGCGTCCGCAGCCGGTGCCCGCGCTCGAGCCGCAGATAGAGCGGCGAGAGGATCAGGATCGGCAGGAGCAACTCAATCGCGAGGTGGTTCGGGTCGCCGGTGAGCGCGTTCGGCCGGTAGACGCTCGAGCCATTGACTGCGCCGTAGATGTTGATCTGGCTCGCGCCGTGGGTGAGCGGCTCCAGCACGACCGAGTCGAGGTTGTGCCCGGCCTGCGCGGCCAGCAGCTGCAGGATCCCGTAGGCGCCGTTGAACGCGATCCCGCCGAGAAACCAGGCCAGCGTGCGCCAGTAGAAGTCGAGCGGCTTCCGCGCGAGGTAGATCACGCCGGCGATCAGGAAGCCGAAGTGCAGCAGCCACTTCGTCAGGCCCTTCACGAACTGGTCGAGCGCCTGGCCGGTCTCGAGGTTGAAGAAGCCGATCAGGTAGACGAGCAGGAATGCCGCCAGGAAGGCGAGCAGCACGGCGGCCGTGCGCGGCGCGGGCCGGCCGCCGCGGCCGAGCCGGTCGAGCGCGTAGAAAAGCAGGAAGCCGCCCGCGGTCAGGTCGGCCAGGAAGACGGAGCCCGCCGCGTTCCACTGCACCTTGGCGAACGTGCACGTGAACACGGCCGCGAGGAAGAAGAACGGGACAAGCCTGCTCTCGCGCTGCGCCGTCACTCGAGGCTCCAGAGCAGCTCGGCCAGCTCCTCGACGCGGGTCGTTCGCGAAAGCTGCTTGCGCTGCTCGTCGGTCAGGTAGCCGTTCGCCAGCTGCCCGGCCTTCCACCGCGCGTGCAGGCCGACGAGCGCCTCGCGCAGGCCGTCCTCGTCCTCGGGCGCGACGACGACGCCCGCGCCGGTCTCGCGTACGAGTTGCGCCGCCACGCCGTCGGTCGGCACCGCCGCGAGGATCGGCCGCTCGGCAGCGAGGTACTCGAAGATCTTCCCGCTCGGGACGACCTTCCCCCGGCCGCCGGCGTCGGGCAGCAAGAGCAGGTTCGCCTCCGAGTCGCGCTGCAGCTCGAGCGCGCGCCGGTGCGGCAGGTAGTCGAGCAGCTCGAGCCGATCGCCGAGGTCGAGCTCCTGCACCCACTCGCGGTCGACCGAGCGGAAGTCGCCCACGAAGCGCGCGACCACGTCTTCCAGCCCGGAGGAAGCGAGCGCGGATAGAAACGCGCGTGGGTTGCGCTTGCCGAAAAAGCTGCCCGTGTGCGTGATCCGGAAGCGGTCGGCCGGGTGATACTCGAGCCCGACGAAGTCGTCGAAGTCGCTCCCGTTCGGGATCACGCGCACCGGGCCGGCCGGGTCGTAGGCGCGGATCTCCTCCGCGATCGCGTCCGAGACAGCGACGATCCCGTCGGCTCTGTTTGCGACCAGGCGCACTACGCGCTCGAGCGCCTTCTCCCTGGCCTGCACGGTCTTGCGCTCGAAGCGGCGGTCGGCGTTCTGGACGAGCGAGTCGCGCTGGTCGGCGACCCACGGCACGCCGGTCAGCCGCTTGACGGCTGCGCCGATCAGGTTCATGGAGAGCGGCGGGCTCGTCGTGATCACGGCGTCGATGCCTTCGCTTCTGACGATGCGCACGGCGGCGGGGATCGCGGTCGGCGCCCAGGTGACGCTCGCGTCCGGCAGCAGCAGGCCTCGTCCCAGCACCCGCGCCTTGGCCAGCGCGAGGTCGAAGCCCTCCAGCGTGCGCAGCTCCTCGGAGGGCAGCCGCGCCTTCGGCCCGAGGTAGCGCGCCCGGTGGACGAACGCCTGCGTCGGCGGCCGCAGCTCGTCGTCCCGGTGCAGCCACTTCGGGTCGTCCGGCGCGAGCACGTGCGTCTCGATCCCGAGCGCGGGCAGGTGCGTCGCCAGCTTCAGCGGGCGCTGGACGCCGCCCCCGCCGGCGGGCGGGAAGTACATGGTGATGAGCAGGACTTTCATCTGATCGCCGGGATCCGGTAGAGAACGTACCGCGACCCCGAGTACGCACGCGGCAGGCGGAACGAGACCCGGCCGACGCGGGCACGGTCGACCAGCAGCCAGTGCGCGCCGTAGCGTCGCGCGAGCGACACCGGCCCCTCATCGCGGAAGAAGCGCAGAGCGTCCTTGCGGCGCGCCGTCGGGCGGTTGGCGCGCGTGTCGGCGACGTGCGTCGTGGGAGCGGCGTTGATGTAGACCGGTGCGAAGGCCGCGAGCTCGTAGGCGGTCAGCGGGTCGGAGAAGACCACGTCGCCGCGCGGCACGTGGCGGCGGACGGCGGAGACCAGCTTCTCCGGCAGCCCGAGCCGGGCGCTCGAGGGTCGTGTCCAGTGCGAGTAGCCGTGGACCGCCACCGGCAGCAGAAAGAGCGCGACCGCCGACGCGGCCACGAGTGGCATCCCCTCGACCTGCGGGATCCGGCGGCCGAAGATCGCCGCGACGATCAGCGCGGCCACCGTCGCGCCGAAGCTGACCCAGGTCAGCCAGCCCGGCGAGCCGTCCACCAGCCGGTAGGGCACGCCGAAATCGCCCGGATAGGCCAGTTGCAGGCCGATTCCCGCCGCCAGCGCGACCGGCAGCACCCACAGGCGCAGGAAGCCTGCGAGCACCAGCATCCCGCCCACGATCACGAACGGCCTCGGCGAGAAGCCGATGATCCGGCGCGCCTGCGAGAGCGAGATCGCGTCGGCGAAATGCGGGAAGACGAACGGCAGCAGCGTGACCGCGAAGGTCGCCAGCATCGAGCCGAGCACGAATGCCGCCCACATCCGCCGGTAGGCGAAGACGGCGAGCGGCAGGAGCACGAGCGAGGCGACGGCGATCGAGCCCGCGCGGCCGTAGAGCTCGGGGGCGAGCCGGTAGCTGTGGCGGCTGAAGACGTCCAGCTCGTTCCCGTAGGCGGCCAGGGCGCGGTTCAACTCGACGCGCGACGGGCTGTGAGAGGCGGTCTCGCGGACGATCGGCAGGAGCCACAGCACGACGAGGCCTGCCGGGACGACGATCGCGGCCAGCGCGGTGCCGATGTGCTTCACGTCGTGCCGCCGGTCGAGCAGCGCCCGCACGGCCAGGAAGCCGGTCAGGCCGATCGCGACGAGCACCGAGTAGCTCGGGTGGACGAGCGTCATCGCCAGGGAGGCGGCCGCAACCGACGCGAGTCGCGCGCCCGACGGCTCGCGGACGTACAGGAAGACAAGCGCGAACAGCGCTGGCAGGATCAGCGTTCGCGAGGCGGTCGCCGGCAAGGCCATCGACTCGTACGCCCCGCCGTGGCCGGACGCAAGGCCGAGCAGCGAGAACTCGGTGAGCGTGGTCGCGACGCCGGCCCAGCGTGAGGCGAACAGGGCGGTGCCTGCCTCGTAGACGAGCACGAACGAGAGCGGCAGGAGCACGGTCGGCAGGTGCAGGAAGGCCGACGGCGCGCCGACGCCGGCGAGCTTCGCGATCACGGCCACGGCCGCGTGCCAGAGCGGGAAGGCGTACCCCGGATGCAGGCCGCCGTCCTTGAACTCGTCCACCGAGCGCAGCGAGAGGTCGTGCAGGGCGAGCAGCTTCTGCACGCGCGCGAGGTGGAAGAAGGCGTCGCCGTCGTAGCCCGAGATCCACCAGAGCGTGATCCCGGCCACGAGGCCGACCACGATCACCCAGAACGTCCAGAGGGAGCTGCCGCCCTTTTGCCGCGCCGCGAACGGCGCGGCCGCGAGCGCGGCGACCAGCAACAGCACCAGCGTGAGCCAGAGCGACCCGTGCACGGCGAACATCACCGCCGTGGCGCCGAAGAGGATCGCCATCGTCCAGGCCAGCGCCCCGGAGAACCCGCGCACGCCGAGGGCCCGGCTGAGGAACGCGCCAGGGATCAGAAAGACGAGCGTGGCAGCGCCGAGCCGGAGGCCGAGGCCGAAGCCGCTGGCGGGCAGCAGCCGGGAGAGCGCCAGCACCACCGGCGCGAGCAACCAGGCGCGCAGCTTCACCGGCGAAGGAGGCGCGCGACCTGGACGAGCGCGGGCTTGAGGTCGTCGCGCGCAAAGACGGCGTCGACGTAGGGCGGCCGCTGCGGCGCCGGTGACTCGCCTGGCAGGAGTGTGATCGCCCAGCGTTTGTGCGCGCCGTTGGCCGAGACCGGCTCGACCTGCTCGCCGGTCAGGTCGCGGTAGGCGATCAGCGGCAGGTCGACCCCGCAGGCCGCCGCCAGGCCGTGCCACTGGAAGAGCCGTGGGTTCACCTCCATCAGCCTGAAGGCGCCGTCACGCGGGTCACGCTTGAACTCGACCTGCGAGAGCCCGTGGAAGGAGAGCGCGCGCAGCAGGTTCAGGCCCTGGTCGACGACCTCGTCCAGCCAGAGCGCCTCGCCGACGCGGCAGGTACCGACGCCCGGCGGCGTCTGGCGCAGCTTGCGGCCGCTGAAGAGCCCCAGCGCCTCGCCGTCCTCGCGCAGGTACGAGCCGAGCGTGTAGAGCTCGTCGTCCCCGCCGGGGATCACCTCCTGCACCATCGGCTCGTACGGCTCCGCCTGCGCGTAGGCCTCCTCGACCTCGGCTCCCGTCTCGCAGCGGAAGGCCTGGCGCTTGAACCGCCGCTTGAAGCCCTCGGTCGACGACGGCTTGACGAGCACCGGGAAGCCGAGCTCCTCTGCGGCCGTGCGCGCCTCTGGGGCCGACCCCGGATAGGCCGTTTGCGGGAGCGGGATCCCCGCCGCTTCGGCCGCCTCGAGCTGGCCGCGCTTGGTCTGGATCCGCGAGAGCACTTCCCAGCGCGGGAACGGGTAGAGGAACTTCCCGTCCAGCCTGTCGGCCGCCCTCGCGATCGCGTTCAGCGGCTCGTCGTGGGTGGCGAAGATCGGCGCTGCCTCGACCTCGAGCCCGGCCAGGAAGTCGACGAATGCCTCTTCGTCCTGCGGGTCGGGCGTCAGCAACGGCTCCGCGTAGCGCGAGCGGAAGCCGAGCGCGCTCGGGCGATGGTCAAGCGCGAGCACGCGGATCCCGGCGCGCCCGAGCGAGCGCACGGCGGCGAGGCCGTTCACCCAGCCGACGTCGACCACCACGGCGGGGGTCACAGCGCATCCTCGCTACCGTCAACGTGTCGACCGGTCATTGCAGACGGCCGCCCGGGCAAGACCCGGACGGCCTGGAATCGCCGTCGCAAGCGCCGGCTCATCCGGCCAGCAGCTCCTCGACCGACGAGCCGGCCAACCAGCGCGCGGTGTCCGCGTAGGTGCGGCCGCGCTGCCCGGGGAAGGCCCAGCCGCGCAGCCGCAGCGAGACGAGCAGCAGGCGCCGCGCACGCTCGGCCTCACGCCGACCGCGGTGCTTGTCCAGGAAACGGATATGGCCGCGCACCTGCTCGCGGAACATCGGGCTCCAGCCCTTCTTCGTCGTCGCCCCGCCCACGTGCACGAACTCCGCGTCAGGCGTGAAGAGCACCTTCCAGCCCGCCTTCCGGAAGCGGTAGAGCCAGTCCGTCTCCTCGCTGAACATGAAGAAGTCCTCGTCGAAGAGGCCAACCGTATCCGCGGCCTCACGCCGGACGAGCAGGACCGAGCCCATCAGGAACTCCGCCTCGTAGGGCTCGTCGTGCGCGAAGCCGTCGCCGTAGAAGGCGTTGAAGGCCCGCGAGCGCGGCGCGAGCTTGCGCAGGAAGAGGTACTCGGTCGCGAGCCGCCAGAGCGTCGGGAAGCCGCGCACCGAGCGCTGCAGCGAGCCGTCGGGGTAGCGCAGCCTCGGGCCGACGACCGCGGCCTCGGGGTGCGCCTCGCCGAAGGCCACGAGCCGCCCGAGCGCGCCTTCCGTCGCCCAGGCATCGGAGTTCAGGAGCAGGAACCAGACGCCCGCGGCGAGCCGCATCCCGGCGTTCGAGCCCCCGCCGAGGCCCTTGTTCTCCTGCTCGATCACCCGCGCGTCGGGGAAGCGCTCGCGCACCAGCTCGAGCGTGCCGTCGGTCGAGCCGTGGTCGACGACGATCGTCTCGTGGCCGCGCACGCTCTCGAGCGCCTGCTCCACCCAGGGCAGAGCGTTGAACGTGACAACGACCACAGAAACCTTAGCGTCAACGATTGCGGGGCCTCCCGAGCGAAGCGATGGGACAAGCCAGCTCCGCGGAAAGTGCGCACTTTTCGCGGTAATCAGCCATTTTCCGGCGTCGCGCGCGTGAAGCCCCGCAAGCTCTGGTACGCGAGCAGCACCGCGCCGGGCGCCGACAGGCAGAGCGTCACCACGAAGAACAGGAAGCCGGTCGCGAAGGCCTGGTCCGCGTTCACGCCGAGCTTGCCGAGGAAGCTGACGAAGAACGACTCGCGCACCGCGATCCCGTTGACCGAGATCGGCAGGAGCAGAACGAGGAAGAGCAGCGGCCCCATCACGTAATAGGGCCTCGGCGAGAGGTCGACGCCGACCGCCCGGCCGGCGAGCCAGATCGCCAGCACGCGGATCGTCTGGACCACGAGCGTGAGCGTGAAGACACCGAAAAGCAGGCCGGGATGGTCACGGTAGGCGTGGATGCCCTCGTAGGCGGCGCGGATCGGCCGCTCGACCCGGATCAGGCGCAGGAACGGCACCGTCTTCGCCAGCAGCGGCCGGGCGCGCCGCGAGAAGAGCGCGACGGCGAGCACGATCGTCCCGAGCACGAAGAACCCCTCGATCCAGAGGTAGGCGCCCACGTCGTAGTGGCCGAGCGCGAGGGCGAAGCCGACGGCCGCGAGCGCGAGCGTGGCCGCACCGCCGAGCGCGCGCTCGAGCAGCACCGAACCGGCGACCGGGCCGCCCTGGCCGGGGTGCCGGCGGGCGGTCTCGTAGATCCTCACCGCGTCTCCGCCGACCGCGGTCGGCAGCAGCTGGCCCGCCGTGTAGGCGACGAAGTACGCGCGCGTCAGCCAGGAGAGCCGCTCGTGGATCCCGCGCACGTCGAGCAGCCGCTGCCACCGCCAGGCCATCGGCCAGACCGTCCCGATCATGATCGCCACCGCGCCCAGGAAGTAGCCGAGGTTCGCGTGCGCCAGGATGTGCAGCGTCCGCGAGAGGTCGATCTTCCAGATCAGGTAGGCGGTGCAGAGACCGGTGACGGCGAGCGTCCCTGCGAGCCGGAGGTACCGGTTTTTCATGCTATTCAGGCAACTTGGGCATCGGCGGTGCCGAAGCGTACGTACTCGGCAGCGGCGCGCCGCCCGAGAGCCGCGTCGAGCGCGAGCGCGTGCACGTCGATCCCGAGCAGCAGCCGGCAGAGCTCGGCCTCGCGGTCGCTCACGTCCGTGCGCAGCTCGACGACGCGCGGACCGTCGAGCCCGAGCCGGAGGCGCGTCGAGGTGAGCCCGTGCTGCACGCCGAGCGCCTCGGCGGCGCGGGCCGCGAGCATCGCTGCCACGCCGCCGCCGAGCAGCGGCGTGAAGGCACCGTCGCTCGACCAGGCGGTGACGGTCACCTCCGCCCCGCCGGACGCCTCCTCGGCCAGCCGCCGGCCCTTGCGGTCGAGCGGCCCGATCACGGCCGGGAAGCCCGGCTCGGTGTCGCCGTGGAGAATCGCCCAACGCGTCTGCGGAACGCGGGCCTCAGCGAGCCGCGCGCGCTGGCGCAGACGCGAAGTGACGAGCATGCCGGTCTCGGGCGAGATCGGGTGTGGGAGCCGGAAGCGGGCCGCCAGGCGCGCCGCAGCCGCGGTCGTTGCGCCGGCGCCCACGACGCCGTCCACGCGACCGCTGGCCGCGAGCCGCTCGAGCGCGACCTCGTCGTCCGGCTCGAGGATCGCGCGGCGGTGGGCGAGCCGGAACCCCGGAGCGCCCGGGTCGCGATCGACGGCGATCACGTGGCAGCCGCGCGCGCGGGCGGCCGCGAGCAGCCCGGTCTGCTGCGCGCCGAGCACGAGCAGCCTCACGAGAGCCGTCCGTACAATGGTCGCGTGACGTCGATCCTGGGGGAGCGGGTCGCAGAGTTGCGAGCCGACCACGAGCATGGCGCGAGCTGGATGGCGCGCCGGGCGGTCGAGGCCCTCGCCGAGACGGCGCTGGAGCCGGCGGCCTCGGGCGAGGAGCTCCTCACCCGTCTCGTCGTGGCCGGACGCGTGCTGGCGGACAGCCGGCCGGGAGTCGGCGCGATCGCCGGCGCGGTCGGGCGGCTGCTGGCAGCGACCTCCGCGAACGTCCAGCTCGAAGTCCCCGAGCTGCAGCGGCTGGTGGGCGAGGAGGCGAAGTCGCTCGTGAACGGACGGGAGCGGGCAGGCGCGTCGATCGCGATCCAGCTGCGGGAGCGCCTCGAGGACGCCGACGTGCTCACACACTCGGCTTCGGCAACGGTGCGCGAAGCCCTGCTTCGCACTCCGCCGGCCCACGTGATCTGCACGGCCTCCTCGCCACAGGACGAGGGCCGCGCCTTCGCCGAGGAGCTGCGCTCGAACGGCCTCGAGGTCGAGCTGGTCGAGGACGATGAGGCGCCCGCCCGGCTCGAGTGGGCCTCGCTGCTGCTGCTCGGCGCCGACACGGTCTTCCACGACGGCACGCTCTGCAACAAGACGGGCACGCGCGCCCTGGCCGAGGCGGCGGCGGGCGACAGCGTCCCGGTCGTCGTCGCCTGCGAAGTGATCAAGCTGGCCCCGATGGACGCGGGCGACGCGCCACCCCTCACCGCCGAGGAGTTCGAGCTCACCCCACCCGCGCTTGTCGACTGCGTCGTGACCGAGGAGGGCACCGTCTCGCCCGACGAGATCGGCGCCCTCGTCGACCGGACGCCCTTCCTGCGCGAGGGCTACGCGCTACTCAGCCGCTAGCACGTTCGCAGGCGCTTCCTGCCGGCGCACCTTGCGCGCGATCCCGAGCGCGGCCACGGCGCCCGCGGCCACGAAACCGGCGCCGACGTAGAGCGCCGGGATGAGCCCATCGACGAAGGTCTGGCCCGTGCGGTAACCGCCGTAGTGCGCGAACACCGAGGCGAGCACCGCCACGCCGAAGACGCCGCCGAGCTCGCGGATCGCGTTGTTGGCGCCGGAGGCCTGTCCTTCCTCCTCCCGCCGCACCGACGAGAGGACGACGTTGGCGACCGGCGCGAAGTAGAGCGCCATCCCGATCCCGGAGAGGATGAACGGCACTACGAGCGCCGAGTAGGCGACCGTCGGCGTCGAGACGGCCGCGATCCACGCGAGCCCGGCCGCTTGCAGCCCGAGGCCGGTGACCATCAGCGGCCGGCCGCCGATCCGGTCCGAGAGCGCGCCGGCGATCGGCGCGACGAAGATCGGCATCGCCGTCCACGGGAGGATCCGCAAGCCGGCCTGTAGCGGCGAGTAGCCCTGCACGGTCTGGAAGAACTGCGCCAGCAGGAAGATCGAGCCGAACATGCCGAAGAACATCAGCAGCGAGGCGACGTTCGCGGAGGTGAAGGTGCGGTTGCGGAAGAAGCGCAGCGGCAGCATCGGCTCCTTGGTGTGCAGCTCCCAGAGCACGAACAGCGCGAGCACGGCGCTCCCGAGCGCGAGCGCGCCGACGATCTCGGGGCTCCCCCAGCCGACCTGGTTCCCGCGTACGAGGCCCCAGACGATCCCGAACAGGCCGACGCTGGCGAGGCCGACACCGGGCAGGTCGAGCGCGTCGTTGGGACCGCGGCTCTCCTTCAGCCGCAGCGCGGCGAGCGGGATCAGCGCGAGGCCGATCGGCACGTTCAGCCAGAAGATCCACTGCCACGAGATGCCCTCGACCACCGCGCCGCCGACGAGCGGGCCGATCGCGACCGCGAGGCCGCTGATGCCGCCCCACGCGCCGAGCGCGAGGCCCCGCTTCTCTGCGGGCACGGCCGCGCTCAGGATCGTCAGCGTGAGCGGCAGCACGATCGCGCCACCGAAGCCCTGGATCGCGCGCGCGGCGATCAGAACCTCGATCGAGGGCGCGAGCGCGGCGGCCGCGGAGCCGGCGGTGAAGATCGCGAGCCCGATCACGAACATGCGGCGACGCCCAAAACGGTCGCCGAGAGCGGCGCCGGTGATCAGGAAGACCGCAAAGGTGAGCGTGTAGGCGTTGACCGTCCACTCGAGCCCGCTGAGGGTCGCGTGCAGGTCGCGGTGGATGACCGGCAGCGCGGTCGTGACGACCAGGTTGTCGAGGGTCGTCATAAAGAGCGCGACCGAGGTGATCGCGAACGTCCAGATCGTCGATGTGCGGCGGCTCACGGTGACTCCTCTCCCAGGCAGGACTCGAGCAGCTGCTTCGCCCACGGCGCCGGGTGGTCGAGCAGGTCCATCGAGGCAAAGACGTTCAGCAGCATCCCGAACGCGAAGAAGTCGCGGATCCGCTCGGGCTCGGCCCCCGAGACGCGCTCGACGTAGTCGACGAGCCGGCCGTAGCCCTCACGCACGACCTCGCGCACGTCGTCGTCGTCGCAGTCCGCGTAGGCCTGCATCTGCGCGCGCAGGCGCGTGCGGTCGGCGAGCAGGCCGCGGTAGGCCTGTCCGATGGCTGTCAGTGCGTCCTCGCCGCCCTTGCCTTCCGCGGCCTCCTCGAAGAGCTCGAGCGTTTGGCTCAGGCAGCGCCGCACGGTCTCGAGGTAGAGCTCCTTCTTCGTGCCGAAGAGCCGGAAGAGGTAGGCCTGCGAGATCCCGGCCTTGCGCGCGATCGTGTCGGTCGAGGTGCCGTCGAGGCCGTGCTCTCCGAACTCTTCGAGCGCGACGGCGATGATCTCCTCGCGCCGCACCTCGGCGGTCTTGCGCGTGCTGGTTGCTGCCTTCACGCGAAGTAAGTTATCACTCACTCACAACAAGCGCAAGTGGCTACCAGCGGCGGGTCGCACCTCCCAGGTACTGCGCGTAGCCCCTCAGCGACGCGGCCGACGTCAGCACCTGGTAGACGAGCAGATAGCCGGTGAATCCGCGGACGTCCCTGCCCACCTCGACGCCGAGACGGCGGAACACGTGGCGTTCCTGCCAGCGGCGGAGGAATCCGAAGATCAGGAGCGTGATCGGAAGCAAGAGCATCGACCACCAGCCGAAGATCAGCGGGTAGCCGAACAGGAAGAGGATCACGCCGGGCACCCAGAAGAAGATCAGCCCGATGTCCAGGAACGGCACGAGATAGTCAATCCCGGCGACGAACTTTGCGAGCACGCGAGGCTGGCGAGGCGGCGGGTGGGTGCGAAGGCCTTCGAGCATCCCACGGGCCCAGCGTGAGCGCTGGCCCAGCAGCTGCCCGAGCCGCTCGGGCACGTGCGTGAAGCCGAGCGCCACCGGCTCGTACTGCACAATCCCGCGCGTTCCCAACAATGCCCACGTGAGCACGATGTCCTCCCCGATCGCGTCCGGCCAGCCACCCACCGCGCGTAGGTCGTCCGTCCAGTACGCCGAGAACGCCCCTTGCGCGACGAGGGCCGTGTTGTACGACGCCTGCATCCGCTTCACGCCGTTGATCCCGAGCCGGTAGTCCCACTGCTGCATACGCGTCATGAAGCGCAGGAGCGGGTTCTGGGCGACGAGCGCACCGGCGCACGCACAGGTGTGCTGGCCCTGCGGCGCGGTCGTCAGCCGGGCGACGAGGTACGTCATCGACTCGGGGTGCGGCATCGTGTCAGCGTCGACCGTGACGACGATCGGCGTCGTCACCGTGGCGAGAGCCCTGTTGAGCGCTTGGTGCTTGCCGGGTGCCTGCTCGAACACCCGCCGATAGTCGAGCCCGAGACGCCGTGCAGCCTCTTCCCCGAGCTCCGCGGTCAGGTCGGTCGAACCGTTGTCGGCGAGCACGACCTCGACCGGCCCGGGATAGGTAAGCCCGGCGATCTCCTCGAGCGTCGACACGATCGCTTCAGCTTCGTTCCGGGCCGCGATCAGAACCGTCACAGCGGGCCAGGATCCGGCGGGCGGAACGAGCTCCAGCTCGCGGTACGGGTTGACGAGCAGCGTGAAGAGCATGAAGCCGATCACGAGAGCGGGGACGTACGCGAGCAGGATCGGGATCACCCAGCCCAGCACAGGCCCGAGAGCAGCCTCGAGCTCCCCACGCCAAGGGCCGGAGGCCCAGACCGCGAAGCCGACCCAGGCGAGGGTGAGGGAGCCGGCGAGCGCGAACAACACCGTCGGCCGCAGGCCAGCCTCCGGCCGCCTGCGCCGAGTAAGCCCCCCGAGTCGCCGAGCCGGCAGCGCAGGGTCGACGCCCGGCTTCGACGCCTGTTCGGTCACGGCGGTGCCACGACCTGCGTTGCGACGAGAACTGCGGAAACCGCGGCCGCTACGGCACCCGCAGCGTGAGGATGGCTGCGGCGCATAGTGCGGTTCGGGTCGCCACCGTAGCCCTGGCCGAGCCGGGTGTCAAAGCTCAGCTCACGCTGTCCTCCGGGAGCGGAATCAGCCGGGCACGGTCACGAATGTCCTGCAAGACCGACAGACCGGCGCGTGCCGACGACTCGGAGCGGTTCCACTGGCGGCGGTACGCCTGCAGGTCCGGCAGCGCGGCTAGGGCGTCGGCGCGCTCGCCGAGCGCGGTGACCAGAAGCTGTCTCGCCCGGCGGGTCTCACCCGTCGCACGGTCGCCGCGGAGGAGGACGCGCGCGTGGCGGACGACGCCGCGATAGGCGCTCGCACGGGCCAGCAAGTCGGTCTGCGACAGACGTCCGAGCCGCCAGTCGCGGTACGACAGCTCGTAGGCGGTCATCGCCGCACTGACCGGCTCGTAGTCGCGCACGAGGCGCTGGTGCTCGCGGTCGAGGGCGACGAACGAGAGCTTCGGTTGCGGCGGCTGCGGCTCCGTTCGGCGGTTGCCGTGGTCGCAGCCGCACAGCAGCACGACCGCCAGGAGCGCGCAGGCGCGCCAGTAGACTCGGCGGCCATGAAGGTGCTGCTCACAGGCGCTTCCGGGTTCGTCGGCCGCGCGCTTCAGGACGAGCTTCGCCACGGCGATGGAGCCTACGAGGTCCATCTGCTCGGGCGTGCTGACGGCGATCTCGCGGACGAAGGTGTCGCCGAGGCGGTGGTCGCCGACACCCGCCCCGACGTGGTCGTCCATGCCGCCGCGCGGATCGGCGTCGTGCGCTGCGACGAGGCGCCCGAGCTCGCGCTGCGCTCGAACGTGCTCGCCACGACGCTCGTCGCCCGGGCCGCGGCGAGGCACGGCGCTCGTCTCGTGTACCTCTCGACATCCGACGTCTACGGCTCGGCGGTCGAGGCCGACGAGCAGACACCGCCGGCGCCCGAGAGCTTCTACGCGCTGACGAAGATCTGGGGCGAGCAGGCGGCCACGCTGTGCGCGCCCGATGGTCTGGCGATCCTGCGCCTCGCCAACCCGTATGGGCCCGGCGTCGATGCCGGCCAGGCGAAGGGCGCGGTGCCGACGATGCTGCGCCAGGCCGACGCGCGCGAGCCGATCCCGGTCTTCCGCGGCGAGGCGCGCACGTTCTGCTGGATCGGCGACGTCGTGCGCGCGATCCGGCTCGTGCTGGAATCCGGCGAGACGGGCGCGTTCAACATCGGCGCCGACGGCCAGGCGGTCGCCCTCGCCGACGTCGCCCGGCTCGCCTGCGAGCTGACCGGCGCGCCGCAGGAGCTGATCGAGGAGGTCGAGCCGCCGCCAGGCCGCGTGATGACGCGGATCTCGACCCAGCGCATCCGAGCGCTCGGCTGGCGGCCGGAGGTCCCGCTCGACGAGGGCATGCGCCTGTTGCTCGACTCGCTCCGGGCCGGCGCGCCCGCCTGAATGGCCAAAGCGTTCGTCCTCACCGGCGGGTCACGCTCGCAGCTCGGGCTGCTCGAGCAGGCGCGCGGGCTCGGACACGAGGTCTGCGTGGTGGACGGCTCGCCCGACGCGCCGCTGCTCGCCGAGGCCGAGCACCGGATCGTCAGGAGCTTCACCGACGTCGGCGGCGTGCTCGGCGACCTCGTGGCGCAAGGGATCGAGCCGGTCGCGGTCGCGACGATGGGCTCCGACCAGGCCGTCCTCCCGACCGCGCAGCTCGCGGAGCGGCTCGGGCTGCCGGGCCTGCCGGTCGAGACGGCCCGCACGGTCGCCGACAAGCGCCGCATGCGCGCGGCCTTCGAGAAGCGCAAGGTGCGCTGCCCGAAGGGGCGCGAGGCGACGAGCTTCGAGGAAGCCGAGCAGGCCTTCCACCAGCTCGGCGCGCCCGTCGTCGTGAAGCCGGTCGACGGCTCCGCCCAGCGGGGCGTCACCGAGGTGCGCGCCGAGAGCGACCTCTCCGACGCCGTCGACCGCGCGCTCGCGGCCTCGCGAGCCGGCGCGATCGTGCTCGAGCAGTACCTCGACGGCGACGAGTACACGGTCAACGGCTTTCTGCTCGAGCGCGAGTACTTCCCGATGAGCGTCACCCGGCGGCTCCTGTACCCGCCCCCGCCGCTCGGCGTCTGCATCGCGCACCGCTATCCCTCGCTGCTCGCGAACGAGGAGCCACTGTTCGAGCTCGCGCACAAGGCGAGCCTGGCCGTCGGGCTCGAGACCGGCCCCTCGTACGTGCAGGTGCGGATGCGCGATGGGCAGCCGTGGGCGATCGAGGTCGGCGCTCGGCTCGGCGGCGGCAAGGACGCCGAGCTGGCCAAGCTCGTGACCGGCTTCGACGCGATCCGCGCGAACGTGCTCTGGGCGCTCGGCGAGTTGACGCGCGACGACCTGCAGGCCGGCGAGCCGAACGCGCCAGTCGGCCAGGTGCGGTTTGTGGTCGCCGAGCCGGGCCGCATCGTCCAGCTCGACACCGCCCCCGCCCTCGCGCTAGAAGGTGTCCACGAGGCCGGCTGGTACTGGCGCGAGGGAATGACGCTGCCGCCGATGACCTCAGGCGCGGAGCGGCTCGGCTACCTGCTGCTGAGCGCCGGTGACGAGGACGAGCTCGACGCGCTCACCGAGCAGGCGCTCGCCGCGCTCGAGATCGAGATCGCGGCCGAAGCTCCAGTCGCATGAGAGTCCTCCATTCGCCGATCAACATCGCGGGCGGGCCGGGCGCGATCTCGGCCGGGCTGCGCGAGATCGGCGTCGAGAGCACGCTGCTCGTCTTCAACGAGCGGCCGTTCGAGCGCGGCTTCGACGTCAACCTCGAGCTGCGCGACACGAGCAAGCTCGGCTCGATCCCGTACAACCTGCCGAAGCAGCTACGCGCGCTCAACTGGGCGGTGCGTAACTTCGACGTCTTCCACTTCCACGCGGGATTGACGCTCGCGCCGCGGCGGATCACGCTGCCGCTGCTCAAGGCGCGGCGCAAGGGGATCGTCTTCCAGTCGTGGGGCTCCGACCTGCGGAACCGCAGCGCCTCGGACGTCTCGTATCTGCGCGACGCGGGCGCGGTGATCGTCGGCAGCTATCTGACCCGCCGCCTCGCCCCGCGCGGGGGCTGGCCCGAGTACGACGTCGTCCCGCCCGCGCTCGTGCTCGCCGACTGGGAGCCTTCACCGACCGAGCCTGGCGAGACGCTGCGGATCGCGCACGCGCCGAGCAAGCGGGCGGTCAAGGGCACGGAGGCCGTCCTGGCCGCGGTCGAGGCGCTGCGGGCGAACGGCGCGCCGGTCGAGCTCGACCTGATCGAAGGCGTCCCGAACGTCGAGGCGCGCCTCCGCTACGCGACCGCCGACGTGGTGGTCGACCAGCTCCGGATCGGCTGGTACGGGATGTTCGCGATCGAGTCGATGGCGCTGGCCAAACCGGTCGTCGTCCACCTCGACGCCGAGGCGGCGGCTGAGACCGAGGAGGCGTTCGGGCTCGAGCTGCCGCTGGTGCGCGCGGACGAGGGCAACCTCGAAGACGTGCTCGCCGGCCTGGTCGAGACACGCGCGGAGCTGCCGGAGCTCGGCCGCCGCAGCCGCGAGTACGTCGAGCGGGTGCACGCGCATACCGCGGTCGCGCAGCGCGTGCTCGACATCTATGAGCGCGTCATGCCCATCAACTCGTAGAGGCCGATCGGCGACCACGAGAAGCCGTGCACGCCCGGCGCGAGCGAGAAGCTGTCGCCGCCGAAGTAGAGAGGGACGGCGGGCACGCCGTCGTGCAGCTTCTCGACCAGCTTGCGTTCGATCTGCCAGCGGTCCCCGTCGTCGAGCGTGCGCACCGCCTCTGCCATCAGGGCGTCGTAGGAGGGATCGCACCAATGCGCCGCGTTGAAGGCGCTCCCGCAGGTGAACTGGTCGAGCTGGTTGTAGGGGTCGAAGACCTTCGAGCTCCAGCCGAGCAGGATCAGGTCGGCGTCCGCGGTCTCGAGCGCGGCCACGGTCGGCACCGGGTGGAACGTGAGCCGAAGACCGAACTTGCGCAACTGCTCGTCCTCGCGCCGCAGTGCCGCGGCGACGCGCGAGCCACCGCGATCCTGCTCGGCCCAGGCGAGCGTCAGTGCCAGCGGCCGCGGCTTGCTGGTCAGCGGAACAGCCTCGTGGGAGTTGACAGCGTTCGCGCCGGGCATCGCCGGCGGAACGAACGAGACCGGATCGTTGCCGAGGTCGAGGTGCGTGATCACCCACCCGACGTACTGCCGCGCACCGAGGTCGGACAACGGTGTCCCGCGAGTGTCGAACCAGAGCTGGCCGGTAGCGAGCAGCTCCAGCTCGTCGGCGCCCGCAGGCGCCGGGCCGGCGGTGTCGATCCAGGGCAGCCCCGGCCCGGCGAGCTGGCGCGGCAGGACGGCGTCCGCGCCCTTCGTGGCGGTGCCGAGGACGAGCCGGCTCGGCTTCACCTCGCCCGCGTTCCAGTAGTTGAAGTTCCGCTCGAGCACGAGCTTGCCGCCGGCGCGGGAGACGATCCTGAACGGGCCGCTGTAGAGGTTCGGCCTGGGCGGTACCGGCGCGGCGACCGGGAAGGCGACCAGCTCGTCGAACCAGGGCACCGGGTGCTGCAACGTGACGCGCAGGGTGCGGTCGTCGAGCACCTGGACGCCGATCGAGCCGTTGCCGGTCGCGTGCAGGTGCCGCGCGCCGCGGACGATCCCGAGCTCCGGGCCCGCGTAGGGCGCGTTGGTGCCCGGCCGCAGTGCCCGCAACCAGGAGCGCTTGAAGTCGGCCGCAGTGATCGGCGTGTCGTCGCTCCACTGGATCCCCTCGCGCAGGTGGAACGTCCAGACGAGCCCACCCTCGCCGACGTCCCACGACTCGGCCAGATCCGGCTCGACGCCGGTTTCCGAGAATCGCGTCAGGCCTGCGTAGAGCTCGTGCGAGACGTTCAGCGCCGGCAGATCGCTCGCCTTGGCCGGGTCGAGCACCGTCGGCACGAGCGGCAGCGCCAGCCGCAGCGTCTGAGGCTTCGCCGCCGAGGAGCCGCCGCAGCCGGCCAGCACGAAGACGGCGATGAGGGCTAGCCCACGAGCTTTGCCCATAGGTTGTCGAGCAGCTTGTAGGTGATCCCGCGGCCCATGCGCAGGAAGGTGTAGTTGCCGGTCGCGAACACCTGGCCGCGGCCGGCGCGCGACCAGGTCATTGCCGCATGGATCACGCCGTACTTGCCGCGCATGATCGCCTGACCCGCGATCACCTGGTCGCGCGGGCTCAGGCCGGGATCGACGCGGTCGCTCTCGGAGTTTGCGATGCCGAAGGCCTGGCCCGGGCCGATCCCGGTGCCGCGAAAGAGCCAGCGGACGCGGTCGTAGTCCGTTCCGGTTGCGGCCACGTAGGGCTCGGCGCGAACCTTCGGGAAGCAGCAACCGTCGTAGCCGACGCCGGTCAGGGCGAAGTCGGACCTCCCCTCGCGGGCGTCGTAGTCGGTCATCACGACGGCATTGCGCGCGGGCTCGACCCGCACCTGGCGGTAGAACGGGTTGGCCTGCAGGAAGACGAGGTTGCCGCCCTCGTCGCGGTAGCGCTTCAGCAGGTCGTACGTCGCGGGCTCGTAGTACTCGCTGTGACCGGGGAAGTAGATCGCGCTGTACTTGCGCAGCGTCGAGAGCGGTAGCCGGCCCAGTTCGACGTCCGTGATCTGCTGCGTGTGCACGTGGCGGGAGCAGAGCCAGTGCGAGAAGCCGAGCGCCGCCTTGTGGTCGTCCTCGAGCCCGTCGCGCAGGAGCGGGCCCTTGAGCGAGACCCGCCGCTGGCGCCAGAACTGGTACCAGCTGTCCGGGATCCCGTTCAGGTCGGCGTCGTAGGCGCTGTAGGCCCGCCAGGTCAGGTACGGCCAGACGACGAGCGCGGTGCGCGGCGCCGGCTTGTCGAGCGCACGCCCAGAGCGGACGACGAGCGGCGCGCGGAACTCATCGCCGGCGGGATCACGCACGAGCTCGTGGTAGAGGCCCGGCCGCGCTGCGTTCCCCGTCGCGCCGCTGCAGTCCTCCTCGAGCACGGTGTTCGCCTGGCCCCGGTCGGCCGAGACGACGAGGGGGACGCGGTCGCCCTGGTGGACGCTGCCGGTCGAGTCCACGAAGGCGGCCAGCCGCTCGACCCGAACCGGGTGCGCCGGCGCGCAGCCGGTCGTCCGCCACGGTGGCCGCCGCACGCTCGCCTCCGCGAGGCCGGGCCGTACGACCCCACGCGCAGCGAGCGTCCGGCCCGAATCCTTGTAACAGACTGTTACTTGGTAGGTCCCGTCGCCGACCGCGCCGCCCGTTGCAGTCGTGCCGTTCCACGGCAGGTCGGGCGACGTCGACGAGACGCCGGTGCGGATCCGCTTCCAGCCGGAGAGCCGACCGCCCCAGACGTAGACGCGCAGGCCGAGCAGCGTTCCCGGCGCAGCGTTCGTCCGCACCGTCAGCGTGTCGTTGACGCCGTTGCCGTTCGGGCTGAAGACCGGCCGGTCGAGCGAGACCCGCAGCGCCGGTGCCTGCCGCGCCGCCGCTCCCGGGACGGCCGCGACGAGCACGACCGCCGCGGCGAGCGCCCAGACGCCGTAGTTCCGACCGCTGACGTGTCGACCGGTCATTTCCGACGGCTGCGTGAGCAAAGCCCACGCAGCCTGAAGCGACGCCGCAAGCGGCGTCTCGTCACCGCGAAGGCGCCAGGCTCTGCACGGGCTGCCGCTCGCGGTACCACGCGATCGTGCGGGCGAGCCCGTCGTCCAGGTCGACGCGCGGCTCCCACTCGAGCAGCTTCAGCGCCTTGTCCACGTTCGGGATCCGCATCTCGACATCCGTGTAGTGCAGCGGCTTGAAGACGATCTCCGAGTCCGACTCCGCCAGCCGCTTGATTCGCGTCGCGAGATCGAAGACCGTCACCACCGAGCGCGGGTTGCCGACGTTGAACACCTGGCCGACCGCCTCCTCGCGCTCGAGCATCGCCAGCAGCGCCTCGACCACGTCGTCGACGAAGCACCAGGCACGGATCTGGGAGCCGTCGCCGTGGATCACCATTTCGTCACCCGCCAGCGCGCGCACCGTGAAGTGGTGGATCGCGCCGCTCCCGAGCTGGCCGGGCCCGTAGACGTTGAACGGGCGGATCGTCGTGGATGGCAGCTTGTACTCGTCGAAGTACGAGTGCGCCAGGTACTCGCCGGCGAGCTTCGAGACCGCGTACGTCCAGCGCGCTTCGCCAACCGAGCCCTGCGAGGTGACGTGGGTCTCCTCGACCTTGTAGGCGTGCGTGCCGAAGACCTCGCTCGTGGAGAAGTCGATCAGCCGCTCGATCGACCCGGCCTCGTGCGCTGCCTCGAGCACGTTCGAGGTGCCGATCAGGTTGACCCGCATCGTCCGCACGGGGCTCTTCAGTACCGAGTCGACGCCCGCGATCGCGGCGAGGTGGACGACGTGCGTGGCGCGCGCGGTCAGGTCGCGCAGCAGCGGCAGGTCGAGCACGTCGCCCTGAACGAAGCGCAGGTTCTCGTGCTCGGCGAGATCGGTGCCGGTCAGCGAGTCGCGGTGCAGGTTGTCGAGGACCACGATCTCGTTCTCGGCCACGAGCCGCCGCGCGAGCGTGGTGCCGATGAAGCCCGCACCGCCGGTCATGAGGATTTTCTTCCCCGTCAGAGCCACGATCGGCCAGTCTATCCGCGCACTTCAGCCAGACTGATGGCGTGATCGCACAACAGCTGGGGCGGCTCGCCAAGCACTCGGCCATCTACGGGATGGGCGCCGTCGTCTCGCGGTTGATCGGCGTCCTGCTGCTGCCGATCGTGACGCGCTACCTGACGCGCGCCGACGTCGGCGCCGTCGAGACGCTGATCTCGCTGACGGTCGTGCTCGTGATCGTCCTGCGGATGGGCATCTCGATGGCGTTCTTCCGCTTCTACTTCGACGCCGAAGACGATCGCGGACGGACGAGGGTCGTGCGCACCTCCTTCTGGTTCACGATGGTGATGGCCACCTTCGGGCTCGTCGTCGGCTCGATCTTCGCCACGCAGATCTCGCACCTGTTGTTCGCGACCGACTCGCGCGCGAACCTCGTACGCGCCGCGCTCGTGCTGCTCTGGGCGCAGATGAACTACGAGCAGCTGACCGCGCTCTTCCGCGTCGAGGAGCGCTCGGTCTCGTACGTCGCCGCCACGCTCGCGAACGTGATCATCACCGTCGTCGCGACGATCCTGCTCGTCGCGGTCTGGCACAAGGGCGCGATCGGCGTGATCGCCGGCAACTTCACCGGCACGCTCGTCGTCTACTTCGTCCTGCTCGCCTACCGCCGCTTCCAGCTCGGGCTCGAGTTCGACCGCGGCCTCTTCCGCCAGATGCAGCGCTTCGGCCTGCCGCTCGTGCCGTCAGGCCTCGCGCTCTGGGTGATCGACCTGTCCGACCGCTTCTTCCTGGTGCACATGAAGGGGCTCGGCGAGACCGGCCTCTACTCGGTCGGCGTCCGGATCTCGACCGCGCTCCTGCTCGTGCTGATCGCGCTGCGGACCGCCTGGCCGGCCTTCGCCTTCTCGATCAAGGACGACGGCGAGGCCAAGCGCACCTACGGCTACGTGCTCACCTACGTGCTCTACCTCTGTTCCTGGCTCTCACTCGCGCTCTCGCTGCTCGCGCCGTGGCTCGTGCGCCTGCTGACGACGCCGAGGTTCTACCGGGCCGAGGAGGTCGTACCGCTGCTCGTCTTCGGCGGGACCGCCTTCATCGCCTTCAACGTGATGTCGATCGGGATTGGCCGGGCCAAGAAGACGCAGTTCAACTGGGTGATCACCGGAGGAGCGGCGCTCGTCAACATCGGGCTCAACTTCGTCCTGATCCCGCCCTACGGGATGATCGGCGCGGCGATCTCGACCCTGATCGCCTACCTGGTGATGTTCTTCGGGATGACGATCCGCGCGCAGCAGGTCTTCCCAGTGCCGTACCAGTGGCGGCGGATCGCGCTCGCAGTCGGCGCCGCGGTGGGGCTAACGGTGCTCGGGAAGAGCCTCGACGTCCCGCTCGGCGGCGCCCTGCTGCTGAGCGCCGTCTACCCGCTGGTCCTGCTGCCGCTCGGGTTCTACCTGCCCGCCGAGCGCCGACGGATCCGCGGCCTGCTCCGGCCGGCGCGGCAGCCCGGCAGCCAGGCCGATCGCGACCCAGACGGTCGGGTCCTCGAAGAACGCGTTGTAGAAGAGGCTGTGCACGGCGACCGCGGAGATCACGAGGCCGAAAGTGAGCGCCGCAAGGCCCGGCAGGTCGCGCGCGAAGCGGCGGAACGCGAGACCTAGCGCAGCGACGAGCAGCCAGACGTAGAGCGCGAAGCCGACGATCCCGCCCTCGGCGGCGACCGTCACCGGCGTCGTGTGCGACGCAGCCGCGGCCGGCTCCTTGCCCTTCAGGCCCGCGAGCTCGGCATAGGCGTGCTTGAAGCCGCCGATCCCGACGCCTGCGACCGGGTGGTGGACGGCGATGTGCGCACCGCGCCGCACCAGCGTGCCGCGGCCGCTGGTCGTGCTCTTCGTGTTGTGGCCGAAGACGTCGTGCCGCACGCTGGGCACCGCGAAGGCAGCGGCCAGGACGATGACACCGGCCACGATCGCGAGGATCACCCCGCGCCGGCCCCACGCGAACACCGCCGCCAGCACGACTCCGGCCGCGAGCGCGGCGAAGCTCGACTGCGAGTAGGAGAAGTAGAGGCCGGCCCAGATCCCCGCGATCGCGGCCGTCGCCCCGAGCATCACCCGCAGGTCGCGCGTGAACAACACCACCACGAGCAAGGCGAGGATCGCCACGACCAGGAAGCGCCCGTAGATGGACGGGTCCCAGAAGACGGAGTTCACCCTGTAGAACGGCGCGAAGGCGTTCGAGACGAGCAGCTTCGGGTTCCAGAAAACGTCGCGCGTCTCGTACTGGTAGATCCCGATCGCCGAGAAGACGAGCGCCATCGCTGTCAGCTCGACGAGCAGCCCTATTGCGATCAGCCGGCTCCAGGCGAGCCGCGCCAGCACGATCGCCAGCAGTCCGAACGGGAGGTAGAAGAAGAGCAGGTCGATCGAGCCCTGGCGCAGGTCCTGCGTCCAGAGGATCGAGAGTCCCGACCAGGCGACGAACGCCGCGAGCGGCCAGGCGACAGGCCCGAGCTCCCGCGCGCGGGTATCGCCCTGGAGCAGCTCCCAGGCGAGCAGCAGCGCCGCTGCCGCGACCACCGCGTACATCGGCACGAGCAGGTTCGCCTCGGTCGAGCCGACGTGGACGTGGATCCGCGCGGCGATGCACGCGAGCACCGCGAACGGGAGCACGAACGGCCAGCGGCGGATGACGAACGCGCCGGCCGCGGCGAGCCCCAGGCCGACGACCGCCAGCCCGCCCAGCAGCGGCCGGTGCCCGTGCGGAGCGAGGTAGACGGCGAGCAGGATCGCCCCGAGCGCCCAGGCGCTGAGGCCGGCGAGCCGCTGGACACGCGACGGCGCGACGAGCAGCAGCGCCAGGCCGAGACTGCCGACGACGCCGCCGACGTGGCCGGTCACGGCGTCACCGTCACGACCGCCCTCGCGACGTGCCCGTGCTCGTTCACGCGCAGCACGTAACGCCCGGGCGCAGGCGCGCGCAGGATCAAGAGCTTGCCGCCGCGGCGGGCGTGCAGCGAGCCGAGGTGCACGGAGTAGCGCTTCGCGTCGGTGAGGACGCGAAAGCCGAAGCGCCGGCCCGTCTTCACCCGCAGCGCGTGCGGCCGCAGCTCGATGTAGCGCACGAACACCGGCAGCGCTCGGCTCGGCGGGCCGAGGTTCGTGGAGAGGTCGAGGGCCCGCAATCTGATCAGGTGCTTGCCGGGGCTGAGGCGGAGCCGGCCGCGCGGCCAGTCGATCTTGCCGGACCGCAGGAAGTCGTGAACGAGCGTTCGCGGCTCACCGTCGACGTAAAGCTGCGCGCGGGCCTTCTCGCTGGTCTGGTACCTGATCCTGACGAGGTCCCTGACGAGGTCACCGTCGGGCGAGAAGACGCGCGGAGTGATGGAGACGAGACGGATGAACGGCGCTGTCGCGTCCATCGTGATCGGGTTGGGCAGCACGATCGTCTTGTGCGCGTCCGCCAGATGGACGCGCGGGCGGTAGACCCCGTCGGGCACGACCTCGCGGTTGTCGCCGCGACCGTTCCAGATGAACTGCAGGGCGCCGCTCGGCTCCCGACGCGAGCGCACGAGCGTGCGCACGACGTCGCCGTTGCCGTTCACGACCTCGACCGTCACGCGGTCGGGCTTGCGCAGCTGGAAGCCAATCGGGACGGTCTTGTACGACTGCGAGTCGGGCGCCTCTTTCTTCCCGACGTGGGTGTTCGAGACCGGGCTGTGCTCGAGCTTAAGCCCCTCGGTGACAGCGAACGCTGCGGCCGTGCAGCCGAGGAGAGCCAACACGACCACGATCGGCAGGACACGCGCCACGGGAGCGCGAGTCTAGATGGACCTACGCGGGCGTTTCGACGCTACGGCGTCGGCCCGAGCGGGCGACGAGGCCCCAGGCCGCGAAGCCGGCCACGACCGCGAAGGCGGTGACCACGAGCACGACGTCGTCATGCGGGAAGTCGAGCAGCTTGATCCCGCTCAACAGCAGCACCGACGCCAGCCCGGCCCGCAACGCCCGCTCCGGCATTCGCAGGGTGTACTGGCTCGAGATCAGGACGCCGGGAATCGAGCCGATCAGCAGCCAGCCGACCGCGCCAACGTCGACGTTGCCGGCGATGAAGTGGCCGAAGCCGGCGACCCACAGCAGCGCGGCCGCGTGGAAGATGTCGGTGCCGACGACCTTCGCGGCGCGGAGCGGGAAGACGATCAGCATGGTCAAGCCGAAGAAGACCCCGGTGCCGACCGATGTCAGCCCGACGATGAAGCCGCCGATGAAGCCGATCGCGATCGCGGCGAGGCGGTCGCGCCTCGTCAGCAGGAACGGCTCGTCGCTGCGCTCCTGATAGCTGACGAAGCTCTTCGCGAACAGGCCGGCGGCCCCGAGCAGCAGCGCGACGCCGAGCACACGGCCCATCACCGACTGCGCGCTGTCGCCGTAGGCGTGCTCGAGGCGGGTCGCGGTCCAGACGCCGACGAGCGACATCGGGGCGCTGGCCAGGAACATCCAGCCGCTGAGCCGCGCGTGCACGGTCCCGAGCCGCCGGTGCCTTGCGGCGCCGACGCTCTTGAAGATCGCCCCGTGCAGGATGTCCGTCCCGATCGCGGTGGTCGGGTTGAAGCCGAAGACGATCACGAGCAGCGGCGTCATCAGCGAGCCGCCGCCCATCCCGGTCAGGCCGACGAGCGCGCCGACGAGGAAGCCGCTGAGAACGAGCTGCCAGCTCACGTGCCGGCGAGGACGAGCGCCAGCGTGGCGACTCCGAGCACGATCCCGCAGGCGGCGAAGATCAGGGCCGCCCGGTCGGCGAGCGGCGCATAGTCACCCCGAGCCAGCGCCTCATCGACCTGCTTCTGGCGCACGTAGCCGAAGCCGATAAAGCCGAGCCCTACCGCGGCGAAGGCCACGCCGAGTACCTCGAACGGCCAGGACGCTCCGCCCGAGAGCTCCGGCGCGATCCGGCCCGCGCCGAAGCTGACCGCGAAGGCCGTGAGCCCGGTCCGCCACCACGCCAGGTACGTGCGCTCGTTGGCGAGGCGGGTACGGCGAGTGGCGTCCCGGGTGTTGTCCACGGCGACGGTCAGCTTCGATACGCCTCGATCAGCACCTGCGCGACCTCGGGCCGGCTGAACTCAACCGGCGGCAGCTGTCCCTCGGCGAGCAGCTCGCGGACCATCGTGCCCGAGAGGAAGACGTGGTCGTCGCCCCCGTGCGGGCAGGTCTTCGGCGTCGCCATCGAGCCGCAGACGCGGCAGAAGAAGGCGTGCTCGAAGAACATCGGCTCGATCCCGAGCTCGTGCGGCTCGAACTCGTCGAAGATCAGCTGCGCGTCGTAGGTGCCGTAGTAGTCACCTACGCCGGCGTGGTCGCGTCCGACGATGAAGTGCGAGCAGCCGTAGTTCTTGCGGCAGATCGCGTGCCAGACCGCCTCGCGCGGCCCCGCGTAGCGCATCGCGGCGGGGAAGGCGGAGACGAGCACGCGGTCGGCGGGGTAGTAGTTGTCGACCAGCACGCGGTAGCACTCGACGCGGGTCGCCGCCGGGACGTCGTCGCTCTTCGTCTCTCCCACGAGCGGGTGGATCAGGAGCCCGTCGACGGTCTCGAGCGAGCTCTTGGTCAAGTACTCGTGCGCGCGGTGGATCGGGTTGCGCGTCTGGAAGCCGACCACGCGCTTCCAGCCTCGGTCGGCGAACTCGGCGCGCGTCTCGGCCGGATCCTTCGCGAGCTCCGGGAACGCTGGCTCGGCCCGCTCGAAGACGGTCACGCGGCCGGCGAGGTAGAACGGCTTCTGGTCGTAGAGCCGCTTCACGCCCGGGTGCGCGTCGTCGGTGGTGCGGAAGCAGCGCTCCGCCTCGCGTTCCTTGTCGTACTCGTAGACGCCGTCGACGTCGAGCACGGCGAGCGCGTTGCCGTCGGCGTCGGTCAGCGCGACCTGGTCGCCCTCCGGCTCGCGGTCGACCGCGAGGCAGACCGGCAGCGCCCAGGGCAGGCCGTTCGCGAGGCGCATCCCGTCGACGACGCTCTCGTAGTCGTGCCGGGCCATGAAGCCTTCGAGCGGCGAGAGCGCGCCCGAGGCGAGCATGTCGAGGTCGGAGAGCTCGCGCGAGGTCAGCTCGAGCTGCTTGAGCTGCTCGACCCCGTCCGGGCGCGTGCCAGTGCGATCGACCAGCTTGCCGCCGTGCGGCTCGATCAGCTGCGTGGTCTCGGTGACGCTCATGCGACCACCTCCGCTGGCACGAGGCCCAGCTCCTCGAGCTTGGCGACGACGAGCGCCGCGCTCTCCTCCGGCTCGTGCTGCTCGGTATCGACCACGAGCTCTGGGTCGACCGGCTCCTCGTAGGGATCCGAGACGCCGGTGAACTCCTTGATCTCGCCCTTGAAGGCCTTCTCGTAGAGCCCCTTCACGTCGCGCCTGGCGCACTCGTCGACCGAGGCCTTGATGTAGACCTCGACGAAGGTGCCGACCGGCTCGATCCAGTCGCGCGCCTGCTGCCGTGTCTCGGCGTACGGCGAGATCGCAGCCGTGATCACCGCGCCGCCCTGTCGCGTGATCCGCGAGGCCACCCAGCCGACGCGCTCGACGTGCGTGTCGCGGTCCTCCTTCGAGAAGCCGAGGCCCTTCGACAGGTGCATCCGCACGTTGTCGCCGTCGAGGTACTCGACGACGAGCCCACGGCGGTCGAGCTCGGGCCCGACGAGGTGCGCGATCGTGGTCTTCCCCGAGCCCGAGAGCCCGGTGAACCAGAGCGTGAAGCCGCCGGGCCGGACGTGCGTCGTCTCGGGGTGCTCGGCGGCGTAGATGTGGTCGGTCATGTGCCTCCTAGTGGCGTTTCGAGGTGGATCCCACACTCGAGCTTGTCGGAGCCGGCCCAGCGGCCGGCACGCTCCTCTTCCTCTGGCGAGATCGGCTTCGTGCACGGGATGCACCCGATCGAGCGGAAGCCGACGTCGTGGAGCGGGTTGTAGGGAATCTCGTTGACCTGGATGTAGGCCCAGACGCGCTTCTCGTCCCAGTCGGCAAGCGGGTGCAGCTTCCAGACCTCGTAGCGCTCGGACCACTGCACCTTCGGCGTCTCCGCGCGACTCGGCGACTGGTCGCGGCGGATGCCGGAGATCCAGGCGTCGTAGGGCTCGAGGGCCTGTACCAGCGGCTCGACCTTGCGAATGTGGCAGCAGCGGTCGGGGTCGGTCTCCCAGAGGTTCGGCCCCTCCTGCTTGTGCTGCTCGGCGATCGTGATCACCGGCGGCGGCGGAAGCAGCGTGATCCCGTAGCGCTCGACGAGGCGGTCGCGCGTCTCGTAGCTCTCGCGGAAGAAGAGGTGCGTATCGAGCTCGACGACGGGGATCTCCAGCCCGAGCTCGGCGACCATGTGCACGAGCACGGACGACTGCTTCTGCCACGAGCAGGTCAGGCAGAGACGGTCGCCGAACTCCGTGTGGGCCCAGCGGAGGACGTCCTCCGCCGGCATCGTCTCGACATCAGGGAGCTGCAGGCTCGGCGTCGCCAAGGAGCACCTCCTTCAGCGTGTCGGCCCGCAGCCCGAGGCGCAGCGTCTCGAGGGGGATCACTTCCTCGGGCGGGATGTTGCCGAGGTTGACCCCTGGCCCGAACTGCTTCACGAACCAGGCCTGGCTCGCCTTGGACGGGGCCTCGAAGAGCAGGTCGTTGACGTCCACCTCGTGCGCGATCTCGTCCACGAGCCCGGTGCGCATCTCGCCGGTCGGGCGGTAGATGCCCGCGGTGCCGCCCTCGCGGCCCTCGGTGATCACCTTCCAGGCGCCGGCCCCGAGCTCGCCCTTGATCCACTCGACCCACTGGTACGGGGCGAAGACGGCCTCGGCGTCCTTCGAGCCGACCTCCGAGAGAACGGTGAAGTCGCGCGCGAAGTCGGCGATCAGCTCCAGCTTGCGCTCACGCGGGAGGTCGATCACGCCGTCCGAGATCTCGACGTGCGTCATCCCGAGCTCGCCGAGCCAGCGCTTGTACTCGTCCAGCTTGCCCTGGGCGTAGACGGCCTCGAAGAAGGTGCCGCCGATCACGACCGGCTTCTCCTTCAGCACGTCGAGCTTGCGCTGCAGGTTTGGGGTCACATAGGCCGTGCCCCAGCCGAGCTTGACGATGTCGATGTAGTCGCCGCTCGTCTCGAGCACGTCCTCCCACGCGCGCGGGCCGAGGCCCTTGTCGATCACGTGCGTGAGGCCGCCATCGCGGTTCAGGTCGAGAAAATCAGAACCGGGCAAAGAGCTCCTCCAGTTTCTTGGTCGCGGCGGTCTGGACGTCGTGGTAGAGCGAGTTGCCGTGGGCGTCGATGCCGACCGTGAGCGGGCCGAAGTCCTTCACCCGGAACTTCCACAGGCACTCCGGCATGAGCTCCTCCCAGGCGACCTCCTCGATCTCCTCGATCTGGGTCGTCTCGAGCGCCGCGGCGCCGCCGACGATCGCGAAATAGATCATCCCGAGCCGCTGCATCGGCTCGATCGCCTCGTCCGGAAAACCGCCCTTGCCGCAGATCGCGCGCACGCCGTACTGCGCGCCGAGCGGCTCGGTGAACCGCACCATGCGCGCGCTCGTGGTGGTGCCGATGCACACGGGCTCGTACTTGTCTCCGACCTTGCGCACACCGGGCGCGGTGTGGAGCAGGAACGCGCCCTTCAGGTCCATGGGCGGCTCGACGCCCTCGTCGAAGATGCGCATCTGCGTCCGGTCGCGGATGCCGATGATGTGCCCCTGGACGACGACCTCGTCGCCGGCGCGCAGCTTAAGGATCTCGGCCTCGTCGGTGATCGGGAACGTGACTTCGTGCGTTGCCACGTCTAAGCCTCCCGGTCGAACTCGACGTCGCCGTTCGCGCTCACGTGCACGCTGGCACGTCGAGCGGCCCAGCACTGGTAGTTGACCGCGACGGGATTGAGGGTCATGTGCGTGTCCGCGTGCTCGATGTGGCAGTTGAGGACGGTCACGTCGCCGCCGAGGCCCATCGGGCCGATGCCGGTCTCGTTCAGGAGGCCCATCAACTCGTCCTCGAGCTCCGCAACGATCGGGTCGCTGTTGCGCGTACCGATCGGCCGCGCGATCGCCTCCTTGGCGAGGTACATCGCGTAGTCGGCGGAGCCGCCGATCCCGACGCCGACGATTCCGGGCGGGCACGGCTTGCCGCCGGCGCCGACGATCGACTCGAGCACGAACTGCTTGATCCCCTTCACGCCGTCGGCGGGGACGCACATCTTCAGGAAGCTCATGTTCTCCGAGCCCGAGCCCTTCGGCACGCACTTGACGTCGAGGCCGTCCCAGTCGGCGATGAACTCCCAGTGCACGATCGGCAGGCGGTAGCCCGTGTTCGGGCCGGTGTTCTCGCGCGTGATCGTGTGGACGGCGTTCGAGCGCAGCGGATGCTCGAGCGTGGCGCGCTCGGTGCCTGCTTTCAGCGCCGCGTAAATGTTGGCCGGATGCAGCGGAAAGTGCTCGCCGACGCGGCAGGTGTAGACGGCGATCCCGGTGTCCTGGCAGACGAGGTTGTCCCGGTCGTCGGCGACCTGGACGTTCTTGACGATCGTGTCCAGCACGCGCTTGCCGGCAACCGATGTCTCGCGCTGCTGGGCGTCGACGAGCGCGTCGCGCAGGTCCTGCGGGATGTCCTTCAGCGCCCACACGTAGAGATGCGCGGCCGCATCCTCGACCGCCTGACGCAGGTCGACGGCAACGGTGCTCATGCGGCCCTTTCCGCGGCGGCGGCGCCGGCGCGCCGGCCGAAGACCGTGCACTCGAGCAGGCTGTTCCCCATCATCCGGTTGCGCCCGTGGGTGCCGCCGGCGATCTCGCCACAGGCGAAGATCCCGGGCAGCGTCGTCTTGCCGTGCTCGTCGATCACGAGGCCTCCGTTCTGGTAGTGCAGGACGGGGTAGGTGAGGATCGCCTCCCGCAGCGGATCGATCCCGGCGGAACGGTAGCGGCGCAGCATGTACGGGAGCGAGATCTCGGCGTCGGCCTCGGGCACGCGCGTCGTGTCGAGCAGCACCGCAGGGCGGCCGTCCGGCGTCTCGACGCCGCGGCCGGCCTCGACCTCGTCGAAGATCGCCCGCGAGACCGCGTCGCGCGGGCCGAGCGGGTCGGTGAACTCCTCGCCCTCGACGTTCAGCAGCGTGGCGCCATAGGCACGGGTGGTCTCGGGGATCGAGTAGCCCTGCATCGTGGGCGGCCACGCGCCGCCGTTCGGGTGGTACTGCAGCGCGTCGAGGTCTCGGCTCTCCGCTCCTAGCTCTAGCGCCAGGCGCGTGACCTCGCCGGTCGCGCCGGGATGGTTGGTCGAGAGCTCGCCGCGCTCCTCGGCCTCGCGGTAGCAGCGGCCGCCGGCGGCCAGCACGACGGCGCCGGCGTCGATCACGAGCTCGTCGCCGTTCTTGCGCTGGCAGGTTGCGACCCAGCCGTTCTCCCGCCGCTCGAGCGAGACGAGCGGGCTGTTCGGAAAGGATTCGCCGCCCGAGGCGGTGTACGCGTCGCGCAGCGCGGTCGTGATCGCATGGCCGGTGCGATCGCCGACCTGCAGCAGCCGCTTGCGGCTCGAGCCGCCGCAGCGCGCCAGGCGGTAGCCGCCGTTCTCGCGCGTGAACTCGACGCCCTGCTCTTCGAGCCAGTGGATCGCGCCGGGCGCCTCGGCGGTGAGCACCTCGACGAGCTGGCGGTCAGCCGTCTCGTGCGAGCTCTGCCAGACGTCCTCGGCGTGCTGCTCCGGAGAGTCGTCGTCGCCGAAGGCGGCCTGAATCCCGCCCTGGGCCTTGGCCGAGTTGCATGACTGCAGCGACCCCTTCGTCACCAGCGCGACCCGCGCGCCGGCCCGCTCGGCCGAGAGCGCGGCCGCGAGCCCGGAGGCGCCGCTGCCGACGACGAGCACGTCGAATGAGACCCGTTCGGCCACGGTGCGCATCGTACCCTAATCTCAGACATTACAACTACTTATTCCCGAGCGGAGGGCTATGCTCGCCGACCGATGCGATGGCTGGCCAAGGCAGCGGTACAGAAGGGCTTCGGCGTCCTCCCTCAGGGCGAGCGGCTGAACTACGTCTTCCAGCGGCGCGTGCTGCGCTCGCTGCCGGCGGGCGACGGGGCGCTCCGCCAGAAGTTCTCGCGTGCGCTGCAGCACCTCGGCGCCTACGAGGAGCACGGGCCCGGCGTGCCGGCGGCGGACGCGACCTTCTACGAGTTCGGCGCCGGCTGGGACCTGGCGATCCCGGTCGCCTACGCGCTGCTCGGCGTCGGCGCGCAGGTGCTGGTCGACATTCGCCCCAGCGCGCGGGTCGAGCTCGTGAACGACTCCCTCGCCTCGTACGAGCGGCTCCGCGGCGAGCTCGAGGGCGTAGCGGGCCGCGAGCTCCGTCCGCTCGGCGGGCCGATCACCCAGCTGGAGGAGCTGGTGGACCGTTTCGGCATCCGTTACCTCGCGCCCTGCGACGCGCGCGGCACCGGCCTCCCCGCCGAGTCAATCGAGTTCGTCTCCAGCACCGACACCTGCGAGCACATCCCCGGCGCCGACCTGGCCGAGATCTTCCGCGAGTGCTTTCGCCTGCTGCATCCCGGCGGCGCCTTCAGCTGCCGGATCGACCTGCAGGACCACTACGCGTACTTCGACCGGTCGCTGTCGAAGTACAACTTCCTGCGCTACTCCGACCGCGCGTGGAGCCTCGTCAACTCGCCGCTCCACTACCAGAACCGCCTCCGCTCGCCCGAGTACCTGCAGCTGGTGCGCGATGCGGGCTTCGAGCTCGTGGTCGAGAAGCCGTCCGGGCCGAGCGAGGCCGGGCTGAGGGAGCTCGAGTCGCTGCCGCTCGCGCCACGGTTCCGCAAGTACCCACCGGAAGACCTCGGCGTGACGGTGCTGTCGTTCGTCGCGAAACGTCCGGCTTGAGCATCGCGGCCCCGCTGCCGATCTTGGTGGCATGGGACGCGCGCTCGGAATGGTCTCGCTACTCGTGACGCTGGTCGTGATCGGCTGGATGCTGACCGCCCAGCAGTCGGGCTCCTCGAGCGCCGCGAAGGCCACGCAACAGGTCGACCAGGCCCAGGTGACCGCCAACGCCGTCGCCTTCCAGCAGGCCGAGGCTCAGCTCGAGCAGCAGCACGCGGTCAACGGCACCTACGCGGGCACGTCGCTCGACGGCTTCGGCGTGAAGCTCGTCCAGGCGGACGCGAGCTCCTACTGCATCCAGAACGCGACCGAGCACCTGGCCGGCCCCGGCGGCGCCGTCGCCACCGGTCCCTGCTAGGGCGTCTCGCCGGCCAGGATCTGCGCGAGCTTCCCGGCGTCGATGTTCCCGCCGGAGACGATGCACACGACCTGCTCGTCCCAGCGGTGGTGGAGAGCGGCTGCGAGCGCGAGCGCGCCGGCGCCCTCGGCAACCACGCGGGCGCGGCCCGCAAGGAGACGGACGGCGGCGGCGGTCTCGTCCAGCGAGACGGCGAACGCGCCGTCGAGCACTTCACGTGCGCGCGTCCACATCTCCGGCAGCAGCGCCGGTGCGCCGGAGCCGTCGACGAACGAGACCTGGTACTCGACCGGCCGCGGCTCGCCTCGCTCGAACGCGGCCGTCAGCGGCGCGCCCGTGTCAGGCTCGACCGCATAGACCTTGGTTTCGGGCCGGATGGCCTTCACCGCGCTCGCGATCCCGACGCTGAGACCCCCACCGCCGAACGGGACGAGCAGTCGATCTGGATCCGGCAGGTCGTCGAGGATCTCGAGGCCGATCGTCCCGTTTCCCGCCATCACCCGCTCGTCCTGGACGGGATGGATGAACACGCCCTCCGCCTCCGGGAACGCGGATTCCGAGATCGCCCGCCACCAGCTGTCGTAGGGCACCTTCATGACGGTGCCCCCGAGCCGCTCGATCGCGGCGAGCTTCGTCTCCGGCGCGTGATCCGGCACGACGACGCTGCAGGGCAGGCCGAACTCGCGCGCGGCCCAGGCCACGCCCTGGCCCATGTTCCCGGCGCTCGCCGTGACGACCCCCGCGCGCAGCTCCTCCGAGTCGGTCTGCAGAATCGCGTTCAGCGCGCCGCGGAGCTTGAAGGAGCCGATCGGCTGTAGGTTCTCGAGCTTCAGGTAGACGGCGCCGGGCTGCTCCGGCAGCTCGAGCCGGACGAGCGGCGTCCGCACGATCCGGCCGGAGAGGCGCTCGCGAGCGGCGCGGATCTCTTCGAGCGGGATCAAAACGGAACGGTCGTGCCGGCGCCCTCGGCCTGCGCTCGCGCGTACACGTGCTCGGCCGCGGCGAGATCCTCGGCGGCCAGGCCGAGCGACTTGAAAACGGTCAGCTCGTCGTCCGACCGGCGGCCGTCCTTCGACCCGATCAGGATCTCGCCGAGCTCCGCGCGGATGTGGTCGGGGCCGATGCCGGCCTCGCGCACGGCGAACAGGTAGTCCCCGCCCTCGCTCACCATCGACTCGCGCGCGTCTGCGAACAGGGCCGCCGCCGCGACCGTGTCGGCATCGAGCTCGCGAGCTGTCGGAATGGACGACCCGACCGCGTTGACGTGCGTCCCCGGCGCGAGCCACTCGCGCCGAACGATCGGCTCGGTCGAGGTGGTCGCGGTCACGACGACGTCGGCTCCGCGCAGCGCCTCCTCCGCGGTCTCGACCGCCTCCACCGGGAACGGCGCCTGCGCCTCGGCGGCGAACGCAGCCGAACGCTCGGGTGTCCGGCTCCAGACGCGGGCGTCCTCGAACTTGCCCGCGACAGCCATCGCCTCGAGATGCGACCGCGCCTGCACGCCCGAGCCGAGGATCGCCAGGCGCCGAGCGTCCTTGCGGGCAAGCAGGCGCGTCGCGACTCCCGACACCGCGGCCGTCCGGATCCCCGTCACCGCGGAGGCATCTAGGAGCGCGCGTAGCTCTCCGGTCTCGCCGTCGAAAAGCAGGACGCCGCCCTGGTGCAGGTCGAGCCCGCGCTCGGCATTGCTCGGGAAGATGCAGATCACCTTTAGTCCATACGAGGCGGTCGGCGCGGAGCGGTGCGCCGGCATCAGCCCCATCAGGCTCGGCTCCTCCGGAGGCCGGACAACGAAGCGAAGCGGTTGCCAGACGGAGCCTCGCGCCAGGTCGGCGAGGACGCTCTCCATCAGCTCGACGCACTCGTGCATCGGCAGCAGCCGCTTGACGTCGTCGTGGCCGAGGACGAGGAGCTCGCTCACGCGACCAACCCTGCCAACTCGTCGCGCTCCCGGCTCGTCAGCTCGAGCTCGGTCGCCGCGACCGCGGTCGCGAGCTGCTCCGGCCGCCGGGGGCCGACCACCACCGCCGTGACCTGCGGGTGGCCGAGCACCCACGCGACCGCGAGGGTCGCCGGCTCCACGCCCAGGTCGGCGGCCGCGGCGGCGAAGGCCTCCAGACCGTGGAACGTCTCCTCGTTCACCAGGTCTGCGTACGGGTCGGGGCGCAGGGTCATGCGGGAGCCCGAAGGGTACGCCTCGCCGCGCCGGTACTTGCCCGTAAGCCAACCGCCGGCGAGCGGACTGAACGGGGTGAAGCCGAGCCCCTCGCGGTCGCAGATCGGGAGGACGTCCCTCTCGACGTCGCGCCGCAGCAGGCTGTACTCGTTCTGGGCCCAGCCGAAGCGGGCGAGCCCGAGCCGCGTGCTCGTCTCGAGCGCCTGCTCGAGGCCTGCGCCGTCGAGGTTGCTCGCGCCGATCGCGCGGGCCTTCCCGGCCCGGACGACCTCGTCGAGCGCACGCAGCGTCTCCTCGATCGGCGTGTCCTCGTCGGGCTCGTGCGTGAGGTACATGTCGACCTGCTCGACCCGCAGGCGCGCGAGGCTGCCGTCGAGCTCGCGAAGGATGCGGTCGTGCCCGAGACCGCGATCGACCGGGTCGCCCGTGACCGACCAGTAGACCTTTGTGCTCAGCAGGACGGGCACCTTGCGCTCGCTGCGCCAGTCTCCGACCCAGCTCTCGCTCCGGCCGCCGCCGTAGGACGCGGCCGTGTCGAAGACGTTGATGCCGGCCGCCCACGCAGCGTCCATCAAGGCGAACGCCTCGTCTCGGCTTTCCCCCTGGCCGAAGAGCTCAGGCGCCGAGCCGATCCCGCCGAAGTTGCCGCTGCCGAGGACGATCCTCGACACCTCGAGCCCTGTTGCTCCAAGCGGCCGGCGCTCCACCGGCAGAGCCTACGGGTCGTATGCTGGACAAGTGGAGCCGGGCGCCGAGGACTACAGCCAGCCGATCCTCTCCGGCGAGGGCGCAAGCGACTACGAGCGCTACCTGCGCACCGACGAGCTCCTGGCCCTGCAGAAGACGGCTCGGAGGAGCAGACACACCGCGACGAGCTGCTCTTCCAGACCGTGCACCAGGCCTCCGAGCTCTGGTTGAAGCTCGGCTGGAGCGAGGCGGAGGAGGCGACCCGGCTGATCGAGCAGGGACGAGCTCGCCGGCGCACAGCGTCTGCTGCGCCGCTCCGTCCTCGCGATGGACTACGTGATCGCCCAGCTGGAGATGCTGGAGGCCCTTTCGCCCTGGGAGTACCAGGCGATCCGCAAGGTGCTCGGCCACGGCAGCGGCTTCGACTCGCCGGGCTTCCGCCAGATCCGCCGGGTCACCCCGCCGCTCGGGCAGGCCTTCAACGCCAAGCTGCGCGAGGCCGCACTTGAACGTCGCCGAGCTCTACGTCCAGGGCCGTGACCACGAAGGGCTCTACCAGCTGGCCGAGCTGCTCATCTCCTGGGACGAGCGGATCGGCCTCTGGCGGATGCGCCACTACCTGGTCGTCTCGCGCGTGATCGGCGACAGTGTCGTCGGCACCCAGGGCACCCCGGTGGAGCTGCTCGGTGGCTTGATCAAGCAGCGCTTCTACCCCGAGCTCTGGCAGGCGCGCAACCGTCTGACCGAGCTCGCCAACGAGCAGGGCTGACCTCCGCCCCTGCAATTTTCGGCCGTTCCGTGTGAGAATCGTCCGATGGCGGGTTACGTCGTCCACGAAAGCGAGCTCGAGACCGACCGCCGGAACGGTGACACTTCATCGCGAGCGGTCGCCATCGACTCGAGCGCCGGGTCGTCGGTGCTCGAGCTTCAGCTCGCCCGCTACGAGCCGGGCCGCTCGGATCCGCGCCGGCTCGAAGACGTGCAGGAGATCATGTACACGACCTCCGGGCGAGGCTCGCTGACGGTCGCCGGCGAGTCGCACGAGCTGGAGCCGGGAACCGCAGCGTACATCACGGCCGGAGAGACCTACGAGGTCGAGAACCCGGGCCCGGAGACCCTGGTGATCGTCTCGGCGACCGCGCCGCAGAGTGCGGACGACGCCGAGGCTCCGACGGCGAGAACGGTCCGGTACGCCGACCAGCCGACGCTCCCTGCGAGCGGCGACCGGGAGTTCCGCTACCTCGTCACGGAGGACGTCGGCTGCCGCGACGCGACGCAGTTCTTCGGCGTCATCGCACCGGGCCGCGCACCCGATCACAGCCACGTGTACGACGAGGTGATCTACGTGCTCGAGGGCGAGGGCGTCCTGCACGGCGACGGGGAAGACCGGCCGGTGAGCGCCGGCTCGTGCATCCATCTGCCGCCGTTCTTCGTCCACTCGCTCGAGAACAGCGGAGACACCCCCATGCGGATCGTCGCCACCTTCCATCCGTCCGGCGACCCCGCCTCGCGTGCCTACGAGGCAAACGATTGACCGGGAATCACGTCTCAGCCCCTAGCAGACCGGAATCAATGAGGAGGGCAAGATGAGGAAGTACCTTGTGGCCGCGGTCCTCGCGGCCACGGTGGCTGCGCTCGCTACAGCCGCCTTTGGATCGACCAAGTCGCCGGCACGGACATCGTCTGCCGGCGTGGCAACAGTGACGTGCGGCAAGACGCGCACGATCGGCCTCGCGGCGCCGTTCACAGGCCCCGCGGCCGACATCGGCAACCAGCAGGTTCGCTGGGCGAAGTTCTACGTCAAACGCTGGAACGCGCAGAAGGCGAACAAGAACAAGCAGATCAAGGTCGTCCCCGGCGACACCCAGCTGGGTAACGACACCGCGTTCGCCGTCAAGGTCGCGAAGTCGTTCGCCTCGAACTCGAAGCTGCTCGGGGTCGTCGGCCCGGCCGGTAGCCAGGAGGTCGTCGCGTCCACGTCGGCCTACAAGGGCGGCAAGCTCGGGTTCGTCTCGGGCTCCGCGACTCGCACGACGCTCACGGACGGCCACACCGACGGCAACCGGCGCGGGTACTTCTTCCGCACCGTGCCGAGCGACGCCGCGCAGGGTCCGGCAGTCGCCAACTGGATGACCAAGAAGCTGAAGTGGAAGCGGGTCTACATCATCGACGACCAGGAGACCTACTCGCAGGGCCTGGCCGACGGGGTGCAGAAGATCCTCAACTCCCGGGGCGTCAAGGTCACCCGCGACTCGATCAGCCAGACCGACTCGGACTTCTCGTCCAAGATCGCGAAGATCCCAAGCAACACCCAGGGCATCTACATCCCGTGGCAGCTCGCCCCGCAGGCTCAGGCCTTCGGGCAGCAGCTGAAGGCCGCGGGCAAGAGCCACATCAAGCTGTTCGGCTCGGACGGCCTGTTCGCGCCGGGTGTCTGGAAGATCGCAGGGTCTTACGACTCGGCCTTCCCGTACAACCCCGCCGATCCGGTGGTCAAGGCGTACCTCAAGGCCCACCACGGCAACGGCGAGTTCTTCGGACTTCCGTCCTACGTGGCAGCGCAGACGGTCGTCGGCGCGGTCACGAGGGCCTGCGCGGACGGCAAGGCAACCCGTGCCGAGGTCCGGAAGCAGATCGCGAAGACGAATCTGAAGACGTCGATCCTCGGCTTCCCGGTCTCGTTCGCGGTCAGCGGCGAAATGCGCCTGCCGGCGAACTACGGGATCTATCAGATCCAGAGCAACGGCTCGTTCAAGCGCATCGGCTGACGAGCACGACCTGACGAAAGCACGAGCGTGCGGCCCACTCCGGTGGGCCGCACGTTTCTTCTGAGAGGCTAAGCACCGGCGTGAACGATGATCTTCGACAGCGGCTCGGGAATCTCGGCGGCCTCGCGATCGCGCTCGTCGCCTGGATGTTCTACGCGGTCTACTTCTCGCCCACCCAGGGCTGGACGTTCTTCTTCCAGCTGAGCGTGAACGGGATCATCTTGGGCAGCATCTACGCCCTGATCGCACTTGGCTACTCGATGGTGTACGGAATCCTGAAGCTGCTGAACTTCGCCCACGGCGACGTGTACATGATCGGCGCCTTCATCGGCTTCGGCGTGCTGACGCTGCTGGGCGGTCCGCTCAACCCCGCGATCCCGGTGGCCCTGCTCGTCCTCTGCATGTTCGTGGTCGCAATGCTCGGCTCGGGATTGCTCGGGCTCGCGATCGAGCGCTTCGCCTACCGGCCGCTGCGCGACGCGCCTCGGATCGCGCCGCTCATCTCCGCGCTCGGGGTGGCGTTCTTCCTCGAGAACTCGGCGCTCCTGCTGTTCGGGGCGCAGTTCCGCGACTACGACGGCTTCGACCTGATCAGCTTCAACGGCATCCACATCGGCGGCGAGAACGGGGTCTTCATCCAGTACCTCGGTGTGATCGTGATCGTCGGCGCGGTGTTCCTGATGTTCGCGCTACTGGCGCTCGTCCACTGGACGCGCCTCGGCAAGGCGATGCGCGCGGTCTCCTTCGACCGCGAGGCGGCCGCGATGATGGGGATCGAGACCGACCGCGTGATCGCGGCGACGTTCTTCATCGGCTCCGCGCTCGCAGGGGCGGCCGGCGTCATGTTCGGCCTGCTTTTCAGCCAGATCTACCACCTGATGGGCTTCCTCGCAGGACTGAAGGGGTTCACGGCCGCGGTCGTCGGCGGGATCGGGAGCATTCCCGGCGCGATGCTGGGCGGCCTGCTCGTCGGCCTCGTCGAGTCCTGGGCCCGCGGCTACCTGAACGGCAACGTCTCCGACCTGGTCGTCTTCGGGATCCTGATCGGCGTGATGCTCCTGCGCCCGAGCGGGCTCCTTGGGACGCCCGCGCTGCAGAAGGTGTAGCCGATGAGCGAGAACACCCCCGGCATCCCCGAAAACCCCACGCAGATCGGCATCGACCAGTGGGTCGAGCACGCCGACGAGCGGATCGAGCGCCCCAAGGGCCTCGGCGGACGAATCGCGCACCTCTGGGGGCGCCTGCCTGCGGCCGGGAAGCTCGCGTTCCTGACGCCGGCCATCCTGGTGCCGTTCGTCCCGTTCGTCAGCGAGGGGAACCTCTTCAACTACGGCATCTTCATCCTCATCTACGCCCTGCTCGCGCTCGGCCTGAACGTCGTGGTCGGTTTCGCCGGGCTGCTCGACCTCGGCTACGTCGCCTTCTTCGGCTTCGGCGCCTACGCCTATGCGTTCCTCTCCGGCACTCACTCGAACAAGGGCCACACCTACGCGCATCACTGGGACGCGCAGTGGTCGATCCTCGCGGCCGTCGTCCTCTGCGCCGTGCTCGGCCTCTTCCTCGGCTCGTCCTCCCGCCGCCTGCTCGGCGACTACCTCGCGATCGTGACGCTCTTCTTCGGCCAGGCCTTCGTCGTCTTCACGAACGCGGCCGACCCGTACGGGATCACCAACGGCTCCAACGGCCTGGCGAACGTCGACCCGCTGACCTTCTTCGGCTTCACGATCGACACGACCCGCGGCTACTACTGGTTCCTGCTCGGGTGCGTGGTCGTGGTGCTGATCGTCCTGTACTGCATCAGCGAGTCCCGGACCGGCCGCGCGTGGAAGGCATCGCGCGAGGATCCGCTGGCGGCCGAGCTGATGGGGATGCCGGTGAACCGGCTGAAGATCATGGCCTTCAGCCTCGGAGCCGCGATCGCGGGCCTCGCCGGAAGCGTCTTCGCGGCCGCCCAGACGGGCGCCTTCCCGCAGAACTTCGGCACCCAGGTGCTGATCCTGATCTACGCGGTCGTCATCCTCGGCGGCACCGGCAGCCTCACCGGGATGATCGTCGGAGCGATCGCGATCATCGCCTCGAACCAGGTGCTCGACTCGACCTCGCCGCCGAACGTCGCCCGCGTGCTCTTCTACCTGGCGCTGATCGCGGCGGTCTTCTTCACCATGCGCCGCTCGTGGCCGCGGCTCGTGGCCGCGTTCGCCGCGACGGTGGCCTTCGGCTTCATCGTCCACGCGATCGTGGAGGCGGTGTGGTCCCGCGGCACCGCCGGCCAGGTGACCGGCGGCGGCTTCCTGACCGGCGTGATCCGGAACTGGGTGCTGCTGCCGAGCAACCCGGGCCGGCTCGCCGTCTACGGCTACCTGCTGATGATCGTCTGCATCATCGCGGTGGTGCAGCTGAAGGGCTGGTGGCGCCTCGTCGTGCTCGTGCCGACGCTCTACCTGACGGCATTTGTCTGGGAGAACCTGCTCGTCCAGCAGCCGGCGGTCACGCGCTACGTGCTCTTCGGCGCACTGCTGATCGCGGTGATGACGATCAGGCCGCAGGGGCTATTCGGAACGGCGAAGGTGGAGATCGGCTGATGGCGCCCCTGCTCGAGCTGAAGGGCGTCTCGAAGGCGTTCGGCGGGCTGCAGGTGATCTCCGACCTCGACTTGCACGTCAACGAGCACGAGATCGTCAGCGTGATCGGGCCCAACGGAGCCGGCAAGACGACGCTGTTCAACCTCGTGACGGGCGTCTATGCGCCCGAGCAGGGCGAGATCCTCTTCGAGGGCGAGTCGATCCTCGGCCTGGCGCCGAACAAGATCACCCGCAGGGGCATCGCCCGGACCTTCCAGACCCTGCGGCTGTTCCTGAACATGACGGTCAAGGAGAACGTCATGGCCGCCGAGTACGGCCACACCCAGGCCGGCATCGTGCGCTCGGTGCTGCGCACGCCGGGCATGCGCCGCGAGGAACGTCAGATCGCGGCGCGCGCCGAGGAGACGCTCTCGTTCTTCGGGCAGCGCCTGATGGGCTACCGCTGGGACCAGCCTGCGTACTCGCTCTCCTACGCCAACCGCCGCCGGCTCGAGATCGCCCGCGCGATGGCGACGAGCGCGCGGCTGCTGCTGCTCGACGAGCCCGCCGCCGGCATGAACCCGGTCGAGACGCACGAGATCACGGAGCTGATCGGCAAGCTCCGCGAGGAGCTCGGCTACACGATCTTCGTGATCGAGCACGACATGCACCTCGTGGAGGGCATCTCCGACCGGGTCGTCGCGCTCGACCACGGGATCAAGATCGCGGAGGGCTCCTTCGACGAGGTCGCGACCGACCCGAACGTCGTCGAGGCGTACCTGGGCCTGCGTGCGGAGAAGGCGTCGTGAGCGAGACCGCGGCGAAGCCGCTGCTCGAGTTCGAGCACGTCGACACGTACTACGGGCAGATCCACATCCTGAACAACGTCTCGCTGCAGGTCGGCGCGGGAGAGCTGGTCTGCCTGCTCGGCGGCAACGCGTCGGGCAAGTCGACGACCCTCAAGACGGTGCTCGGGATCGTGCGGCCACGCGACGGCCGAGTCGTTTTCGAGGGAGAGGACCTCGCCGACCGCAACACGAGCTACCGCATCCGCCGCGGCATGGCGATCGTGCCCGAGAACCGCAGGCTCTTCGCGCCGATGAGCGTGCTAGAGAACCTCGAGATGGGGGCGTACCTGCACGGGGGCGGCACCAAGGAGGATTTCGAGCGGGTGTACACGCTCTTCCCGCTCCTGCACGAGCGGCGGCGGCAGCTGGCCGGCACGCTTTCGGGCGGCGAGCAGCAGATGGTTGCGATGGGACGCGCGCTGATGTCGCGGCCGAAGCTCCTGCTGATGGACGAGCCGTCGATGGGCCTCGCCCCGATCCTCGTCGAGCGCAACTTCGAGATCATCCAGCAGGTGCACGAGTCCGGCGTGGCGATCCTGGTCGTCGAGCAGAACGCGAACGTCTCGCTCGGGATCGCCGACCGTGGCTACGTCCTGCAGACTGGGCGCGTCGTGCTGTCGGGAAAGGCGTCGGAGCTGCTCCAGCACGAGGACCTGCGGAAGGCCTACCTTGGCCGTTAGTCTCGACTCGCTCCCGGCGCGGATCCGGCACCGCTTCCCGGTGTTCGAGCGGCAGGTCTACATCAACAGCTGCTCGCAGGGAGCGCTGTCGGACTCGGTGCGAGAGGCCTATGCGCGGTATCTCGACGACTGGGACGAGCACGGCGCGCCGTGGGAATACTGGGTCGGTCGACTCGAGGCCGTGCGCTCGGCGATCGCAGGGCTCGTGAACGCGGACGAGGACGAGATCGCGGTCACGACCTCCGTCTCCGCGGGCGTGAGCTCGCTCGTCAGCGGCCTGCGCTTCGGCGACGGGCGCGACACGATCGTCGTCAGCGACTTCGAGTTCCCGACCATCGGCCAGATCTCGCACGCGCAGGAGCGGCGCGGGGTGCGAGTCGTGCACGTGCCCGCAGAGGCTGACGGCACGATCCCGCTGGAGCGCTTCGAGGAGGCGATCGACGAGCGGACGGCGCTGGTGGCCGTCACGCACGTCTGCTTCCGCAACGGTGGGCGACTCGACGTCGAGGGCATCGGCCGCATCGCCCACGAGGCCGGCGCGCCCGTGCTGGTCGACGCCTACCAGACGATCGGCTCGCTGCCGATCGACGTGCGCGCGCTCGACTGCGACTTTCTCGCCGCCGGCGTCCTCAAGTACCTGCTCGGCTCGGCCGGGCTCGGGTTCCTCTACTGCCGCCGTGAGCTCGTGCAAGGGATCGAGCCGACCGCGACCGGCTGGTTTGCCGACCGGAACATCTTCGAGATGGACATCCACGACTACTCGCCTTCGGCCACCGCGCGGCGGTTCGAGGCGGGCACGCCGCCGGTGCCGGCGACCTACGCGGCAATCGCCGGGATCGAGCTGATGCAGGAGATCGGGATCGCCGAGACCGAGGCTCACGTGCGCGAGCTCAACGCGCTCCTGCACGATGGGGTCGAAGAGCTGGGCGGCCGCGTTGCGACGCCGCGGGCGCCCGAGCGGAGTGGCGCGCTCGTCTGCATCTCCTCCACCGACGTCGACGCGCTGGTCGCCGCGCTCGGCGCCGAGAACGTCGTCACCTCGTCCCGCGACGACAAGCTGCGGGTCTCGGCACATTGCTACAACACGGCCGAGGACGTCCAGGCGGTGCTCGACGTCCTCGCAGCGAACCGCCACCTGCTCGCCTAAAACCAGGGACTGTCCCTCGGGGTCGGCCTGAACGGCCGTGGCGTTCGCGCCGAAAGTGTGACTTCTTGTCCACAGGCACGGCCGGAAAGGACGGCTGTACCGGGCAACCGGCGGGCACACTCGGTGCGGGAGCCGAGGCGGTACCAGAGGCCGAAGCACCTCGCGACGCCTGCGCCCTAGAAGATGCGCGAGGGCAGCCCGGAGAGCGGCACGCCGCCGTTCTCGGTCACGAGCCAGGTCTCCTGCATGTAGAGGCAGTCGACCCCGTTCTCGGCGATCACGTGGGGGTGCATCGAGAAGACCATGTTCGCCGCCAACTCGGTCTCGACGCCCTCGCCGATCTTCGGGAACTCGATCATCGTCATCCCGATCGAATGGCCGGTGACGTGGCCGAGGTGGTAGCCGCGATCGGTGAAGCCCTGCGAGACCGCGCGGTGCGCGTCGTGTGCGGTCGCGCCCGGACGCAGGGCGCCCTGGGCCGCCTCGAAGTACTCGTCGTAGGCCTCGTTCATGCGGTTCACCTCGTCGTTCGGCGTCCCGAGCGCGCGCGAGACCTCGACCCAGTGGCCGCCGCGCCCGGCGATCTCCAGTGAGGGGACGCAGAACTCGCCGAGCGTCGTCTCGGCGCGCGCGATCGCAAACTCGGCCCCGACGAGCACCATGTTCATCGTCAACCGCCCGCAGCCGCGCTCGACGAACAGTTCCTCGGCGGGAGCGAGCACCTCGGCCGCGCTGCGGCCGGGCTGATAGGCCTCGCGGAAAACGTGGAAGCCGTCCGTGTTGATCTGGACGCTGTCGCGCACGGACTCGAGCTCCTCGTCGCTCTTGACCGCTCGCGCATGGTCGAAGGCGACGTCCCAGGGCACGAGCTCGGCCGCGCCCTCCAGCGGTGGGAAGTCCCGCGGCGCCATCACGTAGTCGAGCCCATAGACGCCGACGCGCTTCCCCCGCAGCCGGTCGGCGAGCCAGTCGCCCGGACGATCCGCGAAGATCTGCTCCTCGATCCACGAGGTGCCGTGCTCGCCCACGTAGCGCGCCTCGCTCGGGAAGACGATCGACGGCTCGCCCTCGCGCGGCAGGAGAACGTACGCGTAGCGGTGGACGATCTGGAAGCCGGACACGTAGGTGACCGCGCCCTCGAAGCCGGTGTACTCGCTTCCGCAGACGAGCGCCGCATCGAGCTCGTCGCGCTCGAGCGCAGCGCGGACGTTCGCGTAGCGCCGCTCGACCTCGCCAGGGCTCACGCCCACGAGCGTTCCAGTCCCTTCACCAGCGCGAGTATCGCGTCGTTGAGCGGCGTCGGCACGGAGTGCTCACGCCCGAAGCGCGCGATGCCGCCGTTCAGGTAGTCGATCTCGGTCTGACGCCGCGCCTCGACGTCCTGCAGCATGCTCGCCTTGTGGTCATAGGCGACGTCGGGGCGAGCCGCGTGGTCGATCAGCTCCTCCGGGTCGGCGTCGAGTGTGATGCCTTGCGCGCTCGCAACCGCCTTGCCCTCGTCAACGAGCCCCGACACGAGGCGGCGCAACGCGGGGTCCTCGCAGACGCGGCCGTGCGTCAGGCCGGTCAGCGCGCCGACCGGGTTGGTCGCCGCGTTGAAGATCACCTTGCGCCATTGCGACCCGCGGGCGTCGGCGACCGCGGTTGCTGGCAGACCGGCCCGCGTGCACGCGTCCGCCAGCTGCTCGACCTCCTCGAACGGCGCCGGGCTCGGCTCGAACGGCCCGAAGGTGGTGTCGCCTTTTACGTCCCACTGCACGTGCCCGGGCTCGAGGATCCGCCCGGCGGGGAAGGTCGTGCCGCGGATCACGCGCCGCACATGCTCCGCGAGGGTCTCCTCATTGCCGATCCCGTTCTGCACGGAAGCCACCGCTCCGTCGGCGAACGCAGCCGCGGTCGCCGCGATTGCGGGCTCGGTGTGCATCGCCTTCGTCGCGACGATCCCGAAGTCGCACGGCGGCAGCTCGCGCGCATCCGTGGTCGCACGAACCTGCCCGACGACCTCGCCGGCCCCGGAGAGCCGCAGACCACCAGCGTTGATCGCGTCGACGTGCTCACGCGAGAGGTCATATGCCCAAACCTCGACGTCGTCCAGGTTGGCCAGGTTGGCCGCGAACAGCGACCCGACCGCTCCGCAGCCGACGATGCAGACCCTCACGCGCGCCTCCGCAGCCTCGGCAGCGCGAGCTCCCGCCCACCGGTGAGGCCGGAAGGCCGCAGGATCAGGACGAGCGCCATCAACGACGCCAGGATGACAAGCCGCGTCCCGGAAGGCAGGTCGACCCGGTGGCCGACGACGTGCACGCCGTTCTCGGCCTGGCTCAGAAACGAGTCGAGGCCGCTCACGGCCAGCGCTCCCACGACCGCGCCCCAGAGGCTCGTCAGGCCGCCGACGACCAGCATCGCCAGCGTCAGGAACGTCAGCTCGAGGTAGACCTGGTCGGTCGTGATCGACCCGAGCTGGTGCACGAGCAGGCCGCCAGCCAAGCCACCGAGCGCTCCGGAGAGGGTGAAGGCCCAGAGGCGCTGCTGGTGGACTCGCACGCCGACGCCGGCAGCCGCCGCTGGATCCTCCCGCGAAGCGCGCAGCTGACGGCCGAGGCGGCTGCGCTGGTAGACGAATGCAACCGCGATCACGACCAGCGCGCCGAGCGTCGCCTGCAGCGGCCCCGTCGACTCCGGCACGAGCGAGAGCGTTGTCGCGCCGGGGCCGATCCGCGTCCACTGCTGGAGCACGTTGTTCGTGATCTCGAGCACCGCGAGGGTCGCGATCCCGGCGGCAAGGCCGGACAGCCGCATCAGCGGCAGCCCGACGAGGAACGCGAAGAGGCCGCCGAGGCCAGCGGCGAGCAGCAGCGACGGCACGTTCCCGATCGTGTGGTCGCGCAGGAGCGGGAAGAGCGTCGTCAGCACGCCCTTCTTCGACTCGAGCGGCACCGTCATCACACCCGAAGCGAAGGCACCGACGGCGACGAAGCTGATCTGACCGAACGAGAGCACGCCCGAGTTGCCGACGAATACGTAGATCGAGACGACGATCGCGACGGCGACGAGCGCGTTCAGGAAGTAGACCTCGTTGGAAGGCGAAGCGGTCGTCGAGACGAGCCCGACCGCGACGACGAGCAGCGCCGGCCCGGCAAGCTGCACGAGCGGGTCGAGCCACCGCCTCATACGCGTTCTGGCGCCGTCCGGCCGCCCCAGGCGAACAGGCCCGCGGGCCGCAGGAGCAAGACGAGGATCACGAGCGCGAAGACCGCCGAGGGCAGGTAGACCGTCTTGTCGGTCGGCAGCAGGCCGTTGATCAACCCGGAGGCGAGCCCGATCGTGAAGCCGCCGAGAGTCGCGGTCCAGAGACGGTCGATCCCGCCGACGACGACGCCGACGAGCACGATGATCGTGTCTTGCAGGGCGAAGTCCGGAGTCACGAACGGCTGCTGGACGGTCATCATCACGGCCACCGCGGCAGCCAGCAGGCCCGACAGGAAGACGGAGAAGGCGATCACGCGGTTCGCGCGTACACCGAGCAGGCGCGCGGTGCGGAAGTCGCCGGCCGCTGCGCGCGTGTGAAGCCCGATCGTCGTTCGGGTCAGCAACAGCACGAGCAGCAGCAGCGCCGCCGCCGCGACGCCGATCGAGACGAGCGTGATCTTCCGGATGTCGGTGCCGCCGATCGTGACCGCCTCGTTCAGCGAGCTCAGCGACGGCGCGACCTCGCCGATCGTGCCGTCGCGCACGTCCACGATCAACGCAAGCGCCTGGAGTAGGAACGCGATCGCGAAGGTCGTCACGAGCATCACGGCGGGAGACGCTCCGCGCAGCGGCCGGAAGACCACCGTGTCCATCGCGAGCGAGAGCGCGACGACCACGGCGACGCAGGCCAGGATGCTCGCCCAGGTCGGCCAGCTCGAGGTGAAGGCGAGCGTGTACGCGCCGGCCATCACGAGCTGGCCGTACGCGAAGTTGACGAGCCGCAGGACGCCGAAGACGAGGCCGATCCCGACGGCCATCAGGGCATAGATCGCCCCGAGCCCGACGGCGTCGGAAAGCGTCTGGAAGTCGAGGGTGCCGAGGATGATCACGAGGAGAGGTAGGCGGCGACGATCTTGTCGGTGTCGTGGGCGTCGGCGGGGGTGAGCGTGAGACCGAGCTCGCCGCCGACGAGCACGTGCGTGCGGTCTGCAAGAGCGACCGTGTGGAGCGCTCGCTGCTCGACCAGCAGGATCGTGACTCCTCGCTCGCGGATCCCGCGCAGGGCCTCGAAGACGCTGTCGACAGCTAGCGGCGCCAGGCCGAGCGACGGCTCGTCGAGCAGCAGCACATCCGGCTCGGCCACGAGCGCGCGGCCAATCGCGAGCTGCTGCTGCTGCCCGCCCGAGAGGTGTCCCGCGTTGCGGCGGCGAAACTCCTTCAGGACTGGAAAGAGGTCATAGGCGACCCCGAGCGGGTCGCCGCCGCCGCTCCCGCGCCGTGCCGCGAGCCCGAGGCGGAGGTTCTCCTCGACGGTGAACCCGGAGAAGATCCGCCGGCCTTCCGGCACGAGCGCCACGCCGGCGTGCGCGATCGCCTCGGAGCTCTTCCGCCGCAGCGAGCGGCCGTGCAACCGGATCTCGCCGGCCGACGGCGGCACGACGCCCATGATCGCGTGGAGCGTGGTCGACTTACCGGCGCCGTTCGGGCCGATCAGGCCGACGATCTCGCCTTTGTCGACCCGCAGCCGCACGTCGCGCACGGCGGCGACACTGCCGTAGCGCACGTCGACGCCGTCGAGCTCGAGAACTGGGTCAAGCATCGTCGGTGTGGACGGCGGTCTCGCCCAGGTAGGCGGCCGCGACGTCGAGGTTCGCGCGGATCTCCTCCGGCGCGCCCGCGGCGAGCGTTCGGCCCTGGTCGAGCACGTGGATCCAGTCGCAGACGCCCATCACGAGCGCCATGTTGTGGTCGATCAGCAGGACGCCGGTCTCGTGCTCGTCGCGTAGCGAGCGGACGACCTCCGCGAACTCCGGCACCTCCGCCTCCGGCAGGCCCGCGGCCGGTTCGTCCATCAGCACGAACGACGGCTCGGTCGCCAGCACGCGCGCCACGCCGAGCCGCCGCTCGTCCCCGTGCGCGAGAGCCGCTGCCTGCGACTCCGCAACGGGCGCTAGGCTCAGAAGCTCGAGCAGCCCGTCGGCGCGGCGGCGTGCATCCCGGGAGCCGGCTCCCACGCCGAGCGCCGCCACCTCGACGTTCTCCCGCACGGACAGGCTGCCGAACGACCGGCTGTGCTGGAAGGTGCGCACTAGCCCGGCCCGGGCGCGACGAGGCGCGCTCCAGCCGGTGATCTCGCGACCAGCGAGCTGGACGGTGCCCTCGTCCGGCCGGTCGAACCCGGTCAGCACGTTCACGAGCGTCGACTTGCCCGCGCCGTTCGGGCCGATGAGGCCCACGACCTCGTGCTGCCGCACCTCGAGCGTGACGTCGCTGAGCGCGTGCACGCCCTCGAAGGCGCGCGAGACGGAGGAGGCCCGGAGCGACTCTCCGGGCCTCCTCTCTACGTCCGTGGCGAGTGCCGTCTCGGGCACGCTCGCCGCTAGAGCTTCGGAACGACCTTGGCCGTCACGGTGCCCACGAGCTTCGCCTTGTTGTTCTGGATCTTGATCACGCGGTACTTCCGCCCGAAGACGGTGTGGAGCTTGGAGGAGAAGCTGATGGGGCCGCCGAGCACCGCGACGCCCTTGAACTTCGCCAACTGGTTCGCCAGTGCCGCGCCGTTCAGCGAGCCGTTCGCCCGCTTGATCGCGATCGCGACTCCGTCGATCGCGTCCGCGCCGCCGAGGAAGCCGCCGGTCCCGGGCGGCGAGCCGGCCTGCTTCAGCGAGGCGATCAGCTGGCGCACGTCCTTGCTCGGGTCGTCGCCGAAGACGGACGCAAACGTGACGAAGTAGTAGTTCGTCACCTGCGGGCTGCCGCCGACCCAGTAGGTGCCGTCACCGGCCCAGGAGTTCAGGATCGGAGTGTTGTTGTGCAGGGAGCGGAAGCCCTTCACGAACTGCGGCAGCTCGCCGAAGGCGGTCGACGTCACGTAGACCGCCGCCTTCTTCGAGTTCAAACGCGAGACGGCCGCGCCGACGTTGTTGGCGCCGGTCGCGTAGCTCTCGCGCGCGACGATCTTGCCGCCGAGCTGGGTGAAGCGCTTGTCGAACGCCTGCACGACGTTCTTGAAGTAGACGAGCCGCGTGTTCGTCCCCAGGCCCGCGCTCTTCCAGCCACGGCTCCACGCGTATTGCGCCATCGCCGAGCCCTCGTCCTGGGCGACGTTGCCGAAGCTGAAGGCAAGCTTGCCCTTGGTGCTGAAGCGCTTCGGCCCCATCTGGTCGGTGCCGATGCACGGCGCGATCGCGAGCTTACCGCGGTTGATCGCCTCCTGGACGACCGGCGTCGCGTAATCGACGTCGCAGGTCGTGAAGAGGATGTTCGCACCTTGGCCGAGCAGGCTGAGCGCGCACGCCTTCGCCTTCGACGCATCGTTGTTCTGCGTATCGCAGGTCTTGATCACGAACTTGTGGCCGGCCGCGCCGCCCCGGGCGTTTAGCTTCTTGATTCGGATCTTCGCGGCCGCGAGCGCCGGATCGTCGAACGGTGACATCTGCCCCGACTGGTCGAACGCCCAGCCGATCACGACCGGCTTGGCGCTTGGCGCCGCCTGCCCGCCGCTCGTTCCAGCGAGCGCCGCGATCGCCGCCGCCGCCCCGAGCAGCGCGAGCACCGCGCCCCACCTAGTTGCACGTCTCAAGTGAACCCCTCCTCGTTTAGATAACCGGTCGCAGAACAGGTATTCAAGCGCTATGCAGGCAACCGGTCAATCGGATCCCCACGACGCCTCACGCGCCCGCACGAGGCGGTAGAGCGTCGTGTGCAGAGGCACCGGCACGCCCTGGCGCCCGGCCTCGCGGACCAGCGCGCCGGTGATGTGCTCGATCTCGGTCGGGCGGCGGGCCTCGACGTCCTCGAGCATCGAGGGGTAGTGCCGGCTCCCTCGCTGCGTCGCGAGGACGTTCATCTCCCACGGGTCCTCGTGCAGCTCAACGCCTGCGGACGCGGCGACTCGCTTGCCCTCCTCGACCAGGTCGTAGACGAGGTGGCCGAGATCGCCCACCTGCTCGCGCGCGGCGAAGTGCGGGTCGTGGGGCAGGCCCGTCAGGGCTGCGACGGCGTTCACGGTCGCGTTGAAGATCAGCTTCGACCATTGCGCCGGCAGCAGGTCCTCGAACGCACGCGCCTTCAGGCCCGACTCGACGATCGAGGCGGCGACCTCCTCGACCAGCTCGTAGGGCGTCTCCCCGTATGGCCCGAGCCAGGTCTCCGTGTCGAGGATGTACTCGACGTGCGTGTCCGAGTGCCGCGTGCCGCTCATGAAGGTGACCGCGGAGATCACGCGCCGGCCGGGGAAGGCGGCCTCGGCGCCGAGCCCGTTCTGGACGGTCATCACGGCCGCGGCGGGCCAGCGGCCCTCGAGCCGCGCGGCGGCCGCAGCGAGTTCGGTCGTCTTCGTCGCCACGAGTACGAGCTCGGGCTCGGGCAGCTCGCCCGGGTCGGTCGAGGCCCGCAGCATGGCCGTGAAGTCGTGCCGGCCGGAGACGCGCAGGCCGTGCTCGTTCAGTGCGCGGGCGTGCTCCTCGCGGCGGCAGAGCACGGACACCTCGCAGAGGCGCGCGAGGTGCGCCGCGAAGAGGCTGCCGATCACGCCGGCGCCGACTACGCAGACTCGTTCGACAGCGTCCTCCTCAGCGCCTCGACCCCGCGGGCGGCCAGTTCGCGCGGGTCGTCCTGCCAGAGCGAACCGGGCAGCTCTGGGTCGGAGAAGATCTCCAGGTCGTAGAAGCCGTCCCAGCGCAGCGCCTCGAGGATCGGCGCGAAGTCGACGGCGCCGTCGCCCGGAAGGACGCGGTCGTTGGTGTTGCGAGTCGGCTCGCGCCAGTCGGCGAGGTGGACGCCCCGGATCCGGTCGCGGTGGCGCGTGATCTGCTCCGGCGGCTCGCGCCAGAGGTGCCACGAGTCGTACATCAGGCCGACGTCGGCGCGGCTCTCCTCGATCAGCGCGGCGGCATCGTCGAGCGAGCTGGCCACCGTCCAGTACTCGGCGAACTCGCGCTGGACCGGCTCGAGCGCGACCGGCACGCCCTGCTCACGTCCTTCCTCGGCGATCGCACGGATGCCCTCGAGGATCCCCTCGCGGTCGTCACCCGGGCCCGTGAGGAAGAGGACGCACTCAGGCTCGAAGGGAGCGAGGCGGCGGATGCCGGCGCGAATCGCCTCGACCCGCTCGCCCCGGTCGGCCGGCCCATCCATCAGCGGCAGCGGCAAGATCGACGGCACCGCCGGCACCGCCGCCGCCGCGCCCAGCCCGCTGGCACGGAAGCGTTCGAGCGAGTCGTCGCCGAGCTTCATCTCCCAGATCCCGATCCCGTCCGCGCCGGCCGCGCGGTAGGCGTCGAGATCGTCCGCGAAGGACTGGGTCACCGTCGTGATCTGCGAGACCGAGAGCCTCACCGCCACGGCGGACTCCGTCGCAGCAGCCGCTTGGCAACCAGGGTGCCGGAGCCCGCACCGAGCCCCGGCCCGGGATGAGTGCTCGCGCCGATGTGCCAGAGCCGGTCGACCGGCGTCGCGTGCCCCGGGCTCGATGGCAGCGGGCGCCAGAGCAGGTTCTGGTCGAGCTGTAGGGCGCCGGAGTACGGGTCGCCCTGGTGGAGGTTGACGTTCGCGGCCTGCAGGTCGGCCGGCGAGAGCGTGACCCGCTTGCGGATCGAGCTCTCGAGGTTCGGCACGTGCCGGGCGATCCTTGCCTGGATCCGGTCGGCGTAGCGCTCGCGCAGCTCCTCTGTCCACGTGCCGGCGCCGGTCTCGAGCTCACCCGCCGCGTCGCCTCGCACATGCCACGGCAGCTCCTGCAGCTGGATCCAAAGCAGCCCGGCGCCCTCGGGTGCGCGGCTCGGGTCCATCGTCAGCGGCTGGCCGACGACGACGGTCGCCTCGGCCGGAAGCAGGCCGCGCTCGGCCTCGTTGACCGCGCGCGAGACGCCGTCGAGGCCGGGCGTCAGGTGGACGACCGCGGTTTGGCCGAGCCGCTCGTCGCCCTCCCAACGCGGCGGCTCGGAGAGCGCGAAGTGAATCTGCATCTCCGAACGCCCGTACCGGAAGCGGCGGCCCAGGTCCTCGTGCCCTTCGACCAGCCGCCCGTAGAGCTGGGTCGGCGTGACGTTCGCGACCACCGCCCGCTCCGCCGCAACCTCCTCGCCGTCCGCGAGCCGCACGCCCGTCGCCCTGCCGTCGCGCACCAGTACGCGCTCGACGTCGCGGCCTGCCTCGCACGTGCCGCCGTGGTCCTCGATCAAGCGCACGAGCGCCTCGACGAGCTTCGCGCCGCCGCCGCGCGGAATCGGCATGCCGCCCTCTTGCACCGCGACGCCGATTACCTGCGTCATGAACCCCGAGCCTGCCGCGTCCGGGCCCAGGCCGGTGTGCAGCACCCACGGCGCGAGCACGCCGTGCGGACGCCCCGAGGCGAAGGACTGGGTCAGCCAGTCGCGGCTCGAGGCGAGCACGTTTCCCGTGAACTCGACCGCGCCCTTGCGCCCGAGCCGGCGATACGCCTTCAGCCCGAGCTTGAGCCCGTCGCGAGACCACAGCTCGGTGCCGAGCACGCCGAACGCGAGGTCGGCGTTCGGGAGGAAGGACTCGACAGCGCCCGCCCACTCGGGCCCGAGCTCGGCGACGTTGGCCTCGGTCGAGCGCAGCAGGAACGTCGCCGTCCCGTCGGGGCAGAGGGTCGCCGTCGGGTGATCGGTGTTCAGATACTCGAGCCCGCGCGCGGTCAGCGCGTCGCCGAGCTCGGCGTGCGCAGCGCCGCCGACCCAGAGCGGATGCCACGCGCTGAAGACGTCGTGCAGGTACCCGGGCTCGGTGAGCGCTGCGGTGCGGATGCAGCCGCCGAGCTCGTCCTCGCGCTCGAGCACCCGCACGTTCCAGCCGCCGCGGGCGAGCAGGGCCGCGCAGGCCAGCGAGTTGATCCCGCTGCCGATGACGACCGCGTCAGCCATTCGCCAGCTTGCGGAACTCCTCGTCGCTGACAAGGCCGCGCTTCCGCATGCCGAGCGCCTTCACCTGCGCGAGCACCTCCGCCTGTCGCTCTTGTGGCAGGTCGAGCCCAAGCTCCTCGGCCTTGATCCGGATCGAGTCGAGGCCGCTTTTCTTGCCGAGGACGATCCCGCGCTCGGCCGCGACAAGCTCGGACGAGTACGGCTCGATCGAGGGCGGGTCGTGGAACTGGCTCGCGACCGCGCCGCTTTCGCGGCGGAAGAGCGTCTCGCCCGTGACGGGTTTCCACGGCTCGAGCGCGTAGCCGGAGAGCTCGCGCACCCGCTCGGAGACCCCGCGGGCGCGATCGAGGCGCAGGTTCGACTCCACGCCATAGAGCGCGGCGAGCGTGAGCGCCACCTCGATCAGGTTCGCATTCCCCGCGCGCTCGCCCATGCCGTTGATCGTGCCGTGCACCCAGCGCGCGCCGGCCCGCACCGCCGCGACCGCCGCCGCGGTCGCGAGGCCGAAGTCGTTGTGCCCGTGAAAGTGCACGGGGATGTCGGGCCCGACCCACTCGACCGTTCGGCCGACGAGCTCCGCGACGGCCTCCGGCGAAGCGATCCCGAGCGTGTCCACGACGGCGACCTCCTTCGCGCCAGCGTCGACCGCACTCTTGTAGGCCTGCTCGTAGAAGTCCGGCTTCGCCCGCGTCGAGTCGACGCCGAAGAAGGCCGCGTGGATCCCGTGATCGGCCGCGAAGCGCATGGCGCCGGTGATCCGGTCGAGCATCTTCTCGCGCGAGACGCCGATCGCCTCGAGCTTGAGGTCCGAGATCGGCGACTCGATCACCGACGCGCTCACGCCCAGCTCGACAAGCGCCTCGAGGTCGGCGGGCACGGCACGGGAGAAGCCCCAGATCTCGGCCTTCAGCCCGCGTCTGAGATCAGCTTGACCGCGTCCCAGTCGTCCTGCGAGACGCGCGGGAAGCCGGCCTCGATCCGGTCGATCCCGAGCTCGTCGAGCAGCCGTGCGATCTCGAGCTTCTGCTCCGGGTCGAGCACGACACCAACCGTCTGCTCGCCGTCTCGGAGCGTCGTGTCATAGAGCCCGACCTTCCCGCCGAGGCGGTGCGGGTCGTTCAGCTCGCCCGTCCAGATCACCCGCGCACCACGCCGTCGGGGAACGAGGAGAGCTTGTCGAGCCCGTCCGCCGTAACGAGGAAGTTGTCCTCGACACGCAGCCCGCCGCCACCCTCCCAGTAGATCCCGGGCTCGATCGCGAGCACCATGCCCTCCTCGACCGTGCCGCCGCCCGCCTGGTGCGCGTACGGCGGCTCGTGCGCGCGGGCGCCGACCCCGTGCGCGACCGGGTGGCTCGGCTGGCCGGGGTAGCCGGCCTCGGCGATGCCGTCGCGAACGAGACGGTCAAGCTCGGCGAGGCTCGCGCCCGGGCGACAGTGCGTCGAGCGCGCGTTCGTAGACGGCGAGGAGCGCTGCCTCGAGCTCGACGTACTCGGATCGCAGCTGGCCAGGGCAGAGGTTCTTGGTGTGGTCGCACCAGTAGCCGTCGGCGCAGACCCAGATCTCGAACAGCGTCGGCTCGTCCTCGGCCACCGGCAAATCACCGGTCGCGGTGAAGGTCTTGATGCCCGGCCCGGACCAGACCAGCGAGAAGCCGAGCGCCAGCTCGACCTTCCCCTCCCAGCCCGTGCCCGCTCCGTGGACGAACCCGTTCCACATGGCGCCCGCCTCGGACTCCTTCATCCCGGGCCGCAGCAGCAAGCGGCAGTGATCCATCGCGGCGGCTGCGATCTCGTTGGCGAGCCGCATCCGCTCCAGCTCCTGGGCGGTCTTGATCGAGCGCGCCCGGGCGAGCAGCGGCGTCGCGTCGGCGACCTCCGTCCCGAAGGCGTGGAACCAGTCGTGGGTGAACGTGGTCGGCTCACCGACCATGCGGTCGGAGGCCTGCGTCCCCAGTGAGAGCTCGAGCCCGATCGTGCCGAAGTCACGTGCGGCGGCGGCCGCAAGCTCCGTCGTGCGCGCAAGCGGCGGGCGCGGGTCGTCGTCGGCGTAGCCGCGCAGAAAGCGAACGTCGGTCGTCCACGCGGTTCGCTCGGCGTCCTCGGCGGACGCCTCGAGGCAGACGAGCACCGCCTCGCCCTCGCGCGGGAAGACGACCGCCTCGTAGCCCTTCATGCCCCAGAAGTTGGTGAGGTAGACGACGTTGTCGGGGGCCCGCACGACGAGCGCGTCGAGCCCCTCGTCCGCCATCAGCGCTCGGACGCGTTCGAGCTTCGTCTCGTCCCGCGGCCAGCTCACGACTGGATCGTCACGCTTTCGTCACACCTCCGGCACAGACATGCGCGGAGTTCCCGGCTAGCGTCTCCGCCGAGGGCGGTGGGTAGCACGCCCCACCCTGTGGGTGGGGGTACGGGTTCACGCGCGTGCGTCACCACTCGACTCGGAGCGGGGCCGGCTCGCCGTGGGCCTCCTGCCACGAGACGACCGGATTGCGCAAGACGCCGATCCGCTCGATCTCGGCTTCCATCACGTCGCCGGGTTTCAGGTAGAGCGAGGCGGGATCGTCGCTGAACCCGCGACGCCGCTCACCGTTCCCGTCGAGACGACGTCGCCCGCCGAGTACCCGAGCGCCGAGTAGTGGCTCAGGATCTCCGGGATCGTCACGGACATGTTGCTCGAATGCGAGGTCTGCCGCGGCTCGCCGTTCACGCGCAGCTCCATCGCCAGGTCGTGCGGGTCGGGGATCTCTTCCGGCGTCACGATCCACGGCCCGAGCGGGCAGAAGGTGTCGATCCCCTTGCAGAACGAGAACACGCCGGACCGCATCTCGCGCCGCTGGATGTCGCGCGCGGTGATGTCGTTGAAGATCACGTAGCCGCCGATGTAGTCAACGGCCTCCTCCGGCGAGAACCACTTGCCGGCCTTCCGGATCACCACCGCGAGCTCGAGCTCGTAGTCGAGCTCCTCGGTCAAGTGCTCCGGATACACGACCGGGTCGTCCGGCCCGATGATCGCGTCCACGTTCTGGAAGAACACGATCCACGGCGCGATCTCGTGCGACCAGGCGACGTTCTTCGACTCCTCCTCGTGCTCGCGGAAGTTGCCGGCCGTGTGGAAGAACTTCTTCGGCACGATCGGCGCGCGCAGCCGCACGTCCTCGAGCGCGTGCTCGGCGCCGGTCGCCCGCGCCACCGCGCCGGCCTCGAAGTAGGCGCGCATCGACGGCGCGTCCAGCTCAACCACGCGGTCGTCGCGGAGCTCGCCGACCAGGCCGTCGTCAAAGGTGACCAGCTTCATGCGACCCCGCAGACGCGCTGGGCGGTCAGGGCGTAGACCTCTGCCGTCCGGACGAGCCCGTCGATCTCGAGGTTCTCGCCCAGCTCGACGTCCATCAGCCCCGTGGAGGTGCCGTAGTTGACGGTGGGGATCCCGTACCGCGTCAGCGCGGACGCGTCGCTGAACCAGCGCGTGACGTCTCGCTCGGGCTTCGCCCCGAACACGCTTTCGTGAGCCTCGTCGATCGCCGTGACGAGCGCGTGGCCCTCGTCGATCTCAGCTCCCGGCGCGGTCACGTAGACCTCGCCCTCGATCCCGTAGTCGGGGAAGCGCCCGGCGAGCGAGCGCACCCACTCGAGCACCTCTCGGCGCGCGATGCCCATCGCCTTCGTCGGCGGCACGCGCACGTCGAGGAAGAGATCGGTGTGGTGCGGCGTGCGTGAGACTCGCCAGCCGAACCCGCCTTCGATCGCGCCGACGTTGACGATCGCCTTCGCGCCGCGGTAGGCGTTGGCCGGGTCGTCCTCCCACGTCGGGATCCACTCCTGCACGGCCTCGAGCACGCGGTTGGCACGGAGGATCGAGTTCTGGTCGCGCTGGCCTTCGCTGAACGCCGTGTGGATGAAGTTGCCGTGCACGCGGATCCGGAGCCACAACGCGCCGAAGTGCCCGAGTACCACCTTTCCCTCCGTCGGCTCGCCCAGCAGGCACATGTCCGCCACGCCGCCGTGGCTGACGAGATAGCGCGTGCCCGCCGCGTAGCCACGGTACTCGGCGCCCTGAGCGTCCCCGTACTGCGTTTTCTCGATCTCGCCGCAGACGGCCGCGACCAGTACGTCGCCGCGCAGCCGCACGCCAGCGTCGAGCAGCGCGCGCACCGCCTCCACATAGCACGCGAGCGCGCCCTTCATGTTCGAGATCCCGAGCCCGTAGAGACGGCCGTCTCGGACGAACGGCTCGGGCTGGAAACCGGGCACCTGCTGGAGCCACGGCTCACGCCCCGAGTACGAGGTGTCCAGGTGGCCGTTGAACATCAGCGACGGCCCTTCACCTGCGCCGGCCAGCGTGCCGAGCACGTTTGCGCGCCCTTCCTCGACCTGCTGCCACTGCACCTGCAGGCCGAGCTCCTCGAAGGTGGCCTGCAGGAAGCGCGCCAGCTGCTCCTCGCTGCCGGTGAAGCTGGGGATCGAGATCGCCTTGCTCGCCCAGTCGACCAGCCGGTCGCGGTCGATCTCGAGCACCATCAGCGGACGGCCGGCAGGACGCGCTCGCCGAAGAGCCGAATCTGCTCGTGCCGCCGGTCGCCCCAGAGCTCGAGCATCACATGCGTGCAGCCGGCCTCCTGGTACTCCTCGATCGCGGCGATGCAGTCGTCCGGCGTGCCGGCAATCGGCTTGCACTTGTCGAGCAGCGCGTCGGTGACTTCGGCCTTCGCCGCGAGGCGGCCGCCCCGCTCCATCGCCTCGGCGACCGGCCGAATCTCGTCCTGCTCGATTTCCGCGAGCTCGAGCAGCGTGTCGGCCGCGCCCTGGATGTTCTGCACCTTGTTGGCGAGGTACATGGCGGCGATCTCACGCGCGCCGTCTCGGCCGACGTGGCGGTCGCTCTCGTGGATCGAGGCGACGATCGTGCAGCCGATGTCGATGTCCGCGGCCACGTTCTTGCGCGTGTACCCGACAAAGGCCGGAGTGGTGATCGAAGGGGTCAGGCAGCCGTCGCCGATCTCGCCCGCGAGCGTCTGCATCTTCGGCGCGGTCGCGGCCACATAAACCGGAGGCACCTCGCGCGGTGCGTCCGCGTCGGCCGCGAGCGGGGGCACGGACGCGCTCCACGCCGAGCCCTCGTACTCGAAGGCTTCGCCGCCCAGCACCCCGCGCGCGATTTCCACCGCGTCGCGCATCGGGCCGAGCGTCTTCTTCGTCTGCAGCTTCGCGTTGTTGAGGAAGATCTTCGAGGTCCCGAAGCCGAGAATGAACCGGCCGGGACCCGCCGCCTCTTGCACCACGCGCGCGTCCATCGCCGCCTGCACCGGATGGCGGGTGAATGGCGAGATGATCCCCCAGCCGACCGTCAGCCGCTCGGTCTCGCGGGCGATCACGGCAGAGGCGACGGTCGAGGAGCGGGCCTCCATGCCGTGCTTGCGCCACCAGGGGTAGGCCTCGGCGAGCCAGATCGTGTCCATCCCCGCCTTGTCCATCGCACGCGCGGAGGCGACCATCTCGTCGAGCGGCTCCATTGTCAGCTGCATGACCCCGATCCGAAAAGGCGGGGGCACTAGCCCGCGGCCTGAGCCTGCTTGACCTGCTCGTCGAGCGCGGCCAGCACCTGCTGCACCTGCTGGTTGACGATCGGCTGGAGCACACGCTGGCCCATCGAGCCGACCGGGCCGGCGATGCGGACGTCCGCCTCCCACTCCATATTCGTCCCGGCTCCGGCCTCGCTGAGCGTGAACGCCGTGGTCATGCTCAGGATCGCACCGACGCCGTTGCCCTTGATCGCCAGGCGCGCGAACTCCGGCTCGCGCTCCTCGGTCTTCTCCATGTCCATCGTCATGCCCAGTGTGCCGAGGCCGAGCGGAATCTTGACGTTGGCGCGCCAGCGGCGGTCGTCCTCGACGTCGAAGCTCTCGACGCCCGGCATCGTGGCCGCCATCGAAGCGGGGTCGTTCAGGACGTACCAGACGGCCGCGCGCGGCGCGGCGAAGGTGCGCGCCCCCGCGACCCTCATGCCGACTCCACCGCTACCCGCTTGCGGCTCTCGTCGGGATCCGAGAGCAGCTCCCAGACGCGGTGGTACGGGTTACAGCTGTCATAGACGATCGGGTTGCCGCGCGGGCGGAGCGCGTCCTGCAGCGCTGCGCAGACGGCGTGGATCCCGGCGCCGCCGCCCTCTCCCATGCCCTTCGTACCCAGCGAAGTGAACGGCGACGGGCTCTCGAGGTTGCCGGTCGTGAGCGGCGGCATGTCGAGTGCGTGGGGGACGTGGTAGTCGTAGAAGTTGGGCGTCAGCAGGTTCCCGTCCTCGTCGTAGGTGAACGTCTCGTGCGTAGCCGCCCCGATCGCCTGCGCGGTCGCGCCCATCACCTGGCCCTCGACGACCTGCGGGTTGATCCGCTTGCCGCAGTCGTCCACTGCCGCGTAGTCGACGATCTCGTAGACGCCGGTCTCCGGGTCGATCTCGACGACCGCGACGTGCACCTGGGCGGCATAGGTCAGCGTCAGGTTCCCGTACTTGCGCTCCACGTCCGGCGGATCGAACGGCGGCCGATAGACGTAGCGGCAGTTGAGCGTGACGTCGAGGTCCTCGGGCAGCCCGGCGTTGTTCGCGTTGATGATCGCGCCGAGCGCCATGAAGGGCAGCGCGGCTTCGGGATTGACCTTCATCCGCGCCTGCCCCTCGGCGAGCTCGATGTCGTCGGGCGAGCAGCCGAGCACGACCGACGCGAGCTTCTTCATCTCCCCGGCGAGCATCTCGGTCGCGCCCTTCACGGCGCCGAGGCCGGTGACCGCGAATTGGCTCGCATAGGTGCCCGAGAAGCCGGCGTGCGAGTTCCAGTAAGAGTCGTGGCCGGCGCGGACGTTCACGTCGTCGACCGAGCAGCCGAGAATGTCGGCCACGACCTGCGCAGCCGTGGTCTCGTGGCTCTGGCCCTGCGGCGTCGTCCCGAGGGTGACCACGATCTCGCCGAAGATGTCGAGCTTCACGGTCGCGACCTCGTTGTTGCCGGAGAACTGCAGCTCCGGGTTGATCAGGCGCGACTGGCCGAAGTTGTTCGTCCCGGAGTCGAGCGTCGAGCCGATCCCGAGCCCGAGCAGCTTCCCGCGCGAGTCCGCGTCCGCGCGCTTCGAGTCGAGCTCGTCGTAGCCGATCAGCTCGAGCGCGAGGTCGAGCATCTTGGCGTAGTCGCCCGAGTCGTAGATGCAGCCGTTGGGCGTCTCGTATGGCATCTCGTCGGCCTTGATGTAGTTGCGCTTGCGCACCTCGACCGGGTCGAGGCCGAGTTCGTGCGCGACGAGGTCGATCACGCGCTCGGTGAACCAGAGGTGCTGCATGCGCGAGTAGCCGCGGTTCGGCGAGACCGGCGCCTTGTTCGTCACGACCTGCTTGAAGTCGAGCCGGATGTGCCGCCAGCGGTACATCCCCGGCGTCACCTGCGCCCAGATCACGCCGCCGAGCGGCTCGTAGCGCAGCCAGGCGCCCGCGTCGTCGAGCGCGGTCGTGCGGAAGCCGAGCAGCGTGCCGTCGTCCTTGACCGCGACCTCGGTGTCCTGGAACCAGCGCTCGTTGCCGTGCGACATCGAAAGGTGGAAGTCGGTTCGCCACTCCGTCCACTGCACCGGCCGCCCCAGCTTGCGGGCGAGCAGGCAGCAGGCCACGAGCTGCGGGTGCGAGGTGATCTTGTTGCCGAAGCCGCCGCCGATGTCCTGCGTGACGAAGCGGAGCTTGTCGAGCCCGACCCGCATCGACGGGCCCATCATGATCGCGGCGAAGCCGGGGAACTGGTTGTTCGTGATGATCGTCCACTGCCCTGTGCCCTTGTTGAACTCGACCAGCGCGCCGTTACACTCGAGCGGCGTCGAGTTGAACCGGTCGAAGTGGAGCTCGGAGATCTTCAGCACCCGATCGGCCTCCGCGAACGCCTCGTCGAGGTTGCCCCACTCGTAGACGCCCTCCCAGGTGAGGTTCGTCCCGGCCTCGTCGTGCAGAACCGGCGCGTCGTCGGCCAGCGCCTCCCGCGCGTCGGTGAGCACGGGCAGCGGCTCGTAATCGACCTCGACGAGCTCCGAGGCGTCGCGGGCGATCTCGCGGGTCGTCGCCACCACCGCGGCGACTGACTCGCCCACGAAGCGGGCCTTGCCGACGGCGAGGCAGAAATCCTTCAGGTGTGCGCCCGGCGGGGAGGAGATCTGGAAGAACGGATCGGTCAGCAGCGCGACCTCGTCCCCGGTCAGCGTGCCGAGCACGCCAGGGTGTTCGAGCGCCTTCGAGACGTCGACCGAGCGGAGCTTCGCGTGCGCGTAGGGCGAGCGGACGAAGTGCACGTAGCCCATGTTGTGCCGCTTGACGTCGTCGAAGAAGACGCCCTCGCCCTCGACGAGCCGCCTGTCCTCCTTGCGCGGCACGTTTTGGCCGGCGTAGCCGGGCTTCGTCTCGGTCTGCTCGACGACGAGCGGCTCCGCGACCGTCGTGGTCTCGCTCACTCGCCGACCTCCTGCCCGGACGCGGCCTTGACCGCCTTGAAGATGTTCCAGTAGCCCGTGCAGCGGCAGATGTTCCCCTGGAGCGCCTTTGCGATCTCCTCGTCGCCCGGCGTCGGGCTCTCGCGCAGCAGCGCGGTCGCGCTCATCAACATTCCGGGCGTGCAATAGCCGCACTGGAGCGCATGGTGGTCGCTGAACGCCTGCTGCAGAGGGCTCAGCTGCTCCTGGTCGGCGAGCCCCTCGACGGTTTCGATCTTCGCGCCGTCGGCCTGGACGGCGAGGAGCATGCAGCTCTTCACGAGCGTGCCGTCGAAGATCACGCTGCAGGCCCCGCAGTTGCCGGTGTCGCAGCCGACGTGCGACCCGGTCAGGTCGAGGTCGTCGCGCAGGAAGTGGATCAACAGCCGCCGCGCCTCGACCTCGCGTTCGTAGGTCGTGCCGTTGACCGCGACGCTCACCGTCTGTGCGGTGACGACGTCCATCAGCTCGCCTTCCCGGCCCGGTCGACCGCTCGTGCCGCCACGACCTCGGCGAGATGGCGCCGGTAGTCGGCCGAGGCGTGGACGTCGCCCGGCGGCTCGAGACCCGCGTCCCGAACCGCGCCGTGGACGGCCTCCGGGTCGGCCGAGGCGGGCTCGACCACGACCGGCGTGGCGCCGACGCAGCCGAGCGCGACTCGCACGCCGCCGTTCACCGAAGCGGCCGCGTTGACGATGCACGTGCCGTCCACGCCGATCGACACGGATGCAAAACCGTCGCTGCGCCCGGGCGGCACCGTGATCTTCGTCAACAGCTCGCCCGGGCCCGCGGCGGTCAGATAGACGCCGAGGAAGAACTCTTCCGCCGACACCGGGCGCTCGCCTTGCGGGCCGGCCACCGTAAACGTAGCTCCGAGCGCGACGAGCAGCGGCGGCAGGTGGTTCGTCGGGTCGCTCGAGCAGACGTTGCCGCCGATCGTGCCGCGGTTCCGGACCTGCACGTCCGCGATCTGCGCGCAGACCTCGCCGAGGATGGGCCGGGCCCGCGCCTCGGCCGAGGCGATCAGCTCGCTGTAGGTGGTCATCGCGCCGAGCTCGAGCGTCCCGTCCCCGGAGAGCTCGATCCCCTTCAGCTCGGGAATCCCCGCCAGGTCGACGAGCACGTCGGGGGCAGCGGCGCGGGCCTTCATCACGTTGACCAGCGTCTGTCCGCCGGCGAGGGCCCGGGCGCCGGGGTACTCCGCCAGAACGCCCAATGCCTGCTCGAGCGTCGCCGGCCGCGCGTACCCCACCTCGCTCAGCAGCATGGCCGCAATCGTATGCGGACGCGCTGCAGCCCTGCAACGCGGTGCCGCCGCCGGCTCACCAGATCGAGCACAAGAGCTCCGCCACCTGGTCCGGGCTCGCCGGACGCGGGTTCGCCTTCGCCCCGGCGCGCTGAACCACGGCTGTCGCAATCTCGTCGAGGTCGCCCTCGGGCACGCCGAGCTCACGAAGGCGCGTGAAGCCAGAGGCGCGCGCGAGCTCCTCGACCCGCGCGGCAGGGTCGCCGACGCCTAGTGCCTCGCCGAAGCGGCCGATCGCTTCCGCCGCGACGGGCTCGTTGAAGCGCAGGGCCGGTGAGAGGCAGAGCGCATTCGCCGCGCCGTGGGCGATCCCGTAGCGCCCGCCGATCGCCTGCGCCATCGCGTGGCCGAGGGCGAGGCCGGCGGAGCCGAGCGCGGCGCCGGCGTGCTGCGCACCCTCGAGCAGCCGAGTACGGGCGTCGAGATCACGGCCGTCGGCAAGCACCTGCGGCAGCGTTTCGCCGATCAGCTCTGCACCGGCCAGCGCCTCGCGGTCGCCCTCCGGGTTGTGGCCGGCGACGTAGAGCGCCTCGGCGCAGTGCGAGAGCGCGTTCAACGCCGTCCCGCCGGTTTGGTCGCGCGGCAGGTCAAGCGTCAGCTGCGGCTCGTAGACGATCCCGGCGAGGTGCGCGCCCGCGCCGCCGCCCTTCATCCGGCGGTCTGGGTCGCGGACGCCGAAGAACCCCGTCCACTCGGCGCCCGAATACGTGGTCGGCACCGAGACGAGCGGTAGGCCGCTGTCGGCCGAAACGGCTTTGGCGAGGTCGATTGTGCTGCCGCCCCCGACCGCGAGCAGGCCGTCGGCGCCCTCGGCGGCCGCGGCGACGTCGGCGATCCGGTCGGTCGGCACCTCACTCCAGCGGCTCGCGCCGAGAAGAAGACCGCCCCACCGCTCGCTCGCGACGACGAACGGCCGGTCGATCCTGAGCTCGGCTAGCAGTCCCTCGAGCTCGTCGAGGCCCCAGCGGACGATCACAGCCGCTCTCGCGCGAAGACCAGGAACGCCTCGGCGGCGCGCGTCGGGGAGCGACTGGCGGAGCGGACAAGTGAGATCTCACGCGCCGGGTCAAGGCCCTTCACGCGCGCCGTCGCCAACGTGCCCGCGGCGAGGTCGGCCTCGATCGCCGCGCGGGAGATGAAGGTGACGCCGAAGCCGGCGACGACCGCCGCCTTGACGGACTCCTGCAGGCCGAGCTCGAGCCTGGGTTCCAACTCTTTGAGGCGCGTGCCGACGGTGCGCAGCTCGTCTTCGATTACCTGCCGGACGCCTGCGCCTTCCTGCATCACGATCAGCGGCTCCTCCCGGAGCTGGTCGAGCGTGACCGTGCGGCCGGCAAACGCATGCCCGGGCGGGACCGCAAGCACGACCTCGTCGCGGAAGAGCGGCTCGAAAACGACGCCGCGGTGGCGCCGCGCGGCGCCGACGACCCCAAGCTCGAACTCGCGCCCGGCGACGCGCTCGACGACGCTCTGGGTGTCCGAGATCGAGAGCGAGACCGCGACGCCGGGGTTCGCGCGCTGGAACTCGCAGAGCAGGACGGGGACAACGGTGCTGCCGGGTCCAGTCGAGGCCCCGACGGCGAGCGTGCCGCCGAGCTCGCCGCCCTCGCCAGCCTCGAGCTCTTCGACAAGCTGCTCCTCGAGCTGCAGCATCCTCTGCGCGCCGCGGTAGAGCGCGAGGCCAGCCTCGGTGGGCTCGACGCGGCGGCCCGAACGGTCGAGCAGCCGGCGGTCGAGACGCTTCTCGAGCGAGCGAACCTGGAGGCTGACGGCCGGCTGCGTGACGCCGAGCCGCTCGGCCGCCTGGGAAAAGCTCTTCAGCTCGACCACCGTGCAGAACGCACGTAGCTGACGCGTGTCCATAAGCAGACCTTATCCGTAGAAGTGACGCTTCCGGAGCAAATCCGTGACACATCCGCGCGAATTTCGCCGATACGATCGCGGCTGGGTGGTGGGTTAGGGGTGCCCCAGCGGCAAGGCGATTTTGGAAAGTTCGCGGGTCGGCCGGAACGCTCTAGCATCTCCCTGTGGCCGCTCCTCAGCCGAGGCCAAGCGACTCGTTCGTCGAGCGGTTCTCGACGCTCGTCAGCGGATCGCCAAAACGGCGGGTCGACCTCGAGCTGCGCACGCTCGACGTCCTCATCTCGGGTTTCTTCCTGCTCATCCTCTCGCCGCTGATCGGCGTGATCGCGCTTGCGCTCGTCACGACGAGCGGCCGGCCGCTGCTCTACCGCGGCGAGCGCGTCGGCCGCGACGGGCGCATCTTCCAGATGCTCAAGTTCCGCACGCTTCGCCGAGGAGCCGAAGAGCGTCTCGGGCCGTACCTCGGCGAGGAGCTCGTCCAGCGCACGCGCGAGGAGACGACGCGCGTCGGCCGCCGGCTGCGAGCCGCCCAGCTCGATGAGCTGCCCCAACTCTGGAACGTTCTCCGTGGCGACATGAGCCTCGTCGGCCCGCGGCCGATCCGGCCCCGCTTCTTCGAGCAGCTCGCGGCTGAGCTGCCGGCGTACTGGCAGCGGCTGGTCGTGCGCCCGGGCCTGACCGGGTTCGCGCAGGTGCGGCGCGGCTACGAGACCTCGATGGCCGAGAAGCTCGCGCACGATCTGGAGTGGATCGCCGACCGCTCGGTGCCGCTCTACCTGCGCACGCTGACCGCGACCGCCTTCCGGATCGCCGCCCAGACGTTGCGCAGCCTGGGCAGGTCCGGCCACTAGACTCGGCGCGATGTGCGGGATCTGCGGAATCGTCTCGGCGCGCGGGCCCGCCGACCCCGACCGGCTCGCGCGGATGAGCGCGAAGCTGCTCCACCGCGGCCCCGACAGCGACGGCGTCTTCGTCGACGGGCCCGCGGCTCTCGCCGCCCGCAGGCTCGCGATCATCGACCTCGAGACCGGCGACCAGCCGATCGCGAACGAGGACGGCACCATCCATGTCGTCCAGAACGGCGAGCTCTACAACTACCCCGAGTTGCGCGGCGAGCTCGAGCGCGCCGGACACCACTTCCGCACGCACGGCGATACCGAGGTGCTCGTTCACCTGTACGAGCAGGAGGGCCCGGCCTTCGCGCGGCGCCTGCGCGGGATGTTCGCGGTCGCGCTCTGGGACTCGACCCGCCGGCGGCTCGTGCTCGCGCGCGACCGCTACGGGATCAAGCCGCTCTACTACCGGGCCGACGCCGACGGGCTCGAGTTCGCCTCAGAGCTGCGCTCGCTGCCGCGCGGCGAGATCGACCTCGACGCGCTCGAGGCCTTCCTCGCTTTCAACTCGATCCCCGCTCCGCTGACGATCTTCCGCGAGGCCCGCAAGCTCCCACCCGGGCACGTGCTCGTCTGGGAGGACGGCAAGATCAGCCTCGAGCGCTACGCGCGGCCCGCACCGGTCCCGGTCGCCGAGCTGCGCGACGACGACGAGGCGGAGCTGATCGAGGAGCTGCGCTCGCGCCTGCGCGACTCCGTGCGGGCGCACCTGCTGGCCGACGTCCCCGTCGGCGTGCTGCTCTCGGGCGGGATCGACTCCTCGGCGCTCGCCGCGCTCGCCGCACAGGAGAGCGCGGAGCCGGTACGCACGTTCTCGATCGGCTTCGAGGAGCGCTCCTTCAACGAACTGGCCGATGCGCGCCTGGTCGCCGAGCGCTACGGCACGCGCCACCGCGAGCTGGTGCTGCGTCCCGACGCCGCGCTGCTTCTTCCCGCCCTGGCCGACGCGTTCGACGAGCCGTTCGCCGACTCGTCCGCGCTGCCGACCTACCTGGTCTCGCAGCTCGCGGCCGAAGACGTGAAGGTCGCGCTCTCGGGCGAGGGCGGCGACGAGCTCTTCGGCGGCTACTACACATACGTCGCCGACCTGCTCGCCGAGCGCGCCGGCGGGCTCGCAGGTCTTGCCCGGCCGCTGGTCGAGCGGCTGCCGACCTCGACCGCCCGCGCGAGCTTCGACTACAAGGCGAAGCGCTTCGTCCGCGGCGCGCAGCTGCCGCCGCTCGAGCGCCATCACGCCTGGAAGGAGATCTTCTCGGCCGACGCGCGCGCGGAGCTGACCGGTCGTCGGCACGGCTTCGACCCGGTCGACCTCTACCGCGAACGCTTCGCCGAGACCGACGGCGCCGAGCTACTGGCGCGGCTGCAGGACGTCGACCGGACGATCTACCTCGTCGACGACCTGCTGGTGAAGACCGACCGCGCCTCGATGGCGCACTCGCTCGAGGCGCGCGTGCCGTTCCTCGACCCGGTGGTGACGAACTTCGCGCTCGCGCTGCCGGCCCGGCACCGCGTGCATCGCCTGCGCAAGAAGGTGCTGCTGCGCAAGGCGGTTTCGCCGCTCGTCCCGGCCAAGATCGTGCGCGGCAAGAAGCGCGGCTTCTCGATCCCTGCGGCGGCCTGGCTGCGCGGCGAGCTCGAGCCCTTCGCCCGAGAGACGCTGAGCGAAGAGACACTTCGGCGCCAGGGCTTCTTCCGGCCCGAGGCCGTGACTAAGCTGATCGACCGCCACGTCGCCGGGCAGGAGGATCTCTCGCGCCAGCTCTGGGGGCTGCTCGCCTTCACGCTCTGGCACGAACGCCACGTCGAGCGCGAGCCGCAGGCCCTGCGCGAGCCGCGCCTGGAGGCGCTCGTCCACTGACGGAGCTACCGGAGTTCGGGCTCGGCTATCCCGGCACCGACCTGCGGCGCCGGCTCGTCGACGCGGTTCTCCGTGGCGAGAAGACGGCAACCGCAGGCCTGCACGGGGTCTTCGAGGACGAGCCATACGCCAAATCCCGGCGACCGCTTCGTGGTCGAGGACGAGCTGGGCGTCCGGCGCGCGATCGTCGAGGTGACGGAGGTGCGGGTGATTCCCGCACGTGAGATCGACCTGCAGTTTGCGCGCGACGAGGGCGAAGGGTTCGAGTCCGTGCAGGACTGGCACGAGGCGCACGAGCGCTTCTTCGAGCGCACGATCGAGCCGGACACGCTGATCGTCGCCGTGCGTTTCCGCGTGGTCGAGCGGCTGTGAACGTCTGGGTCGACATCACCGCGCCAGCGCACGTGCTGGTCTTCCGGCCGCTGATTGCGATCCTGCGCGAGCGCGGTGACACGGTCGAGGTCACCGCCCGCGACTACGCGCAGACCGTGCAGCTGCTGGAGCTGCACGAGATCGAGGCCGACGTGCTGGGACAGCACGGCGGGCGCTCGCGGCTCGGGAAGTTCCGCTCGCTGACCTCGCGCCTGCACGACCTGCGCAGCTGGGCGCGCGGTCGCGAGTTCGACATCGCGCTCGCGCACGGCTCGCACGAACTGATGCTGACCGCGCGGCGGCTCGGGATCCCGGGCGCGGACACCTTCGACTACGAGTTCGCCTGGCTGCAGCACCAGCTCGGCTGCCGGGCCGCGACGCGCGTAGTCGTCCCCGAGGCAATCCCGCCCGAGCGGCTCGAGCGCTACGGCGCGCGGCCGCCGAAGCTCGTCCAGTATCCGGGCCTGAAGGAGGAGTACTACCTCGCCGACTTCGAGCCCGACCGCACCGCGCTCGAGGCGTTCGAGCTCGACGCCGGACGCACGCTGGTCGTCGTGCGCACGCCGCCGGACGTCTCGCTCTACCACCGGCGCTCCAACCCGCTCTTCCCGCAGGTGCTCGAGCACCTCGGACGGAACGAGGACGTGAACGCGATCGTGATCCCGCGCACCGAGGAGCAGCGCGCGTACGTCCGCGGGCTCGGACTGCCGTCGATCCAGGTGCCCGAGCAGGCGGTGGACGCGCAGAGCCTGATCGCGTTCGCCGACCTGGTCGTCTCCGCCGGCGGCACGATGAACCGCGAGGCGGTCGCGCTCGGCACGCCCGTCTACACGACCTATGGCGGCCGACTCGGCGGCGTGGACGAGTGGCTGATCCGGGAGGGCCGGCTGATCCCGCTCTCGGACCCGCGCGCCCTCGACCTGCGCAAGCGCGAGGGCGAGCGCGAGCGGGTCAGGCGTGACCCGGCGCTGATGCTCGAGCTGCTGCTCTCAGCTCGCGAGAGCTTCTAGTACGTCGCGCCCGTAACGCTCGAGCTTCGTGGGCCCAACGCCGGGCACCGAGGCGAGCTCGGCGATCGTCTGTGGGCGCCGCTCGGCGATCTCGGCCAGCGTCGAGTTGTGGAAGACGACGTACGCCGGGATCTCGTCCGACTTGGCGCGCTCCAGGCGCCACTTCTTCAGCGCGACGTACGTGGGGTCGTCGGGCTCCTCGGCCCGCACCTTCCGTGCCGTGGGCGGCGCGGCCTCGACGCCGAGCTCCAACAGGAAGCGGCTCGGCTTGCCGGACCACGTGAGCGCGAGATGCCGCTTGGCGCGCGTCATGCCGACGTAGAGCAGCCGTCGCTCCTCCCCGATCTGATCCGGCGCGCGCATGGCCGCCTTGCACGGCAGCTCCTTCTCCTCGACCCGTGGCAGGAAGACCGCCTCGAACTCGAGCCCTTTCGCGCGGTGCAGCGTAAGCAGGTGCACGCCGCCCTGCGCGCCGTGGTCGAAGCGCGCGCGCAGCCACTCGATCCACTGCTCGACCGTCGTCGTGCCGTCGTCGAACTCCTCGGCCAGCTTGCAGAGCCGCGCGAGGTCGGCCTGGCGTACCAGCTCGCGCTCACCCACCTTGTCCGGGACCACGGCGACGAGACCCTGCTGCACCGCGACCCGCCGCACCTCTTCGCGGAGCGAGCCGAAACCAGCGCCGCGTAGGCCCTTCAGCAGCTGCCGCGCCCCGTCGCGGGCCAGCAGCGCCGCGCCCTGGAACGGGACCTGCGCGTCGGCGAACAGCTCTTCGAAGTCGACCGAGCGCGCGTTGAGCCGGATCAGGACGGCCATCTCCTCGTACGGCACTCCCTCGGCGTGCAGCGCCCGCACACGCTCGAGCACGAACGCGCCCTCCGTCTCGGGCGAGTCGAACCCGCGCAGCTCAGGCTCCGGCCCCTCGGGCCGCGTCGCGCGCAGCGTCTTCTCCGCGCCGCCGAGCCGCGGCACGAGCCGGTTCGCCAACGCCAGGACCTGCGGTGAGGAGCGGTAGTTCTCCTCCAGCCGCACGACCGTCGCCCGCGGGAACCGCGACGCCAGGCCGAGCAGCCATTCGGGCGAGGCGCCGGTGAAGCCGTAGATCGACTGGTAGTCGTCGCCGACCGCGCAGAGATCGTCTCGCGCCCCGAGCCAGAGCTCGAGCAGCGACTGCTGCAGCAGGTTGACGTCCTGGTACTCGTCGACGGTGAAGGCCGTGTAGCGCTCGCGCAGCGCGGCGAGGGCGTGCTCGTCCTCTTCGTACATCCGCACGGCGAGCTCGAGCAGGTCTTCGAAGTCGATTGCGCCGGAGGCCTCCTTGCGCCGCTCGTACTCGCGGAAGACGGTCGCCATCAGGTCCTCCGGGATCGGCGCCTCGTGCGAGCCGAGACCGTCCCGGTAGGTCTGCGGCGTGAGCCGCCGGTTCTTCGCCCACTCGACCTCCGTCGCGAGGTCGCCGGCCGGCCGGAAACGGTAGGGCGGCGGCAGCGTGTTGCCGATCTGGCGCAGCAGCAGCGCCTTCGTCGAGAGGATCCGGCCCGGGCCTTCGCCACGCGCGCGCCGCAGCTGCGCCAGGGCCGCCGAGTGGAACGTCCGCGCCTCGACCCCATCCACGCCGAGCCGCGCGAGACGGGCACGCATCTCGCCCGCGGCCTTATCCGTGAAGGTGACGGCGAGGATCTGGTCGGAGCGCACCGCGCCCGAGGCGACCTGCCAGGCGATCCGCCGCGTGATCGTGGTCGTCTTGCCGGAGCCCGCGCCGGCGAGGATGCAGACCGGCCCGCGCACGGCTTCGGCAGCGCGACGCTGCTCGGGATTGAGACCGTCGAGGATCACCGAGCCACCCTAGCCCGGCGGGTGGACGGGCCTAGTGGAGCGTTTGTTCCGAAACGGTGTCTGTCTGTGCACCGACGAGGCGCGGCGCACGCATCATCGTCGCCAGGCGCGAGACCGTCTCGAGCGTCTCGCCCTCGCGCACCAGCCGGTCGAGCTCGGCGAGCTCGTCCTGGAGCCAGAGCGAGTCGACGATCGGCCCGCGCACGCGCATGATCTTCGGGTGCTGCGTGGGCTCCGCGACCTCGCCCTCGCCCCACAGCTCCTCGTGCAGCTTCTCGCCCGGCCGCGAGCCGACGATCTCGATGTCGATGTCGTGCTCGGGGTCCTTGCCCGAGAGCCGGATCATCTGCATCGCGAGGTCAAGGATCAGGACAGGCTCGCCCATGTCGAGCACGAACACGTCGCCGCGCCCGCCGATCGAGCCGGCCTGCACGACCAGCGACGCCGCCTCGGGGATGGTCATGAAGTAGCGGGTCATCTCCGGGTGGGTGAGCGTTACCGGTCCGCCCTTGGCGATCTGGCGGCGGAAGATCGGGATCACGCTGCCGGAGGAGCCGAGCACGTTGCCGAAGCGCACAGCGACGTACCGCGTGGCCACGTCCTCGCGGGCGCCGTAGGCCTCGACGATCCACTCGCAGAGCGCCTTCGACTGGCCCATCACGGTCTTCGGGTTGACCGCCTTGTCGGTCGAGATCAGGACGAACCGCTTGGCGCCGTGCTCGGCAGCCGCCTCGACCAGCACGCGGGTGGCGAGCGCGTTGTTGCGCACCGACTCGAGCGGGTTCGCCTCCATCAGCGGGACGTGCTTGTAAGCCGCGGCGTGGAAGACGACGCCGGGCTGGTAGCGCTCGAAGACCTGATTCATCTTCGTGCGGCTCTTGCAGTCGGCGAGCACCGGAATCGAGGCCGCGAAGCCACGCTCGTCCACGAGCTCGCGCTCGATCTCGAACAGCGCCGTCTCGCCCTGGTCGACGAGGATCAGGCGCTGCGGGCCGACGCGGGCGATCTGGCGGCAGAGCTCCGACCCGATCGAGCCGCCCGCGCCGGTGACCAGCACGGTCTGCCCCTTCAGGTATGCCGCGGTCGCCTCGAGGTCGACCTCGACCGGCTCGCGGCCGAGGACGTCCTCGACCTGGATCGGGCGGATCTGCGTGGCGAGGTCGCTCTCCCCGGCGATCAGCTCGTAGAGGCCGGGCAGCGTCTTGACCGGGATGTTGCCCTCGCGCGTGAGGTTGACGACCCGCTGGCGCATGTCGCCGGAGGCCGACGGGATCGCGAGGATCACCTCGTCGGGCCTGTTGTCGCGCAGGATGTGGCGCAGCTCGTCGATCGTGCCGAGCACGCGGACGCCGTGAATGCGCAGGTTCTTCTTGCGCGGGTCGTCGTCGATCAGGCCGATCGGCGTGTAGCCGAGCTGCCGGTTGCGCTGCATCTCGCGGATCACGAGCTGGCCCGCGTCGCCGGCGCCGACGACCAGCACCTCCTTGCCGCGCGCGATCAAGCCGGTGCCCGGGCGCTCGATCACACTGCGCGCGAGCAGGCGGCTCCCCGCGACGAACGCGAGCAGCAGCAGCCAGTCCATGATCGCCACCGAGCGCGGCAAGCGCACCTGCGCGACCGGCGAGAAGAAGTAGACGGTCAGGCTCGACGCGACCACCGCGGCGGTGACGCCGCGGAGCGCCGACCACATGTCGCGGATCGAGACGTACCGCCACCAGCGGTCGTAGAAGCGGAAGAGCACGAACACGACCAGCTGGATCGCGACGACGATCAGGATCGTCCGCTGGAAGAGCTTGTCGTAGTAGACCGGGACGCCCTGGTCGAAGCGCAGCTCGAAAGAGAGCCACCAGGCGAGCGCGATCAGGCACGCGTCGGCGACGAGCTGCCAGATCCGGTGCCGATTCACGTGGATCACGCGCGCACCGCGGCGGCCTCGCGGATCACGCTCACGACACGCTCCTGCGTCTCGGCCGGGATGCCGGCCCACATCGGCAGGGCGAGGTTCTCGGTGGAGGCCTTCTCGGTCTCGGGCAGCGACCCCGCCTGCCAGCCGAGGTAGCGCAGCGCCGGCTGCAGGTGAAGCGGCGTGACGTAGTACGAGGCGTTGCCGATCCCGGCCGCCGCGAGCGCTTCGCGGAAGCGGTCGCGCTCGGGCGAGCGGACGACGTACATGTGGTAGACGTGGCCGGGCTCGTCGGCCGGCAGCTCGCAGAGCTCGCCGAGCCCGAGCTCTTCGTAGCGCGCGGCGGCCTCACGGCGCGCGGCGTTCCAGCCGTCGATCTCGCCGAGGAAGAGCCGCAGCACGGCGGCCTGCAGCTCGTCGAGTCGCGAGTTGTAGCCGACCGCTTCGAAGTCCTTCTTGTCACGCGAGCCGTGGAAGCGCAGGAGCGTGACCCGGTCGGCGAGCTCCTCGTCGGTGGCCGCGACCAACCCGCCGTCGCCGAGCGCAAACAGGTTCTTGGTCGGGAAGAAGCTGAAGGTCGAGAGCGCGCCGACCTGGGCGACGCCCTGGGCGCCGTAGGCCTGCGCTGCGTCCTCGACGATCGGAATCCCGAGCTCGGTGAGGCCCGCGAGCGGCATCACGCGGCCGAACAGGTGCACCGGCATCAGCGCCCGCGTGCGATCGGTCACCCGCGCCGCCACATCCTCGGGATCGAGGTTCAGCGTGACCGGGTCGATGTCGGCGAAGACGGGTGTCGCACCGCGGCGCGCGATCGACTCGGCAGTCGCATAGAAGGTGAACGACGGGCAGATCACCTCGTCACCGGGGCCGATCTCCATCGCGTCGAGCGCGAGCACGAGCGCGTCGGTGCCGTTGGCGACGCCAACCGTGCGCGGCACGCCGAGCTGCTCGGCGGCTTCGGCCTCGAACGCCTTCACGTTCGGGCCCAGGATGAACACGCCCGAGTCGAGCACGGCCGCGATCCGCTCCTGGATCTGCGGAATCAGGCGCTCGTACTGGGCCTTTACGTCGACGAGTGGGGTATCAGGCACGCGATCGGAGTCTAGAGAACCACCGGAATACCAGGTACAGCGCGAGCAGCGCGGCTCCTGCCACAAGGGCGAGGTCGAACGCGTGGTGGAACCGCTCGTAGTTGCTGCCGAACGCGTACCCGATCCCCGCGAGGGCGAACGCCCAGATCGCCGAGCCGATCACGGTCAGCCAGAGATACGGCCAGAACGGCATTTCGAACACACCGGCGGTAATCGAGACGAACGACCGCACAACCGGCGTGATCCGCCCGAGCAGGACGGCCCAGCGGCCGTACCGGTCGAACCAGCGCTCGGCCTGCTGGAGCCGCTCCGGCCCGAGATGCAGCAGCCGCCCGTGGCGTTCGACGAACGGCCTTCCGCCCGCCCGGCCGATCCACCAGCCGAAGATCGAGCCGACCACGTAGCCGAGCGTGCCGGCGAGCGCCATCGTCACGAATGCCCAGCCGCCCGGCTTGATCTCGTGCCCGAAGAGCACCACCTGCTGGGAGGCGAAGGCGCCCGAGGCAAGCGCACCTGCGTAGACCATCACCAACTCGCTCGCAGCCGGGAAGACCGCGTCGATCGCCATCAGCACGAAGACCGCATAGACGCCGTGGTCGCCGACGAACGTCGTGATGGAGCCGGAGACCGACGCGAGCACCGCGCGAGTGTACGGGCGCCTAGCGGCGGATGACGAACGTCTGGTTCAGGTCGACCGGGCCGAACGCGTTCTGGGCGAAGACCTTGAACAGGTAGGTGCCGCGGTAGACCTGGCGGCCGTTCTGGAAGCGGCCGCTCCAGGCGACCGCGCGCGTGCCCGCGGCGAGGTTCTGGGCCGGCAGGCGCCGGATCAAGATGCCATTGGTCGTCCAGATCGAAGGCGTCACGCGCGCGGGCGCGGCCAGCTTGAAGCGGGCGACGACCGCGGTGCGGGTCTTCGGCCGCAGCCGGACCGAGCGCGGCGCGACGCGCATGAAGCCGAGCGTGTCGTTCAGCCAGAAGGCGCGCTCGACGGACGAGGCGCGGCCCTGGTCGTCCGTCGCGGAGACGACCCAGCGCCAGCGCCCGAGCGGGTCGGCCTGGCGCTTCCTCGCCGACGAGGGCCACGTGTAGTTGTAGACGCCGGGCTGCCGCGCCGTGGTCTCGTCGAGCACCTTCACGCCGCCCGGCCCGACCAGACTCGTCGTCACGGTTGAGGGCGCGACCACCTTGAACGCGAGCTGCTGGCGCTCGGCGATCCCGTCGCCGTTCGGCGAGACGACCGAGAGCAAGGGCGGCGGCGCGTAGACGCCGGTGTAGAGGATGGCCAGCGACTCGGCGACCGAGCGCTCGCCGCCGGGGTCCGAAGGCCGGTTCATGAGCCTGCCGTCAAAGGCCATCGTCGTCGAGCCGCCCGCGTCGAGCGCAGAGGCCGTCACCGCGCCGAGCCTGACCATCGCCTGCGCGAGCTCCCAGTTCGTCATCCCGACGCTGAAGCCGCGGCGGCGGCCGTCGACCGCGAGCAGGATGATCTTCCCGTCGGCGCGCTGGCCGACCGCTGTGCGCGGGTTGCGCGGGCCGAGCTGCGACGGCAGGAAGTCCTCGCCGGCGGTCCAGACAGGCTTGCCGCTGCGCACGATCGCCGGGCCGCCGCCGAGCGCATCGGTGACGCCGGTCGAGAGCCAGTCGGGCTGGAGGATCAGCCGGGTCAGGAGCGGGGTGCCGGGCGTCGCCTCGGCCTGGAGCTTGGCGACCTGCGAGCCCCGCGCGAGCAGCACTGCGCCGTTCTTCGGGATCGGCAGGCCGCCGCCCGAGTGCGTCGAGGTGACGACGCCGGTCAGGTCGGTGCCGGGCACCGCCGGCGGGAACGGCTGCAAGAGAACCTCGAACACGCCTGCGATCTTCGGCGTCGAGGAACCCCAGGCGGGCGTGAAGAGCGAGGTGCCGTCGCCGCGCGGCGGCTGGTTCAGGCCGGTCAGCGGCCGCCGCTGGCCGAGGCCCTGCCAGTAGCCGAAGAACGAGACGCGCCCGACGCTGAGCTTGCCGTCGGACCCGATGCCGACGCTCGAGCGCGCGCGGTAGGGCGGGCTCATCAAGACCTTGTCCTGCATGAACATCCCGGTCGGGTGGCCGTCGTTGAAGTTGAAGAGGTCGCCGTTCACGCCCGCGACCGTCGCGGCGCCCGAGATGTCCTTCTGCATCGAGGTGACGCGCTCGGTGCCCAAGATCGCCCCGTTCGAGAGCAGCGGCTTCAGCTGGTAGAGCCCGCCCGGCCGCGGCATGGTGAGCACGTTCAGGACCACGGGCCCGTGCGCGGTGAACTGCACCGTGCGCTGGTAGCTCACGTTGGGCATCAGCACCTGCGCGGCGGCGTGCGCCGACGGTGTGAGCGCGGCGGCGAGCGATGCCAGCAGGGCTCCGGTGAGGATTCGGCGGAGCACGACCCCGCCTCACGGTACCGAAGGCCCGGACGACCGTCCAACGGACTCCGGTGAAGCTTTCGTAAAGCCGCGCCCAGACCGCATGGGGAGGTAGGTTCCAGGCGTGAGCGCGACACTCGGCACGCGCACCGAGCTGCTCGAGGAGCTCGTTGCGCGCTATCCGCAGATCCCGCCGGAAGCGGTGCTGAAGGAGGACCTGCTCCGCACCGGGATGGCGTTCGACGTGAGCGCGCTGACCGACAACCTCGACGGCGGGGTGAAGCCGAAGTCGTACTTCATCTTCTCCTTCGACCAGAAGCCACTGACCGAGCTCGGCGCCGCGGCCACGCAGCGCCCGCCTGAGGAGATCGCGCTCACCGGCGGCCCGTGGGAGCTGCGCCGCACGATCGTCTCCGTCCGCGTCAACCCGGACTCGCCCTACCGCGTCGCAGCGCGTCGAGCACGGCCTGCGGCTATCGGTCGACGGCCGCGAGCTGGCGGAGGTCGCGCTGCCGCCGATGCCCGAGTACTACCGCCACACGCTCGCCAACGGCAAGACGGTGATGGAGACCGCGCCGACGATCGAGTGGGGTTACCTGATCTACCTGACCGTGCTGCGGCTCTGCCAGTACTTCGGCGCGAAGGAGGAGTGCGGCTTCTGCGACATCAACCACAACTGGCGCCAGCACAAGAAGGCCGGCCGGCCGTACACGGGCGTGAAGCCGATCGAGGACGTGCTCGAGGCGCTCGCGCTGGTCGACCGCTACGACGAGGGCACGAGCCACGCCTACACGCTCACCGGCGGCTCGGTCACCTCCACAGTCGAAGGCCTGGCCGAGGCCGACTTCTACGGGCGTTACGCGCAGGCAATCGAAGAACGCTTCCCGGGCCGCTGGATCGGCAAGGTGGTGGCGCAGGCGCTACCAAAGGCCGACGCGCAACGGTTCAAGGACTACGGCATCTCGATCTACCACCCGAACTACGAGGTCTGGGACAAGCGCCTCTTCTCGCTGATCTCGCCCGGCAAGCAGCGCTACGTCGGCCGCGAGGAGTGGCATCGGCGGATCCTCGACGCGGCCGAGGTCTTCGGCCCGCGCAACGTGATCCCGAACTTTGTCGCCGGGGTCGAGCTGGCCAGGCCGTTCGGCTTCGCCACGATCGACGAGGCGATCGTCTCGACCACCGAAGGGCTCGACTACTTCATGAGCCACGGCGTCGCGCCGCGCTTCACGACCTGGTGCCCGGAGCCGACGACGCCGCTCGGCCGCGACAACCCGGACGGCGCGCCGCTCGAGTACCACGTGCGCCTGCTCGAGGCCTACCGCGACGCGCTGCACCGGCACGGGCTCGCGCCGCCGCCGGGCTACGGCGAGGCCGGCGTCGGCAATGCGGTCTTCTCGGTCAGCTCGTTCATGGACGTCCTGTGACTCGGATCTCCGTCGGCGAGGCGCGGGAGCTCTGGAACGAGGCGAGCGACGAGGAGCTGCAGCGGCTCGCGCAGGAGGTGCGTGGGCGCTACCACGACCCGAACCGCGCGACCTACATGGTAATGCGGATCATCAACTACACGAACGTCTGCGTCGCCCAGTGCGACTACTGCGCCTTCTACGTGCTCCCGAACCAGGACGGCGGCTACGTCCTCTCACGCGAGGACGTCTTCGCCAAGATCGACGAGCTGCTCGAGGTCGGCGGCGACCTGGTCGGCTTCAACGGCGGCTTCAACCCGAAGCTGCCGCTCGGCTTCTACTGCGACCTGTTCGCGTCCGTGCGCGCGCGCTACGGCGAGCGGGTCGAGTTCTACGCGCTCACGATCGCGGAGTTCGTCTTCCTCGCCGACCGGGCCGGGATCTCGTACGCGGAGGCGGCCGTGCGGCTGCGCGAGGCGGGCGTGCACTGGATCACCGGCGGCGGCTCGGAGATCCTGACCGAGGACTTCCGCGCCAGGCACGCCAAGTGGAAGTACACGGTCGCCGACTACTTCGAGGCCCAGCGCGCGATCGTCGAGGCGGGGCTGCAGACGACCGCGACGATGGTGATTGGCTTCGACGAGACGCTCGACGAGCGGCTGGAGCACCTGCAGCGCACGCGCGATTTCCAGGACGAGACCGGCGGGCTGTTCTCGTTCCTCTGCTGGACGTACAAGCCGTACGGCACGGCCTTCGGCGGCCGCGAGATCTCGCCGCGCGAATACTGGCGGCACATCGCGCTCTCGCGGATCTTCCTCGACAACGTGCGCCACATCCGCACGTCCGTCTTGACGCAGAACGAGGACGCCTTCCGCGCCCTGGACTACGGCGCGGATGACTTCGACCTGCCGATCGAGGACGAGGTGACCGAGAAGGCCGGTGCGTCGATCGACCTCGACCTCGAGGGCCTACTCGCGATCCCGCGCCGGCTCGGCTACGAGGTCGAGTACCGCCGCGCCGAGCGGCCCGCGGCACTCACGCCATAGCCGCGCGCTGGGAACGATTCGAGGCGTTTCTCTGGGAGACCACGTCGCTGCTCGTCGTCGGCGAGAGCGAGTCGCTCGTCGTCGACCCTGCGATCACGAGCGAGGAGGTGGCCGGGATCGCAAGGTAGGGCGCAGGAGCTCGGCGCCCCGGTCGGGCAGGTGCTGATCACGCACGGAGACTGGGACCACGTCTGCGGGATCGGCGCCTTTCCCGAAGCGGTGGTCGCGATGGGCGAGGAGACGGCGGCGAAGGTGGAGGACGGCTCGCGGGTTCAATCCATCCAGCGCGCAGCCGACGCGTACGGCTTCGTCTCCTCCGGACCCCCGCGGGTCGACAAGACGTTCCAGCGCGGCCGGGCGGTCGAGCTCGGCGAGTTCGTCGTCGAGACATTCCCGCTGGTCGGCCACACCCCCGATGGCACCGGCTTCCGGCTACGTGAGCTCGGGCTCCTCATCGTCGGCGACCACCTGTCGCCGGTCGAGTTTCCCTTCGCGACTTCACCCTCCGCGTATCGGCTGACGCTCGCCGGCTTGATCGAGCTGCTTCGCGAAGACCCGCCGGAGACGGTGATTCCGGGACACGGCCCGCCACTCACGGCCGAGGAGGCTCTCGGCGTCGCGGAGGCCGATCTTGGCTACCTCCGCTCGCTGCACGTGGCCGTCGTCGACGCGCTGGCCGGGGACGGAACCCGCGACGAGGCGCAGGCAGCCGGCCTCGCCGTTGCCCTCCCACGAGCGTCCTCGCCCGATCTCGACGAGATGCGCAGCTTCAACGTCGAGCGGGAACTCGAGGAAATCCTTCCGACAGCACCGTAGGGCGTCACCTCGGCGCAAGGTAGGCTGAGCGCGTGTTCCCCTGGCTCATCTTCGGTCTGGTCGCCGTGCCGCTCCTCCTCCTCGGCTTCATGGCCACCCGCCGCAAGACGGACGCCGGCGAGCATCCCGCGAGCGGCGAGACGCTGACGGAGAAGGAGCTCTCGGAGGCGGAGGCCTACGAGGAGAAATGGCACGAGGAGGACAAGGAGCGGTACCGCGAGGAGCGCTTGCCCTAGAGCCGCACCATGTCACCCGACCGCTTCGTGGTCAGGGGCGCCTAGTCGCCACGCGCAGTCGGTTCCCATCCGGATCCTGAAGATCGCACTCGCGGCCGGCCAGACCCTCTTCGTCGACGGGAATCCCGAACTCGCGTGAGACCACGTCGATGTCGTTGACGTAGAGGTGGATGAGCGTGTCGGGGCGGGCGTCACCCTTGTGTTCCGAGAGATAGAGGTGGACGCTCCCTCGCGCGACCGAGAGGAACCACGGAAACCCGGGCTCGAACTGGTGCTCCCACTCCTTCCGGAATCCGAGCCGCTCGTACCACGAGACAGCCCGAGCAGCGTCCTCGACATAGAGGACCGGGATGACCTCTTCGTCCACGCGTGGCCGAGGTTATCTAGGTCGTGACAGTGGCCTTGACTACCTCAGCTCCACGGCAGCCGGGACCAAGCACCGGGCCGGCCCAGGCGCCAGTGGGCGAATGGCGCATAGGCCTCACGCGGGCTGGGCGTCTCGGCCTCGACGCCCGCGCCGTGGGCCCGCGCCGTCTCCGAGACCGGGTAGACGATCGTGCCGTCCTCGGTCCGCGCACCCGTCATGAAGATCACGCACGGGTCGCCACCTGTGCCGACGAACGTGTGCCGTGTGCCGGGCGGGCAGTGGACGAAGTCCCAGTTGCGGAGCTCTCGCTCCTCTTCCTCGATCACTAGCAGGCACGTGCCGGCGAGGACGAGGAAGTCCTCCTGGTCCGACTCGGCGTGGTACATCCCTGTCGGCTTGCCCGGCTCGAGCACGGCCAGCGTGAAGCCGAGCTGCTCGAACTGCTGTGGCTGAGCGCCCGGCCGCTCCTGCAGGACGCGCTCGGTGCTCTCGAACACGCAGCGCCCGCCGAAGGCGTCGTTTCGTAGCCAAGCCGCTTCGGCCACGTTGACGACGAACCACCCCGGGCCAACCGGCGCGAGGCCGGAGCCGACGTCCTCGAGCCGCGCCTCCATCGCTAGCGCTCCGCGACGAGCTGTTGGAACGCCGGTTCGTCGCGAACGGCGTCGAAGTCCGAGTCTTCCCGGGCGAGCGAACGGAGCGATTCCCGGCTCTCGATCGCCCGGCGGAGATGCTCGATCGCGTCCTCCTTGTGGCCCGCGAGGCTCTCGGCGCACGCGAGGTTGTAGAGCGGCAGCGCGTACTCGTGGGCCTCGATCGCCTCGCGGCCGCGCTCGATCACCTGCTCGTACTCGCCGGCCTGGTAGAGCTCGTTCAGCGGCATCCAGAGCTCGTAGCCCGACGGCTCGTACGCCGTGCCCGGCCTGCCGCCGACGGCGACGAGCGTCGTGCCCGGCTCCTCGGCGAATGCGGTGCGCTTCACGTCGGGCAGGACGTAGACGAACGTCCCGGCCGGCGCGTCGACGCTCTTGCCGTCGAGCTCGAACCGCGCGCGGCCCTGATGGACGAGGTAGAGCTCCTCCTGCAGGTCGTGCTCGCCGGCCTCGTCGTGCTCGTTGATGATCCGGTCGCCCACCTGCTTGCCAGTGAATGCGTTGACGCCGAACGCGGTGATGCCGAGCTGGTGCCGAACCGGCCGCCACGGGCAGCGGCCGTCGCTGATCTCATCGATCTCGTCGAGCTTCGTCACGGTGTAGTCGCTCATCGACGCTCCCTCTCGTGGTCTGGCTAATCTCGGACGCATGTTGACGAATCGCTCCGCGCCGCCGGCGACCGTAACGCCCGTGCTGGTGTACCCGGACGTCCGTGGTGCCGTGGCCTGGCTCGAGCGGGCCTTCGGTTTCGAGGAGCGGGTGCGAATCGGCGAGACCCACCGGTCCCAGATGCGGGTCGGCGAGGACGGCTCGATCGTGGTCGCCGATGTTCGCCGTGACCAGGTGGCACCCACGGGCGGCGTCGTGACCCAGCTGCTCAAGGTGCGCGTCCCGGACGTGGACGCTGCCTTCGCTCGCGCTCGCGAGGCCGGCGCGCGCGTGCTCGAGGAACCGCAGACCTACGAGTACGGCGAGCGCTCGGGCGTCGTCGAGGACCCGGCCGGCCACCGCTGGGAGCTGACGCAGACCGTGCGCGACGTCGAGCCGGCCGAATGGGGCGGCGAAGGCTCGTGGTGAGCGGCCGCGTGCTCCAGGGCAGCTGCGGCTGCGGCGCCGTCCACTACGAGGTGGCCGACGAGTTCCGCTACTCCGCCAACTGCCACTGCTCGCGCTGCCGAGCGGCGACCGGCTCGGCCTTCAAGGCGTTCGCCGGGATCGAGCGCGACAAGCTCACCGTCACCGAGGGCGACGACCTGCTGATGGTCTTCGGCGAGGACGACCTGAACGACACGCGCTGCGCGGAGTGCGGGTCGCTCCTCTACTCGGTCGTACGCGAGGGCGGCTGGGTGCACGTGGCGATGGGCTCGCTCGTGGACGACCCGACGATCCGCCCCAGCGACCACATCTACGTCGGCTCGAAGGCGCCGTGGTTCGAGATCACGGACGACCTTCCCCAGAACGACGAGCTGTAGCTCGTTAGCGTTTTTCCCGGATCGCGATCGGGGCGATCCCGGATGCCTGGGCGCGTGTGGCGTGCGAGCGTGATCGGCGAGAAGGAGGTGTGGAATGGCAACCATTTCGCACGAACCCTCGCGAGTCGATCCACAGAGGCAGCCCTGGTGGGCCGAGCTGCTCGTTCCTGAAATGTGGGCCTCGCTCGCGATCGTCGGGATGTGGCTCGCAGTGCTGTTCGACGGGATCTACGGCCCCGACTTCGTCAGCTCGAATGGTTCGAGCACGACGTCGATCCCGTCCGTGATCGTGCTCGTGCCGTTCGCGTTCCTCGGCACGACGACTGTCGCCCGGTACGGCTTCCGACGCGAGCCTCACGACTGAACGAGAGAAGGGAGGACTTCGATGACAGCGATCAAGGAGGCCGCGGGCGAGTTCCTCAGCCACAGGCGCATTGCCGTCACCGGTGTCTCGCGGACGCCGAGCAGCCACGGCAGCAACGTCGTCTACAAGCGGCTGCGCGAGCGCGGCTACGAGGTCTTCGCCGTGAACCCGAACGCCGACGAGGTTGAGGGCGATGTCGCGTACCACGACCTCGCATCGATCCCGGGCGGCGTCGAGGCGGTCGTGATCGGCACGAGGCCAGAGCGAGCCGGCGGCACGATTCGGGAGTGCAAGAAACTCGGTATCGAGCACGTGTGGATGCACCGCGGCCCGGGCGGGGGCAGCGTCTCCAAAAGCGCCACTGACTACGGGCGCGAGCAGGGCATCAGCGTGATCGACGGCGGCTGTCCGTGCATGTTCGGGCCCACAGCCGATTTCGGTCACAAGGCGATGCGCGCAGTGTTCACCCTCAACGGCAACGTCCCCAGGGAAGTCTGAGACCCATCGGAGGGATCCATGAAGCGTTACGAGTACAAGGTGATCGACACGGGCAAGGGCGTCGAGCAGCAGCTGAACGAGCTCGGCGCGCAGGGCTGGCGGGTGGTCGGCGTGACGACGAAGAAGCAGCTGTTCATCGCGCCGCCGCAGGCGATCATCCTGATGCGCGAGGCCGACGCGGCCGAACGCTCGCTCGCCGCGTAAGTCGGCCGCTGCACGTAGCTACGATGCGCCGTGCTGGAGGGCAGGAACAGCCTCGTGATCGGCGGCGGTGGCGGCGGCATCGGCCGGCGATCACGCGGAAACTCGGCGCGGCGGGGAGCGCGGTCGCGGTGGCCGATGTCGATGCTGAACGAGCCAACGAGGCCGCCGCGGAACTGACGGATGCCGTCGCCCTCACCGCAGACGTGCGAGAGCCCGGCGCGCTCGACGAGCTCGTGACACGCGCAGCCGATGAGCTCGGCGGCTGGACATCCTCGTGACGGTCGTGGGCGGGCTTGCCTTCGTCCCCGGGGCGCGGATTCACGAGACGACGGAGGAAGACTGGGATCTGATGTTCGACCTCAACCTCCGCTACGTCGCGCCCAGTGCGAGCCGCGCTGCGCCGCTTCCTCGAGCAGGGCAAAGGCGGGACGATCGTCGGCGTCGGCTCTATCACAGGCGTTGCAGGGAGTCCCGAGCAGTCGGCCTAGGGCGCGGCCAAGGCCGGGCTCGCCAGCCTGGCCAGATCGGTCGCGGCCGAGTACAGCGGTGACGGGATCCGCATGAACGTGGTCGCGTGCGGCCCGATCGCGACTCCAGTCGCCGCGGCCGCTCAGGCGGAAGGCGAGCTCGACTGGATCCCGTTGGGTCGCCCGGGCACGCCGGCGGAGGTCGCCGAAGCGGTCGTATTCCTCGCCTCGCGACTCTCGTCGTACATCACCGGCCAGAGTCTCGTTGTCGACGGCGGCGCCACGGCCATCGGCCCGTTTCCGCTTCGCTGACCTCAGACTCCGGCAGGCAGCGGATCCGCCGCTGCCGTGTACCACTGAGGCTGCGACTCGGCCGCCCAGGCATCGAAGATCAGTCGCAGCTGCTCCACGCTCTGTTGATCGGCCGCGGCGGCGTCCTCGGCACTGTCGAAGGCGCCGAGCCAGTACGGCATGAACGGGACGAGCGCCGCGTTCATGGCGGCGGCCACGAGCTCTCGCGCATCGCGCCACGAGTTCAGCTGTGCCGCGAACTCGACCTCACCGGACCGCGTCCAGCCGGACTCGAGCATCTGCTCGGCGACATCGCTGCCGTTCGGCATGCTCGCTTCGAACGTCACGTCTTTCGGCTCGCGGGGCGCGGGTGCAGACGCAGCGTCTCGGAGACATCGTTCGGCGAACTCGCGGAGAGCGTTTCGACCGTCTTCGGGCTCGTCCCAGATCGGACGCATGCCGCTGCGGCCAATCGACTCCTGCGTGACGAGAAAGGGGGTCTCGGACAGCGAGCCGAGCGTCTGCTGGTGCAGGTCGTTGCCGGTGATGCCGAGTAGCGGCACGCCCGACGCCCAAACGCGCAGATGCGTCTCCGAGATGAGCTCACCGTCCGCCCGCAACCTCAGCCCCGGCACGAGCGTGTGGGAGAGGAATCCGTCGACGCCACCGCGCGCGTGGTAGCCCACCTGAAAGGTCGCATCGACCCCGTGGTCTCCGAGATCGAAGTCACGCCACGTCTCGAGACGGGCGCGGGCCGGCAACGTCTCCGGAGAGACATTGACCGTGTTGCCTCCGTGATTGTCGAGAACGACCAGCTCGGACGCGCCGCCCGCTAACAGCCCTTCGCACACCGCGGCCACGTCTTCCTCGAGCCGCGGCTTGCCGGTCTGCCAGTACTCGGGCAGGCAGCCCCAGATCTCGCGAACGCTCCGCAGCTGCGACGCGCCCTCCATATCGACGCTGACGGCGACTCTCACTCGGTCTCGGTACTCAGAGCGAGACAGTAACCCGGAGAAACGTCGCCGGGATCGACGTCGAACCCTCCGCGTCGCTCGTGTTCTGCTCGTTGAAGAGCGCGTCCAGCTCGGCGTTCAGCTCGGCCTCCGCTCCTGGACGCTGAATCCAAGCTTCTCGAGCACCTTGACGGCGCCGGACCTCCCGCCCTCGAAATCACCGGAGGCGAGGCGCTGGCCCGTGGCGAGCTCGTAGGCCGTGCCCAGGATTGCTTTCGGCGGATAGAGACCCGTTTCCCAGACCAGGTCATAGGTCGTGGTAGGAGCGAATCCATGCGCGGAGAAGAAGCGCTCCGGCCCCAGTCGGTCGTACTCCTCGATCGCACGCAACACGTCGGCATGAGTCACGTTGTCCCAGGCAATCGAACGTGTCATCTCGCCCTCCAAGGATCGTTGATGTGGAGGTTCTCTGAGATCAAAGTCTATGCGGGGTAGGTGTCGATGATGCGCTGGGCGCACTCGCTGGCGATGGCGCGGGCGCCTGGAGGCAAGGCGGGAGCCGACTCGCCTTCGGTGCATCGCGACACCGGCCGTTTGGTCGCCTTCAGCGATGCCGTCTTCGCCATCACCATCACCCTGCTGATCCTCGAGATCAGGCCACCGACTGACTACAGCAACCTGCTCCATGACCTGTCGTGTTCGACCACATCCGTGCTGCCGACCGGGTCGTGCTGCTCCAGAACACCCTGCTGCTGATGGCCGTGGTGTTCCTTCCGTTCGCCACCTCGGTGCTAGCCGGATCGCTGCGTGACGGACACGGCCAGCGAACGGCCGTTGCGTTCTACGGCATCGCGTTCGACGTGACGGCGCTGACTTTCAACGCCGTCTGGCAGTACGCATCCCGTCACCACCTCCTCAGCGAGACCCTCGATTCTGCGGGTGCGACAGCCATCGGCCGGCGCTTTCAACTCGCGCTCACCTGGCTCACCACGGCCACCCTGTTCGGCGTGTTGCTACCGGTCTTGGGCGTGGTCCTGATCGCCGCGTTCAACGCCTTCTACTGGCTTCCGATCCGGGGCGAGAGCCCGCGGCCGGCCTAACGACGGAAGCGTCGCAAGAACCGGAGCTGGCGTTCGAGGGCAGGCGCGGCGTCCGGGCGGCGGGCGATCGCGGCCATGAACGATGCGGCGATCCAGGCTGCGTAGACCGGGAGCGCCCGCTCGAGCAGCTCCGCGTCGTAGCTTCCGTAGGCGGCGATGGCGCTCCGGGCTTCGGGATCTGAATCGCCCGAGCGGTCGTCGAGTACGAGTGCGGCGAGGTCGTACTCACGCGGCCCGCGGCACGCCGTCTCCAGGTCGTGCCAGATCGGCCCGGAAGCAGTCTGGATGCAGTTGAAGAGGTGGGCGTCCCCGTGCAGCGCTTGTCCCTCCGGGAGCTCGCGCGCGGCGAGCTCGCAGAGGAGCTCGACGTCGTCGGACGGCGCGAACGGCTCGAGCATCGCTCGCACCTCGTGTGCGCGGCCGGCGCGGGGCAGTTCGCCGTCGTAGTCGGCGAGCGAGTCGTGAATCGTGTGGAGCCCTCGGCCGGCAGCGGCAGCGTCGAGCTTGCCGGCCCGCGCGATGTACTGCCAGAAGACGAGCGTGTGCCCATCGTGGCGATGCGGGCCAGGCGGAAGCAGATCGCTTGGCTGGACAACCGGCGCGCCCGCGCGAGCCGCGTGACTGGCGACGGTCAGCTCCCGTTCGACGTCGCCCGGATCAACACCGGGAGCGCCGCTGGTGACCCGCGCGACCACCGGCGCCGGCCACAAGTGCACGAGCACGTGCCAGGCCTCCCCCAGCACGATCGGCTTCTCGCAGTGCACCCCGTAGGCATCAGCGACCGCGACCGCAGCTTCGACTGCACTCACGATGCGGTCGTAGGCCCGACCTTCTGGATCCCCTTCTCGTACTGCACCCAGCCGAGAACCGGCGTCATTCCGGCGCGCTCGTAGAGGCGGAACGCTCCAGTGTCGCTCTCCGCGTCGACGCCCAGACCGACGCGACGCTCGCCACACTCCCAAAGCCTGCGGAACGCGTCCGCGAGGAGCGCTGCGCCGATGCCGTGCCTGCGCCACGGGCGACGCGTGAACAGGATCTGGACGAAGCCGCCGCCGTACGTGTTGCCAGTGCAGATCGTTCCCGCGGCGATCTCGTCTCCTGCTCTGACGACGCACCACAGGGCCGGGTCGAACCGCTCGCTCGCTAGGTGGTTCTTCGACCAGGTCTCAAAATCGCGCGCGGTGTACTCCCACGCATCCGCAAACGCTTCCTGCTGGGCCGCGTGGAACGCGCCTGCGTCGCGCTCCAGGTCGAACGTGGCGGCGCGCAGCCCCTCGGGCCAGGTCGGCATCGGCGGCGGCGCAGCGAGTTCGATGCGCATCTCGCGAAAGACGCGCACGACGCGATAGCCGATCGATTGAAGCAGGCGGCAGGCGGCGGCGTCGGGCTCGTATACGCCGTTCTGGATCCGGCGTGCGCCGCGGGCCGCCGCATCACGCTCGAACGTGGTCGCGAGCAGCTTCCCGATCCCGCGCCCGTGCGCAGCGGGATGAACGTAACCCTCGGCGCGCCACAGCTCGCCTTTGTCGCGGACGGCGCCGTAGCCGACGACGCGATCGCCGTCGCGAACAACATGCGTGTTCCGCTCGAGGTCGAGGCTGGACCACTCGTCCACGAGATCCTCTTGCGAGAACGAGGTCGAGGCGTGCGGGTAGAGCGACGACTCGAGCGCGGCGACGACCTCGGTCACCGCGGCCGTATCCGCTCGTACGGCTGGGGCGACGGACAAGTTCTCCACGGCGTTCGCACACTACGGCACGGCTTCCGGGATCCGAGTACCGGCCTCGGCTGGGCCGGCGTGTCGGAATCTCACCTACTACTCGCGATGGTCGGCCAGCGGCTCCATCTCCCTCAGCTGCGCAAGCTGCTTGAGCGCGTTCGTCTCGAGTTGGCGCGCCCGCTCGCGCGAGAACCCGAGTCGACGACCGATCTCGGCCAGCGTGTTCGGCTCGGTGCCGTAGAGGCCGAAGCGGAGCGCGATCACCGTGCGCTCGCGCTCGCCTAGCAGCGCTAGGGCCTCTCCAAGCGCCTCGGAGCGGAACGTGCTGTCGACTCGTTCCTCCGGCAGCGGGCCGTCGGCGGCAAACATGTCTCCGAAGAGGGCACTCTCCTCCGCGACGAGCGGCTGATCGAGACTGGTCGAGGCGCGGGCCGCCGCCTCCACCGCGAGCGCCTCCGGCAGCGAGAGACCCGCTCGCTCGGCCACCTCCTGCAATGTCGGCTCCCGCCCGAGCTCCACCGAAAGCATGCGCTCCGCTCGGTCGAGATGCTGTCTCCGCTCGACCATGTGCACCGGCATCCGGATCGTGCGGGCCTTGTCGGCAAGCCCGCGCGCCACCGCTTGACTGATCCACCAGGTCGCGTAGGTCGAGAACTTGTAACCCCGGCGCCAGTCGAACTTGTCGACCGCACGCATCAGGCCCAGCGTCCCTTCCTGAATCAGGTCGAGGAAGGGGAGGCCCTGGTGGCGATACCTCTTGGCGATCGAGACGACCAGGCGCAGGTTCGACTCGACCATCGTCTGCTTGGCGCCCGCGTCGCCACGTTCGACCAGCTTCGTCAGCTTCACCTCCTGGGCCGCGGTCAAGAGCGGGTGGCGGCCTGCATCACGCAGGAAGAGGTCGAGCGAGTCCGTCGGCGCCTGGTCATTCATCAGATGTCCTCTCTCTGGACCGGAAACCGGTCGCAACGAGTAGAGGAGCCGGCGACTTCCGATGGACTGGCTTCGGCGTCCGCTACGACTGCTCGCCGTGGCCTGAGTCTGCAGTCTACTCAGTCGGCCCGGGATACAGTCGCATTGCAGGGTTACGCCACGTCCGGCAGGTGAGCCTAAGGCGCCAGGCACAAATCGGAGGTGATCGTCATGTTCAAGTGGATTCGGTCGCGTCGCCCTAGCCGCGATCGTGACCTCAGGCCCGAGTCGGCCGAAGACAAACGGGATTCGGGCGAAGAGGAGTACGCCTCACAGGAGGAGGACGACCGCGAAGTCGCGCCCGACGGTCAGACAAGGGTGAAGACCGACGACATCTGAAAAAACACCCCGAGCGGATCGAGCAGACCATGGCCAAGGAGGCGCCGTGTCAGGCCCATTCATCTTCATCGCGACCAACCGGCTCAAGCCAGGGAAGCTGGCCGAGGAGAGGAAGCGCGTGCCTGGCCTCGTCGCTTTCGTCGAGGCGAACGAACCACGGCTGATCGCCTTCAACGAGTACGTCAACGATGACCGCACCGAGGTCGCGGTTGTCCAGGTCCACCCCGACGCGGAGTCGATGGCGTTTCATCTGGAGGTCGTTGCCGAGCGCGCCGCCGCCGCATATGCCGCAACGGTCGAGGCGACGACGAGCATCCAGGTGTTCGGGACGCCGAGCAATGCCGTCCTCGAGCTGCTGGAGCGTCAGGCCGGGGCCGGCGTGCCCCTAACGGTCAAGTCGGTCCACCTCGGCGGTTTCACGCGCTGAGCTGTAGACGGGATGAAGCAATCGTTGGGTGGGCCAGCGTGCGTCCACCGGACTAACTGTGTTAGATGCGACTATGACCCAGCCGCAGCCGGGTTCAGAGCACACCGACGCGCCTCCACTCCCGACGTCGCCGTCCGATCTCGATCAGGAGCGGCGCACGTCGATGGCTGGGGAGCGCACCTGGCTTGCGTGGTGGCGCACCGCGCTTGGCGCCAGCGCCGGGGCACTCGCTGTGGGCCGGTTCGCCCCGCAACTGCTCGACGTCGCCCCATGGCCCTACATTCTGCTCGGCTGCGGCTACGCGTCTCTCGCGGTCGGGCTCTCGATCGTCGGCGCACGACGCCAGCGCGAGTTGGAGCATGCCCTGCGAACCGGTGGCCACGTACCGCTCCGGTTCCGCACCGTCGCGCTGTTTACCGTCGGCGGAGTCGCGGTCGCCTTGATGACCGTTGTGCTCGTGATCGCGCAGACGTGACGCCCCGGACAGGTCGAGAAGTTCAGGAGCGCAGGCGCCCGCGCCGCACACGCTAGCTCCGGGGGCCGCGTATAGTCGCGTCCGCCAACAAGCGGGGGAATGAGGGGAGAGGCAATGAAGTTTCTACTTCGCGCGTCCGTGCTCTCGGCCGCGGCCGCAATCGCGGCGGTCGTAGCATCTAGCGCGTTCGCACAGAACTACGTCGTGCTCTACAAGGGGCAGAACGCCCCGGCCAACGCGGCGGCGGGGATCTCCGCCGCGGGCGGCAAGCTCGTCTACAGCTACGGCCAGATCGGGGTCGTGATCGCGAGCTCGGACAGCGCTACCTTCCAGCAGAAGCTGGCGGCGAACGCACAGGTGTCGGGGGCGGTCGCCACGACCGGCTTCGCCACCCAGCTCGACGGGAGCGTCGCGGACACCGATTCGTCGCCACTGGACGCGCTGGCTGGGATTCCGGCGCCGGGCGGCGACCCCCTGTCCGGCTTGCAATGGGACATGGACCAGATCAGTGCCCCGGCGGCTCGCGCGATCAACGGCGGCAGCCGGTCGGTCCTTGTCGGTGACATCGACACAGGGCTCGACTTCACGCACCCGGACCTGGCGCCGAACGTCGACTTCGCCAACAGCGCTTCGTGTATCGGTGGGGCGCCGAACTCGAGTCCCTCGGCCTGGATGGACGACAACGGCCATGGGACGCACACGGCGGGCACGATCGCCGCGGCCAAGAACGGCATCGGGATCGTTGGCGTCGCGCCGAACGTGAGGATCGCCGGCATCAAGGCAGGCAACGCCGACGGGTTCTTCTTCCCGGAGGCGGTCATCTGCGCCTTCATGTGGGCCGGGACACACCACGTGGGCGTCACCAACAACAGCTACTTCGCCGACCCGTGGCTCTTCAACTGCCGCAACGACCCGGGGCAGAGGGCGATCTGGGAGGCCGAGCGGCGGGCGATCAAGTTCGCGCAGCAAAACGGCACGCTCGTCGTCGCCGCCGAGGGCAACCAGGCCGACGACCTCGCGCATCCGACGCAAGACGCCACCAGCCCGGACGACACAACTCCGGTGCTGCGCGACATCCACAACCAGTGCGCCGTCGTGCCAACCGAGGTGCCCGGCGTCGTGGGTGTGACCGCGAACGGCAACCTGCAGCTGAAGTCGTTCTACTCGAGCTACGGCTCGGGTGCCGCCGACGTGGTCGCGCCGGGTGGCGACTCGATCCTGCAGCTCACGGCCGCTGCTCCGAATGGCCGCGTCCTCTCCACCTATCCCGCATCGTTGATCAGCACCTGTGCGCGGAAGGTGTTCGACGGTGCGGCGACGTACTGCTACTTCCAGGGCACGTCCATGGCGTCGCCTCACGCAGCCGGCGTGGCCGCGCTTGATCGAGAGCACGGGAGTGACGTCACCCGGCGCGGTGAAGGCCCGGCTGGACAACACGGCCGACCCGCTCGGGTGTCCTTCCGACCTGTCGATCTACGCGTTCTTCCCGGCGGTCGACAACGGCGCCCCGCAGGTCTGCACCGGGGGCACCGGCTACAACTCGTTCAACGGCCACGGCCAGATCAACGCATTGACCGCGGTCGGCGGCTAAGCCCGCGACCGATCCGCCAAGGGGCCGGCCTTAGCGCCGGCCCCTTGTACGTCCATCGCCACGCGTGCGCCACTCGCCGACTAGCGGGTGCCGCGTGCGGGAATGTCACCCGACCGCGTCCGGTTCGGGCTGGAAGCCACGGAGCCGGGCCAGTCGGAGGATCAGACCAAGAGACTGTTCCGGGCCCGGCTAGAGTTCGCGCATCATCGGTTCGCCGCCCGCTCTGATGAAGTGACGCAGGACGAGCGCGACGATGATCGCATCGTCGAGTTGTCCAGCCACCGGGATGAAGTCCGGGACGAGGTCGAAAGGCAGGGCGAGATAACCAACGAGAGCGATCAGCAACAGCTTGCGACGCCGGGGCACGCGGGGATCGCGTGCAAGGCGCGTCACGAGCACGATGCAGACGGGGATGAACGTGGCAAATGCACGAGCGTCCTCGTGGCGGCCGTGGATAACCAGCCAGGCGAGGAACGAGGCGTAGATCACAAGGGCCACGCCTAGCGAGATCAGGAGCCATTGCCACCACTGCACACGGCGAGGCTACCCGCCTTGACGGCGCGGCTCTCCATACCGAGAGCGAGCAGCCATGGACGTCCCGGTTTCAGTACTTCCAGTCGGTCATCGGGATCGAATGCCGACCCGCGAAGCGCCACGGGACGTCGATCACGACCAACTTCAATCTCGCCTGAACGAGTGTTCGGGATGTCACCCGAGACCGACGCGGATGATGCACCATGCCGCCCGAAGTGCCGACCTCGAGCCGACGATGAGCGAACACCGCGACGCGCTCGCGTGGGCTAACACGCAGGTCTCGACGGCGCGCGACGATCCGGCGGTGCGCCTTGCATTGATGGAGCGGCTGTTCCACGGGCCGACCGGCCGGGCACCGCGTCACCTGCCATTCCGGCGCGCAGCGCTCTCGTTCATGCGCTGGCAGGCCCAGCGCGGTCTCCTCAACCCGCTCGATGCGTCGCCGTCGGGCAGCGTCTGGTGGCGGGCGATGAACGAGCGCTTGCTGCGAGACGGATGCGAATCGATCGCGCTGCTTGGAGGTCTTCGGGGACTTCCGTCGTCGCATGCAGTCCGGCTATGGCTGCAGTTCGCTAGCACCCGATTCCGTCTTGTTGGTATCGGGCTCACAACGCCAGCATCGTGGCCGGCTACCTAGAGCACGAAGGGCATGCCGAAGAAGAGACCGCGCCGGAGCGCTTCTTCATGAACGTCGCGCTCGCGCGCGTGCTCTACGCGCACGCTCTCGTCGCGGCCCCGCGCCTCGCGCTGGGGCGGTTCGGGGCGCTTGCCCGCTTCCTAGGCGATCCTCGCCTCGGAATGGTGGGAGCGTTCCTCTCGCTCCGCCGCGTGATCCCGAACCATTACCCGCTCACGCGCGACGTCGAGTGGTACATCGCCGACGAGCAGCGTCTGGGTCGGTTGTTCGACTACGCGGTGATCGCACCGAGGCTAGAGCGCCTCTACGAGTGGTCGGCGAAGGAGATCGGCGAATGGCGCCTGCTCGGGCTGGTCCGCGACGGCAGCCCGATCTACGCGTGGCCGTACGAGCAACGACACGTGTGGCGTGCCCAGCACTTGCCATTCCCGGGCCGGGTACTGGAACGCGTCACGCGGGCTCGCTGAGGCGACCGCGGCGCCCAAAGCCACGGGCAGCTGTTCCTCCAGGTCGAGCATCGCCAGTTTCTCTGCGAGTCGGCAGTACGCGCGCTCCGGGGGCGAGAGGCGTGCGAGCAGCGAGCCGGCCTCCCGCGTAGCGACGACGGGGGTTCCGACGACGAAGGTACGCCCCGCACGGATCACGTGCCCACCCCCGGCGCGTAGGTTGCGAAGCCACTCCGACTCCTCTCCATACAGGAGTGCGATGACGAGCGTCCGGCCACGCCTGAACGCAACGAGTGGCGTTCGGCACTGGCGGCCGGATCGTCGACCGCGGTGGAGGATGACCGCCACGGCAAGAGTTCGGCGTACTCGTCCTCACTTCTGGTGTGAAGAGTGCACGTCGGGACTCTAGGAGCGAAGGTCGTCGCATGGGCCAGTGTCCGCGAATGTCACATGACGGAGGTTGTGATTGCGCTCGTCGGTAACACTCGTAAGCTGCTGAGGAGTAGGCTGCTAAGCGTCGCCTTGGTTGCGCGCTTCTCCTGAAGCCCGTTTTTTCGCAGCGGGGCATCGCTCCGGAAGGGAGCACTCATGACGAGCACCGTTGCCCTTGTCCGCCACCGTGTGGCCGACTTCGACGCCTGGAAGAAGATGTACGACGGCTTCGCGCCGATCCAGGCCGAGCACGGCGTACGCGCCCACCAGGTGCTGCGCTCGATCGAGAATCCCAACGACGTCATCGTCACCCACACATTCGATTCGCCCGAGACCGCGCGTGCATTCTTCGCAATGCCTGAGCTGAAGGACGCAATGCGCGAGGGGGGCGTCGACGCCGACGCTGTTGAGATTTCCTACTTCAACGAGGTCGAAATAGGCGCGCTCGTAGGCGTCTAGTCGGAGCGATTAGCCGGGCCGCGCTGCTCGCCACGCGTGGTCCGGCTCATCGCGCAGCGTCTCACTCGAAAATCCGCGCACGCGCCCGCTCCTCCCCGCTCGCGGGCAGGGCCTCCGTGCTCGCGGCCTGCGCGGACAACACGCCATCCAGCTTGGGTTGCTCGTCGAGCTCGACGAGGGACAGCTCGACGATCAAGGCCTGGGCGACCAAGGTCCCCTCTACCGTCTGGGTCCAGCGCGACTCGGCGCCGAACTCTCGTGCTGCCCATTGCGTGTGCGTCTCGTCCTGCGGGAGGGTCGCATGCCGAGTGTCGCCGTTCGCGAGCCGGATGCGAACGTACCTGGCCATTCGCCGATCCTAGCCCCTCCCTGCGCAGAGCGACAACGCGAATCCCGCCCCACGCCTGACTCCACGGCTCTGAGAGACTGCCCACGATGCGAGTGCACGTGGTCGGTGCAGGACCCGTCGGCCTTCTACTCACGGCACTGCTCCAGTCGATGGAGGGGTTTTCTGTTGGCCTCTACGAGAAGCGCCGCGAGTACACGCGCACCCGCATGGTTCAGCTCGCGCCGTACCTCGTGGCGGATTCGGTGGAGAGCTACCGCGCCGATTCCATCGACGGGGACAGCGTCGAGGCCGTCTTCGATCCGGCCGAGCTCGACCAGGGCCTCGCCTTCAGACAGTCGATTCCCACGGACCTGATGACGCTTCTTCACGGATGGACGCTGGGGTTCTGCCCGCTCAACGCCATCGAGCGCTCCCTCAGTGATCTGATCGACGAGCGCGGGTCGAGCCAACTGCAGCGCTCCGAGGCCGTCGTGACGGCGGAGGACGCGATGGCGATGCTCGAGCCGGGCGACCTGCTGGTCGACTGCACGGGCGCCAGGTCGCTGCTCCGCGATCGACTGGTGCCTGGCTCCGAAGGTGGAGGCGAAAACACCCTCTTGATCCGCCTCGAGTACGCGCTCGTCATCACGTTCCTCTACGGCCAGAAGTACGACTGCAACGAGTACTGCAAGTACTCCAAGAACATCGAGAACCCGCACTACAAGTTCATTCCAATGGTGCACCGCACGCACTACGACGGCAGCGTCAGCCACGTGACGGGCATCGTCAACATCAGCGCCCAGGAGTTTGAGGCGATGCCGTCCAGATTCGATGGTCAGTGGCTTCGCGACAACTTTCCCAGCGTCGCTCAGTCGATGGACCGGTTCATCGACAAGATCAAGGAGGAAACGCAGGGCGAGCTACTCGGCGACCTAGAGATCGTGCGGATTCCCCTCGACCTCTATCGGGCTCGCAATGCGACCAGCCGGCAGTGGCTTACAACCGGCCCCAGCGATCACCCCTTCGCCACCTCACCGGTCTTCCTCGCCGGCGATTCGGCCATCGGCTCTCCGTACTTTCAGTCGATTTCGCTTGGCTTCGAGTGTGCGATGTACCTGGCAGGGCTCATCGCGCAGCGTGACTTACCACTCAGAGACATGCTCGATCGCTATGAGCTGTACAGCTACAAGCAGTGGCTTCGCGTCTACATGCGCAGCAAGATGATCAAGCACAACAAGGATCTGTTCGAGTCCATCGACGAGCCGCTCGCGCTCCTGGACAAGCTGCACATCTACTAGCGGAACCGGGCCAGCCCCGGCTATGCCTCGACGAGAATCACGAGCGTCTCGGGCAACACCCCGTCATGCGACATCGCGTCGGCGGCAGCATCGGTCTCCATCGCTGCCATGACGGCATCCATGTCGGAAACGTCCATCACCAACCCGACTCGGCTTGGATTCTCCGGATCGACGAATGTCCGGATGTTGGTGACTCCTAGGGGCCCGAAGAACTCCTCACGCTTCGGGGAAGCGAGCCAGTGATCCTTGTTCTTCACGTCGTGGTAGGCCATCACAGTGGGCATCAAATCTCCTCATGTTTGGACGGCATGGCCGATCAGGTCCCGAACCCTATGGCTTGCACTGGTGCGGTGCACATCTCGGTATCCCGTCCTAGGCGCGCAGGCGAGACGACGGCTCCATGGGCGAGCGTCCTTGTCCCCAGAAGCTAGACGGGTGCTTCGGCGCGTGAGACGAAGCGCAGCTCCGGCACCTCGTCGAGCTCGCCGACGTCGCGGGCCAGCTCGAGGAACGTCAGCAGGCCGGCACGCTCGCGGGGGCCGAAGCGGTAGCGCAGCTTCTCGAAGTAGCGGGCCAGGAAGCCAGCCGGATAGCCGTAGCGCTCGCTCGACTCATAGGCCAGCTGCTCGGGCTCGGCGCGGGCGGTCAGGACCGAGTCGACGAGCGCTTGCTCGAGCTCGCCCATGCCGGGCGGAACCGGCTCGGGACAGGCCCAGACGGCGAAGACCATCGGCAGGCCCGTGCGCTCCTTCCAGAGGCGGCCGAGGTCGTGGTGCGGCGTCGGGTCCTCGAAGGCGCTCTTCAGGGCCGCGTCGCCGATCAACAGCGTCGCGTCGGCCTCCTCACCGAGCGGCACGTGCGTGGCCTCGGGCAACAGCACCTTGGTCAGCACGACCGAGGTGGCGCTCTCGGGCGTGACGGCGACCGTGCGCACCTGCTCGAGCGGCTTGCGCGCGACGAGCTGGATCGAGTCGACCGCACCCTCGGAGGAGACGCAGAGGCGGGGCAGCAGGCGCAGCCGGTCGGCGTTGCGCGCGTATTCGATCGAGGAGATCGGCGCCAGGTCGAGCTCGCCGGCGAGCAAGCGCCCGTTCAGCTCGGTCGGCACGCCCTGCACCTCCTCGACCTCGGCCTCGAGCCGGTGGAAGACCGGCGCCATGTTCACGTAGGAGATGCGGCCGAGGCGGATCATCAGGACTCCCGGTCGACGACGGCGTCGGTGAGGGCCTCGAGCTCGTCGCGGCGCAGGTTCCCGTCGAGGCAGGCGCGGGCGCGGCGGGCATAGTCGAGCGCAAGCTCGCGCGACGACTCAAGCGCGCCGGTCTCGGCGACGCGGACGAGCGCGCCGTCGAGCGGGCCGCCGGCGAGCGCGCGCCGGACGGTCTCGTCCTTGCGCGCAGCCAGGATCAGCGGCAGCGTCGGCGTCCCCTCGCGCAGGTCGGTGCCTGCGATCTTGCCGGTCTCGATCGTCTCGCCCGAGCAGTCGAGGATGTCGTCGGCGATCTGGAAGGCGATCCCGAGCGCGAGCCCGAACTCGCCGAGGCCCCGGTCGCCGCCGCTGCCGAGCAGGCAGGCGGCCTCGAACAGCTTCCCGGTCTTGAGCCCGCAGCGGGCGAGGTAATCCTCGACGCTCGTGTCCGGGTCGTGGGTCTGCGCGCGCTGCAGCGCCTCGCCACGGGCCAGGGCGAGCGTCGCGCCGGCGAGGCACTGCACGGCCGAGCGGTCGCCGGTCGCGGCGAGCTCGGCGAAAGCGCGGGCGAACAGGTAGTCGCCGGCCGCGCGCGCGGCGTCGGGGCCGTGACTCGCCCAGGCCGCCTCGCGGCCGCGCCGGTAGCGGGCCTGGTCGATCAGGTCGTCGTGGACGAGCGTCGCCATGTGCACGAGCTCAACCGCCGCGCCCGCGGCGAGCGGCGCCTCGCCTGGACGCGACGCAAGGAAGACGAGCAGTGGCCGCAGCCGTTTGCCGCCGGCCGCGAGCGCCTCGCCGCCGACCACGGCGACGAGCCCCCGATGCGACTGGACCGCTGCCGCCAGCCGCCCCTCGAGGTCATCGAGGTAGGCGTCGAGCCCCGGCGTCTCGCGGATTGTCGCCAGGCTCACGCGGCCACTCCGATGTGCAGCGCCACGATCCCGCCTGCGAACGTGCGCCAGCGGACGTCGTCGAAGCCGGCTCCGCGCAGGAGGCCGGCGAGCTGGTCGGGGCCGGGAAAACGGCGCACGCTGGCGGGAAGGTACGTGTAGGCCGAGCCGCCGGGAAGGACTTTTCCCAGTAGCGGCACGAAGCCGTCGAACCAGAGCCGGTAGAACGGCGCCAGCAGCCCGCTCGGCTTCGTGATCTCGAGGATCGCCACGCGTCCGCCCGGGCGTAGCACGCGCCGCAGCTCGGCGAGGCCGCGCTCGAGGTCGGCGAGGTTGCGCACGCCGAAGCCGACAGTCGCGGCGTCGAAGCTCGCGTCCTCGAACGGCAGCTTCTCGGCGTCGCCCTGCACCCACTCGACCTCGGCCGACTTGCGCCGAGCCCGCTCGAGCATCCGCTCGGAGAAGTCGAGGCCGGTCACGGTCGCGCCCGCCTGCAGCGCGGCGACGGCGAGGTCGCCGGTGCCGCAACACGCATCGAGCACACGGTCGCCCGGCCGGACCACCGCGGCCACGGTCGCCCGCCGCCAGCGCTGGTCGAGCCCCATCGTCATCGTCCGGTTCATCGCGTCGTAGACCGGCGAGATGCGGTCGAACATCGAGCGCACCGCGTCGGGCGCGAGCCTGCCGGACTCCACCGTCACCTCAGTCCTGCCCCCAGCGCCGCACGAGCTCGTGCTCGAGCCCGAGCTGATCGAGGCAGCGCGCGACGATGAAGTCGACCAGGTCGTCGACCGTCTCGGCTCCGTGGTAGAAGCCCGGCGCGAGGAAGAGCACCGTCGCCCCCGCCTGCCGGACGCGCAGCATGTTCTCGAGGTGGATCGTCGAGAGCGGCGTCTCGCGCGGGCAGAGCACGAGCTTGCGGCCCTCCTTCAGCGCCACGCTCGCCGCACGTTGGATCAGGTTCGACATCGCGCCCGAGGCGATCGTGCCGAGCGTGCCCATCGAGCAGGGACAGATCACGTAGCCCTCGACCTTGGCCGAGCCGCTCGCGTACGGCGCGTGCCAGTCGCGCTCGTCGTGAATGGTGACCGCCTCGCTGACGGGCTCGGTCAGCCGCGCGAGCGTCTCGTCGGCCGAGAGCCGCGCGTCGCCGTAGAGCTCGGTCGCGAGCACCTCGATCCCGGCGCGCGAGGCGCAGAGGCCGATCTCGCAGCCGGCGCCGGCGAGGGCCTCTAGCAGCCGTGCCGCGTACGGCGCTCCCGAAGCGCCGGTGATGCCGAGGAAGACGCGCATGGCGCCAAAAGCCTACTTCGGACCCTTGGAAGCCTCTAGAAAGACGGCGAGCTTGTGCAGGTTGTCCTCGCCGAGCTCGGCGAAGGGCGGCATCGGCGAGCCGGGGTTGACGCTGGCCGGGCTCTTGAGGTGGTCGATCTGGAACTGGATGCCCTTGCCCTTCGCGCCCTCGGCGGAGAGGTCGGGCGCGCCGAGGTTCGAGCCGCCGGAGCCGAGGTAGGTGTGGCAGTTCGTACAGCCCGACTCGGCGAACAGCTTCGCCCCCGCGAGCGCCTCCTGGTTGCCTGCGAAGCCCTGCTGCTGCGCCCAGCTCGGGATCGCCGCCTCGACCTCGCTCGCGATCGGCTCCTTCGCGACCGCGCCCTTGTAGGTGAGGACGCCCATTGAGAGGATTGTCAGCGCGGCGGCCACGACCGCGACCGGGCGGCGCGAGAGCCGCCGCTCCGTGCGCAGGTCGACGAACGGCAGCGCGAGCAGCAGGACGAGGAGAAGCGTCGGGATCCCGATCGTGGCCAGAATCACCGTCTCCGGCCACTTGAAGATCCGCAGCAAATAGAAGAGGAAATAGAAGTACCAGTCGGGCCGCGGGACAAAGGAGATCGTCCCCGGGTCGGCCTTCGGCCCGATCAGCGGCCCGAGGATGTCGTAGTTCTTCCAGACGACCGCGAGGCCGGCGATCACGATCACGACGACCAGGCTCATGACCGTGTCCTCGAACATCGCGAACGGGTAGAAGGGCTTGCCCCGCTTCTTGACGTCCTCCTTGTAGCGCTGGAACCCGCGCCGGCGCTCGTCGAGTGAGCTCATTCCGTCGGCCTCCTTCGCACGCCTGCGGCCCGCGGTCCGGGCTGGACGAGACCTGAGCGCGCGGGCGGCGGCTCGTCGTCGGGCTCACCGCCGGCGGCCTCCTTCGACCAGGGCGGCGAGCTCACGCCCAGGCGCACGACCAGATACAGGTGGAAACCGATCAGCCCGATCAGCGCACCCGGAACGAGCAGCATGTGAATCGAGTAGAAGCGGGCGAGGGTGTCCGGCCCAATCTCGGCACCACCTCGCAGGATCGACGCCAGGTACGGGCCGACAAAGGGCGCGGTGCCGTTGATGTTCACCGCCACCACGGTCGCCCAGTACGCGGTCTGGTCGAAGGGCAGCAGGTACCCGGTCAGACCCTCGAAGAGACCGGTCGCGAGGATCAGCACGCCGACGATCCAATTGAGCTCGCGCGGGTACTTGTACGCGCCGAACAGGAACACGCGGCCCATGTGTAGGAACATCAGGATGATGAAGACGCTCGCGCCCCAGCGATGCATCCCGCGCACCAGCCAGCCACCCCAGAGGTCGTGCTGGATGTGCTCGATCGAAGAGTGCGCCTCCGCCGGCGAGGGCTTGTAGTACATCGCGAGGATCACACCGGTGACGAGCTGGACGAGGAAGGCCGTCAGCGTCGCCGAGCCGAGCGTGTGCCACCAGCCCGAATCGCCCGGGACCTTGCGGAAGAGGAAGTACTTGATCCCGCCGACGAGGCCGGAGCGCTCCTCTAGCCAGTCGAGCGGGTACAGCGCCGCGGACTGGGGCTTGTCGCGCCGCTCTGACTCCTTGGCCGACATCAGTGCGGTGGCTGCAGGGGATAGAGCCAGGACTCAGGGCCGTCGGCGTGCTGGCCTGGGCCGTGCAGCTCGACCTTCTCGATCTTGGCCGTCTTCCCGGAGCCCTCGACCTTCACGACGCTGTAGAGGTCACCGAGGATCAGGCGTCCGTTGACGATGTCGAACTCGTAGCGGTCGAGCCCGCGGACCGGCGGGCCGGCGATGCGGTTGCCCTCCTGGTCGTACGAGCCGCCGTGGCACGGGCAGATGAAGCCGGCCGCCGGCAGCACCGGCGTGACCAGCACGTCGCCGTTGGCGGTCTTGATCGTCTTCTCGTCCTTCTCGAAGACTGGGCCGCCGGGCTGCACGGGGCAGCCGACGTGCGCGCAGCGGTTCGAGATGACGGTGAAGCTCGGGACGCCGTCCAGCAGGCCGTTGTTGCGCACGAACGCGGTGCGGCGCGAGATCTCGGCGGTGGCCGGGTCGCGGGCGAACGTGACGACCTTCCACTTGTTCTCCTCGAAGTCCGAGATCGGGCCGAGGTCGACCTTGTGCTGCTTCTGCTTCAGGAACCCGGGCAGGAGCGCGAAGCCCGCCGCGGGCAGCGTCACGATCACTCCGATCAGTGCGCCGAGGCCGAGCGTCGCGCCTTCGAGGAAGCGGCTGCGCGGGAAGCGCTCCCCGGGAGTCGACTCGGGCATGGCGGGCGGGCCCTGGTCGGCGGCCGGCGCGTCAGCCGTAGGCGCTTCGTATGCGCGCCCGGTCGCCACGTCGCGGGCCCAGAGGAACCCGAAGACGAGCGCGACCGCCGCGCCGACCGCAGCGACCGGCCAGCTGATCACGAGACCGACGAGCACGCAGACGACGCCGACGGCGAAGCCCACCGGCCACAAGCTGGGCGGCGGGAGCTGCGGTCGCTCGTCCCCCGGGCGTTCTTCCAAGCGTCTCCTTTTCCCTTGCGAGGCGTCGGGATTCAATCGTTACAGGTCTGGGCCGTCAACGACGTAACAGTTGACGCAACGCGTCCTCGCGGCGCCCGTCGGCCTCCGCGGCCGCGCCGAGGCCGTAGTCGTTCCAGCGCTGGTCGACCTTCCGGCGCACCTCGTCGCTCATCTCGATCTCCGGCGGCCACGGCCGCGTCCCCTCCGCGGGACCCTTGTGGGTCGCGTCGATGCCGAGCTTGCCGCCGTAGAACTGCAGCGTCGGCGCGTGGTCGAGATGGTCGAGCGGGCCTTCGCTGATCAGCACGTCACGCTTCGGGTCGACGTTGGCGCCGACGCGGAAGAAGACCTCCTCGTAGTCGTGTACGTCGACCCATTCGTCCACGACCACGACCGACTTGGTCAGGCTGAGCATCCCGAGGCCCCAGATCGCGTGCATCACCTTCTGGGCGTGGCCAGGGAAGGCCTTACGGATCGAGACGATGCAGCAGTTGTGAAAGGCGCCCGCAACCGGCAGGTCGTAGTCGACGATCTCCGGCACGCTCATCCGGATCGCAGGCAGGAAGATCCGCTCGGTCGCCTTGCCGAGCCACGCGTCCTCCTGCGGTGGCTTGCCGACCACGATCGACGGATAGATCGCGTCGCGCCGCATCGTCATCGCGGTCACGTGGAAGACCGGAAACGGCTCCGGCGGCGTGTAGTAGCCGGTGTGGTCGCCGAACGGCCCTTCCTCGGTCAGCTCGTCCTTGGCGATGTAGCCCTCGAGCACGATCTCCGCATTGGCGGGAACCTCGAGGTCGACGGTCTTCGCCGGCACGAGCTCGACCGGCTCGCCGCGCAGGAACCCGGCGAGCATGAACTCGTCCACATGCTTCGGGAGCGGGGCGCTCGCGCTGTAGGCGGTGACGGGGTCGAGGCCAAGCGCGACCGCCACCTCGAGCTTACCGTCGGCGAGCAGGTAGTCCGCGCGGCCGTCTTTGTGGATCTGCCAGTGCATCGCCGTCGTGCGCTGGTCGAGCACCTGCAGGCGGTACATGCCGACGTTGCGGCCGCCGCTGCGCGGGTCGGTGGTGATCACCGCCGGGAGCGTGATGAACGGCGCGGCATCGCCGGGCCAGCAGGTCTGGACCGGCAGGCGGCCCAGGTCGACCTCGTCGCCGGTCAGGACCACCTCCTGCACGGGCCCGCTGCGGACGCTCTTCGGCTGCGAGTCGGCGATCGACTTCAGCTTCTTCAGGCCGCGCACCTTTTCGGCGAGGCCCTGCGGCGGCTGCATCTCGAGCACGTCGCCGAGCCGCCGGCCGACGTCGTCGAGCGAGTCGGCGCCGAAGGCGAGGCACATGCGGCGCTCGGTGCCGAACTGGTTGATCAGCAGCGCGTGCTGGCTGTCCTTCGGGTTCTCGAACAGCAGCGCGGGCCCGCCGGCCTTGACGACGCGGTCCGTGATCTCGGTGATCTCGAGGTAGGGGTCGACCTCGGCAGCGACGCGCACGAGCTCGCCCTCACGCTCGAGGAGCGAGATCCATTCGCGCAGGTCGCCGGGAGGAACCAAAGCGTCGGTCAGTCTAGGCATCCAGCGGCAAGCGACAGGACTTCCTTCTCGGACAGTCTGGCCCCGTTGCTCCATGCTTCCTCGAACACGGTGTCACCGAGCGTCGCTCTGAGCTCCGCGACCGTGCGTTCGTAATCGTGCGGATCCCATCGCGGCAGCCCCACTTCTCGCAGTAGTCCCTCCGACGCGCTAAGTAGTCGTACGGAGTCCACACGAGCCGTACTCGCCGCGGCTATCTCCTGCAGTAGCTCCGGGAAGATCGCGCGGTGTCCCAGCTCCGCCGCTAGCCGGAGCGCTTGGAGCAGTAGTCGACGCGCCGACGAGCGATCGCCGCACCGCCGGGCGGACTCGCCGGCAAGCAGGGCCGTATAGAGCGCGTTCGTCGGGACCGGCGGGTCCTCGACCAAGGAGAGCGCTTCCTCGCTGAGCTCCCGCGCCGTGGCGAACCGACCGGAACGAAACTCGACCATCGCGAGTCCCACCAGGGCGTGATTGATCCCGGAGCGGGTTCCGAGCCCCCGCCGTAGTGCAACGGCCTGCGCTGCGAGTTGTCGTGCCTCTTCGAACTCGCCGACTTCCGCGAGCATGTCGGCGATATCTGAGAGCGTCGCCGGAAAGTTCCGGCTCGGACTGACTTCGCGGAGCCGGGGTAGCAGCTGACGCTTGATGCGCAAGCCTTCAGCCGAATGCCCGAAGAACCGGAACAGCTCACTCGCGTTGAGCAGCCCCAAGTCTCGCTCCTCGGGTGGGGCGTTCGGCGCCTCGCCGACCGCCCAGCGAGCCCACCGCAGTCCCTCGGCGGCGTGGCCCTTCGCGATCCAGAAGTACCACAGTCCGTCGAGCATCCGGAACGCCTCGCCGATGTCCCCGCGACCCGCTGACGCTTCGAGCCCGGCACGCAGGTTGTCGATTTCGTCGGTGAGCAGATGCGTCGCCTCCGGTTCTCCATGCCTGACGCGTAACTCGAGCTCTGCCACCAACTCCGCGTACCAGGCGGCATGTCGCTGCACCAGGACGTCGAATTCGGCACGCGCCCGCAGGCGCTCCGCCGCGAATTCCCGAATCGTCTCGAGCATCCAGAAGCGCTCGTCGCTCCAGCGGACAAGGCTCTTGTCGACGAGCGACTGAAGCGTGTCAAGGCCCGTGTCGCAGACAGCTTCCGCCCCCGTGAGAGTGCACCCTCCGACGAAGACCGCGAGCCGCGCGAAGACCCGTTGCTCGTCGTCGTCCAGGAGGTCGTACGACCAGGCGATCGTCGAACGCAGCGTCTGCTGGCGGCGGTCGGCGTCCCTGCCACCGCGCAGCAGGTCGAGCCGATCTCCCAGGCGCTCGACCAGCTGCCTCGGCGAGAGCACACTCGCTCGCGCGGCGGCTAGCTCGATTGCCAACGGCAGGTTGTCGAGCCGGCGGCACAGCTCCTCGACGTCGGTGCCGGCCGCAACGCCCGAACGCCTGCAGAAGAGTTCGACCGCGTCAGGCTCTCCGAGCGGCGGCACGGAGTACTCCATCTCGCCGCGGACGCGCAGAAGTTCACGGCTCGTCACCAGCAGGCGCAAGTTCGGACACAACTCGACCAGCCGCGCGAGCTCGGGTGCTGACTCCACCACCTGCTCGAGGTTGTCGAGCAGCAGGAGCATCTCGCGCTCGCCGATGTACCGCGCAAGCTCCTCCTTCACCCCGAGGCTCTGCGCGATCGCCTCGGGCACGATGGCGGGATCACGCAACGTCGCGAGACCGACCCAGAAGACGCCGTCGCGGTGCTCGGGCACCAGCTCCGCGGCGGCCTCCAGCGCCAGCCGGGTCTTGCCGGAGCCACCCGGGCCGGTCAGCGTGACGAGCCGTGCGCTTCGCGCCAGCGACACGACATCGGCCAGCTCGCGTTCCCGGCCCACGAACGGGCTCGCCGGCCTTGGCAGGTTCGTATTGGAGATCGTCTTCAGCGGCGGAAAGGGCCGCGAGCCGAGCTGTGCGATCGCAACCGGGTCGGCGAAGTCCTTCAGCCGATGGTCACCGAGATGGAGCACGTCGGCCTCGACGAGCTCGAGCGTCGCCGCCGTGAGGAGTACCTGCCCGCCGTGACCCGCAGCCGCGACGCGCGCCCCAAGGTGGACGTCCAGCCCGACATACCCCTCGTCCGTCGGCCGCGCTGAGCCTGTGTGGAGACCCATCCGCACGAGCACCGGACCGCCCTCGAGCGCGTCACGGCCGGCCGCGGCCGCAGCGACGGCGTCCGCTGCGTCGGCGAACGCGTAGAAAAAGGCGTCACCTTGCGTGTCGACCTCGACTCCGCCCCGAGCAGCAAAGGCCTGCCGCAAAGTGCGTCGGTGCTCGACCAGTGCCTCCGCGTAAGCGTCTCCGAGCTGGTGCAGCAGCCTCGTCGAGCCCTCGATGTCCGTGAAGAGGAAGGTGACCGTGCCACGCGGCAGCTCGCGCACGGGCAGATGATCCGACAGAAGGACGGCTAGGGCTAGTGGCGGCGGTGCCGCAGCCAGTGCGTCAGCTCGCCGAGCACGATCACGCCGAGGAAGATGAGGCCGACGACCAGCATCGCGCGGATCACGTCGAGGCCTTCCTGCGCGGCAGTCTTCGCGGCGAGCGGCAGCATCAAGGCGACTTTAGAGGCTGGTTGGGTAGAAGGGCAAACTGGCTGCATCTCCAAGGTGGTGCGTTGGACGGCCGCCCCGGCAAAGCCGGCGCGGTCTCTTTGGTCGGCGTCGCAAGCGACCGCCTCAGTCGACTCGCCGCTCGTGCGTGGCCAGGGCGCGCGCCGCCTCCGGGCCCGGAGCCCAGGCCAGACGCGCCGCCTCGCCGCGCCCGAGCGTCGCCGCGGTGGCCGCCCAGGCCTCGCCGTCGCCGGGCAGGCCGTCGGCGCGGAGCTGGGCGCAGAGCGAGATCAGTGCGGCCAGGTCGGTGACCGCCTCGACCGGGCCGGCCTCGCCGATGCGTACGAGGCCGTGCGCGTAGAGGTAGTCGCCGAGCAGCAGCGCCGTGTCCTCGTCGACCGGCGCGAACAGGCGCGGCTGGCCGTAGTGGAGCAGGTAGCCCTCATAGATCGTCTCGAGCCCCAGCGCGTAGCGTGCCTCGCCGAGCGGCGAGAAGACGGGCTCGCGCTCTGGGTCCGGCTTCAGCGCCTCGCCCCAGAGACGGCTCTCGTCGGCGGCCTCCTGCGCGATCGTCTCCCAGACGTCGACGGCTACAGCCACCCGGCGAGCTCCTTCGTCCAGTACGAGACGACGAGGTCGGCGCCAGCCCGCTTGATCGCGGTCAGCGACTCGAGCGCCGCCTGCCGCTCGTCGAGCCAACCGCGCGCGCCCGCGGCCTTGAGCATCGCGTACTCGCCCGAGACGTTGTACGCGCCGACCGGCAGGTCGAAGCGCTCCCGCACCGCCCGAAGCACGTCCAGGTTCGGCAGCGCCGGCTTGACGAGCAGCGCGTCGGCGCCCTCGGCCACGTCGAGCTCGCACTCGCGCAGCGCCTCGCGCACGTTGGCCGGGTCGAGCTGGTAGCCGCGCCGGTCGCCGAAGGCCGGAGTCGAGTCGGCGGCCTCGCGGAACGGGCCGTAGAACGCCGAGGCGTACTTGGCCGCGTAGGAAACGATCGGAAGCTCGCCGTGGCCGTCCTCGTCGAGAGCGGCGCGGATCGCGGCGACCCGGCCGTCCATCATGTCGCTCGGGCAGACTGCGTCGGCGCCGGCAGCGGCGTGCGAGACGGCCGTGCGCGCGAGCAGTTCGAGCGTCGCGTCGTTGTCCACCTCGTCGCCCTCGAGCACGCCGCAGTGGCCGTGCGAGGTGTATTCGCAGAGACAGACATCCGTCAGCAGCACAAGGCCCGGGCTCGCCTCGCGGAGAGCCCGCAGCGCCCGCTGGACGACGCCGTCGTCGTCCCAGGCGCCCGAGCCCTCGGCGTCCTTCTCGTCCGGGATCCCGAACAGCAGCACCGCGCGTACGCCCAGCCGCGCCGTCTCCTCGGCCTCGGCGGCCAGGTCCTCGACCGAGAACCGGCCGAGTGCCGGCAGGTCCGGGCTCGGCTCGGTGGCCGGGCCGACGAAGAGCGGTAGGACGAAGTCGTCGAGGTCGAGCCGGGTCTCCCGCACGAGCGCCCGCAGGCGGTCGCTGCGGCGGAGCCGGCGCAGGCGCGTGACCGGGAACGAGCTCACACCAACAATCTACGCGCTCCCACCCGGGCGAGCCCGCCGAAGACCGCACCGAGCGCGACCAGCCAGAGGCCCTCTCGCAGCACCTCTCCCCAGGGGCTGAGGTCGTAAAGCGCGGAGCGGAAGAAGCGGACCGCGTGCGCGAACGGCAGCGCGTCGCTCAGCCAGCCCGCCGGCGGAACGACCTCGGCCGGGATCAGCCCGAGAAAGACGATCGGCATCACGACCAGCACCGCGACGAGCGAGGCCGAGCGGGCTTCCCGCGCCAGCGCTCCGAGCAGCGCGCCGAGCGCGCCGACCGAGCCGCCAGCGAGCACGAGCCCGACCACGAGCAGCGGCAGCCGCCGCCACGGCTCGCCGCCGGTGACGCCGCCGATCTCGATGATCAGCCCGAAGCCGAGCGCGATCGCGAGCCCGAGTCCCAGCGCCACCGCGGCCGCCAGAGCAACCTTCGACCAGACGAGCTGCCCGAGCCCGACGAGCCCGCGCGCGAGACGGCCGACGACGTTCTCGTCGCGTTCGGCGGCGAGCGAGCCGGCGGCGAGCAGCAGGGCCAGGAAGGTGATCGTCAGCGCGAGCGCGTAGGCCTGCACCTCAGCCGAGAGTGCCCACGTGCGCCCGCGCCCAGGCGCACGCACGAGCTCGATCGGGTGCGCGGTCGAGCTGAGCGCGTCGTTCGTGTTCGCGAGCGCCAGCCGCGCGTCGTGCAGGAAGTCGAGCAGCTCGGCCGTCCTCGGCGTCTGCGGCATCTCTCGCAGGAGCCGCTGCGCCTTCTCGATCCCGAGCACCGTGATCGGAGCGCCCAGGAAGCTGCCGTCGCCGCCGTGCAGGATCAGGGTCACGTAGCGGAGGTTGCTGGCGATATACGCGCTCTGGAGCTGGCGGTTGAGCGAGTAGACGAGCGCCTGCACCTGCTGCTCGACCCGCGAGGAGATCGTGCCGGTCGAGAGCTGCAGCTCGAGCTGCGGGCTCCGGACCATCCCTCGCAGCGTCGAGACGAAGCCCGGCGGCACCGTCACGACGGCGACGACGCGGCCGTCGTCGAGCTGGCGCTTCGCCTCGTCGGGGGAGAGACGCACGAGCTTCACCTTCTTGCTCGCCTCGTCGATCGTGTGGCCGACGTCGAAGCGCTTGCCGCCGAGCACGACGGTCGCAGGCAGGTTGTCGTCGTCCACGAACGCCACGCGTGGCTTCGAGCTGCCGTAGCTCGCGACTAGGCCGATCAGCAGCGCGATCGCGAGCGGGTAGGCGATCAGGATCCCGAGCAGCAGCGGCGAGCGCCGCAGCACGAGCATGTCCTTGCGCAGCAGCAGCGCGATCCGGTTCACGCCGACAGACTCTCGCCGTGGGCCCGGTCGTACTCCTCACGCGTGCCGGCGAAGACGAGCCGACCCTCGCGCAGCGCCGCGACGCGGCTGGCGATCCGTTCGACCTCTTCGAAGTTCTGAGTCGCGAAGACGACCGCCCCGTCTCGCGCCCGTAGCGCTGCCACGCGCTCCCAGAGCCGGCGCCGCTGGTCGGGGTCGAGGGCGGCGGTCGGCTCGTCAAGCAGGAGCACCTGCGGGTCGCCGAGCAGCGAGATGGCGAGGTTCAGCCGTTGGCGGTTGCCGACCGAGAGGTTGACGCTCGGCGACGCTGCGCCGGGCAGCTCAAACGCCTCGAGCAGCAGCTCGGCCGCCGCGCGCGGGTCGTGCTCGCCCTCGAGCCGCGCGAACAGCTCCAGGTTCTCGCGCGCGGACAGGCGGCCGTACTGCGCAGGCCGCTGCGGAGCCCAGCCGACGCGCGCGCCCTTTCGCCGCTCCACCTTGCCGCTGCTTGCCTCGAGCGCGCCCGCCAGCAGCGCGAGCAGCGTCGACTTGCCCGCGCCGTTCGGGCCGACGAGCGCGAGCGCGTCGCCGTCCCAGACCTCCAGCTCGACCGGCTCGAGCGCGCTCGTCTGGCCGAACCGGCGCCCGGCGCCACGGGCCGCGAGCAGTGGTGTCGAGTGGGTCAACGGCTCGCCGCTGCCGGCGGATCGGGCGGCGGCAGGGGCGCGACTCGCGTCTCCTCCACCTCGACCTCCACCGGAATTGCGCTGCCCTGCGCCCATGACTCGAGTGTCACCCGCTCGCCGAAGAACTCCCAGATCGCCCGCCCTGCGGCCAGCAGCGGCAGCGCCACGAGCGCGCCCGGCAGGCCGTAGATCTCGCCGCCGGCCAGCAGCCCGAAGATCACCAGCAGCGGGTGCAGCCGCAGCGCGCTGCCCATCACGTTCGGAACGACGACGTGCCCCTCGAGCTGGTGGATCCCGAGAAAGAGCAACCCGACCCAGATCGCCGAGACCGGGTGCACGACGAGCGCGTAGATGAACGGCGGGATCGCGCCGAGCCAGGGGCCGATGTACGGGATCAGCTCCGTGACCGCGACCCACGCTCCGAACAGCGCGGCGTACTTGTCGGCGCCGGGAACCCAGCCGAGCGTGCCGAGCAGCCACATGCCGAGCCCCGCGCTCGTGCCGATGATCAGCGAGAGCAGCACCTGCCCGCGGACGTAGCTCGCGAGCGAGCGCTCGATCCGGTGCAGCAGCGGGTCCGAGCCGGGGTGCGGCGGGAAGCGCCGGTCGACGACGCGCGCCAGCCGCGGCATGTCGAGCAGCATGTAGATCGAGACCACGATCACCAGCACGAGCGCGAACAGGAACTTGATCGTCCCGATCGCGGCGCCCTCGACGAAGTCGATCACGTCGCCCGTGTAGCGCGTGACGTCCTTCTTGCGGATCTGGCGGACGAGGTCGTGGCCCTGCTTCTGGATCTCGACCCCGCCGAGCCGGTGGGTGTCGAGCCAGTGCTGGAAGCGGTCGACGTCGGCGTCCGCATGCGTCCGGCCGGGCTGTCCGTGCTCGACCGTAAAGTAGTCGTTCACCCGGGTCGCGCTCGACTTCGTCTGGTCGACGACCACCGAGCCGAGCGCGAGAATCACGGCCAGGAGGATGGCGAAAAAGCTGAGGTACACCAGCGCGACGCCGAACCCCCGAGGGATCCAGACCCGCGTCAGCGTCCGCACGATCGGGTTGAGCAGGAACGCGATCAGCGCGGCGACGAGGAAGAGGAAGACGACATGACGGGCCGCGCCGGCGATCACCCACAGCAGCAGGAGCAGAATCGGGAGGCCGACAAGCTGAATCCAGCGGGGAATCTGAATCTTCGCCGCCCCGGCAGAAGGCCCGGCCATGGCAGGCATCGTAACTCGCGCGTCGTACCGCTACGACCACCCGACTGGGACTGGGACTTCGGGGTCGACGGGACCCTTGCACTCGCGCCGCAACCGGTCCCGTTGCAGCAGGAGCCGACCTCGGTTACCGTGCGGCGGATGCCACGCGCCTCAGCTCATGCGAGGCGGCGGCGGGCCGAGACGGCCGCCGCGCGCCGCAAGAGGCGATTGGCGGGACTGATCCTGCTCGCCTCGGTCGCGCTGATCACGTTGCTCCTGACCGCTTTCGGGTCGGGCGGCACGCGCGCGGTCCCGGCCGCGGCGCCCGCGCCGGCGACCCGCTTGCTGCCCGCCGGCCCGCCCCGCCCGCAGGTGGTCTCGCTGATGGGCTCGATCCGGGTGCTGCTCCCGGTCGCCCAGGGCCGCCTGACCGCGGTCGGCTACCACGCCGCGGGTGACGGCTCGCTCGCACTGCGGCCGGTCGGGCGCCAGCTGAACCAGGGCCTCGTTGGGCGCGTCGCCCGCAGCCTGTTCGGGAACGGCAGCGGCAACAGCCTGCGCTACTACGTGCTCGGCGGCGGCACCGGCCCGGCCACGGCCTCGCTCGACGTCGGCGCGCCGCCCGGGACCGACGTCTACTCGCCGGTCGACGGCAGGGTCGTCGCGATTACGCCGTACGTGCTGGCCGGGAAGCACATGGGCGCCCGGATCGACATTCAGCCGAGCGGCAACCCTGCGCTGGTCGTCTCGCTCACGCACCTCCGGCCCGACCCGAATCTGACCGTCGGCTCCACGGTCGGCGCGACCACCTCAAAGGTCGGGACGATCATCGACTTCGCCCAGGTCGAGCGCCAGGCCCTCGCGCGCGTGACCACCGACGCGGGGAACCACGTGTCGATCGAGATCCACGCCGCCACGCTCTCACTCCCCTGAGAATCCTCTTCATCGCCGACGTCTTCGGCACCGCAGGCCGGAAGGCGGTCGAGGAGCGCCTGCCCGGGCTGAAGGAGGAGCAGGGCGTCGGCTTTTGCGTCGTCAACGGCGAGAACGTCGCCGACGGGGCCGGGATCACGCCCCGCCTCGCCGACCGGCTGCTGGCGGCCGGTGCCGACGTGATCACGCTCGGCAACCACGTCTGGCGCCGCCGCGAGATCGTGCCTTACCTCGAGACGGCCGAGCGCGTCATCCGTCCCGCGAACCTGGCCTCGAGCTCGCCGGGGCGCGGGCTGGCCGTGGTCGAAGCGGAGGACGGAATGCCGGTTGCGGTGCTGAACCTCCAGGGCGCGCTCTTCATGAGCACGCCGGTCAGCCCGTTCGAGGTCGTGGACGCCCTCGTCGAGGAGGCGCGCGCGGCGGCGAAGGTCGTGCTCGTGGACTTCCACGCCGAGGCCACGAGTGAGAAGGTGGCGCTCTCACGGCTGCTCGACGGGCGCGTCACGGCGGTCTTCGGCACGCACACGCACGTCCAGACGAGCGACGCCCGCGTCCAGCCAGGCGGTACCGCCGCGATCTCCGACGCGGGAATGACCGGCCCGCACGATTCCGTGATCGGCGTCAAGGCCGAGCTCGCGATCGGGCGGATGCAGACGGGCATGGGCGTCCGCTTCGAGCCGGCCGACGGCGGCGTCCGGATCGAAGGCGCGCTGGTCGAGTGCGACGCCGACGGGCGCGCGCTCAGCTGCGACGCGATTCGCGTGCCGGTGCCGTGAGCACGACGACCAGCGCGACCAGCACGAGGTCGCGGGCGAGCAGCACCCACGACGGGAGCTCGTCGAAGGCGACCAGGTCGAAGTAGCGGATCGGGAACCAGACCTGCGTCAGCAGCAGCGCCAGCCCGAGTAGCGCCGAGGCGCCCAGGCCGCGGCGGCCGCGGACGAGCGGCACCAGCGGCAGCAGCCAGATCAGAAACTGCGGCGAGAGCACCTTCCCGAGCGCGACGAAGGCGGCAACCGAGGCGGCCGACCAGCGCACGAGCCGCTCCGGGGTCGCCGGCCCCCGCGCCGCGGCGACCCAGATCGCGACGAGCGCGAGCGCGAGCAGCGCGCTCGAGGCGGCGCCGACGGCGTCGGGCAACGAGCCGACGAGGTTCTGCGAGCCGCGGCTCGAGTCGAGAGTCAACCCGAGCCCGCCCACGTGGTGCGCGGCGAGCAGCAGCGACGCGCCGAGGCTCTCGATCTGCAGCGGCCGGGTCGTCTGCCGGACGATGCTGTCCCAGACCCCGTGCGGTGCGAGCGCGAGGAACGGGACGACGACCACGGCCACGACGGCCGCGGCGGCGCCCAGACAAAGCAGCGCCTCACGCCGGCCGCGTGTGCGCCAGACATAGGCCAGCGCCGGCGGGATCACCAGCGCGGGGAAGGCCTTGGCCGCGAACCCGAGCCCGAAGGCGGCGAACCCGAGCCGCTCCCGCCGCGCCAGCACGGCCGCAAGACCGGCCACCGTCAGGAAGGTCGGCCAGAGGTCGTAGCGGTAGAGGATCACCGAACCGAGCGCGAGCGGCGCCAGCGCGAAGAAGCCGAGCGCGGCTGCTGTCCTCTCGGTCGAGGCGCGGAGCTCGCGCAGCGCCACCGACATCGCCGCCAGCGAGCCGACCCCGCAGATCGCCATCAGGATCTGGAACTCGCGGTTGTAGAAGTCGAAGCTCGGCTTGCCGATCGCCGGGATGCCGAACGCGGGCAGCGCCCCCGGCGGGTACTCGACGGCGAAGTCGCGGTAGGGCAGGTGGCCGTCCGCGATCGCGGAACCGTAGCGGTGGTACTCGACCGTATCGAGGATCAGGTCGTGCTGGTACCACCCCCAGTGGAGCAGCGTCATCGAGACGAGAAAGAGCCCGGCCGCTCCGACGAGGAGCCGCCGCGGCTCAATCGACGCCGACCAGCTCCTGGCGAGGACGCTCAACCGGCGCTTGGACGGGGGCGGGCAACGGCGCGGCCGCCGGGGCGAGAACGGCGAATGCCGCGAACGGGAAGAACCACGGCAGGTAAAGGTAGAACCAGTGCGTCAGCACGAGCTCGACGCCGATCAGCAGCGCGGCGGTCAGCGCGGCGAGCTGCAGCGGCGACTTCCGGCGCGGGAGGAAGTAGACGACGGCCGCGCCGCCGAGCAGCGCACCCTCGAGCACGCGCTGGAGGATGTGCAGATCCGGCAGCCCCGCGTGGTACTGGCGCCAGTCCCAGATCGAAAACGGCGATTCGCGGTCGATCTGCCAGCCGAGCGTGCGCTTCCAGAACTCGTGCGCGGCCCCGAACGGATGCCCGTCGAGGGCGAGGATCGAGAATGCTGCGAGGCTCGCCGCGAGAAACGCGGCGGCGAAGACGAGCGTCGGCCGCAAGCGGCGTTCCGGATACGAGGCCCAGAGCGGCGCGAGCAGTAGCGGGGCGAACTTCGTCCAGCCCGAGAGCGCAGTGAAGGCGCCGCGCGCGACCGGTGAGCTGACGAGCCAGAAGCCCCAGATCAGGAACAGCGGCGGCAGCGCGTCGTTCGTGTTCGAGCTCGAGACGTACTGCGTGAACGGATACGCCACCCACGCGAACGCGAGCGTCACCGCCAGGCGCTGGCCGCCGAAGCGCAGCCCCACGAGCGCGAGCCCGAGCAGGCAGAGCAGGTCGAAGGCGATCGAGGCGAAGTGGGCCGCGGGCAGGTCGTCCCACTTGCCGGTCCAGCCGAGCGCGAGGTAGCCGGGCAGGTAGGCCTCGTAGGCGACCGGCCCGTAGGTGTCGCCCTGCGGGTTTGCGGACTCGCAGCGGCCGTTCGTCTGGACGTGGTTGCGGATCTCGCCGTCGGCGTCGGCCGGCCCGCATGCCTTGCCGATCTCGACCGGGAAGTGGCCGTACGGGACCTGTCCGTGCGCGATCCGGTCGGCGCCGATCACGCCCGAGTAGCCGACGTCGATCACGTTCGAGGCGCGCACGTTGAGCCCGATCCGGAAGCCCGCCGTGAAGACGGTCGCGGCCGCGAGCAGCCAGACCGGCCAGACGGGGACGGCACCGGTGCCGAGCCGCCCACGCCACGCGCTCCAGACCATGCGGCCGAGCAGGTAGAGCAGCGGCGGGTAGGCCAGCGGCACGCTCGTGAAGATGTCACCGCGGTTGAAGAACCAGAGCGAGACGCTGAACGAGAGCAGCACGAACAGATCGAGGTTGCGCAGGCTGAGCGGCCGGCGCAGGTCGCCCAGCCCGAGCAGGAAGAGCACGCAGAAGCCGAGCCAGACCGGAGCGCTGTTGATCTGACGCCCACCGAAGGCACCGTCGGCGCCACGCGCCATCTTCCACGCCACCTGCGGTCCGGTCCACGCCTCGGTGACCGCACCGCTCGTGTCATCGACCTTGCCGGTCGCGACCTCGCCCGCCGGGCCGGCCCAGACCTTGACCGTCCACAGCTTCGTCGCCTTGGTGAAGTTCGCGTCCGTCTGCCGCCCGCGCGGGTAGTGCCGTAGCCAGTCGGCGACCTTCGGGTGCAGGAGGAAGATCCGCTTCACCGCGGCCGCCTGCAGGCGCGGCGAGGGCGGCGCGAGCGAGCCGTGCAGCTTCGGCGGGTTGCCGGCGGCGAGCGCACTCCCCGCCAGGGCGAAGGCGGCGAGCGCCACGGCCAGGACGCGGGCCATCCGCGTCAGCCTAACGGCGGAACGACCAGAGCTTGTTGCCGAGGAAGTTCAGTGGAACGACGAGCACGACGGCGATCGCCTGAGCCAGCACCTCGTCCAGCCCGAGCGCGATGAAGCCGGTCAGCAGCGCGAGGTTGGCGATGTACGCGATCAGGGCCACGACCAGGAAGCGCAGGCCCTGCCAGCCGACGTGGCCGCGCTGAGCGTGGAAGGTCCAGAGCCGGTTCCAGGTGTAGTTGTTCGTCACCGCGACCAGGAAGGAGCACGTCGCCGCGGCCGCGTAGTGGAAGCCGGCGCCTTTCAGCAACGCGGTGTAGACGACGAGGTTGATCACGTAGCCGCTGAGGCCGACCACGGAGAACTTGGCCAGCTGCACCCAGTTGTGCGGGTGGCGGAGCGCCTGGCCGGCGCGGGTGCGGGCGGTTGCGGGAGAGAAGGCCATCGGCGCGCGAGCGTACCGGACGCCGTCAGGCGCGGAAGCCCTCCTCGCCGACGAGCGGCACGAAGCGGCACGGCACCGAATGGACGACCGCCGGGCCCTCGGGGCTGCGCACGATCAGCTCGAGCCGCTGCGCGCGCTGGCCGCCGACCGGGACGACGAGTCGGCCGCGCGGGCGGAGCTGCTCGTAGAGCGTCTCCGGGAACGCGGGCGCGGCCGCGGCGACCGCGATCGCGTCGAACGGCGCGAGCTCGGGGACGCCGAGCGTGCCGTCGCCGACCCGGACGTCGACGTCGTAGCCGGCGGCGGCAAGGTTCTCCCGCGCCTGCTCCGCGAGCTCCGGGATCCGCTCGATCGTGACCACCTTCGCGCCGAGCTCGGCGAGCACGGCCGCCTGGTAGCCCGAGCCGGTGCCGACGTCCAGCACCCGCTCGCCGGGCCGCAGCGTGAGCGCCTCGGCGATCCGCGCGACCATGTACGGCTGGGAGATCGTCTGGCCGTGGCCGATCGGCAGAGCCGCATCGGCGTAGGCACGCCGCCGCTCCTGCTCCGGGACGAACAGCTCGCGTGGCACGCGGCCCATCGCCTCGAGCACGCGCTCGTCCTCGATGTCGCGCCGGCGGAGCTGCCGCTCGACCATCTGTCGCCGGTCAGGCGGCATCGGCGTAGGCCGGCAGCTTGACACCGAAGTGCTCCAGCGCGAGCGGCGCGAGGTCGACGATCCGTCGCGGCTCGGCGTCGAGTCCGACGGTGAGAATCGGGACTGTCGAGTCGCCTGCCTCGAGGGAGCCGTGGCTACCGCCGCCGAGATGACTGCGGCCTGCGAGGTCGGTCAGCTCGACGCCGAGCGGGGGCGAGACCAGGAGCTCGCCGGCGTTCGGGTTGGCGAGGGCGGCCCAGGCCCGTTCGAGCGCGTCCGGCTGGTCGAGCAGCGAACGGTCGCCGCTCGTCAGCCAGTCGCCATCGGCGGGCGCGAAGCGAAGCTCCTCGCCATGGCGCCGTGCGACCGCGTCGGCGCCCTCGCGGTAGAGCACCACCTCGGCGGCTGCGGTGCCGTCGAGCCGCCGGGCCAGCTGGGATGTGTCCTCGCGACACTCGGGCAGCCGGTAGACCATGCCCGCGCGGTTGGAGGCGGTCACGAGCACGCCCTCTGCCCCGGCCAGCGGCGCCTGCAGCGAGACCGCGCGCTCGACACTGGTCTGGCCGTGGTCGGAGCAGACGATCACCGCGTAGCGCTCGAGGAACTCGTCCGCGCCGCCGGCGGCTTCGATCAGCGCGCCGATCGCGGCATCGCTGCGCGCGAGGGCCTCCTGGTTCGCGCCCGGGCCGAGCGCGTGCGACGCGAAGTCGTAATCCGGCAGGTAGTAGACGAGCAGGTCGAACCCGTCGCGCGTCACGAGCCAGCGGCCGACGTAGCCGGCGTAGGCGTCGATCGAGCCGCTCGAGCGACCGAAGACGCCGACCGGCGCGCCGGTCACCTCCGACTCGAACAGGCTGTAGAAGAAGAACTCCTTCGGGCCGTAAGCGGGGCGGGTCAACCCCGGCACCACCGGCAGGTGCGGCGTGCGGCCGCGGTAGCAGGTGATGTTCACCGCGGCCGTCGTCAGGCCCGCATCCTCGAGCGCCTCGAAGACGGTGACGGCCTCGCGGCCGAGGTGCTGCTCGTTCATGTTGAAGATCGTGTCGACGATCGAGCGGCGCATCCCGGCCGCCCTGATCGCCGCGAACGACGAGCCGTACTCGACCAGCCGGCGCTCGCCGCGGTGCCACCAAACGAGGTGCGGGATCCGGTGCACGTCGGGGTGCGCGCCCGTGGCGATCGAGGAGAGGCAGACCGGCGTCAGTGAGGGAAACGTGGAGACGCCGCGGCGGTAGCTGCCGTGGCGCGCGAGGAACGCCAGCGCCGGCGCGGACTCGGTCTCGACGGCGTCCTCGAAGACCTCCGGCGTGAGGCCGTCGATCACGACCAGGATCAGCTTCTTGGGCACTTAGTCCCGCGCGAGGCTGCGCAGGCCCGCGTAGCGCTCGGGCCTGCGGCGGCGGGCGCGGGCGGCCAGCGCGGGAAGCGCGACCGCCTCGAGGTAGCCGACGAACGGAATCAGGGCGAGCGCGGCGAGCACGAGCGAGGCGAGGCCGACCAGCAGCGCCGTCCCGCCGCGCGTGCCGCCGCGGCTGAGCGTGCCAGCGACCAGCGTCGCCACCACGCCGGCGCCGAGCGCTCCGCCGATCCCGCCGGCCACGGACTCGTGCCAGCCGCCGATCGCGTAGCCGATCGCTGCGCCGAGCACGGCCGCCACCAGCGCGACCGCGACCGCCGCCCAGCGGCGCGGCGCCGTGAGCGCCGAAAGCACCCCGCCGAGCCCAAGCCCGAGCCCGAGCGACAGTCCGATCCGGTAGGCCTCCCACATCGTGCGCTGAGTGTAGCCCCTGCGTTTGAACTTGCCGTTTGCAGGGAAAACAGCCATTTGATGCCTGACGATTCACGTCCTTTGCTGGTCTTTTTCGGCGCCACCCACTCGGGCCCGGCGCGGCGCATGGAGAGCCTGATGGCGCACCTGGCTCGCAAGGAGCGCGCCCGGCTGCGTGTGACCACGATCGACGTCACCGAGCAGCCCGAGCTTGCCGAGCGCTTCCGCGTCGAGACCGTCCCGACGCTCGCCCTCGTGAAAGGCAAGCGCGTCGTCGAGCGGCTCGAGGGCCGCGCGAGCGCGCCGCGGATCGAGCGGATGCTCGAGCCGCACCTCGCGGCCTAACGCCCGGGCGAACCGGCTGCGCCTCTCCCGCGTATATGCCTCACAGAGGAGAGGAGGAGCATGCGCAGGACAGTCATTGCACTCGTGATCTCGGCACTGGCCCTGGTCGGCGTGCTCGCAGCGAACGCTGCGACCGCCAAGACGGTCAAGTTCGAGGTCGCGTTGAAAGGCACCAACGAAAGGCCGGCCGCGCCGGCGTCCAACAAGGGCAAGGCCGAGCTGACGCTGAACACCACGACCGGCAGGGTCTGCTGGGACTTCAAGCTCGCCAAGATCGACGGCAAACCGGCCCAGGCCCACATCCACAAGGGCAAGGCCGGGGTCTCCGGAAATATCGTCGTCCCGCTCGGCGCGAACTACAAGCGCCAGGGCTGCACCTCCGCGGCGAAGTCGCTGGTCAAGTCGATCGCCGGACACCCGGCCTTGTACTACGTGAACGTGCACAACGCGAAGCATCCGCTGGGCGCCATGCGCGGCCAGCTCTAGCTCGGAGGGTCTGACCCTCCACGAACGGAGGCCGGCGGACCCTCGCCGCCGGCCTCCGAGTCGTTTCTACGCCTGGAGGCGTTCGATCACGGCGAGGCCGAACTCGGCCGCGCGGGCGCCATCGACGACGCGATGGTCGAAGGTGATCGCAATCGTGCCGACCGGCCTGGCGACAATCTCCCCGTCGCGGACGACCGGGCGCTCGGCGATGCGGCCGATGCTGAGGATCGCCACCTCGGGGTGGTTGACGATCGGGGTCGTCAGGAGGCCACCGAGCTTGCCGGCGCTTGTGACCGTGAAGGTCGAGTCCCGCAGCTCCTCGGGCTTGAGCGTGCCGGCGCCGGCGGCGTCGGCGAGACGCGCGACCTCCTGGCCGAGCTCGTCGAGGCTCTTGGTCTCGCAGGCCCTGACGACCGGGACAATCAGGCCCTGGTCCGTCTGGACGGCGACGCCGAGGTCGTAGCGGTCGAGGTAGACGATCGCGTCACCCTCGAGCCGCGCGTTCAGCTCCGGGAACTCCACGAGACTCGCGGCGACCGCCTCGAGCACGGTCGGGACGAGCCGTTTGAGCTCGACGTTCGAGAAGTCGCACTCCTCGACCCAGGTGACGGGCGGCACCTCGCGGTGGGCGCGGCTCATGTGCTCGGCGACGAGACGGCGGACGCCGCGCAGCGGTTCGCGCCGGCCTTCGCCGGACTCGTCGCCCGCGGCGACCCGGCGCAGGTCGTCCTCGGTGATCCGCCCCTGCGGGCCGGTCCCCTCGACGGTCTCGAGGTCGACGTCCAGCTCTTGAGCCATCCGCCGGATCAGCGGCGTTGCGCGGACGCGTCCAGTTCGGCCGGCCGGTGTCTGTCCCTGTGTCTGTCCCTGAGTCTGTCCCCGGGGTTCGTCGTCCGGCGGCGGGAGGGCGCCGTCCTCGCCGATCACGACGAGGACCGTTCCGACCGGCACCACGTCCCCCTCGGAAACCAGGATCCGCGCGACCTTGCCGCCCGCCGGCGAGGGGATCTCGACCGTCGTCTTGTCGGTCTGCACCTCGACGAGCGGGTCGTCCTCGGCGATCTCCTGACCCTCGGCGACCAGCCAGCGGGCGATCTCGCCCTCGGTCAACCCCTCGCCGAGGTCCGGCAGCTTGAACTCGTAGGCCACGGCGGCGGAATCTATCGGGGCCGGCCGACCCAGGCGTCGCGGGGGACGATCAGCACGCGCAGCCCCGACTCGACGCGCCAGAGCGAGACCGCCTGCTCGTCGCCGGTCAGGTCGGCCGCGACCTCCCGAGGCACGTAGCCAAGCTGCAGCGACCGGTCCTCGTTCCAGATCCCGACGGCGTTCGGATCGTGCTCGTTGTCCGGCTCCGCCACGAGAGCCAGCCGGCGGCCCGGGTCGAACGACACGTCGGGCAACACGTCCGCGCGGTACGACACCCCGGCGACCGGCACGACGCGGACCCGCGGGTCCTCCCACCGCACTGGCTCGCCGGTCGCCGCGTCTCTCAGGTGGAACCCCGCCCGTCCCCGCTCCAGGATCAGGCGCAGCCGCTCGCTCAGAGCACCCGCTCCCCGGCCGCGTCATATGCCTTCAGCTCGACGTCGCGCTCGAACTCCCCGGGCAGCAGTGCGAAGACGACCGCGTCGTTCTGCCGCGGCTTCCCGTCGGGCCCGTGGAAGACCCCGCGCGCGATCCCCTCCTCCGCGTACCCGAGCTTGCGCGGGATCGCCAGGCTTGCCGCGTTCGCCGGGTCGACGCGAATCTCGATCCGCTCGATCTCGCAGACCTCGAAGCCGACCCGCGTCAGCGCCGCGGTGGCCTCCGTGCAGAGCCCCTCACCCACGCGGCTCGCCCGGATCCAGTAGCCGATCTCGAAGATCCCCTCGCCCCGGCGCGTGTGGAAGCCGGTGCCGCCGACCGCCTCGGACTCGTCAGCCGAGAAGATCCCGTAGACGAAGTCCTGGCCGAGATCGAACCGCCCGCGGAAACCGCGCAGCAGCTCGACCTTCTCCTCCAGCGGCTGCGGATCGTCGTGCGCCCACGGCATCCATTGGCGCAGATGCTCGAGCGACGAGTCGACCGCGTCCTTGAGCAGCGGTGCGTCGCGCGGCTCCCAGCAGCGAACGACCAGCCGCTCGGTCTCGATCCGGTAGGGCGGCGGGGCCTTCAGAACTCGAGCAGCTTCCGCGCGGCGTCCGCGACCCGCTCGGCGGACGGCATGTACGCGTCCTCGATCTGCCAGTACGGGTAGGGGACGTCGTAGCCCGTCACGCGCATCACAGGCGCCTGCAGGTCGAGCATCGCCTTCTCGGCCAGGATCGCCGCCAGCTCGGCCCCGTAGCCGGCGACCCGCGGTGCCTCCTGAATGATCACGACCCGGCCCGTCTTTGCCGCTGCCGCGAGCAGCGCGTCCTCGTCGAGCGGCTTCAGCGAGCGAATGTCGAGGATCTCCACCGAGACGTCGAGCAGATCTGCGGCCTGCTCCGCCAGCGGCACCATCGCCCCGTAGGCCACGAAGGTCACGTCGTCGCCCTCGCGCACGGTCCTGGCGACCCCGAGCGGCGTCACGTGCTCGCCTTCCGGCACCTCGCCGCGCATCGTCCGGTAGTGGAGCTTCGGCTCCAGCACGACGACGGGATCCGGATCGCGGATCGCGGCCGCGAGCAGCCCCTTCGCGTCGGCGGGCGTTGACGGAATCGCCACCTTCACGCCCGGCGTATGCACGTAGTAGGCCTCGGGTGAGTCGTCGTGCAGCTCGGGCGCACGCACGCCGCCGCCGTAGGGCATCCGCACCACGAGCGGGAACTCCATCGCGCCGCCGGTGCGCCAGCGGTAGCGCCCGACGTGCGTGATCAGCTGGTCGAGGCACGGGTACGAGAAGGCGTCGTACTGCATCTCGCACACCGGACGCCACCCGGCCATGCAGAGACCGACCGCGGAGCCGAGGATCCCGGCCTCCGCGAGCGGGGTGTCAACACAGCGGTCGGGGCCGAAGCGGTCGCGCAGCCCGGCGGTGGCGCGGAAGACGCCGCCCGCGCGGCCGACGTCCTCACCCATCACCATCACATCTGGATCGCGCTCGAGCTCGACGTGGAACGCGTCGTTGACGGCTTCGACCAGCGTCAGCTCAGCCAAGGATCCTCCGCAGCTCGGCGAGGTCGGCCGCGAGCGAGGCCGGCGGGTCGACATAGGCGTGCGAGAAGACGAGCGACGGATCGGCAGGCGGCTCCGCCTCGGCCGCGGCGATCCCGTCGCGCAGCACCTGGGCCGCTTCCGCGCGCACGGCCTCGGCGGCCTCGTCGGAGAGCAGCCCGAGCCGGCGCAGATAGGCCTCGTAGCGGCCGACGCACTCGCGCTGCTTCTCCTCTTCCACGCGTTCGAGGTCGATGTAGGCGGCCGGGTCGTCGGCGGTCGCATGCGGCGCCGCGCGGTAGGTGACGGCCTCGATCAGCGTCGGCCCCTCGCCCGCCCGCGCCCGCTCGACCGCTTCGCGTGTCGCCTCGTAGACAGCGAGCACGTCGCCGCCGTCCACTCGCACGCCCGGGATGCCGTAGCCCACGGCCTTGTCGGCCAGCGTCTCCGCCGCGGTCTGCGCCGAGAGCGGCGTCGAGATCGCCCACTGGTTGTTGTTGCAGAAGAGGACGAGCGGGGCACGCATCACCGCCGCGAGGTTGGCGCCCTCGTGGAACGCGCCCTCCGAGGTGGCACCGTCGCCGAAGTAGGCGATCGCGCAGGCCGTCTCGCCGCGCAGCTTCTTGCCCCATGCGAGCCCGGCCGCGTGCGGGACGTGCGTCGCGATCGGGACGCAGATCGAGGCGACGTTCCAGTCGGCCGGGTTCCACCAGCCGGCCGGGTGGCCGCGCCACCAGGAGAGGACCGTCGCGGCCGGCAGCCCGCGCAGCAGGCCGATCGCGGACTCGCGGTAGCTCGGGAAGATCCAGTCGTCGCGCTCGAGGGCGAACTCCGAGCCGACCTGCATCGCCTCGTGGCCCCAGAAGATCGCGTAGGTGCCGATCCGGCCCTGGCGGTGGTAGACGACCGAGCGTTCGTCGTAGGTGCGCAGCAGGACGAGCCGGCGGTGCAGCTCGAGCAGGTCCTGCTCGGAGAGCCCGTCGACCTCGCCGTCCGGAACGGTCTCGCCGTCGCCGATCACGCGCCGAAGGTCACGCTCGGCCGGTAGCACCTGCGCCATGGCGTGGAAATTACCGGACGTGCGTTCGCGCGACCCAGGCGACGACCGCCAGCGCGGAGATCGCGGCGAGGACGCCGAGGAGCTCGAGCACGACTCCGCCGCCGACCTGCGAGCTGGCGACGACGAGCACGATCGCCGCGAGCACGGCTCCCGAGGCGCAGACGGCCAGCACGCTCACGAGCCGCAGCGGCGCCAGCCACGGCTCCGACCACGCAGGCACGCGCGGCTCGATCGACCACCAGGCGAGCTCCGCGACCAGGAGCAGGAAGCCGGCCGAGGCGGGCGCCCAGGTGTCGAGGTCGTCCGAGCCGAGCGCGATCCGCAGCGCCTGCTGGGCGCCGAGGATCGCGACGCCGAGCGCCAGCGCCGGGCTCCAACGCACGGCAAGCCCGAGCAGCAAGGGGACGAGCGCAGCGCCGCCGACCGAGAGCAGCAGCAGCTCGTGCCCGTCGGCGCGGAGAACAGTCGCGGCGGCGAGCCCCGCCCCGACGAGCAACGCGCCCGCGGCGGTCGCTAGACGCGCACGACCCGGGCGTGGCGCCTGAATGTCCTCACCTCCTCGAGCGCGGCTTGCAGCGGCATCCCCCGCTGCCACGAGACGACGGGCACGCCGTGACGCAGGTACGAGGCCCGCAGCGCTTCCCGCCGCAGCAGCCAGAGCCGGTAGGCCAGGTCGTCCAGCTCGCCGGCTCCCTGTTCGACGAACGGCACCGGCGAGATCTCGATCACGGCCAGGTCGAAGCCGCGGGCCCGCAGGTCGATCAGTGCTCGCACCGAGCGGTCGTCGAGCAGCGGCGTGAGCGCCAGCACGAGCGCGCGCGGCGGCAGCGTCCGCACCGGCAGGATGTCGATGTCCTTCCAGGCGTAGCTGAGGAAGATCTCGGCGTCCAGCAGCGAGTCGAGCACGCGGTAGAGCTGGACGATCCCGCTGGAGACCGTCAGCCAGTTGAGCACGCCGCCGAAGGCGACGAGACCGACGCGATCCTTTTCCTGGATGTAGTGCGCCGCCAGCGAGCCGGCCGCCTCGACGGCGAGGTCGAGCGTGCCGCTAGCGCCATCGCGCGCCTCGGCGAAGGTGTCGAGGAAGATGACGACGTCCGTGTTCCGCTCGGGATGGGTCTCGTTCACCCAGGGCTCGCCGCGGCGGGCGGTCGCGCGCCAGTTGACCCGGCGGACGCGGTCGCCGGGCACAAACGGCCGCAGATCGGCGAACTCGATCCCCTCGCCGCGGATGCGCGGGGTCTGGCTGCCGGCGGACGCCTGCGTCTCGAGCGGGCGGAGCAGCCGCTCGACCTCCTCGCCGCGCGGGTAGACCTTCAGCGGCTGCGGCAGCTCGAGCTTCTGCTCGAAGACGAGCAGGCCGAAGCGGTCCTGCACCCGGAGCAGGAAGTCGCCGACGAGGTACGCGCCCCAGCGCTCGCAGCGCAGCGGGTAGGTGAGCTCGGGACGATCGCCGGGCAGGAGCCGCAGGAGCCGTGGGTTCGGCGCCTCGGTCGCGAGCCCGCGCGGCAGCTCGAACAGCAGCTCGAGCCGGGGGACGACGTTCTCGGCCCGCAGCTCCAGCAGCGCTTCGACCGGTTCGCCCTCGACCTGGCGCTCGGCGTCGAGCTCGAAGAGTGCCCCGACCCGCGGCGGCTCGGCGAGCGAGAGCCCGACGACCAGCAGCAGCGCGAAGGGTGCCGCCAGCGCGGCCGGCTCGGGCCGGCCGAGCACGAGCGCGGAGACCAGGCCGAGGCCGGCGAGCGCGGCGTACGCGCCCAGCTTCGTCGTCGCCGCTCGCGTCACTCCGGGGCCGGCTCAGGCGCAGGCTCGGGCGCCGGCGCCGGTACCCGGTCGAGCAGCTCGAGCACGATGTCGTCGGGCCGCAGCCGCTGCACCCAGAGCTCCGGCCGCAGCGAGAGCCGGTGGGCGAGTGCGGGCACGGCGACCGATTTCACGTCGTCCGGCGTCACGTAGGTGCGGCCGTCGATCGCGGCACGGCAGCGCGAGAGCTTCAGCAGCGCCAGCGAGCCGCGCGGGCTCGCCCCGACCTGGACGCCGCTGGCCGAGCGCGTCGCAGCGACGATGTCGACCATGTAGAGGCCGACGCTGCGAGCCACGTGCACGCTCTCGATCGCCTGCTGCATCTCGAGCAGCTCGTCGCGCCCGACGACCGACTCCAGCTCGACCTCGTCCGAAGCGCGCTCGAGCCGGCGCGCGAGCACGTCCCACTCCTGCTCGCGCTCCGGGTAGCCGACGCCGATTCGCAGCAGGAAACGGTCGAGCTGCGCCTCGGGCAGCGGATAGGTGCCCTCGTACTCGATCGGGTTCTGCGTCGCCAGGACGAGGAACGGCGGCGCGAGCGGATGCGTGACGCCCTCGATCGTCACCTGCCGCTCCTGCATCGCCTCGAGCAGCGCCGCCTGCGTCTTCGGTGGGGCGCGATTGATCTCGTCGGCGAGGAGGAGGTTGGTGAAGATCGGGCCCGGCCGGAACTCGAAGTCGGCCTCGCGCTGGTTGTAGATCGAAGCGCCGGTCACGTCGGAAGGCATCAGGTCGGGCGTGAACTGGACGCGCGTGAAGCCGATGCTCGTCACCTGCGCGAAGGCGCGCGCCATCAACGTCTTGGCCAGGCCCGGGAAGTCCTCGATCAGGACGTGGCCGTCCGCGAGAATCCCGAGCAGGACGAGCTCGAGCGCCTCGCGCTTACCGATGACGGCGCGCTCGACCTCGTCGAGGACGTCGTTGGCGCGGTCGGCGACCTGCTCGACGTTCACAACGTCTCCAGCCGCTCGACCGCGCGGCGCAGCTTGGCGGCGGAAATGCCCGGGGCGTGCCGGTCGGTCGGCGCCGGCCGCTCGTCCCGCGCGAGCTCCCAAAGCTCCGGGCCGAGCACCTCCTCGCTGTCCTCGAGACGCAGCCCGCGCGCGGCGAGCCGGACGCCGACGATCTCGCGCACTACCGGCCGCAGCCGGACGTGGGTGTCGAAGGCGGATGCGTTCGCCATCGTCAGCTCGCGCTCGAGCCGGTCGAGCTCGGCCGGGCGTTGCGCCTCCGGCGGGTCGCGGTCGAGCGCCTCGGCGAGTGCCGAGCGCTCCTCGCGCGGAAAGGCCTCGCGCGCCGCGAGCACGACGTTGAAGACCGCCAGCGCGCCGAGAACCAGGATGTAGACGTCGAGCTCGAGCTCGAACCGACCGGGCGCAAGCAGCCGGGCGAACAGGAGCACCGCGGACAGGATCACCGCCAGGAAGAGCCACGCCCCGAAGAGCCGCTTCACGCCGCCGTCCGCGCGGCCTCGGGCTCCAGCTCGGCGCGCAACCCAGCGAGGGCGTCGATCGCGTCGGCCTTCATCCCCTCGTCGATCTCGAGCCGGCTGAACTTGGCCCGCTCGTACAGCTTCGTCAGCTGCTGCACCGAGGCGCTGCTGACGCCGAGGGTGTCCAGCGCGCGCAGGACGTATTGGCGCGGAGTCTCGGCCGGTTCGCGCGCGACCCCGTGCGCGGCGAAGGTCTTCTCCATCCGGGCGAAGGCGCGGATCACGGCGCGGCGCGGGTCCTGCTCGGCGCGCAGGTCGTCGAGCGTGTCGGCGAGCACCTCGTCGAGCGCCGCGGAGAGCGCGGCCTCGCGCTCCCAGTCGTCGCCCCGCATCCGCTTCACGACGACCGCCGCGACCACGCCGGCGACGAGAGCGAAGATGAGCGAGCCGACGATCAGTGCAACCACCCAGTGGAACTGGCCGGTCGCCGGGTGGTCCGCCTGGAACTTCGGGCTCCCCGGGCCCGAGCCGGGACCTCCGGCGCCGGACGGCGAGAGGTTCGGGTGGAGGCGGCCCGTGACGAAGTAGCGGATCAGGAACGCGATCGGGATGGCGAACAGCGCGAAGACGAGAATCGTCCGAAACTGCGAGTCGCCGCCGCCTTCGAGCAGCTTCTGCCGCCGGCCGAGCGACGCCACCCAGATCACCGCCAGCACGCCGAACGGGAAGAGGATGAACAGCACGCTCGCGCCGTATTCGAAGAACAGCTTCGGCGTCTCCGCCGAGCCTCCGCCGCCCCCGCCGCCGGGCCGGTGCGCGTGGCTCGCCAGCGCGACCACCGCGAGCAGGGCGGTCAGCGCGATCCCGCTCAGCACCAGCCTGCGAGCGCCGCTCATGGCCGAACCCTAGACAAGCACGGCGAGCGCGCCGCGCTCGGCCTCGAAGACCGCGTGCTCGACGTCGCCGAGGTCCTCACCGTCGGCCTGCAGCGGTAGCGGCCGGTCACAGGCGATCTCGATCCGGTCGAGATCGTGTCCGTAGAGCAGCTCCCGCGAGCGCGCCTGGCCGCGGCCGGTCAGGACGTAGCGCAGCAGCCGCGGCAAGGTGGCGGCGCGCACCCGCTTCGGCGCGACCAGGTCGAGGCCGAGCTCGAAGCGCGCCTCTGGCGCGACGCGGATCGGGATCGAGCCCGCATAGGTGTACGGGTCGCCGTTCGCAACGAGGGCGAAGGCGGCCCGGCCACGGCCCTGGACCTCGAGTACCGGCTCGAAGCGCAGCCGGTGCTGGGCCACCAGCCGTACCGCACTCTTCACGAAGGCGGTGTCTCCGGGACGTTTGCCGTCGTCCCGGCGGCCAAGTGCGTCCACGCGCCGCACGAGCTCGGCATCGAGTCCGATGCCCGCCGAGAAGCCGAAGCGCCGGCCGTTCACCCGGCCCACGGAGATCGTCCGCGTGCGTCCAGACTCGAGCGCTTCGGCGACCTGCCGCGCCGCGGCCGCCGGGTCGCGCGGCAAGCCGAGCGCCCGCGCGAGCACGTTCGCCCCGCCGCCGGGCAGGAGGCCCAGCGGCACGCCGGGCGGTGCGCCGTTCAGCACCTCGTTGATGCCGCCGTCGCCCGAGAAGACGACCACGGCGTCGCCGCCGGCCGCGGCCAGGTCGGTGCCGTGTCCGGGCCGCTCGGTCAGCAGCGTGCGCACCCCCGCGATCCGCTCGAGCTCCTCCTCCACGGCGCGAACGCGGGCCTCGCTGACAGCGCTCGCGTAGGGGTTCACGATCAGGGTGACTTCCATAGGCTGACGCGAGGATGACACGACTCGCCGTTGCGGCTCTCTGCCTCGCGCTGCTCGCCGGGTGCGGCGGAGGCGGCGTTGGCCGGCACGGTTGCCGCCGCGTTGAGGACGATCGTGGTGTCGCCCGCCGCCACGCTGAACGGGTGCATCGGGCCAACACCAGTTCCTCGTGAAGCGGATAGCCCCTCTTGATTTGTTCCGCCGGGCTAGCGCGGTAGTTGGCGAGGCGGGTATCCCCGTTAGGGCCACGCCCGAGCGAGCCCGGCGTCGGGCCCAGGCGACGTTGGCGTCCTGTCGAACCGCCTCTTGAAGCCGCGCGTTAGCGAATTTGAGAAGGACGCGATCGTCCCACGATGAGTGCCGCGGCAGCGGTGCGCGTGTGGACGCCGAGCTTGGCGTAGACGTTCTCGAGGTGCTTCCGAACTGTCACGGGTGAGACCCAAAGACGCTCGGCGATCTCAGCGTTTGTTCTGCCCTCCGCAACGAGATCCATGATCTCGAGCTCGCGCGGCGTTAGCCGAGGCAGGTGCTGTTGCTCTTCGAGAAGCAAGGCCCCGTCAACCAGCTCGACCACGAGCGCTCGGCCGCCCGCATCGATGCGTAGCGGTTCATCGGTTGCTCCCCGACGCCGCTCGCCTAGCCAGGACGCCACTGCATCCGGGAGCCCGATCCCGTTCTCGCCGAAATAGCGATCGAGCAGCTCGCTCGCCGCGGTGCTAGCGAACGCGACGCGGTCGTCGGCTTCGAGCAGCACTACGGCTGTTTGGCTCGACTCGTGGAGCGCGAGCGCCTCGCGGAGGCGCCCTCTGCTCTCACTAGCGCGGTGAAGCTGCACGAGGTGGGGGTGCAAGAGGTCGAGGACAGCACGGTCGCGCGCGCTGAAACCGCGGCCCCCGCGCTCGAAGACGAACTGCTTGGGCTGCCGGGGCTGGCCGATGCGGAGCCGGACGCCGAGCGTGTCCTCGATACCCAATGGCTTCATTGCGAGGTTGTACAACCGAGTGTGGTGCAGCTCGCGCCGGGTGAGGAAGTCCGAGAGCTTCGCCGCGTCGGAGCTCCCCTGCCAGATGTGCAGGAATACGGGACTCTCCGCATCCACGACGGGCTTGACCGCCGCCCGCTCGAGGCCGCTGGTGAAGCCCTCGTCACCGGGGCGATCGAAGTGGGGACCATGCCCGTCGCCACGGCGTCCGTAGCAGTCGCAGTAGACAATCCAGTCGGCCGGCACGAGCCGTCCGAGCTGCGTGAGGAACTCGCCCTCGAAGGGGTGGTCGCCACCGAAGCTCTCCGCCTCGGCGACAAAGTGGAGCAACCTCTCCGAATCGCCAGGCGCGAGTGCTGTCACGGCACTCAGAGAATAGTTCGCGGGCGACGCCAACGAAAGACCCGCTACGCGAGGAGAACCGCGGCGGCGCCCACTGCGGTCGGAGTGGAACAGCTCCGATGCAGCAGACGCCTGCCGAGGGGACGTCAGAAACTACAGAACGGTCCAGGAGCGGCCAGTTCGGTGCGGAAGGCGCCCCCGACGGGTGCGAAGATGACACTCACGTCCTGGGCGGGCTGACCCGACTCGTTCCGCACAATGTGGCCATCGCCGGTGTCGACGAACCCGTGGCCGGCCGTGACGACGTGTGGAGCACAAGTCGGATCGTCGTACTCGTAGTACGTGAGCTGCCCTTGGGTGACCGTGATGAAGATCGGCCCCGGGTGCTGGTGCCAACCCGTATTAGCTCCAACGCTGTAGTCGTGCCGTCTTACCACGACGTCCATCGGCGCCTTGGCCTTGACCTTCAGGTCAACCGGTGACCCGGGAGCGGATTTCACCTTGAAGCTGTCGTAGGAGCCGCGCGCGAGCACGGTGGGCGTTACTCCAGTGGCTGGCTGTGCCAACGAGACCGCAGCCACAGCGGCGAAGACACCGAGAGCGACAAGTGCGATCGCAGCAATCGGCAGCGCTCGCCGCTTACGCAACAGCACCTTCGTGTTTGGACGCTTTGAATCCATGTCCCCTCCCGTTTGAGTTCCTGCAAGGAGGATCTGGGGGCAAGGCTCTGGTGTCTATTCGTCATTCGTCATATCTTCGAGGCGCCCTGGCACTCCGCTCTTTCCGATGTAAGTTCATAGTCAGGGGACATTCCCGCACACTGGCCCAGGCGAGGGACGCTGGTTCCGTCCACGGTCGTGTTGCCTGATCAGTCAGTCAGGAGTCGCGTAGCCGCGCATCCCGTCGAGCAGCAGGTCGTAGAAGCGGTCGGCCAGCTCGTCGGTGTCGGCGCCGGGCCGCAGCCAGGTGTACGCCCAGTTCGAGGCCGACAGCGCGATCAATGCGGCGGTTGCGTCGTCGAGGTCGCTGCGCAGCTCGCCGAGCTCGCGCCCCTCGCGGAAGAGCGCGCGGATCCGCTCCTCGTAGCGGCGCCGCTCGGCGAGGATCCCGTGGCGGCGATCGCCTTCGAGATAGCGCCACTCCTGAACGAAGACGGTTGCCACGTCGAGCTGGTCGGCGACGACGCGCAGGTGCGAGCGCAGCGCGAGCCGGATCTTCTCCGTCGCCGGCAACTCCTCCGGGATCGCGTCGAGCCCGGCATGGAACGCGCGCGCCCCTTCCGCCATCGTCTCGTAGAGCAGGTCCTGCTTCGACGCGATGTGCGCGTAGAGCGAGCCTTTCTGGACGCCGAGCGCCCCGGCGATCTCGCCGATCGAGGTGCCGTGGTAGCCCTTCTGCGCGAACAGGCGTGCGGCCTGGCGGGTCAGCTCCTCGCGCCTGGCACTCATCGCTCGCGGTAGACCTCGGCCGCCGCGCGGTGGAAGCCACCCGGGAGCCCGGCCGCCTCGAACGTTGCGGCGATCTCCTCCATCTCGCCGACCCAGCGCCAGCCCTTCGCCTCGGCCGAGCGCAGCGCGCGGGCGTGCCGCTCGCGCAGCTCGGGCAGGGAGAGGTCCCACTCGGCCAGCAGCGTCTCCTCGACGCCCTCGCGGCGCGCGAGCTCCCGGATCGCCAGCAGCATCGCCGCCGTCCCCTTCGTCCAGGCCGCGTAGGCCATCTTCACCGCCGAGGCGTTCGAGACCACGCGCGCGTCGACCACGGAGCCCGTGAAGAGCGCGGCGACGTCCTCGGCCCGTTCGCCGGAGAGGTAGAGACGCGTCGTCCCCGGCTCGCGCGGCGGCGAGCCGACGATGCCGCCGTCCACGAACTCGTCGACCGCGTCCGCGACCTTCGCAGCGGTCGCCGGCGAGACCGCGTTCGCGTCCACGTAGACGCCGCCGAAGCTGGCCGAACGCGCGACGTCGAGCGCCGCGTGTGGCGGGCAGATCGAGAAGACGACGTCCGCCTCGGCGACCTTCGAGACCGAGCCGACGTCCTCCAGCCCCGCGGCCGTGGCGCGGGCACGCGTCTCCTCGCTGCGACCCTCGGAAGCCCACACGACCCGGTGGCCCTGCCCCCGCAGGACGGCGCCGACCGCGGCGCCCATCTCGCCGGGATGAAGCAGGCCAACCGTGCGCTCAGCCACTACACTTCCACCCTAACGATCGTTCGGTTGGGAAGGGGCGCGCATGCCAGAGCGAGAGCAGGAATTCCTCGAATACGTGCAGTCCGGCGGCCAGGTCGAGGCCGGCGACTGGATGCCCGACGAGTACCGCGCCCGCCTGCGCAAGTTCATCGAGATGCACGGCAACTCGGAGCTGATGGGCGTGCTGCCCGAGCGCGAGTGGATCCTGCGCGCGCCGACGCTGCAGCGCAAGCTCGCCCTGACCGCGAAGGTGCAGGACGAGGTCGGCCACGCGCAGCTGATCTACCGCGTCGTCGAGGATCTCGGCAAGACGCGCGAGGAATGCCTCGACGACCTGATCTCGGGCAAGTCGAAGTTCCACAACGTCTTCCACTACCCGACCAAGACCTGGGGCGACGTCGGCGTGATCGCCTGGCTCGTGGACGCGGCCGCGATCATCAGCCAGAAGGCGCTGCTCAAGTGCTCGTACGCGCCGTACGCACGGATCATGAAGAAGATCTGCTGGGAGGAGTCGTTCCACATCCTCCACGGCCGCGACGTGATCCTGACGCTGATGAACGGCACCGACGACCAGCGCGAGCTGGTGCAGGAGGCGCTGAACCGCTGGTGGGGGCCACTGATGCAGTTCCACGGCAACCCGATCCCGACCGACGAGGACCCGATGTTCATCTGGCGGATCAAGAGCCAGGGCAACGACGAGGCGCGCCAGCAGTTCCTCGACGGCTACGTGCCGCAGATCTGGGAGCTCGGCCTGACGGTGCCGGACCCGGAGCTGCGCAAGGACGAGGAGACCGGCCGCTGGCACTACACCGAGCCGGACTGGGACGAGCTGATGAGCGTCGTCACCGGGCACGGGCCGAAGACCGAGGAACGGCTCGACCTGCGGCGCCAGGCACGCGAGAACTCGGCCTGGGTGCGCTCGGTCCTGCTTGGCCGCGTGATCTACGAGGTCTTCAGACAGGAGCGCAAGGGCCAGGCGTTCCAGCACGCCGGCTCGGTCGAGGCCGCCGACGAGCGCTTCGCCGAGTCGTACGCGCGGGAGCAGTACGGCCGCCGCGGCGAGTCGGTCGCGCTCTGGGTCGTCGCCCGCGACTCGATCATGCGGATCGAGGAGTTCGTCGACGAGCTGAACCGCAACTACCACCGGGTGGACGGGTATCCGCTGCGGGAGAAGCTGAAGGAGGCGCGTGAGCGAGCGAGCCGAGCTGCTGCTAGAGATCGCTGACGACGAGCTGATCCTCGGCTGGCGCGACTCGGAGTGGACAGGGATTGCGCCGTTCCTGGAGGAGGACGTCGCCTTCTCGTCGATCGCGCAAAACGAGGTCGGGCACGCGCGCGCGCTGTACGAGCTCGCGGCGCGCGACCTCGGCACGACCGCGGACGAGCTCGCCTTCGACCGCGAGCCGTCCGAGTACCGCTGCTCCGAGCTCGTCGAGCTGCGGCTGCCCGAGTGGGAGCGCACGATCGCGCGGCACGTCTTGTACGAGCAGGCCGACGCGGAGCGGCTCGAGCAGCTGAAGGCCTCGGACGACGCCGAGGTTGCCGGGCTGGCGGCGAAGATCGACCGCGAGGAGATCTACCACCGGCTGCACGCCGAGATGTGGCACGCGCGCCTCGAGCACGAGCCGCGCTACCGCGAGGCGCTCGAGGAGCTGCGGCCGCTGGTCGGCAAGCGGAACGGCCACTCGCCCGAGCTGGCGGCGCTGTGGGAGGAGATGACGTCGGTGCGCCGCTCGCAGCCGGCCGGCACGACGTGGTGACCGAGGCTGAAGTCTGGGAGGCGCTGGCCGAGATCCCGGATCCCGAGATCCCGGTGATCTCGGTCGTCGACCTCGGTGTCGTCCGCGGCGTCCGCGTCGAGGCCGAGCGCGTGCACGTGGAGTTCACGCCGACCTTCCTGGGCTGCCCAGCGCTCGAGGTGATGCGCGACGCGATGGCCGCGCGGATCGCCGAGCTCGGCGCCGAGCCCGAGGTCGAGGTCGTGCTCGACGACTCCTGGTCGACCGACCGCATCACGCCCGAGGGCCGCGAGAAGCTCCGCGCCGCCGGGTTCGCACCGCCGACCCCGCGCGGCGAGGGCACGACGCTGGTGCAGCTGCAGTCGAACGGCTTCCGCTGCCCGTACTGCGGCTCGCGCGACACGGCGCTCGAGAACATCTTCGGCCCGACGCCGTGTCGCTCGCTGCGCTACTGCCGCGACTGCAAGCAGCCGTTCGAACAGTTCAAGACGATTTAGCTCTCGATGCCGACGTTGAAGCTCGGGTAGCGGCCGGTCAGCAGCAGCACGTACGCATAGGTCTGCGTCTCGATCCGCATCGCGAGCGCGGCGAAGTTCCGCAGGCCCTCGGGCACGCGGCCGGTGGCCAGCGCGATGAACCAGCTGAAGATCGCCAGCAGCTGGTTGATCTGCGAGAGGATGTTCGAGAGCAGCAGCGCCGGAATCGCGAGGATCCCGCGGAAGAAGACCGTCCACCGGTTCTGTCGCTGCGGCGGGTCGATCTCGAGGTCGATCGGGTACGTGCCCTCCGTGCCGGTGAACTTCGGATAGGGGTCGGCGACCAGCAACGTGTAGGCGCGGACGTGCGTCGTGTAGCGCAGGAACGTCGCCAGGAAGTTGTGCAGCCCGTCGGGCGACTGCCCCATGAACAGGGTCGCGAACCAGTTGACGATGTAGGCGAGCACGGCGATCACCGCCCACAGCACCGCCCACAACAGGAGCGGGATGGCGAGGATCAGGCGGAAGAAGACGGTCAACCGGGTCCGCTGCAGGTCGTCGTTGACGATCAGGCGGATCGGGTGCGTGCTTGCGACTTCGGGCGTGGCTGTGGCTTCCATGTCGTGCCCCCTTAACGGCCCTTGAATTGCGGCTCCCGCTTCTGCAGGAACGCGTCGACTCCTTCGCGGAAGTCCTCCGTCTGCGTCGCGGCGGCCTGCAGCTGCGCCTCCAGCTCGAGCTGTTCCTCGAGCGTCGCGTGCTGCGCGTTGTCGAACAGTCGCTTCGAGAGGCCGACCCCGCGCGTCGGCATGGCAGCGAGCTCCGCTGCCCACTCGGCGGCGCGCTCGGCCAGGCGCTCGTCGGGGACGACCTCCGAGACGAGGCCCCACTCGAGCGCCTCGGCTGCGCTCAGACGGCGGCCGGAGGTCATCCACTCGAACGCGCGCGCCGTGCCCGAGCAGGCGCGTGACGAAGAAGGTGCCGCCCATGTCCGGTACGAGGCCGATGTTGATGAAGGCCGGGACGAAGGTCGCGCTCTCGGCAGCCAGCCGGAGGTCGCAGGCGCAGGCAAAGGAGAGCCCGGCGCCGGCGGCGGGGCCGTTGACGGCCGCGAGCACCGGCTTCTCGAGCCCGCGCACCGCGCGGATCGTCGGGTGGTAGTTCCTGCGCAGGCGGCCGGCGATGTCCTTCGCGGCCTCGCCGAACTCGTTCAGGTCCTGGCCGACGCAGAAGCCGCGGCCCGCGCCGGTGACGACGACCGCGCGCACGTCGTCGGCCCGCGCTTCCTTGAACGCGCCCACCAGCTGCTTGTGCAGTTCGGCCGTGAAGGCGTTGAGGACGTCCGGCCGGTTGAGCGTGATCGTCAGGACGCCGCCGTCGCGGCTGGTCTCGACCTCGGCCATCCGCCGCAGCCTACAACCCGGTTGCTAGCTTCGGCGCGTGGCCGAAACAACGTTCGTCTCATCGGAAGAGGAAGCGCTCGACGCCTATTCGAGCGCGGTGATCACGGTCGCCGAGCGGCTCGCGCCGTCGGTGGCGAACCTGCGCGTCACGCGCGGCCGCAGGGCCGGCGGCGGCAGCGCGGTGGTGATCACGCCCGACGGGTTCCTGCTCACCTCGGCGCACGTGGTCGAGGGGTCGACGCGGCCCGGCCGCGCCTCGTTCGTGGACGGGCGAGAGCTGCGCTTCGACGTCGTCGGCTCCGACCCGCACTCCGATCTCGCCGTGCTGCGCGCCGACGCGGACGACCTCGTGGCCGCAGAGCTCGGCGACGCAGAGCGGCTGCGCGTCGGCCAGCTCGTGGTCGCGATCGGCAACCCGAACGGGTTCGCGGGCTCGGTCACCGCGGGCGTCGTCTCGGCGCTCGGACGCTCGCTGCCGACCGGGAGCGGACGGATCGTGGACAACGTGATCCAGACCGACGCCGCATTGAACCCCGGCAACTCGGGCGGCGCGCTCGCCGACGGCCGCGGCCGTGTGATCGGCGTCAACACCGCGGTCGCCGGCGTGGGCCTCGGGCTGGCGGTGCCCGTCAATGACGCGACCCGGCAGATCGTCGGCGCACTGATGACCGAAGGGCGCTTCCGGCGCGCCTACCTCGGAATCGCGGGCGGCTCCCGGCCGTTGCCGCCGCGGCTCGCACGCCGGCTCGGGCGAGGATCCGGCGTCGAGGTCGTGCAAGTGGTCGAGGGCTCGCCGGCGGCGGAGGCCGGCCTGCGGCCCGAGGACCTGGTCGTCGAGCTCGACGGCTCGCCGGTCGCCGACGTCGGCGACATCCAGCGCCTGATGGTGGTCGAGAAGATCGGCGCGCCCGTGCCCGTCCGCGTGTTGCGCGGCGGCCAGGAGCTCGAGCTCGCGCTCGTTCCGGCCGAGCTCGACGGCTAGATCTGACCGGTCACGCCGCCCGAGTGCCCTTCGTGGCCCTCGAGCTCGGCGATCACCTGCCCGACCAGCACCGCGGCGAGCAGCCACACGATCAGCACCGGTGAGAGCCAGCTCGAGAGGACGATCAACACGCCGGCCACCGCCGCGGTCGCGAGGCGCAGCAGGACGTCGACGTCGAAGAGCGCCGGCGGCGTGACGAACTGGATCGCCGCCAGCCCGGTCATGCACAAGGCCGTGCCCGCCGCCACGATCCAGCCGATGTGGTCGTAGCGCGGACCGGGCTCAACGGAGAAGATCGCCAGCTTCACGCCGACGCCGAGCGCGGCGATCCCGGCCGTGACGAAGTAGTGGGCGTAGACGTACGTGAGCCCGCTGCGGACGTTGCGCATGAAGATGGACGGCGCGTCGAGGAAGTCGAAGTAGAGCCACCAGATCGCGGCGGCGGTGAGGAAACCGCCGAACGCGACGGCTCCCGAGAGCACCGTCCAGCTGACGTGCGCGGTCCCAAGCACGACGCCGATCACGCCTTCGCCGAGCACGATCAGGACGAGCAGCCCGAACCGCTCGGGCAGATGCCGTGGGTGGACCGGCATCCCACGCAGCAGCTGCCAGACCTTGACCGGGGCCCAGTGCTCGAGCAAGAGCGCCACTCCCCAGAGCACGTACTTCCACGGCGTCGGCACCGCTAGCGAGATCAACCAGACACCGACTGCGGCGCTGAAGACGAGTAACAGCCAGCCCGCGACCGGGCGGGCGACCTCGAGGTCGCGGTAGACGCGCGCGTAGAGCACGAGCAGCACCAGGCGAACGGCGACGTAGGCGATGACGAAGGCGTTCTGGCCGCCGTGCAGGGCGTCCGGCACGGTGCTAGCGAGCGCGGCGACGAAGAACATCGCGATCAGCGTCAGCAGCCGGTAGACCAGGTCGTCGGTGTCGAACCGCGTCGCGTAGAACGCGAAGCCGGACCACGCCCAGCTGATCGGCAGGAAGAGGGCGAGGTAACGGCCGAAGCCGACGGCGGTCGGGTCGGCGCTGAGTGTCGAGGCGACCTCAGCGATCGCCGCGACGAAGACGAGGTCGAAGAACAGCTCGAGCCAGGTTGCGCGGCGCTCCTCGCCGTCGTCGAGCGTGCGCAGCCGCGGCGGGTCGAGGAAGCGGTCGAACCTGCTCAGCGGCGGCTACCTCCCTTTGAACTCGGGCTTGCGCTTCTCCGTGAACGCGGTCAGGCCCTCGCGGGCATCCTCGCTCGCGAAGGCCAGGTAGAGCGCTCGCCGCTCGGCCTCGAGGCCGGCGCTCAGCGTCGTCTCGTAGGCGCGGTCAACCGACTCCTTCGCCAGGCGAGTCGCGACCGGGCCTTGCTCGGCGATCTCGCGCGCAACGCGCTTCGCCTCCTCGAGCCAGGCCTCCTTGGCCACGACCCGCGCGACCAGGCCGGCCTGCAGTGCCTCGCGCGCGGAGAGGCGGCGGCCGCTGAGAATCACGTCCATCGCCAGCGCCTTGCCGACGGCGCGGGTCAGGCGCTGCGTCCCGCCGGCGCCGGGGATGATCCCCAGGCCGGTCTCCGGCTGGCCGAACTCGGCGGTCTCCGACGCGATGATCAGGTCGCAGCTCATGGCCAGCTCGCAGCCCCCGCCCAGGCAGTAGCCGGAGACCGCGGCGACGAGCGGTGTCCAGAGGCCGCGGATCGCGTCCCAGCGCTCGACGCGCCGCTGGTAGTAGAGGTCGATCGCCGAGGTTTGCGCGAGCTCACCGATGTCGGCGCCGGCCGCGAAGGCGCGCTCGCTGCCGCCGAGCACGATCGCGCGCACCGACTCGTCCCGGTCGAGCTCCGCGAGCTTCGTGACGAGCTCGTCCATCAGCTCGTCGGAGAGCGCGTTCAGCACCTCGGGCCGGTTGAGCAGGACGACCCCAACGGCGCCGTCGCGCTCGACCTCGACCAGGCTCACTTCTTCTCCAGGAACTTCTCGATCGCCGCCTTCGGCTCTTCGGTGGCCATCGAGAGCGCGAGCCAGTCGCGCGCGTGGTTGATCGTCTCGTGCCAGGCGAAGTCGCGCCAGAAGTTCAGGTGCTGCTTCGCGTAGCGCGTCGTCTGCGGCAACTTGCGTTCCAGGTTCTCGACCACCGCGTCGACCTTCGCGTCCAGGTCCACGGCCGGGACCGCCCAGTTGACGAGCCCCCACTCCGCCGCCTTCGTCGCCGGGATCTCCTCGCACATGAGCACGATCTCGCGCGCGCGCCGGTCGCCGACCATGATCGTCAACCACTGGGTCGCGCCGCCTGCGGGCACCGAGCCATGCTCCGGCCCGACGTGGCGGATGCAGGCGTCGTCCACCATCACGGCGAGATCGCAGGCCATCTGCAGCTCGTTGCCGCCGCCGACCGCGATCCCGTTGATCCGCGCAAGCGTCGGCTTGCCGATCTCGCGCAGCCGGTCGTGCATGTCCTTGAAGGCGCCGAACCACTTCCAGTACTCATTCGGCTTGCCGAGGTAGTGCTCGGCCCACTCCTTCAGGTTCGCGCCGACGCAGAAGGCTCGGCCCGCCCCCGTCACGACCACGACGCGGATCGAGTCGTCGTACGACGCGTCCTCGCACGCGCGCGCGATCTCGCGGAGCATCTTGTAGTCGAACGCGTTCAGGATCTCCGGGCGGTTGAGCGTGATGGTCGCCCGCGGCGGCGACTTCTCGTAGACGATCCGCTCGAAGCCGAGCTCCTCCGGCGCGACTGGCCTGGGCGCGTCGGGCTGGCTCACGAGACGTCCGCGAACAGCACGTGGAAGCGGCCGCCCATCTCCATCGCGTCCTTGCCCGTCGCCATGAACTCCTCGGTGCGCGCGGCCTCGTTGAACGCCTCGCGGTCAGGGAACTCCCACTCCGCGTAGTAGGCGTACGGCGGCTCGCCCATCGGCGCGCCGAAGACCTTGCCGTGCCGGAACGTGCTGCCGGGCACCTGCCGGCAGAGCTCGGCGTGCTGCTCGTACCGCTCCAGATCGGGTTCATTCTCGTAGAGCACGAAGGCCCTGACCATCCAGCACTCCCTCCGTCGAGGACGGCGGGGAGCGTACCGCGTGGGCGTGGTAGCGTCGCCGCGCGGTGAACGTCCTCGTCGTGCTCTTCGCGATCATCGCCGGGGTCGCCGGCTCGGTGCAGGTCGCAGTGATGGCCAAGCTCGGCGACCGCGTCGGCGTCTTCGGCGCGCTCGCCTGGGCGACCTCGCTGGCGGCATTGCTCGCGGTCGCGCTGATGCTGGTCGCGCGCCAGAGCTTCGGCGAGTTCGCCGCCGCCGCGCGTCAGCCGGTCTGGCTCTGGAGCGGCGCGCTGATGAGCATCATCATCGTGCTCGCGATCACGGTCGCGGGCTCGCGGATCGGGGTGATCGCGACCGTCGCGGCGCTGCTCGCCGGCCAGTTCGCCGCCGGCGCCGCGATCGACCGCTGGGGCTTGCTCGGCGCCGAGCGCGTCGGCATCGGCTGGTGGAAGATCGCCGGGATCCTGCTGCTCGGAATCGGCGCCGGGTTGACGCTCAAGCGCTGAACCGGAATACCGGCGTGAACCGAGACGTTTGAGTCCTCAAGTAAGGAGCTAAGGCACTTGAGGAGCTGGATTTGGCAAACACGGAGACCTTTGAGTTCGGGCTCGACACGTTCTTGCCCGTGACCGTCGACGAGTCCGGGCAGCAGATCGGCGGCGACCAGGTGATCCGGAACGCGGTCGAGGAGGCCGTGCTCGCCGAGTCGGTCGGAATCGACTCTTTCAACATCGGCGAGCACTACCGTCGCGAGTTCATGGACTCCGCAGGCCACGTGGTCCTCGCCGCGACGCCGACGATCTGCGGCTCGGCATCGTCGGCGCGGGCAAGTTCGGCACGACACTCGCACGCGCCGCCATCGCGGCCGGTTACGACGTTGTGATGTCCGCGTCGGGGCCGCCCGACGTGATCGCGCTGACCGTCGACGTGCTGGCCCCCGGCGCGCGAACGGCGACGACCGAGGAGGTCGTCGGCCAGGCCGACATCATCGTCCTGGCGGTCCCCACGCATCGCTTCCGCGAGCTTCCACGCGATCTGTTCGCCGGCAAGATCCTCGTCGACGCGATGAACTACTGGGAGCCGGTGGACGGCGAAGATCCGGAGCTCGCGACCGCAGCCGACGGCACCAGCGTGGTCGTGCAGAAGCGCTTCCCATCCGCGCGCGTGGTCAAGAGCCTCAACCAGCTCGGCTACCACGAGCTCGAGGAACACCACCGCCCGAAGGGAACGCCCGACCGCATCGCGGTCGGCGCCGCCGGCGACGACCGGCTGGCTGTCCGCGAGGTGATGCGGCTCGTCGACCGGCTCGGGTTCGACCCGGTGGACGTCGGACCGCTGGAAAACGGTCTGGCCCTGGAGCCCGACGGCTCACCGTTTGCCGCCACCTACACGGCAGACGAGCTCTCGAGGCTCGTCTCGCGCTGAGATCCTCCGGCGCTTCCGGCGGACGTTCCGCGGGCACTCTCGCGTTATCACCCACGTGAGTCACCGCGCCCAGGTCTGGGTCGCCCTCTGGATCGTCTACATCGTCTGGGGCTCGACCTATCTCGGGATCGAGCTCGCGGGCGAGACGATCCCGGCGGTGTTCGGCGCCGGTGTGCGCTTCACGCTCGTCGGGCTGATCGTCTTCGGCGTCGTGCTCTGGCGGCGCGGCCTCGCTGCCCTCAAGGTTCGGCGCGCCGAGCTGGCGTCTGCGGCGCTGATCGGCCTGCTGCTGCCCGGCGCGAACTCGATCCTCTTCATCACCGAGCAGAAGGTCCCGATCGGGCTGACCTCGCTGATCATCGCGTCGGTGCCGCTCTGGGTACTGGTGTTCCGCCTCGCGGCGGGCGAGCGGCCGGACCGGATCGCCTCGCTCGGCCTGCTCGTGGGCTTCGCCGGCATCGTCTTGCTCGTGCGCCCCGGCGGCGGCTCCGGGCCGCTCGGCTACCTCTTGCTGACTGTCCTCGCCGCGATCTCGTGGGCGTTCGGCTCGTTCCTCTCGCCGCGGATCCCGGTCCCGAAGGACGCGCTCGTCGCGACAGGCTACGAGACGCTCATCGGCGGGCTCGTGCTCACCGTGATCGGCCTCGCGACGACATCGGCGTCGGAGCTCGACCCATCCGGCTGGTCGACGCGCTCGGTCTTCGGGCTCGTCTACCTCATCCTCGTCGGCTCGGTCGTCGGCTACACCGCCTACGCGTGGCTGCTCGCGAACGCGCCGATCGCGCAGGTCTCGACCTACGCGTATGTGAACCCGGTGATCGCGATCGCGCTCGGCGTGATCGTGCTCGACGAGACCATCACCGCCCGCATCATCGCCGGCGCAGTGCTGATCCTGATCGCGGTCGCGATCGTCGTGCGCCGCGAGTCAGAGTCCGGCGAGCTCGTCGGGCCGGACGGGCACCCGGCTGAGCTCGCGCCCGCTCGCCGCACGTAGCGCCGAGACGACCGCGGCCGTCGAGACCACCGTCGGCGGCTCGCCGACGCCCTTGGCCCCGTAGGGCGCGTCCGGCTCTGGATCCTCGACCAGCTCGGCGTCGATCACCGGCATGTCGAGCGTGGTCGGGATCAGGTAGTCGGTGAAGCTCGCGTTGGTGATCAGGCCGTCGCGCGTCTGAATCTCCTCCATCAGCGCGAGCCCGAGGCCCTGCGCGGTGCCGCCCTCGATCTGGCCGTGGACGGCCTGCGGGTTGATCGCCTTACCGACGTCCTGGGCGGCGCCGATCCAGACCACACGCGAAAGGCCGAGCTCGACGTCCACCTCTGCGACCACGCGCATCGCAGCGCAGATGTACGCCACGTGCACGCGGTCGCCCTTCACCTGGCCGGTCTCGGGATCGAGCGGGAAGGTGCGCGTGTGGTGGTAGGTGCGCTCGAGGTCGACCTCCTTGCCGGTCGCGCGGAACTCCTCGAGCGCGTCCTGACAGGCGAGCCGCACCGCGCCCGCGGTCATCCAGGTCAGCCGCGATGCCGACGCCGAGCCGGCCGAGCCGACGCCGTCGGTCGAGCCCGGCGCGAGTACGACGGCGTCCGTGCCGAGCTCGATGCGCGCGACCTGCAGGATCACGTTCGTCACGCCCTGGCCGACCTCGGCCGCGGCGCAGTGCACCTCGGCGGCGAGCTGCTCGTCCGCGCCGACCCAGAGCCGCACGCGAGCCGAGCACGTGTCGTCGAAGCCTTCCGAGTAGCAGACGTTCTTGAAGCCGACCGCGAAGCCGACCCCGCGCTGGACGCCCTGGCCGTGGGTGGTGTTCCCGGCGCCGCCCGGAAGGCGGATCGGGTCGCGCGGCAGCTCCTCGGCCTCGGGCACCGGCAACGCGGCGGCGCGCTTGATCACCTCGGCGACCGGCAGCGAGCCGGTCACCTGCTGGCCGGTCGGCAGCGTGTCGCCCGGCCCGAGCGCGTTCAGCAGCCGCAGCTCGACCGGGTCGATCTCGAGCGCGGCCGCGAGCCTGTCCATCTGCGCCTCGTGGGCGAAGCAGCCCTGCACGGCGCCGAAGCCGCGCATCGCGCCGCAAGGCGGGTTGTTCGAGTAGACGCAGGTCGACTCGATCAGCGCGTTCTCGACCTTGTACGGACCGACCGCGAACGCAGCCGCGTTCGAGCAGACCGCCGCGCTCGACGAGGCGTACGCCCCGCCGTCGAGCAGGATCCGCGCGCGAACGTTGACGAGCTTCCCGTCGCGGGTCGCGCGGTGCTCCATCCAGATTTTGGCCGGGTGCCGGTGAACGTGGCCGACGAACGACTCCTCGCGCGAGTAGACGATCTTCACGGGCCGCTCGGTGTGCAGCGCGAGCATCGCGCCGTGGACCTGCATCGAGAGGTCCTCGCGCCCGCCAAAGGCGCCGCCGACCCCGGCAAGGTGGATCCGCACCTGCTCGGGCTCGAGTCCGAGGCAGGGCGCGACCTGATCGCGGTCGACGTGCAGCCACTGCGTCGCCACGTAGACGTCGACGCCGCCCTCACCGTCCGGGACCGCGAGCCCGGACTCGGGCCCGAGGAAGGCCTGGTCCTGGATCCCGAGCTCGTAGACCCCCTCGACGCTGACCTCGCCTGCGGCCTCCGGGTCGCCGTGGCGGATCACGATCGAACGCAGCACGTTCGGCCGCGGGTCGTCGCGGAAGCCCTGGCCGGCGGTTGGGTCCTCGTCGTGAATCGGCGGCTGCTCGACGGCCCGCTCCATGTCGGTCACCGGCTCGAGCGGCTCGTACTCGACGCGCACCTTCTCGGCCGCCCGCCGCGCTTGCTCCGGGTGCTCGGCCGCGACCAGCGCGACCGGCTCGCCGAAGTAGCGCACCTTGTCGATCGCGAGCACCGGCTGGTCCGGGAACTCGAGCCCGTAGGTCTTTGCGCCCGGCACGTCGGCGTGCGTGAGCACCGCGTGGACGCCGGCCATCGCCAGCGCCTCGGAGATGTCGATTTCGACGATTCGCGCGTGCGCGTGTGGGCTGCGGACGGTCTGGCCCCAGAGCATCCCGGCCGCGAACAGGTCACTCGCGTAGGCGAACTCACCGGTCACCTTCGGGATCGCGTCGACGCGCTTGACCGCCTCGCCGATTCGGCCAAGCTCGAGCCTGCGGGCGGTCGTGCTCATCGCTCCGCCGCCAGCCTGACCGCGTCGAAGATCTTCGCGTAGCCGGTGCAGCGGCAGAGGTTGCCCGAAAGCGCCTCGCGGATCTCGTCGTCGTTCGGGGCGGCGTTGCGGGCGAGCAGGTCGGCGGTGGCGACGATCAGCCCCGGCGTGCAGAAGCCGCACTGCACCGCGCCGGTCTCGCTGAACGCCTGCTGTACGGGATGGAGCTCCTCGGCCCGGCCAAGCCCTTCGACGGTGACGACCTGATGGCCGTCCGCCTGGGCGGCCAGCACGAGACACGCGCAGACGAGCGTGCCGTCGAGCAGCACCGAGCACGAGCCGCACTCGCCCTGCTCGCACGCGTTCTTCGAGCCGGGCTGGCCGAGCCGCTCGCGCAGGGCGAAGAGCAGGCTCTCGCCTTCCCAGATCTCGGTCTCTTGCTGCTCCCCGTTGACCGTGAGCGAAATCCTCAAGCCAGGCTCCGTTCGAGCGCGCGCTCGGTCAGCACGCGCAAAGCGTGCCGCCGGTAGCGGGCCGTGCCGCGCACGTCGTCGATCGGGCTCGCCGCCTCGGACACCTGCTCCGCGAAGGTGTCGCGCTCCTCGACCGGAGCCGTGACGAGCCCCGGCACGGGGCCCGCCGAGCCGTAGGAGGCACGCAGCTCGTCGCCATCCACGACCAGCGCGAGCGAGACGACCGCGATCACCATCGCGTTGCGCGGCCCGACCTTCATGAACGTCTGCCTCGGCCCGGGCACGGGAATCCGGACGGCGACGATCAGCTCGTCCTGCTCGAGGGCGTTCCGCTTCGGGCCGACGAGGAACTCGCGCAACGGCACGAAACGCGAGCCGCGGATCGAAGCGAGCTCGACCTCCGCGCCGTAGACGAGCAGCGGCGGTAGCGCGTCACCGGCGGGCGAGGCCGTGCCGAGGTTGCCGCCGATCGTGCCGCGGTTGCGGACCTGCGGCCCGCCGACCGTACGCGAGGCCTCCGCCAGCGCGAGCAGCGGCTCGGCGAGGCCCATCACCTCGGTGTAGGTCAGCCCTGAGCCGAGCCGCAGCGTCCCGTTCTCGCCCGCATGCCCGCGCAGCTCGGGCACCTCGTTCAGGTTCAGCAGCGCCGGCGGCCGCGCGCGATCGAAGTTGAGCTCGACCATCACGTCGGTGCCGCCCTGGATCGGCACGGCGTCGGGCCGCTCGGCCTTCAGCGCCAGCGCCTCGTCCAGCCCGCGGGGAGTCAGGACTTCCACGACGGCAAATCTACTTCGACCCAGTAAGTTCCATCCATGCCAGACCTCGCACGACGGCTCGCCGTGGCCCGCGGCGACGAGCCCGCCGAGCTCGTCGTTCGTGGCGGGCGCGTGTTCTCGGTCTTCACGCGCGAGTGGCTGGAGGCGGACGTGGCCATCGTCGACGGCTTTGTCGCCGGCCTGGGCGACTACGACGGCGACGAGGTGCTCGACGCGGCGGGCCGCTTCGTCGTGCCCGGCTTCGTCGACGCGCACATGCACCTGGAGTCGACGAAGCTGCTCGTCGACGAGTTCGCCAGGCTGGTGCTGCCGCTGGGCACGACCACCGTCGTCGCCGACCCGCACGAGATCGCCAACGTGCTCGGGACCGACGGCGTGCACTGGCTGCTGGACGTCTGCGGCGACCTGCCGCTGGACGTCTTCTTCATGGCGTCGTCCTGCGTGCCGGCCTCGGTAGTTCGAGTCGCCGCGACGGCCGCTCTCGCCCGGCGACCTCGAGGGCCTGCTCCGCCGGCGTCGGGTGATCGGGCTCGCGGAGATGATGAACTTCCCCGGCGTCGTCTCCGGCGACGAGCACGAGCTCGCCAAGCTGCGGCTGCCCGGCGCCGAGCACGTCGACGGCCACGCGCCCGGCGTGCTCGGCAAGCACCTGAACGCCTACGCCGCGGCCGGGATCTACTCCGACCACGAGGCCTCCACTGCCAGAGGAAGGGCGCGAGCGGCTGCGCGACCGGGATGTGGCTCTTGATCCGCGAGGCCTCGGCGGCGCGGAACCTGCAGGCGCTGCTGCCGCTCGTGCAGGAGCTCGGCACCGAGCGGATCGCCTTCTGCACCGACGACCGCGAGCCCGAGCACATCGCCGAGGACGGGCACATCAACTCGATGGTGCGCGACGCGGTCGCGGCAGGGATCGCGCCCGGAGGACGCGCTCGTGCTGGCGACGCTGAACCCGGCGACCTGGCACGGCCTCCGGCACCTCGGCGCGATCGCGCCCGGGCTACCAGGCCGACCTGCTCGCTGCTCCCGGACCTCGAGTCGTTCGTCCCGGAGACGGTGCTCAAGCGCGGCCGGCCGGTCGGCGAGATCGAGCGGCCGGACGTGCCGGAGTGGGTCAAGCACACCGTCCGCGTCCGCCACGTCGCCGCCCGTGACTTCACGATCCCCTGGGAGGGCGGGCCGGCGCGCGTGATCGGCGTGATCCCGGACCAGATCGTGACCGAGGGGCTCGTCGAGGAGCCGCTCGTCGAGGACGGGCAAGCGGTTGCGGGAAACGGCCTCGCGAAGATCGCGGTGGTCGAGCGCCACCTCGGCACGGGCCGCATGGCCGTCGGCCTCGTGCGCGGGTTCGATCTCCGGTCGGGCGCGCTCGCCTCGACCTTCGCCCACGACGCGCACAACATCGTCGTCGTCGGGATGGAGGACCACGACATGGCCCGCGCGATCGGACGCCTGACCGAGATCGGCGGCGGCGTGGTCGTCGTCGAGGACCGCGGCGTGCGCGCCGAACTGGCGCTGCCGGTCGCGGGCCTGATCTCGGAGGCGCCGCTCGACGAGGTGGTCACCGCGAGCCGTGGCTGCATCGAGGCGGCGGCGAAGCTCGGCTGCACGCTGCCGTCGCCGTTCCAGACGATGTCCTTCCTCGCCCTCTCCGTGATCCCGTCGCTGAAGATCACCGACCGTGGGCTCGTGGACGTCGACCGCTTCGAGCTGGTGCCCCTCCGCGCGTGAAGCGGCTGTTCCGCAACGCCTACGTCGTCGTGATGGACGACGCGGGTACCGAGCACGAGGACGGCTGGGTGCTGGTCGAGGACGGGCTCGTCGCGGCCACGGGAGGCGGCTCGGAGCCCGAGGCCGACGAACGGGTCGATCTCGCCGGCGCCGTCGTCACGCCCGGCCTCGTCAACACCCACCACCATCTCTACCAGACACTCACGCGCGCGCGGGCGCAGGAAGCCGACCTGTTCACGTGGCTGAAGACGCTCTACCCGATCTGGGCGCGGCTCGACGAGGAGAGCGAGCATGCCGCCGCTCGCACCGGCCTGGCCGAGCTCGCGCTCTCGGGCTGCACAACCGTCTTCGACCACCACTACCTCTTTCCGCGCGGAGCAGGCGACCTGATCGAGGCGGAGATGACCGCGGCACGCGAGCTGGGCGTGCGGCTAGTGCCCTCGCGTGGCTCCATGGACCTGGGCGAGTCTGACGGAGGGCTTCCGCCGGACTCGCTCGTCGAGGACGCCGACGAGATCCTGGCCGAGACCGAGCGCCTGGCCGCGCGCTACCCGGAGCTCGTGGTCGCGCCGTGCTCGCCGTTCTCGGTCACCGGCGACCTGATGCGGCAGTCGGCCGAGCTGGCGCGGAAGCTCGGGCTGACGCTGCACACGCACCTTGCCGAGACGGTCGAGGAGGAGGCGTACTGCCAGGAGCTCTACGGCTGCCGGCCGGTCGAGTACCTCGAGCAGCTCGGCTGGCTGGACGGCGACGTCTGGTGCGCGCACTGCGTCCATCTCTCCGACGCCGACATCGCGCGCTTCGGCGAGACGGGCACGGGGGTCGCGCACTGTCCGTCGTCGAATCTGCGGCTCGGGGCGGGCGTGGCGCCGGTGCGGGCGCTGCTCGACGCGAGCGTCCGGGTTGGGCTCGGCGTCGACGGCTCGGCCTCGAACGAACGCGGCGACCTGTTCCTCGAGGTCAAGCAGGCGCTGCTCGTCGCGCGAGGCCGCGGCGGGCCGGCGGCGCTGACCGCCCGCGAGGCCCTGCGGCTCGGCACGCGCGGCAGTGCGGCGGTGCTGAAGCGCGACGACCTCGGCTCGCTCGAGCCGGGCAAGAGCGCCGACCTCGCCGTCTGGCGCCTGGACGGGCTCGAGCTCGCCGGCGCCGACGACCCGGTCGCCGGGCTCGTGCTCAGCGGCCCGCATCGCGTCGAGCGGCTGGTTGTCGCCGGCGAGGACGTGGTGCGCGAGGGCAGGCTGGTGCGCGCCGACGAAGCCGAGATCGCGCAGGAGCACCGACGCGTGGCGGAGAAGTTCTCGGGATGAGCGTCTCGCTCTCGACGCACGTTCTCGACACCGAGCGGGGCCGGCCCGGCAGCGGCGTGCGCGTCGAGCTGCGCAGCGGCGACGAGCTCGTGGCGAGCGCCGAGACCGACGCCGACGGGCGCGCCCGGCTGGCCGAGGAGCTGGAACCCGGCCGCTACCGCCTCGCCTTCGAGCCGCCCTCGCCGTACTTCCGGCGTGTCGAGCTCGAGCTGGAGCTGGAGGACGGCCACCATCACGTGCCCTTGCTCGTGTCCTCGTTCGGATGCGTGAGCTACCGCGGCAGCTGAGCGTCGAGGAGCTCGCGGAGCTCTTCGAGGGACGCACGAGGCTGGTCGAGCTGCTGGCAGGGCGCAAGCACCCGCTCGAGGCGGCGCCCGAGGTGCTCGCCGAGCTGTCCGCGGCGGACAAGCTCGAGGCACTCGACGCGCATCCGGCAATCGGCGCGCGGGCCAGCCTCTCGGAGCGCTCGGCCGCCGAGCAGGGCGCGGACGCCGACCCGGTGATCCTGACCGAGCTCGCGTACCTGAACCAGGTCTACGAGGAGAAGTTCGGCTTCCGCTTCGTCGTCTTCGTGAACGGCCGGCAGAAGCTGGAGATCCTGGAGGTCCTGCGCGGGCGGCTCGAGCGGACGCGCGAGGAAGAGCTGGAGACCGCACTCGGCGAGCTGGTCGCGATCGCACGCGACCGCTGGGAGCGCGGCTAGGTGGACCCGTACGCGAACGAATGGCTCTCGTTCCTGGCGCGCTGGTTGCACGTGATGGCCGGGATCGTCTGGATCGGGACGTCGTTCTACTTCGTCGCGCTCGACAACCACCTGCGCGAGAACGTCTCCTGGGAGATCCACGGCGGCGGCTTCTACCGCATCGAGAAGTTCGTGCCCGCCCCGCCGCGGCTGCCCGACGTCCTGCACTGGTTCAAGTGGGAGGCGTACACGACCTGGCTCTCCGGCTTCGCCCTGCTCGTCTTCCTCTACTACTTCAACGCGACCACGTACCTCGTCCTGCCGGGCGGGCCGCTCGGGACGGGCTGGTCGATCACAGTCAGCGTCGCCTTGCTCGGGGTCGCGTGGCTCGTCTACGACGGGCTCTGCCGCGCGACGCGGAACGAGGTTGTGCTGACCGCGGCGCTGCTCGGCCTGACGACGCTCGCCGCGTGGGGTGCAACCGAGCTGTTCGCGCCTCGAGCCGCCTATGTGCAGGTGGGCGCGATGCTCGGGACGATCATGGTCGCGAACGTCTTCTTCGTGATCATCCCGGCACACCGTGGGCTGATCCGCGCGAAGGAGGCCTACCGCGACCCCGACCCCGGCCCGGCGCTCGAGGCCAAGCGGCGCTCGGTGCACAACAACTACCTGACGTTGCCGGTGGTGTTCGCGATGCTGAGCAACCACTTCCCGGCCGCGTACACGCACAGCTACTCGTGGCTCGTGCTGGTCGCGCTGATGGCGATCGGAGCGTGGATCCGTCACTTCTTCAACCTGCGGCACGCTGGCCGGAACGTTTGGTGGATCCCGCTGACGGCAGCGCTCGGAATCGCCGCAGTCGCCGTCGCGATCCGGCCAACCGGCGGCTCCGGCGGGACGGCCGTGGCGTCCGGCTCGGTGTCGTTCGCGCAGGCGGAAGCGATCGTCCAGCAGCGTTGCGTGCCCTGCCATTCGGCGCACCCGACGCGCGTTGCCGCCGCGCCGCTCGGGATCGAGCTCGACACGGCAGCCCAGATCCACGCGCAGGCCGAGGCGATCAAGCGTGTGGCGGTCGACTCGCAACTGATGCCGCTCGGGAACGCGACCGGGATGACGCAGGCCGAGCGCGACGAGCTCGGCGCCTGGATCCGCGCCGGCGCGCGGATCAAGTAGGTTCGCAATCGAGTTCGAGAAGAGAGGAAGGTCGTTCTGCATCCAAGACGGTGTGTAATGCGGCCGCGCCGGCCAAGCCGGCCCGGCCTCGGTCGGCGTCGCAAGCGAGCGCCTTAGGCCGTGCTGGAGATCGTCTCGGGCGACTACCGGTTCGTCGCGCGCCTCGAGGAGGAGCTCGCGCCGGCGACGGTGGCCGCATTCCGGCGGCTGCTGCCGCTCGAGAGCCGGATCATCCATGCGCGTTGGAGCGGTGAGTCCTGCTGGATCCCGTTCGGCGACCTCGACGTCGGCTTCGGGCCCGAGAACGCCACGTGTTACCCGGCGCCCGGACAGCTGCTCTTCTATCCGGGCGGGGTCAGCGAGACGGAGATCCTGTTCCCGTACGGCCCGACCGCGTTCGCGAGCAAGGCCGGGTTGCTCGCGGGCAACCACTTTGCGACGGTGCTTGAGGGCGTCGAGCAGCTGGGCGAGCTTGGCCGCAAGGTCCTCTGGGAAGGCGCCCAGCCGTTGCGCGCCGCCGAAAGCTGAGCCGCCAAGAAACCACCCCACCCATCTCTGGGTGGGGAGAAGGTTCGTCCACCCGCCACCCGCTTCGAGCGTATCGCGGGAAAGCGCGTGTGTCCGTGACGGATACGTGCCGGAACTGGGTCTATTCGTCCACAGCCGGCGCGAGCCGGTCGAGTGCGCCCGTCAGCACGTCCACGGCCAGCTCGACGTCCTCGTCGGCGGAGTGCTCGTCAGGCGAGTGGCTGATCCCGCCGTTCAGGCTGCGGACGAAGAGCATTGCGGCCGGCACGCCGGCCGCGGCCAGGACGCCGGCGTCGTGACCGGCTCCTGAGAGCAGCTCAACCGCCGGCAGCCCGAGCGCAGCGAGCTGCTCCAGCAGCGCCGTCGTCGGCCCGGACGACATCGGTACTGCCCGGCTGCGCGAAAGCTCGGCCGGCACGATCGCGGCGACCTGCTCGAGCCGCTCGTCGTCCGGCGCCCGAATGTCTGCGCTCAGCGTGACGCGCGAGGGGATCACGTTCGACGCGCCCGGCTCGACTGCGAGTCGCCCGACAGTCGCGACCGCACCGTCGACCCCGGTCGCCCTGTCGCGCAGGCGCAGCACGAACTCCGCAGCGGCAACGAGCGCGTCCTCCCGCCCTAACATCGGCGTCGTCCCGGCATGTCCCTCGCGGCCCTCGAACACGACCTCGCCGCGTGCGGTCGCCGCAATCCCGGTGACCACTCCCAGCGGCGCTCCCGCCTCCGCGAGCAGCGGCCCCTGCTCGATGTGCAGCTCGACGAACGCGGCCGGCACCGGATCGAGGCTGCCCGAGCAGAGCGAGCGCGACCCGCGACAGCCGGGGCCTGTGCAGCCCTCCTCGTCACGGAAGGCGACGACGACCAGCGTCCGCTCGCGCTGCCCCAGAAGCTCGACGGCCTCAAGCCCCGCGACCACTCCGAGCGCGCCGTCGAAACGGCCGCCATGCGGCACCGAGTCGAGATGCGAGCCGGTCCACACCTCGGGCAGCTCCGGCCGGCGGCCGCGTAGCCGTCCGAAGAGATTCCCGGCGCCGTCGGCCTCGACCTCCAGGCCGGCCTCCCGCATCCAGCCGGCGACCAGCTCGTGCGCCTCGTCCTCCTCGCGAGTCCCGCCCAGCCGGTTCGCGCCCGGCCCGCCGCCGATCGCGTAGAGCCGGTCGAGACGCTCCAGAACGCGCACGCCCACAGCCTAAGCCCGCAGCGGCCGCAGCAGCAGGACGCCCGCGAGCGGAAAGACGGCCGCGCCGGCGAAGCCGATCCGCCACGAGCTGGCGGCGACCACGGCGGCGAAGGCCGGCGGCACGATCGCGCCCGCTGCGGCCAGCGCGCTCTGCTGCATCCCCAGCGCTGCGCCGCTGCGGCTGCGGCCGGCGATCTCCGCCGCCGCCGTGAAGGAGAGCCCGTTCCAGGCCATCGACAGCCCGCCGGCGACCACCATCGCGGGGATGAGCAGCACGAGCGGGGCCGAGAGCACGGCCGCCACGACGGCCAACGTGACGCTGCTGCCGAGCCCGACGAGGAGCAGCGGCCTGATCCGCGACCCGATCCGGTCGGACCAGATCCCGCTGCCGATCCGCATCCCGGCCGCGACCACCTGGGCGCCACCGAGCACGCCGGCCGCCGCCGCCGCCGAGAGCCCGCGCTCGTCGTGCAGGAAGAGGACGAGGAAGCTGATCAGCGCGAGCTGCGCGACGAGGTAGAAGCTGCTGCCCGTGCAGAGCAGCCAGAGCCGGTGGTCGCGCAAGGTCGCTTCGAGGCCGCGCGGCTCGAGCAGGTCGTCCTCGGTGTGGCCCTGCCGGTCGCGGATCACTGCCCCGCCGAAGGCCGCGCCGGCCAGGCAAAGCGCGGCCAGGAAGACGAAGGCGGCACGCAGGCCGAGCAGGGGCAGGACGAGTGCCGAGATCAGCCCGCCGACCGGGATCGCCGTCTGCCTGATGCCCAGGGCGAAGCCACGCTCGTTCGACGGGAACCACTGCATCACTGCGCGGCCGCTCGCCGCGTTCACGCTCGCACCGGCCGCCCCGGCAAGGAGGATCAGCACGATCAGCGGCCCGAAGGCGGCCGCGTAACCGGCGGCGACCAGCGCGCCGGCGCACGCCGTCAGCCCGGTCGCGAGCACCAACCGCTCACCACGCCGGTCGGCGAGCAGCCCCCACGGCAACAGTGTCAGCAGCGTTCCGATCCAGAGGCTGTCGAGCACGACGCCGACCTGCACGAGACTGAGCGAATGCTCGTCGCGCAGGGTCGGGGCGAGCACGGGTAGTCCGATGATCACGGCGGAGAAGGAGGTCTGGGCCGCGGTCCCGGCGGCCAGGACCAGCCAGCGGTAGCGGCTCAGCACGGGCCGAACGCTAACGCGCCACGCACCGCTAGGCTGGCGGCGTGGCCTTCCACGTCGTCATCCCCGACGAGCTCGAGTGGGTCGAGCGCGAGCCCGAGCCGGGCGGCAACGCCCGTTACGTCGCCGGGCTCAGCGACGTGCTCGGCTTCGAGCACACGCGCGGGAGCATGTGGCGCTACCCGCCGGGCGCGAAGGGGCGCCGGCATCGCGACACGATCCAGGAGGAGACCTTCGTCGTGGTCGACGGCACGCTGACGATGTACCTCGGCGACCCGCCAGAGCGGGTCGAGGTGCCGAAAGGCGGCGTCGTCCACGTCGAGTCCGGCACCGTGCTGCAGCTTGCCAACCACGGCGACGCCGACGTCCTGCTCTACGCGTACGGCGCGCCGCCCGAGGCCGGTGGCGCCGAGTTCCTCGATTCGGCCGTCTAGAGGCCGAACGGGTTGAACGGCTTCGGGCTCGTGGAGACGATCACGCTCTTCGTCTCGAGATAGTCGTCGAGCGTCTCGAGCCCGAGCTCGCGGCCAAAGCCCGACTGCTTGTAGCCACCGAACGGAATGCCGGGGAAGGCCGTGAACGGCATGTTGATTCCGACCGTGCCGGCCTTGATCCGCCGCGCGAGCCGGTGCCCGCGGCCGGGGTCGCCAGTCCAGACCGTCGCCATCAGGCCGTAGCGCACGTCGTTGGCGATTCGGGTCGCGTCCTTCTCGTCCTCGAAGGGGATCACCGTCACCACCGGGCCGAAGATCTCCTCCTGCGCGACGCGCATCGAGTTGTCGACCTGCGCGAGCACGGTCGGCGGGTAGAAAGCGCCGCTGCCGTCGGGAGGCTTGCCGCCGGTGACGACCTCGGCGCCCTCCTCGCGGCCGGTCTCGACGTAGCCGTGGACGCGGTCGCGGTGCTCGTTCGAGATCAGCGAGCCGACCTGGGTCTCGGGGTCGAGCGGGTCGCCGACCTTGAGGCTGGCGGCGGCCTCGGAGAACCGCGCGACGAAGTCGTCGTAGATCGAGCTCTCCACGAGCACGCGCGAACGCGCCTCGCAGCTCTGGCCGGCCGAGTAGTAGATCGACCAGACCGAGCTCGGGATCGCGTCGTCGAGGTTCGCGTCCGCGAAGACGAGGTTCGGGCTCTTGCCGCCGAGCTCCAGGATCAAGCGCTTGATCCCGTCGGAGGCGAGCCGCATGATCTCTGCCCCGGTCGCGGTCGAGCCGGTGAAGGCGACCTTCTCGACGCCTGGGTGCTTGACTAGGTGCGCACCGACGGTCGGGCCGGGGCCAGGGACGACGTTGATCGTGCCCGGCGGGAAGCCGACCTCGCTGGCGAGCTCGGCCATCCGCAGCGCCGAGAGCGGCGTCGCGGAGTCCGGCTTCAGCACGATCGTGCAGCCGGCGGCGAGGGCGGGCGCCAGCTTCCAGGTGGTCATCATCAGTGGGTAGTTCCACGGCACGATCTGGCCGCAGACGCCCACCGGCTCCTTCAGCGAATAGAAGAGCAGCGAGCCGCCGACCGGGTTCGAGCGTCCGGCGATCGAGGCGATCGCGGAGCCGTAGAAGCGGAAGTTCTCGACCGCCTGAGCGAGCTCGGCCTTGACCGACGAGATCGCCTTGCCGACGTTGCGCGCCTCGAGCTCGGCCAGCTCCTTGCGGTTGGCGACGAGCGCGTCGGCAAGGGCGTGGAGGAGGCGCGAGCGCTCGGTGGGGGCGGTGCGGCCCCAGTCGCCGTCGAGTGCGGCCCTGGCGGCGTCGACGGCGCGGTCGACGTCCTGCTCGTTCGCCACGGCTGCTTTGGCCAGCGGATCGCCGGTCGCGGGCTCGGTCAGCTCACGCAGCTCGCCTGAGGCAGGCTCGGCGGTCTCGCCGTTGATGAAGAGCCCGTACTCCCGCTCGGTCGCGACCGCCATCAGGGCCGGAAGATACCGAGTTTCCCGTCTGCGGCAGCGGTGCGACGCAGGGACCAACGGCACCGCGTGCAGGCGTTTCTGCCCTGCGCCGGCGCGTCGTCGTCCGAGAGTGCCGCATCCGCCGCTGATAGAGCCGATCTGTGGATAGATCGGCACAAATTGCTTACAGCTCAGCCGTGTCCCAAAGCCCCGACCCGGGGACAGTCCCCGCCGGAGGGCGCGGTCGGCCGGCTACGAGGGGAGCGTCACGCTCCCGTCGTCCTGCAAGCCGAAGCCCGGGTTGTGCGCGATCTCCCAGGCGTGGCCGTCGAGGTCCCGGAAGACACCCGCGTAACCGCCGTAGAAGGTCTCCGCCGGCTCTCGCGTCACTTCCGCGCCGCTCCTTCTGGCCAGCTCGACCACCTCGTGCACCTCGTCGCGCGAGCCAACGTTGTGGGCCAGAGCGATGCCGCCCCGGGCCGCCGCCTCGTCAGCGATGCCGATGTCCGCAGCGAGCTTCGCGCGGCTCCAGAGCACGAGCACGACACCGTTCGCCTGGAAGAAGGCGGTCTCCTCGGCCTCCCAGGTGACCGACCAGCCGAGCGCTTCGTAGAAGGCCTTCGCGCGACCGTAGTCGGAGACACCGAGGGTGACGAGGCTGACGCTCTGCCGCACTATGCAGCGCCCGCCAGCTCGGAAGGAAGCACCCGCGCCGTCAGCAGCTCGCGGAAGCGCGCGGGGTCGCCGCCGACGTGCTCAGCGACGAGCTCCTGACCCTGCCAGTACGTGTGCTGGTAAGGAGGCGACGGGCTCCGCAACTGCGAGTCGATCTGCTTGGCCACGCGGTCGTCCGGCTGAAGTGACCACGTGGCCGAGTACTCACGCGCCTCCTCGGGCGAAGCGCCGCGGTCATTGAGCAGCATCGCCACGTTCGCGGCGATCGGGCGCAACGACTCGCGAGCCTTCATGACCCGTGAGCCGACCTCGGCGTCGTAGGCGAAGCCGAGCCGCCCGAGCACCTCCGCCGCGAGCTCCTGCCCATCGCCGGCGAGAAGCTCGGGGCCGGTCATCGCGATCCCTTCCGAGATGACCGCCTCCGGCGACCAGAGCAGCTCGAGCGTCCGCTCCACCTGCCCCCGACCTCGGACGAGCTCGACCTCCTGCCAGACCCGGTGCGTGTGATGGCCGCCGTAGATCTCGTGCGAGGTGAGCAACACGAGGTCGGCCGCCGGCAGCGGCAGATCGACATTGACCCGGATCCCCGTGCGCAAGCCGCCGAGGTAGCGCGCATAGCCGAGCCAGCGCTCGCCGGTCACGAGCTCGAGCTCGAACTCCTCGCCCTCCGGCAGCCCGACCTGCTCGCGCGTCAGCCGCCGCAACTCGGCGGCCGCGTCGAGGAGCGCCTGCTCGACGAGCCCCGCCGGGATCGCGGTCTCCTCGAACCAGCGCGCGTAGCGCTCACGCAGCTCGCCGCTTCCCGGCAGCGCCTCCTCGAGCTCTGCCGCAGCCTGCCGGAACGGCTCTTCGTCGTGCCAGCGCGGCTCGATCCCGTACACGAGCAAACCTTCCTCCGCGTACTCGAGCTGCTCGCCAGCAAGCTTGCGCGCGTTCGCCTCGAGCGCGCGCACTTGCGCGACAAGCCACGGATCGTCCTCGAGCTCTGCGGCCAGTGCCGCCGCGTCCTCGGCCAGCGCGGCCGGGGGACGCAGCTCCTCCGCCTCGACGCGGCTAGCCAGCTCAGCCGACCCGTAGTACGAGTCGACGAGGTCGTCCGCATGCCGCCCGAGCCGCAACCCCAGCTCGAGGTAGCGCTCGACCGCGTCAGCCACGCTCGCCGAGGTGGCGCTTGTCGCCGCCGTCTAGAGGCCGTGGCGGCTTCGCCGGTGCGGCCGTCTTAACCACCTCGTTGGAACAGGGCCGCCTGGCCCTGGCCAACGCCCACGCACAACGTCGCGAGCCCGTAGCGGCCGCCGCGCCGGCGAAGCTCGTGCAGCAGCGTCACCACGAGGCGCGCGCCGCTCATCCCGAGCGGATGGCCGAGCGCGATCGCGCCGCCGTTGACGTTGACCTTCTCCGGGTCGAGCCCGAGCTCGCGGATCACGACGAGGCTCTGCGAGGCGAACGCCTCGTTCAGCTCGACCAGGTCGAGCTCGGCGACCTCGACGCCCGTGCGGCCGAGCAGCTTCTGCACGGCCGGCAACGGCCCGATCCCCATCACACGCGGGTCGACCCCGGCGACCGCGGAGCCGACGAACGCGCCGAGCGGCTCGGCGCCGAGCTCGCGCGCCCGCTCCTCGCTCGCGATCACGAGCGCCGCCGCGCCGTCGTTGATCCCGCTCGAGTTGCCGGCGGTGACGGTCCCGCCCTCGCGGAAGGCCGGTTTCAACCCCGCCAGCTTCTCTTCGTCGGTGTCAGGCCGCGGGTGCTCGTCGCGCACGACGTCCCCGACGGGGACGAGCTCCTCGGCGAACCGCCCGTCCGCGTCGGCGGCCGCCCAGCGGCGCTGCGACTGCAACGCGAACGCGTCCTGCTCCTCGCGCGAGACGCCGTAGCGCTCGGCCACGTTCTCGCCCGTCTCGCCCATCGACTCGAGCGGGTACATCGCCTCGAAGCGCGGATTGGGAAAGCGCCAGCCGAGCGTCGTGTCCCAGGCCGTCTGCTCGCCGCGCGGGAACGGCCGCTCGGCCTTGCCGTAGACGAACGGCGCCCGCGACATCGACTCGACCCCGCCCGCGACGAACAGCTCGCCGTCTCCGGCCGCGATCGCGTGGCAAGCGCCGACGACCGCCGAAAGCCCCGACGCGCAGAGCCGGTTGACGGTCACGCCAGCGACCGACTCGGGCAGACCGGCCAAGAGTGCCGCGAGCCGCGCGACGTTGCGGTTGTCCTCGCCCGCCTGGTTCGCCGCGCCGAAGTAGACGTCTTCGATCTCGTCGGCTGCCACGCCCGCCCGCGAGACCGCCTCGCCGATCACGAGCGCAGCCAGGTCGTCGGGCCGCTCACCCGCGAGCGCGCCGCCGTATCGCCCGACGGGCGTGCGGACTGCAGAAAGGACGACCGCGCGGCTCACGCCGCCAACGCTAGCCCACGAACTCGACGCGAACGGGCCGGTCGTACGTCCCGAGCGCCTCGGCGCGCTGCAGCAGCTCACGCACGGCCTGCCGGCCTTCGTCGCCGTAATCGCACGTCAGCTCGTTCACGTACATGCCGACAAAACGGTCGGCGAGCTCGGTGTCGAGCCCGCGCCCGAACTGCATTGCGTACTCCATCGCCTCGTCGCGGTTGTCGAGCCCCGCCTGGATCGAGTCTCGAAGCACGTCCGAGAGCTCGAACAGGTTCTCGGCACCGACGTCGCGCCGGGCGACGTTCGCGCCGAGCGGCAGCGGCAGGCCCGTCTCCAGCAGCCACCACTCGCCCAGGTCGACGACCTTCTTCAAGCCTTCGGCCTCGTAGGTGAGCTGGCCCTCGTGGATCAGCAGCCCAGCGTCGGCGCGGCCCGACTTGACCTCGTCGATGATCGCGTCGAACGGCACGGCGCGGTAGCGGAACGGCCCGAGGCACATCTTCAGAACGAGGAACGCGGTCGTCAGCTCGCCCGGGACAGCGATCTCGACGCCGCGCGCGTCGGCGGCCGACATCTCCTCGCGCGCGACGAGGATCGGCCCGTAGCCCGACCCCATCGAAGCGCCGTGCGGCAAGAGCACGTAGCCATCCTGCACGAGCGGGTACGCGGCCAGTGAGATCGCCGAGACCTCGAGCTTGCCGTCGAGCGCCCAGGTGTTGAGCGTCTGGATGTCCTTCAGGACATGCTCGAACTCGAAGCGGCGCGGGTCGACCTCGCCCGAGGCGAGGCCCCAGAACATGAACGCGTCGTCGGGATCCGGGCTGTGGCCAAGGTGGATCAGCATCGAGGGCGGGAGGCTACCGCAATGCCGCCGTACACTTGACGGGTGCCGAAGCTTGCGCTCAGCGACGCGATCCAGGACTACCTGAAGGCGCTCTACCACCTCCAGACCGGGGAGGGCCGCGTCTCGGTGACAGCGCTGGCACGCGAGCAGAAGGTCTCGCCCGCCTCGGCCAGCGCGATGGTCAAGAAACTCGCCGCGCTGGAGCTCGTCGAGCACGCGCCCTACCGCGGCGTCCGCCTCACGCGTGCCGGCGAGAAGGTCGCCGTCGAGGTGATCCGGCACCATCGGCTGCTCGAGCTCTACCTCGCCGACACGCTCGGCCTCCACGTGGACGCCGTCCACGAGGAGGCCGACCGCCTGGAGCACGTGCTCTCGGAGGAGCTGGAGGCGAAGATCGACAGCGCCCTCGGCTATCCGACGCACGACCCGCACGGGGACCCGATTCCCAACGCGAAGCTCCAGTGGCCGAAGTAGCTACCTCCCGAAGAACCAGCGCTCGAGCGGGCCGAGCAGCTCCTCGCGTACGAACGGCTTGACCTTCGCCGCGCTGCCGTCCTGCTCGGAGACGACCGTGTCGTCCTCGAGCGCTTCGTTCGCCGCGACCAGCGCGTCGCTCAGCTCGAAGCCCTGGAAGATGTAGTCGTCGCGCCGGGCCTCGTCGCTGCGCCGGTGCTGCGGGTTGACCGCCCGACCGACCGCCCAGGTCGCCCCGGGCAGCCGCTCGATCCAGATCACGATCCGCTCGGACTCGCCGCGGTCGTCGACGCCGTGCACCTCACGCTCGGCGAAGCGGGCGGCCGTCGGCTTTCTCACGGGCCGGACTCTAACGGCGCTAGCATCGCGGCAATGGGCAGGCTCGCGGACATCTTTCGCAACCCGTTTTCGTTCCTGTTCACCCGCTCGTCGCAGGAAGACCGGCTCGCCACCTACGTGATCCGCGAGCACCAGCGCGGGCGGGCGCTCGAGGACATCCTCGAGGACCCATACGTCCGCAACCGGGCGCAGCCGCAGGAGATCGCGCGCCTGCTCGACCGGCCCGAGGTGATCCGTGCCGTCGGCGAAGGCACGGTCGTTGCCGAGCAACAGAAACTGAGCTAGAGCCTCCGCCCGATGCCGCGCTCGCGGGCTCGCTCGAGCGCGACGGCGCCGATGGCGACGTCCCACGCGGCGATCCCGTTCGACTTGAAGACCACGATGTCGTCGTCCGCCTGCCGCCCGGATAGCTCACCGGCGACGACCTCCTGCAGCTCGTGCACCTCGAGCCAGTCGAGCAGGCCCGCCTCGACGGGCTCGATCAGGTCGCCCGACTCGCGCTTGGCGTCCTCGATCGAGTCGCAGCAGACGAAGGCCGCGCGCTCGAGCACGACGTTGTCGAGCTCGCGCCGGCGCGGGTCGTTCGCGCCGACCGCGCAGACGAGCGCTCCCGGCCGCAGCCACTCGCCACGCAGCACGGGGTCGCGCGAGGTGGTGACCGTCACGACGACGTCCTGCGAGGCCGGGTCGCGGTGGCTCTCGCCCTGCTCGGCGCCGACCTCCTGGCAGAACTCCGCCAGCCGCTCCTCGCTGCGGCAGTATGCGACGACGGTCTCGATCGTCGGCACCGCCTCGCGGATCGCGGCCACCTGGCTGCGCGCCTGCCAGCCGCAGCCGATCACGCCCAGCGTCGAAGCGCCCTCGCGAGCGAGATGCTTCGCGGCGACGCCGCTGGCCGCGCCGGTGCGCAGCTGGCCGAGCTTGTCCGCCTCGATCACCGCCACGTTCTCCTGCGTCGTGGTCTCGAACAGCAGCACGACGAAGTTCGCATCTTCATGCCCGGCGGCGTAGGTCTTCAGGCCGGCGAGACCGAGCTCACGGTCGACCGCCCACATCACCGCGAGGAAGCCTCCCTCCCAGCGCGTCCGCTGCCGCGGCACGTTCTCGATCTCGCCTGCAGCTAGGCGCCGGAAGCAGGCCTCGACGGCCTCGACGGCGTCGGCCGGGGTCAGCAGCTCCGTGACCTCCGCTTCGGTCAGGTAGAGCGGCACAGCGCGAGGCTACTAGCGCCGTTCCTCTAGCTGTGCGCCCAGGTGACGAGCGCTGCACCTGCGGCGAGGACGGAACCGCCAACGGCGAGCAGCCACACCAGCGGGCCGCCGCCCGAGGACGAGCTCGTCGACCCGGCGACGGCATGCGGCGCCACCGCGGTCTCGTAGACGTAGACCGTGCGGTTCCGGCCGAGCTGGTCTGGGTTCGAGAGGAAGCCCTGGAACTGATCCGAGCGGACGAGCTCCATCCGCGTTTCGATCAGGCGCTCGAGCAGCGCGTCAGCCGGCTGCGGAGCCCGCGTGACGGCCGTGCTCCAGGTGGCCGCGCCGCCCGGCGGCGTGAGCCCGCGCACGACGGCGTCGGGCCGCGCCTCGAGGCTGAGCTTCGGCTCGCCGCCGCCGGTGACCTCGATTCGGCGCGTGAGCGGCTGCCGATCGCCGAGCACGAACGAGAAACGAACAGTGCGCCCGTCCAGCGTGCCGCCGCCGACGGCCGAGGGCTCCGACGGAAAATGCAACCGGCCCTCGACACGCAGCGGCGCCGAGATCCGCGCCTGCCGGGGACGCTGCGAGATCGCCCCGCTGATCGTGACGTAGGCGGGCCGCAGGCGTCGATGCGCCAGCGAGTCCTGCCGCGTGCGGTCGAGCAGCACGGCCAGCTCCTTCGGCAAGCCGGTGCCCTGGAACACGACCTCGGAGGTGGTCGTCGCGTTGGTCACCGCCAGCTCGTAGCGGTCGCCCTGGCGGCTCGACTCGAGGCGCAGCGGCAGGTACGGACGCACCGGCCCCGGGTGCAGCTTGGCGTCCGAGACGAGCAGCCTCCGCTTCGACGAGAACCCCGACCAGAGGATCTGCCCGCGCCGCTGCCCGGGCTGGGACTCGGAGCCCGGCCCCGTGCGCACGTCGAGCACCGGCGCACTGACGACGATCAGGTAGTCGCCGGTGCCCGTCAGCTGCAGCCGCTCCAGGGCCCGCACCGAGACGACGCGGCCGCGCTCGTCGACCCCGCTGCGCACTCGCTGGTCGGTGCTCGAGTGGATCTTGGATGTCAGCGTCGCCCAGGGCGGAGCGCCACCGGTGACGAGCGGCGGGCTCGGCGTCGGGTAGGGCGTCGGGCCGGGCAGGAGCACCTGCTGGACGTCGGCGAGCGCTGCGGCCGGCGCCAGCAGCGCCGCGAAGGCGGCCGCCGGCAGCAGACGCCTCATTGCGAGCGGGTCTGCGGGATCAGCGGCAGCGTCGCCGAGAGCGGATCGTCCTGGACGGGCTGGTAGGTCATGTCGTGGAAGCGGGCAAAGTAGACGTCGTCGTCCACGACGCCCTCGTGGTTGTGCTCGTTGAAGCCGCGCTCGTCGCCGTTCGCGCCCTGCGTCGTGACCTGGTCGAGCGCGGCGGTGATCTTGCCCGGCTCGATCGAGTCGGCGTGCGAAATCGCGGCCAGCAGCACGTGCACGAAGTCATACGAGTACATCGCGAACTCCGGCGGCTGCACAACCGCCTGGCCCTCGGAGTTCTTCACGCCGACCGGGTCGGCGCCGTAGGTCGCCTCGTACTGCGACTGGAAGTTGACAAACGGGCCCGTGCCGACCTCGGCCGTGAGCCGACCGCCGGCGAAGGTGAGCCCGTCGACCCATTCCGGATGGTCGGCGAGCTGCTGGCGGATGAACGGGTCGGAGCCGGTCGGCGGCGTGTAGACCGGAACCCGCCAGCCGATGCTGCGGCTGGCCGAGAGCGCCGAGGCGATCGTCGGCGGCTGCCCCCAGACGAGCAGCGCGGTCGCTCCCGAGCGGCGCGCGCGCAGGATCTGCGGCGTCAGGTCGGTCTGGCCCGCGGGCAGCGTCAGCTTCAGCGCGACCGCCTCCGGGTTGCTCGCGAAGGCACGCCCGATGTCGGCCGCGCCCTCGCGCCCGTAGCCGCTGTCGTCCGAGAGCAGCGCGACCTTCAGCTTCTTCGGGATCAGGTACTCGGCGTAGCGGAAGGCGATCCCGTGGTTGGTCGGCGCGATCCGGAAGACGTTCGGCCGGGCCTCTGCGTCGACGAGACCGGTGCCGCCGTCGTGGGTGATTGAGATCGAGACGCCGTCGCGCTTCGCCAGCTGCCAGGTCGCGTCCACGCCGGTGCCGTCGGTGACGATCGCGACCGCGCCCGCGTCGATCGCGCGCCTCGCGTCCTCGACGGCGGTGCGGGCGGAGAGGTGGTTGTCGTACAGCTTGACCTTGATCAGGTAGCTCTTCGAGCCCACGCGGACGCCGCCGCCGCCGTTCAGATTCGAGGTCGCGAGCTCGACGCCCTGGCGGATCGTCTGCGCCACGTACGGGCTGCCGGTGACCGGGACGTCGACCGCGATCACGAGCCGGCCGGCCTCGTCACTCGACGATCCCTTGCCACAGCCCGCGGCGAGCAGCGCGAGAGCGGCGAGAAGGAGCGCGAGTCGCCGCACGGCGCGGAGCCTACAGCCGCGCGGTTCCGAGGTACGCCTGCTGCACGACCCCGCTGGAGGCGACCTCGGCGGCCGAGCCCTCGGCGAGCACGGTGCCAGCGCCGAGCACGAGCACCCGGTCGGCGACCCGGCGCACGAGGCGCATGTTGTGCTCCACCACCAGCACCGCGACGCCGCGCTCGCGGATTCGGTCGATCGCGTCCGCGACCAGGCCAAGCTCCTCCGGCCCGGCGCCGGCTGCGACTTCGTCCACCAGCAGCACCTGAGGCTCGGTGGCGAGCGCGGCGGCGAGCGCGACCAAGCGCTGCTGCGAGTTCGTCAGCTCGGTAGTCGGCACGTCAGCGGCGCCGGCGAGGCCGACGACCGCCAGCGCCTCGAGCGCCGCGGTCTTGGACGCCTCTTGCTCACGCCGCGCGTTCGGCGTGGCGAGCGCGCTGCGGACGAGGCCGCCGTAACGCCGGCACACCGCTCGGCCCACCAGCACGTCCTCGAGCGCCGTCAGCTCGCGGAAGGCGGCCGTCGCCTGCAGCGTCCGGGCGATCCCGAGCCGGACCCGCTCGGCGGTCGGCGCGAGCGTCACCTCGACACCGTCCATCTCGATCGCGCCCGCATCGGCGGGCTCGGCGCCGGAGATCAGGCGCAGCGCCGTCGTCTTGCCGGAACCGTTGGGTCCGATCAGGGCGGCGGTCTCGCCACGGCGGAGCTCGAGCGAGAAGTCGTCGACCGCGATCACGCCGCCGTAGGCCTTCCGCAGCCCGGTCGCGCGCAGGACGGGCTCGTTCGGCCCGGGCTCGCTCGGCGGCGGCCTCGCCGGCCGGCGCTGCGGCGGCGTCTCGGGGCGCAGCCGGCGCAGCGCCCAAGGCAGCACGCCCTGCCCGCCGAAGGCGAGCACGAACACGAGCAGCAGGGCCGCCACCGCCGTGTCGAAGCGCTCGAAGGGAAGCTGCAGCGCCCGCGCGAGCGGTCCCGCGGCCAGTTCGATCAGCCCGAGCACGATCACGCCGACGGCCGGCCCCAGTGTTGCGGCGGCTCCGCCGAGCAGCACCGCCACGAGCAGCTTGAAGGAGAGGAACGGGTCGTAGCTGACCGGGTCGGCGACTGCCTGCAGCTGCACCGAGAGCCCGCCGGCAAGGCCCGCGACTGCAGCCGTGGCCGAGAACGCTCCCAACCGTCGCCATGCGAGCCGCACGCCGAGTGAGGTGGCCAGTGCGGGCGCCTGGCGCAGGGCGGAGAGCTCGAGCCCCGGCGCGCCACGCCGTACGGCCGCGACCGCGAGCGCCGTCAGCGCGGTCAGCGCGAGCGCCACCTCGAAGTGCACGGTCGGCGTCGCGTCGAGCCCGAGCAGCGAGCGCGGCGGCAGGATCAGTCCCTGCGAGCCGCCCGAGACCGACGGGAAGGCGAGCAGGAAGAGCCAGACCAACCACGCGAGCAGCCACGTGCTGACGGCGACGAACGCGCGGCGCAGCCGCACGACCCCGCCGCTGATCACCCCGGCGACCAGCGCCGCCGCCGTGCCCGCGAGCACCGCCGGCTCGAGTGGCCAGCCCGAGCGCGCGACCAGCAACGCCGAAGTGAAGGCGCCGATCGCCATGAACGCGCCCGTGCCGAGCGACGGCAAGCCGGCCGACCCGACCGTCAGCCCGAGCGCGGTCGCCGCGAGCGCGAGGTAGGCGGTGTCGGCCAGCGCGTCGACGCGCACGCCCGGAAGCGAGAGAAACGGGATCGCAGCGGCGATCGCCAGCGCCACGAGCGCGAGCCAGGCCGGCGTTCGCCAGCGCTCGCGAGCCTCACCGGCGGCGCGGCGCAGCTCGACCGCAGTCTGCTCGAGCACGCTCACTCCCGTTCCTCGAGCGCCTCGGGCGAGGGCCGCACCGAGATCAACAAGAGCACGAAGGCGAGCGGCAGCACCTCGCGGTAGGACGGCCCGAGCTGCCAGCCGCCCAGGTGGACGTTGGCGATCGCCGACTCGACCACGCCGAGCACGAGCCCGGCCGCGAACGCCCAGAGCGGTGGCCCGAAGCGCACCGCCAGCGCGGCCACGAGGCCCTTCAGCCCGAGCAGCGTGCCTGTGTTCGCGTTGACAGCCTCGCCGGGAGCCGCGGCCACCGCGGCGAGCATCGCGATCGCCCCCACCAGCGCGAAGGCGAGCGTGACGAGCAGCTCGACCGGTACGCCGACGACACGCGCGCCCTCACGGTCGTCCGCGACCGCTCGCAGCGCGCGTCCATAGCGCGTGCGCTCGAGGAACCAGGCCGAGCCGAGCGCGAGCGCGATCGCCAGGCCGGCGACGAAGAACGCGCGCGCCTGCACCTGTGCACCGCCGAGGTGGATGTATCCGGCCGTGCCGACGCGGTGGAAGGGCAACGGGTCCGGGAAGACGTAGCTCGAGCGCTGGAAGGTCGTGCCGATCACGGCGCGGATCGCGAAGGCGACGGCGACGGTCCCGGCGACCCAGCCGATCGTCGAGCCACGACTCAGGTACGGCTGGACGAGCCCGATGTAGGTCCCTGCTCCGGCGAGCACACAGACGGCGAGCCCGACCACGATCGCGAGCAGGAAGCGCGGCTCGTGCGCGCCCGACTGGCTCACCGGCGCGGTGCCGGCCAGCACGAGCAGCGTGGCGAAGATCCCGAGCCCGACCAGGTCGCCGAAGGCGAAGTGGATAATCCCGGTCAGCCGGTAGATCAACGAGTACCCGGCTGCGAACAGCCCGTAGACCCCACCCGCGGCGAGCCCGGAGACGATGACCTGCAGCGCGATCGTCACGGGCGGAAGCTTCTATCAAGGAGGAGGCAGCCCGGGCTGTCACCCGCGCTCGACGCAGACTCAGCGCGCGCGGCTACCCTCGGGCGGTGGCAGTCCCCCCCATCCCATCGATTTCCGCTTCGCAGCTGGCGACGCTCGCGGCGCTGGGGGAGGAGCGAACGGCAGGCGTCGGGGACGTGCTCTACCGAGTGGGAGATGCCACGTATCCGTTCATCGCCATCCAGGAAGGGGAGGTGGCGATCCTCGATGCGGCCGGCAACGAGATCGTCCGGCATGGCGCACGGAGCTTCCTCGGCGAGCTGAACCTCCTGTCGGGGCAGACCGTCTTCGTGACCGCGCTCGTGACAAAGCCGTTGCGTTACATCGCGGTCGAGCGCGACGCGTTGCGCGACGTGCTGTTCGACGACGGGCCGCTCAGCGACCTCATCCTCTCGACGTTCATCGCGCGGCGCGAGGCGCTCCAGACCGTCCAGGGCCTCGGCCTCGAGATCGTCGGGCCCCGCTCGTCCGACGCGACGATGGCGATGCTGGACTTCATCCGTGCCAACCGGCTCCCGTTCAACTGGCAGGACACTCAGACACCGGCCGGGGCGGAGCCGCCACTCGTTCGGCTCCCGGGCGGCATCGAGCTCCAGCGATCCGTCACGAGGCGAGCTGCTCCGCGCGCTCGGCGTGGGCCGTGAGCTGGCGCCACGTGAGGAGGTCGACCTGCTCGTCGTCGGCGCCGGCCCGGCCGGACTGACCGCCGCGGTCTACGGCGCCTCCGAGGGCCTCGACACGCTGATCGTCGAGAGCACCGCACTGGGCGGCCAGGCCGGGTCGTCGCGACGGATCGAGAACTACCTGGGCTTTCCGGCGGGCATCAGCGGCACGGAGCTCACGAGTCGCGCCGTCACCCAGGCGCGCAAGTTCGGCGCACGACCCGCGACCCCGTTTCGCGCGGTGGCGCTCGAGGCCGGCAACGGTCGGCACATCGTCCGCCTGGAAGAGGACCACGAGATCGCAGCCCGCGCCGTGGTGCTGGCGACCGGAGCCGCGTACCGGCGACTCCCGCTGGACGAGCTGCACGAGTACGAGGGCGTGAGCGCGTTCTATGCGGCCGGCCCACCCGAGGCGCAGCAGTGCGGCGCCTCGCGCGTAGCGGTCGTGGGCGGCGGCAACTCCGCCGGTCAAGCCGCCGTCTGGCTCGCCCGCGGCGGAGCGCTGGTGACGCTGCTCCACCGCCGGGCCGATCTGGCCGAGACGATGTCCGACTACCTGATCCACGAGCTCGACCGCTTCGGCGTCGCCGTCCGCGACCGGAGCGAGATCGCAGCGCTCCACGGAGTCAACGGGCAACTCGATGCCGTCACGTTGAAGAGCGGTGAGCAGCTGCCGTTCTCGGCCGTCTTCTTCTTCCTCGGCGCTGCGCCGTGCACGGAATGGCTCGACGACGCCGTCGCACGCGATCCCGACGGGTTCGTGCTCACCGGCGAGGCCGCCGGCGCCGACAACCTGCTCGAGACGAGCGTGCCCGGCATCTTCGCCGCCGGCGACGTCCGCTCCGGCTCCAGCAAGCGTTGCGCCGCGGCGGTGGGCGAAGGGTCGATGGCCGTGCAGTTCGTCCACCAACACCTTGCGCGCCCGACAGCTCAGGTCGAATGAGCGCGGTCTGCACCCACCTCGACCAGGTCACTGTCAGCGAACTCCCTGCGTCGGTCGACGGCTGCGAGGAGTGTCTGCGCGAAGGCACCAAGTGGCTGCACCTCCGGATCTGCCTGAGCTGCGGTCACGTCGGCTGCTGCGACGACTCGCCCGAACGCCACGCGACCGCGCACTACCACTCGACTTCGCACCCGATCATTCGCTCGCTCGAGTCCGGCGAGGAATGGAGCTGGTGCTACATCGACGAGGTCGGCTTCATCATCGACGGCGTTCGCGGGACAACGCGCATCCCGCCCTCGCCGCTGCTGTCGTGACCATCGCCGTCCGCGAGGCACCGGCGGTCGCAGCGGCGCTGGAGCGGACACGCGAGGCGACCCTGCAGCTCCTCGAGCCGCTCGACGACGAGCTGTTGCTCGCACAGGTCTCGCCGATCATGTCGCCGCTCGTCTGGGACCTCGCGCACATCGGCTGGTTCGAGGAGCTCTGGCTCGTCCGACGCGTCGCCGAGGGTGGGCCGTCGCTCGAGGGCTTCGACGACCTGTACGACGCGTTCCGGCACGATCGCGAGGAACGCTCGAGCCTGCCGATTCTGAAGCCGGAGGAAGCGCGTGCCTACCTCGAGAGCGTGCGGCGCCAGACGCTCACAGTGCTCGAGGACGAGTCGCACGGCGCGTACGTGTACTGGCTCGTCGTGCAGCACGAGCTGCAGCACCAGGAGACGATGCTGCAGACGCTGCAGCTCTCCGGCGTTGGGTACGCAACTCCCGCACACGACGACCTGCGGCCGTCGCCCAAGACCGAGGACGTGCTCGTCCCTACCGGCCCGTTCATGCTCGGTGCGAACGACCGGTTGTGGGCCTACGACAACGAGCGGCCGGCGCACCTGGTCGAGGTACCGGCGTTCCGGCTCGAGCGCTTCCCGGTCACGAACGAGCGCTTCATGGAGTTCGTCGAGGACGGCGGCTATCGGGAACGGCGGTACTGGAGCGACGACGGCCTGGCGCTGGCTCAGGGCAGAGCGTGTCGAGGCACCGCTTTACTGGGAGCGCGGCCCGCACAGGCTGGCTGCGGCGACGCTTCGGACACCGCGAGCCTGTGCCGCCGGCGGAACCGGTCCATGCACGTCTCGTTCTACGAGGCCGAAGCGCTCGCGGCCTGGGCCGGCAAACGGCTGCCGACGGAAGCGGAGTGGGAGAAAGCGGCGCAGGGGGCGGAGCCCGGCGCCGGCGCGACGCTCGGGCGCGCGTCGTTCGGACCGTTGCCGGTGGCACCGCGCGCAACGAGCTCGGTCGGGTGCGACTGCGTGCTGGGTGATGTCTGGGAGTGGACGTCGTCCGCCTTGAGCGGCTACCCCGGCTTCGAGGCGTTTCCGTACGCCGAGTACTCCGAGGTCTTCTTCGGCGACGAGCAGCGCGTGCTACGCGGCGGGTCGTGGGCGACCGACCCCCTGGTCGCGCGCGTCACGTTCCGGAACTGGGACTTCCCGCAGCGGCGGCAACTCTTCAGTGGCGTGCGACTGGCGTCCGACGCATGAGCACGACTCGGAACCCGGACCGCCGAGGTCGCCGTGCTGTTCTCGGCGGAAGAACGGAGGCTCGCACTCCGCGAAGAAGCGCGGGTCGGCCTGACCTCGACGCCGAAGGAACTGCCGCCGAAGTGGTTCTACGACCAACGCGGCTCGGAGCTCTTCGACGCGATCACGCGGCTGCCCGAGTACTACTTGACGCGAGCGGAGCGCTCCATCCTCGAGCGGCACGCGGGCGAGATCGCCGAGCTGACGGACGCCACCACGCTGATCGAGCTCGGGTCCGGAACATCGGACAAGACACGCCTGCTGCTCGACGCGCTCGCACCGCGACGGTTCGTACCGTTCGACGTGAGCGAGCAGACGCTGCGGTCGAGCGCGCTACGCCTCGCGCTCCGCTACCCGGCGCTCGAGATCACGGCGTTGGTCGGCGACTTCGAGCGGCCTCTGCCGGCGCTGCCTGCGGGCGAGCCGCGGCTGCTCGCCTTCCTCGGCAGCACGATGGGGAATCTCCCGCCGACACGGCGGACGCTGTTCCTGAACGAGGTGGCGTCGGCACTCGACGAGGGCGACTGGTTCCTGCTCGGTGTCGATCTGGTCAAGAGCCCCACGCGGCTGGTCGCCGCCTACGACGACGCGGCGGGCGTGACCCGCGAGTTCAATCTCAACGTGCTGCGCGTCCTGAACCGCGAGCTCGGAGGCGACTTCGACGTCTCGGCGTTCGAGCACGTCGCGCGCTGGAACGCAGAGGCGGAATGGATGGAGATGTTCGTGCGATCGGTGCGCGAGCAGACGGTGCGGCTGGAGGCGCTCGAGCTCGAGGTCGCCTTCGACGCGGGCGAGCTGATGCGCACCGAGATCAGCGCAAAGTTCCACCTCCGGCGACTGGCCGACGAGCTCGAGGCCGCCGGCCTCGCGACGCAGCGCTGGTGGACAGACGACGCAGACGACTTCGCACTTCTGCTCGCAACGGCCACCGACGACCATTGATCGAGCGATGCTCGGTCAAGCGGGTCGACAGCGACTACTACGGAGAGGACATCTGACGGCCTCCGTCGTTGCCGCGATGCGGCCGGATACCGCGCCGCAGGAAGACTGAGGTGGCGGAGACGGTCTGGGATCGCGTTGACGAGCCCATCCTTAGATGGGTCGCCTCACTCGGCTCGGTGATGGACTCGACACCCACACAGGTCCACCTTGAGCTGCGCGAGCCGGAGCGGTTCCGGGATGTTGCGGACCTCACGAGCCGTGACGTCCAGAGGTCGCTGCTGCGCCTCCGATCTCACGGGCTCATCGACGGGACCGAGAGCGCGGCGATGGGGAACTCGACGTGGTCGCGCTTGCGTGTCACGGCTGCTGGGCTGATCGTCCTGGGCGAGTGGCCGGATCTCGATCGCGTTGCAACTGCCTCCTCGCTCCACGAGCTGCTTCGTGCTCTCTCGGAGGACGCCCCAGAGGAGGAGCGGTCGGCGCTCAGACGCACGGCCGGTTCCGTCGCGCGAACGGCTGACGAGGTGCTGCGGGGAACGGCTGCCGACATCGCCGGGGCCGTGGGTGAGGAGGCCGCTGGCGGATGACAGTCTGGGAACGACGAGACCTTCCGGTTCTCCGAGCGCTGGCGGACACCGACGACGAGAACATCCTCCAGGGGCACCTCCACCTCAGCGCCGACAACGAGAGCCCACTCGGACTCGACCTCACCATCGAGGAGATCTACGACGCTGTGCTTACTCTCAGCGATGCCGGCTACGTCGAGGGCCAGTTACAGCACGAGGGTGGTCGCAGCGTGCTCCTAAGCCGGTTCCAGATCACCGGTCGCGGCTATCAGGCCCTCGGCGAGTGGCCGCTGTTCGACGAGCTTGCATCACCTCAGACACTTGCCCTGCTCCTTGAGCGGTTGGCGGACGAGGCACCCACCCGCGAGGAGGCGAGCAACTTCCGGCGGGCGGCCCGCTACGTCGGAGGACTCACGGCTTCAACCCTCCGGTCTGCGGCGATCGGTGCTCTGGCCCACGTTGCCCGGGTCCACTTCGGCCTGGGCTGACCGGGGCCGGGCGGCGAGCTGAACGCCCTCGCGCGTGGGTGCTTGTGCTGCGCGACCCGGCCCCCGACCGCCGCATCCCGCTCGATTACTCGGTGGTCGCCGGCGGGTGCGGGCTCTCCACGCGCCAGAAGCCGGCCGAGTGAACCCCGACGGCAACGAGGGCCGCTACGAGGAACGTCACCCCCGCGACCCAGGTGATGTCCCAGAAGCCGGCGACGAGCCCGACGAAGGCAGCCAGCTGGGCGATCGCCCGCGCGAGCGTGACCGACACGGACGTGGTGTGCCGACCCCGGAACGCCTCCTGCCGGTTGACTAGCACGAGCGCCGCCAGCAGTGGGATGGCCACCGCGAACGCGATGGTGCTCACCCTGGCGGCGGCGTCGAGCGAGCTCGTCTCGAGGAACCCCTGCACCATGACCACCGCGATCGCGATCAGCCCCCCGTACATCACCCCGATCTGCCGGAGCACCTCCTCCTTCATCTCGCCGGTCTCTGTCATCGCCGCGATCCGCTCGGCCTCCGCCCTGGCCCGTGCGTCCGCCTCCCGAACCCGCTCGTCAGCAGCGCGAAGGTGTTCGTGCTCAGAGTCGCTCACAGGTCACTCCTCTCACGTAGCTGTCCCGAAGGATCGAAGGTAGTAGCAGAGGTCCCGCTTCCCGGCCGTCTCCGGCTCTCTACGGCCGTGAGAGGCTGGGCCGGGGCTAGGGACCGGGTGGAGCTGGAGCCGCTAAGTGAGCCAGAGAGCCGGGTCCCGGGAGGTTTGGGGCACTAGTGGGGCACGAGCCCGGAGGCCCGGGCGACCGCTACCTGATGAGAAGGTACCTCTATGCAGGGAGGAAGCGCCATGCGCCCGGCAAGATTCGAACTTGCGACCTCTGCCTCCGCAGGGCAGCGCTCTATCCCCTGAGCTACGGGCGCGGGGTGGCCAAGTGTAGCCGCGCGGCCGTGGCGCCGATCTCGAGCTCCGCGTCGTCTTCGACCTCTCGCCTGACGTAGCCGAGGGCGAGCCCGGGGACGGCGCTGGTGACGCGGCCGACGGTCTTGTCGCCGAACAGGATCTCGTCCCCGAGCCGCGCGTCGGCAACCTCGATCACGCGCAGGCGGCGGTTCGGGCGCCCCCGGTAGTGCAGGCGCGCGATCGGCTCCTGGCCCGGGTAGCAGCCCTTGGTGAAAGAGACGTGTGTCTCGTCGAGCCCCGCCTCCGCGGGGAGGATCGTCTCGTCCAGCTCGCGGCCCCAGACCGGCGTGCCGGCCTCGATCCGCAGCCGCTCGAGCTGCTCGTCCGGCTCGGCTGCGTCGCGCTTCTCCTCGGCCCAGCTCTCGTAGGCCTCGACGCCGTAGTCCTCGTTGCGGACCCCCTCGCCCGCGCCAAGCTGCAGGTAGCCGCGATACGGCTTGAGCTCGATCTCGCACTTCGCCGCGAAGCGGGCGCGCAGCAAGGTCGAAGCGACCGTCTCGGCCAGCGAGGCCTCGGTGATCAGCAGGAACGACTCGGGCCCCTCGCGCACGACACGCACGGGCGCGACGATCCGGCTCTTCGGCGTCAGCAGCAGCGCGGTCCGCGCCTTGCTCGGCTCGAGCGAGACGACCTCGTTCGAGACCATCCGCTCGAGGAACTCGGCGGCCTCGGGTCCGCTGACCGCCACATAGCCCCGGTGGAGCCGGTAAACCGTTCCGGTCGCGGTTTCCATGCTTTCAGTGTAGGGACGCGAGTTCACTCGAACGGGGGAGAGAGCCAGCGCGAGCGGCGCCGATATTCATCGCGACCCACCTCCCCATCCCCCTCGTACGAAACGGCCCTTCGGCCGTTTCGTCGTTGTGGAGGCCGTTTCGTAAGATCGCGCGGAATGGAGCCTGAAGTTTTCGTGCGCGACCGCCGCTGGACGCTCATCGCCGTCTGCACGACGACCTTCATGCTCCTGCTCGACATCACGGTCGTCAACGTCGCGCTGCCGAACATCCAGCACGACCTGGACGCGAGCCTGACCGGGCTGCAGTGGGTGGTCGACGCCTACGCCCTCACGCTTGCCGCGCTGATACTGACCGCAGGCACGCTCGCCGACCGCTACGGCCGCCGGCTCCTCTTTCTGGTCGGCGTCGTCGTCTTCACGCTCTCGTCGCTGCTCTGCGGACTGGCCTGGAACATCGCCGTGCTGGACGTCGCGCGCGCGGTGCAGGGAGTCGGCGGCGCAGCGCTCTTCGCGACGGCGCTCGCGCTGATCGGCGCCGAGTACCGCGGGCCGGAGATCGGCGGCGCGATCGCGATCTGGGGCGCGACGATCGGCGCGGCGGTTGCGTCAGGACCGCTCGTGGGCGGGATCATCACCGACGCCCTCGACTGGCGCTGGGTCTTCTTCGTCAACGTCCCGGTCGGCGCCTTCGCGCTCTGGGTCGCCGCGACGAGGATGGGCGAGTCCCGCGACCCGCAGGCGACGCGCACCGACGTCTGGGGCCTGCTCACCTTCTCGGCGTCGCTCTTCCTGATCGTCTTCGGTGTGCTGCGCGGCAACGCCGAGGGTTGGGGCAGCGCTCAGATCCTCGGCTCGCTGATCGGCGGCGGCGTGCTGCTCGCCGTCTTCGTCGCGGTTGAGCACATGCAAACCCGGCCGATGCTCGACCTCGACCTCTTCCGTCATCACGGCTTCGTGGGCGTCTCGGTGGCGACCTTCTGCATTGGGGCCGGGATGTTCGCGCTCTTCCCCTACCTCTCGATCTACTTCCAGGACGTGCTCGGAAACTCGCCGCTCGGCGCCGGCCTGCGCTTCCTGCCGTTGACGGTCTTCGTCTTCATCGTGCCGCTGACGACACGCAAGCTCGCGCCCGGCGCGTCGCTGCGGTGGCTGCTGTCCGGCGGCCTGGTGCTGGTCGCCGCCGCGCTCCTGCTGATGCACGGGCTGACGCCGAGCTCGAAGTGGACGGCCCTCCTGCCCGGCCTGATCGTCGCCGGCATCGGCATCGGCCTCGCGAACCCGGCCATCGCCGCGGCCGCGCTGCGAGCCGTCGACCCGTCGCGCACGGGCATGGCCTCGGGCATCAACAACGCCTGCCGCCTGACCGGCGTCGCCGTCGGCGTCGCTGCGCTCGGCGCGGTGCTCGAGGACCGCATCTCGACCTCGCTCGTCTCATCGCTAGGCCCGCGTGGCGAGAGCCTCGCGTCGGCCGTCGCGGCCACCGGCAACCGAGTCGCCTCGAGCGACCCATCACTCGCGCATCCGGCAACGGTCGCCTACGTCAGCGGCCTAAACACGACCCTGCTGGTCAGCTGCGCGATCGTTGCCGTCGGAGCTCTTGCCGCGGGGCTCCTGATGCGGACCTAGGTCAGCGCACGCTCGAGCGCCTCAAGGTCGGTCGGCACGCCGTGTGTCGGAAGCACGTGCTCGACCGGCAGGTCGAGCAGCGGGCGCAATCCCGCGGCGATCCTCTCGCGCGTTATGCCCGGGCGCAGCCACCGCTGGTTGATCTCCAGGCCGTTGCCGAAGTCGACGAGCGTGTCGCCGGAGATCACCGCCCCGTGGCTTTCGAGCCAGAGCACGGTGTCGTTCGTCTTGTGGCCCGGGAACACGTCGGCACCGAACGGCAGCCGGTCGCCCGCTGCGTAGGGGCGCGCCTCGCCCTTGTTCTCGCGGAGCAGCCAGACGACGTCGGGCGAGCCGTCGCCAGCCTGCTCGGCCGTGACGCCGTAGGTCTCCATCAGGTACTGCGCGCTGTCGGGGAGCGGCGTGTACACCGGCACGCCGAGCCGCTGCACGAGCTGCTCCGAGTCCCGCTCGTGCCACGGCGCGGTCAGCACGATCGCCGTCTCGCGCTCGGCCGACAGGCCCTCGATCTCGCTCGGCACGCCCAGCGGGTCGAAGAGCAGCAGACGTTCACCGTCGTCGATCGCGTAGGAAGAGACGCACGGGTCCCAGGGTTCGCTCGACTGCCACTCGGGATGCCGTGCCTGCCAGTGCCAGAGACCCGGGCTCAACTCGCGCACGGCGCGATGCTACTGAGTGGGCGGCGGCTCTACTTGCCCGACTGCAGTTCCCAGGCGGCAATGACCGCGTCTTCTACGACAGCTCGATTCCCGTTCTCGAGGTCGGCCACGATCATCATGTGCTTCGCGAAGCGCGTCGGCACCGAGAACGTCTCGGGGAACGAATGGAGCAGGAAATCGCGGAAGTCGAACGACGCACGGATGACGATGTGGCTGTCGTCGAGCTGCCGCGCGACCAGGCGTCCGCGGTATCGCCAGTCGAGTAGGCCGCCGCGGCGACGCTCGGCGACCCCGTCGAGCTGAGCAGCCAGGCGGCTGACGTCGGCGAGCCTCATCACCTCATGCTTGCACGCCGTTGAACGTCTGCCTTCGAGCCAAAGGAGGGCGCCGTGGATAGTCTCACCGGGTCTGGACACGAGCGATCTGGAACGCGACGTTAGCTTCGAGGGAGTCACGTATCGCTGGCGTGGCTCGCTGACAGATGCCGAGATGGTTGGCCTAGCACGCGCGCACGGCGGACGGGCTGCATGAGGGCTGGTGGGATCAGATACGTGTCCACAGTCTCGGTTGGGTCACGGCTCGGGCGCCTGACGGGCCGGTCATCGGGTTCGTGAATGTCGCCTGGGACGGTGCGGACCACGCCTTCCTGCTCGACACGAAGACGCACAGCGCTTTCCAGCGCAAAGGCATCGGAACTCGCCTAGTCGAGGTCGCGGCCCGGCACGCCAAGGCCGCAGGGTGCGAATGGCTTCACGTTGACTTCGAACCGGACCTCGAGCCCTTCTACTTGGACGCTTGCGGCTTCCGGCGAACGCCCGCCGGGCTCATCCACCTCCCGTCACTCAGCGCCTCGGAGAACTGAAGCGCTGGTCCGAAGACCCGCGTCGAAACCTGTCGCTGCGACCATAGGACTCGAAGCAGCGTGAATCGCCTCGGGATTGGATTCCTCGTCGCCGGGTGCGCGTCGCGGTTGTCCGGCACGACGGAGACACCTACGCGAGCCTGCGGCGGGCTCCGGCAAGCGCCTGCTAAGCCCGAGTCACGGTTCCGCTCCCTGGGCCAGCGTGCGGGAATGTCACCAGAGCAGTTATGGCCGTGAACGACGTACAAGCTGCGCTTGAAGGGGCAGCTCCAGTGCGGCGTCTGAGCGAGGCTCGGCGATCTCGTCGGGTGTTGAGGCCTGCGCGACCCTTCTCGAAAAGTGATCCTCGCCGCGCATCACATACTCGCGCCCGTCGAGTTCGACGAGGGCTGACGCGCTTGGCTGTCTGGCGAGGGTGTCCCGGATGGCGTTGAGCGCGTGCACAACGAGTTGGTCAGTTGTCGCGCCGGCGATCGAGACGATCCAGCTGCCGTTCTCAGCGTGAACGCTGACGTTGTTGCCCGATAGCTCCCGGACGAGAGCATCAGCCAGCCGTTGCTGGTCGAGCGTAACCCGGAACGGATGCGCGTCGGTACCCCCGTTACTGCTCATGCCAGGCCTCCTCTCCGCCTTGGGGCTTTGCTAGGATCAGCGCACCAAAAGTCGTGTCATAAGAACCGCGAAACATAATATACGAATTAGATAGCGCATATGTCAAGCGAGCAACCCTCAGCCCTCGGGTGGACATTCGTCACCAATCACACCCAGGTGCTGCTCTGCATCGCCCGCGACCCCGACATCCGGCTCCGCGACATCGCCGCCCGCATCGGAATCACCGAACGAGCAGCTCAACGCATCCTCGCCGACCTCGTCGATGCCGGCTACGTCAAGCGCCAACGTCAGGGAAGACGCAACCGCTACGCCGTCAACCCCGACCTACGAATGCGCCACCCCGCCCAGGAAGGACACGACATCGGCGAAATCCTCGACCTCCTGAACCGCGAACCGCCCGCGGCCAGCTAGACCTGCCGAGCCAGGCTCGGCGACGAAGGCCGGGCAAGCACGCCCGCTGGTTGGGCGATCTGGGGTGGGCCAGTGTTCCGGAATGACCCCCGAACTACGGAGGCTTCTCGGACCCGCGGGCTTCCTTCTCTTGCGTCTCGTGCTTGCTACTGCGCCGATGGCAAAGGCAATGGCGACAAAGAAAGAGGCCCACAGTCGCGAGAATCCAGGTCGGGTCGAACCTAAGGCCCTTGGAAGTGCCGAGAGGAGAGCACGATGAGAAACGAAGAGGCGGCACCGGAGACGAAAGGTGTTACGACGGAGCTACTCGCAACGCTTGACCTTGGGCCTGAGATCGAGGGCATGGCAGGGCGCCAACTTCGAATGCGTATGGTGACCATCGAGCCTGGCGGCGTCTTCGGCCCGATTCACGACCACAAAGACAGACCAGGCATCGTCTACATACTGCAAGGAACGATCACCGATCATCGGAGTGGAGCCGCTACCGAGTATGGGCCGGGAGTGGGCTGGCCCGAGGACAGGAAGACCACACACTGGCTTGAGAACAGAGGAACGATTCCGGCGGTGGAGATCTCGGTCGATATCGTCAGGCAAGCGTAGGCCCGACATCCACCTGTAAGAGCGCCGGGGCACTTTAGGCGTGAGGACCGCTCGTTGGGCCAGCGTTCCGGAATGTCCCCCGACGGCGCTCTAGGTGTCTCGACCATCGAGGAAGAGCCCGGCGACCGCGAGCCGCTCGTGCGATGATTGACGAATGGCGAATCGGCCTGGTCCCCCTCGCCTGATCAATGGATGTGTGAAGGGCCTTCTCCGTATTGGAGTCGCAGGGCGACATACCTACCTTCTTGGAGTACGTGGCCGAAGAAGCGGCCGGACGTATTCCACGCCGGTCGTCCTGGTTGAGAACGGCGAGCGCTGGCTGGTTGCGCCCTACGGCGAGGTGAGCTGGGTTCGGAATGCTCGTGCGGCGGGTCAGGCGACCCTCAGCCGGGGGCGACGGCGCGAAGAGATCAAGCTCAGCGAAATCGGCCCGCAGGAGAGCGCTCCGGTTCTTCGCCAGTACCTCCGCCAAGCCAAAGCTGTTCGCTCCAGCTTCGATGCGTCGCCTGACTCGCCCCTCGACGCATTCGTGGCGGAAGCCGGTCGGCACCCGGTGTTCCGCATCGAGTCGGGGTCACCATGAGCCGAGTTCGACGTTCGGCCCCTCGATTCTCGCTTCCCGACGCATGCTGTCGAGGCCGACTCAGGCGGTAGCCACCTGGGCTGCGCCATTGCGGCCGGGATTGATGCCCGAGTACCCGCGCTTCATCGCGCCGTTGCCGCGTCGCCAGAGTGGCCTGCCGTCAGACCTGCGACGCCGAGCGCAGGCTGGGCAATGCAACCGCAATCCGGTCGCCCCACGCGTCGATCGTCGGCCAGTCGCGGTGGTCGCCAAAGCGGCCGCCAAAGGCGTGGAAGAGCACGCGCGACCAAAACGGCCACTGGTGCTTGTGGATGACGCCCTGGAAGACGCGATATTCGCGCGCACGGATCTCGGCACGAATCTCCCCGATCCCCTTGGGCTCACTGTGGGTCAGCGGGCCGATCAGGCGCTTCGTATCGCCGAACGCTCCCACGCTGAAGAGCCAGAGCGGGCGAGCGGCCAGGGCATCGCGGTTTCTGGCAACGAATGCGTTCGCTTCGGGCGGCCACGACTGGTCATACACCGGTGCGCCGAGTACGACCGCGTCGTAGGGGTCGAGCGTCTCGACCTCGTCGACTAGACGGAGGTCGACCGAGGCTCCGGAGCCGACGAGGCGTGTGGCGATGCGAGCCGCGATCCCCGCGGTCGCTCCATGGCGGCTGGCGTAGACGACCAGGAGAGGCATGCTCCGAGGATCGCCGCTGCGGAGCGCGGTTGCATCGGGAATAGCCCGCAGCACGGATCGGGGCGTCTTGCTCTATCGCCTACTCAGGATGTGGGAGGGTGCCTCGCCGTCGCCTGGGCGAGCGTCCCTGTCACTAGAAAGCAGAAGGGCCGGCTTGGCCGGCCCTTCTGCTGTGGACCCCAACGAGGGGGCCCGTGGGGGAAACCGGGTTTCCCCCGCTTCCCTACATCATCCCGCCCATGTCAGGCATGCCGGCGCCGGCGCCGACCGGGTTCTTCTCCGGCGGCTCGGCGACGATTGCCTCGGTGGTGAGGATGTTCTTCGCGATCGACGCGGCGTTCTGCAGCGCCGAGCGCGTGACCATCGTCGGGTCGATGACGCCCGACGCCACGAGATCCTCGACCTCGCCGGTGTCGACGTTGAGCCCGTAGCCCTTCTTGGCCTTACGGACCTCACCAACGACGACCGATCCCTCGAGCCCGCCGTTCTGCGCGAGCTGACGAAGCGGCTCCTCGAGCGCCCGCTTGATGATGGCCGCGCCGGTGCGCTCGTCGCCATCCGTGGCATCGAGGTCGATCGAGTCGACCGCGTTCAGCAGCGCCACGCCACCGCCCGGCACGATGCCCTCTTCGAGGGCCGCGCGGGTGGCCTGCAGCGCGTCCTCGACGCGGTGCTTCTTCTCCTTCATCTCCGTCTCGGTGGCAGCGCCGACCTTGACGACGGCAACGCCGCCCGCGAGCTTGGCCAGGCGCTCCTGGAGCTTCTCGCGGTCGAAGTCGGAGTCGGTGTTCTCGACCTCGGCCTTCAGCTGCTTGATGCGGGCCTTGATGCCGTCCGCATCGCCGTTGCCGTCGATGATCGTGGTGTCGTCCTTCGTGATCACGACGCGGCGGGCCCTACCGAGCTGCGAGAGCTTCGTGTTCTCGAGCTTGAGGCCCAGCTCCTCGGTGATCACCTCGGCGCCGGTGAGGATCGCGATGTCCTCGAGCATGCGCTTGCGGCGGTCACCGAAGCCCGGCGCCTTGACCGCGACCGCGGTGAAGGTGCCGCGCAGCTTGTTGACGACGATCGTCGCGAGCGCTTCGCCCTCGACGTCCTCGGCAACGATCAGCAGCGGGCGACCGGCCTGGATCACCTGCTCGAGCACGGGCAGGAGGTCCTTGACCGCGCCGATCTTCTGGTTCGCGACCAGGATGTACGGGTCCTCGAGGACCGCCTCCATCCGCTCGGGGTCGGTGATCATGTACGGCGACAGGTAGCCCTTGTCGAACTGCATGCCTTCCGTGAACTCGAGCTCGAGGCCGAAGGTCTGGCCCTCCTCGACGTTCACGACGCCGTCCTTGCCGACCTTGTCGATCGCATCCGCGATCACGTCGCCGATCTCGCGCTCGCGCGCCGAGATGGTGGCGACCCGGGCGATGTCTTCCTTGCCCGAGATCTCCTTCGACTGCGACTTGAGGCTCTCGACGACCTGCTCGACCGCGCGCTCGATGCCGCGCTTGAGGCCCATCGGGTTCGCACCCGCGGCCACGTTCTTGAGGCCCTCGCGGACGATCGCCTGTGCGAGCACGGTCGCCGTCGTGGTGCCGTCGCCCGCCACGTCGTTGGTCGCGGTCGCGACCTCGCGGACGAGCTGTGCGCCCTGGTTCTCGAAGACGTCTTCGACCTCGATCTCACGGGCGATGGTGACGCCGTCGTTGGTGATCGTCGGCGCGCCGAACTTCCGGTCGAGCACGACGTAGCGGCCCTTGGGGCCGAGCGTCACCTTGACTGCGTCAGCGAGGATGTTCACGCCACGCTCGAGCGAGCGCCGCGCGTCCTCGTTGAACTTCAGTTCCTTATGTGCCATTCAGTCCTCCTTCAGCCGGGCTCCTAGGCGGAGGCGCCGGCCATCTCCTTCTTCTTCGAGCTCTTCGAGCGGGACGCGGCAACCTTCGCCAGCACGTCCGACTCGCGCAGCACCAGCACCTCGTCGGCGCCGAGCTTGATCTCCGTGCCGCCGTACTTGGAGAAGATGATCTCGTCGCCCACGGCGACGTCCAGCGGCACGAGCTCGCCCTTGTCGTTGCGGGCACCCGGGCCGATCGCGAGCACGCGACCGCGCTGCGGCTTCTCCTTGGCCGTGTCCGGCAGGACGATGCCGCTGGCCGTCGTCTCCTCGTCTTCGAGGGCTTCGACGATCAGGCGGTCGCCCAGTGGCTGTAGATTCATCCAGCCCCTCCTTCTGTCCTGCGACTTTGTGACACTCTCTGGCACTCTCCCTTGTGGAGTGCCAGGGCAGTTTACCGCCTCGGAAGGGAGCCGTGCGGTGACAATGCTGCTACGTGCGGTCAAGGTGTCACAAACCTCGGCATGAAACGCGAGTTTTCAGCGGGTGGCGTGCTGGTGCGGCGGCTGCGCGGGCGCTGGGTGTTCGCCGCGATCCGGCCGGCGGGCAGGAAGGCTGGGCTGTGGGCGTTGCCGAAGGGTCTGATCGATCCGAGTGAGCGGCCTGAGCAAACCGCAGTGCGCGAGGCGACCGAGGAGACCGGCGCGCAGGGGCGGGTGGTCGAAAAGCTCGGCGACGTCCGCTACGTCTACACCTGGGACGGCGAGCGGATCTTCAAGGTCGTCAGCTTCTATCTGCTCCGCTACTCGCGCGGGCGCCTGGGCGAGCTCCCGCCCGAGACGGCGCACGAAGTGGACGAGGTGCGCTGGCTCCCGCTCGAGGACGGGCCGCGCCTGCTCGCCTACGGCGGCGAGCGCGAGATGGCCGCGAAGGCCGTCGAAGCCGTCAGGGCACTATGATCCCTCGCGCCTCGTGGCAGGAGACGACGACGCCGTGTACGCCCTGAACTTCTACTCGCCGATGGTGGCCGACCAGCTGCGCAGCGGCCGCAAGACCGCGACCATCCGGTTGGGCGACAAGTCGCGCAAGTACCGCAAAGGCATGATCGTTCAGGTGCTGGCGGGGACGCGCTTCAGCCCGCGGCAGAAGATCTTCGACGCGGTGATCGACAAGGTCGAGGTGAAGACGCTCGCCGATCTCTCCCCGCGCGAGATCGAGCACGACAATCCGGAGATCCGGCGGCCGGAGGAGATGGCGGGGTTCCTGGGCCAGCTGTACAACCGTGAGGTCGCTGACGACGAGCTGGTGACAGTGATCCGCTTCTCCGAAATACGGCCTACGGCCTAACCCGCGCAGACTCCGCCTTCGGCTCCGCTGCACGCTGGGAACTCCAGACGCGGCTCGGCGACTGACACGATAGGCCACGCGGTCGAGGACGCCGCCGCGGGCCGCGCTCGTCCTCGAACGTGCGGGCTCTTGAAAGCAAGCACAGGCAACCCAACGCCCCGAGCAGGGATCTTTCGTCCCGCTCCAGCGCCGCGATCCTCCCAGCATGCCGCGCCCGCAGAGCCAAGCGACCTCTGTGGACAAGAAGTCACACTTTCTCGACGATCGCCGGGCCCCAGCGGGCCACCAGCGGGGACAGTCCCCGGCCGGAGCGACCGAAGCTAGGCCTTGCGGATCTTCACGCCGAACTGCTCGGGCGGGCGTAGCTCGCCGCCACAGGCCTCGCACTCCACGGCGAACGCGGAGGCGAAGCGCTCACCGCAGCTCGGGCACTGCGAGCGCAGCTCACCGCCGCACTGCGGGCACGCGGCCGGCAACTCGCCGACGTACTCCTCGAAGTACCGCTGGACGAACCCGCAGCGCACGCAGAACGCAACCCAATCGCCGAGCGTCTTGCGCCGCTCCTCCTGCAGCCAGTTCCGAGCACGACTCATCAGCCGACTGTAGCCAGACCGATCGCTAGAGTTCGGCGCGATGGCGATCGCGCGATCAGCCGAGCCCGTCGGCTCGCTGCAGGAAGTCCGCGAGGCAGGCCTCGACCGCGAGGACCTGCTCGCCACCTACCGCAACATGCTGACCACACGCGCGATCGAGGAGCGCGGCCACATCCTCTACAAGCAGGGCAAGATCCCTGGCTCGTTCTACACGGGCCGCGGCAACGAGGCCGCGGCGGTCGGCGTCGCCACCGCGATGGGCCTGGAGGACGTCGGCACGCCGCTTCACCGCGACATGGGCGTCCACGTCACGCGCGGCGTCGAGCCCTGGCGGATCTTCGCGCAGTACATGGGCCGCGCCGACGGTCCGACCAAGGGCAGGGACGGCAACGTGCACATGGCCGACTCGAACCTCGGCCTCCTCGCGATGGTCAGCCACCTGCCGGCGATGCTGCCGGTCGCCGTCGGCTGCGCGCTCGCCTTCCGGATCCGCGAGGAGAGCCGCGTCGCGGTCGGCTGGTTCGGCGAGGGCGCCTCCGCGCGCGGCGACACGCACGAGGCGATGAACCTCGCCGGCGTCCGCAAGCTTCCGGTTGTCTTCGTCTGCGACAACAACCAGTGGGCCTACTCGACGCCGACCTACCTCGAGTACGCGACCGAGCACGTCGCCGACCGCGCTGAGGCCTACGGCTTCGAGGGCGTGGTCGTCGACGGCAACGACGTGCTCGCCGTCTACCGCGAAGCCAAGCGCGCGGTCGAGAAGGCGCGCCAGGGCGGCGGCCCGACGCTGCTCGAGTGCCTGACCCTGCGCATGGAGGGCCACGCCGTTCACGACGACGCCTTCTACGTCCCGAAGGACATGTTCGAGCGCTGGGCCGCGAACGACCCGATCGAGCGCTTCCGCAGCTGGCTGCGCGAGCACGCCGAGCTGACCGACGAGCAGGAGGACGAGATCGCGGCCGGGGTCAAGAAGCTCCTGAACGAGTCGCTCCAGCGCGCGGAGGAGTCGCCGCTGCCGGATCCGTCGACGCTCAAGGACGGCGTCTTCGCCACACCCGAAGACCTCGACACCCCGCACCACAAGTAGCCATGCCCGAGATGACCTACCTGCAGGCGATCTCGGACGGCCTCCGCCAGGAGATGCGCCGCGACAAGCGCGTGTTCGTGATCGGTGAGGACGTCGGCGTCTACGGCGGCGCGTTCAAGGTGACGCTCGGCTTCCAGGAGGAGTTCGGCCCGTGGCGCGTGATCGACGCGCCGCTCTCGGAGACGGCGATCGTCGGCGGCTGCACCGGCGCGGCGATCATGGGCATGCGCCCGGTCGCCGAGATGCAGTTCGCCGACTTCATCTCCTGCGCGTGGGACCACCTGGTGACGGTCGCGGCCAAGCAGCGCTGGCGCGCCGGCACGCCGGTCCCGATCACGGTGCGGCTCCCCTCGGGCGGCGGCTTCTCAGGCGGCCCCTTCCATTCGCAGAACCCGGAGAGCTCGTTCGCGCACATCCCCGGCCTGAAGGTGATCTGCCCCGCGACGCCCGAGGACGCGAAAGGCCTGCTCGCGACCGCGATCCAGGACCCGAACCCCTGCCTCTACTTCGAGCACAAGCATCTCTACCGGCGCCTCAAGGCCGAGGTGCCTGAGGAGCGCTACGAGACGCCCTTCGGCAAGGCCCGCGTCCACCGCGAAGGCGAAGATGTCTCCGTGATCACCTGGGGAGCGATGGTGCACACCGCCGACGAAGCTGCGCAGCAGCTCGAGGGCGACGGCATCTCGGTCGAGATCGTCGACCTGCGCACGCTGATCCCCTGGGACAAGCAGGCCGTGCTGGCGTCGGTGTCGAAGACCTCCAAGGTGGTCGTCTTGCACGAGGACACGCACACCGGCGGCTTCGGCGGCGAGATCGCGGCCACGATCGCGGAGGAGGCGTTCGAGGACCTCGACGCGCCGCTGAAGCGGATCGCCGCGCCCGACACGCCCGTGCCGTTCTCGCCGGTGCTCGAGAAGGCCTACATCCCGCAGGTCGAGGACGTCGTCGCCGGAATCAAGGAAGTCGCCGAGTACTGATGGCGACCACGTCCACGATCGACGTCGTCATGCCCCAGATGGGCGTCTCGGTCTCCGAGGGGACGATCACCAAGTGGCTCAAGCAGGAAGGCGAGCCGATCGAGGCCGACGAGTCGCTGCTCGAGATCTCGACCGACAAGGTCGACACGGAAGTGCCGAGCCCCGGCTCGGGTGTCGTGCAGCAGATCCTCGTCCAGGAGGGCGAGACGGTCGAGGTCGGGACGAAGCTCGCGGTGATCGCGCCCGTGGGCGCCGAGGCTCCGGCCGCGGAAGAGACACCGCCCGAGCTCGAGCCCGAGCCCGCGGCCGAAGAGCCGGAGCCGAGGAAGAGACGCCGGAGCCAGAAGCCGCACCGCCCGCCCCGGCCCCGCCGGCGCCCGCGCCGGTTGCGGCCGACGGCAACGGCGGCGGCGAGAAGACGTTCGTCTCGCCGGTCGTCGCCCGGATCGCGTCCGAGCACGGCGTCGATGTCGGCCAGGTCTCCGGCACCGGCCGCGGCGGCCGCGTGACCAAGAAGGACATCCTCGCCTTCGTCGAGTCCGGCGGCGCGCAGCAGCCGCCGCCTCAGGAGCAGGCAGCCCCGCCGGTCCCCGAGGCCCCGCCCGCGCCGGCACCTGCGCAGCCCGAGCCCGCCCGCCCCCGCCCCGGCAGCACCCCCGGCCCCGGCCCCGGCATCCGCTGCTGCGGCGCAGCCGGAGGCTGAGCCGGGCGAGTCCTACGAGCCCATGACCGCCATGCGGCGCGGCATCGCCGAGCACATGCGCCGCTCGCTCGACACCTCCGCCCACGTGACGAGCGCGATCGAGGTCGACATGTCTCGCGTGGTGGCGATCCGCAAGAAGCTGAAGGCCGAGTACCAGAAGAGCTACGGCGTCAACCCGACCTACCTGGCCTTCGTCGCCCGCGCGACCGTCGAGACGCTGCGCGACTACCCGTGGATCAACGGCGAGCTGCGCGGCGACCAGATCGTGACGCGCAACTACGTCAACCTCGGCTTCGCGGTCGAGCTCGCCGACGGCAAGGGCCTGATCGTCCCGGTCGTCCGCCACACCGAGGGCCTGAATCTGCTCGGCATGGCGCGCTCGATCTCCGACATCGCACAGCGGGCCCGCGACAAGAAGCTGCTCCCGGACGACGTCCAGGGCGGCACCTTCACGATCACGAACCCCGGCGGCTACGGCACCTTCCACGGCACGCCCGTGATCAGCCAGCCGCAGGCCGCGATCCTCGGCACCTACGCCGTCGTCAAGCGGCCGTGGGTGATTCAGGACGACCGCGGCGAGGACGTGATCGCGATCCGGCCGATCATGAACCTGACGCTCACGTACGACCACCGGCTCGTGGACGGCGCGCTCGCCGGCCGCTTCCTGCGCGACCTGCGCGAGAAGCTCGAGTCGTGGGACGAAGACTCGTATTGACGTGAGTTCACGGGGGGAACGCGGTCTTCCCCTCGTTCGAGCCGACGCACTGTTTGAAGGGGTGCTGGGCGTCGTGCTGCTGCTCGGCGCGGCGACGGGCGCGCTAGACAGCGGTGACTTCCCCGCGCCGGTGGGGACGCCCCTGCTACTTATCGCGGGCTGGGTGCTGCTGACGCTCTGCGGCCTGATCTGGGCCGGACGGATCGGGATTCGGGCGCTCGCGCTCGGCAACGGCATCACCGCGGTCGCCGGCTTCCTCTGGCTGCTCCTGGCCGAGGGGTGGTCGACGGCAGGCGCCGTGCTGGTGGCGATCACGGTCGCCGGGCTCGCCGGCCTGGCCGCCGCGCAGGCCGCTACGCTCCGGGCGTGAGCCGCCCCGGGTACGTCTACCACCTGCGCGAGCCGGTCGGCTACGACGAGGGCTGGGAGATGCAGCGCCGCCTTGCGGACGCCGTCTCACGCGGCGCGATGCCCGACACGGTGCTGCTGCTCGAGCACGCGCCGGTGATCACGCTCGGCCGCCGCACCGAGCCGGGCGAGCTGCACGTCCCCGACGACGCGGAGGTCGAGATCGTCGAGACCGACCGCGGCGGCAAGTCGACCTACCACGGCCCGGGCCAGCTCGTCTGCTACCCGATCTTCGACCTGACCCGCCACGGCCAGGACGTGAAGCGTTACTGCCGCGACCTCGAGGAGGCGCTGATCCACACGCTACTGCCGCTCGGCGTCGCCGCGACGCGGATCGACGGCCTGACCGGCATCTGGGTCAACCCGCCGCCCACGAAGATCGCGAGCATCGGAATCCACATCTCGAAGTGGGTCACGACGCACGGCTACGCGCTGAACGTCGACCTCGACCCGGCGCCCTTCACCGACTGGATCACGGCGTGCGGGATCGAGGACGCGGCCTTCACCACGGTCGCGCGGGAGCTCGGCCGGCCGGTGAACGTCGAAGAGGTGCGGCCGCACGCGGTGACGGCGCTCGAGGAGGTCTTCGAGCTCGAGCTCGAGCCGCTGACCCTCGAGCACCTCCATGCGCCCGGGCTCCTGCGGGTGTAGCGTTACGCCATGCTCAACAAACTCCGCGCCTGGTGGAACAAGGACTCCGAAACGCTCGCCGAAGAGGAGACCTCGCCCGACGAGACGGCCCTCGAGCGCGACATCGCGCAGGAGGACTACGAGGGCAAGAAGGACGACCTCGGCGGCGGTGGCTACGCCCGCGAGCCGCACTCCGACTTCGAGCGAGACTCCGAAAAACCCCGCTATTAGGCGGCGTTGAACCCCGGACGGCTCGAGACCTTCGCGGACGGCGTCTTCGCGATCGCCGCCACGCTGCTGATTCTCAACGTCGACGCGCAGGTCCCGGGCGACGTTCCCGATCTAGGCGCGCAACTCAGGCACATCTGGCCGTCCTACGTCGCCTATGCGGCTAGCTTCGTCACGATCGGGATCATGTGGATCAACCACCACACGATCATGTCGCAGGTGGATAAGACCGACCGCCGCTTCCTCGTCGCGAACATCGGCCTCTTGCTCTGCGTAGCGTTCTTCCCGTTCACGACCAGGCTCGTTGCGGAGCACGTTCGGGGCAGCGGAGCCGAGGATGCGGCCCTCGCTTACGGCTTCACCGCCGTCATCACGGCCATCATGTTCAACGTCACGTGGTTCTACGCCGCGCTCGGCCGCCGGCTGCTGCGCGACGACGCCGATCACGCGATCGTGAGCGGCATTAGCCGCGCCTATATCCCCGGGCCGTGGATCTACCTGACGGCGACGCTCGTCGCATTCCTCAGCCCGGTCACGAGCATCATCCTGTTCGGGCTGATCGCCCTCTTCTACGTGGTCGAGAGCTCGATCATCGGCAACTCGACTTAGAGCGAGGCGAGCAGCGCGTCCACGACGCGCGGGTCGAACTGAGTGCCGCTGCAAGCTCGCAGCTCTGTCTGCGCCTGCTCGGCCGGGAGCGCCTTGCGGTACGAGCGGTCGCTTGTCATCGCGTTGTAGGCGTCGCAGCAGGAGACGATCCGCGCCAACAGCGGGATACGCTCGCCGGCGAGGCGGTCGGGATAGCCGTTGCCGTCCCAGCGCTCGTGGCAGGAGCGCACCACACGCCCGATCTCACCGAGCAGGCCGCCGACGCGCAGCAGCAGCTGCTCGCCCTCGACCGTGTGGCGCTCCATCACCTTGCGCTCCTCGTCGGTGAGCGGCCCGGGCTTGTTGATGATCTCGTTCGGGAACCGGACCTTGCCCACGTCGTGCAGCAGAGCCGCGAACTCGAGGTCGCGCCGCTCGCGGGAGCCGAGCTCGAGCTCGTCCGCGACGCGCTCGGCGACTGGCACATGCGCCTGTTCGCCAAGAACGTCGGCTCCCCGAGCGGCAGGCTGCACGTGCAGGTGGTCGTGCCGAGCCTCCTCGGCGGCCTGCTGACGATCCTCGATGGCGACAAGATCGGCGCCAACGGCAGCTGGGCTCCGTCCCCGCAGGTCAAGCTCGCGCTCTGCAACGTGACGAGCCTGCTCGGCACCAGGGCGGTCGCTTTCCGCTTCACGCCCGTCGGCGCGGGCGCGGCCTTCCAGATCGACGACGTCTATCTGGATCCCTGGAAAGACCGCTAGAGCCTGCGCCGTCTCTAGACTCAGGGCCATGGAGCGATCGCTGCCCGTGGCCGAGCGGCCTCGCCGCCCCGAATGGATGAAGGTGCGGGCGCCGAGCGCGGACTCCGCGTACTTCGACGTCCGCAAGCTGATCCACGGCGCCTCCCTGAACACGATCTGCGAGGAGGCGCGCTGCCCGAACATCGCCGAGTGCTGGGGCCGCGGGACCGCGACCTTCCAGATCCTCGGCGAGACCTGCACGCGCGCCTGCCGCTACTGCTACGTCCACTCCGGCCGGCCCGAGGAGCCGCCCGACCCGCTCGAGCCGCTACGGCTCGCGGCGGCGGCCGCCAAGATGAACCTCAAGCACGTGGTCGTCACCTCGGTCGACCGTGACGACGTCCCCGATCGCGGCGCCGGCCACTACGCGGCCACGATCCGGGCGCTCAAGCGCAAGGTGCCCGAGGCGACGATCGAGATCCTCACACCCGACTTCCTCGGCGTCGAGGAGGAGGCGCTGCGCACGATCCTCGTCGAGCGCCCAGACGTCTTCAACCACAACATCGAGACCGTCCGCCGCCTGCATGCGCGTATGCGCGGCGCCAAGGCGAGCTACGACAAGGCGCTCTGGCTGCTCGGGCGCGCGAAAGAGCTCGCCGACTACCCGGTGCTGACGAAGTCCGGGATCATCGTCGGCCTCGGCGAGACGAACGACGAGGTCGTGGACACGCTGCGCGACCTCCGCGAGCACGGAGTGGACGTGGTCACGATCGGGCAGTACCTGCAACCGAGTGCGAAGCACGCGAAGATCGACCGCTGGGTGCACCCGGACGAGTTCCGCTGGTTCCGAGAGCAGGGCGAGGCGCTCGGCTTCGGCTCGGTCTTCAGCGGTCCGCTCGTTCGCAGCTCCTACCGCGCCGACGAGCAGCGGCACGCGGCGGCGACGGGCCGTGGCGCGGTGGCGTACTAGCGCCGCGCTCGCGAGCGTGGCGACGGTCACGCGCACCGGACCGAGTTCGACCTCTCGCAGGTCGCCTGCGCCGACGCTTAGACTCTGCGCCCTCGGGGCATGTCGATGGATATGACCAGAGCACAAGTGCTGCTGCTGGCGACGGCGGCCCTCCTCGCGGCCGGCGCCGCATCCGCCGACGGCCGCACGGCCGCCAAGCCGAGACTGACGCTCGTGAAGCGAGCGCCGCTCCAGGTTCAGGGGCTCGGCTTCAATGTCCGCGAGCGCGTCCGTGTGACGGCCTCGAGCGAGACCACCGGCTCCACGGTGCGTGCCGTCGTGCGAACGACGCCACGCGGCACGTTCATCGCCCGGCTCGGCAGGTGGAATCGCTGTACGGCGGTTACCGTCAAGGCCGTCGGGGCGAAGGGCGACCGCGCGACGCTCGTGGTCCGGCCGCCGCCGCCGATCGACGTGCCCTGCTGGGGCATCTGAGATGTGATCGAGGGGCCGCCGCGCGGCGGCCCCTCGATCGTTTGGCGTCGCTCAGTCGAGCCTGAGCCGCCAGGCCCCTAGGCCGTGCGAGGCCGCGTACAGCACCCGCTTGCCCGAGACCATCGTCAGGCCCGTGACCTCGACGTTCGGCATCCCTGGCGCGGCGAGCTCCCAGCTCGACGAGCCGGACGGGAGCATCAGAACGCCGAAGTCGCTCGATGCGTAGACGTTGCCCGTCACCTCGTCGAGCGCGACGTCGGTGGCCGGCAGGTCGCCCCAGTTGTTCGAGCGGTCGACCCAGGTCGCCGTGCCCGAGCCCGGGTTGTACGTCACCTCGAAGAGGTGGCCCGGCGTGGCAGGGGTGTTTGCGTCGAAGCCGCTGTACGAGACCCACGCGTGGTTCCCGTCATTGGCGTCGACGTAGATCGAGCTCGGGTAGCGGTTCGGCGTGGTCGCGGTGTCGATCCGCGTCCAGCTGACCGCGCCGACAGGATCCGCATCGACGTTCTTCGACACGAAGATGCGGCCCGTGCTCGTGGCGGCCCACCCCGTGTTCGTGTCGGACGCCGTCCGCTCGACGGACGTCATCGTGCCGCCGGCCCGGGTTCCCAGCGCCGCGGAGGTCAACGGCGTCGGCCCGAGAGGGGCCCAGTCGCCGCACTGGACCGTGAAGTCGCCGGTCCACTCGTTGCAGTGCTGGTTCGCCTCGGCCAGAGTCATCGAGCCGAGCCCGAACGTCTTGGTGCGGTAGGCGGTCAGGTTCGTACCTGCAAAGAGCGTGCCGGACACGCTCGGGTCGCTGATCACCGGCGCGTAGAACTCCGCGGCGCCGACCGGGTCGGAGATCCAGATCCAGTCGGCGAGGTTGCCGTTGTTGAAGTTCACGTCGGTGCTGACGCCCGTGAAGTTGTGGAACCGGAACGCGGGCACCGCGACGTCGAAGCCGGACTGGCCGCCATCGCCGATCATCGTGTTCCGCCACTCCGTCTTGCTGCCGTAGTTCTCCCAGGTGCCGTTGTCCTGCGTCCCGCCCTGGAGCTCGTCGACGTCGTGCGGACTGACCGACAGGCTCTGGAACTGCAGCGTCGTCAGGCTGGCGTTGACGCTCTCGAGCTTCGACGGGATCGCCGACAGCATCTGCCGGCACCTGGTGAGGCTGTTCGGGCTGAGCCCGCGCGTGTCGCACCACGACGAGCGGTCGACGAGCGATCCGCTCGAGCGCACGACGCCCCCGTCGCTCGTCTCGATGAACTCGAACGGGTTGGCAGGATTGGTCACGAGCGAGTGCTGGTCCGGGTGCAGCGCGTTTGGATGCACCGGATCGGTGCCGTCCATGGTCATGTCCGTGGCGCTGACGCCCCCGTCCGTCGAGAGGACGACGCCCCGCTTGTTTGCGGTGACTTGGCCGTAGGAGTAGGACCCACCGACGTAGACCATGTCCGGGTGCCCCGGCGGCGTGTAGACGAAGATGTCGTACCAGCACTGCGTGCTGCAGAGATTGAAGGTGCCCCAGCCGGGCGAGGCTGTGCTCGTGCTCGTCAGGTCGGTGAAGACCGGGGCGCCAGTTGCCACGTCGTCGCTCCTGAAGAGGCGCGAGTAGTCGGTGTTGTTGTTGCCCTCGTGCACGTACATCCGGGTCTTGCCGTTCGGCAGAGTGGTCACGGCCATCGCCGCGCGGCTCTGGATGACGGCCGCGTTGAGCGACGGCTTGATCTGTGTCCAGGTGGCGCCTGCGTCGTTCGACCGCCAGACGCCTCGTGCGTACGAGGACGCGTAAAGGATGTTCGAGTTCGACGGGTCGAGCAGCAACTGCCGCACGCCGCGCGGCGAGCAGATGCTCCCGTTGTTGAACTCGGTGAGCGAGCCGGTGCAGTCGGACGCATTGACCGAGCCGTTGTGGATGAAGCTCCACGAAGCCCCGCCGTTCGTCGACTTGTAGAGGCCCCACCTGGTGATTCCGGGCACCGGCCTCGTGACCCCCGTGCAGCAGGTCGAGCTCATGCCGCGCAGGGCGGTCGTCGTCGCCACGTAGAGCGTGTTCGGCTGGCCGGGCACGACCACGATCTGGCCGACGCCCTTGCCCTGGAACTCGGTTTGGCCGATCGGGCCGCTCCAGTGCTTCCCGCCGTCGGTCGACTTGTAGACGCCGGTGCCGGCAACGCAGCCGGAGCCGCAGATGTTCGCCTCGCCGGTGCCGACGTAGACGGTGTCGCCGGTCGGGTCGTTCGGGTCGACGGTCACGGCACCGGCCGCGTTGATGCCGAGCGGCCCGCCTAGGTACGTCCAGTTCGACTGGCCCTGAAGGACGTTGTTCGTATACCAGACGCCGCCGCCCGCAGGCGTGATGTACGCCGGGCATTTGTTCGGCGTGCACTTCGGCGCCAGTGCGATCGAGGTCGTCCTACCGCCGGCGACGTACGCGTTGGGCACGTACAGGCCGGACGTGCGCAGCGCGATCGAACGGATAGAGGGCCTTGCTTGGGCCGACGCTCACCCACTCGCTCTTCTTCCCCAGTCCGCCGTGAAACGGCCGGCTCCTCGACTCGTCGAACGCAGCCCGTGCGGCGTTCATCTGCGCGACCGAGATCGTCTCCTCCGGATACGCGCGTTGCATGAACGCCTCTTCGGCCGCGGACGCAGGGCCTTCGTTCTCCATGTAATCCGGCCGGGTCGCAGCAAGTGTCTCCAGGTGCCGCGCCAGCGCCGTCGGCTCCTCGCCGCGGATGATCCGGGCCGTCGGAGCTCCGTCGCCTCCACGCGTCGCTGCGGCGACTAGCGCCGCCACGGCTGCGAGGACCACGACGAGCAGCCCGACCAGCACCGGACGAGTACCTCGTGCTCGTGTCATCGGTCTCCCCTTGACTCGACGTTCGGGTGCGGCCGCCGGCGTTGGCACCAGAGATGCGCCAGCTGCGCCGTCCAACGGCCGCTCCGAGCTTTGCAGGGTGGCTTATACAACAGGACCGCACCGATGTGCAGTGGAACGTCGCAGCGCGAGGGGGCCGGCTCGCGCCGGCCCCCTCTAGACGTGCGTGTTGGGCTGCCGACTAGTCCTTCAGCGGCTCCGAGCTGAACACCTGGATCTCGGCGGTGCGCACGAACCGGCGGCTGCTCACCGCGGTCGAGGCCGAAACGTTGGTGTCGCAGTCGGTCGTGGCCGACGGATCGGCGTCCTGTTCGCCCTGGTAGGCGAGCCCACCCGTGCACTGGTTGGCCACCACGCGCAGCCTCAGGTGCGTCGCCTTGAAGTTCGGCACGTTGAAGTCGCGCAGGATCAGATGCGGCCCGTTCGGCCGGGGAGCATCACCCGGGAAGGCGTCGCCGGCGCTCGTGTACACCTTGGTGTACCCGGCGTCGGTCGAGCAGTCCGCCCCGGCCGCTGCGTTGCACGCCCACAGCTCGAACGATCGCAGCGCCGCAAAGCGGCCCTGTCCGGGCGCGATCATCGCGCTGACGGCAACGTCGGTGACGTTCCGGGCCGCGGTGCCGGCGAGGTCGATCGTGATCTGCTTGCCCGCGATGCCCGACAGCGTCCCGTCTGCGGTGCGGCCGTCCGCCGACCAGTTCGTGGCCTCGGTCTCGTCGAGCGCGGCGCCCGGGGTCGTCCCGTCGCCGGTGGCGGTGGCACCGCCGGCAGCGGAGGCCCAGTTCGTCGGCATGACCACGGTCTGGGTCTTGTCCTGGTTGGCGTTGAACTTCGCCCGGAAGCGGTAGAAGCCGTAGCCCTTGGCAACCGCCAGGAACTCGTACTCGCCCGGTGCGAAGGCCGCGTTGGCATCACGGTTGACGTCGATCCCGGAGTTCGTCGTTGCGGGATCGGTGTCGGCGATGGGATTCACCTGCTTCTCGTAGTGGCCGACGTAGACGTTGCCGACCACCGGGTCGCCGGTCTCCTTGGAGACGAGCGAGAACGTGACTTGTGCATTGTTCTCGAGCGGCGACGCGAAGTCAGGCACGGGGTTCGTGTCGTTGACGGTACTCGCGTGCACCGCCGCGGCGTTGCCCAACCCGCGCTGTGCGAACCCTTTCCAGAGCTCCTTCTGGTTCGCCCCGCCGTACCGCATCATGTCGGCCGCGAGCATCGAGTTGCGCGCGTCGACCATCGTCGGTGCGACCGGGTCCAGCAGCATCGAGTCGAACACGAGCTGGATCCAGCGGCGGTTGCCCGGGCAGTTCTGCGAGGGCAGCTCGCCCGCCGCACACTGCGCCTGCAGGTCCGCGTCGCCCGCCGGGAAGGCGCCGTTGTACTTGTCGATCAGCGCCTGGCGGACCGTGTTGTTGATCGCGACCCAGATCTCGCCGTCGGAATGGACCTCGTTCCCCGGCGTGTCGTAGCCGATGTCGCTGAAGTTCAGCGGGTTCACGTGCGCGAACGTCGACGGTGTCGGGAAGGCGCCGGTCCGCGGGTAGTTCATGACGTAGTTGCGGATGCCGTGCTCCTTGTTGCCTGTCGCATACGTGCCCGTTGCGAACGGGTCCTCTCCGTCGACCGGCGTGTAGCTGTTCTCCCGCAGGTACTCGGTCGAGACCAAATCGCCGAAGGCCTCGCCCATCGCGCCCGCGTGGAAGCCGCTACGAGAGTCGCCCTTGCCGATCATGCGGTTCTCGATCATGTGGCCGAACTCGTGGCCGATCACGCCCTGGTCGAAGTCGCCGTCGACGCAAGGTGCGTAGAACGAGCCCGCGATCGGCTGCCACATGAACATATTCGTGATCGACGAGACGCCATCCGGCAGCGTGCTCATGTTCGCGTTGTCACGCGAGCCGGCCTGGAGGCCCGACTGGACGTCCCCGATCAGCGGGTCGCCCTCCTGGAAGGCCTCGGTGTTCCCGAAGTTCCCGGACTGCCCGTTGAAGTTCTGCTCGGTGAACCCGAGGAAGTACGAGAAATCGTGCATCCGGTTGTGCATCGCGAACAGGTTCACCGTCGCCGCGGCGTCGTCGTAGGTAAAGCCGGGCGTTTCCGTTGTAGCCCGCTGGCACTGCCGCTTGTTCCAGTCGTTCGTCCATGCGTACGAGTAGTCGCGGTTCGGACTGCTGACCGGCATGAACTGCGGCGCCGAGGGCCCCCCGCCCGACGCCCATGACGTCGCGGCCTTGTTGTTGTTGCCGCTCGTCGTGAACGTGGTCACGTTCGCCCGCGCGTCGTAGTCCCACGGCGAGCGGGAGGCGAGGTTGCTCACCACCAGGTCGCAGCCGACCGCCGACCGCCAGCACCACGTCTGGCGGGTGTCGGTGCTCGGATTGCCCCACGGGAACATGTCGGTCAGAGCGAGCGGCGGGGTGGCCGGGAAGGCCTTCCAGCGCGCCCAGTAGGCCGGTGGTGCGGGGCTGTCGTCGATCGTGATGGTGCCGGTGTACGTCCGCGGCGACGCCCAGGCGGCTCCGTCCGCGAAGTCGCAGACCTGCACGAAGTAGTCGCCGGGCGGCACGCCGCCCGCCGGCGAGTAGCGGAACTGCTCCGGCGAGGTGCCCGTGTCCGCGCTGATCAGCGGCGTCGTGCTCCCGCCGAAGAAGAGATTGAAGACGATGTCGTTGTTCTGGAGGGTGGCCGCCGCAAAACCGGTCAGTGCGCGGACGCCGGGGCCGGCCGTGAACGGGCCCTTGCGGACGTCGCACGCCGCGTCGGTGCCGGGAACCTCGCCGTCGAACGGGATCGTCTGCACCGCCTGGGTGTGCTTGATGTGCGCGGTCGAGAAGTTGTCGGTCAGGTTCGTCCGCGCAAGGATCGCCCCCGTGCGGGCGTTGACGATCGTCCGGAAGGCGAGCGTCGAGCCGGACCGGTCGAGCACGATCGCCTCGTAGGCCGGGACCGCCAGACGTCCGAGCCCGTAGGAGCCGACGCGGACGCGCTGGATGTCACGGAAGCCGCCGACGCGGAGGTTCGTCCAGCCGCGGGCGACCTTCTGTGCCCTCACGTTCACGAGGCTCGTCTTCAGCCCGAGGTTGCCGGCCGCGTGCACGAAGGCCTGCGCCGCCGACAGCTTGACGCCGCCGGTCGAGTGCAGCGTGCCGACCGAGGTCGAGCTGGCGAAGCCGATCTTCCAACGGTGGAGCTGCTTGGCCGGCACCATCGAGACGGTGATCCGGCCTGCTCCGTTGACGACCTTCAGGCCGCCGAAGGACTGCTGGAAGGTGACCGCGTGCCCGCGGCCGCCGGTCAGCTTCGAGTCCGCGACGAGACTAAGGTCGCGCACCGAGGCGAGCCGGAAGATCAGCTTGTGCTTTGCCAGCCAGCTGCGGGCTGCGACCGGCGCGGTGGCTCCTGATGCCTGCTTGGCCAGGTAGCCGCCGGGACGCATCAGCGTCGAGGCCGTGCCGTAGCTGTTCCATGTCGCCTTCGCGTGAAGTGCCTTGACTGCCGCGCGCTGGGCGGCCGTCGGCTTGCTCGTGGCCGTGGCCTTCGAGAAGTCGCGGAGGCTGCCGTGCGAAGACGACGCCGACCCCCTGACTCCGAAGCTCGGACCTGCGAAGACGAGCATTACTGCCACGGCGGCGAGGACCGCGCGTAGCAGCGCCTGTCTCAGATTCATGCTCTCCCCTCCCGATTGAGCGCATCCTCATGCAGGAGGATGCGAATGAGTGCGCGCGATACTCAGACCTCTATCGGCGTCTGTCAAGTGACGAGGGCCGCCCGCAGGCGGCCCTCGTCGGTTCTCCGATGGTGCTTGGCGGCTAGCCCGTGCCTGGACCGAGGTCGAGGCTCCAGATGCCCTGCGAATGCGTCGCCGCGTAGAGGATGCGCTCGCACTTGCCGCCACCCGTGCAGGTCGGGACACGGCTGGACGGCTGGATCTCGAGGTGCATGACCTCGTAGCGAGGCATGCCCTGCATCGTGTGCCAACCGCTGTGGCCGTCGTTCGGCCCGGCGAGCACGCCGAAGTCCGTCGCCGCGTACAGGGTGTGCGTGGCGTCGTCACGGACGATGTCCGCCACCGGCAGGTCGCCGGTCGAGGTGGGCGTCGGGAAGGCGGACGTGCCGCTCTCCACGTTGAGGTTGGTGAACGTGCCGTTGCCGGAGACGGTCGCGTCAGCGCCCTCGGTCACCTCGAACACGTGGCCCATCGTCGACGGTGTCGACGCGTTGAAGCCCGAGTACGAGATCCACGCGTGCCTCGGGTTCGCCGGGTCGACGTAGATCCCGCTCAGGTACCGGGTCGGTGAGCTCGGGTTGTCGATCCGGTGCCACGTGATCGTGGACGGATCGCTGGCATCGCCGTTGTGCGTCACGAAGACGCGGCCGGCTCCCGTCACCGCCCAGACCGTGCCGTGGTCGGCGCTGTCACGCGCCACCCACGAGACGACGAGACCGGTGCGGTCGCTGCCGTAGAACGTTCCGGCCAGATCGCCCGGCTGGTTGATGCACGACGGGATTGTCGTCGTGCTGGCAAGACCGTCGCAGTACGGCCCGCCCATCGGCCGGTAGTCGCCACACCCAAGCGTGGTGCTGCCGACCACGAACTCCTGGCAGTGACTCTCCATGAAGGCGATGTCCGGCGTCGCTGGCTGCGGGCCGGTCTGCGTCGCTGTGCCGCCACCGAAGGCAAGCGTCCGCCAGACGTGGCGCGCACCGCTGTAGATCGGATGCGTGCCGGGCGTCGGGTTCGGATCGGCGACCTGCGGCCAGTAGAACGCCGGGCCTTCACCGCTGCGGCGGATCGGCGCCGTAGCGACGACCCAGCGCTCCGGGTCGCCGTTGCGGAAGTTCGAGTCGCCGGCGCCGCTCGTGAACTCGTTCGCCCGCCAGGTTGGCTCCGTGCCGTCGTACACGGCGTTGCCGCCGTCGCCGTAGATGACCTGGTTGAACGTGTCGCGCTTGCAGTTGTTGGTGTTCGACCACGTGCCGTTGTCCTGCGTGCCGCCCATCACTTCGCACGAGTTCGCCGGGTTGATCGCAACGTTCATGAATTGCAGCGTTGAGCTCAGGTTGCGGTCGATGTGGCTCAGCTCGACCGGGACACGCGACAGCAGCCGCTTGCAACCAACGTTGTCGGCGCCGGTCACCGGACCGCCGGTCGCGCCGTCACGGCCGACCTCGTCGCACTGCGAAGAGACGTTGGTGAACGCGCCGCTCGTGCTGATCACGCCGCCGTCCGAGCCCTCGAAGATCTGGGTCGGGTTGCCAGGATTGATCACGATCGCGTGCTGGTCGGGATGGATGCTGTCGGCGGCCCTTCGACAAGCCGGTGGGAAGCCGAAGACGGCTGCGTACGGCGCGTAGGCACACCATGGTGCGGGCGTGTCCTGCGCGTCGGTCGTAAGGTCCGTGAACGTCCGGCTGCCGTTGGCAGCGTCGGGATCGCCGGCGGTGTTGGAGTAGAGCACCGCGCGGCCATTCGACATCCCGGCGCCCTGGCTGGCAGCGTCGTGCCCGAAGCCGCAGCCGACACCCTTCGTGTCGCACGGGAGCTCGTCGTACTGCATCGCCCCGATCACATAGACCGTGTCGGGCTTGCCTTCCGGCGTGTAGACCTCCTCGTCGTACCAGCACTGCGCCCAGCAGAAGTCCTGCGTGGGGAAGTACGGGTTGGAGGTGTCACGCGAGGTCAGGCACTGCCAGCCCGTGGTGTACGAGGCCGGGAAGGTGTGCGTCGTCGGGTCAGGCGGAATGCAGCCACTCCCGGTCGGCAGCACCGGCGGCTGCGATGCGAGCAGTGTCGCGGCAGGCAGATTGCCGTTGTCCGTCCGCCAGAAGTTCGCGGCGAACGGGTCCGTCGGCCCGCCACCGGCGGCGGTGCCGTCGGTTAGGTAGATCCGGGTGTGACCGTTCTTGCTCGTCAGCGCGAACATCGACCGGTCGATCCCAGCGTTCAGGTTCGCGCCGTTGTCGAACTGCGGCTTGAACACCTGCTGGAACGCGGTCGCCGGGGCGCCTGCATCACGACGCCATACGCCGGCGTCGAACCCGGCCGCGTATACCACGTCCGGGTTCAGGGGGTCGAGTCCGAGGTCCGTGATCCCGAAGGAAAGACCGGCATCCGGCTTCGAACCGTCCCAGACTTCCTTAAAGGACGCGCCGCCGTCGACGGACTCGTAGACACCAGGCTCGTTGGCACCCGGCTCGAAGCGCGAGGTGCCGCCGGCGCCGATCACGTGCGAGAGGCCCCGGACACCGAGCGCCGAGCCCACGAGCAGGTGGTTCGAGTTGCGCGGGTCGACCACGATCGAGTTGATCCCGCGGCCGAGGAAGGCGTCCGTGCCCGGCGTCGCACATGGATAGGCGACCGTGCTGACGCAACTGTCCGCGAGCTTCTGCCAGTGCTGGCCACCGTCCTTCGAGCGGTAGATGCCAACGCCAGACTCACAGCCTGAGGTACAGCGGTTCGCCTCACCGGTGCCGAGCAAGAGGGTGTCGTTACCGTTGCCCTTGCCGGGCATCAGGGTCAGGGTCCCGACCGAGTTCTGGTCGAGCCCCTCGGGGCTGATCTGCTTCCACTCCGGGTTCGGCGCGGTCGCGTTGTCGGTGCGCCAGACCCCGCCGCCGGAGACTCCCGCCCACAGGCGGCAGTGGTTGGCGTTGCAGTCCGGGTCGGCGACGAGCGTCGTCACGCGGCTCGCCGTGTTGTTCGTGGCCCCCGAGAAGGCGATCACGCCAGGCTCGGTCGCGTTCTCCGTCGGACCGTAGAGCTTCCACTTGCGCCCGTCGATCAGCAGTCGCCTCGAATGCTTCAGGCGGCTTACGTCGCGGGCAGCGATCCGGTTGAAGGTCGCGCGCGCGCGCGCGACGGCTTTCGTCGGAATCGCCTTGGCCGGATACGTCCGGCTTGCGGCTCGCCACTGCTCGAACGAGGTCGGTCCTTCACGGATGACCTGCGCGGCGTTGTTCTCGCCGGTCTCGCCGGCTTCGCCGCCGGCTTTCGAGGCAAATCCCGGGACCGTGCCCGAGGACTTCCCCGCGAGCAGGACGAGAGTCAGGGCGACTGCGGCGGCCAGCAGGAAAAACGCGGCCGACACGACGCCCGTGCGCGTTCTGGTCATCGACTCTCCCCTTGTCGGTTGTCACCGATCGCGGGGCGTCCCCCCTCGCAACGGCCGCCCCGCCGTTACTGCAAGGAGCCTTATATGTGAGCCTAGATCAGCCTGTCAAGCGACTAGCCGACCGCGGTTGCCGCGTCGACCAACCCGGCGCCGTACGCATCGGCGAAGCCGATCGCGTGCGTCTGGTCGAGGTGGCAGAAGCCGGTCGCGCAGGGAATGCCGTTCAACGCGGGAGCCACGTTGAAGGGGTCGCTCGGGCCCATGAAGTTGAGGGGCGCGTGGCTGGCGGTCTCGGTCAGCCGGCGCACGAGCGCGGCAGGTCGGCCGACAAGCTGCGGCCGCGCCGAGAGCACGAGCGCCGCGACGCCAGCCACGTTCGGGGTCGACATCGAAGTGCCCTGGAGCCAACCGTAGGCGTCGCCCTTGGCGGTGAAGCAGGCGGCATTGTTGGCCGCCGACTGGTTCGGGTCCTTGCAGATCAAGCCGTTCTTGACGAGGGCGCCGAAGGAGCCCCAGGTGCCGGCCAGGATGTCCCCGGGCCCGCCGTCCCAGGCCGGAATCTCGTAGGCGCGGGCGCCGCCGGGAGCCGAGATGTCGACCCGCGAGCCGTAGTTCGAGTAGTACGCGAGCTGGTCGCGCGCGCCGACGTGGGAGCTCCAGCGCAGCGGCACCGAAGGCGGCGCGGCGCCGATCGCGTTCGCGGTGGCCGAGACCATCGTCACGCCGGGGACGCCGCCGGGCACGAGCAGCCCGCCGCGCAGGTCTGACTCGTCGAGCGAGTCGCTGCCGGGAGGCGTCATTGCGATTCCCTGGGCGCCGGTCGAGACCTGGCCGACATCCTCGAGGTGCTGGCCGCCGATCGTCATCGCCACGCGGTCGACGCGCACGTGCTCGTTGCCGGCGGCCGCGAAGACGGGCACGCCGTGCCGGCGGCAGTAGTCGACCGCGTCGGTGAAGAGCAGGAAGTCCTGGACCGAGGCCTCGTCGGAGGGGTCGACGTAGCCCTCGATCGACATGTTCACGACGTCGATGCGCGGGTCGGAGCATGCGGACACGAGACCGGAGAGCATCCAGGTCGAGAGCCCGCCGAGGCCGGCCGCGAGCACCTTGTAGGAGCCGATCCGAACGCCCGGGGCGACGCCGTTCGAGGCGAAGCCGTTCAGCGCGCCCGCGATGCGGCTCGCCACCCAGGTGCCATGGCCCTCGAAGTCGCCGTCGTGGCAGTCGCGCAGGCCTTTGCGGTCGATCACGCCAAGGCCGAAGAGCGCCCGCAGGTCGTCGCAGGGGATGAAGTTGCCGCCAAGCTTCTTGTCCACGATGCCGTGCAGCTCGCGGTGGTCGGCGTCGACGCCGGTGTCGAGCACGGCGACGGCGATCGAACCGTCGCCGGTCGTGCGTCGCCAGGCGGACTGGACGTTCATGCGGTCGTCGTCCCACTGGAAGAGCGCGTGCCACGGGTCGAAGTCCACGTCGTTGCGGTCGCCGGAGGGGCCGTCGCCGTGGCGGTCGTCCCGCAGGTCGTCGCGGCGGTCGGAGGCGAAGAGCGTGTCGGTGAAGAGGCCGGTGACAAGCGGCTTCGAGGCCACGCGCGAACCAAAGCCCGCCGAGCCGGGCACGACCGCGAGCGCGTCGATCGCGCTCAGGTCGCCGACGACGACACCGCCGGCCGCCGTCACTGCCGCGCGCATCTGCGCCGGGGTCGAGCTCGGCGAGAACCGGACCACCGTGACACCGAATGGATTGCCGGCGGCGGTGGCAGATCCTGCGAGTGCGAACGCGGCGGCAAACGCCGCAAGGAGAAGGGTGGGCCGCATCACCGTGCTGCAGGTTTCGGCAGAGCGGCCGCGGCTCCTACATCACCCGTTCTAGTAAGCGAGGAGGGTGAGAAACTGCAGCCGCCTGCATGCCTTCGCACACACCCTGGACGGGCACTGGCTCCAGCCCAATATCGTGTGTGCTATAAGCCTCCGGCCCGCGAGCCAAGAGGGTGAGAGCTTGGCTCTGCGAGGGAAACCGACAGAGGGGGTTTCATGATTCAGCGCAAGTCCAAATGGCTGGTCGCCGGCCTGCTGCTCGCGATCCTGGCCACAGCCCTTGCCGGCTCTGCGGCTGCAGCCTCGAATGCGGCGAAGCCCGACGTCGCGGCTCGCTTCGCCACCGCCGGGAGCGTTGCCCCGCAGTTCCTCGCGAACGCTCAGACGATCCCGCACTGGACGTTCCAGTACACCGACCCGACGAACGGCGTGACCTACCCGATCACGATGGTGGGTTCCGATCCGCGCGGCGGCGGCTCGACCACCGTCCACACCGTGATCGTGCCGCTGAAGCTGAACTTCGTCGCCGGGAACCAGGACACCTCCGCCTTGAACGACCTCGGCTACCCCGGGTTCACGGCGCCGCCGCTGACCCGCAGCTTCGACGGCTCGACGCGCGTCCAGGACGTGCTCGACTCGCCGATCTTCGGCTCCAGCTACACGACGCCTGCGGTCATGGGCGCCGACACAGCGCAGGTGGGCGACGCCTTCATGCGTGCACAGGCGAACAAGATCGGCTCGGGCTACCACGTCCGGCTGGTCAACGACTCCGTCACGCCAACACAGACGCTGAACGTGCCGGCCAGCAAGGGACTCGCTTACCAGCGCCCCGTCGGCGCCTGGCGCGGGGCCAACGGGTACGGCCCAACGGACACGATCACAGGTGTCGCCGACATCAGCTGGTTCTCGTCCTACCTGCAGCAGCTGATCAACTCGCTCCACATCAGCGCCACGACGGTGCCGATCTTCCTGACCGACAACGTCCTGCTCTACATCGGCCACGGCAACTACACCAACTGCTGTGTGCTCGGCTATCACGGCGCCGCGATGCCGGTCGGTGGCGGTTCGGGCTCTGCGAACGGCAGTGGCAAGCAGCCGGTGCAGACGTTCATGTACGCCGCCTGGTCGACCCCTGGGTCGTACTCGGGCTTCCTGACCGATTACACGGGTACGCGCTCGGCGCCGAACCCCGTTCGCGGGATTTCCGACATCCACGCGCTCAGCCACGAGGTGAGCGAGTGGCTGGACGATCCATTCGTGAACAACGCCGTTCAGCCCTGGCTGACGCCGACCGCCCCACAGTACGGCTGCACGGGCGTGCTCGAGACCGGAGATCCGGTGGTCGGAGTGTGGTTCCCGTACTCGGGCAACACGGCGGCCGCGCCGACAGGCACCACCTACTACGGGCAGTACCACCCGGAGGACGAGGTCGAGGCCCAGTGGTTTGGGCGCGGCGGCGTCGAACCGGTGCTCGGCAACGCATACAACAGCTACTTGACGTTCATGGGGCCGCTGACGACGAGTCTCGGCGGGCCGTACGCCGGATTCGGCTCCTACGCGCAGGGCTGCTAGCTCAACTCATTCCGCGGTACAGGACGAAGGCCCGGGGAACCGGGCCTTCGTTTTGCCCTAGCCGCCGTGCGGCTTGGCCATCTTGCGGTAGTCGAGCGCCGCGTCGAGCGTGGCCTCGTCGACTCCCGCGTCCCGCGCGACCTCGCGCAGGGAGCGGCCGGAGCTGGCGGCTTCCTTGACGATCTCGGCGGCCTTGTCGTAGCCGATGTACGGGTTGAGCGCGGTCGCCGCCGAGAGGGTCAGCTCGGCGTAGCGCTCGCAGGTCTCGCGGTTGGCCTCGATGCCGTCGACGCACTTCTCGGCGAACAGGCGCGAGGCGTTGGCGAGGAGCTTGATCGAGTCGAGCAGGTTCCGGGCCAGCAGCGGCACGAAGACATTCAGCTCGAAGTGGCCCTGCATTCCGCCGACCGTGATCGCCTGGTCGTTGCCGATCACCTGCGCCGCGACCTGAGTCACGACCTCAGGGATCACCGGGTTGACCTTGCCCGGCATGATCGAGCTGCCCTTCTGCAGCTCGGGCAGCGCGATCTCGGCGAGGCCGGCGCGCGGGCCCGAGCCCATGAAGCGGAAGTCGTTGGCGATCTTCGTCAGCGAGACGGCGACCACCTTGAGCGCCCCGCTCGCCTCGACGAGGCCGTCCCGGGCCGCCTGCGACTCGAACGGGTCGGCCGGCGGGGAGATCTCGAGGCCCGTGTCCTCACGGAGTCGCGCGCGCACGCGCGAGGCGAACTCCGGGTGCGTGTTCAGGCCGGTGCCGACCGCCGTTCCGCCGAGCGGCACCTTGCCGAGCCGCGGGAGCGTGTCGCGCACGCGCGCGGCGCCCTCGCGCACCTGGGCGGCGTAGCCGCCGAACTCCTGGCCAAGGGTGACCGGCACCGCGTCCATCCAGTGCGTGCGGCCCGACTTGACCACGTCGTCGAACTCCTGCGCCTTGGCCGCCAGCGAGGCGGCGAGCCCGTCGAGCGCGGGGAGCAGGTCGTTGGTCACCTTGTCCAGCGCAGCGAGGTGGACGGCGGTCGGGAAGACGTCGTTGGACGACTGGCCCATGTTGACGTCGTCGTTCGCGTGCACGTCTTCGCCGGCGAGGTTGGCGATCACCTCGTTTGCGTTCATGTTCGAGGACGTGCCCGAGCCGGTCTGGAAGACGTCGATCGGGAACTGGTCGTCGAGCTCGCCGTTCGCGATCCGGTCGGCGGCCGCGGCGATGCGCTCGGCCTTGTCGGCGTCGAGCAAGCCGAGCTCGCCGTTCACGCGGGCGGCTGCGGCCTTGATCCGCCCGAGCCAGCGCGCGACGGGAGCCGGGATGGGCTCGCCTGAGACCGGGAAGTTGTCCACGGCCTTGCGAGTTTCGCCGCCCCAAAGCTCCTGCTGCTCGGTTCGTGCCACGTTTCGAGTGTAGCTTCGGCCTAAACGGCCGCACCGGCAAAGCCGGCACGACCTCCTATACGGCATCGCAAGCGACGCCTTAGGCCGCACCGGCAAAGCCGGCACGACCTCCTATACGGCATCGCAAGCGACGCCTTAGGCCGCGTAGAGCCGGCGCCGCTCGAGCGGGCGCTTGCGCAGCCGGTGCCGGAGCTTCTCGTCGAGCTCGTAGGACGCGGCCCAGCCGACGTAGGAGCAGCGCGGGCACTCGCCGCCGTCGAGCCGGTGGTGCGAGACCGGGTGCAGCGCTCGCACGTCGCCGCAGCGGAGGCACTCGATCCGGAGAGAGGCCATGTCACTGTCGGGATCGGCTTCCGGCCAACGCCGATGACCCTCGAACGAGGGATGCCCGACTCACCACGGCGTCTGACACGGAACGGCGCCTCGGCAAGGGGCCGCATTTCCAGGCGAAGTCGCAATCACGCGACACAGCCGACACACATCTGCGCGCCGTGTCTGGCACCGGGTGGCACCGGGTCAATCGGTCGAATACTTGGGCTGGACCTTCTCGCCGCGGATGCGGGCGACGGCGTTGTTGGCGGCGATCGCGGCCTCGCCCATGCCGATCGTGATCAGCGTGATCTTCCCCTCGTAACCGGCGACGTCGCCGGCAGCGTAGACGCCCGGGATCGTCGTCTCGCAAGTCGTCGGCTCGATCAGGATCTGGCGCTTGCCGTGCAGCTCGAGGCCCCAGTCGGCGATCGCGCCGAGGTGCGAGTGGAAGCCGAGCAGGGTGATCAGGGCTTCGCACGGAACCTGCTCGACGGCGCCGGTCTTCGTGTTCTCGATCGAGACCGACTGCAGCGATCCGTCGCCGTGCAGCTCGCGCACCTCGCAGGGCGTGAAGAACCGCACGCGGCCTTCGCCTTCAAGCGCGCGTGCCTCGTTGACGGAGGACTCGAGCGCGCGGAAGTTGTCGCGCCGGTGGACGAGCCCGATCGGGGCCTTGGCCGTGTCCTGCAGGCCGAGCGTCCAGTCGAGCGCGGAATCGCCACCCCCGACGATCACGCAGCTGCGATCGCGGAAGACGTCCTTCTCGCGGACGAAATAGTGGACGCCCTTTCCCTCCCAGTCCTCGATGCCCTCGATCCCGAGCTTGCGCGGCTCGAAGGCGCCGTGACCGGCGGTGATGATCAGCGCCCGCGTCAAGTACGGGCCGCCCTGGTCGGTCCCGATCGCGAGCAGCTCCTCGCCGTTCTGCGAGAGGCGCTCGAGCGTCTGCACCTCCTCGCCGAGGTGAACCTCCGGCCCGTACTGCAGGCCCTGCTCGGCGCAGAGCTCGACGAGCTTCGTGCCGAGGATCTTCGGGTGCCCGGCGACGTCGTAGACATGCTTCTCGGGGTAGACCGCCGCCACCTGGCCGCCGAGCTGCTCGAGGCTCTCGATCATCCGCACCGACGCGTCGCGGTGACCGGCGTAGTAAGCAGCCGCGAGACCGGCAGGGCCAGCGCCCAGGATGGTGATGTCGACGACGCCGTCAGCGCTCAAGGCGCCGTGAGTCTAGTGCGAGCAGCCTGAGCCGCAGCCGGCTTCGCCCTCGGGGGCGTCACCCTCTTCCACCTGGAAGGAGTGGCCGCAGCCGCACGAGCCGGAGACGTTCGGGTTGTTGATCGCGAAGCCGGCCTGCAGGCCCTCGACCCAGTCGATCTCGGTGCCAGTCAGATACGGCGCGCTGAACGGGTCGACGACCACCGGCACGCCGTAGCTGTCGAGTTCGTGGTCACCATCCTGCGGCCCGCGGTCGAAGCCGAGCGCGTACTGGAAGCCGGAGCAGCCGCCGCCCTGAACGGCGATCCGCAGGACCGCGGCCTCGCCTGCGGGCTCCTCGGCCATCAGGTCGCGGATCTTGGTCGCCGCGCTCTCGGTGAGCGAGACGATCGTCAGAGGCTGCTCGGCAGTCGCCATCCGACTCATCGTAGCAGCGTGCCCGGGCCGTCCGAATCCCCCGCAGTGGGCCGTTTCGAGAGCCGAGCTTGTAACAGCTGCGACACGCGTGGTTGAGCCGTTTTCCTCGCCGCTCGTAGCCCTACCCGAACCTGGTAACTTCCGGGCCGCTCACCGCGGGGAGGATGCGCGTTGCTGGACAGCTGGTTGCCCTTTCTGATCTACGGCTTCTTCGCGCTCGCGATTCCCCTGACGATGATCTTCGCGTCGTTCGCGCTGGCCACGAAGCCGCACCGCCGCATTCGCGGCCGGTCGCTGCCGTTCGAGTCCGGCGTCTCCGACGGCCCCCCGGTGCACAGCCGCTTCACGATCAGCTTCTACCTGACGGCGATGCTCTTCATCGTCTTCGACATCGAGATCGTCTTCCTGTACCCGCTCGCCGTGATCCTCCACGAGCTCGCCTGGTTCGGGTTCGTCGAGTTCCTCTTCTTCATCGTCATCCTCGGGCTCGCGTACGTCTTCATCTGGCGCAAGGGAGCGCTGGACTGGAAATGAGCAAGAAGCGCCTCGCCGACTACGGCATCCATTCCGAGCGCGTGCAGTGGCCCGACAAGGGCCCAGGTACCTTCGAGCAGGAGCTCGGCGACCTCGAGCAGCGGCTGATGCTGACCACCGTCGAGAAGGCGGTTGCCTGGTCGCAGGCGAGCTCTGTCTGGCCGGACACGTTCGGCCTCGCCTGCTGCGCGATCGAGATGATGTCGATCGTCTCTGCGCGCTACGACATCGCGCGCTTCGGCGCCGAGGTCTTCCGCTCCTCGCCGCGCCAGGCCGACCTGCTGATCGTCTCCGGCCGCGTCGCGCACAAGATGGCCGCACCGCTGCGCCAGATCTACGACCAGATGCTCGAGCCCAAGTGGGTGATCGCGATGGGCGCCTGTGCGAGCTCGGGCGGGATGTTCAACAACTACACGATCCTCCAGGGCGTGGACAAGGTCGTCCCGGTGGACATCCACGTCCCCGGCTGCCCGCCGCGACCGGAGGCACTCGTCGAGGGGATCATCCGGCTGCAGGAGAAGATCAAGGCAGGCGTGCCGCCGGCGTACGAGATCCGGGACGTGGCGACCTGACCTACGAGGGAGTCCCCGGGCTCGTCGAGACGCGGGAGGCCTACGGCGAGATAACGCTGCTCGTCGACCCGCCGCGGCTGGTCGAGGCCTGCCGGCACCTGCGCGACGAGGAGGGCTTCTCGATGCTCGCCGACATCTCGCCCACCGACTACCTCGGCTGGGGCTCGCGCGGGGTCGCCGGCTACATCGGCAATGCCTCGGGCCGCGACCTGAACTCGCCCGGCTCGCAGGGCCTGCCGCGCACACCGGAGCCGAAGGCCAAGCGCTTCTCGATGAACTACCACCTGGTCGCCGTCCCGGGCGCGCAGCGCGTCCGCGTTCAGGTCTGGCTCGACGAGGACGAGCCGGTCGAGAGCGTCGTCTCGGTCTGGCCGACCGCCGACTGGCATGAGCGGGAGGCCTGGGACATGATGGGGATCCGGATCGAGGGCCACCCGAACCTCTCCCGCATCCTGATGGGCGACGACTGGGAGGGGCACCCCCTCCGCAAGGACTACCCGCTCGGCGGCGAGCCGGTGCGCTTCTCGGAGGAGACGTAATGGCGCTCGCGCCGGAGCGGCCGAGGATCTACGAAGGCTCGCGCATCCCGTCGCCGATCCCGACGACCCTGCAGGTGTCGCCGGAGCTGCGCGACTCCGAGGACCTGCTCGAGATCAACTTCGGGCCGAACCACCCCTCGACGCACGGCGTGCTGCGCCTCGTGATCGAGCTCCACGGCGAGGACGTCGTCGGCCTGCGCGCGGTGATCGGCTACCTGCACACGGGCTTCGAGAAGAACATGGAGGCCAAGAGCTGGTGGAAGGCGATCACCTACGCGCCGCGGATCGACTATCTCTCCTTCCAGAACAACGAGCTCGTCTTCGTGCTTGCGGCCGAGCAGCTGCTCGGCTTGCCGGTGCCGGAGAAGGCGACCTGGATGCGGATGTGCCTCGCCGAGCTGAACCGGATCCACTCGCACCTGGTGTGGCTCGCAACCGCGGCGCTGGAGCTGGGGGCGATCTCGATGTTCTGGTACTGCTTCCGCGAGCGCGATCAGATCCTCGACCTGTTCGAGATGGTCACTGGGTCGCGCATGCACACCCGCTACTACCAGGTCGGCGGGCTTGCGGAGGACATCCCGCGGGGCTTCTATCCCGAGGCGCGCAAGTTCGTCGCCTGGATGCCGAAGGCGGTCGACGACTACGAGGCGCTCGTCGACCGGAACGCGATCTGGCTCGAGCGCACGAAGGGGCTCGGGCTGCTCTCGGCCGAGGACGCGATCGCGCTCGGGCAGACCGGGCCCGTCCTGCGCGGCTCGGGCGTCGACTGGGACCTGCGCAAGGTGCAGCCGTACCTCGCATACGACCAGGTCGAATTCGACGTACCGGTCTACGAGAACGGCGACGTCTGGGACCGGTACAAGGTGCACATGGACGAGATGCGGGAGTCGACCCGCATCGTCGCCCAGTGCGTCGACCGGCTCGAGGCGATGGAGGGGCAGCCGTGGATCGCGGACGACCGCAAGGTCGTGCTGCCGCCGCGCGAGGAGCTGCACACCTCGATGGAGTCGCTGATCCACCACTTCAAGATCGTCACGGAGGGATTCTCGGTGCCCGAGGGCGAGATCTACGTGGCCGTCGAGTCGGCGCGCGGCGAGCTTGGCTGCTACGTCGTCTCGGACGGCGGGCCACGGCCGTGGCGCGTGAAGTTCCGGGCGCCGTCTTTTGTCGCCCTGGAGGCGACCGCGACATGCATGTCGGACGCTCTCGTAGCCGACCTGATCGCGATCGTCGGCTCGCTCGACACGCTCATGGGCGAGGTCGACCGGTGACCGATCTCGTGGCCGAGATCCGCAAGCTCGGGGCGAGCTTCCCGGACTCGCGCACGGCGACGCTGCCGGCCCTGCGGCTCGTCCAGGAAGCGAACGGCGGCTGGCTGACGCCGGAGTCGTTCGAGCAGGTCGGCTCGGCACTCGGCCTGACGCCGGCGTACTGCCAGGCCGTCGCGTCCTTCTACGACATGTTCCACCAGGCGCCCGTCGGCCGGCACTCGGTCGAGGTCTGCACCAACCTCTCCTGCGCGCTCGTCGGCGCGCAGCAGGTCGTCGACGCGTTCGAGTCCGAGCTCGGCGTCGCGCCCGGCGAGACGACCGAAGACGGCGAGATCACGCTCCGCGCGGCCGAGTGCCTCGGCGGCTGCGGGTACGCGACCGTCGTCGCAGTGGACCACCGCTACCACCAGCACGTCAAGCCGGACGACGTGCCCGGGATCGTGAAGGAGCTCCGTGGGGCTTAGGTCGATGCTGCTCGCGGGCGCGGACGACCGCGACCTGACGAAGCTCGCCGAGTACCAGGCGATCGGCGGCTACGAGCAGGTGCCGAAGGCGCTGAAGCTGAGCTCGGACGAGCTGATCGCCGAGCTGCAGCAGGCGAACCTGCGCGGCCGCGGCGGCGCCGGCTTCCCGATGGGCCGCAAGGCCTCGCTCGTCGATCGCAAGAGCCCCAAGCCCAAGTACCTGGTCGTCAACGCCGACGAGTCCGAGCCCGGCGCCTTCAAGGACCGCGAGGTTATGGCGCGCGTGCCGCACCGGCTGCTGGAGGGCTGCACTGATCGCCGCGCACGCGATCGAGTCCAAGGATGTCTTCATCTACATCCGCGGCGAGTACCTGGCCGAGTACGAGATCCTGCAGAAGGCCGTCGACGAAGCGCGCGAGGCGGGGTTCTTCGGCGAGGTCAACGTCACCGTCTACCGCGGCGCCGGCGCCTACATCTGCGGCGAGGAGACGGCGATGCTCGACTCGCTCGAGGGCCGGCGCGGCCAGCCGAGGCCGCGCCCGCCGTTCCCGCCGGTGCAGGGCCTATACATGGCGCCGACCGAGATCAACAACGTCTGCACGATCGCCACCGTGCCGACGATCCTCGAGCTCGGCGCCGAGGGATTCGACCAGGTCGGCACGCCGAGCTCGCCGGGCACCGTGCTCTTTTCGATCTCCGGCAACGTCGAGAAGCCCGGCAACTACGAGCTCGAGCTCGGCACCTCGATGCGGGAGCTGATCTACACGCACGCCGGCGGGGTCGCGGGCGGCCACCAGCTGAAGGCGGTCATCCCCGGCGGCTCCTCGGTGCCGGCGCTGACCGCGCGCCAGATCGACGTGCCGCTCGACTACGACTCGCTGGGGGCGATCGGGACGTTCTTCGGCGCCGCCTCGCTGATCGTGGTCGACGAGCGCTGCTGCATGGTGCAGCTCGCGCTGCGCTCGACGAAGTTCTACATGCACGAATCCTGCGGCAAGTGCACGCCCTGTCGCGAGGGGACGCGCTGGCTGGTGCAAATCCTGGAGAAGCTCGAGCGCGGCGACGCCGGGCCCGACGACCTCGACCTGCTGCGGAAGGTCTGCGACCGAATCGAGGGCAAGTCCCTCTGCGCGCTAGGCGATTTCGCGGTCTGGCCCGTGCAGAGCTACTTCGACAAGTGGCACGACGAGTTCGTCGCGCACGTCGAGCAGGGCCGTTGCCCGTTCGGCGGCGAGTCCTCGCTGGAGGGCATCGTCGCGCCGTCGGACCAGCACACCCACCTGCCCGTGGTGGAGGTGCCGGCATGAGCACGCCGGAGCTCGTCACGGTCACGATCGACGGCCGCGAGGTGCAGGTGCCGAAGGGCCTCGGGCTCGTCGAGGCCGCGCTCGCCGCGGGAATCGAGATCCCGGTCTTCTGCTACGAGCCGCGCCTCGGGCCGCCGGTCGGCGCCTGCCGCATGTGCCTTGTCGAGCTCGAGGGAGTGCCGAAGCTCCAGGCCGGCTGCACGCTGACCGCGTCCGACGGGATGAAGGTGCGCACCGCGCAGACCTCGGCGAAGGCCGCCGACGGCCAGGACGCGACGCTCGAGTTCATTCTCGTCAACCATCCGCTCGACTGCCCGGTCTGCGACAAGGGCGGCGAGTGCCCGCTACAGGACCTGACCTTCCGCTGGGGGCCCGGTAACACGCGGATGGAGTTCGACAAGCGGACGCTCGAGAAGCCGATCCCGGTCTCGCCGACGATCGCGCTCGACCGCGAGCGCTGCATCCTCTGCTACCGCTGCACGCGCTTCTCCGAGAGCGTCGCCGAGGACAACCAGCTGGTCGCGCAGAACCGCGGGGCCTCGTCGGTGATCGCCACCTTCGAGGACCGGCCCTACCGCGCGCCCTTCTCCGGCAATGTGATCGAGCTCTGCCCGGTCGGCGCGCTGACCTCGACGCAGTACCGCTTCGAGGCGCGGCCGTGGGAGATCCAGAACGTGCCGACCGTCTGCGGGCTCTGCCCGGTCGGCTGCAACGTTGCCGCGACGACGCGCGAGGGCAAGGTCAAGCGAATGCTCTCGCGGAACCACCCCGAGGTGGATGAGGGCTGGCTCTGCGACAAGGGCCGCTTCGCCTTCACGCACCTGGACGCCGGCGACCGGATCACCGACCCACTGCGGCGGCGGCGCCAGAGCGGTCTCGAGGAGATCTCCTGGGACGACGCGCTCGACGAGGCGGAGCGCCTGCTGGGCGAGTCGGGCGGGCGGATCGTGACGGTTCTTTCCGGGTCGGAGACAGTCGAGCAGGCCTACGCGCTCGGCCGGCTGCTGCGGAGCGGGCTAAGCGCGCACACGGCCCTGATGCCGGAGGAGACGAGCCCGGCGCTCGACGCCTTCCGGCTGCCGCTGTCGGCGATCCGCGACGCTGAGCTCGTGGTCGTCCTCGGCGACGAGCCGGTCGCCGAGCGCGCGCCGGTGGTCGAGCTCTGGCTGAAGGCCGCCCACCGCGCCGGCGCAGAGGTGCACCACACCGGCGATGCGCACGAGAGCTGCAAGCGGCTCGCCGACGGAAACGACGAGCTCGGCGGCCGGCTGCGCGAGAGCGAGCGCGCGATCCTGATCTGGTCGGGTGAGGAGGGCGCCGGCGGGGCGCACCTCGCGGCCCTGGCGCGGGAGCTCGGCTTCGCCGGCAAGCCCGGCTCGGGCGCGTTCCACCTGCCGCGCACGGCAAACGGCCGCGGCGTGGCCGATGCCTGGGCGTGCTCCGACGACGACGAGGGCGAGACGCCCGAGCAGATCGGCCTGCTGATCGTCTCCGGCGACGAGGCCGCCGCCGACCCGAACGTCCGCGTGCTGGCCGAGCGCGCCGAGCGCGTGCTGGTGACCTCGATGTTCCAGAGCCTGGCAGCGGGTTGGGCCGACCTCGTCCTGCCCGGCACGAGCTACCTCGAGCGCGACGGCACGTACGTCAACCTCGAGGGCCGCCTGCAGCGCCTGCGCCGGACCGTGATCCCGCCCGCGCCGGACGAGCTGGCTTGGATCTCCAAGCTCGCCGAGCGCTTCGGCGTCAAGGTCGCTCCCTACCCGTCGGCGGTCTTTACCGAGCTGTCCGAGCGGATCTACGACGGCCTCCCGTTCGGCGACGTCGGGGAGCGGGCCGAGCTGCGCACCCGCAGCGAGGCGCCCGCGGCCGACCTGCCCGAGCCGCCGCCCGCACCCAAGGGCAAGGGTCTGCGCCTGATCCGCTACAAGCCGCTCTTCTCCGGCCCGGCGGTCGAGCGCGTGCCGGAGCTCCAGTTCCAGCGGCCGCTGCGCGAGGTCGAGCTCTCGCCCGAGGACGCGGAGCGCCGCAAGATCGCGAGCGGCGAGACCGTCCGCGTCTCGCACAACGGCACCTCGCTGGAGCTGCAGGCGCGAGTCAACACCGCGCTGCGCGCCGGGGTCGTCCGCATCGCCGCCGAGCACGCCGGCGAGCTGGGAGGGACCGTAGAGGTGGCGAAGTGACCGACCCCTGGTGGATCTCCTTCATCAAGGCGTTCCTGATCATCAACCTGCTGCTGCTCACCTTCGCCTACATGACCTGGGTCGAGCGCAAGGTGCTCAGCCGAATGCAGCTTCGCTACGGCCCGAACCGCGCCGGCCCGTTCGGGCTGCTGCAGCCGATCGCCGACCTGGTCAAGCTGATCCGCAAGGAGGCCTTCTACCCCGAGACCGCGGTCGACGTGCTCTACATCGGCGCGCCGGTGCTCTCGGCCTTCACGGCGCTCGCCGCGTTCGCCGTGATCCCGTTCGGCCCCGGCTGGACGATCGACGGCTACCACGTGGGCGGGGTCGTGGCGCCGGTCTCGATCGGGCTGATCCTGATCTTCGCGCTGAGCTCGCTCGGGATCTACGGCTTCATCATCGGCGGCTGGGCCTCGCACTCGAAGTTCTCACTGCTGGGCTCGATGCGCACCTGCGCCCAGATGGTCTCGTACGAGGTCTCGCTGACCTTCGCCGTGCTCGGCGTAGTGATCATGGGGCAGTCGCTGTCGCTGCCGGCGATCGTCGAGAAGCAGCACGAGACGATCTGGTTCGCGGCACCACAGCTCGTGGGCCTGGTCGTCTTCTTCGTCGCCGGCGTCGCGGAGACGAACCGACCGCCGTTCGACCTCCCCGAGGCCGACACCGAGCTCGTTGCCGGCTACCACACCGAGTACAGCGGCATGCGCTTCGGGCTCTTCCAGATGGGCGAGTACGTGAACATGATCACGCTCTCCGCGCTGGCGGTGACGCTCTTCTTCGGAGGCTGGTACGGCCCGTGGGCGCCGCTCGGCCCGCTCTGGTTCCTGATCAAGCTGCTGGTCGTGATCTTCGTCTTCCTCTGGATCCGGGCGACGCTGCCGCGCCTGCGCTACGACCAGCTGATGCGCTTCGGCTGGAAGGTGCTGCTGCCGGTCGCGACGATCAACGCCCTCATCACCGCCGCCTGCGTGGTGGCGTTTTGAGGCGTCGCTTGCGATGCCGGCCTCAGGACGCGCCCGAGGCCATGCCGGCTTTGCCGGTGTGGCCGGAGGCCCGTCCGTCTGAAATGACCGGTCGACCCGTCGACCGTCAGGAGGACACGATCTAAGTGCCTCAGAACCCGATCGACAGCATCAAGGGCTTCGGCGTCACCTTCAAGCAGATCTTCAAGAAGCCGCTCACGCAGCAGTACCCGGAGTACAAGCGGCCGGTCTACCCGCGCTTCCGTGGACGCCACCGGCTGCACCTGCACGAGAACGGGCTCGAGAAGTGCGTCGGCTGCTCGCTCTGTGCGGCAGCCTGCCCGGCCGACTGCATCCGCGTCGTCGCGGCCGAGAACACGCCTGACAACCGGGTCTCGGCCGGCGAGCGCTACGCGCGCATTTACGAGATCAACATGAGCCGCTGCATCTTCTGCGGCTACTGCGAGCTGGCCTGCCCGTTCGACGCGATCACGCTCGGGAACGAGTTCGAGCTCTCGGAGTACTCGCGCGACGACCTGATCTACACGAAGGACATGCTGCTCGCCGAGCCGATCAAGCAGGTGCCAGTCGCCGACCGGGAGCTGTTCGACACGCCCATCCCCTACTACCGGAGCAACTCGTGATCGTCGCCTCGTTCGCGAACGTGCTCGTCTGGGCGATCTGGGTCGTGGCCGCGTTCGCCTGCCTCGCGAGCGGGATCGCGGTGATCTCGTTCACGAATCCCTTCTACGCCTCGCTCTCTCTGATCGGGAACCTCGCCTCGCTGGCGGTGATGTACCTGCTGCTCTCGGCCGAGTTCGTCGCCGCCGCGCAGGTGCTCGTCTACGCCGGAGCGGTGATGGTGATGTTCCTGTTCGTCACCGCCTACCTCGGCAACCGAGCCGATGCGCCCTGGGCGGGCGCGCCCAGCTGGCAGACACTTGGCGCGGTCGCGGCCTGCTCGGCGCTGTTCGTCGAGGTGATCGTGGTCGTCGGCCTGAAGACGAGCGGCCGGCTCTCGCACCAGGGCGAGATCGACTCCTCCTTCGGGCGGCCGCGCGAGATCGGGCGCCTCTTCCTGACCGACCACCTGCTCGCCTTCGAGATCACGTCGATCGTGCTGCTGATCGCGGCCGTCGGCGGCGTGATCCTCGGCTCGCACTCGCGCGACACGCCGATGAAGGGGGTGCAGCAGTGAAAGGCCCCGATGTCGTCTGGTACCTGTGCGTCGCCGGCTTCCTCTTCTCGACCGGGGCGCTCGGCGTGCTGATCCGCCGCAGCCCGCTGATCGTGCTGCTCTCGCTCGAGATCATGCTCAACGGGGCGAACCTCGCCCTGATCGCCTTCTCGCGCCACTTTGCGCAGGGTGACGGCCAGATCTTCGCGCTGACCGTGATGGCGGTCGCCGCTTCCGAGGTCGTCGTCGGCCTCGGCCTGATCGTGGCGATCGCTCGCCAGAAGCTCGACCTCGACGTCGACAAGCTGTCCACCCTGCGCGGATGATCGTCGCCGCCTGGATCTGCCTGCTCTCGCCGCTCGTCGCGGCGTTCCTGATCACCCTCGGCTGGAACCGGCTCTCGCGCCGCGGCGCCGGCTATCTCGCGACCTTCTCGGTGGCCGTCTCATTCGTGGCCGCGATCGTCGCCTTCGCCGGCCTGCTCGGCGACTCGCCCGGCCGGCGCTACCACCCCTCGACGCTCTGGACATGGCTGACCGCAGGCCAGCTCGACTTCGGCCTGCGGATCGTGGTCGACCCGCTTTCGGTCTTCATGATGCTCGTCGTCTCCGGCGTCGGGATGCTGATCGTCATCTACTCGATCGGCTACATGGACGGCGACGACGAGGAACGGCGCTACTTCGCCTACATGGCGCTGTTCATCTTCTCGATGCTGCTGCTCGTCCAGGCCGGGAACCTGCTGATCCTGCTCGTCGGCTGGGGGCTCGTCGGCCTCTCCTCGTACCTGCTGATCGGCTTCTGGCACGACCGTCCAAGCGCGGTCGCCGCCGCCAAGAAGGCGTTCGTGATCAACGCGATCGGCGACGCGACGTTCGCGCTCGCGCTCTTCCTGCTGATCCAGCGCACCGGCTCGCTGAACTTCGAGGTCGTCTTCACGCAGTCGATCCACGGCAACTGGGCGATCAACCTGATCGCGCTCGGCCTGCTCGGCGGCGCGGTCGCCAAGTCGGCCCAGCTGCCGCTGCACACATGGCTTCCGGATGCGATGGAGGGCCCGACGCCGGTCAGCGCTCTGATCCACGCCGCGACGATGGTGACCGCGGGCGTCTACCTGATCGTCCGCACCGGCTCGCTCTTCGAGCAGGCGCCGAAGGTGCTCGAGCTCGCGGCCGGACTCGGCGCGATCACGATCGTGATGGCCGGGCTGATCGCGCTGGTGCAGGTCGACATCAAGCGCGTGATCGCCTACTCGACGATGTCGCAGATCGGCTACATGTTCCTCGCGGCCGGGCTCGGAGCCTACCCGAACGCGATGTTCCACCTGATGACGCACGCCTTCTTCAAGGCGCTGCTGTTCATGGCCGCGGGCCTCGTCATCCACGCCCTCGCCGGGGAGCAGGACATGCGCAAGATGGGCGGCCTCAACCGGCTGCTGCCGTTCACCTACGTCTGCTTCGCGATCGGGGCGCTCTCGCTGTCGGGCATCCCGCCGTTCGCGGGCTTCTTCTCCAAGGACTCGATCCTCGCCGCCGCGCTCGACGCCGGCTGGTACGGCGAGCTGCTCTGGGTCGCCGGCATGGTCGGCACGTTCCTGACAGGGCTCTACGCGTTTCGGATGCTGTTCATCGTCTTCTGGGGCGAGCCGTCGGGGTTCGTCCGCGAGCACCTGACGGCTACGCATGGCCAGGAGCACTCCGGCGAAGGCCCGCTCTCGATGACCTCGACCGTCGGCGTGCTGGCCGTGCTGACGGTGATCGGCGGCTTCCTGCAGTTCGCGAACGTCTGGACGCCGCTCACCACCTGGCTCGACCCGGTCGCGCGACCGCTGGTCGAGGCGAGCGGGACGCAGGAGGCGGTCTCGTCGATTCTCGCGGTCGCGCTCGGGGCGGCCGGCATCGGCATCGCCTGGTGGATCTACGGCTCGCACAAGGCGGCCGCGCCGCGAATCGCCTGGGCGCAGAACCTGCTCGAGCACAAGTTCTACTTCGACGAGGCGTACGACTTCGCGTTCTACCGGCCGGCGGTCTTACTGGCCACGGGCCTGAGCCGTTGGATCGAGCGGCCGCTGGTCTTCGGCTCGGTGCGCGAGCTCGTGCAGGGCGTCGGGCTGCTCGGGCGCGACACCAGCCGACTCCAGACCGGCCTCGTGCGCACCTACGTGCTCCTGATCGCCGCCAGCATCGCCGCTCTGACCGTCGTCTTCGTGGCGGTGCGATGACGACCGCCCTGATCTTCCTGCCGGTCGCCGGCGCGCTGCTCGTGATGGTGCTGCCGCTGCGACCGTTCGCGGTCGGTTCGACCGCACTGCTCGTGGCGCTGGCCGAGATCGCGCTCTGGATCGACACCGTCGCACGCTTCGACTTCGACAAGCCGGGCCTCCAGCTCGCGCAGCAGCAGACCTGGTTCAGCGACCTGAACGTCTCCTACCACGTCGGCTTCTACGGCTTCTCGGTCTGGCTCGTCGGCCTGACCACGGTCGTGCTCGCGGCGGCGGTCGGCTACGCGTTCTGGGCCGGACGCGAGCGGCCGCGCGCCTACTACGGCCTGATGCTGCTGCTGACCGGCGCGCTTGTCGGCGTGTTCGTCGCCCAGGACCTCTTGCTCTTCTACGTCTTCTGGGAGGCGATGCTCGTCCCGCTCTACTTCCTCGTCGGCGTCTGGGGCGGAGCGGGCCGGCTGCGGGCGACGCTGCTGTTCGTGATCTACACGATGGCGGGCTCGCTGCTGATGCTGGCCGCGATCATCGCGCTCGGGCTCACGCAGGGCACGTTCGACCTGGTCGCCTCGGGCACGAGCAGCAGCAACTGGATCTTCCTCGGCTTCGTGGCCGCGTTTGCGGTCAAGGCGCCGCTTTTCCCCTTCCACGCCTGGCTGCCGGAGACCTACCGCGAGTCGTCGCCCGAGGTGGCGGCAGTGCTGAGCGGTGTGGTCTCGAAGGCGGCCGCCTACGGCTTCCTGCGGATCGTGCTCGCGAAGTTCCCCGGGCCGGTGTCGGACTTCCGCACGCCGATCCTCGTGCTCGCCGCGTGTGGCCTGATCTACGGCTCGCTTTTGGCCTTCCGAGCGCCCGACCTGCGTGGCGTGATCGCCTACTCGAGCCTCGCGCAGATGGGCCTGATCACGCTCGGCCTGTTCGCGCTCAACGGCCTCGGCCTGACAGGCGCGGTGCTGCAGATGGTCAACCACGGGCTGATCTCCGCCGCGCTCTTCCTGCTCGCCGGCGGGATCGAGCGGCGCGCCGCGACCGGTGAGCTGGCCGCCCTCGGCGGGATGGCTCGCGGCCGGCCTGCCCTTGCGACCGTGCTGATGACGACCGGCGTGATCGCGCTCGCCGTGCCGGGCTCCGCGGCCTTCGCCGGTGAGTTCGAGATCCTGGCCGGCGTCTTCCAGACCGGCTGGGGCTACGCGGTCGCGGGCGCCGTGGCGATCGTGCTCGCGGCGATGTACATGCTCCGGCTGATCTCGGCCGTGCTGCACCAGTCGCCCGGGCCCGCGGTCACCGACGCGGCACTCGATCTGCGGCCCGCCGAGCTGAGCATCGTCGTCCCGCTCGTTGCGATCCTGCTCGTCTTGTCGGCCTGGCCGGCCGCGATCACCGAGCGTTCGTTCGCCGCCTCGAACGCCGTGGCCAGCCTCAGGCAGGCCTTGCCGTGATCGCCTCGCTCGCCACCCCACACATCGACTGGTTCGCTCTCGCGGCGCCGCTGGCACTGCTCGCGGCCGGCGGGGTCAACCTGCTCTGCGCCGTGACCGTCCCGCGCGGTGACCGGCGCGTCGTCACCTCGACCGTCTGCGCGCTCGGCTTCGCGGGCGCGCTCGTCGCCGCGGCACTGCTGTTCGCCGACAGCGCCAACGGCCACGGTGTGATCGCCGACGTGATCCAGCGCGACCGGCTCGGTGCGCTGACGACGATGATCATCGCCGGCTCCGGCCTGCTCGCGGTCGGCACCTCCTTCGCGGAACCGATGAGCGACGACCACATCGCCGAGTACTACGCGTTGCTGGCGTGGGCGGGCGCCGGCATGGCGTTCCTGAGCACGGCGAGCACGCTGATGACGCTCTTCCTCGGGCTCGAGTGGTTCTCGATCAGCCTCTACATCCTCTGCGCGATCGACCGCGAGCTCGCCGGCTCGCTCGAGGCCGGGCTCAAGTACCTGATCGTCGGCGGCTTCGGCTCGGCGATGCTGCTCTTCGGCTCGGCGCTCGTCTACGGCGCGACCGGCAAGCTCGAGTTCCACGAGATCGCCCAGGCCGTCCAGCAGCAGGGGCTCAGCCACGACGCGCTGCTCGTCGCCGGGCTCGCGCTCGTGATCGGCGGGCTCGGCTTCAAGGCCTCGGCGGCGCCGTTCCACATGTGGACGCCCGACGTCTACGAAGGCGCGCCGACACCCGTGACGGCCTTCATGTCGGCCGCCACCAAGGCGGTCGCGCTCGTGGTGATGCTGCGCGTGCTCACGACCGCCTTCCCGCAGGAGGCGCACCTCTGGACGATCGCCGTCGCCGTGATGGCCTGCGCGTCGCTCGCGGTCGGGAACCTGGCGGCGCTCGTGCAGACGGGGATCAAGCGGATGCTGGCGTACTCCTCGATCTCGCACGCCGGCTTCATGCTGATCGCGATCGCCGCGAACAATGCGCTCGGCGGCCGCGCACTCCTCTACTACCTGATCCCGTACACGGCGATGTCGGTCGGCTCGTTCGCCGTCGTCGCCGCGCGCGAGCGGGAGCTGAACCGGCCGGTGACGATCCAGAACCTGGCGGGTTTCGGCTGGGAGCGGCCGCTGCTCGGCGGCGGGATGACCGTCTTCATGCTCGGCTTCGCGGGCTTCCCGCTGACCGGCGGCTTCGTCGGCAAGTTCTATCTCTTCTCCGCCGCCTACGACCGCGGCTGGACCTGGCTCGTGATCGTCGGCGTGGTCGCGACGGCGGTCAGCCTCTACTACTACCTGGGCGTGATCCGTGCGATGTACTTCCGCCCCTCGGAGGAGCTGCAGCTGGCGCCGGTCGCGGGTGGCTCGCCGCCGCGGGAACTGCTGCTGCAGAGCGCGGTCGCAGGGGCGATCGCGGTCACGGTCGGCTCCTTCTTCGCGGTCGAGCCGCTGATCGAGGCCGCGAAGCACGCGACCGAAGCGCTCTTCCTCTAGCGGCTGCGGAACTCAGCGGCCGCGGCCACCACGGCCTGGACGCAGAAGACGGCCAGGCAGGCGAGCAGGGCCGAGCGGGCCGCCGTTGGGACGGCGCCTTCCGTGACCGCCGGCGCACGCGCGGCGGCTCCGACCACGACGAGGAGGAGCACGATCGTCCAGAGCAGGGCGTGCAGGTGCTCGTCCGCCCCGTCGAGCACGCGGCCGAACGCCTCGAGCGCCGCGACCGCCGCCGCCGGCACTGCGAGCAGGACCGCGTAGAACGCGAGCCCATGGAACCCGGCTCCGTCCGCCGCTGCCGCTGCGATCACGAGCCCCACGGGTACCGCCCGGCGCGCCATGCGCAGGTGTTCGGCGCCCGCTCCGAGGGTCCTTCGTTACGCTCACCGAACCCGTGAGAAAGGAGCGCTGATGGCCGATGTGTCGGTGACGTGGCTGGGTCACGCGAGCTTCCGCGTCGACTCGCCAGGGGGTAAGCGGATCTACGTCGACCCGTGGCTGGGCAACCCGAAATGCCCCGACTCCGAGAAGGAGCCTGAGCGGATCGACCTGATCGCGATCACGCACGGACACGGCGACCACGTCGGCGAGACGGTGGAGCTGAGCAAGCAGTTCAAGCCGCAAGCCGTCGTGGCGAATGTCGAGCTCAAGGCCTGGCTGCAGCAACAGGGCGCGGAGATGGACGACCTGCCGGGGCCAGAACAAGGGTGGGACGGTCGAGGTCGACGGGATCAAGCTGACGCTCGTGAATGCCTTCCACTCGAGCGGCTCGGACGCCGGGGACTACCTGGGCGAGGCCGCCGGGATCGTGCTCGAGCTCGAGAACGGGACGAAGCTCTACTTCGCCGGCGACACCTGCGTCTTCGGCGACATGCAGCTGATCGCGCGGATCTACTCGCCCGACGTGGCGATCCTGCCGATCGGCGGTTACTTCACGATGGACCCGCGCGAGGCCGGGGTCGCGCTCGAGTTGCTCGGTGCGACGCGCTGCATCCCCTGCCATTACGGAACCTTTCCACTGCTGAAGGGCACGCCCGACGAGCTGCGGCAGCAAGCGCCGGACGTCGAGATCATCGAGCTGCAGCCCGGGGAGACGACGACGGTTTGAGACAACGCTGGTTCGGTGCCACGGGACTGCAGGTCCCGGAGATCGCGGTCGAGGGTGAGCTCGAGCTCGGGGACGCGCTCGTGCTGGACGACGTCTCCGACGAGGCCGCCCTGAAGCAGGCGCACGAACAGGGCCGCGCGATCGTCGTGCGGGCGGGGTCCGCGGAGGAAGTGAAGGTGGCGCTCAGCCGGCCCGAGGTCGCCTCGGTGCTCGTTCCCGCCGACAAGCGTGAGCTGCTGGAGCTCGACCTCACGGAGCTGACCTACGGTTAGGGTCGCCACCTACTCGATCGCCGCCTGCGACCTCGAAGCGGGGCAGTGGGGTGTCGCCACGCAGTCGAAGTTTCTCGGCGTCGGCTCCGTCGTCCCGTGGGCCGAGCCCCAGGTCGGCGCTGTCGCGACGCAGGCCTACGCGAACCCGCGCTACGGGCCCGACGGGCTCGCGCTGCTGCGGGAGGGCGCGAGCGCGGAGAAGGTCGTCGAGCGCCTGACGCAGGCCGACGACGGACGCGACCACCGCCAGCTGGGCGTGGTCGACGGCAAGGGCGGCAGCGCCAGCTTCACCGGCTCTGAGTGCATGGACTGGGCCGGCGGCCGCACCGGGCCGTGCTACGCGGCGCAGGGGAACATCCTCGTCTCCGCCGAGACGGTCGACGCGATCGCCGAAAGCTTCGAGCGGACCGCGGGCACACCGCTCGTCGAGCGGCTGCTCGATTGCCTCGACGCGGCCCAGGCCGCCGGCGGCGACCGGCGCGGCCAGCAGTCGGCCGCCTTGCTCGTGGTCGAGCGCGACGGCGGCTACGCGGGTCTTTCGGACAGCATCGTCGACCTGCGGGTCGACGAGCACGAGCGGCCGCTCGAGGACCTGCGGCGCATCTACGACATGCACCAGGCGATCTTCGGCAAGACGCCGTCCGAGGAGTGGCTCGACGTGGACGACGGGCTCGGAACGGAGCTGCGCGAACGGCTCGGACGGCTCGGCTTCGAGGGCGAGCTCGACGCGGCCTTCAACGACTGGGCCGGGAAGGAGAACCTGGAGGAGCGCGTTGACGGAGTCGAGCGCGTCGACCCCGTCGTGCTCGATGAGCTGAGGAGGCAGACGTGAGCGAAAGGATCACGCGAATCGACGAGCTGGAGCTCTTTCCGATCGAAGGCCAGGAAGGCCTGACGTGGCGACCGATCCGCCGCCACTTCGACATCCAGGCCTTCGGCGTCAACGCCTACACCGCCGACCAGGCGGGCAAGCGGGTGGTCGAGGAGCACCGCGAGGAGGGCGGGCACGAGGAGCTCTACGTCGTCCTCTCCGGCCGCGCGCTCTTCATGCTCGACGGCGAGGAGCACGACGCGCCTGCCGGCACACTCGTCCACTGTCCTCCGGGCACGCCGCGCGGCGCCGTTGCCGCCGAGCCGGGGACGACCGTGCTCGGGATCGGCGCCAAGCCCGGCGAGGTGTTCGAGCCCTCTGGCTGGGAGTGGACGTTCGCGGGGATGTCGCTGCTCAGCCAGGGCCAGGAGGAAGCCGCGCGGCGCGAGTTCGACGCCGGGATCGAGGCCTACCCGGACGCCTGGCAGGGCTACTACAACCTCGCCTGCGTGGAAGCCAAGCTCGGGAACCGCGAGCTCGCGCTTGCACAGCTCCGGCGCGCGGCGGAGATCGATCAGGCCGTCGTCTCGAAGTACGCACCCGAGGACAAGGACTTCGGGTCGCTCTACGACGACGCTGAATTTCTAGCGATCACCGGGCAGGCGCCGACCAACGGCGCGGGCTCGTAGCGCCGGCAGCGGGTTGCCCTCCGGGCGCGCTACCAGCAACACGGCTCCGTGCCCGGGCTCGGCGACCAGCGAGTCCACCAGCAGCTGCAGCCCGACCGCGAGCGCGAATGCCTTGTGCGCGTGATCCCCGCCGAAGGGCACGAGCTCGTCCTCGCCTGCCTCACCGGCGAGCACCTCGCCGTAGGTGACGCGGCCCATCGAGACGTCGCTGACAAGCGGCTCGCCCTCCGAGGAGGGAATCGCAATCGCCAGCGGGTTCGTGCCCGTCAGCTTCGGCCCGCCCTCGGGATGGCCGAGCCGCGCGGGCGAGGTGGCCGTCAGCGCGGCAACGAGGCCGCCGGCCGCGAGCTTGCGGCCCCAGTAGCCGAGCATCCCGGTCGGAAACGTCCGCTGTGCGACGACCAGTCGGGCGTGCTCGGGTGGGTCGGCCAGCTGCGCCTCCACGATCGCGGCCAGCGTCAGGTAGCCGAGCGCGCCGTTGCCGTCCCAGCGCTCGTAACCCGGCTCGCTGAGCACGCGGCGCGGTCGAGCGGTCGGATCGAGCTCGAACGGCCGCGTCGCCAGCCACTCGACCCGCGAGAGCCCGTGCCCGGTCTTGCCGCGGCTCTCCGCGTCGAGGAAGTGGTCGGCGAGCGTGCGAGCATCGGCCTCCCCGAAACCGAGCCCCGCCAGCGTTTGGAGCACCTCGCGCTCGTCCACGTTCACGAAATCCTTACGTGTTGGCACAGCCATCGGCGCGGGAGCACCGTCTAAGTCTCTGGTTTCAGCGGGGGCTCCGCATCCGGAGACCCCGGGGTCCGCTGGAACATTCGGAGGGCGCCCTTGTGGCGCCCTTCGGCTTTCGGGGCTATAACGCCCAGGTGAGAACCGCCGCAGCGCTTGCCGTCGCGCTCGGCGCCGTCGTCGTGACGACTGCCGCCGCCGCTCCGAAGCCCCACGTGGAGCGTGCCCGCGCCGGCGCGGTCGAGGCGGTCTTTTCGTACAGCTACGACGCCGCGGCGTTCCGCTTCTCGCATCAGCGGCTGACGATCACGCGCGACGGCGTGACGAGCTTCTCGGCCAGGCTGCGCAAGCCTCCCGGCGGCGGCTTCAACGCGCAGCCGGCCGGCTACTTCTCGCACAAGCGGTCGGTCCTCGTGACCGACGTCGACGGCGACGGCGAGCCCGAGGTCGTGCTCGACCTCTACTGGGGCGGCGCGCACTGCTGCTGGTACAGCCAGATCTACCGCTACGTGCCGGGGGCGGGGCACTACACGCCGCTCGTTCACGTCTGGGGCGACTTCGGCTACGTCTTCGCCGACCTCGACCACACCGGGTCGCAGGAGCTCGTCACCCGTGACGACCGCTTCTCCTACGCCTTCGCGAGCTTCGCCGACTCGCGCTGGCCGGTGCGGATCCTGCGCTACCGGGATGGTCGGCTGACCGTCGAGACGCCCTCGTACCCGAGCGAGATCGGCCGCGACGCGAACGCGCTCTGGCACGCGGCGATGAACCCGAAGCGGAAGGGGAGCAACCAGGGGATCGTGGCCGCCTGGGCAGCAGATGAGTGCATGGTCGACCACGCGACGGTCGCGTTCAAGACCATCGACCGCCTTTTCCGCAGCGGCAGGATCCACGGCGAGCGCTCGCGGGTCGCCTTCGAGCGGAGGCTGCGCCGCTTCCTGCGGCAGACCGGGTACCTGTCTTAGGAGAGCACCGGCAGGGACTTCACGATTCCGACGCCCTGCTCTCGTCGGGTGGCCGAGATGGCCTCGGCGATCGCGGTGAGCGAGCGGCCGGCCTCGGAGTCCGGGTCGCTCTCGACGAGGGGCGTGCCGGCGTCGCCGGACTCACGCAGAAGCGGGTCGAGCGGCACCGTGCCGAGCAGCGGCACCTCGAGCTCGCCGGCGAGGCGCTCGCCACCGCCGCTGCCGAAGGTCTCGCCGCTCATGTTCTCGATCACGCCGAGCAGGCGCATGTTCGTCTTGCGCGCCATCAGTGCGGCACGAGCCGCGACCTCCCGGGCGAGCGGCTGCGGCGTCGTCACGACCACGGCCTCGGCGCGCGGCAGCAGCTGCCCGAGGGAGATCGAGACGTCACCGGTGCCGGGCGGCATGTCCACCACGAGCGTGTCGAGCTCGCCCCAGTGCACGTCGGTGAGGAACTGCTCGAGCGCACGGTGCAACATCGGTCCGCGCCACATCACCGGCTCGTTGTCGTCGAGGAAGAAGCCGATCGACATCAGCTTGAGCTCGCCGCGCACGGGCGGGACGATCATCCGGTCGACCGCGACCGGCTTCTGGTGGATGCCGAGCAGGTGCGGGATCGAGTGGCCGTAGACGTCGGCGTCGAGGATCCCCGTGCGCTGGCCAAGCTTGTCGAACGCAGCCGCGAGGTTGGCCGAGAGCGTCGACTTGCCGACGCCGCCCTTGCCGCTGACGACCGCGATCACGCGCGTCTCGCGGTCGAGCTGGATCCCCTTCGTCCGCTCGGTCACCGAGCCGCGCAACCGCGCCGTCAGCGCGCTCCGCTCCTCCGGCGTCATCACACCGAACTCGAGCGAGACGCGCTGCACGCCGTCGACCGGCGCAAGCGCCTGCGCGACCTGTTGCTCGAAGCTCGAGCGGAGCGGGCAGCCGGCGACGGTGAGCGCGATCCCGACGGTCACGTCGCCGCCTTCGATGCGGACGTCGCGGACCATGTCGAGCTCGACCACGTTGCGCTTCAGCTCCGGGTCGATCACCTGCTCGAGCCCCTTCAGGATCTCTTCGCGCGAGGGTTCCATCGCGCTCTCACCGTAGCGGAGATGAGGTGCGTGCCTAGCGCGGCAGCGTCAGCGCGACGATCAGGCCGGAGCCCTTGAGGTTCACCGCCCATGCCACCCGGCGGCCCTCGATCGACAGGCCGATCGGCGTGGCCCGCGCGCGCCAGAGCAGCGCCGCCTTGCTCCCGCGGATCGCGTAGATCGACCGGCCGTCCCTGTAGACAATGCCGCCGCTGCCGATGCTGACGTCGGTAGCCGTCCTCGCGACCACCGTCGTCGACTCGAGCGACCCGTCCGCGCCGTAGCGCTCGATTGCCTGCGAGCCGTCATGCCGCTGAACGAGCACCGCCAGCTCCGGCCACGAGAGCGCGATCTGCCGAACCGTTCCGGTTGGGAAGAGCCGGTAGACGAGTGCACCGTCGACCGTGTGCACCTCGACCGGTCCGTTCTCGCTGGGCGTTGGATACGGCCAGCCGAACTGGCTCGGGATGACGGTCGGCGAGGGCAGCACCGCGATCCTTCCCTGCGAGACGGCCACCTGTCTCGATTGCACCTGCCGGCCCTCGTCCGAGTACATCGGCGAAGCGACCGGGATACCCGGTATCGGCGACGGGGCTCCAACCGGCCAGTGCGGCAGGGGCGGCGTCACCTTCACGATCCCGCCCCCGATGACCTGCCGTTCCCAGCCCGTCACCTCGCACGGCCATGGCCCCGGCGGGCTGTAGACGCTCCAGGCCCACACGAGCGTTGGGCCATCGCCGGCCGCACCCGCGAAGTAGCCGTCGTCGCCGCACTCGCCGCCCTGGGACGTCTCCAGCAACCAATCCGGCGAGACGTACCGGCGGCCCGACTCCTGCGCGACCGTCGCCGTCCTCAGGTCAACGTACATCCGCGTCCCGAACCACGACTTGGACCAGATCACGCGGCCGCCTGCGACTGCGAGCGTCGGCGGGTCCAGCCAGAGCCGGTAGCCGCCGGCGTCGCCCATGACCACGGTCTTGCCCGTGGCGAGGTCCTTCGCGCGCACGCGCCAGCGGTCGACTTGAGACGCCGCCCACGCCACCGTGTTGCCCTCTTGTGCGAAGGCGCGGATCCCTCCGAACGTTCGCACCAGGTTGCGCAGCTCGGGCTGCGCCGCGGGGCGCGCGGAGGAGGCCGGCGCCGAAAGCACGATCAGAACCCCCAGGGCCGCCAAAATGCACAATTTGCGGGGGAAGCTCACACTGCGATGGTCGCTCACATGCCTCGCGAGGGCATCAGTGGAGTCGCTGACGCGGCTGCTCGGAGCTACGGTTCAGGCTCGGCCACGGTGCGGCTCGACGCCGAGCAGCCGCTGCAGCCGCCGGCCATTCCGCACCGCGTAGCCGTTCCAGTCGTTGTTGAAGTACGCGAAGACCTCGTGCTCGGCCGCCCACGCCTTAATCCGCTGTGCCCATTCCTCCAGCTCGCGCTCCGAGTAGTTGCCGTTGCGCCCGCGCTTGCCGTGGTGGAAGCGCAGGAACGTCCAGTCGGCGGTCAGGACGTGCGGGTAGTCGCGCCGCGGCGTGTCGCCGATCACGAGCGCGACGCCATGGGCGCGGAGCAGCTCGTAGACCTCGTCGACGAACCAGCTCTTGTCGCGGAACTCGAAGCAGTGCCGGCCTGGCGGCAGCTGCTCCAGCGCCTGCGCCAGCCGCGCATCGTCACGCCGGAAGCCCGGCGGCAGCTGCCAGAGCACAGGACCCAGCTTCGGCGACTCCGCGAGCGGCCGGATCCGCTCGTGGAAGAGCTCGATGCTCGGCGGCAGGTCCCGCAGCCGCTTGATGTGCGTCGCGTAGCGGCTCATCTTCACTGCGAAGACGAAGTTCGGCGGCGACTCGGCTACCCAGTTCGCCACCGCCGTCTCACGCGGCAGCCGGTAGAAGGTCGAGTTCACCTCGACGGTGTCGAAGTGCCGCGCGTAGAAGTCGAGCCAGCGCCGCGGCGGCAGCCGGGGCGGATAGAAGACGCCGTTGCGCCAGTGCTGGTAGTTCCAGCCGGAACAGCCGATGCGGATCGGATTCACGCCGAGAGGGCGGCGAACAGGCGCTCGCAGACCTCCGGCGTGGCGGCGGCGACGCAGCGCGAGCGGCCCTCGAGGTCGAGCGGCGCGGCGCCGAACGGCGGTGCCTCGGGCAGCTCGATCGCCAGGCCGCGCTCGCGCACGAGCAGCTGCGCGGCGGCGATGTCGACCGAGCGGGCGGCTTTGAGCGAGCAGACCGCGTCGACGCGCCCGGCCGCAAGGTGGCAGAGCGAGAGCGCCAACGAGCCCATGATTCGCAGGCGGTAGGCGACGCCGACCATCGCGGCCGCCTTCTCGGCGACACTCGAGGTCAGGGTCGCCTCGAAGGAGAGGATCTCGATCTCCTCCTTGGGGTAGATCGGGCCGAGGTCGCCGCCATTCAGCAGCGCGCCCTTGCCCAGCTCCGCGACCCACTCCTCGCCGCTGCCGAAGTCGTAGACGTAGCCGAAGAAGACGTCGTCCATCGATCTCGCCCTCGGCGACCGCGATCGAGACCGAGAAGAACGGGATCCCGCGCTTGGCGTTGAGCGAGCCGTCGATCGGGTCGACCACGATCCTGGTCGGCCCGTCACCGAGGATGCCGACCTCCTCCGAGACGATCGTCGTCCCGTCGATGCCTTGCAGGCGCTCGAGGATGACCCGCTCCGCGGCCGCGTCGATTGCAGTCGTCTCGTCGCCGCCTTCGCCGTCGCCGACCACGGGCTCGCGCTCGTCGCGCGTCGGTAGCTCGACGAGCACGCCGCGCACGTCCTCGACCGCCTCGCGGCAGACCTGGAGCCAGTCGGTCACAGAGGCAAGAACAGGAGGCCGCTGACGAGCTTCGGGTAGAAGTAGGTGCTCTTCTGCGGCATCGTCTCGCCGCGCTGCGCCACTGCGAAGACGTCCTCGATCCGCGTCGGGCGCATTAGCACTGCCACCTCGGCCTCGCCGTCGTCGACCGCGCGCACCGCCTCCTGCCAGTCCGGTGTGTACCTAATGCCGTCGTGCCCGAGCCGGTCGACGAGCTGCACGTCGAGCTCGTTGCCGTCCAGCGCGAGCTCGTAGCCGCCGTCCCGGTAGAGCACGGCCGCTGCGCGGTCGGCCGGCACCTCGTCGAGCACCTGACGCGCATCGCCGGTGAGCTGTTCGGCCGGTAGCCGTTCGTCGGGCTCGTGCTCGAAGACACGGTGCGTCGGGAAGATCATCAGGCCCGGGTCGTCGAGGCTGACGAGCACCGCAAGCACCTGTGTTCCCTCGCCATAGGCGAGCGCCGTCTCGTAGCGATGGTGGCCGTCGGCGATCAGGAGCTGGCGGTCGGCGAAGGCCTCCGCGATCCCGTCTGCCGGAAGCCGCCAGAGCCTGGCGCCCTCGACCTCGAGGTCGGGCTCGCGGTCGGGCCGTTGGGCGGGCGGCGCCCCTTCGTAAGAGAAAGAAGAGCGGCTCCAGCTGGGCGTTCACCTCGCGCAGCAGCCGCAGCCGGCCCTCCTTTGGGCCGCGGTCCGTCCGCTCGTGCGGCAGAACGACCCGGTTTTCGTACGGTTCGGCCTTGAGCGCCGCGACGAGTCCCTCGCGCGTGCGCGCGACTCCGTCGGGGCCGACGTAGTCCTGCGAGAGCCACCAGAAGCCCGGCTCCGGCTCGTCGACCAGCGTCGCGTCCTCGCGCCAGGCGCGCCAGGTTCGGCCGGCCTCGCTCTCGTCGGCGGGCAGCGTGAGGTGGACGACGTTGTGCTCGTTTTGGGCCGCGAGCTCGTCGCGCTCGGCCGGGGAGATGACGTCGTAGGGCGGGGCGACGAGGGTGTCGAGCGGGCCGGCGCGCTCGCCGTAACGAACGGCGCGAAACGGCGTTACCTCGGCCACGGGGCCGGAGCGTACCAGCCGCGCTCGGACCTAGACTCGCGGGGTGAGCGCGATTGCATCGCTGGCCGAGGACCGGGTCGTGGAGGGCGTCTACGCGGTCGCCAAGAAGGAGCGGCGACGCACGCGCGGAGGCTCTCCGTACCTCGCCCTGGAGCTCGTCGACCCGAGCGGCCGCATCGAGGCGCGCGTCTGGTCGGACGTCGAGCTGCTCGACTCGCGCTTCGGCGAAGGCGACGCCGTGCGCGTGCTCGGCCGGGTTGAGCGCTTTCGCGACCGGCTCCAGCTCGAGGTGCGCTCGCTCGAGGCGGCGGAGGAGGCCGACCCGGCCTCATTCGCGCCCGCGATGCGACGAGACGCGGCCGAGCTCGACGGCTTCCTGGAGTTCCTGGCGGCGGAGATCTCCCACCCCGGCTTGCGTGCGACCGTGGCGCGGTTCATCGAGGACGAGGCGCTGCGAACCGCGCTGCGCAGCCTGCCGGCGGCCGAAACGCACCACGCCTATGCGGGCGGGCTGCTCGAACACACGGTCGGCGTGGCGACGCTCTGCCGTGAAGCGGCGCAGCTGCATCCTCGGCTGCGGGCCGACCTCGTGCTCGTGGCGGCGCTGCTGCACGACGTCGGCCGCACGCTTGAGCTGGAGCGCGGCCCGACCTTCCGCGCGACCGAGGAAGGGCGGCTGCTAGGCCACGTCCACCTCGGCCTGCGGCTCGTCGAGGAGCGTGCGCGCCGCACTCGAGCCAGAGGTGCGGGCCGAGCTGCTGCACGCGATCGCGGTGCATCACGACATGCGCGGCGCCCGGACGGCCGAGGCCTCGGTGCTGTACCACGCGAACCAGCTCGACGCGGCGGCCGCCACGCGACCGGTCGAGTAGCTGCTAGCGCTTCCGCACGAAGATGCCGACGGCGTCGCTGGTCACGACGGCTCCTGCATTGTCCGTCGCGCGCGCCGTCAGTGAATGGCTCCCCTGCGGGACGTTCTTCCACGTGAAGGAGTAGGGCGCGCTGGTGTCCTGGCCGAGCACGGTCGTGCCGTTGAGGAACTCGACCTTCGTGACGGTGCCGTCGAGATCGCTTGCCGTTGCCGTGATCGTGATGGCCGGCTTCCAGGTGAAGATCGCGGCGTCGAGCGGTGCGGTGATGCTCACGGTCGGCGCAACATTGGGGGAGCTGACCGTGATGCTCGACGACGCGCTGGTGGTGACGCCGCCCAAGTTGTCGGTGGCGCGCGCGGTGAGTGTGTACGTTCCGGCCGCCACGCCACTCCAAGTGAAGCTGTACGGCGCGGTCGTGTCCTCGCCGAGCTTCGTCGTGCCGTTGAAGAACTCGACTTTGGTCACGGTGCCGTCGGCGTCCGAAGCGGTCGCAGCGAGATTCACGGTGGCGGGGGCGGTGAAGGTCGCGCCGTTGCTCGGCTGCGTGAGCGTCACCGTCGGCGCCGCGTTGCTGGAGCTGACGGTGATCGTGGAGGCCAGGCTCGTGGTCACGCCGCCGAGGTCGTCAGTCGCGCGCGCCGTGAGCGAGTAGGTTCCCGCCGCCACGCCGCTCCAGGTGAAGCCGTACGGCGCAGTCGTGTCCTCGCCGAGCTTCGTCGTGCCGTTGAAGAACTCGACTTTGGTCACGGTGCCGTCGGCGTCCGAAGCGGTCGCAGCGAGATTCACGGTGGCGGGGGCGGTGAAGGTCGCGCCATTGCTCGGCTGCGTGAGCGTCACGGTCGGCTGGGAGTTGCCCTGGACGATGACCATGCGGGCAACCGAAGGCACGCCGTTGGCGTCGATGATGAAAAGCATGTAGAAGCCCGGCGGCGCGATGTTGGCATTCGCGGGTGCGCTCGCGGTGAGGCTCGTGGCGCCGGCCGTGAAGGTCAGCGGGATATAGCGCTGCTCCATGTTGTTGGAGTGCGTGACGGCGCCCAGCCGCACGAGAGCAACCTTCTGGATCGACCCCGGGTTCGCCGTCGCGACCTCCATCGCGGCGCCGTAGCTCGTGGCCGCAGGTGCGGAGTCGATCGTGGGGCGCGGCGCCAGCGTGCCGTCGGCCTGGAAGAGGTAGGGCGGCGAGAAGACCTGGGCGTTCTTGCCGAGGTAGCCGACCTGGTCGCACGTGCCGCAAATCCCGCCGCCGGAGGACAGGACACGGCCGTCGGGCAGCAGCAGCGCGGTCGAGTGGTACTGGCGCGTGATCGACTCCGCAGCGAGGGTCCGCCATTGGCCGCTGGCCGGGTTCCACTGCTCGGCCGCGTAGACGCCGGCGTTCAGGTCGACGAGCCCGGCGCCCGACGAATTTCCGCCCGTTGCGAGGACGGTTCCGTCGGCGAGCACCGTCAGGTTGTGCTGCCTCCGGCCGAAGGCCATCGGCGCCGTGGCCGAGACCTGCGGCGTGGCTCCGTTGAAGTCGACGACTCGCGCGTCCTTCGTCGAGCCGCCGCCACCCGCAACCAGCATCTTCCCGATGTCGTAGATCGCGTGCCCGCCGTAGTCGCGGCTGATCGTGTCGCGCTGTCCGAACGTCTGCCATGCCCCGGTGCCGGTCGTGTCGAGCGCGCGCAACGTCTGGTCGGGGCCTGAATAGAACGCCCGGCCGTTCGGAGCAACGTCGATCCACGGATACAGGGGCAGGCTGAGCGACGCGCCGCTCAGCGCACGCAGACCGCCGGCCGTCGTCCGCACCTCGGGCGTGTCGACCCGGCCCGATGTGATGAGCATCTCGCCGTTGCTCAACGGCGTGACGGTGGGATACCAGCGCCCGCCCAACATGTTCGGGCCGAGGCTCCACAGGTTCGTCACGGGATCAAAGATGTGCGTCTGGACGATGCCGTTGAGCTGCTGGTCTTTGTTGCCGCCCGCGATGAACATCCGGCCGTCGGGGAGATGCGCGAGCCCGCTGCAGAAGATGTTGAAGCCGGTGTCGACGTCGACCGGGGTCTGCGTTCCCGTCGACGGATCCCACATGGTCGCGCGTGTGTGGTCCTGCACGGGGTACGTCTCGGTCGCGTGGTCGCCGATCGAGTCGTAGGCCAGAACCTTGCCGTTCGGCAGCAGCGCGACGTGCACGCCGACGACCGGCCAGTCGACGACCGGGCCCCACTCACCCACGTCCTGCGGCGCCCCGGCGACCGCGGCGGCAGCGGCGTTTGCGGCGCTCTTGGTGACGACGCGGGTGTGGGCGTCGAGCGCCCGCTCCTGGGTGGGTGTGAGCGTGACTGCGTCCTCGGCAGCGTGGCCGGCAGCGGTATTGACACCGTCGTGTGCGCCGGCGCCCGGCGCAGCGAGCGCAATTGCAGCAGCAAACGCAACGAACGCGGTGCCAAATCGGTACGCCAAGGCCTGTCTCCCCTTCCGCAGAATCGTCTGCACATTAGGCCGCGCGGCCGGACATTGCTACTGGCTTAAGGTCGGGTCTCCGCTAGACGTTGAAGCGGACGGTCAGGACATCGCCGTCCGCGGAAAGCCGCTCACGCCGCAGCCACGTTGTCGGTCGGCCCGCCGAGGGCGAACGCCAGCTGCTCGACCGCCTGCGGGACGAGACGGTAGTAGACCCACGTGCCACGCTTGCGCGCGACCTCGACGAGGCCCGCTTCGCGCAGCACCCTCAGATGGTGCGAGACGGTCGGCTGGGCGAGCCCAAGCGTGCCGATGAAGTCGCAGACGCAGACTTCCTCCACGCCCGCCAGCCGGTTGACGATCGCGACGCGGCTCGGGTCGGCGAGCGCCTTGAAGCGCACGGCCAGCTCCTGCGCGACGCGCTCGTCGAGCGGCGGCGAGCCCGGGCAGCAACAGGGCGCCTGCAGAACCTTGAGCTTCTTATTCATTGACGTTCATCAATATAACAGCTAGCCTCGGCAGCGAAAGGAGGTCGGCATGCGCGCATGTGACTGCGACTGTTGCGATTGCGGCTGCTGCTAGCGGCTGGAGGGCTTGGCGGAATGACGCTCGTCCCCACGGCAGAGCGGTATTCGCCAAGCCCTCCTAAACGTTGAAGCGGACGGTGAGCACGTCGCCGTCCTGCACCTCGTAGGTCTTGCCCTCGAGCCGCTGCAGGCCTCGACGTGCCGCCTCCGCATAGCTGCCGGCCTCGACCAGGTCGCTCCAGCGCACGACCTCGCAGCGGATGAAGCCGCGGGCGATGTCGGTATGGATCGAGGCCGCCGCCTCGAGCGCACTCTGGCCCCGGCGCAGCGTCCAGCCGCGGGCCTCCGTCTCGCCGGCGGTGAAGAACGTGATCAGGCCGAGCGCCTCGAACAGCCGGTGGACGACCTCGTCGAGCGCCGACTCACCGTCGCGGAAGGCGGCCGCTTCCTCCTCGGGCAGCTCGGCCAGCTCCGCTTCGAGCTTCAGGTCGATGCCACCCGGGCCGTTCACGACCGGAACGACCGGCTTGGTGGTCAGCGGCTCGAGCTCGGGCGGCAACGCTCCCTCCCAGTCGCGCAGCGGACGTCCCGAGTCCAGCCACTCGAGCACGCGCTCCAGCTCCGCCACCTCGGCTCGAAGCTTCGCGTCGCCCGACTTCGCCTGCTTCGAGACCCGCTCGAGCCGCCGCTCGACGTGGTCGCGGTCGGCCACGAGCAGCTCGAGCTCGAGCCGCTCCAGGTCGCCCTCCGGATCGGCCCCGGCCGAGAAACCGTCCACGACAGCGACGAGCGCGTCGACACGGCGGAGGTTGCCGAGCAGCTGCGGCCCCGTCCCGGGCACGTCGGTGATGCGCGCGGCCGCCGGCGTCACCTTCGCGGCGGAGACGACCGCCGCGAGCTGGCCGAGCCGCTCGTCCGCGATCGGCGCCATGCCGACGTGCTCCTTCCCGAAGTCCGGCCCCACGCCCGCGCGCGTGAGCACGTTGAAGAGCGTGGTCTTCCCCGCGGCCGGGAGGCCGACAATTCCCGCTTCGAGCATCTCGGGACCTAGTCTTGCGGCAGTTGCTTCTGCAGTGACGCGAGAGCGCGATGCTGGAGCGACTTGATCGCGCCCTCCGACTTGTCGAGCACGGTGCCGGCCTCGCCGTTCGAGAAGTTGAAGAGGAACTTCAGCATCAGCACTTGCTGCTGCTCGAGCGAGAGGTTCTCGATCAGCTCGAGCATGCTCTTGCGGCCGATCGACTGCAGCGCGGCGTCCTCCGCGGACGACTCGGTCGCGCCCTCGGGCTCCGGGACCTCCTCCTCGGGCTGCCAGCGCCGCGAGGCGCGGAAGTGGTCCATCGTCAGGTTGTGCGCGATCCGGAACAGCCAGGCCGAGAAGGGCGCCGACTGCCAGCGGAAGCGGCCGATCGCCTCCAGCATCCTCAGGAACGTCTGCGTCGTCAGGTCCTCGGCGTCGTGGCGGTTGCCGACGCTCATGTGCAGGTAGCTGTAGATGCGGTCGAAATGCAGCAGGTACAGCGCTTCGAGCGCCTCGCGATCGCCCTGCTGGGCCAGCTCGACGAGACGACGCAGGTCGTCGGTGCTGGTTCGCGCGACGGCGCTCATGAGTAAGCCTTGCCCTCAGGAGTCCGACCGCTAACGCGCGGTCAGCCGGTGAAGCCGACGCGGCCCTCGCGCGAGAAGCGCTTGAGGTAGACCACGCGCCGCAGCGCAACGGTGTAGCGCCCGTCCTCGGCCTCCAGCCCCAGCGCGCCGTCGCGGCCCTCGTCGAGCGCCCGCTCGAGTGCGTCGGCGGCCGAGAGCTCGACGTTAGCGCCCATGATCTGGCCGCCGTCGAAGGCGATCTCGATGCGGACCCGCTCCTCAGCCATCGCTGACGATCTCCGCGAGCACGCCGTGCACGGCGTCGGGATGGACGAACGCGACCTCGAGCCCGAAGAGCCCGCGCCGCGGCGACTCGTCGATCAGCTCCGCGCCCTCGGCGGTGAGCTCGTCGATCGCCGCGCCGACGTCGTCGACCTCGTAGGCCACGTGGTGCATGCCCGGCCCGCGCTTGGCGAGGAACTTGCCAACCGGCGTGTCGTCGCCGAGCGCAGCCAGCAGCTCGACCCGGCCGGAGCCGATCCGCAGCGACGCCGCCTCCACTCCCTGTTCGGGCACCGTCTCGCGGTGCTCGAGCCGCGCGCCGAAGAGCCGCTGGTAGGTCGAGAGCGCGCTGTCGAGGTCCTCGACGGCGACGCCGAGGTGGTGAATCCCGCGCGGCTGCACGCGGGCGATGCTATCTGCTCAGTCCGACGCTACGACTCGCCGAGGCGCCGCTTGCGGCGCCGACGTCAGGACGCTCGAGCTTCGCTCGTGCGTTCGTCTGAAATGACCGGTCGATGCGTCAGTCCGCAGCGACCACGCGGACGGTGCCCATCGTTTCCGATGAGCGCGACTCGGGCTCGACGTCGCCGACCAGCTCCGCGAGCTCGTCCTTGTCGAGCGTCTCCTTCTCGAGCAGCGCGACGGCGATCCGGTCGAGCACGAGCCTGTGCTTCTGCAGCAGGCGTATCGCCTCGGCATACGCGTCGTCGGTCAGCCGCGCCTGCTCCTGGTCGCGCAGCCGCTTCGTCTCCTCGGAGAGCGCGTAGTTGTCGGCGCGCATCGTCCGCGAGGCGGTTGCGCCCGACATGCCGTACTCGAAGACCATCGCGCGCGCCACCTCGGTCGCCTTTTCGAGGTCGTTGGCCGCGCCGTTGGTGACCCGGCCGAAGACGATCTGCTCGGCCGCGCGACCCGAGAGGTAGACCTTGAGCAGGTCGGCGAACTCCTCGGCCGTGTGCAGGTAGCGCTCCTCGCTCGGCAGGTTGAGCGTGTAGCCGAGCGCCTGGCCGCGCGAGACGATCGTCACCTTGTGCACGGGCAGCAGGTCGCCGGTCAGGTGCGACATGACCGCGTGCCCGGCCTCGTGGTAGGCCAGGATCCGCCGCTCCTTCTCGGTCATCACCTTGCGCTGCTGAAGGCCGGCGACGACGCGTTCCATCGCGTCCTCGAAGTCGGACTGCCGGATCGCGGTCTGGTTCGAGCGGCCGGCAAAGATCGCCGCCTCGTTGGCGATGTTCTCGAGCTCCGCGCCGGTGAGGCCGGCGGTCTGGCGGGCGATCGAGCGCAGGTCGATGTCCTCTGCCAGCGGCTTGCCTCGCACGTGGACGTAGAGGATCTCCTCGCGGCCGGCGAGATCGGGCGCGGCGACGAGCACCTGCCGGTCGAAGCGGCCGGGCCGTAGGAGCGCCACGTCCAGGTCCTGGAGCCGGTTGGAGGCCCCCATCACGATCACCTGCTCGCGGGCCTCGAAGCCGTCGAGCTCGACCAGCAGCTGATTCAGCGTCTGGTCCTGCTCGCGCGAGAACCCGTGACCGGTGCGCTGCGCGCCGACCGCGTCGAGCTCGTCGATGAAGACGATCGACGGTGCGTTCTTCCGGGCCTCTTCGAAGAGCTTGCGGATCCGCGCCGCGCCGAGGCCGGCGAACATCTCGACGAAGGCCGAGGCGCTCTGCGCGTAGAAGCGCGCGCCCGCCTCGCTGGCGATCGCCTTGGCAAGCAGCGTCTTGCCGGTTCCGGGCGGCCCGTAGAGCAGGATCCCCTTCGGCACGCGCGCGCCCAGCCGGCCGAAGCGCTCCGGGTCGGTGAGGAAGTCGATCACCTCGCGCAGCTCGCCCTTGGCCTCGTCGAGCCCGGCGACGTCTTCCCAGGAGACGCGTGAGTCGGAGGTGATCGTCTTCGCGGCGGTCACGCGCGGCATCACCTGCAGCGTGCGCCAGAGGATGTAGACCATCAGGACGAGCAGGACCGCGAAGAACAGCGGCAACCAGGCCGCGATCCCGTCGCGAATGAAAACCAGCACGTCGCCCATATCCCTTCCCTCGTTATCGCCTTCTTTCGGCTCCGCGTCAACCGGCGGGCGCCCTCGGAGACCCCACTAAAGTTGCAGCCGTGCTGCCGGTGCCCGCCCACTTCGACCCGGCGACCGTGGGCGAGGTCTGGCGGGTGCAGTACGAGGAGCTGGCTCGCGACGCGGAAGCCTGGGCGCAGGAGCACGAGGTCAAGCCGGCGGTCGAGGACGCGTTTCGGATCTGCCTCGTCGCCGTCGACGTCCAGAACACGTTCTGCATCCCGGCCTTCGAGCTCTTCGTGGGCGGCCGCTCCGGGACGGGGGCCATAGACGACAACCGCCGCCTTTGCGAGTTCATCTACCGCAACCTCGACGCGATCACGAAGGTCGTCCCCACCCTCGACACGCACCAGGCGATGCAGGTGTTCCACGCCATCTGGCTCGTGGACGCCGACGGTGAGCACCCGCCGCCGTACACGCTCGTCTCCGCCAACGACGTGGAGTGGGGGCGCTGGCGCGTCGACGAAGTCGTGGCCCGCAGCCTCGGGCTCGACCCGGAGTACGCCCAACGCCAACTCCTGCACTACACCCGAACACTCGAGGCCTCCGGGAAGTACAAGCTCACGATCTGGCCCTACCACGCGATGCTCGGCGGCATCGGCCACGCGCTCGTGCCCGCGGTCGAGGAGGCGATCTTCTTCCACTCCGTGGCGCGGCGCTCGCAGCCCGACTTCCAGCAGAAGGGGCACTCGCCGCTCACCGAGCACTACTCGGTGTTCGGGCCGGAGGTGACGCGGGGGCCTGACGGCGAGCTGCTCGGAGCGCCCAACACGCCGCTGCTCGAGGAGCTCTTGAACTTCGACGCCGTCTTGATCGCGGGCCAGGCGAAGAGCCACTGCGTCGCCTGGACGATCGCCGACCTGCTCTCCTCGTACCTCCGCGACGAGCGCCGGCTGGCCGAGAAGGTCTACCTGCTCGAGGACTGCACCTCGCCCGTCGTCGTGCCGGGCGAGGTCGACTACACGGAGGAGGCGGACGCCGCGTTCGAGCGCTTCGCGGCCGCCGGCATGCACGTCGTGCGTTCGACCGACCCGATCGAGAACTGGCCGGGGCTGGCCGCCTCGGCGCGCGCCTGAGCCCTAGTCGACGAGCTCGAGCCGCGGGTTGTCGCGGAAGCGGCGACCGACCTTTGCCGACGGGCGGCCGTCCGTCATCACGATGTCGCCGGTGAAGTCGTTCTCGCCGCGGATCAGCGCCGAGCCGACCCCGTAGGAGTCGACCGGCACGCCACGGTCCTCGAACGCCCGGATCCGCTCCGCGTCGAAGCCGCCCGAGACGACGATCTTGACGCGCTCGAAGCCGTCGCGGTCGAGCGCCTCGCGCACCTTGCGCACCAGCCGTTCGTTCACGCCCCGTGGGTCGAAGTCGCCCATCTCCTCCCAGAGTGAGCGGTCGACGAGCTGGCCCGACGTGTCGAGCCGCACCCCCCAGAGCCTGGGACCGAGCGCACGCGCAACCTCGAGCGCCGTCTGCATTGAATCGTTCTCGAAGTCGACGAGGACGGTGACGTTCATATCGGAATCGACGTTCTCGACGAACTTCGTCGCCGCGAGCACGGTGTTGCCGCCGTAGGCCGCGATCAGCGCGTGCGGCACGGTCCCGATCCCGCGGCCGCCCCACCAGGAGGCCTGCGCGTCGGAGGTGACGCCGATCTCGGTGCCGACCACCTGGCCCGCGACGAAGGCCGCATAGCCGTCGCCGGTCTGGACGCGATGGTGGTCGTGCCGGGCGGGCATGAAAATGATCGGCTTGCGGTTGGCGGCCTCGAGCACCCGCACGACGTTGCTGGTGATCAGCGTCCGCCGCGCCAGCACGCCGACGTAGATCGTTTCTAGATGCGCGAAGCCCGTATAGTCGCCCTCGATCCGCAGCACCGGCTCGTGCGGCTCGATCGGGTCGCCGTCGTACAGCGCGTGCACGGTCAGATCGTCCCAGTCGTCGGCGCAGAGCTTGAGCACGGCGATCGCCTCGTCGATCCCGCCGAGATAGGAGTCGCGCCTCTGAAACACCTGCATCACGACGCGTGGGTGCCGGCCGTCGCGGATCAGCACCTTGCGGGTGTGGTTGAAGTACGCGTCGGTGTAGTAGCCCTCCCGCATCTTCTCGACGGGGAGCTCGAAGATCTCGGGTGGAAGCCGCTTACGGCGCTGAGCGGTTACCCCGGGGGCTCGACCGGTCATTTCAGACGGACGCCCGGGCTAAGCCCGCGCGTCCTGCGGTCGGCACCGCAAGCGGCGCCTCAGTCCGAGTTCGCTGCTGCATGCTCGAGCTCCAGGCACGCCGCGAGCGCTGCCTCGGCGACCTCGAGCTGCTCTGGGCTCGGCTCGGCGGTGGCAAACCGGTGCTGCAGCTCGTGACCGGGCCACGCCAGCGCACGTGAGAGCGCATTGTCCGGGTTGCGCGTCATCCAGCCGAAGAGCTCCGTGGACGCGGCGACCGCGCCGAGCTGGGCCGCTGCGCGGGCCGGGCCTCGCAGGTGGGCCGGCGCCTTGGAGGCGAGCGTCGCGCCGACCGCCGAGCTCGCGAGCAGCGGGCCGAGCAGGTGCGAGCCACAGCGCTCGTGCTCGCGGGCGCGCTGCTCCCCGTGCTCGTAGCTGCCGATCGAGATGTGCTCGGCGCCGTGGTAGGCCGCCAGCTCGGAGCCTCGCAGTGCAAGCGCCGCCGGCAGCAGCGAGAGCACGCCGCCGACGAGCTCGCCCGCGAGCGGGCTCAGGCGCGGGGAGCCCTTGATCGCCTTGACGACGAGCGCGGTCCCGAACATCGCCGCGAGCACCTGCGGCCGCTGGAACGGCAGTCTCGCCTCGGGCAGCCGCCGGTAGACCTGGGGCAGGAGCGCGAAGACCTCCGCCAGCCGGGCCGGGCCGCGCAGGATCGGATTCTCGACCTCGGCCGCGCGCAGGCTCTTGTACTCAGCCGCGACCTTCAGCTCGCCGTCGTCCGTGCGGACCGCGCAGGCCCAGGCGTGTGGGCCGTGGACGAGCACCCCGTTCACTAGCGCCATCCCTCCGAGGCGAACCTTTTCAGCCATCGGCGAGAAGCCTAGCCACCACCGGTCACCTCGCCGGCGACGTGCCGGAAGCAGTCCACCGCAAGCTCGAGGTCGTCGAGCTCGATCCGCTCGTCCGCCGAATGGATCAGCCGCGCGGCCAGCTGCGGGTCCATCGTCTTCATCGGGAAGAAGCCGTAGGCGACGGTGCCGAAGGCATCGCGCAGCCAGTGGCTGTCGGTGAAGCCGGCGACGCAGACCGGCAGCACGGTCGCCTCTGGCTCGATCCCCGCGACGAAGCTCTCGACCGCCGACCAGAGCGGCGTTCCGAGCTCGGAGCGCGTGCCCCCGCGGCCCTCGAGCCACTCAAAGTCGTAGTCGCTCTCGCCGAGCACATGCTTGAGCACGGGCTCGACCTCGTCCTGGGTCTGCCCGGGCAGCAGGCGGCAGTCGACGTCCACCTCGCAGAGGTACGGGATCACGTTGCGCGTGTCGGAGGCAGAGATCATCGTCGGCGAGAGCGTCAGCGAGAGCAGCGGCTCGAGCAGCTCGGCGGCGGCGGGGTCGTTCTCGCGCGCTAGCTCGAGCGCCTCGGCCGGCTCGAGCTCCCGGCCGGCGACGGCCTCGATCATCGCGGACGTCTCCGGCCCGAGCCGGAGCTCAGGCCGATAGGCGACAAGCCGCTCGATCAGCGGCGCAGCTTTGACGAGCGCGTTGTCGGCAATCCCCGGAACCGAGGCGTGCCCGGCACGCCCGTGCACCAGCAGCCGGAACGGCGAGCTCATCTTCTCGGCACTCGAGCAGAGGTAGAAGGTTCGGCCGAAGAGCTTCATCCGCTCGCCCGCGCCCTCGTTCAGCGCGTAGTCGGTGCGGACCGCGTCGGGATGGTGCTCGCAGAGCCAGGCCAGCCCGTAGCTTTCGCCGACCTCCTCGTCCGCGCAGGCCGCGAAGACGAGGTCGCCCGCCGGCTCGAAGCCCTCACGCGCGAGCGAGGCGATCGCGACGGCCTCGGCGGCGACCTGGCCCTTCATGTCGAGCGCGCCGCGGCCCCAGAGCTCGCTGCCACGCACCTCGCCCGACCAGGGATCGACCTCCCACTCCGACGCGTCGGCGACGACGGTGTCCGTGTGCGAGAGCAGCAGCAGGCTCTTGCCGTCACCGCGGCCCGGCAGCCGGGCGACGAGGTTCGCCCGCTCGGGCGTCCTCGCGTAGAGCTCGCTCTCGACGCCGTTGCCGGCGAGGTACTCGCGCAGGAGCTCGGCGGCCTGCGTCTCGTTGCCCGGCGGGTTGACGGTGTCGAGGCGGATCAGCTCCTGCAGGAGCTGGGTCGCCTCGTCGCGGAGCGTCACTCTTCCTCGTTCGCCAGCTCGGTCAGGCGGTTCCGCGCCTGCCAGAGCTCGGGGTAGAAGCGCTGGTTGATCAGGCCGCCGAGCAGCTCGACGGGCGTGCCCTGCGTGCCGACGACCGTGTCGCCGATGATCCGCGCGACCACGAGGTAGTGGCGCATCCGCCACATCGTGATCCGCTCGTCCCAGCCGACCAGCAGCTCGGCGAGTTGGTAGAGGTCTTCGTGCTCGCGCCCGCGGCGATAGAGCTCGACGACGCTCAGGCCGGCCTCGCGCAGGCGCGCCTGAAATGCCTGGCCGAGCGACGGCGTCACCCGGCGGATCTCGCGGAAGCCTGGCGAGTCGAAGCCGCTCCCATGCCCGAGCTCCTTGCGCACCGCCTGGTACTCCCACGGCGACAGCTGCTCGAGCATCTCGAGCTGGCCGACGACATAGTCGAGGCACAGGTGCGCGCGGCGCAGGAGCCGCTCGGACGGGGCGAGCTCGCCGCGCTCGATCAGGCGCGTCGCCTCCTCGACCTCCGTCCAGGCGAGCTTCAGCCACAGCTCCGAGGCCTGATGGACGGTCTGGAAGAGCAGCTCGTCCCGGTGGCCCTGCTCTTCGGGCCTCCGCTGGAGCGAGAGCAGCTCGTCCGTGCGCAGGTAGCGCTCGTAGTCGCTCGCCCCCTCGCCGGCGAGGATCGGCTTGGTGTAGTCCTCGACGCTCACGGCGCGGAGCATACTTTCCACATGAGTGACCTCTTCGCCGACGCCGCGCGCGAGCGCATGCATGAGGTCGCGCCGCTGGCGTTGCGGCTGCGGCCGCGCTCGCTCGACGAGTTCGTCGGGCAGGAGCAGGTGCTCGGCGAGCGCTCGGCGCTGCGGCTCGCGATCGCGGAGGACCGTGTCGGCTCGGCGATCCTCTACGGGCCGCCCGGCACCGGCAAGACGACGCTCGCCCGGATCGTCGCCGAGACGACGGGCGCCGCCTTCGAGGAGCTCTCCGCGGTCTCGGCGACCGTGAAGGACGTGCGCGAAGTGCTGGCGCGGGCGCGGGAGCGGCTCGGCGGATCAGGGCAGCGGACGATCCTCTTCCTCGACGAGATCCACCGCTTCAACAAGGCCCAGCAGGACGCGCTCCTGCCGGCGGTCGAGGAGGGGCTCGTGACGCTGATCGGGGCGACGACCGAGAACCCGTACTTCGAGGTCAACTCGGCCTTGCTCTCGCGCGTCCAGATCTACGAGCTGCAGCCGCTCGGCGAGGATGAGCTGCGCACGATCGTCACGCGCGGAGCCGAAGCGCTGGAGGCCGAGGTGCCGGACGAGGTCGTCGCGCTCGTGGCGCGACGGGCCGGCGGCGACGGTCGCAACGCGTTGAACATCCTCGAGCTCGCGGCGCAGACCGCGCGGGCCGAGGGGATTGCCGTGAACGAGCAGCACGTCGAGGACGCGGCACGCAAGCGTCCGCTCGTCTACGACAAGGGTGGCGACGCGCACTACGACTTCATCTCGGCCTTCATCAAGTCGATGCGCGGCTCCGATCCCGACGCAGCCGTCTACTACCTGGCCGCAATGCTCGAGGGCGGCGAGGACGCGCGCTTCATCGCCCGCCGGATGGTCGTGCTCGCCTCCGAGGACATCGGCAACGCCGACCCGCGCGCGCTGCTCGTCGCGGTCGCGGCGGCGCAGGCGGTCGAGCACGTTGGTCTCCCTGAGGCCCGCCTGAACCTGGCGCAGGCCGCGATCTACCTCGCCCGCGCGCCGAAGTCGAACGCGTCGTACGTCGCGCTCAAGGAGGCGACCGCGGACGTGCGCGAGCTGGGTCAGACCCGGCCGCCCGACGCGCTGCGCGATGCGAGTTATCGCGGCGCGAAGAAGCTCGGCCGCGGCGAGGGCTACATCTACCCGCACGACGACGAGCGCGGCTTCGAGACCGACCATCTGCCCGAGCCGGTGAACGGCAAGAAGTACTACCGGCCTTCCGGGTCCGGCGAGGAGGCCGAAGGCTGAACGCAAGCTGCGCTACGATCAAGCTCCGGGGTGGTGAAGCTGAGAAGCGTCGCAGCCGTTCAGCTCGCAGTTGCCGCAGGGATGATGTTCACGCTGGCCGGGTCGGTCGGCGTGGCGCCGGCGGCCCGCTCCGCATCGCCCCCGTGTAGTCAACCGGCCGCCCCCGCCTGGATCGACTACGGGGACAAGTGGGTGCCCTTCAGGCGCCTCTTCTTCCGCCCGGGCCTGACCGTCGCTCTCGCGCACGACGCGCCCGCCGCGGAGGCCCGCGCGGGCGGCGCGCAGCTCGCCTTCTGGGCCATGTCCCTGAAGCGCGCCGTCGGCACGCCTGCCAGGCCGGCCAACCCGCGCACGATTCCCGCTGCGGCGGCGCGGCTCCTTGCAGACGCCGTGCGCGTCACCGGCTGCTCGACCCCGGTGATCGGCCTGAACGAGCTGTTCGGCGCCCAACGCCCGACACCCTGGCACCCGCGCAACGCGCGGTATCGAGCGAATGTCCTCGCGCTGGTGCAGCGGTTGGCGGGAAGCGGCGCTCAGCCGCAGCTCTTCATCTCCCAGTCAGGGGCGACCGCGGGCACCGCTGGCCGCTGGTGGCGGGAGGTCGCCCAGAGCGCCACGATCGTTCGAGAGCTGTACCTGCCGGCTCCCTGGCTGCACTCGTTCGGCCCGGGCGGCGCGAGCGTGTACATGCGCTTCGAGCTGCGACGCGCCGTGCGCAACCTGACGACGATCGGCATCCCGAGCAGCCGCATCGGCATCGCTCTCGGCTTCCAGTCGGGACGTGGAGGCCGGATGGGCCTGGCAGCGGCGCCCTGGTTCGAGATAGTCAAGCGCGAGGCGCTGGCGACGCGCCAGGTTGCCGGCGAGCTCTCCCTCGCCTCGGTGTGGTCGTGGGGCTGGGCAGCCTTCCCGGGCAACCGCGCCGACCCCGACGCGAGGCGCGCCGCCTGTGTCTTTCTTTGGACGCGGGAAGCCGACCTCTGCGACGCGCCGGCAGCGGCAGGCGCTGCCTTCGACCGCTCGCTCTCCCAGCCGGCCGAGGGCGGCCGCCGCGTGACGCTGCGACTCCTGAGCGCCCGCCACCCGGTCTGGTTCCGCGTCGCCGCCTCGGCCAAGCTGGCGGCGCGAGTCGCGCTTTTCCAGGAGCGGCGCGCGGGGAAGTGGCACAACCTCCAGCGGATGGTCCTCGGCCCATTTCGCCCTCGGCCGGTGCGCATCCCGCTTGCGAACGGACGCCACCTCGTCCGGCTGTACGTCGCTGCGGAGAACGCGCCGCGGGGAGAGGCGTTCTGGACCGCCTCGCGCGTAGTACGCGTCCACTGAATCGGGCTCGCCCGTTAGCCTCGAGCGAGCGCCAAACGACGAGGAGGAGCGAAAATGGCGATTGAGCGACGAGCCCGCGCGACCTGGGAAGGGGATCTCCGCGGCGGCGCCGGCCACTTCGACCTGACGAGCAGCAACGCGATCACCGGGCAGGAGGTGACTTTCGCGTCTCGCTTCGAGCAGCCTGGCGGCAAGACGAGCCCGGAGGAGCTGATCGCTGCGGCGCACGCGACGTGCTTCTCGATGGCGCTCGCCGGCGTGCTCGCGCAAGAGGGCCATCCGCCCACGAAGCTCGAGACCGACGCGGTCTGCACGCTCGGCCAGACCGACGCGGGCTACCGCATCACCACGATGCAGCTGACAGTTCGGGGCGAGGTCGAGGGGATCGGCGAGGACGAGTTCGAGTCCGCCGCGAAGCAGGCGGTGAAGGGCTGCCCGGTCTCGAACGCGCTCACCGGCGTCGAGATCTCGATGGAGGCGTCGCTGGCCTAGTCGGAGCCGCGCTCGAGCCGGCGCGCCGCGAACTCGCCGAACTCCCCGCCGAGCTTGCGGTAGGCGTCGGCCGCGCGCTGGTTGTCGTACTCGGTGCGCCGAAACTCGAACTGGCCGTCGTCGTAGCGAACCGCCCAGGCGGACCGGGTGTCGCCGTCGAGCGGCATGCCGGCGCTGCCCGGATTGAGCAGCTCGGTGCCGTCGGGACCGGGCCGGCGGAACTGCTGGTGGCTATGGCCGAAGACGACTTGCCGGTCGTGCACGCCGGCCAGTAGCCGCTCCTCGTCGGGCTCAGGCTGCGGCGCGAAGCTCTCGACGTCCGAGAGCGGCGAGCCGTGCACGTAGAGGACGCCGTCGAGCTCGGCCTGCGGCGGCAGGGCATAGAGCCAGTCGACCACCTCTTCAGGCAGGTGGCCGCTGAAGATCGCGTACGACTCCATCACCTCTGGCCGGTCGAGCGGCGGCTCGCGCAACCAGCGCTCGCCATTGCCGCGGATCCAGGTCGCGTTCGGGAGCTGCTTGAGACGGTCGAGCGTCTCGAGGGGCCACGGGCTCGGCGTTCCGTAGTCGCCGCCCAGAAGCCAACTGTTGATCCCCTCGTCGTCTGCCTGTTCGATCACCCGCTCGAGCGCGGGAATGTTGCCGTGGATGTCGAAGAGCAGCCCGAGCATCGCTCGCTAGTGTGCCGCGGATGCGATTGCACGTCCACGAGTGGGGAGACCCGGCGGCTCCCACGGTCGTGTGCGTGCACGGCGTCTCGGCGCACGGCCGGCGCTACCGCAGGCTGGCGGAGGAGCGTCTGGCGGCGCGCTTCCACGTGCTGGCCCCCGACCTGCGCGGTCACGGCTCGTCGGAGTGGGAGCCGCCGTGGAACCTCGAGACTCACCTGGACGATCTGCTCCAGACGTTCGAGTCCGAAGGGCCGGCGATGTGGGTCGGCCACAGCTTCGGCGGCCGGCTGGTGCTGGAGCTCGCCGCAAGCCGGCCGGAGCTGCTCACGTGCGCGGTGCTGCTCGACCCCGCGATCCAGATCCTGCCGCATGTGGGCTTCGACTTCGCCCAGGAGGCCGCGAAGGACCACGCCTTCGCGTCGCCGGACGAGGCGATCGAGGCGCGCCTGACGAGCGGCTTCGCCACTCCGCGCCCGGCGCTCGAGGAGGAGGCGCGAGAGCATCTGGCCCCGTCGCCCGACGGCCTCCTGCGCTGGCGCTACGCGCGCGGCGCGGTCGCGACGATGTACAGCGAGCTCTGCCGCGAGCCGCCGCCTTCAACCGTGCTCGCCGGCGTGCCGACGCTACTCGTCCACGCCGAGCAGTTCGGGCTCGTGCGCGACGACCAGCTGGAGGAGTACCCGGCGACGCTCGGCGAAAGCCTGGAGCTCGTCGCCGTGCCCGGCGGCCATGTCGTCTACTGGGACGCGTTCGAGCCGACCGCCGACGCGGTCGAGACGTTCCTGATTCGTCACAGTCCCGTTTCACACCCGTGAATCGCCTGCCGCTAGGCTGATTGCAGGGGGAACACCAGAGCGGGACCCCGGGGCAAGTTCTCGCGCGTGTTACAGAATGCGGGCGCCGAGAGCGCTTGCGACCAGTTCCACGGCCAGCTTGGCGGTCTGGTTCTCGCGGTCGAGGATCGGGTTCACTTCGACCACCTCCAGCGAGCTCAGAACTTCCGACTCGGCGATCAGTTCCATCGCCAAATGCGCCTCCCGGTACGAGAGCCCGCCGCGTACCGGCGTGCCCACGCCGGGCGCGACCTCGGGATCGAGCACGTCCAGGTCCAGGCTGAGGTGGACGAAACCGTCGCCGCTGACATGCTCCAGCGCTTCGCGCATTGCGGTCTCGACGCCCATCCGGTCGAGGTCGCTCATCGTGAACACGCGCGCTTCGAGCTCAGCCAGCAGCGCCCGCTCGCCGGGATCGAGCGAGCGGACACCCACGAGTGCGACCCTGCGCGGCTCGACCGCCGGAAGTGGGTACTCGTCGCTCTCGAACTCCGGGCCGGCGAGGCCGAGCGCAGCCGCGAGCGGCATCCCGTGGACGTTCCCGGTCGGCGACGTCTCGGGCCGGTTCAGGTCGCCGTGCGCGTCGAGCCACAGCACGCCGCCACGGCCGCGGGCCCGCGCCATGCCGCCGAGCGAGCCCAGCGCGACCGAGTGGTCGCCGCCGAGCACCAGCGGCAGGTAACTCTCCTCCGCTGCCCGCGCGACCAGCGCCGCGATTCGCTCGACCGTCGCCTTGATCTCCGCGAGGTAGCGCATGCGCTCGTCGCCGACCGCCGTCGCCTCCGCCACAGCGGTGACGACGTCTCCCCAGTCCTCGCAGCGGCGGCCGAGCTCGACGATTCGCTCGTCGAGTCCCGCGTAGCGAATCGCCGACGGGCCCATGTCGACGCCGCGCCGGCCGGCACCCAGGTCGAGGCCCGCGCCGATCACCGCCACCGGTGACTGTGTGTCCTGAGTGCTCACCGAGGCAAGGCTATTGCGGACAAGAGGCTGATGGCGAGGGCCGGGATCGAACCGGCGACACCACGGTTTTCAGCCGTGTGCTCTACCAACTGAGCTACCTCGCCGCAGCCGCCTAGTCTAGCCACGCCGCTCGCGAAAGAAGGACGTCCGGGCCGGGTTACCGCGCCGCGAACGTCCTTGTAGCCCGGAAGCCTAAGGGCGGTCGGCCTTGCGAGCAAGAAGCGCGGTGGCGCCCTCAACCTCGAAGTCCGCAAAGTCCGTGAATCCGTGCGCGCCGAGCTCGCTACGCAGGCGTTCCGACGACACCCAGATCGGCGTCTCGGGGCCGGCCGAGAAGGAGAACACGACGTATCCGCCGGGAGCGGTCACCCGCGCGAGCTCGTCGAAGAACGGGATCATGTTGGCGAGTTGGACGAGGTCGAAGGCGGCGTCCGCAAACGGGAGCTGCGCGGCGTCCGCCTGCTCGAAGCGCACGCGTTCGGCCAGCTCGGGCGGGGTGTTGCGGCGAGCCTGCTCGATCATGTTCGGGGCGAGGTCGGCGCCCACGACCTCGGCTTCCGGGAAGCGCCGTGCAGCGAGGAAGGCGGCGAGCCCGGTACCGGTGCCGAGATCGAGCACTCGCTCCGGCGGCGCGGGCAGCGCGTCGAGCGCGCACTCGAGGGCCGCGAACGCCTCGGTCCGGCGCATCGAGTCCCAGACCGGGGCAAGCCGATCGAACTGTGCTCGCATCAACCAGCGGAAACCACGCCAGAGACGAGGGCGCGAGACGACGGTGTTCGTCGTCACCCGGGCAAACCGGCGGCCGAGCTTCGCCTCCAGGTCGGACAACCTCATGGCGTGCGCAGGTGGATCCGGACTTCCTCGCCCGGAACGGCGCCGAAGAGCGCTGCGGCGCTGCCGCCGCTGATCGCGATCGCGATATTCCCGTAGGAGTCCTCGTAGAGGATGATGTCGCCCGCCCGCGCATCGGCGAAGGTGCGGGCGACGGTTGCGTAGTAACGGTCGAGCGCCAGCTCGAGCTCCACGGTCACGCCAGGGAGCACGCCCGCATCCTCCAGATGCTCGCGCTTGAGGTTCAGCTGCATGTTCCCGAAGTGGTCGACGTAGAGCACGATCGAGCGGATCCGGTTCTGGCCGACCTCCGGTGCGGGGAGATCGAGCCGGGCGAGCGCCTGCGGGTCGATCGGCGGCCCGAGCTCGTCCAGCGGCACGCCGAGCGAGAGGTGCGCCGCCGCCGGCGAGAAGAGATCGCGGCCGTGGAATGTCCGCGAAACCATGTCGAGCGCGTACTCGGGGTTGGCGAGCTCGTGCACCTCGGCGACGCCGCCGAGCGTGTCGGCAGCGGGCAGCAGCAGACCGTTGTCCGGCCCCACGAGCAGCCGGTCGTCGCCCGTCCGCAGCGCCAGCGGACGCCGGTGGCTGCCGACTCCCGGATCGACGACCGCGAGGTGGACGCCGACCGGCATGTACGGGAGCGTGTTGCAGAGCACAAGCGACCCCTGCAGCACTTGCTGCGGCGGGATCCCGTGCGTGATGTCGATGATCTCCGCGTCGGGAGCGATCCGCTTGATCACGCCGTGGCAGGTGCCGACGAAGTCGTCCTGGAGCCCGAAGTCGGACAGGAACGTGATCACCATTGGCCGGGAGCCTAAAGCGCCGCCTCGGCGACCGCCGCGGCCAGGCCGTCGAGGTCATGGGTCCGCGCCTCGGCGACGACGTTGACGCCGGCTGCCTTCGCGGCGCGCGTCGTCTCCGGCCCGATCGAGACAGCAGGCAGCTCGAGCCCGAGCGCGGCGAAGGCCTCGGCGGCCGAGGCCGAGGCCAGAACGACCAGGTCGCCCTCCGGCGGCGGCTCCGGCCGGAGGGCCGTTGTGCGGTAGAGCGGCACGACGTCGGCGTGTAGCTCGTCGGCGAGCAGCTGCCGGGCGCGTTCGGCTCCGGTGAAGAGGACCCGGCCTGCCGGCCTCGGCAGCGCCGCGAGCAGACCCTCCTGCGTCGAAACCGCCGGCACGAGCGCAGGCTCGATGCCTCCGTCACCGAGGGCGGCGGCCGTGCCAGGACCGATGGCTGCGACGGTCGGCAGCGTGCCGCGGGCGCGCCGGAGCAACTCGCGCGCGCCGAACGGACTCGTGACGACCACCCAGTCGTAGCCGTCCACGTCGACGTGCGCGGGCCCGATCGGCTCGAGCTCGATCAATGGGCAACGCACGACCTCGAGCCCGAGCGTCTCGATCCGCCGAGCGAGCGGCTCGAGCTGCCCGCTCGCCCGCGTGACGATCACGCGCAGGCGCTTCGAGGCGGGTCCCATCCCTAACCCCCACCCACCCGGGGGTCACTCACGGTAGTCGTGAAAAGCGCACGTGACTGTGACGAGGATGTGCCGGAAGTGTCATTTCTTTCCGAGTGCTGCCAGCTCGGCGGCCAGCGCGGCCGGGTCGTCCCCCTGCCGGAGCTCGAGCCACGAGCCATCCTCGGCTGCGATCATCCCGGTCAGGACGCTGCCGTTGTGAAACGCCGCGACCGGTGCCAGGCAGCCGCCGCCGATCGCGAACACGACCGCACGCTCGGCCTCGACCCGCCGGCGCGTCTCGTCGTCGTCGGCGTCCGCGACGAGCGCGTCGTCCCCCGCCCGCACCTGCAGCGCCAGCGCGCCCTGGCCCGCCTCGGGCAATACCTCCTCCGGCGAAAACCGCAGCCCGATCTCGCCGGACAAACCAAGCCGGTCGAGACCGCAGGCCGCGAGCACGACCGCGTCCAGCCCGCGCTCGCCTCGCTTGCGCAGCCGAGTGTCGATGTTCCCGCGGAGCGGCTCGATCGAGAGCGAAGGCTCCAACGAAAGCAACTGCGCGCGGCGCCGCACCGACGCCGTCCCGACGCGCATGCCCGGCCGCAGCTCCGACGCGCCGCACAGCGCGTCGCGCGGGTCCTCACGCTCCAGATACGCGCCAACGACCAGGCCGCCCGTGTCAGAGGAGGTCATGTCCTTCGCCGAGTGCACGGCGACGTCGATCCGCCCGTCGAGCAGGGCCTCCTCGAGCTCCTTGACGAAGACCCCACGCGCGCCGATCTCGCCGAACGCCTTCGTCCGGTCGCGATCACCGGCGGTCGTGATCGGCACGAGCGCGATCTCCACCCCGGGCCGCCGCAAGCGCTCGGACGCGAGCTCGGCCTGCGTCAGCGCGAGCCGCGAGCCACGCGAGCCGACCCTAAGCAGCATCGCGCTCGCGCCGGCGCCGAGCCAGCTCGACGAGCTCCGCCACCTCGTGCTGGAGTCGCGCCAGCTTCGTCGCGATAATCGCCACCCACGCGAGCACCCCGACGAACACGACCAGGTAGGCGGCCGCGACGTACTTCTCACTCGAGCTCACGCGAGCAGTTCCCGCAACTCGCGCAGCCGCGCGTCCAGCCGTTTGCCGGCGAGCTCGACCCGGTACATCGTCGCCGCGAGCAGCAGCAGGCCGGCCCACGAGACGCAGAACGTGAAGAACATCGAGCCGGACATCTGCGGCCCGTGCCGGGTGAAGACGGTCGGGTGGATGAAGTCGTTCGCGAGCCGGATCGAGAGCCACGAGACCGGGATCAGCACGACCCCGAAGAGCGCGTACACCGCGCACATGTTCGCCCGTGCCGGACCCGGCTCGACCGAGTAGCGGAGCATGAAGTAGGCCGAATAGAAGAGGAACAGGATCAGGAAGGTGACGAGCTGGTTCGAGCTCCACGTCCACCAGATCCCCCACGAGGCGCGCGCCCAGATCGACCCTGTGACGAGCGTCAGCGCACCGAAGATCACGCCCTGGTGGATCGCCGCGTAGCTCTCGAGATCGGCGCCGGGAGCGCGCGTTCGCAGGTGCGTGAACGCCTTCCAGGCGCCCCAGCCGAAGCACGCGTAGGCAGTCAGCGCGATCGGCACATGGATGTAGAAGATCTTCTGGGTCAGCCCCTGGTCGGCGTCCAGCGGCGCGTAGAAGAAGATCAGCGCAATCGCGCTGCCGAGCACGACGACGGCGCTCCAGGCGAACGCGGGCAGAGGGATGTCGCGGAGGCGGGCGGGCAACGGAAACCGCTGGAATCATCGCAGCTAGACTCGCGCCCGTGGCCGACCTCGGGCGTGCCGCCCTCTTCATCGCCTTCGGGCTCGCCCTCTACGCCGTCGTCGCGGGGGGCCTCGCCGCCTACGGCGGCCGCCGTCGCCTCCACGAGTCTGCGCGCAACGCGCTCCTCGGCGCCTTCGCCGCCACCGCCGTCGCCGCTTTCGTCCTCCTGCACGCCTTCAACGCGCGCGACTTCACCTTCACCTATGTCGCCGACCACTCCTCGCGCAAGCTGCCGTTCCCGTACTCCTGGACCGGCTTCTGGGGCGGCCAGGAGGGCTCGCTGCTGCTCTGGTTGTTCGTCCTCACCGCGCTCGGCTCGCTCGCCGTCACGCTGAACCGCGACCTGATCCGGCGGCTGCTGCCCTGGACGGTGCCGGTGCTCGGCGGGGTCGCGACCTTCTTCGCCTTCCTGCTGGTCTTCGTCTCGAGCCCTTTCGACGTGCAGGCGGCGCCGCTTGATGGGGCCGGCCTGAACCCGAGCCTGCAGAACCCGTACATGATGATCCACCCGCCTCTGCTCTACCTCGGCTACGTCGGTCTGACGATCCCGTTCGCGTTCGCAATGGGGGCGCTGCTCTCGGGCCGCTTCGACGAGGCCTGGATCGTCGCCACCCGCCGCTGGACGCTGCTCGCCTGGACCGCGCTTGGGATCGGGATCCTGCTCGGCGCGAAGTGGGCCTACGAGGAGGTCGGCTGGGGCGGCTACTACGCGTGGGATCCGGTCGAGAACGCGGCTCTGATGCCGTGGCTCGCCTCGACGGCCTTCCTCCACTCGGTGATGGTGCAGGAGAAGAAGAACATGCTGCGGGTCTGGAACGCGGTACTCATCTCGCTTGCGTTCTGCCTCTCGCTGTTCGGCACATTTCTGACGCGCAGTGGCGTGATCAGCTCGATCCACAGCTTCACGCAGTCCTCGATCGGACCGTGGCTGCTCGGCTTCATCGCCGTCGTGGCCGCCTTCTCGACGGCGCTGATCTTCTGGCGCCTGCCGCTGCTGCGGACGAAGACGCGACTGGAGTCGCTGGCCTCGCGCGAGGCGGCGTTTCTCTACAACAACCTGCTGCTCGTGGCGCTGACACTGACCGTGCTCTGGGGCGTTGCCTTTCCGCTCTTATCGGAGCTCGTGCGCGGCGAGAAGATCACCGTCGGGCCGCCGTACTTCGACTTCTTCCTGCGCGTGCTCGGTCTGCCGTTGCTGCTGCTGATGGGGATCGGGCCGCTAGTCGCTTGGCGGCGCACCTCGCTCCGCGCGCTGGGCACGAGCCTGATCGGGCCGGCTGTTTTCGCGCTCGCCTGCGGGATCGCGCTGGTCGCGCTCGGCGCTGGCTCGAGCAAGCCGGGCCTGGTGGCGTACACGTTCGCCGCGTTCGTGCTCGCGGCGATCGCGCTCGAGTTCATCCGCGGCACGCGAGCCCGGCGCCTGCTCGACCGCTCGAGCTGGCCAGCGGCGTTCTCGTCGCTCGTCGGCCGCAACCGCCGGCGTTACGGCGGCTACATCGTGCATGCGGCGATCGTCCTGCTCGCGCTCGGCATCGCCGGCGGCGCGTACGGCTCGACCAAGGTGCAGAAGCTCGAGCCCGGACAAACGATGTCGATCGGCGGCTACGACCTGCGCTACCTCGGCTCGGTCGTGCGCAACGAGCCGAACCGAACCGAGATCCGCGCCCGCCTCGCCGTCTCGCGCGGCGGTCACAGCCTCGGCACCTACCTCGCCGGCAAGAACAGCTACCCGGTCGAGGACCAGGTCTCAAACGAAGTCGGGATCCGCACCGACTGGCTGCGCGCGCAGGATCTGTTCCTGATCGGCGACCAGTTCAACAACGACGGCTCGGTGGTCGTGAAGGCGCTCGTCAACCCGCTGGTCGACCTGATCTGGCTGGCCGGGTTCGTCTTCCTGCTCGGATCGCTGATCGCGATGTGGCCGGACGAGCGCGAGCAGCGCCGTCTGGCGCGGCGCGGGGCGCCGGTCCCGGCGACGTGAGCCTGCCGCAGCTCGACGGCCCCACGTTCATCACTGACGGTGGGATGGAAACGGTGTTGATCTTCCACGAGGGCCTCGAGCTGCCGGACTTCGCGAGCTTCGTGCTGCTGGACGACGACGCCGGCTCCGAGGCGCTGCGCACGTACTTCCGTCGTTTCCTGGCCATCGGCCGCGAGCACGGCGTCGGTGTCCTGCTCGACACGCCGACCTGGCGGGCGAGCCCGGACTGGGGCGAGCGGCTCGGCTACGCGCGGGACCGGCTCGCCGACCTCAACCGCCGTGGCGTCACGCTGCTGGAAGGCCTGCGGGCCGAGACCGGCGGCGATCCGCCGCTGCTGATCAGCGGCTGCATCGGACCGCGCGGTGACGGCTACGTCGTCGCCGAGCAGCTGTCGCCGGCGGAGGCGGAGCGCTATCACTCCTTTCAGGCCGCGGTCTTCGCCGACACCGCCGCAGACGCCGTCAGCGCGCTGACGCTGACGTACGCGGACGAAGCGATCGGGATCGTGCGAGCCGTGCAGAAGGCCGGGCTCCCGGTCGTCGTTTCCTTCACGGTCGAGACCGACGGCCGGCTGCCCAGCGGTCAGACGCTCGGCGAGGCGATCGAGCACGTCGACGCCGAGACCGACGGCGCTGCCGCCTACTTCATGCTCAATTGCGCCCACCCGACCCACTTCGCCGGCGCGCTCGAGGCGGATGCTCCGTGGATCGGACGGCTTCGAGGCATCCGCGCCAACGCCTCGAGGCTGAGCCATGCCGAGCTGGACGAGGCCGAAACGCTCGACGACGGTGACCCGGCCGAGCTGGCCGTGGCGTATCGCGAGTTGAGCGAGCGGCTGCCTGCCCTAAGGGTGTTCGGCGGCTGCTGTGGTACCGACCATCGCCACGTCGAGGCGATCGCCGGCGCCGTCACTCGGTGACGACGTACTCGAACGACGCCCAGGCCAGCAGCGCGAAGATCGCGTCGTAGAGCGCAAGGAAGCCGAGGTAGCGGCCCGAGCCGTCGGCGACGCTCGCGCCGACGCCGCCGATCACGATCGGCAGGGCGAGCGGCAGGAAGAGCAGCGGCAGCAGCAGCTCTCGCGCGCGTCCGGCGGCGGACATCGCCGCGAGCAGCGTCCCGACCGCGCAGATGCCGATGTCCGCGAGCACGACGCCCGCGACCGTCGACCAGCCGACCGGTTCGAAGAAGAGCGCGAAGGCCGGAAGCGCGACCGCCTCGGCCACGACCAGGAAGGCGAGTGCCGCGATCGACTTCGCCAGCCAGATCGCACTGCGGTCGACCGGCGCGAGCACGAGCCCGTCGAGGAGGCCCTGCTCCCGCTCGGCGACGAACGCACGGCCAAGGCCGAGCAGGGCGGTGAAGAGGATCGCCACCCAGAGCAGGCCGAGCTCGGCGAGCTTCGAGGAGCCCGACGGAAGCGCGAAATGGAAGACCACGAGGATCGCGACCACGAACAGCAGCATCGCGGGCAGCGTGTCCCGCGCCCGCAGCTCCAGGCGCAGGTCCTTACCGGCCAGCGTCGCCGTGTCGGTCAGGTAGCTACGCAAGCGCGAGCCTCCCGCTGGCCAGCGGCGCGACGCGGTCGGGGTCGTGGGTGGCGACGAGGATTGTCCGCCGCTCCCGCATCCCGGCGAGCTCGCGGTCGAGCAGCTCGGCGCCCGCCTCGTCCAGGCCGCTGAACGGCTCGTCGAGGAGCAGTAGCTCGGGCTTGTGCAAGAGCGAGCGGCAGAGGGCGAGCCGCTGCAGCTGGCCGCGAGAAAGCTTGGCCGCGCGCTCGCGCCGCGACTCCCAGAGGCCGAAGCGCTCGAGCAGCATTCCGATCCGTTCCCGCCGCTCGGGCACGCGGTAAAGGCGTCCGTAGAGATCGAGGTTCTCGAGCGCGGTCAGCTCGAGGTAGACGAGCGGCTCGTGACCGAGAAAGCCGATCGCGCCGCGCTCGGGCTCGACCTCGAGCGTGCCGCCGGTCGGGATCGCGAGGCCGGCGCAGAGGCGTAAGAGCGTCGTCTTGCCAGCGCCGTTCGCGCCGGTCACGACGAGGAAGCCGCCGCGCTCGAGCTCGAAGTCGAGCCCACGCAGCACGCGCTTCTCGCCGTAGTCCTTCTCGAGGCCAGCCGCGCGGATCACAGGACGTCCAGCAACACGCAGACGAAGAAGGCGACCGAGATCACGCCGTTCATCGTGAAGAAGGCCGTGTCGAGGCGCCGCAGGTCGCCGGGCCGGACGAGCGAGTGCTCGTAGGCGAGCAGGCCGGCAACGACGGCCACGCCGACCCAGTACCAGGCGCCCACCGACAGGCCGAGCCCTGCGACCACGAGCAGGGCAACCGTCCCGACGTGGCAGAGCCGCGCGGCACGGAAGGCGCCCTTCTCGCCAAAGCGGGTCGCGACCGACTGCAACCCCTGCTCACGATCGACCTCGAGGTCGAGCAGCGCGTAGAAGCAGTCGAAGCCGGCCACCCAGAGCGCGACCGCGCCACCAAGGGCCCATGCCTCCCAGGGGATCGTGCCGGTAATCGCCGCCCAGGCGCCGATCGGCGCAAGCCCGTCGACCGCGCCGAGCCAGAAGTGGCAGAGCCACGTCCAGCGCTTCAGGTACGGGTAGATCACGAAGCCCGCGACCGGAATTGGCCACAGCCAGTGCACGAGCGGGTCGAGCTGGAAGACGGCGATCAGGAAGACCGCCAGCGAGGCCGCGCAGAAGGCGACCACCGCGGCCGGGGAGAGCAAGCCCGAGGGCAGCTCGCGACCGGCAGTGCGCGGGTTGCGCGCGTCGAGGCCGGCATCGATCAACCGGTTCAGCCCCATCGCCAGCGAGCGGGCGCCGACCATCGCGACGGTGATCCAGACCAGGTCGTGCGCGCTCGGCACCCCGCCGACCGCCAGGAACGCGCCGACGTAGGCGAACGGCAGCGCGAAGATCGTGTGCTCGAACTTGACGAGCGAGTAGAAGCGCGCGGGATACGCCAGCGCAGTCATGTCTGCCTATGAGCGGTCGGCTCGCCGGCGAGCAGCTCGACCGCGTGCTTCAGCGCCGGGCGCAGCACCTCGAAGCCGTCGCGGCAGCCGCCGGGCGAGCCGGGCAGGTTCACGACCAGCGCCTGGCCCCGCACCCCGGCGAGCCCGCGCGAGAGCAGGGCGTGCGGCGTCTTCGCCAGCGAGTCGGCGCGCAAGCGCCTCGGCGATCCCGGGCGCCGACGCGCTCGAGCACCTCGCCGTCGCCTCCGGCGTAACGTCCCGCGGGCCAAGGCCCGTGCCGCCGGTCGTGAGCACGAAGGCAGAGTCTTCGGCGAGCTCGGCGATCGCCTCGGCGATCGAGTCGCGGTCGTCGGGCACGACCCGCCGCTCGACCTCGTAGCCCTCCTCACCGAGCAGCGCGGCGAGCGTCCCGCCGCTCTCGTCCTCACGCGTCCCCTCGGCCACGCCGTCCGAAACCGTCAGCACCGCCGCCTTCACGACTTCGTCTTCTCCAAGAGCCGCACCTCGCCGATCTCCATCCCTTTGTCGACGGCCTTCGCCATGTCGTAGACCGTGAGCGCGGCGACCGAGGCGGCGACGAGCGCCTCCATTTCGACCCCGGTCTGCGCCGTCGTCTCGGCCGAAGCGACGATCTCGACCTCCGCCTCGCCGAGCGCGATCTCGACACCGACGTGGGTCAGCGGCAGCGGGTGGCAGAGCGGGATCAGCTCGCTCGTCCGCTTCGCCGCCTGGATGCCCGCGAGCTTGGCCGTCACGAGCGCGTCACCCTTCGGCAGCGAGGCGAGCTGGCCGACGGTGTCCGGCGCGACGCGCACGACCGCCCGCGCCACGGCCCGCCGGCGCGAAAGCGGCTTGCCGCCGACGTCCACCATCCGGACCTCGCCGGACTCGTCCACGTGCGAAAGCTCGCTCACGACCCGGAAAGGTACCGCCGGCCGAGCCGCACGAGCCCGCGGCGGTGCTGCCACGCCTTGCCGAGCTTGCGCGGAAGGCTCTCGCCGTAGAGCAGCTCGAGCACGCCGGCGAAACCGTCTTGCACGTCCTGGTCGTACGGATACCACCACGGGACGGGCACGCGGCCGCGGTCGAGATCGACGTACTTGACGCGCGAGAGCTCGTACAGCCCGTGCTTGCCGTGCGTGCGGCCGAAGCCAGACTCCTTCGTGCCGCCCCACGAGGCCTGGCCGGTGCCGTACGAGTAGGAGACGTCGTTCGTCCAGACCGATCCTGCTTCGAGACGCCGCGCCAGCCGTTGTGCGCGGTCGAGGTCGCGCGTCCAGATACTTGCGCCGAGGCCGAAGCTCGAGCTGTTCGCCAGCCGCACCGGCTCGTCCTCGTCGCGGAAGGCGCCGACGGTCACGACCGGCCCGAAGATCTCCTCCCGCTCGACACGCGCCTCGGCGTCCACCCCGCTGAGCACGGTCGGCTCGTAGAACCAACCCGGCAGACCGACGTCGGCCCGACGCCCGCCGGTGCGCAGCTCGGCCCCGCGGCCGACCGCGTCCGTGACCAGCTCCTCGACGTGCGCGCGGCGCTCCTCGGCGACCAGCGGCCCAAGCTCGGTGTCCAGCTCGTCGCCACGACCGAGGCGCAACTTCTGCGTCCGGCGCACGAGCTCCTCGACGAACGCTTCCTGCAGCGGCTGCTCGACGTAGATCCGCTCGACCGCCGAGCAGACCTGGCCGCAGTTCGAGAAGGAGCCCCAGAGCGCGCCGGCGACCGCGCGGTCGAGGTCGGCGTCGGCGAAGACGACCATCGGGTCCTTGCCGCCGAGCTCGAGCGTCACGGGCCGCAGGCGCTCACCGGCCGCAGCGGCGACCTTGCGCCCGACCTCGCTCGAGCCGGTGAAGACGACCTTGGCAACGCCCCGCGCCTTGACCAGCGCCTCGCCGGTCTCGCCGCGACCCTGCACGACGCGGACAAGGCCCTCGGGAGCTCCCGCCTCACGGAAGAGACGCTCGACCCACGCACCGCTCAGCGGTGCCAGCTCGGACGGCTTCAGCACGACGGCGTTACCGGCCGCGACCGCGAAGGCCGCCTGGGTGAGCGGGATCCCGAGCGGGAAGTTCCAGGGCGAGATCACCGCGATCACGCCCAGCGGCTCGTAGAGCAGCCAGCCGCGCTTGTACCGCAGATGCGGCTGCGGGAAGCGGAGCCGCTCCGGCCGCAGCACGCGCGGCGCGTTCAACCCGGCCCAGACCAGGTTGTCGAGCGCGACGAACAGCTCGGCCGTGTACGACTCGACGAGCGGCTTGCCGGACTCCGCCGTCACCGTCGCCGCCAGCAGGTCGGCCCGGGCAAGCGTTTCCTGCGCCACGGCTCCGAGCAGCGCGCGGCGCTCTGCGAACGACGACTGCGCCCAGCGCTCGCCGGCGAGGCGTGCCTCGACGACCGCCTCGGCCACCTCCTCCGGGGGCGAGACGGCGACCGTGCCGAGCTCCTCCAGCGTCGCCGGGTTGACCGAGCGCAGATCTTCGGCCGAGGTGGCCTGGGTTTCCCGCGCCATCACCGCGGATAGCATGGTCGAGGGCGCATGGACCGGCAAGAGCGGATGATCGAGAACGAGAAGCTCTTCCGCGAGGTGAACGAGCGCGTCGCGGACCTGCAGGCAAACTACTCCGGCCCGGATCCCGAGTGGGTCTGCGAGTGCGGCGACGAGACGTGCTTCGCCAAGGTGGCCGTCCCGACGGAGGACTACCAGCAGATTCGCGCGCACGGCGACTGGTTCTTGATCACGCCGGGCCACGAGAAGGCGGATATCGAGCGCATCGTGCGCCAGAACGGCGAGTTCGTCGTCGTCGAGAAGTTCGAGCTCTAGGAAACGCTCGCGCGACAGCGGTCGAGGTCGCGCAGCTGCGCCTCGATCCATTCGGCCACGTCGTGCTCGCGCACATGCCCGCGGATCGCCTCCAGCCGCGCGCGCCGCTCGGATTCGCCCATCGTCAGCGCGGCATGGATCGCCTCGGCCTGCCCGGCGACGTCGAACGGATTGACCGACAACGCCCACTCGCCGAGCTCGGCGTGCGCGCCCGCGTTCTCCGACAGGATCAGCACGCCGTCGCGCTGATTCACGAGGGGGCCTTCCTTGGCGATGAGATTCATGCCGTCGAAGATCGCGTTCACGAATAGCACGTCGAACTGCTTGTAGGCGGCCACCGAGCCGATGAAGTTGTCCTCGATCCTGAGGTCGATCGGCGACCAGCCGTCCTGCTGGAAGCGGTCGTTGACCCGGCGCGACTCGCGCTGGATCGCGCCGAGGTACTCCGCGTACTCGGGAATCTCCTGGCGCGAAGGGTCGAGCAGCGCGAGCATGCCGACGCGGCCGTGCATCTCAGGATGGGCCTCGAGGTAGAGCTCGAAGGCGCGGAAGCCGCGGACGATGTTCTTGGAGGGATCGGTCCGGTCGACGCGCACCACGAGCTTCTCCGGCCGGCGCTCGACCAGCTCTAGCTCGACCCGGAGCACGGCCTCGCTGGAGGCGAGCTCGTCGAACTCCGCCGGGTCGACCGAGATCGGATGCACCGTCACGAGCGTTCGGCGCTCGTCGAAGGAGACGAGGCCGTCGCCGAAGTCGGCGCTCGCTCCGGCGACGTCGTTCGCGGCGCGCATGAAGTTCAGGGCCCACTGCCGCGTGTGGAAGCCGACCAGGTCGTTGGCGAGCACGCCCTCGTGGATCGCGCGCCGGATCCGGTCGGGGAGCACGTGCCAGTAGTCGGTCTGCGGCCAGGGGATGTGGACGAAGTGCGCGAGCAGCGCGTCGGGGGCGTGCTCCCGGACGAGCCGCGGCGCGAGGTAGAGGTGGTAGTCGTGGAAGAACACGGCCGCCTCGGGTTCGGCCTCGAGCTCCTCGAGCACGGCCTGCGCGAACGTCTCGTTGACCTGGGCGTAGCCACCGTCCCAGGCGTGCTGCAGGGCGATGTCGATCGACGGCTCGTACGCGAGCTCCCAGAGGTAGTGCTGCAGGAACCAGAGCATCGGGTTCGAGACGACGTTGTAGAACCAGTCGTAGGCCGTCTCGTCGTGGACGAGCAGGCGTAGCCGGAAGGGCGAGCCGTCACGCGAATGTTCGTCGATCGCCGCGCCGCCGGTGTCGACCGAGACGGCCCGGTCCTCGTCGCTCATCGCGCTGGCGATCCAGGTCACGTCGTGCAGCTCGACGAGGCTCCGCAGCGCCGTCACGAGGCCGCCGCCGCCGCGCCTCGCGACCCGCTCGCCGTCGGCATCGCGTCCGTACGTGACCGGCCCGCGATTCGAGACGACGATCAGCTTGCGGCGGTGGGGCATGCGCCGACCACCCTACCCGGGCTCGGCGGGGTTAACCCGCTGCGGCCGCGACGGTGACCTCGGCGCCCGCCGTGTCGTTGCCGGCGAGCTTGTTCAGCAGCACGAGCTTGTCGCGGAGCAGCCGCGGCATGAGGAAGTTCCGGCGGACGTACTCCTTCCCGCGCAGGGCGCGCTGCCTCGCCGCGGCCGGGTCGGCCAGGATCTCGAGGCACGCCTGCGCGCACTCCTCGGGCAAGTGGGGGTCGACGAGCCAGCCGGTCTCGCCGTCCTGGATCTGCGCCACGATCCCGCCCACGCGGCTGGCCACTACGGGGCGCGTCTTCCAGAGCGCCTCGGTGACAGTCAGGCCGAAGCCCTCCTTGGTGGACTTCTGGATCACGGCGTTCGAGTGCACCTGGAAGGCGTTGACCTCGACCGAGCCGATGTTGTTCAGGTTCGAGAGGATGTAGACGTCGGGGTCGCCGTCCGCGTAGGTGACGGTGCGGTTGTAGTAGTCCCAGCCCTCCGGGTCGTCGTGCGCCATCGAGCCGACCAGCGCGAGCTGGACCTCGGGATGCTCGGCCTTGACGATCCGGTAGGCGTCGATCACGCCGAGCGGGTCCTTCCAGGGGTCGAAGCGCGAGACCTGCGTCAGCAGCGGCCGCTCGACGTCGATCCCGAACTGATCGACGATGTAGCTCGCGTCCTCGGGCGAGAGCGCCATGTTCTTCGGGGTCAGCGGATCGATCGCCGGCGGCCAGATGTAGGCCGGCGGCAGCTCGGCCGTGCGCGGGACGTACTCCTGCATGTGGAAGATGGCCGCGTCGTAGCGGGCGAGCCACGGCAGGAGGAAGCCGAGCACCTGGCGGTTCGGCTGCGAGAGGTCGATGTGGCAGCGCCAGATCCAGTGCGCCTCACTGTCCGGGAAGTGCTCGATCATCCCGGCCGGCTGCGGGTCGTGGATGAGCACGTAGTCGTACTCGTCCGAGAACTCCTGCGCGTTCAGGGTCTGGAAGCGACGGTAGACCTCCTGCTGGGTCGGGGTCAGCCCGGTTGGGTCGCCCTGGAGCGCGTTGTGGATCGTCTTCGTCGCCGCGAAGAACTCGTCGGCGCCGGCGATGATCCGCCACTCGGCGTCGAGGCCCGCGTCGCGCATCAGCGGCACGAGCGCGTAGAGGATCTCAGCCACGCCGCCGCCGAAGGCCGTAGCCGAGACGTGCACGATCCGCTTGCCGCGGAGGGGCTCGGCCAGCCGGCGGATCTCCTCCATCAGCCCACGCGAGACAATGCTCGCGTAGTCCGCGAGCGACTTCTGTCCGACGTTGACGAGCTGCAGCATCAGCGGCCGCCGAGGATAGCGATCCCGTTCCCGGAGCTCTAGTCGTTCAGGAGCTTGACGAAGCGGAGGCGGGAGCCGCCGCCGTCGCGCACGCCGATCTCGACCTCGTCGGTGAGCGCCCGGATGATCGCGATCCCGAGACCACCTTCCTCGAGCTCGTCGTCGCCGTTGACCTGCCCGCTGTTCGGATCGAAGCCGCTGCCAGCGTCGCCGACCTCGACCGCGAGCCTGTCGGCGAGCAGCTCGTAGACGATGTCCACGCTGCCGACGCCGTTCTCGCCGTAGGCGTGCTTGACCGAGTTCGTGCAGGCTTCGGTGAGGGCGAGCTTGAGGTCGTGCAGCGCCTCGTCTGACACCGGCCGGACGCCGGCGATCGCGGTCAGGGCGAGGCGCCCAAGGGTGATGTACTCGGGCTTCGCGGGGATGGTCAGCCGGACGGAGCGGCCCTCTTCGCTCATCCCCAGCGTCGTTCCCGCGGAAGAGCCGTCCCTAACCAGGAGGAATTGCCCGTCTCGCCGCAGAAGGACACGGGTTCGGATCCTAGTGCCTCTCTAGCGCTCGCCGAGGCGCAGCGGCAGGTCGAGCCGGGAATGCCCGCGCTCGATCGTGAAATGGGCGACCTGGCCCGGGCTTAGGATTGTGACAATGCGCGCAATGTCCTCGGAACCGATCACGCGTTGCCCGTCGATCGCGACGATCACGTCGCCGTTGCGCGGGAAGACGACCCCGAAGGCCTGGGCGCGAGACGAGTCGGCGCGGAGGCCCGCCTTGGCCGCCGGGCTTGGGTGGACGATTCCGGTCACCACCGCCCCGCGCGTGACGGCGTAGCCGAAGTGACGCGCGAGCGCCGGCGTCAGGTCGGTCGTCTCGACCCCGACGTAGGCGTAGGAGACCGAGCCGTCGGCGATCAGCTGCTCCATGGAGCGCTTGGCGGAGTTGATCGGAACGGCGAAGCCCACGCCCTCGGCCTGGCCGCTCTGGCTGCGGATCTGGGCATTGATCCCGATCACGCGCCCGCGGGCGTCGAAGAGCGGGCCGCCGGAGTTGCCGTGATTGATCGGCGCGTCGGTCTGGATCGCGTCCACCAGCTTGAAGTCCGAGGTGAGCGAGTCGATCGAGCGGTGCGTCGCCGAGACCACGCCGACCCCGAGCGAGTCCTCGTTGCCGAATGGGCTGCCGATCGCGGCCACCGGCGCGCCGACGGCGACGGCAGCGGAGTTCCCAAGTGGCACCGGCACGAGCGCGTGCGCCGAGGGATCGACCTTGATCAGGCCGACGTCGTCAAAGACGTCCCAGCCGACGATCGAGGCCTCGGCCCGGTCCTTGTCCTGGAACTCGACGTAGACCTTGTCGGCGGGCTTGGCCACCGTACCGTTGCCGGCGTCGGTGATCACGTGCGAGTTGGTCAGGATGTAGCCCTTCGGCGAAACGACGAAGCCTGACCCCTGGGCCTGCGTGGCGGTCTCCGGGTCGGTGCCGAAGACGGAGACGATCGTGACCACGCCGGCCGCCCGGCTTGCGTAGATCGCGCTGGGGCTGAAGCCGTTGCCCGTGAGCGGCTTCACGTCCGGAACGACGGCGGCGGTGGCGGCCTCCCCGGACGGTCCCGCTGCCGGCGCGGCGCGGAAAACTGTGGTGGTGGAGCTCGAGTCCGTCCAGCCGGTCAGCTCGCCGAGCCCGAGTGCGGCGAGGCCGCCGAGTAGAGCGCAGACGAGGGCGACGGCGACGATTCGCACAGTCGTCGCACTGTAGCTACGCCCCTGCGGAAAGGGCCTTTTCGCGTGAAAACGGCTCGGGGGGGGTCGCTGCGCGGGGCAAGACCAGCGAAAACACCGTTCTGCCGGGCCGCGAATCGAGCTCGATCGCGCCCTCCATCAGCTCGGCCAGCTGTCTGCCGATCGCCAGCCCGAGACCGCTGCCTGAGGCGCGCGTGCCGTCGAGGCGGAAGAACCGCTCAAACAGCTGCGCCCGCTGGTCCTCGCGGATGCCGCCGCCCGCGTCCTCGACCTCGAGCACCGCGTACCTGTCCCGCTCGAGAGTCCGCACCTCGACTGGCGTTCCCGGCGGGGTGTGCAGCAGCGCGTTCTCTACCAGGATCCGCCCCAGCTGGAGCACCCGTAGCTCATCCGCCTCGGCGAAGACCGTGTCGCCGGGGGCCGCCACGTCGAGCCGATGCCCGCTCGAAGACGCCAGCGGCCCGAACTCCTCGACCAGATCGGCCGCCAGCGCGCCTAGGTCGACCGGCTCGCGCGCCACGGTCAGCCGGCCCGAGTCGAGCCGCGAGAGGTCGAGCAGGTCGGAGGCGAGCTTCGTCAGGCGGTCGACCTGCTCGCGCATCGAGGCCAGGAACTCGCGCCGCGTGGGCTCGTCGAGCTCTTCGTCGTCGAGCAGCTCGAGGAACCCGGCCAGCGAGAACAACGGTGTCCGCAACTCGTGCGAGGCGTTGGCGACGAACTCCCGGCGCGCGTCGTCGAGATGCGCCAGGCGGACGCGCATCCGCTCGAACGCCGCGGCGAGCGCGCCAAGCTCGCCGCCGCCCGTGTCCACCACCGGCTCGTCGAAGCGCCCGTTCGCAATCCGGTCGGCCGCGCGCTCCAGGCGTCGGATCCGACGCGCGAACATCCGCGCGCCGCCGTAGCCGAGCAGGAGCGCGATCAGCAGCGCCACGCCGGCAGCGAGCAGCACGCGCCGCTCGACGAGCCGGATGCTCCCCAGCTCGACCGGGTCGCGGACGAGGAGCGCGTAGCTGCCGCGGAGCACCGGCGCGGCGGCCTCGGCATAGGTCGTCTCCCCGTCGGTCACCGTTCCGTGCTGCGGCGCACCCGAGTCGAGGGCGTGCGTGGCGACGGGATCGCCCTGCAAACGAGGCGAGAGCTGCCCGGAGTCGCGATACGGCACGACGAGGCCGGAAGGCGCAAGCCGGTTGAGGAGCACGACGCGAACGCCGCCGTTCTCCTCCGAGGCGGTCGCCACCCACTCGTCGGTGAGCGGGTCCTGCGGCCTGACCTGAGCACGCAGGTTGGCCGCGATGCTTGTCAGGTCGGCGACCCGTGTGTCGATCGCCCGTTCTCGCAGCGACGGGACGACGGTCAGATACACGACGCCAAGCGCGATCACGACCACCAGCAGCAGCGCGAGGCTGAGCTGGGTGCCGACGCTCTGGAAGAACCGTCTCACGGCCGGAAGCGGTAGCCGACACCGCGGACGGTGAGGATGAACTCGGGCTCGCTCGGGTCGCGCTCGAGCTTCTCGCGCAAGTGGCGGACGTGCACGTCGATCGTGCGCGGCTCGCGGTAGTCCGCGCCACCCCAGAGCGCCTGCAGCAGCATTTCCCGTGAAAACACGCGGCCCGGGCTGGCAGCCAGGGTTCGCAGCAGCTCGAACTCGACGTAGGTCAGCTGGACGGCCCGCTCGCCCACGTGCACGTCGCGCCGAACGAGCTCGATCCGTAGCCCGTCGCGCTCGATGACCTCCTCGCCGTCCTGCTCACCGCTTGGAATCGACGCGCGCCGAAGCAACGCCCGCACCCGGCTACGGAACTCGCGGATCGAGAACGGCTTCGTGATGTAGTCGTCGGCGCCGAGCTCCAGCCCGAGCACCTTGTCGAGCTCGTCGTCGCGCGCCGTCAGCATGATGATCGGCACGCTGCTCGACGCCCGCAGGCGCTTGCAGACCTCGAGCCCGTCCAGCTTCGGCAGCATCAGGTCGAGCACGACGAGGTCGAAGCGCTCCTCCGCGAAGCGCGCCAGGGCCTCCTCGCCGTCGCGCGCCTGGACGACGCGGAAGCCATCGCGTTCGAGCGGATAGGCGAGGAGCTTCTGAACCGCGTCCTCGTCGTCGACGAGCAGGATGGTGGAAGAGTCTGGCATCGCAGCGCCTGCCGGCGGACGGGTCGCCCTACTATAGCCACGGCATGGCGGCGCTCCCGCCCCGTTCCTCGCGGCGACGCCCGCGCCGAGGGTCGCTCGAGCGGCCGGTCAGCGGGCGCCTGTATCGCGGCACCTGGCTGCTAGTCGGGATTCCGCTCCTGATAGCGGCCTTCAGCGTGCACAAGCCCGGCCCGCTGCCGCCGCCCACGATCGCCCTGCCCGCCTCCTTCGACGGCCCGAGCGCGGTCACGCTCGCCTCGGAGCTGGCGCGGCTCTACCCGGACCGCGCGCCGGGAAGCGCGGGCGCCGTCGGTGCGGAACAGTGGGTACGCGACCAGCTGACGCCCTACGGGCTACGCGTCGAGCCCGAGCGCTTTCGCGCCGACGTGCCTGGGCTTGGGGAACGGACGCTCGTCAACCAGGTCGTGACCGTCCCCGGGCGCTCGCCGGACGAGATCGTGATCCTCGCGCACCGGGACGACGACGGCACGGGGCCGGGCGCCAACAACAACGCCTCGGGCATCGCCGCCCTGATCCAGCTCGCCGGTTCCTACGGCCCACGCGCCATCAGGCCGCAGCACACGCTCGTCTTCGTGGCAACGGATGGCGGCGCATTCGGCGACCTCGGCGCGCGTCATTTCGCTCAGGGCCACCCGGGACGCATCGTGGCTGCGGTTTCCCTCGACACGCTCGCGTCCAACGGGCGGCCGCGGCTGGCGCTGATCGGGAACGAGCCGCGCCTCGCCTCACCGGGATTCGTCGAGACGGCCGCCCAGCGCGTGCTCGAGCAGGCGGGTCGGCGCCCGGAGCATCCGGGCGCGCTGGCGCAACTCATCGACCTGGGCTTTCCGTTCACGCTGCACGAGCAGGGGCCACTGCTGGCGCATGGCATTCCGGCCCTGACGCTGACCACCGGCGGCGAGCGGCCACCGAACGCGTTCGCCGACCAGCCCGAACGGCTCAACCGCGTACGACTGGTCGAGCTCGGGCGCGCGGCACAACAGCTCCTGCGCTGGCTGGATGCAGGTGCCGAGCTCGCGCCGGGAACTGCCCGTTACGTCTACTTCGGCCCACGCGTGCTCCCCGGCTGGGCGATCGAGCTGGTGCTGCTGGCGGCGCTGCTGCCGTTCCTGGTTTCAGCGGTCGACCTGTTCGCGCGCTGCCGCCGCCGCCACATCCCGCTGACGCCGGCGCTGCGCAGCTACCGCAGCCGCATCGGCTTCTGGCTCTGGGCCGCGATCCTGTTCGAGCTCTTCGCACTGATCGGCATCTGGCCGTCGGCGCCGTCCGTGCCGCTGCCGCTCGACGCCGCGCCCGCAACCGACTGGCCGGTGATCGGCGTGCTGGCGCTGGCCTTCCTCGTCGGGCTCGGCTGGCTGGTCACCCGCGCCCGGCTTGTGCCACGCGGGCCCGTCTCGGCGACCGAGCAGCTCGCCGGCGCGGCGGCCGCACTTCTTGCCCTCGCGGTCGTCTCACTCCTTGTGGTCGCGACCAATCCCTTCGCGTTGATCTTCCTCCTGCCGTCGTTGCACGCCTGGCTCTGGCTGCCCCACGTGCGGCGGCGCCCGATCTGGACGCGGCTGGCCGTGCTCGGCGCGGGCTTCCTCGGGCCGATGCTGCTGCTCGGCTCGTTCGCGTTCCGCTACGGGCTCGGCCTGGACACGCCTTGGTATCTGACGGAACTGACCGCGACCGGCTACGTGAAGCTCGCCGCCGTGGCGATCGCCGTCGCCTGGCTCGGCGCCGCGGGCCAGATGACGGCGCTGACGGTCGGCCGCTACGCGCCCTACCCGAGCGCACGCGAGCGACCTCCGCGCGGGCCTTTGCGCGAGACGGTTCGCCGGACCGTGCTTACTGTGAGAGCTGCCCGGCGAAAACCGGCGGGCACTGAGCGGGAGGCAGTGGAGGGGTGAGCACGAGGCGCATCGTGCGGGTTACCGGGACGGTGATGCTGGCCGCCGGCGTGGCCGTGCTCGTCTGGGTGCTCGTCGTCTGGCGCTGGCAGGACCCGTTCACCGCGCTCTACACGACCTGGAAGCAGCACCAGCTCAGCCAGAGCTACGAGCGGCGGGCGAGGGCGTTTCGACTGCCGGAGCCGAGCTCGAAGACGGCTTCGGCGCGTGTGGTCACGGCCGGCCAGATCCGCGCGGTGGCACACCGCTACCGGCTGGAGTCGAAGCGCGGCCAGGCGATTGGCCGGCTGCGCGTACCGCGGCTCGGGCTGAACATGGTGGTGGTCGACGGCACCGACGAAGGCTCGCTGAAGAAGGGCCCCGGCCTCGACCGGCGGACGTACATGCCAGGCGAGGGCCAGCTCGTCTACATCGCCGGCCACCGCACGACCTATCTTGCGCCGTTCGCGCACATCGAGCGGATGAAGGCGGGCGACGCTGTCACGCTCGAGGTCCCGTACGGCACGTTCCGCTACCGGGTCTTCACACACAGGATCGTAAGCGCCAACGAGCTTGCGGTCCTGCACTCGCACGGGCGCGAGATCGTCGAGCTGCAGGCCTGCCATCCGCGCTTCTTCGCGTCCCAGCGCTACATCGTCTACGCACGGCTGATGCAGATCGAACCGCGAGGCGCGCCGTCGATCCGCGCGCCCTCACGCACCCTGGCCGCCGCCCCGCTCGCGTCCGCGCAGGGCTGACCGCCCTCAGGCGAGCCTGAGATAGCGCACCGGCGAGCCCGCCGCGAGCTCGCCCTCCCCGCGCGGGAGGAACACCAGCGCATCGGCGCCCGCGGCCCTGGCGATCATGTGCGACTCCTGCCCCGCCAACGGCTCGAGCTCGACCAAGCCATCATCGCCGGGCCGCGTCCGCGCGCGCACCAACTGGTCGCGTACGGCGTTCCGCTTGGCCGCAGCCGCCAGCCTCCCCGGCTCGAACGGGGGCAGCGGGTCGGCGTGACCCTGGAGCGCCAGGACCGCAGGCCGGACGAAGAGCTCGAAGCCGACTAGCGACGAGACCGGATTTCCGGGCAGCCCGAACACGAGCGTGCGACCCCGCACGCCGAACGAGACCGGCTTGCCCGGCTTCACGGCCACGCGCCAGAAGACTTCGTCCACACCGAGCTCGGCCTCGATCGCGCGGACGAGATCGTGCGGGCCAACGGAGACACCGCCCGAGGTGACGAGCACGTCGTACTCGAGACCGCGCGCGAGTGCGTCCCGGTGCGCGTCCTCGTCGTCGGCGACAGCCGCCAGGCGTTCGACGGAAGCGCCCGCCGACCTGAGCTGAGCGTCGAGGATCAGCCCGTTGGCCTCGTAGACCTCGCCCGGCGCAAGCGGCTCGCCCGGCCGGCGAAGCTCGGTTCCCGTTGCCAGCACGGCGGCGCGCGGCACCGCTCCGCACGCGACCTCGGCCACGCCCGCGGCCGCCAGCGCCCCGATCTGCGCGGGCCCAAGCCGCGTGCCTGCAGCGACCACCTCGGCCCCGGCGAGCAGGTCGCCGCCTTGCGGCCGCACGTTCGCGCCCGTCTTGACCGCCTCGCCGATCTCAACTTCGTTGTCATGATCGACAACAGACTCGATGGGGATGACGGCATCGGCACCTTCCGGGACGACCCCGCCGGTGGCGATTCCCATCGCCTCTCCCGGCTGCAGCGGCTGCGGCGCCGGCCGGCCCGCGGCGACGCGGAAGACGACCGGCAGCGACGCGGGCGTGTCGGCCGCGCGAACGGCGAATCCGTCCATCGCGCTGCTCGGGAACGGTGGCAGATCGACCAACGCGCGTGCTGCCTCGACGAGCACTCGGCCCGCCGCCCGTTCGAGCGGGACCGGCTCCGCAGGCAGCGGCACGGTGCGCTCGAGCACGAGGCGCTGGGCGTCCTCGAGAGTCAGGAGCTCGGCCACGACCGCCGCATACCGTACGCGCGGAGGATAGGCTCAGCCGCCGTGATCTCGGTCGTCGTCCCCGTTCACGACGAGGAGCGGACGGTGGCGCTCCTCTACGACGAGCTGGAGTCCGCGCTCCAGCCGCTTGGCCAGCCCTGGGAGGCGGTCTTCGTTGACGACGGCTCGACCGACGGCTCGTACGCGGCGCTGACCCGGCTGCACAACGCGCAGGACAACGTCCGTGTGATCCGTCTGCGCCGGAACTTCGGCAAGGCGGCGGCGCTGGCGGCGGGCTTCTCGCACGCCGAGGGCGACGTCGTTGTGACGATCGATGCCGACCTCCAGGACGACCCGGCCGAGATCCCGCGGCTGCTGGCCAAGCTCGACGAAGGCTTCGATCTCGTCAGCGGCTGGAAGACGCAGCGCCGTGACCCGCTCACGCGCCGCGTTCCCTCGAAGATCTTCAACTGGGTCACCGGCCGCGTCTCCGGCCTGCGCCTGCACGACCTCAACTGCGGGCTGAAGGCGTACCGCGCCGAGGTCGTGCAAGGGCTGCGGCTGTACGGCGAGCTGCACCGCTTCATCCCGGTGCTCGCGTACTACCGGGGCTACCGCATCGCCGAGCTGCCGGTCAACCATCGACCTCGCGAGCACGGCCGTTCCCGCTACGGCGTCGAGCGCTACGTCCGCGGCTTCCTCGACCTGCTCACCGTCTCGTTCATCGGCCGCTACCGCTACCGGCCGCTCCACCTCTTCGGCGGGCTCGGGCTCGCTCTTGGCGCGGTCGGCTTCGTCGTGCTCCTGTACCTGACGATCGACAAGCTGCTCGGGCACGCGATCGGCCAGCGGCCGCTGCTCATCCTCGGCGTGCTGCTGATGGTGGTCGGGCTGCAGTTCTTCTCGCTTGGCCTGATCAGCGAGCTGATCACGAGCCAGCACGAGGAACGCGCGGGCGCTCGCGAGCGGACCGAGCTCCACGTCGACGACGTGCTCTCCTAGCCCGCCGGGGCATGCGCGTCCTCTACTTCGGGACCTACGAGCGCGACTACCCGCGTAATGCGCAGGTGATCTCGTGCCTGCGACGGGCGGGTGTCGAGGTCGAGGAGCGCCACGTCGCGGTCTGGGAGGGTCGTCGAGACAACTGGAGTGCTGGAGCCGGCGCTGCGGCGCGGCTCGGTCTGGCCGAGCTCGAGCTGCTGCGCCGGGCGCCGGGCGCCTTCGACGCGGTGCTCGTCGGCTACCCCGGGCACTTCGATCTGCCTGCCGCCAGGCACTCGGCGCGCGGCCGGCCGGTGGTCTTCAACCCGCTCGTCTCGCTGGCCGACACGTTCGTCTCCGACCGCGGCCGCTTTCGCTCCGGCTCGGTGGCGGCGCGGGCACTTGCCGCGGTCGACCGGCACGCGCTGCGGGCGGCCGATCTCGTCGTGGCGGACACGCGCACTGGCGCCGACCACCTGGCCGAGCTCGCCGGGCTCCCGCGCGAGCGCATCGAGGTCGCCTACGTCGGAGCCGAGGAGCGGGTCTTCGGCCCCGGCTGGTCGCCAGCCGAGCCGTTCACGGTGTTGTTCGTCGGCAAGCTGATCCCGTTACACGGCGTCGAGACCGTGCTCGGGGCCGCGCGCGCAGCGCCGGAACTGCGCTTCCGCCTCGTGGGCAGCGGCCAGCTCGACTCCCTCGTGCGCGAGCGGCCCGCGAACGTGGACTGGATCCCGTGGGTCGAGTACGAGCGGCTCCCGGAGGAGCTCCACCGAGCGGGCTGCGCGCTCGGGATCTTCGGCACCTCCGAGAAGGCGAAGCGCGTGATCCCGAACAAGGCCTTCCAGGCGCTCGCGTGCGGGACGCCGCTCGTGACCGCCGACACGCCCGGGGCGCGGGAGCTGCTCGTCGACGGCGAGAGCGCGCTGCTCGTTCCGCCGGGCGATGCGCGTGCGCTCGCCGAGGCCGTGCAGCGGATCGCCGCCGACCCGGAGCTGGCGCAGCGACTCTCCGCCGGCGGCCGCGCCGCCTACGAGGCTCATGCGAGCGAAGACGTGCTCGGCCGGCGCTGGCGCGAACTGATCGAGCAGGAGGTCGCGCGCTCTTGATCCGCCCGCGGGCACTGCTCTGGACAGCGGTCGCCGCCTACGCGGCCGGCTTCTCCGCGCTCTCGGTCCTGCGCCACCGAGCCTTCTCGACCGGCCGCTTCGACCTCGGGAACATGGTGCAGGCGGTCTGGTCGACGGCGCATGGCCACCCGCTCCAGATCACGGGCTTGCGCGGCGACCAGGTCTCCCGCCTCGGCGCGCACTTTGACCCGATCCTCGCGGCCTTCGCGCCGCTCTGGCTCGTCTGGCCGAGCCCGGACCTGCTGCTCGTGACGCAGGCGGTCGCGGTCGCTCTCGGAGCGCTGCCCGTCTACTGGCTCGCACGCAAGCACCTCGGCAGCGAGCGGGCCGGAGTCGGATTCGCGCTCGCCTACCTCGCCTACCCGCCGACCCAGTGGCTGACGCTGAACGAATTCCACCCCGTCGCGCTCGCCTGCCCGCTGCTGCTGTTCGCGATCTGGTTCCTGGACGAGGGACGCCTGCTTCCGTTCGCGCTCTGCGCGGTGGTGGCCGCGACTACGAAGGAAGAGATCGCGCTCGTTGTCGCAGGGCTCGGGATCTGGTACGCGCTCGCCCACGGACGGCGCTGGACTGGAGCGGTGATCGCCGCGGCCGGCGTGGCGGTGGCGCTGGTGGCGATCGAGGTCGTGATCCCGCACTTCAACCGCGCCGGCACCTCGAGCTTCTTCACGCGCTACAGCGAGGTCGGCAGCACGCCGGGCGGGATCGTCCACACGGCGCTGACCGACCCCTGGAAAATCGTCACGACCGCCTTCACCGGCCGGGGGCTCGGTTACCTGGCACGGCTGCTGCTCCCGCTCGGCGGGCTCGCGCTGCTGGCGCCGCTGATGCTGCTGGCGGCCCTGCCCGAGCTGGCGGTGAACCTGCTCTCGGCCGCGACCACGCAGACCTCGATCCGCTTCCACTACACGGCCGGGCTGATCCCGGTGCTGATCGCCGCGACCGTCTTCGGCGCCAAGCGGATCGACCCGCGCGTTCCGCTCGCGAGCCTGGTGGTCGTGCTCTGCGTGGCCGCGAACTACCTGCTCGGCCCGGTGCCGGTCTGGCGCAACTTCCCGGGCGGCAGCAAAGCGCAGGCTCGAGCAGCGGAGGTGACCGCCCACGACCGGATCGCGGCGGAGGCGTTGCGGCTGATCCCGCCGCACGCCGTCGTCAGCGCGACCAACTCGCTCGGCGCGCACCTCTCGGCGCGGAGGCGGATCCTCAGCTTCCCCTACCTGCAGGACGCGCAGTGGGTGGCCGCCGACGAGACGGCGCCGGGCTACGCCGACCGGCTCGCGCCCTTGCCGACCGCCGTCCAGCTCTCCTGGCTGCGGCGCAACCCGGAGTGGCGGCTCGTCTTCGAGCGCGACGGGATCCTGATCTTCCAGCGCGCGAGCTCGGCCGCCAGTACGAGGTAAAGCGCGACCATCACGAGGTCGCGGGCGAACAGCAGCCAGACCGGCCATTCGAGCCGGAAGAGCGCGCCGTAGTGGAAGAACCAGGCCTGGGCCAGCACGAGCGCGACCGCCGTCAGCCCGACCGCGACGGCACCGCCGCCCGCGACGACGAGCGGCAGCAGCCAGACGAGGTACTGCGGCGAGAAGACCTTGGTGAACGCGAGGAATCCGGCCACGGCGGCGGCGAAGGCGAGCGGCAGCCGCGCGCGCAGGTCGCCGAGGCGCGCGTACAGGAACCAGACCGTCGCAACCGCGAGCGCCTCGAGCACGAGCAGCACCGCCGCGACCGCATCGGCCATGCCGCCGGCCAGGTTGCGCCCGGCGACGCCGGTCGTCTCGACCACGTGCGCGTGGTAGAGGCCGAGCCGGTCGAGCACCAGCAGCAGCGAGGCGCCGAGGCTCTCGACCTGCAGTCCGCGCGCGGCCTGTGAGTGGAAGCTCTCGTAGACGCCGTGCGGCGCGTAGGCCGCGAAGGGCGCGACGACCGCGGCGGCAACGAGCACCAGCACGCCAAGCGCGAGCGCCGTCCGTCTCGTTCCGGCGCGGCGCCAGACGAGCCAGGCCGCGAGCGGCACAAGCACGAGCGGGTAGACCTTGGCGCTGACCGCGAGCCCGAGCACCGCGAAGGCCGGCAGCTCCCAGCCGCGCAGCAGCAGCCAGAGCGCGAGCACGGTCAGCAGCGCCGGCCAGGCGTCGTAGGTATTGAGCGAGATCGGCCCGAGCGCGAGCGGCGAGAGCGCGAGCAGCCCGACGGCGACCCGGATCCGCGCCAGCGACGCGCCGAGCTCGGCGAGCACCAGCGCGACGAGCACGATCGTCGCCACGCCGCAGAGGGCCATCAGCGTCTTGAAGGCCGCGTTGTAGTGCGAGGTGCCAAAGGCGGCCGGCGGCAGGAAGACGGCGAACGCGCCGGGCGGGTACTCGACGAAGACGTCCCGGTAGGGGAGCGCCCCGTGCAGGAACCGCTCGGCGTAGCCCTGGTAGACGTGGACGTCGCGAAACCGTGCCGCGCGGAAGAGCCCTCCGTCGGGGACGGCGCAGGCGGCGAGGTACACCGGGATCGCGACGAGCGCGGCGCGCAGCGGCCGCGTCAAGCTCACGGCGTGGGTGGCGGCGGAGGCGGCGGCTCCGGCGGCGGTGGCGGTGGCGGCTCTACCGGGGGAGGTGGAGGAGGCGGAGTCGTGATCACCGTGCGCGTGGTGCCCGAAGGCGGCGGAGGCGGCGGAGGGGGCGGTGCCTTTTCGGTCGTCGTCTGCCCCGAGGTCGTGGTGGGGCTGTAGTAGTAGGTGGTGGCCGGCCGGAGGCTCGAGCCGTACTGGCCCTGCGTGAACGGCCGCCAGACGACCGGGTCGAGCGGTGAGGCCCAGCTCAGCGCAGGCGTGTTCCCCATCGCCGTTTCCATGAACAGTTTCCAGATCGTCGCCGGGAACGTGCCGCCGGCAACCGCGATCCCGTGCACGTTCTCCATCGGGATCTCTCCCTGCGGGTAGCCGACCCAGACCGTCGTCTGGAGCTGCGGCACGTAACCGGAGAACCAGGCGTCCGCGTGATTGTCGGTCGTGCCCGTCTTGCCGGCGGCCGGCCGGCCGAAGTAGGCGCCGACGCCGGTGCCGCCGAGCACGTTGTCCTCGAGGATCTTCGTCACCTCGTACGCGACGCCGTCGCTGATCACGCGCTCCCGCTGCGGCACGCCCCAGCCGGCGTCGGTGTCCTCCTTGCCGTTGGCGAGCACGACCTTGCGGATCGCCATCGGCTTCGAGTAGATCCCGCCAGCGGCCAGCGTGGCGTAGGCCGAGGCCTCCTCGAGCGGCGAGATCGCGTCGGCGCCGAGGCCCATCGCCGGCACGACGTCGAGGTGCGAGCGGATTCCGAGCTTGTGCGCCATCTCGGCGACCTTGTCCGGCCCGACGTCGAGGGTCAGCTGCGCGTACACGGTGTTGTCCGAGGCAAGGGTCGCGCTGTGGACGGAGATCGAGCCCGAGTACGAGTGGTCGTAGGTCGACACGTCCCAGGCGGGCGTGTACGGGTCGGGCTGGTAGTGGAACGGCGCCGAGGTGTAGTAGGTCGAGTCCGGGTTCATGCCCTCGTCGATCGCGGCCGTGAGCACGATCGTCTTGAAGGTCGAGCCCGGCTGCCGGCGCGCCTGGGCGACGAGGTTGAACTGGTTGCCGGTGCGGCCAGGCGTGACCGCGGTCATCGCGCGGATGGCGCCGTTCGCGGGATTGATCGAGACGACGGCTGCGGCCGGGTCGTTGCGCAGGTAGAGCGTGTCGGTGATCGCCCTGCGCGCGACAACCTGCAGGAACGGATTGATCGTCGTGTAGACGCGCAAGCCTCCCGAGCGGACGGTATTGGCGCCGTACTCGTCGATCAGCTGGTCGCGGACGTAGCTGAAGAAGTACGGCTCGCGGATGCGCGTGTAGAGCCTGCCCGGCTTCAGCTTCAGGTTCACCTGCTGGACGGCGTGCTGGTACTGACCCTCGCTGATATCGCCGTAGTCGCGCATCGCGCGTAAGACCTCGTCGCGCCTCGCGCGAGCAGCGGCCGGGCGGTGCAGCGGGTCGTAGACCGAGGGCGCCTGCGGCAGGCCGGCAAGCAGCGCCGACTCGACCAGATTCAGATCGCGCGCGTCCTTCGAGAAGTAGGTCTCCGCCGCCGCCTCGATCCCGTAGGCGTGGTTGCCGTAGTAGACCTGGTTCATGTACTGGCCGAGGATCCAGTCCTTCGAGCGAGCGCGCGAGAGGCGGATCGCGAGGCAGGCCTCCTTCAGCTTCCGCTTCAGCGTCCGCTCCCTCGAGATGTAGAGGTTGCGCACGAGCTGCTGCGTGATCGTCGAGCCGCCCTGGACGACATGGCCGGCGCTGAAGTCCTTCCAGGCCGCGCGGGCGATGCCCTCGTAGTCGACGCCGCCGTGCTGGTAGAAGCGGTGGTCCTCGATCGAAACGGTCGCCTTGCTCATCCACGGGCTGACGCGCCAGAGGGCCACCGGCGTGCGGTTGTGCTCGGCGGGGATCGCGCCCAGCAGCGAGCCGTTGGCGGCGTAGACGAACGAGTTCTCGCCGATCTGGACCGCCTTCAGATCGTTCAGGTTGCAGTCGGAGCGGAACCTGGCGACGGCGCCGACGCTCGAGGCGATCACGGCGAGGACGATCACCAGCAAGGTGACGAAGATCAGGGTGGTGCGGCGCTTGCGCTTGCCCCTGGTGCGGGCACGGCGCTGACGGCTGCGGCGGACGACGTGCTCGAGCTCGTCATCGCCCCGGCGGCCGCGACCCCGAGGCGGGGGAGGCGGCGGCGGGGTCATGCGAACACTCCCGCCTCGCGCAGGCGCTCGTGCGCGCGCAGACGGAGCTTGTGCTCGAGCCGCTCGGCGCTCGGCTCGTCTGGCGCCCAGACGCTGACCTGCAGGCTCGCCTTGTCCGCCAGGTCGACCACGGAGACCTCCGCGCGCTCGTCCTCGGCAGCCTCACGCAGCAGCGTGCTGGCTGCTTCGAGGTCAGTATCGAGAGGAACCTGGACGGTCACGTGCGCGAGCTTCTTTCGGCTGCGGATGGAGGAGTTGCGGATGGTATCCGAGGCGATCTTCTCGTTCGGGACCACGAGCCGGTCGTTGTCCTCGATCCGGATGAAGGTGTAGGTCAGGCCGATCTCCTCGACCACGCCGTGGAAGCCCTCGGTCTCGACGTAGTCGCCGATCCGGACCGGCTGCGCGAACGCGATCAGCAGGCCCGCGATGAAGTTCCCGATCGTGCGCTGGGCGGCGAAGCCGACGACGATCCCGATCACCGCCGAGGACGCCAGGATCCCCGTCGCGACCGCCCGCACCTGCGGAATCACGAGCAGCGCCGAGAGGACGCCGACGAAGACGATCAGCGTCAGGATGGTGCGCCGCAGGATGCGGTAGCGCGTCAGCGTCTCGGCCGGCAGGTCGCGGCGCGCCAGCCGTCGATCGACCAGCCAGGCGACGACCAGGGTGACGAGCAGCACCGCCCCGAAGACGATCAGGCGGGTCCAGGAGTGGTGGGACACCGGGTACGTCGTTAGTCGAACGGGAGGGGTTTCCTGCCCGCGAAGCCCTCGTCCACGCCGTGCCAGTGGGCGACCTCGTCCTCGCCGACCTGCCAGCAGAGGAGCACTTCCTCGCCTCCGTGGAGCGCGGGGAAGTCGACGAGGCCGGTGTCGAGGTCCTTCACGAGCACGCCCAGCCGCTCCAGTCGCTCAGCCGCCTGTGTGACGGCGTGCGACTCGCGCTGGAACTGCTCGTCTAGCTCGCCGGGCTCCTGGGGGTCGAGGTCGCCTCCGTTCCCGGCAATGCGAGCGGTCAGCCGCGCTCGGCGCTCGGCCGCGAGCCGCATCCCCTGGCGGTGCTGGACCAGCGACTCGGCCAGCGGGCGCACCTCCGCGAGCAGCTCGTTCGCCTCCGAGGGAGTGAAGTAGCGCCGGGCCATGCGGATATCATCGCGCGCCGTGTCCGCCGGTCAACGCGTTCGCTTGCCGAAGCGGACGGCCCGCCGCGAAATGCGGCTGCCGCGCGCGGGGAATCCCGCGCCCGAGATCTGGCTCTGGTCGCGCCTGGCGATCTGGGCCGCGGCCCTCTTCTCGTTCTTCGTCTTCGTCCCGAACCGCCATCCGCGGGCGGCGGTCTGGGACGACCCGAAGCTGACGCACGACCTCGGCGCGGTCACGGACGTCTGGGCCCGCTGGGACAGCGTCTGGTTCCTCCGCATCGCCGAGCACGGCTACGGCTCGGCCAAGGGCGCGGCGGCCGCCTTCTACCCGCTCTACCCGGCGGCCGTTGCGCTGCTCGGGCGAGTGCTCTTCGGCCATTACGTGCTCGCAGGGATCCTCGTCTCGCTGGCCGCCTCGTTCGCCTCGTTCCTGCTCCTGTACCGGATCGCCGAGGAACGGCTGGGCGCCGACGGCGCGCGGCGGGCGGTGCTGTACCTGGCCGTCTTCCCGTTCGCGCTCTTCCTGCAGGCCGTCTACAGCGAGTCGCTCTACCTGCTGCTCACGCTGGCTGCGTTCATGCTGGCCGAGCGCCGGCGATTCCTCGCCGCGGGAGCGGTCACCGGGCTCGCGCTGCTCACGAGACCCACCGCGGCTGCGCTGCTGCCGGCGCTCGCCCTGCTTGCCTGGCGGGAGCGTGACCGGGTCCGAGCACTGGCCTCGCTGGCGGTCGCGCCGCTGCTCTTCGCGGCCTACCCGCTCTACCTCTGGGCCGCCGAGGGCGATCCGTGGCAGTTCCTGCACGCACAGCGGCTCTGGAGCCGCCACCTCTCGCCGGCCGGCCCGCTCGGCGGGATCTGGGACGGCGTGCGCGCGGGCTGGGCCGGGTGTCGAGCAGCTGGCGTCCGGCTCGCACACGCATGTGTACTGGACGCCGGTGCAGGACTCCGACCCGATCCGCGTGGCCGTGCTGAACCTCGAGGCGCTCGCCTTCCTCGTCCTGTTCGTCGTGCTCGCCGTGATCGCTTGGCGCCGCTTCGGCGCGCCCTATGGCCTGTTCGCGGCGCTCAGCCTGGCGATCCCGCTGAGCGTGCCGAGCGAGCGCTGGCCGCTGCTCTCGCTGCCGCGCTTCGGCCTGACGATCTTCCCGCTCTTCCTGGCACTGGCCGTGCTCGGCGGCCGGCCGCGGGCACACACTGCGATCGTGGCCGTCAGCTCGCTGCTGCTCGGCGTCTCGGTCGCGCAATGGGCGCTCTGGCAGTGGGTCGCATGAGGCTCGCGCTGGTACCGATCGCGGCGCTGCTCCTGCTGGCGGGGACCGCCTGCGGCGAGCGCTCGGAGCCGACCGGCGCCCTGGTCGAGAGCTACCCCGTCACCGTCCAGGGCACCGGCGACGCGACGATCGTCAAGTCGGCCCCGAAGCGGATCGTGCCGGTCGGCGTAGGCCCGCGGGAGATCCTGAAGTCCCTCGGGCTCGACGAACGCACGACCACGGTGGACGACACGCTCGTCGGCCTGCCCCTCGTCGGCGCGATCCGGCGCGCCAAGCCGGACCTGATCGTCGCCGCAGCCGAGACCGACCCGCTCGACCTGGCCCGCGCGCGCAGTGCGACCCACGCACCCGTCTACGTGGAGCCCGGCGGCTCGGTCGGCGACGTCGTCCAGGCGATCGGCGAGATCGGCCTGCTCACCGGCCGGCCGGTCCAGGCACGGCGGCTGACGGCCCGGATCGAGGCGAAGCGCGCGGCGGTTGCCAAGGCGGTCGCCGGCACGCCGCTCGTGACCGCGTTCGTCGACACCGGCGGCTTCGCGACCATCTCCAGCCGCACCCTGCTCGGCGATCTGATCGCGCTTGCCCACGGGAAGAGCGTCGCCGGAGCGAGCCCGGAGCAGGGGCCGTTCCCGGTCAAGCGCCTCCTGCAGCTCGACCCCAACGTCTACCTCGCCACGGCGGGCAGCAACGTCACGCTCGCCCAGCTGCGCGCCCGGGCGGGCGTGAGGCGCCTGCGGGCGGTCCGCTCCGGCCGCTTCGCGGTGCTGCCCGAGGACGCGACGGTCGCCGGGCCGCAGGTCGGCGAGGCCCTCGCCCAGATCGCGCGGATCCTGCACCCGCAGTGAGAGGCGGCAAGCTCGCCGGCTGGCTCGCTCTCGTCGGCTCGCTCGCGGCGCTCAACTACGCCAGCCGCTTCTCCTCCGGCAAGCCACCCGCCGACTCGCTCTACCGCTACGACACCGCGCTCAGCGGGCTGGTCTTCTACGCCTTGACGCTGGCGATCGTGCTGCTGATCGCGCGGGGGCTGACGCCTGCCGAGCTGGGGTTGCGCAGGCCCGCCTCCTGGCCGCGGGCGCTCGGTTTCACGCTCGGCGTGCTCGTTGCGCTGCTGATCGCGGAATCGCTGCTCGAGAACCTGCTCCACGGCGCGCGCGAGCAGGGGCTCGAGCCGGCGCACTGGAACTCGGCCAAGGCGGTGCAGTTCGCGCTGAACGCCGCGGTGGTCGTGCTCGTCGCGCCGATCGTCGAGGAGTTCACCTTCCGCGGCGTCGGCTTCCGGCTGCTCTCACCCTTCGGGGCCGCGGTAGCCGTGCTCGGCACGGCGGCGGCCTTCGCGGCCGACCACGGGCTCGTCGAGGGCTTCCCGGCGCTGTTCCTGTTCGGGGTCGCGGTCGCGCTCGTCCGCCTCCGTACCGGCAGCCTCTACCCGGGGATGCTCTTGCACGCTTCCTTCAACGCCTTCGCGCTCGCGGTCGCAGTCGCCCGATAGCAGTATGTTTCCGGCCGTGCGGCGTGCAGCGGTCTTTCTGGCGGCGTTGACGTTCGCTCCCGCAGCGCACGCGGCACCGCCTGCCGTCACGGCCCAGGCCACACCCGCAAGTGGCGCCGCGCCCCTGGCAGTGACGCTGACCGCCACCGGCGACACGGCGACCTACCACTGGGAGCTCGGCGACGGCGGCACCGCTGAGGGGCCGCTCGTCCAGCACACCTATGCGGCCGGCCGCTTCACCGCGAAGGTGACCGCCACCAACCTGCTCGGCGAGACCTCGCAGGCGACGGTCGTGATCACCGCCACGGGGATCACCCTCGCCGGTCCGGGTCGCGGGCGCTACCAGCAGCTCGCCCGCTTCCACGGCAAGCTCGTTCCCGCGGTCAAGGGCGCGCGGCTCGCGCTCTACCGGGACGGGACGCCGATCGCGACCGTCCGCGCGGACCGCGGCGGGAAGTTCTTCGTCCGCGGGCGCGTCGGCACCCCGGACGCGCGCTACACCGTCCGCTACGCGGGAGCCGTCTCGAACGCCGTCGCGCTGGCCGTGCGGCCCGGGCTCGAGACCGCCTTCAGCGGTTCGGGGCGGCTCGGGACGCCGCTCTCGCTGCTCGTCCGCGAACGCCCGGCCACTGCGGGAGCCGTGATCGTGAAGGTCTGGCGCGGCCACCGGCTCGTCGCCGGCCGCTCCTTCCACGGCCGCCTGCGCCTGCGCCTGGCCACCGGCTCGGCGGGCGTCTTCCGCGTGCGGCTGACAGTGCAACCGGCTCCCGGCTACCTCGCCGCCAGGCGCGTACTCGAGCGGATCATCTTCGCCCCGTCGCTCGGCCCCGGCTCGGCAGGACCGAGCGCGTTCGAGCTCGACCGCCGGCTCCACGACCTGCACTACGCGCTCGGCCGCGTGGATGGCTACTACGGCCAGGACGACATCGACGCCGTCTTCGCCTTCCAGAAGCTGCACGACCTGCCGCGCACGGGCCGCGTGGATGTGCGCTTCTGGCTCGAGCTCCAGCGGGCCGGGATCCCGCAGGCGCGCTACCCCGGCGACCACGTCGAGGTGAGCAAGGGCCGGCAGGTGCTGTTCCTCGTCCGCGACGGCAAGGTGGCCCTGATCGTGCAGGTCTCGACCGGGGCCACCGGCAACACGCCGCTCGGGCACTGGCGCGTCTACAGCAAAGTCCCGGGCTTCAACGCCAAGGCGATGTACTTCTCGTCCTTCTTCGTCGGCGCCTTCGCGATCCACGGCTACCACAGCGTGCCCCCGTATCCCGCGAGCCACGGCTGCGTGCGCATGCCGCTGTGGGTCGCGACTCGCATCTACTCGCTGGTCGACTACGGCACGAGCGTCTACATCTATTGGTAGAGCCGCGGCGCTGGCGCTGGTGGCGCTGGCCGCGGCCGGCTGGCTCGTCTACTCGCAGTGGTGGGGTCGGGGCGGCGCGCACGTCCTCGCCTGGCGCGACCTGAACCCGAGGCTCGGCCGTGTCGAGTTCACGCGCAAGGTGGCCGCCGTCTACCGGTCGCGCGCGCCGTTCGCCCACCTGCTGGAGGCGACGATGCCCGGCCGAGCACCCAAGCCGCCGCCCGTCGACTTCGGTCGCCGCGAGGTAATCGTGGTCTCGCTCGGCCCCCGTTCGAGCACCGGCTACTCGCTGCGGGTGGAGCGAGTGGTCGAGCGGCGGCGCGAGGTCGACGTCTACCTCCGCGAGCGAACCCCCTCGCTCGGCGATCCGGTCAAGCCGCGGGTCACGTATCCGTACCGCGCGATCACGATCGCGCGCACCAGCAAGCCGGTGTACGTCAAGCTGCAGGGGAGACCGTGACCGAGAACGACCCGCTCATCCGCCAGCTCCGGGAGCAGATCTCGGACAACGACCGCGCGATCGTCGAGGCGATGAACGCGCGCCTGAAGCTCGTCGCGCGGCTGAAGGGCTACAAGGAGTCGCGCGGCATGTCGTTCGTCGATCACGACCGCGAGCAGTGGATGCTGCAGTACCTCGCGCGCGCAAACCGCGGGCCGCTCTCGAGCGACGGCCTGCAGGAGCTGTTCGAAGAGATCCTCGGGCTGACCAAGCGCGAGGTCGAGCGCGGCGAGGGCTCTTAGTCCTCTTCTTCCGACGCCTCGGCGAACTCGTCCGGGGTGACGTGGTCGAGGAACTGCTTGAACTCGTTGACGATCTCCTCCTCGTTCACGTCCTCGCCCTCGAACTCGATCGCCGACTCCTCGATCACCTCTTCGGCCGCGAAGATCGGCGCCTCGGCCCGGACGGCCAGCGCGATCGCATCGGACGGGCGCGAGTCGATCTCGATCTCCGAGCCGTTCTGCTGCACGGTGATCGAGGCGTAGAAGGTGTTCTCCTTCAGCTCGGTCACCGTGATGCGGACGATCTGGACGCCGAGCTCGCCGAGCATGTCGGTCACGAGATCGTGGGTCAGCGGCCGCGGGGTGCTCGCCCCCTGGAGCTTCATCAGGATCGCCGCCGCCTCCGGGTGACCGATCCAGATCGGGAGGAACTTGTTCCCGTCGGCCGTCTTCAGCAGCACGATCGGCTGCTTGCCGACGAGGTCGAAGCTCACGCCGTAGATGACCATCTCGTACATCAAGCGTCCCCGGCTCGGGTCATAGCCTCAGGGTACCGGCTCAAACTCCGCGTAGAGGGGGGCGATCGGGCGGCGGCTCGAGCTCGACATCGTCCGCGGGAACGGTGCGCGCCTCGCCGGTCAGGGCGTCCTCGAGGAAGGCCTGTCGCTGGGGCAGACCCATGGGGTCGAGGCCGCGCAGGTAGTACTGCCGGCCCTCGTAGAGGACGATTTCACCGATGTTCATGGCCGCAGTTCTTGAGACGTCATCGGCCGGGATTGGCCTGTTCGCCATCCCTAGGGCGGGGGGCGACTAGAAAGAGGGAAATGGGCGATCGTGGATTCGAACCACGGACCTCCGCCTTATCAGAGCGGCGCTCTAACCAACTGAGCTAATCGCCCGGGCGGCCCAGTCTAGCGGCACCTTTTGAGCGCGTCAGGCTGTCTGGAACTCGGCCCACAGCGGCCGGTGATCCGAGACGTGGAAGCGTGTGAAGGCGCGGAACTGCGTCTCCGTTCGTTGTGGGTCGCTCCAGAGGTCCTGGAAGAGCGCGCCGTCGAAGTCGAAGACGTTGCAGCTCCCGCTGAAGCGGGTCATGGTCGCGCCCGGGAAGAACGCGATCTGGTCGTACTGGTTGTCGGAGGCGATCGCGGAGCCGATCTGCGAGCTGTGCGGCGGGGTGGTCAGGCCGAGTGAGACGAGGGCGTCGAAGATGCGGTCGCCGGGGGCGGCCATGGGGAGGTTGAAGTCGCCGAGCGGGACGATGTCGCCGACGTACGACTTCTTGTCGCGGTGCGTCTTGTCGGCCCACCACGCGACGGCGAAGGTCTCGAGCGTGCGGCGGTCGAGGTCGGCCGGGGCATCCGAGCCGTAGAAGAGGTGCACGTTCAGCAGCGCGAAACGGAAGGCGCCCGACTCGAAGCTCGCCAGGTAGGGGCCGCGGTCGAAGCCCGCGAACGCGGTGGTGGCGCCGGCGACTGCGATCCTCGGCAGCTGGCTCGGCGGGATCGCGACGCGGCCGACCTCCCGCAGGCGGGTGACCTTACGACTGTCGTAGAGGAACGCCTGACGCTCGCGGTTGCCGGACGCATCCGAGAAGAGCAGGTCGTAGCGCGCCGGCAGGTGCGAGTGGATCGCCTCGATCCCGCGCAGGTCGGCGTTCACCTCCTGCACCGCGACGAGGTCGAACCAGCTGATCACCTCGGCGATCAGCGCGTAGTCGCTGTCGAGCCGGTCCTGGACGCCGAGGTTGGCGATGTTCCACGTCGCGACGAGCAGGCGGCCCTTTCCCTTCGCCGGAATCTGCCGGCCCGGCTTGTGCTTGCGGTAGTCGCGCAGCGCTGCGACTTCGTGGGCGAGGTCGTAGGAATAGTCGAAGCGAGGCTTCGGGAACGGCGGCACCTTCGACCGATTTCAGCGACCAGGGCAGGCGCTGTCAATACCGTGTAGGCGAAATGCCTCTGACGCGAGACGAGACGCGCGGCTCCGGCCTGGCGGTGGCGATCGACCTGGTCAACACCTGGGACGAGCTCGAGCCCGAGCCCGACCTGATCGAGGGGCTGGAGGACGTCCGCACCTGGCTCGAGTGGCACGGGCTGTCGGCGGCCGCAAGGCGTGTCGGAGAAGCCGACGTCGACCCCGTCCGCGCGCTGCGGGCCCGGTTCGACCGGGTCTTCGACGCCGGCGGCGAGGACGCGGCGGCGAGCCTTCTCAACGAGCTCGTGCGCGAGTACGGGACGCCGCCGGTGCTCGAGCGCGCCGACGGCGGCTGGCGCCTCCGGTCGTGGCCGGACCAGAGCGAAGGCTTGCCGGCGGTCGCGGCCTACGCGACCGCGGGACTGCTCGCCGCCTTCCAGGAGCTGGGCTGGGCGCGCTTCGGCCGCTGCGCCGGCTCCCCGTGCCGCTGTGCGTATGTCGACCGCAGCCGGAACCGTTCACGCCGCTACTGCTGCACCCTCTGCGCCGACCGTGTCACCCAGGCGCAGTACCGCGCGCGCAGACGGGAGGCGTCCCGCCCCGAGAGGGCTGGGGCGGGACGCGGGGGCAAGAGGAGCTAGGAGAGTCCCTCGCAGGTCGCCGGGAACTGGTTCGGGTCCTGGTGCCCGGTCGACTTCACGATCGAGAGCGGGGTGTTCACGTCGCTCGCGTCGGCGATGTAGACGAGCTTGCCGACGTCGGCGAAGATCGTCCCCTGGCCGGGAGCGGTCAGGTGGCCGTCGTTGCCGTTGATCGTCACCGTCACGGTGCCGTCGGCGTTTGGCTCGACGATGAACGGCCCGGCGAGGACCGTCGAGAGCGTCTTGCCGTTTGCCGGGTTCGTGTAGGTGATGTGGAAGTCGACGGCGTGCGTGGCGTCCTTGCCGTTCGGGTAGACCGTCTCGCGCAGCGTGCCCTGGCTGTGCACGATGAACGGGAACGGGCAGGCGCCCGCCGGGAGCGTGAACGTGCGGTCGATCGTGGTGATCGTCGTCACGGGCTGGTCGGCAGCAGCGGTCTGAACGAGCCCTGCGAACGCGAGCACCGCGATCACGACCACACCGCTGAATGACCGTCTCTTCATCTGGCCCTCCGTCAGTCACGTATCCGTGAAAGACGCTGACGTGCGCGTCAGCTGCTAAGACGGCTACGGCGCTGATCGGTTAGGCGCGGCTCAGTGAACGATCTCGGTGCGGACGAGGTAGTCCTCGACCGCGAGCAGGAAGCTCTCGTCGTTCGCGATCTCGACCAGCGTGCCCTTGGTCAGCTCGTCGAGCTCCGCGTCATGGGTGAGCTCGAACAGGAACGGGGCCAGCTTGCCGGCCTGCGAGAGTGCGGACATGCGCAGGACCAGGTCGCGCGTCATGTCGTCCTGGCTAATCGCCTCGAAGGACTCGAGGTTGTCACGGAGCTGTTCGAGCATGCCATTGAGTCAACGACCCTCGACCGCCATTGGGTACGGCTAGGCGAGTCGCTCGAGCGCTTCGGCGAGCTCGGCCAGCTCGGTCTCGTCGCTGAAGGCGATCTCGAGCCTTCCCGAGACGATGCGAGCAGGGAAGCCCGTCAGTCGCTCGGCGGCCTTGCGGACCCGCTCTGCCAGCAGCGGATCGACCTTCGGCACCTTGCGAGGCTTGGTCTTCGCGCCTGCCCAGCGCGCGGCGCGCTCAGCCGCACGGACCGACAACCCGCGCCGGACGATCTGGCGCGCGAGGCGACGACGGCCGTCGTGGTCCGGGACGGCGAGCACGGCACGGGCGTGGCCTTCGGTCAGCTCGCCGCGCTCGACGAGCCCGAGCACGTCGTCCGGGAGCTCGAGCAGTCGCAGCCGGTTGGAGACGGTCGGTTTGGCCTTGCCCACCCGCTCGGACAGGTCTCCGAGCGAGAGCTCGAACTCGTCGAGCAGGAGTGCGTAGGCGCGGGCCTCCTCGACCGCAGAAAGCTCCTCGCGCGCGACGTTCTCGACCAGCCCGAGCAGCAGCGTCTCGCGGTCATCGGCCTCGCGCACGAGCGCCGGAACCGTCGGCAACCCGGCCTCCTGCGCCGCGCGCCAGCGCCGTTCGCCCGCGATCAGCTCGAACCCACCCGCCGCTCGCGGCCGCACGACCACCGGCTGGACGAGCCCCTGCGAGCGAATGGAGTCGGCCAGCGCCGAGGTCGACTCGTGGTCGAAGCGCTTCCGCGGCTGCCGGGGGTTCGCGTGGATTGTCTCGACGGGCAAGTGCGCCAGTTCGGGCTCACCCGGGCCACCGACGAGCAGCTCCAGGCCACGGCCGAGGCCGCGTCTCTTCTCAGGTACGGCCGACAAGCTCCATCGCCACCTTCCAGTACGCGTCGGCTCCCGCCGAGTCGCGGTCGTAGGCCGTCACGGGAAGTCCATGGCTCGGAGCCTCGGCCACCCGCACCGAGCGCGGCACCGAGGTGCGGAAGACCAGGTCGCCGAAGTGCCGCCGCACCTCGTCGCTGACATCCGCGGCGAGCCGCGTGCGCCGGTCGACCATCGTCAGGAGCACGCCGCCGAGCGCGAGCTTGGGATTGAGGCGCGAACGCACGAGCTCGACCGAGCCGACGAGTTGCGCGAGCCCTTCGAGCGCGTAGTACTCGGCCTGCACCGGCACGAGCACGCGGTCGGCGGCGGCCAGCGCGTTGACCGTCAGCGGGCCGAGCGCCGGCGGGCAGTCGACGAAGACGAAGGCGTACTCCGCGGTCGCACCGGCGAGTGCGTCGGCCAGGTAGCGCTCGCCGTCGCCGAGCCGCGACAGCTCCACGGCGGCGCCGGCCAGCTCCGGCTTGGCCGGCACGAGGTCGAGCCGGGCGAAGCGCGTCGGCCGCGCCAGCTTCGACAGCGGGATGCCGTCGAGCAGGTCGAGCGACGAGGTGCCATTGGCGCGCTCGCCGAGCCCGGAGGTCGCATTCGCCTGCGGGTCGAGGTCAACCACGAGCGTCCTCTCGCCGGCCTCGGCGAGGCAGGCGGCGAGGTTGATCGCGGTCGTCGTCTTGCCGACGCCGCCCTTCTGGTTCGCAAGCGCGTAGATCCGGCCGGGCACACCGAGACGCTAACTACGCCAGCGGACGTTTTCGGGCCACGCCGGGGCGGCGCGGGAAGCCCGGCGGGGTCGGCCCCAGCTTGCGCAGCACGAGCAGGCCCGGTGGCGAGTCGAGCTCGAGCTCGGCCGCCAGCAGCTCGGCCACCTGCGACACGCGGTCGGCCTGCGCGGTCGGACCGACGTAGAGCACCGCCACACCGCCCGGAGCGACCAGCGGCAGGCACCACTCCGCCGCGACCGGCGGCGGCGCGAGTGCCTTCGCGACGGCGACGCCCCACGTGTCGAGCGGCTGCTCCTCGGCGCGGCCGCAGACGACCCGCAAGTTCGCCAGGTCGGCGGTCCAGCGCCCGAGAAAGTCGCACTTGCGTTGCGTCGCCTCGAGCAGCGTCACCTCGCGCTCGGGCAAGGCCTGCGCCAGCGGGATCCCCGGCGCGCCCCCGCCGGAGCCGACGTCGACGATCGGGCCGCCGAAGCGCTGCACCGTCTCGAGCGCCGCGAGGCTCTCGTCGAGATGCACCCGTCGCGCCTCGTCGCCGGAGAGCGAGGTCAGCCCGGGCGTGGCGACGAGCTCGGCGAGCCAGCGCTCGATCACACGGGGTCGATCACGACGAAGCGGTTGGGCTCGGTGCCCTCGCTGCGCGTGACCACGCCCGCGTTGTCCTGCAAACAGACGTGCACGACCTTGCGCTCGACGGCCGTCATCGGTTCGAGCTCGACGGAGCGCGCCGAGGCGATCGCCCGCTCGGCGCTACGGTTCGCAATCGCCGCGAGCGCCTCCTCGCGCCGCGCCCGGTAGCCGGCGGCGTCCACGATCACCGCCTTGCGCTCGTCCCCGCGGCCGCGCCAGACAACCGCGTTGGCGAGGTACTGAATCGCGTCGATCGTCTGCCCGTGCTTGCCGATCACGAGCCCGAGCTCGCGGCCGACCACCGTCGCGGTCACGCGCTCGTCGCTCTCCGCGATCTCGATCTGGGCGCGCACGCCGATCGCTTCGAGGATGTGCTCGACCACGCCGCGCACCTCGGTGGCCTGCTCGCCTTCGTCGACAGGCGGGGCCGCCGGCTCCTCGACCGCGGTCGCGGCGTCGACCGAAGCCACGACCCGAGCCGGCGCGAAACCGACACCGAGCAGGCCGCGCTCGCCCTCGGAGACGACCTGGAAGCGAACCGCCGCCTTGTCGATTCCCGGGCGAAGCTTCTCGAGCTCACGCAGCGCGGCCCACTTCGCCTCGCCGACGGTCTCGCCGGTTGCTTCGACCTGCACGGACTCGGTCTCGGTCATCTGCGCGCCCCGCGCTTCTTGCGCTTGACCTTCCTCGGCTGCGACGGCGTGGCCGGAGCCGGCGCGGGCTCCGGCGCGACCGCGGTCGCCACCTCTTTGGGCGGCGTGCGCGAGGAGCGCTTCTCGGGCGCCGCCGGTCGCGGCATCAGCCGACGGGTGACGAGGCCCTGCCCGACCGTCCACAGGTTCGTCGTCATCCAGTAGAGGATGAGCCCGACCTTGAAGTTGATGATGAACGGAATGAAGACGATCGGCAGCACGAGCAGCATGATGCGCTGCGACTTCTCGGCAGTCGCGCTCATGAAGTAGCTCGAGGCGAGCTGGCTGAGCGCGTAGACGGCGACCAGCACCGGCCCCCAGCCTGCGGAGGCCTTGTCGGTGATGTTCCAGAGGCCGAGCCATTCGAGGTTGTCGCCCGGCAGGTGCGGGAAGTGCTTCAGCACCAGGTAGAGCGAGATGAAGACCGGGAACTGCGCCAGCAGCGGCAGGCACGACGAGGCCGGGTTGATGTTGTTCTCGCGGTAGAACTTCATCAGCTCTTCCTGCTGCCGCTTCTTGTCGGCCTTGTACTTCTTCTGGAGCTCCTTCATCTGGGGCGCGTGCCGCTGCAGGTTCTGCATCGAGTGGATCTGCCGGACGGTCAGCGGCACCAGGATCAGCCGCACGATCACCGTCAGCGCGACGATCGACCATGCCCACGTGAAGCCGATCGTGCCGTGCGGGCCGAGCCATTCGAGCACGTTCCGGAGGAGGTTCTCGAGCGGGGTGAGGATGTGCGCGAGGATCACCGGAACAGCCTCTGGCCGTGTGCGTAGTCGACCCCACCGCGGCTCCAAGGGTTGCAGCGCAAGAGGCGCCAGCCGGCGAGGATCGAGCCCCGCACGAGCCCGTGCTGGCGGAGCGCGTCGAGCGCGTACTGCGAGCAGGTCGGGTGGTACTTGCACGAGCCGCGCGAGAGCTGGCCGAAGGTGCAGCGCCACATGTAGACGAGGCCGAGCCCGACATAGGCCGGCGCGCGCAAGGCGATCCTCATGCCGCCGCCTTGGCGAGGATCTCGTCGACACGCTCGCCGAGCCAGTCGAAGCCCCGCGTTTCGACGGCCTCGGCCAGGCCGGGGCGCACGACGAGCACGTAATCCTGGTCCTGAGGCAGCTCCGCCACGCGGGCGCGGAAGGTCTCGCGCAGGCGGCGCTTCATCCTGTTGCGCACGACCGCCGGGCCGACCGCCTTCGGCACGGCGAGGCCGAGGCGAGGTCCCTCACCGTCCTCGCGCGCGAACCAGTAGAGGACGAGGAAGCGTGTCGAGACCGAGCGGCCGTGGCGATAGACCGCGTCGAAGTCACGCGAGCGCGAGAGGCGGTGGCGGCGTTGCACGCGCGTGCCCAGCGGCGTCAGGCCGAGAGGCGCTTGCGACCCCTCGCGCGGCGCCGCTTGAGAATCACGCGCCCGGCCCGGGTGGACATCCGGGCACGGAAGCCGTGGCGACGCTTCCGCCTGCGCACATTGGGCTGGTAGGTCCGCTTCACGAGTCGAATGAGGGAAGAAGAACCGCCCGATTCCCGGGCGGCGCGAAGGCAGTATAGCGAGGCCGTGAGGGGTGGTTCTCCACAGGCTGGAGGGCGCACAAGCGAGAGGCGAATCGTGGGGCGAGTGCGGGGCGGACCGCTGCAAGCGTCGCCTCGACCGGCAGCATCGTCCACACCTGTGGACGGCGGTGTGGAGGGTGTGCTTTTACCTGCAAATTGCGACTTTTTCTTCCACGCGAGCTCGTCCGAGGAGGGCGTTGTGAGGCCGCCGTAACGCTGCTATGCTCGCCGCTCGCCAGTTCCCCGACAAGGAGTGCGTCCGGCGGCGTGGAGCCCTCAATTGAGCTGACTGCGGAAAGCCTGTGGAGCGAGGTTGCAAGTCGGCTCAGAGGCGCCCTCAACGAGACGACGTATCGCACGTGGTTCGACCACGTGGAGGGACTCGAGCTGAGCGACGACGAGTTCGTGCTCGCTGTCCCCAACGACTTCACGCGCGACTGGATCGAGGGCCATTTCATCGGCCTGATCAGCGCTGGCGTGGGCGACGCGACCGGCCGCGAGCGGCGGATCCAGCTCGCCGTCACGCAGGTCGAGGGCGCAGAACGACCCGAGAGCGTCGAGACCCAGCGGCGCGAGCCCGCGAGCGGCCAGAACATGAACCCGAAGTACACCTTCGACTCGTTCGTGATCGGCTCCTCGAATCGCTTCGCCCACGCGGCTGCGCTGGCCGTCGCCGAAGCCCCAGCGCAGGCGTACAACCCGCTCTTCATCTACGGCGGCACGGGCCTCGGCAAGACCCACCTCCTGCAGGCGGTCGCGCAGTACGTCAGCGAACACCAGAGCGAGCTCTCGGTGCGCTACGTGACGAGCGAGACCTTCATGAACGACTTCATCAACGCGCTGCGCGACAAGCGGATCGAGGGCTTCAAGCAGCGCTACCGCGCCTACGACCTGCTCCTGATCGACGACATCCAGTTCTTCGAGAACAAGGAGCGGATCCAGGAGGAGTTCTTCCACACCTTCAACACGATCTACGAGGCCGGCGGGCAGATCGCGATCTCCTCCGACCGGCCGCCGCGCGACATCTCGACGCTCGAGGAGCGGCTGCGCTCGCGTTTCGAGTGGGGCCTGATCACCGACATCCAGCCGCCCGACCTGGAGACGCGGATCGCGATCCTGCGCAAGAAGGTCAAGACCGATCACATCCACATCTCCGACCCGAAGGTGCTCGAGTTTGTCGCCGGACGGATCTCGTCGAACATCCGCGAGCTGGAGGGCGCGCTCACGCGTGTGGTCGCGTTCTCCTCGCTGACCGGCCGTCCGATGACCGAGGACCTGGCACAGGACGTGCTCAAGGACGTCTTCCCCCAGGGAGAAGTCCAGCAGGTCACGATCGAGCGGATTCAGGAGCTCGTCTCCGACCGCTTCGGCCTTTCGCTCGACGAGCTCTGCAGCGACAAGCGCTCGCAGAACATCGTCTATCCGCGCCAGGTCGCGATGTACCTCTCGCGCGAGCTGACCGACTCGTCGCTGCCGAAGATCGGCAAGCAGTTCGGCGGCCGCGACCACACGACTGTGATCCACGCGACCTCCAAGATCTCCCGCATGATCCGCGAGGACCGGGATGTGTACAACCTGGTGCAAGAGTTGACCAAACGCATCAAGCAGGTGCAGTGAATCTGTGGACGCATCGTGAGGCCGGCACGAGGGCTGTTGAGAACCCCGTTTCGTCCCCAGTCGCGCCCCACAGCGCAAACCCGCTCCAGGAGCGGTAAGAGGGCGTCATCCCCGTGCTCCACACTCTCTATGACTACGACAAAGGAATTTCATAAATGATGGAAACAGAAGCTGTGGTCGCACAGGGAACCCTCACCGTCACCTGTCCTCGTGACGAGCTGACCCGCGCGCTCGGGATCGTCTCTCGCGGGGTCTCGACGAGGACGACCGTCCAGATCCTCGCCGGCATCCTGCTGCGCGTCTCGGGCGGCAAGCTCGAGCTCGCGGCGACCGACATGGAGCTGTCGCTGCGAACTGCGATCGACGTTCAGGAGGCAACGGAGGGTTCGGTTGTCGTGCCGGGCCGGCTGCTACTCGAGCTGGCGCGCCTGCTGCCGGCCGCGGAGGTGGTGATCGAGCACAAGCCCGAGGAGGCCGCGGTCGAGATCCGCTCGGGCTCGGCGACCTACCGGCTGCACACCTACAACGCGGAGGACTTCCCGCGCCTCCCCGAGGCCGAAGCCGCGGAGCGGCACGAGGTCGACCGCGAGACGGTGCTGACCACGATCGCGCGGGTCAGCCGCTCGGCGTCGCGTGACGAGTCGCGGCCGGTGCTAACAGGCGTGTTGATGCGCTTCGAGCCGGGCAAGCTCGTGATGGCTGCGACCGACTCCTACCGGCTCTCGGTCAAGGAGACGAGCGTCGAAGGCACGGTGCCGGAGCTGGAGGCGATCGTCCCGGCCCGGGCGCTCGGCGAGCTCGCCCGGATCGCGCAGGAAGGCGAGAAGCTCGAGCTCGCAGTGCATGAGAACCAGGTGATCTTCGCGACCGGCGACGCGCTCCTGACGACGCGCCGCATCGACGGCCAGTTCCCGAACTACAAGCAGCTCGTGCCGGAGGCGTTCGACCACGAGCTTGCCCTGCCGCGCGAGGAGCTGCTCGACGTCGTTCGCCGCGTCTCGGTGATGGCCCAGCGCAACTCGCCCCTACGGCTGCGCTTCGCCGACGGTGAGCTGACCGTCTCCGCGCAGACGCAGGACGTGGGCGAGGCCCGCGAGTCGCTGCCGGTTCCCTTCAGCGGGGAGTCGCTCGAGATCGGCTTCAACGCCGAGTTCCTGCGCGACGGGATCGAGTCGGTGTTTGGCGACCAGCTGCGGCTGCAGCTGATCAGCCCGCTGCGGCCGGCCGTGCTCCAGGGCGAGGGCGACGACTTCTTGTACCTGATCATGCCGATCCGTTTGGCGGGGTAGGCGCGATCCAGCGCATCGACCCGTCATTGCAGACGGGCGCCCGAGCAAAGCTCGACCGCCCTGAGAGCGGCACCGCAAGCGGTGCCTCGGTCGCGGGCTGAGCTGATCGTCGCTGCGGTTGCTCTGCGGGACTACCGCTCGTACTCGAAGCTTGACCTGGAGCTCGAGCCGGGCCTCGTGCTCGTGACCGGTCCGAACGGCGCAGGCAAGACGAACCTGCTCGAGTCGCTGCACGTCGGCACGCAGGGTTTCTCGCCGCGGACGCGGGCCGACGCGCAGCTGGTGCGCTTCGGGCGGGAGGCTGCGCGGGTCGCCCTGCGCGGCTCGCGGGCCGGCGTGCCGCTGGAGCTCGAGGTGACGCTCGAGCTCGGCAGCGGCAAACGGGCGACGCTGAACGGGGCGAAGTTGCGCGCGGCCGAGCAGCTGCGCGGCGAGGTGACGACGCTGGTCTTCACGCCCGACCGGCTGGTGGTGGTCAAGGGCGGCCCCGCCGCGCGCAGGGCGTATTTCGACCGCGTGCTCGGCCGGCTGGCGCCGAGCCGAGCCGGTCTCTCGGCCGAATACGGCGCCGCAGTCGGGCAGCGGAACGCCGCGCTGCGGCGGGTTGCACAGGGCGTCTCCTCGCGGGAGGCGCTTGCCCCGTGGAACGAGCAGGTGAGCGCGCTGGCCGCCGAGCTTGTCGCCGGCAGGCACGAGACGGTCACGGCCCTGCAACCGGGATTCGCCGAGCGGGCCGGCGAGCTGGGCCTGCAGCAAGCCGAGCTGCGCTACGAGGGCGAGGCCCCGAGTGCCGAGGAGCTCGAGCGGCGGCTTGACCGTGATCTCGAGCGCGGAGCGACGGGCGCCGGGCCGCATCTCGACGACCTCGGTGTGCTCTCGGCCGGCCGCGACCTACGCACCTTCGGCTCACAGGGCGAGCAGCGCCTGGCCGTCCTCTCGCTGCTGCTCGGCGAGGCCGAGCTGCTGGAGGAGCGCCGCGGCACTCGCCCGCTGCTCCTGCTCGACGACGTGCTTTCGGAGCTCGATCCCGATCGCCGGCGGATCCTCGCAGACCGGGTGCGCGCCTCGGGGCAGGCGCTAATCACCAGCGCCAGCCGGAGCGCGCTGCCGGGTGAGCCGGCCCAGACGCTCGAGGTCTCGCAGCGCGAAGACGGCACGAGCGAGATCCGGTGATCGAGCGGCTCGGCGGGCAGGTCAAGCGGGAGCTCTCACGGTTCGGCGGCGCCGCGCAGATGACCGAGCTCGTGGCCGCCTGGCCGGACGCGGTCGGGGAGACCGTGGCCGCGAACGCGTGGCCTGCGCGCCTCGCCCGGGACGGCACGCTGCAGGTGAACGCCGCCTCCTCGACCTGGGCCTTCGAGCTGCAGCAGCTCGAGGGGGAGATCGCGGGTCGTCTGCGCGAAGCGGTCCCAGAGGCCGCGCCGGCCCGCCTGCGCTTCGCTCCCGGTCTCCTGCCGGAGCTTCCCGCGCCGGCTTCGGAGGACGTGAAACGGCCACTGCCGGAGCCCACGCTCGAGCAGGCACGCGAGGCGCACGAGTGGGCCGCCGCGATCGAGTCCGAAGATCTCCGCAAATCGGTAGAAAAAGCTGCGCGGATGAGCCTCGCAAGGGCCGCTGACGGCCGCTCCGCCTGCTAAACTAACTTCAGCCCGGAAGTGCGCAACTTGCAGGGCTTTTTTCATGACCAAGGCTACATATTCAGCGAAAGACATCACCGTTCTCGAGGGCCTCGAGCCGGTTCGGCTGCGACCGGGCATGTACATCGGCTCGACGGGCCCGCGCGGGCTCCATCAGCTCGTCTACGAGGTGATCGACAACGCGGTCGACGAAGCCCTCGCGGGCCGTGCCGACACGATTGAGATGACCATCCATCCGGACGCCTCGGTGACGATCACCGACAACGGCTCCGGCATCCCCGTCGACCTGATGCCCGAGCAGGGCCTGCCCGCCGTGACGGTCGTGCTGACGACGCTGCACGCCGGCGGCAAGTTCGGCGGCGAGGGCTACAAGGTCTCCGGCGGCCTGCACGGCGTCGGCGTCTCCGTCGTCAACGCGCTCTCCGAATGGCTGCACGTCGAGGTGCACCGCGACGGGAAGATCTACCGCCAGGAGTTCGCCCGCGGCGACCAGACGACCGAGCTGCAGACGGTCGGCGTGGCCAAGGACACGGGCACGACGATCACCTTCCTGCCCGACGGCGACGTCTTCGAGGAGCTCGAGTGGTCGATGGACACGCTCGTCCAGCGACTGCGCGAGACCGCGTTCCTGACCAAGGGCCTGCGCATCGTGCTCTACGACGAGCGCGCCGGCGACGTCAAGCACGAGTTCCACTACGAGGGCGGGATCCGGGACTTCGTCGCGCACGTGAACAAGTCGAAGGACCCGGTCCACAAGGGGATCATCTACTTCGAGGGCGAGAACGATCAGGGCAGCGTCGAGGTGGCGATGCAATGGAACTCCTCGTACCAGGAGTCCGTCTTCTCGTTCGCCAACAACATCAACACCACCGAGGGCGGCTCGCACCTGTCCGGCTTCAAGGGCGCCCTGACGCGCACGCTCAACGACTACGCCCGCGCCAAGGGCCTGCTCAAGGAGAAGGAGGACAACCTTGAGGGCGAGGACGTGCGCGAGGGCCTGGCCGCGGTGCTCTCGGTCAAGCTGCGCGACCCGCAGTTCGAGGGCCAGACGAAGACGAAGCTTGGCAACCCCTGGGTGCGCGGGCTTGTCGAGCAGACCGTCAACCAGCGCCTGGCCGAGTACTTCGAGGAGAACCCGAGCGACGCGAAGCGGATCATCGACAAGGCGATCTCGGCGGCGCGCGCCCGGCAGGCGGCGCGCAAGGCGCGCGAGCTGACCCGGCGCAAGAGCGCACTCGAGAGCTCGTCGCTGCCCGGCAAGCTCGCCGACTGCCAGATCAGCGACCCGGCCTCGGCCGAGCTGTTCCTCGTGGAGGGCAACTCCGCCGGCGGCTCGGCCGTCGACGCGCGCGACCGCACCTTCCAGGCGATCCTGCCGCTGCGCGGCAAGGTGATCAACTCCGAGAAGAACCGGATCAACAAGGTGCTCTCGAACACCGAGATCCAGTCGATGATCACCGCCATCGGCGCGGGTATCGGCGACGAGTTCGACCTCGAGAAGCTGCGCTACCACCGCGTGATCGTGATGACCGACGCCGACGTGGACGGCTCGCACATCCGCACACTGATCCTGACCTTCCTCTACCGGCAGATGCCGGAGCTCGTCGACGGCGGCTTCGTCTACATCGCGGTGCCGCCGCTGTACGCGGTCAAGGTCGGCGGGCGCGAGCAGTACGTGGTCAAGGAGTCGCAGTTCGAGGAGATGCTCGTTCGCGAGCGCGTGAAGGACATCGACGTGACCGACCGCTCGGGCTCGAAGCAGAAGCTGACCGAGGCGCGCTACCAGCGCTTCAGCCGCGCGCTGCACGAGTTCGAGGGTTGGGCCTCGCGGCTGCGCGCCGACTTCGGCACCGGGCCGGCCAACTTCGTGATCGAGCACCGGCTGGTCGAGACCGAGGCCGCGCTCGCCGGCGAGATCGACGCCGCCCTCTCCGCGCTCGAGCCGAACGGCTACGAGGTCGCGGTCGTCGAGAGTGACGCCGAGGGCGCGAGGATCAAGGTGACCGAGCGCGAGACGAGCGCCGCCGTCCACGTCATCGTCCCGGCCGAGCTGCTGGCCTCGCCGGTGTACGCCAACCTGCGCAAGACCTACGCGCGGCTGGTCGAGATCGTCGGCGCCCCGCCGTTCGAGCTCGAGCTGGGCAAGAAGACGCGGCACGCCGAGACGTTCGAGGCGCTGCGCGACCATGCGCTTGAGCTCGCCAAGGAAGGCCTCCAGGTGCGGCGCTTCAAGGGCCTCGGCGAGATGGATCCCGAGGAGCTGGCGCAGACGACCATGGACCCGACCCGGCGGACGCTGATCCGGGTCGAGGTCGACGACGCTGCCGCTGCCGACCAGGTCTTCTCGATGCTGATGGGCGACCAGGTCGAGCCGCGCCGCGAGTTCATCGAGCAGAACGCGAAGGACGTTCGCTTCCTGGACGTCTAAGACGTGGCGACTGTAGAACCACTCGGCCCCGGCCGGATCGAGCCGCGCGAGCTCGAGCAGGAGATGCGCTCGAGCTTCCTCGACTACGCGATGAGCGTGATCGTCGCGCGGGCGCTGCCGGACGTGCGCGACGGGTTGAAGCCGGTCCACCGGCGGGTGCTCTACGCGATGCACGAGGCTGGCCTGCAGCCGAACCGCTCGCGCCTCAAGTGCGCCCGCGTGGTCGGCGACGTGATGGGCTCCTACCACCCGCACGGCGACCAGGCAATCTACGACACGCTCGTCCGGCTGGCCCAGCCGTTCTCGATGCGCTACCCGCTCGTCGACGGCCAGGGCAACTTCGGGAACATCGACGGCTACCCGGCCGCCGCGATGCGCTACACCGAGTGCCGGCTCACACGGCTGGCGACCGAGATGCTGCGCGACATCGACGCGGACACCGTCGACTTCAAGCCGAACTACGACGAGTCGCGCCGCGAGCCGGAAGTGCTGCCGGCGCGCCTGCCGAACCTGCTGCTGAACGGCTCGGCCGGGATCGCGGTCGGGATGGCGACCAACATGCCGCCGCACAACCTTGGCGAGGTCGTGGACGCGCTGGTGGCGATGATCGACGAGCCGACGATCGACGTCGACCGGCTGACCAAGCACATCAAGGGCCCCGACTTCCCCACGGGCGCGATCGTCCTGGGCCGCGAGGGGATTCGCGAGGCGTACCGCTCGGGCCGCGGCCGGATCGTGATGCGCGCGCGCAGCCACATCGAGGAGCTGCGCGGCGGCCGCACGGCGATCGTCGTCAGCGAGCTGCCGTACGGCGTCAAGAAGGGCGGCGACGAGGGCGTGATCAAGAAAATCGCGGATCTCGTCAACGACAAGGTCATCCCCGAGGTGCACGACGTCAAGGACCTCTCGGACAAGACCGGGATGCGGATCCAGATCGAGCTCAAGCGGGACGCGATCCCGCAGGTCGTCCAGAACAAGATCTTCAAGCACACGTCTTTGCAGACGACCTTCGGCTACAACGCGGTCGCGCTCGTCGACGGCGTTCCTCGGACGCTGCCGCTGCGTGACCTGCTGCTGCACTACCTCGAGTTCCAGCGGGAGATCGTCACCCGCCGCTCGAAGTTCGAGCTGCGCAAGGCCGAGGCGCGCGCGCACGTCCTGCAGGGCTACCTGACCGCGCTCGACAACCTCGACGCTGTCATCTCGCTGATCCGCGCCTCCGCCGACCCGGATGCCGCGCGCGCCGGCCTGATGGAGACCTTCGAGCTCTCGGAGATCCAGGCCCAGGCGATCCTCGACCTGCGCCTCCAGCGCCTGACCGGCCTCGAGCGCAAGCGGATCGAGGACGAGTTCGCCGACCTGCAGGAGCGGATCGCCGAGCTGCGCGGGATCCTCGGGGACGAGTCGAAGATCGACGGGCTGATCCGTGAGGAGCTGCTCGAGCTCAAGCAGGCCTACGGCAAGAGCGACGATCGCCGCACCGAGATCGTGGCCGCCGAGGGCGAGCTCGAGCTTGAGGACCTGATCGCGGAAGAGGACATGGTGATCGCGATCACCCGCTCCGGCTACGTCAAGCGGCTACCCGTGACGACCTACCGCGAGCAGCGCCGCGGCGGGATCGGCGTGATGGGCATGGATCTGAAGGACGAGGACTACATCGAGCACCTGTTCGTCGCCTCGACCCACGACTACCTGCTCTTCTTCACCACGGTCGGCAAGGTCTACCGGCTGAAGGTGCACGAGCTGCCGCTCGGCACGCGCCAGTCGAAGGGCCGCGCGATCGTCAACCTGCTGCCGTTCGCCCAGGGCGAGCAGGTGAAGGCCGTGATCGCAACGCGCGACTTCAAGGAGGCCGAGTACCTGGTGCTCGCGACGAAGAACGGGATCGTCAAGAAGACGAGCTTCGAGGAGTACAACACTCCGCTCAAGGCCGACGGAATCATCGCGATCAAGCTTCGCGAGGACGACGCGCTCGTGGACGTGCTCCACTCGAACGGCAGCGAGGACATCATCCTCGTCTCGCGCAAGGGCCAGGCGATCCGCTTCCACGAGAGCCAGGTGCGTGCGATGGGCCGGGCCACCTCGGGCGTGAAGGGCATGGGCCTGCGCAAGGGCGACGAGGTGATCTCCGCCGGGATCGCCGACGACGAGCTCGACATGCTGGTCGTCACCGACCAGGGCTACGGCAAGCGCACGCGCATGGCCGACTACCCGGTCAAGGGCCGTGGCGGGCTCGGCGTCAAGACCGTCCAGCTGACGGAGGCCCGCGGGCAGCTCGCCGGCGCGATGCCGGTGCGAGAGGGCTACCAGGTGATGCTGATCTCGAACGGCGGCACGGTGATCCGGATGCCGGTCGACGAGATCAAGCGGCTCGGCCGCTCGACCCAGGGCGTGATCGTGATGCGTCTCCGCGGCGACGAGCAGGTCTCGAGCATCGCGCTCGTGGCAGAGTCGGACGAGGAAGCCGACCCGGAGCTCGCGCCTGTGCCTGCTGCAGATACCGGTAAGAACGAGTAGGTTCGCCGGAAGCTCTTCCATAACTGGAAGCAGGTCGCTATAACTTTCAAAAGAGAACCACGGCAGGAGCAGACGATGGCGTACGACATGGCAGCAGACCTCCTCGAGCCGATCGACCTGGCCGAGCACCTCGACAAGATCGAGCTCTACCTGGGCCAGGTGTGCCAGATAGCCGGCATCTCGAAGATGCAGCTCGACTACTGGACGAACAAGGCCCAGATCCCGACCAAGGGAAACAAGCAGCGCATCTACGACATCGACGCGCTCGAGACCGTGATGCTGATCAAGCAGGCGAAGGACAAGGGCCTGAACCTGGGCGCGGCGATCGAAGCCGCCCGGCGCTTCCGCGAGACAAACCGCGCCGTCGCAGCCTCCTAGCGGCGCAACTGCGCCGCGGCCTGCTCGGGCGGGATCGTGTTGACGAAGTAGCCGGCGCCGAGCTCGAGCGCGGCGAAGACGGTCAGCCGCGGCAACAGCTCCAGGTGCCAGTGGCCGGACTCGTGCAACCAGAGGTTCATCGGCCTCGGCGCGTCCTCGGCGAGGCGTCGGAGGACCTCGGTGGCGAGGTCGAGGGCGGCGCCGAGCAACGGCCCGTAGCCGTCGGCCTCGTGCTCGAGTGGCGCGACCAGGCACTCGTACGGCGCCCGGCCGGCGTAAGGGCAGAGGAGCACGAGCCCGTCGCGCTGCTCGACCACCCGCGAGCCGTCGGCAAGCTCGACCTCGAGCAGCTCGCAGAGCGGACAGCCCGGCCGGCGCTCGGCCTGTACGACCGGCGGCTCCTGATCGAGCCAGACGAGCTGCGAGTGTGAGTGCTGCAGGCTCGCGCCGGCCGCGTGGCCTTCGTTGATCCCCGCGAACAGCAGCTTGCCCTCCTGCCGCGCCGCCTCGGCGCGCAGGCGCCAGGCCTCGGCGACCAGCTCGAGCTGCTCGAGGTCGAGCTCGGCGATCGAGCGCACGTGCTGCGGTGCATTGACGACCACCTCCTGGTGTTCGAAAGCCGGGTACTTGTTCGGTACGACGCGCACGCGCCAGCCGGGCGTGTTCGGTGCCCGGTCGCGCGGCAACGCGAACAGCTCGGGCGGCGTCCGGTCCTCGCGGCCCTCGCAGAACGGGCACGAGGCGAGCTGCTCATCCGTCACCGGCTCGAGCTGCGCGGCACCAGCGCCCGGGCGGCTCGACCGTCCCGGCGCGACCGCGACGAGCCGGCCCGAGAGCGGGTCGACTCGGAGCTCGGTGCTCAGGAGCCCTTGAGCCGTTCGAGGAACGGCGTCAGCAGGTCGATCGGCGCCGGGAAAACGATCGTGGTGGACTGCGAGGAGCCGAGCTCGACGAGCGTCTGCAGGTAGCGCAGCTGCAGGCCGATCGGGTGGTCCTCGATCACGAGCGCCGCGTCCTTCAGCCGCTCGGAGGCCTGGAACTCGCCCTCGGCCGCGATCACCTTGGCACGGCGCTCGCGCTCGGCCTCCGCCTGGCGGGCCATCGCGCGCTGCATGCCCTGCGGGATCTCGACGTCCTTGACCTCGACGATCGAGACCTTGATCCCCCAGGGCGCAGTCGCCTCGTCGATGATCTCCTGCAGGATCGCGTTGATCTTGTCGCGCTCGGAGAGCAGCTCGTCGAGGAGGTGCTGGCCGAGCACCGATCGCAGCGTTGTCTGCGCGATCTGCGAGGTCGCGACCATGTAGTTCTCGACCTGGACGATCGCGTTCTTCGGCTCGACGATCCGGAAGTAGGCGACCGCGTTCACTCGCACGGGGACGTTGTCCTTGGTGATGACCTCCTGTGGCGGGATGTTCAGGGTGATCGTTCGCAGGTCGACCTTCACCATCCGGTCGACGATCGGGATCAGGATGAACAGACCTGGGCCCTTCGGCTCTGGGAGCAGCCGGCCGAGGCGGAAGATGATCCCGCGCTCGTATTCGCGCGCCACCTTGATCGCCGCGAACAGGAAGAGCACGACGAGGAAGAGCAGGATCGCGACGAGGATCAGAGCTGCGGCCACGGCGTGATCCTACTCGGGGACCGGTTCGACGACGAGAGTTAGCTCGGGCCCGACGCTCGCGACGCGCACGCGCTGGCCGGGCCGCAGCGGCTCGTCGCCGGCGGGCCGCGCGCGCCAGAGCTCGCCGTGGACGAAGACCAGGTCGTCGCGGCGGGCCTCGCCGAGCTCACCGACCATCGTCTGCGGCCCGACCGTGACCGGGCTACGACGCACCTGTACCGCCTTCGTCAGCGCGAACACCCAGATCGCGCCCAGCCCGAGCGCGAAGGCGGTCAGCAACGGCGTGTTGACGTGGTTGTAGGGCGAGGGGGCGTTGTGGAAGAGCAGCAGTGACCCCACGACGAGGCTGATCAAGCCCGCCACCGTGAGCGCGCCGTGCGTGACAACGTGCGCGTCGATCACCAGCAGCCCGACGCCGAGGAGCAGGAGGGCGAAGCCGGCCCAGCTGATCGGGAGCACCGAGAAGCCGAACAGCGCGAGCAGCAGCGAGACCGCCCCGAGCGCGCCGGGCAGAACTACGCCCGGGTGGAAGATCTCGAAGCCGATCCCCGCGATCCCGGCGAGGAAGAGCAGGGGGATCAGGTTCGGGTCGATCAGCGTGTTCAGCAGGCTGGTGAAGAAGCCGGGGCTGACCTCGTCGATTTGCGCGCCGGCGGTGTGCAGGACGTAGTGCTTGCCGGCCGTCTTGTGGCCGTCGATCTTGTTCAGCAAAGTCGGCAGCGTCGGGGCGAGCACGTCGACGACGTTCATCCGTTTCGCCTGCTCCTCGTCGAGGTTGGACGCCTTGCGCACCGCATCCGCGGCCCAGGCGGCGTTGCGGTGGTGGAACTTCATCAGGCTCGTGAGCGAGGCGACGGCATCGTTGATCACCTTGCGCCGCAGGTCGGAGCCGAGGTTCTGGCCGCTCGAGTCGATCGGCGTCGAGGAGCCGATGTTGGTTGCCGGCGCCATCGCGGCGACGTCGGCCGCCTCCGTGATCCAGACCCCGGCCGAGGCCGAGCGGGCGCCGCTCGGCGAGACGTAGACGATCACCGGAATCGTCAGGCCGATCTCCTTCTTGACGATCTTGCGCATCGACTCGGAGAGGCCGCCCGGCGTGTCGATCAGGACGACGGCCGCGTCGTAGTGGTCATCCTGCGCGCGCTGGAGTTGGTGGTCGAGATAGCTGGAGGTGACCGGGTTGACCTCGAGCTCGTAGTGGATCGCGAGCACGCGCGGGTGCGCTGCGGAGGCCAGGGCGGGAACGGCGAGGGCAACGACCACTGAGGCCAGGAACCCCCGGATGAAGGGCCGTTTCACGCTTGTAAAGATTCTACCGACGAGCAGCGGTTTTCCTTGCGGGCGAGGAAGGTGTCTGCTTCTCTCGAAGCGGTCCGTTCGATGAAGATGCCGCTTGCCGTCGCAGCAGTCCTCGCCGCCGCGTTTCCCGGCACCGCGCTCGGGGCCGGGCTCGTGCAGCAGCGAGACCTCCAGCCGGAGGCTGGCGCTCGCACGGTCGCCACTCGGAACTTCGAGCTGGTCGGCCTGCACTGGCGCGGGCCTGGCCGCGTCGAGTACCGCACGCGCAGCCTGGGCGGCCACTGGAGCCGCTGGCGGCTCTCGAGCGAGGAGGACGCGCTGCCCGATCGCGGCAGCCGGGAGTGGCGAGCGATGCACGGCTGGCACGTGGGCGAGCCGCAGTGGACGGGCGCGTCGAATGCGATCCAGTACCGCTCGCTCGGCCGCGTCTCCCGCATGCGCGCCTTCCTCGTCCGCAGCCCACGCCTCGCGGTGGGCGCCAAGCGCTCCGAGCTGGCGGGCGCGCCGCCGATCATCACGCGCACCGACTGGCACGCCAACGAGTCGATCCGCCGTGCGGGGCCGTACTACGCGGACGGAATCCACCTCGCGATCGTTCACCACACGGCCGGTTCGAACTCGTACTCGAAGTCCCAGTCGGCTTCGATCGTGCGGGCGATCGAGCTCTACCACGTCCAGGGCAACGGCTGGAACGACATCGGCTACAACTTCCTGGTCGACAAGTACGGCCAGATCTTCGAGGGCCGCTACGGCGGGATCACCCGGCCGGTGATCGGCGCCCACGCCCAGGGGTTCAACAGCGGCTCGGTCGGGATCTCGCTGATCGGCGACTACTCCTCGACCTCGATCACGCCGGCCGCACGAGCAGCGCTCGTCTCGCTGATCGCCTGGCGGCTCGACCTGTCGCACATCGACCCACTCTCGAAGGTGGTGCGCGTCTCCGCCGGGAACCCGCGCTACGCGGCGGGCACCGCAATCACGCTGAACGCGATCTCCGCCCACCGCGACGTCTACCCGACCAGCTGTCCCGGCGCCAGCCTGTACGCGCAGCTGCCCTCGCTGCGCACCGAGGTCTCGAAGACCGGGCTGCCGAAGCTCTACGCGCCGGCCGTGGTCGGCACGCTGGGCGGGCCGGTCCGCTTCGCCGCGCGCCTCTCGAACGCCGTGGCCTGGACGGTGACGGTGCGAGACGACGCTGGCGTGACCGTGGCGAGCGGCACGGGCACCGGCACGAAGGTCGACTGGACCTGGGATGCGACCACCGCCACCGAGAAGCACTACGCGTGGTCGATCACCGCGGCGCAGCTGCGCCCGGCGACTGGCTCGATCGGCGGCGCGTCGGTGCCGCTCGCGCTGCAGAAGCTGAAGCTTGCACCGGCGATCGTCTCGCCGAACGGCGACGGCCGGGGCGACGAGGCCAAGGTCACCTACGTGCTCTCGGCGGCGGCGACCGTCACTGCCAGCGTGACCGACTCGCTCGACCAGCCGGTGGCGACGGTGTTCAGCGGCACCCGCGCCGCTGGCAAGCAGGAGCTGACCTGGGCGCCGGACGCGATTCCCGACGGCTGGTACCGGCTGACGCTGGCCGCGGTCGCCGGGGCGAAGCACGTGCAGATCTCGACGCGCTTCTGGGTCGACCGGACGCTTGCTGCGACGACCGCGAGCGCACCGGCGTTCTCGCCACGGTTGAAGCCACTCGGGCTGAGCTTCACCCTCGTCAACCAGGCTCATGTCGAGGCGCGCGTGCTGCACGGCTCGGCGGTCGCGACCACGCTGCTCGAGTCCGACCTCGCTCCCGGCACGCAGAAGCTGAGCTGGGATGGGAGCGGGCTGCCCGACGGCCGCTACGTCGTGGAGGTCGCCGCGACCGACTCGCTGCTGACGATCATTCAGCGCGTCGCCGTCCAGATCGACCGCAGGGCGCCGACGCTTCGGCTCGTCTCGCTTCCGTCAGCGATCCTCCGCGTCTCCGAGCCGGGAACGCTGGTCGTGGCCGTAAACGGGCGCTGGCGGAGACTGGCCGTCAGGAAGGCTGGCCTGGTGCGCGTGCCGCACCGGGGCACGGTCAGCGGGCTGACCGCGTTCGAGCTCGACAGGGCCGGCAACAAGAGCCGAGTCGTCAGCGGTCGCCGCTGAGCCAGGCGTCATAGCGGCGCTCGAGCCGCTCGAGGAGCTCGGCGAGCAACTCGGCCCGGTCGAGCTCGCGGCCGGTCTCGACTAGCAGCGAGGTGGCGGGACTGTCGACCTCCTGCGGCAGGTCCTCGGCCGTGATGTTGACGTTGACGCCGATCCCGAGCACGACGCGCTCCTCGCGAGCCTCGGCCAGGACTCCTGCCAGCTTGCGGCCGTCGACGAGCACGTCGTTCGGAAACTTGAGCTCGGGCTCGAGCCCGGTCAGCGCACCGACTGCTTCCGCGCAGGCATTGGCCGCCACGCCCGTTAGCTCGGGCAGACGCTCAGACGCGATCGCCGGCCGCAGCTGCAGCGAGCAGAGCAGGCTCGTCCCGGCGGGCGCCAGCCAGCGCCGGCCGAGCCGCCCGCGCCCGGCCGTCTGCTCGTCCGCGGCGACCAGCGCTCCCTCCGGCGCCTCGGGTGGCAGCAGTAGCTGCGTCGAAGGCGTCGAGGCGACGTACTCGTAGGGCCGGCCGAAGCGGCCGCGCAGCCTCGGTTCGACGGCCTCCGGCGACAGTGAGTCGGTCATGGCGAAATACACTACGACGGCCGTGCAACCTCCTCTGCGCAAGCGCCGTCAGATTCGGCAGGACCCGCGGCCCGAGCGGCCGCTCGTCTACGAGAGGCTCAGTGATCCGATCCTGGTCAAGCGCGCAAAGGACGGCGACGCGAAGGCGCTCGCAACGCTCGTCGAGCGGCATGCTCCGCGAGTCGAGAAGCTGGCCGCGCATGTGCTCGCCGACCCGGAGGACGCCCGCGACGCCGCGCAGGAGGCACTGGCCAAGCTCTGCGTCCGGCTGCGGCAGTTCCGCGGCGACTCGCAGTTCGCGACCTGGCTGCACCGGCTGGTGGTCAACACGTGCCTCGACGTGGGCGACCGGCAGCGCGGCCGCCGCTGCGAGCCGCTGCACGAGGACGAGCGCGTCGCCGCCGACGCCGATCCCGCCCGCGAGGTGGCGCTCTCCGAGCTGCGCCACGAGCTTCGACACGAGCTGGCCGGGCTGTCGCAGGAACAGGCGAGCGTGGTCGTGCTGAAGGACGCACTCGGCTTCTCGTTCGCGGAGATCTCGGCCCGCTCGGGGATGCCGGTCGGGACGGCGAAGTGCTACGCGCACCGAGCCCGCGCCGGACTGCGCGCACGACTGACGGACGAGCACGCGGCGTGAGGCGTCGCTTGCGATGCCGACCTCAGGACGCGTGGGCTTTGCCCATGCGTCCGTCTGAAATGACCGGTCGACCCGACGGGTCCAGGAAGCTGCGGCTGCCATGAACCTCGGCCGCGAGCAGATCGAGGCGATCCTGCCTCACCGGGAGCCGTTCCTCCTGATCGACGAGGTGCTCGAGCTCGAGCCCGGCGAGCGCGTGGTCGCGCGCAAGACGGTCCGCGCCGACGAGTGGTATCTCGCCGGCCACTTCCCCGGCCGGCCGGTGATGCCCGGTGTGCTGATCATCGAGGGGATGGCCCAGACCGGCGCCGTGGCCGTTCTCTCGCAGGAGGAGAACCGCGGCCGGCTCGCGCTCTTCGCGGGGATCGACGATGTGCGCTTCAAGCGGATCGTCGAGCCGGGGGACGAGCTCGTCTACGAGTGCAGGCTCGAGACCGTGCGCGGGCCGATCGGCAAGGGCAAGGCGACGGCGCACGTCGGCGACCAGCTCGCGGCGCGCGGGACACTGACCTTCGCGGTGGAGCGATGATCGGGAGCGCCAACGGCGTCGCGATCTCGATCACCGGGCTCGGCTCGTACGTGCCCGAGCGCGTGCTGACCAATGACGACCTCTCGACGATGATGGACACGAACGACGAGTGGATCCGGGAGCGCACCGGCATCCGCGAGCGCCGCATCGCCGAGCCCGAGCAGGCGCTCTCGGATCTCTGCCTCCCGGCCGCGCGCGATGCGCTCGCCGATGCCGGCCTCGAGGGCTCGGAGATCGACCTGATCATCGTCGCCACCGTCACGCCCGACATGGCGTTTCCCTCGACGGCCGCGATCCTGGCCGACCAGCTTGGCGCGGACTCAGCCGCCGCGTACGACCTCTCGGCCGGCTGCACCGGCTTCATGTACGCGGTCGCGCAGGGCTACGGGATGCTCGCCGGCGGCCTCGCGCACAAGGCACTGATCGTCGGCGGCGACGTGCTCTCGAAGATCCTGGACTGGAGCGACCGCTCGACCGCCGTGCTGTTCGGCGACGGCGCGGGCGCCGTCGTGCTCGAGCGGGTCGCCGACGGCGGCTTCCTCGGCTTCGAGCTCGGCGCCGACGGCTCGGGCGGGCCGCAGCTCTACCTGCCCGCCGGCGGCTCGCGCACGCCCGCGAGCGCCGAGTCGGTCGAGGAGCGGCTGCACTTCGTGCAGATGAACGGCCGCGAGGTGTTCAAGTTCGCCACGCGCGTGCTCGTCAGCTCCGCGGAGGCCGTGCTGACCGAGTGCGGGCGCACTATCGAAGACGTCGACGTCTACGTTCCGCATCAGGCGAACGTGCGCATCATCGAACATGCGCGGCAGAAGCTCGGGATTCCGGAGGAGAAGACAGTGGTGGATGTCGACCGCTACGGCAACACCTCGTCGGGCTCGATCCCGCTTGCGCTGTCGGATGCGAAGGCCGACGGCAGGCTTCGTGCGGGGCAGCTCGTATTGATGACCGGAATGGGTGCCGGCCTCACCTGGGGCTCGGGTTTGATCGAATGGACGGCAGGAGGAGAGGGATGAGCACGCCAAAGATCGCATTTTGCTTCCCCGGCCAGGGGTCGCTGGAGGCAGGCATGGGCAAGGAGATCGCCCTCGCCGTGCCGGCGGCGATGGAGGTCTACGAGCGCGCGAGCGAGGCCTCGGGCCTCGACCTCGTGCGCCTGTGCTTCGAGGCCCCGGAGGAGGAGCTCGTGCACACCGAGGTGCAGCAGCCTGCACTCGTCGCCACCAGCCTGGCCGTGCTCGCCGCGCTGCGCGAGAGCGGCTTCGAGCCGGACGTGGTCGTCGGCCACTCCGTCGGCGAGTTCGCCGCGCTCGCCGCCTCGCAGGCGCTCTCGAACGACGACGCGATCAGGCTCGTCCGCGCGCGCGGTCTGGCAATGGCCGAGGCAGCCCGCGAGAACCCCGGCTCGATGGCGGCGATCCTCGGACTCGCCGACGAGGTGGTCGAGGCGCTCTGCGCCCGCATCGCCAACGTGTGGCCGGCGAACTACAACTGCCCCGGCCAGATCGTGATCTCCGGGCAGAGCCCGTCCGTGGACGAGTGCTGCAGCGAGGCGGAGCGCGAAGGCGCTCGGCGCACGGTCAAGCTCCGCGTCTCGGGCGCGTTCCACAGCCCGCTCGTCGCCCGCGCTGCCGAGCACCTGCGCCCGGCGCTCGAGCGCGCCAAGTTCTCCGACCCGATCGCGCCGTTCATGTCCACGGTCACCGCCAAGATCGAGCCCGCGCAGAGGATGGCCGCGCTGCTCGTCGAGCAGCTGACCGCGCCGGTCAAGTTCACGCAGGCCGCGCGCGAGCTGATGCGGCAGGGCGTGAAGGTCTTCGTCGAGGTCGGGCCGGGCAACGTCCTGACCGGTTTACTGAAGAGGATCGACCGCAGCGTGAAGGCGATCCCGGTCGGCGACCTCGCCTCGCTCGAGAAGTTGCGGGAGACCATCGAAACTGCCTGACGGCTTCTGCTCGCTCGAAGGCAAGACGGCCCTCGTCACCGGCGGCTCGCGCGGGATCGGCCGGGCGATCGCGCTCGAGCTTGCACGGGCGGGGGCCGAGGTCGTCGTCGGCTGCCGCTCCGGTGCAGACGAGGCCGAGGCGGTGGCCAGGGAGGCCGGCGGCCGCGTCATCCAGGCCGATGTCTCCGACCCTGACGAGGCCAGGCGCCTCGTCGAGGAGGCCGGCGACCTCGACATCCTGGTCAACAACGCGGGCCTGACCCGCGACGGGTTGCTGGCGCGGATGTCCGACGAGGACTGGCGCGAAGTGATCGAGACGAACCTCTCCTCGGTCTTCTACACCTGCCGTGCGGTGACGCGCGGGATGATGAAGAAGCGCGCCGGCTCGATTGTGAACATCTCCTCGATCGTCGGAGTGCACGGCAACTGGGGCCAGACGAACTACGGCGCCTCGAAGGCCGGGATCATCGGCTTCACCAAGTCGCTGGCCCGCGAGCTCGGCAGCCGCGGCGTGCGCGCCAACGTGGTCGCGCCCGGCTACGTGAACACGCGCCTGACCGACGTGCTGCCCGAGGAGGCGCAGCAGGCGATGCTGGCCAACACGCCGCTCGGCCGTCTCGGCGAGCCGGAGGACATTGCCGGGGCGGTACGCTTCCTCTGCTCCGACGAGGCCGCCTTCATCACGGGCGAAGTGCTGCTCGTCGACGGCGGGCTAGGGATGTAGATGATGAGCAACGGCAGCCTCAACGGAAGGCGCAGGGTCGTGATTACCGGCCTCGGCGCGGTGACCCCGCTCGGCGGGGACGTCGAGAGCACCTGGGACGGCCTCGTCGCGGGCCGCTCCGGCGCGGGCGAGATCACGCAGTTCGACTCGAGCGACTACGCCGTCCACTTCGCCTGTGAGGTGAAGGACTTCGACGCGACGCAGTACATCGACCGCAAACAGGCGCGGCGCATGGACCGCTTCGCGCACCTGATCGTGGCCGCGGCGCGCCAGGCCGAGGCCGACTCCGGGATCTCGATCGAGTCCGAGTCCGACCGCATCGGCGCCGCGATCGCGACCGGGATCGGCGGGTTGAAGGCCTTCCAGGACTGTCACAGCGAGCTCCTCGAACGCGGCCCGGACCGGGTCAACCCGTTCTCGATCCCGGAGATCATCCCGAACATGGGCGCCGCCTGGGTCTCGATGCAGCTCGGCACCCAGGGCCCGCTCAGCTCGCAATGCACCGCTTGCGCGGCCTCGAACATGGCGATCGGGGATGGCCTCGACGCGATCCGGCTCGGCAGGGCCGATGTGATGCTCTGCGGCGGCACCGAGGCGCCCGTGACCGAGGTCGGGATCGCCGGCTTCAGCGCGATGCGCGCCCTCTCGCGGCGCAACGACGACCCCGAGGCGGCGAGCCGGCCCTTCGACTCCGGCCGCGACGGCTTTGTGATGGGCGAGGCCGGCGCGGTCGTCGTGCTGGAGGAGCTCGAGCACGCGCGGGCACGCGGGGCGAAGATCTACGCCGAGCTGCTCGGCTACGGCGTCTCATCGGACGCGCGCCACATCACCGAGCCCGACCCCTCTGGCCTGAATCCCGCCCGCGCGATGACAATGGCCTTCGGCGACGCCTCGGTCGCGCCGGACGAGATCGACTACATCAACGCCCACGGCACCTCGACGCCGCTCGGCGACGCGGCCGAGACGCGCGTGATCAAGCTCGCGCTCGGCGAGGAGAACGCGCGTAAGACGCCGGTCTCCTCGACCAAGGGAGCGACCGGGCACTGCCTCGGCGCAGCCGGCGCGGTCGAGGCGATGTTCTCGATCCTCGCGATCGACCGCGGCCTGCTGCCGCCGACGATCAACTACGACGAGCCGGATCCCGAGTGCGACCTCGACTACATCCCGAACGAATCGCGCGAGGCCGACGTGCGCACGGCCGTCTCGAACTCCTTCGGCTTCGGCGGTCACAACGCGACCGTCGTATTCCGCCGCTTCGAGGACTAGCCTCCCTCCCGAAGCGTCCCCAGGCGCACGCGCACTCGCCCGGCCATCACGAGGTTCTCCTTCGCTGCATAGCGTGCCAGCGCCTCTTCAAGGGCCTCGGCGGCTTTCTTATGCCGGCCTGCCAGCGCCAGGACCTGTCCCAGGTCGGCGTACGTTTCGGCCTGGGCGTTCAGCGCCTCGGTGTGCTCGCCGATCTGCACGGCCTCTCCCGCGAGCAGCTCGGCCGTGGCGTGCTGTCCGCGATGTGCCTCGACCAGCGCCTGAGCGTCACGCCAGAGCATTTGCGTGGAGGCGTCGTCGCTCGAGCCGAGCTCGGCTGCGCGCCACGCCCAACGCTCGGCTTCTTCAAGCTGTCCCACCTCGCAGTAGACGCGCGCGAGGCTGCCCGCGATCGTGGAGAGCTCCGAAGACTGGCCGAGCTCCTCGTCGATCCGACAGCCGGTCTTGCCCGCCGCAACGGCGGCCGGAAGATCGCCCGCAAGCAGCTCGATGTACATGGCGTAGCCCTCGACGGCTGCGCGCACCGTCCGCGCGCCGCGTTCGATGACCTCTGCGCGGAGCTCGTCGAGGAGAACCCGCGCCCCGTCGAACCGCCCGAACATCGCGAGCGACGTCATGCGGAACGTCCGCAGCCAGTAGGTCCGCTGCTCCCGTGGATCCTGCTCGTCCAGCCAGGCGAGGAGCTCGGTGACCGGCGTCGAGCCATGGAAACGCGCATGGCCCTGGTAGCCGACGAGCGCCGTCCCGCCCGCGGGTGCTGTGTAGGCCGCTGCTTGCTCGTACGCGCCGGCCATTTGGTCCATGTGCGCCCGCATGTTGGCCACGCTGCCGAGGGCGCGGTAGGCAATGCGGAGCGCGAGCTCGTCGCCGGCGGCTTCGAACACCGGCAGCGCCTCGACGACGAGCGCCTCCAATGCATCGGCGGCGCCTACAGGCTTGACGGAGATGCGCAAAACGGCCTCGTGAATTCGGCCGCACAGCTCGCCTACGCGGTCGCCAGCTGCGGCCGAGCGTTCCGAGACGGAGCGCGCGCGGCTGAGGGCCTCGTCGATCGTGGTGCCCGTGAGCGCGTCGATGAGATCGGTTTCGAGGGCGAGGTCGACCTCTGCCGCAGGCGCCAGGGCGGCGGCACGCTGGAGGAGGTTCGCGGCGCTGCCGAAGTCAAGCCGGTTGAGCGCTCGCCGACCGGCGGTAGCCAGGCGGTCTCGCGCTTTCGCTGCGAGCTCAGTGTCCTCCAGGCCTAGCTCGCTGCGGTACCGTGCGGCCTGCTCGAGGTGGTAGCCGAGGAGCTCGTCCAGCTCGACGACGGCGGTACCGTGACCCTTGAGCCAGTCGGCAAAGCGCGTGTGCAGGTCTGCTCGAGCGGCCTTCGGCAGAGCGTCGTAAGCGGCGTCCCGGATCAGGAGGTGGCGGAAGCGGAAGCCGTCTTCGCCGGGGATCTGTGCTTTGTCCGGGGTGATCAGCTGCTTGCGGGTAAGCGCGGCGAGGCGCGGCGTCACCGCCCCCTCGCCGGGTGACAGTGCCTGGACGGCGCCGCGGTGAAAGACCTCTCCCTCAACCGCGCCGCACTCGAGCACGGCTCGCTCCACATCGTCGAGCTGGTCGAGGCGCGCTGCGAGCAGTGCCTGAAGCGTTGGCGGTACGACCACCTCGCCGCCGTCTTCGCCGGCCATCGCCAGCATCTCGCCCACGAACAGCGGGTTCCCGCCCGCCGCCCGCGAGATCTGGCCACGCACCGCCTCACCGATCCGAGGGGGTATCAGCGATTCCACGTCCTCCGCCGTCAGCGGCTCCAGCCGGAGCTGCACTGGCCATGCGGCGCGCCGTTCGATCAGCTCGGGACGCGACATGCAAACCAGCAGAATCGGCGAGCCTGAGGAGAGAAGCGCGACGTGCTCGACGAGGTCGAGGAAGGTTTCCTCGCCCGAGTGGACGTCGTCGAAGAGCACGGCCAGCGCCCGCTGCGCCGCCGCGTGCTCGAGCGTCTTGCGAAACGCCCATGCGATCTCCTCCGCCGAAACACTCGTGTCGACCGCTCCCAGGAGGGAGCGGATCGCGGAGGCCGCTTCCGGGTCCGGAGGCAGCGTGTCGAGTTGCTTCAGCACCTCGACCACGGGCCAGTAGGTGATTCCCTCGCCGTAGGGAAGGCAGCGGCCGCGGGCGGTCGTTGCTTCGATTGGGGCGAGGGCCTCTGCGACGAGGCGCGATTTGCCCACGCCTGCATCGCCGACGATCGTGACGAGCTCGCACCGCCGTTCGCCTAGCGCCTGCTCCCATGCCTCGCGCACCAGCGCAAGTTCCTGTTCGCGCCCGACGAAGGGCGTCTCGTGGCTGCGCTCGGGTGCGCCGAGGATTCGGAGGAGCCGCTGCGCCGGAACGGGCTCGGCCTTCCCTTTGAGTTCGAGCGGCATGATCGGCTCGGCTTCGACGGCGTCGTGGACGAGCTCCAGTGTGTGCTCGCCGAGCAACACGTCTCCCGGTTCCGCCGCCTGCTCGAGCCGCGCGGCGACGTTGACGGCGTCGCCGGTCGCCAGGCGCTCCTCGGTACCGATGACGACCGTGCCGGTGTTGACGCCGATACGCGCTTGGAGTTCGAGCTCCACCAGAGCGTCCCGCATCTCTGCGGCCGCGCGCACCGCTCGTAGCGCGTCGTCCTCGTGCGCAGTCGGCACACCGAAGACCGCCATCACGGCGTCGCCGATGAACTTCTCCACCGTCCCACCGTGCCGCTCGACGATCGCCTTCATTCGCTCGAAGTAGCGTGCGAGCAGCTCGCGTAGCGCCTCCGGATCGACCGAGTCGCCGAGCTCGGTCGAGCCCGTGAGGTCGCAGAACAGGACCGTGACTGTCTTGCGCTGCACGAGTGCATGATCGCTCGCGGGAGCGCTAGTCGCAGGCGCCGGCGTAGAAGCGCAGGTAGTCGCCGAAGTGCTGGTCCCAGTAGGTGCCGTCGTGATTGCCCGGCCAGACGTGGAAGGTGACGTCCGCGCCGCGAGCTCGTAGCTCGCGGGCGAGGTGCGACGCCGCCGGGCGGAGCTGGTCCTGCGTGCCGATGTCGATCCAGACCGGCGCGTCGTAGGGCGACCGCTTCCGCGCGATCTCGATCAGGTCGTGCCGCTTGAAGTCGGCCGCGTTGTCGAACCCGAAGGAGATGTCGTCGGAACCGGGCTCGAAGACGGCCGGCGAGTGCCCGCCGACCGCGCAGAACTTCCGCAGCCGTCCGAGGTCGAGCGCGCCGAAGCCGCCCATCGAGATCCCGCCGATCGCGATCCGGTCCTGGTCCGCGCCGCTGCGGGCTAGGGCCGCGGGGATCACCTCGTCGAGCACGTACGAGCCCCACTTGCCCTCCTTGCGGTCGTGCCACCAGCCGATGTCGCCCTCGGGGAGCACGACGACCGGCGCCCGGTCGCCCAGCTTGCGCAGCGCCGAGACGAAGACGGGGCTGAGCGTGTCGCTCGGCGTGCCACCGTAGCCATGCAAAAAGACGAGCAGCGCCCTGCCGTCGCCCCCGCCCGGTGGCGTGACCAGCGTCTCGTAGAACGAGCGGCCGAAGAGCTTGCTCTTGACCGCGAAGGTGGAGACCTTGAGCGGCGTGTCCGGCTTCGAGCTCGACGAGCCGCACCCGACGGCAAGCACCACCAGCAGGAGCGAGACCCCGATTCGCATCCGGGCGATGCTACTGCGGCAGTGTGCGGGCCGAAACGCTCGACGAGCTGCGCACACCGTCTCGCTAAGCTCGCTGCCATGGCCGACCGGTGGGCGACGTTCGACTGTTACGGCACCCTGATCGACTGGAACGGCGGCATCCGCGGCCAGCTCGCGCGTGTCTTCGGCGAGGAGCGGGCCGACGCGCTGCTCGTCCGCTACCACGTGCTCGAACCGATGCTCGAGGCCGATGGCACGCGCTCGTACCGTGGCGTGCTGACCGAGGCAATGCGCGGGCTGGGCGCGCCTGACGACGAGGAGGAGGCTCTCGCCAGCTCGCTTCCCGACTGGCAGCCGTTCCCCGAGGTGCGCGAGGCGCTCGAGGCGGCGCGTGGCCGTGGCTGGAAGCTGGCGATCCTCTCGAACACCGATCCCGACTACATCGCAGCCTCGCAGGAGCGCATCGGCGTCCCGTTCGACCAGGTGATCGTCGCCTCCGAGATCGGCTCGTACAAGCCGGCGCTTGGGCACTGGCACACCTTCGAGGAGCGGGTCGGCCGCCTCCCGGACGTGCACGTGGCGGCGAGCCTCTTCCACGATGTCGCGCCGGCGAACGAGCTCGGCCTGTCCTCGATCTGGATCAACCGACTCGGGGAGACACCGGGGCCGCACCCGACGCGCGAGCTGCCCGACCTCACCCGGCTTGCCGACACGCTCGAGGACGTCGCGTGAGCGAGCTATGAGCCGGCTGCGAGCCCGCTGTCCCGAGTGCCGCACGTTTACCGCCGTCGCGATCGGGCCGGGCTACGAGTGCCATTCGTGCGGGCGCGAGTACGGCGCCGGAATGGTGCGCGTGCCGCAGGCCTGGGGCGAGGGCGGCGAGTCGATGGCCGAGGCCGCGCGCCTGCCGCTGCCGTTCCCGGAGGCCGCCGTCGTCGAGGAGGAGACGCTCGACGAGCAGACACTCGCGGTGGCGATCGACCTGCCGGAGCGGCCGCTAGTGCTCGGCGGCTGTTGCTGCTCCCATATCGGCGCCGTCGAAGCGCTTGCCGCACGCAACGGCAGGATCGCGCTGATCTGGATCGACGCCCACGGCGACCTGAACACGGTCGAGAGCTCGCCCTCCGGGAACCTCTGGGCGACGCCATTCCGGATGATCCTCGAATCCGGCGCGGTCGATCCGCAGGACGCGATCCTGCTCGGCGCGCGAAGCCTCGATCCGCCGGAGCGCGAGTACATCGCCTCGATCGGCCTGCGCACCGACGGCGAAGAGCTCGACGAAGCACTGGACGGAACCGCGGGCGCCTATGTCGCCCTCGACGTCGATGCGCTCGAGCCGGGTGAGATCCAGCCCTTCATGCCGGAGCCAGGAGGTCTCACGCTTGGGGAGGTCGAGCAGCTCTTCAGCCGGGTCTGCGAGCGCACGACGATCCTGGGTGCGGGCTTCAGCGCTTCCGCCGCCGAGCCGGCGAACGTGGAGCCGCTTACGCGGCTGGCGCTCGCCCTGGGGCTGTAACTCCCGGCCGAGGCGCCGGGTCTAAACTCGCAAGTTCGTGTCAGAACGGATCGACGTCTCAATCGAGCACCGCCATGCGCCCGCCGAAGACGGTGGCAAGCCGCACCCGAACACCTGCCCCAGGTGCGGCTCGCACTACCGCGACGACGAGCTCGCGGCGTCGCTGTACGTCTGCACGCAGTGCGGGCACCACTTCCCCGTCCATGCGCGTGACCGCATCAAGCAGCTGACCGACGAGGACAGCTTCGTCGAGGAGGCGGCCGAGCTGCGCTCCGACGACCCGCTCGAGTTCTTCGACCTGCGGCCCTATACCGAGCGGCTCTCGGAGGCCGAGCTCACGACCGGCCTGGGCGAGGCGATGGTGATCGGCCGGGCCGCGATCGAGGAGCTGCCGTGCCAGCTTGCGGTGATGGAGTTCGGGTTCATGGGCGGCTCGATGGGCCGCGTCGTCGGTGAGAAGTTTGCGCGCGCCTGCGAGGGCGCGGCCGAGCGCGGCGTGCCGCTGGTCTCGGTCACGACGACCGGTGGCGCGCGCATGCAGGAGGGGATTCTCTCGCTGATGCAGTTGCCAAAGACCGTCTGTGCCGTCGAGGACCTGCACGACTCGGGCGGGACGCTGATCAGCGTGATGGCGCATCCCACGACCGCGGGTGTGCTCGCGAGCTTCGCCAGCCTCGGCGACGTGCTGGTGGCCGAGCCGGGCGCGCTGCTCTCGTTCACCGGCCCGCGGGTCGTGCAGCAGACGACGCGCGAAAAGCTGCCCGAAGACTTCGGCCTCGCGGAGTCCAACTACCGCCACGGCCACGTCGACGCGATCGTCCCCCGACCCGAGCTGCGTGGCACCGTCGCGCGCCTCTTGAGGCTGTTCGCCGATGGCCGGTGAAGCCGAGCTTCGGCTGCGAGAGCAGCTCTCGCGGCTGAGGAGCCTGCCGCTCCTGCGGGGGGCCAAGCTCTCGGGCGAGCTGGAGCGGCTGCAGAAGCAGCTCGAACGGATCGTCGCCGAGCCGAGCAGTGAGGAGATCTGGCGCTCGGTCGAGCTTGCGCGGCATCCGGACCGGCCGTACACGCTCGACTACGTGGAGCGCCTGCTGGACGACTGGTTCGAGCTTCACGGCGACCACCACCACGGCGACGACGCCGCGCTCGTCGCAGGCCTCGGGCGCTTCCGCGGCCGCACGATCGTGTTGCTCGGCAACCAGAAGGGCCGCGACGTGAAGGAGCGCACGCGGCGCAACTTCGGCATGGCCTATCCGGAGGGCTACGGGAAGGCGATGCGCGCGATGGAGCTCGCCGAGCGGCACGGCTTCCCGATCCTCAGCCTCGTCGACATTCCCGGCGCCTACCCGGGCGTGATCGCCGAGCAGCACGGCCAGGGCGGCGCGATCGCCCGCTCGCAGGCCCAGCTCGCGCGGCTCCACGTCCCGGTCGTCGCCTGTGTGATCGGCGAGGGCGGCTCTGGCGGCGCGATCGCCACGGCGCTCGCCGACCGGGTGCTGATGCAGGAGAACGCGATCTACACGGTGATCTCGCCCGAGGGTTGCGCGGCGATCCTCTGGCGCGACGCCGGCGAGGCGCGCAAGGCGGCCGCGGCGTTCAAGCCGGACGCGGCGCACTGCCTCGAGCTCGGTGTGATCGACGCGATCGTGCCGGAGCCGGCCGAGGGCGCCCACACGAACGCCGACAAGGCCGCGCTGCTGCTCGGCGACGCCCTGGCCGAGTCGCTGGAGTTGTTCGACGGCCAGTCCGGCGACGACTTGCGGCGGCAGCGACGTGTGCGGTTTCGCACAATCGGCCAGGTGCCCGCAATCCGCTAGAAACCGCGGCATAAGCGGCGCTTTTCCACACCTTCCACAGGCTTATCCCCTGTCCGTACACATGTCGAGGCCGGCTTGTAGCCGGCCCCGACCGTAACCCCCCGTTGGGTGGAGAAGCTTTGTAAGAAGTACGACCCCGAGTTGTGGACTGTATGTACCCGGCGGACGAGGATGCAAACCTCGCGAGCCGGGTAGCGCACGCAGAAGAAGAGGAAACGCGCTAGAAAGAGCGCGTGAGCCTGCGCGAATACGAGCGGAAGCGCGACCGCAAGAAGACTCCCGAGCCGTTCAGCCGCAAGCGAAAGGGCAAGCAGCCGATCTTCGTCGTCCAGCGCCACGACGCGCGGCGGCTCCACTACGACTTCCGGCTCGAGCGCGACGGCGCGCTCGCAAGCTGGGCTGTCCCCAAGGGCATCCCGCTCGAGGTCGGCGAGCGCCACCTGGCCGTCCACGTCGAGGATCACCCGCTCGACTACGCGGGCTTCGAGGGCGAGATCCCGAAGGGCGAGTACGGCGCCGGCACGGTCGAGATCTGGGACTCGGGCACCTACGAACTGGTCGAGGAGAAGCGCGACGGCGGTCTGACCGTCCGCCTGCACGGCAAGAAGCTCGAAGGGCTCTGGACGCTCGTCCCCGCGCACCTCGACGGCAAGGAGCAGAACTGGCTCATGCTGCGCAAGCAGGACGACGGCGCCGGCCCGGCCGCCCCGAGACGCAAGTACCCGGCGATGCTCGCGACGCTCTCCGACCCGAAGCAGATCCCAACAGGCGAGGGTTGGGAGTTCGAGATCAAGTGGGACGGCTACCGGATCGTCGCCCGTGTCGCCGGCGGTGAGGCCGAACTGCGGACGCGCAAGGACCAGGACTACACCGAGCGATTCGCCAACGTCGCGAAGGAGCTGGCCAACGCGCTGAAGACGCCCGACTGCGTCGTCGACGGCGAGGTCTGCGCGCTCGACGAGGAGGGCCGCCCGAGCTTCTCTGCGATGCAGCAGGGGAAGCCGGGCACGCCGATCGTCTACTACGTCTTCGACCTGCTCGAGGTGGACGGCGAGCCGGTGATCGATCTGCCGCTCTCCGAGCGGCGCAAGCGGCTGCGCAAGCTGCTCGACGGCCGCAACCGCACCATCCAGTTCTCGGAGGGCTTCTCGGACGGCCCGGCGCTCTACGAGGCGGCACAACAGCGCCGGCTCGAGGGGATCATGGGCAAGCGGCTCGACTCGAAATACCTGCTCGGGAAGCGTTCGCACGACTGGCTCAAGTTCAAGACGCACGGCGAGCAGGAGTTCGTGGTCGCCGGCTACACGAAGGGCAAGGGCCGCCGCGAGTGGTCGTTCGGCTCGCTGGTGCTGGCGACGAACGGGCCCGAGGGCCTGGAGTGGGTCGGCAACGTCGGCACCGGCTTCGACGACGACGAGCAGGAGCGGCTGCTGAAGAAGCTCAAGCCGCTCGAGCGCAAGACCTCGCCCTTTCCGAAGCCGCCGGAGATGCCGCGGATCCGCAAGGGGGACGTCGTCTGGGTCGAGCCGAAGCTCGTCGCCGAGGCCTCGTTCGCGGAGTTCACGCACGACCGCCGCCTGCGCGCGCCGGTCTACCTCGGTCTGCGCGATGACAAGGACGCGAGTGAGGTACGGCTCGAGACGGCGGAGCCGATCCCGGACGTGATCCGCAAGGGTAAGCGCATGCTCCGCCTCTCGAACCTCGACAAGCCCTTCTGGCCGGAGGAGGGGATCACCAAGGGCGATTTGCTCGCGTACTACCGCGACGTTGCGGCGGTACTCCTCCCCCACATCCGCGAGCGGCCGTTCACGCTGAAGCGCTACCCGGACGGCTGGCAGGGGAAGTTCTTCTTCCAGAAGGATGCGCCGGCGGGGATGCCCGACTGGATCCCGACCGTCCAGCTCGAGGTCTCGACCCGCGAGAAGCCGCGTCAGCGCCGCAAGATCAAGGCGCCGCTCGTGAACGACGAGCTCGCCCTGCTGTGGATGGTGAACATGGGCTGCATCGACCTGAACACCTGGTACTCGCGGGTAGACAAGCTCGATCGGCCGGATTTCGTGCTCTTCGACCTCGACCCCTCGCCGGACGTCCCGTTCCCCGACACCGTGCAGGTCGCGCTGCTCGTGAAGGAGACGCTGGACACGCTCGGACTCGAGTCGTTCCCGAAGACGAGCGGCGCCGACGGGATCCACGTGCTCGTCCCGATCGCGCGCCGGCACACTTACGAGGACACGCGGCAGTTCGCCGAGATCGTCGCGGGAGCACTCGCCTCGACACACCGCGGCCTCGTCACGACCGAGTGGTCGAAGTCGAAGCGCAAGGGCGTGTTGATCGACGCGAACCAGAACGGCGAGGGCAAGACGATTGCGTCGGTCTACTCGGTGCGGCCGAAGGCTGGCGCGTCCGTCTCGACGCCGCTGCGCTGGGAGGAGGTCGACGAGTCGCTCGACCCGTCCGCGTTCACGATGGAGGTCGTCCGCCGGCGCGTGGCCGAGCAGGGCGACCTCTTCGAAGGCGTACTGAGGACGAAGCAGTCGCTGTCGGCTGCTTTACGCCGCCTTCGCTAACGGCTACCCTGCGCCAGTTCGCTGTTTTCGGCAAAGGAGGTGCGACATGACGACGATTGCACTCTCCGGTCGCAGAGCCTGAGGCTCCCCGGCCCGCCACGGCATTCACTGGTAGCGAGCTCCTGAGCCTCGGGCACTGCCCGGAGTTCACCCCTTTCTGAAAGGAGTTCGCTTGAACCTGCAAGACCTTGGTTGGGACGACCGCTTCGCGGCCGCGCTCCAGCCACACAACCACTGCATTGCGGGGCGCGTGTCCGCCCAGCACCGCGGCGAGTACGACGTGCTCACCGAGGCCGGCGAGCTGCGCGCGCACGTCGCCGGCCGCCTGCTGCACGACGCGTCCTCCGGTGCCGACCTGCCGGCCGTCGGCGACTGGGTCGCGCTTCGCGACGAGGTCATCCACGCCGTGCTGCCGCGGCGTACCGCGTTCGCGCGCAAGGTCACCCAGGGCAACACCGAGGCCCAGGTGCTCGCGGCCAACGTCGACACGGTGTTCGTCGTCACCGCGCTGGACGACGACTTCAGCCCGTCCCGGATCGAGCGCTACCTGACGCTCGCCTGGGAGAGCGGCGCGCTGCCGGCGCTCGTCCTGACGAAGGCCGACCTCTGCGACGACCCGTTCGCGCTGCTGCTCCAGGCCGAGCAGGTCGCGGTCGGCGCGCCCGCCCACGTGGTCAGCAACGTCACCGGCGAGGGGCTCGACGAGCTCGCGCCGTATCTCGCCGCCCGCGAAGACAGTCGCCCTGCTCGGCTCCTCCGGAGTCGGCAAGTCGACGCTCGCCAACCGTCTGCTCGGGCACGATGCGCAACCGACGAAGGAGCTCGCGGAGGACGGTACGGGCCGTCACACCACCACCGCGCGCCAGCTCATCCGGCTCCCGGGCGGTGCGCTGCTCGTGGACACGCCCGGTCTGCGCGAGGTTCAGCTCTGGGACGCCGACGAGGGCATCAACCAGGCCTTTGCCGACGTCGACGAGCTGGCCGCCGGCTGTCGCTTCAACGACTGCGCCCACCTGCAGGAGCCCGGCTGCGCGGTGCAGGAGGCGATCGGCGAGGGCCGGCTACCGCGGGAGCGGCTGCAGAGCTACCGGGCGCTGCAACGCGAGCTGCGCCGGCTGGCCGCCAAGCAGGACGCTCGCCTTCGCTCCGAGGAGAAGAAGAAGCGCGTCGCGTTCGCAAGGAGCAGGCGCAAGAGCGCCTGGTGATCACAAGTCTCGCCGAGAGAACGCGAACGCGGCGAGGAGCCCTACGACGAGCAGGTAGGCGCACGCCCACAGGCGCACCGGCGAGCCGCCCGTGTTGGCGCCGCCGAACGGCCCGAGCTGGATCAGGTAGCCGGTCAAGCCGATCGTGTCGGCGGTGATCTGGCGCAGGCCGTCCTGGTAGAGCGCCTCGAACGGCGCAGCCCACGCGATGATCGTCGCCCAGTGCTCGAGGCGGTGCGAGTTGAGCGCGTGGCCGATCGAGCCGAGCAGCCCGGAGACGAGGCCTGCCCCGAAGAGCATGAAGATCGCGATCCCGTTCGCGGTCGCGGTAAGGAAGACCGATCCGAGCAGCGAGAGCGCCGCCACGATCGCAACGCCGCCGGCGAGCTCGATCGCCGGCACCACGGCGTGGTCCGGCCACCAGTCGCCGGTAAGGCCGGTAATCACGACGGCGGTTGCGTAGACCGCGATCACGTACGGCGTCGAGACCGCGATCGCGCCGAGCCAGCGCGCGAGCAGCAGCGTCGGTCGCGACACCGGGCGCACGAGCAGCGGCTGCAGCAACCCGCGCTCGGCGTCACCGCGAACGGCGCCGAGCGTCAGGAAGATCGCAAGGACGACGCCCAGGAAAAGCGTCGAGAACATCGCCAGCCCGACCATGAACGCGCCGGCAAAGGTCCGGGGCTCGATCGCGGGCGACGGCGAGCCGAGGTTGTTGACGTCACTAAAGAGATAGTGGTTCGCGAGCCAGTAGAGGAAGAGGAAGCCGGCGGTCAGCAGCAGGACGACTGCGAACACCTTGCGACGCAGCGCCTCGCGCAGCGCGTAGCCGGCGATCGTCACGATCGCGCTCACGAGGTCTCACCTCCGACGGCCTCGAGGTAGGTGTCCTCGAGCGTCGAGGTCAGCACCTGAACGCCGTAGACCTTGCGGCCGGCGCCGACCAGCTCGGCGACGAGGCGCGGCACGTCCTCGCGCGTGCCCTCGTAGACCTGCGTTCCCTCGTCCGTCTCGATCTCGACGCCGCGCCCGCGGCTCAGCTCTGCGGGCGAGCCTTCGCTGACGACCTTCCCGCGCAGCAGGATCACGACGCGGTCGCAGACGAGCTCGATCTCGCTCAGCAGGTGCGAGTTGAGCAGGACCGAGGTGCCGCGGCTCTGAAGCTCCTCCAATAGCTGCCGCACCGTCCGCCTGCCGACCGGGTCGAGGGCGCTCGTCGGCTCGTCCAGCAGGAGCAACGGCGGTGCCCCGACGAGCGCCTGAGCGATGCCCAGCCGCTGCTGCATCCCCTTCGACATCGCCTCGACCCGGCGGTCGCGGGCGTCGGCCAGGCCGACCAGCTCGAGCAACTCCGATCGCTCCGCGCCGCCGCCGCGCGAGCCCGCGAGGCGCTGGTGGAGGACGAGCAGCTCGTCGGCCGAGTACCAGCCGGGAAAACGGAAGAGCTCGGCCAGGTAGCCGATCTGGCGTCGCGCGTCGAGCGAGCCCGCGCGGGCACCGCAGACTTCGGCCTGGCCGCGGGTGGGCCGGACGAGCCCGCAGGCGATCTTGACCAGCGTGGACTTGCCGGCGCCGTTCGGCCCGAGCAGGCCGACGAGCTCCCCCTCCTTGACCTCGAGGTCGACTCCCGCGAGCGCGGTCGTCGAGCCATAACGCTTCTCGAGCGCGCTGACGGAGAGGGCTGCGCTCACTTCGCGGGCGGGGCGAAGAACTTCGTGTAGTGGCCGACCTCGTCGAAGCCGAGCAGGCCGTAGAGCACCTTCGGCCAGTCGTTCGCGTCGGCGACGAGGAAGATGAACTCGGCGCCTGCCTTCCTGGCCTCGGCGATCGCCCCGAGCACGACCGCGCTGGCACGTCCCTCGTTCCGGTGCTCCGGGACCGTGCCGACGTCCTCGACCTGCGCGTCGGCGCCGTCCAGGTAGAGATCGGTGTAGCTGACCACCTCGTTGTCGAGCTCGACCGCGAAGAAGCGGGTGCGGACGCGCTCGCCGATCAGGGCCTTGGCCGCGAAGATCTGTTCGAGCACCGCTGGAGTCGCCCACGGCTCGTTCGCAAGCACGCGCCTGCGCGCCTCGCGCAGGTCGGGCTCCGCGACCTCGCGCACGAGCGAGAGGTCGGCCTCGCGCTCGGGCTCGCGCAGCTGGGCCATCACGACGTGGCGGTCGATCCGCCAGCCCTGCTGCTTGAACCAGGGCGCGAGCGCGTCGCCGAGCTCAGGGTCGGGAACGAAGATCAGCCGTCGCTCGAGCCGCGCGGCCTCGGCGACGAGCTCCTCCGGCTCCGCGGCTTGGTCGACCCAGAGGTAGTTGCCGTCCAGGCGCCGCGGCAGCTCGTCCGTGTAGACGGCGCGCCCGAAGGGCGACGCTTCCACGCGGGTGCCGCTCATGTCCCCACGCGCCATGAAGTCGTACGAACGAGCGAGCTCGTCACGCATTAGATGCTTAACCCCGCGATCTCGCCGGCCCGGCTGCACAATCTGGCGCGCCTGGGCCCCGGGGCAGACGATCTCACGGCGTCAAGCATCGAGGCGCTCGGGGTGGCCGAGCATCGAGAGCTCGGCGATGTCGCGGCGGAAGAAGAGCGAGGTCGTCCAGTCGGTCACCACGCGCAGCTTCCGGGAGAAGAGCGGCAGTTGGTAAAGGTGGTAAGTCCGCGTGATGAACCAGCCGAGGAAGCCGGTGAAGCGGAGGCCGAGCACGTCGGCGATGCCCTTGTAGCGGCCGAGCGTCGCCACCTGGCCGAGCATGCGATAGCGATAGGGCTTCTGCTCGCCCGAGAGATTCTTGGCGAGGCGGCGGGCCTGACGGAGCGCGTGCTGCGAGGTGGGTGGGTCGACCGCGCCCGGCGTGGCGAGGTTCGGCACGGCGGCGCAGTCTCCGAGCGCCCAGACGTGCTCCAGGCCCTCGGCGCGAAGCTGCTCGTCCACCTTCACCCGGCCGCGCTCGTCCAGCGGCAGCTCGAAGCTTGCGAGCATCGGGTTTGCCTTCACACCGGCCGTCCAGACGACGGTGTGCGTCGGGAAGCGCTCGCCGCTGGAGAGATGCGCGGCGTGCTGCTCGACCGACTCGAGCGTCGTGCCGACGCGGATCTCGACCCCACGCTTGGTCAGCTGCTCGGCGGCGTACTCGCCAAGCGGGGCCGGGATCTCGGGCAGGATCTTCGGCGCAGCGTCGACCAGCGCCCAGCGCTGCGGCGCGTGTCGTAGGCTCGGGTAGTAGCGGAGCGCGTCGCGGACGAGGTCGGAGAGCTCGGCGAGCGCCTCGACGCCCGCGTAGCCGGCGCCGACGAAGACGAAGGTCAGCTCGCGCTCGCGGTGCTCGTCGGTTGCGGCCGCGTCGGCCGCGTCGAGCCGCTGCAAGACATGGTTGCGCAGGTAGATCGCGTCGGCGAGGCTCTTGAAGCCCAGTGCGTGCTCGGCCAGGCCCGGGATCGGGAGCGCCCGCGAGATCGAGCCAAGCGCGACCACGAGCTCGCGATAGCTCACGGTGACGTGCCCCTCCAGCGTCTCGACCTGGACCCGTCCGCCGGCGAAGTCCAGCTCGGTCGCCCGGCCGAGGAGCACGTCGGAGTGGGGGCACATCACGCGCAGCGGCACGACCACGTGGCGCGGCTCCAGGGTTCCCGAGGCGGCCTCGGGCAGCAGGGGTGTGAACAGCATCGAGTTCTCCGGGCTGACGATCGTGGCGCCGCGCTTCCCGAGGATGCGCGCGACGTAGCTGCCGGCGAACCCGCCGCCGACGATCACGGTCCCGCCCCGTGCCTCCCGCTCGCTCATGGCCGTACTATCGCGGCCGCGGACGGCGTGGCGTACATCTGCTCGCACGAGTGCACCTTCTGCGGCGGATGCCTGGAGGCGCTCGAGCAAACGTGCCCGACTGCGGCGAGCTCGTTCTTCGCCCGCGGCGAACCGCGTAACCGTCTCGCCCTTAAGTTCGGAGCAGCGGGCGCGTGAGGCACGTCGGCCCCCCGTCGCCCTTCAAGAGCTCTTCGCCGCGGTAGGTCAGCACCTCGACGCCGGCTCGCTCCATGCGCTCCCGGGTCCGTGGGTTGCCCTCGACGGCCAGCGCGACCCTTGGGGCCAGGGCCAGGACGTTGGAGCCCATCGACGCGAACTCCTCGTCAGGTACCCGCACGAGCTCAACCCCGCGGGCCTCGAGGAGCTGCGCGAGCCTCGTCGGCAGCAGGGGCTCGTAGACGACCGCCAGATCCGGCGCGAGCGGGCTGATCAGCGACATCAGGTGCATCACCTCGTCGCGCCCGTGCCAGTGCGGGAGGTCGAAGACGACAACCTCGACTTCGGGAAGGAGCTCGCGCAGGCGGGCGATCCCGGCCGCGTTCGTGCGGTACCCGCAGCCGACCAGCAATGTGCGCGCGTCGAGCCAGCAGCAGTCGCCGCCCTCGGCCCAGGCCGGCTCGCTCAGCCGTCCAGCGACCGGTACACCGGCCCGCTCGAAGTCCTCGGCCATCGCGTGCACCTCGGCCCGGCGGCACTCCTTGCCCGGGTAGAGCAGCAGCGCGCCCTCGTCGGCGACGAGCGCCGGGTCGTAGGTGTAGATCGCATCCGGGTTGCCGGCGGCGTCCGATTCGGCGAGCACCACGTCGACGCCGACGTCCTCGAGCAGGGAGCAGAAGGCCTCGTGCTCGCGGGCGATCGCGTCCGCGTCCGGCTCGGCGCGCCAGCCGCACTTCTGCCAGCCGTGCAGGTCCTCCGCCCGGGGCGCGCGGACGAGCGCGCGCCGGAGCGCGCCCGTCATCGACTGGCAGCCGTACACCTTCTCCTCGACGCTCACGCCGAGGATCGTACTTCGGCCAGCCGCCGTTCCAGGAACGCGCGCTCGGCGGGCTGCGGCGCCAGCTCGAGCGCGCGGCCGTACGCCTCGGCGGCCTCGTCGCCGCGGCCGAGCCGGCGCAGCAGGTCGGCCCGCGCCGAGTGCAGGTGCCGGTAGCCGTCCAACCCGTCGATCCCGTCGATCAGCTCGAGCCCGCGCGCAGGCCCCTGCGCCATCGCCACCGCCACGGCGCGGTTCAACTCGACCACCGGCGAGGGCGCGATGGACGTGAGCCGGCCGTAGAGCGCGGCGATCTGCGGCCAGTCGACCTCGGGCGCGAGGTGCAGCGAGGCGATCGCCGCCTGCAGCTGGTACGGGCCCGGTCGCCGCAGCGGCAGCGCCCGGTCGAGCGCGGCGCGACCCTCGGCGATCCTCGCCTTGTCCCAGAGCGAGCGGTCCTGGTCGTCCAGCAGGACGAGCGCGCCGTCGGCGTCGAGCCGGGCGGCCCGCCTGGCGTCGTGGAGTTGCATCAGCGCGAGCAGCCCGAGCGCCTCGGGCTCGTCGGGCATCAGCACCGCCAGCACCTTGCCGAGCCGGATCGCCTCCTCGCAGAGCTCCTCGCGCGGCGGCGGCCCGTAGCCCTCGTTGAAGATCAGGTAGACGACCGCGAGCACCGAGCGCAGCCGCTCCGGCAGGAGGTGGTCGGGCGGGACGCGGAACGGAATCCCGGCCGCGCGGATCTTCTTCTTCGCCCGCACGAGCCGCTGCGCCATCGTCGGCTCGGGAACGAGGAAGGCTCGCGCGATCTCCTCGGTGGTCAGGCCGCCGAGTGTGCGCAGCGTCAGCGCCACCTGGGCCTCGGTCGCGAGTGCCGGATGGCAGCAGGCGAAGATCAGGCTCAGGCGCTCATCGGGGATCGCGTCCTCCTGTTCGTCGGCCGGCGGTTCGAGCGCCGCCAGCAGCTCCGTTTTGCGGCGCAGGTTCTGCTCGCGCCGGATCCGGTCGATCGCGCGATTGCGCGCGGTCGTCAGCAGCCACGCGCCCGGGTTGGCGGGGGCGCCCTCGCGCGGCCAGCGCTCGAGCGCTGCGGCGAACGCCTCCTGCACCGCGTCCTCGGCGAGCTCGACGTCGCCGAGCGCGCGGGCGAGGATCGCGAGAGTGCGCCCCCACTCCTCCCGGAAGACGTCCTCTACGACGAGCCGTCCCCCTCGAAGACCATCACCGGCCGGACCTCGACGGAGCCGTGCCGAGAGCCGGGGATCTTGGCCGCCCACTCGAGCGCCTCGTCGATCGAGCCGACGTCGACGATGTAGTAGCCGCCGAGCTGCTCCTTCGTCTCCGCGAACGGCCCGTCGGTGGTGAGCGTCTCGTCGTTGCGCACGCGGACGGTGGTCGCGGTCTGCGTCGGCTCGAGCGCGTCGCCTGCGACCATCGAACCGCTGTTCTGCAGGTCCTCGGTGAACTGCATGTAGTCCTGCATGATCTGGCCGTTCTCTTCCTCGCTGCGCGACTTCCAGCTCTCCTGGTCGCCGTAGATCAGCAGCATGTACTGCATCTCGCCCTCCTTCGGTCGCTTACGAGAGTACGACGAACGGAAACGCTGGTGATCGACACCCGTCGTGCCGATATCTGTGGGATGCGGTTTGCGGCGCCACTAATCCTTGTTGTGCTCGTATGCGGCGGCTGGGCGGCCGAGAAACACTCGCGCTCCGGCAACGAACGTGCGCTCGGCGCCCTCGCCTCGGAGCTCGCCGGCCGACCGGCGCACGTCCGCTGCGAGAGCTTCTGGCATTCGATCGTGAACGTGGACGGGAATCTCGGCGACGTGCCGTTCCCGAACGGCCGTGCCGCCTCATACACGCATGTCACGCGCGGGATGTGCAAGGAGCTCGCTCGCTTCCGTCGCCGGCCCGAGGCGCCGGAGCTCGCGTGCCTGGCGGAGTTCGACTGGAACCGCTTCACCGGCAGCGGCGATCCTGCTGCAACGGCCTGTTCCGAACGGGCCAACGACATGGCGGAAGCGCTGGTCACGCTCGCGCACGAGTCGATTCACATGCGCGGCTGGGCGGACGAGGCGCTCGCGCAGTGTTACGCGATCCAGGAGGTCGCCTTCACGGTCGAGTCGCTCGGCGGCTCGCGCAAGGAAGGCGCCACGGTCGCGAGCTACCTGTTGTCGCTGCAGTCGTTCATGCCGACCGACTATCAGTCGGGCGAATGCGCGGCCGGCCGGTCGCTCGACCTGCACCCCGAGACCGGGGTCTTTCCGACCGAGGAGGTTCCCCGCCCGCCGCCGGCCGGTCTCTACGGCCCGCAGCTCTAGACCGCTCCTACGCCGAGCTCAACATCCGGTCGAGCACTGTGAGCGCGCCCGGCTTGTCGAGCGGCTCGTTCAGGTTCCCGCACTTCGGGCTCTGCACGCAGGACGGGCAGCCCCGCTCGCACGGGCAGCCGCGCAGCAGCTTCGCCGTGTCCTCGGCCCAGCCCTCGAAGACGTCGAAGCCGCGCTCGGCGATCCCGACGCCGCCGGAGTGGCCGTCGTAGACGAAGATCGTCGGCCGCCCGGTCTGGAAGTGCAGGTTCGTCGAGAGCCCGCCGATGTCCCAGCGGTCGCACATCGCCCACAGCGGCAGCAGCGCGATCAGCGAGTGCTCGGCAGCGTGCAGCGACCCGAGCAGCCTCGTCTCGCGTCCCAGGCCGGCGGCGGCTCCCGCCGGGCGAAGCCCGGCTCCGCCGCCGCCTGACGCCGCTGTCGGCACGGTGCTCTCCGGGCCCGTGCTTTTCAGCACTGTGCCCTCCGGCCCCGCACCGCCAGCGGCGCCCCTGGAACCCGAGATTCGCATCTGCTCCAGACCCTCGAGCATCCAGGGCTCGGGCAGGAACCAGACCGCTTCCGTCTCGAACTCGGTCTGCGGTAGCTCGAGCGGGACGAGCTCGAGGCTCTCCTGCGTCTGGATCGATTTCTTCTGGTAGCCGACGACCTGGTCGGTGACGACCACCGAGCCGAAGGTGAGCTCCACGCCGAGCCGCCGGTCGGACCGCCGCGGCTCGACGATCGCGGTGGTCGCCTCGGTCTTGGCCTGCGTGTAGTAGTCGCCGGAGAAGGGCTCGACGAGGGCGGTGCGCGTCTCGAGGTCAAGGGCGCGGACGCGGTAGCTCTCGCCGAGGTGGAGGTAGATCGCGCCCTCGTGCACAGTGGTGAAGGCGCGCTCCCGCTCGGCGATCCCGAGCACCGTGCCGCTGGAGCCGTCGACGATTGTGAACGACTCCGGCCCCGTCGAGCGCAGCGAGACGCGCGCGGCTGGGTAGTCGCGGCCGGCCCAGACGTAGCCGGCCTTCGTGTGCCGGAGGTCGGGGAGCACCGCCGCACGCTCCAGGGCTGCGTCGCCGAGCACCTCGCGGTCGCGGTCGTCGAGCGGCGCCTCGAAGGCCGCCGCCCGGACATGGCCGTCGAGCACGCGCGGGTTCTCGTGGTCGAGGATCGCGGCCTCGACGCGCCTTCCGAGCAGCGCTCGCGGCTCGCGCATGAAGTACTGGTCGAGCGCGTCCTCGCTGGCGACGAGCACCGCCAGCCCGTGCCCGCGCCGGCCGGCACGACCCCACTGCTGCCGTAGCGAGGCAACGGTGCCGGGGAAGCCCACCGAGATCACGCAGTCGAGCAGGCCGACGTCGATCCCGAGCTCGAGCGCGTTCGTCGCGCTGACGCCGAGCAGCTCGCCCTCGAGCAGCCGCCGCTCGATCTCGCGCCGCTGCTGCGGCGTGTAGCCGGCGCGGTAGGGCGAAAGCCGCGAGTCGTCGCCGAGCCGGTCGGCGGTGAAGCGGTGGATCAGCTCGGCGCCGCGGCGGCTCTTGGCGAAGCAGAGTGTCCGCAGGCCGCGCTCGACCAGGTCGGCCATCAGCTTGGAGGCTTCCCCGAGCGCCGACGCGCGCAGCCCCAGCTCCTCGTCGGTCAGCGGGGGGTTCCAGAGTGCGACCGTCCGCCCGGCGCGCGGGGCGGCATCGTCGCCGATCACGGTCGTCTCCACTCCGAGCAGTCTTGTGGCCAGCTCGCCCGGGTTGGCGATCGTGGCCGAGGCGAGCAGGAACTGCGGGTCGGCGCCGTAGACCCGCGCGAGTCGTTGCAGACGCCGCAGCACGTTGGCGACGTGCGAGCCGAAGACGCCGCGGTAGACGTGTGCCTCGTCGACGATCACGTAGGCCAGGTTCGTGAGCACGTCGCCCCAGCGGTCGTGGTGCGGGAGCACGCCCACGTGGAGCATGTCCGGGTTGGAGAGGATCAGGTTTGCCCACTTGCGCACCTGCCAGCGGCGGTCGGCGGCGGTGTCGCCGTCGTAGATCGCTGCCCGCAGCTTCGGCAGCCGGAACGATCCGAGCGCGCGCAGCTGGTCCTGCGCCAGCGCTTTGGTCGGGTAGAGGTAGAGCGCCCGCTGCTTCGGCTCCCGCGCCAATGCGTCCAGCACGGGCAGATTGAAGGCGAGCGTCTTCCCGGAGGCCGTCCCGGTGGTGACGACGAAGTGCTCGCCCCGCGCGGCTGCCTCCCACGCCTCGGCTTGGTGCGCATAGAGCGCGTCCACGCCCTGCGCCGCGAGCGCCTCGCGCACGCGCGGGTGGAGCGCCTCGGGCAGCGGCGCGAGGATCGCGTCTCGCGCCGGTATCTCTTCGAGATGGGCGAGCTCCTCACCCTCAAGCAAGCCGGCCCAGCTCGCGGCGACGCTCACCGGCGCGCCCGCAAGGCGACAAGGTACGGATAGTCGCGGTCGCTCAGCTCTTCGAAGCGGTCGATTCGCAGGCCCGCGGCCGCGAAGGCGGTGATGAAGTCCGCCAGGGTGAGGTGCCTCGAGTCGACACGTGCCCGCAACCCGTCCGGGTCGCCGACGCCCGGTGCGCTGCCGTCGTAGCGCCTGCTCGGCCGGTAGCCGGGATGGAATGTCGGCGTGCCCTGCGCGTGGACGAAGGCCGAATGCGGCCCGACGAAGCAAGGATGGCCGCCGATATAGACAAACGGCGCACCGGGGCGGAGGACGCGCGTGACCTCGGCGACGGCCGCCCGGAAGTCGCCGACGTCGGTGTGCGTCCAGATCGAGATCGCAGCGTCGAACGACTCGTCCTCGAACGGGAGCGAGTGCGCACTGCCCTCGACCACGTCGAGGCCTCGTTCCCGCGCGACGGCCAGCAGCTCGGCGGAGACGTCGACGCCGACGGCCGACCAGCCGAGCTCAGCAGCCACCGTTGTCGCCACGCCGGTCCCGCAGCCGATGTCCAGGCAGCGCCCGTCGCCCGTCCCGAGCAGGCGCATCAGCGCGGCGAGCTCGTCCGTGGTCAGCTCCGGGCGCCAGCCGTCGTACCACTTCGCGATGCCGTCGTAGCGCGCTTCGCCCATGCCGCCGATGCTAGCCTGGCCCGACCGGGGTGCCCTCACGGGCTGAGATCACACCCGTCGAACCTGATCCGGTTCGCACCGGCGAAGGGAGTGCAGTTTGGTTCCGAGATGTCTGACGATCGCGGGCTCCGACTCGGGCGGAGGCGCGGGGATCCAGGCCGACCTGAAGGCCTTCGCCGCCGCCGGCTGCTTCGGCACCAGCGCGATCGTCGCGCTGACCGCGCAGAACACGGTCGGCGTGCTCGCCGTGCACGAGCTGCCGCCCGAGTTCGTACGGGCGCAGCTCGAGGCGGTCGTCGACGATATCGGCGTTGACGCGGCCAAGACGGGAATGCTCTTCTCGACGGCGGTGATCGAGACGGTGGCGGACTTTCTCGCCGAGCACCCGGTGCAGCTCGTTGTCGACCCGGTGATGGTCGCGAGCTCGGGTGCGCGGCTGCTGCGGGAGGACGCCGTCGCAGCGCTGGTCTCGCGGCTCTTCCCACTCGCGGCAGTGGTGACGCCGAACGAGGTCGAGGCCCGGCTCCTCGTCGGAGACGGGCCGAAGCGGGAGCTCGCCGAGCGGCTCGTGGAGCTCGGCGCGCCTGCGGCGATCGTGACCGGCGGTCACGGCGATCCGGTCGACCACCTCTTCGACGGCAAGCGGCACCTCGAGCTTCCGGTCGAGCGCCACCACGTGCGGGCGACCCACGGCGCCGGCTGCACGCACTCGGCCACGCTGGCGGCGCTGCTCGCGCGGGGACTGTCCCTCGAGCAGGCCACGCGCGGTGCGGCCGAGGCGGCCTCGCGCGCGGTCGCGCAGGGGTTTCCGGAGATCGGCGAGGGCGACGGCCCGGTCGACGTGCTCGGCCTGAAGGGGGCGGCGTGAACGCAGGCGCCGACCTCGCTCTGATCCGCGAGCGCAAGCCGCTCGTCCACCAGATCACCAACTACGTGGTCATGAACGAGACCGCCAACGCGACGCTCGCGCTCGGCGCGCTGCCGGTGATGGCGCACGCGCTGCAGGAGGTCGAGGAGATGGCGAGGGCGGCCTCGGCGCTTGTGCTCAACATCGGCACGCTCTCCGACACCTGGGTCGAGTCAATGGTGCTCGCCGGCCTGGCCGCGAATCGGGCGGGCGTGCCGGTGGTGCTCGACCCGGTTGGCGCAGGCGCGACGACCTACCGCACGGAGACTTCGCGGCGGCTCCTGGCGGAGCTGCGGGTCGCGGTCGTCCGGGGCAACTCGGCGGAGATCGCCACGCTCGCCGGCAAGCAGGCGCAGATTCGCGGCGTCGAGGCCGTCGGCGAGGCAGGCGGGCCTGAGCTGGCCCGCGAGGCCGCGCGCGAGCTGGGCGTGGTCGCCGCGGTCACCGGCCCGGTCGACCACGTCTCGGACGGCTCGACCGTGCACGCGGTCGCCAACGGGCACGACTTGCTCGGCACGGTCACCGGCACCGGTTGCATGGCGACCGCGATCACCGGCTGCTTCCTCGGCGTGCGTGGGGACGACCCGCTCGCGGCCGCGACCGAGGCGCTGATCGCCTTCGGCGTCGCCGGCGAGGACGCGGCCAGGAAGGCGAAGGGCCCCGGCTCGTTCCACGTCGCGCTCTACGACGCGCTCTACGACCTCGACCCGAAGAAGCTCGACTCCCGCGCCGAGCTCTCGTGAGGCTGCACGCGATCGTCGAAGACCTCGCGGCGGCGCAGGCGGCGGTCGAGGGCGGTGCCACGGTCGTGCAGCTGCGGCGCAAGGGCGCGAGCACGGAGGAGCTGGTCGAGGCGGGTCAGGGCTTCGATGCGCTCGACGCGCTCTTCGTCGTCAACGACGACGTCGAGGCGGCATTCCGGCTCGGGGCAAACGGTGTCCATCTCGGCCGCGAAGACGACGGTGCCGAGCGGGCGCTCGAGGCCGCGCTGCTGCTCGGCACCTCTGCGGGCTCCGTCGCCGAAGCGCTCGCCGGGGAGCGGCAGGGCGCCGCCTACATCGGCGCCGGTCCGGTCTGGGCGACGCCCTCGAAGCCCGACGCCGACCCGGCGATCGGCCTCGACGGGCTCGCGGAGATCTGCCGTGCGGTCTCTATCCCGGTCGTGGCGATCGGCGGCGTCGACGCGTCCAACGCGGGCGACTGCATTCGCGCCGGCGCGGGCGGCGTGGCCGTGATCCGTGCTGCGGCCGAGGCGCGGGAGCTACGGGCTGTGATCGATGCGGCTCTCTGAGCTCGGCGAGCACGGCCTGCTGGCCGAGCTCGAGCGGCGCGGCCTCGCGCGCGGGATCGAGCACGATGCGGCCGAGCTCGGCGGCGGGCTCGTCGTCACGCAGGACGCGCTCGTCGAGGGCGTCCACTTCCGGCTCGACTGGACGAGCTTCCGTGAGCTCGGCTACCGCGCGGCTGCGGTCAACCTGAGCGACCTCGCCGCCTCGGGCGCCGAGCCGCGGGCGCTGCTGGTCACGCTCGCCGCTCCGGCCGAGCTCGAGCTCGAGGACGTAGTCGAGCTCTACGAGGGCCTGAACGAGCCCGGTGTCCCGATCGCCGGCGGAGACACCAGCAGCGCGTCACAGCTCATGCTGGCCGTGACCGCGGTGGGCCGCTCGGAGCGCGTGCCCGGACGCGCCGGGGCCAGACCTGGCGACCTCGTCGTCGTCACCGGCCCGCTCGGCGCTGGGGGCGCGGCCTTTCGCGAGGGCCGCCATGCCCGCCCACCACTCCGCCTCGAGGAAGGCCGCCGCCTGGCCGCCGTGGCCCATGCGCTGACCGACGTCTCGGACGGCCTGGCGGTCGACGCCGGCCACCTCGCAGCTCGATCGGGCTGCCGGCTCGAGCTCGACCTGGGTCGGGGCTCATTCGCGCCGGGCGCGACTGTCGAGGACCTCGGCTTCGGCGAGGACTACGAGCTCCTCGCCGCGACCCCCGACCCGCTCGACTTTCCCGTGATCGGCCGCTGCGTCGAGGGCGAGGGAGTCGAAATCCGCCTTCTCGGGAAGCCCGTAGACGTGGCAGGGTGGGAGCACTTCGGCGGGCGGGGGGCCGGCGACTTGCGCTGAAACGTGCGAGCAGCAACGCTACGGGCCGGTGCTGATCTACATCTTCCGGCGGCTGGTGTGGGCACTGATGCTCTTCTTCGTGATCACGCTGATCGCGTTCGTGATGTTCTTCGTCCTGCCGGGCGACTCGACCAACGCGCAGCGCAACCAGCAGGGGTTCGCGAGCGACCTGCAGACCACGTACAACCTCCGCGGCTCGTTCGTCAGCGAGTACTTCGGCTTCCTCGACCGCGTCGTCGTGCACGCCGACCTCGGCGACTCGACTCGCTCGCAGGACGCGGTCACCGACGAGATCAAGGACACGCTGCCCATCACCGCGTCGCTCGTGATCGGCGGAATGGTGCTCTGCCTGCTGATCGCAATCCCGATCGGGATCCTTTCGGCGTTACGGCCGCGCTCGCTGATCGACCGAGGGTCGATGCTGTTCATCCTGATCGCCATCTCCTGCCAGCCGTTCTGGCTGGGGCTGATGCTCTCGTACCTGCTCGGCGTGCGGGCGCACGCCTTTCCGGTGGGCGGCTACTGCGATTTCCACCACTACGCGGCGAGCTCGAACTTCTGCAGCGGCCCGCGCTACTGGGCCTACCACATGATCCTGCCCTGGTTCACCTTCGCCGCTCTGTTCGCAGCCTTCTACGCGCGCATGATCCGGGCGAGCCTGCTCGAGCAGCTGAACGAGGACTACGTCCGCACCGCGCACGCCAAGGGAGCGAGCCCCCGGAGCAGTCATGCGCGCGCACGTCTTCCGCAACGCATCCCTCCCCGTGGTCACGATGCTCGGGATGGACGTCGGCGTCGCCTTCGCGGGCGCGCTCTTCATCGAAACGGCGTTCACCCTGGGCGGCATGGGCCAGCTGCTCACCCGCTCGCTGTACAACAGCGACCTGCCGGTGATTCTCGGGATCGTGCTGGTGGTCAGCGTCGCGGTGGTCGTCGCGAACCTCGTCGTGGACATCCTCTACTCGCTGCTCGACCCGCGGATCCGCCTGCACGGGTCGTCCGACTCGGTGAAGGCCTCGCGCCGCGTCGTGCGTGAGCTGCGCACGCAGCCGCAGCAGCAGCGGGCTGCCGAGCCGGCGACCCCTACGTGAGCCACTCCGCCCACGCCTGCTCGTAGTACGAGCGGGGGCGAGCGCCGATCACCGTTCCGCGAGCTTCGCCTCCCTGGAAGAGGATCGCGGTCGGGATCGAGAGCACCTCGTAGCGCGAGGCGGTCTGCAGGTTCTCGTCGATGTCGAGCTTGGCGAACTTGATGCGGCCCTCGTGCTCGGACTCGAGCTGGGCGAGGATCGGCTCGACCGCGCGGCACGGCCCGCACCACGGAGCCCAGAAGTCGACCACGACCGGAGTCGAGGACTGCAGGACCTCCTGTTCGAAGGTCTCGTCGGTCAGCTCGAGCACGCTTCGACTCTACAGGCGTCCTGTCAGCGCCCGGAGGCGGAGTGCCGGCACCTTCCAGATCGCCTCGAGCACGATCGTGCGGGTCATCTTCGAGCCCCCGTGCTCGCGGTCGACGAAGGTGATCGGCACCTCGACGACGCGGAAGCCGGCGCGGAGTGTGCGGTAGGTGCTCTCGATCTGGAAGACATAACCCTGGGAGGCGATTGCTTCGAGGTCGAGCGTCTCGAGCACCGCGCGCCGGTAGCACCTGAAGCCGCAGGTCATGTCCCGCACCGGGACGCGGAGCAGCACGCGCGCGTACCACGAGCCGCCGCTCGAGACGAAGCGGCGCACGCGGCCCCAGTTGCCGACACCGCCGCCCTCCACGTAGCGCGAGCCGAGCACGAGATCGGCGTCGGCGGCCCCGGCGATCAGGCGCGGCACGTCGGCCGGGTCGTGCGAGAAGTCCGCGTCCATCTCGAGCACGAGCTCCGCTCCCTCCGCCAGCGCGCGGCGGAAGCCGGCGAGGTAGGCGGGCCCGAGGCCCTCCTTCCGTGGGCGGTGCAGCACCTCGACGTGGTCGTGTTCGGCCGCCAGGCGGTCGGCCAGCTCGCCGGTTCCGTCCGGTGAGTTGTCGTCGATCACGAGCACGCTGACGCCCTTGTCGGCGAGCGCCTCGACGATCCGCCCGAGGTTCTCGCGCTCGTTGTAGGTGGGCAAGCAGACGACCGCCTTCACGCCCCTATGATCGCTGTCATGGCGAAGACGCTCCCCCGTAACGCGGACGTGGCCGAGCAGCTCGAGCTTTTGGCCGACTTGCTCGAGATCGAGGGCCAGGCGGCCTTCCGCGTGCTTGCCTACCGCCGGGCGGCCGCGCGCGTGCGCGAGACGGGCACACCCGTCGCTCAGCTGGCGCTCGATGGCACGGCCAAGGAGCTGCCCGGGATCGGCGCGACGATCCAGGACAAGATCGTCCAGATCGTGAACACGGGCGAGATCGAGGCGCTCTCGAAGCGCCGCAAGACGATCCCGCCCGAGGTGGTCGAGTTCCTGCACATCCCGGGTCTCGGCCCGAAGACGGTGCGCAAGATCTGGCAGGAGCTCGGAGTGACGACGCTCGCCGAGCTGAAGGAGGCGGCGCGCGCCCAGCGGTTGCGGACGCTCCCCGGCCTCGGCGCGAGGCTCGAGGAGAACATCCTCAAGTCGACCGCCCGCAAGAAGAAGGCGACCGGCCCGCCGCGTGCCCTGCTCGGTCAGGCGCTGCCCGCGCTGCTCGCGGTGGTCGAGGTGCTCAAGGAGCACCCCGTCGCCGATCGGGTCTCCGAGGCCGGCAGCGCGCGCCGCCGCAAGGAGACCGTGCGCGACCTGGACATCATCGCCACCGCCAGCGACCCGAAGACGCTGACCGAGTACTTCACGCAGCTCGGCTGGGTCTCCGAGGTGGTAGCGAAGGGCGCGACGAAGGCGACCGTCGTCTCGCACGAGGGCTTCCGCTTCGACCTGCGCGTCGTCCCGCCCGAGAGCTACGGCAACCTGCTGCAGCACTTCACCGGCTCGAAGGAGCACAACCTCGCGCTGCGCGAGGATGCGCAGCGGCGCGGCTTCTCGGTCTCCGAGTACGGGATCACCGAGGTCGAGAGCGGCGAGGTCTTCACGGCCGAAAGCGAGGAGCAGGTGTACGAGCGGCTCGGCTACGAGTACATCCCGCCCGAGCTACGCGAGAACGCCGGCGAGCTCGAGGCGGCGCGTGCAGGCGACTTGCCGCAGCTGGTCCAGCAGGCCCAGCTGCGCGGCGACCTGCACACGCACTCGCACTGGTCGGCCGACGGCAAGAACTCGCTCGAGGAGATGGTCACGGCCGCCAAGGCGCGCGGCTACGCGTACTACGCGATCACCGACCACTCGCACTACCTGCGCGAGGGCCGGATGGAGCAGCAGGCGAAGGAGATCGACGAGCTGGCGAAGCGGGTCGAGCCGCTCAAGCTGCTGAAGGGCGTCGAGGTGAACATCAAGGCCGACGGCACGCTCGACGTGCCCGACGAGGTGCTCGCCGAGCGCGACTGGGTGGTCGCGTCGATCCACACCGCCTTCGACCGCGAGCCGACCGAGCGGATCATGGCGACGATGGAGAACCCGCACGTGCACGTGATCGGACACCTGACCGGCCGCAAGATCACGCGGCGCGAGCCGATGGAGATCGACCTCGAGCGGGTGCTCGAGAAGGCGCTCGAGACCGGCACCTTCCTCGAGATCAACTCGCAGCCCGACCGGCTCGACCTGCGCGACGTGAACGCGCGCCTGGCGGGCGAGGCGGGCGTGCCGATCGTGATCTCGAGCGACGCGCATCAGATCAAGGCACTGGACTACGTCGACTTCGGCGTCGCCCAGGCCCGCCGCGCGTGGCTGACGGCCGGACAGGTCGCCAACACGCGCACCTGGACGCAGCTAAAGAAGCTGATGAAGTGAGCCCGGGCCGTGTTCGCGCGGTCGTCTTCGACCTCTGGAACACGATCGCCGTCTGGCCCGAGGACCTCTGGGCCGAGACGCGGCCGCAGGTGGCCGAGCACCTCGGGCTGACGATCGAAGAGTTCGAGACGCGCTGGTACGGCGACCTCGCGCACATGCGCGAAACCGGGCCGATCGAGGACGTGCTCGCGCTGTTCGACCTCTCGCCCGACGCGGTCGAACGGGTGACCTCGCTGCGCCGGGCCGTCACGCGCAAGGGACTCGCGCCGGTCCCGGGCGCGGTCGAGACGATCACGGCGCTCCGCGAGCGCGGGCTCAAGATCGGCCTGATCACCGTCTGCAGCGAGGACGTCGTCTCGCTCTGGGAGGAGACCGCGTTCCACGGGCTCTTCGACGCCGAGGTCTTCTCGGCCGCGGTCGGTCTGCGCAAGCCGGACCCGAAGATCTACCGCCTGGCGCTGGAGCTGCTGCACGTCGATCCGGGAGAGGCGGTCTTCGTCGGCGACGGCGCTAACGACGAGCTGGCCGGAGCAGAGCGCGTCGGCATGCGCGCGATCGGCGTCGACTCGCCCGGCGGTGAGCTCGGCGACTGGGGCGGCGCGGTCGTGCGGGAGCTACGGGAGCTGCTCGAGCTGGTCTAGCGCCGCGTCGTGCAGTGCGACGCGGTAGCGCCAGAGCGCGCGGCCGGTCTCGAGCAGGCGCGCGCGGATCGGGCCGGCAAGCTCCACGGTTGTCCCCCAGCGCGCGGCGCTGATCTCGTGCGTGTCGATCGGCCACAGCTGCTCCGCGTCCGTGCGCGCCGAGAAGACGTGCGTGCGCCAGTCGATCACGCCGTCGGCTGCTCGGAAGGTGGCCTCCGTGCTGACAAGGAACCGCTCAAGCTCGATCTGGATCCCGAGCTCCTCCTTCGCCTCCCGCTCGACGCCGGTCTCGAAGTGCTCGCCCTGACGGACGCCTCCGCCCGGCGGCCGCCAGACGCCTTCCGGGTAGGACGGCTTCTGGATCAGCGCGAGCCGCCCGCGGGGGTCGAAGACGACGAAGGTGACGTCGTGGCGCCGCTCGGGCGAGCTGCCTGCGAGCGTGAACTCCTCGGCGCTCACCTCGCCCTCCCAGCGCAGCAGCTGCGGCTCGCCGTAGCGCTCGCGCAGCGGTGCCAGCACGGCCTCGGTCAGGTGCATCCGACGATGGTACGGTCGCGCGCATGCCGCTCGACGCGCTGGCGCTGGCGCTCGGCGCCGCCGCGCTGCACGCCTTCTGGAACCTGCTGCTCGCGCGCGAGCGGGACACCGAAGGGGCCTCGGCGGTGGCGCTGCTCGCGCTGGTCGTCGTGCTGGCATTGCCGGCCGCGCTGACCTGGCGGATCGAGGCCGACGCGATCCCATTCATCACCGGCTCGGCCGCCCTCGAGCTCGCGTACATCGCCCTGCTCGCGACCGCGTACCGGCGGTACGAGCTGAGCCTGGTCTATCCGGTCGCGCGCGGGCTGGCGCCGGTGCTGGCACTGCTGCTCGTCGTCGCGGCGGGAGGCGCGCTGCCGTCCACGCTCGGCGTGATCGGCGTGCTTGCGGTGGCGCTCGGCGTGCTGCTCGTCCGCGGCGTCAAGGGCGATCTCGGCGGTTTCGTCTTCGGGATCGTGATCGCGGCCGCGATTGCCGGCTACACGGTGGTCGACCGCTACGGGATTCGCCACGCCGCCGCCGGGTCGTACCTGCTGCTCGTGATGCTCGGGCCGGCCGTCGTCTACTCGCTCGCAATCGGCCGCGCTCGGGTACGGGCGGCGGTCTCGCCGGCGACGGTCGTGATCGGCGCTGCCTTGGCCTCCGCCTACCTGCTGGTGCTGCTCGCGCTGCGGCTCGCGAGCGCGCCGGCGGTCGCCGCCGTGCGCGAATCGAGCGTTGTGATCGCGACTGCGCTCGCCGCGGTCGTGCTCCACGAGCGGGTCGGGCCGACGCGGCTAGTCGGCGCCTGCGTGGTCGTCGCCGGCGTTGCCCTCCTGGCCCTTTCCTAGGTGCCAGACACGCGAACGGAAGCGACACAAGAGATCCACACTCCCTGCTCGGGGCGGAAAACTCCGGTGTCAGACACGGGGTCAGAGCGTTCGCAGCAGCTCGAGGAGCTTGGCCGGCGAAGCGACGACCAGGTCGGCCGCGGTCCGCAGTTCCGCCGGGCCCTCCGGGGACGCGACCGCGACCCGCACTGCGAGCTCGAGGCCGTCGAGGCCGCGGAACGCGTCGAGGTCGGTCGTGTCGTCGCCGGCGTAGAGCGCTCGCTCGAGGCCGCGCTCCGCTAGCAGCGCGCGCACCGCCGTACCCTTGTCGGCCTCGACCGGTGGCCGTAGCTCCAGCACCTTCCGGCCCCAGCGCGCCTCGAGCCCGGCCGCGCGAGCCCGCTCGGCGACGGCCTCGAGCGTCTGCCGCGCTTTGTCCTCGTCCGGCGCCTCGCGCCAGTGAAAGGCCACGGTTAGGCCCTTGTCCTCCAGCCACGGCCAGTCTTCCTCGGCGAACGGCAGCAGCACCTCGCGCCAGTGCTCGGCCTCGGGAGCGAGCTCGAGCCCATGGATGCCGACGTAGACGACCCCCTCGACCCCGACCATCCGAGCCGCCTCCTCGCCGGTCCGCCCGCTGATGCACGCCACCAGCGCGTAGCGGCCGGCGAGCCGCCGCACCTCGGCGCGCGTCTCCTCCGGAACGACCGCCAGCTCCGGCCGCGCGACGATCGGCGCAAGCGTCCCGTCAACGTCGAGCAGCACGGCCGCCAGGCCGGTCTCGGAGCGCAGCCGCGCCAGCCGATCCTCCACACCGCGCAGAATACGGCGGTGCGCTACCTCCTCATCGGCCTGGTCGCCGGGCTCTTCAGCGCCGTCTTCGGCGTTGGCGGCGGAATCGTGGTCGTGCCGCTGCTGATCCTGATCGCCCACTTCAGCGAGCGGCCGGCGATGGGAACCTCGCTCGCGGCGGTCGGCTTGATCGCGTTCGTCGGCGCCGTCAGCTACGGATTCCACGGCGAGCTGAAGCCCGGCGCCGCCGCAGTCGTCGGCTTGCCCGCTGCGGTCGGCGCCGTTTTCGGCACCGGCATACAGCAGCGCCTCGACGCGCGCACGCTCTCACTGGGCTTCGCCGCGCTCCTGGCCGGCATCGCGATCTGGCTGCTCGTCTGATGTGGGCGCTCGCGCTGGCGGCGGTGCTCGGCCTGGCCGCAGGCGTGCTCGCCGGCCTGTTCGGCGTCGGCGGCGGGATCCTGTTCGTGCCGACGCTCACGCTCGTGCTCGGGCTCACGCAGCTCCATGCCGAGGCAAGCTCGCTGCTCGCGATCCTGCCGGCGGCCGCGGCGGGCGTCTGGCGCCAGCGCGAATACGGGAACGTCCGCTGGCGTGTGGCGCTCCTGCTGGGTCTCGGGGCGATCGCGGGCGTGGAGGCGGGTGTCCAGATCGCGGAGTCGCTGCCCGAGCATGCGCTGCGGCGGCTGTTCGCGGTGCTCATGCTGGCCGTCGCCGCCCAGCTGGCCTGGCGGGCGCGGCAAAAACCGCCCTATGCTTCCTGACGTGGCCAGCGTCGAAGAATTCTGGATCCCGCTCGTCGACGAGCCGATCGGCTCGATCGTCGCCGAGATCCAAGCGGAACGGCCGGAGATCGCCGAGCTGGTGGACTCGCCGCGCCGCCTGCTCGCGTTCCGCACGTTCGCCTACATCCGGGTCGGGATCCTGCTCGGGCGCCTGCTCGTGGAGAACGACGTCAAGCCGGACGAGAGCGTGACCTGGGCCGAGCAGCTGGCGCAGAGCAACGAGCACCACGAGAAGGTGGTGCGGGAGGTGCTGGCAGTGGCCGAGGAGGTCGCCGCCGACCCCGCGTATGCGGGCGAGCACCTAGGGCCGAACGACGAGGAGCGGCAGCGCTTCTCGGAGTTCGCCAAGCGCCATTTGGCCGCCGACAGCTGAATTCGCGCGTCAGACTCCGTCATCTCTGCTCATAATGCGTGGACGGTGGGGAAGCGGCTCACGATTCTCGTGGCGCTGGCTGGTCTCTTCGTCCTGCTCGCAGGGGCGGGAGGCGCCGGCGGCGCCGGCGCGACTGCGGGCGCGTCGGCCGGCGCGGTGGCGATCCGCGTCGTCGTGCCCGGCCAGGTCGGCGCGGAAGCGGGCGCGATCTCGTCGCCGCCCTACCACGCCGCCTTCGGCTCCGGCTTTACCTACCCGGCCGACGGCTCAATCGTCAGCACGGGACCGATCAGCACGTCGGCTTCCAGCGACTCCGGCACCTCCGGGGTCGCCGCGGCGACGAGCCAGGTGCAGACGCTCAGCCTCTTCGGCGGTGAGATCACGGCCGAGACGGTCAAGGGCGCGGCGCACGGCTCGACCCGCGGCCGCACTGCGAGAGGCGACTTCGCCGGCGCGACCATCTCGTCGCTGACGGTGCTCGGCTCGGTAACCGCCGCCGCGCTGAACGGCCGCGTCGAGCTCGGCGACTGGGGCTACCTCGTGACGCTCGAGCAAGGCACGGACGTCAGCTCCGGTGCTGGCGGTACGCAAGGCTTCCACGGCTTCGTGACCGCGCTCGCCGTCCACCTGACCGCGCCGCACGGCTCCCTGCCTGCCGGCGCCGAGATCCGGATCGGCTACGCGGAGGCGAACGTCCAGGCGAGTGTCGGGCCGGCGCCGAAGCCGGTCGCCCCCGGCCCGGTCTCGAAGCAGCCGGAGCACGCGAAGCCGAAGCAGACACCCATTGCGCCTGAGCCGACCAGGAACGGCCGCTCGTCACGCCCGCTGCTGGCGATGCCCACCGGCCTGCAGCCGCAGCTGACCGCAGGCGGCTACGTCTTCCCCGTCTACGGCCCCGTGTCGTACGGCAACAGCTTCGGCGCCTTCCGCGGCGACGTCGCCGGGAACTGGCACCACGGTGACGACATCTTCGCGCCGCTGGGCGCGCCGATCCTCGCCTGCGCCGACGGGCTCGTGTTCTCGGTCGGCTGGAACGACGTCGGCGGCAACCGGCTCTGGCTGCGCGACTCGCAGGGGAACGAGTTCTACTACGCGCACCTCTCGGCGTTCACGCCGGTCGCCCGCAACGGGATGCACGTCAAGGCGGGCGAGATGCTCGGCTTCGTCGGCAACACCGGCGACGCCCAGGGCACGCCGACGCACCTCCACTTCGAGGTGCACCCGTCCGCATTGCTCTTCATGGGCTACGACGGCGCGGTCAACCCGACGCCCTACCTGGACGCGTGGAAGCACCTGCAGGACGTGCGCTTCTCGAACGTCGCGAGCTGGCTCGCCAAGACCGGAATCGCCGACCCGGCGCCGAAGCCGGCCGCGATCGTGCTGCAGGTCTCGGACATCTCCGCGGCGAGCGGGCTCGAGCCCGGTTCGCTGCAGCGCGCGATGTCAGCGCGTGCCCGCGGCACCGAGGGCCAGGTGGCCCGGTCGCTCGGGCTGCGGACTAGACGGCCCTAGCCGCCGTTGCCGGACGACCCGTAGCCGAACTCCTCGTCCTCGCCGAAGATCTTGTCCTTCAGCCAGCGCCGCGTCTCGGGGCCTGTTAGCGGGTTGAAGAGGATGCCGATGGCGATTCCGGTGAGGAGCAGCGTGCTGTTGCGCCCCTTGCGGTCGTGGTGCCCCTGGACGCGGTCGGCTGCGTCACGCAGGTCCTGAATCGCCGAGCGGAGCTGGTCCTGAATCTCCTTGTCACTTGCAACCCTCGTCGCCACACCCGTCACGCCGCGGTTGGCGAGCAGCTCGTCGTAGACGCCACGCGCGGTGGCGAAGGCGCTGCGCAGGTTCTCCCGGAGCACTTCGTCCTCGAGCGCGCGCTTGACGTAGGGCTTCGCATCCTCGATCCGGTCTCTCGCCTTGGCCATCGGGGCCGTCCTTTCGCTCGCTTGCTGGCGGGGATTCTCTACTACCCTAGCCGCGCTTCGCGCTAAACGGGTGCTGCGGCTTGCCGCTCGGAGGCGGGTGTCGCTTGCGGGCGCGAGCGGCCCGGCGAGCTGAAGGCGACGGCGAAGACGTCCTCGATCGTGTCGGCGAGGATGAACTCGAGCTCGTTCCGCGGCTCGTCCGGCAGCTCCTCGAGATCGGGCTCGTTGTCGCGCGGCATCACGATCCGCTTGAGGCCGTAGCGCTGCGCGGCGAGCACCTTCTCGCGGAGGCCGCCGATCGGGAGCACCTGGCCGGTGAGCGTGATCTCGCCGGTCATGCCGACGTCCTCGGCGACCGGCTCGTTCCGCACGAGCGAGGCGATCGCGGTCGCGATCGTGACGCCGGCGGAGGGGCCGTCCTTCGGCACGGCGCCGGCCGGGACGTGGATGTGCACGTCGTGCTCGGCGAACCAGTTCTCCGGCAGGCCGAGCTCCTCGGTGTGCGAGCGCACCCATGAGAGCGCCGCCTGCGCCGACTCCTTCATCACGTCGCCGAGCTGGCCGGTGATCGTCAACGTGCCCTTGCCCGGGTAGGCGGTCGCCTCGATGAAGAGCACGTCGCCGCCGACTGGCGTGTAGGCGAGGCCTGTCGCGACGCCTGGGTCGGAGGTGCGCTTGCGCGGGTCGGCCGGGAAGCGGCGCGGGCCGAGCCAGGCGTGGGCCTGGTCCGGATCGATCTGGATCTTCTCCGTCTTGCCTCCGGCGACCTCGCGCGCGGCCTTGCGCAGCAGGTCGGCGATCCGGCGCTCGAGGTTGCGAACGCCGGCCTCGCGCGTGTACTCGCGGATCACGACGTGCAGAGTCTCGTCGCTGACGGTCACCTGCTCGTCGCTCAGGCCGTGCGCCTCGAGCTGCTTCGGCACCAAGTACTTGCGCGCGATCCCGGTCTTCTCGTCCTCGGTGTAGCCCGACAGCTGGATCACGTCCATGCGGTCGAGCAGCGGGCCGGGGATCGTCTCGAGCTGGTTGGCGGTGCAGATGAAGAGCACCTTCGAGAGGTCGAACGGGAGGTCGAGGTAGTGGTCGCGGAAGTGCGAGTTCTGCTCGGGGTCGAGCACCTCGAGCATCGCGCTCGCGGGGTCGCCGCGGAAGTCCGCGCCCATCTTGTCGATCTCGTCGATCAGCACGACCGGGTTCTTCGACTCGGCATCGCGTAGCGAGCGGATGATCGTGCCCGGCATCGCGCCGATGTACGTGCGGCGGTGGCCGCGGATCTCGGCCTCGTCGCGCACGCCGCCGACCGAAAGGCGGACGAACTTGCGCCCGACCGTGCGGGCGATCGACTGGCCGAGCGAGGTCTTGCCGACCCCGGGCGGACCGACGAAGCAGAGGATCGGCCCGGAAAGGTCGTTCTTCAGCTTCGAGACGGCGAGGTACTCGAGGATCCGCTCCTTGACCTTCTCGAGGTCGTAGTGGTCCTCGTCGAGGAACTCGCGCGCCCGCTCGAGGTCGAGGTTGTCCTCGGTGGTCTCGCTCCAGGGCAGCGCCAGAATCCAGTCGACGTAGGTGCGGATCACGCCGTACTCGGCCGAGGCCGGTGGCAGCTTCTCGAGCCGCGAGAGCTCGCGCTCGACGGCCTTCTTGGTGTCTTCGGGGAGGTTCTTCTGCTCGACCTGCTCGCGCAGCTCGGCTAGCTCGGCCTGCTGCTCGTCGCCCTCGCCGAGCTCGTCCTGGATCGCCTTCAGCTGCTGGCGCAGGAAGTACTCGCGCTGGCCCTTCTCGAGCTCCGACTGGACCTGCGACTGGATCTTGGTGCCGAGCTCGACGACTTCGAGCTCGCGCTTGAGGATGCGGAGCACGTCGCGCAGCCGCTCGGAGACGTCGTTCTGCTCGAGCAGCTTCTGCTTCTCCTCGGTCTTCAGGCGCAGCGTCGACGCGACGAGGTGGGAGAGCGCGCCCGGGTCGTCGACGTTCGCCGCCGCGAGCTCGAGCTCGGACGGCAGGTAGGGGACGAGCGAGATCAGGCGGCCGAACTCGTTCTGGACGCTTCGGATCAGCGCCTCGAGCTCGGGCGTCTCTTCGACCTCGTCGGGCACGACCGTGAACTCGCCGACCAGGTACGGGTCGTCCTGGATGTGGCGCTCGAGCTTGATGCGGCCGACGCCCTGGACGAGGATCCGCAGCGTCCCGTCGGGGACGCGGATCATCTTGTGCACCACTGCGGCGGTGCCGGTCTCGTAGAGGTCGTCCCAGCCGGGCTGCTCGACCTCGGGGTTCTTGACGGTGACGAGTGCCAGCATGCGCTCACCCTCGAGCACGTCGTCGACGAGCTGGATCGAGCGCTCCTGGCCGACCGCGAGCGGCGAGACCGACTGGGGGAAGACGACCGTCTCCTTCAGCGGCAGCACCGGCAGCGTCGGGGGGATCTCGACGTCTGTGGTCTCGAACGGCTCTTCGAAATTCAATTCACTCATGCGCGGCCTCGGATCACGATCGCCACGCGCTCGCTCTGCGGCGCCTTTGCCGCGATCGGCAGGGTGACGACCAGCATGCCCTGCTCGTAGCGGGCGCTCGCGGCGCTCGCGTCGACGGGCTCGTCGAGCGGGATGCGGCGTTGGAAGGGGCCGTACTCGATCTCCAGCTGCCGGTAACGGCCGCTCACCTGCGGGCGACGGCGCTCTCCGGCGACCACGAGCATCCGGTCGGCTGCGACCACCTTGATCGACTCCGGATCGACGCCGGGCAGCTCGACGATCACGCGCAGCTCCGGCGGGTCCTCGCTGCGGATGCAGTCGGCCTGCGGCCGGAAGCCGTGGCGCCCTCCGGCAAAGCGCGGGAGGTGCCAGAGCTCGTCCACGAGCTCCTGAATCTCGTTGTGCAGCCGGTCAATGTCGGTGCGGTTCTTCATGGTCTTCGGTGAAAGGGTAATGCTCGCTTCCGGGCTGCGGCAAAAGTTAGCAAACACTAGCTTAGTGCCGGCCCAATACGATCCTCGTCATGAAAGGACTGATCTGCGCAGGCGGTTCCGCGACGCGGCTGGCCGAGCTCACGCGCGTGACCAACAAGCACCTGCTGCCGGTGGGAAGCTGGCCGATGGTCTATTACCCGCTTCAGCTGCTGCAGCGGCTCGGGGTCCGAGAAGTGCTGCTCGTCACTGGCCAGCAGCACGCGGGCCAGTTCATCGACCTGCTCGGCGACGGCAAGGTCGAGGAGCGCGGCGGCGGCGAGCTGCTGTTCGAGCTCGAGCTGACCTACAAGGTGCAAACCGAGCCCGGCGGGATCGCGCAGGTGGTCGGGATGGCGCGCGACTTCGCCGCGGACGACCGGCTCGTGGTCTGCCTCGGGGACAACATCTTCGAGCACGCCCAGCGCGACGCGGTCGGGGCCTGGGACAGCGGCGCGATCGTGTTCGTCAAGGACGTCCCTGACCCGGAGAACTTCGGCGTGGTCGCCTACAACGGCGACGGCTCGGTCGGCGACATCGTCGAGAAGGCCGGCGTCGTCGATATGCGGTACGAGCGCTCGCCCTCCAGTGACGCGGTCGTAGGGCTCTACTGCTACCCGCCCGAGGTGTTCGAGATCGTCGAGTCGCTCGAGCCCTCGAGCCGCGGCGAGCTCGAGATCACCGACGTCAACCGCGAGTTCGCCCGGCGCGGCGAGCTGCAGGTCCAGCGGGTCGAGGGCTGGTGGCACGACGGCGGTAAGCACTGGCAGGACCTCGCCGAGGTCGGGCGCCTGATCGAGCAGACGGGCGTGAACAAGTGATCGAGGGCCTCGAGGTGTTCCCGCTCAAACGCTTCGAGGACGAGCGCGGCTGGTTCGTGGAGCTGATGCGCGCCTCGAAGCTGCCGGCGCCGGTGCGCCAGTCGAATCTCTCCTTCTCGCGCCAAGGCGTGATTCGCGGGCTTCACTACCACGAGCGCGGGCAGAGCGACCTTTTCGCCTGCCTCCAAGGCATGGTGCGGGTCGTGGTGCTCGACCGCGAGAGCGGCGAGACGTTCACCGCCGACATCGGCGACGACAACCCGGTCGCGGTCTACGTCCCCGGCCACTATGCGCACGGCTACGAGGCGCTGACCGACTGTCTCTTCCTCTACCACGTCACCGAGGAGTACGACGCGGCCGACCCCGACGAGCACGGCGTCCCCTGGAACGACCCGCGCGTCGTCCATCTCTGGAGCACCCAATCGCCGATCCTGTCGGAGCGGGACGCGGTTACCTGATCACCGGCGCCAGCGGCCAGCTCGGCGCGGCGCTGGGCGAGGCCTTTCCCGAGGCGGACGCGCGGACGCGGGCGGAGCTCGACGTCACGCAGCCGTTCTCGGCCGATGCTTCGCTCGTGCTACACGCCGCGGCCTGGACAGACGTCGACGGCGCCGAGTCCGACCCCGAGGGCGCTCGGCTCGTGAACGTGGACGGCACCCTCAACGTGGCCGCCCTCGGCGTGCCGGTCGTCTACTACTCGAGCGACTACGTCTTCGACGGCTCGAAGCGCGAGCCGTACATCGAGTCGGACGAGCCCCGCGCCCTCTCGGTCTACGGCCGCACCAAGCTCGAGGGCGAGCGCGAGGTGCGTGAGGGGTGGATCGTCCGCAGCTCGTGGCTCTTCGGCTGGACCGGCACGAACTTCGTGCGGACGATGCTGCGGCTGGGCGCCGAGCGGGACGAAGTCAGCGTCGTCGCCGACCAGCTTGGCTCGCCGACCTACGTCGGACACCTGGCCGAGGCGACGCGCGAGCTGCTGGCGCTGCCGCAGGGAATCTGGCACGTCGCCGCCGAGGGCGAGTGCACGTGGGCCGACTTCGCCCGCGCGATCTTCGAGGAGGCCGGGATCGACTGCCGCGTGCGCGAGATCACGACGGAAGAGCTCGGGCGCCCGGCCCCGCGGCCTGCGTACTCGGTCCTACGCAGCGAGCGTAAAAGCGCGCCGGAGCTACCGCACTGGCGCGAGGGCCTACGCGCTTGCCTCGAGCGGCTCAGGTAGAGGACGTTCTTGGATAGATGGGAGTGGCCGCCGGAGCCGGGCTTCGCCCGGCGGGAGGCACACACTGACAAAGCCGTCGCACGGCAAGTACAGCGGCCGGCACGTTGAGCGCGGCGAGCTCCTCAGGCGTCACGAAAGGAGGGGGCTCACGGGGGAACCAGGGGTTCCCCCGTGCTACTAGCGCCAGGCGGCTTCGTCCACCGGCGCGCGGTCGCGGAGGGGTTCCCACCACTCGCGGTTCTCCGCGTACCAGGCGATCGTCTGGGCGATGCCGTCCTCCCAAGCGATCTCGTCGTTCCAGCCGAGCGCCTTGCGGAGCTTGGTCGAGTCGAGCAGGTAGCGCCGGTCGTGGCCGGGACGGTCGGGGACGATCGTCTTCAGCGACTCCGGCTTGCCCGTGTGCTCGAGGACGGCGTCGGCGATCTCTTCGATCGACTTCTCGACGCCGGAGCCGACGTTGTAGGTCTCGCCGAGTCGCCCGCGCTCGAGCACGAGCTCGATCGCGCTGCAGTGGTCGAGCACGTGCAGCCACTCGCGCTTGTTCGCCGTCGAGGCGTACAGCGGCAGCGCCTTGTCGTCGAGCGCGTTGGTGGCGAAGAGCGGGATCACCTTCTCCGGAAACTGGTACGGGCCGTAGTTGTTCGAGCAGTTGGTGATCGTGACCGGCAGCTCGTAGGTCTCGAAGTACGCGCGCACCGCGTGGTCGGCGCCGGCCTTCGAGGCGTTGTACGGCGTGCGCGGGCGGTACGGCGTCTCCTCGGTGAAGACCTCGTCGGAATCGAGCGGGAGATCGCCGTAGACCTCGCAGGTGGAGACGTGGTGGAACCGCTGGACACCGGTGCGGCGGGCGGCCTCGAGCATCGTCTGCGTGCCGATCACGTTCGTCCGGAAGAACCGTCCGGGGTCGACGACCGCGAGCGAGTTGTGCGACTCGGCGGCGAAGTTGACGACCACCTCGATCCGCTCGTCGCGCAGCGTCTGCTCGGCGAGCTCGTCGTCGGCGATGTCGCCCTGCACGAACGGCACGTTGTCCGGCAGGCTCTCGCGGTTGCCCGCGTAGGTGAGCAGGTCGAAGGCGACGACATGGTCGTCCGGGTGACGTTCGAGCCAGTAGCGGACGAAGTTCGAGCCGATGAACCCGGCCGCGCCGGTGACGAGGATCCTCATCGCGCGGGGCAGTCTAGTCGGCGCAAGTGTTTGGATTTAGGGCAATCGAGCCGAAAATCGCTGCACCGTGCGCTACTCTCAGGTGTCCGGCCGTGGCGGTCCGGCCTGGATCTTCCACGCCCTCGGCCGATCTATAAGGCGATGGTCAGCACATTCGCAGCAGCCCTGCTCGCCGCCCTCGGTCTCTCGGGACCCGCGGCGACGCACGCGGCGCCGCCGTCCAGGGCGACCTTCTTCGTCTCCGGCCACGGCTGGGGGCACGGCGTCGGGCTGGCGCAGTACGGCGCCTACGGCTACGCGCTGCATGGCTGGGCCGCCGAGGACATCGTCATCCACTACTACCCGGGGACCGAGCTCGGGCAGGCGCCGGTGAAGCGCGTCCGCGTGCTGCTCGCGCCCGGCTCGAAGAGGGTCGCCGTCTCCTCGCGCGCGCCGTTCACCGTGCGCGACGCGACTGGCAAGGCGCACAAGCTGCCGGCCGGCAAGCAGGAACTGGGGCCGGGACTGAAGCTGAAGCTCGGCGCCTCGACGAAGGCGCTGCCGGCGCCCCTCGTCTTTTCGCCCGGCACGGCGCCGCTCGCCCTCGGCAACCGCGCCTACCGCGGCACGCTGCGCGTGACCGGCGGCAAGGCAGTGCGTGTCGTGAACGTGGTCGGCCTCGAGTCGTACCTCTGGGGCGTGGTCCCGAGCGAGATGCCGGACACCTGGCCCGCCGAGGCGCTCAAGTCGCAGGCGATCGTGGCCCGCACCTATGCGCTGACGCACATGCTCGGCGGCGGCGACTTCGACGTCTACCCGGACACGCGCAGCCAGGTCTACGGCGGCATGGCCGCCGAGTCGGACTCGGCGCACGAGGCAGTCGACAGCACGGCGGGCGAGGTCGTGCTCTACAAGGGCGAGCTCGCCCAGACCTTCTTCTTCTCGAGCTCCGGCGGCCGGACGGCGAACGTCCAGGACGTCTGGAACGGCTCGAAGCCGACGCCGTACCTCGTGTCCGTGCCGGACCCCTATGACACCCTCTCGCCCTACCACGACTGGGGCCCGCTCAAGATCAGTGCGCTGCGGCTCGGCAAGCGGCTCGGCTCGCGCGGATCGCTGCTCGACGTGCGCACCGACACGGCCGCGGACGGCCGTGTTCGTTCCATGACCCTGATCGGCACGAAGGGGAATCGGACGGTCAGCGGTTCGAGCGTGCGCGCCGCGCTCGGGCTTCGCTCGACGTGGTTCACGATGGGGACGCTGAGCCTGACGCAACCAGGCCGCTCGCTGGAGTACGGCACCAAGACCCGGCTCGTCGGGCTCGCGCGCGGGATCCCGCAGGTGACGCTCGAGTCGCGGCCGTACGGCGGCCAGTGGAAGACGCTCGCCGTGCTGAAGTCGCGCGGTGGGCAGGTGGCTGCGACGCTCTCGCCGAAGGTGACGACCGACTACCGCATTTCGTCGGGGATCGCGCGCAGCGCCGTGGTGCGCCTGTCGGTGGCGCCGTCGGTGCGGCTGACCGCCTCGAGCGACCGGACCGCGGTGACCGGGCTCGTCAAGCCGCTGCTGCCGGGCGCGCCCGTCCAGGTGCAGCGGCAGGGCAGCAACGGGGCGTGGACGACCGTCTCGACTGCGAACGTCACGGCGGACGGAGCCTTCCAGGCCTCGGTCGACCTCACTCCGGGTAGCTACCGCGCGCGCGTGGTCGCGGGCAAGGGCTTTGCGGCGGGCCTCTCGCCGGTGCTGACGGTGGTGCCGGCATGAGGCGCCTGCTGGCCGTCGCCGCGCTCGGACTGACCGTCACGGCGACCGCGGGTGCCGCGCTCACCGCGCCGCCGAACGACCAGTACCTCGCGCGTCAGTGGTACCTCGGGCGTGACCACGCGCTCGACACCTTCGACGCCGCGAAGCAGCTGTTCACGGTCCGCGTCGCGGTGATCGACTCAGGCGTCGAGCTCGGCCATCCCGAGCTGAAGAACCGTGTCGTCGCCCATCGCAGCTTCGTCGGCGGCACCGTGGCCGACACCCTCGGCCACGGAACGTTCGTCGCGGGCGAGATCGCCGCGATCGCGGACAACACGACCGGGATCGCGGGCCTCGCGCCGCCGGCGCGCCTGGTGGTGGCGAAGGTCGTCCGCGACGACGGCACGATCCCGCCGCGTGCGGAGGCCCGCGCGATCCGCTGGGCAGTTCAGCAGGGCGCGCGGGTGGTCAACCTCAGCCTCGGCAGCACGCGCGACCCGAGCGACCCGAGCGTCGACGGCTTCTCGAGGGTCGAGCAGCGGGCGATCGAGTACGCCGTCCGGCACGGAGCGCTCGTCGTCGCGGCGGCCGGCAACGGCAACGACGCGCCGGAGAAGCCCTGGCCGTGGGCGAGCTACCCGGCGGCCTTCCCACACGTGCTCGGCGTCGGGGCCTACGGGCGCTCCGGCGGCGTGCCGAGCTTCTCCAACCGCGACGACCGCTACGTCGACCTGATCGCCCCCGGGATGGACATCTTCTCGCTCTTCCCGCGCCCGCTCACGGCGCTCTCCGCCTGCGTCGAGCAGGGCTACTCGAGCTGTGGCGGCAAGGACTACAAGCACGCCGACGGCACGTCGTTCTCCTCGCCCCAGGTCGCTGCCGCCGCGGCGCTCCTGTTCGGCGAGGAGCCCGCGTTGCGGCCCGACCAGGTGAGCGCCCTCCTGAAGCTGAGCGCCGTCGACGCCTTGCCCGCCAACGGCTGCGACGACTGCAGCCTGGGACCGGACTCGCTCAGCGGCTTCGGCCGGCTCGACGTCGGCGCCGCGCTCGACGCGCTCCAGAACCCGCCGCCCCCCGCCGACCGGTTCGAGCCGAACGATGACGCCGGTCTCGAAGCCGCGATCGTCTACAAGCGCATGTCGGCGTCGGCAACGCTCGACTGGTGGGACGACCCGAACGACGTCTACCGGATCCATCTCGTTCGTGGCCAGCGGCTTTCGGTGCTCGTTGCGGCTGTCGCCAATGAGGTGGGCCCGAAGATCGATCCGTCGATCGTTCTCTGGAAGCCGGGGCTCCATGCGCTCGCCGACGCCCGCTCCGACTTGCGCGCGCGGCGCTCGATCCACCCCGCCGGCGCGCCCGAGCGGATCCGCTTCAAGGCGCACCGTACGGCCTGGTACACGCTGCAGGTTCGGCTCGCGCGGCCGGGCTTCGGGCCCTACCGCATCCGCCTAGCTTTCTAGGAGCTCTTCCTCCGGGACCTCGCGCAGCTGCCGCGCGGGATTGCCGACCATCAGCGCCCGAGCGGGCACGTCGCGGATGACGACCGCGCCTGCGCCGATGAACGCCTCCTCGCCGATCTCGATCCCGGGCAGCAGCACCGCGCCGCCGCCCACGCGGGCGCCGCGGCGGATCGTCGGACCCTTCATCAGCTCGCGACGTTGCTCGGTCCGCCCCATGAAATTGTCGTTCGTCGTGATCACGCACGGCGCGATGAAGACGTTGTCCTCGAGCAGCGAGTACGCGGTGATGTAGGCGTGCGCCTGGATCTTCGTCAGCGCGCCCACGGAGGTGTCGTTCTCGACGAGCGAGCCGCGGCCGACCACGACGTCGTCGCCGATCGCGCAGCGCTCGCGCACGCAGGCCTGGTCGCCGACGATCACGCGCTCGCCGACAGTCGTGCCGGCGAAGACGACCGCGCCGGTCGAGACGATCGTGCCCGCGCCCAGCTCGAGCGGTGGCAGCTCCTCGCGCCTCGCCGTCGAGCGCGGCGAAAGCGTCGGCTGCTTGCCGACGACGGCATGGTCGAGGATCTTGCAGCCCTCGCCGATCACTGTCCCCGGGTAGACGATTGCGGTCTCGGCGATCTCGCTCATGCCGGAGCCGCGACGAGCGATGCCTGCAGCTGCTCGAGCGCGCGGACGACCGTCAAACCGTCCTGTGCGACACGGCGAGCGTCCCCATCGCCAGCGCAGAGCTCAAGGAAGCGGCGGCACTCAAGACGTAGCGGCTCGTCACTTGCAATCTTCGGGCTGAAGATGTCGCCGGTCCGCGTCTGCCACTCCCCGTACGTCTGTGCTGGCTGCCACGGGGCCTTCTCGTAGATGGTCACCTTGCGCTCGAGCTCCATATCGTCGAAGACGACCATCTTCTCGTTCCCCACGACGGTGATCTTCCGCATCTTGTGGGGATCCAGCCACGAGAGGTGCATGTGCGCGATCTTCCCTGAGGGAAAGCGCAAGTAGCAGAAGACGACGTCTTCCACGCCCGGCGTCAGGAACGCGTTACCGTGCGCCCACACCTCGGACGGCTCCTCGTCGAGCAGGTGCAGGATCACCGAGAGGTCGTGAAAGCCAAGCGACGAAAGCGCGTTCTCGTCCTTGCGGATGATCCCTAGGTTCTGGCGGTTGGAGTAGACGTAAAGGATGTCGCCAAGCTCACCCGCGTCGATGAGCTCCTTCAACTTCTTGACGGCAGGGTGGTAGAGCAGCAGGTGCCCTGGCATTAGGACGCGGTCGCTTGCCTCAGCAATCGCGATCACGTCCTCTGCCTCTGCCGCGTTCATCGTCAGTGGTTTCTCGACGAACACGTGCTTGCCCGCCTCGAGCGCCCGCTTGGCCAGCTCGTAGTGCGTGACCGCCGGCGTGGCGACCACGACCGCGTCGAGCTCGTCGTCGGCGAGCAGCTCGTCGTAGTCGGTCGTCGCGCGGGCCCGGGGGTAGCGGGCGGTGAAGCGCTCGAGCGCGTCGGGCGAGGCGTCGCAGAGCCAGGTCAGCTCGGACAGCTCGTCGAAGTTCCGCGCGAGGTTGGGGCCCCAATAGCCCAGGCCGGCCAGGGCGACCTTGGTCACAACTTCCAGACTTTCCCGTCCACGCGGCCGCTCCTGCCGGTGGCGTTGCGGAAGTCGACGATCAGGTTCGAGTCCTCGACCAACCGCTCGTAGTCGATCGAAGAGTGGGCGGTCACGATCGTGACGCAGTCGTAGCCGCCCGGCTCGAGCGGCTGCGAGCTGAGCGCGTGGGTCGGCAGCTCCGGAACGTGCGGGTCGTGGTAGGCGACCTCGGCGCCCGCCGTGCGCAGCAGCTCGATCAGCTTCAGCGCCGGCGACTCGCGCGTGTCGGAGACGTTCGCCTTGTAGGCGACGCCGAGCACGAGCACCTTCGAGCCGCTCAGCGAGCGCTGGGCGCCGTGGTTCAGCGCCTGCGAGATCAAGGAGCGGCAGAAGTACGGCATGTTCTGGTTGACCTTGCCCGCCAGCTCGATGAACTCGGTGTAGAAGTCGAACTGGCGTGCCTTCCAGGAGAGGTAGAAGGGGTCGACCGGGAGGCAGTGGCCACCGAGGCCCGGCCCAGGCTCGAAGCGCATGAACCCGAACGGCTTCGTCGCCGCGGCGTCGATGATCTCCCAGATGTCGAGCCCCATCCGCTCGCAGAGCTGCGCGAGCTCGTTGACGAGTGCGATGTTGACGGAGCGGAAGATGTTCTCGAGCAGCTTCGTCAGCTCTGCGGCCTCGGGCGACGACACCTCGACCACCTCGTCCATGGCGTTCGCGTAGAGCTCGACCGCCCGGCGCGTGCACTTCTCGGTCAGGCCGCCGACGACCTTCGGGGTGGTCTTGGTCGTCCAGTCCTCGCGGCCGGGGTCGACGCGTTCCGGCGAGAACGCGAGGTGAAAGTCCTGGCCGGCCTTGAGACCGCTCGCCTCGAGCAGCGGCGCGACCCGTTCCCGTGTCGTGCCGGGGTACGTGGTCGACTCGAGCACGACCAGCTGTCCCTGCTTGAGGCGCGTCGCGATCTCGCGCGAGGCGTCGAGCAGGATCGTCAGGTCGGGCTCGCGCTGGGCCGAGAGCGGCGTCGGCAGCGCGACGAGGATCGCGTCGGCGGCCCTGAGCTCGTCGTAGTCGGTCGTCGCCGCAACTAGTCCGGCGTCGACGTGGGCCTTCAGCACCTCCGACGGCACGTCCTCGATGTAGCTCTCGCCGCGGTTCAGTTGCGCGACACGGTCGGGCTGGACGTCCACGAGCACGACGGTGTCGCCCGCGTCCGCGAAGACGCGAGCGAGCGGCACGCCGACGTAGCCGGCTCCGACGATGGCGACGGTGCTCATGCGGGCGGAAGCCTAGGCGCCGACTGGACGGCGCCGACCAGGGAGGCTTCAGCGGGTTTGCCGCTGAAGCCGTTCAACGCACTGTTGTGGGTGAGCTGCATCAGTCGTTTCGGGCGCGCGTAAGGGTATAGAGCGCATCAGCGATGGCCGCCGCCGCTCGGCCGTCGCCGTAGAGCTCAGGTGCGTCTTCGGGGAACGACGCCTGCCCGAGCACCTCGGCAAGCCGGCCTGCGTCATCCGGGTCGACCAGCGTGTTCGCGCCGGCGAGGACGGTGTCAACCCACTCGGTCGAGGGCCGCAGCGTCACGCAGGGCACGCCCGAGCCAGTAGGCCTCTTTCTGCAGGCCGCCCGAGTCGGTGACCACGGCTCTCGCCCCGGCGACGAGCGCGAGCATCTCGAGGTAGCCGACCGGCGCGACCGCGTGCAGCTGCGGTGCGGGCTCGATCCCGTGCTCGGCCAGCACCTTGCGCGTGCGCGGGTGGACCGGGAAGACGAAGGTGCGCCCCGTCGCGTTCAGGGTCTCGATCAGCCGGCGCAGCCGCTCGGACTCGGTATTCGCCTCGCGGTGGATCGTAAGCACGTCGTAGGGCTCGTCCACGACCGGATCGAGCCGCTCGCGCGCGATCGGCGCGAACAGCCGCGTCGCGTCGGCCATCACGTCGCCGACGACCTCGGCCCGCCCGGGCACGCCTTCGGCGGCCAGCTGGTCGCGTGAGCGCTCGTCTGGCGTGAAGAGCAGCTGCGCGATCCGGTCGACCTCGATCCGGTTGCGCTCCTCAGGCATCGAGAGGTCGCCGCTGCGGAGCCCGGCCTCGACGTGCGCAATCGGGACACCGGCCTCGGCGCCGGCGAGCGCGCCGGCCAGCGTCGAGTTCGTGTCCCCATAGACGAGCACCCAGTCCGGGCTCTCCTCGCGCAGCGGCCCGGCAATCGCCGCCTGCATCTCGGCTGTGTCGGCGGTCCGCAGGTCGAGCTCGTAGCGCGGCTTCTCGAGCCTGAGCTCCTCGAAGAAGACCTGCGAGAGCTCGCGGTCGTAGTGCTGCCCCGTGTGCAGGACGACTTCGTCGATCCCACGCTGGCGGAGGGCGACCGACGTAGGGGCTGCTTTCACGAACTGCGGCCGGTTTCCGACCACCGAGAAGACCTTCATCGCGCGGCTAGACTATGCGCCGCTTCGGGCCGTTAGCTCAGCTGGTAGAGCAGGGGACTCTTAATCCCAAGGTCGAAGGTTCGATCCCTTCACGGCCCATTCGACACATTGGACGGATGTGCAAACTCGCATCCCTCCATGGGTCAGGTCTGGAAGTGTGGTGTATTCGGTGCTGTCGGCTTCGCTTCAGCTTCGAGCTGCCGGTAGCGACAGCGTGAAGCGTGCGCCGCGCGGCTGGGCCGGCTCGTAGGACAGCTCGCCGCCGAGCGCGTTCGCGTAGGCCGACGCGATCGAGAGTCCGAGGCCGGCACCGGGCGCGGCCGACCGGCGGCTCTCGTCGCTGCGGCTGAAGCGCTCGAACAGTCGCGGCACGAACTCGGGCGCGACTCCCGGGCCGCGGTCCTCCACGATCAGGCGGCGGGGAGCGCCCTCGACGCGCACTTCGACTGGCGGTGCGCCGTAGCGCAGAGCGTTCAGGATCAGATTGGTGGCCACGCGCTCGAACGCGACCGGGTCGGCGACGACCGTGCAGCCGGGCTCGACCAACACGCGCACGTCAGTCGCGCGCTCGCCGGCGATCCTCGGGACGAGCTCCGCGAACAGCTCGCGCGGCTCGAAGAGCTCAAAAGGCCCGGCCGCGCCCCCCGACTCGATCCGCGAGAGATCGAGCAGCTGGTCGGCGAGGTCCCGCAGGCGGTCGGTCTGGACGACGAGCTGCCCGAGCAGCGCGTGCACCTGCTCCTCCGGCAGCTCGTCCACGCGCGCGTCCAGCGTGACCGCGATCCCGTGGACGACCGCGATCGGCGCTCGCAGCTCGTGCGACGCGATCGAGACGAACTCGTAGGTGAGCCGGTCGGCGCGTGCCTCCGCAGTGGTCATGCCTGACCTGTGACCCACCTGGTGTGGTTCCAAACGCACCGGAGCGGCCTTGCGGCCGCTCCGGGTGAATCGGGTTCCGCTCGGTCTAGTAGCCGGGCGGGGGCGCGTCCTCGACGTACGTCCCGCGGCGGCGTCCGGCCCAGTAGCCAGGGCCGGCCCAGGTCGACCAGAAGAGCATCGACAGCACGCCCCCTACGATCCCCACGATCAACAGGATCCAGCCGACCGCCTGGATGTCGACGCCCGAGACGGTCGCGTTGACCGCGAAGGCGAGAATCGCGCCGGCCGCGATCAGCAGAATGCTCACACCAAGTCCCATTTCATTCCTCCTTGACGGGGTTGGGGACTCCCTGTACCCGCTCGAGCGCTCCCTGAACCTCGCTCGTTGCAGGAGTTTCTAAGGCTCCGAAAGCACCGTTCGCTTCCCCCACGGCGCGCCGCCGCGTCGAGTAGGCTCGGCCCCGGTGCGCAGGGGATCGATCGTCCAGCTGGTCGTCCTGGGAATCCTGTTCGGCGCGGGCGCCGCGGCGGTGGCGCTGCTGATCCCGTGGCTGCCGGACCCGGCGAGCAAGCAGGCCGACCGGATCGACTTCGTCTTCTGGTTCGTGACCGCGATCTGCATCACGATCTTCGCGCTCGTGGCGGCGGTGATCGTCTACTCGATCATCCACTTCCGCGCCCGCCCCGACGACGACGAGGACGGCCCGCCGACGCACGGCAACACCGGCCTCGAGATCGTCTGGACTGCCGTCCCGGCCGCGCTCGTGACCGCGATCTCGATCGTCAGCGCCGTGGTGCTGGCTCAGAACGAGCACCTGCCCGGCGCCGCGTCCGCCTCCACTGCCAGGGCCGCCCAGAGCTCGACTACCGGCCTCTGCAGGCCGCGAGGCCCCGATCCTTTGAAGCCGCTGGTCGTCTGCGTCGTCGCGCAGCAGTACGCGTGGTTGTTCCAGTACCCGGACTACCAGAACGCGACCTCCGCGACTCTGCACCTGCCGATCGACACCACCGTGCAGCTACAGCTGCAGTCGCGGGACGTGATCCACTCGTTCTGGGTGCCCGAGTTCGGTCAGAAGCAAGACGCTGTGCCTGGCCTGCTGACGAAGCTCGTGATCACTCCGAACCGGCTCGGCACCTTCCCCGTGATCTGCACCGAGCTCTGCGGCCTCGGCCACGCGCTGATGCGCTCGCAGGCGACCGTCGAGACGAAGGATGCGTTCCTTACGTGGGCCAAGGGCCGTGGCAAGGGTGCCGGCACGGGCGGCGGCCTCTCGGCCTCGGCCAAGACGTACTTCGTCGACAACGGCTGCGACGGCTGTCACACCTTCAAGCCTGCGGGAGCGAAGGGAACGGTCGGTCCCGACCTCGATAATCTGAGCGCGGCCGCGCAGCAAGCGGGCCAGCCGCTCGAGCAGTTCATCCATCAGTCGATCGTCGATCCGAACGCCTATATCGCGCCTGGGTACCAGAAGGGCGTGATGCCCGAGACCTTCAGCTCCTTGCCAAGACAGCAGCTGAACGCCCTGGTCAAGTACCTCGCCGGAGGCTCGCAGTGAGCGAGATCGTTGCCGGCTCCCACGGGCACGAGACGCAGCCGGAGCACGCGGCCCCCGTGCCTCCGCGCGGCTGGCGGCGGCTGACCGCGCCCGGCTGGCTCCGAGTGCTGTGGGTGACGCCGCTCTTCTTCGGGATCGGCGCCGGTCTCGTCGTGCTCATCCGCTGGCTGGAGGGCTGGCATCCGATCTGGGACGGCGCTGTGATTACGACCGTCGAGCTCACCACGGTGCCGATCGGGTTCCTGGTCGGCCTAGGCGGCTTCGACTACTGGTTCCGCTACGCGAGCGGCGCGCGGACGATCCCGGAGGACCACTCTGGCCACGGCGCGCGCAGCTGGCGCGACTACTTCCGGATCAACACCGATCACAAGGTGATCGGGATCCAGTACCTGGTCACGACGATCGTCTTCTTCGTGATCGCCGGCCTGCTGGCGATGTTCATGCGCGCCGAGCTGGCCCGGCCGGGGATGCAGTTCGTCGACAACCAGACCTTCAACGGGCTTTTCTCGGTGCACGCGGCGCTGATGATCTTCCTGTTCGTCATCCCGGCGTTCGCCGGGATCGGGAACTACGTGATCCCGCTGATGATCGGGGCGCCGGACATGGCGTTCCCGCGCCTGAACGCGCTCTCGTTCTGGCTGCTTCCGATCGCGGGCGTGATGATGCTCTCGAGCTTCCTCGCCCCCGGCGGCCCGTTCGCCGCCGGCTGGACGGGCTATGCGCCCCTCGCCTCCACGCACCAGCCGATCGGCGCCGTCTTCTTCAACATGGGCGTTCAGTGGGCAGGCGCGAGCTCGATCATGACCGCGCTCAACTTCCTGGTCACGATCATCACGATGCGGGCGCCCGGGATGACCTTCTGGCGCATGCCGCTACTGGTCTGGGCGAACTTCACCACCTCGCTCCTCGTCGTGATCGCGACGCCGTTCATCGCGGGCTCGCAGTTCTTCGTGATGTTCGACCACATCATGCACACGGACTTCTTCAACACGACCGCCGGCGGCTATCCGCTGGGGTACCAGCACATCTTCTGGTTCTACTCGCACCCGGCGGTCTACATCATGATGCTGCCCGGCTTCGGCATCGCCTCGGAGGTGATCTCCGTTATGGCGCGGAAGCCGATCTTCGGCTACCGGCTGATGGCGCTCTCGCTGATGGCGATCCTCGTGCTCGGCTTCTCGGTCTGGGCGCACCACATGTTCGTGGCTGGGATGGCGCCCTGGCTACGCGTGCCGATGATGGTCACCTCGATGGTGATTGCGGTCCCGACGGGGATCAAGGTCTTCTCCTGGCTGGCGACGTTATGGGACGGACGGATCCACTTCGAGACGCCGATGCTGTTCGCGCTCGGCTTCGTCTCGATGTTCGTGATCGGCGGGCTCTCCGGGATCTACCTCGCCGCCGTCCCCATCGACATCCACACCTCGGACACGTACTTCGTGGTCGCGCACATCCACTACGTGCTCTTCGGCGGCTCGCTGTTCACGATCTTTGCCGGGATCTACTTCTGGTTCCCGAAGATGACCGGCCGGATGTACAACGAGGCGCTCGGCAAGCTCCATTTCTGGCTGACGTTCATCGGCTTCAACCTGACCTTCTTCCCGATGCACTACCTCGGGATCCAGGGGATGCCGCGCCGCGTCGCCGATTACGCGCCGCGCTTCGCCGACCTCAACCTATTCATCTCGCTCGCGTCCTTCGGGCTCGGCGCCTCGACGGTGGTCTTCCTCTACAACATGATCACGAGCTGGCGCTTTGGGGCGAAGGCGCCCGCCAACCCGTGGCGCTCGATGACGCTCGAGTGGCAGGTGAGCTCGCCGCCGCCGGTCTTCAACTTCGACGAGATCCCGCAGGTGGTCGGCACTCCCTATGAATACGGCGTCCCGGGCGCGCGGCACGGTGTCTTCAACGGCGACCGCGTCACCGAGGGCGAGGAGGTGCGCGCGTGAGCGACTACGAGCGGCACGTGCTCGTGATCGCCAACGAAACGGTCGCCGGCCGCAGCCTGATCGAGGCGATCGAGCGGCGGCGAAAGGACGGCCCGGTGCGCGTGACCGTGGTCACGCCGGTCAACCAGCCCCGCGAGGGCTACGTCGTCTACGAGGACACCCGCCGAGCCGCGGCCGGCCGGCGGCTGGAGAAGACGCTCGAAGCGCTGCGCGCTGCCGGGATCCCGGCCTCGGGGCACGTGGTCGACACCGACCCGGTCGCCGCGACCCGCGACGCGCTCGCCACGCTCGAGCCGCCGCCTGACGAGATCGTCGTCTCGACCCACCCGCAGCAACGCTCAGGCTGGCTGCGCAAGAACGTCGTCGAGCGGATTGTGGACGCAGCCCACGGCCTGCCGGTAGAGCACGTGGTCGTCGACCTGACCGAAGAACGGGCCGACGCCGAGAAGAACGTGCTCGTGGTCGCGAACGAGACGGTCGTCGGCGAGCCGCTGCTCCAGAAGATCCGCGAGCGCGCCGCCAAGGGCCCCGTCTCGTTCCTGATCGTCTCGCCGCAGAGCGACGACCCTCGCGAGCATCCCGAGGCCGAGCGCCGCCTACGCCGGGCGCTGACGATCCTGCGCGGCGAGGGCATCGACGCCCACGCGCAGGTCGCGCACCCGGATCCCTTCACCGCGGCCGCCCAGGCGGTCCAGGACGAGCGAGTGGACGAGATCATCGTCTCGACCTTTCCGGGCCAGAAGACCTCCAGCTGGCTGCGCGGCGACCTGGTCAACCGGCTGCGCAAGGAGACCGGCCTGCCGGTCGAGCACGTCGAGGTCGAGCCCCAGGGAGCCGTGGTCTGATGGCCGCGATCGACCACGCCGCGCACCCGCCGATCGCCAACCAGAGCTCGCGCGTGGACGCGCGCACGCTCGGGATGTTCCTCTTCATCGCGTCGGAGATCATGCTCTTCGGCTCGTTCTTCACGATCTACTTCTTCGTGCGGGTCTCGGCCGGAACGCCGTGGCCGACGCCGCCCAACCAGCTGCCGGTCTTCGTCGCGGGGATGAACACGATCATCCTCGTCACCTCGAGCTTCACGATGCACTGGGCGCTGCAGTCGATCAAGCGCGGCAACCGCTCGGGCCTCAAAGGCGGGCTCGTGCTGACCCTCCTGCTCGGCACGACCTTCCTGCTGACCCAGCTGCTCGAGTACTCCCGGATCGGCTTCACGCCGCACACGGACGCCTTCGGCTCGGTCTTCTTCGGCCTCACCGGCCTGCACGGCGCGCACGTCTTCGTCGGCCTGACGCTGCTCGCCGCCGCCACGATCCGCGCCTTCCGTGGCCACTACACGGAGGAGTCGCACCACGGCGTCGAGATCCCCGGGATCTACTGGCACTTCGTCGACGTGATGTGGATCGTCGTCTACACGACCGTCTACATCCTCTAGTGACGGCCACTCGACTCCATCGCATCGACCGGTCATTTCAGACGGACACGCGAGTGCTCGCGTGTCCTGACCGCGGCACCGCAACCGGCGCCTAGGCAATGCAAAACCCGCTCAGGAGCGAAGGCGACGCGTTCCGGTTCCTGCTCGGCACGGTCGTCTACTTCGCCCTGATCGCCATCGCGGGCGTGATCAACGCCTGGGCCGGCCTGGTGGTCTTCATCGTGCTGAGCGTCGCCGTCGTCTGGTGGTGGTGGCGCTCGCGTGAGCCGCCGGCCCCCGTGCAGGCCTCGCCGGTCCGTAGCGGGCCCGAAGGCGAGCGGCGGATCCTGGTGGTGGCGAACGAGACCGTCGGCGGCGAGCCGCTGCTCCAGCAGATCAAGCAGCTGGCCTCGGCGGGCAACACCCGCGTGCTTGTTGTCAGCCCGGCCCTGAACACGCCGCTGCGCCACCTTGCCTCCGACGAGGACCCGGCGCGGGAGCAGGCCCGCGAGCGGCTCGACAGCAGCCTGGCCGAGCTCGCGCGCAACGGCGTGCAGGCGAGCGGCGAGGTCGGCGACGGTGACCCGTTGCAGGCGATGGAAGACGCGCTTCGCACCTTCGGCGCCGACGAGATCGTGATCTCGACGCATCCCGAGGGCCGCTCGAACTGGTTGGAGCGAGGCGTCGTCTCGAGCGCGCGCGAGCGCTACGCGGTGCCGATCCACCATGTCGTGGTGGACCTGGGCGACCGCTCCTAGCTACTGACCGGCAACCGAGGAGACGTACTTCGCGACGGCCATGATCTGCGCCGACGTGAGCGTGCCCTTGAAGGCCGGCATCACGGCGCCGCCGTTGGTCACCTGCTTCTGCACGATCGCGAGGCTCGGCTTCAGCTGGTCGAGATTCGGCCCGACCGTCCCGCTCGTTCCGGCGTCCTTGAGCGTGTGGCAGCTGCCGCAGTTGGCGGTGAAGATGTCCTTGCCGCTCGCAGAGCTCTTCGCGACGACCGGCCTACCGGCGACGAGCGCAACGTAGGCGGCGACGTCGTCGGCATCCGTGCCCGTGACGAGGTTCGCCGGCATCGGCGGCTCGGCGAGCTCGATCTGGTCGCGGACGACCTGCTCGATCGTCACCTGCTTGAAGCCCTGCCGGCGGTCGTAGGCGAAGGCATCGTCGAGGTTCGGCCCCTGGGTGCCGTGCGAGCCGGCCGCAGCGAGTGTGTGGCAGCCGCCGCACTTGGCCAGGAAGAGCGTCTTGCCCTTGTCGGTGTCGCCCGACTTGGAGACGCCGCCCGTGCCGCAGCCGGCCGCGAGCAGGGCGGTGGCGAGAGCGAGGAGCGCGGCGCCGCGCCGCACTAGCTCGGGGTGGGCTCCGACGCGTTCAGCGCCGCGACCGCCTCGTCACGCGTGCCGTGGATCGTGAAGACGCGGTCGAGGCCGGTGATCTCGAAGATCTTCGTGATGTTGCGGTCGCTGCAGACGAGCGAGAGCTGCCCGCCGTTCGTGCGCAGCCGCTTGACCCCGCCGACGAGCACTCCGAGCGTCGTCGAGTCGATGAAGGTCGTGTTCGAGAAGTCGACGACGACGGACGTCGCGCCCTTGCCGATCACGTCGAGCAACTGCTGCTTGAACTCTGGGGCCGTGTAGAGGTCGACCTCGCCCGAGAGCGAGATCACGTAGGCGTCGTCGGAGAGCTGCTCGGTGGTGATGTCGAAGTTCATGGGCGCGGCAGTCTAACCCTGCGGCTGCCCGAGGGACGCTTGCAGCTGAGCGAGCGTCTGCCGGACCGCCGGGGCGTTCGCGTTGTCGGGCGCCACCTTGAGGAACCGCTGGTAGGCGGTGATCGCGGTCGTGACGTCGTTCGCGCTCTGGGCGGCCGAGGCCCACTGCAACAGCGCGTTCGGCTCGTCGGAGGTGCCCTTCGCCACCTGGGCGGCCTGCTTGTAGACGCCCGCGACCTTCTGGTACGCGGCTGTCACCTTCGTGTACGCATCGTTGAGCTGGGTCTGCAGCCCCTGGGTGTAGGGGTCCGAGGTCAGCGCCTGGCCGAGCGGCGAGCTCGTGTCGAGCCCCGGCGCGTTCGTCACATTCTGGCTGTAGACAGCGAAGACGGCGCGGTAGTTGTCGCCTGCGCGGCCGGCCTGGGCGCCGTAGATGCTCGCGATCCGGTCGATCACGTCGAGGTTCTGCGGCGCCACCTGCCGCGCCCTGCGCAGCGTCGCGAGCGCGTTCGCCTCCTGGTTGTCGCTCTGGTAGAGGCCCGCGAGGTCGAGGTAGAGGTTGACGGCCTTCGGCGACCGCGCGACCGCCTTCTGCTTGTCGCTGATCTGCGAGCCGAGCGAGCTGCCGTTGTTGCTCCCGAAGAAGTTCTGCAGCGCGTCGCTGATCCCGTTCGAGCCGGAGCCGACGCCGAGCAGGACGAAGCTGAACACGAAGACGAGCGCCAGCAGCACGTAGACGATCTTCGCGTGGCGGCGTAGCCGCGAGAAGAAGAGCTGTTCCTCCCAGGCCGGCGCCTTCTTGGAACGCTTCGGATCGGGCTTGGGGCGCTCCTTGCGCTGGGTGGATGCGGCTCCTCGGGCCATGCGGAGGCTAAGGCACCGCTGGCGGTGCCGTCGTCAGGACTCGCGGGCTCTGCCCGGGAGTCCGTCTGAACTGACCGGTCGACTGAAAGGGACTCATCAGGAGCCGCCCTAGGGTACCTGCCACTCGTGGGCATCGCCGCGCTCGCGCAGGCGGGCCTTCGTCGCCTCGTCGCAGAGCGCGCCCTCGAGCCCGGCCTCGTAGGCGTCGCGCGCGTCGAGCCCGAGCTCGGCGGCCGCCTCGTAGTCGCGGCTGAGGTCCGTGCCGAACATGGCCGGGTCGTCGGTCGAGATCGAGCAGCGTGCTCCGGCCGCGAGCAGCTTCGGCAGCGGGTGCTCGTCCAGTGAGCCGACCACCCGCGTGCGCAGGTTCGAGATCGGGCAGACGTCGAGCACGATCCGGCGGTCGGCGATCTCCCGCAGCAGGCCGGGGTCTTCCGCCGCACGGATCCCGTGCCGGAGGCGGTCGGCGCCGAGCTCCTCGAGCGCGCCGCGCACCGACGGCGGCCCGGCGACCTCGCCGGCGTGCGGGACCGACGCGAGGCCCAGCTCACGCGCGAGCGTAAAGGCGGGCTCGTAGGGCTCGGGTGGGAACTCGGCCTCGAGGCCGCCGAGCCCGACGCCGAGGACGCCGCGCTCCCGGTAGGCGGCGGAATAGCGCACGACCTGCTCGGCCTCGTCGAGCGGGAAGCCGCGGACGATGTCGGGCGTCAGCCGCACCTCGACGCCGTGCAGCTCGCGCGCCTGCTGCGCCCCGTCGCAGTAGCCGCTGAAGATCTCGTCCCAGCCGACCCCGCGCCGCACGCGTTCGCTCGGCGAGAAGATCCCCTCGAGGTAGACCGCCCCGTGCGAGGAGGCCTCGGCCGCGTAGTCGACGACGACCTGGCGGAAGTCCTCAGCCGTCTGCAGCGCGTTCGTGGTCAGGATCCAGACCTCGATGAAGTGCGCGAAGTCGCGGAAGTCGTAGAGCTCGGCCAGCCCCTCCTCGGTCTCGGCGGGGAGCGGGTAGTCGTTGCGCCGCGCGATCTCGAGCAGGGTCGCCGGCCGCACCGTCCCCTCGAGGTGGACGTGCAGCTCTATCTTCGGATTCACTCGCGCCAGCGCGGCTCGAGGAAGGTGGCGAGGCCGATCGAGAGCACATAGAGCAGGACGAGCGGGATCACCGAGAGCAGCGTCGAGACCGGATCGACGCCGGGCAGGATCACGCCGATCACCGTCATCACGAAGATCCCCGCGCGCCACGTGTGTCGAAGCTGCGCGGCGCTCAGGATTCGCAGGCGGACCAGCGCGAGCACGAACACCGGAACTTCGAACGCGACCGCAACCCCGAGCAGCACGAAGCTGACGAAGCGGTAGTAGTCACGCGCGCGAATCTGGATGTTGTAGTACGACGAGTCGTAGTTGGTCAGGAAGTGGATTGCCGGGTTCAGGATCACGAAGTAGCCGAACAGCACCCCGCCGAGCCCGAGGATGGTCGCGAACGCAACCGGCACGAGGATCGAGCGCTGCTTGCGCTCTTCCAGTGCGGGGGCGAGAAACGCCCACAGCTGCCAGAGCACGATCGGCAGCGCCAGCAGCAATCCGGCCCAGAGGCTGACCATGATCGAGGTGGCGAACGGCTCGATCGGGCTGAACGTGACCGGCTTCGACAGCGAGTCGGGAAGCGGCGCGTTGAGCCAGTGGAGGATCCGGCCGTGAAAACCGTAGGCGACGGCGAACCCGGCGGCGAGGGCGCCCAGACAGATGATCAGCCGCGTGCGGAGCTCGCCGAGGTGCTCGACGAGCGTGGCCTCCTCGCCATGTTGGAGGCGCCGCGGGAGCACGCTCATCGCGCTACGACGATGGAGGCGGTGGCTCGTCCGCGGAGCGGGCCGGCAGTTCGGCCTGCTCGTCGTGCGAGCCGGTGATCGAATCCTTGAACTCGCGCATGCCCTTGCCGAGCGAGCGCCCGATCTCCGGCAGGCGCTTGGGCCCGAACACGAGCAGCGCGACGATCAAGATCACGATCAGCCCGGTGATTCCAATCTCCGGCAGCATGGATCAAGCGTAGCGTTTTCCCCGCCGGGTAGACAGCCCCGGTGCGGACAAGCCTTCGATACCCTGTCTGGAGACCCGGGCGCGCACGGTCGTTTCGACCGTCAGGCGCGCAGCTCGACGCTCTGGACAAGGCTTCGTCTCCTGCTCCCGAAGGGCTGAACATGCTCGCTAGCATGACCATCACATGGCGCTTCTAGAACTGAAGAACCTCCACGTCGCGCTCGAGGACGGCACCGAGATCGTCAAGGGTGTCGACCTCGCAGTGGACACGAACCAGATCCACGCGATCATGGGCCCGAACGGCTCGGGCAAGTCGACGCTCGCCTACGCGCTGATGGGCCATCCCGCGTACAAGATCACCGAGGGGCAGATCCTCTTCGACGGCGAGGACGTGACCGAGCTCGAGGCTGACGAGCGCGCGCAGCGCGGCCTCTTCCTCGCGTTCCAGTACCCGCATGCGATCCCCGGCGTGACCGTCACGAGCTTCCTGCGCTCGGCCATCAACGCGATCCGCAAGGCGCGCAATGACGGCGAGGACGACCCGGTCAAGATCAAGGACTTCCGCCAGGACATGCTTGCTGCGATGGAGAAGCTGAAGGTGCCGCGCGAGCTCGCCCAGCGCTACCTGAACGACGGCTTCTCGGGCGGCGAGAAGAAGCGGGTCGAGATCCTGCAGATGGCGATGCTGAAGCCGCGCATGGCCGTGCTCGACGAGACCGACTCCGGGCTCGACATCGACGCGCTCAAGACGGTCGCCCAGGGCGTGAGCGAGCTCGTCGGCGAGGAGACCGGCGCGCTCCTCATCACCCACTACCAGCGCATCCTCAACTACGTGAAGCCCGATTTCGTGCACGTCTTCGTGGACGGGCGTATCGTGCAGGAAGGCGGTCCGGAGCTAGCGCACAAGCTCGAGGCCGAGGGCTACGAGGGATTCGCCGCTAACGGAAGGAACAATGGCAGCAACGCCTGAAACCGAAGTCGTCGCCGGCATTCGCAGCGACTACAAGTACGGCTTCCACGAGATCGAGGACTACTTCTTCAAGTCCGGCCGTGGTCTCTCGGCCGAGCTCGTCGCGGCCATCTCCGAGCACAAGAACGAGCCGGACTGGATGCGCAAGTACCGGCTCAAGTCGCTCGAGTACTTCATGGCGCGCCCGATGCCCGAGTGGGGCGGCGACCTCTCCGAGATCGACTTCGACAACATCTTCTATTACATCCGCCCGACCGAGAAGCAGGCGAACTCCTGGGAGGACCTGCCGCCCGAGATCAAGGACACCTGGGACAAGCTCGGCATCCCCGAGGCGGAGAAGAACTACCTCGCCGGGGTCGGCGCCCAGTACGAGTCCGAGGTCGTCTACCACAAGCTTCAGGAGGACCTCGAGAACCAGGGCGTGATCTTCAAGGACATGGACTCGGGCCTGCGCGAGCATGAGGAGCTCGTCAAGCAGTACTTCGGGACGATCATCCCGCAGAACGACAACAAGTTCGCGGCGCTCAACTCGGCCGTCTGGTCGGGCGGCTCGTTCATCTACGTGCCGCCGGGCGTGAAAATCGAGATGCCGCTCCAGGCCTACTTCCGGATCAACGCCGAGAACATGGGCCAGTTCGAGCGGACGCTGATCATCGTCGACGAGGGCGCCTACGTGCACTACGTCGAGGGCTGCACGGCGCCGATCTACTCGTCCGATTCGCTGCACTCGGCGGTCGTCGAGATCATCGTCAAGCCGAACGCGCGCTGCCGCTACACGACGATCCAGAACTGGTCGAACAACGTCTACAACCTCGTGACCAAGCGCGCCGTCGCCTACGAGAACGCGACGATGGAGTGGGTCGACGGCAACCTCGGTTCCAAGCTGACGATGAAGTACCCGGCGATCTGGCTGCTCGGCGAGGGCGCCCACGGCGAGGTGCTCTCGATCGCCTTCGGCGGCAAGGGCCAGCACCAGGACGCGGGCGGCAAGGCCGTCCACATCGCGCCGAACACGACCTCCGTGATCACCTCGAAGTCGATCTCCAAGGACGGCGGCCGCGCCGGCTACCGGGGGCTGCTCGAGGTGGCCAAGGGCGCAACGGGCGCGAAGTCGAAGGTCGTCTGCGACGCGCTGATCCTCGACGAGGAGTCGCGCTCGGACACCTATCCGTACATCAAGATCGACGAGGACAACGTCGACATCGGCCACGAGGCGACCGTCTCGAAGATCGGCGAGGAGCAGCTCTTCTACCTGATGTCGCGCGGGCTCTCGGAGACGGAGGCTTCGGCGATGATCGTCTCCGGGTTCGTCGAGCCGATCACCAAGGAGCTCCCGCTCGAGTACGCGGTCGAGATGAACCGGTTGATCCAGCTGCAGATGGAAGGCTCCGTCGGTTGATCGCCGCGAAGCCTTGATGGAGGTCACGAGGGTCGACTTCATCGCGCTGCCCGTTGAGGATCTGGGGCGGGCCGAAGCGTTCTACGGCGAGACGCTCGGCCTCGCGCGCAACCCGCACAGCTCCGGCGACCGCTGGGTCGAGTACGAGACCGGCAACCTCACGCTGGCGCTCTCGACGTTCGGCGGCGGCCTCGCGCTCGGCGTGCAGGACGTCGGCGAGGCCAGGAGCGAGCTCGAGGACCAGGGCACGGATTTCGCCATGGACACGTTCGACACCGGGGTGTGCCACGGTGCGCCGTTTGCCGATCCCGACGGCAACCGACTCCAATTCCACCACCGCTATGTGCCCCTCGAGCCGTTTGACGTCCCCGACCAGGAAGTCCTGCGCACCGACTTCATCGGCGTGAACGTCAGGGACCGCGGCCGAGCGTCAGACTTCTATGGCGAGACGGTCGGCCTCAAGCGTAACCCGCTAGCGAGTGACGACTGGCCCGAGTTCGAGGCGGAGAACGTGGGGCTCGTGCTCAGCACGCCCGAGCAGAAGGGTGGAGGCGGCTACCAGCCCGAGTACGGCGTCGCGTTCCGCGTGGCCGACGTGTCACAGGCGATGCAGCGGCTCTCGGCCGGCGGTGTCGAGTTCGAGTTCCCGGAGCCATACGACTCCGGGGTGTGCCACATGGCGTTCTTCAAGGATCCCGACGGGAACGGGCTGATGCTCCACCACCGCTACGCGCCCTACCGTGACGGGAGCCAGCCTTGATCGAGGTTGAGCGCGTGGACTTCATCAACGTGCCCACCCGGGACGCGAAGCGGGCGTTCGACTGGTACCACGAAGTGCTCGGCCTCCCGCAAGACTCGAACAACGCCGAGGAGCTGCGGGCCGGACAGGTGACGGTCACGTTCTGGGAGCCCGAGCGGGAAGGGATGGAATTCAAGCCGGACGTCGGCGGGTTCGCCGTCCGCGTCCCGGACGTCGCGGCGGCGAAGGCGGAGCTCGAAGCCAAGGGGGTCGACTGCGTCGGCTCGGGCGACACCGGAGTGTGCAACATGGCGGTCGTCCTCGACCCCGACGGAAACGCCGTCATCCTGCACCGGAGGTACGCGCCATGAGCAGATCCGAGGCCCGCGCGGCCTACGAGGCCTTGCCGGTTCCCGACACGACCGAGGAGCACTGGCGCTTCACCGACTTGCGCGGCTTCGACCCGGACGCGTTCGAGGGCTCCGGCGCGGCACCGAGCTCGGCAGCTGCCTCGATGCTCGCGCTGGACGTGGCCGCCGAGGCGGTGGTCACGGAGACGGGCATCGAGATCACTCGCGCGCCGGCCGAGATCCGCTTCGAGCCGCTGGACGAGTCGCACGAGCGGCTCGGGCAGCTGGTCGGCTGGCAGGAGGACAAGTTCGCGGCCCACAACGCCGCCGCGTGGCAGCACGGCCTGCTCGTGCACGTGCCCGGCGGCCTCGAGCTCGAGCGGCCGCTGTTCATCCGCGTCGTGAACGAGATCGAGGGCGGCTCGCTCTTCTGGCGGTTGCTGGTGATCGCGGAGGAGGGCTCGCGCTTCTCGCTCGTCGAGGAGCACTCGTCGGCCTCCCCGGATCTCCACGGCTACTTCAACGGCGTGACCGAGCTCTATGTAGAGGAGGCCGCGAAGCTCGAGTACGTCTCGCTGCAGAACCTCTCACGCGAGACGTGGCACTTCGCGTCGCACCACGCGCGCGTCGAGCGCGACGCCGAGCTCGACTGGGTCGCCGGCGGTTTCGGCTCCAAGCGAGGCAAGGTGCGGATCCAGAACGACCTCGCCGGCCCGGGCGCCACCTCGCGCGTGACCGGCGCCTACTTCGCCGACGGCGAGCAGCACCTCGACTACGACACCTTCCAGGAGCACATGGCGCCCGACACCGAGTCGGACTTCGCCTTCAAGGGCGCCCTCCGCGACCACTCCACTGCGGTCTGGCGCGGGATGATCCGGGTCGAGAAGGACGCGCAGAAGACGAACGCGTACCAGGAGTGCCGCAACCTGATGCTCTCGCCGACGACGCACGCTGTCCCGATCCCGGGTCTCGAGATCCTGGCCAACGACGTTCGTTGCACGCACGGCGCGACGGTTGGACGGGTCGACCGTGAGCAGATCTTCTACCTGATGGCGCGCGGACTGCCGCGCGCGGAGGCCGAGCGCCTGGTCGTGCGCGGCTTCTTCCAGGACGTCCTGGACCGGATCGAGCTCGAACCGGTTCGAGAAGCGGTCTCGAGCGCCCTCGAGCAGCGCATCCCGCAGGCCTGACCGACGCGGACTAGGCCTGCTCGAGCTTGGCGGGGAGCAACACCGCCGCTCCGAGCCCGATCAGGCCGAACACGACGAGCGCGACCATCGCCCACGCGTACCCGCGGTTTCCGGTGGCGAGCTCGGAGACCAGGATCGTGCCGGCGATCGCGGTGCCGAACGAGGAGCCGAGATTGGAGACGCTGCGTGACAGGCCCGAGATCTCGCCCTGCAGGGCTTCGGGGAAGCTCGACTGGACGACGTTGACGGAGGGTGTGAGCATCGTGCCCAGGCCCAGCCCGACCAGCGCCAGCCCGGGTAGGAACGCAAGCACGTTGTCCGTCGCCCTCACGAGGCCGAGGAGCAGCACGATCCCGGCCAGAGTGACCACGAAGCCGGCGACGATCAACGTCCGCTGCGAATAGCGCTTGGCGAGGCGCTCGGCGGCGAGGGACGAGAAGAGGATGCCGAGCGTCGCCGCCGTGAAGACGAGCCCGGTCCCGATCGCGCTGTACCCACGAACCTCCTGCAGATAGACGGACACGACGAACGACGTCCCCATTAGCACCAGCCACTGGATGTTCTGGGTGACGAGGGCGAGGTTGCAGGTCCGGTTCCGGAACAGCCCGGTCGAGAGGAGCGCCTCCTTGCCTGACCGTTCGCGCGCACGGATGTAGAGGTAGAACACGAGCAGGAAGGCGACTCCGATCACGAGGAAGACCGCCAGCAGCGTGTTGTTGCTGCCGGCCTGGAGGATTCCGAACACGATGCAGAACATCCCGACGCCCAACAGAACTGCCCCGACCGCGTCGAACGGTCGAGTCGGATCGGGCGGGAGCGGATCGACCAGGCGGCGGCTCAAGAGCACGATCGTCCCGACCACCAGGGCCTGGAAGACGAACGCCGCGCGCCAGCTGATTCCCGTCGTGATCACGCCTCCGATGAGCGGTCCTGCCGCAGCGCCGATCCCGCCCAGACCGCTGATCACCCCGAAAGCCCAGGCCCGCCTCGTCATGTCGCTGAACCACAAAGTCGCGAGGATGTAGACCGGTGGGATCAAGAACGCCGTCCCGACGCCCTCGAACACCGAATTGCCGAGGATCAGGACGCCGAGATTCGGAGAGACGGCGCTGACGAGGGCGCCGATCCCGTAGAGCGTGAGTCCCCCAATGAAGCAGCGCTTGCGGCCCCAGCGATCGGTCAGCTTGCTGCAGGGGATCATCAGGATCGCCATGATCAGCAGGAAGAGGGTGATCGCGGTCTGGACGCCCTTGACGGTCGTGTCGAGGTCGTCGCTGATGTCGGCGATCATCACGTTCATGTTCGAGCCCGCGAAGCTGCAAATGAACTGCGCGAGCGCGAGGGGAAGGATCAGCCTGCGCGCAGAAGCGAGTGGGCGCTCGACAGCCACGGCCGAGCTCAAGCTCGTCGCCCTTTGCCCTCCACGTTGACCCGTCCTCGTCCGAAGGCGTCGATCCGGCCCCACCGTCCGGGAATGTCGAGCAGCTCGAGGTGGCCGATGGCCCTGGGGAGCGCGGCGTCGACCACGAGGTGCTCTCCCTGCGGCTCGAGGCCCAGCATCGTCCGCAACAGCAAGAGCGGCGCGCCGGTGGACCAGGCTTGCGGGCTGCACGCCGTCGGGTACTCGCACCGGATACCGCGTCTCGGAGCGCTCGTAGCCGCCGAACGCCTCCGGCAGGCGCCCCTCGAAGAACTCGGCAGCGTCCAGGATGCCCGCCGCGATCACCGCCGCTTCGTCCTTGAACCCGTACCGCCGCAGGCCCCAGGCGATGAAGGAGTTGTCGAAGGGCCAGACCGTGCCGACGTGGTAGCCGATCGGGTTGTAGCGGCCTTCTCCCTCGGCCAGGGTGCGGACGCCCCAGCCGGAGAAGAGCCGCGAGCCCGAGCAAGTGCCCGGCGACGGCCTTTGCCTTGGACTTGTCGACGATGCCGCTCCAGAGGAGATGGCCGTTGTTCGAGGTGAGCGCGTCCACTTGCTCGCCCTCGGGGTCGAGCGCGAGGGCGAAGTACTCGCCGTCCTCGACCCAGAAGTCCCGGTTGAAGCGGCGCTTGAGGTCGGCCGCTTCCTGCTCGAGCCTCTCGGCCAGGGCCGTGTCCTTCCAGACGAGCCGTGCGAGGCGGGCGCCCCGGAGCTTGGCGTCGTACGCGTAGCCCTGCAGCTCGCAGGTGGCACGCGGGAACCCGGGAATCCGGCCGTCGCGGAACGAGATCGAATCCCAGGAGTCCTTCCAGCACTGGTTTTCGAGCCCCGTCTTCTTGTTGCGGCGCTCGTACGAGAGATACCCGTTGCCCTGCAGATCCGCGTACTCGTCGATCCAGTTAAGCGCGGCGCGTGACTCGACCTCGAGCTCGCGCACGAGCGCTCGGTCCCCGGTCCAGCGCTCGTACTCGTCGAGCAGGATCACGAACAGCGGAGTCGCGTCCGCGGAGCCGTAATAGGGGGAGTGCGGGCGCTCCTCGAAGGCCGTCAGCTCCCCGTAGCGCATCTCGTGCAGGATCCGGCCCGGATCCTCGTCGCGGAAGTCGTTCACGGAGAGGCCCTGCCAGTCGCCGAGGGCGCGGAGCGTCGTCGCGGCCAGCTCGGAGGTGAACGGCAGCGCCTGCAGGCTCGTGAGGATGCTGTCCCGCCCAAACATGGTCATGAACCAGGGGAGTCCCGCCGCCGGGAGGCTGCGCCCGCCCGCGACCTGCGGCGAGAAGCGAAGGGCTGCAAGATCGACGAGGCTGCGGCGGTAGGTCGCTTTCAGCGGCTCCTGGTCGCTCTCGAGGCGAGGTGCCTGATCGATCCAGCGCGCCAGGTTCTGCCGCATTCGCCGCCGGGATCTCGCCGGATCCTCGATGCGCCTCATCTCCTCGAACCCGAGAGCCTCGGTGGCGACGTCGAGCTCAGTGCTCCACTTGCCGTGCGGCCCGATCCGGATCTTGAAGCCGAGGCCGTTCCTGTCGACTCGCGCCGGTTGGGATGACGAGATCACCGTCGAGCGGCCGAAGGTTCCGCGGACATAGGCGAGCACGAGCTTGCCGCCCTTGGCGCGCGCGGAATAGGCGCCCTTCTTCTTCAGCGCATCCTTGACCTCGAACAGGTCGGCGAAGTCGCAGCCCGCATCGAGCCGGATGCGCAGATCCACGGGCTCGTCGGCATGGTTGAGGATCGTCAGCTCCTCGTGGAAGCCGTTGCCGACCGCGCGGCGCCGGATCACCGACAGCTTCGCGTCGACGTAGACGGTCCCGGTGCCGGGCACGAGAAAGAAGCGCGACTCGAAGTACTCGAGGTCATCGACCGACAGAGGGTTCATCCGCTCGCCGTTGATCGTCAGAACCCACTTCGACAGGAAGCGCGTGTCGTACGAGAAGAGGCCGGTCGGATCGGTGAGCGACGCCTCGATGTCTCCGCGCGTGTCGCTGACCACGAACGTGTTGCCGTCGAGGATCTTGACGCTGCCGCCGCTCACTGCTTCTTCCTTGCGGTTTGCGCGCGCCGCCGCCGCGGCGGTTTCAGGAAGAGCCGCCGCAGGAGCACGATCAGTCTCTCATCCCCGCCGATGCCGACCTCGCCGCGCAGCACGGCCGCCATCAGGTTCAGCTTGCCGGCGACCGCCCGTTCGAAGCTCGACCGCTCGAGGCGCAGGATGCAGTCGGCGGGGGCGTTTCTACGGGAGACGCGGAGGTCGCCTTTGTCGATGGTCACCAGCCAGCGCTCGGTTCGCCTGCCGTCGGCGACGTCGAAGCGAGCGCTGCCCCTCGCTTTCTCGAGCAGCGGCTCGTGCCCTCGGCGGCCAAGCTCGGCAAAGAACTCCGCGATCGAGTCGGACGTCGGCCTCTGCGTCGTCTCAGCCACGCGGCCAACCTAGTCACGGCCGAGGGAAACGGCGTCGTCCGGACGGGGTGAGAGGCGTCACCTAGGATGCCGTCGGGATGAAGGCGCTCGACCGCGTGAGGGAACGCCGCCGCCGGAAGGCGCACCAGCGCTTCCTCGACGAGCGGGCGCGGCAGAAGGAGCTGTCGGGCCAGGACGCCGAAGAGGCCGTCCGCACGGCCGCGCAGGGCTCTGGCGCCGCCCAGCAGGGCATGTACGGCCACGGGACCTAGCGTTCCGCGGCGACGCTGATCGTGATCCGGGACTCGACGACCCGGGCCTCGACGTTCGGCGGGAACAGGTCGAGCAACCCGCGCTTGCTCAGCAAGTCGACTCGCTTCCAGCTGTCCCGGCGGAGCGCCGCGAACGTACGGTCGGCTGCCGGGCGCGGGAGCCAATGAACGAACGGAACTAGCGTGTGCGTCTCGACCGGGAACCAGCGGTTCGGCGTCGAGAGGAACACGCGCGGCGCCACCCGGCAGAGCTCGGCGACGAACCGCCGCTGCTGATCCCGCCCGCCGACGTGCTCGACGACGGCGTTCGAGAAGGCGAGATCGAAGCTGTCGCCTTCGAAGGGCAGGTCTGTCCCGCTGGCGGTGACGCAGCGCACCATCGGGAACTCCCGGGCGAAGTTCGGCAGCGGCACATCGCTGACGGCGGTGATCCGCTCCGGCCAGGGGTAAAGCGCCTCGAAGAAGTTGTGGCTCGACGCCACCCCGGGCTCGGTGCCGAAGCCGGTGTCGCCGACGCCGACGTCGACGACTCGCGTCTCGGGATCCGGCCGCATCGTCTCCAGGAAGAGCGCCAGCTTGCGTTGCCGGTTCCAGAGCGACGCCCGCGCCGCCAGGCCGCTGAGCACTACGTGATCGCGGCGCCGCGGTAGCAGTCGGCGCGGTAGCGGCTCGGCGTCGCCCGGTTGCACGCCGCGCGCCGCTCGGCGCCGTAACGGTGCATCGCGCCGAGGATCGTCCCGATGCCCTCCCAGCAGCGCGGGGCGAACCGCGCCGGCGCTGCCGCGCAGAACCGGGAGGCCCCGGGACCGCCCGCGTAGTTGTTGCCGTAGTCCCTCGCCGCGCCGTACATGCAGTCACCTGCGTCGGGACCAGCCTGGAGGCAGAGCGCGACCGTCTTCGCCGAGTCGTACTCCGAGGAGCCCGAGGCGTCACGCCCGTACGACTCGAAGCACGTCTTCACCCAGCCCGGCTCGCTGCGCCGGCACCAGGCCGCGGTCTTGCGCCAGTTGTAGCCGTCGAGCGTGTTGATCCTCGAGGTGACCATCAGGTAGCAGTACACCTTGTCCCGCTCGACGACCGCGTTGCACGGGTAGATCGGGTCCTTGGGCTTCAGGTAGCGCGACGTGACCATGGTCGTGTCGAGGTTCTGCATGAAGACGCCGCCGGTGCAGGAGACCCGGTCGAAGTCGGTCAGCAGCTGGTGGCAGGTGCGCAGCGACCAGGGCAGGTCGTCGCCGCTGTAGATCATCAGCCCGTGTCCGAGCCCATGGACGCACTGGTAGAGCAGGAACTCCTCGGTGTTCACCGCCGGGGCGCTGCAGAGCCGCCGCGACTTCTTGACGACGACGTTCCGCGGCAGCCCGGCGAGCGCGACCTGCAGGACGCCGTGGTAGTAGCCGGAGTTGCAGGTCATCGCGCCGTGCGAGAGCGCCTGGCCCGGGTCGTGCTTGTAGTAGACGAGGCCCGCGCGCCCGATCCAGTGCGAGATCTGATGGCAGTCGGCGTGGACGGCCGGCAGCTGGGAGTCGTCCGTCGCCAGCAGCGCGAGCGCCTTCTCGGGTCCCTCCCGGTAGGTCAGGTTGCCGAACGCCTGCCTGAAGCAAAACGGCTTGCCGCTCTCCTTGCACTCGGCGAGCGTCGTCTTGTCGGGTTTGAAGGCGAAGCCCGTCCCCGAGCTGCGCGCGGCGGTCGAGACGAAGGACGCCACCTGCTCGATCTGCGTCGTCGAAAGCTTGATGCGGAACGAGGGCATGCCGTTGCCGCCGTTTCGCACCTGCCGCTCGACGGTCGACTGGTCCGGCTTCAGCTCGTCGAGGTTCGGCCCGACCTGCCCGTTCGAGCCGGCCGCCTCGAGCGTGTGGCAGCCGCCGCAGCCGGCGCTGGCGAAGACCTTCGCGCCAGGTGCGCTCGAGCTGCTGCCCGAACTGCCGCAGCCCGCCAGGAGCGGGAGAATTGCGAAGAGGAGGGCTGCTGGCGCGCTGAGCTTCATGACCCGGTGCCTCGGTACGATAGCCCTGTGGCCGTGACGGCTCGACCAGCCCTCGACGCGCAAAAGCTGCGCGCCGACTTCCCGATCTTCGAGCAGAAGATCCATGGCAAGCCGCTCGCGTATCTCGACTCCGCGGCGAGCTCACAGAAGCCGCGGCAGGTGCTCGATGCGATCCGCGACTTCTACGAGACCTCGTACGCGAACGTGCACCGCGGTGTCTACCTGCTCTCGGAGCGGGCGACCGAGGCGTACGAGGGAGCACGCGAGACGGCGCGCGAGTTCATCAACGCGCCGGCTGCGCGCGAGGTGATCTTCACCCGCAGCGCGACCGAGTCGATCAACCTCGTCGCCTACGCCTGGGGCCTCGACAACCTCGGGCCGGGCGACGTCGTGCTCGTGACCGAGCTCGAGCACCACTCCAACTTCGTCCCCTGGCAGTACATCGCCAAGCGCACCGGGGCCGACTTCCGGCTGCTCCCGATCGACGACAACGGCGAGCTGCAGCTCGCCGGGCTCGACGAGCACGAGGGCGTGAAGGTCGTAGCCACCAACCTCGTCTCCAACTCGCTCGGCACGGTCAACCCGGTCACGAAGCTCGCAACCTGGGCGCACGAGCACGGCGCGATCATGGTCGTCGACGCCGCGCAGGGAGCGCCGCACCACCGCGTGGACGTCCAGGAGCTCGGCTGCGACTTCCTCGCCTTCAGCTCCCACAAGCTCTGCGGGCCGAGCGGGGTCGGCGCCCTCTGGGGCCGCGCCGAGCTGCTCGAGCAGATGGCCCCGTTCAACCTCGGCGGCCACATGATCCACTCGGTCAAGGCCGAGGAGACGACCTGGGGCGAGCTGCCCTACAAGTTCGAGGCGGGCACGATGCCGATCGCCGAGGCGGTCGGCTTCGGCGCGGCGATGGACTACGTCTCCGCGGTCGGGGTCGAGGCGATCGCCGACTACGAGAGCGAGCTCGCGGCCTACGCGCTCGAGCGGCTTGCGGAGGTGGGCGGCGTGATCACGTACGGGCCTCCGCCGGAGCGTCGCGCCGGGATCGTCTCCTTCAACGTCGAGGGCATTCACCCGCACGACGTGGCGCAGGTGCTCGACTCGGAGGGCGTCGCGATCCGGGCCGGCCACCACTGCTGCCAGCCGCTGATGAAGCGCCTCGGCGTGGCCGCCACCAACCGCGCGAGCTTCTACCTCTACACCGTGCCGGAGGAGATCGACCGGCTCGCCGAAGGGCTGCACAAGGCTCGAAAGATCCTGGGCTGATGGAAGACCTCTACCGGGAAGTCATCCTCGACCACTACAAGAACCCGCGCGGGCACGGGGTGATCGAGGACGCCGACGCGCAGGCCGAGGGCCTGAACCCGCTCTGCGGCGACGAGGTGACGATCTACGTCCAGTTCGGCGAGGACGGCGAGACGATCGACGAGGTCAAGTTCTCAGGCCGCGGCTGCGCGATCAGCCAGGCTGCGACCTCGATGCTGATGGAGATGGTCGCGGGCCGCACGGCCACCGAGATCGCCGAGCTGCCAAAGGAAGACCTGCTGGAGGAGGTCGGCATCCCGCTGTCGCCGATCCGGCTCAAGTGCGCGCTGCTCGGGCTCGGCGTGCTCAAGGTCGCGCTGCACCGCGCGAAGGGGACAGCGCTGCCCCAGGAGTGGGCCGGGCTCGACGAGCTGGACCTCAAGTAGCGCGTGGCGGAGATCGTCGTCGCGCCGGTCGAGGAGCTGCCGCCCGGGACGGTGAAGATCGTCCACGCGGGCGAGATCTCGGTCGGCGTCTACAACCTCGACGGCCGCTACTGCGCGATCGAAGACCGTTGCTCGCACGACGACGGGCCGCTCTGCGAGGGCGACTTCGACGCCGAGGAGGGCGTTGCGATCTGCCCGCGCCACGGGGCACGGATCGAGATCTGCACCGGCCGCCCGCTCTCGCTGCCGGCCGTCTTCCCGGTCGAGACCTTTCCCGTCCGCGTCGAGGACGGGCTGGTGAAAGTCACGATCGCCTGATGGGCAAACGCTGCTGGGAGAGCGCCGACGAGGCGTACAACCGCTACCACGACGAGGAGTGGGGCCGGCCGGTGGTGGACGAACGCGGGCTCTACGAGCGCTTCTGCCTGGAGGGCTTCCAGTCCGGGCTCTCGTGGCTGACGATCCTGCGCAAGCGCGAGAACTTCCGTGCGGCGTTCGCCGGCTTCGACCCGGAGCGCGTGGCCGGGTTCGGGGAGGTTGACGTCGAGCGGCTGCTCGCCGACGCCGGGATCGTGCGCCACCGCGGCAAGATCGAGGCCGCGATCGCCAACGCCCAGGCGACGGTCGCGCTGCGCGATTCCGGTCGCACGCTGCCGGAGCTCGTCTGGTCGTACCGTGTCGACGGCCCGGGGCCGAGTTCGCGGGACGACTGGCTCGCCAAGACGCCCGGCTCGGAGGCGCTCTCGAAGGAGCTGCGCAAGGCAGGCTTCCGCTTCGTCGGGCCGACGACCGTCTATGCGGCGATGCAGGCCTGTGGGATCGTCAACGACCATCTGACGACCTGCCCCTGGCGGGCAGCCGCCGAGGAGGCCCGCGCGCGTGCTTGACGACCGCGTTCGCGCCGTGCTCGCCCGCCTCGAGGCCGAGGACGCCGACGAGCGGGCCCGCAACGTCCCGCGCGAGCAGCGCGCGCGCCAGGTCGCCCGCACCACCGGCCAGTTCCTGTTCTCGTTCGTGGCCCCGCAGACCGACTGCGAGGTGCTCGAGCTCGGCGGCTCGCGGGGCTATTCGACGATCTGGCTCGCCGCTGGCGTGCGCTACCTCGGCGGGCGCGTGCTCTCGCTCGAGAACGACCCGGCGAAGGTCGAGGCTTGGCGCGCAAACGTCGAGGAGGCCGGCCTGTCCGACTGGGCCGAGCTCGTGCCCGGCGATGCCTTCGAGACGCTGCCCGCGATCGACGACGTCTTCGACGTAGTCTTCCTCGACGCCGAGAAGGAGCAGTACGAGCCGCTCTTCGACGCCGCGCGCGACAAGCTCGAGCCGGGCGCGGTGGTGATCGCCGACAACGTGCTCTCCCACGAGGAGGTGCTCGGCGCGTACTCACGCGCCCGCCAGGCCGACCCGACGCTCGAGAGCGTGACGATCCCGCTCGACCGCGGGTTGGAGATTTCCGCAGTCCTGCGCAATCGCTAGAGTGCGACTACCGCGGAAAGGAGGTGGTCCGGTAGTGAATTCATCAAGTACGGGCAGTGGAGGTACCAGCGGGTAGAGGTGCCGTCCCCGGGACCCACGGGGAACCGCCTAGCCAGCGTGGGGGGCTCGCGTACGAAAGCGCTGCCGGCAGCACGACAGCCGGCCGGAACGCGCCTCTACCACTACGACGCTGGTAACTGGATCAGGGGCCGCCTTCGTGCGGCCCCTTTTCTTTCTTGTTGAGGAGAACTCACCGGCACAGGAACTGAGCCGCCGCACCGCGCTGCTCGCCCCGAGGCAGCGTCCTCAGTCGCGCCCGTAGCCTCCGGCTACGAACACTCCCTGCGTCCTTGCCTCGGAACGACCATCGCGCCGCGGCGACGAGTCCTGTCCCGGTGAGTCCTCCTAGATCGCGCGCCGAAGCTGCTCGTCCAGCGGCACGAGCGGCAGCCTGAAGGTCGTGGCCGCGTCGTCGTTCGAGACGACGTTGTCGCCGAGCTCGAGCATCTTCAGCAGGTCGCGCGTCAGCGGGATGTTCCCCGGCAGGCGCTCGGTCACGAGCGCGTTCGCGCGCATCAGGGCCATCGGCACGTGCATGCTCGGCCGCCGCTGCCCGAGCGCTCGCTTGAGCCGCGCCCAGAACTCGTTCCAGCTGACGGCGTCCGGCCCGCCGAGCTCGAAAAGGCGGTTCGCCGCTTCGGCCTTGTCCACTGACTGCGCGAAGTAGGCCGCGACGTCCTCGATCCAGATCGGCTGGATCCGCTGCTTGCCGCTCCCGGTGATCGGCGTCACGGGGGCGAGCTTGGCCAGGCGCCGGAAGGTCGGCAGGATCCCGCCGTCCTTGGCAAAGACGAAGCTCGGCCGGAAGATCACGTGCTCGAGGCCTGAGCCGCTGACCGCCTGCTCCTCGTCCCACTTCGCGTGGTAGTAGGGCACGAGGTCCTTCGACTCCTCGCTCGTCCCGAGCGCGCTCATCAGCACGAAGCGCTTCACGCCGGCCTCCTTGGCGGCGGCGACGAGCGCGCTCGTGCCCTCCTCCATCACGCGGCGAAACTGCTCGTCGCTGCCCTGGCGGATCGCGACGAGGTGGACGACGACGTCGGCCCCTTCGACCGCGCGGCGCAGGCTCTCCCGCTCGGTCATGTCGCCCTGGACGAGCTCGGCGCCCCACGCCGCCAGCGTTGTGGCTGACTTCCCGCTCTGATCGCGGACGAGCGCCCGCACCGGCCAGTCGCGCTCACGCAACGCGTGGACGACGTGAGGACCGATGAAACCGGTCCCTCCGGTGACGAGGATCACGGCTCGATTCTACGGCGATCCTGCGTTAGGCTCGCCGCGAGGAACTGCGGCAGATGGGCAGGTGGTGGGTGATTGCGCTTGTGGCGGCCGGCCTGGTGCTGGTCGGGCCAGCCGCGCGGGCGCAGACGGACCAGGTCGTGCTCGCCCCGACGGTCCCCGCCTCCCACGACTTGCCCTCGAACGCGATCACCGGGTTCACGGTCACATGCCCGACCGCGACGCCGGCACTCGCGCGCACGATGTCGCCGTCAACGGAGTATGTGTGACCGTGCTGCTCGCGTCCGAAGTGGAGCGCGCCAAGCTGAGCACGACGATCTCCACGTACACGAACGTGATCGCCCCGGGCCGACATCGTGTCCTACACCGGTGCAGCAGCGGTTGGATCTCGCTCGGCGCGGGCTACGGGCTCACGCCCGGCCCCGCACGGGTCGACGGCGCCGCGGCTCTCGCCACGAGCGGAGCGTGGTGGGTGCGGAACACCGCCGCCTCGCCGGTCACGGCCCGGCTGCAGGTGATCTGCGCCCGCGTCGCCTAGAAGTTCTGCCAGTAGCGGCTCGGCGTCGGCCCCTGCTGGCCCTGGTACTTCGAGCCGAGCTTCCCGGAGCCGTACGGCGTCTCGGCCGCCTCGGTCAGCTGCACGAACGAGAGCTGTCCGATCTTCATCCCGAAGTAGATCGTGATCGGGAGGTTGGCGACGTTCGAGAGCTCGAGCGTCACGTGGCCGTCCCAGCCCGGGTCGATGAAGCCGGCGGTCGAGTGGATCAGCAGCCCGAGCCGGCCGAGGCTGGACTTGCCCTCGAGCCGCGCGACGAGGTCGTCGGGCAGCGTCACCCGCTCGAGCGTCGAGCCGAGCACGAACTCGCCCGGGTGGAGGATAAACGGCCGCTCGTCGTCGATCTCGACGAGCTCGGTCAGCTCCTCCTGCGGCTGCTTGACGTCGATGAACGGGTAGCGCGCGTTGTGGAAGACGCGGAAGAAGCGGTCGACGCGCACGTCGACGCTCGACGGCTGTAGCAGCGTCTCGTCGTAGGGGTCGATCCCGATCCGACCCTCCGCGAGCAACCGCCTGATCGTCCGGTCGGAGAGGACCACGAACGCGATTCTAAGGCGGTCGCTTGTGACGCCGACCGTTCGATGCGTCATATGCTTGTGGGCCTTTCGATGGACAACACCGACCAGACCGCTCACGCGCGCGAGCGGCGACGACAACGGCGCCGCCACCAGGTCAGGCGCAGGCGGCTGGTGGCGAGCGCGGTCCTGCTCGCGCTCGCGGCCGGGATCACGCTCGGTGCACGCTCGGTCGGCGGAAGCCACGCGGCCAAGAAGACGACGCCGTCGCTGAAGGCGGCCACCAACCACGTGCCGGTGCCGCGTGAGATTCGCGGCGTCCACGTCACGATGGCGCTCGCCTCACTGCGCGGAAAGCTGCAGCAGTACCTGGCCATGCCCGGCCTGAACACGCTCGAGCTCGACGTCAAGGACGAGGACGGCAAGGTCGGCTTCGTTTCCTCGGCCGTCCCGCTCGCCCGGCGCACCGGCGCGGTCGGCCCGTACTACAAGGCGAACTGGGCGGCGAAGCTCGCGCACGCGAAGGGCATTTACCTGATCGGCCGCGTCGTCACCTTCGAAGACCCCGTGCTCTCAGAACAGCGCCCGGACCTGGCGATCCGGACGAGTGACGGCTCGCGCTGGCTGAACAACGCAGGTCTCGGCTGGACCAACCCGTACGACCGGCGCGTCTGGAAGTACAACGTCGATCTCGCCGTGGCCGCGGCGAAGGCCGGCTTCGACGAGATCCAGTTCGACTACGTGCGCTTCCCCAGCGACGGGGACATCTCGATCATTCGCTACCCGGGAGTGCACCCACAGCCGATGTCCTGGACGATCCCGGCGTTCGTCCAGTACGCGCGGAAGCGGCTGCACCCGCTCGGCGCGCGCGTCTCGGTGGACGTGTTCGGGCTCGCGGCCACGCACGACCTCGGCATCGGCCAGGTGCCGCGGCGGATCTCCCGCTACGTGGACGCGGTCTATCCGATGGTCTACCCCTCGCACTACAACCCGGGCGAGTACAACCTCTCCGACCCGGAAGCCGTCCCTGGTCAGACGGTCACGCACTCACTGCTCGACTTCCAGACTGCGCTCGAGGGCCGCAAGGCGCGTCTCACGCCGTGGCTGCAGGACTTCTCGCTCGGCCGCACCTACTCGCTCGGCGACGTGCAGGCGCAGGTGCGGGCGGCGCGCTCGCTGCACGCGCACGGCTTCCTGCTCTGGAACGGAGAGGGCCTCTACGACGCCGCCGCGCTGCGGCCGCCTGCATGAACGTTATGCATGTATGCATTCGACCGGCCGCTGCGGTATCGTCAGCGACGTGGCGATGACACGGGCGATCGAGCTTCGGACCGAGATTCCGGGGCCCAAGTCGAAGGAGATTCTCGAGCGGAAGGCGCGCGTCGTCGCCAACCCGCTCTCGGTCTTCCTGCCGGTCGTGATCGATCGTGGCGAGGGCGCGACGCTGACCGACGTCGACGGCAACACGTTCCTCGACTTCACGGGCGGCGTCGGCTGTCTGAACGTCGGCCACTCGCACCCGCGTATCGTCGCCGCGGCGCAGGAGCAGCTGGCGCGCTTCTCCCACACCGATTTCACGATCGTCCCGTACGAGGTCTACATCACCCTTGCCGAGCGCCTTTGCGAGCTCGCGCCGGTGCGCAAGCCGGCGAAGGCGGCCTTCTTCAACGCGGGCACGGAGGCCGTCGAGAACGCGATCAAGTTCGCCCGCGCCTACACCGGTCGCCCCGCGGTGATCGGCTTCGAGGGCGGCTTCCACGGCCGAACGCTGCTCTCGCTGACGCTGACCTCGAAGACGCACCCGTACAAGGCGGGGCTCGGGCCGTTCGCGCCCGAGGTCTACCGCGTGCCCTTCCCGAACGCCTACCGCGGGCCGAGCGCGGCCGATGCGCTCGCGGCGCTCGAGCGGACGCTCGTGACGCAGGTCGCCGCGGAGAACGTCGCAGCGATCGTGCTCGAGCCCGTCCAGGGCGAGGGTGGGTTCGTGGTCGCGCCGCCGGAGTACGTCGAGGGTGTGCGCCGGATCTGCGACGACAACGGGATCGTCTTCGTCGTCGACGAGGTGCAGACCGGCTTCGGGCGCACCGGCAAGATGTTTGCGATCGAGCACTACGACGTCGAGCCCGACCTGATCACGGTCGCCAAGTCGATCGCCGCCGGCCTGCCGCTCTCGGGCGTCATCGGCAACGCGGAGATCATGGACGCCCCGGGCGACTCGGCGATCGGCGGAACCTACGTCGGCAATCCCGTCGCGCAGGCTGCGGCGCTGGCCGTCCTCGACGTGTTCGAGGAGGAGGGCCTGAACGAGCGCGCATCAGCGATCGGCGAGACGATCCGGGCGCGCATGGAGGCGTGGGAGGAGCGCTGGGACGCGATCGGCGACGTCCGCGGCGTGGGCGCGATGCTGGCGATCGAGCTCGTCCACGACCGTGAGACCGAGGACCCGGCGCCCGAGGTCGCGAGCGCGGTCGTCGAGGCGGCCGCCGAGCGCGGCCTGCTGCTGCTCAAGTCCGGCATCTACTCGAACTGCATCCGCGTGCTCGTTCCGCTCGTGATCAACGACGCGGAGCTCGACGAAGCGCTGGGCGTCTGGGAGCAGGCGCTCGAAGCCTCTTTCGCTTAGCTCGCGCGATCGCGGGCACAATTGAGCGTCGTGGTGGGGGAGCTGATCGCGGAGCGCTACGAGCTCGAGGAGCTCGTCGGCACCGGCGGCATGTCGAGCGTCTACCGGGCGCACGACCGGCTGCTCGAGCGTGACGTCGCGCTCAAGGTGCTGCACCCTCAGTTCACCGCGGACACCGACTACGTCGAGCGCTTCCGCCGCGAGGCGCGCTCGGTCGCCCGGCTCTCGCATCCGAACATCGTCACCGTGATCGACCGCGGCGAGCAGGACGGCCGGCAATTCATCGTCTTCGAGTACGTCCGGGGCGAGAACCTGAAGACGCTTCTCCAGCGAGTGGGCCCGCTGCCGCAGGAGGAGGCCGTCCGGCTCGCGCTGCAAATCGCCCGGGCGCTCGGCTTCGCGCACGACAACGGGCTCGTCCACCGCGACGTCAAGCCCCAAAACGTGCTCCTGAACGGCGACGGGCAGGCGAAGGTGACCGACTTCGGGATCGCCCGCTCGCTCGACGTCGGCGGGCTGACGCAGACCGGGACGGTGATGGGCACGAGCGACTACATCGCGCCGGAGCAGGCACGTGGCTCGCAGGTGGACGCCCAGAGCGACATCTACTCGCTCGGCACGGTGCTCTACGAGCTGCTCACGGGCGAGGTGCCGTTTCCCGGCGACAACTTCGTCGCCGTTGCGCTGCGACACATCAACGAGCCGCCGCCGAGTGTGCGTGAGCGGCGGCCTGACGTCTCGCCGCGTTTGGATGCCGTGATCAGGCGCGCGATGGCGAAGGATCCGCGCGATCGTTTCCGCTCGATGGACGAGCTCTGCGCCGAGCTGAGCGCCTGCCTCTCGCCCGAGACCGGCGCCTCCGGTGCGCAGACGATGGTCGTCCCGCGCCGACCGACCGCCGACCGTCCGAGCGTCGGCCCGCTGATCCTGCTGCTCGGCGGGCTGGCGGTGCTGGCCGCGATCCTCGCCGCCGTCTTCGCGCTTACCGACCCCGGAGGCGAGATCTCCAATCTCGTCGGCAACAACAAGAAGACCACCCGTGCCGCGGGCGGCCCCGTCCATTTCACGGCCGCGAGCGCCTACGACCCGTACGGCGACAACACCGAGCACGGCTACCGGGCGCGCGAGGCGATCGACGGGAACCCGGCCACCGCCTGGAACACCGAGCACTACAACGCCGGCCTGAACAAGCAGGGCGTCGGGCTCGTCGTGGACGTGGGCTCGGCGAAGCAGTTGACCAAGCTCGTCGTCCGCAGCCTCACGCCCGGCTTCACGGCGAAGATCGAGTCGGGCTCCTCGCCAACCGGGCCCTTCAAGCCGATTTCGGACTCGCAGGAGGTGGGCGGCAACACGACCTTCTCGCTCAAGGGCGACGCCGCGCAGTACTACATGGTCTGGATCACCGACCTCGGCTCGAACTCCTCGGTCGAGATCAACGAGATCACAGCGCGCGGCTGAGCGACAATCCGGGCATGATCTGTGCCCAGTGCGGAGCGGAGGCGCTGCTCCGGCAGGCGCTCGAGCGGTTTGAGGCAGTGGGCCTCGAGTGGTACGCGGCCGAGACGAGGCGGCTAGTAGCGCAGGCGTGAGCGGCGCTCGTGCCGGTCGAGCGCAAGCTGCACGAGGCGGTCGACGAGCTCGGGGTACGGCACGCCCGAGGCTTCGAACAGCTTCGCGTAGACGCTCGTCGCGGTGAAGCCGGGGATCGTGTTCAGCTCGTTGACGAGCACCTCGCCGTCGGGGCGGACGAAGAAGTCGATCCGCGCCATGCCCTCGCACTCGCCGGCGACGAACGCCTGCACGGCGAGCTCCTGGACGCGCTCGATCGTCTCCTGCTCGAGCCGCGGCGGGACGACCAGGTCCATCCCACCCTCGGCGTACTTGGCCGAGTAGTCGTACCAGTCGGCGCCGTCGAAGCCGTGCGAGACGATCTCGCCGGGCAGCGACGCCTCGGGCTGCTCGTTGCCGAGCACGCCGCACTCGACCTCGACGCCGTCGACGAACTCCTCGACGAGCACCTTCTCGTCGTGCTCGAACGCGAGCGCGACTGCGACGGCGAGCTCGTCGTCGTCGTGCACCTTCGAGATCCCGACCGAGGAGCCGAGCCGCGCGGGCTTGACGAACGCTGGGTAGTCGAATGGGTTCTCCGGGCCCTCGCCCTGCCGCAGAGTGATGTTGCGCGTGACCGGGATGCCGCGGTCGCGCATCACCGCCTTGAAGACGTCCTTGTCCATTGCGAGGGCCGAGCCGAGCACGCCGGCGCCGACGTAGGGGACGCCGGCGAGCTCGAGCAGACCCTGCACCGTCCCGTCCTCGCCGAAGGGGCCGTGCAGGACCGGGAAGACGACGTCGACCTCGCCGAGCGTGGCGGGCACCTTCGACGTCGGCACCGGCAGCGTCTCGGCGACCGAGCCGTTGTCACCGGTTCCCAGCTCCCAGCGGCCGTCCCGGCCGATCTCGACGGCGACCGTCTCGTAGCGCTCCGGGTCGAGCGCGTCGATCACCGACCGCGCCGAGGCGAGCGAGACGTCGTGCTCCGAGGAGCGGCCGCCGAGCAGCACCGCGACGCGGACGCGCCCGCTCACGGCGTCGGCGGGGAGGGGGGCGGGCCCGCGTTGAAGCGCCCGACGACGATCGTCACCTTCGAGCCCTGCGGCGCGGTCGAGTTGGGGGTCGGGCTCTGACTGAGCACGATCCCGTCCAGGCCGGGGTCGGTCACGTCCTGGCGCTGCACCGTGACCTTGAAGCCGGCGCTCTCGAGCGTCGAGCGGGCCGAACCCTCGTCCTGGCTCGTCACGTCGGGAACCGACGACTCCTTCGGTCCCTTCGAGACGCTGAGCTGGATCGTCGAGCCCTTCGGTGCGCTCCCGCTCGGGCTCTGGTCGACGACGATGCCCTTCGCCTCTTGGCTGTCGACGTCTCTCCGCGAAACCGAGAACCCCTGGTTCTGCAGCGCCGCGTTCGCCTGCTCGAAGGGCAGGCCGATCACCGAGGGCACGGTCACGCTGGCGGGGCCGCTGGAGACGTTGATGCGGACGTTGCTTCCCTTCTCGACCACCTTGCCGGCAAGCGGATCCTGCGCCGTCACCGTCCCGGTCGGTTTGCTCGAGGGGACGTCGAAGGCGTGCGGGTCGAGGCCAGCGTTGGCGAGCGTGGTGAGTGCCGCATCCCGCGTGAGACCTACGACGCTCGGTACCTCCACCGTCTCCTTCCCCTTCGAGACCGTGATCTGGACGTTCGTGTGCTTCGCGACGTGGTCGCCAGCCTGAGGGCTCTGGTCGATGACCGTCCCCTTCTGGACGGAGTCGCTGAACTCGCGGCCGACCTGCGGTACCAGGTCGACGCCGCGGATCTTGTCGACGGCCAGCTGCTCCGTCAGCTGTTTCACGAAGGGCACAGCAACCGGCTTGTTCGCGGCCAGCTGGTCCTGGATCTTCGTGTAGGCGAACCAGGCCGCCCCGGCCGCCGCGAGCAGCAGCAGCACCGACAGCACCCACGGCCAGACGGGCCGGCGCCGGCGGGGCGGGCCCTCGTAGCCGTAGTAGCCGGCGGGGGGCGTCCGGCCCGGCGGTCCGGTCATCGGCTGCGTCGGCGCGCGCGAGATCACCGAGGTCGGCGCGGCGGCCATCACGCCGGAGCCGGAAAGCACCGCGGTCGCGGCGGTCTCGGTCTCCGGGTCGACCGGTAGGCCCTCGGCCACGCGCACGAGGTCGGCGTCCATCTCCTCGGCGCTCTGATAGCGCTCGGAGGGGTCCTTGGCCAGCGCACGCAGGACGACGGAGTCGAGGTCGTGCGGCACCTCCGGCCGCAGCTCCGACGGCGGCTTGGGCACCTCCGAGAGGTGCTTCATCGCGATCTCGAGCGGCGTGTCGCCCGTGAACGGCACCTGGCCGGTGAGCATCTCGTAGAGCACGACGCCGACCGAGTAGAGGTCGGAGGTCTGGTCGACCGGCGCACCGCGCGCCTGCTCGGGCGAGAGGTACTGCGCGGTGCCGATGATCGAGCCGACCTCGGTCATCTGGCTCGCGCCGGAGCGGGCGATGCCGAAGTCCGTCACCTTCAGCCGGCCCTCGGGGCTGACCAGCACGTTGTGCGGCTTGATGTCGCGGTGGACGATCCCGTGCTTGTGCGCGAACCCGACCGCGGCCAGGATCTGCCGCGCGTAGTCGATCGTCGTCTTGATCGGCGCGGGGCCGCGGCCGACGATCAGCTCCTTGAGCGAGCGGCCGTCGAGGTACTCCATCGCGATGTAGTAAGTGCCCTCGGCCTCGCCTCGGTCGTAGATCGAGACGATGTTCGGGTGGCTAAGGCCCGCGGCGTTCTTCGCCTCGCGGCGGAAGCGCTCGATGAACGAGTCGTCGGCCGCATGGCGGTCGTTGAGGATCTTGATCGCGACGCGGCGGCCGAGCTCCTGGTCCTCGGCGAGGTAGACGTCCGCCATCCCACCCGCGCCCAGCTTGCGCTCGATGCGGTAGCGGCCGTCGAAGACGGAGCCGATCAGCGTGTCAGAGACGGCCATCTCTCCATCAGAGGTTAGGGGTTCGACTCCCCGTTCAGGATTGCCTCCATCACGGCCTTTGCGATCGGTGCTGCCGTGGTTCCGCCGGAGCCGCTCTGATCCTGCAGCACGACTGCAATTGCGACCCGCGGCGCTCCCACCGGGGCGAACGCGATGAACCACGTCGTGTTCGCCGATCCGCGGCCGCCCTCGCCGACCTCGGCAGTTCCCGTCTTGCCGGCGACGCGAATGCCGGGGATCTGCGCTGCCGTGCCTGTCCCGCCGGTGACTACGGCCTCCATCATCCGCGTGAGGTCGTTTGCGGTATGCGTGGTCATCGCGCGCTTGTACTTCCGCGGCCGCGTGCGGGTGACGATCCCGCCCGAGGGCGAGACGATCCGGTCGACCGCGTGCGGCTCCATGATCACACCCTTGTTGCCGACCGCCGCCGCGACCATCGCCATCTGCTCCGGCGTCGTCAGCATCCGTTCCTGGCCGAACGCAAGCCGCCCCGGATCGACCTGGGTCGCCGGGTCGCTCGGGTAGTACAACCGCCCGTTCTTGTAGAGGCCGCTGGGCGAGCGCTCGTTGCTGGGCGTCTCGAGCGGCGGATCCTCGTAGAAGCCGAACTGCTTCGAGGTGCCGAGGATCCGGCCCGCGCCGATCGCCTTGCCGATCTCGCAGAAGACGGCGTTGATCGAGTGCTGGAACGCCTGGAGGAAGTTGACCGGCCCAAACGATTCGGGACCGCTCATGTCGCCGAAGTTCTGGACCTGCTTGCCGTACTCGATGCAGTAGCCCTTGTCGAAGAAGCGCGAGTCAATCGTGTACTTGCCGGAGTCGAGGGCTGCCGCGCTCGTGACGACCTTGAAGGTCGAGCCAGGGACATAGAGACCGTCGGTGGCCCGGTTCAACAACGGCGCTGCCGGCCGGCACGCCGCTTGGATGTTGTTGATCAACCCGAACTTGCTCTCGACGAGGTTCGGGTCGTAGGTCGGCCTCGAGGCCATCACCAACACCTTCCCGGTGCGTGGGTCGATCGCGACCACCGAGCCGCACTTGCCTTCGAGCTGCTGCATCGCCACGCGCTGCGCGCCCGGCTTGACCGTCAGCCAGACGTCGTTGCCCTTGATCGTCGCGCCGCGGATCTTGTCCAGCGTCGTGTCGAGCACGGTGCCGAGGTTCGAGTTCGAGCCGGTCAGGTAGTCGTTCAGCGACGACTCGAGGCCCGCACGCGAGCGCGACTGGGTCGAGTAGCCGACGAGGTGGGAGAACAGGCTGCCCTGCGGGTAACGGCGCAGGTAGAGCTTCTGACCGGCGATCTTCTTGATCCGGTTCGAGGCGAGGATCGTCCCGTCCGACGCCCGGATCAGTCCGCGCTTGATCGAGAACTGGGCGACGCGCTGGATCTCGTTGTCCTGCCGGTCGGCGAGGCTCGCGCTGGCCCAGGTCTGCCAGTAGGTCGTGCCAACGATCAGGGCGGTCACGAGCCCGACGGCGACGAGTGCGAGCCGTGCGATCTGCCGGTTCATCCGCGCTCCGCGTTCGCGCGGTTGGAGACCAGCAGGAGCCCTGCAAGCAGGACGAAGTTCGCCACCACGCTCGAGCCGCCGTAGCTGACGAACGGCAGCGTGATCCCGGTCAGCGGGATCAGCCGCAGGATCCCGCCGACGATGATGAACGTCTGCAGCGCGAAGGCGAAGGTCAGCCCGACCGCGAGCAGCTTCGAGAAGCCGTCATCGGCGAGCATCGCGATCTTGAAGCCGCGCGCGACGAAGAGCATGTAGACGAGCAGCAGCGCGGCGACCCCGACCAGTCCGAGCTCCTGCGCGAGCGCCGAGTAGATGAAGTCCGTGTTCAGGTACGGGATCAGCGGGTGGCCGGAGGTCGTCTCGAAGGTGCCCTTGCCAAGGCCGGTTCCGAACCAGTTCCCGTGCCCGACCGAGTAGAGCGACTTGACGAGCTGGTAGCTGGCGCAGTCCTGGCGCGGCAGCAGCTTGCCGTTGATCGGGCAGTAGACCGCGTGGTCGGTCCACGGGTGCAGCCAGATCGTGACGCGGTCGCGGACGTGGCCGACGAAGTGGTAGACGACGAACGCGCCGGCCAGGAACAGCCCCCCGCCGATGGCGACGTAGAGGGCGCGGCTCGTCGCCACGTAGAGCATCCCGAGGAAGATCCCGAAGTAGAGGAGCGCCGAGCCGAGGTCGTTGGTCTCGACGAGCACGAGCATCGCGCCGCCCCAGATCACGAGCAGCGGCCCGAAGTCCTTCAACCGTCCTTGAGCGAGCACCTCGCGCTTCTCGCGCAGGTAGCCGGCGAGGAAGACGATCAGGAAGACCTTCGCCAGCTCACCCGGCTGGAACTGCAGCGAGCCGACGTGTACCCAGAGCCGCGCCCCGTTCACCGTCGTCCCGAGCACCGGGAGTGCCGGGAGCATCAGCAGCACGATCGCGGAGATCCCGAACAGATACTTGTAGCTCTCGAGCCGCCGGTAGTCGCGGTGCAGCAGGAAGAGCGCCGCCGAGAAGCCGCCGAGCGCGACCACGATCCAGATGCCCTGGCGGAACGCGTCCGAGGGGTTGAGCCGGTAGATCTCGGTCAGGCCGACCCCGGTCAGCAGCCCGGCCATCGGCAGCAGGTACGGGTCGGCGAACGGGACGGTCAGGCGGCCGACGAGATGTGCCGCGAGGTAGAGCGCGAAGAAGAAGAGGGCGTACGAGAGCGAGGCGGTCGAGACGACCTCCTGTCGCGCGATGTAGACGCTGGCGAACCCGATAGCGGTAAGCGCGCCGACGACGACGAGGTTCGCCAGCTCGCGGTTTCGAAGGCTCATCCGGCTCCGATCTGCTCCTCGTAGCGCCGCACCTGCGCGCGGGCGGAGTCGTCGCTGCGCAGGGTGTGGTCGAACAGCTTCCGCCGCTCGGCCTGGCTCAGCTGCGAGGCGAGCAGCGGGCTCACGTAGACGGGGCGGTAGAGCTTGACGCTGCCGACGATGTTCCACGGCAGGCCCTGGTAGACGACCACGTGGCCGTCCCGCTCGGCGCCGACGAAGTGCGAGCGCCACAGGCTCCAGACCGCGAAGCCGCAGACGGCCACGATCAGCACCAGCACGAGCAACGCGAACAGGGCACGGCGGCCTGCGTGGCCGTTCTCGTCTCGTGGCTGGACCGCGATGGGCGGGACTCCATCGAACTCGTCGAGGGTCTTCTCGTCCTCGTCCTCCTCGACTGGCGGGAGCGTGACCGTGTGCTCGCCCTCGTCGCCCGTGATCTCGAAGAAGACGACGGTGATGTTGTCCTCGCCGCCGCCCTTGTTCGCCGCGCGCACGAGCGCCTTCGCGGCCCTGGCCAGGTCGCCGCGGTTGCGCTCGACCTCGCGCAGGATCGTCTCGTCGTCGACCATCGAGGTCAGACCGTCCGAGCAGAGCAGGAACAGGTCGCCCGGCTTGGTCTCGACCGAGAAGGTGTCGACGTCCACGTCCGGGTCGGTGCCGAGCGCCCGGGTGATCACCGAGCGCTGCGGGTGGCCCTCGGCCTCCTCGGGCGAGAGCTTGCCGCTGCGGACGAGCTCGGCTACCAGCGAGTGGTCCTCGGTCAGCTGCTCGAGCTTGCGGTCGCGGATCAGGTAGGCGCGCGAGTCGCCCACGTGGCCGATCGCGACGCGGCCGTCATCGACCAGGGCGACCGTCATCGTCGTGCCCATCCCGGAGGCGGAGGCGTCCTGCGCCTGGCGCTGGTAGACGCGGCGGTTCGCCTCCTGGATCAGGTCGTTGACCCGTTCTTCGCCGCCCGTGAGCTCGGAGGCTTCGTCGCGGAGCGCCGCGGCGGCGAGGCTCGAGGCGAGCTCGCCCGCCTGCGCGCCGCCCATCCCGTCGGCGACCGCGAACAGCGGCGGCTCGCTGACGTAGGCGTCCTCGTTGTGCCGGCGCCGGCGGCCGGTGTCGGTGACGCTCGCCGTCTTGAGCCGTGCGCTCATGTCTCGTACCGCAGCTCGGTCTCGCCCACGCGCAGGATGTCTCCAGGCGCCAGCCGCTTTGCATTCGTCAGGCGGGTGCCGTTCAGGTAGGTGCCGTTGGTAGAGCCGACGTCCTCGACCCAGACGCCGTCGCGCCGCGGCTCCACACGCGCGTGGTTCGACGAGGCGTACTCGTCACGCGCGAGGTTGACGTCGTTGCCCGAGCCGCGGCCGACCAGCAGCGCCGCGGAATCGAGGAGCAGCTCGTCGTCCTCCTCGAGCGCCGGGCTCTTAATCACCACCAGGCGGCCGCTCTGGATCTGCGCCTCGCCCAGTCCGGGCACCGAGCCTGGCGCGAGCACGAAGCTCTCCTGCGGCATCCGCACGTCACGGGCGGCCGAGCGCACGATCCGCCAGATGAACAGGTAGAGCAGGACGAGAAAGGCGATCTTGAGGACGAGCAGCGCCTCCTCGACGGCGACGGAGGCGATCACCCGTCTCCCTCCGTCTCCCGCCTGAAGACGAGCTCGGTCGAGCCGAGCGTGATCCGATCGCCCTGTCGCAGCTTCGCCCGCTTCTGGCGGCGCCCGTTCACCTCCATCCCGTTCGTCGAGCCGAGGTCGACGGCCCAGTACGCGGCGCCCTCCTGTCGCACCTCGGCGTGCTTGCGCGAGACGTTCGGGTCGGCGAGCTGGATGTCGCAGTCCTTCGAGCGGCCGATCGTCGCCCGGTCGCCGTCGAGCTCGTGCCTGGTGCCGTCGAAGGTCAGGCTGACGACCTCGCGGCCGAGCCCGAGCTCCTCGACCGAGACGGCCTCGGTCTCGACCGGCTGGCGGTAGACCTGCGTCGCGCCGGGCAGCGGCTGCGGCTTCGGCTCGCCGGGCAGCGGCACGGCACCCTGCACCATGCGCGTGGCGATCCCGAACTCACCCATCTCGAGGTCGTCGTCGGTCTCGAACTTCACCTCGGGCGGCGAGAGCAGCTCGTAGCGCTCGCGGCGCGCGTTCTCGGCGATGTACTCCTGCAGCTCGCTGCGCAGCGAGTCCTCGTAGCCGGAGAACTGCTCGCGGTCGGAGGGCGCCAGATAGATCGTGTACTCGTTCGGTGCGTAGACACGGGAGACGGAGATCACGCGGTGGTCCTCCATCTCCTTGACGAGCTTGCGCGCCAGCTCGACCGGCTGCACATGGGTGCGAAAAGCGCGTCCGAAGACACCCTCGAAGAGGCCTTCCAGCTTGTGCTCGATGTTCCTGAGGACGCTCATCCGCGCGGGGTTATGCCCCGCTCCTGAACTCTAACCCCGGGCCCTGAGGGCCAGGACGGTGCAGGTGGTCCAGGCCGCCAGCACCAGCGGAATGGCGGCTACGGCCGGGGCGGGCAGGAGCGCGCAGGCGATGAGGGCCGCCCCGAGGGCGGCGATCCACCAGAGGCCCCGCTCGCGGACGTAGGGAATCGCAACCGCGGCGCCGGCGAGGACGACGGCCTCGAGCACGAGCGCCGGATGGGACTGCAGGAAGCGGACGAGCGCCTCGGCCACGGCCACCGCATCGGTGCTCCCGGCGATCCCGAGGCCCTTCGGCGGCGCGGCGCCGGTGAACGGCAGCGACGCGTGCCGTAACCCCGCGACCACCGCCGCAAGCAGGACCGCCGTCACGACCTGCAGCGCGCGCCGGACCGGGTTGCGAATCGCCTGCGCGGCCAGCGGGAGCAGCCCGAGCGCGAGCAGCGGCGCGAGCAGGGGGCCGAGCGCGAGGAAGAGCCCTTGCCGTGGCGTCCGCCAGGAGAGCGCCAGCCAGGCGAAGGCGAGCGTGGCGTAGACGAGTGCGAGCCCCGACGAGACGTTCCCGAGCGGGAGCACCGGGACGGCGAGCGTGAACGCCAGTCCGACCCGCGGTCGCACGAGCATCAGCGCGCCGGCGATCAGGGCGAGCAGCGGGGCGAAGAGCGTCGGGTAGAAGGCCACCTCGGCGGCGGTCCAGCCTGCGAACAGCGCCGCGGCCGCCGGCGCTGCCAGCCGCAGCGGCACCGACAGCTCCGGAATCGTCGTGCGGGTCTTTCGCCGACGCAGCCGCTCGGCGAACGTGTCCCGTAGCTCGTGGGCGAGGTGCGCGGCGGGCGGCCTGGCCGCCGGGTCGAGTGCGAGCATCCGGTCGATGAGCACGCAGAGCGGCCTCGGCAGGTCGGGCCGCGCCTGCGCGAGCGGCGCCGCGCCGGTCTCGATCCGCTTCGCCGTCTCGAGCAGCGAGCCGTTCCAGAACGGATGCCAGCCGGCGAGCGACTCCCAGAGCATCGCCCCGACCGCCCAGATGTCGGCCGGCGGCCCGCCCGACTCGCCGTGCACGAGCCGCTCGGGCGGCACGTAGGCGAGCGTCCCGGGCACGTCTCCGGTGGCGGTCAGCGACTCTTCCTCGGCGAGCTGCGCGAGCCCGAAGTCCAGCAGCCGCGCCGAGATGCCCTCGCCTTCGGCGAGCAGGACGTTCGACGGCTTCACGTCGCGGTGGACGATCCCGCGCGCGTGCGCGTGCGCGAGACCTTCGAGGACCTGCGCGGCCGTCTCGACCGCGTCGGCGTCGTTCAGCTCGCCGACCCGCAGCGCCTGGCGCATCGTTTGCCCGGGCACGTACTCGTAGGCGATGTAGACGTTGCTCGCGTCCCGCTCGAGCCCGTAGGCGCGCAGGCAGCGCTCGTGCCGCAGGCGCGCGGCCGCCAGCGCTTCCCGCTCGGCCCTTGTCGCCGCTTTGCCCTCGCGCGGGACGATCTTCAGCGCGACGTCGAGGCCCGTGCGCTCGTCACGCGCGAGCCACACCGAGCCCGAGCCGCCGCTGCCGAGTGGACGCAGGGGCCGGTAGCGCTCCGCAACGAGCTCGCTGGTTGAAAGGGCAAGCGCCGCCTCGGCCACGAGACCTGAGTTTTCGCCTATCCGGTCGGAATCCTGCGCTGGCCGGACGACTCGGTAGAGTGAGCCGACTTTTTCCTGCAAAACCGGCCCCCATGAGCGAAAACGACACCGACATCGATTTCGACTTCTTCGAGGACGAGCCTCCGACCGAGGAAAGCTCGCGGACGGAGCGGCTGATCCCTCGGCGCACCCCGCGCGGCCCGCAGCAACCGCCGCGGGCGCCGACGAACCTGACGCCGCTGCTGCGGCTGATCGGCCTGATCGCCTTCGCGATCCTGATCGTCGTCCTGCTCGTGCTCTGGGTGCAGAGCTGCCAGGAGAGCAGCAAGGCCAAGACCTACAAGGGCTACATGGGCAAGGTCTCCGACGTGACGGGCTCCTCGCAGCAGATCGGCAAGCAGCTCAGCCAGGTGCTGCTCGGGCAGGGGCTGAAAGAGGCCCAGGTCGAGCAGCGGGTCTCAGGGCTCGCGCACCAGGAGCAGCTCGACGTCCAGCGCGCGCAGGCGATCACCCCGCCCGGGTCGCTGCGTGACGAGCACCAGGCGCTGATCCAGGCGCTGCAGTACCGGGTCAGCGGCCTGAGCGGCCTCGCCAGCGCGCTCGCCGCGACCGCCAACGTCAAGGACGCAACGCGCGCCAGCACGGTGCTGGCAGGCCAGATGCAGCGCCTGCTCGCCAGCGACGTCATCTACCAGGACTCGTTCAAGGCGCCTTCAGCGGCCGAGCTCGCCCGCCAGGGCGTGACCGGCACGAACGACAGCGGCGGCCCACTGATCCCCGACTCGAACTTCCTGCAGAGCTCCGACCTCGTCACGCCGACGGCGATGGCGACCGTGCTCAGCCGCATCCGCGGCAGCGCCTCCACGCCCACGACCGGCGGCCTGCGCGGCACGAACCTCGTCTCGGTCAAGGTGCAGCCTGCCGGGACGGAGCTGAGCACCTCGACGCAGACGACCGTGGTCGTGCGGACGAACATGTCGATCGACGTGACGGTCAAAGACTCCGGCGACTCCCAGGAGGCGAACATCCCGGTGACGCTCCGGATCATTCAGTCGGGCGTGCCCACCGTGTTGAAGCGCGCAAGGATCAGCTTCATCAACCCGGGCGAGACGAAGACGGTCAGCTTCACGAACTTCCCGGCGCCAAGCTTCCAGAATCCGGCGCAGATCAAGGTCGAGGTGCAGCCCGTGCAGGGCGAGTCGAACACGAGCAACAACTCGGCCGACTACTCCGTCATCTTCTCCGTCGCGTAGGCCTTGAGCTTTTCGAGCTCGACCGCCGCCTGGATCGCGATCGGAGCCGCTGCGGTCGCGGTGGTGGCGCTGCTCGTCGTCCTGTGGGTGCTGTTGCGGATGTGGCGCCTGCGTGAAGGCCAGGCGGTGCTGCTCGGAGACGGCAAGACCGATCTGGTCGACTTCGCCGTCTCGCTCCAGGGCCGGATCGACGACCTGCACCGCGCGGTGGACGAGATCGCGGCGGGCCTCGTTCGGGTCGACCGGCGCGTGGACAACTCCGTCACGAACGTCTCGATCGTCCGCTACGACGCGTACGAGGACACCGGCGGGCACCAGTCGGCCTCGCTGGCCGTGCTCGACTCCGCCCGCAGCGGTGTCGTCGTGACCGCCATCCAGGGCCGCGACTACGCGCGGATCTACATGAAGGAGCTCGACCGCGGTCGCGCCTCGATCGCCCTTTCGCCCGAGGAGGCGGAAGCCGTCGAGCGTGCCATGTCACGCTAGAGTTTCCGGCGCGATGCAGCAGGTTCTCGTCCTGAATGCGAGTTACGAGCCGCTGAACGTCACTACGGTTCGCCGTGCGCATGTGCTCGTCTTCAAGGGCAAGGCCGAGGTGATCGAGGAGCTCGACCAGCCGCTCCGCTCCGCGACGGGGGCGTTTCCGTGGCCGCACGTGATCCGGCTCGTCCAGTACGTGCGGGTGCCGAGGACGCTGAAGCGGAAGATCTCGCGCCGGGCGCTGTTCGCCCGCGACGGGTGGCGTTGCATGTACTGCGGCACGACCAGCGGCCGGCTGACACTCGACCACGTCGTCCCGCGCTCGCGCGGGGGCGACTCGGTCTGGGAGAACGTCGTCACTTCGTGCGCGCCCTGCAACATGCGCAAGGGCAACCGCCTGCCGGACGAGATCAAGATGACCCTGCGCAAGCCGCCTCGAGCGCCCGCGCCCGTGCTCTTCATCCACCTGGCGACACCGAGGGTGCCCGACGGCTGGCAGCCCTACCTGACCGGCCTGAACGACGAAGCGGCGACCGCGACGGCTTGATGTGACGCCCGGGTAGGGCGGCGGCGTACTTCCTCCGGAACCCGAACCGGGAGGAAGCGATGAAGCTCGTCAAGATCGGACTCGTGGCCACGGCAGTCGCGGCGGCAGTCGCATTCGTGGGGGTGGGAAGGCCGGACTTCGCGCGTGGCTCCGCCCCGCCGGGGCGTACGGTGACCGTGACGGGAACCGGCAGCGTCGAGTCGGTGCCGAACCAGGCAGGGCTCTCGGTCGGCGTCAGTAGTGACGCCGCCACCGCGCAGGCCGCGCTGGCCAGCCAACGCGGACAAGTCGGCGAACGTGATCGAGGCGGTCCGCGCCGCGGGCGTCGCCAAGACCGACCTGCAGACGACCGATGTGACCGTCTCGCCGCGCTGGGACAACCGCGGTCGCCAGGACGGCTTCACCGCGCACAGCTCGGTGCAGGTCGAGGTCGCGAGCGTCTCGCGGGCGGGCGCGATCATCGATGCCGCGGTCGCGGCCGGGGCGACCGAGACGTCCGGGCCGAGCTTCGACCGCTCCGACCGCTCCGAGCTCTACCGCACCGCGCTGAAGGCGGCCTTTGCAGACGCGCGTGGGAAGGCGGCGACGCTCGCGGGCGAGGCCGGCGCGAGCGTCGGTGCCGTGCAGCGGATCGAGGAGTCGCCCGGCGTGCAGTCGATGCCGCTGTTCTCCGCTGCGAAGGAGTCGGCGACGCCGATCGAGCCCGGCACGACCGAGGTGCAGGCCATGGTGACGGTCATCTTCAGCCTCTCGTGACCGGCAGGCCCAGCTGCTCCCACTCGCTCCAGGAGCCGGGGTAGAGCCTGCCCTCGCGGCCGCCGAGGAAGAGCCGGTGCAGCGTGACGCACGCGGTCACCCCCGAGCCGCAGTAGGCGACGAGCTCGCCGCCGGGCAGCTCCGGCAGCTCCTCGTCCCACGGCGTGTTGTGCGCTCCGGGGATCCGACCCGGGCTCTTGTCGATCGGGTTCGGCTCCCCGCGGAAGCGCTCCGGGCGGCGGGCGTCGACGATCACGAGCTCCTCGAGTCGCCGCGCTAGCTCGTCGGGCTGGATCGTGTCGCCTTCGCGTTCCTGCGGCACGAACTCGGCCGGCTCGAACTGCTCCTCACCCGCACGGAGCGGCCCAAGCCAGCCGCTGAGCTCGAGCACGGCGCAGTCGTCGTGCCCGAAGTGGCGCAGCAGCCACCAGAGCCGCTCGGCGCTGCCCATGTTTCCGTAGGCGACGACGAAGACGCTCTTGCCGATCCCGGCTCGTGAGGCCGCTTGGGCGAAGTCCTCGGCGCTGGGCAGCGGATGGCGCCCACCCGGGCCCGGCGGCGCAGCGAGGTCCTCGTCCACGTCGAGAAACGAGGCGCCTGGGATGTGTCCGGCAACGTAGAGCTCGCGCCCTTTGCCGGGCGAGCCGAGCTGCCAGCGGCAGTCCACGAACTGGTAGCGCACAGGCTAAATGTGCCGGAAGTGTGCGACGATGGACGCGTGTCCCGCCGCGCCGGAGCGAGACCGATGTTCCTTCTGGGCGTCGGCGCGGCGATCGGGCTCTTGCTCGGCATCCTGGTGAGCACCGTGACCGACGTTCCTCTCGCCCCGGAGGCCGGCTTGATCCTCGGCGGGCTCGTGGGCTGGCTCATCCTCCGACGCAGCGCCTAGTTCGTGGCCAAACGCTCAGACTGGGTGCGGGATGGAGTGATTCGCGGCGAAGATCTCTCGGGGGTCATACCTGGCCCGGATCTCCCGCAGCCGGTCGTAACCCTCCTCGGGGAACAGCAACCGCGGGTCGACGCGCGACTCCACAAAGTTCAGGTACCTGCGCCCGCTGTCCCACGGCGCGAACCTCGCGATCAGGTCGCCGACGTGCTGCTCGACGGCCGCCTTCATCTCCGCGTCGGCCGCGAAGCCGAACGTGAACATGATGAACGGCTGGTCGATCGTGTCGATGCAGCCGTTGTCGGACGAACCGGAGCGTAGGACACCGCCCAGGTGGCGCACTTCGACGTGAAGAAGAGGGGAGCCGACAAACATCTCCACCATCGTTTCGATCGCCGCCGGGGGCAGGTCGTCGAGCAGGATCCCCTCGCCGGCGTAAGGAAGCGGGAAGTCGGGATCCATGTTCACGAGGCTCAGATCGCTCGTCGGCATCATCGCGACGGTGTCGAGCTCTGGCCCGAGGTCGCGGAATGGCTGCACGAGCGCCGCGCCGTCGCTCTCCGAGCCGATGAAGGCCGGCTCGACGAGAATGAACGACCGGCCGCGCAGATGATCGGGGAGGAAGGGAGCGTCGGGGAGCTGCAGCATCCTGCCGATCGACTCGCACTCGTCCGGAACCGTATCGACCCATGCGCGCCAGGCCATCAGGATCTCGGTCGCGCGCTCGATCGGCCAGAAGAAGCAACCGGCGTAGATCTCGGGCACCGGGTAGAGCGCCAGCTCGATCGCCGTCACCGCTCCGAAGTTGCCCCCGCCGCCGCGCACCGCCCAGAACAGGTCGGGCTCGTGGTCCTTGTCGACGCGGACGTGTCGTCCGTCGGCCGTGACGAGCTCGACCGCGAGGACGCTGTTCGCGGCCAGGCCGTACTTCCGGATCATCCAGCTGAAGCCGCCGCCGAGCGTGTAGCCGAGGACGCCTACGTCGGGCGATGTGCCCGACAGGTAGCAGAGACCGTGTTCGCCCGCGGCCTCGGCCAGGGGCTTGCCCAGGACGCCCGCCTCGATGCGTGCGCGTCGAGCCTGCGCGTCGATCTCGACACCCCTCATCCGCTCGGTCTTCAGCAGCAGGGCATCCCTGCTCCAGTCGATCGGGCCCGCGTTGTGGCCGCCCGCGTTGAACGCGATCCGAAGACCGTTCTCGGCGGCGAAGACGACGGTCGCGACGACGTCGGCGGCGGACTCCGGCAGAACGACCGCGACTGGCCTCTGCTCGACGGCCAGGTTCCACGCCTGGCGCGCTGCGTCCCAGCCGTCGTCACCTGGAAGGACGACGTCGCCGCCAAGGTCATCTCCGAGCCGACGCAGATCGACTCCGGCGGAATCAGTCGCCATCGTCAGGCATCGTAGGTGCAGAGGTGACGCTTTGCTGTTACGCGGCTTCCGGCTCAGCCTCGACTACGAATGGCTCGTCCACGACCGGGTCGCCCGGCTCGGCCATGCCTGCGTGCTGACGATGCTGTAACGACTGATTCCACCCACCGGGCACCGGGATGTAGAACTCGGGGTAGCCCCACATGCCGTGCTCGCTCACGTCCAGGCCGGCGGTCTCGGTCTCTTCCTCGACGCGGATCCCCCACAGGCGCTTCAGCGTCCAGAGACAGCCGAACGAGGCGCTGAAGGTGAACGCGCCGACCGCGGCCAGGCCGAGCAGCTGCACCCACACCTGGTGCAGCGAGCCGGTGTAGACGAAGCCGCCGGTGCCGGTGTTCAGGGTCGCCGCGAGCGCGGGCACCGCGAACAGACCGGTGGCCACGGTGCCCCAGACGCCCGAGATACCGTGGACGGCGACCGCGCCGATCGGGTCGTCGATCCCGATCCGCTCGACCCAGAGCACGCCGACGACCGCGATCACGCCCGAGACGAGGCCGATCACGACCGCGGCCCACGGTGCGACAAAGCCGCTCGCGGCGGTGACCGCCACGAGCGCCGCGAGCACGCCGTTCAGCATCATCGAGATGTCGGGCTTGCGCAGCACGAGCCAGGCGGTGAGCGCGCCACTGACGCCGCCGGCCGCGGCAGCGAGGTTCGTCGTCACGGCGACATAGGCGAAGAAGCCAACCCGGTCGCCGGTGACGACGCCGAGCGTCGAGCCCGGGTTGAAGCCGAACCAGCCGAACCAGAGGATGATCGTCCCGAGCACGGCGTAGGGGATGTTGTGTCCCGGGATCGCGTTCCCGCGCCCGCCCTCGAACTTGCCGATCCGCGGGCCGAGCAGCAGCGCTCCGGCTAACGCAGCCAGCGCGCCCTGGTAGTGGACGACCGTCGAGCCGGCGAAGTCCTGCATGCCGAGCCCGAACAGCCAGCCGCCGCCCCAGACCCAGTGCGACGTGACCGAGTAGATCAGCGTGAAGGCCGCGCCGAAGACGAAGTAGACCCAGAGCTTGGCGCGCTCGGCCATCGCGCCCCAGACGATCGCCAGCGAGACGCCGGCGAAGACGACCTCGAACAGGTAGCCGGCCGCGCCCGGGACGGTCGTGAAGAACGAGTACGGCGCCTGGCCGATCGCGAGCAGCGAGTCGACCGATGGCGCAAAGCCGCTCGTGCCGACCAGGCGGTTGCCGTCACCGAAGGCGATCCCGAAGCCGACCGCCCAGTAGACGAGCGAGCAGACGGCGAAGATCAGCACGTTCTTGCCGGCGATATGGCCTGCGTTCTTCATCCGCGTCAGGCCGGCCTCGAGGAAGGCGAAGCCGGCCTGCATGAACATCACGAGCACCGCCGCGACGACCACCCAGATCGTGTTCGCCGCGATCAGCAGGTCGGCGTTGCTCATGCTGCCTCCTCAAGCGAGCGGCCGGTGCGGTGGTGGGTGACGTGGGCGACAGGCGTGGTCCAGACCAGCCCGTCGCCGCTCTCGTTGCCGCTGCGCGCGGCGTCGGCAACGCTCGCGGCCACCGCGGCCGCGAGCTCGTCGGCGACGACGAACGTGAGCAGCGCCTTCGGCAGGAAGCGCGACTCGAACACGCGGCCGCGGTACTCGTGCGTGATCCCCCGCTCGCGGCCGTGACCGACCGCCTCGACGACCGTCACGCCGACGTGGCCGGTCTGCTCCTCGACCGCGTCGATCACGATTTCGACCCGCTCCCGCAGGACGACTGCCTCCACCTTCGTCATGTCACCACCTCGCTTCGTCGCTCCAGCAGGACCACGTCGCGCCAGACGCCGTGGAGCCGGCCGATCCGTTCCTGCGTGCCGAGCACCCGGAAGCCGAAGCGCCGCAGGAGCCCGAGGCTCGGCGCGTTCTCGGGGAAGACGCCGGTCTGCAGCGTCCAGATCCCGCCCGCTCCGAGCTCTCGATCGCGGCGGCGAGCAGCTCACTGCCGACGCCCTGGCCACGCGCTTCCATGGCGACGTAGGCGCTGATCTCGGCGACGCCGCCGTAGCAGGAGCGCGAGGAGACCGGCGCAAGTGCGCCCCAGCCGGCGACGCGCCCCTCACGTTCGGCGACGAAACGATGCTCGGGCAGGTGCGCCGCGTCCCAAGCTTCCCACGAAGGCACCTCGGTCTCGAAGGTCGCGTTCCCAGTCTGGATCCCCTCCTCGTAGATCCGCGCGACCTCCGGCCAGTCGCCCGGTCGGAGGTCGCGCACCTTCACACCTACGCTGCGAACGCGTCCTCGATCAGGGACTGCGCGGTGACCGACTCGATCGTCTGCAGGATCCGGCCTGTGATGCGGTACGGGTCCGCCAGCGAGTTCGGCCGGCGATCCTCGAGATAGCCGCGGTGGCCGCTGTTGACGAAGCTGTGCGGGATCCGGACCGACGCGCCGCGATCGGCGACGCCGTAGGTGAACTCGTCGATCGCCGCGGTCTCGTGCAGGCCGGTCAGGCGCAGGTCGTTCTCGGGGCCGTAGCACGCGATGTGCTCCTCGCGCGCCTCCGAGAACGCGCTCATCAGCGCCGTGAAGTACTCCTCGCCTCCGGCTTCACGCATCTGCCTCGTCGAGAAGTTCGTGTGCAGGCCGGAGCCGTTCCAGTCGACGTCGGCGCCGAGCGGCTTCGGATGGAAGTTGAGATCGACGCCGTAGCGCTCGCAGAGACGAAGCATCAGGTAGCGCGCGATCCAGAGCTCGTCGGCGGCGCGCTTGGCGCCCTTGCCGAAGATCTGGAACTCCCACTGTCCCTTCGCGACCTCGGCGTTGACGCCCTCGATCCCGATGCCGGCCTCGATGCAGAGGTCGATGTGCTCGTCGACGATCTGGCGCGCGATGTCGCCGACGTTCTTATAGCCGACGCCGGTGTAGTACTCGCCCTGCGGGGCGGGGAAGCCCTCCTTCGGGAACCCGAGCGGCGAGCCGTTCTGGTAGAGGAAGTACTCCTGCTCGAAGCCGAACCAGGCATCGGGGTCGTCGCTGATCGCGGCGCGGCTGTTCGACGGATGCGCCGTCCCGTCGGGCAGGAGCACCTCGCACATCACGAGATAGGCCTGGTTGCGCGCGGGATCGGGGAAGAGCGCGACCGGCTGCAGGAAGCAGTCCGAGCTTGAACCGTCTGCCTGGCGAGTAGAGCTGCCGTCGAAGTTCCAGAGCGGCAGCTGCTCGACCGTCGGCTCCGAATCGAAGTCTACGATCTTCGTCTTGCTGCGTAGGTTCGCGACGGGCTCGTAGCCGTCGAGCCAGATGTACTCGAGCTTGAACTTCATCTTGCTCCCTCCTGGTTTCGGACCAACAAAAAAGGGCCCACGACGCGTAGTCGTGAGGCCCCAATGCCTCCGCGCCCGCCTTCGGCGGCGAACGCTGGACGCAACCTAGCGAAAGACGCGGACGGCGTCTAGCAGGCCCGCAGCTTTGCGCAGGCGAGCCGGATGGGCACTGCAAAGTTGATGTTCTCACCGCCGCCTGCGACGAGCACGCCCACGACGTTGCCGTTCCGGTCGAGCGCCGGTCCCCCGGAGTTGCCGGGGTTGGCTGCGGCGTCGGTCTGGATCGCGCGGGTTGTGACACGGCTGACGATCCCCGTCGTGACCGTCCCGTAGAGCCCGTACGGGCTGCCGAGGAGCAGCAGCTGGTCGCCGGCTCGTGGCGGCGTGGTGCGCGGCGTCTGCCAGAGCGGTCGCGCACCGGCCGGCTTCGCGCTGATCCTGATCACCGCCAGGTCGTGCTTCGGGTCGACCGCGGTCAGCTCGCCGCTCCACGAGCCGCCCTTGCGCTCGACAGTGATGTCGCCGGTCAGCTGCCCGTCGACGACGTGGTTCGCCGTCAGCAGGTAGCTCGCCTCGCCGTCGCTCCAGGCGATGAACCCGCTCCCCAGCCCCCAGTCGGTCTCGACGGTGAAGACGCTCTTCAGGACGCGCGAGGCCAGCGGGGCGATCCCGCGATCCCGTCGTTGCAAGGTCTTCTCGGCCGTACCGAGCCTGCCGGCGATCGCGGCGCCGCGCGACTGCAGCAGCGTGACCTGTTTCTGCAGGTGCCCGATCTCGGCCCTGCGTGCCGATCGCTCGGTGTCCAGCACGCGAGACTGGCGGTAGAGCACGAACGTCGAGGCGCCGAGGGCGCCCACCGCGAGGACGACCGCGATCGCGGCGAGGGGCAAGCGGCGGGAGGGACCGGCGTCCCAGCTCTCGTCGTAGGTCATGGCGGCTCTTTTGCTCTATCGGCAGGCGGCGCGCCCGTTTGTAGCCCGCCGCTTGCCCTCGTCCGTGGCCGCAGGTACCCTCGGCGGGCGATGTTGCTCCTCGGCTGACTCCGGTTTCCGCGCGCACCGCCTGCTTTCGGCGAGTGCGCACTGTCCGCGTCCCGTCGAGTTGGAGCAACCATGAAAGCCCTAGAAGTCCACAACCTGCGCAAGGAGTTCACCCGCCGCGACGGCCGCGGCAAGCGCCGCGTGGCCGCGCTCAGGGGCGTCGACTTCGTGATCGAGCGCGGCGAATGCGTCGCCATCCTCGGCCCGAACGGCTCGGGCAAGTCGACGCTCGTCCGGTTGCTCTCGACGCTGCTGCTCCCGGACGGCGGCACGGCGACGGTCTTCGGCCGCGATGCGTTCAAGGACACCCGCGCCGTGCGGCGGATGGTCAACCGCGTCTCGGTCGAGGCGAGCTTCTTCAAGAAGATGAGCGCGGTCGAGAACCTGAGCTACGCCGCGCGCTTCTATGGCCTGCGTCCGCATGAGACCAAGGACAAGATCCCCGAGATCCTGACCCGCGTCGGCTTCCCGGCCGACCGCCGCGACGAGCCGATGGAGAACCTCTCGCGCGGGATGCAGCAGAAGGTCGCGCTCGCCCGTGCCCTGCTGACTTCGCCGATCCTGTTGCTGCTCGATGAGCCCACGACGGGCCTCGACCCGCGCTCCAAGCAGGAGGTGCAGGAGTTCATCCGCGAGGTGCGCGCCGAACACGACGCGACCGTCCTGCTCTGCACGCACGACCTGGCCGAGGCCGAGACCCTCGCCGACCGCGTCGGAATCCTCGACAACGGCGAACTGCTCTGCCTGGAGCCGGCCGACGAGCTCAAGGCCCGCTACGACTCGACCACTCTGGAGGAGGCGTTCTTCGCCGCAAGCGGCCACGCCTTCGAGAACGGCGATGGAGGTGATGAGTAATGCGCGCGATGAGCCTCGCGCTGCGCCACGAGCTCGTCGGGCTCGGCGGCGTGATCGAGCGCAACATCTACCTGGTCAAGCGCTACATCTGGTGGGACGTCGCGTTCTTCCTCTGGACGGTCGCGAACACGCTCACGATCGTCTTCATCGCCAAGGGCATCCCGGCCGTGGGCGGGACGATCGATGTCGAGAAGGTGACGACGATCCTGCTGGTCGGCGCCGTGATCTGGGCCTACCTCGGGATCATCTTCGAGATCCTCACCGAGACTGTCGCCTGGGAGCGCTGGGAGGGGACGATCGAGTACACCTTCATGGCGCCGCTCTCGCGGCCGGTGCACCTGCTCGGGATGGGCCTGTTCGCGATCGGCTACGGCGTCGTGCGCGCGGTCCTGCTCTTCGGCGTGGTGGCGGCGTTCTTCAGCCTGCACCTGCCGGACGCGAACTACGTCGCCGCGCTCGTCCTGCTGATCATCGCCTCGATCTCGTTCATCGGGATCGGGATGATGACGGCCGTCCTGCCGCTGATCTCGCCGGAGAAAGGAACGCAGCTCGGCTTCGTCGCGCAGGGACTGCTGCTGGTCGTGTCGGGCGTCTACTACCCGGTCTCGGTGCTGCCGCAGTGGATGCAGGCGCTCTCGGTGATCTCACCGGCCACCTACGCCCTGCGCGGCTGCCGCGCGGCGATCATCAACGGCGCGGATCTGTCCGACCTTGGGACAGAGATCTGGGCGCTGTTCCTGATCGGCGCAATCTCGGTGCCGCTCGGTCTCTTCACCTTCCGCACCGGTGAGCGCTACGCGAAGAAGCACGGAAAGCTGAAGCGGTCGGGATGAGCGAGCGGGATTGGTTCGCGGGCAAGGTCGCCGAGCGCTACGACTCGCATCTCGGCGAGCGGGGCGACCCGGCCGTCATCGCCGAGACGGTCGAGTTCCTGGCGCAGCGAGCAGGCGACGGCGCCGCGCTCGAGCTCGGGGTTGGGACCGGGCGGATCGCGCTGCCGCTCGCGCGGCGCCGCGTGCCCGTCCACGGGATCGACCTCTCGCCGGACATGGTCGCCCAGCTGCGAGCGAAGCCCGGCGGGACGGAGCTTCCCGTCACGATCGGCGACTTCGCGACCACGCGCGTCGAGCGCACGTTCGCGCTCGTCTACCTCGTCTTCAACACGATCAGCAACCTGACGACCCAGGACGCGCAGGTGGCGTGCTTCGCCAATGCCGCCGCGCACCTCGAGGCCGGAGGCTGCTTCGTTGTCGAGGTCGGCATCCCCGGCCGGCAGCCCGTGAGCGTCTTCGACCTCAGCGACACCCATGTCGGCGTCGACGAGTTCGACTCGGCGACGCAGCGGAGCGCCTCGCACCACTTCACCCTCATCGACGGCGAGTGGGTGCGCCGCTCGATTCCGTTCCGCTCGACGTTCCCGGCCGAGCTCGACCTGATGGCGCGGCTGGCCGGGATGCGTCTGCGCGAGCGGTTCGAGAGCTTCCGCGGTGAGCCGTTCACGAGTGAGAGCGACCGGCATGTCTCGGTCTGGGAGAAGCCGTGAGGCCGTTCCCGGCCCGGGCGGTCTACTTCGGACTCCAGTTCGGCGCGCACCTGCCGACGTGGGTCGTGATGGCGGTCTACCTGGTGCGCGAGCTGCACTTCTCGCCGCTCCAGCTCGTCCTGATGGGAACCGCCATGGAGGCGGCGGTCTTCCTCGGCGAGGTGCCGACCGGCGTCGTGGCTGACACCTACAGCCGCCGGCTCTCGCTGATCATCGGCTATGTCGGGATGGGCGTTGCCTGGGCCGCGGTGGGGCTCGTCTCCGCGCCCTGGCTGGTGATCGCGCTCTGGGCGTTGTGGGGCCTCTCGTACACCTTCACGAGCGGCGCCGAGCAGGCCTGGATCACCGACGAGGTCGGCGTCCTGAACGTCGGCCGCGTCTTCCTGCGCGGCGCGCGCTGGGGGCAGGTCGGCTCGGTGCTCGGCCTGTTCGCGCAGGTCGGGCTCGGCGTCGTCTCGCTCCGTGCGGGCGTGATCCTCGGCGGCGTCTTCACGATTGCGGTCGGGCTCGGCTGCCTCGCCTTCATGCCGGAGCACGGCTTCGTGCGGCGGCCGCGCGAGGAGCGGGGCTCGGCGCTCGCGGAGCTGCGGACGACCGCCTCCGCGGGCGCTCGCTATGCCTGGGCGGCGCCGGCAATCCTGCTCCTGATCGGCGTCGAGCTGTTCATGGGCGCCTCAAGCGAGGCGTTCGACCGGCTGAAGGAGGCGCACTTCCTCCGGGACGTCGGCTTGCCCGGCGAGATCGACCCGGTGGTCTGGTTCGGGCTGCTCTGGCTTGCCGGGATGGTGCTGAACATCGCCGCGATCGGCAGCCTGATCAAGCGCGTCGACCGCGGCGGGCGCGAGTCGGTGGCGCGCTACCTGTTCGCCTTCGTCTTCCTCGAGCTGGTCGCGATGCTCATCTTCGCGCTGACCGGCTCGATCTGGCTCGCGGTCGCGGGCATCCTCGGCGTCTTCTTCGCGCGCAACATGGCCGGCCCGCTGTTCGACACCTGGCTGAACGAGCAGATCACCGACTCGAGCGTCCGCGCGACGGTGATCTCGCTGACCGGCCAGTCGAACGCGGTCGGCCAGTCGGCCGGAGGCCCGGTGCTCGGCGTGGTCGGCAACGTCTGGGGGATCAGCGCCGCGCTGGCCGTCGGCGCCGCCGCGATCGCGCCCGCGCTCGGCCTCTTTGCGCGAGCGATTGCCCACCACGGACGCGAGCCGGAGCTCGAGCAGCTTCCCGCAACGCCTGCTGTAGACTGAGCGCGTTCGTAGGCGACGCGGCCTCGGGCGCCCAAGAGCGCTCGGGGCTTTCGTGTTTTCAGGAAGGGAGTCGAGCGTGGCGCAGGTCGAGAGCAAGCCGAGGGCGACGAGCGATCCGGAGGCGCGCAAGCGTGTGCTGAAGCGGATCGAGAGCGAGGGGATCGAGTTCCTGCTGCTCTGGTTCACCGACATCGAGGGGCACCTGAAGAGCTTCGCGGTCACCCCGAGCGAGATGGAGGCCGCACTCGACGACGGGATGGGCTTCGACGGCTCGTCGATCACGGGCTTCAACGCGATCGAGGAGTCCGACATGGTCGCGATCCCCGATCCGGAGACCTTCACGCCGATGCCGTGGAAGGAGGGCGAGACCAAGGTCGCGCGGATGATCTGCGACGTGGTCACGCCCGATGGCGCACCGTACGAGGGCGACCCGCGCTACGTGCTGCGCCGCTCGCTCGAGCGGATGGAGACGATGGGGTTCGACACCTTCAACGTCGGCCCCGAGCTCGAGTACTTCCTGTTCAAGGACGACCAGGGCACCGAGACGCTCGACGAGGGCGGCTACTTCGCGATGACGACGATGGACGCCGCGAGCGAGCTGCGCCAGGAGACGGTGCGCGCGCTCGAGACGGTCGGGATCCCGATCGAGTACGTCCACCACGAGGTCGGGCCCTCCCAGCACGAGATCGACATGCGCTACGCGCCGGCGCTGACGATGGCCGACCACACGGTCACCTACCGCCTGATCGTCAAGGAGATCGCCAAGAAGGCCGGCTTCCACGCGACCTTCATGCCGAAGCCGATCTTCGGCGAGAACGGCTCCGGGATGCACACGCACATGTCGCTCTTCAGCGACGGGCGCAACGCGTTCTTCGACGGCGACGACCAGTGGCATCTGTCCGAGGTCGGCAAGGCGTTCATCGCCGGCCAGCTGCGGCACGCGCGCGAGATCTCGGCGGTCTTCGCGCAGTGGGTCAACTCGTACAAGCGGCTCGTCCCCGGCTACGAGGCGCCGGTCTACGTGGCGTGGTCGCAGCGCAACCGCTCGGCGCTGATCCGGATCCCGCTGTACAAGCCGGGCTCGGAGCAGGCGACGCGTGCCGAGATCCGCTGCCCCGATCCGGCCTGCAACCCCTACCTGACCTTCGCGACGCTGCTACACGCGGGGCTCGAGGGGATCGAGCGCGGCTACGAGCTGCCCGAGCCGATGGAAACGAACCTCTACCACCTGACGCCCGAGCAGCGGCGCGAGCGCGGGATCGTCTCACTGCCCGAGACGCTCGGCGAGGCGATCGACGAGCTCGCCGGCTCGGAGCTCGCGCGCAAGGCGCTCGGGCCGCACATCTTCGACCGCTACGTCGAGCTGAAGCGCAAGGAGTGGGACGACTACCGGGTGCAGCTCACCGACTGGGAGCTGGAGCGCTACCTCGCAGTGCTATAACCGTGAGAAGATGAACAGCGGTCTCGTCAGCCTCTGCGGCCGGCGAGGCCCAACTGACGGCCGACTGCGAGCTGCTGGACATCTCCGCAGCTCGCGGTCGTTCTAGGGCTTGCCGCTCATCGCGACCCAGGCGACGCCGAGGGCGACCACGTAGATCCCGGCAAGCACCGGCACGGCCAGCAGCACGCGCTGGCGCCGGACGGCGAGCAGGATCCCGACGATGAGCAGCAGGATCACGCCCGCGTCGGAGACGGCGAAGCCGACGCCGACCCAGCCCGGCTCGTCGCCGTTCGGGAACTCCTTGCTGTCGATCCACTGCGCGCCGACCCGCATAACGATGTACGCCGGGACGATCCCGAGCAGGTACGTGCGCTGCGCGACGCGGGCCAACAGCTGGCCGTACTCGGGCCTGCCGCGAACGGCGAAGCCCACGATCGCCACCGTGGCGGTCGTCCCGAACAGCACGGTCGCGCCGAGGATGTGCAGGAAGAGCGGAAGGTTCCAGCTGTCGGGTCGGATCAGCGCCAGCATCACGCGCCCGGTTTCCAGACCATCAAAGCGAGCACAGCGACCAGCACCAACCCGCTGCCGTAGCTGAGCGCGAGCGAGATCGGGTCGTGAACACGCGCCCTCAGCTCGGGGCTCGGCGCGTCGCCGGAGGCGGCGAGCTCGCGGGCGAGCTTGACCGTCGCCTGGTCGCGCTTGCCACCCGCACCGCCGAGCGCGTTGGCGACGATCAGCAGCACGAACGCCGCGACCACCCAACCGTCGAAGTAGCCGTAGCCCGCCTCGTGCACGAGCCAGAGACCGAACACGAACGCGAGCAGCGTGCCGGCCGAGATCGCGACGACGGCGATCCTGATCAGCCCGTACAGGAGCAGGATCTCGCTCGGCCGCTCTCGTCCGAGCGCCGACAGGCTGAGCGCGGCCGCGATCGCTCCGCCCCCGAGCAGCAGGAACGCGCCCGTGACGTGGAAGACCAGCAGCCACTGGTAGGTGTTCATCGGGCGGGAGCGTAAGGGTTGGGGCGGCTACCTACAATCGCCAGGTGGACGAGACCGCCAGGCATCTGCGCCTGCTGACCAAGACGATCGCGGCCGTCAACTCGACGCTTGACCTGGAAGAGGTCCTGTCGCTGGTCGCGCGCGAGGTCGCCGACGCGCTCGGCGCGGACGCCTGCTTCGTCTATCTCTACGACGAGCAGGCCGACGAGCTCGTGCTGCGCGCGACCTTCGGCACGCGGGTCGAGGAGATGACCGGCCGTCCGCGGATGCGGCCCGGCGAGGGGATCACGGGCACCGCGGCGGCGGCGCGCGAGCCGGTGATGATCGAGGCGCAGGCGCACCTGGACGAGCGCTTCAAGGCGTTCCCGAACCTGCCCGAGGACGAGTACGAGTCGATCCTCGCCGTTCCCATCCTCGCGCGAGAGCGTTTGGAGGGTGCGCTGAACGTGCGCACCCGCGAGCCGCGCGAGTTCACAGGCGCCGAGGTCGAGCTGCTGGTGGCGATCGCGTCGCAGGTCGCGCAGACGATCGAGCACGCCAAGCTCTATGCGCAGGCGCAGCGCCGGGTGGTCGAGCTCGAGGCGCTGTCGCGCATCTCGGAGGCGGTCTCGGAGTCGCTCTACCTCGAGGAGTCGCTCGAGGGAATCGTCGCCGCGACGGTCGACGCGCTCGACGCGACGGGGGCCGCGCTCGTGCTCGAGGACGGCGAGGTCGTCTGGCCAGACGGGCGGGCGGGGGCGCACGCGGTGCGCGTGCCGCTGCGCTGGAAAGGCCGGCAGGTCGGCGAGCTGGTCTGCGACCGCGACACGCCCTTCACCGCCGACGACCGTGCGCTGCTCGCATCGATCGCGTCGCACGCCGCGGTCGCGCTCGAGCACGGCCGCGCGGTGATGCGCGGAGTTCTGGCCCAGGAAATCCATCACCGGGTCAAGAACAACCTGCAGACAGTCGCCTCGTTGCTGCGGCTGCAGGCGCGGGCCGACGACGTCGATGCGCGCAAGGCGCTCGACGACTCCGTCAACCGGATCCTCGCGATCGCCGCCGTTCACGAGGTGCTCACCGAGCAGCGCGATGACGACGTCGCGCTCGACGAGCTGCTCGACCGGCTGCGGGCGATGCTCGTCCAGGGGCTCGGCGCCTCCAAGGCGGTCGAGGCGTCGCTGGAGCCGGTTGCGCTGGCCGGGAACCGCGCGACCGCGCTGGCGCTCGTCTTCTCGGAGCTGCTGCAGAACGCGCTCGAGCACGGCGGCCAGTCGGTGCGCGTCGAGCTGGCCCGGCGAGACGGCGACGTCGTGCTGGCGATCGCCGACGACGGCTCGGGTGTTGACGGCGAGCCGGTCTCCGGTACGGGGCTTTCGATCGTGCGCGCGCTCGTGCGGGACGAGCTCGGGGGGACGTTGGCGCTGGAGTCAAACGGCGGCCTGCGCGCCGAGGTCGTCTTCCCGGCCTGAGCGCCTCCGGAAGAAAACGTCACACCTCCGGCACCGCCACGTCACTGACACGTGACGATTTCAGCGGTAAGCTCGCAGCGGGTGGCGGGTGGAACCTCACTCCCCACCCAGAGGGTGGGGCCGGGCGCGTGTGAACAACTAGAACGGCGGGGCTAGCGCCGCTCGAACACGGCGATGCGCCAGATGCGGGTCGAACGCTCGTCCAGCACGGTCGAGAAGCCTGCCGCCTCGGCGATCCGGACGACCTGGGCCGGCGGGTGGACATAGCTCTGGATCCCGCCTCGGAGCCGGAACCACGTGTTCGCGGCGTTGATTCCGAGCCGCAGCCACCACGTGTTTCGTGGGAAGCTCAGCGCCAGGAGCCGTCGCGCGTGCCGGGCACCGGCTCCGACGAGCAGCTCCGGGTTGGGATAGCAGCAGACGACCCGGTGCATGACGACCACGTCGGCCGGTTCGATCAACGCTTCCTCCTCCGCAAAGTCTCCGTGGCGCCGTTCGATCCGCGCCTCTGCGCCTGCCTCTTCCGCGAGCGTACGGGCCTCGTCGTCGTAGCCGTTCGACAGCTCGACGACCACCGCTTGCTCCGCCCCCAGTCCGAGCAGCTCGAGATCGACGGCGCCCACGCCGCCGCCGACTTCGAGCACACTCGCACCGTCGATGCCGCGCTCGGCGAGCTCGTCCACCAGCCGCTGCGCAGTCCGGTCGAGCCCGCGTTTCCGGTAGCGCTTCGCATCGCGGCGCGCCTGGCGGGCTCCGAAGAACCGGTCGTAGGCGGGCCCGCAACAGGCGCTCACGGCCAGGAGTCTACGATCCGCCCGATGAGGATCCTGGTCGCCGAGGACGAAACGATCATCCGGCTCGACCTGTGCGAGCTGCTCGAGCGGGCCGGCTTCGACGTCTGCGCCGAGGCCAAAGACGGCGTCGAGGCGGTCGAGCTCGCGCGCAGCGAACAACCGGACCTCGCCGTCCTGGACGTGAAGATGCCGCGGCTGGACGGGATCGAAGCGGCGCGTCGCATCCTTGACGAGCGCCCGATCCCGATCGTGATGCTGACCGCGTACGGCCAGGAGGAGCTCGTCTCGCGCGCGGTCGAGGCCGGCGTGTTCGGGTACCTGGTCAAGCCGTTCCGCGAGCAAGACCTGCTGCCCGCGATCCGCACCGCGCGGGCCCGGCACGAGGAGCTTGCCGCTCTGCGCGAGCAGGCCGACTCGCTGGCCGAGGCGCTCGCCTCACGCAAGTCGATCGAGCGGGCAAAGGGCCTGCTGATGGAGCGTGAAGGGCTGACCGAGCAGGAGGCCTTCGCGCGCCTGCGCAAGGCGAGCCAGGTCTCGGGGCGCCCGATGAAGGTGGTCGCCGAAGCGGTCGTCGCCACCTTCGAGCGAACGGACTGACGTCCCCGGCACAATGCCGAGGTGGGTCTGCTGTCGTCACCCCGCCGGCGCCGCCGCGCGCTCCGCATCGGCTTTGTCGTCGGCCTTGCAGCGCCGCTGGTCTTCCTCGCGGTCCACTTCTCCAGCCCCGGCGACCCCGGGAACGCGAACGGGCCGCTGGTGAACGAGCCGGGCAACTCCGTGCCGAAGGCCGTGCCGTTCACGAAGCACGACCAGCAGGCAGTGAGCAAGGTCTTGCGCGAGTTCGTCCTTACCGCGGTCGACCGGCGGGACGTCGGCCGCTCCTGGGAGATCTCGGCGCCGAGCCTGCGCCAGGGCTTCACTCGCAAGGAGTGGGCGAACGGCGGGCTGCCGGTCGTGCCGTATCCGGCGGCGAACCGCGGGCTTGGTCGCTGGAGCTACGTCGAGTACTCGTACAAGGGGACGGTCGCCCTAGAGGTGTTCCTCTTCCCGAAGCCGGGCTCGGGCTGGTCGGCGATGACCGCCGACGTCGAGCTCGTCAAGGGCCACGACGGGAACTGGCGGGTCGACTACTGGATGCCGAAGAAGTTCCATGGCCCGCCGTCGCTCTCGGCGGCGGCCAAGGCGAAGGCGAAGAAGCAGGCCGCGAAGGCCCAGGCCGCCGCGAAGCGCTCGCGCCAGACGGCCACGAAGACCGCTGCCCCGCCCCCGGCGCAGGCCGAGACCGGGCCGCCGAAGCCGAGCAATCTCTGGTGGGCCGTGCCGATCGCGCTCCTGGGTTTCATCGTGCTCGCCCCGGTCGGGATCGGCGTCGTGATCTGGTACCGGAACCGCCGCGCCGCGCGCGAGTGGGCCGCTCGAACCTAGGCCTGCGCCTCTTCGAAGAGCCGCTCCCAGCGGGTGAGCAGACGCTGTAGCTCCTCGCGCGCCTCGCGGTGCGCGGCCAGGGCGTCCACGTCCGACCAGTCGTCCGCAAGCCGCCGCTCGAGCTCCGCAACGGCCGCTTCCTGACGCGAGATCCGGCCCTCGAGCTGCTCTAGCTCGCTCGGCCTCGGTGCGCGCTCGGCTTGCGGCTTGTCTTTGCGCGGCCGCGGCTCCGGAGCGGGCTCCGCCGGCTCGTTGCGGTGCTGGGCGTACTCGGCCCAGCCGCCGTCGTACGAGTGCAGCGCCCCGTGCTCGATCGCCAGCAGCCGGTGCGCAACCGCGTCGAGCAACGCGCGGTCATGTGAGACGAGCAGGACGGTTCCCGGGAAGGCGTCGAGTGCGGACTCGAGCGCTTCGCGGCTCTCCAGGTCAAGGTGGTTCGTCGGCTCGTCGAGCACGAGGAAGTTCGCGCCGGAGGCGACGACCAGCGCCAGTGCGAGGCGCCGTCGCTCGCCTCCGGAGAGCGCGGTGACCGGCTTCTCGTGCGCCTCCCAGCCGGAGAAGAGGAAGCGGCCGAGCAAGTTCTGGGCCTGCGGCCGCGACAGGCCGGTCGCGCGCTGGGCGCAGTCGAGCACACTGCCACGCTCGTCGAGCTCGACCTCGTGTTGCGAGAAGTAGATCGGCACCACGCCGTGACCGAGCCGGACCGAGCCCGCGACCTGCTCGCGCGATCCGAGCACGGTCTCGAGCAGCGTCGTCTTGCCCGAGCCGTTGGCGCCGACGAGGCCGACGTGCTCGCCGCGCTCGACCGCGAACGTCGCGTCGGTCAGCAGTCGCTTGTCGCCGGCGGCGACATCGAGCCCGTCGGCCTCGACGACCGTCCGACCGCTGCGGGGCGGCTTGAGGAAGTCGAAGCCGAGCGAGCGGCTCTTGCGGGTCAGCAGCTCGAGCTCGCCTCGCGCGTCGGAGCGTTCGGTCTCGAGGCGCTTGATCTGCGTCAGCTTGGCCTGGGCTTGCTTTGCCTTGCTCTTCTTGTAGCGGAACCGCTCCACGAAGCGCTCGAGCCGCACGATGTCTGCGCCGACCCGCTCGGCCGTCTTGGCCGCGTGGGCGGCGCGCGCCGCTTTCTCGAGCCGCCAGACGTGCCACGGCCCGGGGAAGAAGAGCGAGCGGCCGGCCTCCAGCTCGAGCACGCCGGTCGTGACCGCCTCGAGGAACCAGCGGTCGTGCGCCACCAGGATCACGGCCGCGTCCAGCGACTGCAGCTCCTGTTCGAGCCACTCGAGGTTCTCGACGTCGAGGTGGTTCGTCGGCTCGTCGAGCAACAACAGGTCGGGATCGCCGGCGAGCGCGCGGGCCAATGAGGCGCGCGTCAGCTCGCCGCCGGAGAACGTCGTCAGCTGCCGGTCGAGGTCGCGTTCGGCGAAGCCGAGGCCGCGCAGCGTCGCCGCGGCGCGGTCGCGCCACGTGTAGCCGCCGGCGTGCTCGAGCCTCGCCTGTGCCTCGGAGTAGCGCCGCAGCGTCGCCTCGTCGTGGTCGCCCGCGGCCATTGCCTGCTCGAGCCTGCCGAGCTCCTCCTCGGTCTCGATCAGGTCGCGCGCGCCGGTGAGGGAGTACTCGCGCAGCGTCAGGCCGCGGTCGAGCGGCGGTCGCTGGTCGTGCAGCGCGATCCGCGTTCCCTTGGCGAACGAGAGCTCCCCGCCGTGGATCTCGCTCTCGCCGACGAGCATCCGCAGCAAGGTCGTCTTGCCGGCGCCGTTCGGGCCGGACAGCGCCAGCCGGTCGCGGCGCTCGACCGAGAACGAGACTCCCTCGAAGAGCAGGGAGCCCGCGAGCTCCTTGCGCAGGTTGGCAGCGGTGACTACGGGCATGCTCTAAGCGTATGCGGGTGCTCGCGCTGGACGTCGGCAGCTCTTCCACCCGGGCCTGCGCCTACGACGAGCGCGGTCGCTCGCTCGGGGAAAGCGCCCAACAGAAGTACTCCGCGCGAACCTCGCGCGATGGCTCGGCCGAGCTCGATGCCGATGAACTGGTGCGGGTGGCGGAGGCTGTACTCGCCGAGGCAGGGAGTGCGGACGCGCTCGGAAGCTCATGCTTCTGGCACAGCTTGCTGCTGCTCGACGAGCACGAGGAGCCGCTGACGCCCGTGCTGCTCTGGCAGGATCGCCGAGCCGCGGCGCAGGCCGAGAAGCTCGCGGAGCGCCTCGACCAGCGGGCCGTTCGCGAGCGAACTGGTTGCATGCTCCACCCGAGCTACTGGCCGGCGAAGCTCGCGTGGCTGGCCGAGCACGGCGCGCTGGCAGAAGCGCACCGGATCGTGTCGTTCGCCGACTATCTCTTTCTCCGGTTGACCGGCGAGCTGCGCACCACGCTCTCGACCGCCTCGGGCAGCGGGCTGCTCGACCTGCGCTCCCGGTCGTGGGACGGCGAGCTGCTTGCGGAGCTCGGAGTCGGTGAGGAGCTGCTGCCACCGCTGTCCGAGGAGCCGGTCGGGACGAGCTACCCGCCGCTCGGCGACGGGGCCTGCTCGAATCTTGGCTCTGGCTGCGTCACGCCCGATCGCGCCGCGTTGATGATCGGCACGTCAGGTGCCTATCGCGTCGTGCGCCAGGGCGAGCCGGCGCCGCGCGACGGCCTGTTCTCGTACCTGCTCGACGAGGACAGGGTGGTCGAAGGCGGCTCGATCTCGGACGGCGGCAACCTGCTCGCGTGGCTCGATCGAACGCTGAAGCCGGAGAGTCACGAGCCCGCCGAGGCCGACGCGCACGGTCTGACGTTCTTGCCGCTGCTGGGCGGCGAGCGAAGTCCGGGCTGGAACCCGCGGGCGACCGGCGCGATCTCGGGTCTCACGTTCGAAGCCGATCCAGCCGGCCTGAGGCAGGCAGCGCTCGAAGGCGTCGCCTACCGTGTGGCCGAGATCGCCGAGCGGCTGCCCGAGGTGGGCGAGGTGGTCGCGACCGGGGGCGCCCTGCTCAAGGACGAGTGGTGGATGCAGGTCTTCGCCGACGTGCTCGCGCTCCCCGTCACCGCCTCGGCGGTCGAGGAAGGCTCCGCTCGCGGCGCCGCCGTTCACGTGCTCGAGCGGGTAGGAGCCGATCCCGACCCGGCGCCGCTCAGCGAGACCTATGAGCCAAACCGTGAGCGCACCGCGATTTACGCGGAAGCCCGCGAGCGGCAGCGCCAGCTCTACCAGCGCCTCTTCTAGTGCGAGCCGACGGCGGCGCCGACGAGCGAGCGCGCTGCCGTGGCGATGTGCTCGGCGTCGATCCCGGCCGCGGCCAGCAGCTCGGCCGGCTTGCCGGAGCCCGGCATCTCGCGCACGGCGAGCCGCACCACGCCGGCCGGAGTCTCGCCGTCGGAGAGCGCCTCGAGCACCGCGTCGCCGATCCCACCCTCGGGCCAGTGGTCCTCGACGGTCAGGATCCGGCCGCCGGTGGCCTCGGCCGCGGCGCGCAGCGTCTCGGCGTCGACCGGCTTGACCGAATAGAGGTCGATCACGCGGGCCTCGATCCCCTCGCCGGCGAGCTGCTCGGCCGCCTGCAGCGACTCGTGCAGCGTGATCCCGGCGGCAACGATCGCGAGGTCGCCTCCGTCGCGCAGCACGCGCGAGCCGCCGACCGGGAAATCTTCGGCCGCGCCGTAGACGACCTGCGTCGCGGCACGGGTCGTGCGCATGTAGACGATCCCGTCGCGGTCGGCCATCTCGGCGACCAGCTTGGCTGTCTGGTTGGCGTCGCACGGGTAGAGCACCGTTGAGCCGTGGACGGCGCGGATCATGGCGAGATCCTCGAGCGCCATCTGCGACGGCCCGTCTTCGCCGATCGAGACGCCGGCGTGCGAGCCGCAGAGCCGGATGTCCGCCTGGCTGATCGCGGCCATGCGGATGAAGTCGTAGGCGCGAGTCAGGAAGGCCGCGAAGGTGGACGCGAACGGCACCCACTTGCGCACCTGGAGCCCGACCGCGGCTGCGACCATCTGCTGCTCGGCGATGTACATCTCGAAGTACCTGTCCGGGTGCGCGTCCTTGAAGATCTCCGCGTAGGTCGAGTTCGAGACCTCGCCGTCGAGCGCGACCACGTCGCCGCGAATCGAGCCGAGCGCCGCCAGTGCGTCGCCGTAGGCCCGTCGCGTCGCGACCTCCTCGCCGAGCTCCCACGTCGGCAGCTCGCCGCCGGCCACCTCGAATCGATGCGGCTCCGCGGCTTCCGGCTTCGCCACGTCGACGACGATGTTGCGCTCCCCGCCGAGCTCCGCGATCGCCTCCTCGGGACGGTCGAGCGCCTTGCCGTGCCAGTTCGGCTTGTCCTCGACCTCCTTGACGCCCTTGCCCTTCAGCGTGTGCGCCACGATCACCGTGGGCTGGCCCTGTTGCGCGGCCGCGTCGCCGAACGCCTCGTCGATCGCCACGACGTCATGGCCGTCGATCTCGATCGCGTGCCAGCCGAAGGCTCGCGCCCGGTTGGCGTAGGAGTCGAGATCCCAGCCGTGCATCGTCTCGCCGCGCTGGCCGAACTTGTTCACGTCGATGATCGCGGTCAGGTTGTCGAGGCCGTAGAAGGCCGCATGCTCGAACGCCTCCCACATCGAGCCTTCGGCCATCTCGCTGTCGCCGCAGAGGCACCAGATCCGGTACGGCAGCCGGTCGAGCTGCTTGCCCGCGAGCCCGATCCCGACCGAGAACGGCAGGCCCTGCCCGAGCGAGCCGGTGGCGACGTCGACCCACGGGATCGCCGGGGTCGGGTGGCCCTGCAGGCGGGAGCCGAAGACGCGGAAGGTGAGCAGCTCCTCGTCGCTGATCGCCCCGGCCGCCTTGAACATCGAGTAGAGCAGCGGCGAGGCGTGGCCCTTGGAGAAGATCAGGTGGTCGTTCGCCGGGTTGTCCGGCTCGTCGAAGTCGTAACGGAGGTACTTGGCGAGCAGCACGGCCATCAGGTCGGCCGCGGACATCGACGAGGTCGGATGGCCGGACTTGGTCACGGCCGCCGCGCGGATCGAGTCGACCCGCAGCTGCTGTCCCAGCTCACGCCAGAGCTCAGGCCCTTCCATGCGGGGTAACGTAACGGTCCTATGCGAGTCGCCGTCGCCTTCGACCACCGCGGCGTCAAGCTGCGCGAGCGGCTGCTGAAGGAGCTGGCCGCGCTCGGGCACGAGACGGTCGACCTGGGCACCGATAAGCCGGAGCCGCGAATCGACTACCCCGACAAAGCGCGCGAGGTCGCCGAGGCGATCCGGCTCGGCGCCGCCGAGCGCGCGCTGTTCGTCTGCGGCTCGGGCGTCGGCGCCGCGGTCGCGGCCAACAAGGCCGCCGGGATCCGCGCGGCCATCTGCCACGACACCTACTCCGCGCACCAGGGGGTCGAGCACGACGACATGAACGTGCTCTGCATCGGCTCCGAGGTCGTCGGCCCGGAGCTGGCCGCGGAGCTCGCGCGAACCTTCCTCGCCGCCCGCTTCGACGGTGGTGAGCGCTATGTGCGCAGGCTTGAGAAGATCGAGGCTATGGAAAAGGAGTTCACCTATGGCTAAGTCACGCCTTCACGAGCTCAGCGAGCTCGGCCAGAGCGTCTGGATCGACTTCCTCTCGCTGCAGATGCTGCAAGACGGGACGCTCGCCCGGATGATGGAGGACGATGCCGTCGTCGGCGTCACCTCGAACCCGACGATCTTCCAGAAGGCGATCTCGGAGGGCAACGTCTACGACATGGAGTTGCGCGAGGCGTTCGCCGAGGAGGACGACCCCAAAGAGGTCTTCGTGCGGCTCGCCGTGCAGAACGTGCAAGAAGCATGCGACCTGCTGCGCCCCGTCTGGGACGGCGTCAACGGGAGGGACGGCTACGTCTCGATCGAGGTCGACCCGAACCTCGCCTTCGACACCGACGCCACGATCGCCGAGGCGCAGCGGCTGCACGATCTGGTGGACAGGCCGAACTGCTTCGTCAAGATCCCCGGGACGAAGGAGGGGCTGCCGGCAATCGAGGAGATGACCGCCCGCGGCCACAACATCAACGTGACGCTGATCTTCGGGCTGCAGCGCTACGCCGAGGTGGTCGAGGCGCACCACCGCGGGCTCGAGCGGCTCGTCGAGAGCGGCCGCGACCCGTCCGGCGTCGCTTCGGTCGCGAGCTTCTTTGTCTCGCGCGTGGACACCGAGGCCGACAGGCGGCTGGACGAGGCCGGCGCGCCCGAGGAGCTGAAGGGCAAGCTCGCGGTCGCCAACGCCAAGCTCGCCTACCAGCGCTACAAGGAGCTGTTCGCGGGCGAGCGCTGGGAGGCGCTCGCGGCCAAGGGCGCGACGACGCAGCGCTGCCTCTGGGCCTCGACCTCGACCAAGAATCCGGCCTACCGCGACGTGCTCTACGTCGAGGACCTGATCGGCCCGGAGACCGTGAACACCATGCCGGAGGAGACGATGGAGGCCTTCCAGGACCATGGCCAGGTGGCGCTGACGCTTGAACGCGACGTCGACGGGGCAAAGCGCGTCTTCGAGCAGATCGCCGAGGCGGGGGTCGACTACGACGACGTCGTCGTCACGCTCGAGCAGGAGGGCGTGCAGAAGTTCTCCGACTCGTTCGCGGAGCTGCTCGACGGCATCGAGGCCAAGCGCGGCGAGCTCGTCTCGGCCTGAGGGCCTGGCAGGTGGCGATCTACGCGGAGGTTGCCGGCGAGGGGCCGGAGCTCGTGCTCGTGCATGAGGGGATCTGCGACAGCCGCATGTGGGACGGGCAGTGGCAGCGGTATACGAGGGAGTTCCGCGTGCTCCGCTGCGACCTCCGCGGGTTCGGCCGCTCCGCGCTCGAACCGGGCACCTTTTCGAACGCACAGGACCTGGTCGAGGCGCTCGAGCAGCATGGCTTCGAGCGCGCAGCGCTGCTGGGCGTCTCGCTCGGCGGCCGGGTCGCGCTCGAGGTTGCGGTCGCCCGGCCCGACCTCGTCTCGGCGCTCGTCTTGGTCGCGCCCGGGCTGCCCGGCCACGACTGGTCGCAGGAGCTGCAGAACGCTTGGGGCGAGGAGGAGGCCGCGCTCGAGGCGGGTGACCTGGCCGAGGCGGTCGAGGTGAACCTGCGCACCTGGGTCGACGGACCGCGGCGGGAGCCCGAGGACGTCGACCCGGCCGTACGAGCGCGTGTCGCTGAGATGCAGCTGCGCGCCTTCGAGCTCCAGATCCCGATCGGCGAGGCCGCCGAGGAAGAGTTGCTCGTGCCTGATCTTGCCGACCGCCTGGGCGAGGTGAAGGCACCGACGCTGATCCTGGTCGGCGACGAAGATGTCCCGGACATGCAGGCGATCGCCGAGCGGCTCGAGCGCGAGATTCCCGGTTCGCGCCGGGCAATCATCTCGAACACGGCCCATGTGCCGAGCATGGAGCGGCCGCTCGAGTTCGACGACCTCGTGCTGCCGTTCCTGCGGGAGGGCGGTGTGAGCACGGTCGCGCCCGCCGAGCTCGTCGCGCGGATCTGGGAGCGCGACCCGACCCTCTGGACGGGGAAGGACGAGGCGAAGTGGCTCGGCTGGCTGGACGAGCCGATGCGGATGCGCAGCCGGCTTGCCGATCTCGAGCGGTTCGTCGAGGACCTCGCCGCGCCCGGGCTGATCGACACCTTCGTGCTGCTCGGCATGGGCGGCTCGAGCCTCGCGCCCGAGGTGATCAAGCGCAGCTTCGACGCCGACTCGTTCCACGTGCTCGACACGACGCACCCGGCAGCCGTCCGGCGCCTGGCCGAGACGCTCGACTTCGACGCGACGCTCTTCATCGCCGCCTCCAAGTCGGGTACGACGCTCGAGACGCGTTCGCACCTCGACTTCTTCTGGGAGCGGGCCGGCAAGCGGGGCGAGTTCTTCGCGGCGATCACCGACCCCGGCTCCGAGCTCGAACGGGTGGCGAAGGAGCGCGGCTTCCTCGCCACCTTCGACGGCGAGCCGACGATCGGCGGGCGCTATTCGGCGCTCTCGGTCTTCGGGCTCGTCCCGGCGACGCTGATGGGCATCGACCTCGTCCGTCTGCTCGAGCGCGTCGACGAGACGGTCGAGGCATGCCACGGCGAGGAGGGCAACCCCGGGCTCGAGCTCGGGCTCGAGCTCGGCGACGGCTGGAGCGAGGGCCGCGACAAGGTGACGATCAACCCGAACCCCGGCGGCTTCGGGCTCTGGGCCGAGCAGCTGCTCGCCGAGTCGACGGGCAAGGACGGCAAGGGCCTGATCCCGGCGCCGGGGGAGGCGCCTGACGGCCCCGACCGCCAGGCGCCGGAGGTGCGGCTGCCCTCGCCGTACGAGCTCGGCCAGGAGTTCTATCGCTGGGAGTTCGCGACCGCCGTCGCCGGCTCGATCCTCGGGATCAACCCGTTCAACCAGCCCAACGTCCAGGCCGCGAAGGACAGGACGAACGAGGTGCTGGCCCAGGGCGAGGCGGACGTCGAGCCGCGAGGCTCGCTCGACGAGCTCTTCGTCCAGGCGCGGCCGGGCGACTACGTCGCGGTTCAGGCCTTCATCGATCCCGAGCGCGAGCCCGAGCTGGAACCGCTGCTCGAGCGCGCGCGCGAGGACACCGGCTGCGTGGTCACGCACGGCCTCGGGCCGCGCTACCTGCACTCGACCGGCCAGCTGCACAAGGGCGGGCCGAACACGGGGCTCTTCGTGCAGGTGGTCGACGACGCCGGCGACGAGCTGAAGATCCCTGGCCGCGACTTCGGCTTCCGGCGGCTGATCCACTCGCAGGCCGCGGGCGACTTCGCATCGCTCGAAGAGCTCGGGCGGCGCATAGTGCGGGTCAGACTGGAGGAGCTCTGATGCAACTCGGAATGGTCGGCCTCGGCCGAATGGGCGGGAACATGACGATCCGGCTGGGCAAGGCCGGCCACGACGTGAAGACCTACGACCCGCAGGTCGACTCGACCGCAGGGACGCTTGAGGAGCTGGCCCAGCAGCTCGACGCGCCGCGCTCGGTCTGGCTGATGGTGCCCGCAGGGATCGTCGAAAACGTCGTCTCCGAGCTGGCGCCGCACCTCGAGGGGGGCGACACGATCGTGGACGGCGGCAACTCGTACTACGTGGACGACCTGCGCCGAGCCAAGGAGCTCGGTGAGCGCGGGATCCATTACGTCGACGTCGGCGTCAGCGGCGGGGTCTGGGGCCTGAAGCGCGGCTACTGCCTGATGATCGGCGGCGACGACGAGGCGGTCGCGCGGCTGCAGCCGGTGTTCGAGGCGCTCGCGCCCGGGGTGGAGGCAGCGGGCCGCACGCCCGGCCGGGTCGGCGATCCAGCACCGGAGGAGCAGGGCTGGCTGCACTGCGGCGCGAACGGCGCCGGCCACTTCGTGAAGATGGTTCACAACGGGATCGAGTACGGGTTGATGCAGGCGTACGCCGAGGGCATGAACGTGCTCAAGCACGCGAACATTGGAATGCACGCCCAGGAGACCGACGCCGAGACGACGCCGCTGCGTGACCCTTCCCACTACCAGTACGAGCTCGACGTGCCGGCGGTCGCCGAGCTCTGGCGCCGCGGCTCGGTGGTCGCGTCCTGGCTGCTCGATCTGGGCGCGCAGGCGCTGCACGAGTCGCCGAACCTCGACGACTACGCGGGCCGCGTGAGCGACTCGGGTGAGGGCCGCTGGACGGTGCAGGCCGCTGTCGAGGAGGGCGTGCCGGCGCCGGTGCTCGCCGCGTCGCTCTTCAACCGCTTCGCCTCGCGTGGTGAGGCCGAGTGGGGAAACCGCGTCCTCTCCGCGATGCGGAAGGCTTTCGGGGGACATCTGGAGAAGAGCCCGGAGGAATGACCGCGACCGAGCCCAAGCAGGAGACCAACCCGCTGCTCGAAGGGCTGCAGCTCGTCCGCACGCCCGATCCCTGCGTGCTCGTGATCTTCGGCGCCTCGGGCGACCTGACGCGGCGCAAGCTCTTCCCGGCTCTCTACTCGCTCGCGCTTCGGCGCCTGCTGCCGGAGAAGTTCGCCGTCGTCGGCGTCGCCCGCAGCGAGGAGAGCGACGACGAGTTCCGCGAGCGGATGAAGGAAGCCATCCAGGAGTTCGGTCGCGACAAGTTCAAGGAGGACGTCTGGAACTGGCTCGCGGACGGGATGCACTACGTCGCCACGGACTTCGCCGACGAAGGCGGCGAGGACCACATCGCCGCCGTTTTGACCGAGCTCGACCGCACGCGCGGCACGGCCGGGAACCGCGTCTATTACCTCGCTGTCCCGCCAGCGGCGATCTCGACGCTGCTGCACGAGATCGGCGAGCGCCGCTCGGCCGAGGGCTGGACGCGCGTGATCATCGAGAAGCCCTTCGGCCACGACCTCGCCTCCGCCCAGGAGCTGAACGAGGAGATCAAGCGTCACTTCTCCGAGAAGGAGATCTTCCGGATCGACCACTACCTCGGCAAGGAGACGGTCCAGAACCTGCTCGCGCTGCGGTTCGCGAACGGGATCTTCGAGCCGATCTGGAACCGTCAGTTCGTCGACCACGTCCAGATCACCGTCGCCGAGTCGCTCGGGATCGAAGGCCGCGCCGCCTTCTACGAGCAGGCCGGCGCGATCCGCGACGTCTTCCAGAACCACCTGTTGCAGCTCCTCGCGCTGACGGCGATGGAGCCGCCGATCGACTTCACCGCTGATTCGGTGCGCAACGAGAAAGTGAAGGTGCTGCGCGCGCTGCACACGCCCGGCCCGAAGCACGTCGTGCGCGGGCAGTACGGCCGTGGCTACATCGAAGGCGAGGAGGTTCCCGGCTACCGCGAGGAGCCGGGCGTCGCGCCCGAGTCGCTGACGGAGACCTATGTCGCCGCGGAGCTCTACGTCGACAACTGGCGCTGGGCCGACACGCCCTTCTACGTCCGCGCGGGCAAGCGCCTCGCGCGGCGCGAGACGACGATCGCGATCGAGTTCAAGCGCGCACCCCATCCGCCGTTCGAGATCGTGGACGAGGAGGGCTTGCGCCCGAACGTGCTGGTCTGCCACATCCAGCCGGACGAGGGCGTCTCGCTCGAGTTCCTGGCCAAGGTGCCGGGCCAGGGGATGATGCTGCGCGCGGTCCACATGGACTTCCTCTACGGGCCGACCTTCCGCACCGGGATCCCCGAGGCCTACGAGCGGCTGCTGCTCGACTGCTTCCTCGGCGACGCGACGCTCTTCACGCGTGCCGACGAGGTCGAGGAGCAGTGGTCGCTGGTCGACTCGATCGTGGCGCCCTGGAAGCGCGACCGGCCGTCCTTCCCCAACTACGCAGCCGGAACCTGGGGCCCCGCCGCCTCGGACGAGCTGATGAAGCGAGACGGTCGCAAGTGGCGACGGCGCTAGGCACGATCTCCGCCATCGACCGCGAGCTCGCCGAGCGGCGCGTCGACCCGCAGACGGGCGAGCCGAGCCAGCGGACGAGCGTGATGACGCACATCGCCTGGGTACCCACGCAGTGGGTCGAGGCGGCCGAGGACGTGCTTACCGGCCTCGCCGACCGCCACCCTTCGCGCACGATCGTGCTCGTGCCGGATCCGGAGGCCGAGGACGGCATCGAGGCGATGGCGGAGGTCGCTCAGTACCCGCTGGGCAACGGCCGCCAGGTCTGCGTCGAGACGATCCGCGTCCGGCTCAACGGCTCGCGCGCCGAGGTGCCCGCGAGCGTGGTGCAGCCGCTGTTGCTGCCCGATCTGCCCGTCTTCCTGCGCTGGCGTGGGCTGCCGCCGTTCGGTGCGCGGCCGTTCGAGGAGCTGATCGACGTGGTCGACCGGCTGATCGTCGACTCGACCGAGTGGCCCGACTTGCCGGCCCCCTACATGCGCTTGGCCGAGATCTTCGACCGGGTGGTGGTCTCCGACATCGCCTGGGCCCGGACGAGCCGCTGGCGCCCTCAGCTCGCGTCGCTCTGGCCGGGGATCAAGGACGTGAAGACGATCGAGGTGACCGGGACCGAGGCGCAGGCCGACCTGCTCGCCGGGTGGCTGCGCTCGCGTCTCGGGCACGACGTCGCGCTCGAGCAGGTGCCGTCCGACCGCCTGGAGGGAGTCAAGGTCGACGGCGAGCCCGCGCCCTTCCCGCCGGGCGATCCGCCGCACCCCGCCGACCTGCTCAGCGACGAACTCGACCGCTTCACCCGCGACCGCGTGTACGAAGACGCGGTTCGCAGCGCATGATGTGACGCGATGACCAGGCTGCGGCGTATGAACGCCGTGAAGACGGAATTCATGGAGGCGGCCGAGCGCCACCTCGACGACGTTCATGCCTATCTCGTGTACCTGACCGGAGACAGAGCAACCGCGGAGGAGCTGACCGCCGAGACGTTCGCGCGGGCGCTCGAGCGCTGGCACCGTTTCGACCCGCGGCGCGCCGGGCCGCGCACCTGGCTCTGCCAGCTCGCGCGCTCGACTGCGCTCGACCACTTTCGCGCCGAGGCACGGCGCCGCAGGCGCGAAGGACGCTACGCCGCCGCCGAGCCGGTCGAGGCAGCGCACGTCTTCGGGGAAGGGCTGTCGCCGGAGCTCGAGGCGGCGTTGGCCCGGCTCTCGGCGGCCGAGCGCGAGGTGGTCGCGCTGCGCATCGTGCTCGAGCTCGAGGGTGAGGCCGCGGCGCGGGTGCTCGGCATCAGTGCGACGGCCTGCTCGACGCGGCTGAGCCGTGCCCTGCAGAAGCTGGAGAAGGAGGTGAGCGCCGGTGTCGCCGCTTGAGCTCGTCGGAGACTCGGACCAGATCGTGAAGGAGCTGCGCGCCTCGCGGCCCGTCGCCTCCGCGGCCTTGCGCGAGCGCGTTGTCGCGCTGGGGCCGGAGCCCGCACCGCGCTGGTCGTTCCATTGGCCCTCGCGCCGCCTGGTGCTCGGCCTTGCGGCTGCGGCGCTGCTCGCGTCGCTTGTCGCCGCCGGTCTCACTCGAAACCCCGGCACCAAGCAACTGCAAGGCGTTCGCCCATCCGTAGACCGCGGAGTCTCCAGTGCCGGAGCGCAGGCATTGCCCAACGCGCTGAGAGGTCGGCTCGAGAAGACCCCGACCTGGGGCGCTGCGATCGCTCCTGGCGGGAACCCGGCTCGGCTTCAGCGCTACCAGGCGACCCTGCGCCTGCGGGTCAAGGACGTCGATGCGCTCTCGACCGCGACCAGGCGCGCGATGACGCTGGCGCGGTCGCTCGGCGGCTACGTCGGCGAGGTGCAGTACTCGACCCACGCCGGCAAGCGCGGCGGCGCGAGGGTCGTGCTGCGCGTCCCGGTCGGGAGCGTCCAGGCCGCCCTTACGACACTGACCGGTCTCGGCACGATCCTGCAGCAGCAGACCGGGATCCTCGACGTCACGCGCCGCGCCGACCGCGAGTCGCGCCAGATCGCGAAGCTCGAGAAGCAGCTACAAACCGCGAGCCCGCAAAAGGCGCCGGCGATCCGCGCGCACCTGCGCACGCTGCAAGCCAAGCACCGGAGGCTCCTCCGCAGCGCCAGCCTTGCGCGGATCGTGCTGACCCTGGCAACACCCACAAAGGAGGCCGCAACGCCGAGCCGACTCCACCGCACACTCGACGACGCCGGCGGCGTGCTCCTCCGCGAGCTGCAGTTCCTGCTCTACGCGTTGGTCGTCGCGGGCCCGCTGCTCCTCATCGGCGGCGCCGGCCTCGCCACGGCGCGTGCGGCGCGGAAGCGCTCGGACCGACGACTTCTAGAACGCGCTTAGTGAACGACTTTGAAGCGCGGCTTCGCGACCACCACGCGGGCCGGGTCCGACCATGACATCTGTGGCTTCGAGCCGCTCAGCAAGAAGTCGAGCCCTCGCACCCGGTAGTACCAGGTGCCCGGCGCGAGCGGGAGTGTCAGCGACGTGCTCCAGGTGAGCTGGGATCCCGCCGTCGTCCAGGGGTAGAGCTTGCGGCTCCACTGCACCTCGTACTGCCCGGCGCTCACGATCGGCTGCCACGCCACGAGCGGGTAGCCGTAGAAGCGGGGAGCGCGGGTCTTGGCCGAGACGAGCTTCCCGTCGGTCGAGAGGCCCGAGGCGTAGGGCGTGTCGCTCGCCGTCGTCACCACTGGGTCGCTCGCCTTCGCGAATGCCAGTCTGCGGCCCGACGCGCAGGCGTCCTGAGTCAGTTCGTCTTCCATGTAGGTGACGGCGCCCGACGGCCGGACGACCGGGTCACCCGACGAGTGGGTGCCGCCGAGGGGATTGGTGAGCGTGATGGTGGTGCCCGCGACCGCGGCGACCGTCGCTTGCTCCGACGGGGAGCCGATGCGTAGCGCGTCGCCGGCATTAATGCCGGCGGCGTCCACCACGTCGATCGTCGTGTCCCCCGGCAGTGACCCCGAATTGAGGGTCGTCGAGAGCTGCTGAGCCGGAATCTCGTCGATCGGAAGCACGGTCCAGTAGTAGCGGCCGCCTTCCCAGTCGCTGTCCCAGAGGTCGACCTTCGCGGAGTTGACGACCTGTGAGGCCGGCAGCCCGTTGTGGCTGTCGTCGCCCGCCGGCGCCAGATCCATCTCGTTCGTCTTCACGACGAGACCCTCGGCAGACTTCGAATCCGGTTCCGTGCCGAACTTGAGGAAGTGGCCGCGCGCGTCCGTGAGCCCGTTCACGTCGACGGGCATGGCCAGCGGGCCGATCTCACGCGGAACGTAGGCCGGGCTGCCGACCATCGCCCCCCGGAAGACCGGGTTGAGGCAGTCCTCGTCGGCGAAGACGGCGACGCGGTAGAGCTCCGACGTCGTGCCCCAGATCGAGGTGTTGCCGTTGTACACGAAGGCGGGGGTGATGTTGTGGGTCGCCAGCTTCGTCGCGTCGGCCACGCCTGCATTCGAGACGGTGGCCATAGTCTGCATCGGGCCAGGCGAGAAGGGTGGGTTGTAGCTCGTGTAGACGGGGCTCCAAGGCCCGTAGGAGACTTCAGGCAACGCGTTATCGGCCGCACCGTAGAGCCAGCGCATCGGGCGCACGCGCCAGCGGACGACACCCGTCCAGGCCGCGCTGTTGTGGAAGTCGTAGTACTCGCGCTCGTCGGCCATGTTCGAGCGAGTCGTGAACCAGTGGCCGGCGTCGAGCAGCCAGACCATGTAGCCGCTCGCGCCGGGAACGGTGCTCCAACGCAGCAGGCCCGGGTAGCTCGGGGTCAAAGGTGTCGGCACTGCGGACCAGCGCATGTTGAAGCCGAACGGCGCGCTCCAGGCCGACACTCCCTTCGCGGTGTGCGCCCGGACGTGACCGTAGAGCGAATACGGGCTGCCCGTGATCCACGGCAGCGTCAGCGGCAGCGCAGTGGCCGGGCTCTTGATGCCCTTGCCCGACCAGACGATGCCGTTGTCCGAGAACCGACGGCTCGTGGAGAGCTCGAACTCGTAGCTCTTCGCGCCTGCCACCGGGCTCCAGGCAAACGACGGGGTGCGCGAAAACGTATGGGCGACGGCCTCGTCCGCGCGCAGTGAAAATGCATGCAGGTTCTGCGGCGCGGGCGGCGCGGCAGCGGCATGCGCGCTCGCAGCAGGCAGAGCCACCGCAAGCGCGGCAGCAAGCGCAGCAGCGAGACGGGCGCAGGCCATCTGCAGGAGTTGTCGGCAGGCCGCCACGGTCGCGCCTCCCTCGTTCGAGTGACGCTAATCGAGGGAGAGCGCGCGCTCGAGCGCCGCGGCCGCGCCGAGCACGAGGGCGTCCTGTCCGGGTGGCGCCGCGAGCTGCGCGGAGGCGGGCAGGCCGTTCTCGGCGGGCCCGCACGGAAGCGCCGCCGCCGGCCAGCCCGTCGCGTTGAACGGGTAGGTCAGCTTGATCAGCCGGTCTCGCAGCGCGAGCTCGTCGGCCGGCGCCGGGGGTGCGACGCAGAGCAGAGTCGGCGTCAGCACCAGGTCGACGCCGGCCGCCGCCTCGGCCAGCTGCTCGCGGTAGCGCTCCCGCCGCCCACGGGCCCGCTCGTACTCGGCATCGGTGACGGCGAGGCACCACTCGATCTTGGGCCGGATGTTCTCGCCGTACGAGTCGGCGTGCTCGGCGAAGAGCTCGCGGTGGACGTCGGCGACCTCGCGGCTGAAGGCATCGTAGAAGCCGTCAGCGAGGGGCAGCTCCAGCCGGCGCCGGCGCGGAAAGAGCTCCGCCGCGGCCTCGACCCGTGCGCGGACGAGCGGGTCGGCTAGCTCGGTCCAGGCGACGCCGACCTCGACCTCGCCGAGCTCGACCTCCGTCGGATCGAACCCGGGGACGAGCGCTTGCAGCATCTGCTCGCAGCCCTCGACGTCACGCGCCATCGGGCCGGCGTGGTCGTAGCTCGGCGCAAGCGGGAAGCAGCCTTCGATCGGCACGAGCCCCCAGGTCGGCTTGAAGCCGGTCACGCCGCAGCAGGCGGCGGGGATGCGGATCGAGCCGCCGGAGTCGGAGCCGAGCGCGGCGTCGGCGAGCCCGGCCGCGAGGGCCGCTGCCGACCCGCCGCTCGAGCCACCCGCGATTCGGCCGGGGTAGCGTGGATTCGGCACGGGCCCGAAGTGCTCGTTCTCCGAGGTGGTGCCGTAGGCGAACTCGTGCAAGTTGGTCTTGCCGACGTTCGCGTACCCGGCCGCCTCGAGCAGCTGCACCGCCGCGGCGGTCTCGCGGGGCACGTGGTCGGCGAACAGGATCGAGCCGTAGGTGGTGACGAGCCCGGCCGTGTCGAACAGGTCCTTGACCGCCAGCGGGATCCCCTCGTCCGGCTGCTCCGGGCGGGCGAGGAAGATGCCCTCGGGCGCGCTCAGAAGACGGCGAGGTAGATGAAGGCGACCGCGAAGGCCAGCGCGACCAGCACCACGAACAGCCCGAACAGCGCGAGGCCGATCCTCGTGTTCTCGCGCTCGAACTCGGCGCCGTGCTCGCTCATCAGAGCAGCGGGTCGACCGCGAGCGCCACGAACAGCAGCGCCAGGTAGAGGAGCGAATAGCGGAACAGCGCGCCTGCGCGGGCGGTGGTGGTCTCGCGCCGCAGCCTCCAGGCGAAGCGCAGGAAGATCGCTCCGAGCAGTACGGCCACGGCGAGGTAGGCCACGCCGGCCGTGTGCCACGCGAACGGCAGCAGCGTCACCCCGACGAGCACGAGCGAGTACCAGACGATCTGCCTCGCCGTCTCGTCATCACCGCGGACGACCGGCAGCATCGGCACCCGCGCGGCGGCGTAGTCGCGCTTGATCACGAGCGCCAGCGCCCAGAAGTGCGGCGGCGTCCAGAAGAAGACGATCAGGAACAGGAACAGCGCCGGCAGGCTCAGGTTGCCGGTCGCCGCCGCCCAGCCGACGAGCGGCGGGACCGCGCCTGCCGCGCCGCCGATGACGATATTCTGCGGGGTCGTCCGCTTCAGCCAGCGCGTGTAGACGAGCACGTAGAAGAGGCCGCCCACGAGCGCGAGCACCGCGGTCAGCACGTTCACCAGCGAGGCCAGCAGCACGAACGAGAACGCCATCAACGCGAGGCCGAACTCGACGGCGCGCTCGGGCGTGACGCGCTCCTCGGCGACCGGGCGGTGTCCCGTGCGGCCCATCAGTCGGTCGAGATCGCGGTCGAGCACGTGGTTGAGCGTGCTCGCGCCGCCGCACGCAAGCGCTAGGCCGGCCATCGTGACCGCGAACAGGCCGAGCGGCGGCACCCCTTCAGCGCCGACGAACATTCCGGCGGCTCCCGTCAGCAACAGCAGGGTCATGATCCGCGGCTTTGTGAGCGTGATGTAGTCGCGCCAGGGCGCGGCCGGGACGGGCTCGCCGCGGAAGGTCTCGGCCGCGACCACGAGCGCCGCCGCCAGCGAGAGGCCGGCGAGCGCGAGATGCGCGGGCTTTGAGATCACGAGTGCCGCCGCCAGGAACGCGACCAGCGCGGTCAGCGAGGGTGCGAGCAGCCGGCGGTACTCGACCCAGGCTGCGGCCACGAGCGCCGTCAGCGGCGGCAGGGCCAGCGCGGCGAGACCGCGGTGGGCGGCGCCGAGCTCGAGCGCCCCGCTCACGACCGCGGCGCAACAGGCGGCGGCCGCGAACAGCGCGGTCAGCCGCAGCCACGGACCGGGGCGCGCCTCAGGCACGAGCCTCCGCGATCCGCCTGCGCAGATCACGCAGCGGCCGAGCGCTGGTCACGTAGGGAACCTTGTCGAAGTTGTACGCCGGCGGCGGCGAGCTCGTGTACCACTCGAGCGTGTCGCCCAGCCACGGGTCGTTGACCGCACGGGCGCCCGAGCGATGGGTCTTGAGCACGTTCCAGGCGAAGACGAGGATGCCGAGGCCCATGATCCCCGACCCGATCGTCGAGATCAGGTTGTACCACTCCCAGGCGCCGCCATAGTGGTACGTGTAGATGCGCCGGGGCATCCCGAGCAGGCCGAGAAAGTGCATCGGGAAGAAGGTCAGGTTCATGCCGACGAAGATCAGCCAGAAGCTGAGCTTGCCGAGCGGCTCGCTCAGCAGCTTCCCGAAGATCTTCGGCCACCAGTAGTGCAGCGCCGCGAAGACGGCGAAGATCGAGCCGCCGAAGAGGACGTAGTGCAGGTGCGCCACCACGAAATACGTGTCCTGGGCCTGCCAGTCGAACGGATAGGCGGCGACGAAGATCCCCGACAGTCCGCCGATCGTGAAGATCGCGATGAAGCCGAGGGCAAACAGCATCGGCGTGTCGAAGTGCAGGTTCCCGCGCCAGGTAGTGGCGAGCCAGTTGAAGATCTTGATCCCGGTCGGCACGGCGATGATCATCGAGGTGATCATGAAGGAGCCCTGCAGATAGCCGGGCAGGCCGACCGTGAACATGTGGTGGGCCCAGACGACCATCGAGAGGAACCCGATCGCCAGGGTCGAGAGCACGATCGCCGTGTAGCCGAAGATCGGCTTGCGGGAGAAGACGGGGATCACCTCCGAGACGACCCCCATCGCGGGCAGGATCATGATGTAGACCTCGGGGTGGCCGAAGAACCAGAAGACGTGCTGATAGAGCAACGCGCTGCCGCCCTCGCTCGGGATGAAGAAGTGCGTGCCGGCCTGCCGGTCGAGCAGCAGCATCGTCAGGCCCGCCGAGAGCGCCGGCAGCACGACGACGAGCAGCGCCGCGTAGACCTCCATCGACCAGACGAACAGCGGTAGTCGCATCCATGTCATGCCGGGCGCCCGCAGGCGCTGGATCGTGACCAGGAAGTTGATCGCGCCGGCGAGCGAGGCCAGCGTCAGCACGTGCAGCGAGAGAATCCAGAGGTCCATTCCGTGCCCCGGCGTGTACGCCGCCTCCGAGAGCGGCGCGTAGCCCGTCCAGCCAGCGCGCGGAGCGCCGCCGGCCGCGAACCAGCTCGAGTAGAGGATGATCCCGCCGAACAGGAAGAGCCAGTACGAAAGCGCGTTCAGGCGCGGGAAGGCCATGTCGCGGGCCCCGATCATCAGCGGCACGAGGTAGTTGCCGAGCCCGGCCCAGATCGGCACGACGACGAGGAAGATCATCGTCGTGCCGTGCATCGTGAAGAGCTCGTTGTAGCTGTTGCGCGTCACGACGTGCTCGTCCGGCGTAGCCAGCTGAGCGCGCATCAGCAGCGCGAGCACGCCGCCCGCAAGGAAGAAGACGAGGCTCGTGACGATGTAGAGGATCCCGATCCGCTTGTGGTCGACCGTCGTCAGCCAGCTCGAGGCCCGGCCCTGCGAAACCACCAGCGAGACGGGGGGACGCTCAGCCCTGGCCGCCACCGCTGGCTCCCGTTACGAACCGCTGATGGAGGTACGCGACCGTCGCATCGAGCTGCTCCTGCGACCAGTCGTTGCCGACCGCGGGCATCTGTCCGGTGCCGTGGCGGATGATCTCCGAGATCCCGTTCCTGTCACCGAGCAACGGGTTCTGCGAGATGTTCGGCCCGACGCCGCCCTGGGCCGCGAGCCCGTGGCACTTGGCACAGACACCCACGAAGGTCTCCTTGCCGAGCGCGAGCTGCGCGTTTGCGCGGGCGCTCACCCAGGAGTCGTACTCCTCGGGCGGGAGGACCTGGACGTGCGCGAGCATCGCCGCGTGCAACAGGCCGCAGAACTCGGCGCACTGCCCGGGGAAGGTGCCGAGCTTCGTTGCGCGGAAGGTCAGGTGGTTCGTCTTGCCGGGGATCGCGTCGAGCTTCCCGCCGAGCGCGGGAATCCACCAGCTGTGGTTGACGTCCGCCGAGCGGACCGTCAGCCTGATCGTCCGGTTGTACGGGATCCGCAGCGTGTCCACCGAGATCGCGCCGTTCGGGTACGTGAAGTCCCAGTAGTACTGGTGACCCTCGACCACGATCTCGTCTTTCGCCTGGCGCTCCGAGGCCGGGAGGCCCGAGGTGGCGCCGATGTCCGAGACCTTCCAGAAGACGAAGCCGGCGATGATCGCGAGCAGGATCACGGGGCCGGCCGTCCAGGCCAGCTCGAGGTTCGTGTGGCCGCGGACCTGCGGGCCCTCGAGCTCCCGCGCTCGGCCCTTGCTGCGGTACTTGACCACGAAGAGGAGCAACGTGCCGATCACGAGCACGAAGATCCCGCCCGTGACGCCGAGGATCAGCCAGTAGATGTCGTTGATGTTCTTGGCATCCGGCGAGGCCGGTGCGACGGGCGCGAGCCCGCCGTTGCCCGCGAGTGCCGTGCCGGTCAGCACGAGAGCGAGCGTGACGCTGAGGACGAAGACAGACCGGCGCACAGGCGGTGGCATTCTACGAGGCGTGGCTGAAACGACGCGCGTAGAACTCCCGGCGGGAGTCGGCGAGAGTTTCGAGGTCTTCGTCAACGGCGTCGTCCAGCAGCCCGGACGGGACTTCCGGCGCCATGGCGGCGAGCTCGTCTTCGAGCGTCGGTTGGCCCGTGAGGGGCGGCTCGGCTTCTGGCGTTGGCTGTCGCTCTTCCTCGGCGTCGCGGGCACCTACCGGCAGAACGACAGCGTCGACGTGGTCTACGAGCACGACGGCCGGCGGGTGGTGGCAACGAGCTTGCCGTTGGCGCGCGAGGAGTGAAACGCGCGCATGCGAAGCCGAACGCCGCGAGCAGGGCTTTCGTGCACTCGCAGCGCCGTCGGTGAACCAAGCCTGCCCGACCGCATGGAGCAAGGCCGCCCCTGTGGACAACAAGTCACACTCTCGCCCCACCTCAGCCGTGTCCGTTCCGGCAGGCCGGGGACAGTCCCCGCCGGAGCGCCGAGCCGCTAGGCGGTCGCCGGCGGTTCGGGGAGCTCGATCGGCTCGCCGTCCACCAGCACCGGCTGATCCTCGAGCTGGCATGCAACGGCCCAGCGGGCGACCGCGAGCAGGATTGCGTCGAGCTCGTCGTTCGTGCTCTCCTCGACCAGGATCTCCCAGCGCTCGTCCTCGAGCGGCACCAGGTCGGTGCGGGCGAACGGCACCAGGTCGCTGACGAGCTGTGTGGCGGCACCGGCTGTCGGTGCTTCGATCCGGACGGTGGGAATGGCGGCGGCCCCCTCGGCGGCGGAGGAAACCAGGGTACCTCAGTCCGCTAGCGCCAAGACCTCGTCGAGCACGCCCAGACCCTCGTCGAGCTCCTCACGCGTGATCGTCAGCGGCGGCGCCACCACGATCACGTTCCAGTGGGTCATCAGGTAGAGCCCGCGCTCCATCGCCGCCTTCACCAGCTTCGCCACCGGCGCACCCGCCTCGCCGGCCGCGTTGAACGGCACGAGCGGCTCGCGCGTCTCACGGTCCTTGACGAGCTCGATGCCCCAGAAGAGCCCCTTGCCGCGCACCTCGCCGATCGACGGGTGCTTCTCCATCAGCTCGCCGAGCCGCGCGCCGAGCACGTTGCCCATCGCGGCCGAGTTCTCGACGATGCCCTCCTCCTGGAAGGCCTCGATCGACGCGATCGCCGACGCGCACGCGAGCACGTGCCCCGAGTACGTCAGCCCGCCCGCGAAGTACTTGTCCTGCACCCAGTCGGCGAGCTTCTGGTTGATGATCATCGCGCCGAGCGGCACGTAGCCGGAGTTGATCCCCTTGGCCACGGTCATGATGTCCGGCACGACGCCCCAGTTGTCGACGCCGAACCACTTGCCGGTGCGGCCGAAGCCGGCCATCACCTCGTCGCAGATCAGCAGGATCCCGTGCCGGTCGCAGACCTCCCGGATCGATTGCAGGTAGCCGTCCGGCGGGACGATGATCCCGTTCGTGCCGACGATCGTCTCCATGATCACCGCGGCGACGTTTTGTGGGCCCTCGTACTGGAGGATCTCCTCGAAGTGCGGCGCACCCGTGCAGACCGGGCACGGATCGGGGTGGCCGGCCGGGCAGCGGTAGGTGTACGGATCGAGCATCCGCACGACGCCCGGGATCCCCGGCTCGGCGGGCCAGCGGCGCGGGTCGCCGGTGAGCGTGATCGCGCCGCCGGTCGCCCCGTGGTAGGAGCGGTAGCGCGCGACGATCTTGTGCCGGCCCGTGTACCAGCGCGCCAGCTTGATCGCGTTCTCGTTCGCCTCGGCGCCGCCGTTCGTGAAGAACGACATCGTCAGGTCGCCCGGCGTTACCTCGGCCAGCAGGCGCGCCAGCTCGGAGCGAGCCTCGTGCGCCATCGGCGGCCCGATCGTCGTCAGCTTGTCGGCTTGCTCCTTGATCGCCGCGACGACCTTCGGGTGCTGGTAGCCGATCGAGACGTTGACGAGCTGCGAGGCGAAGTCGAGGTAGCGGTTGCCGTCCGCGTCCCAGAAGTAGCGACCCTCGCCGCCCGTCACGACCAGCGGGTTGAGCTGGTCCTGGACCGACCAGGAGTGCAGCACGTGCTGCTTGTCGAGCTCCTGGATCCGCTTGGCGTCGAGCCCTTCCGAGACGGCCATCAAAACGATCCTAGCGCTAGTCTGCGCGTGACTCGAAGGAGGCGGAGATGACCGAGGTAGCGGAGCAGTTCACAGAGGAGCGCTCGGGCGAAGTGGCGCGAATCACGCACTGGATCGGCGGCCGCCGCGTCCAGGGCACGTCGGGACGCAGAGGCCCGGTCTACAACCCGGCCACCGGCGAGCAGAGCGGCGAGGTCGACTTCGCCAGCGTCGAGGAGGTCGACGCGGCCGTCCAGGCGGCCACGCGCGCCTTCGAGAGCTGGCGCACGGTCTCCCTCTCGCGCCGCACCGAGCTCTTCTTCCGCATCCGCGAGCTCTTCCACCAGCACGCCGAGGACATCGCAAAGCTCCTGACGCTCGAGCACGGCAAGGTGCTCTCAGACGCGAAGGGCGAGGTCGCGCGCGGGCTCGAGGTGATCGAGTTCTGCTGCGGCATCCCCGAGCTGCTGAAGGGCAGCTACTCGGAGCAGGCCTCGACCGGGATCGACGTCTATTCGATTCGCCAGCCGCACGGCGTCGTCGCCGGGATCACGCCGTTCAACTTCCCCGCGATGGTGCCCATGTGGATGTGGGCGCCCGCGATCGCCTGCGGCAACACCTTCGTGCTGAAGCCGTCGGAGAAGGATCCCTCGGCCTCGATGCTGACGGCCGAGCTGCTGAAGGAGGCCGGCCTCCCGGACGGCGTCTTCAACGTCGTGCACGGCGACAAGACCGCGGTCGACGCGGTGCTCGAGCATCCGGAGATCGCCGCCGTCAGCTTCGTCGGCTCGACCCCGATCGCGCGCTACGTCTACGAGACGGGCACGAAGGCCGGCAAGCGCGTGCAGGCGCTCGGCGGGGCGAAGAACCACATGATCGTGCTCCCCGACGCCGACATCGAGATGGCCGCCGACGCGGCCGTCAGCGCCGGCTACGGCTCGGCGGGCGAGCGCTGCATGGCCGTCTCGATGCTCGTCGCGGTGGGCCATGCTGCCGACGACCTCGTCGGCGCGATCCAGGAGCGGCTGCCGAAGGTGAAGGTCGGCGACGGCATGAACCCGGACTCCGAGATGGGCCCGCTCGTCACGCGTGAGCACCGCGACAAGGTCGCCTCGTACATCGAGAAGGGCGCCGCCGAGGGCGCGAAGGTCGTCACCGACGGCCGTGAGACCGCGCCGGACAACGGCGGCTTCTTCCTCGGCGTCACGCTGCTCGACGAGGTCACGCCGGAGATGGACGTCTACAAGGACGAGATCTTCGGGCCGGTGCTCGGGATCACGCGCGTGGACACCTACGAGGAGGCCGTGCGCCTCGTGAACGAGAACCCCTACGGCAACGGCGTCGCGATCTTCACGCGCGACGGCGGCGTCGCCCGGCAGTTCCAGTTCGAGGTCAATGCCGGCATGGTCGGCGTCAACGTCCCGATCCCGGTACCGGTCGCCTACTACTCGTTCGGCGGCTGGAAGAACTCCCTCTTCGGCGACCTGCACGTCTACGGGCCGGAGGGGATCCAGTTCTACACGCAGGGCAAGGTCGTCACCTCGCGCTGGCCGGACCCGGCGACCTCGAAGGTCGACCTGGGCTTCCCGCAGACCAGGTGACGATCGGCGTCGCGCTCTTCGAGGGCGCCGAGGAGCTCGACTGGGCTGGGCCGTGGGAGGTACTGGCCGCGTGGTCGAAGCAGTGGCCTGACGACGGCGTTCGCGTGCTGACGCTGGCGCGCGAGGCGGGGACGATCACCTGCGCGAAGGGTTTGCAGGTCGTGCCCGAGGAGACGTGGGAGACCGCGCCGCCGCTGGACGTGCTCGTCTATCCCGGCGGCCGAGGCACCCGGCGGGAGCTGGCCGACGAGGCGGTGCTCGACTGGATCCGCGGTCTCGCCGGCGGCGGAACGGTCGTCGCCAGCGTCTGCACCGGCTCGCTCGTGCTCGCGGCGGCCGGGCTGCTCGACGGCAAGCCGGCGACGACGCACTGGCAGTCGCTCGAGCTGCTGCCGACGCTGGGCCGCGAGATCGAGGTCCGGCCGGACGATCGCTTCGTCGACAACGGCAACGTGATCACGGCCGCGGGCGTCTCGGCCGGGATCGACATGGCGCTGCACCTCGTCGCGCGCCTGCACTCACCGGACCGAGCCCGCGAGGTGCGCCGCTACATCCAGTACGACCCCGAGCCGCCTGTCTAAGCCGGACCCCCAGTGACAGTCACAGTGACTGTCACTGTTGGCCTTCCGTCTACGCGACGGCGGTCTTCGGCCGCAGCTCCTGCCCGAAGCGGGCACGAGGCACGTAGCGGCCGATGCCCGGCGACGCCACGAGCTCGCCGTTCTCGACGAGCACGTTCCCGCGTAGGAGGACGACCTCCGGGGTGCCTGTCACCTCGGTGCCTTCGTAGAGGTTGTAGTCGGTCTTCGAGTGCTGGTTCGCGGCCGTGATCGTGTGCTTGCGCTCGGGGTCGAAGATGACGAGATCGGCGTCGGAGCCGACCGCGACCGTGCCCTTCTTCGGGTAGAGGCCGAACAGCTTCGCGGGCGAAGTCGCCAGCAGCTCGACCATCCGGTTGAGCGAGATCCGGCCGGCACGGGCGCCGAACTCGTGGATCATGTGCAGCCGGTTCTCGAGACCCGGCCCGCCGTTCGGGATCTTCGAGAAGTCGTCCTTGCCGAGCGTCTTCTGGCCGTCGAAGAGGAAGGCGCAGTGGTCGGTCGAGATCGCCGAGAGCGCGTCGGTGCGCACCGCGTTCCAGAGCACGTCCCAGTTCGACTTGTCGCGGACGGGCGGCGAGTAGACGTACTTCGCGCCCTCGAAGTTCGGCTTCGCGATGTCGTCGAGCGAGTTGAAGAAGTACTGCGTACAGGTCTCGCCCCAGACGTCCCAGCCGGCCTCGCGGGCCCGGGCGATCGGCTCGACCGCCTCGCGGCACGTGACGTGGACGACGTACAGCGGGGCGCCGGCGACGTGGGCGAGCTGGATCGCGCGGTTCGTCGCCTCGCCCTCGGCCTCGGGCGGCCGGGTCAGCGCGTGGTAGAGCGGGTCGGTGTTGCCGGCCTCGAGCGCCTGCCGGACGAGCACGTCGATCAGGTCGCCGTTCTCGGCGTGCACCATCACCAGCGCGCCGGTCTGGGAGGCGACCTCCATCGTCCGGAAGAGCGTCTCGTCGTCGACCATCAGCGCGCCCTTGTAGGCCATGAACAGCTTGTACGAGGTGATGCCCTCGTCGGGCAGCGTGGCCAGCTCCTCCAGCGATCCGCCCTCGTCCAGGTCGGTGACGGCCATGTGGTAGCCCATGTCGATCACCTGCTTGCCGGCGGCCTTCGAGCGCCAGTCGGCGATCGCGTCCGCGAAGCTCGAGCCGTGCGGCTGGATGATGAAGTCGACGTGCGTCGTCGTCCCGCCGAAGGCCGCGGCGGTCTGGCCCGACTCGACGTCGTCGATCGTGACCGTCCCGCCGAAGGGCATGTCGAGGTGCGTGTGCGGGTCGACGAGGCCCGGCAGGACGTACTTGCCGCTCGCGTCGATCACCTTGTCGGCGCTCGTCTCGAGCGACTCGCCGATCAGTGCGACACGGTCTCGTCCTCGACGTAGACGTCGGCGACGTAGTCGTCGGCCGCGGTGATGATCCGGCCGCCCTTGATCAGAACTGACACGGCGACGAGTTTATGCTCGCCGCCATGCCCTTGTCACCGGCCCGTACCGTCGACGAGCTGAAGGAGCTGCGCGAGCTGACCGGCGACAAGAACGGCGCGCAGCGGGTCGCCTGGACCGACACCTGGGCGCAGGCGCGCGAGTGGCTGCGCGGCAAGCTCGACGGCCTGCCGCTCGAGTACGAGCTCGACGAGGCGGGCAACCAGTGGTGGACGCTGCAGGGCCGGGTCGAAGAGCGTGCGGTTCTGATCGGCGGGCACATCGACTCGGTGCCGAACGGCGGCTGGCTCGACGGCTGCCTGAACGTGATGGCCGGGGTCGAGGTGATGCGGCGGCTCGCCGAGGACGGACAGCCGGCGGCAACGGTGCGGTTGGTCGACTGGGCCGACGAGGAGGGCGCTCGCTTTGGACGCTCGCTGTTCGGCTCGTCGGCCGCGAGCGGCTCGATGGACGACCAGGACGAGCTGCGGCAGCGGCGCGACGCAGACGGGGTGGCGCTACCCGATGCGCTGCTCGCGCACGGAGTCGAGCTCGACCGGGCGCTGGAGGCCCGCAAGCAGCTGGAGAGCACGGCCGCCTACCTCGAGCTGCACATCGAGCAGGGACCGGTGCTGGAGTCGCTGAACCTGCCGCTGGGCGTCGTCCTCGGCACCTTCGGCGTCGAGCGGCACCAGGTCACCTTCCGCGGCCAGGCCGCGCATGCCGGTTCGACCCCGATGGACAAACGGCGCGACGCGCTGGCCGGCGCGGCGAAGCTCGAGCTCGAGATCCGCGAGATCGCGAAGCGCACCGGCGGCGGCGCGGTGTGCACGATGGGCGGCGTCGTCACGCGGCCGGGGATCGTCACCTCGGTGGTCGAGACGGCCGAATGCCTGCTCGACCAGCGGCATCTCGACGCGAACCAGCTCGCGGAGATGCTCAGCAACGCCGAAGCGGCCTCGCGCCGGTTTGCGCAGGAGGAGGACCTCGAGGTCGAGTGGGAGCGGATCTGGAACATCGAGCCGATCCTGTTCGACGACGGCCTGATCGAGCTCGCCGACGAGTCGGTCCGGGAGGTGGCGGGTGAGTCGCACCGCCTGCCGAGCGGACCCTTGCACGACGCCGCCGAGGTCGCGCGCGCGGGCGTGCCGACCGTGATGGTCTTCGTCCAGAGCCTGCGCGGCCTTTCGCACACGAAGCTCGAGGACACGAAGGAGGAGCACCTCGAGCTGTCGGTGCAGGCGCTCGATCGCCTGGCCGACAGGACGATCGCCATGGTCGCCGGCTAGAAGAGGAGCACGGGCCGCGGCGATATGCTCACCTCCCTGCCACTGACCGGGGAGGAGGAGCACATGTTGAGGTTCGGCGTCACGGCTCTGCCGGATCCGCCGTACACGCGCCTTGTCGAGGTGTTCCAGAACGGCGAGGGCAAAGGCTTCGAGTACGGCTGGACTTACGACTCGCACATCCTCTGGCAGGACAGCTACGCGACGCTCCCGATCGCCGCGGTGCAGACCGAGAAGATCAAGCTCGGCCATTGCGTGACCAATCCCGGGATCCGCGACCCGACGATCACCGCGAGCTGGTACGCGACCCTGCACGACATCTCGAACGGCCGCGCCGTGATGGGCATCGGCCGGGGCGACTCCTCACGGCGCGTGGTCGGCCTGAAGCCGGTCAGGGTCGACGAGTTCGAGCGCCGGCTGGTGATGATCAAGGACCTGATGAACGGCCGCACGGTCGAGTGGAACGACAAGGAGCTGGAGCTCGAGTGGGTGCGCGAGGAGCTGCCGGACATCCCGATGTACGTCGCCGGCTACGGGCCGCGCGCGCTCGGAGTCGCCGGCCGCGTCGGCGACGGCGTGATCATCCAGCTCGCCGACCCGCAGATCATCCAGTGGATCATGGGCACCGCCCGCAAGGCGGCCGAGGAGGCCGGCCGCGACCCGGCCGCGCTCCAGTGCATCGTCTGCGCGCCGAGCCACGTCACCGACGACCTTGCCGAGGCGCGCGAGCAGGTGCGCTGGTTCCCGGCGATGGTCTCGAACCACGTGATGGACCTGGTCGAGCGTTACGGCGAGGACTCCGACGAGATCCCGAGGGCGCTCACGGACTTCGTCAAGGCGCGGAAGTTCTACGACTACTCCGAGCACAGCCGCGTCGGCGCCAAGCACGGCGAGTTCGTCACGGACGAGATCTGCGACCGCTTCTGCGTGCTCGGCAACACCGAGCAGATCAACGAGAAGCTGCGCGAACTCGAGGGCATCGGCGTCGACCAGTTCGACATCTACCTGATGACCGAGCGCGCCGACGAGACGCTGGCCGCCTACGGCAGCGACGTGATCCCGCAGTTCACCGGCGTCGCCGCCTAGCGCAGCCGGCGCATCGGCACGAATACGAGCCGGCCGGTGTTGGCCGGTCCGCGGAACGCGTAGGCGAGCCCGCTCGGCTCGAGCTGTACGGCGCTGACTGCCGCGGAGGCGTGAGCGGTGAAGACGCTCTTGCCGGTCGTGAGCCGCACGACGTGCACGGTGCGTCCGGCGCTGTACGCGGCCAGGCCGTTGCTGATGTCGAGCTGCGCCGCCCCGGCCGCCCGCCACGTGCGCAGTCGCCGGCCGGAGTGCGAGTTGTAGACCTCGAGCGCCGACGCCTTTCGTCAGGACGACGAGGTAGTCGCCGCGTAGCGCCACCTCCTGCGCTGAGCTTGGGACGACGTTTCGCCGCAGCTGTGCCCGGGTCGAGTAGATCCCGACCGTTCCGTCGCTCCGCAGTACCGCTAGCTGCCGGCCATCGGTCGCCCGGGCGGTCATCGTCGCCACGCCCTGCGAGAGGTCGCTCACGCGAGCGGCGACGCGCTCCAGGCCGGCAGTGGTGACCTCGCCGTGAGAATCCGTCGCCCAGTGGTTGATCGCGAGGAACCTGCCCGCGCCGACCAGCCCACCCAGCCAGTTTCCAGTGAGCACGCCGCTGACGTCGCCGGTGCGGTACGCCGACGCGAGCACGCGCTCGCCCGGGTGTGCGACAACTGTCGTGTAGAGGTAGTCGCCGCTCTCAGAGTTGCCGCCCTGGTTGACGATCCAGGCGACGCGCGAGCCGGCCAGCGCGAGCTCGCGGACGCCGGCTCCGGTGCTGGTGTTGTCGGCGCCGCAGGTCTGGCGGCCGCTCACGCGCGTCGTCGTCCCGCGGGCGGCGTTCCAGACGTAAACCGTGTTGCAGCGTTTCGGGCTGTACTCGGCGCTGACGTCGTAGGCGATGCGTGAGCCGTCCATGGCGAGCGCCTCGATCTCGCCCGGCGTCGACTTCTGAAGGATGCGCGGGCCGGTCGCGGCCGAACCGTCGAATGCGACGAGCAGCAGGCCGGCGGCGGCGAGTGCAGCGGCGGCAGTCCTGGGCGGCGATTGGCTCACGCGCACGTTCTAACGGCACCGCGTGATGGATCTGTAAGACCCGGGTGAGGGAATCGTGCCGTGTTAGCCTCAGGCGGTGACCGGGGCCAGGCGCATCCTCCTCGCGGCGAGCGCGCTGCTGCTCGCCGTGCTCGCGTTCGTAGCCGCGGGCTGCGGCTCGAGCTCCAACAGCTCGGCCGGCTCGACCTCGACGGCCGCGAGCAGCTGCTCGAACAAGGACGACCTCAACCTCGTCACCCTCGACCAGCTGACGATCGGCACCGACAACCCTGCTTTCCCGCCCTGGTTCGGCGGGACGCCGCACAAGCCGTGGCAGGTCAGCGACCCGAACAGCGGCGAGGGCTACGAGAGCGCCGTCGCCTATGCGGTCGCGAAGCAGCTCGGCTTCGACAAGGCCGGAGTCAAATGGATTCACGTGCCGTTCGCCAACTCGTACGCGCCGGGACCGAAGCCGTTCGACTTCGACATCAACCAGATCTCGTTCACGCCCGCGCGCGCGAAGGTGGTCGACTTCAGCGACTCTTACTACGACGTCAACCAGTCGGTCGTCGTGAACAAGGGAACGCCGATCGCGTCGGCAACCAGCGTCGCCGCCCTGAAGCCATATGACCTCGGCGCGCAGCTCGGAACGACGAGCTACCAGTTCATCAAGGACACGATCCAGCCCACGAAGCAGCCGTCCGTCTTCCCGTCCAACACCGGAGCCGTGCAGGCGCTGAAGAACAAGCAGATCGACGGGCTCGTGGTCGACCTGCCGACGGCCTTCTACGTCACGGCGGTGCAGGTGCCGAACTCGAAGGTGCTCGGCCAGTTCCCGGCCGAGCCGGGTGGGGAGCACTTCGGGATGGTCTTCGCGAAGGGCAACTCGCTCCGCGAGTGCGTCAACGACGCGCTGGCAAAGCTCCGTAGCAACGGCACGCTCAAGCAGCTTCAGCAGAAGTGGCTGGCGAAGGCGACCGGCGCTCCGATCCTGAAGTAGAGCGCCGTTCGCGCCTGCTCGGCGGGCTCCACTTCGAAGGCGAAGGCGTACGCGGGGTCGCGATCGCGCTCCTCAGCACGGCCGATCTTCGTGGCGATCGTGATCGTCGCCGTCACCCAGTCGGCCGGCTGGCCGGAGGTGAAGCGAACGTTCTTCGACTGGGGCGACATCTCGAGCTCGTTCCCCGACATCGCCCGCGCGTTCGTCCTGAACGTGAAGATCTTCCTCGTCTGCGAGGTGTTCGTCCTCGTCTTCGCGCTCGTGATCGCCGTGCTGCGGAGCCTGCCGGGACCCGTCTTCTTCCCGCTGCGCGCGCTCGCGGTGATCTACTCGGATCTGGCCCGAGGCGTTCCGACGATCCTCGTCATCGCCCTGCTCGGCTTCGGTGCGCCGGCGCTGCAGCTGACAGGCGTGCCGCGCTCGCGGGTCTTCTGGGCCGGCGTCGGCCTGATCCTCGTCTACAGCGGCTACGTCGCCGAGGTCTATCGCGCCGGGATCGAGTCGGTGCACCCGAGCCAGGAGGCGGCCGCGCGCTCGCTCGGGCTCTCGCGCTTCGAGGCGCTGCGGCGCGTGATCCTGCCGCAGGCGATCCGCCGGGTGATCCCGCCGTTGCTGAACGACTTCATCGGCCTGCAAAAGGACACGGCGCTCGTCGCCACGCTCGGGGTGGTCGAGGCGTTCAACCAGTCGCAGATCGACTCGGCCGCAACCTTCACCTACGGCGCCTACCTCGCCGCGGCCGTGTTGTTCGTGGCGATCACGATCCCGCTCGCTCGGCTGACCGACTGGCTGATCGCGCGCGACCGGCAGAAGCGCCAGGCGGCCGGCGGCTTCGCATGAGCGCGCTTCAGGCTTGAAGCCGTGCACAAGTCGTTCGGCGAGCACGAGGTGCTGCGCGGGATCGACCTCGAGCTCGACGACCACGAGGTCGTCTGCCTGATCGGCGCCTCCGGCTCCGGCAAGTCGACGTTGCTGCGCTGCATCAACCTGCTCGAGCCGCTCGACTCCGGGCGGATCTTCCTAGGCGGCGAGGAGATCACTCGCCGCGGCGCCGACGTCAACGACGTGCGGCGGCGGATCGGGATCGTCTTCCAGGCCTTCAACCTCTTCCCGCACATGACCGTGCTGCGCAACGTCACGCTGGCGCCGCGCGACGTGCTGAAGCTCCCACGGGCGGAGGCCGAGGCGCGCGCCCTCGAGCTGCTGGCGCGCTTCGGGCTCGAGGACCGGCGCGACGAGTATCCGGACCGGCTCTCGGGTGGCCAGCAGCAACGTGTCGCAATCGTCCGCGCACTGGCCATGCGGCCCGAGCTGATGCTCCTCGACGAGGTCACCTCGGCGCTCGATCCCGAGCTCGTGGCCGAAGTGCTGAACGTGATCCGCGAGCTGGCCGAGGGCGGGATGACGATGCTGATCGCGACCCACGAGATGGGCTTCGCACGCGACATCGCGAGCAGGGTCTGCTTCCTCGACGACGGCCTGATCCTCGAGCAGGGCTTGCCGCACGAGATCTTGACCAACCCGAAGCAGCCGAGGACGCAGCAGTTCCTGGAGCGCATAATCGAGGCTGGGCGACTCTGACGAACGGAGGTTGACGATGGAGGAAGGCACTTCCTACCCGGTGCAGTTCGACGTCGAGTATCCGGACCGCGAGCTCAACCGGCTCACGACCGGGTTCCGGATCTTCATGGCGATCCCGATCGCGATCGTACTCGCCACGCTCGGCGGGGAGTCCACCGCCTATGCGGGCGACCACTGGCAGGCCGGCGCGACCTTCGGCGGGCTGGTCACCTTCACGCCGTTGCTGTTGATCCTCTTCCGGCAGAAGTACCCGCGCTGGTGGTTCGACTGGAACCTCGAGCTGCTGCGCTTCCAGAACCGCGTCGGCGCCTACCTGGCGCTGCTGAACGATCAGTACCCGTCAACCGACGAGCACCAGTCCGTGCGGCTGGAGCTGCCATACCCGGACGCGAAGCAGGACCTCAATCGCTGGCTGCCGCTCGTCAAGTGGTTGCTCGCGATCCCGCACTTGATCGTGCTGGCCTTCCTCTGGCTCGCGGCGTTCTTCGTGATCATCTTCGCGTGGTTCGCGATTCTTTTCACAGGCCGCTACCCGCGCGGGCTGTTCGACTTCGTCGTCGGCGTCGGGCGCTGGACGAATCGAGTGACCGCCTATGCGTTCGTGCTCGTCACGGATCAGTACCCGCCGTTCAGCCTTTCGCCCTAGCAGGCGGTAGCGTGTCCGCATGGCCGAGCTTGCCGTACTGCAGATCGTCGGGTCCGAGCCCGAGGCGGAGATCGTCCTAGGGCTGCTGCGGAGCGAGGGGATCCAGGCGATCGCGCAGAAGACGAACTTCTCCGTCGGTCTCGCCGATGCCGCCTCGAGCGGCGCGGGACCCCGCGAGATCCTCGTGCACGAAGAGAACCTCGCGCGGGCGCGCGAGGTTCTCGAACAACAGCAGCCGATCTAGGGAGGGTCTGACGAAGCACCGCCGAGGCCCTCGGGCCGCGCTGCTCGCCCCGATGCAGCGTCCTCAGTCGCGCCCGTAGCCTCCGGCTACGGGCGCTCCCTGCGTCCTTGCCTCGGAACGACCAGCACACCCCGAGGGCGTGCGGCGCTCCGTCAAACCCTCCTAGTTCTGCGAGACGCCGTCGAGCAGGGCCCAGTTGGCCGCGAGGGCGGCCTCGGCCAGGTGGACGAGCCGCTCGTCTTCCACGCCGTCGAGCGCGGTGCGTGCCTCGGCGGCGTGCTCGTGGTCGCGCTCGCCGTGGACGGCGAAGTACTCGACCGCGGGCGAGCCCTCGGCGAAGCCGTAGTGCTCGAGCAGGCCGCGGAGCTTCGTCTGCGAGATCGCGGGCTGGCCGGCCTCGATCGCGTACAGGATCGCGGCGGCGCCGAGCTCGTCGTCGGCCGCTGCCCAGGCGGTCGCGCAGCAGCGGGTCTGCGGCAAAGGCTCTGCCTGCTCTTCGACCGGAAGCGCGGAGGCGAAGTCGTCCCAGAGCGCGATGTGCTGCGCCTCCTCGTTGGCGTGCAGCCGCGCCGTGTGGGCCGCGCGTGCGAGCGCCACGACCGCGTGCCGGTACTCGCCGGCGTAGCGGGCCAGCTCCTCGCGCGTCAGGTCTCCCTGCTCCCAGCGCGTGTAGAACGGATGCTCGAGCACGTTCCAGCGCTCTCGAGCCGCATCGATCCCTGCGATCACGTCCATCCTGGGCTCCTCCCGTCGACCGACCCCACCAACCGATCCTATCTCGACTTCCGGCTGCGCTTGTCGGAAGATGGGCCGCATGGCCAGGCTGCTGCGTCGTCGCGGTGCTGACGGGCCCGTCGTGCGACGGGTGCTCGTCGGCACCGACCTCTCGGAGACCGCAGGGCACGCGGTTCGCTTTGCCGCCGAGATGGCTCAGCGCTACGAGGCCGAGCTCGTCGTCCTGCGCGTGCTGGTCGGCGGGGACGTCTCCCGAACGGCGGCGATGGAGGAGCTGGAGAGCTACGTGGTCGGGCTCGCCGGCGAGCGGAAGCGCTCCGCCGTCGTCTCCGGCGAGGACCCGGCCGAGGCGATCGTCGAAGCCGCGCGCCGGGAGAAGGCGGACGTGCTCGTGGTCGGCAGCGTCGGCATGAGCGGGCGCCGCGAGTTCCTGCTCCGCAACGTCCCGAACCGCGTCTCCCACAACGCGCCCTGCACGGTCGTGATCGTTCAGACGCACCAGGACGGCTCGTGAGCGCGGCGGCCGACCAGCGCCTGCTCGGGCGCGCGGCGCGGATTGCGACCGTGCTCGGCAAGTACGGCTTCAACGAGTCGCGCCGCGACGACGACCCGCCGGAGCTGCGCGCCCGCCGGCTGCGCGAGGCGCTCGAGGAGCTCGGCCCGACCTTCGCCAAGCTCGGCCAGATCCTCTCGACCCGGCCCGACCTGATCCCGCCGGAGGCCGTCGCGGAGCTGGCCGCGCTGCAGGACCGCGTCACCCCGCTCGACGAGAACGCCGTCGTGATGGTGATGGAGGAGGAGCTGGGCGTCCCCTGGGAGGACGTCTTTGCGTCGATCGAGCCCGAGCCGCTCGCGGCGGGGACGATCGGCCAGGTGCATAGGGCGGTGCTCGACAACGGCCAACGCGTCGTCGTCAAGGTGCAGCGCCCGACGGCGGCGGAGGACATCGGGCGCGACCTCAGCCTGCTCGAGCTGTTTGCCAAGAAGACCGGAAACCGCGAAGCGCTGCGCAAGATCGTCGACCTCCCCGCCGCGGTCGAGCACCTCTCCGACTCGCTGCGGCGCGAGCTCGATTTCGAGCTCGAGGCCCAGAACGTCGAGCGCCTCCGCTCCGCATTGACCGCCTTCCCGCGCCTCGACGCCCCGCGCGTCTACCAGGAGCTCTCGACCAGCCGCCTGCTCGTGCTCGAGGAGATCCAGGGCGTGCCCGTCCGCGAGATCCCCGAGGGGCCGGCCCGCGGCGAGGCGGCCCGCCAGCTGCTCGAGTGCTACTACCAGCAGATCCTCGTCGAGGGCTTCTTCCACGCCGACCCGCACCCGGGCAACATGCTGTGGGCCGACGAGAAGATCTTCTTCCTCGACTTCGGCATGGTCGGCGAGCTCTCGCCGGAGATGCGCGGCCAGCTGCTGCTGCTCCTGCTCGCCTTCTGGCAGGAGGACGTGCCCTTCCTGACCGAGGTCGTGCTGATCATGGCCGGCCCCGAGGCCGAGGACGCGGATGCAGCCGGGCTCGAGGTCGACCTGACCCATCTGCTGCAGCGCTACCGGCACGCCTCGCTCGGCGAGATCTCGCTCGGCCCGCTGATGCAGGAGATCGCGCACACCTCGACCCAGCACGGCGTCCGGCTGCCCGCACCGCTCGTGCTGACGGGCAAGGCGCTTGCGCAGATGCAGCTGGCCGCGACCGAGCTCGACCCGGAGCTCGACCCGTTCTCGGTCGTCGGGCGGTTCCTGATGAAGAACCTGCTCACGCGCGCGCAGGCGAGCGCGGACCCGAAGCGGCTCTTCTACGACGTGCAGAAGCTGAAGGTGCGCGGCGAGCGGCTGGTCGAGTCGTTCGAGCGGATCAGCGGCGCGCGGCCGGGCCAGCGGCTGCAGGTCGACATCCGCGGGATCACGCCGCTCGAGCGGACGATCCGGATCGTCGCGCGGCAGCTTGCGCTGGCGATCACGGCCGGCTCGGCACTGGTCGCCTGCGGCACGACGGCGGCCGCGGTGCACGTCGCCCGCTGGGTGCCGATCACCCTTGGCGCGCTTGGCGGCGCGCTCGCGCTGCTCTTGCTGCTCGACCTCGCTAAGCGGCGGGTCTAACGGGGGACGATGAACTGGGCGCTGCCGACCGTCTGGTAGTGCGCGAACGAGCGCGCTCCGAAGCCCGCCCAGACGTACCAGCGGTACTTGCCGGGCGAGAGCCGCTGGCGCTTGCCGTTCCAGCGCCAGCCGGCGGGAAGCCCGAGCTGGTTCTTCGCCGGCCACGCCGCGAAGACCCGCTTCGTGCCGCGGTAGAGCTGGACGTTGTAGTACTGCGCGCCGTGTACACGGTTCCAACGGAGGATCGGCTTCGCTGCAGCCCGCGGCACGTACCCGGTCTTGCCGAGGAGGAGCACCTTCGGCAGCCCGGCGACCACGATCCGCTTCGACGCGTTCCCCGCCTGGTCGAACGTCTGCACCGCGTAGTTGTACTCGAGTCCCGGAGCGATCTTGCCGTCGGAGAAGGCCGTCCCGCTTCCGCGGAAGAGGACCGCCTGCTGCTTTTCGTTCCCGCGCGCCCAGCGCTGGACTACGACCGTGTCCGACGGGCTCGTCGACGCCCAGTGCACCAAGTCCGAGGACGCTTTGCTGTCGACGCGCACCTTCCCGAGCACCGGCGCCGTAGCGTCGTAGTTGATCGCGGCCGAGGCCGACGCCGAGTTGCCGGCATTGTCGGTGCAGTTGCCGCTGATCGTGGCTGAGGAGCTATCGGGGCCGGCGTAGGTGAGGTTGGTGCACGACGCGAGCCCGGAGGTCGCGTCGGTCGCGCTCCAGCTCGCGCTGACGGGATGGTTGTACCAGCCGTTGTAGTCAGGTCCGCGGGAGAGCTGCGCGGCGACTCCGCTGGGCGGGTCGGCGTCGATCTTGATCGGGTGCGTCGTGGTGTCGATCCATGTTCCGTCGTTCAGCTGTACGCGGCACGTTCGAGTGGCGTCCGTGCTCGGACCGGGAACCTGTGTCGGCCCGCAGTTGTTGCTGTTGATGACAGGGACGTTGATCGACCAGTTGACCACGACGAAGTTGCCGTACTGGTGCCCGCGATACCAGCCGTTCGTTCCCGAAATGCCGTTAATGGCGTATGTGACCGGTAGTACGTCTGCCGACGCTCCGCTGAGCCCGAACGACACGCACCCAAGCACGACTGCCGCGACTACGAGTCCTCTTGAGATGGGCTTGGACTGTTCTTGCATCGGGCGGCGACGCATGTGGCCTCTCTCTCGTTACTTACCGGGTGGCGGTATCGGGCTAGGCGCTCCGGAGCCGGTCGGCGCCCGGAGAGGCGCGGGAGTCGACGAGGCGAGCCGTTGGGGCGCCGACCTCGTGGTCGTGGCCTCCGTGCTGGAGGCATGAGTGGGAACGGACGACGTCCTCTGGGCGATCAGCTGGCTTGTCGCGGTCGAAGACGTTCCGGAAGGCGAGCGGCGGATTGGTCGCTTGGCCTGCTTCGCCGGGTTTGTCTTCCTCACCGCTTGGCGCGCCGCGGCGGACCGTTCCCCGGTCACGTGACCGGCAGCGACGGGGCCGCGCGCCTGCGGCGGCGAGGTGGCGCTTCGCTGGAGGCCGTTGGTCGTGTCCCACGGGTGAAGCAGGGACACACCAGCCACCGCAAGCGCGACCGCGACTGCGGCCGCCTCCGCGGTCCAACGCAGCCGCAGCCGGCGAGGGCGCGGCCCGACGGGCACGGACGTCCTCGCCAGCGGACGCCCCGGGCGCGCGAAACCGAGCTCCTTCGCCCAGAACGCGACACCGCCGTAGCGGCTCGCCGCGACGTAGAGGTCGTGACGGCCGCCTTCCTTGAACTCGCGGGCCGACGGCCAGGCCTCGCGCTCGGCGCAGAACTCCTGCAGCGCCGAGCGGATGCGTTCGTTCGTCCACCGCCGGCGATCGTCCGGCCGCGAATCGACCAGTCGGTAGCGCGTCGCCGGGCCGGCTCCGACTCGTTCCACGATGCCGGCCTCGACCAGCTCGGCGAGGTCGTACGCGGCCTGTGAGCGGCTCACCCCCGCGATCTCCTGGTAGCGGGCGCGCGTCAGCGGAGTCGCTGTATCCGCTCGCAGGACGTCCAGAACCAGCTCCTGCGTCCTCTTCAACTCGTTTCGAGCGGTGGAACCGTTTTGCCGCACCCATGCCCTCCCCAGGACCGTACGGTCAGCGCACTGTAGCGCACGAGAACGAAAATCGCGAGACCCTACGGGAGATTGTCGCCAAGTCTTCAGAACGCTCCCACGAGCCCGTGCTGAGAACCTCGATCTCAGGCCCGATGCCTGTCCTGCTGCGGTTTCGCTGGTCTTCGTCCAACGCATGTGATGAATCGTCCAACGAAATTGCAGTTCGAATGCAAACAGAAACACTCTTGACGCTTTGCGCACCACTGTGAAGTCCCCGCCGAAGTCTAGGTTCTTGACAATTAACTTGAAATGCCGAAGCGCAATCTGGTACGGTCATTTCCGTGACCGCAACGACGACCGCGACCATTTCGGCCGCTTCGAGCGTGCCCCAGCGGCTTCGGCGGGTCGTCTTCCTGCTGGTCATCCCGGCGCTCGCGCTGTGCGCGCTTGCTCTGGCCGGGAATGCGCGCGCAGACGGGTCTACGTCCCCTCCGGACCCGTCTGCTGCTGCGCCTTCTGGGACTGCGCAGGACAGCTCGAGCGCGACGACCGACCAGGGCGCGCTCGCGGGCGCGAACGCCACGCAGCAGCAGCCCTCGAACGTGGTCAACTCGACCCGGGTCGACAGCCCGGGCGACAACGGCGCGATCGCGCAGGCCAACACCGCGCAGGGCCAGGCAGCCGCGGCGAACGGCTCTGCAACGACGCAAGCGGGCGGCTCGCCGAGCTCAGCCAGTGGAGGAGAGGGCGATCAGGGGACGGAGGTCGCCGCCGCGACCCAGCAGGCCGCGGCGGCGATCGCGTCTGCGATCCAGCAGGGCGCGCAGAACATCGTCATCCAGATCCGCATCAACAGCCCGGGCGACAACGGCCCGATCAACCAGTCGAACATCGCGAATGCAGGCGCGGGCGCCGTCAACGCGTCGCAGACGTCGCAGGGCAGCGGCGCCGGCGCGGCTGCCCCCGCGAGCGACCACGGATCGGCGCCGGACACCGGCTCGCCAGCATCCGGCGCGGTGCCCCCAGCCGCTCCCGCCGAGCCTCCGGCTTCCGCGCCGGCCGCGGGCCCGACGCAGGCCTACGCGACGACGACGACGCCCGCCCGGCCGCGCGTCGAGTCGCGGCAGACGAAGCACGAGCATGCGGCCGCGGCCGGTTCCACTCGCCCGCCGGCAGCTGGCGCGAAGAGGGGGCAAGTGCAGGTTGCGCCAGCGCAGGCGGTGCCGACCCGGGCCGCGGCCGCACCCGTCTCGACGATCGACCCGCAGCACCCCGCTTCGCCGGCCGCCGCCCCTAAGCATCACGGCGCGGCGGCCGCCGCGAGCGGAGGCGGGGGCGGCGCGGCGCGGGTCTTCAACCGCATCGCGGGCCCGGCTCCGGTGGCGGCCCGAAGCTTGGATCAGGTCTCGAACGCCGTCGTCCTCACCCTCGTAGCGCTGATCGTCGGAGTGTTGTGCTTCGTCGCGTACACCTATGCGCCGCCCGCGCTGCGCGCCTCCGAGCCTGTGGTTGCGGCTGCGACCTTGAGGCGCGGATCGTCCAATCGGTTGGACGATCCGCAGGCTGGACGATCTCGACGCCTCAGGTGGGGCCGGGGTATCGCCGTCACGGTGTGCGTGTGCGCGGCCCTCGTGGGTCCCGGCCGCGCACACGCGGCGGCGCCGTCTCTCGGCGGTCTCTCCGCGCAGGTGCAGAGCGCGCTCGCGCAGGTGAACCAGGTCGCGCCCGCGGCCGTCGCGGCCGTCCAGCCGGCGGTCGACCAGGCGCTGGCGGCTTCTTCCGCCGCTGCGCCGGCGACGCCCCCGGCCGCTACGGCGCCGGAATCAACCCCGCGCGCGCCCGAATCGGTCCCGTCCACACCCGCCGACGTGATCGAGCCCGTGGTGAGCTCGATCTCGGCCGCGACAAACGCGGCCCTCGCGACGGTCCCGGTTCCAGCGCCCGCGCGCGGTCGCGCCGCAGGCCACGCCCGCAGCCCACGCGCAGCGACCCCTCCGTGCGCGGGACTCGCGAGGCTTGACTGCCGCTGCGGCCAGGCCGGCGGCGGTCCCCCAAAGCCTGTCTCCGACGTCCAGCGCCGCCCCGGCTTCGCCGCAGGTGGAGCCGGTCGGAGGCCGGGTCGAGCGCAGCCGCACGCCCGACAAGCCTGCGGCGGGAGGCGGTTCATTGCCGCAGCGCCTTCCGCCGCAGTCTCCCGTGCCGCAGCCTGACGCCGGAGCGCCTGGCACCAGTGGCGCGGGCGGGAGCGCGCCGCTGCTGCTCCTGATCGGAGCGTTGGCGGCGGGGTTCGCACTCTTCAGTTTTCCTGTCCACCATCGCCGGCTTCGGCGAACGGCCTTCCTGAAGCCGAGGCGAGTCGTACTGGCGGTCTGGCACCCAGGCTGACCTCCTCTCACCGGCCTACGTGCGCGCCGTCTGCGCGGCGCGCTGTACCGACCAATGCACGGATGAGAAGGAGATGGGATGAAAGCCAAGCTACTGAGCGTGGCCGTAGCGCTCCTCGCCCTCTGGGCGGTGCCTTCGGCGTTCGCTGACTCGGGTGGTTCCGGCGGTTTCCAGGCCGGAGCCCAGAGCGCGAGCACCAATCAGGCAGCCCTGGGTGCGGCGGCGAGCTACCAGAACGCGGTCAACGCGAACGTGCCGGTCTCGATCGCCGGGGGCAATGTGACCTCCGGGCCGAGCTCGGCCACTCAGACGGCTACGTCGGACGCCACTACTGACGTCTCGAACAAGGCCAAGACCGATCAGGACCAGCATCTGAACCAGAACATCGGCGGCAACTCCGGTTGTTACGCCGGCTGTGGTGGTGCGGGTGGATTCCAGGCCGGAGTCCAGAACGCCGAGACCAACCAGCTGGCAGCCGGGGTCGCCCACAGCGACCAGAACGCAGTGAACGCCAACGTCCCGGTTTCGATCGCGGGCGGCAACGTGAACTCTGGCCCGAGCTCCGCGACGCAGACCGCGAGCTCCTCGGCCAACACCGACGTCTCGAACAAGGCCAAGACCGACCAGGACCAGTCGCTGCACCAGAACATCGGCGGCGGTTCCTGTTCGCTCGGCTGTGGTGGCGCGGGCGGATTCCAGGCCGGGATCCAGGACGCCCAGACCAACCAGCTGGCTGTCGGCGTCGCGAAGAGCGACCAGAACGCCGTGAACGCGAACGTGCCCGTCTCGATCGCCGGTGGGAACGTCTCCTCCGGCCCGAGCAGCGCGACGCAGACGGCGACGTCGAACGCGACCACCGACGTCTCGAACAAGGCCAAGACCGACCAGGATCAGCATCTCAGCCAGAACATCGGCGGGGGCTCGTGCCTGGCCGGTTGTGGCGGCCCCGGCGGCTTCCAGCTTGGTGTCCAGAAGGCTGACACCAACCAGGCCGCCATCGGGATCGCGAAGAGCGACCAGAACGCCGTGAACGCGAACGTGCCCGTCTCGATCGCCGGTGGGAACGTCTCCTCCGGCCCGAGCAGCGCGACGCAGACCGCGACGTCGGACGCAACCACCGACGTCTCGAACAAGGCGAAGACCGACCAGGACCAGTCGCTGCATCAGAACCTCGGCGACCGGTGGTGCGGTTGTGAAGGTCGCGACATGAAGACGCAGTGCGTCGCCGGGTGCGGCGGCGCGGGTGGCTTCCAGCTTGGTGTGCAGAAGGCCGACACCAACCAGGTCGCCGCCGGAGCCGCGTTCAGCGACCAGAACGCGGTCAACTCGAACACGCCGGTCTCGACCGCGGGTGGGAACATCTACTCCGGCCCGAGCTCGGCCACTCAGACGGCGACGTCGAACGCAACCACTGACGTCTCGAACAAGGCCAAGACCGACCAGGACCAGCACCTGAGCCAGAACATCGGCGGGGGCTCGTGCCTGGCCGGTTGTGGCGGCCCCGGCGGCTTCCAGGCCGGCGTCCAGTCCGCCGAGACGAACCAGTGGGCGCTCGGCATCTCCAAGAGCGACCAGAACGCGGTCAACGGCAACGCACCGGTCTCGACCGCCGGCGGGAACATCACCTCCGGCCCGAGCTCGGCGACCCAGACCGCCACGTCCAACGCCACCACCGACGTCTCGAACAAGGCCAAGACCGACCAGGACCAGGGCCTGAAGCAGGACATCGGCGGCAAGGGCTGCGGGTGTGGTCGCGACGGCAAGGACGGCCATGACGGCCTCTCCGCCGGCTCCGGCGGGGCGGGCGGCTTCCAGGCCGGCGTCCAGGCTGCCGAGACGAACCAGTGGGCGCTCGGCATCTCCAAGAGCGACCAGAACGCCGTGAACGCGAACGCGCCGGTCTCGACCGCGGGTGGGAACATCTACTCCGGCCCGAGCAGCGCCACGCAGACGGCGACGTCGAACGCCACGACCGACGTCTCGAACCGCTCCAAGACCGACCAGGACCAGTGGCTCCACCAGGACCTGGGCGGCAAGGACTGCGGTTGCAGCAAGGACGGCAGGGACGGCAAGGACAGCCACGACGGTCTCTCCGCCGGTTCCGGCGGGGCCGGTGGCTTTCAGGCCGGCATCCAGGCCGCCGAGACGAACCAGGCCGCGTTCGGCATCTCGAAGAGCGACCAGAACGCCGTGAACGGGAACGCTCCTGTCTCGACCGCCGGTGGGAACATCACCTCCGGCCCGAGCTCGGCGACCCAGACCGCCACGTCCAACGCCACCACCGACGTCTCGAACAAGGCCAAGACCGACCAGGACCAGGGCCTGAAGCAGGACATCGGCGGCAAGGGCTGCGGGTGTGGTCACGACGGCAAGGACGGCCGCGGTGAGAGCAAGGACAGCCACGGCGATCCTTCCGCCGGTTCCGGCGGGGCCGGTGGGTTCCAGCTCGGCGCGCAGTTTGCCGAGACGAACCAGCTGGCCGCTGGCGCCGCGTTCAGCAACCAGAACGCGGTGAACTCGAACACGCCGGTCTCGACCGCTGGTGGGAACATCTACTCCGGCCCGAGCTCGGCCACTCAGACAGCGACGTCGAACGCCTACACCGACGTCTCCAATCGCGCGAAGACGGATCAGGACCAGTGGCAGCGTCAGCAGCTGCCCGTGTCGCGCATCTGAGCGATCGGCGAGAGGGCCGCGGCCTAGCCGCGGCCCTCTCAGCTTTCGCTGCGACGCTCATCGCGATCGGCGCTTGCGCGCTGGTGCTGGCGGCGACGGCGTCGACCGCGGTCCACGACTCGCCTCTGGCAGACCGGGCCGCAGCGCCGTACCGGGCGACGGTCGGCTGCTACGACCGTGCGGGCTGGGCGACGCTCGTCCGCTCGGCCTATCCGGAGGAGAAGGGTCACGAGACCGATGTCTACGGGCTTTGGCGGTACGAGCAGCGCGAGGTCGCTCTACCGTCGCAGGCGTGCCGCTCCTTCGAGCGGTGGCGCACGGCGAAGCTGGGGATGCTCGGGATCTGGATCTTCGTTCTCGGCCACGAGCTGACGCACGCGCAGCAGTCCGACCTCGAGGGTGCGCCCTGGCAGCGTCCCTTCGACGAGGTCGAGGCCGACTGTGGCGGCTATGCGAAGTTCGTTGCGCTCAAGCTCGCGCTCGGGATCAGGCGAGCGGTGCAGCCGCCGCCCCGCAGCTTCACGCGTTGCCCACTGAAGCGAGCGCGCCGTCCCTGACGCCGGGCTAGCGGCGCTTCGACATTGCCTTCACGAGCCGGCGCTCGACCAGGAACGCGACCACGCTCATCAGCGCGCCGAGGATTGCCCGCTCCAGTCGCCGTCGCACTGGCTGAGCCTACAGCTCGAGAGCGCGAGTTCCGCCGAGATCGACCCACGTGCGCGCGCGTCCCTGGACGATCGTGATCATCACGTTGGTGCAGTGCCGGCAGCGGACGACCACGCCCGGGCAGTCGACGTACACGTCGAGCCGCGCCATCTCCTCGCGTGCGCCGCAGGTGCCGCAGACGCACGGCGCGGCAGTCAGGTCGGTGCCGAACAGCTCGAGCAGCAGGCCGCCGATCGCGTTGCCGTCGAGGACGCGGGACTCCATCAGCCCGTCGCTCCGAAGCGCTCGGTCCGGACCCACATCGGGTCGTAGCCGAGCCGCACGAGCCCGTCTGCGGCAGCGTCCACGAAGTGCGTCGAGCCACAGACGTAGACGCGCGGGCTCTCCGCGGCTGGGAACGCGACCTCGCGCAGCAGCTCGTCGTCGATCCGCCGCGCGTAGCCCTTCCAGTCCGGCGGCTGCTCGCGGGTCAGCGTGTACACGACCTCGACTCCGAGCGTCTCCAGCTCGTCGCGGTAGATCACGTCATCCCAGGTGCGCGAGGAGTAGAGCAGCCGCATCGGCGTCTCCGAGCCGATCCGTGCGCGCTGCCGGGCCATCGCCGCGAGCGGCGCCACGCCTGAGCCGCCGGCGACGAGCAGCACCGGCTCCGGCTCGTCGCCGTCCCAGACGAAGTAGCCGCCGATCGGTCCGCGCACCTCGAAGACGTCACCGTCGCGCACCACGTCCACCAGGTAGGGCGAGACCTCCCCGTCCTCGAGCCGCTCGACCGTGATCGCCAGCGGCTCGCCCGGCGCGGAGGCGATCGAGTACGAGCGCTCGGCCTGGTAGCCGTCCTCCGCGGTCAGGCGCACGTCGAGGTGCTGGCCGGCGCGGTGGCCGGACCAGCCGTCGGCGTCGAGCACGAGCGTCCGCACCTTTGGCGTCTCCTCTTTGACGGCCGCGACCGTTGCGGCCAGCCAGGTCAGTCGCCCCAATAACGCTGTTCCAGCCAGGGATCCCCCCGAATGTGGTAGCCGTTCTGCTCCCAGAAGCCGGGCTCGTCTTCGTCGAGCAGCTGCAGCCCGCGGACCCACTTGGCGCTCTTCCAGAAGTAAAGATGCGGCACGAGCAGCCGTGCCGGCCCGCCGTGCTCGGGCTCGAGCGGCTCGCCGCCGTAGTTGTAGGCGACCCAGGCCTTGCCGTCGGTCAGGTCCTCGATCGGCAGGTTAGTCGTGTAACCGCCGTCGCAGAAGGCGAGCGCGTACGCGGCGTCGTAGTCCGCGGCCTCCAGCAGCGTGTCCACCGAGACGCCCTGCCAGAGCGTGTCCAGCTTCGACCACTTGGTCACGCAGTGGATGTCCTTGGTGACCTCCTCGCTCGGCAGCGCCTGGAGCTCTTCCCAGGTCCAGCTGACCGGCTCAGCGGCGCCACGGATCTCGAACGTCCACTCTTCGAGCGGCGTGTGCGGCGTCGGCCCCGCCGAGAGCACCGGGAAGTCGTCGGTCAGGTACTGGCCGGGCGGCACGCGGTCGGGCGGGCCCTCTTGGCCGCGCCCGCGAAATCCCCGCGAGATGATGTTCATGACGCCGCCAATCCTGCCACCGTTTCAGGCAGGCCGTCGGCGTCGCCGACCGGAGTCAGCGAGCCGTCCTCGCCGACCGACCAGCCGTAGATCCGGCGCGCGTCGGCGTCGAGCGCGTAGAGGAAACGGCCGTCGCCGGTGATCGCCTCGTCGCGCACGCCCTTCTGGCCGAGGTTCGTCGAGGCCGCAACCGGCTCGAGCAGCTCGAGCGAGCCGTCGGCCCCGATCCGGTAGCTCGAGATCGTGCCGTCGCCGAAGTTGGTCACGTAGACGAAGCGGGCGTCGCGGGTGACTGCGGCCCAGCAAACCTCGCTGCGTGTGTCGGCGACCGAGGCGCTAACGGGCTCGAGCCGTCCGCCGCTGAGCGAGTAGGACGTGGCCGCGGCCGCACCCACTTCTCCGCCGAAGGCCTCGGTCACGACCAGCGAGCCGCCGGCGAAGTCGAAGCCGTAAGGGGTGGCGCCTGGGCAGGCGATCGTCTGCGGGCCTTCGGCGAGGCCGTGCTCGTCGACGTCGAAGGTGCTGATGCTGTTCGTACCGCGCTCGGTCACGACCAGCATGCGGCCGTCCGGGCTGAACGCAATCTGCGCCGGGTCGGCGTTCGCTGCGAGCGACCGTGCCGAGCCCTCGATGGCGCTGAGCATCCCACCCGCGAGCGAGAAGCCCGTGATTGCGGGCGAGCCGTTGTTGAGCACGTAGGCGAGCTCGCCGTGAACCGCGACGCTCGTCGGATGGTTGCCACCGCTCGGGACGCGGCTCTCGAGGTCGAGCCCGTCGGCGGTGACGCGGAAGAGCGAGAGCTCGTCGCTGCCCGCGTTGGTGACGAGCAGTCGGTCGCCGCTGACGACGATCGAGCATTGCGAGGCCAGGTGCGGCGTGCCGCTGCCCTTCCCGCCGGTATCGAAGTGTCCGATCGCGGTGAGCTTGCCGTCGGCGCCGCGGTCGAACGCGACCACCTCGTTGCGCTCCGCGTCGTTGGTCTGGACATAGATGCGATCCATCGTTCCCTCCAGCGACCCCGGTCGATTGTCCCTGATCAGTCGCCGGAGTGCGAGCAGCGTTACGCGTCATCGCCGCGCGACGGCCAGCAATGTCGGCACGGTGCGCCCGCCGCGGCCGGGCCTGAGCACAGTCACGTAGGCGATCGTCGGCGAGAGGGCGGTCGTCCAGAGCATCTTGGCGGTGACTCGCGGCTTGTGCGGGCAGGGGAGATGCTCGCCCTGGCGCGTGTGGTGGCGCTCATGGCCCGCGTCCTGGCCGGCGAGGGGGCCGAGCTCGTAGAGGACCTTGTCGCGGCCACCTCGAAGCGGCCCGAGCACGAGCTGCTGCGAGCAGCGCGAGGCGCGCACGTAGAGCAGCTTCCCGGCGAGCAGCGACGGGTTCAGCAGCTGCTCGTCGCTCGAGTAGCGCAGCCGCAGGCGCTTGCCCGAGACCACGTTCACGGCGGTGATCCAGCTGCCGGTTGCGGTCGCACGATGGAAGACGACGAGATCGACTCCGAGCGCCGGGCGGCCCAGGCTCGCCGGCGTCCTTGACCTTTTCGACCGTCGTCCCCGGCCCGGTCGCCGTCACGGGGCGCACGTGGATCTCGGTCGGCGTCCGGTAGGCGAGCCAGCTGCGTGAGACCGCGAGCTTCTGCAGGCCGGCGATGCTCTCCTCGAGCGCCGGGGTCAGCGTCGCACGGTCGGCGACCGTCAGCGCCGGGCCGGCGTGCCAGGCGACGAAGGTCGCGCCGATCGCCGGGTCGTTCCCGGGCAGTTGCGTGGTTGTCCCCTCCTTGCGCACGAAGCCGCCGACCCCGGGCCGCTGCCACGCGACGTCCGTACCCGCGGCGCTCGGGTCGCCGCCGGGCGAGGCGACCGTTCCCGCTGCCCGCACCTGGCCGGCGACGAGCGCGGCGAGCAGCGAGGCTGCCGCGAGGACGCGGAGCAGCCGCAGGCCGCGCGGCCGCTCGGCGATCGCGTGCTCGCTCAGCAGGAGCACCGGCAGTGCCCGGCCCGCGGCGAACCCCGCGGCGATCGCAAGCGAGGCCTTCACGTCTCCGAGCGCGAGGCTGAGCGCGGGCAGCGCCCAGGCGGCGGTAGCGGGAACGTAGGTCGTCAGGCCGGTTCCGAGCAGCAGGCCGTAGAGGAAGAGCGCGCGCGGCAGCGGCATCGTCCGGCGCCAGGGCTCGGGCACCTGGAAATGGATCTGGGGTCGCACCCGCAAGCCGAGCGCGTCGCTCGCCACGGCCACGACGCCCAGCCCGACCGCCGCGACCACGACCGCGCGGCCGCTGATCACCGAGCCGAGCGCGCCGAGCGCGACGAAGATCGCGGCGGCCCCCAGCGCGAGCCCGGCCGCGAACGCCGCTCGTGCTCTTCCCCGGTGACGCGCGGCACGCACGGTGCCGACCATCGAGAGGCTTCAGGGCGACCAGGCACCGGCGAGCCCGACGAGCAGTGCGGTCAGGACGAGCGCCGGCGTCAGCACGCGATCTTCGTGTCGTAGTACATGACGCAGAACACATGCCGGCCGCTGTAGCAGTAGCCGGTCAGCGCGTAGTCGCCGTTGATCCGGGTCGTCGTGTAGCCGCAGCAGTCGACGAGCTTGCGGATGTGGCCGTTGCAGCAGCGGTACCAGGCCCCGTCGACCTGGCCGCGGAAGCCGAACTCGCGCCCAGCCTTGGCGCAGACGCGCGTGCGCGGCGCGGGCGGCAGCGGGTTCCGGTCGGGATCGCGCAGCAGCTTGCCGTGCGCGTCGACGGGCCGGCCGAGCTTGTCAACCGGGCGCCCGAGGTCGTCTACCGGCTCACCGTCGGCGGCGCGCAGGGGGAAGCCCTTCGCGTCGATCCGCGGCAGCCCGGTCGGGTGCGGGCACGAGCCGGTCGTGTAGATGTGGCCGCAGAAGTGGAACGCCTCGGCCTTCTGCGCGCGGATCGCGCCGAGCAGGTAGCCGCCGCCGGCCAAGCCGAGCAGCAGGCGCCCGGTGCGCGCGAGGAAGCCGCGGCGCGAGGTCGCGCCGGCGACCGCTTCGCTAAGCACGCACCGCCGCCGGGCCGAGCAGCGATTCCAGCTGGTAGAGCGAGTTGAAAGTGCCCTTGGCGAGCACTTCCCCATCGTGCGCGAGCACGACCGCGTACGGGCTCCCCGGCACGGCGAGCGACTCCCAGGCTTCGGCGTCGGCGTGCTCGTCGAAGAGCTGCAGCTCGACCTCGGGGTCGCGGGCGAGCAGGCGCAGCGACGGCTCGAGTGCGGCACAGAGCGAGCAGCCGGCAGAGGTGAAGACCGCGACCGCCAGCGGCGCCCGCCGCTCGAAGCGCTCGATCAGGCCGACGCGGCCGCCGAGCTCCGGACCTTCGTGGTCGAGCGAGAGCGCGGCCTGCGGGGCCACTGCAAGCCGCAGCTCGCCGAGCTCGCGGGCCAAAGCGAGCAGCGCGACCGACAGCGCGGCGACGCCGACGAGCGCGACGCCCAGGCCCACCCCGAGCCACGCCTCGGTCGAAAGCGACGTGTGGGGCAGGAACGGCAGCACCGCGAAGGCGGCGGCGAGGCACGCCGAGCGCGCGACGGCGCCCCAGCCGATCCGCGACCGGCTCCCGAAGCAGCCGCACGGCTGACCGGCGCGCCCGCGGGCCATCGCGACAACGAGCATGACCGTGAAGAGCCCGAGCAGAACGGCGGCGGCCTCGGCCGAGCCTGGCACTCCCGCGGCGACAAGGATTCCGAGCGCGGCCTCGAGCCCGATCGTCCCCGCCCACGCGGCGGTCGCGACTCGACCGCGGAGCCCGTAGCTCGCGAGCGCGCGGCGACCGCGCTTGCCGGCGGCAAGCTTGGCCACCGCGGAGCCGAGCAGCACCGCGGCGAGGACGAAGCCCAGAAGACCCACGACCGTCAAGCGGCCCGTGAGGATATCCGTCGCGCTAGCCGGCGTGCAACGCGTGCACGACGAACGCCTCGACCGGCTCCCCCTTGCCCTTCAGCTCGAGCGGGGGGAGCCGCTCGAGCACTGCGCCCGGCGGGAGGGCGGCCGCAGTCTCGGCCCCGACGACCACCTGGCCGACCGGCGCGACCGACTCGAGCCGCGCGGCGAGGTTCACCGTGTCGCCGACGACGCCGTGCTTGCGGTGGCCGCTCGCGCCGCCGACGAGCCCGGCCAGTACCTCGCCGCTGTTCACGCCCGCGCGGAAGCAAGGCCAGTCGGGGTGGTCCGAGGCGATCTCGGCCGCGGCGGACTGGAAGGCGAGTGCCGTGCGCACCGCGCGGGCCGCGTGGTCGGGCTGGTCGCCGCGCTGGTTGAAGATCACCATCACCGCGTCGCCGACGATCTGGTGCACGACGCCGCCGTCCTGCTCGAGCAGCGGCACGAGCTTCCCGAAGTAGCCGTTCAGCATCGTCGCCACCCGCGCCGGGGTCGTCCGCTCCGAGAAGGACGTGAAGCCCTGCAGGTCGGCGAACAGGATCGTCGCCTCGCGGGTGTCCGCAAGCGTCTCGTCGAGGTAGAGCGGGCTGAACCGCTCCTCGTGCCACTCGCCGCGCGCGCTGACGGCGATCGTGACGAACGCGGCCAGCATCAGCAGGTGCCATTCCCACCACGAGGCGTGCCAGTTGCGAGCCCACGCGATTACGAGCATCGCCTCGGCGAGGAGCGCGAACGACAGAGCGACGCCGAGCAGGAACTGCGCGCGGCGGCGCTGGTAGAGGCGGAAGTAGCCGACTGCCGCGGTCGCGTAGAGCACGACCCCGATTACGGCCAGCGTGACCTGCCAGCCGTCGAGCTGCTCGGCGTCGAGCTCGCCCGCGAGCGGCCGCAGCTCGGCGAGCGAGATCGCCGCCCACACGGCGAGCAGCGTGGCGAGCGCCGCGATCAGCGCCCACGCCCAGCGCAAGACGCGCTCGGCCACGGCAGGCCGGAGCGGCAGTCCCGAGGCCGCTGCGAAGAGGCCCGCAACCGCGAGCCCGAACGGCGTCGCGAGCTCAAAGCCAGCGTTCTTACCCAGCAGCACGCCCGGCGTGGCGAGTGCGTGCAGGCCGAGGAAGCTGGCCGCCGAGATGAAGGCGAGCGAGACCAGGAACAGCCGCGCGTCCCGCCGCCGGCGGGCGGCGACGCCGACGGTGTAGCCGAGAACGACGCTGAGCGAGGCGGCTCCGAGCACGAGCCAGAAATGCGCGGGATGGTTCTCCCAGGCCTCGTCGATCCCGGGATGCACCAGCAGGAGCGCGAGCAGCCCTGCGCCGAGCACGAGCGCAGCGACCGGCCACGCGGGGGAGGTGCGTGCCGACCGGGCCTCGGCTGTCTCGCTCACCGGTCGTCTTGGCCGTGCGGCTCGCCGTAGGTCGCGAGCAGCTCGAGGAACGGCACCGCGTCGAAGGCCTCGGGCCCAAGAACGCCGCTGCCGTTCCAGGTGCCGCCGGCGAGTAGCTCCAGCGCGACGACCGGGTTCAGCGCGGTCTGCAGCACCACCGCCTGCGAGCCGTACTCGCGCATCGTTCGTTCGTTGTCGGCCACGTGGTAGAGGTAGCTCGCGCGCGGCTCGCCGTCCTTGCCGGTGCCCGTGACGAACGTGCCCGCGCAGGTCTTGCCGTGCATGCGGTCGCCGAGCGTCGCGGGGTCGGGTAGCGCCGCGGCGAGCACGTCGCGCGGTGCGACCTCGACGCCGCGCACCGAGACCGGCTCTTTCGAGTCGAGCCCGAGCTTATGCAGCGTCTTCAGCACGTCGATGAACTCCTCGCCCAGCCCGTACTTGAACGTGACGCGCTGGCACTCGACCCAGCGCGGCACGAGCACGACCTCCTCGTGCTCGACGTTGACGCACTCGAGCGGGCCGATCCCCTCGGGGAAGTCGAACACCTCAGGCTCGCTGAACGGCTCGGTCGTGTACCAGCCGCGCTCGCGCTCCCAGATGAGGGGCGGGTTGAGGCACTCCTCGATCGTCGTCCAGATCGAGAAGGTCGGCGCGAAGTCGTAGCCCTCGACCGCGAGGTTCGCCCCGTCGCGTACGCCGATCTCGTCGATCTGCGGCGAAGAGGTGGTCGGCGGCGTAGCGGGCGAAGACGTCGGAGAGGCCGGGCTCGACGCCGATCCCGACCAGCGCGAGCAGGCCGGCGTCCGCCCAGCGCTCGTGCTGGTCGAGCTGCTCCTGGCCGAGCAGCGTGTCCGGGCTCGAGAGCGACATCGCCATGTCGAGGTACGTGCAGCGGGTGTCGAAGGCGGCCTCGAAGATCGGCAGCACGAAGCGCGGGTCGGTCGCGTTCAGGACGGCGTCGGCGTCGCGTGCGAGCGCAGCGACGCTCGCACTGTCGGAGGCGTCGACCTGCGCCGCGGCGAAGCGGTCGTCGTCGAGCCGGTCGACGAGCGCCTGCGGCCGCGCCGGGTCGAGATCGGCGAACGTGATCCGCTCGAAGAAGTCGCGCCTTTGTGCCACCGCGGCGACCGCGGCGCCGACGCCACCAGTGCCGACGACGAGGATCTTCACGCCAGGGCCTCGTGGCGTGGTCGGGGTCCTCGGGGCTCGAGAGGGCCATTGGGCACAGGAGGACTGTATTCCGGCATTGTCCCTGGGGGCTTAGAGTCCGCAGGGGGGACCAATGTTGCGGCCATCGGCCTCACCTCTACTTGTGCATGCGCTGAGCGTCAGCCTTGCGGTCGACGTGCGCTGGAAATTCGCTGCGCTCGCTGGGCTCGCCACGCTCGCGACGCTCGTGCTGCTCGCGTTGACGCTTCGCTCCTTGCGTCAGGACGAGCTGGTCCGTGCCTCCGAGCCGCGTCATGATCGGCGTAGGCGCAGTGGTCGTGGGCGGCCGGACGCACGCGCGGCGCTCGCACTGGTGGGCGACGCGCTCGCGGCCACGCACAACCCGCGCGCGCTGGTGCCGGTGATCCTCGACGTGGTCACGGAGGCGACCGGGGCGAGAGGTGCGCGGATGCTCGTGGATGGGGAGGAGCTCGGGTGGGTCGGCGAGCCGGGTGGCAGAGGCAACGAGCTACGGCTCGATCTGTCGGCCGACGATGAAGCAACTCGTACCGAGCTGGTCCTCTACCCGCCGCCGGAGGGCTTCGCGGCCGAGACGAGGCAGCTCGCGGAATGGCTCGCGGCGCAAGCCGGAATCGCGCTCGAGAACGCGCGCCTGCACGATCTGGTCCAGCGCCAGGCGATCACCGACGACCTGACGGGACTCGTCAACCGGCGGCGCTTCCTGGCGGTGCTCGACGCGGAGGTGGAGCGGGCGGGGCAGTTCAAGACCGGTCTCGCGATCGTTCTGATCGACCTCGACGACTTCAAGGGCGTCAACGACCGCTTCGGCCACCACTCGGGAGATCGCGTGCTCGCGGCCTTCGGCAGCTTGCTGCAGGAGCACGTCCGCGACGTCGACCTCGCGGCCCGGCTCGGCGGTGAGGAGTTCGCGTTGTTGTTGCCCGAGGTCGAAGGCCGGGATGCCGTTCTGGTCGCCGAGCGGTTGCGTCGTTCGCTGTCGGGGCGGCCGATCGCCTCGGTGGAAGGGAACGCGCTCAGCTCGACGGCCAGCTTCGGCGTGGCCCAGTACCGGCAGGGCGATACCGGTGAGGACTTGCTGCGGTTCGCGGACGACGCCCTTTATCGCGCGAAGGGCGAGGGCAAGAACCGGGTCTGCGTGGCCGGCGAGGGCCGCGTGGCCTGAGCTGCCGTCCCCTTCGGTCGCAATACTCACTCTGTGCCGGTGAGAAGTTTGCTGCTCGCGCTCGACGCTCGTAGCCACGGCTTCAAGCGCCGGTTACCTCTGGCGTGCCGCACTCGAGCCGGACACTCGGGTCGTCGAGGCCGCCCCACAGACGGCGGTGGAACCTTCCGTACAGCTGCCCAAGACTGCGACGAACGGAAAGCGACCTCCGGCGAGGGTCGTTGTTCATCCTGCCAGGCGAGCCCGGCCCGGCCGAGCGATCGTGCTCGGCGGCGGCTCGCAGGCACGGCGGCTGGCTGTCGGGGGGCAGGTGGCTCTCCGGGGCGCGGTCGACCGTCAGGTGAGCCCGGCGCCTTCTCGTGGCGGATCTCCTCCGCCCCCACCACCACCGCCTCCGCCTCCGCCTCCGCCTCCGCCTCCACCACCGCCACCGCCGCCACCATCTCCGCCGCCGCCGCCACCACTGCCACCACCACCGCCTCCGCCTCCCGCGCCGCCCGCTCCGCCACCACCACCGCCGCCTCCTCCTCCAGCTCCAACACCGCCGCCCGCGCCGTACAAGCCTGCGCCTACGCCGCCTCCTCCGTATGTCACTCCTCGGCCCGGGAACGGCAACGGCGACAAGAACCACGACCACACCGGGCCTCCCGGCAAGCACTGAGCCGCCGCGCCGAGGCCCTGCTCGAGCGCGAGCTCGAGCGCTTCGAGCGGGAGCACCCACGCTCACGCGAGCTGGCGAACGAGGCGCGCGGCTCGCTTCTCTCCGGCGTGCCGATGCCGTGGATGATCCGCTGGCCGGGCGGCTTTCCGGTGTTCGCGGCCGAGGCGCACGGCGCGCGTTTCACCGACGTTGACGGGCACGAGTACGTCGACTTCTGCCTCGGCGACACCGCCGCGATGACCGGCCACTCGCCCGAGCCGACCGTCCGGGCGGTCGCCGAGCAGGCGGCGATGGGGATCACGACGATGCTCCCGAGCGAGGACGCGATCTGGGTCGGCCGTGAGCTGAGCCGGCGCTTCGGCCTCGCGCGCTGGCAGTTCGCCCTCACCGCCACCGACGCGAACCGCTTCGCGATCCGGCTCGCGCGTGAGCTGACCGGCCGGCCGAAGATCCTCGTCTTCAACTGGTGCTACCACGGCTCGGTCGACGAGACGTTCGTCGGCCTCGAGGGCGGCAAGGTTGTCTCGCGGGAAGGCAACGTCGGGCCGCCGGTACCGCTCGACGAGACAACGCGCGTGGTCGAGTGGAACGACCCCGAGGCGCTTGAACGTGAGCTGGCCCACGGCGACGTTGCGTGCGTGCTCGCCGAACCCGCATTGACGAACATCGGGATCGTCCTGCCCGAGCCGGGCTTCCACGAGCAGCTGCGGGCGGCCACGCGCGAGACCGGGACGCTGCTGATCATCGACGAGACGCACACACTCTGCGCGGGGCCGGGCGGGTACACGGCCGCCTACGGGCTCGAGCCCGACCTGCTCACGGTCGGGAAGTCGATCGGCGCGGGGATCCCGGTCGCCGCGTATGGCTTCTCGGCCGAGGTCGCCGACCGGTTGGAGGCGCTGCTGCCGGCCGACGAGAAGGCCGACGTCGGCGGCATCGGCGGCACGGTCGCCGCGAACGTGCTCTCACTCGCGGCCACGCGCGCGACGCTCGCCGAGGTGCTGACCGACGAGGCCTTCGAGCGGATGATCGCCCTCGGCGAACGCTTCGAGGCCGGCGTCGCCGAAACGATCGACCGCCACGCGCTGCCCTGGCACGTGACCCGCCTCGGCTGCCGCGTCGAGTACCTCTTCCGCCCTGAGCGCCCGCGAACCGGCAGCGAAGCCGCGGCCGGCGGCAACGCGCTGCTCGACCGGCTGATCCACCTCTACGCGCTCAACCGCGGGATTCTGCTGACGCCGTTCCACAACATGGCCCTGATGTCGCCGGACACGACCGAAGCCGACGTCGATCTGCACACGCGCGTCTTCGACGAAGCGGCACGCGAGCTGGCGTGAGACACGCTGGCCCAGGCGAGGCTCAGGACGGAGGCAGCGGCAGCGCTGACAGCTGGACGAGCGACAGCACGAGCAGGGCGATACCCAGACCGACCAGGCCGTAGCGGATACCCCGGTACGGGAAGTGTGTCGAGATGCCGACCAGGAAGAGGATGCTGGCCAACACGACCGTGAGCCGGATGTACTTGTCGGCGGTCGAGCCGTCCTTTTCGCCGTCGAGGAAGGCTGCTTTGGCTTGGGCATCGAGGCTCCGAGCCTCGGCCTCACCGGGCCGCTTGTACTGCGGCATATACGTAGGCCCGCGCGGTGCCTCCGGGTTCGTCGCCGGCTTCGTCGCCAGCCAGGCGTCGAAAGCGGGCTTGAACTCGGGCCGAAATCGGTGTTCCGCGATCCGCATGGCGGTCTTGTTGCCCGCGATGTAGGCCGCGAACCAGGACTCGAAGGTGGACGAGTCGAAGTCGCGCAGCTCGCCCGCGTCGGAATCCGCCCGGCTCGCCTCGATCCGAAGGCTCGACGCCGTGGCCAGCTCCACCCGCGACTCGGTCGACCACTTGGCGGCCGCGTACCCGGACCACGCGGCTAGCAGCGCCACGACCGAGAGCAGGACGGCCTCGGTGATGGATATGAGCCGGTCGCGCCGCTCGTGAGGGTTGGCGTGCTTCGCGTGCTGGCCGATCTTCTTCCCGACCTCGCTCGCCGAAAGCCCCTCCGCCACGGAGGGAGCCTAACGCCGGGATGACCTGCGGCTCAGCCACTCGGGTGACATTCCCGCACACTGGCCCAAGCGATGAAGCGTTCGTCGGACAGCTGATCAAATGGCTTTTCGAAACCGCGGGCCGAGGTGGCTCAACTTTGGGCTTGGCTGAACTAGGAGTTGGCTGAGCGGCCGGCGGCTATGCCCTCCGGTGCGAGGAGGGGGAAGTAGTGCCCGGCGACCTGCCTGAAGACCTCGATGATGAGCTGGGGTGTGAGGTCAGCATTGGGGTCGTCGAGTTGTGGCGGGAGTTCGAGTCCGAGCTCCCGGGCGTGCTCGATGATGCCCTGTCCCATGCTGTTGCCGAGGCCGCTGAGCGCCTGGCTGAGGGCCTCTTGGTCGAGTTGCCATGACGGGACGGGTAGGGCGGTGATGGTCGCCCAAGTGTCTGGGTCACGCGGCTTGTCGAGGGTGAAGAGGTCGTCGAAGGTGCGTGCGGAGGCGTCACGCTGGGTGAAGGCCTCGCCGAGGTTCCACCTCTTCCGCAAGGTGGCGATCAGCGAGGTGTGGCGGTACTCATCGTTGAACACGGAGCCTTCCGGTACCCAGGGGGAGACGAGGATCGCGGGAACGCGGTAGCCGGATCGGTCGAACTTGAAGCCCAGCTCGCCGGCCGGTGCGTCCGGGTGTGGCGGCGGCACCGATCCGGGGGGCACGTGGTCGTAGGTTCCGCCCGGCTCGTCCCAGCCGATCAGCAGAGCGGTGTTCCAGACGTTCGAGCCCGACTCGGAGGTGCTGGAGCGGTAGGCGTTGAAAATACGCGCCAGGAAGGCCTCCCCGCCCAAGATCGAGGACGGAGGATCGAGCGTCGTAACGTCGATGGTGCGGCCGAATGAGCGGCCGAAGGCGGGGTGGTAGTCGCCGTGCCCGGAAATGAAGTTCGGCTCGATCAGCGAGAAGTCGGGCAGGGTTCCGGCGGCGGCATCCTTCTCGAACTCCGCGAACGGCACCACGTTCGTTGCCAGCCGGTCCTTGAGGCGGGAGTAGTGGATGATGCCGTGAAAGGACAGCACCATCGGCTCCATCACGTAGATCTTCCAGGTCTTGCCGTGTTGCTCGAGCCGCTCGAAGATCGTCTCCGCGTCGTTCTTGCTGAACCACTTCTTCACCGGGCTGTTCACGACGATCCCGGACGACGTCGCCGCCGTCCAAAAGGAGCGGTTCATGAAGGTTTGCGAAGGCACCTCGGAGAACCAGTGGTCGAAGACTCCGAAATCGCGGGCGATGCCGCTCAGTACCGGGAGCTGTTCGGGGGTGTATCCGGTCATGATCTGCGCGTACTCGTCGTAGGTCGGCTGACGGCCCATCTCGGCGCTGAAGGTGCTGATGTAGTCGGTGACGAACCCGTCCATGGTTGGCGTCGCACCGGGTGGCGGCGCGTTCCACGGCTCAGCCACTTCCTCGCCGAGCTTGAAGCGGTTGTGGTCGTCGAGGGTGTTGAACAGCTGCGTGTTCGTGTGGAACCACTCTTCACCCGAGTCGGGGCTGGGCGCGTCCATGTCCGTGGCGACCTCGTACGGCACCAACTTCCGGTCGGCGCCATGCTCCGCCCACTCAGGAACGGGGTTGCTTAGGTTCTTGCCGATGACTCCGTCGAAGGTCTTGCCGTCTTCGGGGCCGTAGAGGCGCCCGAGCATGTTGTCGAGGGAACGGTTCTCGAACAGCACCACCACGATCTTGTCGAGTGCGTGCGACCTGTCGCGCGCGGGCATCAGCCATCTCCTTTCACTGACAGATCGTCGAGGGCGGCTTTCATCGACGCCCGGCACGCTATGACAGTCTGAGTGATGAACACCTCATCCCCGTGGGATGATTTCCAGGTGGCCTCCGGCGTGACGGGTCTAACCGTCGGCCTCTGGTGACATTCCCGCACACTGGCCCAGCCGACTGCCACCTCACCAGCGGTGCCTACTGGGACGATCAGGAGAACGGCTCCCTGTTCCGCGCTAGTCGTCTATGACGTCGGGCGCTAGCCGTACGCTGTCGGCATGTGGGACGTCCTCACCTGGCACGACGGCACGCTCGCAATCGCGTGGTGGGCCGTGATCGTGCTCATCGTCGCGCTGCTGTCGATCGGCGGCACGGCAGCTGCGCGTCGAAAATAATCACGCCTGCGGGATGCGCGACGCGCGCGCGACCGCTCCGCGGCGGTCGGCGAGCGCGCCGTGCTCGGGTGACATTCCCGCACGCTGGCCCACCCCACGAACGAGTACCCTCGATGGCCGACGATGCCGAAAAACCTGAGAGCGGCCGGTGACCGAAGCAGCGCCCGGTGATGGCTGATCCCGTCTCGTGGTTACAGGTAGGGCAAGGGTGGAACGTGATCACCTCGGATGGCGTCGTCGTTGGCACGGTCGCGCAGGTTGAAGGCGACAAGCAGAGCGACATCTTCGACGGGCTGGCGGTTGAGTCGAAGCACCCGACCCAGATCCGTTACGTGCCGGGCGAGCAGGTCGCGGCGATCTATCCCGGCGAGGTGACCTTGAAGATCGCGTTCGCGGACATCGGTGGGCTCGAGCCGTTTCGCCCACCGCCTCCCGAGACGAAGTGGCTTCCGGGGAAGGTGCCTCTCACGACTCGGATGTCGAACTGGCTGCGGGGCAAGCGATAGAGGCACGTTTCAGCCCCGTCGCGTCAGCCCTCTGGTGACATTCCCGCACACTGGCGCAGACGACGCTCCAGTCCAGCCGTCATCAGGTCATCGTCTTGAACAGAAACAGTGCGCCAAAGAAGGCGAAGACGAGAAGCGCCAGAGCCACGATCTCCGAGGCCAAGGACTGCCCTTCCTCGCGCTCGCCGAGCGAGAAGGCGATGACTGCGAGCGAGGTGAACAGCTTCATCTGATTCACCTCCTCCGCAGTCGGCCGCATGCCAAGAGGGTTTGCCGCAAGACAGAAGTGAGATCGTCGCGAGAGGTCAGAAGCTTCATCCCTCGTGCCGGTGGTTTCGGCGTGATGGAGCAACCGCGGCCGTCGTGGTGCGGCGTGCAAGCCAGCTACGCTCCGACACATGGCGCTGCGCCTGCGCGGATCGTTCAGCGACCGCCGCCTTGCGGTCGTGGCCGCGCTCGCGTTGCTGACGCTGTTCACGCTGGCGATGCTTGCGGCGCGGATGGCCTACACCGGCACGCACGGACACAGCTGGCTGGCCTGGAACCTCTTCTTGGCCTGGATCCCGTTCGCCCTGGCGCTGCTGCTCTACGAGCGCGCCCGCGCCGGCGCGCCGCTGCGGGTGATCGTGCCGCTTGGCCTCCTCTGGCTCGTCTTCTTCCCGAACGCGCCGTACCTCGTCACCGATCTCAAGTACGTCGGCGGTGGCGGTCGCATCCCTGTGCTTTACGACGTGCTGTTGTTCTCGGCCGGCGCGTGGACGGGGCTGCTACTCGGGCTGACCTCGCTCTTCCTCGTGCACATGGTCGTGCGCCGGTTGGTCGGCACCGTGAACGCCTGGGCGCTGGTCGCCGCAGTGCTCTCGCTGGGCTCGTTCGGGATCTATCTCGGCCGCGTGCAGCGCTGGAACTCGTGGGACGTGGTAGCGAACCCGGTGCCGCTCGCCGCTCAGCTGGTGCAGGGCCTGGCGCACCCGCTCGACTACCCGCGCCCACTCGGCCTCACGGTGCTGCTGACCGCCTTTCTCCTGACGAGCTACCTGGTGCTCTACTCATTCGCCCGGCTGAGCACGCTCGTAGGGGACTGAACGCTGAACGCCGGTCTTGCTGCTAGTCGGAACTCGGGATCAGCTTCGTCGACGTCGACCGCGCCGACTCGAATGTCGCGGCACCCTTGCCGTGGCGATGCTTGCTCTCACTACCACCGGTTGACTTCGCCCTGCGGGTAAGGCGTGTAGTTAGCGCGACGAGCCTGTCCGCGTCAACAACCCTCACTCCAGCGCAAGGTCGGCGACCTCGGCCTCCGCGATCGACAGCAGGTCACCGGTTCGCAAGCGGACCGACTCGTCGTGGGTGCCTGCGTCGAGAACGATGAACGTGCTCTCGAACAGGCGCCGGTCAACGAGGACGCGGTCGAAGGCGCCGCCCATGGGCGGAACCGCGCCGAGCTCGAACTCGGGGTACGCGCCGACGAGCGTTTCCTCGGTTACGAGCTCGACCTCGGCCGTGTTGAGCGTGAAGCGCGCCTTCTCGAGGTCGAGCCGATCCGAGGCGGCAATCACCGCACGCACGAAGCCGAACGGCGTGGTGAGAATCAGTGTCTTCGCAACCTGGTGCGGGTCGACGCCGAGCGCGCTCGCCTCGGCGAGCGCCGTCTCGGTGTGGTGGTGCGGGATCAGCTCGTACGCGACGTGCTCGCGCCTGAGGACCTCGATCAGCGCGTCTGCTGGTTGATGAGTGGTGAGCACGGAACCTCCTATGCGTCGACGGGTCTGGTCGCCTACCTCGGAATGAGCTGCTCCCTCGAACGGGCTGCGCGCCATTCGGCCCGGATCTGTTGCTCTCGTGCGTGCATGTCGCCGTTGTGAATCGACCAGCGGTAATGGGCGAAGAGAACCAGCGCCCACGAGGCGACCAAGAGGTAAGGCCACCAGATGCCGCCGTTCGCTCCTACCTCGATGATGGCGAACGTCGCGGTGACGACTGCGAAGAGGGACGCGTGCCGAAGCCAGAACCGCTTTGCCCGCCTCTGCGCCAACTCGCGTTCCGCAGCTTCGTATTCCTGAAGAGAGATCGCTGTCGTGCTCATCGTTGCCTCCTTTCTCCTTGACAAGCCTCGCCCGTCAGGCACGGGCTCGCATCGGGGCAATCACCGCGCCCGGCTGCGGCAAATCCGTAGCGGGATCAGGTCTGACGAGTACGCGTCCTGTCGGGCGCTCCCGCCCGGGGCCGGATCAGCGAAGGCCTTCGATCCGCCCTTCCGGATCGACGTCCACTCGCAGGGCGGCCGGGTCGGCCGGCAGCCCCGGCATCGTCTGCATCGCTCCGCTGACGGCGACGATCCAACCCGCCCCGGTGTACGGTCGGAGCTCCCGGATCGGGAACGTGTAGCCGGCCGGGGCCCCCGGGAGCGTCGGGTCGTGCGATAGGGAGAGGTGCGTCTTGGCGATGCAGACCGGGAGGCCGGCGAGACCGAGCGATTCGAGGCGCTCGGCCTGAGCGGCGGCCTCGGGTGACAGCTCGATCCTCGCGGCTCCGTAGAGGCGTGTGGCGATCGCTTCCAGCTTGGCCGGAATCGACGCCTCGAGCGGATAGAGGTAATGGACCGGCTCGGGCCGCTCGGCCGCTTCCGCGACTGCCTCTGCAAGCTCGAGCGCACCGCTGCCGCCGCGCTCGTAACCGTCGTTGATCTCGGCTGCGACGGCACCGGCTTCGAGCGCCAAGCTTCGGACGGCGGCCAGCTCTGCGTCGTCGTCCCCCGGGAAACGGTTGACGGCCACGACGCTGGTGACACCGAATTCGCGCACGATTGCGATGTGCGCGGCCAGGTTCTCGGCGCCGCGTTCGATCGCCGCGAGCCCGCCTCGGGGATCTCCCCCGTGGTGCTTCAGGGCCTGTGTCGTCGCGACGAGCACGACCGCGCTCGGCGCGAGGCCGCTAAGGCGGCAGGCGATGTCGACGAACTTCTCGAAGCCCATTTCGGCGCCGAATCCGCCTTCGGTCACGACGTAATCGCCGAGCTTGAGGCCGAGCCGGTCGCCGATCAGCGAGCTGTTGCCGTGCGCGATGTTCGCGAAGGGGCCGCAGTGGACGAGCGCCGGCTGTCCCTCGATCGTCTGGACGAGGTTCGGCTTCAGCGCATCGGTCAGCAGCGCGGCCATCGCGCCGGCGCCGCCGAGCTGCTCGGCGGTCACGGGCTCGCCTTCGAATGTCGAGCCGACCGTGATCGCGCCGAGTCGGCTGCGGAGGTCGGCGTGGTCGGACGCGACGGCGACGATTGCCATCACCTCCGACGCGGCAGTGATGTCGAAGCCGGTCTCGCGCGGCGTGCCGTTGGTGCGGCCGCCGAGACCGACCACGACCTCGCGCAGGGCTCGGTCGTCCATGTCCAGGCAGCGACGCCAGGAAATCGAGTGGGGGTCCAAACCGAGCTCGTTCCCGTGCAGCAGGTGCGCCTCGACCATCGCCGCGAGCAGGTTGTTCGCGGCGCCGATCGCGTGGATGTCCCCGGTGAAGTGGAGATTGATGAATTCCTTCGGCACGACCTGGGCCCTCCCGCCGCCGGTGCCGCCGCCCTTGATCCCGAAGACGGGGCCGAGAGAGGGCTCGCGCAGGCAGAGAACCGGGCGCTTACCCATTCGCCCCAGCGCCTGGACGAGCGAGATTGCCGTGGTGGTCTTGCCCTCCCCGGCCTTGGTCGGCGTCACCGCCGTGACGCACACGAGCTTCCCGTCGGGCTGGTCCCGAAGCCGGTCGAGCGCCGCCAGCTCGATCTTGGCGGCAAACCGGCCGTACGGCTGGATTTCCTCGGGGAGTAACCCGAGGTCGGCGGCAAGCTCCGGAATCGGAGTGCGCGCGATCTCGATCTCAGGGGCGAGCTCCACGCTTCCGAGCTTGGCCGCTGCCTGCTCGTGCACCATCGGTGCGAACGCGGAACCCGCTACGGGAAAGCCGCAGCGGCCTTCCGTAGTGGCGCGGATGTGTGCATCGGCCACGAAGCGAAAAGCTAGGTTCGTGAGCTCAACCGCTCCGCATCCGTCCGCCTCTTTCAGCGCAAGCCTCCGCGTCCACCTCGACAACGAGCCCGGATCCTTCGCGCGGCTGGCCCGTGCGATCGGCGCTGCGGGCGGCCTCCTCGGTGCAATCGACCTCGTCAGGGTCGAGCACGGCAAGAAGGTCCGGGACGTGACGGTGCTCGCCGCCGACGACGCTCACATCGCCCGCATCGTCGACGCGGTGCACGCGCTCCCCGGGATCGAGGTCGAGCACGTCTCCGATCGAACGTTCCTACTCCACCTGGGCGGCAAGCTCGAGGTGGCGGCGAAGTCTCCGCTGAAGACGCGCGACGACCTCTCGATGGCCTATACGCCGGGCGTTGCGCGCGTCTCGAGGGCGATCGCGGACGACCCGGAGAAGGTCTGGAACCTGACGATCAAACAGAACGCCGTCGCAGTCGTCACCGACGGCACCGCGGTTCTCGGGCTCGGCGACATCGGGCCGGAGGCTGCGCTGCCCGTGATGGAAGGGAAGGCCATCCTCTTCAAGGAATTCGGCGGCATCGACGCCTGGCCCGTCTGCCTCGCCACGAAGGATCCCGACGAGATCGTCCGCACGGTCGAGCTCCTGGCGCCGGTCTATGGAGGTATCAACCTGGAGGACATCTCTGCGCCCCGCTGCTTCGAGGTCGAAGCGCGCCTGCGCGAGGAACTCGACATCCCTGTCTTCCACGACGACCAGCACGGGACGGCGATCGTCGTCCTCGCGGCGCTCCTGAACGCGCTACGCGTCGTCGACAAGGCGCTCGGTGACATTCGGATCGTGATCACGGGTGCGGGCGCCGCCGGCTCGGCGACCGCGCGCATGCTGCTCGCAGCAGGGGCGGGTGAGGTGCTCTGCGCCGATCGGCACGGCCTTCTCCACCCCGGGCGAGAGGGGCTCGACACGTTCAAGCGCGAGCTGGCCGCGGAGACGAATCCCGGCGGCGTGAAAGGCTCGGCCGACGAGGCACTCGCCGGAGCGGACGTCTACATCGGCCTCTCGAGCCCCGGCGCGGTCAGCGTCGAGGGCATTCGCTCAATGGCGCCCGACCCGATCGTCTTCGCGATGGCGAACCCGAACCCCGAGGTTGTGCCGGAGGAGATCGAGGAGGTGGTCGCGGTGCTCGGAACGGGCCGATCGGACTATCCAAACCAGATCAACAACGTGCTCGCCTTCCCGGGTGTCTTCCGGGGGGCGCTCGACGTGCGCGCCAGCGCGATCACGCGCGAGATGGAGCTCGCCGCCGCGCACGCGCTGGCGGATGTGGTCGACGCCGAGCACCTGGCGGCCGACTACGTGCTGCCGAGCGTCTTCGACCGGACCGTCGCGCCCGCCGTCGCGGCTGCCGTCGTGCGGGCCGCCGAGGAGAGCGGCGTGGCCCGGCGCCGGCGGACACCCATGCCCGCCGGCGCCTAGAGCGCTGCGGCTCTCACGCGGCGAGAGCCCGCGCGATGTCGAGTGTCGAGAGCACGCCGACCGGCCGCTTCGAGTCGCGGGCGACGACGACGAGATGCGTCACCTCGTGCTCGCTCATCAGCTGCGCGGCGTGCTGCAGCGTGTCCTCGGCCGCGATCGTCAGGGCTGGTGTCACGGCCGTCCCTCCCGCGGTGAGGTCCTCGAGCTCGCCGCCGACCGTCGCCTGCACGAGGTCGAGGTCGGAGACGACGCCCCAGAGGCCCGGCCCGTCCACGTCGTCGTTGTCCTCGCCATAGGCGACGACAGCGTGGATCCGGTAGAGGGACATCATCCGGGCGACGTCGCGGAGCGACGTTTCCAGCGGGCAGGTGAGTACGCCCGGGTGCATTGCCTCCGAAACCTCGATCTCGGCCAGGCCGCGGTGCTCGGTGCCCCGTTCCAGCATCAACTCGCTCATGGTCACCTCCTTGTCGTGACCAGTGTCGCGCGCGCCTGCCACGAGGGCATCCGAAGAACGGCGTACGAACGATCAGGCCTCTCCCCGATGGCCGGCGCTCAGCAGATGCGGGGGAGCGGATCGCCGACGAGCATGTCGACGATCCTGCTGCCGCCGAAGGCGGTGTCCAGCAGGACGAGGCCTTCGGGCTCGGTGCGGACCTCGCCGACGAGCGCGGCCTCCGCGCCGAGCGGATGCGAGCGCAGTCGCTCGAGCGCGTCGCCGGCCGCCTCCGGCGCGACGACCGCGACGAGCTTGCCCTCGTTCGCGACGTAGAGCGGGTCGATGCCGAGGATCTCGCAGGCTCCGACGACCTCACGCCGGAGCGGCAGCGCGGTCTCCTCGAGGCAGACCGCGAGTGACGTCTCGCGCGCGAGCTCGTTCAGCGCCGTAGCCAGGCCGCCGCGCGTCGGGTCGCGCAGCCAGCGCACCGCCTCTCCGAGCTCGAGGAGCGACGCGGCCAGCTCGTGCACCGGCGCCGTGTCGCTCTCGAGCTCCACCTCGAGCGCGAGCTCACCACGGGCGACCATCACGGCCATGCCGTGGTCGCCGAGGGTGCCCGAGACGAGCACCCGGTCGCCGGCCAGGACGCGGCCGGCGCCGAGCCGCACGCCCGAGCCGACCAAGCCGATCCCGGCCGTGTTGATGTAGAGCCCGTCCGCCTTGCCGCGCTCGACGACCTTCGTGTCGCCGGTCGCGACGACCACTCCGGCGGCCTCCGCGGCACGCGCCATCGAGGCGGCGAGCCGGCGCAGCCGTGCCACCTCGAAGCCCTCCTCGACCACGAACCCGGCAGAGAGCACGAGCGGCCGTGCGCCGGCGACGGCCAGATCGTTGACCGTCCCGTTGACCGCGAGCTCGCCGATGTCGCCGCCGGGGAACTCGAGCGGCTTGACGACGTACGAGTCGGTCGTGAACGCGAGCCGCGAGCCGTTCAGCTCGAGCAGCGCCGAGTCCCCGAGCGGGTCGAGCAGCGGGTTGCCGAGCTCCTCGAGGAAGAGCCCTTCGACGAGCGCGCGTGAGGCCTTGCCCCCGGAACCGTGCGCGAGCGTGACGAGCTCGTCGCGGAGCCGCGGCCTGCGTTGACTCACGCGGGCACGGACAGGCGGCCGTAGTTGTAGTAGGCCGCGCAGGCGCCTTCGCTCGAGACCATGCAGGTGCCGATCGGTCGCTCGGGCGTGCAGGCGGTGCCAAACACCCGGCATTCCCACGGCTTGATTGCGCCGATCAGAACCTCGCCGCACTGGCACGCCTTCGGGTCCTCGACGCGGTCGCCCGGAAGCACGAAGCGGGCCTCCGCGTCCCAGTCGGCGAGCTCGGGCCGCAGCTTCAGCGCGCTCTGCTCGATCCAACCGAGCCCGCGCCACTCGAAGGTCTCCCGCAGCTCCATCGTCTCCTCGAGCGCCGCGAGCGCGCGCGGGTTGCCGTCCCGCCGCACGACGCGCGTGTACTGATTCTCGACCTCGCAGCGCCCCTCGCGGAGCTGGCGCAGGAGCATCACGACCGCGTGCAGGATGTCGAGCGGCTCGAACGCGGTCACGACCACCGGCTTGCCGTACTCCTCGACGATGAAGTCGTACGGCCGCGTGCCGATCACCGTCGAGACGTGGCCGGGAGCGATGAACGCCTCCAGCTTCAGGCCCGGCGAGTCGAGGATCGCGCGCAGCGGCGGCGCGATCGTGACGTGGTTGCAGAAGGCCGAGAAGTTGCGGATGCCCTCGGTCCGGGCGCGCAGCAGCGTGAGCGCCGTCGCGGGAGCCGTCGTCTCGAAGCCGATCGCGAAGAAGACCACCTCGCGCTCGGGGTTGCGGCGCGCGAGCTCGAGCGCGTCGAGCGGCGAGTAGACCATGCGGACGTCTGCGCCACGCGCCTTCGCCTCGAGCAGCGAGCCGCGACCGCCGGGGACACGCAGCATGTCGCCGAAGGTCGTGAAGATCACCTCCGGCCGCTCGGCGAGCGCGATCGCATCGTCGACCCGCCCCATCGGGATCACGCAGACCGGGCAGCCGGGCCCGTGGACGAAGTCGACCTCGTCGGGCACGAGCTGCTCGATGCCGTGCTTGTAGATCGAGTGCGTGTGACCCCCGCAGACCTCCATGATCTTCACCTCGTGGCCAGGCTCGGCCAGCGTCTGGAGCTCGTGCGAGAGCTTCTGCGCCAGCTCGCCGTCGCGGAACTCGTCGAGGTACTTCACGACAGCTTCTCGAGGGCGATGCCCGCGTGACAGAGGAGCGTGTCACCCGGCTCGACGGGCTCGACGAGCTCGATCCCGACGCGCTCGCGGTTGCCGTCGAGCTCGACGGTCGCGTTGGAGCCGTCCACCGCGACGACGCGGGCGGCGACCGCCTCGTCCGAGCAGGTGATGCAGTGCTCGGGCTTCACGTGGCCGCGCTCTCGCGGATCTCGCGCAGCTCCTGCTCGTAGGCCTCGCCCATCTGCTCGAGGAGCTCGAGCGTCTCGCGCGCCTGTTCCTCATCGATCCGCGAGAGCGCGAAGCCGACGTGCACGAGTACCCAGTCGTCCACCCGCGCCTCGGGGCAGAGCGCAACCGAGACGTCGCGGCGCACGCCGGAGATCTCGGCCTTGGCGATGCCCAAGTCGGCATCGACGAGCTCGACGATCTGGGCCGGGATCCCTAGGCACATGACACGGTCCTCCTCGCGGCGACTGCCGCCTGGCCGTAGCTTATGCCGCCGTCGTTCGGTGGTACCAGCCGGTGCGAGAGGACGCGGAAGCCTTGTTGCTCGAGCCGCTCGCGGGTCGAGGCCAGCAGGCGCAAATTCTGGAAGCTGCCGCCCGAGAGCACGACCGTCCGCGGTTCGCCGATCGCAGCGCAGGCTTCCGCGGCGGCGGCCGCAACCGTCTCATGGAAGCGCGCCGCCACCTCCTCGCGCGGGCGTCCCTGCCGAACCTCCAAGTAACAGACTGTTACTAGCTCTGTCGGGTCGCCTAAGCTCCACGGGTACGGCTCGGCGGGCCTCTCGCCGGCCAGCTGCTCGAGCTCGATTGCCGCCTGGCCCTCGTAGCTGACGTGCTTGCGGAGACCGAGCACGGCCGCGACGGCGTCGAACAGGCGCCCCAGGCCGCAGGCGAGCGGCGGGTTGAGCTTCAAGCTCTCGCGCACCTGCGTCCACTCGGGCCACGGCACCTCGAGCCCTGCGCGTTCGAGGTGCACCGCGGCCATGCGCCAGGGCTCTCGGATCGCCGCCTCACCGCCGGGCAGCGGGACCGGCTCCAGATGGGCGAGCCGCTCGAAGCCGGCGAGGTCGCAGCGCAGCAGCTCGGAGCCCCAGAGCGTCCCGTCGGTGCCGTAACCGGTGCCGTCGAAGACGAGCGCAAGCACCGGGCCGGTCTCGCCGTGCTCGGCCAGGCAGGCCGCCGCGTGGGCATGGTGATGTTGCACGCCGACGAGCTCGACGTCCTGCTCGCGCGCCCACTTCGTCGCCAGGTACTCGGGGTGGAGGTCGTGAACGACGAGCTCGGGCTCGAGTCGAAGCATCGCCAGGTAGAGCGCGAGGTCGGCGCGGAAGGCACGGTAGGCGGGCTCGGAGTCGAGGTCGCCGAGGTGCGCCGACAGGAACGCCTCGGCGCCGCGAGCGACGCAGAAGGTGCTCTTCAGCTCGGCTCCCGCTGCGACCAGCGGGGAAGCGACGTCGGAGAGCGGCAGCGCAGCAGGCACGTGCCCGCGCGAGCGACGGAGCGGGAACTCGGCCCGCACGACCGAGTCCTCGCAGCGGCGGTGGATCGGGCGGTTGTGGCCGAGGAAGGCGTCCGCGATCCCTTCGAGCCGCTTGCGTGCGTCCGTGTCCTCGTAGGCGATCGGCTCGTCGGAGACGTTCCCGCTCGTCAGCACGAGCGGCCCCTCGAAGTCGGCGGCCAGCAGGTGGTGGAGCGGCGAATAGGGCAGCATGAGCCCGAGCCACGGCGTCCCGGGCGCGACCGAGCGGGCGACCCCGGTGGCCGCGCGCCGGCGCACGAGCACGACCGGCCGCGCCGGCGAGCGCAGCAGCTCGAGCTCGGCCGGCGAGAGCTCGGCCAGCGACTCAGGCTCGGCCGTCAGGACGGCGAACGGCTTCTCCTCGCGGTGCTTGCGCGCGCGCAGCCGCGAGACCGCGTCCTCGTCGGCCGAGTCGCAAGCGAGGTGGTAGCCGCCGAGCCCCTTGACCGCCAGGATCCGCCCGTCGCGCAGCAGCCCCACCGCCTCCTCGAGCGGCATCGTCAGCCGCGGGCCGCACGCCGGACAGCAGTTCGGCTCGGCATGAAAGCGCCGGTCGAGCGGATCCTCGTATTCCCTGCGGCAGTCCTCGCAGAGTCGGAAGCCGGCCATGGTCGTGCTCGCGCGGTCGTAGGGGACCGAGCGGACGATCGTGAAGCGCGGCCCGCACCGGGTGCAGTTCAGGAACGGGTAGCGGTAGCGCCGGTCGGCCGGGTCGAACAGCTCGAGCACGCACTCCTCGCAGGTGGCCACGTCCGGCGGGATCAGCGCGGCACCTGCGGTGGGCCGGCTCGCGACGATGCGGAAGGAGCGCTCGCCCAGCGGCGGCAACGGCTCCGAAACGACCGCCTCGACGCGCGCCAGCGGCGGCGCCTCGGTCCGCAGTCCCTCGGCGAACGCCTCGAGCGCGCCCTCCTCGCCCTCGACCTCGGCCACGACGCCGTTGCCGTCATTCAGGACGAAGCCGCTGAGCCCGCGCCGCGTGGCGAGCCCGTAGACGAACGGCCGGAAGCCGACGCCCTGGACGACGCCTGAGACGCGAAAGCGGCGGCGGCTCATTGGTGCATTGAACCGCGCTTGGCCGCACTGGCAATCCGGGAAGGCACGGATGTAGCCTCCCTCGCTTGGGGGCGATGCTCACGACATGACGCGAGTAATCGAGCCAGGGGCACTGGAGGCGCTCGTCGCCGCTTTGCGCGAGCGGGGCTATCGCGTGCTCGGCCCGACGTTGTCCGGCGGGGCGATCGTCTACGACGAGCTCGAGTCCGCATCCGAGCTGCCGGCCGGCTGGACCGACGTCCAGGAGCCCGGGAGCTACCGGCTCGAGCGGCGTGACGACAATGCGCGGTTCGGGTATGCGGTCGGGCCACACTCCTGGAAACAGTTCCTGCTCCCACCCCGCCTGCGGCTCTGGCGTGCGGAGCGCGACGGCGACGGCGGCTTCGAGGTCGAGCAGGAACCGACGGAGGAGACCCGGTTTGCGTTCCTCGGCGTGCGCTCCTGCGAGCTGCACGCGATCGAGATCCAGGACAAGGTGTTCCTGGGCGGCCGCGTCCAGGACCGCGACTACAGCGCGCGGCGCGAGGACGCCTTCTTCGTCGCCGTCAACTGCTTCGAGCCCGGCGGCACCTGCTTCTGCGACTCGATGGGTACCGGGCCCAAGGTCGAGAGCGGCTACGACCTGGCGCTGACGGAGATCCTCGAGGGCGAGCACCGGCTGCTGGTCGAGGCCGGCAGCGAGCGTGGGGAGGAGGTGCTGGCCGAGCTGCCGGGCCGGGAGGCGACGCCCACCGACCTCGAGGCCGCGGGCGCCGCCGTCGAGGGCGCGCGCCACAAGATGGGCCGGCAGCTGGACGCCACCGACCTGCACGGGCTGCTCCGGCGCAACCTCGAGCACCCACGCTGGGACGAGGTTGCCGAGCGCTGCCTGACCTGCGGCAACTGCACGATGGCCTGCCCGACCTGCTTCTGCACGAGCGTCGAGGACACCACCGACCTCACCGGCCAGAGCGCCGAGCGCCACCGCGTCTGGGAGTCGTGCTACTCGGTCGAGTACTCGCACATCCACGGCGGCTCGATTCGGCCCAGCGGCCGCTCGCGCTACCGGCAGTGGCTGACGCACAAGTTCGGCACCTGGCACGACCAGTTCGACACCTCCGGCTGTGTCGGCTGCGGGCGCTGCATCACCTGGTGCCCGGTCGGGATCGACGTGACCGAGGAGCTGACGGCAATCCGCCTGACCGACGAGGAGGCAAGCGATGGAGGCCATTGACGCCCTGCTGCGCGACGTGCCTGTGTTCCACGGGCTCGCATCCGAGCAGCTGGAGCTGATCGCCGGCTGCGGGAGCAACGTCCACTTCGATCAGGGCACTGTCCTCTTCCGCGAGGGCGACCAGGCCGACACCTTCTATCTCGTCCGTCACGGAACCGTCGCGCTAGAAACCTACGTACCGGCGCGCGGGCCGGCGATGATCGAGACCCTCGAGGCCGGCGAGGTCGTGGGCTGGTCGTGGCTCTTCCCGCCCTACCGCTGGCACTTCGACGCGCGGGCGCTGACACCGCTGCGGGCGACCGCGTTCGACGGCGCCTGCCTGCGCGGCAAGTGCGAGGCCGACCCGAAGCTCGGCTACGAGCTGATGTCCCGTTTCGCCCAGGTGCTGATCGAGCGCCTGCAGTGGACGAGGCTCCGACTCCTGGATCTCTATGGCCGCGACGGCGCCTGAGCAGCCGGCGCCGATGGCGCCCCGCCCGTTCCGCGTCACGCGGCGCAGGCGCGAGACGAACGACACCTGGACGCTCGAGCTCGAGCCCGTCTCGGGCGCGCCCCTGTCCGTCGCGCCAGGGCAGTTCACGATGCTCTACGCCTTCGGGGTCGGCGAGGTGCCGATCTCGGTCTCGGGCCAGGCGGACGGGGTGCTCGTGCACACCGTGCGGGCGGTCGGCGCGGTGACCGAGGCGATCTGCGCCGCGAAGCCTGGGACCGTGCTCGGCGTGCGCGGGCCGCTCGGCAACGCCTGGCCACTCGGAGAGGGCGGCGACGCGGTCGTGATCGCGGGCGGGATCGGCCTCGCGCCGCTGCGCGGGGTCGTCCACGAGCTCGTGCGCCGGCGCGACGACTTCGGCGAGGCGGCGATGCTCTACGGCAGCCGTACCCCCGCCGAGCTGCTGTACCCGAAGGAGCTCGAGCGCTGGCGGCGCACGCTCCAGGTCGACGTCACCGTCGACACGGCCGACCCGGGCTGGGAGGGCAAGGTCGGCTTCGTCGCCAAGCTCGTCGGCTCGGCCCGCTTCGACCCGGCCGCCGCGACGGCGTTTGTCTGCGGCCCGGAGATCATGATGCGGACGAGCGCGCAGGCGCTGCTCGAGCGCGGCGTCGCGCCGGAGCGGGTCTTCGTCTCGATGGAGCGGAACATGCAGTGTGGGGTCGGCCTCTGCGGCCACTGCCAGCTCGGCCCGACTCTGATCTGCCGCGACGGCCCCGTCTATCGCTGGGACGAGGTCGAGCCACTGCTGGCGGTGCGGGAACTATGAGAAAGCCGAAGCTCGCCGTCTGGAAGTTCGCCTCGTGCGACGGCTGCCAGCTCTCGCTGCTCGACTGCGAGGACGAGCTGCTCGCGCTGGCGGGCGAGGTCGAGATCGCATACTTCGTCGAGGCGCGGCGCGCGACCGCGAAAGGGCCGTACGACCTCTCGCTCGTCGAGGGCTCGGTCACGACCGCGCACGATGCCGAGCGGATCCAGGAGGTGCGGCGCGTCTCGAAGAAGCTCGTCACGATCGGAGCCTGTGCGACCGCCGGCGGGATCCAGGCGCTGAAGAACTTCTCCGACGTGGACGAGTTCGTCTCGGCCGTCTACGCCACGCCGGCCTACATCTCGACGCTCGAGACCTCGACGCCGATCTCCGCGCACGTGCCGGTCGACTACGAGCTGCACGGCTGCCCGATCAACAAGGCGCAGCTGCTCGAGGTGCTGACCGCCTTCCTGCACGGACGCCGCCCGCAGATCTCCTCGGCCAGCGTCTGCCAGGAGTGCAAGCGGCGCGGCAACGTCTGCGTGATGGTCGCCCACGGCACACCGTGCCTCGGGCCGGTCACGCACGCGGGCTGCGGCGCGCTCTGCCCGGCCTACGACCGCGGCTGCTACGGCTGCTTCGGGCCGATGGAGACGCCGAACACGGTCTCGCTGACGAAGCAGCTGCGGGTGCTCGGCCTCGGCGACGCGGGCGTCGAGCGCGTTTTTCGCACCTTCAACGTCGAAGCGTTCGAGGGGTCCCGGGCGGCCGCCGATGCCTGAACGGAGGACGAAGACGATCCGCACCGACTACCTCGCCCGGGTCGAGGGCGAAGGGGCGATGCAGGTGACGATCGACGGCCGTGAGGTCACAGACGTGAAGCTGAAGATTTACGAGCCGCCGCGGTTTTTCGAGGCGTTCCTGCGTGGCCGTGCGTTCACGGAGGCGCCCGACATCACGGCTCGGATCTGCGGAATCTGCCCGGTTGCGTACCAGATGAGCTCGGTGCAGGCGATGGAGCAGGCCTGCGGCCTCGAGGTCGGCGGGCAGCTGCGCGCCCTTCGCCGCCTCCTCTACTGCGGCGAGTGGATCGAGAGCCATGCGCTGCACGTCTTCATGCTCCACCTGCCGGATTTCCTCGGCTACGAGAGCGCGATCGAGGTCGCGCGCGAGAACCCGGAGCTCGTCGCGCGGGCGCTCGAGCTGAAGAAGACCGGCAACGAGGTCATGACCGTCGTCGGCGGCCGCGAGGTGCATCCGATCAACGTCAAGGTCGGAGGCTGGTACCGCGTTCCGCGGAAGCGAGAGCTCGCGCCGCTCGTGGAGAAGCTCGAGCGCGCGCGGGAGATCGCGCTCGAGGCGGTGCGCGTCACGGCCGGCCTCGACTTCCCCGACTACGAGCACGACTACGAGCTCGTTGCGTTGTCCGAGCGGGGGGAGTACCCGATCGACCGGGGGCGGATCGTCTCCAACCGCGGCCTCGACATCGCGGTCGTCGAGTACGACGAGCATTTCGTCGAGGAGCACGTCGAGTGGTCGAACGCGCTCCATTCGCAAGTACGCGGACGCGGCTCGTACCTGTGCGGGCCGCTGGCCCGCTTCGCACTCGGCTTCGAGCAGCTCTCGCCGCTCGCGCAGGAGGTTGCGGCCGAGGCGGATGTCGGCCCCGGCGAGCGGAACCCGTTCCGGAGCATCGTCGTACGCTCCGTGGAGATGGTGTACGCGGCAGACGAGGCGCTGCGCTTGATCGCCGAATACGAGGAGCCGGACTCACCAGCCGTCGAGGTCACGCCCCGAGCCGGTGTCGGCTACGGCTGCACCGAGGCGCCGCGCGGGATCCTCTACCACCGCTATCGAATCGACGACGAGGGGACGATCCTCGATGCCAAGATCGTGCCGCCGACCTCGCAGAACCAGCGGACGATCGAGGAAGACCTGCGCGGGGTGGTGGAACGCTCGCTCGATATCCCCGACGAGGAGCTGACACTGCTTTGCGAACAGACGATCCGTAACTACGACCCCTGCATCTCGTGCGCGACTCACTTCCTCAACCTCGAAGTCCGGCGCCGCTGAGAGCGATCTGCGTCGGCAACGCTTTCCGCGGCGACGACGCGGCCGGGCTCGAGGTCGCGAAGCTGCTGCGGGGGACGCTGCCCGAGGGCGCCGAGGTCCTCGAGCGCGAGGGCGAGCCGACGGCGCTGATGGACGCGTGGGAAGGTGCCGAGGCGGTCTGGCTGGTGGACGCCGTCAGCTCCGGGGCGCCGAGCGGCACCGTCCACAGAATCAATGCAGGCGAGGAGGAGCTCCCGGCCGGACTCTTCCACGCCTCGACCCATGCGTTCGGGCTCGCTGAGGCGGTCGAGTTGGCGCGCGCGCTCGGCCGGCTGCCGGGCCACACCGTCGTGTTCGGGATCGAGGGCGCGCGTTTCGAGGCGGGCGACGAGTTGAGCCCCGAGGTGGCGGCGGCCGTCCCCAGGGTCGCGGAGTCCGTGCGGGAGGAGGCGGCGGCGTGCACGAGCAGGCGCTGATGCGCGACCTGATACAGAAGATCGCAGCAGAGGCGAAAGCGGAGGGCGCGGCACGCGTGACCCGGATCCGCGTCCGCCTGGGTGCGCTCTCGCACCTGACCGAAGAACACTTCCGCGAGCACTTCGAGGACGCCTCGCGCGGCACCGTCGCCGAGGGCGCCGCCGTGGAAGCGAAGCTCGGCATCGATCCGACGGAGCCGCACGCCCAGGGCGTCGTGCTCGAGTCGGTCGAGGTCGAGGTCTAGGTGGGCACGTCAGCAGTTGTCGCGGCACTGTTCCCGCCGACGACCTGCTCACCAGGGCCCGTAGATGCCGCTGTTGGCCTTCCGCAGCGCGCCCACGTAGCCCGCTCTCTGGTAGACCGTCTCGTCCGCGTCGGGCGGCACGGCGAGCATCCCGCGCAGGTCGTCGACGGTTGCGAATCCCTTGCGTGCCATCCAGTCCGCCAGGCCGTCGAGGAGCACGGTTGCATGCTCGGGGCCGTGCCGCAGCAGCGCTGTCGCGGTCATCACGACGTCGGCACCGGCAAGGAGGTACTTGGCCACGTCGTCCGAGGTCTCGACGCCGGTGGTCGCCGCGAGCGAGGCGCGGACCCGTCCATGCAGGAGCGCGATCCACGTGCGCGGCAGCCGCGCCTCGGCCGGGCGGGAGAGGCCAACCCGGGGCACTACGGCGAGGGTGTCGGAGTCGATGTCGGGTTGCAGGAACCGGTTGAACAGCACCAGGGCGTCCGCGCCCGCCTCGTCCAGCCGCAGCGCCATCTCGCCGGTCGAGCTGAAGTACGGGCTCAGCTTGACCGCCACCGGCAGGCTGACCGCGTTCTTGACCCGCGTGAGGACGTCGACGTGCCGCTGCTCGACATCGCGGCCCGAGATGCGCGGGTCGCCGGGGAGGTAATAGATGTTCAGCTCGATTGCAGCTGCGCCGACATCCTGCATGGCGCGCGCGTAGTCGGCCCAGCCGCTGGGCGTGACACCGTTGAGGCTGCCGATCACCGGGACCTCGACGGCGGCGGCCGCGCGCTCGAGCAGGCTCAGGTATTGGGCCGGGCCGGGCTCGTCTTCGGCGGCGGCCGGGAAGTAGGAGAGCGACTCCGCAAAGCTCTCGGTGCCGGCGTCGACCAGCAGCGCGTTCTCGGCCGCCTCGCGGCGAAGCTGCTCCTCGAAGAGCGAGTAGAGGACGACTGCACCGACGCCGGCATCGGCGAGCCGCCGCACGCCGTCCACGGTCTGGGAGAGCGGGGACGCGGAGGCGACGAGCGGGTTGCGCAACGCCAGGCCCATGTAGCCGGTCGAAAGGTCCATCAGCGATCCTTGCGCGCGTCGGCGGCGAAGTGCTGCGCGCCCCGGGTCGCCATCTCCTCGTACACGTCCCAGCGCTGATCGACCGCCTGCTCGGCCAGCCCGTGCAGCCGTTCGGCCTCGGCCGGGTCGGTGTTCGTCAGTGAGCGGTAGCGCAACTCCCGGTTGGTGTAGTCGCTGAGCGGGATGCGTGGCCGCGGCGAGTCGAGCAGGAACGGGTTACCGCCGGCTGCACGAGCCATCGGGTCGTAGCGGATCAGTGGCCAGTAGCCGCTGGCGACGGCGCGGTATTGCTGGTCGAGGCCGTTTCGCATCTCGATGCCGTGTGCGATGCAATGGCTGTACGCGAGCACCAGCGAGGGGCCGTCGTAGGCCTCCGCTTCGCGGAAGGCGCTCAGTGTCTGCTGGGGGTCGGCGCCCATCGCGACCCGGGCGACGTAGACGCTGCCGTAGGCGATCGCCTGCAACGCCAGGTCTTTCTTAGGCACGGTCTTGCCGGCTGCGGCGAACTTGGCGACCGCACCAAGCGGGGTCGCCTTCGACATCTGGCCGCCGGTGTTGGAGTAGACCTCGGTATCGAGCACCAGCACGTTGACGTTGCGCCCGCTGGCCAGGACATGGTCGAGCCCGCCGGAGCCGATGTCGTAGGCCCAGCCGTCGCCGCCGACGATCCAGACGCTTCGCCGGACGAGGTGATCGACGACGCTCTGCAGGTCGGCGACGCCGGGACCGTCCAGCCGGTCGAGACGCTGCTTCAGCTCGGCCACCCGCTCGCGCTGCGCTCGCAGCTCCGACTCCCGCAGTTGCGGCGCCTCCAGGATCTCGTCGACCAGCTCCGAGCCGAGCGCGTCGCGTAGCTCGTCAAGGCGCCGGCGGGCGAGCTCGGTGTGCCGGTCGGCGGCGAGCCGGAAGCCGAGCCCGAACTCGGCGTTGTCCTCGAAGAGGGAGTTCGACCAAGCCGGGCCACGCCCCTCGCCGTCGGTCGTCCACGGCGTGGTCGGCAGGTTGCCACCATAGATCGACGAGCAGCCTGTTGCGTTCGCCACCATCAGTCGGTCGCCGAAGAGCTGCGATAGGAGCTTCAGGTACGGCGTCTCGCCGCAGCCCGCGCAGGCGCCGGAGAACTCGAACAGCGGCTCCAGGAACTGGGTGCCGCGCACGGTGCCGAAGTCAACCCGCGACCGGTCGCTCACGGGCAGCGTCTCGAAGAACTCGATGTTGGCCCGCTCGGCGGCGACCAGCGGCTCGCGAGGTGCGAGGTTGATCGCCTTGCGAACCGGGTCGCCCGGCGCGACGGCTGGGCAGGCCTCGACGCAGAGCTCGCAGCCGGTGCAGTCCTCGACGTAGACCTGCAGCGTGTACCGGGTGTCGGGCAGCCCGACGGCTTCGAGTGGAGCCGACCGGAAGCCGTCCGGGGCGCCCTCCAGGCGAGACTGGTCGTAGTGCCGTGAGCGGATCACGCTGTGCGGGCAGACGAAGCTGCAGTTGCCGCACTGGATGCAGAGGTCGGAGTCCCAGACCGCGACCAGCTCCGAGATGTTGCGCTTCTCGTAGGCCGCCGTGCCGCTCGGATACGTTCCGTCCACCGGCAATGCACTGACCGGCAGGTCGTCGCCCCGGCCGGCCAGCATCTCCGCGGTGACCGTGCGAACGAACTCGGGAGCGTGCGCCGGGACGACCGGCGGCAACCCGCGGCTCGCCGTCACTTGCTCGAGCGCCTCGACCCGGTGCAGCCCTTCGAGCGCGCGGTCGACCGCAGCTTGGTTGCGCTCGACCACCTCGGCGCCGCGGCGACCGTAGGTCTTGGCGACCGCTGCCTTGATCCGCTCGATCGCCTGCGCGCGCGGCAAGACTCCGGAGAGGGCGAAGAAGCAGGTCTGCAGGACGATGTTGGTTCGTCCGGCGAGGCCGACCTCCCGCGCGATCCGGCCGGCGTCGATCGTGTACACATCGACGTGCTTGGTGAGGATCTGCTCCTGCACCGGGCGGGACAGAGCCTCCCAGACCTCGTCGGGCGGGCGCGGGCAGTTGAGCAGCAAAGTCGCGCCGTCCGCCGCAGCGCCGAGCACGTCGACCCGTTCGAGCAGCGCGAACTGGTGGCAGCCGACGAAGCCCGCCTGCTGCACGAGGTAGGGCGCCCGGATCGGCTGCGGCCCGAAGCGCAGGTGCGAGACCGTCTGCGAGCCGGACTTCTTCGAGTCGTAGACGAAGTAGCCCTGCGCATGCAGGCCCTCGTCGCCAAGGATCTTGATCGTGTTCTTGTTCGCGCCGACCGTCCCGTCCGAGCCCAGGCCGAAGAAGATCGCGCGCACCGTCTCGGGCGGCTCGATGTCGAGCGAGGAGTTGTAGTCGAGGCTCGTCCCCGAAACGTCGTCCTTGATGCCGATCGTGAAGCGGCGCCGCGGCCGCTCTCCCGCCAGCTCGGCGAACACGCCGGCGACCATGCCCGGCGTGAACTCCTTCGAGGACAGGCCGTAGCGACCGCCGACGATCCTCGGCATCACCGCCCGCTCGCCATCGCCGAACGACTCGGTGAGCGCCGCGACTGTGTCGAGGAAGAGCGGCTCGCCGATCGAGCCGGGCTCCTTCGTCCTGTCGAGGACGGCGACCTGGCGCACGCTCGCGGGCAGCGCCTCGGCGAGCGCCTGGGCCGGAAACGGCCGGTACAGCCGTACCTGCGCCACGCCGACACGCTCGCCACGCTCGTTGAGCGAGGCCACCGTTTCCCGGACGGTTTCCCCGCCTGAGCCCATCACCACCAACACGCGCTCGGCCTCCGGGTCGCCGCTGTAGTCGACGAGGTGGTAACGGCGACCGGTGCGCTCGGCGAGGCGCGCCATCGCATCCTCGACGACGTCTGGCACGCGGGCGTAGAAGGGGTTGACCGTCTCGCGCGCCTGAAAGTAGACGTCCGGGTTTTGCGCCGTGCCGCGGATGAACGGCCGCTCCGGAGAGAGCGCCCGGTCGCGATGCGCCCGCACGAGCTCCTCGGGCACGAGCGCGCGGAGGTCGTCGTCGGAGAGCAGCTCGATCGTGTTCAGCTCGTGCGAGGTTCGGAAGCCGTCGAAGAAGTGCACGAACGGCACCCGGGTCCGAAGCGTTGCGGCCTGCGCCACAAGCGCCAAGTCGTGGGCCTCCTGGACCGAGGCCGAGGCGAGCAGCGCGAAGCCGGTCTGGCGGACGGCCATCACGTCCGAGTGGTCGCCGAAGATCGACAACCCCTGCGCCGCCAGCGACCGGGCGGCCACGTGCAGCACCGCCGGAGTCAGCTCACCGGCGATCTTGTACATGTTCGGGATCATCAGCAGCAGGCCCTGCGAGGCGGTGAACGTCGTCGCCAGCGCACCGCTCTGCAGTGCGCCGTGCAGGGCGCCGGCAGCCCCGCCCTCGCTCTGCATCTCGACCACTGCGGGCAGGCTGCCCCAGACGTTCCGCCGCCCCTGGCTTGCCCACTCGTCGGCCAATTCGGCCATCGGCGACGAGGGCGTGATCGGGTAGATGCAGCAGACCTCGTTCAGCCGATAGGCGACCGAGACGGCAGCCTCGTTCCCGTCTACCGTCGCGCGCATCTCAGCTGGGCTCCGACACCATCTCGATCGCGTGCACCGGGCACTGCTCGAAGCACGCCCCGCAGCCGGTGCAGCGGTCGTAGTCGAACCTGTAGCGGTTCCCTTCGCCCAGCTTGATCACCGCATCCTCGGGGCAGGCACCGAGGCAGCCGTCGCATTCGAAGCAGTTGCCGCACGACAAACACCGGCCCGCCTCGTAGACCGCCTCCTCGGCCGACAGGCCACCCACCACTTCGGAGAAGTCCGCGATCCGCTCCTCAGGTGGGAGCTCGGGCTGCTCGCGGCGGGCGTTGTCGCCGAAGTACCAGAGGTGGAGCTTGTCGAAGCTCGCCAGCTCATGCTTGGGCGCGCTCAGGGCCGCTGCGCCGCGCAGCCAGGCGTCGATGTGACGGGCGGCCTTCTTGCCGTGGCCCACGCCGACGGTGACGGTTTGCTCGCTCGGCACCATGTCGCCGCCTGCGAACAGGCCGGGGCTGCCGGTCTCGAGCGACGTGGACACCTGCACCGTCCCGTCAGGCTCGAACTCCACACCCGGCACCCGGCGGAGGAAGGCGGTGTCGGACTCTTGGCCGAGCGCCAGGATCACCGTATCGGCGGCGAGCGTCTCGAACCGGCCGGTCGGCTGCGGATAGCCGGACTCATCGAGCTCCATCAGCTCGACCTCGAGCTCCGGGCCGTCGAAGGCAGTGATCGTCCGCAGCCAATGGATCCGCACGCCTTCGCGCTCGGCGTCCTCGGCCTCGTCGAGATGGGCGGGCATCTGCTCCTGCGTCCGCCGGTAGACGATCAGCGCCTCGTCCGCACCCATCCGGCGGGCGACCCGGGCGGCGTCCATCGCCGTGTTGCCGCCGCCGTACACGGCCACACGCCGGCCGATCACCGGCCGCTCACCGGAGGCAACGCTGCGCAGGAACGAGACCGCGTCGACGATTCGGCCGGCATCACGGGCCGGGATGTCGACTCGCTTGGAGAGGTGCGCGCCGACCGCGACGAAGACCGCGTCGAAAGCGCCCTCCTCGCGCTCGGCGGCCAGGTCCTCAACCTTGTGCCCGCAGGTCACCAGCACGCCCATCGCCGCGATCCGGTCGAGCTCACCGGTGAGCACGTCGCGGGGCAGCCGGTAAGCCGGGATGCCGTACCGCATCATCCCGCCCGTCTCCTCGCCGGAATCCCTCATCTCCACCTCGTAGCCGAGCCGGCTCAGGTGGTATGCGGCCGACAGACCGCAGGGCCCGGCGCCGACCACGAGCACCCGTTTGCCGCTGCGGACCGGGGGACGGTCGAATTGCCACCCCTGCTCCAGCGCGAGGTCGCCGAGAAACCGCTCGACCGAATGGATCGAGACGGCGCTGTCGAGGTCGGCGCGGTTGCAGACGCTCTCGCACGGGTGGTAGCAGACCCGTCCGTGGATCGCGGGCAACGGATTGTCCGCGACGAGCTGACGCCACGCCTGCTCGTGTCGGCCCGCCTGGGTGTGCGACAGCCAGGCCTGGATGTTTTCGCCCGCCGGGCAGCCGGCGTTGCACGGCGGCAGCAGGTCAACGTAGACAGGTCGGCGCTCTCGAACCGGGCCGGTGAGGGAGCGACCGTGCAGCAGATCCGGCAGCGCCGTCACGTCCCGCATCGGGTCACTCATGCCTGTCGCCACGGTCGGGCCGCCATGGGCCCCAGGCTAACCAGATTCCACGAGCGGATGCGGATCTTCCACTGGTCTTTGCCTACGCGGCCAGGCGCGCGTCCGACCGGCCGGTTCGGAATATGGCGCTCATCAGTCGCTTCAGTCATTAGCGGTTGGAAGAAAAACCGGGCTCCGATGATGAGATATCGGAGCCCGGAATTCTTCGCCGAGGTAGTTTCGATTTCGTCCACTCGATCGGCGGGTGTTTCGGATTCCGCCTACTTCATCAAGTCAATCGAGCTTCGTCCTACTTTCGATCTATTTCTCGGTGCACGTTGAGGATTACACGTCCTTGAACGCATCCCATCAGCGGAAACACCGATTGCGTTGTGGTTTTGCCACAGTTTCGGCCGATCGACCTTCGCGGAGGCAGCGTCTTCACCGGCGCTGCGGCCGGCATGGCCCACGTGGAAGATGCAGGGGTGACACGCCAATCACAAACCGCTTCACCTCCGACCCGGCACCGGCGCGGCGCGGACCATCCCGCGGCGGGTCCCGACCGAGCAGACTCGATCGGCGAGTGAACCGCACTGGGCGGAGACGGAAGCGGTGCGTGTGCAGGTTCAGTCCGCGGTCGAGGTGTTATCGTCGCCGAAGCTGCTCGGAGGAGATGGTGAGGTGGCGACGCGGGTACTGATCGCCGGCGGGGGTGTGGCGGCCTTTGAGGCTGCGCTGGCCCTGCGGGAGCTGGGGGAAGGTCGCGTCAGCGTCGAGATGCTCGCGCCCGAGACTCAATTTTGGTACCGGCCGCTCGCCGTCGCCGAGCCGTTCGACCTCGGCGAGGTGAGGCACTTCGACCTGGCCGAGCTCGCCGCGGCCGCCGGTGCGACCTTCTCGCCGGGGGAACTCACCAGCGTCGACGCCGGAAGCCGGCTTGCCCAAACCTCCGTTGGTAGCTCCGTTCCTTATGACGTTCTGCTTGTTGCCTGCGGAGCCGGCCCGACCCCGGCCGTCCCCGGCGCCCTGACCTTCCGCGGCCCAGCCGACACCGAGCGCATCCGCCAGCTGCTCGAGGAGATCGTCGCCGGTCAGGTTGGGCGCGTCGCCTTCGTTGTGCCCTGGGGTGCCGTCTGGTCGTTGCCGATTTACGAGCTTGCCCTGTTGACGGCGGCCTATGTTGCCGCGCGCGAACTCGTTCACGTCGACTTGGCGCTCGTCACCCCGGAGGAGGCGCCGCTGCAGCTATTCGGGCGGGCTGGGAGCGAGGCGGTGCGCCAGCTGCTGGAGGAGCGGGGCATCGCCCTTCATACGGGTTCCTGCCCGGTCGAGCTGGTGGACGGGGAGCTGCGCCTCGTCCCCGAGGGAACGATCGCGGCCGACCGCGTCGTCGCCCTGCCACGCCTGCGCGGGCCGCGGATCGACGGCCTGCCGCAGACGGTCGAGGGATTCCTCCCCGTCGGCGCGCACGGTCAGGTGCACGGTCTTGCCGACGTGTTCGCCGCCGGCGACATCACCAGCTTCCCGGTCAAGCAGGGCGGAATCGCCGCCCAGCAGGCAGACGCAGCCGCCGAGATGATCGCGGCGAACGCTGGCGCGGATCTTGCGCCACAGCCGTTCCGGCCGGTGCTGCGAGGGCTGCTCCTGACGGGAAGCCAGCCGCGCTACCTCAGGCACGAGATCACCGGCGGCGCGGGCGACGTATCGGAAGCCAGTCCCGAGCCGCTCTGGTGGCCGCCGGCGAAGATCGTCGGGCGCTACCTGGCGCCCTTCCTCGGCGCCTTTGCCGGCGTCGAGAGCCCACCTGAGGCGCCCGCCCCTCCCGGCGCCGTCCCGGTCGACGTCGAGCTCGACGCCACAAAGGTCCAGGGTTTGGCCGCGCTGCGCTTGGAGGTAGCGCGCGATGCTGAAGGTGAGGGTAGTGCGACGGTGGCCGACGTCATGTCGAGCGATCCACTCGTCGTTGCCCCCGAGGACACGCTCGGGGAGGTGGCCGAGAAGATGCGCGCGGGGGACCTTGGCTCGGCGTTGGTGGCTGACTACGGGCGGCTGATCGGCATCCTCACCTCACGCGACCTGCTGCGCGCGTTCGCGGGCCGTGTCCACCCGAGCGAGGCGCGCGTCCGCGAGTGGATGACGGCCGAGCCCGTCACCGTCTCAGCCGCCACGCCGATCGAGGCGGCGGTGACCCTGATGACCGAGTACGGGTTCCACCACCTGCCGGTCGTCGATGACGAACGGCCGGTCGGGATGGTGGGGCTGCGCCAGGCGACGCGTCAGGCGCGCGGGCGCCTCGGGATCGGTCTCGGGCTTTGACGGCCACCCGTCGATAGAGCTAGGCCTCCTCGTCAGCTTGTCCGCGTCCAGCCGAATCGCTCTTCGGCCAGCCGCGGCCGGCCGCCGAGAATCCCGCGCCAGCGCACCGCGACGTTCAGCACTCGTCGACTCCGCGAGAGGGCATCGACCGCCGCCGCGGCGCTGTCGCCTTCGAAGAAGAACACGACCTCGCGCTCGCTGACGAAGACGTGGTGTCGCTCGAAACCTAAGCCCTCGACGTCGAACGGCGGCCCCTCCTCGACGAGTCGCCGTGCGGCCTCCGCTGAGCCCCGTCTGATCGGAAGAACAACGGCAACGCACGCGCGCGCCGCGTGCTCGGCCCGGAGCCGAGCGATCAGATCGGTGAGCTCACCGAGCAGGCCGACCCCGCCCAAGGCGGCCACAAGCACTCGTTCGCACGAGTGCCGCTCGAGGACGAGCGACTTGTCGCCGTTGATCCGTTCAGTCGCTCCGCGTCCGATCTCCACCGACGAGAGCTCGTCGAAGAGGATCCGAAGCCCCTCGGGTTCACTCGACCCGTGCAGGACGAGGTCATCGTTTCCGAGTTCGAGCCTTCCGCTGGAGGTCGGGCCCGCGTCGGTGCGCCAGACGACGGCGTACTCGTGCGGACGGCTGCGAACATCCTGGGCGGACACGACTTCTCCTCTTCTGGTGGGCGAAGCAATAGCGCCGAGGGGCCTCGTGAGACGTCCGCGAACGCTGCAACCTGTGCGCGGCAAAGTACTGATCTTGAGCGTTAAACGTCCCGCTGGGCTGATCTGCGCAATCGGATGACGCGGGTGTTTGTTGCCACTTATGTGGGAGCCCTCGGGGCCGGCCTCGGAAGGCCGAGCTAGTTCCGATTGGGAACGCAACGGCGCTTGCCCGTTTTCAGCGTCTTGATGTAGGCGACGAGCGCCCGCAGTCGCGAGTCGGGGATGATCTCGCCCCAATGGTTCGAACTTGCGCACGCGGTTTAGGGAACCTCTGCTCTTCCACTGAGCTACGGGGCAGCTGAGACACAGGGAAGAAACCGACCACTCTTGGTCAGGCGGCGTGAGGGGGACTGGGCTACCGTCATTCACGCGAGAGCAGCGCAGAGACTCCCGGGCCGAATGCTGCTCCCCTGACGAGCCTGGGATAGAGGGAGAACGACCGCAGTCTCGCGGTCGGATCTCTCCGAACACAGAAAAGGAGGGACTCATTGTCCCGTAAGAAAAGTGTCTTCACGCTGCTCCTGCTCGGCGCACTCGGCCTTCTGGCCGTGAGCTCCGCGACCGGAGCCAGCGAAGCCCGCAAGCCGGCGCCTCGCGTCGGTGTCAGCGGCACGATCGGCCCGGTCTGCGGTCGCAACCACGGCGACGGCACGCTCCGGTTCATCCGTCTCGGCCAGCACTGCAAGAAGGGCGAGACGTACTTCTACCTGCACGTCCGCTTCAAGGCTAACCCCAAGGGCCTGCGCGGCGCGAAGGGCTTCCCTGGCCCGCAGGGCGCTCAGGGCATCGCGGGTGTTGCTGGTGCCAAGGGCGATAACGGTGCGACGGGCGCTCAGGGTCTCCAGGGCATCCAGGGCATCCAGGGCGAGCGCGGCTTCATGGGGCTCCAGGGCCTCATCGGTCCGGCTGGCCCGCAGGGTGAGATCGGCCCGATGGGTCCGATGGGCCCGCAGGGTCCGAAGGGTGACACCGGCGCCAAGGGTGCGACGGGCGCTGACGGCGCTCAGGGCATCCAGGGTGTCGCCGGTCCTGCCGGTGCCACTGGCCCGGTCGGCCCGGCTGGCCCGAAGGGTGCGACGGGCGCTGATGGTGCCCAGGGGATCCAGGGTGCCGCCGGTCCCGCAGGTCAGACTGGTCCTGCCGGTCCTGCCGGTCCCGCTGGCCCGAAGGGGAACGACGGGGCTGTTGGTCCTGCCGGTCCCGCCGGTCCCGCTGGTCCAACTGGTCCGAAGGGTGACAAGGGCGATTCCGGATTCTCCGGCCTCGTCACGGTCGCGGGTGGAACGGAGACGGGCGACAAGCAGTTCACGGTGAACTGCCCGCTCAACCTGTCCACGCTTGACCTGACCGACCGCCTGGAGGCGGTCAGCGGTGGGTACAACATCCTCGGATCGGTCACCGCTTCGTTCCGAAGCGACTCGACCGGGAACCCGATGGGTGGCACGAGCTGGACGATCGTTCAGACCTCGGGGAAGGACCTCTCGGGGACAGCCTACGTCTACTGCCTGGCTCCGGCCACGCCGTAGCGACCTAGAGACAGGGCGGCCCGCGCTGCGCTTCCACAGGCAGCGCGGGTTTGTCTGTCCGGTTCCAACATCCACGCGAAGAACGAAGGGCGCCGGCGACGGCGCCCTTTCTGCGTTCGGCGACACGTGACAGGCCGCTTTCGATCGGCGAGACTGTCGGAACGGCGACACCGGGGGTGGCCTCGCGGTCGGCGGCGATGACGAACAGGCGCTCGCCGGCATTCCTGTCCCCAGCTATGTGCTCGACACGGAGGGAGTCGTCCGCTGGATGAACCAGGCGCCAGAACGCCTGCTCGGCAACGTTCGCGGACGGCACTTCACGTCCGTCGTCGGCGCCGAGGACCGGGCTCGCGCACGCGAGCTCTTTGCGCGCAAGGTGCTCGGCACGACCTCGGCGACCGAGACGACCGGCGTCCTGGTCTCAACAGACGGGGCGCGGCTCGTGCTGGACGCGAGCGGATCACGAACGCCATCACGGGGCTAAGGAGGATCAGACCTGATATTGCCGGAAACGCTCACCGATGCCTCCTCGATCGATTGAGGCGACCGAATCACGCCTGGCACTGAAAGGCCAGCGACTCGAGCGCCAAAGCCGAAGCCCACAGCAAGTGCCAGAACGGCCGGCTCTCGACCTAACCGGGCAAGCGGCGTGGGTCCGGTGGTGGTGATGCGTGTCGGCGACGTTTGCGCCGCATGACGACCGTCACCAGCAGCAAGATGAATCCCAAGAGCCCTATCCCCGGAGGGCCTCTATCGTCTCTTGGTCGTCGCTCGTCACGCCGACTACGGCGCCAGCGCGAGGGGGTGTTTAGCGCGTGCAGCAGGGGATTTGGGCGGGGAAGGGGGGGCTCTGGGGGGCGCTGCGGTGCGGTGACATATAAGCGCCGCGTTGAGGGCGCGCTCCAGTCCGGCGATGTCAAATTATACGGTGGAGTATTCGAATCACGCCTGGCTACTGAAAGGACAGCGACTCGAGCGCCGAAGCCGAAGCCCACAGCAAGTGCCAGAACGGCGGCTCTCGACCTAACCGGGCAAGCGGCGTGGTCCGGTGTGGTGATGCGTGTCGGCGACGTTTGCGCCGCATGACGACCGTCACCAGCAGCAAGATGAATCCCAAGAGCCCTACCCCCGAGGGCCTCTATCGTCTCGGTCGTCGTCACGCCGACTACGGCAGCGCGAGCCACGCTACGTAGATGGCGAGCGCGGCCTTGTGCGAGTAGCGCCACGCGATCGCCAAGCTGGCCGTAACCGCGGCAAACAGCAGTACGGGGGGCGCGGCGCTGCGTACAACGTCGAGCGCGTAGTCGCGGCCACCGATGAGCCCTGCGACCACAAGAACCAGGCAGACGACGAAGACGGCGTATACGTGGCTGACGGTACGGCGCCAACGAGGAACAGGAGTCCGCGGTCGCGGCGTGGGGCCCGAGCTTCGTAACTGTTGAGAACGGGCCCTGTTGCGGGCAAGTGGGGTCAGTTCGTCCCTCGTGTTGCCCGCCATGGTGACTACCCGACGGGACCCGCAGCGGGTCTCTTCCTACTGTCGCGACTTGCTGCTGCGTCGAAATGCCCCCGGCAAGAATCGAACTTGCGCACGAGGTTTAGGAAACCTCTGCTCTTCCACTGAGCTACGGGGGCGCACGCTAGGTGCGCCCCCAAGTGTAGAAGCGCCTAGTTCGGGCGAGTGCCGAGCGTCACGGTGACCGTGTGCTCGGAGCCGCCGCGCTTGTAGGTCACGCTGACCTTGTCGCCCGGCTCGTGTGCGTCGATCGCGCGGGAAAGGTCGTCGCCGCTGGCGATCGTGGTGCCGTTCACGGTGGTGATCACGTCGCCCTTCTTCAGGCCGGCGCTCGCTGCGGGGGTGTTCTCCTGGACGCCCGCGAGGAGTGCGTTCGCTGCCGTCGAGTCGATCGAGACGCCGAGGTAGGCGTGCACGGCCTTGCCGTTGGCGATCAGCTGCGAGGCGACCGACTTGACCGTGCTCGAGGGGATCGAGAAGCCGACGCCTTCGTTGCCGCCCGAGTCGCTCTTGATCTGCGCGTTGACGCCGACCACCTGGCCCTGCGTGTTCAGCAGCGGACCGCCGGAGTTGCCGTGGTTGATCGCGGCGTCGGTCTGGATCGAGTCGTTGATGGTGAAGTTCGTCTGGCCCTGGATCGCGCGGTGCAGCGCGCTGACGATCCCGCTGGTGACGGTCTCCTCGAGCCCGAAGGGGCTGCCGATCGCGACGACGCCGTCACCGACCTGCAGCTCCGTCGAGTCGCCGACCCGGAGCGGGTGAAGCTCCGAGGACGGCGCGTCGACCTTGATCACGGCGAGGTCGGTCGACCTGTCGGTGCCGACGACGCTGGCCGAGTAGGTCCTGCCGTCCCAGAAACGCACCTTGATCGAGGTCGCGCCGTCGACGACGTGATCGTTCGTGACGATGTGGCCGTCGGAGTCGTAGACCCAGCCGGAGCCCTGGGCCTGTTGCGGCCCGGGCCCGGCGCCGGGGACAGGCGACGCGCTGCCAGCCTCGGTGACGGTGATCTCGACGACGCCGCGGTAGGCGTCGCGGTAAATCTGGTTGACCGAGAGCGGTGACGACGAGGCGGTGTCGGCCTGCTGCACGGTGACCTGCCTGACAACGGTGTTGGTGCCGCTGTCGTGGAGCGTCGCGTAGGCGACGGCCCCGCCGCCCGCGCCGAGGCAGGCTGCTGCAAGGAGAGATGCAACGATGATGGTCGGGCGCGAGCGGCGAGGCATCAGGGGAGGTTCCTTTCGTCGAGTCGAGGAGTTCTGTCGCGATCCATCAAAGCAGGAGCGCCCTAAGACGCGCCTGAGACGTCGCTAAGAAATCGGTAAGAAAACAAAAGACCCCGCCGGAGCGGGGCCTCTCGCCGCACAAGGGTTTTGGGGGATCCCTTGATCGATGACGACGTGATCCTCCCCCGCGAGCTTAAGACCACCGTGAAGATTGGCTAAGAAACCTCTAAGAGAGCGTCCTGAGCAGGGGGTTCTCACCCCTCGTTCACTTTCCGGCGCAACAATGCGCGCATGAAGATCCTGGTGGTCGACGACGAACGGGCCGTGCGCGAGTCGCTGCGGCGCGCGCTCGAGCTCGAGGGCTACGAGATCGAGCTGGCCGAGGACGGCTCGCAGGCACTCGAGCGCCTGGAGGCCGAGCCCGAGCCGGACGCGATGGTGCTCGACATCCTGATGCCGGGCGTCGACGGGCTCGAGGTCTCGCGCGCGCTGCGCCGCAAGGGCAGCAAGCTGCCGATCCTGATGCTCACCGCCCGGACGCAGGTCGAGGACCGGGTCGAGGGCCTCGACGCCGGCGCCGACGACTACCTGACCAAGCCGTTCGCCCTGGAGGAGCTCCTCGCGCGCGTGCGTGCGCTCTTACGGCGCACGAGCGACGGCACCGGCGAGACCCTGCGCTTCGCCGACCTCGAGCTCGATCCCGGCACGCGCGAGGTGACGCGCGGAGGCGAGCGAATCGAGCTGACCCGCACCGAGTTCTCGCTGCTGGAGCTGTTCCTGCTCAACCCGCGGCAGGTGCTGACCCGGTCGCTGATCTTCGAGCGCGTCTGGGGCTACGACTTCGGCTTCGCCTCGAACTCGCTCGACGTCTACATCGGCTATCTGCGCCGCAAGACCGAGTCGGGTGGCAAGTCGCGCCTGATCCACACGGTCCGCGGCGTCGGCTACGCGCTGCGCGAGACATGAGCTTTCGTACCCGGCTCGCGCTCGTCGCCGCCGCGGCGGTCGGCATTGCCGTGGTCGTGGCCTCGGTGGTCGTCTTCGTGGTCGTGCAAAACGAACTCTTCGGCGAGGTCGACCGGGCGCTGCACAACCGGGCGGTGGAGATCGCGAACGGTCCGCAGCCGGAGATCGAGAACGGCTACCTCCACATTCCGGGGCCGCACGTCGGCGTCCAGAGCGACTTCGTTCAGGCCGTCCCGCTTTCCGGCGGCCCGTACGTGGAGCCCGACGCGGCCTACAAGCTGCCCGTGAACGAGAAGGATCACGAGGCCGCCCGCGGCGAGCAGCCCCTCTACTACAGCAACCGCCACTTCCAGGGGACCGAGTTCCGGGTCCTCACCATCCCGGCGACGCCGTACGCCGTCCAGATCGCAAGGCCGCTCGGCGAGGTGAACCGCACGCTGCACCGGATCACCCTCTTCCTGATCCTGATCGCGGTCGGCGGGATCGGCGTCGCCGCCGCGCTCGGGCTGCTCGTCTCCCGCGCCGCGCTGGCTCCTGTGCGGCGGCTGACCGAGACCACCGAGGCCGTCACCGAGACCCGCGACCTCTCACAGCGGATCGAGTCGACCTCGACCGGCGACGACGAGCTCGGCCGGCTGGCGACGAGCTTCAACACGATGCTCGCCGCGCTCCAGGACTCGAGCCGGGCGCAGCGGCAGCTCGTCGCCGATGCCTCGCATGAGCTGCGCACGCCGCTCACCAGCCTGAAGACGAACATCGAGGTCCTCGCGCGCGAGAACGAGCTGACGCCAGAGGCACGCGAGCAGCTCCTGCGCGACCTCGTCGAGCAGATCGACGAGATGACCGCGTTGATCGGCGAGCTGATCGAGCTCGCGCGCGAGGCCAGGCCGGACGCGGTGGTTGAGCCGGCGCAGGACGTGCGCCTCGACCTGGTCGCCGCCGACGCGATCGAGCGCACCCGGCGCAACCGGCCCGGGATCGGGTTCAGGACCGACCTCGACGAGTCGATCGTCTATGGCGCTCCTTCGACGATCGAGCGTGCGGTCGCCAACCTGCTCGACAACGCGGCCAAGTGGAGCCCGCCCGGCGGGCAGGTCGAGGTGGCAGTGCGGCAGGGCGAGCTGTCGGTGCGCGACCACGGCCCGGGGATCGCCGACGAGGACCTGCCGTACGTGTTCGACCGCTTCTACCGCTCGCGCACGGCGCGCGGCCTGCCAGGCTCGGGTCTCGGGCTGGCGATCGTCAAGCAGGTCGCCGAGTCCCACGGCGGCTCGGTCGTCGCCGAGCGGCCGCAGGACGGTGGGACGCTGATGCGCCTGCGGCTGAACGGGCGCAAGCCGACCTCTTAGCGACTTTTCAGGCCGCTTTCAGGTGCTTTTCAGAGCGGGTTGGTTGTCTACGTACACCAACCCCGAGCCCGAGGAGGCCCAATGCGTTCCAAGCCCGAGAAGCCAATTCCCGCACCGCGGCGGCCGTTTGCGAGCACCGTCCCCCCGACCCCGGCCGAGGAGCAGGCCGCGAGCACCGATTGGGACCGCTGCGGTCTGCTCGGCCGGCTCGTCAGCCGAGGCTAGCTCGGTGCCCGAGCGCACCTCTCGCATTGCGGAAGCCCGCCGTCGCGCCGCCGACGCGAAGCAGGGGGCAGTCGCCCTGGCGGCGGCGGGCTTCCTCGTGATCGCGCTGCTCGCCCGCGCGAGCCACCCGGGCCATGTGGGCTCGGCGACCAGCAGCTCGGCCGGGTCGCCAACGGTCGAGTCCCAGGACGACGACGGGTTCAGCCTCCAGTCGGGGCAGCTGAGCCAGAGCAGCGGCTCTTCCAGCGGCGCTCAGACGGGCGTCTCGTGATCGTCGCGTCCGCCACGACGTGGTACGCGGCCCGGGCGGGCGGGATGCTCGCCTACCTGCTGCTCAGCGCCTCGGTCGCGGCTGGCTTGCTGATGTCGGGCCGCGCGCGGCTCCAGCGCTGGCCGCGCTTCGCGCTCGAGGACGTGCACCGGTTCCTCGGCATCCTCGCGGGGACGTTCATCGTCATCCACGGCGGCGCACTGTTGCTCGATCACGTCGTCCCGTTCTCGCTCGGCCGGCTGCTCGTGCCCGGCACCGCCTCGTACCGGCCGCTCGCGGTCGCGCTCGGCGTGGTCGCGGCCGAGCTGCTCGCCGCGCTCGCGGTCACCAACCACTACCGCAAGCGCCTGCCTCACAAGCTCTGGCGCCGCCTGCACATGCTCAATTTCGCCGTCTGGGGCCTCGCCCTCGTGCATGGCCTAAGCGCCGGCACCGACACCTTCACCACCTGGGCGCTCGTCCTCTATGCGGGCTCGGCCTGGCTCGTCCTGGCGCTGCTCGTCCACCGGATCTCACTGCACTGGAACCCCGTAGGATCGACCGAAAGGAGTACGTGATGGCAGTGCCACGCAAAGTGATCGCCGGAGCCGCGGCCGCGCTGGCGGTGGGCGGCGCCGGAGCCGGAGTCGCGGCGACGAAGCTCGCGACCAACTCTCCGAGCGAGGAGAGCAAGGCGATCGTCAATGACGCCGCCAAGACCCTGGGGGTCGAGCCGAGCAAGCTCAGCGCGGCGCTGAAGAAGGCGTACGAGGACCGGATCGACGCGGCCGTCGCCGCGGGGCGGTTGACGAAGCAGCAGGGCGACGAGCTCAAGCAGCGGATCGAGTCCGGGGACTTTCCGCTGCTCGGGCCGCCTGGCTTCGGCCACGGCCCCGTCGGCCCGCACGGGTTCGTCCACAGGCTCGACGCCGCCGCGAGCTACCTCGGCCTAACCGAGGACGAACTGCACAGCCGGCTCGAGAGCGGCAAGACTCTCGCCGAGGTCGCGAAGGCGCAAGGCAAGTCCGTCGACGGCCTAAAGGACGCCATGGTCAAGGACGCCAAGGCGCACCTGGACGCCGCCGTCAAGGCGGGCCGGCTTTCGCCGTCGATGGAGAAGCAGCTGCTCGCCGACCTTCAGCAGCACATCGACGACCTGGTCAACGGCAGGCTGCCCGACCGTCGCGGCTTCCGCGGCCCGGGCTTCGACCGGCACGGCCCGCCGCCTGCGGCGGCCTGACCAGCGCGAGCAGCGCGCACGTGCCCGGTACCCTGAGCGCGTGCGCGAGCTCGCCGAGACGATCGAGCGCTGGCGGGCGCGGGGTGACCGCGTCGCGCTGGCGACCGTTGTTGCCACGAGGCGCTCGGCGCCGCGGCCGGTCGGTTCGAAGCTCGCAGTCTCCCAACGGGGCGAGCTCTATGGCTCGGTCTCGGGCGGTTGCGTCGAGAGCGACGTCGCGGTCACTGCCGCCGAGGTGCTCGCCGACGGCACGCCTCGGCTCCTGACCTACGGGATCGCGGACGAGCAGGCCTGGTCGATCGGCCTCCCGTGCGGCGGCGAGATCGACGTCTTCGTCGAGCCCTTCGACGGGCGAGCTGCCGCATGAGCCGTCCGTGACGGTGACGGTACTCGAGGGCGAGCACGCCGGCGAACGGGTCGACGCAGAGGTGCCGCCGGGCCCGAGCCGCGTGCTCGAGCTGGACGGCGCCCGCGTCTTCGCCGAGGTGCTCGGGCCGCCGCCGCGCCTCGTCGTGGTCGGTGGGGTCGACACCGCAGAGGAGCTCTGCCGCGCCGCCAAGGCGCTCGGCTGGCGCAGCGCCGTGATCGACCCGCGGCCCGCGCTCGTCACGCGCGACCGGCTGCCGAGCCCCGACGAGCTGACGGTCGCCTGGCCGGACGAGCTGACCGCAGACGCGGACACCGCGGTCGTCGTGCTCACCCATGAGGAGCGGCTCGACGTGCCCGCCCTGACCGCCGCCCTCGCGAGCGACGCCTTCTACGTCGGCGCGATCGGCTCGCGGCGCACACAGGCGAAGCGGCGCGAGCGGCTGCTCGAGGCCGGCCTCACCGAAGAGCAGCTCGAGCGGCTCGCCGGCCCGGCAGGCCTCGACCTCGGCGCGCACACGCCCGCCGAGACCGCGGTCTCGATCCTGGCCGAGGTGCTGGCCGTTCGAGCCGGACGTGCCGGGGGACGGCTCGTCGAGCGCAGCGGCCCGATCCACGCCACCGCGTAATGGGCTGGCTCGGCGAGCTCGTCGAGGAGCGGGGCGGCGAGGCGCTCGACCTGCACGCGCAGACGATCAACCCGCAGTTCGTGAAGCTGCTGCGGACGATCGGCTTCGACCGCCGCTGGGCCCGCGCGCAGGGCGCCCACCTCTGGGACGACGAGGGCAATCGCTATCTCGACCTGCTCGGCGGCTTCGGCATGTTCAACGTCGGCCGCAACAACCCGCGTGTGCGCGAAGCGCTCGTCGAGGCGCTCGAGCTCGAACGGCCCGGCTCGGTCCAGCTCGGCGTCGACGTGCTGCCCGCGCTGCTGGCCGAGGAGCTGCTGCGCCGCGCGCCGGCGTCGGTCGAGCGCGTGCTGTTCACCAGCTCCGGTGCCGAGGCCATCGAGGCGGCCATCAAGCTCGGCCGCGCCGCCACAGGCCGCTCGCGCGTACTCTCGGCCGAGCACGGCTTCCACGGCCTGACGCTGGGCGCGCTCTCCGCCAACGCGAGCCCCGAGTTCACCGAGCGCTTCGGCCCGCTGCTCCCCGGCTTCGAGCGCGTGCCGTGGAACGACCTCGAGGCGCTCGAGCAAGCGCTCGCCCGCGAGGACGTCGCGCTCTTCCTTGTCGAGCCGGTGCAGGGCAAGGGCGTCAACCTCCCCGCGCCCGGCTACCTCGAGGGCGCGCAGGAGCTCTGCCGCCGGTTTGGCACGCTCTTCTGCGTCGACGAGGTCCAGACCGGCTTCGGCCGCACCGGCCGCCTGCTGGCGCTCGAGCACTGGGGCCTCGAGCCGGACCTGATCACCGTCGCCAAGTCGCTCTCCGGCGGCTATGTCCCGGTTGGCGCGCTGCTGATGAGCGACGCCGTCTACGAGGGCGTCTTCGATTCGCTGCCGAACGCGGTCAGCCACGGGTCGACCTTCGCGCCGAACGACCTCGCGATGGTCGCCGGCCTGGCCACGTTGCGGGAGCTCGACAGTCAGGGCCTCGTCGAGCGCAGCGCCCGACTCGGCGAGCAGCTGCTCGAGCGGACGCGGCCGCTGGTCGAGCGCTCGCCGGTCGTCAAGGACGTGCGCGGCCTCGGCCTGATGTGGGCGATCGAGTTCGAGGAGCCCGAGGGCGGCTCGCGCACCTGGAAACTGCTCGAGCGGATCCAGCCCGCTCTGTTCGCCCAGCTCGTGGTCGTGCCGCTCTTCCGCGATCACCGCGTGCTCAGCCAGGTCGCCGGCCACGGCCTGAACGTGCTCAAGGCGCTGCCGCCGCTGGTCATCGACGAGGACGATCTCGACTGGTTCGTGACGGCGCTCGACGAGACGGTCGCGCGCGCCGAGAAGATGCCACGCGCGCTCGTCCGCTTCGCCCTGCACGCTGCCAGCGCCGGACGGACGTCGAACAAGCGATTGGCCCGCGCGTAGATACTCCGCGCGTCCTGACGAGAGGGAGGCACAGATGACGATCGACCTGCGCGCCGTGCGAGCGGCGCTGCTGCTGGTGGCGGCGATCCTCTTCTTCGCGGGTGCCGGCCTGGGTATCGAGCACGAGCGCAAGACGCTGATCGTGTGGGGCGTTGGCTTCGGGCTCGTGACGCTCGACCGCCTGATCGTGCTGGCGATCGAGACCCTCTGGGTGCGCGGAAGCTAGGCCTCCATGTCAGCGCGCGGCCGGTCGGCGAAGCACGCGTTCGCCCACTGCTCGGCTGCCTCGACCAGACGCCCGCAGAGCATGTCGAGCTCGTGCTCGTCGTCGGGCAGATGCTCGGGAGAGACCTCGATTCGCACCTGGTTCAGCGACGCCTCGGCTTCCTCGCCGATCTCGTGACGCTGCTCGGCGACGATCGCGACCTCGCCCACCTTGGGCAGGAGCGACTTGGCGAGCTCGTCGATCTCGGCGGGAGTCGCCCCGCGTCCCGCGAAGACGCCGAAGTTCACTCGGACTTCGACCCCCGGCGGTTCGACTTCTCGCACGCAGAAGGCAATCTGCGGCTCGGCCCTCATCGCAACTCGTATAGCCGCTCGGCCGCGAACCTAACCCTCGCTCGGCTCCCAGCGGAAATAACGCAGGGCGACGATCACTCCGAGCAGCCCCCAGGCCGCTACCACAGCCACATTCGTGCCCTGCGTCCAGATCGCCTGGTCGTGCAGCATCACGTTGCGGATCAGCCGCAGGAAGTAGGTCAGGGGCAGCACGTCGGCGATCCCGCGCAGGACCGAGGGAAAATGCGCGGCCGAGAAGAAGGCACCCGCGATGAACGAGGCCGGCAGGTAGATCGCGTTCACCACCGCCGAGGCGCCCTCCGCGCTCTTGATCAGGCCGCTCAGGCCGATCCCGAGGCCGCAGAAGGCGACCGCCCCGAGGAGCAGCGCCAGCACCAGCGAGCCGATCCGGTCGGGAGCGGGGATTCCGAACAGGACACGGCCCAGCAGGATCAGGCCCGCGACCTCGACCGCGAAAGCGGCCAGGAACGACGTCAGCAGCGCCGCGATGTAGGCCGGCGCCGGCAGGGGCGTCGCGCGCAGCCGCTTCAGGATCCCCGATTCGCGGCGGATCACAAGCACGATTGCGAGCCCGGCGAAGGCGATCGAGATCGCGCTGTAGCCGATCATTCCGGCTTGCAGGTAGTGCGAGCCCTTGACCCCGTCGACCGTGTCGTGCCCGTAGGTCGAGCCGAGCAGGACGAAGAAGATCATCGGCAGCAGGAAGGTGAAGAACGCCAGCTCGCGGCTGCGGGTGTAGAGCAGCAGCTCGCCCTTCAGCTCGTGCCGGAAGAGCCTCATTCCTGGCTCTCCTCGGTCAGGCTCAGGTAGACCTCTTCGAGGCTCGGACGGCGCACGACGAGGCCCTCGAGCTCGCGTCCCTCGGCGAGCGCGCGGCCGGTCAGCTCATTCAAGACGCGGGTGGGCTCGCCGGTCTCGAGCACGACCTCGCGGCCGTTCTCGCGGTAGCGGATCTCGGTGTCCGGCACCGAGCCCGTCAGCTCGGCAGGCGCCCCCGAGGCCACGATCTGTCCCTGCGCGAGCACGGCCACCCGGTCGGCCAGCCGTTCGGCCTCGTCGAGGTAGTGGGTCGTCAGCAGGATCGTCTTGCCGAGGCCGCGCAGGCCGCGGATCGTCTCCCAGGCGCGGCGGCGGGCGGCTGGGTCGAAGCCAGTCGTCGGCTCGTCGAGGAAGATCAGCTCCGGGTCGCCGACGAGCGCGAGCCCGAGGTCGAGCCGGCGGCGCTGGCCGCCCGACAGCCGCCGCACCCGTTCGTCGCGCTTCTCCTGCAGACCGACGAGCTCGATCACCTCTTCCACTGGCCGCGGCTCGCGGTAGTAACCGGCGAACAGGCGGAGCATCTCGGTCGGCGTGAGGGTCTCGTACATGGCCGAGGACTGGAGCACCACGCCGATCTGCTCGCGCCAATCGCCGCCGGCGCGCGCCGGGTCGGTGCCGAGCACCTCGACCTCGCCGCCGTCGCGCTTGCGGTAGCCCTCGAGGATCTCGACCGTGGTCGTCTTGCCTGCGCCGTTGGGCCCGAGCAGGCCGAAGACCTCTCCGCGCTGAACCTCGAAGTCGATCCCGCGCACCGCTTCGAGCGCGCCGTAGGTCTTGCGCAGGCCGCGGACGGCGATCGCGCTCACGGGAGCTCGAGCGCGAGCATCCCGCCGGGCGGGAAGGCGGGCTCCTCGCCTCCGCTGAGCGCGGCCGCGATGCGGGAGCAGTCGGGCTGGTGGCCGACGACGATCACGGTCTGGCCGCGTTCCTCCGCGGCCGCCCGCACCGCCTCGGCGGTTGCCCCGGGAGCGAGCCGCTCGTCCGGCTCGGGGTCGAGCCCGGCCGGCCGTGCGAGCTCCTGGGCGGTCTCTCGCGCACGCAGGAGCGGGCTCGTCAGGACTGCGTCGGGGACAAGGCCCTCGTCGGCCAGTCGCTTCCCGAGCACCCTGGCGGTGTCGCGGCCTGCCGCGGTGAGGGGCCTGAGCTCGTCCGGCTCCCCGGACGCGGCTTCGGCGTGGCGGACGATCACGAGCCGCACGGGCCGGAGCATAGTCTTCGGTCGTGCGCACCTTTCGATACGTCGTGGCGGATGTCTTCACCGATACGCCGCTGGCCGGAAACCCGCTAGCGGTCTTCACGGACGCGCGCGGCCTCGACGACGAGGAGATGCAACGGCTGGCACGCGAGCTGAACCTGTCGGAGTCGGTCTTCGTCCTGCCGCCCGAGGCGGGCGGGCACGCGCGGCTCCGGATCTTCACACCCGCGGTCGAGCTCCCCTTCGCCGGGCACCCCATCCTCGGTTCGGCGTTCGTGCTCGGAGGCCCGCTGCAGCTCATGGAGATCCGGTTCGAAACCCTGTCGGGGATCGTGCTGGTCGCGCTGGAGCGCGAGGGCGATCGCATCGTCTTCGGCGAGATGCTCCAGCCGCTGCCGACCTGGCAGCCGTACGGTGACGCCGAGGCGCTGTTTGCGGCGCTAGGGGTCGAGCGGTCCGAGCTGCCGGTCGAGCGCTACGACAACGGCGCCCAGTTCGTCTACGTCGGGCTCGGCTCGGTCGAGGAGCTGGCAGCACTGCGGCCGGACGTCGGCGCGCTGCTCGACCTGTCGGGGCTGCTCGGCGCCTACTGCTTCGCAGGCGAAGGGACGCAGTGGCGCTCGCGCATGTTCGCGCCGGGCGGCGGCGTCACCGAGGATCCCGCCACCGGCTCGGCCGCCGGGCCGCTCGCGGTCCACCTCGCCCGGCACGGCCGGATCGGCTTCGGCGAGGAGATCGAGATCACGCAGGGCGTCGAGATCGGGCGCCCCTCGACCCTGTTCGCGCGGGCCGACGGAACGGCCGAGGCGCTCGAGCGGGTCGAGGTCGGCGGCAGCGCGGTGATCGTCGCGCGCGGCGAGTTCAGGCTTCCCTGAGCTCGACCGCCTCGATCTCCGGGAGCTCCGGTGTGAGCGCCTGCCAGAAGACGCCGCCGTTCGTCGACTCGTAGAGCCGGTTGCGGGCCGCGTAGACGACGTGGTCGGGATCGTCCTCTGCGATCGCGATCGCCCTCCCGGGTGGCAGCCCGCCGCCGGCCTCGCGCCACGTCCGGCCGGCGTCGTTCGAGACCGCCAAAGGCGGGCGGCGGTCGACGACCGCGATCACAGTCGAGCCGGACGCGGCCGCGGCGACGACCAGCGGGAGCGAGAGCGGTACCTCTTGCGCCTCGACCGCTTCGGACGAAGGGCCGAGCACGATGTCCTCCTCGAGGTCGACCTCGAACACGCCGTCCACCGTGCGCACGAGCGCTCTCACGAGAGCGTCCGGGCGAGGACGTCGGCCGCGACCGCGCTTGCGCGGCGAGCCGCGGGCACCGGGGCGTAGCCGGCCGAGCGCGAGACGAGGTAGGCCGCCGAGAACGCGTCGCCGGCGCCGGTCGGGTCGACCCCGTCCGGGAGCGTCCGCGCCGGAACCGGCTCGAGCCGGCCGTCGGCGAAGACGAGCGAGCCCTCGGAGCCCAAGGTGACCAGGATCTCCGGCACGCCGAGCAAGGCCAGCGCCTCGGCCTCCGGCTCGCCGACCAGCACGTGCGCCTCCTCCTCCGCCAGCTTCAGCACCGAGACATGGCGCAGCACGTCCGGGTCGTACTCGGCGTCGAGCACGAGCGGGCCCGTCCGCGCGGGCCGCACCAGGCCCTGTCCGTCGAACGACAAGCGACGGTCGCGAGCGAGTACGGCCAGGGTCTCGGCCGGGAAGTCCGAGCGGGCGAGCGGGCCGACGTGCACCCAGTTCGCCCGCTCGAGCCCGCGCAGGTCGGCGGGCGTCCAGGCCGGGCCGAGCGCGTCGACCACCATCGACCGCACGCTGCCCGAGTAACGGAACGAGAACGAGGCAGTCGAGTCGCCGCCGCGCCAGAGCACCGGCAGGCCGAGGCGCACGAGCGGCGGCAACAGCAGACGACGGTCGGCCTCGGCGCCCTTGGCCGCCACGATCGCCGGCCGGCCGAGCACACGCAGGGCGCGGGCCGCGTGGAACGGCGCGCCGCCCGCCCGCGGCTCGCCGCCGTCAACGCGGTCGAGCGAGAGGTTCCCGACGACTGCGAGCGGCCGCACGGAGCGAATCTACGCGGTTCGCGACCAGCGTCAGGCAGAACGCGAGCGCGAAGCTCGGCAGCGAGGCCGTCAGCCGCGCGTGCCCGGGGCTCAGATGCTCGACGACGCCGGTCCACCAGCTCGGCCCCTGCGGCGACAGCCACTGGTAGAGGGCGAAGCCGGCCGCCCACGCGGCGAGGAGCGGCCAGCGCACGCGCGGCCCCTCGAAGATGTCGCGTTCGGAGTAGTGCGAGCCGCGCGCGAGCCAGTCCGCGAGCAGCACGGCGAACAGCGGCACGAAGACCGAGCCGAGCAGATAGAGGAAGGTCAGGTAGTTGCCGAGGTCGATCACGATCGCGCCGGCGGTCGCCGTCGACGCGACGAGCACGATCAGCAGCCGCTGCGACGCGGCCGGGATGAGGTTCTGCAGCGAGACCGCCGTCGAGTAGATGTCGGCGAACGCCTCGTCGCTCTCGTCCACGGTCAGCATCAGCAGCGCGATCACCGCGAGCGCGCTGCCGGTGGCGACCACGGTCGGGATCTGCGTCGGCTCGCTCAGGTCGCGCGAGAGCACGAGCAGCGAGCCGATCCCGAAGCACCAAACGGTCGGCAGCAGGTAGCCGACCCCGGCGCCGAAGAACGCGCTGCGCCGGTCACGTGCGAAGCGGGTGTAGTCGGCGGCGAGCGGCGTCCAGGAGACGATGTTGGCGATCACGAGGTCGATCCCCTGGCCAATCGTGACCCCGCCCGTGCCCGGCTGGTGCCAGAGCGCATGCAGGTTCGCCCTGTCGAGCACCCACCAGGTCAGATAGACGATCGAGGCCGCGACCGCCCAGACGGCGAACTTCTTCAGGTAGCGACGGACGAAGCCGATCGGGCCCAGTAGCCCGAGCGCCAGCGAGATCGCACCGAAGACCAGCGCCCAGAGCCAGCGCTCGCGGAAGCCGAAAACGCGCTCCGAGAGGGCTGCGGCCGCGGTCGAGATGATGATCAGCTCGAAGGTAGACCAGCCGAGGTTCTGAGCCACGTTGAGGACGGTCGGCGCGTAGGAGCCGCGGCGGCCGAGCGGTGCGCGCAGCACCACCATCCCCGGCACGCGAGCGTCCGCGCCGATCGCGCCGGCCAGACCGAGCAAGACGTTTCCGGCGAGGGCGCCGATCACGATTGCCACCACCGCCTGCGGCAGCGAGAGCATCGGCACGAGCCCGGCGGCCGCGACGATCACGAGCAGGCTGACCGAGAGGTTCCCCCAGAGCAGCGTCAGGTCGAAGAGACCGAGCACGCGCAGGCGCTCCGGGACAGGCGTGATGCCCCAACTCGGTGTCTGCTGCTGCTCCATCCGCTCCCTTCGCTGGTGCGAGCCAGATCAGGTTCGACGGGTGTGATCTCAGCCGCTTGCCGCGGCACCCCGGGACCGGCACTGTATCCGGCGATGGAACGGCGGCGCAGACGGGATCGGCTGACGCCGATGAGCGGCGAGCTGCAGTCGATGTTCGACTACGAGCCGCAGGATCCGACCAAGGTCGAGAAGCCGAGACGGCGGCGCCGTGAGCGGCGCGCGCCGACCACGCGACGCGCCGTGATCCTGCGCGGGCTCGTGCGGTTGGCGCTGCTCCTCGTCGGGTCCGTCGGCTCGGTGGTGCTGATCGGCTGGCTGGTGGCGCGGCACTCGGGAAGTCCGCTCGGCGACGTGCTGCCGACGGCCTTCTACTTCGCCGGCGCCGGCGTCGGCGTGCTGGCCGTGCTGGGCGGGACCGGTGTCGGCCGCTCGTACCGCTCCTACGGCGCCTACGGGGCGGAAGCGAGCGTCCCGCGGCAGCGCGCGGTCAACAGCTCGGTCTTCTTCGGCCTGCTCGCCTTGTTCCTGTTCGGCCTCGGGCTGGCGCTCGACTACCTGCTCTAGCTAGCGCTGCTTCACCGGCGCAGTGAGTGCCGCGACCGCGCCGAGGCCGACGAAGACCGAGCCGGAGACGTAGCGCTGCACCGCGGGGAAGCGCCGGCTGCGGCGGAGACGCTCGCCGAGCGTCCCGGCGACGAGCGCCCACGCGCCGTCGCTGAAGAAGCCGAGCGCGGCGAACAGCAGGCCGAGCGCGAGGATCTGCAGCCAGGGCGTGCCGCGGCCCGGGTCGACGAACTGCGGCAGGAAGGCGAGGAAGAAGAGCGCCGTCTTCGGATTGAGCGTGTTCACGACGATCCCCTGGCGGTAGAGCCGGCCGAGGTCGCGCGTGCCGCGCGCTGGTGCGCCGACCCCGCGCTCCCAGCCGGCCAGGCGGCGGATGCCGACGGCGATCAGGTAGGCGGCGCCGACGTACTTGACGACGTCGAAGGCGAGCGCGGAGGACGCGAGCAGCGCTGAGAGCCCGACCGTCGCCGCCACGATGTGGACGAGCGTTCCCGTCGTGATCCCGGCCACGGAGACGATCCCGGCACGGCGGCCGTGCGAGACGCTCTGCGTGACGATGTAGAGCACCGAGGGCCCCGGGACGACGAGCAGCAGCAGCGCGGCGCCGACGAACAACGCGAGTCGAGAGGGATCCGGCACGCCGCCGACGATACCGTTCGCACATGGCCGGCACGATCGTCGCGATGGGCGGGATCTCGTGGGAGGACGAGGAGCGGCGGCCGCTCGAGGACTACTGGCTCGGGCTGACGGGCGCCGAGCGGCCGCGCGTGCTGGTCGTGCCGACGGCCATTGCCGACGCGGCCGAGCCGACGCTGAGCCTCGTCACGCAGCTGCACGATCGGGCCGTCGTCTCGCACCTGCCGTTCTTCCCGTGGCCGCCGAGCGACCTGCGGGAGCTCGCCCTCGGGCAGGACGCGATCTACGTCTCCGGCGGGAACACGGCCAATGCGCTCGCGATCTGGCGCGTCCACGGTTTCGACGCGATCCTGCGCGAGGCGTGGGAGGCAGGCGTCGTCCTCGCCGGCTGGAGCGCCGGGATGATCTGCTGGTTCGAGGCCGGCGTGACCGACTCGTTCGGCCCGCAGCTCGAGGGGATGCGCGACGGGCTCGGCTTCTTGCCCGGCAGCGCCTGCCCGCACTACGACGGGGAGGGCGAGCGCCGGCCCGTCTACACGCGGCTGGTCCGCGACGGCTTCCCGCCCGGGCTCGCGGCCGACGACTGCGTCGCGCTGCGCTTCGACGGCATCGAGCTGGCCGAGGTCGTCAGCTCACGCGACGGTTCGCACGCCTACCGGGTCACGCCGGACGGCGAGGATCCGCTCGAGGCGCGTCTGCTCAGCGCCTGAACCGCGCCGCCTCCTCCGAGCCCCCGGTCGCGTCGCCTGCGCTGTAGGAGTGCGCGCCGGCTCCGGCGAGCCGGCCCGCGTCGACGATCAGGTACTCCTCGCGGATCGGCCGCCCGTCGAACCAGCACTCGAGAATCTCGCGCACGCCGGCCGCATAGCGCGCCTGGGCGGAGAGGCTCGATCCGGAGATGTGCGGCGTCATGCCGTGGTGGGCCATGGTTCGCCAGGGGTGATCGGCCGGCGCCGGCTGCGGGAACCAGACATCGCCCGCATAGCCGGCCAGGTGGCCCGAGTCGCAGGCCGCGGCGACGGCTTCGCGGTCGCAGATCTTGCCGCGGGCGGTGTTCACGAGGTACGCACCGCGCTTCATCCGGCCGATCAGCGCCGCGTCGAAGAGGTGTTCCGTCTCGGGATGCAGCGGCGCGTTGATCGTGACCACGTCGCAGACCTCGACGAGCGACTCGACGTTCGGGTGGTAGGTGACGCCGAGCTCGTCCTCGACCTCAGCGGGCAGGCGGTGGCGGTCGGTGTAGTGGAGCCCGACCTCGAAGGGCTGCAGCCGCCGCATCACGGCCGAGCCGATCCGCCCGGCGCCCACGGTTCCGACCTGCATGCCTTCTAGGTCGTAGGAGCGCGAGACGCAGTCCGCGATGTTCCAGCCGCCCTCGACCACCCACTGGTACGAGGGGATGTAGTTGCGCACAAGCGCCAGGATCGCCATCACGACGTGCTCGGAGACGCTGATGCTGTTGGAGTAGGTGACCTCCGCGACGGTGATCCCTGCGCCGCTCGCTGCCTGGAGGTCGACGTGGTCCGATCCGATCCCAGCGGTCACCGCGAGCTTCAGGCCGGGTGCCTTCGCGATCCGCTCGGCGGTCAGGTAGGCCGGCCAGAACGGCTGCGAGATCACGATCTCCGCCTCCGGAAGCTCGCGCTCGAAGGTCGAGTCCGGCCCGTCCTTGTCGGCCGTGACGGTAAAGGTATGCCCGCGCTCCTCGAGGAAGGGCCGCAGCCCGAGCTCGCCGGAAACGCTCCCGAGGAGCGCGCCGGGGGTGAAGTCGATCGCCTCGGGCGTCGGCGCGGTCTGGCCGCCGTAATAACCCGCGATCACCGGGATCGCGTCCCGCGCGTACTCCGGCGGATAGCCGGTCACGGGGTCGTCGTAGAGCACGCAGAGGATGGTGGCCATCGGGGTTATCCCTCCCTGTTGAGGTCGAGGCGGAACACGTCGGGGCGGTGGTAGTGACCGGTCGGGTCGAAGCGCTGCCGCTCGCCGTCCAGCCGTGCCGGGTCGAGCTCGGCGTAGAGGACGCCCTCCTCGTCCCACAGCGGGCCGGCCAGGTACGAGCCGTCCGGGGCGAGAATGGCAGAGCCGCCGCGGCCGATCACGTCCACGCCCTCGAGCAGGCGCGCGAGCGGGAAGTCGTCCGGGTAGCTCCTGGCCCGCTGGAAGTGCGACGGCGCAATCACGAAGCAACGCGACTCGCGCGCGATGTGCACGAGGGTGGATTGCCACTCTTCGCTGTCGTCGGCCGTCGACGCGACGTACAGCTCGATCCCGGACTCGTAGAGCGCGAAGCGCGCGAGCGGCATGTAGTTCTCCCAGCAGACGAGCCCGCCGAGCCGGCCGTAGGGCGTCTCGACCGCCTTGAGCCCGCCGCCGTCGCCCGGGCCCCAGACGAGGCGCTCGTGGTTCGTCGGCACGAGCTTGCGGTGCTTGAGCGCGAGCTCGCCGTCCGGCGAGTGGAAGAGCAGCGTGTTGTAGAGCGTGCCCGGGTGGGCGGGGTCGCGCTCGGTCACGCCGGTGACGAGCCAGACCTCCTGCTCGCGCGCCAGCTCGCCGAGCCGCCGCTCCGCCGGGCCGGGCACCTCGACCGCCTCGCGGGCGAGCAGCGCGAACGCCTCCTTGGCACCGTCCTCGGCCCAGCCGGCGAGCGCCTTCGCCCAGATCGAGGACGGGTAGGCGGGGATCACCGCCTCCGGGAAGACGACCAGCCGCGCGCCCTCGCCCGCGGCCTCGGCGGTGGTCCGGCCGACCTTCTCGATCGTCGCGTCCCGGTCGAAGATCACGGGCTCGACCTGGGCGCAGGCGACGGTCAGGCGCTCATGCACGCGCCCATTCTCTCAGCGGACGCGCAGGTCCGTCTGCATGCCGAGCGTGCGGTGGTCGGCGATCGAGCACCAGAGCCGGTAGCGCCCGGGCCGGACATGGAGCGCGAGCGTGCGGCGCTTTCCGGGCTGCGTCAGCGGGATCGTGAAGGTGTGGTCGCCGCCGACCCGGCGCACCCGCAGGTCATGGGGGTCCTCGCCGTCGTTCTGCAGCTCGATCTCGAGCACGCCCGCCTTCACCGCGGGCCGCGTGAGCGTGAGGTGGAACTCCTCGGCGCTGACACCGAGCCGTGCCGGCGTCGGGTGGTAGCCGAACGCGAACGCCATCGCGACGATTCCGAGCGTCTTCACTTGACGAGCGCCGACCGCGCGAAGGCCTTCGCGCCTGGGATCACCGCCGACGGGTCAGCGCCGAGCCACTGTTCGAGCAGCGAGCAATAGACGCCGCGGAAGTCCGAGGTCGGCTTCAGGTTGCCGTCGCGGTCGAGGCCGTTCGCGAGGCCCGGGAACTCGCCGACCATCTGCCCGCGCGCGCGTGCGCCGATCAGGAAGGCGGTGCCGGCCGCGCCGTGGTCGGTGCCGTCGCTGCCGTTCTCCTCGCCGCGGCGGCCGAACTCCGACCAGACGAGCGTCAGCACGCGGTCGGCGAGGCCGCGGGCCTCGAGGTCGCGCTGGAACGCGAGCAGCGTGCGAGCGGTGAGGTCGAGCCCGTCGGCGAGCGCCTGCGGCTGGTCGGAATGCGTGTCGTACTCGCCCGGCGCGGTCAGCGCGACGCAGTGCAGCGGCAGCTTCGCGGCCAGCATCGCGGCAAGCCCGGCGAGCTGGCGCGGGAAGCCGCTGTCGTCGTCCGGGTACGCCACCGGGCTGCCGAAGCCGTGGTCGGAGTTCTTGGCGAACGGCGCGAGCTGCCGACGCAGGCGGTCGGACTGCTTGATTGCCTTCGCGGCCTGGTTCAGGAACGGATCGCGAGCGGTGCGCGCCGAGCCTGCCGAGCGTCGCGAGCATCCGGGTCCTCGACCTCGCCCCAGACGCCCGGCGCCCAGAACGTGTACTGGTCGGGCGCGGCCAGCGAGGCGACCGGCACCTTCGTCGAGGCCAGGGCAGGCTGGAGCTGGTAGTCGAGCGAGAGCCCCTGGAGCGGGTTGTCGTTCGTCCCGTGGTGGTCGAGGTAGCGGCCCATCCAGCCGCTCGCCAGGCGCGAATCGGTCGCGCCGACCTCCCAGAAGTGGCGCGAGGTGAAGTGCGACTGGTCAGGGTGCGTGTAACCGATCGCCGGCATGACCGAGACCTTGCCCTCGCCGTGCAGCGTCGCCAGCGGCTGCAGCTTCGGGTGCCAGTGCAGGCGGGTGTCCTCCGAGAAGGCAGGGCCGGCCGAGTCGGGCAGCGCCAGCGTCGGGCGCAGCTTCCGGTAGTTCGGGTCGAGCGCCGGGTAGAGCACCGACAGCGAATCGGCGCCGCCGGGCAGGAAGACGGAGACGAGCACCGGCTGCGCGGGCCCCGAGGCTGCCTTCGCGATCCCGTCCTCGAACAGCCGCAGCTTGCCGAGCCCGTAGACCGAGAGCGCAAGGCCAAGCGCGCCCGAGACGAAGCTGCGCCGGTCGAGGCCCGTGCCCGCGGGCGCCGGCATGCCGGGCTCGATCGCGGGCAGCCCGCGGCCGGCCTCGGCGGCGCCACGCCGGAGCAGGGAGACGCGCGTGAACTCGTCGCAGTGGTGGCAGGAACGGCTCATCAGCAGGTCTGCAGGTCGGGGGCGGTGGCGAGCAGTTGGCGCATGGCGTTCTCGATCAGCGGCGGGTACTGCTGCTTCTTCCAGTGGGAGTCGGCGTCGCGGAGCGCGTGCCTGGCGAAGCTCGCTAGCGCCGCCTCGGTCTGCCCGGTGAGCGTCGGCTCCCCCAGCAGCGCGCGGGCGCGCGACTCGACCAGCTTGTCGGGTTTGCCGGGCACGTTCTTTCGCGGACTCCTTCAGGACCTTCGGCCGGATCGCGTACCCCGCGATCTCCCAGCGCGCGCGGAAGGTGGCCGTGTCGAGCCAGCGTGAGTCGTCCCAGCCGGCGACGTTCGGCGGGTAGAAGAGCTGCTGGCCCGCAAGCTGGAGCAGCCACGTCCAGGCCTCGGTGTCGATCCCGCGGCCGAGCCCGCGCAACAGGCCGGCGAGGTAGAGCGCCGGCGACTTGACCATGCGCGGCCCGGTGTAGAGCGCGGGGTGGCGCAGGATCGCGCCGACGACCGGGGCGATCTCGTAGCCACTGTGGACGTAGAGCCGCTCGAGCGACCGCCGCGTGCCTGCGCTCGGCGGAACCGGGACGAAGTAGCCCCAGAGCTTCGTCACAAAGAACGACGGGTGCTTCCGGTGGTGGACGCAGAGGCGGCACGAGTCGCGCCAGTCGAAGTGGCCGCGCTTGCCGAAGATCCGCTTCGAGCCGGTGTCGTGACGTTTCGGGTCGTACCGGAAGCGAACCGGGCCGAGCTTGTTGTTCCACGTGTAGCGGAAGCCGGTCAGCGCCCGGGCCTGCTCGCGCACGTCGTGCTCGGTGTACGCGCCGCGGTCGGCGCCGAGCGTGAACAGCTCCATCAGCTCGCGCGCGTAGTTCTCGTTCGGCGAGCCCTTCTCGTTGTCGACGCCCGAGAGCCAGAGCAGCATCGCGGGGTCGCGCGTGACCTCCGCCAAGAGGCCGGGGAACGAGCTCAGGCCGACCCGGCGGAAGAGCTGGTTCTGGCGCAGCATCAGCTTCGCCGGGCCGACACCGTCGCGCGAGGTGGCGAACCAGTCGTGCCAGACGAGCGTCATGCGCTCGTGCAGGGGCTTGCTCGTCCGGACCATCCGGTCGAGCCACCAGAGCTGGTCGTGGCCCCAGCGGTCGTAGGGCGAGAGCTTCCGTCCGCGGTCGTCGTGCGGCCGCGGGCCCTTCAGGCGGTCGCGGCCGGGGCGCATGAGGGCGTGCACCGCGCCCTCGAGCCCGAGCTTCGCGAGGCGCTCGGCCTCGCCGGGGCGGGGGCCGAAGCCGGCACGCCAAAGCAGGCGCTCGGCCTGAGGCTTGCCGAAATGGCCACGGTAGACGGGCGGCATCTTCCGTTCTCTATCGGCGCAGACGCGCCGAATCCTTTATCCCTACGCTAGTTCATGCCGCAGAACCGCTGCGACGGCAATCAGCGCGAGCTGCGTCTCCTCGTCCGATGGCTCGCGCGTGGTTACGCGCTGCAGCGCCAGGCCGGGCAGGAGAAAGACCCGTGCGAGCCGTGAGCGCGAGGTCTGGACGAGCTGCCAGAGCTCCATCGTCAGTGCCAGCGAGAGCAGCGAGACGGCGAAGGGCGTGTAGAGCGCGGGGGCGACCGGCCAGAAGCGGTCGAAGGCGACCGAAACCGGCACCACCAGCGCCGCGAAGTTGGTCCCGCAGCGAGGCGCGAAGCGCGAGGGCCTCGCCTCGGCGTTCCAGCTCGCGACCAGGCGCCGCTCCTCGGCGGCCGCGATCGCGCGGTGCTCGGCGCCGTGCAGGAAGAGTGTGCGGCCGCGCAGCATCCAGGCGAGCAGGACCACCGCCGTGCCGATTCCGAGCGGCAGCGAGGCCGACTGCGGGAGGAGGATCAGCGAGAGAGGCGCGAGCAGGGCGGCGACGAGCAGCACCCGCTCGCCGCGACCAGCAACACCGGCGCCTCGGAAGAGTGGAGCCAGCGCCGAGCCCAGCCGGATCAGCCCGCGCACGAGCGGCACGCGCCGCAGCAGCTCGGGCGGCTGCGGCATCGAGCCTGCACGCACGCTGCCGTCGCGCGCCGCGAACGCCCAGTGGTCGGCGCTCGCGATCACGACGCCGTCGGCGCGGGCCATGCCGCCCATCCGGGGCAGCTCGGCCGAGCCGTCGGCCCTGGCCAGAACCTCGAGAACGGCCTCGCGATCCACCCGGTCAGGATCGCGTCGGACCGGCCGCCCGGCAAGTGCCGGGCGGCCCAATCGTTCGTCAGCCGAGTCCTACCAGCGACCGCGCGAGAAGAACCCGAGCAGTAGAAGGACGAGCACGATGATCAGGATGATCCAGAGAATCGACACGATGGAGACCCCCTTCGGCGGTTGTTGTCGGATGCGTAACGGCGCACCCCGCCGATCGGTTACGCGAAGCGGCTTAACCGAGGCTTAACGCCGCATAACGGGGGTTGAACACGACCCGGATATAACGCGGTCCGTGGCAGGACGCATGCGGGTGATCTACGCAGCCGGGCTGGTGGCCGCGGCCGCGCTGGGCGGGGCCCTCGCCCTCGGCGGCGCCGCGCTCGTCGGCGGGCTCGACTCGACCACGACCGTCCGCGAAGTCGCCGCGCCACTTCCCTCACCGATCTCGCTGAACGAGCCCGCGGCCGCCAGGGCCGGCGCGCTCTCGGTGAACGCGATCTACAAGCACGCAGCCCCCGGGGTCGTCCAGGTGACCGCGACGCAGGTCGTCTCGACCCCGGGGGTCGACCCGTTCGGGTTCGCGTTCCCGGCGCAGCAGAAGTCGCAGGCGCTCGGCTCGGGCTTCGTGATCGACAAGGCCGGCCACGTCGTCACGAACTACCACGTGGTCGAGCGCGCGCGCTCGATTGACGTCAGCTTCTCGAACAACGAGAGCATGAAGGCGAAGCTCGTCGGCGCCGACCCGTCCACGGACATCGCGATCCTGCAGGTCGATACCCACGCGCGGGCGCTGACGCCGCTCGCGCTCGGCAACTCGGACGCGGTCCGCGTCGGCGACTCGGTGGTGGCGATCGGCAATCCGTTCGGCTACGACCGCACCGTCACGGCCGGGATCGTCAGCGCCCTACAGCGGGTGATCCGCGCGCCGAACAGCTACTCGATCGACCACGTGATCCAGACCGACGCCGCGCTGAACAAGGGCAACTCGGGCGGACCGCTGCTCGACGCCCGCGGCAACGTGATCGGCGTCAACTCCCAGATCGCAGCAGGCGACTCGGGCGCGAGCGGCAACGTCGGGATCGGCTTCGCGGTCCCGATCAACACCGTCAAGACGGTCGCGGCGCAGATCATCAAGAGCGGACATGCCGAGCACGCGTACCTCGGCATCTCGGTGCAGCCGGTCGCGCAGACCGCCGCCAAGCTCTTCCACCTGCCCGCGACGCACGGCCTGCTCGTCGCGAGCGTCCAGCCCGGCAGCGGGGCCGCCAAGGCCGGCCTGCGCGCTGGGACGGGCAACGCGACGCTCGCCGGCGAGACGTACCCGCTGGGTGGCGACCTGATCACGAAGATCGACTCGACGCCGCTCTACTCGCTCGATCAGCTCCGGGACGTGATCGGGCAGAAGCAGCCGGGCGACGACGCGCAGCTCGAGGTGTATCGCGGAGACGGGAAACGCACCGTGACAGTCAAGTTGGGACGGCAGCCGATCTCCCCTGGCTGACCGCCAAGTCGGCCCCTACCCCCTGGGGCCCGGTTCCCGGCCGCGCCGTACGCCAGCACGGCGCGCCGGGATCGAAAGAAGGAGGCCGGAAGCCTGCCCCGGCCTCCTTCTTGTTTTCCTAGTCCATGAAGGATGAGTCGACGAGGTCGGCCATCGCCGGCACGGCGCGCTCGGCGGCGGCCTTGACGCCCTCGCCGAACGTCGGGAAGACGTGGTGCATGTGCGCCAGGTCGTCGACTGTCGCGCCGAGGCGCACTCCGAGCGAGAAGCCCTGCACGATCTCGCTGGCGCTGCGCGAGACGACGTGGAGGCCGAGCACCTTCCGAGTGCCGCGGTCGAAGACGATCTTGAACAGCCCGTGCTCCTCACCGACGAACTGGAACCGCTTGACGCGCTCGTTGCGCACGACGCCGACGTCGTGGCCCTGCTCCCCCGCCTGCTCCTCGGTGAGCCCGACGCCGGCGAGCTCAGGGTCGGTGAAGATCGAGGTCGGGAGCACGGAGTAATCGGCGCCGGCTGTGTCCTCGCCGAACATGTCGGCTACCGCGACGCGGGCCTGGTACTGGGCGATCGGCGTGAACTGCGCGACGGCGGTCACGTCGCCGGCCGCCCAGATGCCCTGCACCGAGGTGCGCAGGTGCTCGTCCACCGTGATCCCGCTCTTTGTCGTCGCGACGCCGGCCGCCTGGAGGTCGAGCTCCTCGACGTTGGGCACCCGTCCCGAAGCGAGCAGCAGTCTCTGAGCACGCCGCTCGTACGCGACGGACCCGTCCCGCGGCGCGATCGTCGCCACCACCTCGCCGCCGTCCTGGCGCACGCGCTGAACGAAGACGTTCGCTGTGAGCTCCATCCCTTCGGCCTGTAATGCCGCGGCGAGCGTTTCCGAGGCGTCGGCGTCGGCGAGCGGGGCGAGCCGCGGGGCTGCATCGACGAGGCGCACCTGGGCGCCGAAGCGCGAGAACATCTGCCCGAACTCGAGCCCGACCGCCCCGCACCCGACGACGAGCAGCGAGCGCGGCACCTCGGTCAAGTCGAGCGCCGAGATGTGGTCGAGCCAGTCGATCTCGTCGATCCCCTCGACCGGCGGGACGGCAGTGCGGGAGCCGGTCGCGACCAGGATCCGGTCGGCGTCCAGCTCGCGCTCGCCGACGCGGAGCGTGCGCGGTCCGATGAACGTCGCCTGCCCGGCGACGGCCGTGATGCCCGACTCTTCGAGGTCGCGCAACCACTGTTCCTGCGAGCGCTTCAGCGACTCCTTCCACTCGCGGACGCGGGCGAGGTCGACGCGAGCCGGGCCCGTCTCGATCCCGAGCACCGGCGCGCGCCGGTTGACGTCGTGTGCCAGCTCGGCCGCGACGAGGTACGCCTTCGTCGGAGAGCAGGCGACGTTGGGACAGCTACCGCCCCAGCGCTCGCGCTCGACCAGGGCCACGCGCGCGTCGTAGTCGCGCATCGCCATGTTCGCCGCGTCGCGGGCAGCGGAGCCGCCGCCGAGCACCACCAGGTCGAATCGGTCGATCACGAGGCGCATTGTCTCGCGTGAGAGCTCGCCGTTACAGTCCTGGCGTGGCAGTGGCCGAGTCGCAGCTCCTCGAAGCGCTGCGGGCGGGAGACGAAGAAGCCTTTGCGGCGCTCGTGCGTGAGTACAACCCGTCGCTCGTCCGCGTGGCCCGCATGTACGTCTCCAACCAGGCCGCCGCCGAGGAGGTCGCCCAGGAGACGTGGCTCGGGGTGCTCAACGGCCTCGACCGCTTCGAGGGCCGCTCGTCGCTGAAGACGTGGATCTTCCGGATCCTGACCAACATCGCCAAGACCCGGGCGGTGCGCGACGGGCGCACGCTGCCGTTCTCGGCGCTGCAGGATCCGGGGCGCGTGCCCGAGGCGGCCGTCGACGCCGACCGCTTCCTCGACCCCGAGCACCCGCGCTGGCCCGGGCACTGGGTGGTCAAGCCGGTGGCATGGCCCGAGGAAGCGCTGGTCGCCGCCGAGACGCGCGCTCGCCTGGCCGAGGCGATCGAGGCGCTGCCGGCCACGCAGCGAGCGGTCATCTCGCTGCGCGACATCGAAGGCTGGTCGAGCGAAGAGGTCCGTAACGCTCTCGACCTGAGCGAGACCAATCAACGTGTGTTGCTGCACCGCGCCCGTGCAAAGGTGCGGGAAGCGCTGGACTCGTACCTGGAGCAGGCATGACCGTCGTTTTCGAACAACTCAGTTGCCAGGAGTTCGTCGAGCTGGTGACCGACTACCTCGAGGGAGCGCTCTCGCCCGAGGACACGGCTCGCTTCGAGGGCCACATCGGCCGGTGTACCGGTTGCGCGGCCTATCTCGAGCAGATCCGCGAGACGATCGAGCTCACCGGCCGGCTGACGCCCGAATCGCTCTCGCCCGAGGCTGAGCGCACGCTGCTCGAAGCCTTCCGCGACTGGCGCTCGCGCTGACGAGCTCGCCTGGGCGGCAGGTAACGGCGGCCCGCGTGAGAATCCTTCATCCATGCCTCGCAGGGGCTCGGACCTGCTCTTCGCACTCGTTGTGCTCTTGGCGCTCGGACTGACGGTGGTCTTCGGCCTCGTGCTGAGCGGGCGACTGGTGTCCGATCCAGCGCACGCTGATCAGACGGCCCCGCCACCCCCGCGTGCCATCAAGCCGGCGCCTCCACAGTCCCGTGCGCAACCGGCTGCGACCACGCGGTCGACGCCGAAGAAGGCCAGCGTGCGAATTGCCGCCACACGGGGTGACTGTTGGGTCGTGGCGCATGCGGGATCGGCCGCCGGGCCGGTCCTGATCGAGCGGGTGGTCCGAAGCGGCGAGCAGGTCACGCTGCGCGCTCGTCGCATCTGGCTCGAGCTCGGCGCCGCCGGGAACGTCGACATCACGCTGAACGGGAAGGCGCGCGCGATTCCCTCCGGCACGACGAACCTCGTCCTCGGTTGAGGCCGTAACGAAACGCACGTCCCGCGCGTTGACTTGGCGGGAGGTACGACATGCGGCGATTGATCTTGCTCGCGTTCATGGGCTGCGCAGGGCTCTTTGCCGCCGTGGTCCTGACGGGGCCGGCGCACGGCGATCTGCTGCCGACCTTGACGCTGCCCACGCTGCCCACAGTCACGGCGCCGCCGCCTCCGCCCTTGCCGCCTCCGCCACCGCTGCCACCCTTGCCACCTCCGCCCTTGCCACCGCCTCCGCTGCTTCCGCCAGCGCCTCCACCGCCTGCGCTGCCTCCGGCGCCTCCACTTCTCCGGGGCGTCCCGCCTCTGCCGGTCACCCCGCGACCTGGCGCCGCCTCGTCCGCAACCCCGGCTCCCGGGGCTGCCGCGGGCAGCGCGCCGCGCACCGAGGCGGCCCGGCGTTCGGCACTGGCTCGCAGCGTTCGCGTTACGAGGACGCGCTTCTCCGCGCGCGGCCCGGCGGCTCGCCGTGGCACGGTGATCAGCTTCCGGCTCAAGCGGGCGGGCGAGGTGCTGCTGGTCGTGCGTTCCGCCGACGGTGCGTGTGAGGTCATGGGCCGCAGGCGGGTGGCCGGTGTGAGAGGGCTGAACCGCATTCGCTTCACCGGACGTGTCCACGGCCGGCCCCTCGCTCCCGGTCGGTACATGATCGACGTCGTCGTGGTCCAGGGAAAGAGCCACAAGCGCGTCGGGCGCGTGGCGGTCGAGATCGTCCGGCCCGGGCGACGTTTGACGAAAGCGCAGCGCGGCGCGCCGGTCGAGGTCGCCTGCGCGGCATCGGCCTCTTCTCCTTCGTTGCCGGCGGCCGGGGTGGACCCCCGGGCCGGCGGCGGGCGAGGCGCAGCCGGCGATGCGGAGACGGCGGGCGGTGGATCCTCCCGCGGCAGCGTGCTTCGTGCGATCTTCAAGCCACCGAGCATTCCGAACCCGCTTGGCGGCGGCGGCGAGGGCGGCGGCGGTCTCGCGTGGCTCGGGCTAGGCATCTATCTCGTGCTCCTCGGCGCGTTCCTGACGATGCTGCTCTACGTGGCCCGCTTCCTGCGCGGCTCCTGGAACCCGTAGCCCCGGCTAGCGTACGGCCCTTGATCGAGCAGCATTTCGGCGAGAGCGCGCTCTGGTCGCTCGGGCTCGAGGAGGAGGTGATGATCCTCGATGCGGACACGCTCGCACTCGCGTCCGGCGTGGAGGCCGTGCTCGCGGGCGTCGAGGGGCGAGAGCTGCCGGGTGTCCTAAAGATGGAGCTGCTGGCCTCGATCGTCGAGCTGGCCACGAACGTCTGCGCGACGCCGCAGGAGGCGCTCGCCGCGCTGCGGGAGCTGCGCGCCGCCGCGGAGGAGGGCGCGCGGGCGAGCGGCCACCGGATCGCGGCCGCGGGGACGCACCCGTTCAGCCTCCCCGAGGCGCAGGACATCGCGCCCGACCCGCGCTACCGCGAGTTCGTCGAGTACGCCGGCGTCACGGCCAGGCGACAGGGCGTCTGTGGTCTGCACGTCCACGTGGGGATGCCAAGCCCGGAGAAGTGCATGCTGGCGCTGGAAGGCGTCCTGCCCTGGCTGCCGCTCATGCTCGCGCTGTCGGCGAACTCGCCCTACCTCGCGGGCGAGGAGACCGGGCTCGCCTCCGCGCGGGCCGAGGTGCTCGCGGAGCTGCCCCGCGCTTCGGCGCCACCGGTCTTCGGCTCCTACGCGGAATGGGAGGCGTTCGTCGAGCGCTTCGTCCGGATCGGGCTGGCCGACGGCTACACGCGCTTCTGGTGGGACATCCGGCCGCACCCGCGGTTCGGCACGCTCGAGGTGCGCGCGCCCGACCAGCCGACCGCGGTCGAGAACACCGCCGCCTTCGCCGCGCTGTTACAGGCGCTCTGCGTGACCGTGCTCGAGGGCGAGCCGCCCGCGCCGGCCAATCGCGGCGATTACGCCCAGAACCGCTGGGCCGCGCTGCGCTTCGGGCCGCGGGCGGAGCTGATCCATCCCGACGGCGAGCGGCTCGTCGGGGTCGAGAAGCTGACGCACGAGCTGCTCGCGCTGGTCGAGCCGGCCGCGCGGATGCTGGGCAGCCTCGGCATGCTGCAGGGAGTCGACCCGCGCAGCTGCGAGGGCGACCGCCAGCTCGAGGTCGGGCGCGAGCAGGGACTCAAGGCGGTTGCCGCGGACACCGCCGAGCGAACGCTACGATCGCCGTAGATGACTCGCACCGAGACGATCCAGGTCAGCGGCATCCGCTGCGAGCGCTGTGTCGGCCGTCTCGCCGGCGCCTTGCGCGGCCATGAGGGCCTCGAATTCGCGAACGCAAACCTGATGGGCCAGGTGCAGCTGGAGTGGGACGATGAGCAGACCGACCGCGAGTCGATTCTGGCCGCGATGGCCAAGGCCGGCTTCAGGGAGCTCGAAGCGGTCTAGCGGCTAGAACGGGTCGTGCGCGACACAATCCGGTCGGAAACGGGAATGAGGAGCCACCCGCGGGCGTTCCAAGCTCAGACAGAGACGATTGCTAGGGTGGCCGCGATGGGCGAGACCACTCCGGAAACGGATCCCAGGAAGCTAGCCGAAGAGGCCCGCGACCGGGTGCGCTTCGAGGAGGAGGCGCTCGATCTCGCAGACCAGGTCTACCGCGTGGCGCGGCGCTTGGTGTCCACCCGCGAGGAGGCGGAAGACCTGATGCAGGAGACCTATGCACGTGCGTTCCGGGCCTGGCGTTCCTATACGCCGGGAACGAATCTGCGCGCGTGGCTGCTGCGGATCCTCACCAACCTGAACATCGACCGCGGCCGCAAGCAACAGCGCTCGCCCGACCTGCAGCCGCTCGAGGAAGGCGACTACTACCTCTACAACCGGCTCGAGGAGGCAGGCCGTGAGCCCAATGCCGACCAGGATCGCGTCGACGAGCGGCTCTCGCAGGACGATGTCGTTGCCGCGCTCTCGGCCGTCCCGCACGACTTCCGCGACGTGGTCGTGCTGGTCGACATCGGCGACTTCAGCTATGCCGACGCGGCGCAGATCCTCGAGATCCCGATCGGCACCGTCATGTCCCGTCTCCATCGTGGGCGGCGTATCCTGAAACGAGAGCTGGCAGACGAGGCGGTGCAGAGCGCCTGATGGCCTACGGTGCGCAAGTCGATCCCTGCGACAAGTGCGAGGAGCTTCTGCAGCCCTACCTCGACCGCGAGCTCTCCGATGCCGAGCGCGCCGAGGCCGAGCTGCACCTCGATGGCTGCTCTTACTGCCGCAAGCGCTACCGCTTCGAGGAGAACCTGCGGCAGTTCGTCAGGAAGGCGACGGTCGAGGAGATGCCGCCCGACCTGAAGCAGAAGCTCGCCGAGCTGCGTACCTCGCTCTTCTAGCCAGTCGCGTGCGCCGGGCCGGCGATCACGACCAGCCGGCGCTGGTTCTTTCCGCCCGGTAGCGGGTGCGTGGTGACGCCGCCGAGCTGTGCGGCCAGCCGCTGTGCCAATGCGCCGCCGCCGGGCTCGAAGTACACCGAAGTTTCCTTGTAGTCGAACCGGTTCGCGCGCGTGACGTGCTGGATGCGGTAGCCGAAGGAGCCGATCCGCGTCGCCACACGCCGGGTGTAGTTGATGTCGCCGCTGCCGTTCAGGACGTCGATCGACACCTTCCAGGGCGGCGGCAGCGTCGAAGCGCGCCGCTGCGCGGCCGACCGACTGTCGCCACCGCGGAGCCCCATGGCGAGCGCGATCGTGACTGCGACCAGGATCGCGGCGGCCGCTCCGGCCGCCAGCCAGCGCCCGACCGGCCGCCGTGCCGGCGGCTCGACCGGCATGCCCGAGAGCCCGCGCGCCTCACGTTGGTCGATCCCCAGCGCGGTCGCGTAGCGCAGCAGCGCCAGCACGGCGGTGTGCTGGCCCTGGAAGCGGTAGAGCTTGCCTTCCTCGATCCACTCGAGCTGCTCGGGCCAGAGCGCGGCGCGCTTGGCGGCCTGCTCGATCGTCAGCTTCCGCTGCAGCCGCAACGTCGTCAGCGGCGAGGTCTGCGCGGGTTGTTCGGCGGCTAGGGGTCGGGCGAGCTCCACGGCTTCAGTCTTTCAGGCACCTCATCGGCGAAATCGACATCTCCTGGAGGGGATAGATCGTCGCAGCCCACGAGGACGGCGTCGAGACTCTTTGCGCCCTCGTCCGGAATCTCCTGCCAGACGGTCCGGTCGAGCAGGACCGGATGGAGGCGCGTGCCGCCGTAGGCCGCGGCGACGACGGGGCTCGAGTCGGCGCGCCAAGCCGCGACCACGCGGTCGATCGCGGCCGGTTCGAGCTCGGGCCCGTCGCCGAGGACGACGACTGCGGCTTCGGCTTCCTTCGGAAGCGCCTGGAGACCGCAGCGCAGTGACGCGCCCGGGCCGCGCTCCCAGTCCGGGCAATGGACGGTCCGCGCGTCCGTCTCGAGCTCGTGCGCCCCGAGCACTACGACCACGTCGTCGACGCTACTGCGCCGGACGCGCTCGAGCACCGGCTGCAACAGCAGTCGCTGCTTCGGCGAGCCAAACCGGCTCGCCGCGCCGGCCGCGAGCACGACCGCCCAAACTCCGGTGCCAGACACGGTTCACGAAAGTGTGACGGACCGCGCCGCACTGCCGAATCACGGTGTCAGACACGGGTGACGGAAGTGTCACGCGATGGCTTCGAGCGCGCGGCGGACAAGCGGGCGGGCGAGGTCGACCTTGTACGCCGTGCCAGGAAGCGGTGTGGCGCGGTCGAGCTCGTCCGGCCCAGCCAGGAGCCACGGTATCGGCGCCACCCCGGCCAGCGCCAGGCTCGTTTCGCCGCCGATGCGCGCGGCCGCGACGCCGACGAGCGCGAACGAGAAGCGGTTGCGTTCCATTGCCTTCAGGTACGTGCTCGCTTCGGGTTGCGGCACCTCGAGCTCGAGGATCAGCTCGCCCGGCTCCAGCGCGGTCACGTCGCGGTCGTCGTCGGTCGGCAGCCGGTAGAGATCCGCGACCGGGAGCGAGCGGTGGTCGGTGCGCAGCGTCGCCCCGAGCGCAAGCAGCGCGGCGGCCGGGTCGGACGGGTGCGCCGAGGCGCAGTGCTCGTTGCCGAAGATCGCATGCTCCCGGTGCGCGCCCTCGCGCGCGTGGCAGGTCGAGCCGCCGTGCAGGAAGCACGGGTAGTTGAGCCGCCAGTACCAGCAACGCGTCGCCTGAAGCAGGTTGCCGCCGATCGTTCCCATCGAGCGGAGTTGCGGCGACGACGCCATAGCACACGCCTCGCGCAGCGCGGCCGGGATCTCGGGATCGGCCTCGAGCTCGGCCAGCGTCGCCCCGGCGCCGATCCGACCACCGCCCTCATGCACGCCGCGCGGGACGACACCGCGGACGTCCACCAGCGTCTCCGCATCGACGAGCCGCGAGCGCAGCAACGGCACGAGCTCGGTCCCGCCGGCAAGCGCGACCGAGCCGTTGCCGAGCGCCGCCGCGGCGGCGTCGAGCGAGTCAGGCTGGAGCAGCTGCAAGCTTCTCCCGCTCCCGAGCCTCGGCCAGCGCCCGCAGCATCTCCTCGCGGGTGACCGGCAGCGAGCGCACGTCGGCGCCCGTCGCGTCGCGGATCGCGTTCACGATCGCTGCGGCCGTCGGTACGATCGGCGGCTCGCCGAGACCCTTCGAGCCGAGGTTGGTCAGGTGCTCGTCCGGAATGTCGAGCAGCTCGACGACCATCTCGGGCACATCCGCGATCGTCGGCAGCTTGTAGGTGTCGAGCGTCTGCGTCAGCACCCGCCCGCTGGCGGGGTCGACGAGCCGCTCCTCGGAGAGCGTGTGCCCGACGCCCTGGATGATTCCGCCCTCGACTTGGCTCTGGGCGCCGAGCGGGTTGATCACGCGGCCGACGTCGTGGATCGCCGCGATCCGCTCGACCCGCACCTCGCCGGTCTCGACGTCGATGGCGACGTCCGCGACCTGGACCCCGAAGGTGAGCACGCGCATCCCCGTCGGGTTTGGGCCGCGGGAGCCCTTGCCGAGGATCTGGGCGTCCTCCAGCAGCCCCGTCACTTCCTCCAGCGGCCACGAGTCACCGTCGGCGGAGACGATCTCGCCGTTCTTGAGCGAGAGCACGTGCTCTTCGACGTTATGACGCTGCGCCGCGATCTCGATGATCTGCCGGGCGGCGTCCGCGGCCGCGGCCCGTACCGCCGGCCCCATCGAGGGCGTGGTCGAGGAACCGGCCGAGATCGACGCGTACGGCCCGCGCGCGGAGTCGCCGAGCTCGCAGCGCACCCGCTCGAGCGGCAGCCCCAGCTCCTCGGCGGCGATCTGCGCCATCGCCGTCCGCGTGCCGGTGCCGATGTCCTGCATCGCCGTGAGCACGACCGCGTTGCCGTCGGAGCCCACGCGCACCCACGCGTACGAGGGTGGGCCGCCGCCGCCGTACCAGATCTGGCTTGCGAGCCCGGTGCCGCGGCGAACCGGGCCCTCGGAGCGCGCGCGCACCTCCTCGCGCCGTGCCCAGTGCCGGTCGGCGCGGTCGTAGCACTCGAGCAGCCTCTTGGACGAGTACGGCCGGCCGTCGGCCAGGTCGTTGTCGGCATGGTTGCGCCGCCGCAGCTCGAGCGGGTCGAGCTCCAGGCGCGCGGCCAGCTCGTCCAGCACGCACTCGAGCCCGAAGGTGCCCTCGACGAAGCCGGGTGCGCGGAACGCCGCGTTCGGCGGCAGGTTCAGCTTCGTCCCGTAGGTCTGCGTGCGGACGTTCTCGCAGGCGTAGAGCATCTCGATCGGCCCGTAGGTCGGACCCGAGAAGCCGGACCAGCCGATCGTGTTCACGTACTCGGCCTCGAGCGCAACAAGCGTCCCGTCGGAGCGCGCGCCGGCGCGCAGCTTCTGGATCGTCCCGTTGCGGTTCCCGGTGGCGAGGTTCTCCTCGCGCCGGGTGAGCGCGCAGCGCACGGGGCGGCCGGTCTTCTCGGCGAGCGCGACCGCGATGTACGTGTAGTCGCCGGGCCCGTTCTTCGCGCCGAAGCCGCCGCCCATGTAGTTGCAGACCACGCGCACGCGGTCGGGCGGGAGGCCGAGCTGCTTGCTGACCGAGTCGCGGATCCCCCAGATGAACTGGGTCGAGATGTAGATCTCGAGCGTGTCGCCTTCCCAGCGCGCGACAGACTGGTGCGTCTCCATCGCGTTGTGCAGGACCGTCTGCGTGCGGTACTCGGCCTCGACGACCACGTCAGCCTCGGCGAAGCCCGCGTCGACGTCGCCGCGCTCGTAGCTGCGCGGCTCGTCCACGAACGACTTCTGGCGGACGGCCTCCGCGGGGTCGAGCAGCGGCTCGAGCTCCTCCCACTCGACCTCGACGAGCGCGAGCGCCTCGCGGGCGCGCTCGTAGCTCACGGCGGCGATCGCGGCCACCGGGGAACCGTGGAAGGGCGGCTCTGTCTGCAGCACGTGGCACTCGTCCGGCCCGACCGCGGCGAGCACGCCAGGGAGCTCGAGCGCCCGGCTGAAGTCGATGTTGTTCGCGCGCGCGCGCGCGTAGGGCGAGCGCAGCACGGCCGTGTGGAGCAGGCCCGGCAGCTTGAGGTCGGCCGTGAAGATCGCCTCGCCCCGCGCCCGCTGATGGCCGTCCTGCCTCGGCGCCGGCCGGCCGACGACCTCGCCCGGGCCCTGCGGCCACTGGTCGAGCGCATCGTCGTCGCCCTCGACCACGACCCACTGCTCGGTGTACCTGCCCTCGACTTCCTTTTCGGTTCGGATTAGTCGCGCCACGTCAGCAGTGCCTCCTCGATTCGCGGGTACGCGCCGCAGCGGCAGAGGTTGCCGGCCATCGCGTGGCGGACGCGCTCGGGGGTGGGATTCGGCTCGGCCTCGACGAGCGCCGCCGCCGACACGATCTGGCCCGGCGTGCAGAATCCGCACTGGAGCGCGTCGGCGCGGACGAAGGCATCGACCAGCGCGTGGTCGCGCAGGCCCTCGATCGTCGTCACCTCGCGCTCGCCGACCGTGTGCACGAGCGTGATGCAGGAGAGCACCGGCACGCCGTCGAGCTGCACCGTGCAGGCGCCGCAGTGGCCCTCGCCGCAGGCGATCTTCGTGCCGGTGAGACCGAGGTCGTCTCGCAGCGTCTCGGCGAGCGTGCGCCCGACCGGCGGATCGGCCTCGAGCACCGTGCCGTTGACCTTGAGGCTAAGCACCTGACGTCACTGCCAGGATGTCCGCCAGGTGCACGAGCCGAAACGTCGTCCGGCTGACGATCCGCTGCTCGCCCTCGTCCTCGACCTCGGGCAATACGCGCCAGAGGTCACGCGCGGTCTCGAGTAGCTCGCGGATCTGGTCGCGCTCCTCCTGGTGGCCGTCGCGGTCGGTGGTCGCGTTGAGCGCGAGCCCGAGCACGCCGATCGTGTCGGCCTGCCGCGTCCAGAGCAACGGCGTCGCCATCGAGAGGTACTGGTGGATCCGCGCGAAGGCAATCGGCTGAGAGAACGTCTTGCTCCCGATCGGTGCGCTCGGCTCGAGCGGCGGCTCACCATCGGCGATTCGGCTCGCGGTGCCGTAGAGCAACGCCCGCAGCTGATCCTCGTCGAGCCCGGCGATCTGCCCCGTGCGCAGCGTGATCAACAGCGAGCTCGGCTGCTGCCCGTAGGGGTAGTCGGACGCGTAGACGACCTGCTCGGGCGAGACGAGGTGGTAGAGGCTGAGCAGGTCGATCGGGCTCCAGACCGAGGTGTCGAAGTAGACGCCGGCCTTGCCACCGAAGGCGGCGGCCAGCGCGGCGAGGTCGGCGATCCCGGCGTGGGCGATGATCAGCTGCGAACCAGGGAACGTGTCGACCAGGCGCCGCAGATGGTCGGCGATCGGCGGCAGCCCGCGGCCGCCGTGGATCAGGATCGGCGCGCCGCGCTCGGCGGCGAGCTCGAAGACCGGCGCGAGCCGCTCGTCGTTCAACAGGAACTTCTGGGCACGCGGGTGAAGCTTGATCCCGCGCGCGCCGAGGTCGAGGCAGCGCGTCGCCTCCTCGATCGGCTCCTCGGTCAGGTCGAGGCGGACGAACGGGATCAGGCGCCCGCCCGAGCGCTCGGCGTATGCGAGCGTACGGTCGTTGGCGGCGCGGAAGGCGGGGTGGCGGTCGACCTCGTCCATGCAGAACATGAAACAACGGGAGATCCCGTAGGTCCCGTTGATCCGCTCGAGGTCCTCGTAGACCCCGGTCATGCCGTCGATGTCGTGACCAAGGTGGACGTGCGCGTCGAAGATCTCCGCGCCCTCGGGCAACTCGCGCACTAGCTCCTCGTCGTAGCCGGCGATCAGCGACTGCGCCTTCTGGAGCACTTCCTCCACGATTTGCGAGTCTAGATGTACGATCCCCGCCGCCGTGGCAGACGTTCTCATCTATGCCGACACGATCCGCTCGCCCGAGATGCGCCATGAGGTTCCGCTGGCGATCCCGGACGCGTTTCTCTACGCGGAGCGGGGCGGCGAGCAGTACGTCGTCCTGAGCTCGTTCGAGCTCGACCGTCTGGCGGAGGTCGCGCCGGGGCTGAACGCGCTGCCCTACGAGGAGTTCGGGATCGACGAGCTCTATGCGCAGGGCCTCCCGCGCGAGGAGATCGAGCTCGAGGTGATCCTGCGCGCGACGCGGCGCTTCGGGATCGAGCGCGCCGTCGTGCCGTCGACGTTCCCACTGCAGGTCGCAGACCACCTGCGCGCGAACGGGATCGAGGTCACGGCCGACCGCGAGCAGTTCGCCCGCCGCCGGCGGGTGAAGAACGACGCCGAGATCGCGGGGATCCGACGGGCCCAGCACGCCGCCGAGGCCGCGATGGACGCCGCCCGCGAGCTGCTTCGCGCGGCCGTGCGCCAGAACGGCAGCCTGATGCTGGACGGCGAGCAGCTCACCTGCGAGCGGATCAAGCTCGCGGTCGAGCAGGCGTTCACCGCGAACGGCGCCTTCGCGGACGAGTTCATCGTCTCGCACGGCTCGCAGACCGCCGTCGGCCACGACATGGGCTCTGGCCCGATCGCGCCCGACGAGCCGATCTGCCTCGACCTCTTCCCGCGTGACCGCGACTCCGGCTGTTTCGCCGACATGACGCGCGTCTTCGTGGTCGGCACGCCCTCCGACGAGCTGCTCGAGTGGCACAAGCTCTGCAAGGAGGCACTCGACCGCTCGGTTGCCGCGGCCAAGCCCGGGACCCCCGGCACCGACCTCTTCCAGATCACCTGCGACGTCTTCGAGGACCATGGCTACCCGACCCTGCGCTCCAAACAGCCAGGCGAGGTGCTCCAGGACGGCTTCTACCACTCGCTCGGCCACGGAGTCGGGCTCGAGGTGCACGAGGAGCCGACGCTCGGCCGCGCGCCGGGTGAGCTCGTCGCCGGCGACGTGATCGCCGTCGAGCCGGGCCTCTACCGCCACGGCCACGGCGGCTGCCGGCTCGAGGACCTGGTGCTCGTGACCGAGGACGGGCCCGAGATGCTGACGGACTACCCGTACGACCTCGAGCCCTAGTGGCGCACGCGATAGAGACGATCCTCCTGGAGGAGCGGCGCTACCCGCCGCCCCCGGAGTTCGCCGCGCAGGCCAACGCCCAGCCCGAGATCTACGAGCGGGACTTCGACGAGTTCTGGGAGAACGAGGCGCGAGAGCGCGTGTCGTGGTTCGAGGACTTCACGGAGCTCTACGAGTGGGAGCCGCCGTACGCCAAGTGGTACCTCGGCGGCAAGCTGAATGTCGCCTACAACTGCGTCGACCGCCACGTCGAGGCCGGCCGGGGGACCAAGGTCGCCTACCACTGGGAGGGCGAGCCGGAGGACGAGCGGCGGACGATCACCTACGCCGACCTGCAGGGCGAAGTGGTGAAGCTCGCCAACGCGCTGAAGAAGCTCGGCGTCGGGAAGGGCACGCCGGTCGGGATCTACCTCGGGATGGTCCCCGAGGCGCCGGTCGCGATGCTCGCCTGCGCGCGGCTCGGCGCGCCGCACACGGTCGTGTTCGGCGGCTTCTCGGCCGACGCGCTCGCCGACCGCCTGAACGACATGGGCTGCGAGGTGCTGATCACGCAGGACGAGGGCCTGCGCAACGGCGGCAAGGTGCCGCTCAAGCGCAACGCCGACGAAGCGCTCTCAGGCGCGCCGGGCGTCGAGCACGCTGTCGTCCTGCGCCGCACCGGCGGCGAGGTCGGCTGGAACGACGAGCGCGACTACTGGTGGCACGAGCTGGTCGCCGACGAGCCCGACGATCCGTCGTCGTGCCCCTGCGAGCCGATGGACTCCGAGGACCTGCTCTACCTGCTCTACACGAGCGGCACGACCGCAAAGCCGAAGGGGATCGCCCACACCACGGCCGGCTACCTGGTCGGCACCGCCACGACGCACTACTACATCTTCGACGTCAAGCCCGACTCGGTCTATTGGTGTGCGGCCGACATCGGCTGGGTCACCGGGCACAGCTACATCGTCTACGGGCCGCTCTGCAACGGCACCACGAGCGTGCTCTACGAAGGCGTGCCGAACTTCCCGGACAAGGGTCGCTGGTGGGCGATCGTCGAGCGCTACGGGGTGGACATCCTCTACACGGCGCCGACGGCGATCCGCACGCACATGAAGTGGGGGCCCGAGTACGCCGAGCGCCACGACCTCTCCTCGCTGCGGCTGCTCGGCTCGGTCGGCGAGCCGATCAACCCCGAGGCCTGGGTCTGGTACCGCGAGCACATCGGCGGCGACCGCACGCCGATCGTCGACACGTGGTGGCAGACCGAGACCGGGATGATCTTGATCACGCCGCTCCCGGGAGTGACGACGCTCAAGCCCGGGTCCGCGACCAAGCCGTTCCCCGGGGTGGACGCCGCGATCTTCGACGAGCAGGGCAACGAGGTCGGTCCGGGCGGCGGCGGCTACCTCGTCCTACGGCGCCCGTGGCCGGCGATGTTGCGCGGGATCTACAACGACGACGACCGCTACCAGGAGACGTACTGGTCGAGGTACCCGGAGGTCTACTTCGCCGGCGACGGCGCCCGGATCGACGAGGACGGCGACTTCTGGCTGCTCGGCCGCGTGGACGACGTGATGAACGTCTCCGGCCACCGGATCTCGACAATCGAGGTCGAGAGCGCGCTGGTCGACCACCCGAAGGTCGCCGAGGCCGCGGTCTGCGGCCGCAAGGACGAGCGCACCGGCCAGGCGATCGTCGCCTACGTCACGCTCAAGGGCGGCGAGGACGGCTCGGTCGAGATGCTCGAGGAGTTGCGCAGCCACGTGGCCGACAAGATCGGCCCGATCGCCAAGCCCGCGAACATCGTCTTCACGCCCGAGCTGCCGAAGACCCGCAGCGGCAAGATCATGCGACGGCTGCTGCGCGACGTGGCCGAGCACCGCGAGCTCGGCGACACAACCACGCTCGCCGATCCGGCCGTCGTCTCCGAGATCCAGGACCGGGCGACGGACGAGCAGTCCAAGGAGGACTCGTGACGCCTGAGGAGGAGCGGCAGCTCGCCGTCGACCTCTTCAACCGCGCCTGGACGCTCATGGAGACGGATGAGCGGACGGAGGAGCAGGACGACGAGCTGATCAACACGGCGCACGCGTCGGCGTACCACTGGACACAGGTCGGCACACCCGCGAACAGGGCACGGAGCGAGTGGCAGCTCTCGCGCGCCTATACGGTGCTCGACCGCCCTGAGCCCGCGCTGCACCACGCTCGCCGGTGCCTCGCCTACTGCGAGGAGAACTCGGAGGCGATCGAAGATTGGGACTTGCCCTACGCCCACGAGGCGCTCGCGCGCGCCCATGCGCTCGCCGGCGAGGCGGACGTTGCGGGGCGTCATGCGGCGGCGGCGCGTGAGCTGGCGGCTGGTGTCGCGGGCGCCGAGGACCGCGAGCACCTCGAGGCCGATCTAGGAACGCTGTAGCAGTTCCTCGAACGGCGCCGCGTCGCCGAACGGCCCGATCAGCGCAAGGTTCATCCCGGCCGAGGCGATCACGTCTTGCGCGACCCGCTGCACGTCGTCCGCGGTGACCGCGTCCAGCCCGGCGGTGATCACCTCCGGCTCGACCGCCTTGCCCTCGAGCACCTCGCGGCTGAGCCCGAACATCGTCATCCCCTGCGGGTTCTCGAGCCGGAGCACGAAGCGGCCCTTGGCGAGCGCGCGCGCCTTCTCGAGCTCCTCGGCGGGAACGGCCTCGTCGGCGATCTTGCGAAACTCGCGCGCGATCGTCTCGACCGCCTCGTCGGCGCGGTTGATGTCGACCCCGGCCTGGGAGTAGAGCGAGCCGGCGTCGGTGTAGCTCTGGTTGTGGGCGAAGACGTAGTAGGCGAGGCCGCGCCGCTCGCGCACCTCGGTGAAGAGCCGTGAGGACATCCCGGTGCCGAGTACGGTCGAGAGCAGCTGGATCGCGTAGCGGTCCGGATGGTCGAGCGGGTAGCTCCGGACGCCGAGGCAGAGGTGGGCCTGGTCGGACTCCTTGCGATGGATGGTCACATGCGGGACCGCGTCGGCGTCGACCTCGACCGGTGCCGGCGCGCCGGTCTCGGCCGCCTCAAGGTCGCCGAGCAGCCGCTGCACGGTCTCGAGCGGGTCGCCGTCGAGCTTGCCGCCGAGCCCGACGACCATCCGTTCAGGCTTGTACCAGTGGTCGACGTAGCCGAGGAACGTGTCGCGATCGGCCGCGCGCACCGTCTCTTTCTTGCCGATGATGTCCCAGCCGAGCGGCTGGTCGCCGTAGAGGAGCTGGTCGTAGACGCCGCCGATGAAGTCGCGCGGCGTGTCGTAGTACATGTTCATCTCCTCGACGATCACGCCCTTCTCGCGTTCGATCTCCTCGCTCTCGAACTTCGAGTTGCGGAGCATGTCCACCAGCACGTCGAGCGCCCGGTCGCGGTACTCGGCCGCGCACTTGACGTAGTAGCCCGTGTACTCCTTGCTCGTGAAAGCGTTGAACTCGCCGCCAAGCCCGTCGACCTCCATGCCGATGTCGCGAGCGGTCGGCCGGCGCTGCGTGCCCTTGAAGAACATGTGCTCGGCGAAGTGCGCGATCCCGTTCGTGTCCGGGGTCTCGTAGCGCGAGCCGGCGGCGAGCATGATCATGCAGGTGACCGACTGCACCGATGGCATGTCGGCCGTCAGCACGCGCAGGCCGTTGTCGAGGGTGTGGCGTTCGAAGACGCTCATGCGGCCAGCTTCTCTCGCCAGGCCTCGGGAATCGCAACCGGCTCGCGGCGCTCGTAGTCGTAGGTGACGAGCACGGTCTTGGCCTCGGCGACGACCGTGTCGCCGACGCGCAGCTCGTGCTCGAGGTCGAAGCTCTTCTCCCCGAAGCGGCTGACGCGCACGCTGACGTCGACCTCGTCGCCAAAGCGGACGGGCGCGCGGAAGTCGATCTCGATGCGCGCGACGATGATCGCGAGGTCATCGAGGGTCTGCACCGCGCCTAGATGCTGCAGAAAGGCGGCGCGCGCCGACTCGATGTAGGTCAGGAAGACCGCGTTGTTGACGTGGCCCATCGGGTCGAGGTCGCGGAAGCGGACGGCTTCACGGTGTACGAACATCGCCGCGATGCTAGATGCTCCGCACGTGGCGGGGGAAGAGACTAGGCGCGCGATCTTCGAGCAACCCGACTGGCTGCGCGCAGTTCCGGCCGATCGGCGGCTGCCCGAAGGACGGGTGCTGCACACCGGCTGCGGGACCTCGTTCCACGCGGCGCAGACCGGCGGCTGGGCGGAGCAGGCGCTCGAGCTCGTGCTGCGGCCGCGCGAGGCCGACGCGCTCGTCGTGGTCAGCCACGAGGGCGACACGCAACTCTCGCTCGAGGCCGCGCGCGCCTTCGACGGCCCGGTCTGGCTGGTGACCGGCAAGCCGGACAGCCCGCTCGGTGAGCTCGCCGACGAGGTCGTCGTCGCGACCCCCGAGGTGGAGAAGAGTTGGTGCCACACGGCCAGCTACACGTGTGCCGTGGCGACGATCGCCGCGCTGCACGGGGAGGAGGTCGGCGGCCTGCCGGGCCTCGTCGAGCGTGCGCTCGAGCACCGCGAGCCGGTCAGCTCCCACGAGCGCTGGCTCGTCGCCGGCGCCGGGCGTGACTGGCCGACGGCACAGGAGGCCGTGCTGAAGCTGCGCGAGGGTTCCTACGTCGCGGCCGAGGCGCACGAGACCGAGCAGCTGCTGCACGGCCATCTGGCAGCGATCGACGAGTCGGTTCGCGCCTTCGTGCTCGAGGGCGAGGGGCGGGCGGCCGAGCGCGCTGCCGGCGCGGCCGCGGCCCTGCGCGAGCTCGGCTGCGAGACGACGCTTGTCCCGACCGTGCATCCGGTCGCCGACATCGTCCGTTTCCAGCTGCTGACGCTCGACCTCGCCGACGCGCGCGGGATCGATCCGGACAAGATCCACCGCGACGACCCGCGCTGGGAACGCGCCAGCGAGGCCTACGAGTGAGCCGCTAGAAGCTCGGCCTCGCGCTCGGGCGTCAGACCAACGCCCTCGACGGTGACCGCGTGCTCGAGTGTGTCGCGCACCGTCTCCTCGAGCGGGCGGAAGGTGAGGCCGCTGGCGACCGCGCGGGAGACGTCGACCTCGTGCATCGCTGCTGCATCCGGGTCGGAGATCCAGAGCGGCAGTTCCATCCACTCGCCGACCTCGTGCTCGTTCAGCAGCTCGTCGGAGACCCACTCGAAGCTCGCGTCGCTGCTGCTCACCTCGCGGCAGGTCTCCAGCGTCTCGCGCCAGCTGCGGCCGGGGTGCGTCGCGTTGAAGACGCCGCCCGTCCGGCGCTCGGAGAGGTCGACCAGCCAGGAGCCGAGATCCTTCGCGTCGATGAACTGCACCTGCGCTTCCGGCGGCGCCGGCGCCATCACCTGCCCGCCGCGTGCTACGCGGTGCGGCCAGTACGTGAAGCGGCCGGTCGGGTCGTTCGCGCCGGCGATCAGGCCGGGCCGGACGCTCGCCTGCCGGTCGCCGAAGACATCGGCCACGACCTGCTCGCAGAGCGCCTTCAGCGGCCCGTAGTTCGAGTAGTCCTCGGTCAGCTTGTCGTCGGGCAGCTCGCCGAGCTCCGCGACGGGGCTCTCCTCGTCGACCGGCGCGGCCAGGCTCGCGTAGACGGAGACGCTCGAGACGAACAGGTAGTGGGCTGTCGAGTCGGCCAGCGCCTCCGCCGAGGCACGCACGACCGACGGGATGTACCCGGACGGGTCGAGCACCGCATCCCACTCGCGGCCGTCGAGTGCACTCAAGTCGGCAGTCCGGTCGCCGCGCAGCTTCTCCGCCTCCGGAAAGAGCTCCGGGTTCGTCTCGCCGCGGTTGAAGAGCGTCACCTCGTGCCCGCGCGCCAGCGCTACCTCGACCGCCGCACGGCCGAGGAACTTCGTCCCGCCGAGGACGAGCAGCCTCACAGTGAGGCGAGCGCCTCGAGCAGCCGGTCGACCTCTTCAACCGTGTTGTAGTGGAGGATTCCGGCGCGCACGGCGCCCTCCGGGAGGCCGAGACGGTCCATCACCTCGACCGCGTAGTAGTTCCCGCGCCAGACCGCGAGGCCGCGTTCGCCGAGCCGCGTCGCGGCCTCCAGCGGCGAGAGGCCCTCGACGTTGAAGCAGAAGGTCGGCACGCGGCCCTCCATCGTCGGCAGTCCGTACAGCGTGCAACTCGCAGGCAGCCCCGCGAGGAAACGCTCGCCCAGCTCCCGCTCGTGGGCGGTGATCGCGTCGAAGCCGATCGAGTCCAGGTAGCGCACCGCGGCCACGAAACCGGCCAGCAGCTCGTGCGGCAGCGTGCCCGTCTCGAACCTGTGCCCGAGCGGCGTCTCGGCGGCCGGCCGCACCTTGTAGGGGCGCCAGCGCTCGAGCAGCTCGGCTCGCGCGAAGGCCAGCCCGAGGTGCGGCCCGAAATACTTGTAGGGGGAACAGATCAGGACGTCGGCGCCGACGGCTGCGACGTCGATCGGTCCGTGCGGCGCGTAGTGCACCGCGTCCACCCAGGCGAGCGCACCGGCCGAATGCGCCAGCTCGGCCGCTCGCGCGACGTCGACCAGCGTGCCGACGGCGTTCGACGCCCACGGGAAGGCGACCACGCGCGTCCGGTCGGAGAGCTGGGCCTGGAGGTCGTCGAGGTCGAGGCTCGTGTCGTCGCGGATCGCGGCGAAACGCACCCGCAGGTCGAGGTCGCGGGCCAGCTCGAGCCACGGCGAGACGTTGCCGTCGTGGTCAAGCTGCGTGACGACGATCTCGTCGCCGGGCTCCAGCTCGCGGCCGACGGTCCGGCTGAGCGCGAAGTTCAGCGTCGTCATGTTCGCGCCGAAGACGACCTCCTCCGGCGAGCAACTGAGGAACTCGCCGCCGGTCCGGCGCGACTCGTCCACGAGCTCCTCGGTCCGGCGGCTGGTCGAGTACGGCCCGCTGACGTTCGCGTTCGAGGTGCGCAGGTAGTCGGAGATCGCCGCGATTACCTCGTCGGGAACCTGCGAGCCGCCGGGCCCGTCGAAGAAGACGAGCTCGGTCTCGAGCGCCGAGAACCGCGCCCGTACCGCTGCAACATCGAAAGCCACCGCGCTCACGGAACGGAAGGTATCCGAACGACCATTGCGAGTTGGTACCTTCGGTGGAAGACTTGAAAGCGAAATCGGGGAGGGCGCGATCGTTGGGGGACAGTATGGAAACCGCCGCAGTATCAGCCGTCGAGGTAGCCGAACGGGCAGCGGACGCAGTCGTCGCCGCGAAGGACGTCACGCGCCGCTACGGCGAGGGTGACACCGCGGTCGAAGCGTTGCGCGGAGTGTCGCTCGAGGTCCAGCAGGGCAAGCTGACCGCCGTGATGGGGCCCGTCGGGCTCCGGCAAGTCGACCCTGATGCACATCCTGGCCGCGCTCGACCAAGCGACCAGCGGCGAGGTCTGGATTGCCGGCACGAAGCTGGGCGGGCTCAGCGACAACGAGATCACGAAGCTGCGCCGCGAGCACATCGGCTTCGTCTTCCAGTTCTTCAATCTGCTGCCGATGCTGACGGCCGAGGAGAACATCGTCCTCCCGCTCACGATCGCCGGCGAGAAGCCCGAGAAGGCCTGGCGCGAAGAGCTGCTGAAGACCGTCGGGCTCGCCGACCGCCGGGATCACCGGCCGGCCGAGCTCTCCGGCGGCCAGCAGCAGCGCGTCGCCATCGCCCGCGCGCTGATCTCGCGGCCGACCGTGGTCTTCGCGGACGAGCCGACGGGCAACCTCGATTCCAAGACCGGAACCGAGATCCTCGAGCTCCTGCGCGGCTCGGTCGAGAGGCTCGGACAGACGACCGTGATGGTCACGCACGACCCGTACGCGGCCGCGATCGCCGATCGGATCCTGTTCCTCGCCGACGGCCTGATCGTCCGCGACATGCCGAACGCCGAGGCGAGCGCGGTGATCGCGGCGATGGACGAGCTCACCCAGAGCTGATGCTGCGCGTCGCGCTGAAGGGGCTCGCCGGGCGCCCGGTGCGCGCCCTGCTGACGGGGATCGCGATCATCCTCGGCGTCGCGATGATCAGCGGCACCTACATCCTCACGGACACGATCAACAGCGGCTTCGACACGATCTTCTCGCAGTCGTACAAGAACGCCGACATCGTGATCACCGGCAAGGCCGCCTTCGACAGCGCGAATGGGAATACGGTCGAGGCGCCGACGATCCCCGAGTCGCTGCTGCCGAAGGTGCAGAAGCTGCCGGATGTCTCGCTCGCTGCGGGCTCGGTCACGACCGACTCGCTGAAGCTGATCGGCAAGGACGGGAAGGTGATCTCGAGCGGCGGCGCGCCGACGCTCGGCTTCTCCGTCACGCCGGCCGGGCAGCCGTTCAACCCGACCAAGCTGACCGAAGGAAGCTGGCCGCGCGGCAACGACGAGATCGTGATCGACAAGGCCACCGCCGCCGCGACCGGCTTCGGCGTCGGCGACCGGATCGGCGTCCAGGCGTTCGGCCCGGCCCGGCAGCTGCTGATCACCGGCATCGCCGAGTTCCCGGACGTGAGCGTCGGCGGCGCGACCTTCGCGATCCTCGACCAGCCTGCCGCCCAGCAGCTCTTCCACAAGGTCGGCCAGCTCGACGCGATCCGCGTCCAATCCGGTGCGGGCGTCAGTGAGTCGGACCTGGTGGCTCAGATCCAGCCGCTGCTGAGCCCGACCGAGCAGGTCCGCAGCGGCACCGAGCAGGCGAAGAAGGACCAGGAGTCGGCGGGCAGCTTCATCTCCTTCCTGCGCTACGCGCTGCTCGCCTTCGCAGGTATCTCGCTGTTCGTCGGCGCCTTCGTGATCGCGAACACGCTCTCGATCACGATCGCCCAGCGGATGCGCGAGTTCGCGACCCTGCGCACGCTCGGCGCTTCGCGGCGTCAGGTGCTCTGGTCGGTCGTGATCGAGGCGTTCGTGATCGGCCTCGTCGGCTCGGTGATCGGGCTCTTCCTCGGCCTCGGGCTGGCGAAGTTGCTGAACTGGCTGTTCGTCAAGATCGGGATCGACCTGCCGCACGGCTCCACGGTCTTCGCAACCCGCACGGTGGTCGTCTCGCTGCTCGTGGGGACGCTGGTGACGCTGTTTGCCAGCATCCGTCCCGCGCGACGCGCGACGCGCGTGCCGCCGATTGCCGCGGTCCGCGAGGGCTCCGTGTTGCCGCCGTCGCGCTGGGCCAAGTACGGCACCGTCACGTCGCTGGTCGTGCTCGCAATCGCGATCGCGATGGTCTCGCTCGGCGCGCTCGGAAGCGGGATCGCGACCGGCCCACGGCTGCTCCTGCTCGGGCTCGGAGTGCTGCTGCTCTTCTTCGGCGTCTCGATGAACGCGCCCAAGGTCGTGCGGCCGCTGGCGGCGGTGCTCGGCGCCCCGGCCCGGTCGATCGGGGGCGCCCCCGGGATCCTCGCACGCGACAACGCGACCCGGAACCCGGCGCGGACGGCGTCGACGGCGTCCGCACTGATGATCGGGCTCGCGCTGGTCACCTTCGTCGCCATCTTCGGCGCGGGAATTCGCAGCTCGTTCGAGGACGCGGTCAACGAGCTCTTCATCGGCGACTACGCGGTCACCTCGACCAACACCTTCACGCCGATCGAGGCGGCGGCCGGCCAGGCGCTCGTCGGCAAGCCCGGCATCGAGGACGTCTCCGCGATCCGCGCCGGTTCCGCGCGGTACCTCGGCAGCAACAACGACCTGACCGCCGTGCAGCCGAACCTGAACAAGACCGTGTTCATGAAGTGGACGCAGGGCAGCAACGCGGTGCCGGGGGAGCTCGGCAACAACGGCTTCTTCGCCAGCAAGAACTACGTCGAGGATCACCACCTGAGCCTCGGCTCGCCGGTGACGCTGCAGTTCCCGAGCGGCGAGAAGACGACCGTCAAGCTGAAGGGCGTCTGGGACGAGCCGAAGGGCGGTTCCCCGTTCGCCCACATCACGATCTCGACCACGCTGTTCGACAAGTTCACACCCAGGCCCCGAGACGAGATGGTGCTCGCCAACACGCCCGGCGGCGTCAGCGACGCGAACACGGCCAACCTCGAGCACGCAGTCAAGGGCTTCGCCGACGCCAAGGTGCAGACACGCGACGAGTTCAAGTCGAACTTCGAGGCTCCGATCAACAAACTGCTGAACCTGCTCTACGCACTGCTCGCACTGTCGGTGATCGTCAGCCTCGTCGGGATCATCAACACCCTCGTCCTGACCGTCTTCGAGCGGACGCGCGAGATCGGGATGCTGCGCGCGGTCGGGATGACGCGACGTCAGGTGCGGATGATGATCCGCTACGAGAGCATCGTCACCTCGCTGATGGGAGCGACGCTCGGGATGGTCGTCGGGATCTTCCTCGCGCTGCTCGTGACCCACGCGCTCTCGAGCTCCGGAATCGTTTTCGCGGTGCCCTGGATCCAGATCGTCTACTTCGTGATCGCCGCCATCCTGGTCGGGATCCTCGCGGCAGTGATCCCGGCCCGGCGGGCGTCTCGGCTGAACGTTCTCCAGGCCTTGCAGTACGAATAAGGCGTCGCTTGCGGCGCCGTTTCAGGTCGTCCGGGCTTTGCTCGGGCGACCGTCTGACATGACCGGTCGGGGCCACCGAGGAATCCGCGGACGCGACAAGTCGATCCGTCCGGGGGCGCACATAGGCTCAGGCCGTGCGCCGGCTGCGACCGCTCAGCGAGGAGGAGTGCTACCTCCGCTGCTACGGGGTCGAAGAGACCACGGTGCGGGTCGTGCGGCTCGAGCCGGAACGGCCGGCGCCACGCTTCCGGGTGACCGGTGAGGAGCTGCGCCAGCTGTTCGAGATCCGGCTCGACGCCCGCGAGGCGGAGCTGGCAGCGTGAGGACGTGCGCGCGCTGGAGCCGGACGCGCCGGGTGATCGGCCTGCAGCGCCGTGTGCCGCGGCCCTCGGCACATGAGCGGTCCTGCTCGCCGCGTCGGCGCTCCGCGGCCCGCTGCCGCTAGCGCCGTCCCGGACGTCCTCGGGCCGGACCTCAGCGTTGTCTTCTGCGGGATCAATCCGGGCGTCGTCTCCGACGCTGCCAAGGCGCACTTCGCCAACCCGCGGAACGACTTCTGGCGGCTCCTCGAAGCTTCCGGCTTCACGTCACGGCTGTTCGAGCCCTCCGAGCAGTTCGAGGTGCTGCGCGAGGGCATCGGCCTGACGAACGCGGCCCCGCGGACAACGCGCGGCTCCGGCGACCTGCGGCGAGCCGACTTCGCCGGCGCGGCCGAGCGGCTCGAGCGGTTGGCTCTTGAGCTCCGGCCAGGCTGGATCGCGTTCGTCGGCAAGGAGGCCTACCGCGGCACGTTCAACGAGCGCCCCGAGCTCGGCCCGCAGAAGCGGCGCCTCGGAGAGACGCGGCTCTTCGTGCTGCCGTCGACGTCACCCGCGAACGCCGCCGTGCCCTGGGACGAGCGGCTGCGCTGGTTCCGCAAACTGCGCAAGAGCGTGAAAAGAGAGCGCCGAACCACGCGCGAGCCCTAGCGAAACCGGCCGGCCGCGTGTCACGCTGACCGCGAGGGTGGCGGGTGGAAACCCCACCCTTGTTGAGGGTGGGGGCTGTGCCCGGGTTTGACTCGGCGGGCTACCCGGTCCAGCGGTTGGTGATCGGCGTGCGGCGGTCGCGGCCGAAGGCCTTCGGCGTCAGGCGGACGCCTGGCGGGGCCTGCCGCCGCTTGTACTCGGCGCGGTCGATCAGCGCGAGCGCGCGCTCGACGACGTCGGGATCGAAGCCGTCCTGCGAGAGCTCCTCGCGCGAGCGGTCCTGCTCGACGAAGGCCTCGAGCACCCGGTCGAGCGCCGGATACGGCGGGAGCGAGTCCTCGTCCAGCTGGTCGTCGCGCAGCTCGGCGCTCGGCGCGCGCTCGATGATGGTCGCCGGGATCAACTCCCTGCCGGCACGTTCGTTCAGATGGCGCGCAAGGCGGAAGACGTCCGTCTTGAAGACGTCCTTCAGCAGCGCGAAGCCCCCGGCCATGTCGCCGTAGAGGGTCGCGTAGCCCACCGAGAGCTCGGACTTGTTTCCGGTCGCGACCACGAGCCAGCCGAACTTGTTCGAGAGCGCCATCAGCAGGACGCCTCGAATCCGCGCCTGCACGTTCTCCTCGGCCAGGTCAGGCTCGCGGCCGGCGAAGCTCTCGGCCAGGATCGACTCGAGGGCGTCGACCGCGGCGTTGATCGGCAGCTCGCGGAAGTCGGTGCCGAGATCCTCGGCCAACCGCCGTGCGTCTCCGCGCGTCGCCTCGGACGAGTAGCGCGACGGCATCGAGACGCAGTGCACGCGATCCGCGCCGAGGGCTTCGACCGCGAGGGCCGCGGTCAGCGCCGAGTCGATTCCGCCTGAGACCCCGACGACGATCTCGCTGAACCCGTTCTTGACCACGTAGTCGCGCAACCCGAGCTCGAGGGCGAGGCGCATCTGCTCGAGCTCGCCCTGCCGTTCGGCGAGGAACGGCTCGATCCGGTCGTCGTGGGAACGGCAGTCGCCGAGCTGCACGACCGGCACGTCGGGCACGGTGCCTCGTTCGCGAGCGAGCGCCCGGCGCCGCACGTCCCGGAGCCGGCGCCCGACCGCCTCGGCAGGGTCGATGTCCACGATCAGCAGCGCCTCCTCGAAGCCGGGTGCCCGGGCGAGCACGTGGCCCTCCTCGTCGAGCACGAGCGAGTGGCCGTCGAAGATCAGCTCGTCCTGGCCGCCGACGGCGTTGCAGAAGGCGACGAAACAGGCGTTGTCTCGCGCGCGGGTGGCGAACATCTCCTCCCGCTCGCGATCGCGGCAGACGTGAAACGGCGAGGCGGAGATGTTGGTCAGCAGCTGCGCGCCGGCGAGGGCAAGGTCGGTTGCGGGCGGCCCCGGCTGCCACATGTCCTCGCAGATGGTCGGGCCGACGAGCGTCCCCCCGAGCTCCAGCAGCAGGCAGTCGCGCGCAGGTGCGAAGTAGCGGTCCTCGTCGAAGACCCCGTAGTTCGGGAGGAAGCGCTTGTGGTAGACGGCCTTCACCTCGCGGTCGGCGCAGACCGCGCACGCGTTGTAGAGATCGCGGTCGAAGTGGGGGAAGCCGACCAGCGCGACGAGGCCGTGCGTCTCGCGGGCGATCTCCTGCAGCGACTCCTCGGCCGCGCGAATGAAGCCCGGCCGTAGGAGCAGATCCTCGGGTGGGTAGGAGGTAACGGCGAGCTCCGGCAGAAGCACGAGGTCGGCCTGGGCGTCGCGGGCCTCCGCGATCGCCTGCAGGATCCGCTCGCGGTTGCCGTCGAGGTCGCCGACGGTGGTGTTGATCTGGGCGAGCGCGAGTCTCATAGGTTTTAGACTACCAGTCGAAAACCCCGTCAGCGTCTCAACCGGATGGCGTTCAGGTCCTGCTCGCGGATCTGGTCGGCGCGGCGGATCAGGTCCTCGATGTCGTCGTGCTCGGCGTGGATGTACCGGCCCACGAGCTCGTCCGCTCGGCCCGAGGCAAGCACCCTCACGAGCTGCGGCGCGAGCTCCGGCGGCGTCCAGGGCGCGTCGTCGGAGAAGTTCCCCTCGGTCATCTCGGTCTTCACCAGACCGGGGCTGATGAAGAAGACCGGGATGCGGCCGGCGAGCTCGTTGGCCAGCGTCTCCCCGTAGCGGCAGACCCCTGCCTTGCTCGTCGGGTAGGGGGTGCTGCTGGCGCCGGGAAGGTAAGCGGCGCCGCTGCCTGTGATCACGATGCGGCCGGCGCGACGCTCGAGCATGTCCGGGATCACGGCGCTGCAGCAGAGATGGACGCCGAGGACGTTCACCTCGAGGACCCGCCACCACTCGTCTGGGTCGACCTCCCAGGTCGGCCCGTCCGGGCCGCCGATGCCGGCGTTGGCGACGAGCAGGTCGATCGGACCGAGCTCGCTCTCGGCCTGGATAACCATCGCGTCCACGGACTTGCGGTCGCTCACGTCGACCTCGAGCGGCACGCCTCCGATCTCGCGGGCAACCTGCTCGACCTGCGCGCGTGTGCGGGCCGCGACGGCGACGTGCGCGCCCGCGTCGGCGAGCTCGCGCGCGATTCCGGCGCCGATCCCGCGCCCGCCGCCGGTGACGAGGGCGACCTGTCCGTCGAGGCGGTCAGCTGGCTGCGACATGCTCGATTTCCTCCAGTGTCTCGGGGTTTTCCAGGGACGAAAGGTCGCCGGGGTCTGCGCCGAGCGCCTTCGCGCGGACCGCGCGCCTGACGATCTTCGCGCTGCGCGTCTTCGGCAGCGCCGAGACGAACAGCACGCGCTCCGGGGCAAACGCCTTGCCGAGCGCGTCGGCCGCGAGCCCGCGCAGCTCGATCGCCAGCTCGTCGCTCGGCTCGGCGCCGGGCACGAGCGCGCAGAAGACCCACGCCACCTCGCCCTTCACCTCGTGCGGCACGCCGACCGCGGCCGCCTCGGCCACCGACGGGTGCGCGATCACGGCCGACTCCAGCTCGGCCGGCCCGAGCCGCTTGCCCGCGATGTTGAGCGTGTCGTCGGAACGGCCGTGCAGGAACCAGTAGCCGTCCTCGTCGATCGACGCCCAATCGCCATGCACCCAAATCCCGGGCAGCCGCCGCCAGTATGTGTCGAGGTAGCGCTCGCGGTCGCGCCAGAAGCCGCGCGTCATCCCAGGGAAGGGTCGCCGGCAGACGAGCTCGCCGACCTCGCCGCGCACGGAGCGGCCTTCCGAGTCGACGACGTCCATCGCCATCCCCAGCGCCGGCCCCCCGAGCGAGCACGCCTTGATCGGGGCCGCGGGCGTGGGCGAGAGGAAGCAGGCGCCGACCTCGGTGCCGCCGGAGCAGTTGATGATCGGGCAGCGGCCTCTGCCGACGTGTTCATGGAGCCAGCGGTAGGGCTCCGGGTTCCAGGGCTCTCCCGTCGTCACGAGCACGCGCAGCGACGAGAGGTCGTGCCGTTCGACGAGCTCGGCGCCGTGCGGGATCAGCGCTCGCACCAGGGTCGGCGAGAGCCCGAGGATCGTGACGCGCTCGGATTCGACCAGCTCCCAGAGCCGGTCGGCTGCAGGCCAGTCGGGCGCGCCCTCGGCGAAGACGATCGTGCAGCCGAGCGCCATCCCGCCGACCACTTCCCACGGACCCATGATCCAGCCCATGTCGGTGACGAAGTGGATCACGTCGCCGGGCTTCGCGTCGGCCTGGTAGGCGACCTCGCGCGTGATCGAGACGAGGAAACCGCCCTGCACGTGGAGCACGCCCTTCGGCGGACCGGTCGTGCCCGAGGTGTAGGTGAGCAGGTACGGATGCTCCGAGTCGACCTCGAGCGGCTCGAGCTCACCGGGCGACTCCGCGACGGCGTCGTCCCAGAAAACGTCACGGCCCGCCTGCATCGGCACGTCGCCGCCGAGCCGCCGCCAGACGACGACGTGCTCGACCGACGGCGACTCCTCGAGCGCCTCGTCGACGAGCGCCTTCATCGGAACCTCGCGGCCCCGGCGCAGCGAGCCATCGGCGGTTACGACCACCTTCGCCTCCGAGTGCTGGAGCCGCTGGGCGATGGCAGGCGCCGCGAAGCCCGAGAAGACCGGCATCTGGATCGCGCCAAGGTGCGCGCACGCGTGCGAGGCGATCGCCACCTCCGGCGACATCGGCAGGAAGATCGCTACCCGGTCGCCGGGCTCGACGCCGAGCCGGGCCAGCGCCTCGGCCAGACGCGTGACCTCGTCCGACAGCTCCCGGTACGAGAGCGAGCGACGCTGGCCGTCCTCGCTCTGCCAGACCGCGGCGGCCTCGCCGGCCCGCTCGCCGTGCGCCCAGCGGTGGACGCAGTTCCAGGCGAGGTTGAGCCGACCGCCGACGAACCAGGTCGCCCATTCAGGCCCGCGCGACTCGTCGACCACCGCGTCCCACGGACGTGAGAACTCGAGCCCCAGGTCCTCGATCGCCGCCGGCCAGAAGCGCTCGGGCTCCTCGGCCGAGAAGCGCACGAGCGAGGCGTAGTCGTCGAAGCCGAGCTTGCGCGCGAGCCGCAGCGCGTTCGTGCGCTCGTGTGCGGCTTCTTCCGGACGCCAGATCACCTCCATGCCGGCAAGCGTAACTTGACGGTTTTGGCTAGTGCTCGCTAACCTAGTGAGGGCTAACTTTCGAGCGGCTGGAGGGCATGTGCGCGCGAAGATCTTCGCGGCGGAGAACCGCAGGTGGTGGACGCTAGGGGCGCTGTGCTTCGCCCTCTTCATGATCATGCTCGACAACACCGTCGTGAACGTCGCGCTCCCGGCAATCAGGGCCGACCTCGGGATCAGCGTCTCCGAGCTCGAGTGGACGGTTGCGGCCTACGCCCTGACGTTCGCGTCGCTGCTGCTTACCGGCGGGAAGCTCGGCGACCTGCTCGGCCGGCGCAAGATCTTCATCGTCGGCCTGACTGTCTTCACGCTCTCCTCGCTCGCCTGCGGCCTCTCCTCGAGCGCGCCTCAGCTGATCTCGGCCCGCGCGGTCCAAGGCATCGGCGCCGCGCTGATGATGCCGGCGACGCTCTCGATCATCTCCCACACGTTTCACGCGCGCGAGCGTGGGATGGCAATCGGGATCTGGGCCGGCGTCTCCGCGCTAGCGCTCGCGATCGGGCCGCTGCTCGGCGGGATCATCACCGAGCACATCTCCTGGAACTGGATCTTCTACGTGAACGTCCCGATCGGCGTGCTCGCCGTGATCGCCGCGATCGTGGTCGTCCCGGAATCGAAGGACACGTCGCATGAGCAGCGACTGGACCTGCCCGGCCTGCTGACCTCGGGGATCGGTCTGCTCGCGCTCGTCTACGGACTGATCGAGGGTCATCAGTACGGCTGGACATCAGCGCGGATCCTCGGTCTCTTCGCGGTCGCCGTGGTAGCACTCGGCAGCTTCGTGCTGCTCGAGATGCACCAGCGGCTGCCGATGCTCGACCTCTCGCTCTTCCGCAACGGTACCTTCGCCGGCGCCAACATCGTGGCGATCCTGGTGACGCTGGCGATGTTCGGGATCTTCGTGTTCTTCCCGATCTACATGCAGACCATCCGCGGCTGGTCGCCGATCCAGGCGGGGGCCGCGCTGCTGCCGTGGACGGTGATGATCGTCATCTTCGCGCCGATCGCCGGCAAGCTCTCGGACCGCGTCGGCTCGCGCTGGCTGATGGCCGGCGGAATGACCGTCGTCGCCGCCTGCTGCCTGCTGCTCTCGACGGTCACACTCCACTCCACCTTCTGGCACATGCTCCCGGCATTCCTGCTCGGCGGGCTCGGGATGTCGTTCGTGATGACGCCTATGTCGGCTGCCGCGATGGGCGCGGCTCCGGTCGCCAAGGCAGGTGTCGCTTCGGGCGTGCTCAACACCTTCCGCCAGGTCGGAGTCGCGCTCGGGATCGCGATCACGGGCGCGATCGTCGCCAACCGTGCGGCCTCGGCCGCAGCGGGCGGAGCGAGTCCGCCGGAGGCGTTCGTGCATGGGCTCACCTTCGCGATGCGGGTCAGCGCCGGGATCTGCTTCGGCGCCGCGATCATCGCCGCAACGCTCGTGCGCCGCTACCGCCATGCCGACGCGAGTCTGCCGCTCGAGGCGGCAGCGTGAGCTCCCGCCTCTCGGGGCCGGAGCGCCGCCAGGCGGTTGTCGAGACCGCCTGCCGGGTCTTCGCGAAGAGCAGCTACCGGGGCTCGACCACCGCGCAGATCGCCCGCGAGACCGGCGTCACAGAGCCGGTGCTCTACCGGCACTTCGCTTCCAAGCGCGAGCTCTACCTCGCCTGCCTGGACGCCGTCTGGGAGCGCGTGCGCGTGCTCTGGAACAAGGCGCTCGAGCGTGAGGAGGAGCCGTCGAACTGGTTACGGGCGATCGGCAAGGCGTACCTCGAAGAGCGCGGCGCGGCCCGGATCGTGATGGTCGACCTCTGGATCCAGGCGCTGACGGAGGCCGCCGACGACGCCGAGATCCGCCGCGCGCTCCGCGCGCAGCTGCGCGAGGTGCACAACTTCGTCGCCGACGTGATCCGCCGCGCCCAGGCAGGCGGCGGCATCGTGGCCGACCGCGACGCCGACGCAGAAGCGTGGATCTTCATCTCGCTCGGCCTGCTCTCGACGATCGACCGCCGCCTGGGCAACCTCGTCGGCGAGCAGTTCGACGACATCGTCGCCTCCCGCCGTGCCTGGATGACCGGCACCTAGGCAAAAGGAAGCCCCCGGCTGCGGCTCCGGGGGCTTTTGGTTTTTGCGCTTTTGTGAGAGGCGACGGCCCGAAGGCCTTGGCTCTGCGGCCCAGCCACAACCTCCGGGCCTTCCGTCGCCGTCTCTGGCGCGCCCCTTGCATCCCGTAAGCCTGGCGTCCGGCTGGGTGCAAGGTGGACGGAATATAGACCCCTCCGAAGCAGCCGTCAAGTAGCTAGATCAAGTGATTTTGCTTTCCGCCAGTTCACCCCGTTTGCGGCTCTGTTATGACCTTTTTGGGGGATATTCGGAAACAGACACTTGCGCATCAGTCAAGTATCGGTTTCACTTCGCCCTGCAGGCTTATGTCCTCCCGCATGTCCGCAACCCGCCAGCTTCGCCCCGCCGCCCAGCCCGGTAGCGCCCGCCTCGGCGAGCGCGTTCGCCAGCTGCGCGTGGCCGCGGGGCTGACGCAGACCGATCTCGCCGGCGACCGTTTCTCCAAGGAGTACGTCAGCCAGATCGAGCGCGGGAAGACCAGGCCCACGCGCGAGACCATCGAGTGGCTCGCCGGCAAGCTCGGCGTCGACGCCGGCTTCCTCGAGCGGGGCGTCTCCGCCGACGAGCGCAGCCGCGTCGAGACGATGATGGCCCGCGCCGAGGCGCTGACGAACGCCGAGCGCTACGACGAGTCGATCGAGGAGTACGACAATCTCCAGACGGCGCTGCTCGCGACGGGCGCGGTCGACCTCGAGGTCCGGGCGCTCTCCGGCCGGGCCTGGACGCTCGTCCAGGGTGGCGACGTCCGCGGTGGTATCGCCGTCTACGAACAGGCCCGCCCGCTGACCGAGCGCCCCGAGTTCTCGGACATCGACCGCGCCGACCTGCTCTACCGGCTGGGTTTCTGCCGCTACATGCTTTCGAGCAACGCCACCGCGCTCGGGCTCTTCAACGAGGCGCTCGCGCTCGCGGAGGGCTCCGGCCTTCCATGCGACGCGCTCCGCGCCGAGATCTTCCATTCGCGGGCGCTGTGCTACCGCAAGCAGCGCGACTACGAAGCCGCGCGAGAGGACGTCGAGCGCGCGCTCGAGCTCGCCGAGGCGCTGGACGACCGGCGCACGATGGCGGACGTCTTCCTGCACGCCTCGCTCGTCGCCGAGCGGATGGGCCAGTGGGTGCTCGCCCGCAGCTACGCCGAACGGGCCCGCGGGCATTACCAGGAGCTGAACGACGGCCGGAAGATCGCCGGTGTCCTGAACAACCTCGGCGGCCTGAACCTGCTGCTCGGACGGCCGGAGCAGGCGATCGTGCACCTGAAGGCATCGTTCAGCGCCGCGCTCGAGGTGGACAGCATCGAGAAGGCCGCCCAGGCGGAAGGCTCGCTGGCGACCGTGCATCTGCACCTCGGCGATTGGGACCAGGCGGAGCAGCTGGCGCGTCACGCGCTCTCGCTGCTGACCGACCGAGAGGATTACCTGCACGAGATCGCGCCGACCCAGCTGGTGCTGGGGCGCGCGCTCATGGAGCAGGACAAGCTCGAGGAAGCCGGGCAGTGGCTCCGCGCCTCCGACTCGAGTGCCGAGCGACTGGAGTCGATCGGCCATCGAGCGGCTGCGTGGATCGCCCTCGGCGACCTCGAGACCCGACGGAACAATCAGCCTGAGGCGGCCAAGCTGTACAGGCGCGCTGCCGAGGCACTACAGGATGTCCGCTTCTAAGGAACCGAGGAGGTGAATATGAACAAGGCGCGCATGATCTCTTTCGTGGTCACCCTCTCCGTGCTGGTCGCGTCGTCTAGCGGCTTCGCACGTGGGCTGCACCTCTTCCTTGGAAAGAGCGGCAGCTGGGTTGAGTGGTAGCCATCCCTGGCGCGTTCGGAGTGGGGTCTGATGACTCCGAACGCAGCCGGCCCGTGTCGAGCCGCGCTCCTGCTCAGCGGTTCCACGCGGATTCGACCGGCGGCTCTGGGGCGGCACCCGGCTAGACTCGGCTCGTGGGCCGCGTCGTCGCCGTTCTTATCGCGGTAGCGGCTCTTGGTACGGGTTGCGGTAGTTCTCGCACCGCCGGCGGCCTAAGTCTCGGCTCGATCCTCGACCGCCCCGGCCCGAACATCGGCGTCACCGCGGGTGCGTCCGAGTTCGTGCCGGGCGCGGTTCGCTACCCGTTCCTCGTGATCGACAACGACGCGAAGCCGGTCGAGCGGCCGGCGGCGACGGTCTGGGTGGCGCGGAGCCGGACGAGCACGCCGTTCGAGCGGGTCAGCGCGAAGCTCGAGCCGGTCGGGGTGCCGGGGCGCTCCGAGCCCGCCTTCGGGGGTGTGACCAAGATCTACGTCGCGCACCTGCGTATCCCGAAGCCGGGCCGTTACTGGCTCGTCGCGCAGCCGGACGGCGCGAAGCTGCAGGCGCTCGGCGCGCTCGACGTGACCGCTCGCTCACACAGCGTCGCCGTCGGCGCTCGCGCACCGCGATCGGACACGCCGACCCTCGCGACGGCACCAGCAGCGCAGATCACGACCAGCAGCCCGCCGGACTTGTCGCTGCTGCGCTACTCGGTCGCCGAGTCGCTCGCGGCCTACAAGCCGTTCGTCGTCACCTTCGCGACGCCGAAGTTCTGCACCAGCCGGACGTGCGGCCCGGTGGTCGACGTCGTCGAGGCCGCCCGCCGGCAATTCGCCGCGCGCGGGATCCGCTTCATCCACGTCGAGGTCTTTCAGGACAACGATCCGACGCGCGGCTACAATCGCTGGATGCGCCAGTGGGGCCTCGCGAGTGAGCCGTGGGTCTTCCTGGTCGGCCGCGACGGCCGGGTGAAGGCGAAGTTCGAGGGCTCGGTCTCGGAGGCCGAGCTCGCCGCCGCGATCCGGGCGCACCTGGAATGAGAGGAATCGAGCCGATCGTCACGAACGGGTCGAAGCAGAAACACAAGCTCCTCCTCTCCCCTAGGTGACGGCGGCTTCGGCCGTCGTCGCCTTTTCGGAACGGGAATACGGGCGAACTATTCGTCGTACATGGACGAAGGCACGAACGATCCCTACAGTTCCCCAAACCGATTTCAGGGAGACCCCGCCGTGAACCTGGACACCGGCCTTGTGAAACTCACCGACCTCGCCTCCTGCGGGGGCTGCGCCGCCAAGTATTCGGCCGCGCGCCTCGAGCAGCTGCTCGCGGGCTTCGTCCCGGCCGAGGCCGAAGACCTGCTCGTCGGGCTCGCCCCGGCCGACGACGCCGCCGTCTACCGGCTCGACGACGAGCGGGCGCTGATCTTCACGCTCGACTTCTTCCCGCCCGTCGTGGACGACCCGGCCGACTACGGTGCGATCGCGGCCACGAACGCGCTGAACGACGTCTTCGCGATGGGCGGCACGCCCCTGCTCGCGCTCTCGATCGCAGCCTTCCCGGAAGAGCTGCCGATGGAGATGCTCGCGGAGATCTTCGCTGCGGCCGACCAGCAGGTGCGGGCGGCGGGCGGCCTGCTCGCGGGCGGCCACACGATCCGCGACGCGGAGCCGAAGTACGGCCTCGCGGTGGTGGGGATGGTTCATCCGAAGGGCATCTGGCCGAAGAACGGGGCGAAGCCCGGCGACACGCTCTTCGTGACCAAGCCGCTAGGGACCGGCCTGGTCATGACCGGCTACAAGGGCGGGCAGGCCGGCACGCAGCAGCTGGAACGCGCGATCCGCTGGATGCGGACGCTGAACAACGATGCCGCCGATGTGCTGCGCGGGCTGGAGCCGAACGCGGTCACCGACGTCACGGGCTTCGGCCTCTTTGGCCACACGTACGAGGTCGCCGACCGCAGCGGCGTGCGCATCCGGCTCGAGTCGGAGCGCTTCCCCGCGATCGACGGCGCGCTCGACGCCGCGCGCCAGGGCGTGCGCACGAGCGGCGACCCGCGCAACCGCGACTTCGCGGGGCGACAACTCACGCTCGAAGGCGTGCCCGAGGCCTTCGTCGCGCTCGGCTATGACCCGCAGACCGCGGGCGGCCTGCTCATCTCGATCCCGGCCGAGCGCGCAGCTGCGCTGGAGGCCGAGTTCGAGTCGCGCAAGCTCTTCATCCGCCGCGTCGGTCGGGTCGAAGAGGGCTCTGGCGTCGTCGTCGGCTGAATCCGTGCCTCGGGGCATGATCCATGGGCGGTTCCAGCCGTTCCACAACGGCCACCTCGAGTACCTGCGCGGCGCGGCAGAGCGCTCGGGCGAGGTGTTCGTCGGGATCACGAACCCCGACCCGGCGAGGATCAAGCCCGAAGCCTCCGACCCGCTGCGGCACTTGCCCGAGTCGAATCCGTTCAGCTATGTCGAGCGGCTCCTGATGGTGAAGGCGGCGGCAGCGGACGCGGGCCTGGAGCCCGAGCGCGTGCACGTGATCCCGTTTCCCGTCAACGAGCCCGAGCTCTGGGACGCGTACGTCCCGCCGGACGTGGTGCAGTTCATCCGGCTCTTCTCCGACTGGGGCGGGACGAAGCTGGACCGGCTCCGCGCGGCCGGCTACGAGGTGGTCGTGCTCGACGAGGGCGCCGAGAAGCAACTCTCCGGCGCGGACGTCCGCGCCGCCATGCTCGAGGGAGCCGACTGGGAGTCGCTCGTGCCCGCTGGAGTTGCGGCCGTGATCCGGCAACTCCAACGGGTTGCGGTGTAAAAGTGCTGTAAGGCTCCAGAACTTTTCGGCGTAGCGGCCGTTTGAAGAGGTAACAATCGTCGCAAATCGCTGCAACCTTCAGGGGGTTCACATGCGCACCGTCGTTCTCGCCGCAGTCGCCGGGCTCGCACTCGCCGTCACCGGCGTGTCGCAGCCGGCGTCGATGGTCACCAAGACGGTCTCGATCACGGCCACGGCTTTCAAGCCCGCGAGCCGGACGATCGCGACCACGGACGCGATCAAGTGGACGAACACCGACACCAAGAACCATCAGGTGGTCGCCAACAACGGCAGCTTCGTCTCGCCCACGATCGCGCCCGGCAAGACCTACACGCACACGTTTAACACGGCCGGCACGTTCAACTACCACGACGCCCTGCATCCGAGCCTGACCGGGAAGATCGTCGTCACCGGCCCGCCGCCGGCGATCACGATCGGCGCCGCGGTGCCGATCCTCGACTACGGCCAGTCGACGCACATCTCCGGCGTCGTCTCCAGCAAGAAGGCCGGCGAGACGGTGACCGTTTTCGCCCAGCCGTACGGTCAGGCCTCGCAGGTTCAGATCGCCACGCTGCTGACCGGCACCAGCGGGGTCTGGGACCTCGTCGTCAAGCCAACGCTGCTGACGACCTACCAGGCGCACTGGAAGACCACAGTCAGCGCCCAGGTCGGCGTCCAGCTCCGTCCGTCGATCGCGTTCTCGGCGTACAAGCGGTGGGGCTCGCTGAAGGTCAAGGCCGACCGCTCGCTCGAAGGCAAGAAGGCCTACCTGCAGAAGTTCACGCGCTTCCACCAGTGGGTGAAGGTCAGGTCGGTGATTCTCGGGAACAATTCGCAGAAGCGCTTCATGCTCGAGCTCCCCGGCGGCCGCCGCTACGCGGTTCGCATCTTCATGTCGCTGAACCAGATCGGCGCCGGCTACGTCGACGGCTTCAGTCGCACGGTCGTCGTCAAGCCGCCCCGGTAGTTCTCTTCCGGATACACGGCGCGGGTTAGCCTCCGCGCCGTGTATCCGATCGTGGTCTTCCTGCTCGACGGGCTCGCCGACCGGGCGCACGAGGTGCTCGGCGGGCGCACCGGGAACGAGGCCGCGGAGACGCCGAACCTCGACGCGCTGGCCGCGCGCGGCTCGACCGGGCTGCTCTACGCCGTCGGCCCGGGGCGGGCGCCGTCGTCCGAGGTCGCGCACTGGTCAATGCTCGGCTACCGGCCCGACGAGTTTCCCGGGCGCGCGGTCTTCGAGGCGCTCGGGCGCGGGCAGGACGTGAGCGCCGAGCACGTCTTCGCCTACGCGGCGCTGCGGCCGGCGGAGCGCCGCGAGGACGGCTGGTGGCTAACCGGCCGGCCCGATCCGGAGCGCGACACCGAGCTGGCCGAAGAGCTCGTGGCCCGCTGCGACGGGATCGCGGTCGACGGCCTGACCTTCTCGCTGGCGCATGTCTGGCGCGGCGAGGCTGTGCTGCGGATCTCCGGCGGCGCCGACGAGCGGGTCACCGACACGGATGCGTTTTTCCGAGCGTGGCATCCGCTGCTGCGGCCGCAGCCGCTCGTGGCCGAGGCGGAGCGCACCGCCAGCGCCTGCGAGACCTGGACGCGTGAGGTGATGCGTCGCCTCGAAGGCGAGCGGCTGAACGTGATCACGCTCAAGTGGTTCGGCCGGCCGCGGCAGGTGCCGAGCTTCCTCGAGCGCCACGGCGTCTCCGGCGTTTTCGCGGCGGACTCGGCGTTCCTGCGCGGGCTCGCGATGGCGCTCGGCCTCGAGCCGGTGGACGCGCCGGAGACGGACGACCCCGTCGCCGACCTGCGTGACCGTGTCGCGCTCGCCCGGGAGCGGCTCGGCGCGGGCGACACGTTCGTCTTCTGCCACCAGAAGACGACCGACGCCGCCGGACACACGAAGGACCCGAACGTCAAGCGCGACACAATCGCCGCGCTTGACGGAGCACTCGACGCGCTGCCCACCGACCGAGCCATCGTGTGCATCACCGGCGACCACGCCACGCCGGCCTCACCCGACGTGATCCACTCGGGCGACCCGGTGCCGCTGCTCGTTGCGGGGCCAGGCGTGCGCGCGGACGCGGTCGAGCGCTTCGGCGAGCTCGACTTCGCTGGTGGGATCCTCGGCCAGCTGCGCGGGCAGGATCTGATGCCGGTGCTTCTGAACGCGGCCGACCGGCCGCTCTTCCTCGGCTCGCGGCCGACCCCGTTCGAGGGCGCCGACGGCTACCCGGCTTTGCTCGAACCGCTTCTCTAGCATTCCCGCCGTGGAAGCCACCACCGCCCGCCTCAGGCGGATCGAACTCTCGCCCGCGCGGTTCTTCCAGCTGACGCTCGTCTCGCTCGGCGCCCTCTGGCTGATCGTCGTCACCGGCGCGGCCGTGCGCGTGACCGACTCCGGGCTCGGCTGCCGTCATTGGCCGGGCTGCGAGCAAGGCCATCCGCTGCCGGCCAAGGACTACCACGCGTTCATCGAGTTCGGGAACCGCGCGCTCGGGGGCGTCGTGATCGTGCTCGTGCTGCTGACCGCGGTCTCGTCGTTCTTCGTACCCGGCCTGTCGCGGGGCGCGCGGCGGCTGGCGCTCGCGATCTTCGTCGGCACGCTCGCCCAGGCGCCGCTCGGCTACCTCGCCGTGCACAGCGACCTGCACTGGCCGGTCGTGGCCGCGCACCTGCTGCTCTCGATGGCCCTGCTGGCCGGTGCGGTCGTGCTCGCGCTCGAGGCGCTGGCGCTGCGCTCCGGCCGAGCGGAGCCGGTTGCGCCGCTCGAGCTGCGGCGGGGAGCGCTGGCGCTGACCGCGGCGGCCGGCGTCCTGCTCCTGACCGGGGCGCTCGCAACGGCCGGCGGGCCGCACTCCGGCGGCGGTGCGGAGCACGTCGACCGGCTCTGGCGGCTGCAGCCGCTGATCTACGTCCATGCCGCGACGGTCGCGGTCTTCGCGGTCTCGCTCGTGTTCGTGCTCGGCTACCTCGCCTCGCAGCGCGAACGCTGGCCCCGGTTGTTCGGGCTCGGCGTGGCCGTCTTCGCCGTGCTGCTCGCGCAGATGGCGCTCGGGGAGGTGCAGTACCGGACGCACTTGCCCTGGCCGCTCGTGCTCGTCCACGTCGGCCTCGCGGCCGCGGTCTGGGCGTTGCTGGTGGCCTTCGTGACGGTTCTGTGGCGTCCGCCGGCGGCTCTCGCAGCTAGGCCGCACGTAGACTGACCGAGTGGCGGACGAGCTTCGCATCGACCACCGGCCGGAGCTCGAGCGGCCGATCCTGGTGGCCGCCTTTCGCGGCTGGAACGACGGCGCGCAGGCGGCGTCGCTGGCGGCCGGATACCTCGCCAAGACCTGGGGCGCGGAGCGCTTCGCGGACGTCGACCCGGAGAACTTCTTCGACTTCCAGGCGACCCGTCCGCACGTCTCGCTCGAGGAGGGCCTGAGCCGACGGATCGACTGGCCGGAGACGGCCTTCTACCACGCCCGGCCGGAAGGCCTCGACCGTGATGTCGTGCTGCTCCTCGGGATCGAGCCGAACCTGCGCTGGCGGACGTTCACGGAGCTCGTCGTCGGCCTCGCACGCGACCTCGGGATCGAGCTGCTGATCACCCTCGGCGCGCTGCTCGCGGACGTGCCGCACACGCGCTCGGCGCCCGTGACCGGCAGCGCGAGCGACAAGGAACTGGTCGAGCGGCTCGGGCTCTCGGCTTCGCGCTACGAGGGGCCGACCGGGATCGTCGGGGTGATCCACGACCTCTGCGGCCAGAGCGGCATCCCATCGGCGAGCCTCTGGGCCGCGGTGCCGCACTACGTCTCGCTGACGCCCAGCCCGCGCGGCGCGCTCGCGCTGTGCGAGCGGCTCGGAGACGTGCTCGGGATCGAGATCGAAGCCGACGAGCTCGAGGAGGCCGCGCGGAACTACGAGGAGCAGGTCAGCGAGGCCGTCGCGTCGGACGAGGAGACCGCCGCCTACGTGGACGAGCTCGAGCGCCGCTCGGACCAGCTCGACGACGCCACGGAGCTGCCCTCGGGCGACGCGCTCGCGGCGGAGCTGACGCGCTTCCTCAAGCAGCGCGATGAGGAAGACGGCGAAGACCCTGCCGCCCGCGAGCAATAGCGGCGGCGGGAGCGGCGGTGCCTGGTAGTTATCCGAACGTGAACGCGTAAGCCGCGATCCCGGGCGTGAAGCGCAGCTCGAGCGCGCCCTCCGCCAGGTCCCGGTACTGCAGGAGCGTGTAGAGCCGGCTGAGCCCGTTCACGCGGACCGTCTTCCCCGGCCGGCCGCCGACGATCACCTGCATCCGGCCGTGGCCGCTCAGCACGAGGTAGACGTTCTGCGCGAGGAAGTGGAGCCGCAGGCGCGCGTTTTGGTGGGCGACGATTCGCTGCCGCTGGACCGACCAGACGCCGGAGTAGGCGAGGTCGTTCAGCGGGATCTCACGAGGGAAGCGGTAGCGCACCGGCACGTTCGCGGTCAGCGGCGAGCCGACGTAGCGGTCGAGCCGTTCCCAGCCGAGGTACGACTCGGGCGTCGTCAGGTGTTGCGGGGTGCGGTCCTTGACGGACGCGAGCTGCGCGCCGGCAGGCTCGCCGAGCAGCGTCCGGATCGAGCGCTCGGTCTCGTCGTACTGGCCCTCGCCCTTCTTGATCTCGCGCACATGACCGCGCTTGTCGATCAGGTACTCGGCCGGCCAGGCGTCGTTCTGGTACGCGGACCACGTGCGGTAGTCGTCGTCGATCGCAACCGGGTAGCGCACGCCGAGCTTGCGCGCGGCCTCGCGGACGTTCGAGGGCACGTGCTCGAATGCGAACTCCGGCGTGTGCACGCCGACAATCACGAGCCCGGCCTTGCGGTAGCGCTTGTCCCACGCCTCGAGGTGCGGCAGCGTGCGCAGGCAGTTGATGCACGAGTACGTCCAGAAGTCGACGAGCACGACCTTCCCGCGCAGCTGCTGCAGCGCGAGGGGCTTCGAGTTGATCCATTCCGAGATCCCGGTGAAGTCGGGCGCCGTGCCGTAGTCGGCCAGCGAGCCCGCGGACTGGGGGCCGTGGAATCGCGATTCGCCCCGGTGCTGGAGCTTCGCGAGCTCGTTGTGCGCGATCGAGCTGCGCTCGACCCCCTGCAGCGCGTGCGTGTAGTCCGGGAACCAGGTCTGCAGCTTCGTGTCGGCATTGAAGACGAGCGCGAGCGCGGCCAGCGCCAGGACGATGCCGAGGCCGGTCCGCAGCGCCTGCGCGTTCATTCGGATCCGCCGCGTCGCGCGCTGCCCGAGCGCGGCGATCGCGAGCATCGGCAACGCGGCACCGAGGGCGTAGGCGAGTGTGATCGCAACCGTCTGCCAGCCCAGGTGCACCCGGGCGGCGTTCGCCGAGATGGCGCCGATGATCGGCCCGCCGCAGGGGACGAAGACGAGCCCGAGGCTCGCCCCGAGCAGGAAGCCTCCGCCGAGGTCGCTGTTCGGGGCGCGGCGGCTGAGCCGCGCCAGCGGCCGCTCGATCCAGACGCCGACCTGGGGGAAGATCAGGCTCGCTGCGACGAGGAACAGCAGGCCGATCGAGAGGTTGCGCAGGAAGTCCTGTGGCAGGTGCAGCTGGCGCAGCAGCCAGGTGGCGATCAGCGTAAAGGTCGCGAAGCTGGTGACGAGCCCGGCGATGATCGCGTAGGGCCGGCGCCGGCCGCCGCTCGCGCCTCCCGCGAACAGGATCGGCAGCACGGGAAACACGCACGGCGAGACCGCGGTGACGATGCCCGCGGCAAAGGCGATCGGGAGCAGGATCAGGAAGCGCCCGTCCATGCGTTATCGGTGCAGTCTCTGGTGGACGCCCGGCGTTACGCCTCGGCGGCCGGGGCGGTTTTCCGCTCCGGCTTGTCGGCCGCCGGCTTCGGGCCGTTCCGCGACTGCTTCTGCTGCTGGCCGCCCTGCCCCTGAGCCTGGCCCTTCTTCTTGCGCTTGCGCCGCCTGCGCCGTGTACGGCTGCCCGCGGCCTTCGGCGCCGGCAGGTTGTCGGCGAGCGCGTTCGCGACCTCTTGGATCGTGCCGAGCCGCTCGCGGGCGGCGTCGATCAGCTGGTTCGCGCGTGGGGTGTAGCCCTCGGCCGAGGCGAGCAGCGCCGCTCCGACCTCGCGCGACTGGTCGAGCGCGGCGTTGACGAGCTTGGCCGCGTTCTCCTCGTGCCGGTGGCCGCGCGAGTTGGCGAGCGCGCCGAGCAAGCGCTTGGCCTCCGGGAATTCCGCGCTGGCGCGGCGATCCTGCACTTTGCGCGTCGCGCGTGCGAGTCGCCACGTCCAGCGGGCGAGGATCTGCTCCGGCGCGTCGACCTTCTCGTCGCCCAACGCGCGCAAGAGCGTGCGGACGCCCTGGACCCGGTCCTTCTCCCACGTCGGCGCCTGGGTGACGAGCGTGACGAGATCGTCGAAGTTCGCCCGGTCGACCTTCATCGAGACCCGGTCGGCGAGCGCGGTCAGGCGCAGGCGCCGGTTCGGGTTCTCGGCGGCGCAGGCGGTCAGGAACTGCTCGAGCGCGGCGCGGTTGGCCTTGCCCTCGGTGAACTTCTTCACGAACTCGACGCGTTCGTCGAAGCGGACGGCGCGGCCGGCGATCGTGGCCCAGTAGAGCTGCTCGTCGTCGTCGAGGAAGCGCGGGTCGATCCGCTGCCACTCGCGGTCGATCACGGCCAGCCGCCGTTTGACGTCCGGTGTGACCGGCACGAGCCACGGCGCCGGCGAGAGCTTCCGCCGGGCTCGACGCTGCACGCGGCGGCGCGGGGCGGGCGTGACGCGTGCGCCCTCGCGGTAGAAGTCGGCGTCCAGCAGGGAGTGCAGCGAGACGACGCGCTCGTTGTGCGTCGCGCCCTTCGGGACGAAATCGATCACCACGCCGGCCTCCTTGCGCGGGTGCATGCGCATGATCCGGCCGATCCGCTGCTGGTAGACGCGGCGCGAGGCCGTCGGGGCGAGGTGCATGCAGACCGTCGCTCTCGGTGAGTTCCAGCCCTCGGCGAGCAGCATCGCGTTGATCAGGACGTTGATCTCGCCGCGCTCGTACGCCGCGAGCGTCTCGGCGAGCTGCACCGGAGGCGTCTTGCCGCTGACCGCCTCGGCCTTGAGCCCGACCGCGCGGAACTCCTTCGCCAGGTTGTATGCGTGCTCGACTCCCGCGGCGTAGACGATGCCCGGCGTGTTCTCGAACCGCTCGCGGTAGAGGCTCGCGGCGGCCTGGTTCAGGGCCTGGTGGTCGAGCACCGCGGCCAGGGCGCGCTCCTCGAAGTCGCCGCCGACGATCGGCACAGACGAGATCGCCGCGGCCGGCGGCACGCGCAGGCAGCGGAGCGGCGCGATCAAGCCGCGACGGGCCGCGTCGCCGAGCGGCAGCTCGTCGATCGAGGCGGGGAAGACGTCCGAGACCTGCTTGGCGATCAGTTGCTCGGTGGCCGTCATGCCGATGTAGATCGGGTCGGAGAAGCTGCGGATCGCCTGGCTCGTCTTCTCGCCGAGCGCGGTGTGGGCCTCGTCGGCGATCACGAGCTGGTACGTCTCGGGGTTCAGGTCGCCGTGGTGGCGCGCGAACCACGCATAGGTCTGGACGGTGACCGGGTTCGGCTTCTTCGGCTTCTTGCCCTTGAGGACAGCGTCCTCGAAGCGGTCACCGTAGCCCTCGGTCTTCAGCTCGCGGTGGAACTGCGAGACGAGCAGCCGGCGATGGGTGAGGATCAGGACGCCGAGCGTGCGTGCCGCTTCGACAAAGCCGGCGGCGGCGATCGTCTTCCCCGACGCGGTGGGGTGGCGGAAGCGGAAGCGCCGGCTCGCACCCGGGTCCTTGCCGTGGTGCTCCTCGGGCAGCGCGAGCTCGTCGGATCGCTCCTCGAGGTGGACGCCGAGATCCTCCTCGTCCTCTTCGGGCTCGACCTCCGCGACCGCGGCCTCTCCGCCGTTGCCGTTGCCGTTCAGCTCGGGCTCGACCTGCGTCGCCGCGATCAGCTCGGTGAGCATCCCAGCGAGAGCGTCAATCTGGTGACGGCGCAACTCGGTGCCCGAGGCGAGCTTGGGCGGGCTCTGGCTCAGCACCCGCTCGAGCCCGAGCATCAGCGCGTAGCGGATCTTCCACTCGTACGAGGGCTCCCGTGCGCCGGCCTCGATCTCGGCGAGCGCGTCGTCGAGCGCCCGCCGCCTGGCCGTCTCAGGGGCAAGCGCAACCGCCGGATCTTCATCCGGATGGAGGAAGGGCTCTCTGGCCCAGCCTTCGGCCTGGAGGGCGGAAGCGGCTAGGCCGTCCGGAGCCTCCGGCGCCAGCGTCGGTTGCTCGGTTGTTTCCTGCATACGTGCAGCACGTCGCCGTGCCGCGAATCTCAGTGAGAGAGCGCGCTCGCGTGCAGTCCAGTGGGCGAGCGACGCTTCCGAATCATAGCCGATCCGCGGGCCGGCGGCCTAGCCGCCGAGCCCGCCGAAGACCGCAAACGGGTTCTGTGGCGTGGCCTCCCAGACGACCTGGCCGCCCGGCTCCGCCTCGCCGTGCACGCGCTGCGCAAGTGCGTTTGCGTCTTCCTCGGACGCGACGCCGACGATCAGGTAGCGCCAACGCCGCACAACGTCGTAGCCCTCGCTCTCCAGCTGGTCGGCGAGTTTCTCCGCCTCGTCGTGCGAGGGCAGCTCGACTCGCACCTCCCACGGCGCGCGGTCGTGCGCGAGCTCCTCCTGCTCCCAGGTCTCCTGCGGCGGCTCGCCCGACCAGCGCTCCTCCTCGGCCAGCCAGCGCTCGACCTCGACCTCGGCCTGGATGCCCTCCTCCGCGAGCTCGGCCTGGACGATGCTGCGGGCCTGCTCGGCCTGAGGCTGGTTCTCCGCGTAGACAAAGATCGTGTCGTCGTCGCGGGAGACCGCGAGGCGGTGACCCTGCAGCTCCTCCGCGAGGCGCTTCGCCTCGTCGGAGCCGAGGTCGAGCCCGAGGCGCTCGAGCAGCGTCTCGCCGTGCTCGGCCTCGTGCGGCTGGATCCGGATGCGCCAGTTGTCGCTCATCCTGCGGGCGCCCCCGCACCGGTCTCGGCGAGTGGGCGCCCGAACATCTTGTCCGAAATGCCGACCTGGTCGAGGTACTTGGTGATCCCGCCGAGCCAGAACGGCCAGCCTGCGCCGAGTAGCAGCGCCGTGTCGACGTCCTTCGCCTCCGCGACGACGCCTTCTTGCAGGAGGTGGTGGATCTCGTCTGCGAGCGCCTCGAGCGCGGTCCCGAGCAGCTCGTCGCGCGAGAGCGGCGCGTGCTCGCGGACGACGATCTCGTCCTTGCCCTCGGCGTAGTTCGCCAGGGTGGGCGAGAGCGGGAAGCGGTCGGGGTAGGCGTCGTGGAGCGTGCCGAGCACGTGGTTGGCGACGCGCGGGCCGACCATCTGCAGCAGTACCGAGGGCGCCATCGGCAGGCCGAGCGCGAGGATTGCCTCGTCCGCCTCGTCGGGGTCGGTGCCGCGCTCGAGCGCATCGAGCACGACGCTCATCAGGCGCGTCAGGAGGCGGTTGACGACGAACGCCGGCGCGTCGGCGACGAGCACCGGGCGCTTGCGCAGCCCCTCGGCGAAGGCCCAGGCAGTGGCCAGCGTCTGGTCGTCGGTGCTCGGTGTGCGGACGAGCTCGACCAGGGGGAGCACGGCGACCGGATTGAAGAAGTGGATGCCGACGTCGGCGCCCATCTCCTCGACCGAGAGGCTCGAGGTGTTGGTCGCGAGCACGCAGTCGGGCCCGGTGTGCTCGCGCAACTCTGCGAAGACCTGCTGCTTGACCTCGAGCTCCTCGAAGACCGCCTCGAGCACAAGGTCGCAGTCGGCGAACTCGTCGTAGCTCGTCGAGGTGGAGACGAGCGAGGAGAGGAAGCGGGCCTTGCCCTCGTCGTAGCGGCCCTTGGCAACCTGCTCGGCGAGGCCTTCCTCGATCGTCGTGCGGGCCGAGGCGAGCGCGTCCTCGCTGAGGTCGCGCATCGCCACGGGCACTTCGAGCCGGCGCAGGAAGAGCGTCGCAAGCTGGGCCGCCATCAAGCCGGCGCCGACGAGGCCGACCTTGCGGATCGGCCGGGGCGGGACGCTCGGCCGGCCTGGAGCGCTCTTGGCCCGGCGGTCGACCAGGTCGAAGGCGTAGAGCGAGGCCTGTGCCTGCCGGCCGGGCAGCAGCTCGCCGACGGCCTCCTCCTCGGCGGCGTAGCCCTCTTCGAGCGACCAGCCCGAGAGCGCGCCCTCGATCAGGTCGAGTGCCTTGTACGGCGCATGCGCGGCTCCGTGTACCTGTCCGTCGAGCCTTCCGCGCGCCTTCCGGAGCACGTCCGTGACGTCCTCGTCACGGTGTCCGGCACTGTCGGCTCCGAGCTGGAGGGCGAAGGCGATCGACTCGTCCACGAACTCGGCCGGCTCGAGCAGCCGGCCGGCGAAGCCTAGCTCGAACGCCTCCGGGCCGGTCAGCATCCGGTTCTGGCGCATGGGATTGGCGACGACGAACTTGACCGCCGTCTCCGCGCCGACGAGCCGTGGTACGAGCTGCGTTCCGCCCCAGGCCGGGACGATCCCGAGGAAGCACTCCGGACAGGCGAAGTGCCGCACGGCCGTCGAGATCGTGCGCGCGTCGCAGTGGAGCGCGATTTCGACGCCGCCCCCGAGGCAGGCGCCGTTGACGGCAGCCACGGTCGGATAGGGCAGCGCGCGGATGCGCCCGAAGAGCTCGTGGCCGGCGCGGCTCCCCTCGATCGCCAGCTCGCGCGTGGCGCCTGGGAACTGCGTCACGTCCGCGCCAGCCGCGAAGACGAACGGCTTCCCGGTCAGGACGAGCGCGTCCCAGTCCCCCTCCTCCAGCTCGGGCAGCAGCCGCTCGAGCGACTCGAGCGCCGCGCGACCGAAGAAGGTCGGTTTGGTGTGATCCTCGCCGTTGTCGATCGTGACCAGCGCGACCACCCCGGCATCCGGCACTTCGACCCGGGCCACCTTGAACTCAGTGTCCGGCAGCGACGTTCTCCCAGACCAGCGCCGCGCCCATCCCCAATCCGACGCAGAGCGCGGTCAGCCCGTAGCGCACCTCCGGCCGCTCGCGGAACCCGTAGGCGAGCTGCGCGAGCAGCCGCACGCCGGTCGCGGCCAGTGGGTGGCCGCAGGCGATCGCGCCGCCGTACGGGTTGAGCCGCTCGTCCTCGGAATCGATGCCAAGCCCGTCGCACCAGCTCAGGACCTGCACGGCAAACGGCTCGTTCAGCTCGAACAGGCCGAGCTCGTCGAGCGTCAGGCCCGCCCGCTCCAGCGCCTTCTTCGTCGCAGGCACCGGGCCAAGGCCCATCAGCTCGGGCGCGACGCCCGCGAACGCGTACGAGACCAGCCGCATGCGCGGCTCGAGCGAGTGCTCGGCCAGCGCCTGCGCGGAGGCCAGCAGCGAGACGGTCGCGCCGTCGGTCAAGCCCGCCGAGTTGCCGGCCGTCACGCGGCCGCCCGGCCGGAAAGGCGTCGGCAGCGTGGCGAGCGCCTCCAGCGTCGTCTCCGGCCGCAGGAACTCGTCGCGGTCGGCCGCGCGCCAGCCCTCGTCGGTAAAGACCGTCATCGGGACGACCGTCTCGCGCATGACGCCGTTCTCCCACGCCGCCGCCGCGCGCTGCTGCGAGCGCACGGCGTAGGCGTCCGCGTCCTCCTTGGTCAGCTGTGGGAAGCGGTCGTGCAGGTTCTCGGCGGTCGCGCCCATCGTCACGGCCGAGGTATCGACGAGCCGCTCGGCGACGAAGCGCGGGTTGAAGTCGACGTCGTCGCCCATCGGGTGGTGGCCCATGTGCTCGATGCCGCCGGCGAGGACGAGGTCGGCTGCGCCGATCGCGATCTCGCCGGCGCCGGCGGTGACCGCGGTGAGCGCGCCGGCGCACATCCGGTCGACTGCGAAGCCCGGCACGCTCTGCGGCAGGCCGGCGAGCAGCGCGACGTCGCGGCCGAGCGTCAGGCCCTGGTCGCCAACCTGCGCGGTCGCCGCCAGGACGACGTCGTCGATCCGCTCGGGCGGCAGGGTCGGGTTGCGGCGCAGCAGCTCACGGACGACCTTGACGCCCAGATCGTCGGCCCTCGTGCGCCAGAAGACGCCCTTCGGGCCCGCCCGGCCGAACGCGGTGCGGACGCCGTCGACGTAGAAAACCTCCCGCAACTCGCGCACGTGAAGACCCTAGTCAATCGTCACACTCTCGCCACACTCGCGTGACACACCTGCGCGCCGGCCGTCGATACGATCGCCTCGGGGAGGAGGTTGGGTGTGCCTGAACCACGGAACGGCACCGAGCAGGACTGGGCGGCGCACCTCGAGCGCGAGCTGGCTCGCTACGAGGACGGCGAGTCGCGGCTGCCGGCCGCCGACGACGCCGACGCACGGCAGCGCCAGCTGACGCGGCTCGGCAACGCGGCGGGCGGGGCCGGGCTCGCGCTGCTGATGCAGGCGAGGGCGGACGAGGCCGGGGAGTGGTTCCACCGTGCCGCCGTCCGCTACCGCGAGAGCTTCGCCGACGCGCCTCCGGGCAGCTGGGGTCGCCCGATCGGAGCCGTCAAGTCTCTCGTCCTCGCGGGCGACTGGGCCGGTGCGGAGGAGGCGGCGCGCTGGGCGCTCGAAGCCGGTGCTGCGAACACCGAGAGCCCGATCGGGGGCTATGCCGCCGCGCTCGCGCTGCTGGTCCTCGGCGACGACGAGCACGCGCGCGTGCCCGCCGACGCGATCCGTATCCGGGACGACTTTCCGGCCGACGTCGGCGATGCGCTCGCCTACCTCGCAGCGCACGACGTGGTCGGCTACACGGAGGCCGTCGAGTCGGTGCTCGAGTCGTTCGAGGCGCGGGAGGAGTACCTGGAAGACATGCCGGTCGCGGACACGGTGCTCGTCCTGCAGGCGCTCGCCGGGCGCCGCGGGATCGAGGTCGAGCTCAGCTCGGCGTTGCTGCCTTAGTTGCCCTGAGAGTCCAAGTCGACCGTCGTCGGCGGGTGGAGCACCGTCGTGATCACGATTGGCGCCTGTGACGGGTCCTCCGCCTCGCGTGCCCGCTCCGCGAGCTCCTGGATCAGCTCGACTGCCTGCTCGGGCGAGATTCGCGCCGTGACCTGAGCCGAGCGGAAGCTGCCGCTCGTGCCGTGCTCGGCCCAGCCCCGCTGGACCTCGTCGAGCATCGCGGCCCGCAGGTCGCTGGTCGCGTCCGATTTCAGCAGCGCGGGTGCGACCCTCACGGTTCGAGCAACGGCGCGGTACGGCTTCTCGCGGCCCTGGCCCGCCTCGGCCAACTCGATCAGGCCGGCCCGCAGCAGCATGCGCACGTGGAAGTGCAGGTGGCCGGGGTCGACGCCGAGGCGGCTCGCCAGCTCGCGGTTCGTCAGGTGCTCGGAGTCGCCGGCGCCCAGCGTCTCCAGCACGCGCAGGCGCAGCGGGTGTCCCAGCGCCTTCAGCTGTTCCGGCTTGTCGAGCGTCAGGACGTCCAAGAGTGGCTTGGGCTCGGCGGCGGCCATGCCGCTGTATACACCTGCTTTCCGCTGCTGTCTAGCCAGGCAATCGGGACGCGGCGGACTCATCCGCGACCACACGCGTACGGCCTTGGGCCGAGCGGATCAGGCTGCCGGGCGTTTCCGGACCGGGCGGCCGCGCAAACGCCCGCTCGACGGCCTCCGCCTTTGCCTCGCCGGTGACGATGAAGACCACCTCCGGCGCGGAGCAGAGCACAGGTACGGTCAGCGTCACGCGCTCGACGAACGGCTCGAGCTTCGGCTCGGCCGGAATCGCGCGCCGCTCGCGCTCGTGGAGGGTCGGCTGCTCCGGGAAGAGCGACGCGGTGTGGCCGTCCGCGCCAAGGCCGAGCAGGAGGTAGTCGAGCCGCGCCCCGCGCAGGAGCTCGTCGTACTCTCGCGCCGCCTCCGCGGCGCCTTGCTCGCCGCGAATCCGCTGCACTTCGCGGGGTGGCGCCTCGATCCGGTCGAGCAGGTTCTCGCGCGCGACCCGGAAGTTCGAGAGCTCGTCCTCGGGCGGCACGCAGCGCTCGTCCCCCCACCAGAGCGAGGCGGCGCTCCAGTCCGGCTCGCGCTCGGCTGCGAGCTGATAGGCGCGGCCGGGCGTGGTGCCGCCGGTGAGCACGACCGAACCGCCTGAGCGCGCCGCGGCGGCGAGCTCGTCCCCGACGACGTGGGCAACCTCCTCCGCGTCGGAGCACCGCACCAGCTCGACCCCGTAGAGCGTCACTCGTCTCCGGCCGCGAGCTCGCGGGACCGCTCCATTGCAGCCTGAATGGCGTTCAGGAAGGCCGCGCGCACGCCGGCGCGCTCGAGCTCGCGGATCGCGCGGATCGTGGTGCCGCCGGGCGAGGTCACCTGCTCGCGGAGCTCGACCGGGTGGAGGCCCTCGTCGCGCAGCAGATGCGCCGTGCCGAGCATCGTCTGCACGACGAGCTGCGTCGTCACCTCCCGCGAGAGCCCGAGCAAGATCCCGGCCTCGATCATCGCCTCGGCCAGCAGCGCGAAGTACGCCGGGCCGGAGCCCGAGACTGCGGTCACGGCGTCCATGTAGCGCTCGGGCACCTCGACCACCGCGCCGAGGTGGCGCAATGCCTCTTCGGCCAGCCGCAGGTGCTCGTCGCCCGCGTGTGCTCCGGCGCAGATGCCTGCGATCCCCTCGTGGACGGTCGCCGGCCGGTTCGGCATCGCCCGCACGACCGGGACGCCGTCCGCGATCTGACGTTCGATCGCTGCGGTCGGGATCGCCGCCGCGACCGAGAGCACGGTCTGCTCGGGCGTCAGCACACCGCCGATCTCGCCGAGCAGCGCGTCGAAATCCTGCGGCTTGACCGCGATCACGACGAGCGCGGCGCCCGCGACCGCCTCCGCATTCGAGAGCGTGACCCGCACGCCGTGGCGCTCTTCTAGCTCGCGCGCCCGCTCCTCGTCACGCACCGTGGCGACGATCTCGCCGGGCTCCCGCCAGCCGCCACTCAGCAGGCCGCGCAGGAGCGACTCGCCGATCGTGCCGGCCCCGATGATTGCGACGCGACGCGCGTCCACGCGCCCGAGTCTAGGCAGCTTTCGGCAGTGGCACGAGACCCTTGGCGAACGCGTGCAGCAGATAGATGCTCGCGAGCCCGGCCCACTCGCCGTACGGCGCGAGCAGCTCCGCGGTCTCCCAGCCCTCGACCCAGCGGCCGCGGAGCGCCGAGAGGAGCTTGACGAGGCCGAGGTCGGCCACCAGCCCGCGGTCGTAGCGACCGAGGCCCTCGAGGAAGACGATTCCGACCGACCAGGGCCCGAGGCCACGCTCGCGCAGGAGCCGCTCCGCCGAGGCTTCGCCCGGCAGCGCGCGCAACCGCTCCAGGTCCAGCGAGCGGCAGATCCGCACGAGCGAGGTCCCGCGGCGCATCCCCAGCCCGAGCCGCCGCAACTCGGCGGGCGAGACGCGGGCCAGCGACTCGCAGTCCGGCGGGGCATGCAGCTTCGTTCCGATCAACGGTGGTGTCAGCGCTCGGATCACGGTGCGCTCGATCTGGCGCGCTCGGCTCGCCTGGATCAGCTGCCCGCAGACCGCGCGCAGGAGCGATTGCGCCACCGTCGGCGTGCGTAAGGGCCGCAGCCCGCGTTCGCGCCGCAAGGCTTCGCCGATCAGCGGGTCGCGGGCGAAACGGCGCAGGAACTCTGAGTGGTCGTCGTCGAGCGCGAGCACGAAGCGGAGCTCGTCGATTCCTGCCTCACCCGGCGCGCGCAGCTGGACGACGCCGTCCGTCTGCTGCCAGGCGCGTCCGGCCCCGCCGCACGCGAGCCCGGCGACCAGCACGCCGTCGATCACGCTGCGCGTGGCGTCGCTCCCGTGCCGCAAGGTGGCGCGGAGGGAATACGGGCCCCGCGGCCGAACCGCGGTGGAGATCACCGAGGCGAGCGCGCGTCCGAGGCGACGGGCTCGGAGGCGAGATCGGCGGCGCGCTCGAGGACCTCGAGCGCCTCCTCTTCACGGCCGGAGCGGCGCAGGAACTTGCCCCAGGCCCGGTACGCCTCGACGTAGTCACGGCGGTGGCCCTGCTTCTCGAGCAGCGTCGTCGCCTTGCGGAAGGCGTCGTGCGCCGCGTCCGTTTCGCCGGTCAGCGCGAGGCCCTCGGCCAATGCCCAGAGAGCGTTCCCCTTCTCGTGGGGATACTCGTCGCCCACGGCGTCGAGTGCCGCACGTGCTCGCCGAGTTGCCTCCTCGCCGTCGCCGAGCTGTACCGCGCGCCTGGCCTGGTCGGTGTGAAGGCCCGCGAGATCGACTGGCTCGGGATTGGGGCCGAAGAGCTGTTCGGCGATGTCGAAGTTGCGTCCTGCCTCTTCGGCGCGCCCTTGCGCCATCAGAATGTCCCCGCAGAGCAGGTGCGCGCGGGCGAGGTGCAGCGTGTCGTCGGTGACGGCGAGCAGCGCAATCGCGCGGCGAACATAGTCGAGAGCGGCGGCCGGCCGGCCCTGGAGGTCGTTCAGGCGGGCTAGGCCCCAGTAGAGACGCACCCGCGAGTACGCATCCGTGAGTGCGTCTGCCTTCTCCAGGGCCGCGTCGAGGACCGACTGCGCGCGCTCGAGGTCGCCCAGGTCGGTCAGCGCGAAGCTGAGGTAGGTCGTGAAGCGGATTTGCGCTGCGAGGTCTTCAGGTGCGTCCTGCTCGACCTCCGCAAGGCTGCGCTCGAACACTTCGACGGCCTTGTCTGACCGTGAGGTCGCAGCGTAGGCGCGACCGAGTGTGGCGAAGACGTCAGGACGGGCGCTGGGCGAGATCGGCGTGAGCTCCAAGCCCGTCTCGAGTCGCTCGATCGCGACGGCGTTGTGACCCGAGGCCGCCGCGGCGAGACCGAGCGCGATGTTCGCACGGGAGGCCGCGAGAACGTCTCCCGCGACGACCGCCTCGTCACGCAGGCGCTCGAGCTTCTGCTCAGCCTTGGCGGGATCGTCGGTCAGTCGCAGCTCGAGCTCCGCGTCTGCAATCCGGAGCTCGCGTTCATCAGTGTCGCGGATCTCCGAGCCGGTCTCCAGGTAGTCGGCAGTGACGCCCAGCTTCTTGGCGAGCATGCGCAACGCCTTGACCGACGGGCGCCGGGCGCCCGCCTCGATCCTCGAGATGTAGGCGTACGAGACGCCGGGGCTCGAAAGCTCACGCTGGGACAGCCCGCGCTCGTGGCGCAGGCGTCGCAAACGCTGGCCGATCGTCTCGGCGTTTCCGTCGGGCTCGCGCGCCACCGGTTGCAATTCTGACCTCCGAGCCTGACGTCGTCAATCCGGGCCAACCTCTTGACAACAAATGGTCACCCGGTTTGGGTACCCGGGCTTGACCCGAGCCGTCATTCGTCAGTGGAAAGGAGGTGCCTCGTGTCCGCAAAGATCCAGGTGTTGCTGGTCGTTCTTGCCACGATCGTGTTCGCGGCGCTGAACGCTGCGACCCCGTGGGGGCCCTAGGCCTCGAACCGGCGGGAGGGGGACCCGCCTCCCGGGTTCCCACCTGCCCATCTTTTGGCAACAACAGTAGGGGATTCTCTATCGCCCCAGCCGCTATCGTCGCCGCCATGAGCCTCGACCCCCGCGTCGACATCGGCCATGTCCATTTAAAGGTCGCCGACATCGACCGTTCGCTCGGCTTCTACCGCGACATCCTTGGCTTCGACGTGATGCAGCGGATCGGCGACGAGGCGGCGTTCATCTCGGCCGGCGGCTACCACCACCACCTCGGGCTGAACACGTGGGAGTCGCGCGGCGGCTCGCCGCCGCCGCGAAACACGACCGGCCTCTACCACGTCGCGATCCGCTACCCGGACCGCGCGCAGCTCGGGAACGCGCTCAAGCGGCTGGTCGAGGCGAACTGGCCGATCGCCGGCGCCACCGACCACGGCGTCTCCGAGGCGATCTACCTGCGCGACCCGGACGGAAACGGGATCGAGCTCTACCGCGACCGGCCCGAGCCCGAATGGCCGCGCGCCGCCGACGGCGGCCTGTCGATGATCAGCGAGCCGCTCGACCTGCAGGCGCTGCTGAGCGAGGCGGCCTGATGCCGAAGGGCTATGCCGAGGGGCCGGCGGCCGAGGAGGCCGAGCGCCGGCTGGAAGAGCTCGAGCGCGGCGGCGGCCCGGGCCGCGAGCCCGAGCTGCGTCAGGCGGTCTACGGCTCGACCGAAGCGGAGCCCGACCGGCACTTCATCGGCTGGCGCGACGAGGTCGATCCGGACGAGCTGTTCGCCTCGGGAAAGGCCTGGGGGATCTTCGTTAGAGCGATCGCGCCGGCAGAGCCGGCACGATCTTCTAGTCGGCGTCCTAAAAAGACGCCTTAGGTCCGCGCTACGGTGTAGCCGTGGGCAAGCAGGTCGAGCAGCTCGAGCAGGTGACCATTCGCTTCGCCGGCGACTCCGGCGACGGCATGCAGCTCACCGGCGGCCGCTTCACCAGCGAAACGGCGCTCGTCGGCAATGACATCTCGACCTTGCCGGACTTCCCCGCCGAGATCCGCGCGCCCGCCGGCTCGCTGCCGGGCGTCTCCGGCTTCCAGCTCCACTTCGCCGACCACGACATCCTCACTCCCGGCGACGCGCCGGACGTGCTCGTGGCGATGAACCCGGCCGCGCTGCGTACGAACCTGCGCGACCTGCCGAAGGGCGGCACGCTGATCGTCAACCGCGACGCCTTCACCGATCGCAACCTCGAGAAGGCCGGCTACGAGGCGAGCCCGCTCGAGGATGGCTCGCTCGAGGAGTACCACCTGCACGAGGTGCCGCTGACTACGCTGACGCTCGAGGCGTTGAAGGACGTGGACGTGACCAAGCGCGAGGCGGAGCGCTCGAAGAACATGTTCGCGCTCGGCCTGATGTCCTGGCTCTACCACCGCCCGACCGAGGGCACGATCGCCTTCCTCGAGCGCAAGTTCGCCTCGAAAGCGGCGATCGCCGAGGCGAACGTCAGGGCGTTCAAGGCCGGCTGGGCCTACGGCGAGACCTCGGAGGACTTCGTCGTCTCGTACGAGGTCGCGCCAGCCCCGATGTCGCCGGGCACCTACCGGAACATCACCGGGAATCAGGCGCTCGGGATCGGCCTGGTCGCGGCCAGCGTCAAGAGTGGCCTGCCGCTGTTCCTCGGCGCGTACCCGATCACGCCCGCGTCGGAGATCCTCGAGCACCTCTCGCGCCACAAGCGCTTCGGCATTCGCACGTTCCAGGCCGAGGACGAGATCGCGGCCGTCGGGGCCGCGGTCGGGGCGAGCTTCGGCGGCGCGCTCGGCGTCTGCACGTCCAGTGGCCCCGGCGTCGTGCTCAAGGCCGAGACGGTCGGCCTGGCCGTGGCGCTCGAGCTGCCGCTGCTGATCCTCGACATCCAGCGCGCCGGGCCGTCGACCGGGATGCCGACCAAGCCCGAGCAGGCCGACCTGCTGATGGTGCTCTACGGGCGCAACGCCGAGTCGCCCGTTCCCGTCGTCGCGGCCTCGACTCCGGGCGGCTGCTTCGACGCGGCGCTCGAGGCGGCACGGATCGCGCTCAAGTACCGCACGCCGGTCTACCTGCTCTCGGACGCCTACCTGGCCAACGGGTCCGAGCCGTGGCTGCTGCCCGACGCGGCGGCGCTCGCGGAGATTCCGGTCGAGTTCGCCACCGAGCCGAACCGCGACGGCGAGTTCCTCCCGTACCTGCGCGACCCCGAGACGCTCGCGCGCGCGTGGGCAATCCCCGGCACGCCGGGCCTCGAGCATCGCATCGGCGGGCTGGAGAAACAGGACGAGACCGGCAACGTCTCCTACGACCCCGACAACCACGACCGCATGGTGCGGCTCCGCGCGCAGAAGGTCGCGAACATCGCCGCCGACATCCCGCTGCTCGAGGTCGACGACCCGGACGGCGCCTCGCTGCTCGTGCTGGGCTGGGGCGGCACGTACGGCCCGATCACGGCCGGCGTGCGCCGGCTGCGCAAGGAGGGCAAGCAGGTCGCGCAGGCCCACCTGACCCACCTGAACCCGTTCCCGCGCAACACTGGCGACGTGCTCCGCTCGTACGACCGCGTGCTCGTGCCGGAGATGAACCTCGGCCAGCTGCTGAAGCTCGTGCGCGCCGAGTTCCTCGTCGACGCGGTCGGCTACAACCAGGTCCGCGGCCAGCCGCTGCGCGCCGGCGACCTCGCCGACGCGATGGAGGCGCTGCTGTGAGTACCAACGCCGATCTGACCGCCAAGGACTTCAAGACCGATCAGGAAGTTCGCTGGTGCCCGGGCTGCGGCGACTACGCGATCCTCGCCGCGGTGCAGAGCTTCCTGCCGGAGCTCGGGATCCCGCGCGAGAACATCGTCTTCATCTCCGGGATCGGCTGCGCTGCGCGCTTCCCGTACTACGTCGAGACCTATGGGATCCACTCGATCCACGGCCGCGCGCCGGCGATCGCAACCGGGCTCGCGCTCTCGCGGCCCGACCTCTCGGTGTGGGTCGTCTCCGGCGACGGCGACGCGCTCTCGATCGGCGGCAACCACCTGATCCACGCGCTGCGCCGGAATGTGAACGTGAAGATCCTGATGTTCAACAACCAGATCTACGGGCTGACGAAGGGCCAGTACTCGCCGACCTCGCCGCTCGGGACGGTCAACAAGACGACGCCGATGGGCTCGGTCGACTACCCGTTCAACCCGGTCGCGTTGGCGCTCGGCGCGGAGGCGAGTTTCGTCGCGCGCTCGATCGACACCGACCGCCCGCATCTGACCGAGACCCTGCGGCGCGCGTACGCGCACCCGGGCGCGGCCTTCGTCGAGATCTACCAGAACTGCAACGTCTACAACGACGGCGCCTTCGACGCGGTCCGCGACCAGAAGGAGAACCGGATCCTGCTGGCCCACGGCGAGCCGATCCGCTTCGGCGAAGAGGGCGAGCGCGGGGTTCGGCTGCGGCCGGACGGCTCCGCGGAGATCGTCGACGGCGCGACCGAGGACGAGCTGCTCGTCCACGACGAGCACGCGGAGACGACCTCACTCGCGAACGCGCTGGCCCGGCTCTCACACACGCCGCACGGCCCGACGCCGATCGGGATCTTCCGCGACGTCGAGCGCCCGGTCTACGACCGTCTGCTGGACGAGCAGCTCACGCGTGCCCGCGAGGAGCAGGGCGAGGGCGACCTCGGCGAACTGCTGCACGCCGGCGACACCTGGACGATCGGCTGACCGCCACCCTTCCGTTTCGCGGCTGGGAGACCGCCTACCGCGTCTTCGGCGACATCGAGGCGCCGGGCCGGTCGCCGTTGCTCGCCTTGCATGGCGGGCCCGGCGGCTGCCGCCTGCCGCTCGAGGCGCTCGCGCCGCTTGCCGACGAGCGCCGTGTCCTGCTGTTCGACCAGCTCGGGAGCGGCGAGTCCTCGCGTCCCGACGAGCCGTCGCTCTGGACGGTCGAGACCTTCGTCGAGCAGGTGCAGAGCGTCCGCGACGGGCTCGGGCTCGACGAGATCCACCTGTTCGGTTCGTCGTGGGGCGGGATGCTCGCGCTCGAGTACGCGTTCACGCGGCCGGACGGGCTGGCGAGCCTGATCCTCAACTCGACGCCGACGAGCGCCCCGCGCTGGGCGGTCGAGACGCTGCGGCTGCACGCCGAGCTGCCGCCCGGGCTCGACGATAAGCAGGCCGAGGAGGAGTTCAAGCGCCGCCACATCTGCCGGCTCGATCCCGAACCGGAGGTTCTCGCGCGCGCGCGCGAGCAGTTCGGTTCGCAGGTCTACGAGACAATGTGGGGCCCGAACGAGTTCACCGTCACGGGCACGCTCAAGGAGTGGGACGTGACCGACCGGCTCGGCGACATCGGCGTGCCGACGCTGATCACCTCGGGCCGCCACGACGAGTGCACGCCGGCGCTCGTCCAGCCGCTCGCAGACGGCATCCCGGGCGCCGAGTGGGTGCTGTTCGAGGAGAGCGCACACATGCCGTACCTGGAGGAGCCGGAGCGGTACCTCGAGGTCGTCGGCGGCTTCCTCGACCGGGTCGAGACCTCGGTGCCAGACACGAGAACGGAAGCGTGACGGAATCGTGACCGAAGTCTGACTTCCGCTGCTCACGCCGTGGTTCTCGTTGCGAGCGGCGTGTCAGACAAACGCCTGAATCGCCGCGCCGGCGCCAGCGACGAGCAGGACGAAGCCGATCGCTCGGATCAAGGCGGGCTCGGAGAGCCGGCCGGTGAGGCGAGCGCCGATCAGCGCGGCCGGGATCGAGGCGCCACCGCCGACGGCGATCAGCTTCCAGTCGGGTGCCGCGGAGGGAAGGTGCCCGACGAGCCCGGCGGCGCCGACGCAGACGCCGACGGCCAGGTTCGTCCCGACGGCGCGCGAAGCCGGCTCGCCGACGAGTCGCAGCAGCGCGGGCATCCGCAGTGAGCCGAGGATCAGGCCGACGAAGCCGCCGAGCAGCCCGATCACCAGGCCGGAGACGACAGCCGCCACCCGCGAGAACTCGGCCCGGACCTTCGCCTGTCGGGGCTTGCGGAGCAAGAGGTCGAGCCCGCTGTAGAAGAGCACGACCGCGATCGCGAGCAACAGCGCGGTCTTCGGTACGCGACCGGCGAGATAGCCGCCGGCGAGCGCGCCGACGACCGACGGCGGCGCCATCCAGCCGAACAGCGTCCAGTTGATCCGGCCGGCTCGGATGTGCGCTGTTCCAGCCGTCGCCGCGGCGATCCCGGAGACGGCGATGTTCGCTCCGCCGCCCGCGGACGGCGACGAGGCCACCGCAACGAACAACGGCAGCCGCAGGTTCCCAAGCACGAGCCCCACCACGCCGCCGGCGACCGCAACCACGAACGACCAGGCCGCGACGGCGACCAGCTCCAGCCCGCTCACACCGCGAGCCTACAAAGCGCGAGGCCCGCCAACGTTGGCGGGCCTCGAGGAGGACAACTGGGCTGGGTTGAGGAGAGTTAGCCGTCCGAGCCGATGGTGACCGTCTTGACGAGCTCGCAGTTCGTGGTCACGTCGCTCTCACCGGCGCGGAGCCACGCGACATCGTGGTCGCCGGGGCCGCAGTCGAGCGTGTCGACCTGACCGTCCGCGGCGAGCGCGTGCAGGACGTCGTTGCCGTCGCCACCGAACTCGTGGTCGACGCCACGGCCGCCCCAGAGGAAGTCGCGCTGGGAGCCGCCGTTGAGCGTGTCGTCACCCGGTCCGCCGTGGAGACGGCTGAGGCCGTACTCGCCGGCGGTGAGCGTGTCGTTGCCATAGCCGCCCCAGGCCACTGCGCGGCCGTTGCCCGCCGTGATCGTGTCGTCTCCGGGGCCGCCGAACAGATGGTCGAGACCGGGGCCGCCGTCGATGGCGTCGTTGCCCTTTCCGCCGTAGACGAAGTCGCGGCCTTCCGCGGCCGAGATCTGGTCGTTGCCGGCGAGCCCGAGGATGTAGTCGGGGCGCGCCGTGCCGGCGATCACGTCGTCGCCGCGCGTGCCGCGGATCACGTTGAACCAGCGTGCACCTGCAACACCCGTCACGGCAAGGCCGACGCCGAGGGCGAGTGCGAGGACGATCAGCTTGCGAACCATGGGAACCTCCGTTGAGGGAGCGAGCCTGCTCCGCTCAGTAAACGACCCGCCCATTAGGTCTCTTTGCGTGAATTGCAAAGATTTCCTCAGGACGAGGTTCGGGTTCGCGGCAACGCAAAGGACGCGCCGGCTGCGATGCCAACGCGTCCGAGCGGGGTTCGCTTTGCCGGCGGACCCTAGAGCTCGTTCCCGCCCTCGACCACGTCCACGGAGACGATCAGGTCGGGGCGGATGAAGCGGCCGGCGTAGAAGGGCCACTGGCCCTCGGTCGCAGTCGAGAACTGCTCGATCACTTCCTGGGCGCCTTCCATCGCGGTGCCGAAGTCGCGGAACGAGCCGACCTCGACGCCGTCGCCCTCCTTCAGGCGAACGACCACGCGGAAGTCGGTGGCGCGCTTGGGCGCGAACAGCTCCTCGAGCTCCGGCACGCTGACGGGCTCGGGAGCGATCTCGGCCACGGGCTCGGGAGCGAGCTCGACCGGAGGCGCGACGAAGGGAGCGGGCTCGGGCTCGACGACCGGTTCGGGCTCCACGGCCGCGACGGGCTCGGGCTCGGGCTGCGGCGCGATCGCCGGCAGCTCGATCACGGGCTCCAGCGCAGCGGGCTCGGGGGCCGGCTCGGGGTCGGCCGGCGCCATCAGCGGGATCGTGTGGAGCTCGACCGCCGGAGCGGGCTCGGGCTCGGCCGGAGCAACCGGCGCAGGCGCGGGCAGCTCCTCGACCGGCGCGGGCTCCTCGGCCGGAACCGCGTCGGCGGCGAAGTAGTCGATCACGGGCGCTACCGGCTCGACCGGAGCCTCGGGCGCCATCGCCGGGAGCACGGGCTCGGCCTGGACCGGCTCAGGGGCCGGAGCAGGGGCGGGGGCCGGAGCAGGCGCTGCCGCCGGCTCGGGCTGCTGGGGCATCTCGGCCTGAACCGGCGCGGGCGCCGGAGCCGGGGCCGGGCGCCGGGCCGACGGAACCGCCGGAGCGGCCTCGGGGGGCCGGATGGCCGGAGGAGGAGTGGGCAGCCCGGAGATGCCGCCGTCGCCGACGGGCATTGCCGAGGCAACGGGGCCCCGAACCACCGGCGGGCTGAGCGGAGGCTCGAGCCCGAGGCTCGTCCCCGCGGTGAACTCGTGAGTCCCTAGTGCCGACATGTGTGATCCCTTTCCGTTGGCCTCGTGCGGCTCCCGTAGGAGCGCGCGTGCTCGTTCGGCCAGCTCGGTGTCCACGAGCATGAGCTCGGGTGAGAGCAACCGTTCGAGTCTGTGCTGGTGAATGAGACCAATCGCCGCAGTTTCCACAGTTTTCTGACGCCATGCGAGGGGTGTGCCCCGCAGGTGCAGTATCGGTGAGGGCTCGGGACCGAGCATGCCCCATTGGAGTGATTGGCGGGCGGCACGCAGGGCGCGCCGCCCGCCGGGTCGTTCTAGTGGTTCGCGGCGCCCGGAGAGGGCGTCGAGCTGACCGAGAAGTCGGCCGCGTTGTCGTTCGTGTCATGCCCGTCCGGGATCCGGCCGGAGCTGCTTCCCGGAGTCGCGGTCGTGGGCGGCGCCGTGGTCGCATGGGCCTCCACGAAGGCATTCGTCGTGTCGCCATAGCCGGCCGAGTCGAGGATCGCGCCCGTCGCGTCGCGGACGGCGATCCCGCCGCCGGTGGAGGCGAGCGAGGTCGAGAAGCTCTGGTCGGCGGCGTGCGAGCCGAGGTAGCCGCTGCCGCCGAGCAGGTAGAAGCCGCCGGCTGGGATGCTCGTACCCGCCGGGATCGTCACGAGCGTGATGTCGCTCGTGCCCGCTGAGGAGCGATAGGCGACCTTGAAGCCGCCGACGTCGGCCGCGCTCGAGCCGGCATTGAACAGCTCGACGAACTCGTTCGAGGCCGCACCGGTGGAGCCGGTCATGAGCTCGTTCACGCGGATCTGCGCGCTGGAGCCGCCGCCCGTAGGGACGCACTTGAGCGTGGCGATGCCACCGGCGTCGTAGGTAAGCGTGGCCGTGCCGGGCGCTCCGGCCAGATGGCAGCCGACGCCGTTCAGGCTTTCCAACGAGGGCAGCGAGGGGCCGGCGGGTCCCGCCGCGCCTTGTGGGCCCGCAGGCCCGGCTGGGCCGACGGCACCCTGCGCGCCGGTGTCGCCCTTCGGGCCGGCAGCTCCCGCCGGGCCTGCCGGGCCCTGGGGGCCGGGCGTTCCGGCCGCACCGCTCGGGCCGCGCGCGCCCTGGGCGTTCCAGGCCATCGACGACTCGCCCGGACGGCAGGAGGCGGAGGCGCCGACGATCCGCACCAGACCGGTCTTCTTCTTCACGCACGCGTGGATCACGGCACTCGTGGGCTGCCGTCCGCCTGGCTGCGCGGCGAGCGCGACACCGGTCACGAGAACGAGCGGCAGCGCGGCGAGCAAGACGCGTCTTCGGGGAAGGCGCATGTGGATCTCCTCTCGCGTGGGTCAGTAGTAAGTACGCGGCTCGGGAGGCGCCCATCGAGCGCTGACGCTAAAACGGCGACGAGAGCCGGACACGGGTACTGCCTGGTCGGTGGGCCGCGTAAGTAAAGGGGTAGCCAGCGAAGCGCGGAGCTTGGACGGCCGGCGGCGACAGCGGACGTGAAGGTTGCGCACCGCGCCTGCCGAGACCGAAGACGACAGCGGGGACCGGGAGCGAAGTTGTGGGAAAGCCTGAAACTCTGGACGTCGCCTAGCTATGTAGCGGCCCAGCTTCCCCTACAAGGGAAAAGTTGACATGCTCGTCGGGCCGTCCGGCCCCAGCAGAAACGGAGGGATGCTGGATGGCTGGATTCCTATTCAGGCTCGAGACCATGGACGGTGCGCCGGTCGAGCCGTCGACGCTGAGCGCGGCGGTTCCGAACTGGAAGCCGGGCGACACAATCGCGGTAGGGAGACGCACCTTGCGAGTCGTGGGCGTGCGAGACCGCAGTGGGGCCACCCCCCTAATTCCCGCTCGGCTCCAGCCCGGATATTAACTCCGCGACGCCGAAAGGGACGTCCGAGTCATACGAGGTGGAGCCGGAGCGTGACGCGTTCCTACTGCGGCTCAGGAGCGCGCCCCTCATTGGAGGGATGAGGTGCTCCGGCTCCAGTTGCCGCAGACTGGGGGTCTCTTGGTAGACGGTAATAAGCAGACGTGCGGAGGCGCCAAAACCTGCGGAGTGTTCAGGTAACACTCCAACGCTCCCGTTGGGGAAGCGCACGCTACGACTCGTGGCCTTGCGAGACGAGGACAGCGACCAGCCGCCCGTACTCGTGGTCGAGGAAGCCGGGTAACGCCCTAGGCCACGAGCATATTGGGCCACCCGGCGCGAATGTTGCGAGAAGCGTCTGCCCTGGCCGCTCATTCGACCAGACCCTCAGCGGAGAACCAGCGCGCGCGGTCAGGTAGCGACAGGCTCGGGGCGCGACGACTCGCGCAGCAGCCACGCGCCGACGAAGGCGACCCAGCAGAAGGCGACCACCGTCCCGGCACGCGTGGCTGCGCCGTCCCCGACCGCGGAGAAGACCACGTTCGCGGCGATGATCGCCGGGAGCGTGAGCAGGCTCGGCAGCCACGCGCCGTGCCAGGCCGGGTTGCGCCGAAATGCCAAAGCGAAGAGCACCGGCGCAAGGATCAAGGCTACGGCGCTGATGCCGGACTCGACCTTGTGTGCATGCGAGTGCCAGGAGTCGTTCGTGCAGGCGGCGTCGATCCCGCGGCAGTCGAGGCGGAAGAGCCCGTCGAGGAAGCCGCCTGCGCCGACGACGGCCAGTGCCGCCGCGGCGAGGCGACCGAGTAGGTCCGGGCTTAGCGCCTGCCACAGGCCGACGGACAACACCAACACGAGCAGGCCCGCCAGGTTCGCGCCGACCTGGTTGTACAGCCAGGGACTGTTCGCGGTCATCGCGCCGAGGTCTGAGATGTCGTCGCGCGCGCTGTTGTAGGCGTCCGGCTGCGCGAGTCCGCCCGTGATCCAGCCGAGGGTCGAGACAAACAACGCTGCAATGCCGCAGATCCCGGCGACCCGGCCGAAGCGCGAAGAGGACACGAGGGCACACCATATGCCCGCCGCGTGGTCCGCACGGCTGGTGGCGCCAGGGCGCATCGGGTTGGCACCGGTCCCAAGCGGCCACTAGCTAGGCCGCCTGAGAAGCCTAGGTTCCGTGTGAGTGCGCCGAGTGTGACGCCGTGTGGCTGCGGCGGATGAGGAGCGCTGGCAAGCGTGGCTGACCGACGACGAGCCGCCCGAGCTCGCGTTCTAGTGCCGGGAGTGTGCTGAGCGTGAGTTCGGCGACGGCTAGCCCGGGCTTTTTCTTGACGATGGGGCGGCCTCGCGTCTGGGGGCCACTTGCGGCCCTCAGGGTGGAGGTGCGCCCTTGCCTTGCCAATAGCGATTCAGCGCGCCTTGCACCTGGATGAACCAGATCAGGGGGCCGATCAGCGGAAGCAGGAACCACAGGCCATAGATCCCGCTCACCGGGCTCTGCTCGCCATCCAAGCCCGCATACATGTAGCGCACTTCGGAGGGGACGATGAAGAAGGTGACAGGCGAGATCAAGATGAAGATCACCAGGCCCAGAACCCCGCCGACCCCGTTTCCGGAATAGCGCTTGATCTCGTCTTGGGTCTTGTACGTCCAGATGAACGTGTAGATCCCGATCGTTAGGACCGCCCAGAGGATCGAGAGGCCGATCGAGCGCGTGTGTCCTACCGGTCCTCGCTCGCTCGCGCTCGCAGCTTGTGCCATGCGATTCATCATGACACTCGCCTGGAGTTCGCGTCGGCCGCGAAAACGACGGCGACCAGGCTTCTGTGCTGACTGTCGAGGACGCCTAGACCGTTAGCCAACCGAAGCCATACTGAACACAGTGGAACCGTTTCCCGATCTCGGCTCGCTCTCAGACGCCGACCTCAAGCAGCTGATCGACGAGCTGACGAAACAAGAGCGCATCCTGCACGGGAGGATCGACCGGCTTCGCGCGGAGCTCCAGGCACGGCTGCAGAAGACCGGGGGAAAGAGCGTGATGGAGGACCCCGGCGAATGAGCCCCGAATCTCCGAGCGGTTTCGCTGGCGCCGGCATTGGTGAAAACCGAAAGCGGCGGCAGGGGCGAACTGCGGCGAGGTAGTACGCGCGCTTAGGGACTGACGGCGCGCGCGGACGCCTCGGGGATCCCCTGCCGCGTGGCCTGCCGAATCCCGAACGGGAGCCGCCTGGGCCTCGAGTGGCTAGGCATCGAAGGACAAGCCCTTGACAGTCGTCGGGCCATCTCGGGATAGTCGGCTGGCAGACAGGACGAAGGGAGGTAGCAATGTCTGAAGATTCCGGCCTTGAACCGCTTCCTGACTATGTCGTCAAGTACTTGAAGCCACTCGGTACGACCCCCGACTACCTCGCGCAGCACTATCCGGAGACCTACGGCGCGTTCCTCCACATGAGCGCCGGTGAGATCGATGCGCTCGACAGGCTCGGCGCGGCTCTGGCGCTAGACAATCCGAAGGGCGATAACCACAACGGCGCCGACGCGATGGAAGACGCCGACGCGACGCAAGTTCCCGGCGAAAAGTTGAAGAAGTACTTGAGCGCCGTCCACTAAGCCTCGAGCGGCGCGTACAAGATCCAGCCGTCCCCGTCCTCGACGCCGATCAACTCCGCCTTGCCGATCAGGTTGCCTTACGCCGATCCGGCGCAGGCCGAGCTGCCCGCTACCTGGGCGGAGCACGTTCTACACTCGCTCGATGCCTCTCGACAGGGTCGGGCTGATCCCGAGGTGCGCCGAGTGCGAGGCCGCGTGGCTACCGGCCGACGAGGAGCGCTGGCAAGCGCACCTCGGCTGCGACGAGCACCTCGACGAGCCGGCCGAGCTCGTCTTCTACTGCCCGCACTGCGCCGAGCGGGAGTTCGGCGACGAGGGAACACGCTCTTAGAAAACGCCTAACCAAAATGACTCTTCGCCTGGGAGGAGCTCGAAGCAGATCAGGCGGCCGCAAGGAACGGATTTCCTACTCGAGTACGATCGCCCAGATGTTGGACATCACGGTATTCGAGGGCGCGTCGGCGTCCCCAGAGCACGTGCTCGCTATTGCCATGGACCTCTCCGAGGAGCGCGTCAAGGTGTGGTCGAATTCAAAGCCGCGGTACTTCCAAGTGCATGCTCAGGGAGCAGACTTCGCCGAGGTAACCGAGGGCTTCCGGCCGCCCTTTGGACGCGTCTGGGAACGGAGCCGCTACGAGTGGGAGCCTGGATCGATCCGCCAGACCGTGATCGACTCCAATGTGCTCGCGCCCGGAAGTACCTGGGAGCTCAAGATTTCGCCGAGTGGTGGGGGCAGCACCGTCGAGATGCGACTGAGGCGCGAATTCCGACGCAGCGCCAAGGGCCGGATTGCCTCCGCGATCAACCATCTCGGGGGCAGACGCATGTGGGGCTGGTACCTGCGGAAAGCACTCGCCGAGGTGGAGAACCGCTCGTCTTAGTCTGGAAGATCCCGCATGAGCGCACCCCACGCACTTCCGAATCTCGCCTCGCGTCGTTCGTATCGCCGAACGTGCGACCCAGAGCGCTCGAGACTGCCTCAGCATCAGCAGCGCACCATAGGGACCCACATCGCATCTAGCTGAGCCTGCTCCTCGAGAACCGCGGCCGTGGCGAGAGTCTGTTCCGGCGAAAGTCTGTCGCCTGCTAGCCGGCGAGCTTGGAGTCGATCGCGTCGAGGCGCTGTCCGAGCTCGCTAAGCGCCTGGTTCGCCCTGTCCAGCTCGTTGACGATCCGCTGCTCGGTCTGCTTCTGATTCGCGAGATCGGCTTCGTGAGCCACCCCGGCGGCGCGCTGAACCAGAGTGCTCGTCACGCCTGCCGTGACGAACGAGATGAAGGCGATACCGAGCGCCATCACCAGACCTGCGATCACCCGGCCTGCGAGCGTTGTCGGCACGATGTCGCCGTAGCCCACGGTTGTCACCGTCTGCAGCGCCCACCAGATGCCCAGCCCAACCGATGGGAAGTTCTCATGGTCGACGACGCGAATGAGAATGCCTCCGACCAGCGCGAGGGCCACGAACGTCAGGGCCAGGCCGACCGTCACGGAGCGCGCGTTGAGGACCCGGCGGATCCGGCGCTCGACGAGGGGCGGCTTCTTCCCGGGTTGGATGAGGCTCTCGGGCATCCGTTCGGAGTTCAAGCTCCAGGCCGGCTCCCCTTGGCTTCATCCGCTGCGAACTCGAGCGCCTGCCGATCACCGCGCCTATGCCCAGGAGTCGAACAAGATCGCCGACGTTCGCCGTCAGACGAGCTTGCTCTTGCTGAACCGCGGCCGTGGCGTGAGTGAGTTTCGCGGAGGGCTGGCCCAGGGTTCGGGTGTTGCCGAGCCCGAAAACGTGGTGCCCCCCTTACCCCTCGAGGAATTGCACGATCTGCATAAGACCCGAAGGTTGTTGAGCGCATTCGTTCCGCCTCGACTCAACGGAACGATGTGGTCGATCGTCAGGTCATCTCGACTGCCACACCACAGGCACCAGGGCTGCTGTCGGATCAGTCGGGCTCGGACCCGGAGGTAGGCCTCGGTATAGCCACGCTGCTGCCGGGTGCCGGCGCGAGGCATGGGCTCAGGCTGCTTCCCAGTGTCCGTCGACGAGCGGCGCTTGGCCCCCAGGCTCGGGCAAGCCCGATTCCAGCGCCATCACTCCCACTCGCCGAGCATCGGAGCTACCTTGAAGTCCTGCGGCCAAGGCTAGGTGGTTGCGTCTCTGGACCCCGGACGACAGCCGCCGCGTGTGCAGTGCCCCCTCTCCCCGGCACACAGCCTTGGTCGCCCCCGTGCTCGGCCGAGAATAGGCCGACTGGCCTATGGACAACCATCCGCAAGTGAAGAAGGCTTCCCTCTGCATGGCTCCGATGGGGCGGGAGCCGTGTGAGCGTGGAGCCGGGACGCATCCGGGAGAGTTGATCTGGGGAGAGGTTGAGTCTCCCAGAGGGGATGCACCCGGCTCCACTCCAAACCGGAGCCGGGCAAGGCGATGGGTGACCTTGTAGGGCCACCTAGCGCTCGATCTCGATAGCGCCGAGGAACTGCTCGACAGGAATCAGGAGCGCGAAGTAGACCGGGTGCTGCCTGACGACCGGATCAGACAATCGGTAGTAGGCGCCACGTTCGACCATTCGACTGACCGGCCCAGGCCGGAATGGCTCGAGCGCAATCACCCTCGCATCGTCCGCTACGAGATCCCTGATCGTCGGCTTAGGCCTTGGCAAACGTCTGGCCGCGGCGCTCCCCTCTTTGCAGCTGCCAGGTCGGCAGGCTGTCGCGGCGCAACAGCCAGGTCGGTTCGGAGTCGAGCTCCTCGGCAGGCAGCGACCGCGCTGGCAGACTCTCTCCCGCGCGGTCTCCGACCAGCGCCGTCGTCCCTTCGTAGGCAGCAAATGGCGTCGGGCCGATGTCCCTCAGCATGATCTCCTGCCTCGTCACCTCGGGAATGCCGTCCGGGTTATGCGCCGACCGGCCCGGTCGGGACTCGACCTTGGACTTGATCGCCGTGCCACGGAAACTCGCTCCGTAGACGCCGGCGCGCAGGCCGTCGAGTAATAGCCCTGGCACACTGCGAAAGAGGTTCACCCGGGCGATTGCGCCGTTCGCTTCCTCGCGAATCGCCTCGATCTTGCCCAGCACCGTCTCACCGAGGCTCGGATCCTTGCCGTGCGAGAGGATCGCCCGGATGCCGCCGAAGCGCTCGAGTAGCGACTTGCGAAAAGCTCCGCGACTGATGCGCTCGAGGTAGCGCCCCTGGGCGTCGGAAATCTCTTGCCAGCGGTTGAAGATCGCGAACCGCATCTCCAGCACCGACGGCGCCTCGCCCCCCGCACGCTCGATCAGCTCCAGCGACGAAGGAAGCGCGCGGTAGATGTCGATCTTCGGCTTGCTCCGAGGCCGCCGTCCTTGGCGAAGGTCTGCGAGCCGCCAATAGGGAGGCTCATCTCGGCGGAGCTGCCAGTAGGGCGAGCTCATTCTGCGTCCACCCGGCGAGCGGCCGCGGGAACCGCCGCAGCGCCCCCGCGGCCGCCGGGACCCGTCATGGCATGTACGGGGCTTTCGGCAGACCGTTCGTGCGCGCCTACGTGCTCGCGGCACGCGCGCCTGATCTCAGCACTTAGCGTGCGATCTCCCCGGCGCGCAAGTTCTGTCAGTTGCTCCGCAGTAGAGCGTTCGCAACGAAAAGCCACCAATCTCGTTAGGTCCTTCATACGCAATGACGTTATACGTTGTTGCAGACGTTGCAGGCATGTCGGCCGCGCGAGCGTCTAACCTGAGGCCGAGTCATTTCCCGGCTCGTCTCTGAAAACTGCGCCGCTGACGGCCCCCTCGCGGGCCGTTTGCGGTTGAGGGTTCGTCATCCGTCGCGAGTACCTTGGTGGGCATGACGGGCTCGCAGTCCGCAGAGACGAAGGCCGGGACGTGGCGCTTGTAGTCGGCACCCGGATTCGCTTCGGCAATCGCTGGGCGCGCATCTCGATGGTCGTTGGCGATCTCGTTTACGCCGTGCTCGAGGGTGAAGCCACCGTTGTCGCGATACCTCTCGAAGCCTGCACACCAGCAGGCGTCCAAGCCGTGGCTGGAAGGGTGGGGACGGCTCAGCAGCAAAGAGCCTGGAAAGAGGCCACTTTCCGCATTAAGCGGAAGCGCTCGGCGCAGCCAATGCGCCCCGTGTCGCGCGGACCGCGGCGGCGCGAGCGGCGCCCCGGCGGCACTCCACGCCGTACTGGCGCTGCGCAACGCGACGGCCCCTTAGCGCAGGACGACGAGCCACTACCTAGACCGGTAACACAGCTCCGCGGGTTCTGGGCCGCGAGCGTGCGCATGGTCCAGCACCTCGAGCGGCGACGTCGGAAGGCCGCGGCGTGACTGTCACAGTTGTTGCGCGCTGCTGCGAAGGCTGCGGTGGATCGCTCGAGGGTCGCCGTCCGCAGGCGACCACCTGCTCGGCGGCGTGCCGCCAGCGCGTCTCGCGCTTGCGCCGGAACTGTGACAGCGCTTCGCCAGCCCGGAGCGCCAACCGCGTGCTGCTCGATGCGGCCTCGCGCTCATGGCTGCGGGCCGAGGTCGACCGCTGCCGTCGCGAACAGCTGGAGGCGGGCGACCCGATCCAGGCCGCTGCTGACCGAGCTCTGTTCGCCAACGACCCTGGCCGGGTGCTGCGGTGACGCCGCACGCCCGCGACCTGCCTGCGCACGTCCGCGTCGAGGTCCAGAGAATCCTCGACCGGGAGGCGCGGCGACTGCTACTGGCGCGGGTGGATGGTGAGCTTGTCGGGCCGGTGCCCGGGAGCGACGTCGACGCGCTCGACCACGGCGCGGATCAGGTCGCGGCGCCCCTCGAAGGAGATCTCGTCCCAGTCGCGGTTCGCGTCGAGCAGGATCGCCGGACGAGAGGCGGCGCGTAGATGATCTACCCGCTCCTGTGCCGCGTCCTGGCGCTCCCGCAGTGCGCGCATCTTCTCCCGTACCGCAGTGATGTCATCGAAGCCGGAGAACGCCTCGACGGTCGCGGCGATCTCGGCGCTGACCTTCTCCAGTTCTCGCTCGGCCGTATCCAGCCCGTCCTCGAGCGAGGCGGTGCCCCGCAACCCCTCCAGGCGCCCGCGCACGTACTCGGAGATCTCCGCCTCGGCCTTCTCTGCACTGATCGCGGCACGCTGCTGGCAGTCGCTCAGACTCGGGCACTTGTAGAGGGCGTAGGTGCCCTTCGATGTGCCGACCTGCATCGCCGAGCCGCAGCTGGCGCAGCGCATGACCCCGAGCCGGGCCAGCAGGCGCTCCGACTTGGAGCGGCGCCCGCGCGGGACCCGGACCTTCTGGAGCCGTCGGAACTGCTCCGCGGTGATCACAGGCGCGAAGGCGTGCGCGTTGACGTGCGGCCCGAAGCGCAACTCCCCGAGCAGCAGCGTCGAGCGGAAGGCGCTCTGGAGCCCGCCGTAACTGACCGTGACCCCGCGCTTGCGCAGGTGCGTGCAGGCTTCGGCGATGGTCGCGCCAGCGATGCGCTTCCCGATCGCCTCGCGCAGGACCCTCACGGGCTTCGGGTTGTGCTCAATCGTGCCGTCCTCCGCCTTGCGCAAGTAGAACGGGAGCGGGAACGGAGCGCGGCCCTGCTCGACTGCACGCCCCTTTGCTCTCTCGGTGCGTTCGCCCGCCGTCCGGCGATAGTACTGTGCAAAGGCGCCGAACATGAGGCCGTTGAGCTCCATGCTGGCCGTCTCAGTGCCGACCGCGCCCACGTCCAGCGCGTGCAGCTTCCCGCCGGCGCGCTCGACGCGCTCCATGACCTCCAGCTGGACGGGGAGCGAGCGGAACAAGCGGTCGAAGAAGGCGACCATCACCACGTCCGCCTCGTCGCTCTCGACCATCTCCACGGCGCGCCGCAGTCCCGGTCTACGCTCGAGATCCGCGCCACCCGAGACGTTCGGCTCGGCGAAGGCATCGACCAGTGCGAACCCCTGGCGCTCGCACTCCCGCTCGATCGCCTCGCGCTGATCCACGACCGACCCCGACCGGTCGCCGACCGACGAGACGCGCGAGAGCCCGACAGCGCGCACCGCCGGGGCCTGAACCTCTGTGAGTGTCGCGCTGGCGCTCATCTTCTCGCTCCCTTCGCTTCGCTCTGTGGTACGCCTTTTATATCATGGTCTTCTCTCGGTTGGTTGCGCCCACCGATACCGGCGCCTTCGCCGAGCCCTCCGGCCCGCGCGCCTTCCGGCGCGCTTTCGTGACCGAAACGTCTAGAAGTGCGCGCCGCGGAAGCCGCTGACCTTGACTTCAAACCTGCAGCCTCGGAGGATTGGCGCCCAGAGCGGAACCGATATCGGGCCGCGACAAGTTCGGAGGGGAGTGCGTGATGCGAGTATCGAGGGAAGGGCGCAGGCTGGGCCTGCGTTCCAGGCCGCTGACAGCTGCCGTAATCGGGCTGTTTGCGATCGCAGTAGCGATCGCGATCACGCTGCCGGCCGGCGCCGGCGGCAACCGGCGGGCGCTGCAGGACCTCTACGGGACGAAGGCGTTCTGGCAGCAGACCACCCTCAAACGGGTCGCGAAGTCGCCGGGGATGCCCACGCTGAAGCTGCGCGGCAAGAACGTGAAGCCTTTCCGACTGGACGTGCGCTCGCTGCACCGTGTCCTGGCGAACACGCCGTGGGAACGGACGCGTGCGGCGCGGCTGCATCCCGTCGTGGTCTCGCTTCCCGCTCCGAACGGGCGCTTCCAGCGCTTCGCTCTCCGACGCACGGCGATCATGTCGGCGGGCCTGCAGCGCAAGCATCCCGAGATCGCCACCTACGGCGGCCGGGGGATCGACGACGCCGCGGCGACGATCGCCGCAGACCTCAGCCCGCTCGGGTTCCACGCCTCGGTGCGCTCCCCGAACGGCGGCTGGTACATCGACCCGTACTACCGCAAGAATCGCAACTTCTACGTCAGCTATCACGGGCAGCAGCTGAAGGAGTCGCTTCCGTTCACCGAGCACGCCGTGCTCGGCCAGGTAAAGGCGCTGTCGGCGAACGCGCCGCTCGTCCCCACGGGTGACGGGCTCCGCACCTACCGGCTCGCGCTGATCACCGACCCCGGCTACTCGGACTACGTCGGCGGCCCCGCGGAGGTAACGGTGGCCAAGGTCGCGCTGATGAACCGGGTCGACCAGGTCTACGAGCAGGACATCTCGATCCGGATGCAGCTGATCGCCGACAACGACCTGCTCAACCTCAACACCTGGGCCATGGCGACCGGGCCGAACGGCCCCTGCGGCGCCGCGGCCTGCTTCACGCAGTCACAGGTGACGGGCTGCTCGAGCACGACCAGGGCGCGCTTCGTGATCGGCCAGATCATCGGCGCCTCGAACTACGACATCGGCCATCTCGCCCTCGGCCAGCCGGGCGGCGGCGTGGCGAACCTCGGCGTCGTCGGCCGCTCGAACAAGGCCGGCGGCTGCACCGGCATCCCGACGCCCGTGGGTGACTTCTACGCCATCGACTACGTGGCGCACGAGATGGGCCACCAGTTCGGCGGTAACCACCCGTTCAACGGCAATCAGCTGAACTGCTCCGGCGGGAACCGCAGTGCCAACAACTCGGTCGAGCCGGGCAGCGGCTCCTCGATCATGGCCTACGCGGGCATCTGCCTCACCGACGACCTGCAGCGCCACAGCGACCCATACTTCTCGCAGCGCAGCCAGCAGGAGATCTCGACGTACACCACCTCGGCCCAGAGTGCGATCAACGAGGTGCAAACGGCCTCGCTGCGACACTTCGGCGGCGGCGACGAGGTCCAGCAGGTCACCTACGGCCCCGGCTTCCAGCAGGTGGTCTCGAACGGTGCGGCCACGATCGCGATCAACGCGGCTCCGGGCACGACCTCGCGTGGGGGCGCCGAAGAACACGGCAACACGGTCACGATCGCGAGCGGCAGCGCGCACACGCTTCAGGTCGGCGACGTGGTCACGATCACCGGCGTCGGCGTCGCCGGCTACAACGGGACCTGGACGGTCACCGCCGTCCCGACGACGCGGTCGTTCCAGTACACGAACCCGACGAGCGGCCTCGGCGTCAGCGGCGGCGGCACGATCACGCTGCCGGTCGCCGTCAGCGAGTCGGGCAACACCGTCACCGTTCGAACGACCGCCGCGCACGGGCGGTCCGTGGGCGACACCGTAACGATCGCCGGCGTCGGCGTGGCCGGCTACAACGGCACGTTCGCGATCACGGCCGTGCCGACCTCGCGGACGTACCAGTACACGAACCCGACCGCCGGGCTCGCCAACTCGAGCGGCGGCACGACGACCTACACCCCGCCGTTCCAGATCCGCATCGGCGGCAACGACTCCTCCGTGATCGGCGGCGGCGGGTTGCCGTACACCACGGCGAACGTTCAGTCGGCGATCAACGCGATCCCCGGCTTCGCGGGCACGGTCACGGTCAGCGGGCTCTCGTCGACCGGTTTCACGGTCACCTACGGAGGCGCCTCCGCTGGAGCCGACGTCGCGAACATCCAGCTCGTCAACTTCGCCTGCTCCTGCTTCTCCTCCGTCGAGGAGACCAACCATGGCGGCGCGAACGACTCGTTCACGATCTCGTACGACGGCAACACGTCGGTGCCGATCGTGAACGGCACGAACTATTCAGCGGCCGGCATCGCAGCCGCGATCACGCCGCTGCTGCCTGCCGGAGGGACCGTCACGGTGGCGGGCTTCGGTGGCGGCACCTTCAACAACACCGGTTTCCAGGTGACGTTCACCGGGACGCTGGTGCAGACGAACGTGCCCTTCATGCTCCAGCTCGGCAACTTCAGCGGAAGCACCTCCGGCTTCGTCGGCGAGACCGACAAGGGCGGCGCAGTCGACAACCAGGGCACGCTCGTGCCGAACGGAAACTCCATTCCCGAGGTGTCGGCTCCGGCGCAGTACACGATCCCGTTGCGGACGCCGTTCGCCCTCACCGGCAGCGCAACCGACACGGACGGCGACCCGCTGACGTACTCGTGGGAACAGAACGACCGAGGGGCGTCCCCGAACGCGGCGGGCACCTCGCTGTTGATCAACACGAAGACGAACGGGCCGCTGTTCGCAATGTTCCCGTACTCGGGCCAGATCAGCGACGCCGACTCGCTGATCTACGACTCGCCAGGTGAGAACCACCTCACGAACGACCCGACGCGGGTGTTCCCGGACCTCCAGCAGATCCTGGACAACAACACGAACGCCGATACCGGCTCCTGCGCGCCCGGGCCGATCGCGCAGCCGGTGCCGCAGGGCTCCACCGAGTGCTATTCGGAGTTCCTGCCCACGAGCGACTACGTCGGGGTGGCCGGCGTCAACGCCGACCCGCTCGCCTTGCACATGCGTTTCACCGCGCGTGACGGTGTTGGCGGGAGCAACTTCGCGGACACGACGCTCCTGCTCGCGAACACCGCAGGGCCGTTCCGCGTCACCTCACCCAACACAGCCGACTCGCTGCCGGGCAGCTCGACGCAGACCGTGACCTGGGACGTCGCCAACACGGACGTCGCGCCGGTCGGCACGAGCGACGTCAGGATCAGCCTCTCGGTCGACGGTGGCCACACCTATCCGTACGTGCTGGCGGCCTCGACCCCGAACACGGGCTCGGCCTCCGTCGTCCTGCCGATGGTGGGCACGACGCACGCGCGGGTGAAGATCGAAGCGGTCGGCAACGTCTTCTTCGACGTCTCCAACGCCGACTTTGCGATCACGTGGCCGTTCGCCGGCTTCTTCTCCCCGATCGGCGCCGGCCAGAACGCTGCGAAAGCCGGCAGCGCAGTCCCCGTGAAGTTCAGCCTGGGCGGCGACCGCGGTCTCGCGATTCTGGCCGACGGCTATCCGGCTTCGGTTCAGGTGGACTGCGTCACCGGCGCGCCGATTGGCTCGCCTGAGCCGACCGCCTCCGACGAGGGGCTGACGTTCGCCAACGGTCAGTACGGCTACGTTTGGAAGACCTCGAAAGGCTGGGGGGGAACCTGCCGCCAGCTGCAGGTGCTGCTCGTGGACGGCACGCTCCACACGGCGCTGTTCACGTTCAAGTAGCCAGCCTTCACAGTCCGGGGGGCGCGGCTTGGCGGCCGCGCCCCCCGGCTAGGCTGCGAGCCGTGGGCGCGCCGGAGGCGAGGATCGAGCAGACTGACGAGGGCGCGGAGGTCGTCTCGCCCGGCTGGTTCATCGTCAACATGGCCGACTGCCCGTGGACACGCGACGACAAGGGCGGCGAGTGGGCGACCTACGGCGAGCCGGAAGGCGAGTTCCAGCAGTACGGGATCGGGATCCACGTCCTGCATCCCGGCCAGGTGAACGGGCTCTACCACGCGGAGAGCGTGCAGGAGGACTTCCTCGTCCTCTCGGGCGAGTGCCTGCTGCTGATCGAGGAGCAGGAACGGCTCCTGCAGGCATGGGACTTCGTCCACTTCGCGCCCGGCACACGGCACATCTGCATCGGCGCCGGCGACGGACCGTGCGCGATCCTGATGGTCGGCGCCCGCGGGCCCGGCAAGACGCTGCACTACCCGGTCACGGAGCTGGCGCAGAAGCACGGCGTCGCCGCGCCCGAGGAGACCGACGACCCGCGCCAGGCCTACCGCGAGGTGCCGCGCAACTTCCAGCGGGTGAAGGCGCCGTGGCCCGTCTAGCCCTCGTCGCGCTGCTCGTCCTCTGCGCGACGGCCTGCTCCTCCTCGAAGCAGTCGGCCTCGACGAGCACCGCGACGACCACCGGCCCGGTCAAGCCGCCGATCGTGGTCAAGACGCCGTTGTCGGAAACGCAATGGCGGAGCCCGATCTCGGTCAAGGGCACGTCGACCCTCTCCGAGCAGCTGACGGTCGAAGTGCTGGACGCCTCGGGCAAGCAGCTCGGCAGCAAGGACACGACGCCCAGCGACGACCGCTTTTCCGTCAAGGTGCCGTTCACGGTGAACAAGCTCATCCCGGGCGCCGTCTCCGTCCACGACGGGGGCGGGGAGCACACCGTGCTGATCTCGGTTGTATTGACTCCCTAGCGCCGTAGGCTTGCTTCATGGACGAGCACGTGCTGCTCGTGGAGGACGACGCCTCGATCCGCGAGGTGGCGACGCTCGGGCTCGAGCAGTCCGGGCTGCGCGTGACCGCGGTCGGCGACGGACGCGAGGGACTCGACCGCTTCCGCCAGGGCGGCGTCGACCTGGTCGTGCTCGACGTGATGCTGCCCTCGCTCGACGGTTTCGAAGTGCTGCGCGAGATCCGGCACGACAGTCAGGCGCCGATCGTGATGCTGACTGCGCGCAGCGAGCTCCACGACGTGGTCGTCGGGCTCGAGCTCGGCGCCGACGACTACGTGACCAAGCCGTTCGAGCTGCCCGAGCTGGTGGCGCGGGTGAAGGCGGTGCTGCGGCGGGCGGCGCCGGTGGTCGACGGCGCCACGATCAGCGTTGCAGGGCTCGAGATCGACCCTGACGGGTTCACCGTCAGGAAGCGCGGCGAGGAGTTGCAGCTGACGGCGACCGAGTTCCGGTTGCTGCTCGAGCTCGCGCGGCGGCCGAAGCAGGTGTTCACGCGCGAGCTGCTGCTCGAGCTGGTCTGGAACTACGACTACCTGGGCGACTCGCGCCTCGTCGACGCGGCCGTGCAGCGGCTGCGGGCGAAGGTCGAGGACGATCCGAAGCAACCGGCGCTGATCAAGACCGTCCGCGGGGTCGGCTACCGCTTCGACGCCGGCTCGTGACCCTCCGCCGCCGGCTCACCCTGGTGCTCGCGCTGGCGGTGGGCCTCTCGGGGATCGCGCTGGCGGCCGGTTCGTACTTCCTCGTGCGACACAACCTGCTTTCGGACTCGGTCGACTCGAGCATCGTGCAGACGCGCAGGAACCTCGCCGTCGCGCCTGCGTACCGCAATACGGGCGACCTCGTCGACGCCTACAAGAGCCGCGGGGACTTTCTCACGGTTGCCACTCGCGGCGGCGAGACGTTTCTCTCGAGCGCGAGCGTCTCGCTGCGCTCGGTCCCGGCCGGGCTGCGGGCGATCGTCGGGCGAGGCGACCTCGGTTACGAGCGCACGACGGTCGCGGGCGACCGTTTCCTCGTCACCGGCGCTCCGGCCGCGAACGGTAGGAAGCTCTATTTCTTCTTCCCCGAGAACGGCCTGCGGCACGAGCTCTCGGTGCTGCGCAACGTGCTGTTCGGCGGGGTCGGGATCCTCGTGCTGCTGGCGGCGCTGGCGGGCGTAGTGCTCGCGCGCAGCACGCTCCGGCCCGTGGCTCGCGCGAGCGCGGCCGCCCAGTCCCTGGCGGAGGGGCTGTTGGAGACGCGCCTGCCGGTCGAGGGCAAGGACGAGTTCGGAGTCTGGGCGGAATCGTTCAACGAGATGGCCGCTGCGCTCGAGGCGAAGATCGCTGCGCTCTCGGCGGCGCAGGCGCGCGAGCGGCGCTTCACCGCGGACGTCGCGCACGAGCTGCGCACGCCGTTGACCGCGCTGCTGGGCGAGGCCTCGCTGCTGGCCGACCACCTCGATCGCATGCCGCCCGAGGCGCGCCGGCCGGCCGAGCTGCTGATCGCAGACGTCGCCCGCCTGCGGAAGCTCGTCGAGGACCTGATGGAGATCTCCCGCTTCGACGCGGGCGCCGAGAGCGTGCACGCCGAGGAGGTCGACGTCGCGGCGCTCGTGCGCGCGGCGGTGCGGGCGCGCGGCTGGGACGACCGGGTGCGGCTCGAAGGCGACGGCCTGCGAGTGACCAGCGACCCGCGGCGGCTCGAGCGGATCGTGGCCAACCTCGTCGACAATGCGCTCGAGCACGGCGGCTCCTCGGTCTCGGTGCGGATCGGCGAGAACGAGATCGAAGTCGCCGACGACGGGCCCGGGATCCCGAGCGAGCACCTGCCGCACGTCTTCGACCGCTTCTACAAGGCGGACGCCTCCCGCAGCGGCATCGGCACCGGCCTCGGCCTCGCGATCGCGCGCGAGAACGCGATCCTGCTCGGCGGCGAGCTCGAGGTCGCGAGCGACCCCGGGCAGGGCACCCGCTTCACGCTCCGGCTGTAGCGAAACCGTTACGCCGTCGTCACAGCGACGTTGCTCCGCGCGTCGAGAATGACGGTGTCAATGGAAACGCAAGAAGGAGCCGCAATGTCCCGCTTGCTCATCATCCTCGCAGCGTTCGCGCTGCTGCTCGGGACCTCCGCTTCGGCCGGGCCCTCCACCGCCACGATGCGCGTAAGCGTCTCGAGCGCCGGGGTGCAGGCAGACCGCGACGCCTATGCCGTCGGCCTCAGCGGGAACGGCCGCCTCGTCCTGATCAACGCCCAGGCAACCGACCTCGTCCCGGGCGACACGAACAAGCGCTGGGACGTCTTCGTGCACGACCGCTCGAACGGCAAGACCGAGCGGCTCAGCGTCTCGACCGGCGGCGCCCAGGCCCGCGCGACGCGCGATCCCTGGGGCGGCTCGATCGCCGGCGGGATCAGCGCGAATGGGCGCTACGTCGTCTTCCAGTCGGACGCGCCGAACCTCGTCTCCGGCGACACCAACCGCGTCACCGACATCTTCCTGCACGATCGCGCGAGCGGCGAGACCAAGCGCCTCAGCGTCGGCGCGCACGGCCAGGCGAACGGTGCCAGCGGCGCGGCAACGATCAGCGCGAGCGGCCGCTACGTGGCCTTCGAGTCCGCCGCCTCGAACCTCGTCGGCCGCGACACGAATCGCAAGGTGGACGTCTTCGTCCGCGACCTCGCCACCGGCAAGACCTCGCGCGTGAGCGTCTCCAGCCGCGGCGCCCAGGCCGGCTGCAAGGGCTGGTGCGAGAGCACGCAGCCGTCGCTCAGCACGGACGGCCGCTACGTCGCGTTCGAGTCCTCGGCGACCAACCTCGTCCGGGGAGACACGAACAAGCTCGCCGACGTGTTCGTCCGGGATCGCCGCACCGGTCGCACCAAGCGCGTCAGCGTCACCAGCAAGGGCAAGCAGGCCGGCTTCGACCGCACGAACAACGGCAGCAACGCGCCGTCGATCAGCGGCGACGGCCGGTACGTCGCCTTCCACTCGGCCGACTCGAACCTGGTGCCCGGGGACACCAACCGGACGTTCGACATCTTCGTCCACGACCGCAAGACCGGCCGAACGACGCGCATCAGCGTCAGCAGCGCCGGTCGCCAGGCGAACGGCGAGAACGTCGGCGCGCCGAGCTTCAGCGCCGACGGCCGTTACGTCGCCTTCAACTCGCTGGCCACGAACCTCGTTCCCGGTGACACCAAGGACAACGACATCCTGGACGTCTTCGTCCGCGACCTGCGGGCCGGCACCACGACCATCGCCAGTCTCGGAGCCGCGGGCCAGCACGGCGGCGACTCGAGCTCGGTGAGTGGCATCGCTTTCAGCAGCGACAATCAGATGCTCGCCTTCTCGTCCTTCGCCCCGAACTTCGTCCCGGGCGACACCAACGGCACCGCTGATGCCTTCCTGCGCGAGTTCAAGGCGGGAAACTCGTCCACTCGCGTCGAAGGGAAGTAGCAATGAAGACGCGGTTCGCACTCGCCGGGATGCTCGCGCTGGGCGTGCTCGGCTTCGCGTTGGCAGGTTGCGGGTCGGAGAACGCAGTCTCCCTCGGCAAGCCCGGCTCGGGCGCGGCGACCACCACCGCGCCCGAGCAGACCGGCACCCAGAAGTCGAACCTCTCGCTCGAGGTCTGGTTCTCGCGCGACAACGGGCTCGTCGCCGTCCGGCGGGCCCACGCGCCGACGCAGCTCGTCGCGACCGCGGCAATGAACGCCTTGCTCGAAGGGCCGACGCCCTCTGAGCGCTCGGCCGGCCTGTCGAGCGCCGTGCCCCAGGGTACGCGGCTGCTCGGGATCGCGATCCACGACGGCCTGGCGACGGTCGACCTCACCTCCGAATACCAGTCCGGCGGCGGTGCGCTCTCGATGCAGACGCGGCTCGGCCAGGTTGTCTACACGCTGACCCAGTTCCCGACGGTGCAGAAGGTCCGCTTCCGCCTCGACGGCACGCCGGTCAACGTCTTCTCGAGCGAAGGCATCGTCCTCAAGAATCCGGTCGGCCGCAGCGACTACGCCGACCTGCTGCCGGCGATCACGGTCGACAAGCCGGCGGCCGGCGACCACGTCACGAGCCCGGTGACCGTCTCCGGGAACGCGAACGTGTTCGAGGCGAACATGACCGTCGAAGTGCTCGACGCCAAGGGCAAGGTGGTCGGCAAGACGTTCACGACCGCCAGCTGCGGCACGGGCTGCCGGGGCACCTACTCGGTGGACGTGACCTACAAGGTCGCGCAGGAGCAGCCCGGCACGATCGTCGTGCACGACGACGACGCGGCCGGCACCGGCACCCCGCCGCACTCGGTGCGGATCCCGGTCACGCTCTCGCCGTAGCGCCCAGCCACGCGGCCAGTGGCTCGAGCGCCTCGTCCAGCCGCGAAGTGTCGCCCCACGCGCCCAGCAGCTCGAGCGTCCCGGCCTTGCGGTCGAAGCGCGGCTCGGCGCGCCCGACGACCTCGTCGCCGGCGAGGAGCGGCAGGACGTAGTAGCCGTACTCGCGCTTCGCCTTCGGGACGTACATCTCCAGCCGGTAGCGGAAGCCCCAGAGAGCTTCCGCGCGGTCCCGGTCCTTGACCAGGCCGTCAAAGGGCGACAGCACCGTCACGCGGTCCGGGACCGGCTCGTCGGGAGCGTCCGGGTGCGCATGCCACTCGCCGCGCTGCAGCCAGGCTCCCTGTCTTCGGCGGCGGCGCGCCTCGAGCTCGCGCTCCGCCTCGCGCCACGACAGCGTTTCGGTCTCGGGCCAGACGCGCTCGGGAAGATTCCAGACCCGGTGCGTGCCTGCGCGCCCGGCGACCGCGATCTCGCCGCGGCCCGCCAGCATGTCCATCATCAGCCGCAGCTCGCCGCGCCCCCACCAGCGGTGGCGCTCGGCGTCCGCGGGCGGGTCGTACGTCAGGTCGCGCGAGAGCAGCGGCCCGTTGCGCTCGAGCTCGCGGAGGACGTAGCGCCGCAGTCGCGCGTTCCGGCGCAGGAAGTCGCGCGTCCACTCGTCGCGCTTCAGCTTCCCCCCGCGCCGACGCTCTGCCATGCGTGCCCGCTGCAGCGGCAGGTCCTCGACCGGATAGATGAACGCGTCGTACTCGAACAGCTTCCGCGTCCTTCCAGAGCAGGCGGTCGAGCTCGGCGCTGTCGAACGGGCCGAGCCGGCTGAAGAGGACGAGCTCCTGCGGCCGCGCGACGGTGGCGATCGGGTCCATCTGCAGGTGGCCGAGCTTCCGCACCGTGTCGAGCACGCTCTTCGCCGAGCCGTCGAGCAGCTGCGCGCACACGGCGATCCGCCGGGCCTGCTCCGGCGTGACGACCCGCGTCTTCATACGTCGAGCCGGGCGTCCTCGAGGTCGAGGTCACGGACGACGCGGCGCATCACGTCGTCGCCGATCACGCCCTGCTGCCGCAGGTCCGTCACCGCGTTGCGCTCGGCGTCGAGCAGTTCGCGCCGCAGGCGCTGGTAGTTCTGCGAGCGCTCTTCGACCGAGCCGTCGCCATCGGGGTCGTAGCGCGAGCGGAAGCGCTCCTGCCGGAAGCCGTAGAGTCCGCGAAAGCGCTCGACGGTGTCCTCGCGCACCCAGTCCTCCGTCGACAGCTCGTCGAGCCGCGCCAGCGCCGCCTCGGCGGCCCGGATGCGGGCCTTCGCTTCCTCGTGCTCGGCGACGCCGCCGTCGTGCAGGTCGAGGGCTCGGATTAGCGGGCTGAGCGTCAGGCCTTGCAGCACGAGCGTCGTGAAGATGACGCCGAAGGTGAGGAAGATGATCAGCTGGCGGTCGGGAAAGCTCACGCCGGCGTCGGTCGTCAGCGGCAGCGCCAGCGCGGCCGCGAGCGAGACCGCGCCGCGCATCCCGGACCAGGCAACCACGGCCTTCGACCGCCACGATGGCAGGGGGTCGTCGGCCCGCACGCGCGAGCTGGCCCTCGCGAGCAGGTAGGTCCCCGTCAGCCACGCGATCCGCGCACCGATGACGACGGCGCTGACCAGAGCGGCCCAGCCGATCAGCTGCGCCGTCGAGCGGCCGGAGAGCGCGTCGAGGATCGACGGCAGCTGCAGCCCCACCAGCGCGAAGAGGAAGCCGTTCAGCAGCAGGAAGACGATCTCCCAGACTGCCTCTCCCTGCAGCCGGGTGCGCACCGTCGTCAGCTCCGGCGTGTGCCAGCCCATGTAGATCCCAACCGTCACGGCAGCAAGCACGCCCGAGACGCCGAGCGCCTGCGCCGGCAGGTAGCCGAGGTAGCCGCTCAGCAGGGAGATCGAGATCTCGACCGGCGGGTTGTCGAGCCGCCTGCGCAGCTGGCGGATCAGGTAGCCGACGACGAGGCCGACGCCGATCCCGCCCAGCACGATCCAGACGAAGTGCCAGCTCGCGTCCAGCAGCGAGAACGTGCCGGTGACGACCGCGGCGACGGCGAAGCGGTAGGCGACGAGCGCGGTGCCGTCGTTGACGAGGCTCTCGCCCTCGATCAGGGAAACGAGGCGCGTCGGCAGCCCGAGCCGCTCGGCGATCGCGCTCGAGGCGGTCGGGTCGGTCGGCGCAACGATTGCACCAAGCACGAACGCCTCGGGCCAGTTCAGCCCGTCGATGAACTCGTGCGCGACGGCCGCGACGGCCACCATCGTCACCAGCACGAGGCCGACCGCCAGGAACGAGATCGCCTTCATGTTCGCCCGCAGCTCGCGCAGGGAGGTGAAGAAGGCGCCACCGTAGAGCAGCGGCGGCAGTACCGCCACGAGCACGAGCTCGGGGTTCAGCTGCACCTCCGGCACGCCCGGGATGAAGGCGATCAGGGCGCCGGCGAGCACCAGCACGATCGGGTACGGGATGCGCACGAACTGCGAGACCGCGAGCAGCAGCAGGCCAACGGCGAGGAGCAGCGCCAGCAGGGCGCTGTCGCCGTGGCTGAAGCTCTGCACCAGCACGCGCCGAGACTAGCGCCCCGTGTGCGCGTGATCGAGATGGCGGCCGGTGCTCGCGGCGGGTCTCTCTGCAACCAGCAGCTTCTGTATTGTGCAGGTATGTCTCCGAAGTCGCTGCGACTCCTGGCCGCCGAGCTCTCGGCCTGCTGGCGGGAGCTCGGCTCGATTCTCGCCAGCCGCCGCTTGCACTCCTCGCTGCATCCCGAGCTCGGGAAGAAGCTGACGCCGAGCAAGCTGCGGGCGCTCGAGGTGCTGGCCCAGCACGAGAGCCTGCGCGTCGGCGAGCTGGCCGACCGCGTCGGCGTGGACGACACGACCGCTACGCGGCTCGTCGACCGGCTCGAGGACCTCGGCCTTGCCGAGCGCCACAGCGCTGAGGGCGACCGCCGCGCGATCCTAGTCGGGCTGACCGGCGAGGGCCGTGAGCTGGTGGACGGCGTGTCGGCTCAACGGCAGCAGTTCTTCGCCGACGTGCTCGGCTCGCTCGATCCGGACGAGCGTGTCCAGCTCGTGCGGCTGACCGAGAAGGCCGCGCTCGCGCTCCGCACCCGCAGCCAGGAGCTGGTCACGCGTTGACCGCGCTCGCGCGCGTCGAGGAGCTCGAGCGGGTCGTCGAGGTCGAAGGTCTCGTCGTCCGCTTCGGCGAGGTCGAGGCCGTGGCCGGGATCTCGTTCGACGTCGGCGCCGGGGAGGTCTTCGGCCTGCTCGGTCCGAATGGCGCCGGTAAGACGACGACGATCCGCGTGCTCACGACCCTGCTGCGCCCGGCCGAGGGCTCGGCGTTCGTCGCCGGCCACGACGTAGTCCACGACGGCCTGGCCGTGCGGCAGTCGATCGGCTACGTGCCGCAGGCGATCTCGATCGACGGCGCGCTGACGGCCTACGAGAACCTCGAGTTCTACGGCCGCGCGATGGGCGTGCCCCGCCGCGAGCGGCGCGAGCGGATCGAGGAGGCCGTCGAAGCGATGCAGCTCGCGTCCTTCCTCGACCGGCTCGGCCGAACGCTCTCGGGCGGGATGCTGCGGCGCCTCGAGATCGCGACCGCGCTGCTGAAGCAGCCGGTCGTGCTCTTCCTCGACGAGCCGACCGTCGGGCTCGACCCGACCGCGCGCCGGCTCGTCTGGGAGCGGCTCGAGCTCCTGCGCGAGGAGGCCGGCACGACCGTGCTCGTGACGACGCACCAGATGGAGGAGGCCGAGCGCCAGTGCGACCGGATCGCCGTCATGAACCTCGGCACGATCGCCACGCTCGGCACGCCGCAGGAGCTGCGCAGTCGCCACGGCGCGGCCGCGCTCGAGGACGTCTTCACCGAGGTCACCGGCGCCAGGCTCGAGGAAGGAGGCAGCTTCAGAGATGTCCGCGCAAGCCGCAGACGTTCACGCCGGCTCGGTTGAGTCCACCCTGCGCTCGCTGCCTGTCCGGGCGGCGCGCCTCCGCGACGGCACGGTCGCGATGGGCTGGGCCGAGCTGCACAAGCTCCGGCACGACCACCTGGACATCTTCACGCGCTCGGTGCAGCCGCTGCTCTGGCTGTTCATCTTCGGCACCGCGCTGCAGCACAACCACGCCCTCTCTGGCGGCTCGGGCGACTACCGCGCCTACCTCGCGCCGGGCGTGATGGCCCAGGCGGCGCTGTTCGTGGCGATCTTCTTCGGCCTCGGCGTGATCTGGGAGCGCGACGTCGGGCAGCTGCAGCGGCTGCTTGCGACGCCGCTGCCGCGGCTCGGGATCGTGCTCGGCAAGGCGACCGGTGCCGTGATCCGCGCGCTCGCGCAGGCGGTCGTGCTGCTCGTCGTGATCGCGATCGCCCGGATCTCGATCCACTGGAGCGTGCAGGGCGTCCTCGGCGCGATCGCGCTGCTGCTGCTGGGCACGGCCGCCTTTGCCTGCCTGTCGATGATCCTTGCCTCGCTGGTGAAGACGCGCGAGCGCTTCATGGGCATCGGCCAGCTCGTGGTGATGCCGCTCTTCTTCGCCTCCAGCGCGCTCTACCCGCTGGCGATCATGCCGGCCTGGCTGCGGATCGTCGCACACGCGAATCCGCTCAGCTACGAGGTGCACGGGATGCGCGACCTGCTGCTCGGCATCTCGGCTGGCGGCTGGCTCTGGCTCGACTTCGCGGTGATGATCTCGTTCCTGGTCGTCACCGCCGTTGTGGCCGCGAAGACCTACCCGCGCGCCATCCTCTGAGATGCTGCCCGCGTGAGCGGGGACCGGACAGTGCTGGGAGTCGACGTGGGCGGCTCGCACGTGAAGGCGAAGCTCTCGACGAGCGGCGAGGAACGCCGGTTCGACTCCGGGCCGAAGCTGACCGCGCAGCAGATGGTCGATGGCCTTCGGGAGCTGACGAGCGACTGGGACTACGACGTGATCTCGATCGGGATCCCGGCGCCCGTGCGGGAGGGGCGGGTCCAATCCGAGCCGGTCAACCTCGGCCCAGGCTGGGCCGGGTTCGACTTCGAGCAGGCCTTTGGCAAGCCGACGAAGGTCGTCAACGACGCCGCCATGCAGGCGCTCGGCAGCTACGAGGGCGGCAAGATGCTCTTTCTCGGCCTCGGGACGGGGCTCGGCACGACACTCATCGACGGACAAGCGGTGGAGCCGCTCGAGGTACAGCACCTGCCGTATCGCAAGGCAACCTTTGAGGACTACGTCGGCGAGCGCGGCCGAGAGCGGCTCGGCAAGAAGCGCTGGCGCGAGGCGGTGGCCGAGACCGTCGAGCTGCTGAGCAAGGCGCTCCAGTCCGACTACGTCGTGCTCGGCGGGGGGAACGCAAAGTTGCTGAAGGAGCTGCCGCCGAACGCGCGGCTGGGCGCGAACACGAACGCCTTCGTCGGCGCCTTCCGCCTCTGGGACGAGGCGATGCCCTCGCCCTGAGCGCGCTGGCATCCTTGCGCGCATGAACGGTGAGCTCGCCATCCGCCTGCGCGGAGCCGTCAAGCGCTACGGCCCGATCACAGCCGTCGACGGCCTCGACCTCGACGTCCCGATCGGCACCTGCGTCGGCCTGCTCGGCCCGAACGGCGCCGGTAAGTCCACCACCATGCGCCTGCTGACCGCGCAGGCGATCCCGGACAGCGGCGAGCTGGAGGTTCTCGGCCACCGGTTGCCGGAGGACTCGAAGGCCGCGCGCGCGGAGTGCGGCGTCGTCCCACAGCTCGACAACCTCGACGTGACGCTGACCGTCGAGCAGAACCTGCTCGTCTTCTCGCACCTCTACCGGATCCCGCGGGCCGAGCGGCGCGAAGCGGTCGAGCGGGCCGTGCGGATGGCGAACCTCGGCCCACGCCGGCACGACAAGGTCGACAAGCTCTCGGGCGGGATGCGGCGGCGGCTACTGATCGCCCGCGCCCTCGTTCACCAGCCGCGGCTGGTGCTGCTCGACGAGCCGACCGTCGGCCTCGACCCGCAGGTTCGCCAGGAGCTCTGGGCCCTGATCGACGCCCTGCGCAGCGACGGCACGACGATCCTGATGTCCACGCACTACATCGAGGAGGCCCAGAGGCTCGCCGACACCGTGCTGATCATGTCTCACGGCAAGAGCGTCGCCTCGGGCCCGCCGGCCGAGCTCGTGCTCGAGCACGCCGGCCACGAGGTGGTCGAGGTCTACGGCCCACCCGCGCGGCTTGCCGAGGTGCAGGCCGAGGCGGCCGAGGCGGGCCTGCGCACGCGCCGGACGGGGACGAGCATCTCGATCCTCGGCGTCGACCGGGACGGACATTCGTTCGAGGGCGAGCGCCGACCGGCGAACCTCGAGGACGTCTTCGTGCTGCTGACCGGCGAGGAGATCGAGTAGCGAAATGGCCACCACGCCCGCAGCACGCATCGGCCGGCTCGACCGCCCGGCGCTCACGGGCGTGCTCGTGCGCGAGCTGATCAACTACTCGTCCTACTGGAAGGCGAGCACCTTCTCCTCGACAGTCGAGCCGACGATCTACCTGCTCGCCTTCGGGTTCGGCTTCGGCTCGATCGTGAGCACGGTTGGCGGCTTACCGTACGTGCAGTTCGTCGGCACCGGCACGGTGGCGACGGCGGTGCTGTTCTCGTCCGCCTTCCCGGCCATGTTCGGCACCTTCGTGAAGTACAAGTTCCAGCGCACCTACGACGCGATCCTCGCGGCTCCCGTCGACACGGAGGAGCTCGTAACGGGCGAGGCGATCTGGATCGCCACCCGCGCGGGCGTCTATGGCTGCGTGCCGATGATCGTGGCGATCTTCTTCGGCCTCGACCCGTCGTGGGGGATGCTGCTCGTGCCCTTCATCGGCTGGCTCGCCGGCTACGGCTGGGGCTGCTTCGGGATCATGATCGCCGGCTTCGCCTCGTCGTTCGAGAACTTCAACTACGTCGTCAGCGCGGTGCTGACGCCGCTCTTCCTGCTGGCCGGCACCTTCTTCCCCCTCGACGCGCTGCCGCGCTGGGCGCAGATCCTCGGCGAGCTCAACCCGCTGCACCAGTGCGTGCAGCTCGTGCGCGACGCCGTCTTCATGAACCTCAGCTCGACCGACCTGCTGCGGGCGGCCGTGCTCGTCGGCTGGGGCCTCCTCCTCTGGCGGATCGCGATTTACGCCATGGAACGCAAGTTGATCGACTGATGGCCTACGACGAAGAGCTGGCCGGCCGCATCCGCGAGCTCCTCGCCGGCGAGACCGGCGTCGAGGAGAAGAAGATGTTCGGCGGGCTCGCCTTCCTGCTGAACGGCAACATGGCCGTCGCCGCGAGCGGCCAGGGCGGCCTGCTGGCCCGGGTCGACCCGGCCGACTCGGAGCGGCTGGTCGAGACCACCCCGGCGGAGGAGATGGTCATGCGGGGCCGGGCGATGAAGGGCTGGCTCCGGCTCGACTCGACTGACGTCGACGGAGGCGAGCTGGACGTGTGGGTCGAGCGCGGGCTCGCGTTCGCGCGTGGGTTGCCGGCGAAACGCTGACTCAAATGGGTCTGGCGCCCTCGGTGACCCTACGGGTCCACTTGAGGCGATGTCCTCGCCTGCTCACACCACGGAGTTGCTCGAGGCGTTGTCGGCTGGTGCGGAAGACCTGCTCGAGGTGATCGCGGTGCCGGCCTACATCGTCGACAGCGACCTGCGGATCCGCTGGCAGAATGCCGCCTCGCGAGAGCTGGTGGGCGACCTCCGCGGACGCTTGGAGCTCAGCTCGAAGGTCGTGCCGGAGCATCTCGACCGCGCCCGCGACGCCTTTACGCAGAAGCAGAACGGCGCCGAGCACACCGAGGTCGAGCTGTCGGTGCTGCGCCGTGACGGCGCACTGGTGCGGGTCGCGGTCAGCTCGGTGCCGCTCAAGGACCCGGCCGGGGCGATGATCGGCAGCTTCGGCCTTGTTCAGGTGCTCGGCGAGCTCGAGCCGAGCTCGGAACGCGCGCCGCGGCTCAGCCCGCGCGAGCGTGAGACCCTGTCGCTGCTGGCGGCGGGCCATTCGACCACCGAGATCGCCGAGCGGATGGCGATCTCGAAGGAGACGGTCCGCAACCACGTCAAGCGCGTGCTGCGCAGCCTCGACTCCAACTCCCGCGTGGAGGCCGTCGCGAAGGCTCGCCGCGCCGGGCTCGTCTAACCGGGTCGGCCGTTAGCCGCCCCTCGCGGCGTACCCTGAGCGCGATGGGCATGTACTTCCACTCCTCCCGCGAGGAGCCCGAGCGCACCGCGGACCCGGAGAAGCGGCGCGCGAACCTGCGCCGGATCGGGCCGCTCTTCAAGCCCTACCGGCGGCGCCTCTCCGGCCTGCTGCTGCTGATCGTCGTCTCCGCCGGCCTCGGCGTCATCCCGGCCTTCCTGCTCAAGCGCGTGCTCGAGGCGATCGGCAACAACGACACGACCGAGCTCTCGCTCGCGGCCGGCGGGATAATCGTGATCGCGATCATCACGGGCGCGCTCGGCGTCGTGCAGACCTTGCTCTCGAACCAGGTCGGCCAGCGCGTGATGCACGACCTGCGCGCCAACGTCTTCCGCCACCTGCAGCGGCTCTCGCTCGCGTTCTTCACGCGCACGCGCACGGGCGAGGTGCAGTCACGGATCTCGAACGACATCGGCGGCGTGCAGAGCGTCGTCACCAACACCGCGACCTCGATCGCCTCGAACTTCACGACGGTCGTCGCCACGATGATCGGCATGCTCCTGCTGAGCTGGCAGCTCGCGCTGTTCGCGTTCGCGCTGATCCCGATCTTCGTCCTGCTCACCCGCCGCGTCGGCAACGAGCGGCGCCGAATCGCGAAGACGACCCAGGAGACGCTCGCCGACATCTCCAGCCTCGTCCAGGAGTCGCTCTCGGTCTCGGGGATCCTGCTCGGCAAGACGATGGGCCGCGGGGGCGAGCTGGCCGACCGCTTCGAGTCCGACTCGCTACGGCTGGCCGAGCTCGAGGTGCGCCAGCGCATGGCCGGCCGCTGGGTGATGGCCTCGATCCAGACGAGCTTCGCGATCATGCCGGCGGCGGTCTACTGGGTCGGCGGGCTGGTGATCGCGGGCGGCTCGACCGCGATCACTATCCCGGTGCTGGTCGCCTTCACCACCCTGCAGACGCGGCTCTTCTTCCCGGTCGGCTCGCTGCTCGGCGTCGGCCTCGACGTGCAGACCTCGCTGGCGCTCTTCGACCGGATCTTCGAGTACCTCGACGAGCCGGTGGACATCGCGGAGAAGCCCAACGCGCTGGGGGTCGCCGAGGCCGGCGAGGTCGCCTTCGACCACGTCTGGTTCCGCTATGACGAGGACTGGACGCTGCAGGACGTCTCCTTCACGGTGCCGCACGGGTCGACGACCGCGCTCGTCGGCGAGACCGGCTCCGGGAAGACGACGCTCGGCTACCTGGCGGCGCGGCTATACGACGTCACGCGCGGAAAGATCACGATCGACGGCGTCGACGTGCGCGACCTCAGCTTCGCCGCGCTGAGCGACCTCGTCGGCGTCGTCTCGCAGGAGACGTACCTCTTCCACGCCTCGGTGCGCGAGAACCTGCGTTTTGCCAAGCCGGACGCGACTGACGAGGAGATCGAGGCCGCCGCCGAGGCCGCGCGAATCCACCACGTGATCGCCGCCTTGCCGGAAGGCTACGACACCGTCGTCGGCGAGCGCGGCTACCGCTTCTCCGGTGGCGAGAAGCAGCGCATCGCGATCGCCCGGACGATCCTGCGCAACCCGCCGATCCTCGTGCTCGACGAGGCGACCTCCTCGCTCGACACGGAGACCGAGCGGCTGGTGCAGGAGGCGCTCGACCGGCTCTCCGAGGGCCGGACGACGATCGCGATCGCCCACCGCCTCTCGACCGTGCGCGATGCCGATCAGATCGTGGTGCTCGACCACGGCCGCGTCGTCGAGACCGGTCGGCACGAGGAGCTGCTGACCGCCGGCGGGCGCTACACGACACTGGCCGCGCGCGACGCCGAGCTCGTCGGCGCCTAGCGTGCGGCGCTAGACCGTGTGGGCCGTCCTCGCATGCTCGGCGAGGCGCCCCTCGAGGCGCCGGAGGTTGTCGAGATGTTGGCTCGTCCAAAGCAGAACAAGCCCGGCCGTGACCGTCTGCTGGTCGCGGCCTCGAGCAGCCTGCCGCACGCAGGCGAGCAGCCGGGCTTCACCTTCGACGTCGCGGTCGTGTGGCGCCGGCACCGGTTTGCGCGCGACAAGCGCGTCGCCGAGCGCGACGTACCACGAACGCAACGCGGCGAGCTCCGGCTCGAGGTTCTCGCCGCAGCGCTCGAGGCGTGCCGAGCAGTCGGTCATGCGCCCTAGCTCGGTGAGCGCGAAGGCCGTGCGGCGGACGCGCGTCGCTCCGCCGACGAGTGCCGCCACATCCTCGACGTTGTAGGCGGCGGCGGAGCGCTCGGTGAGGTACTGCCTGAACGCCTCGTCGACGCGGCCTAGGGCGGCGTCTGCGGAATGCTCCGCGCGCTCCGAATCCTGCGATCCGGCTCCTTCGATCAGCTGCCGTGCAGTGACCACGACGTAGTCGGCTGCGCGCCCGTATGCTGCGGCGAGGTTTTCGCGCAGGAGCGCAGCCGCGCCGCGCGGCCAGAAGAGGACGCCGACGCCGAGGCTGATCGCGAAGCCGATCGCCACGTCCTCGACCCGCACGACGCCGACCCGCCAGCCGACGGGCGCGATCAGGTTGAAGAGCACGAAGAGCATGACCGTGAAGCCCGCCTGACCTGCGGCGAACGAGATCGCGCGCGGGGCGTAGGCAGCGAGCAGGACGGCGAAGGGCAGCACAAGCCAGAGCACCACCTCGTGGGTGCCAATCCCGATCACGAGCACCGATCCGACCACGATGCCAATCCCGGTCCCGATCAGCGCGCTGACGATCGACCAGCCGGTGCCGAGCGCGTTCGACCGCAGGACCGAGAGCGTTCCGAGCACGACCCAGAAACCGTGCTGGACGCCGGTTTGCTGAGCCACGAAGACCGCGAGTGCGAGCCCGGCTGCGCCGCGGATGCTGTTTCGGAACCAGACTGAGCGCACGCTCGTGTGCTCGATCGCCGTCTGTTCGGTCGCTTCGAGCGCCGTAGTGGCCGGCGGAACCCGGTCGCTGCCGGCGGCCTGGAGGGCGTAGACGGTCGCCTCGCGCGCCGAGAAGGTCGCGGCCCGGATCCGGAAGGGCGGCTCGAGCTCCGCCGGGATCGAGGGCGCGTCGGCGGGTACCTCGGGCAGACGGCGGGCGAGCGCGACCGCGACCGCCGCTCGAGCCGCCTCGAGCCGAGCGAAGTCGGGCTGCGCATCGCCACCGTCGAGTGTCGTGGCACCTGCGCGGAGCGCAGCCGCGGCCGCCGCCAACGCTTCTCGGTCCTCCGGGGACACGAGCTCGAGCACCGGCCGCTCTGCCGAAGGCTCGGCGAAGGAGAGGAGCCAGTCCAGCTCGTCCGGGAGCGCGGCGAGCGCGGCGGTCGCCGCGGTGGGGCCCGTGGGACGGTGCGGCGCCCCGAGCATTCGACGACCGAGCGCGTCGACCGCGGTGCGCGCCAGGTGGGCACGTTCGGCGACCTGCTGCCGGTCGGCGTCGAGGAGGTCGGCCACCGCCCGCAGCGCGACGGCGGCATCGTGCCGCAGGCCAGCCTGCCTGCGCGGCGGCCAGAGGAGCAGCTGCGCGAAGATCCCGGCTCCGGCCGCCAGGGCCCAGCCCTCCAGGCGGTCGGGAATCGCGGAGGCCGGCGCCACGATCGTGACCGGCAGGACGAAGAGGAGGAGCGCTCCCGTGCCGGCCGCGGCGACGTAGCCGCTGATCACGCCGGAGAAGAGCGTGACGAAGCCGACCACCGCCATGGAGCCCGCCGCGAGCCAAGCGTTCCGCGAGCAGAGCGTGCCGAGCGTGACGAATGCGGCTCCGACGAGGGCCAGCGCGAGATAGGCCGCCAACCGGGTTCGCCAGGAGCCTTCGAACTCGACGAGTACCAGCATCGCGAACGACCCGAAGGCCGCGAACAGCGACACCTGCGGTTGCTCGATCACCTTGTCGGCGAACGCGAAAACGGCCGGCATCACGATCGCCGCGCGCGCCGCGTTCTTGAGCGCCGTCACGTCCACGGCAAGCGATCGTACGACGGCCCTGGGCGCGGCGCCGAGCACGTCGGCGCGTTGCGCTCCGGTACCTTCCCGCGCGTGGCGGTGATCGCAATCCTCGTGGTGATCATCCTCGTGCTGCTGCTGGCGGGCGCGCTGGTCGGCCTTGCGTTCGAGCTGCTCGGGCTCGTATTGACAGGCCTGATCGTCGGCGCGCTGGGACGGCTCGTGCTGCCGGGGCGGCAGCAGATCGGCCTGCTGCAGACGTCGCTGATCGGCATCGCCGCGGGCCTGCTCGGCGGGGTGCTCGGAGACATCTTCGATGTGAACTGGCTCGTGCGCTTCCTGGTCGCGGTCGCCCTGGCCGCGATTGGCGTCACGCTCGTCCAGTCGCGATCCGGCTCAGAGTCGGCGCGAACACCGGTGTGACGAAGGCCGCGGCGGGCGACCACCCAACGGAGCCTCACCGCGCGGCCGCTGCGGCCGCGTCGAGTCCGTGCCGACTCTGTGTCTGAACTGCGACAGCTCCCCTCTCGAGCTGCACGGCGCCGGTAGGACGGAAGGACGCAATTTCCTCTTCCGATTGGAGCTGCCGATGCCTCGGTTCCGCGGGCTTACATTCATCGCGCTGGTCATAGCATTGCTGGGCGCTCCGGCCGCCTGGAGCGCCTCGTCGACCATGGTCGTCAGCCAGGTCTTCGCGGGCGGCGGCAACGCGAGCGCGCCGTATAGCAACGACTTCGTCGAGCTGTTCAACCGCGGGAGCACGCCTGCCGACCTCGGGGGCTGGTCGATCCAGTACGCGTCGGGGTCGGGGACGACCTGGCAGGTAACTCCGCTTGCCGGGTCGGTGCAGCCGGGCGGGCGCTACCTCGTCCAGCTTGCGTCGGGGGCGGTCGGCGCGGCGCTGCCGATGCCGGACGCCACCGGAACGTCGAACCTCGCCGTCTCGGGCGGCAAGGTCGCGCTGTCCCGCGCAGTCACGCCGCTGGCCTGTGGTGGGAGCTGCTCGGCGGATCCGCTCGTGACCGACCTCGTCGGATACGGCTCGGCAACCGACTACGAAGGGACCGGAGCGGCGCCGGCGATCGGCAATACGACCTCGGCGCTCCGCGCGGCGGACGGCTGCACGGACACGGACGCCAACTCGAGCGACTTCTCCGCAGCGGCTCCGACTCCGCGTAACTCGGCCGCCTCGGCCACGCCGTGCTCGGCCTCGCCACCTCCGCCGAGTGGTGGACCCTCGCAGGGCGCGCCGGTGGACATCGACGTCGACTCGGTGCTCTCGATCGCGCTGGAGCGCCCAAGCATCAGCTTCGGCCACGCGGCCACCGGTGAGACTCCAGCACCTGTTTCGGAGCGCGTGACGGTCACAAGCAACCAGTTGACCGGATACGCGCTGACGGTTCACCGCTCCGCGTTCCTTCCCGCCGACCTCCCGCTCGGGCTTTCGGCCTTCGCACCCCCTGGAGGCCAGCTCGGCGGTCAGCTCGCGGGTGGCGCGATGGCGGCAATTCCGATCGCGCCCGCGGCCGACTTGCTGATCGGGACGACCACGGCTCCGAGCTCCCCGGCCGGCGACGCCTGGGCGACGAACGTCGGATTCGTCTCGCCGCTGCCCTTCGTCGCGCCCGGCCGGTACACGGCCACGGTGACCTTCACCGTCATCGGACGATGAATCGGGCGCTCGCCTGTCCGCTCGCCGTCGCGCTCGCGCTCGTGCCTGCCGCGGCAGGCTCCGGGAAACCGCCCGAGGCTCTGGAATTGACGGCGGCGCCCGCCCGACTCGTGCTCCACGGCAGCGGGGCCGCCATAGTGCGGCTAAGGAACCCCGGCAGGAAGGCAGTCGCGGTCGAGGTCGCCTTGACTGGCTTCGCGCTCGACCTGCGTGGCCGGCCGCGGATCGTCAAGCGGCGCGGCCCGCGCTCGGCTGCAGGCTGGCTGACGGTGCGACCGGGGCACATCCGGCTGGCCCCGCACGCGGCCGCGGCGCTCCGCGTCTCGGCGAAGGTACCGCCGCGCGCAGAGCCCGGAGACCACGACGCGCTCGTCCTGCTGAACGCACGTCCACTCGGCCAGGCGCGCGTCTCCGTTCGCCTGCGACTCGGCGTCGTCGTGGTCGTGCGGGCGCCGGGCGCCGTTGTCAGGCGGCTGAAGCTGCGCCGGCTGCGCTTGGCGCGGCGAGGACGCAGACGAGCGCTCGAGCTGGTCGTGGTGAACTCGGGAAACGTGACGGAGCGGCTTCTCCACGCGCGCGCGACCCTCTCGCGGCCGTGGTCACGACGTCGAATCGCGATCGTCGCAGCAAGCGCTCGAGAGCTGCGCCCTCACACGCGCGGTCTGCTCGAGTTTCGCCTGCGCGCGGGCGCGAACGGACTGATCGCGGCCCGCGTCGTCGTCCCCGCAGAGCCGGGTCGGCCCACAATCCGCCGGACGTACCGCATCCGGATCTGAAGTCACCGAGGCAGGAAAGACATCACGAACAGCACGAGTGACGTCACGCAGAGCGCGGCGGGTGCCCAGACGAGGAGCCTCGAGATCGACACCAGCCGTTCCACTGCGGACAGCTCGTAGCGCTCGCCGGTCGGGCCTTCGGCCGCGGCGTTCTGGCGGAGGCTGTGGATGCGGTCGATCAGCGTGAGGTGCTCCGGCAACAGTCGTTCGGCCTCGACCGCAACCTCCCATTGCAGCCGGTCGTACTTCGCGTAGCGGCTTCCAAGGAGCGCGTATGCGGCGGCGAGCAGGGCACTCGTCAGCGCCAGGACGGCGAGCACGGTGGTCCGACTCGCCGTTCTCGTCCCGTCCGAGTAGACGGTCGCCCAGGACAGCAGCAGGAACGAGTCCGCGAGCAGGAAGTTGCCGAACCTCGACTGGACCGAGGCCTGACCCCGAAGCGCCCACGTGCTCGCGCGGTCGGCCGCACGCCAGAGAAGCTCTAGCTCCCGCTCGTCGCGGGCATCAGGCCCGGAAACCACGCCGGGATCATGGCGCACGCTCGTGAATGGTGTCACCGCCACCCCGCCGCTCGAGCATCCCCTTACCGGCGCGCTGGAAGGTCCTCGAGGAACGCCAGGACGCGCTCGCGGACTAGTCGGTTCGAAGACTTGCGATTGCCCGCTCGATCGTCTCCGCTTGCTGCGCCCAGGTCCTCGACGGGGCTGCGCCGACGACCACGGAACTGGTGTGAGCGCCCGCGACGAGACACGCGATCTCGCGGTAGCGCGTTCGCGACGTGCGATAGCTGTCGATCACGCACGAGCCTCGGCCAGAGCGGAATCGGAGGCCGTGGTCACTGGCGATCAGGCGAACGTCCTTCGAGCTGTCGTCCTCACGCAAGTGCTGGATCCGGAAGGTCGGCCAGTTCGCAAGCGTCTCCGATCCCTGGCGGGGAGTTGCGTTGAGGTAGCCGCGAATGCTACGGCCGCGGCCGATCAGGGCAACCGAGGCCGTTCCGGGGTCGGTGCGAATCGGCCTCCAGGTCCTCGGGTAGGCGAATGTTGCGGCGCCGGACGGAAGTCGGGCGACCTTCCAGCCGCTTGGCGCGGGCCGCGGCTGCAGCCAGCGAAACGCCGACGCTTGAGCGTCGCCGGACGCGCTTCCGGCCGCGGCACCGCCCCAAACACCGAGGATCGCAGCGATGGCCGCGGCGACCAGAAGCAGCCGCCGCGACCCGTCGATCATCCGATCAGATGTTTCCATCGCCGTCGCTAGGCCCGCCGTTGTTATCGGCGTCGTGGTCGCCACCGTTGTGCTGCGGAATCGGGTTCGCAGCCTGGTGCACGACCTTGGCGCCGGCCGGCGAGACCGCGTACCACTTCGCGCCGAAGGCGCTGAACGCCTCACCGTGAGTCTGGCCCGCCTTCGTGTCCTTGACGAAGGTGTAGAGCGGGTGGTGGTTGTAGGTCACCTGGCGGCGGCCGTCGGCACGCTTGATCGTCCCGATCAGGGACGCCTTCGCGCCTCCCGCGACCCGCGGCTTGCCGTTTGCGATCAGCGGCGGCCAGAAGGTCGCGCACTGTCCGGAGCACGCGCTCTTCCCGTTCCGGTCCTTTCCGAACAGGTAGAGCGTGTGCCCGCGCGAGTTGACGAGGATCCGTCCGAGGCCGGTCTTCGCCGTGGAGACGACGGTGCTGCTGGCCGGGGCGGCATCGGTTCCCGGCGGGCGAAGCAGCAAGATGACGGCTGCGAGCGTCGCGAGGGCCACGGCCCCGATGAGCCACGGGCGCGTCAGCGCGACGCCGAAGCGGTTGCTGGTTTGCATGGTGTCCTCCCTATCCGGTGGGTTCTGCTTGCCTGGACACCATCGCCTGCGCGAGCTCACCGAGCATCGGTGCCACCGCGAAAGCGTCGTTCCGGCTACCCGGGAACGCGAGCACCCCGCGAGCCGCAATCGCCCCGTCAGCCGAGATCGGCGCGCTCGAACGGCTCGTGCTGCCGGGCACCAAGGTCTGCTGGGCCGCAGGGTCACCAAGATGCCTGTAGGGTGAGGGCAGCACCGAGAAGAACAGCTTGCGACGTGATGTAGCACGTCCGACGCCGCCGTACCTCTCTCTTTTCTTTGTGGCGGAAGGTTCCTCTCCTGAAGAACTTTCGCGATCGATCCCTCGGGCTACCCCGGGGAACGACGAAGGAGAACCAGATGCATGCGATCGTCCGAAGCTATGAGGGCCTGGACCTGAACCGCAGCGAGGAGCTCAGCAAGAAGGTCAACGAGACCCTCCTGCCGAGCATCAGCAAGCTGCCCGGCTTCAAGGGTTACTTCATGATCGACGCCGGCAACAGCGTGATGACGTCCATCGGCCTGTTCGAGAACGCGACCCAGGCTGACGAGTCGACTCGGATCGCCGCCAACTGGGTGCGAGACGAGCAGCTCGAGTCGCTGCTCCCGAATGCGCCCAAGGTCACGGGCGGCAACGTGCTCGCGCACGTCAACGGGATCACCGTCTAGCACGAAACACTCGATCGCAGAGAGGGCACGTTCGCGGGCGCTCTCTGCGACACCTTCGAACGAGAGGACGCACGATGAACCCGACCACAGAAGCTCCGGAGACCCAGGCCGCCGAAGACGATCGCGCGCAGAAGGAGCTGACCAACAAGGTCGGCGTCACGCTGACCGCACAGCCCAAGTCGGGGTGGAGCACCTTCCTGTCCCGACTCGGCTTCGGCAAGAAGGCGTAGCGACCCGCCCGGAGACTATTCCGCGCGGCGCATTGCCCTGTACACGGCGTCCCAGTGGGCCGAGACCTCCTCCAGGGCGCGGGCGGTGGTCTCGGCGGCCGACTCCAGGCGGCTGATCACCGCTTCGACGTCCTTGAGACGACTCTCGAGGACGTCGACGTTGGCCGCGATGTTGCTCAGTTCCTGGGCAAGTACTTCGCTCTCGCTGCTCGCGCCCATCTGGTCAAGTCTAGAAGGTGCGCCGCAGGTCGGTTAGGTCGCCCCAGAGGGTTTCCCGACTGCCGCTGGGGAATCCTCCGGGAACTCCCGCAGCGTTTGCCGGCGCAGCGCCTCGATGGCGACGGCGGTCGTGGCGGCAAGCAGCAGCACGCCGAGCAGCTGCCGGCTGCCGGCCGACGGCCCCCAGGCGAGCAGGATCAGGAACAAGAAGAGAGCGGCCGCCCAGACGACGATCGGGTGATCTCGGAAGGTAGGGCGCGAGCCAGCGCCTGAAGGCGACCGCGCCTCGATTCGGGCCTGCCAAGGCCGTCGCGAGGAGGACGAGCACGCCGTAGACGACGAGGATGATCGCGATGTCCCGCAACACGCTTGTCTCGAGCCCCCAGATCACGCTCACCGGATGCTTGTTCGCCTCCGTCTTGACGAGCGAGTCGACGACCGCCGTGCCGACGAAGCGCCTGAGGGAGGCGATCACCAGGCCGACGAACACGAGGGTCGCCCCGGTCGCGCCCAGCAGCAGCCTGCGCCGACCACGCGCGAGGTAGATCGCGAGCGCATAGAGCCCGACGACGGCGATCACGAGAAACGAGCTGAGCGCCTTGAGGATCTTTACCGCCGTCTGCGCGGCGCTCAGCTGGTTCGAGTTCATGAGCACGAGCTGGCCGGCGTTCGGATCGGCGTTTGCCTTCAGCTTGTCCTCCAACCCGAGCCGCGTCGCCAGCCTCGTGATCGCCGGTCTCAGGTCCAGCGTGACGACGCCGTTCGCGGTCGAGATGTTTCCGTTCTTGCCTAGGTCCTTGCCCTCCAGCAGCCTCACGACCGCCGCGTGAGCGCGTTTGTTGATGTTCTCCCAGAGCGTCTGCACCCTCGGTCGCTGCAGCAGCCTGTCGGCGGCCGTGGGCACGACGGTGTTCTGCAGCGCCGCCGTCAGCGCGACGGCGGCTCCCTGCGAGCGCGGCGGCAGCCGCTCGCGCAGCTGCGCTTCCACGTCGACTCGCTGGAAGAGTGCGTCGCTGAGCTTCTGCGCGATCGCGGCGCGAACCGAGTCGTTTGCCAGCAGCTGCGACGAGGAGTCTGCCCAGGCCTGGTCGTCGAGCAGCTGACGCTTCGACCAGACCGTGAGCGACGAGACGAACAGCAGAATCGTCGCGAGCCCGAGCAGGCTCCAGACCAGCAGGTGGCGCTTCTTGCTCATCGTCGCCTCGTGCTTCTCGGTTCAGCCTGCCTCAGGGGGCGCCGGTCGTGGGACGCGTCCAAGTGGCAGAACTCCTCCGTGACCGTCTCCACCTAAACCGCAGCCGCCCTCGTCTCCGGCGGCTTCATAAAGGCACCGAAGATCCAGAGAAACGGGAAGAAGATCCCGAAGAAGAACATCCACCCGTGACCGTTTCTGAGCGTCATCAGCCCGAGGGTGAAGACCAGGATGAAGTACAAGAACGCTCCGCCGATTCCAATTCCCCACCACATGATTCCTCCCGCTTGCGCGCGTAGAGGTTGACTCGCACCTCGATCCTCCCTTCTGGAGCGGAGCCCAACATCATCCGATCGGGATGACGGGGGATGCGGGCTGCCTCAAAGGACCGGCTTGTCGAGGTTCGGGCGCACGACCGACTCGCTCAGGCCTGCCCGGACTTCTTCGACGAGCGAACCGCCGTTCGCCACGCCGAAAGAAAAAGTCCCCGCAAGCAGGGGCTTCGAAGACGGGAGCGACGGGACTCGAACCCTTTTCCCGACCATCGAGGTGAGGTCGTCGCGACCGGAGGAGTAAGCGCTGGTCTTGGAGGATGGAGCGCGGCAAGGGTTGTGTTCCCTCGGCGAGGCAGAAGGGGCGGGTCAAGCCCGCCCCCATCTGCCCACCTCAGCCGTTGATGTTGCCGATGTCCCCGCCGCGTGCCGGCGGGGGCCGGGGCTCGGTTGATCCACGTGCCGTTCGCAGCTGTGCGGTACTGGTACTCCCACCCGTTGTTGATCGTCGAGGCCCGCAGCAGGGCCACCCTCAGCCGGGAAGAAGGTCGCGACCATCGTGGTCGTAATACAGGGATCGGGACAGGTCGCCTCCGGATGGAACACGCCGCCTGTCACGACCACGACGTCGTAGCCTGTGAACGTTCCCGTTACGCCGCCCGTCTGCGGTGTGCCGGGGCACGTAGGCGGATTGGGCGTCGGGGCGCCCGCGAGGGTCGTGAACGTTCCGTTGTAGGAACGAACGACCTGGATCGACCCATCGTTCTGCGGAATGAACTGAAGCGTCCGCGTGTAGCTGAGATTCGCCCATTGAGTCCCCATCTGGCTGCTCCCACAGTGGCCGAAGTCGCGGCCGCTGGTGATGTGCGTTACGACCACGTTGGGAACGCTGAGTCCAGGAGACCCAGGGTCGCCCTTGTCGCCTTTGTCGCCCTTCGCGCCGGCGGACCCCTGCGAGCCTTGCGGCCCCTGAGGACCCTGCGGCCCCGGGGTTCCGACTCCGCTCGCGCCCTTCGGGCCCTTCGGGCCCCGGATGTTCCAGGCGACCGCCTTAAAGCCCTTGTGGCAGTTGGCGAGCTTCAGATCGCCGAGCGTCTGCTTGCTCCCATGCGTCTCGACGCACCCGTAGATAACCCCGTTCCGAATGCCGAGCTTTCCTCGACTCACCGAGGAAGCCTTCGAGCCTTGGCTCGAGGCGCCGGTGACACCGGCCATCGCCCCGGTGGCCAGCAGAACGAGTGCTGCGACGGCGAGCAGTCGCTTCGTCATGTTTCCTCCCCTGCGTCAGGCCGCAGCACTTGACCCAATGCTTAAAGAGAGTGTCCGTCCTACGTTGCCTCTCGGCATCGTCCGATTGAGGTGAAGCCGAAAACCGACCTCGCACTACAGGTCGAGGTGGGGTCGGGAGTTACGGGAGCGACGGGACTCGAACCCGCGACCTCCGGCGTGACAGGCCGGCGTTCTAACCAACTGAACTACGCCCCCGGGAACGCCGCAGTCTAGCTAGATCGACGTCAGACCGAGCTGCCGCAACAGGGTCACCGAGTCCGAGTAGACGTCTTTGCGCGCGACCAGGCCGTCGCGGATCGGGATCACGTCCATCCCCTGGTAGTCGACCTTGCGGCCGGTTGGCGGCACCTCGATCCCAGAGCGCGTCATCGTGCCCTCGTGCGTGCCCTTGGCCGTCCACTCCTGGACGACCAGGTCCTCGCGCAGGTACGCGCGGCGTGTCTCGAAGGCGAGGTCGGGGAAGACCGAGAAGATGCCGGTGATGGCCTTCCCGATTGCCTCGCGCCCGACGTTGACGTCGCCGGTGACGTGGTTCTCGAAGACCGAATCCTCTGTATGCATCGAGACGATCGCCTCCACGTCGTGCGCGTTCCAGGCGGCGTTGTAGGCGTCGATGAACTCCTGCAGCTCCTGGCCGTCCATGGCGTCTAGCCTAAACCGCTCGTGACTGCCGTCGACTGGGTGGCGCTCGGCCTCGTGCTGCTGACGGCGCTCGGCGGGGCCGTGCAGGGCTTCGTCTGGAGCGGGCTCTCGCTGGCCGGGCTGCTCGCGGGTGCGCTGCTCGGTGGGCGGCTGGTGCCGGTGCTGCTCTCGAACGGGACGCAGTCGCGCTACGCGCCGGTGGTCGCGCTGGTGGCCGCAATCGCCTTTGCTCTCATCTTCGAGGTCATGGGCAGCACCGTCGGCGCGTCGATTCGCAGCCGGCAGCGTGCCGGCGTGCGCGTGCTCGACTCGGCCGGCGGGGTGCTGGCCGGCGCGCTGATCGGCTTCGCGATCGTGTGGGTGCTCGGCGCGATGGCGCTGCAGCTGCCGGGCCAGGCCGACCTGCGTCGCGCGGTGCAGCGCTCCTACGTGCTGCAGCAGTTGAACGAGATCGTGCCGCCGCGCTCGCTGCTGAACGCGCTGGCCCGGATCGACCCGTTCCCGAGCTTCGCCGGGCCGCCGCTGCCGACCGAGCCGCTCGACCCGCGCGTGCTGCGCGAGGCGGGAGTCCGCGCGGCTGCCCCGAGCATCGTCCGCGTGCTCGGCACAGCCTGCGGGCTCGGCGTCGAGGGCAGCGGCTGGGTCGCGGCCAACGGGCTCGTCGTCACCGCGGCGCACGTGGTCGCGGGCGAGGAGGATACGGAGGTCGTGACCGTCCACGACGGCGTGTTGCGGGCGCAGGCGGTGGCGTTCGACCCGCACAACGACGTCGCCGTTCTTCAGGTCGACGGCCTCGAGGCGCCGCCGCCTACAGCTGAAGGATCCGCAGCCGGGCACGGCGATCGCGATCGTCGGCTACCCGCTCAACGGCCCGCTCGAGGCGAGCGCGGGGAGGATCGGCGAGACCGAGACCGTGCTCGCGCAGGACGCCTACGGCGAAGGGCAGACGCGCCGCCTCGTCACGAGCCTGAGCGGGACGGTCCAGCACGGCAACTCCGGCGGCCCGGCGGTGGACTCGTCCGGCGCCGTCCAGTCGACCGTCTTCGCCGCTCGCGCCGCGGGCGGCGGTGGCTACGGCGTGCCGGCCTCGGTCGTCCGGCGCGACCTCGCCTCGGCGGTCACGCCGGTCTCGACCGGGCCCTGCGTCGGCTAGTCCAGCAGGTCGAGCGCCGCTTCGGGCTGCTTGAACGGCGGGATCACGTAGACGCCCGCGACCTTCTCGCGCGCCTGCGCGTAGAGCTCGCGCGCCAGCGCCAGGCCCTCGGCGCCCGCGTTCGGGCCGGCCTGCTCGAAGCGGCGCTGGATCTCCTCGGGAACGACGATCCCCGGCACCTCGTTGTGCAGCCGCACGGCGAGCTGGTGGCTGCGCACGTAGAAGATCCCGAGCAGCACCGGCACCGGCCAGCCGCCGATCAGCTCCTCGAAGCGGTCGAGGTAGGAGAGGTCGAAGAGCGCCTGCGTCATCGCGTAGCGGGCGCCGGACTCGATCTTCCGGTGGAAGCGCTCGACCTCGGTCTGGAGGTCGTCCGCGGACGGGTTCACCGCCACGCCGAGGAAGAACGAGGTCGGCGCGTCGATGCCCTTGCCGTTGTAGTCCTCGCCCCGGTTGAGCTGCGAGACGATCTGCGAGAGGCCGATCGAGTCGACCTCGTAGACGCCCCGCGAGCCCGGGTAGTCACCGATCTCGGTCGGGTCGCCCGTGACGGCGAGCACGTTGCGTACGCCTTCGGCGTGCGCGCCCAGGAGCTGGGACTCGAGGCCCATGATCGAGGTGTCGCGCGGGGTGACGTGTGGGATCGTCTCGATCCCGCAGTCGCGCTCGATCGCGACTGCGGCCATCAACGCGTTGGCGCGGGCGCGGGCCATCGGGTTGTCGTTGATGTCGACGAAGCCGACCTTGCCGGAGCGCTTCAGGTCGCGCGCGACCCCGAGCATCGCGTCGTAGGTGCCGCCCTTGGGTGGGTCGAGCTCAACGCAGGTCACCCATTCGCCCTCGCGTAGCTTGCGGGCCAGCTCGGTCTCGTACGCGCCGCGCTCGAGATGTGGCTCGACGAGCTCGCGCTCGATCACGTCCAGGGGCGCGCTCGGCCTCCGCTCCGCCTCGACAGCTGAGGCGATCGCTGCGATCTCGACCGGCGTCGTCCCGCAGCAGCCGCCGATCAGGCGCGCGCCCAGCTCACGCGCGTGCGCCGCGAACTCGGCGAAGTACTCGGGCGTGGCGTGCGGGTAGATCACGCGGCCGCCGCTCAGGCTCGCGAGCCCGACGTTCGGCAGCGCGGCCAGCGGCGGGCCGCCGTCCGAGCCCATCGCCTCGAGCGCGGCCAGCGCGGCGTGCAGGCCCGCGCCGTGGTTCGCGCCGATCGCGGCGAGCTTCAGCGGCCGCAGGCGGGCGGCCGCGTCGGCGGCGGTCACGCCGGCGAGCGTCTCGGCGCCCTCGTCGAAGGTCAGCGTGGCGACGATCGGCAGGCTCGAGACGCCGCGAACCGCTTCGATCGCGGCTTCGAGCTCCTCCAGGTCGTAGAAGGTCTCGACCATGAACAGGTCGATCCCGCGGCCGTCCAGCAGGGCGGCCTGCTCCGCGAAAAGCTCGATTCGCTTCTCAGGCGGGACGGCCAGGTCGCCGAGCGGGCCGATCGAGCCCGCGATGAAGACTTCACGGCCCGCGACCTCGCGCGCTTCGCGCGCCAGCTTCACGCCCGCGCTGTTGATCCGCTCGAACTCGTCTTCGAGGTAGAGCTGCGAGAGCTTGCGCCGGTTGGCGCCGAAGGTGTTCGTCTCGATCAGGTCGGCGCCGGCGCGGATAAAGCTCGTGTGCAACGTCTCGACACTCTCGGGAGCGCGCAGATTGGCCTCTTCCGGGCAGCGCAGGCGTGGCACTGCGCTGGTCACGAGCACGCCCATGCCGCCGTCGCCGACGACGATCGGGCCTTGCTCGAGACGGGCTTCGAACCGACTTGTCATGCGGTTTGACTCTACTGGCGGAGTGAAGTGAAGCGGTCAACCGTGAAAGGGGGATAGATCAAGCGACCGCCGCGGCGCGATACTCCGCCAGCAACATCGACGAGCGCCCCAATGCGGCAGGGGCAGAACGTCGAAAGCGGACGGGCCCGATGCGGCGAGGCCCGCCCGCCACGGAAAGGGCCCGATGCGGCGTGGCCCCTCCGGAGATGTAACTGCGGCTCTCTCACGGGAGACTCAGGCGGGCCCGGGCGGCGGGCCCGCCTGATGTATGGACCGGCTCAAGTTCGGGTACTGGACGGCCGATCCAAATGGAACTCCCGCCGGGGACTGACGGCAATCATCCTGCGGCTCGGAGTTTTCGGCGGCGGGCCTCGGCCCGCCGCCGGCCTTTTCAACCGTGCAGGACTCGGCCTTCCATGCCGCCGGCGACCGTGACGAGCTGTCCGGTCACGTGGCCCGAGAGCACGTCCGAGGCGAGGACGACCACCTGCGCCGCCACGTCCTCGGGCTGGGCGACCTTCTCCAGCGCCATCGTCCTCGTCACCCGCCTCAGCGTCTCCTCGTCGAGCGAGCCGCGCGTCATCGGCGATTCCGTCCAGCCGGGACAAACCACGTTCACGCGCGCGCGAGGCGCGACCCGCACCACCTCGTTCTTGAGGCTCAGCAGTAGCCCGTGTGCAATCGCCGATTTCGCCGCCGCATAGTCCGCGTGGCCGGCCTCGCCGAAGAGGCCCGCGGTCGAGGCGACCATCACCAGCGATCCGTGGCCCCGCTCGGCTACGCCGCGCAGGAATGCGCGCGCGGTCAGGAACGTCGCGGTCAGGTTCGCCCGCAGTGTCTCCTCCCAGCGCTCGAGCGGCAGCTCCCAGACCGGCACGTCCTCGGCCGGCCAGATGCCCGCCACCGCCGCGCACACGTCGAGTGGCCCAGCCTGCTCGAACAGCCGCTCGACCTCCGTCTCGACGCGCAGGTCGGCCCCGGCCACGACGGCCGCTCCGAGCGCCTCGGCCCGCTCGCGCCCGAGGTGGTAGTGAGCGACGACCTCGCACTCCTCCGCCATGAACAGCCGCGCGCAGGCGCCGCCGATCCCACCGGACGCGCCGGTCACGAGCACACGCTTCCCTGCGAGCCCGGTGTCCACGACGTGCAAGGCTACAAGCGTGAAGGTCTTCATCATCAGTGACATCGAGGGCGTCGCCGGGATCGTCAAGGGCGAGCAGACCGGCCCGCCTCCGCACGGCGACTCGACGCTCTTCGACGAGGGCCGCAAGCTCTACACGGGCGAGATCAATGCGGCGGTGCGCGGCGCAAAGGCCGCCGGCGCGACCGAGATCGTCGCCATGGACTGCCATGGCGCGGGGGGCGGCTACACGTTCAACTCGCTGATCCCCGAGGAGCTCGATCCCGACTGCGAGTTCGTCGTCCAGGACCAGTGGACGGAGTACACGGAGTTTCTGGAGCAGGGCGTCGACGCGGCGCTGTTCGTCGGCATGCACGCGCGCGCCGGCACGGCCGAGGGCGTGCTCAACCACACCGTCTCCGGCCCGAACTTCCAGAACCTCTCGTTCAACGGCACGCTCGTCGGCGAGACGGGCATCAACGCCGCGCTCTGCGGCACGTGGGGCTGCCCGGTGGTGCTGGTGACCGGCGACCAGGCCGCTTGCAGCGAGGGCAGCGAGCTGCTCGGCGCGGGCCTCACGACGGTGCAGGTCAAGCGCGGCACCGGCGTCCTGAGCGCGCGCAACCTCGTGCCCTCGCGAGCTCGCGAGGCGATCGAGGCCGGCACGAAGCAGGCGCTCTCCGACCTGAACGCCGTCAAGCCCTACGACCCCGGCAAGCCATGCGAGATCACGGTCGAGTACAAGTGGACCGACCCGGTCGCCAAGCTCCGCTACCGCCACGGCGTCGAGCTCGTCGATGCCCGCACGATCGTCTCCCGCGCCGACGACTGGTGGACGGCGTGGAAGCAGTTCTTCTTCTGAGCCGGCCGTGACCGACGCGCGCGAGCTCGCCGAGCTGATCTCCGCGGTCGACGCGGTGCCGGCGTCCGGCTGGGTGGCAGGTGTCTCGGCGGCGTTCGCGGCGGCGCTCGTGGCGAAGGCGGCCGCCCGGTCGGAGGGTTGGAGCGACTCCGAGGGCGCCCGGGCCCAGGCGGTCGACCTGCGCGACCGGCTGCTCGCGCTCGCCGCGCAGGACGCACAGGCCTACGAGACCGCGCTCGACGCGCTCGAGCGACGCGAGCACGACCTCGCCGGCGCGCTGGCCTCTGCCGCCGGCGCGCCTCTGGCGCTCGCGGAGGCCGCAGCCGATGTCGCGATCCTCGCGGCCGACGCGACCGAGCGGGCCGACGGGGCCTCCCGCGCCGATGCCGCCGCCGCCGCCGCGCTGGCTGCCGGAGCGGCGCGGGCCGCCGCCAAGCTCGTCGCGATCAACCTCTCGACCCAGCCCGGCGACGAGCGGATCGCGGCGGCCGGGCGTGCGGTCGAGGCCGCCGACGACGCCGCACGCCAGGCGCTGGCAGCCGAGATCTAGCGGCACCGCTGACTAGGCTCGGGCCGTGAGCGAGATCCAGGACTTCGGCCTGATCGTCCTGTTCGTCTCCGGGATCGTCTCGGTCGCGCTGCTCTCGAACAAGCTCAGCGAGCGCATCCCACTCCCAGCGCCCGCGATCTTCCTGTTGGCCGCGGCCGTCACGGTGCATTTCTGGCCGAGCCTCGGGCGCAAGCTGTCCGTGCTGGACGTCGAGCGCCTCGCGGTGGTGGCGCTGATCGTGATCCTCTTCGACGGCGGCATGCGGGTCGGCTGGAAGCGCTTCCGCGTCGCGGCGGTCCCCATCACGGTACTCGGCGTCTTCGGCACGTTCACGACCGCCGCCCTCGTCGCGCTGGCCGGCCGCTACCTGTTCGACTTCAGCTGGACGGGCGCCGGCATCCTCGGCGCGGCACTTGCCCCGACTGACCCTGCGGTGATGTTCTCCGTGCTCGCCAAGCGCGAAGTCAGTGGGCGTACCGGCACGATCCTCGAGGGCGAGTCGGGCGTGAACGATCCGGTCGGGATCGCGCTGATGCTCGGGATGATCGACTTCGCCACGCATGCGGACGCGAGCTTCTGGGTGGTGATTCGCGAGCTCGTCCTCGAGCTGTCGGTCGGCCTCGCGATCGGCCTGGCCGGGGCGTGGCTCGTGCTGCAGTCGATCCGGCGCATCAGGCTCGCGAACCCGGCGCTCTACCCGCTGCTTTGGCTGTCAGCCGCCGGGGTGATCTATGGCCTCACCGCGATCGCGCACGGCTCGGGCTTCCTCGCCGTCTTCGTTGCAGGGATTGCGATCGGCGACGCCGACTACCCGCGGCGTCGCGACGTCGAGCGCTTTCACACCTCGCTCGCGAGCCTCGCCGAGGTGGTGGTCTTCATCGCTCTCGGCCTGACGGTGAACAAGGTCAACCTCGAGCCGGTGTGGAAGGACGCGATCCTGATCGCGCTTGTGCTCGCATTTCTGGCACGCCCGCTCGGGATCGCGCCGTTCCTCGCTCCGCTCCACCTGCGCCGCGGCGAGCGCGTGTTCGTGATGTGGAGCGGCCTCAAGGGCGCGGTCCCGATCCTGCTCGCCTCCTTCACGCTGCTCGACCACGTTCCGGGCGCCGAGCGCATCTACGGGATCGTGTTCGTGGTGGTCGCGTTCTCGGTGATCGTCCAGGGCGGGACGGTGCCCTTCGCCGCGCGCCGGCTCGGCGTGCCGATGCGCCTCGTCCACGGGGGCGACCCGTGATCGTCGCGCATCTCGACCTCGACGCCTTCTTCGCGGCCGTCGAGGAGCTCGAGACGCCGGAGCTGCGGGCCAAGCCGCTCGTGGTCGGCGGCGACCCGCACGGCCGCGGCGTCGTGGCGACGGCCAACTACGTCGCTCGCAGGTTCGGGATCCAGTCGGCAATGTCGTGCGCCGAGGCGCTGCGCCGCTGCCCGCAAGCCGTCTTCGTGTCGCCGCGCAAACGGCTCTACTCGGAGTACTCGAGGGCGGTCTGGAACGCGGTGCGCGAGGTGGTGCCGACGGTCGAACGGACCGGGATGGACGAGGGCTACCTGGACGTGGGGGAGGTGGCGGTCGACTTCGGCCGCGCGCGGGCGGTCGCGGAGGCGGTGCAGGCGGCGGTGCGCGGCGCGACGAGCCTGTCGTGCTCGCTCGGCGTCTCCAGCTGCAAGGTCGTCTCCAAGATCGCGAGCGACCGTCGCAAGCCAGGCGGCCTGACCGTCGTGCCCGCGGGCCGTGAGGCTTGGTTCCTCGCCCCGTTCGACGTGCGCCGCCTGCCTGGCGTCGGCCCCCGTGCGGAGGAGCGGCTCCGGCGCGGGGGCGTCGAGACGATCGGCGACCTGGCCGCGCTCGAGGACGCGAAGCTGCGCACGCTGCTGCCGGGGAAGCTCGGGCCGCTGCTGCGCGACCGGGCGCGCGGGATCGACGCGCGGCCGCTCGAGCTCTCGGCCGAGACGGTCTCGATCAGCGCCGAGGAGACGTTCCCGCGCGACGTGGCCGAGGTCGAGCGGTTGCAGGAGGAGCTGAGGCGCCTGGCCGCGCACGTAGCCGAGCGCCTCGCCGCGAGCGGCCAGGCAGGCCGCACGGTCACGACGAAGGTGCGCTACCCGGACTTCTCGATCCGCTCGCGCTCGACCTCGCTGCCGGTCGGCACCGACGACGCGAACCGGATCTGGGAGCTCGCCTGCTCCTGCCTCGACCGGGCGCTGGCCGACCGTCCCGGCGCGCTACGGCTGGTCGGCGTCGGCGTCTCCGGCCTGGAGACGCACCGCCAGCTCGAGCTTGTTTAGCTCTCTTCAGTCGACCAGCGGGCGACGTCGCGGATCGAGACGATCCCGACTGCCCGGCCGTCTTCGACGATCGGGACATGGCGAAAGCCGTTGTCGAGCATGATCTTGGCGGCGTCGGCAGGCGCGGCGTCGGGCGTCAGCGTGAGCGGGTCGGCGGTCATCCACTCGCGCACGCGGGCCTCGCTCGAATGGACGCGGCCCGCGACCGCGCGGGTCAGGTCACGCTCGGTGACGATCCCGATCAGGTTGCCGTAGTCGGAGACGACCGCCGAGCTGACACCGCGCTCGACCATCTGCTGCGCGGTCTCGCCGATCGTGTCGGAGGGGTCGACCGAGAGGACGTCGCTGGTCATCAGCTCGCGGACGGTATTCACGCCGCGAGCGTAACACCGCCCGCGACGTGAACAAGGGTGTCGAGCAGCTCGGCAAGCTCCGCGCGGATGCCCTCGTCGACCAGGTTGCCGTGGTCGTCGAAGTGCAGGTAGGCCTCGGGCACGAGCACCTGCGGCTCGTCGAGCACGACCGCCCGCGGGAACTCGAGCGCCTCCCGCAGCTGCTGCTGCGCGAGCGCCGTCCCGCCGCGACCGGTCGAAGCGCCCATCAGCGCCACGTGCTTGCCGGCGAGCGGCGAACCGAGCGGCGGGCGCGAGGCCCAGTCGACCGCGTTCTTCAGGCCGCCGGGCACGCCGCGGTTGTACTCGGGCGTGGCGATCAGCAGCGCGTCCGCCTCGCGGATCGCGTCCTTCAGCGCCACGACGGCCTCGGGATCGCCGGCAGTCTCGACGTCGCCGTCGTAGATCGGCAGGCTGCGGATGTCGAACTCGACGAGCTCGACGCCCTCCGGCAGGAGCTCGCGTGCCGCGCGCAGGAGCCCGCGGTTGTACGAGCCCTTGCGCAGGCTGCCGGCGATTCCGAGGAGCTTCATTGGTGCTAGGCCTCGTTGACGGCCGAGACGGCCGCCGTGATCTCGACGGTGGTGGTGCCCCAGTCAAAGGCGCCGCGGGCGTCCACGAGCAAGCGCTCGTCGCCGGCCTTGCCCTGGCCCTGGCCACGGATCCGGCCCTCGAGCTCGATCTCGAAGGGCGTGTCCTTGATGGTCAGGTTGCCGCGGGCCTTGAAGCGCTCGCCGTCGAGCGGCTCGATCGCGGTGGTCTCGAAGTGGATCTCCGGATGCTTCGCGGCATCCAGGAAGTCCGGCGAGATCAGGTGCGCGTCGCGCTGCTCGTTGTCGGTGCGCAGGCTGTCGACGCGGACCGTGCCCGCGAGCGACGGTTGCTCGCCGCCGGTGATGTGGCCCTCGAACTGCGTGAAGCGCCCGATCACCGAGCTGAAGAGGTCGTTCGTGTCGGTGACCTGGAAGCTGATCGTCGTGTGGAGCGGGTCGACGGCCCAGATCCCGGCGGGGATGACCTCGGGGGTGATGGTGGTGCTTGTCATCTGCTGGCTCTCCTTTCGGTTTTCGGCTATACTTGAGCCGTCAACAATGTAGCAAGAGAAGGTTGAGTCGTCAAGTTTTGAGCACGCAAGCATCTACACGCGCAACTCCCGAGATCCAGGCCTGGGTCGCGCTCCTGCGCGCTCACGCCACGAGCATCCGGCGCTTCAACGCCGAGCTGGTGTCCGGGCACGGCCTGACGCTCAACGACTACGAGGTGCTGCTCCACCTCTCACACGCCGAGGGCGGCCGGCTGCGCCGCGTCGACCTCGCCGAGCGCGTGCTGCTGACCCCATCCGGGATCACGCGCCTGCTCGAAGGGCTCGAGCGGTGCGGCTACGTGGAACGCGCCTCCTGCGCGGCGGACGCGCGCGTCACCTACGCGCAGCTGACCGAGGCCGGCGAGGCGAAGCTCCGCGAGGCGGCTGGGACGCACGTCGCCGGGATCCGCGGCTTCTTCCGCGAGCGCTTCTCGAACGAGGAGGTTGTGGCTCTCGGCGGGCTGCTCGAGCGGCTTCCGCTCGACCCGGCCGAGGACGTCAGCTGCACGCCCTGAGAAAAAACCTCGCAAAGAGCGCACGCGAGTTTTTTCGGGCCCTTGTACGGACCTGTCCCCATCGATAGGTTGCCGCTTGCGCCGAGCACGGAGCGCGAGTAGGACGAAGCTTCACCGGAAGGCAGTACGCGGAAGCGGAAGGTCAGCCGGGCGAAGTGGACCAAAGCGAAACCGGCTCGGCGAATTTTTTTGGTCCCAGACGGAATACGACGGCCCCGGGGGTCGTTGTAGTGGTTGGTGGCAAACGCCCTCGCGTTCGCCCAACACACACGAAGCAAAGGATGTGAGGAAGAACTGAGCACCACGCTTGAACTTGCTGTCCCTGCGTTCCTCGAAGAGGCCGAGGAGCACGAGTCGATCGACGAGGCCGCCCTGGAGGCGTTCGCGCTCGAGCACGACCTCGACGAGGAGGATCTCGTCGAGCTGCGCGCCGAGCTCGAGGCCCGGGAGGTCGAGATCGTCACGCCGCCGGCGGACGAGCCGGTTGCCCCTGCGCACGCGCAGACGGCCGCGCCGACCGACGCGCTCTCGCTCTTCATGCACCGAGCCGGCCGCTACCCGCTGCTGACCGCGGCGGAGGAGGTCGCGCTCGCCAAGCGTGTCGAGCGGGGCGACGCCGAGGCCAAGGAGCGCATGATCAACTCGAACCTACGCCTGGTGATCTCGATCGCCAAGCGCTACCAGCGGAAGGACCTGCCGCTGCTGGATCTCGTCCAGGAGGGCGTGATCGGACTGAACCGTGCCGTCGAGAAGTTCGACTGGCGGAAGGGGTTCAAGTTCTCGACCTACGCCACCTGGTGGATCCGCCAGGCCTGCCAGCGGGCGATCTCGAACCAGTCCGCGACGATCCGCATCCCTACGCACGTCAACGAGCGGCGCGTGAAGCTGTCGCGCGCGGAGGGACGGCTCGAGGCCCGGCTGGGCCGCAAGCCGACCCGTGAGGAGCTGGCCGAGGAGGCCGAGCTCGAGCTAGTGCACGTCGAGGAGGCGCTCGACGCGGTCCAGGCGAACGTCTCGTTGAACCGGCCCGTCGGCTCCGAGGACGACGGCGAGCTGGGCGACCTGTTCGGCGACACCGCCGCGGTCAGCCCGGAGGACGAGGCGGTCGACTCGGTCCGGCGCCGCGAGGTACGCGATGCGATCGCGGCGCTGCCCGAGCGGGAGCGCCGGATCATCGAGCTGCGCTTCGGGATCGGCGGCGACCCGCAGGCGCTGGAGGCGATCGGCAAGGAGCTGGGGATCACGCGCGAGCGCGTGCGCCAGCTCGAGGCCACCGCCCTGGCGAAGCTGCAGGACGAGCTCGTCGAAGCCGCCTAAGGCGCCGTCCTAAGCCGCGGCGGCTACCACTTCGATCGGCGTCCGCGCCGGCTCGTGTAGACGAGCTTCGCGGGCGCCGATCGCATCCCGGCGTCTTCGAACTGCTCCTGGTGGCCGAGGCGCCGTGCGACGCGGCTCGTGTCGGCCTGCTGCTCGGGGAGGACGAAGGTGATCGCCGTGCCCGCGCGGCCGGCACGGCCGGTGCGCCCGGTGCGGTGGACGTAGCCCTTGTCCTCGTCGGGCGGATCGAAGTTGATCACGTGCGTGACGTCGTCGAGGTCGAGCCCGCGCGCGGCCACGTCGGTGGCGACGAGCGTGGCGACTTTGCCGCTCTCGAAGCGGGAGAGCGCCCGCTCGCGGGCGTTCTGCGACATGTCGCCGTGCATCGCGACCGCGGCGACGCCGTGCTTCTTCAGCTTCTGCACGAGCCGGTCGGCGCCGCGCTTGGTGCGGACGAAGACGAGCGTCGAGCCGCCGGCCCGAATGTGCTCGATCAGCGTCTCGACCTTCGAGTCGGCCGTGACCGAGACGAAGCGGTGCTCGATCTCGCCGGGCTGGCGCAGCGCGGAGAGCTCTCCCTCGATGCGCGCCGCGCCGCTCGTGTACTTCTGGGCGAGCTCGCCGACCTCTCCGTCGAGTGTCGCCGAAAAGAACATGGTCTGCCGGTTTCGCGGCAGGCGCCGGACGAGCTTGTCGACCTGCGGCTTGAAGCCCATGTCGAGCATGCGGTCGGCCTCGTCCAGCACAAACGTACGCACCTGCGAGAGGTTCACGAGCCGGCGGTTCGCCAGGTCCTCGAGCCGGCCGGGCGTCGCAACAAGGATGTCGGCGCCCTTGATCCGGTTGGCCTGGGACTTGAGCGGCACGCCGCCGTACGCCGGCGCGACGGTCAGCCCGCGCGCCTTGGCGAGGGGCTGGAAGTCCTCCGTCACCTGCGAGGCGAGCTCGCGCGTCGGGACGAGCACGAGCGCGGAAGGCCGTTGGTCGCCGGGGTTCGTGCGCTCGACGATCGGCAGCACGAAGGCCAGCGTCTTGCCCGATCCCGTGGGCGAGCGGACGAGCACGTCCACGCCCTGAAGCGCGTCCGGCAGAGCCCTGGCCTGGATCGGGAAGGGATGGTCGATCGACTGAGCTGCGAGTGCGTCGGCGACAGGCGCGGACACACCGAGCTCGCGGAAAGACTGGTCTGACATCTAGTTCGACTCCTTTTCGGGTTCGAGACTTGCCTACCTCGAAACGCCCGAAGGAGGACCGAGAAGCTCATCTCACTGGGCGGCACCGTTGCCAACCCGTGCTCACACCGTAGCAGGCCGCCTGTACCCTGCCGCGATGCCGAGCGAGAAGGCCGAACACCTCACCGCCGCCCAGAAGGAGCAGCTCGAGGCCGAGCTGGCCGAGCTGGAGGGCCCGCGGCGAGTCGCGATCGTCGAGGCGATCGCGACCGCCCGCGCGTTCGGCGATCTGTCCGAGAACTTCGAGTACCACGCCGCCAAGAACGAGCAGGGACTGCTCGAGCGGCGAATCCGCGTGCTGCGCGACCGGCTCTCGCGCGCCGTGCTCGTCGACGAGGACGCGGCCGCCGAGGGCACCGTCGGCGTCGGCTCGAAGGTCGAGCTCGAGGACGAGCAGGGCGGCCGCCTGGAGGTCGAGATCTCGAGCGTCGGCGGCGTCTCGCCGGACTCGCCCGTCGGCCGGGCATTGCTGGGGACCAAGGCCGGCGACGAAGTCGAGATCGAGGCGCCGAGCGGCGCCTGGCGCGCGCGGGTGATCTCCGTCGGCCGCTGACGAAGCGCCGCCCCGAGCGGGCGGCGCTTCGTCGCGGATGCAGATCAGGTGCGCAGCTTGTGCCCGGCGTACACCGCCAGGGCGTAGATGATCACGATGTCGATCGCGAACATGGTCAACGACCACAACGGATACCCAGGGGATGCCAGCAGTTGCCCGATCGCGTTCAGGCTCGCCGTCACGATGCCGAACCACCGCGCCCACTCGCTGCCGCCAAACAGCGAGAAGGCGGCAATCACTTGCAGGACGCCGAGGACGAGCAGGATCCACGACCAGGTGCGCAGGTCGCTGAACACGTAGGTCGCGTTGGCCGTGAAGAACTTCGACTTCGACAGCCCGACGATCCCGTCGATGATGTTGAACGTGCCGGCCAGGCCGAGCAGGGTCGCGGCAAAGGTCAACCAGCCGCTGCCGGCGACGTCGAACGAGTCCATGTCGCCGCGCGGGGCGTCAGAGCTCGTGGCCATCCGGGCCTCCTTTCGCTCGTTTCCGTGCCAGCGAAACCGAGGCGGGCAGCCGCTACATCGTCCCGATGGGATGAACCTCGGCCGCCGGTGCGGGCTCCACGATCAGGGTCAGGCCCTCGATCGCCTGCACGACCGTCTCCTCACCGACGTCGGCGCCGGCCACGCACGTCGCCTCCCAGAGCTCACCGTTGATCCGCACCTGGCCGGTCGGGCGGCAGGCGGTCACGACCTCGGCCCGCTCGCCGATCATCGCCTCGGCTCCGGTCTGTGGTCGCCAACGTTTCGCGAGGCGGAGGCCCCAGACCACCTCCAGGACCTCGATCGAGGCCCCGCCCAGCACGACCAGCACGCTCCACGGATAGGGAACGAAGAAGAACGCCAGCAGAATCGAGAGCAGCAGTGCCATCCGACACGAGCCTAGACCCAACGCTGCTGGGCGCGTTCATCCAGATCGGACGATGCCCCCGGACGCCGGTCGCCGGACGATTCCTCGTGCAGGTTCGCAAGCGAAAGGACGGTAAGCGATGAGGATGCGAAGGCGCCGCCCGCTGATGCGGGCGACCATGGTCGGCGGGGTGGCCTACCACGCCGGCAAGAAGGTTCAGGAAGGTCGTGACGACGACGCCGCACAGGACGCGCCAATCGAGAAACCCCTGGCCTCGGCGAAGCCATGACCGGAAAGTCCGACTTCACTCCAGAAGAGTGGGACCTCGTGCGCGAGGGCCCGCCGACCGCCGCGATGGTGGCCATGACTGCCGAGCGAGGCGGCACCTTCCGCGAGTCCTGGGCCCTCGCCAAGGCTTACACGGAGGCCAGGAAGGAGCATGGCGAGAGCGAGCTGCTCGACGCGCTCGCGAGCGAGAAGCCGGACCTCAAGCGCTACAAGACGCCGGAAGAGCTCGACGCACAGGGCCTCGGCAGACTGACGGAGGCGGTCAACTTGCTCGAACAGAAGGCGACCGCCGCCGAGGTGGAGGCCTACCGGAAGTTCGCACTGGACGTCGCGGAGCGGGTCGCCGCGGCGCACAAGGAAGGCGGCCAGCCGGTCAGCGACGCCGAGCGCGCCGCGATCGAGCGGGTCGAGGCGAGCCTCTACCCGTCGGGCTCGGAGTAGACGACCTCGGTGCCGGCAACCAGGTCGGGTAGGCCGCGCCGACGCTGGTCGAAGAGCATCGGCAGGTAGCCGGCGAAGAACGGCACGATCGAGATCCACGTGGTGAGCGCGCGGACGATCGCGCGGCCGACCCCCGGCGGCCCGCCCGAGCCGACGCGCAGGCGCACTCGCAGCAGCTGCATCCCGGGAGTGCGACCTGCGGCGCTCCAGAAGATCACCAGATAGGTCCCGCCGACCAGCACCCAGCCGGCCCCGAGCAGCGCGCCGACGAGCCAGGTAGGACGCAGGGTGCCGACGAGCGAGGAGATCAGGGCGACGAACCCCGAGATCGCGGTGTAGACGACGACGATCAGCAGCGCGTCTACGGTCAGGGCGAGCGCGCGGGTGGCCACGCCCGCGTACGGCGTCGCGCCCGCAGGCCGGCGGCCGATCCGGCCGTCGAGACCTCGGGCCCAGCGGCGCACCTCTGCAGCGAGCTCCTCCACGAATCCCGTCGTCTGCCGGGCGACCGCCTCTCGCACCTCGCGGCTGGCGGCGATCTCGCGGACCGCCCGCCGGAGCTCCGGGCTCGCCACGACCCGATCGACGAGCTCGCTCGTCCGCGGGCTGGCGAGCGCATCGTCGACCATGCGGTCGAGCGCGCCGGTCCGCGCGAGCTCCTCCACCATTCGCTCCACCACGCGGTACTCAACGAGCGAGTCCACGAGCTCCTCGGGGAACGACTCCGCGAGGGCCGATTCGAGCGGACCCCGGGAGGCCCGCGCCGCGACGCGGGCCGGGTAGAAGGCCAGCCGGCCGGCGGCTCCGAAGCGGGAACGTCTACTCACACGTCTCCCATCAACAGCCCACTGAAAGCGTCTCGCCCACGCGCCCAACGCTCGCACGCGTGGCCACCCGCTGGATCATCCCAACCGGACGATGCGGCGCCCAGGCCGCCTGCAGGAAGACCCGCTCGCGGATGTCGTCACCGCGCGCGGCGATCGAGCCGAGCTCGTAGAGGAACTCGAACCAGCGCAGGTCGACTCCGGCGGCCTCTCGGATCGACAGCGCCGGTGTCCAGGGCTCTGCCATCACCTCAGTCTGCCGCCAGAACCCGATGTGAAACCGGCCTCGGTTCACCCAGAAAGGGCGATGACCCGAGCAGGGCTCGGCACGGAAACTGCCCCTGACTCCTTTGGAAGGAAGTGCCATGGCTGAGCCCGCGAGGCCGATCCAGCGCAGCGTCCTGCCGATTCGAGAGCGCGAGCACCTCGGCGTCACGACGTTTGACGCCAAGAGCCCGGATACGAGCTTCCCGCCGATCGAGCCGCTGCGGCCGTCCGAGGGGGCGCCGAACGTGCTCGTCGTGCTGATCGACGACGCGGAGGACAGCGACCACCTGATCACGGCGGACGAGCGGCTGAAGATCGCGATGGCCCGGCAGTAGGTGGAGCGGATCATCGTCACGATCCAGGGGCCTGGCTTCCAGGACTTCGAGGAGATGGAGGTCGACCGGCTGCCCGAGGAAGGGGAGCTCATCTCCACCAAGTACGACAGCTGCGTCGTGACCAGCGTCGAGCTGACGCCCGACAGCGACTTCCTCGGAAAAGTCGTCTGCCGGCTGCCGTAGCGGGCTAGCTCGCCCGCGCCGCGCCGACGGCGTCCGAAATCGGCGCGAACGGGTGCATCTCGTCCTGGCCGGGCTGGATCACTCCGTACGACGCCTCAGGGACTTCGTTCCAGACCCCGGGCAGGTCGCCGAGTGGCTCGGAGACAACGAGCCGGGACTCGTCGTCGAGCCCTTGGATCTCCTCGTTCTCCGGATAGAGCTCGCGAAGCGTGCGGAGGTCGGTGCTAAAGAAGAGCGAGCGCGAGTCTCCCTGACTCGAATACCTGAACGCCCAGATGCACTCGCCGTCGGTGGTCGCGATCGTGCCCTGGAACGGGAACTCGACGCCGTGCTCGCGACCCGTCGACTCGACGAGGCCAATGGTGCGCGCCACCGCCTGCGGCGGATCGTCCTTGAGCCCAAAGGTCAGCGCGAGGTGGAACATCAGCTCGGTGTCCGTCGTGCCCTCGATCTCCGGGTACAGCGACGGGTCGACGGCGAGCACGAGGTCACGCTTGATGTCGTGCAAACCGTCGATGAAGCCGTTGTGCATGAAGAGCCAGTTCCCGTTGCGGAAGGGGTGGCAATTCGTCTGCTGGACCGGCGAGCCGGTCGAGGCCCGGATGTGCGCGAACACGAGCCCCGAGCTGATGTGGCCGGAGAGCTCGCGCAGGTTGCGGTCGTTCCAGGCCGGCTCGATGCTGCGGAACACACCTGGTGTGTCCTGCTTGCCGTACCAGCCGACGCCGAAGCCGTCCCCGTTCGTCTCCTCTGCCCCGAGCCTGGAGTGGAGGCTCTGGACGATCAGCGAGTTCTGCCGGTCGTAGAGCAGCCACTTGAGCAGCACGGGCGAACCGGAATATGCGAGCCAACGGCAGATGCCGTGATCTTCGCTGCTGGGAAAACGGGCCGCCTCATCCTGTTTGGACGATGCCGCGAAACGGGCGGCGCGGGAGGTTGGACGCAGCAATGACCGCGACCAAGGAGACCTTCAGTGCTCGCAGTTCTGGCAAAGACCGACTATCCGTTCCTGGACATCGTGTGGACGATGTTCATCTTCTTCGCCTTCGTCATCTGGATCTGGCTCCTGATCATGGTCCTGGCGGACAACTTCGCCCGTCGCGACCAGTCGGGTTGGGCGAAGGCGGGATGGACGGTGTTCGTGATCTTCCTCCCGTTGATCGGCGTGCTGGTGTACATGATCGCCAGGCCGCCCGAAGACCGGACGGTGATGACACGCACCGTCTCGTGATCCCCTGAGACCCGTCCGGCGCTGGCGGCTCTGGGGACGGCGCCGGACGGGCGGGGGCCGAACGGAAGGACGATGACCGTCTTGGAGACACCGCGAGGGCATGCGGAGGGCGAGCAGCTCGGCGCGCCGCCCTCGTTCCACCTGCTCGCGAAGCCGACCGGTGCGGTCTGCAACCTCGACTGCAGCTACTGCTTCTTCCTCTCGAAGGAGATGCTCTATCCGGGTAGCCGCTTCCGGATGGCGGACGAGCTGCTCGAGGAGTACCTGCGGCAGCTGATCGAGGCGCACGCGCGCGTCCCCGAAGTGACGATCGCGTGGCAGGGAGGGGAGCCGACCCTGATGGGGCTCGACTTCTTCCGGCGCTCCGTCGAGCTGGCCGACCGATACCTGCGGCCGGGGCAGCGCGCGGCCTACACGATCCAGACGAACGCCACGCTGCTCGACGAGGAGTGGGCCGACTTCTTTCGGGAGCACGCCTTCCTCGTCGGCGTGTCCGTCGACGGGCCGCGCGAGCTCCACAACGCGTACCGCGTCGACAAAGGCGGAAAGGGCAGCTTCGACAGCGTCGTGCGCGGGCTCGACGCGCTGCGATCGGCTGGAGTCGACTGGAACGCCCTGACCACGATCCACGCGGCGAACGCCGATCGGGGCCGCGAGGTCTACTGCTTCCTGCGAGACGAGCTCGAGGCGCGCTTCGTCCAGTTCATCCCGATCATCGAGCGCGTCGCCGGCGAGGAGGCCGGCTCGTGGACGTCGTGGCGCGACCGGCCGCTCTACGTGCAGGAGGGCCATGCCGTCACCGACCGCTCGGTCACCGGCGAGCAATACGGCCGCTTTCTGATCGACGTCTTCGAGGAGTGGGTGCGCCGCGACGTGGGCGAGGTGTACGTGCAGATGTTCGACGTCGCGCTCGCCAACTGGGTCGGCGAGCCGCCGAGCCTCTGCGTCCACTCCGAGACCTGCGGGCTGGCGCTCGCGCTCGAGCACACCGGCGACGTCTACTCCTGCGACCACTTCGTCGAGCCGGAGCACAAGCTCGGGAACATCCGCATGACCAACCTGCTCGACCTGGTCGACTCGCCGCAGCAGCGGCAGTTCGGGCTCGACAAGCGCGAGACGCTCCCGCAGTACTGCCTCGACTGCGACGTGCGCTTCGCGTGCCACGGCGGCTGCCCGAAGGACCGCTTCATCGCGACGCCTGACGGCGAGCCGGGCCTGAACTACCTCTGCGCCGGCTTCAAGGCGTTCTTCCACCACGTCGACGGGCCGATGCGGACGATGGCGGCGCTGCTGGCCGAAGACCGCGCGCCCGCGGAGATCGTCGACCTGTACGCGGCGGCCGACGCCCGGCGCGGCCGCAACGAGCCCTGCACGTGCGGCAGCGGCAGGAAGTGGAAGCGCTGCCACGGCGCCGAGGTCGTGTCGTGAGCGAAGCCGCGACCGCGCCGGTCCCCGAGTCCTCGGGGCGCTCCCGCCTGTGGCGGTTGCTGTTCTGGGCGATCTTGATCGTCGTGATCGCAGCCGCCGCCGACCTGCTCGGCTGGAACATCCGCGGCTGGTTCTCCGACCTCTGGGACACGCTCAGCGACGATCTCGGCTGCGTACATCGTCGCGGGGGTCGCACTGAAGACCGTCCAGACGAGCCCTGACCGCGTTCGCCTGGTACGCGATCCTGCGCTACGCGTATCCGACGACGAGCTTCAAGGTCGTGCTCGCCTGCTACGCGATCTCGGTGGCGCTGAACGGGTTCCTGCCGGCGAATATCGGGACCTTCGTGATGCTGCTGATGTTCACCACGATCATCGCCGGCGCGACCTTCTCGGGCGTGCTCGGCGCCTACGTCGTCGAGAAGATCTTCTTCACGCTCAGCGGCGCCTTTACCTACCTCTACCTCTTCCTCTCAGTCAGCGGCTCGTTCGACGTCAAGTTCGCCTTCGTGCACGAGCGCCCGTGGGCGACCGCGATCCTGCTGCTCGGCGGCGCCTTCCTGATCTACCTGGTCCTTCGCGCGTTCTGGCCGAAGGTCGTCCACTGGTGGGACGACGCGAAGGAAGGCGGCGGCATCCTGAAGGAGCCGCGGAAGTACTTCGTTCGCGTCTTCTGCCCGTCGCTGCTCGCGTGGATCGCCAGCCTCGGCGTGATGGCGGTCTTCCTCGCCGCCTACGACATCCCCGTCAGCTTCGACACGCTGATGCGGCTCGCCGGCGGCAACTCGATCGCCAACGTCACCTCGGTCACCCCGGGCGGCGCGGGGGTCAACCAGGCGTTCAACGTCGCCTCGCTGAACGGGATCACCAACGCGACGACCGCGACCGCCTACTCGGTTGCCCAGCAGCTCGTGACGACGGCCTGGAACATCCTGTTCGCGATCGCGCTGGTGGTCTGGGTCTTCGGCTGGACCGGCGGCAAGGAGCTCGTGGGGAGCTCCTATGCGGACGCGAAGACCAAGGCCGCCGAGCAGAAGGCCGCCCGTTCCGAGCGGAAAGAGGCCAAGCGGGCGGCGAAGCATGCGTGAGCCGACGGTCTAGGCCGCTTGGGCTGGATCGACACCGAGCTGGCGCTGACCGCGCTAGCAGCGATGCTCTCGCCGACAACGCTGACCTTCTCGGTGCTCGTCCTCGTCCTCAGCGACCGGCCTTTCCGGACGGGGATCTGGTTCTACCTGGGCGCGCTCGGCGCGACGCTCGGGATCGGGATCGTCGCCGCCTTCGTGCTGGGGAATGCGGCCGCCTCGCACACGCCGAGCACGCCGAAGACTTGGGTCGCGGTCCTGGATGTGGTGCTCGCGGTCGGCCTGCTCGCGCTGGTCGTCGTGGTGCTGCGGCGGCCCCCCAACCCCGACCGGACCGCGGGCATGATCACGCAGGTGCAGAAGGTGGCCTCGTCGCCGATCGTCGCGATCCTCGGCGCCGGCGCCGCCCTTGCCAACCCGGGTGCGTTCATCCCGATCGCGCTGAAGGACATCTCCGAGCTGAATCCGAGCGCGACTCAGTACATCGTCGACTGGCTCTTCTTCTCGCTGGTCTCGCTGCTGCCGTTGGCGACGGCCCTCGCGCTGCTGCTCGTCGCCCCGGACTGGACGCGCCGCGTGCTCGGTTCCGTCCGCATCTGGCTGGAGCACAACGTACGCAACGTCGCCGTGGTGCTCGTCGTGCTGATCGCTCTCTCGCTGCTGCGGAACGGGATCGCCGGGCTGACCGCCTGAGAGTTCGTCCAGAGAGGGTGATGCACCGCCGGGCGGAAGCTGAGTAGGGTTGCGCGTGTGAAGCTGGCACTCGCCCCTCTCGCGCTCGCAGTCGTGCTGGTCGCCGGCTGCGGTGGAGGCGGCTCGTCCTCCAGCAGCTCCTCGCCGTCGCCGCAGGACTGGGCGAACGGCCTCTGCTCGGCGATCACGACCTGGTCGGACTCGGTCAAGACGGCGGGCGAGTCGCTCAAGGGCGGCAATCTCTCGAAGGACGGCCTCCAGACCGCGACGAAGGAGATCAAGTCCGCCACGAACACGTTCGCCGACGACCTGAAGGGCCTCGGCAAGCCCAATACCGACGCCGGCCAGCAGGCGAAGGACGCGATCGACCAGCTCTCGGACGAGGTCAAGACCGACGTTGACCAGCTTCAGAGCGCGGTCGACAAGTCCGCGGGCTCGGGCGCGAGGGGTGCCGCGACCGCTGCCTCGGGCATCGCAACTACGCTCTCGACGATGAGCACCCAGATCGCCTCGGCCGCCTCCAAGCTCCAGCAGGCCGACGCGAAGGGCGAGCTCGAGCAGGGCTTCCGGGACGCCCCGGCCTGCAAGAGCCTCAGTTCGGGCTAGCGCTTTGGGTCGCGCCCGCGCATGCGCGAGACGAGCACTGCGATCACCGTCACCAGGTACAGCTGGCCGAAGAGCGCCTCGACGATCGCGAGCGTCCGCCCGAGCTCGTGGGCCGGCGTGTAGTCGCCGTACCCGAGCGTCGCCAGCGTGACGAAGCTGAAGTAGAGCCGCAGCGAGCGTGTCCCGTCGGTGCCCTGGGCGAAGAAGTCGCTCGAGCCTATGACCGCGATCGCGCCGTAGAGGAAGACGAACAGCAGGCCGATAAGGACGTAGACGCAGACGGCCCCCGTGACCGCCTTCACGTTTGCCTCGCCCTGGTCGATGATGCCGAGCGCCACCGTCAGGATCGTGGCCAGGGTCAGGACGCCCGCGAGGATCAGCACGACCGCCTCGAAGAAGGTGCCGCCGAAGATCAGGAGCGCGAAGGCCGAAGCCATAGCGAGCGCCAACAGGCCTATGCTGATCCTCGAGTCGGCCTGGGCGACACCAGACGTCCAGAGGGCCGTCACCAGCGTCAGGCTCTGGAGCAGCACGAGCGTGCTGTCGGCCCAATCGCTGTTCGGGGCCACGGACGTGAAGACGAAGACGACGATGACCAGCCCGAGCACAAGCCCGTAGCTGTGGGCGGCGCGGAGGCGGGCAACGCGCATGCCCCGGGTCTGCAATGCCGTGCTCACGGCGGTACTGCGTCGAGCGGCTCCGCCTCGGCGGCTTTGGTCACGCGCGAGCCGTTCAGGCGACGGCGCCATCCGGAGAGAACTCCGTGCACGGCGGCGGCGCCGACGATCGGCTCGTCCGGGAGCGGAAGCTCGACGGGGGCGAATAGGAACGGCTGAGTCTGGGCTCCGCCGATGCCGCCGTGGAAGGAGATCAGCTCCTCGAACGCGCAGCCCTCGTTCAGCTCGGGGTCGTAGAAGCTGCCGACCATGATGTCGGCGACGTGCTCGAAGCCGTCCGTGCGCAGCAGGTGACCTGGGGCGTTGTCAGAGAAGTTCGCGAGCGGGTCCTCCCCTTCGACGCGGCCGTCGATCAGGTAGTGCATCCCGTTGGCACCGAGCACGACCGGGCCGTCGCGCTCGGAGCGGACGAGCAGCCAGCCGATGTGCGGGTGTTCGCGCATGGCCGGCAGCAGTCGCGGATGCCGCTCGTCGATCTCCTCGCGCGTGAGTCGGCGCCGCTCCTCCAGCAGGTAGACGAGACCGAGGTTCCCAGAGCCGAGCACGACCACGTCGCGGTCGGAGACGTCGTTCTTCGGGAGCTTGCGCTTCTGCGTGCTGCCGGTCGCCTCGCCGAGCGCATTGCCGACACTCGCGTGGTTCTCGTCGCCGTCGGCCACAGAGGCCACGTCGGCGACACGGTCGAGCGAGTGGGAGACGAGGTCGTCGAGCCCGTAGCCGTTCCGCTGCTTGAAGGTCGCGCCCTGCGTCTGGCCGTGATCCGAGAGCACGACGAGCTCGTACGGACGGGCCGCGTAGGTCCTCGCACGCTCGATCCGCGCGAACTGCTGGTCGAGCTTGCGCAGGGCCTCGAGCGTGTCCGCCCGTTCGAGGCCGGAGTGGTGGGCGACCTCGTCGTAGCTCGAGAAGGTGGCGTAGATCGCGGGCCGCCCCTTCATCATGTCCGTGAGCACGCTGTAGACGATCAGGTCGCGGACGACGACGCAGAGCGTGGCGCGCAGGAACGGGTAGATCCCGCCCCGGTGGCCGCGCGGCCTGACGTCGCGGCGCTTCGCCTGACCGGCCGCCGACCACTCGAGCATGACCTCCCAGAAGAACAGCACGAGGACGGTGATGGCGTTGAAACCGTTCGCGAAGAAGGCCCGGTAGCCCGGGTTCGCGCGCTTCTCGGCGTCCATGCGGCTGACCGTCAGGATCACGTCGTCGGCCTCGCCCGAGAGCAGGTTCCCGCGGCTCGCGCCGCCGTCGGCGAGCAGGCCCTGTCCCGAGGAGTGCCGCCGCTCGATCTCCGCGCAGTCGGGCGGCCCCGAGCAGGCGACCAGCTTCGCCGTCTCCTTCTCGACCCAACGGAACGCCGGGATGTCGTCGTTCGAGCCCAGCAGGATCCCCGACTGGCTCGCGCCGGTCTGGGAGGAGAGGTCGGTCTCCCACTCGGCCAGCCGGTGCGTCCCTTCCTCCAACCAGCGGGCCATCGTCGGCGCGCTGCCGTCCTGCATCGCCCGGCGCAGGACGGGCAGGGCGAGCCCGTCGATCTCGAGGAAGAGAATCCCGGGCGCGTCGGTGATCGTGCGCTCGCCCGAGCGTCTGGCGATCCGCTGGGTCACCCTCAACGTGTAGGTGTCGTCGTCGTTTGTGCCCAGGACGACGGCGATCACGACCGTCACCGCCGAGGCCACGAAGGCCACCCCGAGCGCCGACCAGAAGGAGTCGACCTGCAGATCGCCGTCGGTGATCCGGTCGGCCGCGAGCAACATCAGCGCGTCCGCGATCAGGATCAGGATCAGCCCGGTGAGCACCTGCAGCGGCAGTCGCAGCGCCGCGAGCACCGGCGGCACGATCGCGTTCAGGACGGCAATCGCGAGGGCGGCGGCCAGCGCGCCGAGGAAGCCGTTGACGCTCGCGCCCGGAACGATCCAGGCGGCGACCAGCAAGGACGTGGCGGCGACGAGCCAGGCGACGACGAGGTGCAGCGGCCTAAGCTTTGGCCGGGTCGGCCGCCAGCTCGGCGCGTCGTGGGCCTGTTCGCGGCTGCTGATCACCGGCGCTCCCGGCGATTGTTTCGTGAGACCCTGCGCCGAGCCTCATCCGAAGGGGGTGATGAACGTGGCGGCGGCCGGATGTTCGATCCGGGAGGACGTGCTTTGAGCGGGCTCACCTGGCTGGGGCACAGCACTGTCGTGATCGATGTCGACGGCACGCGCCTCGTCACCGATCCGGTGCTGCGCCGGCGGGTCTGGCACCTGCGCCGGGACGCCGCGCCCGAGCCCGGCCAGCTCGACGCGATCCTCGTCTCGCACACCCACTTCGACCACCTCGATCGCGCCTCGCTTCGCCGCTTCGACCGGTCGTTGCCGGTCGTCGCGCCGACCGGCGCCGGCAAGCTGCTGCGGCGTTGGGGGCGTTCGCAGGTGCTGGAGGTCGACGCGGGGGACGAGCTCGAGCTCGGCGGGCTGGTCGTCCGTGCCACGCCTGCCGTGCACGAGTCGAGCCGCGGGCCCTTCTCGGCGCGAACGGCTGCGCTCGGCTACGTCGCGGAGGGTTCGGTCCGCGTCTACTTCGCCGGTGACACCGACCTCTTCGACGGAATGGCCGAGCTTGGCCCCTTGGACGTCGCGGTGCTGCCCGTCTCGGGCTGGGGCTCGAAGGTGCCGGCCGGCCACCTCGACCCGCGCCGCGCGGCGGAGGCGCTGCGGCTGTTGCGGCCGAGGATCGCGGTCCCGGTCCACTGGGGAACCTTTCGCACGCCGTTCGCGCCGCGCCCTGGCGACCGGCCGGCGGTGGAGTTCGCCCGCGCGGCCGCCGAGCTCGCGCCGGAGGTCGACGTCCGCGTGCTCGCGATCGGCGAGACGCTCGCACTCGAGGTGTCGCGCTGAAGCCGTGGGTGAAGCGCGGCATCGCGATCGCGATCGCCGTGGCGGTGATCGTCGGGACGTACGTCTTCGTGCTGCCGCAGTTCGCCAACTACGGCGAGGTCTGGGAGCAGGTGCGGACGCTCTCGTGGGAGTGGATCGCCGTCCTGCTCGGGGCGGTCGTGCTGAACCTCGCCACCTTCGGCCCGCCCTGGATGACCGCGCTGCCGGGGCTTCGTTACTGGGCTGCGGAGACGGTGACCCAGGCCTCGACCGCCTCGACCTACCTCGCTCCGGGCGGGCCCGCGGTCGGGATCGGGATCTCGGCGGCGATGCTCCTCGGCTGGGGCTTCCATGCCGACGAGGTCGCACTCGCCGTGACGCTGACCGGGATCTGGAACCAGCTCGCGATCCTCTGTTTCCCGGCTGTCGCCTTCGCGCTGCTGACGCTGAGCGGAGGGGACCGGGCGGCGCTGCGGACGATCGCAACCGTTGGGCTGGTCGCCTTCGTCGTCGTGGCGGGCGCCTTCGCGCTCGCCCTGGCAAGCCCCAAGATGGCGCGCCGCGTCGGCGACCTGGCCGCCGGCGGGCTGAACTGGTTGCTCGGCATGGTCAAGCGCGGGCCAGTCGGCTGGAGCGGGGAGAGCCTCGCACACTTTCGGGGACAGGCGATCGGGCTGCTCGGCAGACGCTGGCACCTGCTCACGCTCACCACGCTCGCCGGCCAGCTGTCGGTCTTCCTGGTGCTGCTCGTCTGCCTGCGCGCGCTCGGAGTTGGGGCGGACGAAGTGACCTTGACCGAGGCGTTTGCCGGCTGGTCGTTGGCTCGCGTGCTTGGTTCGATCCCGATCACGCCCGGCGGCCTCGGGATCGTCGAGCTCGGCCTGACTTCCGTGCTCGTGGGCTTCGGCGGGAACCGCGCCGGCGTCGTCGCCGCCGTGCTGGTCTACCGCTTCCTGACAATCGTCCCGACGCTTGTGTACGGGGCCGTCGCGGCCGCGACCTGGCGTCGCCGCGGCCGCGCCAACCTCGCCACGCCGGGCTCCTAGCCGATCAGGTCGCTCGCACCCCTGACGATCAGGGCGACCGCGACGATCATCAGGACGACGAGCCCGACCGTGCGCGAGTTGCCCAGCAACCACCCCTTCCAGGCGGTCAGCCGCTGCTCCGAACGCTCCGGCGAGACCACCACGGCGACGATCGGCGCCGCGACCGTCAGCATCGAGGCGAGCGCGAAGACGCCGAGCGCGAGCCCGGCGTCGAGGGTGCTGACGTTCGCCTTCAGAATCTCGCTCGCCGCGGCGAGCGAGAGCCCGTAGCTGAGCATGAGCGCCCCGACCGCCAGCCCGATCAGCCAGTGCGTGCCCTGGATCCGGTCGAGCCACTTCGGCGTGGAGGGCTCTCCCGACGACGGCTCGCGGCGGCGGAAGGCGGCGAACGCCCAGACCAGGAGCACGCTGCCGAGCAGAACCTCGAGCGCCGAGGCCGCGCGGGACGGGCTCGTGCTCTTCGCGCTGAAGTCCTGCCCGTGAAGGACGAAGACGATGAGCGTTCCGATCAACGCGAGCGCGAGCAGCCAGCCGCAGAGGAAGGCGATCGCCCGCCGGACGCCGGAGGGCATGCTCAGCAGGACGATCACGGTCACCACCGAGACGGGGCTCGTGAAGGCGACGGCAAGCCCCAGCACTCCGACTTCACCGACCAGCGTCCCCACGGCGTCTATCTACTGCGGGCTGGGGTCAGCCACTCATTCCCGCCTGAGCCTTCGGTGCCGGCGCCGTCTGTGCGCGGTCCTCGCCGGCGAGGCAGTCCGCCAGTTGGTTCGCGAAGGTGCCGGCCTGCTCGAGGTAGTCCGGCTTGAGCAGGCTCGGGGGGATCTTGATGCCGAGATAGCGCTCGCGGTTCTCGCCCTTGCCGAAGTAGCTGAGCAGCGACATCAAGGAGCCGATCTGCCCTCCCGCATACGTGAAGTGGATGCCGTCGATGTACGTGCCGCCCAGCTTCGTGCCGAGCTTCTTCACCGATCGTAGATTGATACTCCAGTACCTGCGGCAGACCACGAATGCCGTGAAGCGCTTCCCGGCGAGAATTCGGCTGGCCTCGTCGGACTTCAGGTAGGAGCGAATCGGCACGCTCGGCCTGAAGAACCAGGTCGGCGAGCCGAAGCAGATCAGGTTGTAGTCGCCCTCGCGCGCAGCTGGCGGGATGCCGATCTCCCCGGTCGCCCCGCGGGTTTGCGCCGGCAGCATGCCGAGGATGTCGCGATAGGCATGCCGCAGCGGCATCTGTGTGAACCGCTCCGCCCAGCGCTTGTCCGTGAACTGGATTCCAGCCTGGGAGACCTGGCAGCCCCGGTCGCGGAGAACATCCGCCATGGCCTCCACGACCCTCAAGGACTGCTGCGTGTAGCTGTAGTAGACGAGGAGAATCCGAGGCTTCGTCGGCGCGACTTCGCTCGCGGCCATGTCGCTTGCTCCCTTTCGGTCGGTCGAACTGGAGCAGCGCCCACACCGCAACGGATTAGGCCTCGGCGATGCGGGCGCTGCTCGAACGCCCCGTGCTGCACGCCGCTAGCGGCGGCGGGCGACCCGGCGGCTCGTGCGCCGCGCGACTCTGCGTGATCCCATCATCAGGAACCTCCTCCTGTCGCTGCGCCTGCCGGCACTGGCGCGCCCTGCTCCATGGCGTGGAACGTCTCGGCGTCCTCGCGGGAGATGAGGCCGATCTCGATCAGGTCGAGCGGGCTGATGAACCCGTCGCTGATCCGGAAGCCGCCCGCCCGCGCAATCGAGTCGCGCAGCGGAACCGCCCAGTGATGCTCGATCAGGAGGAGCGCCGCGGCCGAATCGTTCGGGATCTCCTCGAGCACGTCCCACGCATCCTCGTTCGACGAGAGGATGTCGACGCCGTCTGCTGTCGCTTCGGCGCCGGCGGCCGCGCCGGCCTCGATGCCTTCCTCGCCCTCGATGCCGAGGCCGATCAGGGCCCCGACCTTGCTCCCGAGCTCGATTGCCTCATCCTTGGTGAGGTTGCTCAGGTGCTGTACCTCGATCTCGCCGTCGGCGTCCTTGTGGAGCGCCAACGCGTCGATCACGCGCACGGTGTCGCTGGCGCGTAGCTTTTCCAGCTCGGCGACGATCTCGCCGTGGAACTCGGGGTGGTTGAACCCCAGAACGATCAGTTGGACGGGTCCGATTGCCACGTCACTCCCTTCTCCTGGACTTGCCGCGGACTGGTGTGCCGGCGGCTTTCCCGTCCAGCCTCGTCGATGGCGGTGTCGATGTCATCGCCCACTCCGGGTGAAGCGGCGCGGTTCGACCGGCTAGCCGGTCAACTTGGCGACGGGGGCGAGTGGACGCCCGAATACGTCGATGAAGAGCGTGCACGGCCCGTGACGGGCCGGCAAGGTGCCGTCGAGGATGTCGACGTCGTAGGTGAGCGTGTCGTCCTCGAGGCGAGGCTGGCGGAGAACGATCACGGCGTCTTCGGGCGACTCACCCTTCACGTCCAGGAACGAGAGCACGGCGTTCGGCGGGTCGACCGAGAACGTATTCGCCCCCGACTCCCAGAGCTCGACGAACTTGTGGGAGGGCATGTGCCCGACCTCGCGCCGCGGCCGGTCGGCGAAGTAGACGGTCGAATCGGCCAGGCCGTGGAGCATGATCGTCCCCGGCCCGCTGGAAAACGCCGTCGCGCTCTGCACGAACAGCGCATCGATCCGCTCCACTTGAGGGTCGGAGATCCTGCTCACCTTCCTTGGGCGCAGTGTCACTGCCGGGGAGCGGCTCGCCATCATGCCGACCGGGTGAATCTCGCATTTCAAGCGGTCGCGGCGAAGGGCTGCCGACCGGCGGCGCGGTCAAGGTATCGAGCATCGAACCGTGAGCTTTCTCAAGCACCTGGGCAAGAAGCGGCCGGCCGCGGAGTCGCAGTCGTTCGAGCTGGGCTCCGGCGACGCCGGGGAGCTCGAGTCGACGTTTGCAGCGCCGCGCTGGCTGAAGGACCTCGGCAGGACGTCGTGGCTGCTCGTCGGCGTCTTCGCGCTGCTCGCCGGCGTGACCTGGCTGCTCGGCACGACGTCCACAATCGTCGGCCCGCTGGTGGCGGGCACGATCATCGCGACCGTGGCGATGCCGATCGTCAGCTCGCTCGCCCGCCACATGCCGCGTGCGGCTGCCGCCGCCCTGGTCCTGCTCGGTCTCGTCGCGCTGGCAGTGCTCGTCGGCGTCCTCGTGATCGGCGGCATTACCTCCCAGAACGACTCGATCTCGGCCGATTCGAGCGCGGCCGCAGACAAGGCCCAGGGCTGGCTCGAGGACCTGGGGGTGAACTCGTCAGGTTCCTCCAGCGCCAAGTCGACTGTCGAGCAGGACGTCCCGAAGATCATCTCGACACTGGTCCACGGCGTGATCAACGGCATCCAGGGGCTGACTTCGCTCGCTTTCGGGCTCTCGTTCACGCTGCTGAGTGTGTTCTTCCTGATGAAGGACGGTCCGACGATGAGGAGGTGGGTCGACCGCCATCTCGGCGTGCCCACGCCGGTCGCCGAGCTGATCACCGGCGGGATGCTGCGCTCGCTGAGGGGCTACTTCCAAGGCGTCACGATCGTCGCGGCATTCAACGCGCTGGTCGTAGGCCTCGCCGCGCTCGTACTCGGCGTGCCGCTGGCGGGCACGATCGCGGTGGTCACCTTCGTGACCGCCTACGTCCCCTACGTCGGGGCGTTCGTCGCGGGTGCCTTTGCAGTCATCATCGCGCTGGGCTCGGAAGGGACCACGACCGCGCTGATCATGCTCCTGGTCGTGATCCTGGCCAACGGGCTGCTGCAGAACATCTTCCAGCCCTTCGCGATGGGCGCGGCGCTCAACCTGCACCCGCTCGCGGTGCTCGTGCTGACGATCGGGGCCGGCTGCATCTTCGGGATGCTCGGGCTGGTGCTCGCTGCGCCGATCGCCTCGGCGGTCGTCCACATCAGCCGCGACCTGGCGCGCGCCCGTGCCGCTGCGGCCCCGGAGGAGGAAGGACCTGTCACCGTCGCAGATGCACCAGCCTGACGGACATCACCCGGTTGGGACGATGCCGCCGGGAAAGGCCGCTGCCACGCTCGGCGCGAGCAAGCAAAGGAGGGGACGTGGAAGAAGGACTTGGAGCAAAGTTCTGGTTCAAGCTGATCGGGATCGTGATCCTCGGCGGGATCGCCGCCATGATCCTCTTCCTTCTGGTCGACGCTGCGTGGTACCGCTGGGGGGGAATCGGCGCGATCATCTTCTTCTCTCTGCTGGTGCTGCTGTGGGGCTGGATCTACGACAAGCGGCACGAGAAGGAGTACGAGCGGCTTCGGGCCGAGGCGTAGCTCAGGAGACGACCGCGGACTCGACGTCGCCGGCCTGCTGCCCGGGGGCGGCGCTCTCGGCACGAGCGTCTACGAGGCCGAGCTCCCCGGCCCTAGTGATCGCGTCGCTCCGGCTCGAGACACCGAGCTTGCGGTAGACGGAGATCGCCTGGGTCTTGATCGTGTTGCGCGAGACGAACAGGCGCTCGCCGATCTCGCGGAAGGAAAGGTGCGTCGAGAGCAGCGGCAGCAGCCGCAGCTCGGCCCGGGTCAGGCCCGAGGTGCCACCCCCGGCCGCCTCCGGCATGGCCGCGATCTCGTCCTCGAGGGCGGCCACCTGCTCTGCCAGGACTCCGAGCGCCGGCCGCAGCACCAGGATCGCGCGAGCCTCGTCAAGCAGCGCGTGCGCGGCGTTGCGGTCGCGCAAGGTCACGTAGGCGCGAGCGAGCTCGAGCCGGACCTGCACGGAGAGCCAAGGGATCGCGTGGGTGAGGAAGGGCGCGAGCCGCTGCGTGACCGTCAGCTGCCTGCGCGCCTCGTCCCAGCGGCCGTGTCGCAGGAGCGCCCGGGCAGTGGCGGCCAGGTCGAGCGCTGCGGTCGGATAGGCGTCGAGCTCGCGGTCCTCGATCAGGCACTGTGCTTCGAGCGCCAGCGCCTCCGCCCGCTCGTCATCGTGCCCGGCCGCGAGCAGTGAGCGCTCGCTGAGCGCGAGCGCGTGGCTCTCGGGCTGCGCCGACCCGGTGGCCGCGACCGCGAACACCTGGTCGGCGAGCTCGTCCTCGCCCAGGAGCACGTGCGCGGTGCCGTTTACAACCAGTGCCCACGGGCGCCACGGATGGTCGTCCGGGAGCTTCCTGAGTGCCGACGTCGTCCGCTTCAACATGCTCTCGGGTCCCTCGGCACACATTGCGGCGCGGAGAACATCGATGCACGCCCTCGTGCCTGCGCCCTTCCCGTTCGCCGGCACACCGCGCTCGGCCGCCGCGAGCCAGGCCTCGGCCTGCTCGGGCCGCCCGCGCAGGGCATGGATCCGAGATCCCTCGACCGCGACCTCCGGGTGGCGCTCCAGGGCCTCGTCGTCGAAGCGGTCGAGCCACGACTCAACCGATGCGACCCGGCCCGACGCCGCGACGGGCATCGCGATCGAACTGAGGATGCGTGCCGCGCTGGCCTCGTTCCCAGCCGCGTGCGAGTAGTCGAGCGTCGCCTCGTCGTCGCCCTGGGCCTCGAACCAGTCCGCCGCCCGCTGGTTGAGCACCGGCACGAGCTCCCGCTCGCGGTCCTCGAGCTCCTGCCGTAGCACGTCGCGGAAGAGGTGGTGGTAGCGGTAGGCCCCGCGGTGCCGGTCGAGCGGGACGACGAACAGGCTCTCCCGTTCCAGCGAGGCGAGCTCGAGTGCCGACCCCTTTCGGTCGAGAACCGCGTCGCAGAGCGGGCCCGACATGGTCTCGAGCACCGAGCTGCGGCGCAGGAATGTCAGCCGCTCCGGTTCCAGGTGCGAGAGGTACTCCGAGCGGAAGTAGTCGGCGAGGTAGCGATCGGCCCCGGTGACCGAGCGAACGTCCCGCCGCTCGTCGCTCTCGGCGCGGGCGGCCAGCGCGGTCAGGTAGAGCCCGGCCGCCCAGCCCTCGGTGCGCTCGACGAGCTCGTTGATCTCGCCGTCGTCGAGCTCCAGCCGAGCGGCGCGCAGGAGCAACTCGGCCTCGCGCCGGCTGAGCGCGAGCTCGTACGGCCCGAGCTCGAGGAGTGGCCCGCCCGCCCGCAGGGCTGCGACCGGCAGCTCGGGAACGACGCGGCCGGCGAGCACGATCATCGACCCGGCCGGGATGTGCCCGACGAGCGTCCCCAGCGCCGCGATCGAGTCGCCGGAGAGCAGGTCGGCTCCGTCGAGGACAAGCACGAACGGAGCGCGGCGGGCGCCGATCGCCGCGCCGAGACGCTGCAGGGCCCGGGCCGGCGCGGGCCTGCGATCCGGGGTGAGCGGCTCCAGGGCCGACGACGGGAGCGGCTCGACGCGGTCGAGCGCGGCCGCGACGTGCTGGAGCAGCGTGACGGGGTCATCGCCCTCGTCGAGCGAGACCCAAGCGAACGGCCGCACGTCCCGGTGGGCCCACTGCGAGAGGAGCGTGCTCTTGCCATAGCCGGCAGGCGCCACCACGAGCACGAGCGGGAAGGCTCCAGCGGCGCGTAGCCGGTTGACCAGCGCCGTCCGAGAGACCGTGCCGGCCGCGAGGGCGGGCACGCGGATCTTCGATTCCACGACCTCGAAGGGCAGAGCCGGCGGTGCGGGCGGCCCGACGAGCACGGCTTTCGCGCCCGCCTGGCGCAGGTCGGCGTTACGCGGATCGGCGGGATTGAGCGCGCGGCTCAACTCGATCATTCTGGGGACGGCCTCCTAGGGCTGGGGAACCCTCTCGCGCGAGCATGCGCCGTCCGCCGGGATCCGCGTATCCGGGGATCCGCTGATTGTCACTGTGGAAATACCGAGCAAATCACCACGATTTGTAAGCCGGTCTGCACCGGTCTTGTGCTTTACTGATCGGCGGGAGATGTACAGAGGCCGACTCGGTGAAAGGCGGGGCGGCGCCTGGTGTTTCTGTCCGACGGCCGCTCCGGTCTTGCCCTGTCCGGGCAGGGCGACTCCCTGGGGGGTCTGCACCCACTTCGCCAGGGAGGCGAGCATCACGAAAACCTCACTGATACCAGCATGATCCGGGTCGTCTTTGCCGACGACAGCTTCCTCGCCCGCGAGGGGCTCACGCACGTGCTCGGCTCGATCGACGATGTCGAGGTCGTCGCGTCCTGTGCCGACCTCGACGAGCTTCGCTCGACCGTCGACGAGGTCAGGCCCGACGTAGTGCTGACGGACATCAGGATGCCGCCCACCAACACGGACGAGGGCATCCGCTACGCCGGCGAGCTGTGGACCTCACTGCCGGAGGTCGGCGTCGTCGTCCTCACCCAGCACGCGGAGCCGGTCTACGCGCTGAGCCTGTTCGAGAACGGCTCGAGCCGCCGCGCGTACCTGCTCAAGGAGCGCGTCAAGGACCGGGACGAGCTGGCGCGGGCGCTACGCGAGGTCGCGGCGGGCCGCTCCTTCGTCGACTCGCGAATCGTCGATCAGCTCGTCTCCAACCGAAGGAACGACCCGGGAATCGAGAAGCTAACGCCGCGCCAGCGCGAGATTCTCGCGCTGATCGCCGAGGGGCGCAGCAATACCTCGATCGCCGAGTCGATGGGGATCACGAAGCGCGCCGTCGAGCGCCACATCAACGGGATCTTCGCCACGCTCGACCTGCCCGAGGACGGCGACGTCAACCGGCGCGTGAAGGCGACACTGCTCTACCTGCTGGGCGAAGGGCGCTGAGGGATGTCCGAGGTCGTCTACCAGTCCGAGTCCGCCGACCGAGCCTGGGCCGGCCGGCTCCCGCACGCGCCCGCTCGCTATGCGGCCGGCGTGCTCGCCCTCGCCGGGCTCTACTACGCGGGCGCCAAGACCGGCTACCTGCTGGAGTTCTCCGGCCCCGTCGCGGCGATCGTCTGGCTGCCCGTCGGCGTCGGCATCGCCTTCCTCTACCTCGGCGGGCTCGCCTACTGGCCGGGCGTGCTGATCGGCGACCTGCTCGCCAACGACTACTCGGTGCTGCCGTTCGGCTCGGCGCTCGGCCAGACCTGCGGGAACATTCTCGAGGTGGTGATCGCGGTGCTGCTGCTGCGGCGCCTCGTCCGGCACGGCTCGCCGCTCGCCACTCCGCGCGGCGTCGGCGCGATCGCCGTCTCGGTAGCGGCCGGCGCGGCCGTCAGCGCAACCGTCGGCGCGACTTCCTCGCTCTCCGGCGGGGTGATCGGCCTCCACGACGTCGCGACCGTCTGGCGCACGTGGTGGCTCGGCGACGCCACCGGCGCGCTGCTCGTCGTCCCACTCGCACTGGCCTGGTACCAACCGCTGCCCAAAGGCTGGCGCGGCGGGCGGTGGCTCGAGGCCGCGGTACTCCTGGCAGCGATCGTCGGGCTGGCCGCCTTCGCCTCGCGGAACTCCACCCCGGTGATGTACCTGGTCTTCCCGTTGCTGATCTGGGCCGCGCTTCGCTTCGGACAGCGCGGAGCCACACTCGCCGTCGCCGTCACCGCGGTCTTCACCGTCTGGAACGTGACCCACTACCACGGCCCGTTCCACGTCGAGTCGGTCACGCGCAGCGTCCTCAACACCCAGCTGTTCATCTCCGTCGCCGCGCTCTCGACGCTGAGCCTGGCCGCAATCGTCACCGAGCGTCAGCGTTTCGCTGCGCGGCTCGCGGCGTCCCGGGCGCGCGTGATCTCGGCCTCCGACGACGCACGACGCCGCCTCGAGCACGACCTCCACGACGGGGCCCAACTGCGCCTGACATGGCTGGCGCTGCGGCTGGGCGACGCCGCAGGGATCGTGCGGTCCGAGTCGAAGCTGGCGGGCTCGCTCCTCGAGGAAGCCGGGCAGGAGCTCCAGCTCGCGATCGACGAGCTGCGGGAGCTCGCGCGCGGAATCCATCCGGCGGTGCTGGTCGACCTCGGCCTGGCCGAAGCGATCAAGAACCTCGCGCAGCATTCGAGCATCAGGGTCGAGCTGCTCGAGCTCCCCTCCGAGACGGCTGAACGCCCCGGCCGAGACGGCCGGCTACTACGTCGTCGCCGAGGCAATCGCCAACGCCCAGAAGCATTCGGGCGCATCGCTCGTCGAAGTGCGGGCCTCGATCTCGAGCGAGACGTTGTGCCTGGAGATCTCGGACAACGGCTCCGGCGGCGCGGTCGAGCGGCCGGGCTCGGGCCTCGAGGGCCTGCGCGACCGCGCGGAGGCAGCCGGCGGCACGATGGAGCTTGAGAGCCCGCCGGGCGGCGGCACCCGCGTCGTGGTCGCGATCCCCGTTTCCTCCGCCTAGCGCGGCTTTCATCCCTTCGGGGCGATGTAACCGGGCCCGGGCGGCGATTTGCTGGTTCGGTGACCTCGTGCGAGTACGCCACCCCGTCCTCCGCGACATGAGCGCGTCGAGCCCGCACCTGGCGACGCTGCTGCTGACGATCGGCGTCGGTCTGGTGATGTGCCGGATGGGCTTCCGGGAGCGGCGCCTGCTCCCGCGGCGCAGCCGAGGCAAGTGCGCCTCGTGCGGCCGTCAGCTCGGCGCGAGCCGCCGCTGCCCGTCCTGCGGCTAGCTCGTCGCCAGATGGCCATGCCGGGCGACGGCGACCGCCTCGATCCGGGAGTGGACGCCGAGCGCGCGAAACAGGTGGCGGATGTGGTTGCGGACCGTCTCCGGGCTGAGGTGGAGCTCGCCCGAGATCTGCGACGTCGAATGGCCGCGCTCCAGCAGGCGTAGCACCTCGGCCTGCCGCGGCGTCAGGCTTGGGTGCGGTGGCCGGTCAGGCTCCTCGTCGACGTGCACGAGCTGGCCGAAGACACCGATGATCTGGCCGCCCGAGTAGAGCGGGACGGCGCTGACCTCGACGTTGATCCGGTCGCCGTCGTCCTGGACGATCACCACCTCCTCGTCGGTCGACTCGACGTTGCCGACGACCTTCTGCGCGAAAGACACCCGCGCGCGCCGGGTCTCCTCGGGCGCGACCACGGAGGTGAACTGCCGCCCGGTGACGTCGCCGACCAGGCGCTTCCCGGCCGGGTTGACCCAGCGGATGATCCCGTGGGTGTCGATCACGTAGGCGGGCACGTTGATCTGCTCGAGCGCACCCTCGACATCAGCGTCCATCGCCCGGAGCCGGGACATCGGAGCCGAGTGTCTCAGCGGGATTCGCGACGGTCATCGTCCAAAGAGGACGACCTCGACCGGGCGGCTGCCGCGTAGGCGTCGGTGCTCGCGGTGGCGGTGCGGGGCACGCCGGCTGCGGCGTAGGCGTCGTCCTCATCCAGCGTCTCGTGCTCGAGCAGGGCCTTCGCGAGCGAGTCGAGCTTGGGCCGGTTCTCGCGCAGCAGCGTCAGCACCTGCTCGTGCGACTCCTCGACGACACGCCGCACCTCCTCGTCGACGAGCCGCTGCGTGTCGGCCGAGGTCTCCGGGGCGGCGAAGGGCCCGGCGCCGTCGCGGGGCACGACGGCCACCGGCCCGATCGCGGAGCTCATGCCCCAGCGACCGACCATCTGGCGGGCGATCTCCGTGAGCTGCTGGATGTCGGACTCCGCGCCGGTGCTCGTTTCGCCGAACACGACCTCTTCGGCTGCGCGACCGCCGAGCGCGACCTTGATCCTCGCGAGCACCTCGGGCTCGCGGTAGTTGAAACGATCGCTCTCAGGCGCGGAGAACGTGACGCCGAGCGCCATGCCGCGCGGGATGATCGAGACCTTGCGCACCGGGTCGGCGCCCGGCGTGAGCATGCCGACGATCGCGTGGCCGCCTTCGTGGTAGGCGGTCAGGCGGCGGTCCTCCAGGCTCATCAGCACCTGTCGCTCCGCGCCGAGCACGATCCGCTCGAGGGCGTCGGTGAAGTCCGCCTCCTCGACCTGTTGGTGGTTCCGGCGGGCCGCCAGCAGCGCCGCCTCGTTGGCGAGGTTGGCGAGGTCGGCTCCGACCATGCCGGGCGTGGTCGCGGCGATCCGGCCGAGATCGACGTCCGGCCCGAGCGGCAGCGCGCGGGTGTGCACCTTCAGGATCGCCTCGCGCCCGGCCCGGTCAGGTGGCTGCACGGACACCCGGCGGTCGAAGCGGCCCGGGCGCAGCAGCGCCTGGTCGAGCACGTCGGGCCGGTTGGTCGCGCCGATCACGATCACGCTGGTGGAGGAGTCGAACCCGTCCATCTCGGTCAGGATCTGGTTCAGCGTCTGCTCGCGCTCGTCGTTGCCGCCGCTGAAGCCGGCCGCGCCGGAGGTGCGCGAGCGGCCGATCGCATCGAGCTCGTCGATGAAGACGATCGCCGGCGCGGCCTCCTTCGCCTGGGCGAAGAGGTCGCGGACGCGCGAGGCGCCGACGCCGACGATTGCCTCGACGAACTCGGAGGCGGCCTGCGAGAAGAACGGCACGTCGGCCTCGCCCGCGACCGCCCGCGCCAACAGCGTCTTGCCGGTCCCTGGCTGGCCGGAGAGCAGCACGCCGTGCGGAATCCGGCCGCCGAGCTTGCGGTACTTCTCCGGATGGCGCAGGAAGTCGACGACCTCCGTCAGCTCTGCCTTCGCCTCGTCGATCCCGGCGACGTCCGCGAAGGTCACCCGGTCGCCCGAGACCTGGTAGCGGCGGGCGCGCGAGCGTCCGAACTGGCCGAGCACGTTCTGCACGTTCCCGGCGCGGCGGATCAGTGCGAAGAGCAGCAGGAGGAAGAGGAGCGTCGGCCCGAAGCCCAGCAGGAGGCTTTCCCACCAGGGCGGCCCGTTGTCCAGCGGCTGCGCATTGACGACGACGCCCTTCTTCTCCAGCCGGGCCGAGAGCGCGTCGTTGTTCGCGAACGCCGGCACTTCGGTCTTGAACTTCGTCGTCGGCTTCGAGCCCTGGAAGCGCTCCTGCTTGGTGAACGTCCCCTGGATCGCCGTGCCCTTGGAGGTGATCTCCTTCACGTGCCCGGCGTTCACCTGCTTGAGGAAGAACGGGCTGTAGGGGACGCGGACCCGCGAGGACGGCCCGGTCGCGCGCGAGCTGAAGTAGATGTTGAACGCCAGCAGCGCGAGGCCGAACAGGATCCAGCCGCGCGAGAAATGGAAGCGCGGCCGCGAGGGCGAAGCTCCGCTCGGGGTCTTCGGGGGCGCGGCCTGCGGCCGCTCGGGGGTCGCCACGCTAGGCCTCCTCGCTCTGGCCCGCCGCCCGCCAGACGGAGATCCCGGTCAGCAGCGCAACCGCGAGCGGCAGCAGCCACCACGCGTTGACGCCGTGATCGTTCAGGACCCACACGAGCGCGAGCGCGACCGCGACACCCGCCGCCACCGTCCAGTCGTCGCCGACGATGAAGTTCCACCAGAACATCCCGAAGGCCTTCACGTACCTCATGCCCTCGCCTCCGCGGGCCTGACTGCGAGCCGCCGGTGCCGCAGCCCTCGCACGAGCAGCCAGGAGAACCCGCCGAGGAAGGCGATCAGCGCGAGCAGCGAGAGCTCGTCGCCAGGCCAGTCCGCGCCCGCGCCCTCGGCGCCCCAGAAGCAGCCGAAGCTCGTCAGCAGCAGGCCGACCGCGAACTTGATCGTGTTCTCCGGAACCCGCTGGAGCGGTCCGCGCGCGAGCACGCCGGCCACCACGACGACCACGAGCGCCACGACCGCAGAAACGATCGCGACGTCGAGCCGGCCCTGCGCGCTTCCGAACGTGATCACGATGAAGACGACCTCCAACCCTTCGAGCAGGACGCCCTTGAAGGCGACGGTGAAGGAGTACCAGTCGAGCCCGGCCCGCCGCTCTCCGCCGGCCGCCTCGGCCTCGGCCCGCTCGCGCTTGAAGGCCTCGTCCTCGTCGTGCAGCGGCTTGTAGCCGCTGGAGCGCAGGATCGCCTTGCGCAGCCACTGCAGCCCGAAGACGAGCAAGAGGCCGCCGACGAGCAGACGCAGGTCCTTGATTGGAATCTGCTTTAGCGCCGGCCCGAGCGCGGCGATGAGCACGGCGAGCACGACCGCCGCCGCGCCAACGCCGATCAGCGTCGAGCGCCAGCCGCGCACCGTGCCGACGCCGAGCACGATCGTCAGCGCCTCGACCATCTCGACCGCGCAGGCGAGGAACGCTCCGAGGCCGACAAGGATGGTGGCGGTGTGCATGCCGGTCAGATCGGTTGTTGTAGCGGGACGCCGCCTGCGCTCGCGGGCGCAAGCCGTCCTCGGAGTAACACGGTCACCAGGACGCCGAAGACGAAGCCACCGACATGCGCGAAGAAGGCCGTGCCACCGCCGTGCGCATGGGCGTCGAGCAGCCCGAAGTTCGCCTCGAACAGCTGGTAGAGGAACCAGAAGCCGAGGAAGAACATGGCCGAGATCCGGACGGGCCAGAAGACGATCAGCCCGAAGACGGTGCTGTTCGGGTAGAGGATGAAGTAGGCGCCGAGCACAGCGGCGATCGCGCCGCTCGCGCCGAGGTTCGGCGTGCGCGCGTCGGCGCCGTTGCCGAACATCAGCGTGAAGAAGGTCTGGGTCAGCGTCGCCACGAATCCGCCGGCGAAGTAGAAGAGCAGATAACGAACGTGCCCGTACGAGTCCTCGACGTTCTTGCCGAAGACCGCCAGGAAGAGCATGTTGCCGAGGATGTGGTCCCAGCTGCCGTGCAGGAACATGGACGTGATCCAGCTGTAACCCCACGATTCGGGGCCGTGGCACGAACCGTTGACGGTGCATGGGTAGAACGAGGCATGGAAGACCGCATGGTTGAGGTCGGGCAGCTCGTAGAAGAGCCAGACCGCGAAGTTGGCGACGATGATCGCGACGTTGACGAACGGGAAGCGCCGAGCTGGTATGCCATCCGAGAGCGGAAGCACCTGGCGAGTATCTGCCTCACCCGCATGCTGGCGCAATCGGAGATGATCAGCGGGCGATGAACAATCCACAGGCCGGGATCTTCGCGCTCGGCACGAGCTCGCATGCCTACCTCGAGTTCGACGCCGTCGGCGGTCGTCACGGGCGCGACGTGGTGGCGGCGATCGCCTCGCTGCGCGAGCCCAGGACGACGATGGGCGGCGTCAACCTGGTGGCCGGCTTCCGGCCCGAGCTCTGGCGCTCGATCGTCCACCACGGCATGCCGCGCGGGCTCGAGGGCTTCAACGCCGAGCTGACCGGCGCCGACGGCTTCACCATGCCGGCCACGCAGCACGACGCCGTCCTTTGGCTCTCCGGCAGTGCCTACGACGTGATCTTCGACACGGCACGGGCGGCGATCGGCATGCTGGCAGGGCTCGCCACGGTCACTGAGGAGACGTCGAGCTGGTCGTACCAGCACGACCGCGACCTGACCGGCTTCATCGACGGCACCGAGAACCCAACGTTGATCGAGGCGCCCGGGTTCGTGCTCGTTCCCGAGGGCAGCCCGGGCGAGGGCGGCACGATCCTGCTCCTGCAGAAGTGGGAGCACGATGCCGGTGCCTGGGAGGCACTGCCCGTCCAGGAGCAAGAGCTCGCCATGGGCCGGACGAAGCTCGACAGCGTGGAGCTCGAGAACAAGCCGGCCGACTCGCACGTCGCTGCCACCGACCAGGACCGCTTCGGCCACATCTTCCGCCGCAACATGGCCTACGGCACGGTCACGAATCACGGCACGATGTTCGTCGGCTTCGCCTCGGAGCAGAAGCCGCTCGCGGACATGCTGACGAGCATGGTCGAGACGCCCGACGCGCTGACGCGGTATTCGCATCCGCTGACCGGTGCCTATTACTTCGTGCCGTCGATCGAGTCGCTGTTGCAGGTCTCGAATCACGGCGCCAACGACGGTACCCCGGTCTAGGGCCGCCGGGAAACGAGCGAATCTCGGATCGGCTGCGGCTTTTCCGCCGATCGGTCAAAGTGGCGCGCTGTATCGCGAAAAGGAGGCGAGATGGGCTTCGACCAGTACCACGAGCCTGCCAGGAGCTGAGCGCCGAGACGAGGACGTCGCTCGCAGATCGCGTCGTGACGGAGGAGGCGAGGCGATGCTGGTACGAGCAGCGGATCTCACTCGAGCCGGAGGCTCAGGCGAAGGCGATCATGGAGAACGCGCAGGCCGAGGAGTTCAAGCACTTCGGCATGGACCTCGAGTTCCTGTTGCGGCGCACGCCAAAATGGCGCGTCGCCCTGCAGGCGATCCTCTTCAGCGAGGGCGACATCGTCGAGGCTGGTGAAAAGGCGGAGGAGGCCGAAGGGCTCGGCTGACCAGTCGGGCTAGTCCGGCGGGAGCCTGCCGGCCCAGTCGCGCTCGGCTTCGCTCTCCATCTTCTCCAGCCGCTCGTAGTAGTCCGGGAACTCTTTCATGTGCGCGAGCGCGATCTTGCCGGTCACGATCGGGTCGTCGTGGGTGACGTCCGTCTGCGGATCGTGGCTGCCGTGCTCGAACTCGACGTCCATCCCCGCCCGGAACTGCTCGAGGTCGAAGCGGTTCCAGTCGACGCCGATCTCGTCGCCGACGCGCTGCGCCTCTTCGGTCGAAGTTCGTCTGGTCGCGGTCATCTCGTACCTCCTCTTCCTTGCAGGTCGCACGGGATCTGGAAACGCTCCCTGGCGATGCCAGTGTCGTGCGTTAGGCGCCCGACGGTCCGCTCCATCGCGAGGGGCCGCAGGCCGCCGGTTCCGTGGTGGTACGGATTGTCGAGGAACCAGAGGAGCAGCAGCGTGGAGGTGATCACCACCGCGACGCTACCCATCATGGTCGCCTGCACGATCACTCGCTCGGCGCTGTCGGCGAAGAAAAGCATGAAGACGAAGATGATCCCGGCGGTCAGCAAGAGGACGATCCAGAGCGGGGTCGGGATCACGCCCTCGGCGCCGTGCGTCCGGTCGGCGCGCGCGCTCTCGCGGTCGGTGCGCTGGTCGAGCCATTTGCCGTAGGCGGCCTGTTCGGATGCCGAGCTCGGCTCGAGGGTCTGCAGCGTGCGGAACATGGCGACTCCCCATGGGTTGTAGGCGTCGCTGTTCGTTCCCGACTCCATCCGCGGCCATTCCTCGTGCACGACACTGCGCGCGTAACAGACCAGCTCGCCCGAAAGGCGGCCTCGCGCTGCGGCCGGCATCAGCTGGGCGGTCTCGAACTGCTCCAACACGATCTGCGCCTCGTTCTCGCCGCCGCTGCGCGAGGTGTCGAAGCTCTCGAAGGCGAGGAAGACGACGAAGCCCAGCAGCACCGCGAATCCGGTCGCGAGGACGCCGAACACCCCGGCGGCGCGGTCGCCGTCCTCGAAGTAGCTGCCCTCTGGTGCCCGGCGCCGCACGAGCAGCATTGCGGTGACGGCGGCAGAGCCCACGACTGCGACGATCAGCGCTGCCCAGTAAAGGTTCACGGTGTCGCCCCGCGCGCCGCCGGCGGTAGTGCCATCGAGTCACGAAGGGCGATGAGCGGAGCGTCGGGGACGCGGATCAGCCCTCGCGTCGGCCGGTCGAGGTCGAAGATCACCACCAGGAGCACGGTCACGAGCCCCCCGGCGAGGATGACCGTGGTGGCACCCCGACCGTGCAGGGCCGTATAAAAGGAGAGCAGGCCGAAGGCGAACGCGGCGCCGAACACTTCCAGCACGAGCACGGCGGTGGGAATCCGGTTGTTGAGTGCCGCGACGCGCACCGTCTGCTGGTCGATCATCTCGTTCAGGGTCTCGACGTAGAGCCGCGGCGCGCTGTCTCGTGGCGCGGCGGTGAGCGCGTCCCCCGCCAGGCTCCAGAGCCGGCGCTGAAGCACGTCTTCGTGGGCGACCGCATCGTCGAAGCTGTCGGTGGTCGGCACCGACGTCGACAGCTCGAGGCTGGCGTCCGTGTACTGCCTGAGCAGCTGCAGCGAGCGGCTGCGCATCGGCTCGGCCAGGGTCTGGGCGCGCAGGTAGGTGGTCCCAATCGTGTCGGCGTCGTCGACGACGGCGGCCCGGCGCGTGTCGTAGCGGCCGAGAGCCAGCGTCAGGCCGAAGGCCAGGATCAATCCGACGAGTGCGAAGAAGGCCCCTTGCACGATTCCGACCGGCTCGCGAAGTGTCTCCTGGGTGCGCAAAACGCGGCCGGCCGCATAGCCGACCGCCACGAAGCCGAAGACGAGTCCGGCGATGATCAGCCAGAGCTCCCAGGTGCTCAGGCGGAAGAACACGGGTGCAGAATCTCAGAGCGCCGGGCCGTCGAGATCATTCGATTCGGGTGAGGCCGCGCTTCGCATAGTCGGTGAGGCTGGTGCCGACGCCGACGAAAGGATCCCCGAGATGAGCCTTACCCACCCGCAAACGAACCACCGGCAACACGAGGAGCTCGCGGTGCAGCCGCTGTTCGGGCTCGAGGGAACGACGATCCCGCGCCACGAGATCCCCGAGGAGCAGCTCTCACCCGACGTCGCCTACCAGATCATCCACGACGAGCTGATGCTCGACGGCAACGCCCGCCTCAACGTCGCCACGTTCGTGACGACCTGGATGGAGCCGCAGGCACAGAAGCTGATGGCGGAGTGCTTCGACAAGAACATGATCGACAAGGACGAGTACCCGCAGACAGCGGAGATCGAGGCGCGCTGTGTGAACATGCTCAGCCGGCTCTGGCATGCGCCGGACGCCGACCAGGCCACCGGCTGCTCGACCACCGGATCGAGCGAGGCCGCGATGCTCGGTGGGCTGGCGCTGAAGCGCCGCTGGATGCAGCGGCGCAGGGCGGAGGGGAAGCCGGTCGACCGGCCGAATCTCGTGATGGGCATCAACGTCCAGGTGTGCTGGGAGAAGCTCGCCAACTACTGGGACGTCGAGATGCGGCTCGTCCCGATGGAGGGCGACCGCTTCCACCTGTCGGCGGAGGAAGCCGTCAAGCTCTGCGATGAGAACACGATCGGCGTGATCGCGATCCTCGGGTCGACGTTCGACGGCTCCTACGAGCCGGTGGAGGAGATCTGCCAGGCCCTCGACGCGTTCGAGGCCGAGACGGGAATCGACATCCCGGTCCACGTCGACGGAGCGTCCGGAGCGTTCGTCGCGCCGTTCATCGACGAAGACCTGGTCTGGGACTTCCAGCTCGCGCGCGTCGCCTCGATCAACGCGTCCGGCCACAAGTACGGGCTGGTGTACCCCGGCGTCGGCTGGGTCGTCTGGCGCGACAGCGCCGCGCTTCCCGAAGATCTGATCTTCTGGGTCAACTACCTCGGTGACAACATGCCCACCTTCGCGCTCAACTTCTCGCGCCCGGGCGCGCAGGTGGTCGCCCAGTACTACAACTTCCTGCGGCTCGGGTTCGACGGCTACAAGCGCGTCCAGGCGTATGCGCGGGACGTTGCCACCCGGCTCTCGGGCGAGATCGAAGAGATCGGGCCGTTCGAGCTGATCACCCGTGGCGACGAGTTGCCCGTCTTCGCGTTCACGGTGAAGGACGAGGTCGAGAACTTCACCGTCTTCGACGTCTCGAACGCGCTCCGGGAGCGCGGCTGGCAGGTGCCCGCCTACACATTCCCGAAGAATCGCGAGGACCTCTCCGCGCTGAGAGTGGTCGTCCGTCGCGGCTTCACGCACGACATGGCAAACCTGCTGCTGGCCGACCTGAGGCGCCAGCTACCGCGACTCGAGCAACAGGCCGCGCCCGTCCACGACGCCGCGTCAGCCTCGGGCTTCCGCCATTAAGAGCTAGCGATTAACGTCACCGTGTGACGGCCCGCGGCGCCTACCGCGAGATCCTCGCGATCCGCGATGCGCGCCGCCTGATCACGGCCAGCGCCGTCTCCCAGCTCGGCGACTGGCTGTTCAACGCAGCGCTCCTCGGCACCGTCTTCGCAGAGACGGGGTCGGCGCGCTGGGTCGGCGCGGCGACGATCTGCAGGCTCGTTCCCTACGTCGTTCTCGGCCCGCTCGGCGGTGTGGTCGCCGACCGCTACGACCGCCGGACGGTGCTGCTACTGGGCGATCTGACGCGGGGAGTCCTGATGGTCGTCCTCGCCGCCGTGGTCGAGACCAACGGGCCGGTGGCGCTCCTGCTCGTGCTGACGGCGCTCGCCTCCTCGGCGGGGTCGGCGGAGCGGCCGGCTTCGATGGCCCTGCTGCCGAGGCTGGTCGGGGAGGCGCGGCTCGGGCCGGCGAACGCGCTCCTGCACACGGTGCAGGACCTCGGCGTCGTCGTCGGGCCCGCGATCGGCGCCGTCCTCCTGGCGGTGGGGCCGAACTCCATCGCGTTCCTCGTCAACGGGCTCACCTTTGCGGCCTCGGCGGCGTTGATCTGGACGATCCACCGGCCTGCCGTCACGGCCAGCGCGCGTCCGGTCGAGAGCGCCCGGGTCCACCTGGTGCAGGGCTTTCGCTCGGTCAAGACGACACCGTTCGTCGTGCCGCTGCTGATCGTGATCGCGATGGCGGAGCTGACGTACGGCGCGCAGACCGTCCAGCTCGTTGTGTACGCGGCCCGCCGGCTCGACCTCGGCGCGTCCGGCTACGGCTACCTGCTCGCCGCCGGTGGCGCCGGCGGCTTGATCAGCGCGGCCGTCAACCCGCGATTGACCAGGAGCAACCGCGTCTCCGGGATCGTCGTCGTCTCCGGTGCGCTGTTCTGCGGCACGCAGCTCGTATATGCAGGAGTCTCGGAGCTCGTCACGGCGCTCGTCGTGACGGTGATCGGCGGCGCCGGCTTCGTCGCCTGCGAGGTGGTCGCCGAGACCGCGCTCGCCCGTGTCGCCCCCGCCGAATCGCTCGGACGCCTGATGGGTGTCGTCGAGGCCGTTGCGGTCGGAGCGATGGTCGCAGGCGCGCTGCTGGCCTCGCTTCTGCTCGCGTCGATCTCGCTGCCCAGCAGCTTCCTGGTCCTCGGCGGCGGGACCCTGGTGGCGACGCTCGGCTCCCTAGGTTGGCTGCGCGGGCTCGACGCGCTCAGCAGCCGGCGCGCGGAGGAGCTCGCCGCTCGTGTTGCGGTCTTGGAACGGCTCCCGATCACGGCGGGAGTGCCACGGCTTGTCCTCGAGCAGCTCGCCTCGGCGTCGCAGTTCTGTCCGCTCCCGGACGGGGTCGACGTCGTCGTCGAGGGCGCGCCCGCCCACGCGTTCTATGCCATCGTCGACGGGAGTGTGATCGTCCACCGCAACGGCCAGGAGGTCGCCCGCCTCGGCCCCGGCGACTACTTCGGCGAGCGGGGTCTGCTCGACAACGCGCCCAGGAACGCGACCGTGACGACCGCGGAGCCGAGCACGCTCCTGCGTCTGGACGGCGACGTGCTGTTCGACGCGCTCCAGACCGCGCCGGCAATGCGGTCGGCCCTCGACCGCTCCAACGTTCCCGGGAGATCGTCGGCTCCGGCGCCGCCGACCGCGCTCGTCGACGACCCCGCCTGGAGCGATGCATGATCCGCCACGAGTCGTCTGGGCGCGAGAAGGTACGCGCCGGATGACGACAAGACGCATGCTCGCGGTTCTCCTCGCCGGCGGAGCGATGGTCGGGGTGCTCGCGGGCGGGTCGGCATCGGCGGCGAAACCTGGGCTGTCGGTCTACTTCCTGCTCGGGGAACAGGTCGCGCCCGCGACCCGCTCAGGTTCGACTGCGCTCGAGGCGGTGCATGCGCTGCTTCGCGGTCCGACTCGAGCGGAGCGAGCCCGCGGCTTTCGCACCTACGTGCCCCGCGGCATACGGATCCGGAGCCTGAAAATGGCCGGCGGGATCGCGACCGTCGACCTGAACGAGCGCTTCGCCGGCGGGCGCAACACGGGCAGCCTGCTGGCTCGCCTGGCTGAGCTCGTCCGGACGCTTACCGGCGTGCAGGGAACGACGCGGGCTACGGGCCTGCTCCGACGCCCGAAGTTCGCTGCGACCACTGCAAGTACATGTTCCCGCCGTTCGGGCTCGGAGGGTGCCGGCTGGTGCGAGGCGTCATCAGCGGCTCGTCGAGCTGCAAGGAGTTCGTGCCGCGCCACCCGGCGCCCACGGACTCTGACGGCTAGATGTAGTCCTCAAGCACTCGTGTCTTCTCGGGTTTGATGGGCCGGGCAGGGATCGAACCTGCGACCTTGGGATTAAAAGTCCCCTGCTCTACCAGCTGAGCTACCGGCCCGAGGTGACGAGGGTACCCTCGCGCCGTGATCCGGATCGAGCTCACGGCGGAGATCGCGTGCCCGCCAGAGAACGTGTTCGCTGCCCTGACGGATCTCGAGCAGCTGCCCGACTGGCAGTCCAGCGCGGTCTCCTCGAAGCCGGACGGTCCGCTCGCCGTGGGCACGCGGATCCGGGAGCAGCGCAGGTTGATGGGACGCGAGCTCCACAACGAGCTCGAGGTGACGGCATACGACCCGCCGCGGCGCTTCGCGCTCGAGGGCCGCAGCGGCCCGGTGCCGCTGAGCATCGACCACGAGCTCGTCGAGAAGGACGGCAAGACGGTCTTGCGCGTGCATGCGCAAGCGGAGCCGGGGGCGCTTTACAAGCTGGCCGAGCCGATGATCAAGCGCGCCGCCGAGCAGGAGCTACGCACCGACTTCGAACGCCTGAGGGGCCGCCTCGAGGCCGGCACCGCCGCCGGCACGCCGGTCACCAACCAGTAACCCCAACGCCGCCCTGAGCGTCTACAATTGCCGATGCAAGCGCACGGTCCCGGCGTACTGGTCGCAGTGGCGCGGGTATCACGTCGAGTGGGTGGCACGCCGGTCTTCCGGGGGGAGGACGAGCGCGACCCAAGGCGACATCGAGAAGCTCATTTCGCACGCGCAGCGGGTGCGCTCGCTGTCGTCTTCTTCCCGAGCTCCCGTGCTACTCGATTCAAGTCGGAAGGAGGAGATCATGGAAACATCGGAACGATCCGAGCAGCTGAGCAGTCGGCGTTCCTTCTTGGTCAAGGGGGCCGCGGTCGGAGCAGGAGCTCTGGGCGCGGGCCGCCTCCTGGCCGACCCGCCGGCCGCCAGCGCAAGCGGCGGCCTCACCAAGGGCGACGCGGCGATTCTTCGCTTCCTGGCCGCGGCCGAGATCCTCGAGACCGATATGTGGCAGCAGTACAACGAGCTAGCGGGCATCCAGGACCCCCCGGGGGGCGAAGTCCCCGGCGGCAGCGGGAATCCGGACTACACCGAGGCGGTCGCGGTGCTGGACGAGGACATGGACCAGTACATCCACGACAACACCGACGACGAGATCTGCACACGCCGCCTTCATCAACGCCTACCTGCAGGCGCACGGTAAGCAACCGGTCAACCTGGACAAGTTCCGCACCCTGCCCAGCAGCCAAGCGACCGGCGCCCAGCAGATCGGCCGGCTGACGAACCTGATGCAGCTGACGATCAACACCAGCTTCTGGACGCGCTACCGCAGCGACTCGCAGAACCCCGACCTCGGCGACGTTCTCCCAAACGCCGTCCCCGGCCTCGCGACCGGCCAGCACCCGGCGATCCCGCGCAGCGACGCCGACCTGACACCATCCAAGCACCTGCAGGCGATCGCCAACACGGCCGGCTTCCACTTCGCCTGGATCGAGCAGGGCGGGACAAGCCTCTACGCCGGGCTCGCCCAGCGGGTCACCCACACCGAGGTGCTGCGGATCCTGCTCAGCATCGGCGGCTCCGAGATCATGCACTTCCAGACCTGGCAGGACAAAGCCGGCAACGCGCCTGCCTTGACCGATCCCGTCACTGGGCTCACGTTCCCCGACCTCAACGCCGACGGCGAGCTGACCCAGACCAACCTGATCATGCCCGAGCCGACGCCCTTCCTCGATCGCAAGTTCCCAATCGTCTCGATCATCCGCCCGACCGAGACCGACGGCGCCGCCATGGGCACGGTCAGGGCCTTCACCAACGACGGACTGTTCATCGGACAATCGGCAGAGTTCTTCGCTGTCCTTACTGGGCTGGCAAAGGCCGCCGACGCGGCCAGGCACGGAACGTGAAGCGACGGTTTTAGCGCGAACGTGTCTCCTGACGCTGGGGCGGCTGAGTCACCGCCCCAGCGTTCTCACACTTGCCGCCAACTGCTCGAACGCGATGGTCGGAGCGTGTGATGGGCTACTCGACGTCCCAATCTCATCTTCCGGCCGAGGCTATCGGGAGAGGAGATAGCGCCCCGCGATCCACGAGTTGTCGGACATCCAGTCGCCTACCTCTCAACCGCCTTGGATGGGCCTGCGGGAGAGGGGCTACGGGGCTTGGTCGTTCCTGCTCTCCCTCAACCGATTCCACGGCCACACGCCGTCGATCTCCACGTCGAGGGAGAAGCTGAGCAGGATCCGGATCAGGACGATGATTCCGAGCACGGTCACGCTCTCGAACGTCTGATCTACGACGACGGTGCGGACGATGTCCGCGACGATGAGTACTTCGAGCCCGAGCAGGATGCACCGGCCGAGATTGCGGCGAAGCCGTTCGTACGACCCGGCTCTTCTCGCGTCTGTGGCTGCGTCGCGCAGAAACGCGAGGAACGCGCCCAGCCCGCCGATGACCATGATGCCGCTGCCGACTGTCTCGACCACCTTGACGACCTCAGTAATCCACTGCTCGTAGGTCACGGGCGGAGAGGGTACTCCCATCAGGCCGAGATGCCCTGCTGCCGAGTCGGATCGCGAGCGCGGGTCGTCGAGGTCGACACCGAGCATCGCTCCCCGTCTCGCATCATCCCGTACGGACGATGCTCGGGGCTCGGCGGCAACCTAGCCTCAAACCGACTCTTCTACGTGAGAGAGTGCGCTGCTGTGGCCAAGCCTTTCAAGGGCACGATCAACATCGACATCAAGGATTCGACCCCCGACTGGGAGCCGTACGCCCAGCCGATCGCTCCGGAAAGAACGCCGAACGTGCTCTACGTCGTCCTCGACGACGTCGGCTTCTCGGCCATGGAGCCGTTCGGAGGTCTGATCGAGACGCCGAACATCAAGCGCATCGCCGACCGCGGCCTCACCTACACGAACTTCCATACGACTGCCCTTTGCTCGCCGACCCGCTCCTGCCTGCTGACGGGCCGTAACCACACCACGAACTCGATGGCGTGCATCACCGAGGCGGCGTCCGGGTTCCCGAACGCGAGCGGACACATCCCGGGCGAGTGCGCGATGATTCCCGCAGTCCTCGGCGAGCGCGGCTTCAACACCTACATCGTCGGCAAATGGCACCTGTGTCCCGAGGACGAGATGAACATGGCCTCGACGAAGAAGGACTGGCCCCTGGGGCGCGGGTTCGAGCGCTTCTACGGCTTCCTCGGCGCCGAGACCAACCAGTGGTACCCCGACCTCACCTACGACAACCATCCGGTCGAGCAGCCCTCGCTGCCGGAGGAGGGCTACCACTTCTCGGTGGACATCACCGACAAAGCGCTGTCGTTCATCAAGGACGCCAAGGTGGTCGCGCCGGACAAGCCGTTCTTCCTCTACTACGCGCCGGGCGCCGCCCACGCGCCACACCAGGTACCGAAAGAGTGGGCGGACAAGTACAAAGGCAAGTTCGACATGGGCTACGAGGCCTACCGCGAGCTCGTGTTCGCCAACCAGAAGAAGCTCGGGATCATCCCCGAGCACGCGGAGCTCTCGCCGATCAACCCCTACACCGACCTGAAGGGCCCCACGGGGCAGGACTGGGGAGCCCTTGACGTCGTGCGACCCTGGGACTCGCTGAACGACGACGAGAAGCACCTCTTCACACGGATGGCGGAGGTCTACGCAGGGTTCCTGAGCCACGCCGACCACCAGCTCGGGCGAGTGCTCGACTACCTCGAGCAGACCGGCGAGCTCGACAACACGCTGATCGTGCTCGTCTCCGACAACGGTGCCTCCGGCGAAGGCGGCCCGAACGGCTCGGTGAACGAGAACAAGCTCTTCAACGGGTTGCCCGACACGATCGAAGAGGCCCTGAAGTACGTCGACGAGCTCGGCAGCCCGAAGACCTACAACCACTATCCGACCGGCTGGGCCTGGGCCTTCAACACGCCGTTCAAGATGTGGAAGCGCTACGCGAGCTACCAGGGAGGCACGGCCGATCCACTGATCGTCTCCTGGCCGGCGCAGATCGAGGAGACCGGCCTGCGGCAGCAGTACACGCACGCCGTCGACATCGCGCCGACGATCTATGAGCTCCTCGGGATCGAGCTCCCTGAGATCGTGAACGGGTACGTGCAGCACCCGCTCGAGGGCGAGAGCTTCGCTTCCAGCCTGCACGACGCCGACGCCAAGAGCAAACAGACGCAGTTCTACTCGATGCTCGGAACACGCGCGATCTACCATGACGGCTGGAAGGCCGCGTCGGTGACGCCGGCCGCGCCGAACGCCTGGGGCGACTTCGCCAATCAGCGCTGGGAGCTCTTCAACACCGAGGCCGACCCGAGCGAGTGTCACGACCTCGCCGAGGAGAAGCCCGAGAAGCTCCAGGAGCTCGTCGCGCTCTGGTGGGCCGAAGCGGGCAAGTACGGCGCTCTGCCGCTCGAGTCCCGCGACGCGCTAGGGATCTTCCTCGAACCACGGCCGCAACTCTCGAAGCCACGTGACCGCTACATCTACTACCCGGACTGCGCCGAGGTGCCCGAGTCGGTCACGCCGAACATCCGCAACCGCTCCTACGGGATCGCCGTCGAGGCGACAGTCGACACGCCCGAGGCGAGCGGCGTTCTGTTCGCGCAGGGCTCGCGCTTCGGCGGCCACGCGCTCTACCTCAAGGGCGGAAAGCTCAAGTACGTCTACAACTGGGTCGGCGAGTTCGAGCAGATCATCGAGTCGGACCGGCCGATCCCAACCGGCGACTGCGTCCTGTCGGCCTCGTTCGAGAAGGAGGGGGATGCGATGCCGGCCGAAGGCACGCTCAGCCTCTACATCGACGACGAGAAGGTCGGCGAGGGGAAGATCAAGACGCAACCCGGGAAGTTCTCACTCGCCGGCGAAGGGCTGAACGTCGGCAAGGAGGGCGCCGAGCCGGTGACCGACGACTATCCCGGCGAGTACCCCTGGGCTTTCGCCGGCGGGACGATCCACCAGGCCACCGTCGACGTCGCCGGCGAGCCCTGGGTCGATCTCGAGAAGGAGGTCGTCGCCGCGTTCGCACGCGATTGAGGGGCGATCGAGGTCCGGCGCGCTCGAGCCCCAGACTCAATGCTCTTGGGCTGCGGGCGCAATAGGTCGAGGCAGGCGCTCATTGGAACTGGAAGGAGAGCGTGACATGGGGAACGGAAGCGCAGAGGTCACGGAGAATCCGCCTGGGGCAGCGCAGGCGCCCGCTGCCGAGAAGGCGGCGCCACATTTCACGCGCGCCGAGCGGGCTGCGAGCGGCAAGGCGGCCCGAGCGGAAGTGCCGCGTTCGGCGCAGGGAGAGATCGACTTCCCCAAGCGTCGTGACCCGGTCGCGTTGTTGGAAGAGCAGGCGACTTCGCGGGTGCCCGAGCTGGTTCCGATCCGTTACGGACGGATGCTCGCCTCGCCGTTTGCGTTCTACCGCGGGGGCGCGCTGATCATGGCGGCGGATCTGGCGAAGACGCCACACTCGGGCCTGCGCGTGCAGCTGTGCGGGGACGCCCACCTTTCCAACTTCGGGGTGTTCGGCTCGCCGGAACGGAATCTCGTTTTTGACATGAACGACTTCGATGAGACCGCGCCCGGCCCGTGGGAGTGGGACGTGAAGCGCCTGGCGGCGAGCTTCGCGATCGGCGGGCGCGAGAACGGCTTCTCCGGGAAGGAGCGACGCGCGGTCGTGCTCGACACCGTCCGCTCCTACCGGGAAGCGATGACCGCCTTCGCACAGATGCGCAACCTCGACCTCTGGTACTCGCACCTGTCGGTCGAGCGCGCAATGGCGCAGTTCGCCGCCGGCGTCGACCCCAAGCGGCTGAAGAAGGCCGAAGCCAACATCGCCAAGGCGCGCACCAAGGACAGCATGCAGGCCTTCGAGAAGCTGACGCACCTCGTCGACGGCGAGCCTCGGATCATCAGCGACCCGCCGCTGATCGTGCCGATCGAGGAGCTCCTCCCCGAGCACATCGAGCGAGAGGCAGTCGAGGACGAGCTGCGCAACCTCATCCGCTCGTACCGGCGGACGCTCGAGACCGACCGCCGCAACCTGCTCGAGCAGTTCCGGTTCGTCCACCTGGCCCGCAAGGTCGTCGGGGTCGGCAGCGTCGGCACCCGCGCCTGGATCGCGCTCTTCCTCGGCATCGACGAGCAAGACCCCCTGTTTCTGCAGATCAAGGAGGCGCAGCCGTCGGTACTGGAGCAATTCGTCGGCAAGAGCGAGTACAAAAACAGCGGCCGGCGCGTCGTCGCCGGCCAGCGCCTGATGCAGGCCACCACCGACATCTTCCTCGGCTGGCAGCACGTCAGCTCCGGCCTCGACGGCCAAGAACGCGACTTCTACGTGCGTCAGCTCAAAGACTGGAAAGGCTCCTTTCCCTTCGAGGCAGCCGTCCCGGCGGGCGCGGCCGCGTACGGAAGGGCGTGTGGTTGGACACTCGCCCGCGCACACGCCCGCTCCGGCGACCGGGTCGCAATCGCCTCCTACCTCGGCAAGTCGGACGCCTTCGACCGGGCAGTCGCCGACTTCGCCGAGACCTACGCCGACCAGAACGAACGCGACTACGACGCTCTCAATCGAGCGGTCGAGTCGGGCCGGGTCACTGCGCGAACCGGGCTCTAGGGGGTCCAGCCCGCGGGGACGTGAGTTTCACCAAGGCGCAACGAGCGAGCGTGGGATTCAACCCAAACGGATGATCCTTGCGCGGCTTGGGGCGTAGCGTCTTTGCCACAAACGACGGCGTTCGGCAACGGCCGAGCGCTGGCAGTGATGATCAGGGCGTTCTAGGGGAACGTGACGAAGAAGGCCAGGATGATCGAGACGATCAGCGCCACCCTGCCGAGCTTAGAGAAGATCGGAGGGTTGCTTCATCCCGAGTGGACGATGCGTGATCTCGCCGATGGACGAGGCTTCTGCAGAACGGCCGCGGCGCCGCGGCCGAGAAACCTTGCGCGAACTCGACGTCTCCCCGGAAACACTCCTGCGGGTCGCCCCCAATGTCCGCACGCGCTTCGATGCGGCTGGGCACGTCCTCCTCGATGCGCCGGACGGGACGATCGTCGACATCGGGCCGAGGGGATACGCGATCCTGTCGCTCTTCTCGCGGCCACTAACTCTCCAGGACGCGATCGAGCGGCTCGAGGACGAGGACGGGGAGCACGGCCGGACCGACTTCGTGCCGACGCTCAGCGTCATCAACATGCTGATCGAGGAAGGGGCCCTCGTGCAGCCGGACGCCCTGAGCGGTCCGTCGACAGGGTGGGCCGACCCTGTGGAACACGCCCGCATGCTGCACGACGATCGCCGGACTAGCGACTATCTGGCGGCCCTCGCTGAAGCAGTCCAACCGGGAGATGTTGTGCTCGACATCGGCACCGGTAGTGGCGTGCTCGCCATCGCCGCCGCCCGCGCGGGTGCCCGGCACGTCTACGCCGTCGAGGCCAGCGATATCGCGGAGGTCGCCGAGCGTGTGTTCGCCGCGAACAACATGGAGGATCGGATCACGCTCGTCGCCGGGTGGTCCCGGCACGTCGACCTGCCCGAGCCGGCCGACCTGCTGGTGGCTGAGCTCATCGGCAACGAACCGTTCGAGGAGGAGATCCTCGAGACGACCCTCGACGCGCGCCGCCGGCTGCTGAAGCCGAACGCGCGGCTGATCCCGCAAGCCCTGAGCCTCCTCGCGCGGCCTCTCTTACTGCCCGAGAACGAGGCGAGGCAGCGCGCGCTGGGACGCGAGTCGGTCGAGCGCTGGCGAGGGCTGTATGGGATCGACTTCGAGCCGCTCGTAGACGCGGCTGCCGCGGGACCCGTCAACTCGCCGACCGAAGCCGAGGTGGCTGCGACATGGCTCCCCATCGGCCCCCCGGTCGCCCTCGCCCTCCTCGACCTGACCGCCTTCGACGCGGCCACGGTGCGCGCTGCGGCCGACCTCGCCCTCGATTCGCCGGGAGCCGTCAATGCCGTCGCCGTCACGTTCCGAGCCGACCTGTACGGGGCAATCGCGCACACGCTCGATCCGTGGACGAGGCCGACGTCGAGCTGGGCGACCTCGGTGTGGGTTCTGCCGGACCCTCTGTACGTCGGGCCGGGCGCCGCACTGCGCGTGCACTACAACCGCCGCGTCCGAGGAATACCCGACGGGCTCACGTGCGAGGTCGTCGAAGGCGCTGCTCGCTGAGCCGCGGAGAAACCTCTGTCCCGACCGGTTTCGCCCCCTTTGGATGATGCCGACCGACCGCCGTCAGGACAACATCGTCACCGGGTCCTGTGCTCGCGAGATCAGCGGGCGGGGATGGGAACGACGACGAAAGGAGAGAGCGATGGGAATGGTGCGACGACGGGCCCGCCGCCGGACTGCGCTGGTGGTCGGCGGGGCGGCCTACGCGGCCGGCAGGGCAGGCAGAGGCGGGCAGCAGGAGGCTGACCAGGAGTCCTACGAGGAGCCCCCGCCCGCGCCGCCGCCGCCCGCCCCGACCAGCGGGGCCTCGGACACGGACGAGCTCGCGCGCCTGGGGGAGCTGCACGCCAACGGCACCCTGACCGACGAGGAGTTCGCAGCCGCGAAAGCCAAGATCCTCGGGACCTAGTTATCGCCAACATGTAGAGGAAGGAGGAGTCATCATGGCCGAGAACGGTCGTGGCCAGGTTCTGCAGCGCGCCCTCGAGGCGTGCATCACCGGCGACGTCGACGCCTTGCCGGAGTTCTTCACTCCGGACGTCAGCGGCTGGGGGCCGAACATGCTCGTGAGCTCGCTCGACGAGTTGAGGGAAACGGTCGCCAGTCGCGAGGATGCCCTCTCGGACGTGGGGATCGAGATCAACTCGCTCGACGTCTTCGGGAACAAGGGATTCGTCGAGTATCGCCTCAACGCCGTGTTTTCTGGGCCTTTCGTGCTCGACAAGGACACGGTCGTCGACCCGACCGGGGGCGAGATCCTGCTGGGAGCCGCTCTGGTGGCCGAGTTCAGTGGGGACAAGATCTCGGCGTTCCGGAACTACTTCGACGACGCCTCCCTGCTGGAGCAAATGCTCGTCGCTTAGGTCGCGGCCGCGGGAAGCTTACGGGTGGACGACGGCCCGTATCCGCTCGTCGTCGAGGACTTGCCGGATGCCGCCGACCTGGCGCTGCTCGAGGAGCGCGTCGCTGCAGCCGCGATCGCGGCTGCAGGCGTCGGCGAAGACCGGGCGTTCGGGATCTTCGCGCGCGACGACGAGCGTCGGATGGTCGCCGGCATTTCCGGCATGACCTGGGGCGGCTGCTGCGAGCTGCACGCCATGTGGGTCGACGAGTCGCTCCGGGGCCGCGGGCTCGCGCGCGCGCTGATGGCCGAGGCGGAGTCGGTGGCGAGACGGCGCGGCTGCACTCTCGTCGAGTTCTTCGCTTACGACCTGCTAGCGCCCGGTCTCTACCAACGGCTCGGCTACGAGGCTGTCGGCGTCATCGAGGGTTGTCCGGCGGGCAGCGCGGCCCGCTGGTACCGCAAGAACCTCTGAGCCACACCCGAACGGCTCTCAAGGGTTCGGTGGGCCGCCTGCCGCTCATCCCAATCGGATGATGATCCTTACGCGGCCCGGCCCTAGCCTCTCGTCGCGAAACGAAGGCGCGCCAAAGACGCCGGAGCGTCGAGAGACGAGGAAGTGGACCCATGCGAGTCACGTGAACGAGGCGACCGAGCCCGTCGACAACCTGGGCGGCCTGCTTTCCGCCGTGCTCGTCGGCGGCTTGATCGTCTCGATCAACTTCCTGCCGGTTCCGAACGAGACGACGCTAGCGCTCGTGCTACTCGGGATCGCGGCCGTGGCCTCGGTCCTGTTCGTCCTCCGGCAGCGCCGGGCTAGCAACCCGCTCTACGATCTGCACATTGCTGCGCGCCCCACCTTCTGGGTCGCGGCCTGCGCGGGGATCATCGACTTCGGCTCGCTCATGGGCGCCGCCTACATCAGCCAGCAGTACCTGCAGAACGTGCTCGGCTATTCGACGATCCAAGCCGGCGCCGCGATCCTGCCCGCTGGCGTCTTCATGGTCCTCGTCGCTCCGCGCTCGGCCAAGCTCGTCGGATTGCACGGATCGCGCAGGACACTTCTCATCGGGCAGGCCCTGCTCTTTCTTGCCTTCCTGGTGATGCTCCTGACCTGGAAGGAGAACATCTCGTACTGGGAGGTCGCGATCCCGTACGTCTTGCTGGGAACCGGGATCGGCCTCGCGGGCACGCCATCCTCGAACTCGCTCACGGGCTCGGTGCCGGTGACTCGTGTCGGCATGGCCTCGGGAACGGCGGACCTGCAGCGCGACCTCGGCGGGGCGCTGATGACCTCGGTCTTCGGCGCGCTGCTGACGGCGACGGGCAGGCTGGCACCGTCCGTCGCCATGACGTCGGTGCTGAAACCGCTCGTTGGGATCGTGGTCGGGACCCTATTGCTGGACGAGCGGCTGGCCGACCCGACCTGGCACAAGGTCGTGGCGTATGCCGGCCTGGGTCTCGCGCTTGCGGCGGCGGTGTCGATCACGCGGGCCACGGAGGAGGCGAAGGTCGCCGATGCGGTTGATGTCGATTCCTCATCGGTGGCCACGCCTGCGACGTAGACGCGCGTCCAAGGGAGCTAGAGGAGGAGGCTGACCGCATCGAGGATCAGCAACCCCGCCAGCACGAGGAACGCGTAGACCTTCACTCCCGGTTGACGCCGCGCGAGTCGCTGCTGCGCGCGCGTCATGACTCCGACGGCTCGGTCTCCGAGCAGCACGTAGATGATCACCGACCCCCAGACGAGGACCGTCGCCACCGCGCAGTACCAGACGACCAGAACAGCCTCTCCCGCGTCGCTCACGCCGGCGGTGGTGATCGCCGTGGCGGCAAGGGCGGTGAGCAGCAGACGCTTCGGGCCGCCAATCCCGAGTAGGAAGCCAGCGATCGCAGTCGTGAGGAAACGCATGCGGCTGAGCCGCCCGAGCACCGCCTGCGTGCGCTCGCTCGAGCCTTCCGTCTCGACCGGAGGCGCTCGCCGGGCGCGAAGCGCGACCGCAATGAGGAGGAGCGCAAGGAGCACCTCGAGCGTGGCGAGCAATGCCGAGTGGGTCCGCTTGCTCGCGCCCGTGACGACGACCCCAACGATGACGAACAGCGAGCAGGTGAAGACCTGGCCGAGGACGAACCCGATGCCGAACCCGAGCGTCTTCAGCCGGCCTGCCTGCATGACCGCGATCGTTGCCGCGAACGCAAGCGCGCTGAACCCCGCGAGTAGCGCATACAGAAGCAGCTGAACGGTCGCGTGGATCATCGGGATTCGGGGGCGCGTCCTGGCGCGGATGCAACGCTACGTCAGCGAGGGGTCGCAGATCTCCGTGGCTAGGCGGACTCTCCGGCCGCCGGCGCGCTCGGCGGCCATCGGGCGAAACGCCCGAGCGCCTTCGGCGCTCGCTCCAAATCGCTCACCCAGGCGCTGAGACGAAGGCGCGGGTCCGATCTGATCGGGTCTATGTTGGCGATGTAGGGGGTGCCCTTATCCCTGTTCTCGGGGTCGACGGTATTGAGGAACGCGACGTACTGCTTGACCGCGACCTCGAGCTCGCCGATCTCGTACTCGTCGCCGACCCCACCGACGAGCTGACAACCGCCGCCTCAACGGTGCCGCGGCGCAGTCCTGTAGACGACCGGGCGGGATCACCGGCCCAGAAGGCCGAACCGTTTTCACACTCTTACGTTCGCTAACGAACCCGTCGTGCTCGTGCCGGAGCTCGAGCAGTTGACTTGCTGGGCGGTCGACTGCGCCGCCGAGACGAGCTGCTGTCCCGACTGCTTGATGTCGTTCACGGCGTCAGAGACCGACGCATCCGGCGCATCCCTCGCAATAGGGGGCTCGGCGCTCTATCCCACGATCCGCATCTCGTACCGGGCGATCTTCTCGTCGCGAATCGTCAGTTCGATGCGGCGCTCGCGTTCGTAGGAGATTTCGCCTGTCTGCTTCCACCGGTAGACCTGGTGGACGTCACAGGCGAGGCGGCGATCACCGAGATCGACCCAGTCGCCTGCCTCAAACTCGAGGTCGAGCTTCTCTGGCGGCGAGCCCCAGGTCAGCTCCTCCCGGATCTCGTCGATCCCGCAAAGCGTGCGCTTGGGGGTGACCCATTCGATGTCCGCCGCCAGGAGCGGGTAGACGGCTTCGCGGTCACCGCTCTCGGCAGCTGCCGAGAGCGCTGCCAGGAACTGCCCGGCGACATCCACATCCTCGGTGGGCATCGGTTTTCATCTTAGAGCCACATTGCCCCGAAGGCAGGCCTCACGGGCAAGAACCGGCGCCAGAGCTTGCGGCTCCGATCGAATAGCGTGTCGCGTTCCCTGCGCGAACCGCCTTCAGTGCGACGGGTCGCCAGGAGAGCGCGGAGCTCCGGGCCAAGGCATTGGGGAATTCATCCTCACAGGATGAGGCGCGAGTTGGCTGAGGAGTCCAGAGTCCTCCTCATATCCGCCACTACTCAAAGGGAGGCGCATCGTGTGGCGGGCCACCGGGCTCGCGTCTATCAGGGTGATTCCCGGCCGCCTGGCGTAAGCCCAGTCGCAGCGGCCGAAGGGATCCTCGTGATGAACGCGGATTGTCCGGCGGCGATTCGAGCCACCGAGCGTGAAGGGATGGGATCATGAACGAGTCGACAATCGATCGGACGGTTCTCCCTATTCGGCGCCCGCCGTTCGGCGGCGAGACGAAGAAGACGCTCGAGGGCTCCGTACCCGACTGGAATCAGGCCGTGCACGTCGAGGCCCCGAAGGACGCCCCGAACGTCCTCCTCGTCCTGATCGACGACGCGGGCTTCGGCAATCCGAGCACCTTCGGCGGCGCGATCCAGACCACGAACTACACGCGGCTCGCGGAGAACGGGCTGCGCTACAACCGCTTCCATGTGACGGCGCTCTGCTCGCCGACCAGGGCGGCGCTGCTGACGGGGCGCAACCACCACCGGGTCGGCTTCGGCATGGTGGGCGAGTTCTCCGGGCCCTTCCCGGGGTACAACGCGACGATCCCACGCGATTGCGCGCCCTTTCCGCGCATCCTCCAGGAAAACGGCTACCTGACGGGAGGGTTCGGGAAGTGGCATCTGACCCCGGACAACCAGCAAGGGTTCTCGGGGCCGTTCGACCGCTGGCCGACCCGCCTGGGGTTCGACTACTTCTGGGGCTTCCTCGGCGGTGAGGCCGGGCAGTACGACCCCCTGATCGCCGAGAACCAGAAGATGATCGGCGTCCCCGAGGCCAAGGACGGCGAGCAGTACTACTTCCAGGACGACCTCGCCGACAAGACGATCGACTGGTTGCACAAGGTCCGCTCGGAGAAGCAGAAGACGCCGTGGTTCGCCTACGTCGCAACCGGCTGCAGCCACGCGCCGCACCACGTGCCGCGCAAGTGGTCGGACAAGTATCAGGGCGCCTTCGACAAGGGCTGGGACGTGATGCGCGAGGAGACGTTCGCGCGGCAGAAGGAGCTCGGCGTCGTCCCCGCCGACGCTGAGCTCTCGCCCCGCAACGACGCGTTCCCGACCTGGGACTCGCTCGACGAGACGCACAAGCGCCTCTACGCGCGCCAGATGGAGGTCTACGCGGGCTATTCCGAGAACGCCGACTGGAACATCGGCCGGATCATCGACGCGATCGAGGAGATGGGCGAGCTCGAGAACACCGTCGTGATCTGGATCTGGGGCGACAACGGCGCAAGCATGGAGGGGACGCTCACGGGCACGTTCAACGAGCTGACGACGCTGAACGGGATCCCGCTCACGCCCGAGCAGCAGATGGGTCTCCTCTTCAAGCACGGCGGCCTCGAGGCCTGGGGCGGCGACCAGCTCGCCCCGCATTACTCGGCCGGCTGGGCCTGGGCCGGCAACGCGCCGTTCGACTGGGGCAAGCAGGTCGCCTCGCATCTCGGCGGCACGCGGAACCCGATGGTCGTGCACTGGCCCGGCGGCATCGAAGACGCCGGGGCGATCCGGAGCCACTACACGCACGTGACCGATGTCGGCGCGACGGTCCTCGACCTCGCAGGGATCCCGATGCCCGACTCGATCGACGGCATCGAGCAGCAGGCCTTCGACGGGGTCACCTTCGCCGACTCATTCTCGGACGCGGGCGCACCGGAGCGGCACACGCAGCAGTACTACGAGATCCTCGGCAACCGAGGGATGTACAAGGACGGCTGGCTGCTCGCGCAGCGGCTGCAGCGAATCCCGTGGGAACTGGACCCGGAGAAGCTGCGCACGTTCGGCCCCGGCTGGGATCCCGATGACGAGCCGGTCGAGCTGTACTACCTGCCCGACGATTTCACGCAGTCGAAGAACCTCGCGGCCGACCATCCGGAGAAGGTGAAGGAGCTCAGCGAGCTCTTCTGGGCGGAGGCCGAGGAGAACAACGTCCTGCCGCTGCTCGGCGGCATGACGTCCTTCTTCGGCATGGTGCCGCCGCTACCGGAGGAGTCGAAGTTCGTCTACCGCGGCGACATCCAGAACATCCCCAGCGGAATGATCCCGCGGATCTACAACCACTCGTACACGATCAGCGCCGACCTGGTCATTCCCGAGGGCGGCGCAGAGGGTGTGATCGTCGCGGAGGCCGACCATCTCGGCGGGTTCTCGCTCTTCGTGCAGGACGGGAAGCTCAAGCACACCTACTCGATGCTCGGGGTGCTCGAGTACACCCAGGCGGCCGAGCAGCCGCTGCCGACCGGCGAGGTCAACGTCGAGCTCGTCTTCACGGCGGATGCGCCGAAACCGGCAACTGGCGGCGAGGTGACGCTGCTCGTGAACGGCGAGCCGGTCGCGAGCGGGAGGATGGAGCACACAGTGCCGGGCCGCTTCTCAGGCTATTCGGGGATGGACATCGGTCGCGACAACGGTCTCGTCGTCGACCAGAGCTATGCGGACAAGGCGCCGTTCGCCTTCACGGGCGAGATCAAGCAGGTCGTCTTCGACGTCGCCCCGAACCTGAGCGAGGAGGACGCGAAGGCACTGAACGAGCATGCGGCCCAGGCCCTGGCGGCACATGCAGCGAGCGCCTGAACCGGAGACGAGGGAGAGGAACACCATGACTGACAACGACAAGCTGGACGTCCTGATCGCCGTCTACCTCATCCCGGACCTGGCCCAGCAGGACTTCGACGCCTACACGAAGCTCGCGGGGGACGGTGAGATCGTCACCGACGGCGTGGCGCTCGTCGTCAAGGACGCGGAGGGCAAGGTGGAGGTCAAGGAGACCGGAGACCATGTCGGCCGGAAAGGAGTCAAGGCCGGAGCTGGCGTGGGTCTGGTGATCGGGCTGTTTGCCCCGCCCCTCCTCGCGGCGACGGTCGTCGGCGGTGCAGTCGGCGGGCTGACCGGGAAGTTCGCGCAGCACCGGCTGAAGGCCGGCATCGGCGAGAAGATGGACGACGCGCTTCCCCCCGGGTCGGCCGGCATCATCGCGATCTACGAGCACGATGGTGCCGACGCGGTCGCGGGCGCGCTCGGCAACGCGATCCGCAGCTCGACCGCTCAGATCGACAAGGCCTCGGCCAAGGAGTTGAAGGAAGGGCTCGCCGAGGCCGGGGCGGGTCTAGCGGGAGGCTGATGGCGGACAATCAGAGCAACGACCGCGGCTCCGTCGTTGTGACGGGCACATCGACCGGGATCGGCGCCGCCACCGTGTCTCGCCTCACGAGCCTAGGCTTCCACGTCTTTGCTGGGGTCCGGCACAAGGAGGACGCCGAGGGGGCGCAATTGTCTGGTCGCCGCGCGCCCAACAGGGCGGCGATTGCGATCACCAGGTAGCCGAACGCGGCCACCTTTGGCGAAAATCGCGATCACCGATCCGCTCGAGAGGGAGCGGCCTGAGATGGGCCAGTGTGCAGGAATGAGACAACCGGGAGGGAGGCCGCAGGCCATGGCCACACCAACAACGATCGAGCACCCGAGCGTCAAGCAACGTCAAAAAACGGGAAAGGAGGCAAGGCAGCAGGTACCTCCGGCGGGCCATGCGGGTTGGAAGGCGGCCGCGGACCGTCCCGACCCGGTCGCGCTGCTCGAGGAGCAGGACGCGACGCGTGAGCCGGACCTCGTGCCCGTGCGCCACGGGCGGATGATGGTGTCGCCGTTCACCTTCTATCGGGGCGCGGCCAAGATCATGGCCGCCGACCTGAAGGACACGCCCAGGGCCGGCCTGATGGTTCAGCTCTGCGGCGACGCTCATCTGTCGAACTTCGGCCTGTTCGCTTCGCCGGAGCGAACGCTGCTGTTTGACCTGAACGACTTCGACGAGACGCTGACGGGCCCGTTCGAGTACGACGTGAAGCGCATGTCGGCGAGCTTCACGATCGCGGCGCGCAACAACGGCTTCAGCAAGGCAGAGGCACACGATGCAACGCTGGCCTCCGTTAGTGCCTACCGGACTTCGATGGCCGAGTTCGCGGAGATGACCACGATGGACATCTGGTATTCCCGCCTGACCGAGCAAGAGCTGATGCAGGCAATCAGCACCTTTGCGCAGACCGAGGAGCGCGAGGCGCCGAAGAAGACTGCAAAAAAGAAAGCAAAGGAGGCGAAGAAGGGAGAAAAGGGGGCGAAGAAGATCGCGGCGAAGGCTCGGACGCGCGACAGCCTGCAGGCGCTCTCGAAGCTCGGCGAACTGGTGGATGGCCGCTACCGGATCGTCAGTCAGCCACCGATCATCATCCCGGCCCGCGATATCGACCCGGCGAGCTACGGTCTGACCGCCGACGAGCTCGAGCACGCATTGCATGAGCAGTTCCGCGCCTACCGGGCCACCCTGCAGCCCGATCGGCGACACTTGCTCGAGCGGTTCGAGCTGATCGACGTCGCTCGCAAGGTCGTGGGCGTCGGCAGCGTCGGCACGCGAGCGTTCATCGCCCTACTCCAGGGGCGTGATCAGCAGGACCCACTGTTCCTGCAGGTCAAGGAGGCGACGCAGTCGGTGCTTGAGGACCATCTGCCGAAGAGCCGCTACAAGCAGCCCGGCGAGCGCGTCGTGCACGGGCAACGGTTGATGCAGGCCGCGAGCGACATCTACCTGGGCTGGACGAAGCGCGCGGAGGCAGGCCGGTACTTCTACTGGCGCCAGCTTCGTGACATGAAGGGCTCGGCGGACGTTGAGTCGCTGACGCCTCCCGCCCTTGCGTTCTACGCGCACCAGTGCGGATGGACGCTCGCTCGCGCGCACGCCCGATCGGGAGACCCGATCGCGATCACCAAGTACCTGGGCAAGGGCGACGGGTTCGACCAGTCCATCACCGACTTCTCTGAGCGCTACGCGGATCAGAACGAGCGGGACTTCAAGGCCTTCATCGAGGCGATCCGCTCCGGACGACTAACAGCGATCGAGGGCGTCTGAGGCTCAGGAGGCAGTGAACACCAGGAGAAGGGTCACGTGAGAGGAGTGGTGGTGTGAACGAGCAGAGCCAACGCGCCGAGGCCGAGGCAGGTGTCCTCGGCTGGATCGAGAGGGACTTCACCGCGCCGATGGCGGACTTTCAGAATCCCGACCAGGAGTGGCGGCGTCTCTTCTCCGAGTTCTACGGCACCTTCCTGCTCGTGCTGGTCGCCGCAGGCGGCGGGATGATGAGCCAGGCCTTCCCGAACACGATCAGCCGGACTGCGGCCGTGGTCGCGCCGGGGTTGATGGTGATGGGGATCATCATGTTCATGGGCAAGATCTCGGGGGCGCACCTCAACCCCGCCGTCAGCCTTGCCTTCTGGCTGCGCCGCGACTTCCCCTGGCGGCGGGTGCCGGGCTACATCGTCGTACAGCTGATCGGGGCGTCGCTCGCCGCCCTCTTCCTGCACGAGGTGATCAAGGTGTCGGCGAAGTACGGCTCGAACTACCCTGCCGGCGGGTACTCGAACTGGCAGGCGTTGCTGATGGAAGCCGCCCTCACGCTGGGGCTCGTGAGCGTCATCCTGGGCACGGCCTCGGGCGCGCAGAACATCGGCATCTTCGGCGCGATCGGCGTCGGCTCCTACGTCGCGCTCGCCGGGCTGTGGGGCAGCCCGATCTCGGGTGCATCGATGAACCCGGCGCGCACGTTCGGCCCCGATCTCGTCGGACGCGACTTCACGGCCTACTGGGTCTACGTCGTCGGCCCGATCGTGGGTGCCGCCATCGCGGTCGGCTTCGCGTACGTCTTGCGTGGCGCGGGAGGCGGGGCATCCGGCTCAGCCGCGGCGCAGGGGGACATGTTCACGGAGACCGCGCGTCCGGGGAAGACATGAGACGCCCGACGAGCAGGCTCGAAGCATCAACCGGCCGGGGGCTATCCTTCCGAGGCCGCCCCCGTCGACTAGCGGCCTAGGTCACAGCCCTTTCAAGGCTGCAGCGCGGGTTCGAATCCCGCCGGGGGCATCCGTGGTCACCGTGGACGAGGTTCGGGAGATTGCGAGTGGGCTTCCTCGTAGCTCGGAAGGTCTCGTGCGCGGCCAGGTGAAGTTCCGGATCGGGCGGATCGTCTGGCTTGCGCTCTCCCGCGACGGGACGACCATGGGGTTCGCCTTCCCGAAGGAGCTGCGCGAGGCGCTCGTCGAATCCGACCCGGGCAAGTTCTCGCTGCCGAGCGCTTCCGACATGCGCTACCACTGGGTGCACGTCCGGCTCGAAGCGATCGACGCCGACGAGCTGCGTGAGCTCGTCGAGGACGCCTGGGCGTTCTGCGTCCCGAAGTACGTGGCCGAGGAGTACGCCGTCGCGCAGGGCTACCTCGAGTCTGGCACGCTAGAAGGCGAGGGCGGTTAGCTCAGCTGGGAGAGCGCCTGCCTTACAAGCAGGAGGTCACTGGTTCGAGCCCAGTACCGCCCATCTCGACCTGCTTAACCATGCGGAGATCCGCATCTTTGAGCAGGTTAGGTGTTCCCGTCCCGAGTCCGACAGGGCTAAGATCGCACAGCAAGCGAAGAGGAGGCACGCACGATGGCGAAGAGCGTTCGCGACGCGATGACCGGCGATCCTCACTCAATCGGCGCAACGGCGTCGGTGGTCGAGGCCGCGCAACTGATGCGAGAGGAACACATCGGCTCGCTTCCGATCACCGACGGCGAGAAGCTTGTCGGCATGATCACCGACCGAGACATCACGACGAGAGTGGTCGCCGAGGCGGCAGACCCGAAAGTGACCTCGGTTGGGGACGTCTACTCTCGGGACCTCGTCAGTGTCGAGCCCGACAACGACCTCCAAGAGGCACTGCAGCTCATGGCCCGCCACCAAGTTCGGCGGCTGCCCGTTGTCGAAGACGACAGGCTCGTCGGCATCGTCGCCCAGGCCGACATTGCCCTCGGCGAGAACGAGAAGAAGACCGGTGAGCTCGTCGAGGCGATCTCCGAGCCCTCCGACGGAGAGCGCAGGTAGCTCGGCCCGACCGCACGATCGGGTCAGCCCTCGATCGCCCGTGGCGAGTGCTCAGAATGCGCTCGCGGCCGACTTCCACTCGCGCAGGCGCTGCGCGATGAGCTGGGTCCGTTCCCGCTCGCTCTCGCCGTCCAGCACCTCGAGGTCTGAAGGGTCGGCTCGAAGGAAGACGCCGGCGGTTCGGGCGTTCAGCGCGGGGTCGCGATCCGACCGTGTCGTCCAGTACCCGGTGGCGCGGTCGGTGGCCTCCACCCTGATCTCGCCGGTGCCCTCGAGCTGCGGGGCATTCGGGTCCCGAGGGCGCTCGCCCTTCCAGAAGAAGAAGATGCCGGCCGGATCCTTGCGCTCCTTCGCAGCCTCGCTCCAGTAGCGCGCCGACAGCGTGCCGTTCTCCTGCCAGGAGCGGCCGGTCACGTTCAGGTCACCCTCGCGGTCCCGCGAGATGCGCAGGAGGCTCACCGCCGACGGTTCTTCTTCGCTCCGCACGGTGAGCGAGAGCTGCCACCAGAGGCCCTCGATGGGGCCGCGGCGACCTTCGGTCTCGATCGCGTTGCGGAGCTTCTGGTTGATCGCGCGAACCTCCGAGGCGGTGGTGGCCGGGTCGTAGCGGACGGAGGTCAGCCCGAGCAGGTCGGTCGGGAGCTTCGAACCCGTAGCGTGGAGGATGAACGTGCGCCGGATGCCTAGCGCGCCACCGAACAGCCCGGCCTCGAACACCACGTTGTCGCGCGGCGACGCCTGGCCGGACTCGGAGGCATCCGTCGTGGTCCAATCGTCCTGGGCGAACACGAACGCCGCAAAATCGACCTCCTGAGAGAGCTCGACGAGCCGGTCGAGGGTGGACCGCCCGGGGTTGAACGTGGTCGTCCAGGGCTCGACGTCGGCGATGTCCTTGAGCCCGCGCGTAATCGCCTGGAGCAGCTTGGCCTGCGCGCCTGACGAACCGAGGAAAATGCGTGGCTTGTTCATGCGCAATTCATGATGACCGACATGGCGCACACACGCCGAGGCGGGAACTGTTCAGTGCGATTTCGGCTTGGGTCGTCCGCTGGAGTTCGCGCGTCAGGCCGCGTTCGCCGGGTGTAGCTGCGCGGCGCCCCAGGCCTTGTTGCACTTTTCGCAGAAGACCTGCACGGTGGCGTGCAGCGCGGCCGGGCCGGCGCCCGAGAGAACATAGACCTGTTCGCCCCAAGCGCGCTGCAGCACCATCCGCCTCGAGCCCATGTGGACGTAGAGGGCCGGCGCCCGCTGGGTCTTGAAGTCGCGGCTGAAACGCAGGATCACTTTGCCCGTCCGCGTGCGCTCGACCGTCACGGTGCCGTTCGTGCCCCACGAGACGGTCTTCAGGGTGCCGCTCGCGAGCACCCCGGGCGGCCCCTGCGCGAAGGCGTTCTCGGGCCCGCCGCGGGTGAGCGTAAAGCCCAGCGCCAGGCCGGCTGCGGCGGTGACGCCGAGCCCTGCAAGCAGCAGTCGTGGTCGTCTTCTCATCCGCTTACGTCACTTTGCCACAAACTGGCCGCCCAACTTTCTCACGAGATTTTCACCGGATTGCAGCCCACCGTTCATGAATACGGCTCAAAGTTGATCCTGGATGCGTTTCGCCGTCATCGCCCACAACTCGAGCCCCACCAATCTTGCGCTCGCAGCGGGCGGCTGGAACGGCGTCCCGGGCGAGTTGCTGACCCCGCGTGAGGCGTTGCTGACGCTCGGCCGCGGCGACGTCGCGCTCGCCCGACTCGACGTGCGCCAGTCCCTCGACGGAGTCGAGGACGGCCTCTGGGCGCTCGAGCGGCTCGAGGAGGCGGGGATCCGCGTGCTCAACCGCCCGGAAGCGGTGGTTCTCGCCCACGACAAGCTGCTCACCGCGCGCGTCCTGCGCCGGGCCGGGCTGCCGCACCCGCGCACGACGCTGATCGAGCGGAACGGGCCGCTGCCCGATCTCGACTTTCCGGCGGTCGTCAAGCCGCGCTTCGGCAGCTGGGGCCAGGACGTGAAGCTCTGCCGCGACCGGGAGGAGCTGCGCGCGGTGCTCGAGGGCCTGACCTGCCGCCTCTGGTTCCGCGCGACCGGCGCCGTCGCCCAGGAGCTGATCCCGCCGCTCGGCCACGACCTGCGCCTCGTGATCTCCGGCGGACGGATCGTCGCCGCGGCGAAGCGGATCGCGGCTCCAGGCGAGTGGCGCACCAACGTCGCGCTCGGCGCGAGCGTCGTCCCGGCGGAGCCGCCGCCCGTGGCGTCGGAGCTCGCGCTCGCGGCCGCGAAGGTCTCCGGGCTCGACCTGGTCGGCGTCGACCTGCTGCCGACCGGGCCCGGCGGCTTCAGCGTGATCGAGCTGAACGGGGCGGTCGATTTCCGGCCCGTGTACGCGCTCGACGAGGGCGACGTCTTCGCCGGCGCCGTTGCCGCGCTGGCAGGCCGCGAGGCCGAGCCTCCGGCCGCTTTCGCGCAGATCTCCTGAAAACGGCCTTTGCGGCCGATAAGAGTTGCGATGGAGCCTGCGGAGAGCATCTGGCGGCCGCTTGGCGAGCTGCTGGTCGAGAAGAACCTGCTGACGGACGACGAGCTCGAGCTTGCCCTCACGGAGCAGGCCGACACCGGCCGCCTGCTGGGCGCGATCCTGGTCGAGCGCGGCTATCTCTCAGGGCCGGCGCTGGCCGTCGCCCTCGCAGAGCAGTACGGCGTCGAGCTCCACACCGAGCGTGGCTTCGGCACCGGCCTCTGGGCTGAGATCGACCGTCGTCACCGCGCCGGTCGCGGGCACGAGGACAACGTCGTCAAGCTCGAGGCCGTGCCCGCACCGGTCGTCGCGATCGTCCGCGACCCCGAGAAGGACCCCGAGCTCGTCCGGCTCGAGGCCGAGAACGGGCGACTGCAGGACGAGATCGAGCGCCTGCGCGGCGAATTCACCAAGCTGAAGCTCGTCGAGACCCCGGTCCCGGCGTCCTCGCACCTGCTGTTCGTGCCGACGCCGGCCCGCTACCTGTTCGTCGAGCGCGACGGCGCTCCGCCGCAGCCGGGCGCCAAGCTCGAGCTCGAGCAAGGCGCGTTCGCCGTGGCCAAGCTCGGCGACGCGCCGTTTCCGGGCGAGGATCGCCCGTGCGCGTTCCTCCTGCCGCTGGCCTAGGTGCTGTTGCCCGACGAGGGCGGCTGGATCACGATCACGTTCCGCGTGATCCCGAGGTAGTCGTAGAGCCTCGAGGCTGTCAGATCCTTCACCGTCTGCTCCTCGCGCGGGAGGATCCTGCCTGGTAGCGGCGGCGTCGACTGCGGAAGCGTGCGGCGCAGTGGGTGCTTGAGGCTCCCGGAGAGGTCGTCGCGGCTGAAGAACGCCGTCGAGCTCAGCTTCGTCTCTCCCTTCCCGGGCGGGAAGAAGATCAGCACGTTGTCGATCGGGTGTGCGTACTCCATGGTGTAGAGCGCCAGCTCCAGAGCCTCGCGGCGCAGGACGGTCTTTGGTGACCCCTCCGAGATCGAGCACGTCGTCGGGTTGTCGCCGCAAAGGATGAAGACGGCGGTCTTCTCGGGCTCGAACGAGCGGTCGAGCGCCCGCGGGTCGTCCTTCTTGACGATCGCGACGCCGGCGAAGTCGTTGCCGTTCTGCGCGCCGCCGACCTTCACCGCCACCAGCGGGTCGCCGGTCGGCAGGCGGTAGGAGCTGCCGACGTGCTGCGCGATCTCGAGCACGCGCGAGTCGGTCGAGCCGGCGGCGGGCTGCCAGCTCGACCAGGGCGGTCCCGCCGTCGGGCCGGAGCGCTGGACGAGCACGATCAGGCCTCCGACGGCGACGCCGACCGCGGCGCCGAGCAGGAGGTAGGCCACTGCGAAGCGGCCGCGGGTGCCTAGACGGCCGGCCATGCCTTCGCCTGCGTGAGGTCGATTCGCGGGATCTTCAGCTTGGCCGACTCGAGGATCTCGACGAGCTCGTCGCCGAAGAGCTCCTTCTTCTCGATCAGCGCCTCGGCGATCTGCTCGACCGCCTTCTTGTTGTGCGAGATCAGCGCGTAGGCCGTCACGTACGCTTGGCCGAGGAGCTGCGCCGCGAAGGCGCGCTTGTCGCGATCGCCGAGGACGCCCGCGACCGGATCGGCTGCGAGCGCGCCGCCGCTGGCACGGTTCATGATCTGGACACCGATCTGCTCGTAGCGCTGCATGATCTCGTCCTTCTTCGCCTCGTCGCTCCGCGCTTTCGCGGCCGTGACGGTGCCGTTCGTTCGCGCGCGGCCGTTCAGCTCCGGCTGCTCGGGCGCCATGCCGCACACGCCGACCATCCAGGCCGCGCGGGCGGTCGCGCTCTGGACGTCGCCGCCGACGCCGGTCGAGCTCTCGCCGTAGAAAACGCGCTCCGCGGCCATCGCGCCGAGCGCCCAGATCAGCTGAGACATCTCCTCGGAGAACCAGGAGCTGAAGCGCTCCTGCTTCTCGCGCGCCTGGTGGTGACCGAGCGCCGCGCCGCGCTGCCGGATCGAGAGCCGCGTCGACTCGGCACCTTTCATGTAGACGTGGGCCGCAGCCGCGTGGCCGGCCTCGTGCAGCGCCACGGCGCGCGTCTCTTCGGGGACGTACTCGGTGCCGATCGCCGTGCCCGACTCGACCGTCGTCATCGCCTCCACGATGTCGGGCCAGCTGAACGCCATCCGGCCGTCGTGGTGGGCGATCGTCAGCGCCATCGAGCAGACCTGCTCGATCATCGCCGGCGAGTAGCCGTTCGTCACCCGCGCCAGCTCGTCGCGGCGCTTCTCGGTGTCGAGGTCCTCGTCGTGGGAGACCTTGGCGAGGTACAGGTCGAAGATGTCGAGACGGTCACGCTTGGTCGGCGTGCGGAACCAGACGTGGCGTCCCATGCGGCCCGGGCGCGTGAGGGCGGGGTCGAGCATCTCCATCGGGACGTTGGTCGCGCCGATGAAGTAGATCTGGTTGCCGACCGGCTTGGCATGGGGGAGCCGCAACGAGATGCGCGAGCCGATCCGGCGCGGGACGACGTAGAGCGCGTCGAGGAAGGTGTTCACGCGGTTCGTCGTCGTGCGCTTGAAGAACGGCGGGTTGTCGATCCCGTCCATCACGATCAGCAGCTGGTTCAGCGCAAGCTGGCCGCCGCCGCCCTGGCCGCCGAAGGCTCCGGGGAAGACCGCGTTCGCGATCCGGCCGAGGAACGGCGTCGGCGGTGCGACGTGCGGGCTGCGTTCCGCGAACAGCCGCTCGCGCCAGGCGCGCGACTCGAGGATCAGGTCCTCACTCGGGTTGAGCGCGCCGTTAGGCCCGTGGAAGCAGAGGTCATGGAAGCTCTGAGGCCGCGGCGTCATCGCGCCAGCGGCGCCACCGAGCGACTGGCGCCGCATGCCGACGGCGTCGATCTCGTCGATGAAGACGATGCACTGGCCGCCCCACTTGCGCGCCAGCTTCTTCGCCTTCCGGGCCATGTAGCGGACGATCACCACGTCCATCCCCATGAACGTCTGCGCGAAGCCGGAGCCCGGGATGGTGACGATCGGCGAGTTGAAGCCGGTGGCGATCGCCTTGGCGAGCATCGTCTTGCCGGTGCCGGGCGCACCGAGGAAGAGCAGCCCGCGCTCCCGTCGCCCGCCGGCCTTCTCGAAGGCCTCGCCCGACTGCCAGAGGTTGACGACCCGCCGCACCTCCTCCTTGGCCTCCTTCTGGCCGCGCACGTGGTCGAGTTTCACGCCCCAGTCCGCGTCGCCCGGCTCGAAGCCGCGGATCTGGGAGATGCCCATGAAGAGCATCGGGCCCATCAGGATCCCGAAGTTGAAGATGAAAAAGATGCCGAAGGTGAAGAGGTAGCCGAGCGTCGTTCCGTTCACGTGCGCCTTCGAGGCGACCCAGTTCCACATGTCCTTCGCCGTGTCGACGATGCTGACGTCGGCGATGCCGTACTTGAGCACGCGCACGGCGTAGACGGCGAAGATGATCAGCAGGATGAACCAGGCGATCTTCGCCCACCAGCGCCAGAACCAGACGCGTCGGCGTGCGACCACGTCTTCCTCCCGCAGGTCCGCGTTGTCGATCCCGAACAGGCTCGGCCATTCGATGAAGCGGTGGAAGATCAGGTCGAGCAGGCCGCGGAAGGCGGCAACCCCGAGGATCGTCGCCACGATCGCCCAGGCGAGCGTGACCTCCTGCATCTTGTAGAGCCAGACGAAAAGCGCCGGGCTGGAGAGGACGGCGACCGCCGTTGCGGCCCGGCGCAGCGCCCGCCACTGGTTGCCCAGCTCGCGGGAGTCCTCAGTGGAGAGCCGCCCGACGACCGGTCCCGCGCTCATTGACGCAGTGTAGTTGGCACTAAGCTCACGTACTTCGACGTGAAACCTTCGGATTCGTTTGCCGCGGCAGAGATTTCGCGCGCCCGTGACTACCACCGGCCCCTCTACCTGGCGCTGTTCGCCGACTGGGCGTTGCAGCTGGCCGTGCTCGTGCTGATCGCCTTCGGTCCGCCGGGCGACTGGCTCTGGGAGGCGACCGGCGGCCCCTGGTGGGCGCGCACGTTCGAGCTGACGGTGCTGGTGCTGATCGTCTCGGCGCTCGTCCGGCTGCCGCTCTCGGCCTGGCGTGGCTGGGTCTGGGAGCGGCGCTGGGGGTTCTCGACCCAGTCGTTCTGGGCCTGGCTCGGCGACGTGGTCAAAGGACTGTCCCTGGGCGCGGTCCTGACCGGACTCGGCCTGACTGCGCTGGTCTGGTCGGCGCGCATCTGGCCGACCTGGTGGCCGGTTCCCGCCGCGCTCGGGGCGGCCTTGCTCGCGCTGCTGCTCAGCCTGCTCGCGCCGCTGCTCTTCGAGCGGCTGTTCAACCGCTTCGAGCCGCTCGCGGACGAGGAGCTGGCGCGTGACCTGCGCGGCCTCTCGGAGCAGGCCGGCGTGCCGGTGCGAACGACGCTCGTCGCCGACGCGAGCCGTAGGACGACCAAGCACAACGCGTACGTCTCCGGGCTCGGCCCGACGCGGCGGCTCGTCATCTACGACACGCTCCTGCGCGACTCGCCGGTACCGGAGCTGCGCGGGGTCGTCGCCCACGAGCTCGGCCATCGCCGTTACGGCCACGTCGCTCGCGGGACGGCGCTCGCGATGCTCGGCGCGGCCGCGGCCGTGTTCGCGCTGTGGGTCGTCTTCGCCTGGGACGGCCTGGTCGAGGCGGCGGGCTCGGACGGCCCCGGCGACCCGCGGATCGTGCCGCTCGTGCTGCTGGTGCTCTTCGCGCTGGGGATCGGCGCGCTGCCGTTCGAGACCTGGCTCTCGCGCGGGTGGGAGCGCGTGGCCGACCGCTTCGCGATCGAGCTGACCCGCGACCCCGAGACGATGCAGCGGATGCACCGCCGGCTGGCGCTCGCGAACCTGTCCGACCTCGACCCGCCGCGGCCGGTGTACTTGCTCCTGTTCACGCATCCGACGCCGCCGGAGCGCATCGCGGCAGCCAAAATGGAGACATGAGCCATTCGCACTCCCACAGCTCCGCGCGGCGCCCGCTGGCGATCGCGCTCGGGCTGATACTCGGCCTGATGGTGGGCGAGGTCGCCTTCGGCGTCGTCGCCGGCTCGCTGGCGCTGCTCGCCGACGCGGGCCACATGCTCACCGACGCCGCCGCGCTCGCCCTCGCCCTCGGCGCCCTCACGCTCGCCGGCCGTCCTCCGCGCGGGCGCTGGACGTTCGGCTTCCGCCGCCTCGAGATCCTCGCCGCCCACGTGAACGGGATCACACTGCTCGTGGTCGGGGTCGTGATCGTCTACACGGCGGTGCGCCGCCTGGTCGACCCGTCCGACGTGCGCGGTGGCGTGGTGCTCGTGGTCGCCCTTGCCGGGATCGCCGTCAACCTCGTAGCGGCCGCGCTGTTGCACCGTCCGAGCCAGGACAGCCTGAACGTGCGCGGAGCGTTCCTGCACGTCGCCACCGACCTCGCCGCCTTCGCGGGTACCGCGGTCGCCGGAGCGGTGGTGCTGGCCACCGGCTGGAACCAAGCCGACCCGATCGCGAGCCTCGTCGTCGCGGGGCTGATCTTCTGGTCGAGCTTCGTACTGCTCCGCGAGTCGACGCGGATCCTGCTCGAGGTCTCGCCGGAGGAGCCGAGCCAGGTCGGACAGGCGATGCTGGCAGTGCCGCACGTTGCCGACGTCCACGACCTCCACGTCTGGACGGTCGGGAGCGGCTTCCCGTCGCTCTCCGCCCACGTGCTCGTCGATCCCGGCGCCGACTGCCACGCGATCCGGCTCGAGCTGGCGACGATGCTCAAGGAGCGCTTCAACCTCGGCCACTCGACGCTGCAGGTTGAGCACGCGCCCGCGCACGCGCGCGAGAGCCAGCTCCCGATCGCGCGTTAGAGTCAGACGCCGTGCCTGAGCTCGACGGCAAGACCGCGATCGTCACCGGCGCCTCGAGCGGGATCGGGGCCGCGACCGCGCGTGCGCTCGCCGAGGCGGGCGCGAAGGTCGCCGGCGGGGCGCGCCGGATGGACGAGCTCGAGACCGAGGTCAGGCTCGAGCTCGACGTGACCGATCCCGCGAGCTGCGAGCGCTTCGTGGCCGACGCGCTGGCCGCGCTGGGCGGGCTCGACATCCTCGTCAACAACGCCGGCCTCGGCCTCGGCCGCGACCCCTTCGACAAGAGCACCGAGCAGGACGAAGAGACCGTGCTCGACACGAACGTGCACGGCGTTCTGCGGATGACGCGCCTCTGCCTGCCGCACATCCGCGACGGCGGGCACATCGTGAACATGGGCTCGATCGCCGGGCGCCAGCCGTACGAGAACGCGGCCGTCTACATCACCTCGAAGTACGCGGTGCGCGGTTTCTCCTACGCGCTCCGCGAGGACCTGCTCGGCCGCCCGATCCACATCACGACCATCGAGCCCGGACTCGTCGAGTCGAACTTCTCGCGCGTTCGCTTGCGCGGCGACGAGGAGAAGGCCGGCGCCGTCTACGCGAACGTGGAGCCGCTCACGCCGGACGACGTTGCGGAGTGCGTCGTCTGGGCGGTCACCCGGCCGCGTCGCGTGAACATCGACGAGCTCGTGATCAAGGCGCTCGCCCAGTCGACGCCGGTGCGCATCCACCGAGACTCCTAGTGGCCCTGACGATCCTCGAAGGCTCGACCTTCTGCATCTGCGACGAGCGCGGCGACATCGTGGGCGAGACGCAGGGCCTGTTCGCCGACGACACGCGCTTCCTCTCGCGGCTGCGCCTGACCGTCAATGGCGCGTCGCCACTGATGCTCTCGTCGGGCGAGGTCGAGTACTTCTCGGCGGCGTTCTTCCTCCGCAACCCGCTCGCCGGCGGCCTGCCGCAGGACGCGCTCTCGATCATCCGGCATCGCTTCGTCGGCGACGGCATGCAGGACCACGTGATCGTCGAGAACAACTCGATCGAGCCGGTCGCGTTCGAGCTCGCGCTCGAGCTCGAGGCCGACTTCGCGGACATCCTCTCGGTCAAGGAGCACGACTTCGCGCTCGGCGACCCGGCGCGCGCAGAGGCGCTGCCCGAGCCCGTGGTGCCTCGCTACGAGGAGGAGCACAACCAGTTCGTGCTCGAGGAGGCGAACGGCGAGGGTGCGGCGCGAACGCAGGTGATCCTCTCCCAGCGCGGCGAGATCGAGGAGCGGAGGGTCGTCTACCGGCTCGAGCTGGCCCCGCGCGAGAGCTGGGAGCTGCGGCTCGACATCCTCGCCTCGATCGACGGCGACACGGTCACGCCGCGCACGGCCGAGCGGCGCTTCGGCGAGGAGCTGACGCGGGTGCGCGAGTCGCTCGCTGCCTGGCAGCTGCGCGTGCCGCAGGTCCGCGCGGACTGGGACCAGCTCGACCGCTCGTTCTTCCAGTCCGTCTCCGACCTCGCCTCGCTGCGCATGCGCGGCGCGGGACGCACCGGCCGGATGCCCGCGGCCGGGATGCCGTGGTTCATGACCGTCTTCGGGCGCGACACGCTGATCACGTGCCTGCAAACGCTGCTCTTCGGTCCCGAGCTGGCGCGCACGGCGCTCGAGGTGCTGGCCGAGCTGCAGGCGCGCGACGACAACCCGGACGTGGACGCCGAGCCGGGCAAGATCGTCCACGAGCTGCGTTCCGGCAAGGCCGCCCAGAAGTGGTTCCGCACCTACTACGGCACGGTCGACGCGACGCCGCTCTACCTCGTGCTGCTGTCGGAGGTCTGGCGCTGGACCGACGACGCGGCCTTCGTCCGGCAGCTGAAGGGGCCGGCCATGGCGGCGCTGCGCTGGATCGACGAGTACGGCGACCGTGACGGCGACGGCTTCGTCGAGTACGAGCGGCGCACCCCGCGCGGGCTCGAGAACCAGTCGTGGAAGGACTCCGGCGACTCGCAGCGCTTCCACGACGGCTCGCTCGCGCCCACGCCGATCGCGCCTGTCGAGGTGCAGGGGTACGTGTACGACGCGAAGCTGCGCACTGCCGAGCTGGCGCGCGAGGTCTGGCGCGACCGGCCGCTCGCCGAGCGGCTCGAGCGCGAGGCCGAGGAGCTGAAGCGCAACTTCAATGCGCGCTTCTGGACCGACGCTCGCGGCGGCTACTACGTGCTCGCGCTCGACGGCGAGAAGCGGCAGGTCGACTCGCTCTGCTCGAACATCGGCCACCTGCTCTGGAGCGGGATCGTGCCCAGGGAGCGCGTCGACGCGGTCGTCGACCAGCTGATGGGCCAGGAGCTCTGGTCGGGCTGGGGCGTGCGCACGATGTCGAGCGGGGACGCGGGCTACAACCCGCTCGCGTACCACAACGGCACGGTCTGGCCGCACGACAACTCACTGATCGCCCACGGGCTCGGCCTGCACGCGCGCTGGCCCGAGGCGCAGCGGATCGTGCGGCGAATGCTGAGCGCGGCGTCGTACTTCCGCTACCAGCTGCCCGAGGTATTCGCCGGCCTGCCGCGCGAGGAGACGCCGTTCCCGATCGCCTACCCGACCGCCGCGCGGCCGCAGGCCTGGGCCGCGGGGACGCCGGTGCTGCTGCTGCAGGTGCTGCTCGGCCTCCAGCCCGACCGTCGGCGCGGCCAGCTGATCACCCGCGCGCCCGAGGAGCTGCCCTCGTGGGCCGGCCGCTCGCTGCGCCTGACGGGGATCCGCGCCTTCGACCGCGCGTGGGACGTCCGTGTCGAGCACGGCCACGTTACCGTTGAAGACGCATGAGGCGTCGCTTGCGATGCCGATCTCAGGACGCGCGAGCTTTGCTCGTGCGTCCGTCTGAAACGACCGGTCGATGCGCTGTCAGCTAAAAGGTGGGTCATGAGGATCGCCGTCCTCAGCCCGCCCTGGTTCCCGGTCCCGCCGACCGGCTACGGCGGGATCGAGTGGATCGTCTCCCTGCTCGCCGACGGGCTCGCCAAGGACGGGCACGACGTGACGCTCTTCGCGTCGGGCGACTCGCGCACCAGGGCGAAGCTCGCCTGGGTCTACGAGCATGCGCCGAGCGACCAGATCGGGCGCTCGCTGCCCGACCTGCGGCACGTGCTCTCGGCATACGAGCGCGCAGGCGACTTCGACGTGATCAACGACCACACCGGCCACGTCGGCGCCGTGCTCGGTGGGCTGGTCGAGACGCCGGTCGTGCACACCGTCCACGGGCCGCTCGACGGCGAGCCCGGCGAGGTCTACGAGTCGATTGGGCGGGTCGCGCCGGAGGTGGGCCTGATCTCGCTCTCGCTCAACCAGCGCCGCCCGAAGCCCGACCTGAACTGGGTCGCCAACATCCCGAACGCGCTCGACCTCGAGCACTACCCCTGCCAGCCGCACAAGGGCGACTACCTGCTCTTCGTCGGCCGCATGAACCACGAGAAGGGCGCGCACCGCGCGGTCGCGGTCGCGATGGAGCTCGGCCTCCCGCTCAAGCTCGCGGGCAAGGTACGGGAGCCGAAGGAGAAGGAGTATTTCGCCGAATTCATCGAGCCGCACCTCGGCAACGGGATCGAATACCTCGGCGAGGTCAACCACGGCACGAAGGTCGAGCTGCTGCAGAACGCGCGCGCGACGCTCTTCCCGATCGAGTGGGAGGAGCCGTTCGGACTGGTGATGATCGAATCGATGGCGTGCGGGACGCCGGTGATCGCGACGCGGCACGGCGCCGTCCCCGAGGTGATCGAGGAGGACGGCCGAGGCGGGCTCGTGGTCGACTCGTGGCGCGACATCCCGGACGCGCTCGAGCGCGCGGACGAGATCGACCCGCGCGAGGCGCGACGCTACGCCGAAGAGCGGTTCGCCCCCGAGCGGATGGTCGGCGACTACGTGCGCGCCTACGAAGCCGCGATCGCCGCGAGGTAGCTACGAGACGAGCGAGGGCTCGGTCGAGTGCACGTGGCCCCGACGGCGCAGGTGCCGTACCCCGGGCACGAACAGCACGGCCACGGTCGCCAGCAGGCTGAACCCGGCAGCGGCCATCAAGGTCGTTCGCGTGCCGAGCGCCTCGGAGACGGGTCCCGCGATCGCGTAGCCCAGCGGCACGAGCGCCCACGAGCCGAGCGCGTCGTAGGAGTAGACGCGCGAGAGGCGGTCGGCCGGAATCTCCTGCTGCATCGTCGTGTCCCAGAGGATCCCGAAGGTCTCGACCCCGATCCCGGCGAGGAACGCAAAGCCCAGCACGGCGCCGAACGGCAGCGGGGCCGCGAGGGCCAGCAGCAGCGGCAAGGTCAGCAGCACGCCGAAGGTCGCCACCAGCAGGATCTGCTGCGGCCGCCGGCGCAGCAGGATCAGTCCGCCGGCGATCAGCCCGGCCGACTCGGCGGCCAGGATCAGCCCCCAGCCGAGGGCGCCGCTGAAATGCTCCTTCGAGATCGCGGGCCCGAGCACGCCCGAAGCGCCTTGCTCGACGGCGTTGACGACGCCGAACTGGAGCACGATCGCCCAGAGCCACGTCCGAGAGGTGAACTCCCGCCAGCCGAGCGAGAGGTCGGCGAAGAAGTTGGAGCCCTCCATCCGCTCGCTCCTCGGGATGCGCATCGCTGCGGTGAGCAGCGCGGCAACCCCGAACGATGCCGCGTCGATCGCGATCCCGGTGGCCGGGCTCGTTGCGTGGATGACGAGGCCGGCGAGCGCGCCGCCGACGATCATCGAGCCGTTGCGGCCGAGCCGCAGGATGGCATTCGCCGGCTGCAGCTTCGACTCGGGCACGGTCTGCGGCACGATGCCGCTCGAGGCCGGGAAGAAAAAGGCCGAGCTCGCGCCGGCCACTGCCGTGAGCGCGGCCACCTCCCAGATCTCCGCATGCCCGGAGAACAGCAGGATCGCGATCGCGGCCTGGCTCGCGCCCGAGACGACGTTCGAGACGACCATCACCCGGTGCCGCGGGAGACGATCGGACCAGATCCCGCCGACCAGCAGGAACAGCAGCGTCGGGATCGCGCGCGCGGCCAGGACGTAGCCGAGGTCGGCCTTGGAGCCGGTCAGCTCGAGGACGGCGAACGCCAGCGCGACGATCGCAAACGAGTTGCCGAGGAACGAGATCGTCCGCGCCGACAGCAGGAGACGGAAGTCGCGTTCGACCAGAGGACTGGAGTTACGCAGCACGCTTCTCCCAGTAGCGCTTCAGGCCCGCGTACGACTGCCAGAACGGCATCGCCTGCTCGTACGCGGCCTGGTCGGCGGCGAGGTCGTCTGCGGCCATGGCGGCGAACTGCTCCTCGGTCGCGCCCGCGCGGACGCGCTCGGCCCACGCGTGCAGGCGGCGGCGGAGCTCCTCGAGGTGGCGCTCGACGTCAGCGAAGACGCCGAAGTGGATCAGCGCCATTCGGCTCGGTTCGCGCCGCTCGAGCTCGTCGATCGTGCGCTCCCAGGCCTCGAGGTCGACCTCGGGCGGCGGCGTCGGTGGCAGCACGAATTCGCTCGGCCGGATCCGCACGCCCGCCGCGTCGCCCGCGTAGAGCGTGCCCTCGGGGTCGAGGTAGCAGACGTGATGGCTCGCGTGGCCGGGGCTCGGGAAGGTCGCCAGCCCGAGCGTCTGGTCGCCGACGATGTGAACGTTCTCGCTCGGCACCGGCACGAGCTCGCCCCAGAGGCGGTCGAAGTCGTCGCCGTACAGCCGCCGGGCGCTGCGCTCGAGCCGGCTCGGGTCGACGAGGTGCGGCGCGCCGATCTCCGAGACGTGCACCTGCAGGCCCGGGTGCTCGCGCACGAGCGCGCCCGCCGCGCCGGCGTGGTCGAGGTGGATGTGGGAGAGGAGCAGGTGACGGACGTCGCGGAGCTGCAGGCCCCGCTCGGCAAGCCGGGCCTTCAGCTCGGGCACGCAGGTCGTGGGACCGCAGTCCTGCAGCGCGAGGCCGTCCTCGGTCTCGAGCAGGTACGAGCCGATCACCCGCTCGTGGCCGAGGTGGCGCAGGTCGAGCGGCTCGGGCATCAGCTCCACCCGTGCCAGCGTTCCGGTTCGAGCCAGGCGCTGACCCGCGGCCTGTCACGCGTGCGGAAGGGCCTGCCCGTGTAGCGCAGCGCGAGGCGGTCGATGTCCTCGAGCGACTCGTCGTCCGTGATCGAGACGACCCGCCCGAGCAGGCTGACGTGGCTGTACCAGTCGTCGTCGCCGCTGCCGAGCACCGTCAGCGCCGCGCGTGGATCGCGCTGCAGGTAGCCGAGCCGCAGCCTGCTGTCCTCCATGTTCAGCAGCACGCGGCCGTCCTCCCAGTCGTACCAGGTGGGCACGCTGTGCGGCGAGCCATCGGGCCGCAGGGTCGCGACGACCGCCGGGTTCGGGCGTCGGAGAAACTCGTCGACGTCGGCCGGCACGGGAACGCGCGGCACGCGTCAGGCGCCGGCGGCGGCGGTGGAACGGACGAGCGCGGCTTCGAGGTCGGCGATCAGGTCCTCCGGCGACTCGAGCCCGACGGAGAGCCGCACGAGGTTGCGCGGCGCCGCGAACGGCGCGTCGGCTGTCGAGGCGTGCGTCATCCGGGCCGGGTGCTCGATCAGGCTCTCGACGCCGCCGAGGCTCTCGGCGAGCTTGAAGATCCTCGTGCGCTCGCAGATCGCGACAGCCTCCTCCTCCGACTCGGCCAGGAACGAGACCATCCCGCCGAAGTCCCGCATCTGCTGGGCGGCGATCGCATGGCCCGGGTGGGTGGGCAGGCCCGGGTACAGCACCTGCTCGACCTTCGGGTGCCGCTCGAGGAAGCCCGCGACCACGTGCGCGTTGCGGCAGTGCTCCCGCATTCGCACCGCGAGCGTGTTCAGTCCGCGCAGCACGAGCCAGCAGTCGAACGGTCCCGGGACGGCGCCCAGCGACTTCTGCAGGAACTGCATCCGCTCGGCGACGGTCGGGTCGTTGGTGGCGATGAAGCCGCCGATCAGGTCGGAGTGTCCGCCGAGGTACTTCGTCGTCGAGTGGACGACCACGTCGGCACCGAGCGAGAGCGGCTGCTGCAGGTACGGCGAGGCGAACGTGTTGTCGACCACGACCAGCGCGCCGGCCGCGTGCGCGGCCTCGGCGGCGGCCCGGATGTCGACGACGTTCAGCAGGGGGTTGGTCGGCGTCTCGAGCCAGACCATCCGCGTCCGCTCGTCGAGGTGAGCGCTCAGATTGGTGTTCACCTCTTCTGCGGGGACCCAGTCGAAGAGGTAGCCCTTCGGCTCGTAGACCTGCGAGAACATCCGGTAGACGCCGCCGTAGACGTCGGCCACCGCCACCACACGGTCGCCCGGGTTGAGCAGGTGCATCAGCGTCGTCGTCGCGCCGAGGCCCGAGGAAAACGCAGCGCCGTGCTCGGCACCCTCGAGCGAGGCGAGGCAGAGCTGCAGCGCGGTCCGCGTCGGGTTCGAGACGCGCGCGTAGTCGTAGCCCTTGGTCTCCCCGACCGCCTCCTGCACGAACGTCGAGGTCTGGTAGATCGGCACCGTGATCGAGCCGGTGGCCGGATCCGGCCCCTGTCCGTCGTGGATCGCTCGCGTCTCGAAGTCCACGGTTCGATTCTAGGCCGCGTGGGCTAGCTGAAGGGCTTGACGACCATGTCGAACACGATCAGGAACATCAGCGCCACGTCCGCACGCGCGACGAGCAGGATCCGCCGTAGCCGCGCCTGCACCTCGGGCGACTTGGGCCCGTGCTCGGCGGCCGCGACGTTCAGCCGCTTCGCCTCCGGACCGAGGAAGAGGATTCCCGTCGCCGCCGAGAAGGCCCACGCGATCAGCCCGAAGACGATCCAGAACTGGTCGTAGCCGATGTCGCCGTTGGCGGCCATCGCGATCCCGAATCCCAGCACGACGAAGGACATCAGCGGGAACAGCCGCCCTGCCACGGTCTCGGCCCAGTGGCCGACCTGCAGCAGCTGGTCGTCGTTGCGTGCGAGCTCGGCCAGGATCGCGCAGACCGTGAGGAAGAGCCCGCCGCCGACCCACACCACCGCGGCGCCGACGTGGAGCATCTTGAAGACGAAGTACCACTGGGTGTTCGCGGCGAACACGATCGAGACCGCGACGAACGTGACAGCGATCACGGTGGAACCGATCAGCGACCTACGACGACCGCTGTCGGCGGTCGCGACGGCGACTGCTTCAGGCATTGACCCTCCTCGAGAAATTGATGACCCGAGGAGACCCTAGCGCGGTCAGGCGACGGTGACTACCCGCTCCTGGGTCGTGCCGTAGTCGGCGCCGAGCTTCTCGCGCAGCGTCCGCTCGAGCTCACCGGAGGCCTCGAGCTCCTCGACGATGTCGGCGCCGCCGACCAGCTCGCCGCGCACGAAGACCTGCGGGATCGTCGGCCAGCCCGAGAGCGCCGTCAGCTCCTCGCGGATGCGCGGGTCGGGCAAGACGTCGACCGCGGTCACGGGCGCGCCCGCCCGGCGCAGCGCCTCGAGCGCGCGCTGCGAGTTGCCGCACATCACGAACTGCGGCGTGCCCTTCATGAACACGGCCACGTCCTCGGTCTCGACGATCTGCTTGATCTGGTCGTTCAGGTCAGTCACTTCGATCCTTTCGTCTTGATTCGCAACTCGTGAATGGTGCCATCGGCGAGCGGGGAGGCGAGAGCGTCGTAGACGAGCCGGTGCTGCTCGACGAGCGAGAGGCCGTCGAAGCGGACGCTCGCGACCGTCACCTGGAAGTGGTCGCCGCCGCCGGTGCGGTCCTCGACCGCGACCTCGGCGCCCGGAAACGCCTCGGTCAGCAGCTGCTCCAGGCGCTCCGTCACTTGCGCGCCAGGTACTCGAGCAGGTCGGAGCGGGTCAGCATCCCGGTCGGCTTGCCGCGTGTGGCCACGACGACGGCCTGGCTGCCGCCGGTCAGGGCGGAGAAGACCTCGTCCAGCGACTCGTCCGCCTCGACCGCCGCGAGCGGGGGCTGCATCGCCGCGGCGACCTCCTCGTTGAGCGCGTCCGGGTTGCGGAAGACCAGGTCGAGCAGCCCGCGCTCCTGCAGCGAGCCGACCACGTCCGCGAGCGAGCCGCCCGAGTCGTGCCGCATCACCGGCAGCTGGGAGATCGAGTACTGCTGCATCAGGTCGATCGCCGCGCCCACCTTTTGGTGCGACTCGATCGTGACGAGCTCCGGCGCCTCGCCGTTCTGCTGCTTGAAGCGCACCACCTCGGCCACCTTGGGCGTCGGCGCGCCTCGCTCGAGGAAGCCGAGCTCGACCAGGTAGTTGTCGTCGAAGAACTTCGACAGGTAGGCGCGGCCGCCGTCGGGGAAGAGCGTGACCACGGTCTTGCCCGGCCCGAGCTCCTTGGCGATCTCGATCGCCGCCCAGGCCGCGGTGCCGCCCGAGCCGCCGACGAGCAGGCCCTCCTCGCGCGCCAGCCGGCGCGCCGTCAGGAACGACTCGCGGTCGCCGACGGTCACCCAGCGGTCGACGACCGACGGGTCGAACGTCTCCGGGTAGAAGTCCTCGCCGATCCCTTCGACCAGGTACGGGTGCTGCTTCTCCGGGCCTGAGGTGTAGATCGAGCCCTCGGGGTCAGCGCCGACGATCTCGAGATCGGGGTTCTGCGACTTCAGGTAATGGGCGGTCCCGGTGATCGTGCCGCCGGTGCCGACCGCGATCACGAGCGCGTCGAGCTCGCCGCCGGTCTGCTCCCAGATCTCGGGGCCCGTCGTCTCGTAGTGCGAGCGCGGGTTGCCCTCGTTGCGGTACTGGTCGGGCTTGTAGGCCCCGGGAATCTCCTCGGCGAGCCGGTCGGAGACGGAGTAGTAGCTCTCCGGCGACTCGGGCGCGACGGCGTAGGGGCAGACGATCACCTCGGCGCCGAAGGCCTTGAGCAGCGAGATCTTCTCGCGGCTCATCTTGTCCGGCATCGTGAAGATGCAGCGGTAGCCGCGCAGTGCGGCGACGATCGCGAGGCCGGTGCCGGTGTTCCCGGAGGTCGGCTCGACGATCGTGCCGCCGGGCCTCAGCTTCCCCTCGCGCTCGGCCGCGTCGATCATCGTGATCGCGATCCGGTCCTTGATCGAGCCGCCCGGGTTGAGGAACTCCAGCTTGGCAAGGACGGTTGCGGCGCCCTCGGGAACGACCTTCTGGAGCCGAACGAGCGGGGTGTTGCCGACCAGCTCGAGCAGCGTCGGATACTCGCGCGCCATGGCCGCCAAGCGTACTCAGGCCGCGGCTTGCGCGGGCTGGCTCTCGGGAGCCTCGACCTTCGTCCCCCGCAGCAGCACGAACGCGAGCACCGCCCCGAGCAGCGCGAGGGCGATCAAGGCCCAGAAGGCGTGCTGATAGCCAGTGGTGTACACCTGCGCGACGCTGCGGCCGCCGCCCAGATTCGAGTTGACGTACGAGGTGAAGACCGTGGAGGCGATCGCGACGCCGATCGCACCACCGATCTGCTGGCTCGTGTTGATCAGTCCCGAGGCGAGCCCGGCGTCCGACGGCGCGACCTGGGAGAGCGCAGCGATCGTCACCGGGACGAACCCGAACGCCAGGCCGAGCGCGAAGATCAGGTAGGGCGGCAGCAGGTCGGGCCAGAAGTGGCCGTCGACCGGGAGCTGGGTGTACCAGGCCATGGCGGCGGCCAGGATCAGCATTCCCATCGTGATCACCGGCCGCGGGCCGTAGCGCGTCGTCAGCGCCTGGGCGACACCGGCCCAGATGACGACCGTCCCCGCGGTCGCGAGGAACGTGACTCCGGTCTTGACCGCCGACCAGCCGAGTATCTGCTGGACGTAGAGGGTCAACACGAGGAAGTTCGCGAAGATCACGGCACCGAGGAGGAAGCCGACGACGTTTGCGCCGAGCACCGGCCGAATCCGGAAGATCCGGAACGGCACCAGCGGCGCGCTCGAGCGCCGCTCGATCAAAACGAAGACCGCCAGGATCGCGATCGAGGCGAGCAGCAGCAGGATCGTCTGCGCCGACCCCCAGCCGACGTCGGGCGCCTTCGAGATCGCGTACACGAGCAGCGCCAGGCCGCCGGTGACGGTGACGGCGCCGGCCACGTCGAAACGGTGATGACCCAGCTCGGCACGGCTCTCGGGGACGAACGGCAGCGCCAGCGCGAACACGAGCGCGCCGACCGGGACGTTGACGAAGAAGATCCACTCCCAGCCGAGATACTCGGTCAGGATCCCGCCGATGAGCACGCCTGCGGCGGCGCCGGAGCCGCCCAGAGCGCCCCAGATCCCGAGGGCCTTGTTCCGCTCCGCGCCTTCCTCGAAGGTGGTCGTCACGATCGACAGGGCGGCGGGCGAGATGATCGCCGCGCCGACGCCCTGGACAGCGCGCGCGCCGATCAGCACCGAGATGTTGTTGGCGAGGCCGCAGACGAGCGAGGCGACGGTGAAGAGGACGAGCCCGACGAGGAAGATCCGCTTGCGGCCGAGCAGGTCGGCCATCCGGCCGCCGAGCAAGAGGAAGCCGCCGAACGTGATCGCGTAGGCGATCAGCACCCATTGGACCGTCGTCTCGGTGACGTTCAAGTCGCTCTGGATCGACGGGATCGCGACGTTCACGATCGCGACGTCGAGGACGGTCATGAAGAACGCGGCGCCGACGATCGCGAGGATCAGCCAGCGGCGGTCGGCGGCGGGGCTCATCCTGGCCAGCGTAACGAACGGTGCGAGCTCGGCACAAACGCGGTCGGGGGATGCCTACGGCCGCTCGATGCATCAAGATTCGCGCGGTGGCAAGCGAAGCCCTCTGGCGTCGGGTGGCCCTCGCCGCGGCCGTCGTCGTGCTCACAGGCGTCGCCAGCGCCGGGGCCGGCGGCGGGCGCGACGCCTCGGCCTGCGTGCCGCTTCCTGCCGATCCGGCCTACGACGCCGGCGTTCTGCAGGCGCTCGCGCAGCGGCAGGACGCCTGGGGGAACGCGCTGCTGTCGTCGCCGGCCGGGCCGACCTACGACGGCGTTCGCGGCCTCCTGCATCCGCTGATGATGGTCGGCAAGCCCGCCGGGCTGAAGCCGAGGCGTCTGACCGACTCCGGCGTCTACTACCTCCCCTTCGGCCAGCCGCGCGGCTGGGGCGGCGCGGGCGTCGTGCAGCTGCACGTGGCCGACGGGAGCCAGGTTGTCTCGCGTCGGGTGGACGGCTCGAAGCTGACCGTCTTCGTCGGCTCGCGCGGGAAGGAGCGGTACGGCTCCTGCCCGAGCCGGCTCGAGACGCCGCGCCTCGCCCAGGGCTATCTGCCGATCCTCGACACGGCCTACACCGACGCGGAGGGCGTCCACTACCGACAGGAGTCGTTCGCGGCGCGGATTCCGCAGACCCGCGCGCTCGTCAGCTTCATCCGGCTCACGGTCGACCCGAGCGGGGCCCGCGCCCGCGCGGCGCGCATCCGCTTCACGCCCTCGGTGCGCCTGCACCGGGTTAGGCACCAGCTGCGTCACGGGCGCCGCGCGCGCCTGCTCTTTGGCAAGAACCTGCGCTTCGACGGGGGCTCGCTCGTCACCACGGTGCACCGGCCGCGGGCGATCTACCTCGCCTGGCTCGACCGGGCCAGCAAGACGCGGCCGGTGCAGGTGAACAAGGTGACCTACGAGCACGCGCGGGCGAGCGTCGAGGACTACTGGGCCAAGCGCCTGGAGACCGGAGCCGAACTCGTCGTCCCGGAGCAGCGCGTGTACGACGCCGAGCGGAACCTGCTGATCCAGAACCTGATGCTGTCTTGGCGCTACAGCCTCGGGAACGCCTACGCGCACTTCTCCTGGGAGCTGCTCGACGTGGGCGAGGTGATGGGCGCCTACGGCTATCCCGGCGTCGAGCGGGCGATTCTCGACCAGGCGCTGCGTGCGCCGACGCTCTTCCCGAACCGCTCCGCCGGCGAGCGGATGGTGGGCTCGGCCGACTACCTTCGCCGCTTCGGGGACACCAACTTCGTCGAGCGGGTGACGCCGCGCTTCCGGCGGGACATCCAGTCGTTCGGGCGCCAGCTCGACGCGTCGGCGGCGACGGGTCTGCTCCGACGCGAGCGTTACGGCGCCGACATCACCGGCCCGATCTACGGCCTACACGCGCAGGTGCTCGCGCTGCAGGGCCTGCGCGCCACCGCCGACCTGTGGGCGCGAACCGGCCGGCCGCTGCTCGCGGCACAGGCGACCGCGGCCGCCGACCGGCTCGAGACAGGGCTCCGCAGCGCCGTCGCCGCGTCCGAGGTCTGGCTTCCCGACGGGTCGCTGTTCGTGCCGATCGCGCTCGTGGACGGGCTGGAGCGCCCCTACGACGCGCTGACCAGCACGAAGCGCGGCGCCTACTGGAACCTCGTGATGCCGTACGTGCTCGCCTCCGGCTTCATCCGGCCCGGGAGCGCCGAGGCGACCGGCGTGCTGCGCTACCTGCTGAACCACGGCTCACGCTTCCTCGGCCTCGTCCGCTTCAGCCCGCACACGGGCGTCATCAACCCGGGGTACGAGCGCCCCGGCTCCGACGACGTCTACGGCACGAACGTCGCCCGCTTCCTCGCCGACAACGACCAGCCCGACCAGCTGGTGCTCAGCCTCTACGGCAAGCTCGGCGCGGGCATGACCGAGAACACCTTCGTCTCCGGCGAGGGCTCGACGCTCGCGCCGTTCTCAGGCCGGTACTACCGCTCGATGCACCGGCCGCCGAACAGCGCGAACAACGCCTTCTTCCTCGAGACGCTGCGGCTGACGCTCGTGCACGAGACCAACGGTGCGAGCGGCGTGCCGCAGGGGCTCGAGCTCGCTTACGCGACGCCCCGCGCCTGGCTCGCGGCGGGCAAGCAGATCGCGGTGCGGCGCCTGCAGACGAGCTTCGGGCAGCTCTCGTACATGCTCGACGCCGGTGCCACGTCGGTGCAGGCGAGCATCGATCTGCCGAGCGGGTTTAGCGGGCCGCTGCGGCTGCGGCTGCGCCTGCCGGCCGGCCAGCGGCTCGGCGCGGTCACCGTCAACGGCAAGACGACGACGCACTTCCTCGGCCCCGAGACGATCGACCTCTCCGGAGCGACCGGCCACGTCGACGTCGTCGCGCGCCGGTTGCCCTAGGCCAGCCGCCAGAACTCGCCGTTCAGCCCGAGCCCGTCCAGGATCGCCTGGTTCTGCTCGAGCGTGTGCGGCCGCCAGTCCGGCGCCAGCCGGTCGCCCCACCAGGCCTGGGCGAGGTCGCAGATCTGCTCGGCGCCGAGGGTCGCGCCGGGCTCATAGCCGTTCGCCTCGAGCCAGCGTGCCACGTGCTCTTCCGACCGGAAGAGGTTCATCGTGCTTCAGGTGAAGACGATGTCGTCCCACCAGCGCCGCGCCGGCAGGAGGATGTGGGCGACCAGGTCGCTCGGCCACGGGCGCCGGTCGACGACGTCGACCTCGAGCGCCTCGCCGCAGTCCGAGCAGGTCGTCGAGATGTGGCCGTCGACCCCGAGCGCCGCGGGGATTCCGAAGGCGTCCCAGACGCAGTTGCCGTACCACGAGCGGCCGCCGGCCTCGACCCGATAGGCGTCGGCACGGCGGAGAATGGCGCCAACATACGGACGCCGGAGTCGTCGAGCACCAGCGCGTGCTCGTCGTGCAGGCGTTGCAGGCCGGGCTCATCGGGGGCCGGTACCTCTCCGAACTCCACGAACCGTTTGTAGATGCGGTTCCGCAGCTCGACGTCGTGATCGTCCATCAGTGCCGGAAGTGGCGGCGGTGGGTGAAGATCATCGTCGCGTCGGCTCGCTTGACAGCTTCGATCACCTCGCCGTCGCGCTTCGAGCCACCCGGCTGGATCACGCCGGTCACACCCGCGGCCAGCGCGAGCTGCGGCCCGTCCGCGAAGGGGAAGTACGCATCCGAGGCCATCACCGCGCCGGCGGTCGGGTGCCCGTGCTCGCGCGCCTTGTCGAGCGCGATCCTTACCGAGTCGACGCGGCTCATCTGGCCCGCGCCGATCCCGATCGTCTGCAGGTCGTGCGCGAGCACAATCGCGTTCGAGCTGACGTGCTTGCAGACCCGCCACGCGAACAGCAGGTCGCCCCACGCCATCTCGCTCGGCGAGCCGCAGACGACCTCCATGCCCTCGCGGTCCTCGATGTCGGAGTCGCGCTCCTGCACGAGCACGCCGCCGAGCACGCGCTTGAGGTCGCGCTCTCCCGGGTTGTCGCGCCGACGCTCCTTGTCCTCGAGGATCCGTGTCGCCGGCTTCTCCGTCAGCAGCGCGAGCGCCGCCTCGTCGAAGCCCGGCGCGAACAGCACCTCCACGAACTGCTCGGCGAGCTTCTCGCCCAGCGCCTCGCTGACCGGCCGGTTGAGCACGACCACGCCGCCGTACGCGGAGATCGGGTCGGCGGCGAGCGCGCGCTCGTAGGCCTGCTCGATCGAGCCCGCGATCGCGACCCCGCACGGATTCGCGTGCTTGACGATCACGCAGGCTGGCAGCTCGAACTCACGTACCACCAGCCGGGCGGCCGAGAGGTCGTTCAGGTTGTTGAACGAGAGCTCGCGGCCGTGCAGCTGCTCCACGCGCGACAGCAAGTGCCGTCGCGCGCCGTGCTCCGAGTAGTAGGCCCCCCGCTGGTGCGGGTTCTCGCCGTAGGCGAGCTCGAGCTCCTTCGTGAAGCCCGGCAGCAGTGCGGCCGGGAAGGCCTCCGGGTCGGAGAACCAGTTCGCGATCGCGGCCTCGTAGGCAGCGGTCATGGCGAAGGTCTCGCCGGCGAGCCGGCGGCGCGTCTCAAGCAGCAGGTCGCCGCGCTCGCGCACCTCCTCGAGCACCTCGTCGTAGCGTGCGGGGCTGCAGACGGGGGCGACGTGCGCGAAGTTCTTCGCAGCCGCGCGCAGCATCGCCGGGCCGCCGATGTCGATCATCTCGACCGCGTCCTGCTCGCCGACCGCGCGCCGAGAGGTGACCTCCTCGAACGGGTAGAGGTTGACGCAGACGAGGTCGAACGGCTCGATCCCGTGCTCGTCCAGCGCGGCGTTGTCGGCTGGGTTGCGGCGCGCGAGGATCGCGGCGTGGATGCGCGGGTGGAGCGTCTTGACCCGGCCGCCGAGCAACTCGGGCACCTCGGTCAGGTCCTCCACCGGCGTCACCGGGATCCCGGTCTTCTGCAGGAACGTGGCCGTGCCGCCGCTGGCGACGAGCTCGACGTCGAGCGCGGCGAGCCCGCGCGCGAACGGCTCGAGCCCCTGCTTGTCGTACACCGAGATCAGCGCGCGGCGGATCACGAGATCAGGCCCCGCACGACCTGCGGCAGGAGCCGGTGCTCGACGGCTTGCACGCGGGCCTTCAGCGTCTCGGCGTCGTCGCCGGGGAGCACGGGCACGCGCTCGGCGGCGATCACGGGGCCGGTGTCGACGCCGCCGTCGACGTAGTGCACGGTCGCCGCGGTCTCGGGCACGCCGGCCGCGAGCACGTCGTGGATCGGGTGTGGCCCCGGGAACTCGGGCAGCGGCGCCGAGTGCGTGTTCACGATCCGTCCCGGGAAGCGCGTGAGGAAGCAGCGCCGCAGCAGGTGCATGTACCCGGCGCAGACGACCAGGTCGACGCCGTGATCCGTCAGCCAGTCGGCCATCGCCGCGTCGCGCGCCTCGCGGTCGTCGAACTCGTCGAGCTCGAAGGCGGCGGTCGCGACCCCGGCTGCCTCTGCCCGCTCGAGCGCCCGCGCGTCCGCCTGGTTGCTGGCGACCGCCACGATCGGCAGGCCCTCGTCGATCAGCGCCTGCAGGTTGGTGCCCTCGCCGCTCACGAGAACGCCGATCACACGAGCCTCCCGATCACGGCGCCCGAGTCGGCATCGGCGGCCGGAACGACTGCGCACATGCCGACCCCGAGGTTAAAGACCCTCCGCTGCTCCTCCTCGGCGACACCCTGCTCGTCGAGCCATGCGTAGACCGCCGGGCGCTCCCACGAGTCCCAGTCGAGCTCCACGCCGACACCGTCGGGCAGCACGCGCGAGAGGTTGCCGAGGATCCCGCCGCCGGTGACGTGCGCGAGCGCCTTGACGTCTGCCCGCTCCCGCAGGGCGCGCATGTCGTCCAGGTAGAGCCGGTGCGGCGCGAGCAGCAGGTCGGCGTCGAAGTCGTCCTCGCCGACGAGCGCGCGCACGAGCGAGAAGCCGTTCGTGTGGAGGCCGGAGGAGGGGAGGCCGAGCACGACGTCGCCCGGTTCGCAGCGCTTTCCGTCGATCAGGCGCTCCCGGTCGACGATCCCGACGCAGGTGCCGGCGAAGTCGAGCTCCTGCTCGCGGTAGACGCCGGGCAGCTCGGCCGTCTCGCCACCGATCAGCGCGCAGCCGGCCTCGCGGCAGACCTCGGCCGCGCCCTCGACGAGCTCGGCCACCTGCTCGAGCTCGAGCTCGTGGGCGGCGACGTAGTCGAGCAGGAAGAGCGGCTCGGCGCCCGTGGTGAGCACGTCGTCGATGCAGTGGGCGGCCAGGTCGCGGCCCGCGTCGCGCAGACGGCCTGCCCGCCGCGAGAGGACGAGCTTGGAGCCGACGCCGTCCGTGGTCGCGGCGAGGAAGCGCCGCTCATCCAGCGGGTAGAGCCCCGCGAAGCCACCGAACCCTTCGGCCCCGGTCGACTCGACGGCCGCGCGCAGCCGGTCGACCACTGCCTCCGCGGCCGCAAGGGAGACCCCCGCCGCCTCGTAGGTCCTGCCCCCGGAGCTCACGACGCGAGTCTAGAGCGGACTGCGGCTAGGACACGAGATGCTCTCGACCTACTCGAACACTTCGGCGTGCAGCTCCGGCCGGCCGCGCGGGCCTTCGGGGAGGAAACGAACGGTGGCCCCGCCGACCACGACGTCGCCGTCCGACCGCTCGAGCTCGAGCAGCTGGCCGAGCGCCTCGGCCTTCGCGCCGGGGTCGTCGGCCCGCAGGTGCAGCTCCTCCAGGCGCAACTCGTCGGCGTTCTCGAGCAGCTCGTCGATCCAGTCGCGCTGCGGGTGCACCTCGAGCCGGTAGCCGGCATCGGTGGCGACGAACGTCCGTCGGCCGGGGTACTCCTGCACGCGTAGCCGGCGCTTGGTCGCTCGCTCGAGCACCTCGCGGAACTCGTCGTCGTCGAGCGCCACGCCGAGATGGTCGACCCGCGGCAGCGGCCACTGGCCCGGCTGGACGACGACGTTGACCGCCCCGCGCTCGAGCTCCGAGAGCCGGTGCCGGAAGCCCTTCTGCTCGAGCTCCTCCCACGAGACGCCGGCCTCGAAGTGCACCTGGTCCTCGCCGATCCGCCCGTAGCGCGCGATCAGTCGGAAGCCGAGCTTGCCCAGGTAGCGCGCCTCGACATCCCGGACGTCGCTCGTCACCAGGTGGTAGTGGAACAACTCCAACTGCGCCCGATTCTGCAGGAAGAGCGCCGAGCACGCGGAACGTGACGGTTGGCACATGAACGGCTACGCGCTCCATCACGTCGACCTCGTCGTCTCGTCGATCGAGCGCAGCCTGCCGTTCTATCGCGACCTGCTCGCGCCGCTCGGCTTCCACCGGATCGGCGAGGTCGAGGGCGAGCGCGGCGAGACGATCTGGTACCTCTCCGGCGCGGGGTGCTCGCTCGGCCTGCGCGAGGCGCAGAGCGAGGGCGCGTTCGACCGCTACCGGGTCGGCCTGCACCACCTCGCGCTCGAGGCCGGCTCGCGGGCAGTCGTCAACGAGCGGGCCGACTGGCTCCGAGACCAGGGCGCCGAGATCGAGAGCGGCCCCGAGGAGTATTCGTATCTCCCGGGGTACTACGCCGTGTTCTTTTACGATCCCGACGGCATCAAGCTGGAAATCGTGCACGTCCCCGGCCTAGCGGCCTGAAGAAAGGAGAGCTGGCATGTCGACCCCCCAGGGGTTGCCGAACTTCCCGGCGGGCGCCCGGCTGCCCGTCCCGGGCAACGCGGAGTTCTTGCTCTACGCGGTGATCGAGATCACCCTGATCATCATCTGGATCGCGGCCGAAAGCGTCGACACCGACCGGTGGTGCGTCTTCACGGTCGTCCTGACTGCGTTCTACATCCTCAGCCGCGGGATCGCGAAGGCGAGCCGCGTCCTCGAGCAATAGCTAGGCCCGAACTGGCTCGAACCTGAGCTTCGCGCCCTCACGCGGGACTGCCGTCGGGTAGTCCCGCGTGAGGCAGGCGCGGCAGAGCTCGTTCGGCGGCCTGGTCGTCGAGGCTTCCAGACCCTCCAGCGAGAGGTAGGCGAGCGAGGTGGCGCCGATGTGCTCGCGGATCTGCTCGACCGTCCGCGTCGAAGCGATCAGCTCGTCCTCGGCGGCCAGGTCGATCCCGTAGAAGCACTGGCCGACGACCGGCGGCGCCGAGACGCGGACGTGCACCTCGGCCGCTCCGGCTTCGAAGAGGAGCTCGACGATCTTGCGGGTCGTGTTGCCGCGGACGATCGAGTCGTCGACGGCGACCACGCGCTTGCCGGCGACCTCGGCGAGCGGGTTGAACTTCAGCTTCACGCCCTGCTCGCGCAGGCCCTGGTCGGGCTGGATGAAGGTGCGGCCGACGTAGCGGTTCTTGATCAGGCCCTCCGAGAACGGGATCCCCGTCGCACGCGAGAAGCCGATCGCGGCCGGGGTGCCGGAGTCCGGGATCGGCAGGACGAGGTCGGCCTCGACCGGCGCCTCGGCGGCGAGGCGCTCGCCCATGCGCAGGCGCGCGCCGTGCACCTCGACGCCGTCCAGCCGCGTGTCCGGGCGGGCCAGGTAGAAGAACTCGAAGATGCAGAGCGCGCCGTGCTCCGCGGGCTCGACCGCCTGTCGCGTGCGCACGCCGTCCTGGTCGATCAGCACCAGCTCGCCCGGCGAGAGCTCGCGCTCCAGCTCCGCGCCGACGAGATCGAGCGCGCAGGTCTCGGAGGCCAGCAGCCATTCGCCGTGCTCGCCGCGGCCGAGGCAGAGCGGCCGAAAGCCGTGCCGGTCGCGGAAGCCGATCAGCGTCCCGTTCGAGAGCGCGACCACCGAGAACGCGCCTTCGAGTCGGGCCATCGCGCCGGCGACGGCGTCCTCGAGCGGCGCCTCGTCGTTCGCGATCAGGGCCGCGATCAACTCGGTGTCGGAGGTCGTCCCGAGCGTGACGCCCTCGGCCGCGAGCTGCTCGCGCAGCTCCGTCGCGTTGACGAGGTTGCCGTTGTGCCCGAGGGCGACCGTCCGCCCGTGCCCGCGCTGGATCAGCGGCTGCGCGTTCGCCCAGTGCGTCGAGCCGGTGGTCGAGTAGCGCGTATGGCCGATCGCGGCGTCGCCGTGCAGGCCGCTGAGCTTCTGTTCGTCGAACACCTGTGCGACGAGACCCATCTCGCGCAGCACCGTCAGCCGGCCGTGGTCGGAGACGGCGATCCCGGCCGACTCCTGGCCGCGGTGCTGCAGCGCGAACAGGCCGAAGTAGGCCACGCGTGCGACGTCGCGCCCGGGCGCGCGGATGCCGAAGACGCCGCACATCAGCGCACGGTCCCGAGCTCGCGCAGGTGTGACCAGTCCGCGCGCTCGCCGGCCATGATCACGGCGCCGTAGGGGGCGTCGCCATGGGCTGTGAACTCATGGCCGCTGAAGCCCGAGGCCTCTGCGAGCGCGTGGGCGAGACCGCCGGCGCCGACGTCATGGGCGAGCGAGAGCTTCGAAGCGTTGCGCCAGAGCCAGCCGATCAGCTCGAGCTCGTCGCCCTCGGCCAGCCAGACCGTGTCGCCGGGCCGCCAGCCGGACGGCGCCTCGCGCACGTCCGGCACGAGCCCGACGCACCCGACCACGGGCGTCGGCGGAATCGCCCGCCCGTCGGTCTCGTTGTAGAGCGACACATTGCCCGAGACGACCGGAACCCCCAGCGCCTCCGCCGTCTCGGCGATGCCCTCGATCGCCTCGGCCAGCTCCCAGCCGATCTCGGGCTTCTCCGGGTTGCCGAAGTTGAGGCAGTCGGTCAGCGCGAGCGGCTCGCCACCGGCGCAGGCCACGTTGCGAGCCGCGCCGAGAACTGCCGCCCGCCCGGCCTCGCGCGGGTCGCGGCAGCCGGGCGGCGGGCCGTCGAGCGAGACGGCGAGGCCGCGCCAGGAAGGACGTAGCTGCAGCACCGCCGCATCGAGCCCCGGCCGGCGCACCGTGCGCGAGAGGACGAGCTGGTCGTACTGCCGGTAGATCCACTCTTTCGGCTCGAGGTTGACCGGGTCGACGTCGGCGCGCGGTCGCGCGGCTGCGAGGCGGTCGACCTCGTAGCGCGGGCACTCGTCCGTGAGGAACGCGGCCGGGATCTCGCCGACCGCCTCGTCGTCCCAGAAGGCCCGCAGCTCCCCGGTCTCGGTCACCTCGCCGATCGCCGCGTGGTGCAGCTCCCAGCGGGCGAGCACGGCCTCGACCTCCGCCAGCCGCTCGGGCCGGACGACGGCGACCATTCGCTCCTGGCTCTCGGAGATCATGATCTCCCACGGCTCCATCCCGTCCTCGCGCAGCGGGACGCGGTCGAGCTGGACGTCGACGCCCACGTCGCGGGCCATCTCGGCGAGCGAGGAGGCGAGCCCCGCCGCTCCGCAGTCCTGCAGCGACTCGACGAGCCCTGCCTCGACGAGCTCGAGCGAGGCCTCGATCAGCTTCTTGCCCGTGAAGGGGTCGCCGACCTGGACCGTGGGGCGCTTGTCGGCGTCGTCCTCGCCGAGCTCCTGGCTTGCAAGCACCGAGGCGCCGCCGATCCCGTCGCGGCCGGTGGTGGCGCCGTAGAGGACGAGCAGGTTCCCGACCCCGCGCGCTCCCGCGCGAGTAACGCGCTCGGCCGGCAGCAGCCCGACGCACATCGCGTTGACGAGGCAGTTGCCGGCGTAGGCCTCGTCGAAGACCGTCTCGCCGCCGACCGTGGGCACGCCGACGCAGTTGCCGTAGTGGCCGATCCCGGCGACCGCGCGCCGGAACGACCAGTCGGGCGCGCCGAAGCGGAGGCCGTCGAGCAGCGCCACCGGCCGCGCGCCCATCGCGACGATGTCGCGCAGGATCCCGCCGACGCCGGTGGCCGCGCCCTGGAACGGCTCGACCGCTGACGGATGGTTGTGCGACTCGACCTTGAACGCGACCGCCTCGCCCTCGCCGAGGTCGATCACGCCCGCGTTCTCGCCCGGCCCCTGCAGCACGCGCTCGCCCGCGCTCGGCAGGCGCTTGAGCAGGGGCGCCGAGTGCTTGTAGCCGCAGTGCTCCGACCAGAGCAGCGAGAAGACCGCCAGCTCGAAGTGGTTGGGGTCGCGCTCGAGCAGCTCGCAGATTCGCGAGTACTCGAAGTTGGTGAGGCCGAGTGCCTCGTGGAGCGACTGATCCGAGACCCGCGTCAGATGCCGGAGTCTAGCCGCCTCACAGGACAGGTCTAGCGCGCGTTAATGAACATGATGCGGCGTCATCGCAATCTCGCCATGCTGATCGCGCTGGCGCTGATCTGGGGCTCGTCGTTCCTGTTCATCAAGGTTGCGGTCCGGGAGCTGACGCCGGCGACGCTGATCGTCGGCCGGCTCGGGCTCGCTGCACTGACGCTTGGCGCGCTCGTTCCGTTCGTGGTCGGCATCGGCGAGACGCTCCGGCAGCTGCGCGCCAACTGGGTCTGGCTGGTCGTGGTCGCGCTCGTGAACACGGCGATCCCGTTCTGGCTGCTCTCCTGGGGCGAGACGCGGATCGACTCCGGGCTCGCGTCGATCATCCAGGCGTCGGTGCCGATCTTCAACGCGCTGATCGCGTTCGTCGCCTTCCGCGAGGTGCGGGTGACCGGGATGCGGCTCGTCGGTGTCGGGGTCGGCTTCCTCGGCGTCGCGCTGCTCGTCGGCGCCCAGCCGGAGGGCAAGGTGCTCGGCGCCCTGGCGGTCGTCGGGATGGCGTTCTGCTACGGCCTCGGCGGGCTGCTGACCGGCCGCTACCTCGGGCCGGCCCAGCCGGTCGTGGTCTCCTTCGCCTCGACCGCGATCGCGACGCTCGTCTGGCTACCCGTCGGCGTCGCGCAAGCGCCGGCGGCAGATGCCCGGCTGGAAGACGATCGGCTCGGTGCTCGCGCTCGGGATTCCCGGGACGGCGCTCGCCTACCTGCTCTTCTTCGGCCTGGTCGGCGGGGCCGGAGCGGCCTACGCGTCGCTCGTGACCTACCTGATCCCGCCGATCGCGCTGGCGTACGGCGCGATCTTCCTCGGGGAGCGCTTCGGCGCCTCGGCCTTCGGCGGCCTCGCGCTGATCCTCGCGGGCGTGGCGCTGGGAACAGGAGGAGCGGTGCGGTTCAAGCGGGCGCGGCAGCCGCAGCCGGTCGACGGTTAGTAACTCTTCGCCGCGTCGGCGAGCATCCCGGCGCACGGCAGGCAAAACGCGCTGATCTCGTCCGCCCGGTCGCTCAGGCGGCGCCTGGCCTCCTCGGGCCCGAGCACGTCGTGGTACTGGCGGACGAGGGTGATGTACCGCTTGGTCGCCGCTGAGAAATGGGCGTCGTTGTACTGCGAGGTGACCGTCTCGAGCCTGGAGATCTCGTAGTCGATCGCCTCGAACTTTTGATTCATCGCGGTGCGGTCGCCCGCCGCGCCGCCGCAGCCGCCGAGCAGCACGGCCGCGAGCAGCACCGGGATGACAGTGCGTGAGATCCGCATACCGCGAATCTAGCTAGCCTCGAATGCGGTGTCGCGTTCCTACGTGATCTACATCGCGCTCCTGGCCGCCTTCTGGGGCGCGTCGTACATGTTCATCAAGGTCGCGGGACGAGCCTTCGAGCCGGCGGCGATGATCATGCTGCGACTGGTGATCGCCTCCTCGCTGCTGCTCGTCGTCCTGGCGGTGCAGCGCGGCTGGCACCGAACCGTCGGTGAGATGCGCGCGCTCGGCTGGGAAGGCTTCGGGCTCGGCGTCGTCAACGGCGCAATCCCGTTCACGCTAATCGCCTGGGGCGAGCGCCACATCGATTCCGGCGTGGCCGCGATCGCGAACGCCTCGCTGCCGATCTTCGTGATTCTGCTCGCGATCAGGTTCAAGCCGAGCGAGACGGTGCGCGGGCTGCGGCTGGCCGGCTTTCTGCTCGGTCTCGTCGGCGTCGGCGTGCTCGCCGGCGTGCACCCACAGGGCGGCTGGTGGGGCGTTGCTGGGACGCTGGCCGTCGTCGTCGCGTCGGTCTCGTACGCCGTCGGCAGCCTCTGGGGCCAGCGGCTGATCGCCAACACCAGCGGGCTCGTGCTCTCGGCGAGCTCGATGCTCGGCGGCCTGCTCGTGCTGCTGCCCTTTGGTCTGGCGCAGCTGCCGTCGGCCGTGCCCGGTTGGAAGGAGGTCGGCTCGGTGATCGCGCTGGCGGTGATCGGGACGGCGCTCGCCCAGATCATCCTCTACCGCGTGCTGCGCAGCGACGGCTCGGCTCGCGTCAGCCTCGTCACCTACCTGCTGCCGGTGACGGCGCTCTTCTACGGCGTCGTGCTGCTCGGCGAGCCGCTGACCTGGGAGGAGCTCGCCGGGATGGCACTGATCCTCGGGGGCGTCGCGCTCGGCTCCGGCGCGGTGCGCTTCGCTCGGCGCCAGCCGGTCGCGGCGCCCTCCCCATGAACGTGACGCTGCGGCGGGCCGAGCCGCGCGACGTCGACTTCCTGCTCGAGCTGATGACGCACGAGGACGTCGACCCGTACATGGCCGTCATCCGCGCGCGCGACCGCGGCGGGCTGCTCGAGGAGATCGAGCGCTCGCAGTCCGAGCCGGAGGAGTACGGCCGCTTCGTGATCGAGGTCGACGGCGAGCCGGCCGGCCTGATGGGCTTCCAGGTTGCGAACAAGCGCAGCCGGATCGCCAACCTCGGCTCGCTCGCGGTGCATCCGTCCTTCCGCGGCAAGGGGCTGGCGGACGAGGCCGCACGGCTGTTCCAGCGCCACCTGATCTTCGAGCTCGGCTACCACCGGCTCCAGCTCGAGATCTACGGCTTCAACGAGCGGGCTCAGCGCCATGCGGAGCGGGCGGGCTTCGTCCGCGAGGGAGTACGCCGAAAGGCGTACGACCGCCACGGCGAGTGGGTTGACGGCGTGATCTACGGCCTGGTCCGAGAAGATCTGGAGCCATGAGCTTCGCGCAGCGCTGGGCCGACGGGTACAAGGCCGCCTGGGAGGCGGACGATCCCGTCGCGGCGGCCGCGCTCTACCACCCCGATTGCGTCTTCCGCTCGGCGCCATTCCGGGAGCCGGAGCCGCCGATCGACTACACGACGCGGGTCTACCCGGAGGCGCGGGCCCAGGACGTGCGCTTCGGCGAGCCCGTCGAGGAGGGTGACCGCGCCGCGGTCGAATGGTGGGCGACGCTCGTACTCCCGGACGGGGAGGAGCAGGCGATCGCCGGCTGCTCCGTGCTCCGCTTCGACGACCAGGGCCTCGTCGTCGAGTCGCGGGACTACTGGCACATGGAGCCGGGCCGCCGCGAGCCGCACGACACCTGGGGCAAATGAAGCGCTGGCCGCTCGTGGCCGCAGTCGCGGTCGCGTTCGCGGACTCCTCGATCGTCGTGCTCGCCCTGCCCGAGCTCTACGGGCGGTTCAACACCTCGATCGAGGGGGTCTCGTGGGTGGTGACCGCATACAACCTCGCGGTCGCGGTGACCGCGCTGGCGCTGCTCTTCTTCGTCCACCGGCTGCGTTCGGCCGTGCTGCTCGGCGCCGGTCTCGTGATCTTCCTCGCCGCCTCGATCGCGTGCGCGGCGGCGCAGAGCCTCGCGTTCCTGATCGGCGCGCGCACCGTCCAAGGAGTGGGTGCGGCCCTGCTGCTCGTGGGGGCGCTGCCGGTGCTCGGGCGCGCCAGCTGGACGGCGGCGGGGACGTTCGGGCTCGCGCTCGGGCCCGCGCTCGGCGGCGTGCTGACCCAGGCATTCGACTGGCGCGCGATCTTCGTCGCGCAGGCGCCGGTCGCCGCGCTCGGACTGGTTGGCCTCGTGCGGGCGCATCCGCACGCCGAGGCCGAGGAGGGCTGGAGCCCGTCACTGGCTCGCACCCTTCCCGCGAACGCCTGCCTCGGGCTGCTCTTCGGCGCACTCGTGGGCGCGCTCTTCCTGGCCGTGCTGCTCGTGATCAGCGTCTGGGACTACTCGCCGATCGCCGGCGCGGGGATCGTCAGCGCCCTGCCGCTGGCCGCCCTGCTCGTGCGGCCGCTCAGGCTCTCGGGGCCGATCGCGGTCTGCGGCGGCGCGGCGCTGCTGAGCATCGGGCTGGTCGGGCTCGCGTTGCTGCCCTCGGCCAGCGTCGGCTTCATGATCTGGTCGCTCGCGTTGTGCGGCGCCGGCCTCGGCCTGGCGGTGCCGGTGCTCTCGAACGCGGCGCTCGACCTGGGCTCGGGGCTGACCCGTAGCGGCACGCTGACCGTCGGCGCCCGGCACGTCGGGCTGGTGCTCGCACTCGCGCTGGTCGCGCCGCTCCTCGCCTCCAAAGTCCCGGATGCGGGAGACAAGGCGCTCCTGCGCGGCACGGCGGTGCTGCTCGACGCGCCGATCGGCCTGGACAAGAAGGTGCCGGTCGCGCTCGACCTGCGCAAGGCCTTCGCCAAGGCGCAGGAGGGCGAGACCCCCGACCTGAAGGAGCCGTTCAACGCGCACGGGGCCCAGAGCGACTCCGCGCTCGCGGCGGTGCGTGACGACCTCTTCGGAGCAATCGCCGCGACGATCACCCGCGCGACCCGGTCGGCCTTCTTCCTCTGCGCCGGCTTCGCCGCGGTCGCGCTACTCGTGGCCGCCGCCTACCGCCGGAGGTTTACGTGAAGGCCGCTGCCTGGGTCCTGGTGGCGCTGCTCCTGAGCGGCGCCGCGCTCGTCGGCGTCGAGCTCGGCAAAGGGGCGCTCGACGAGCCGGCACCGAAGATCGCCAACCCGTGCCAGCCGCGCGAAGGGCGCACCGGCGGGATCGATGCGACGATTCAGCGGATCGTGCTCGACGGCCTCGACGGGGCCGCCTGCCGGCTGCACACCTCCCGCGAGGAGCTCGTGCTCTCGCTCGGCGGCGGCGTCGGCGTCACCCGCCGCTGGGACGCGCACACGATCGAGGTCGCGCTTCGCGCCGGGCTACTGCGCTCGGTGGATGCCGCCGTGCAGCGCGGCGACGTGCCGAGCTTCCTCGCTCCCGCACTGCGCCAGCTCGTCGAGAGCGCGCCGATCGGCCAGCTCGTACGCGGCGGGATCAGCCTGAGCGACTTGCTCGGCGGCTAGCCCTCCGGCTTCGGCAGCGGCGGTGCGTCGACGCACACGACGGTCGCGTCCTCGTCGCCGAGCACGACGTAGGAGTGTGCGATCCCCGCGGGTGTGACGATCACGTCGCCGGGCTCGGCGTCCAGGCTTTCGCCTTCGACCGTCCAGCGCATCCGGCCCGACCGGATCGTGATCACGTGGTCTTGCGGCGGGTTGTGGACGTGCGTCTCCTTCACCTGTCCGGCCGGGTGTGTGACGAGATGCACTTCGAGGTGGTCGAGCCAGATCCCCTCGTCCTCGTCCTTGGGCCGCGCGAAGCGGCTGTAGCTGGTCTTGTCGGTGATCTTGACCATCGCTCCTCCTTCGCCTTAGCGCTCACGGTAGTCCGTGGCGACCAGGTCCTGGTACTCGGGATTGCGCTCGATGAACGCCGCCACGAACGGGCACAACGGCACGACCTCGAGGCCTTCACGGCGGGCGTCGTCGAGCGCCGTCGCGACCAGGGTGCTGCCGAGCCCGCGGCCCTCGAGCGCCTCGTCCACCTCGGTGTGGATGAGCGCGATTCGCCCGTCGCGACGGTGGTAGGCGGCCTCGCCGATCATCCGCTCGCCGTCTCGCAGCTCGTAGCGTGAGGCCTCGGGCACGTTCACGACGGTCGGCTCCTCGGCCGGCTCCGGGCCGGGCTCGAGCTTGAAGTACTCGACCAGCCGGCCGGGCGCGTCCGACTGTCGCGCCTCTCGGTGGTCGAGGAAGCGACGTCGGTGGCCCTCGGCGTGCTGCCACGGCTCCTCGTCTTGCAGATAGCCGAAGATCGCCCGCGTGCCGTGGAAGAAACGCCCGTCCTCGGTCTCGAGCACGGGCGTCACATCGCCGCCCGACCGCTCGCGCAGGCCGTCGCGCTGTCCGGGCCAGGGCTCGACCTGTCGCGCGACGAAGTCGATCCCGAGCTCGGTCAGCACCTCGCGCACCGCCGAGGAGAACGGGCACCACTCCGTCTGGTAGAGCGTGAGCATCAGCCGGTAAAGCCGTTCGTCTTGTGCGTGCCGTCGCAGAAGGGCTTGTTGGCCGAGCCGCCGCAGCGGCAGAGGGCCGCCCTGTCGCCCTCGTAGAGCACGTTGCCCTCGGCGTCGAGCACCCGCACGCCGCCGCGGATCAGCAGCGGCCCGCCGGCGGAGGCCTTCGCCTCGAGCGGCTCGGTCCTCGGCTCCGCTGCTCCCGGGCGCCGCGTGCGCAGGGCGCCGGACGGGCACTGCCCGACCGCGGCCTCGATCTCGTCGGCCGAGGCGGCCTCGATGTCCACCCAGGGCCGCCGGTCGGGGTCGAACACCTTCGGCAGCGCCCGGATGCAGTTGTGCGAGTGGTAGCAGAGGCGAGGCTTCCACTCGACGACGATCTCGTCGGTCGAATACTCCTTGACCCCCCGAGGCTCGCGAGCCATGCGCCGATGGTACGCCTGGCGAGCAGGGTGAGCGCGAGCGGAGTAGGCTCGCCCGAAGTCCTCCATCTATCCCAGAAAGGAGATCAGAAGCCCTTCGTAGTCGAAAGGAGACCATCATGAGTGATGGCTCAGCGGGGACCGTCGTACTCGTTCACGGCGGTTTCGTAGACGGCTCTGGCTGGCAGGGCGTTTACCAGCAGCTGAGGAAGGACGGCTACACCGTCAGCGTCGTCCAGAATCCCACCCTTTCACTAGCAGGCGACGTCGATGCCACCAGGCGTGTCATCGACGCACAGAGCGAGCCCGTGATCCTGGTCGGCCATTCTTACGGCGGAGCGGTGATCACCGAGGCAGGCACAGATCCCAACGTGAAGGCGCTCGTCTACATCGCAGGCTTCATTCCGGATGCCGGCGAGTCCGTGCAGACGCTGATCGCCGACCTGCCGCCCGAGACCGGGCCGCCGATTCTGCCGCCGCAGGATGGCTTTCTGTTGCTCGACCGGGCCAAGTTCCCTCAGGCATTCGCAGGCGACGTCGATGGCGAGCTGGCCGAGTTCATGGCCGACTCGCAGGTCCCGTGGGGCCTCGACGCCGCGAGCGGCACGATCAGCGATCCCGCCTGGCGGAGCAAGCCCAGCTGGTACCTCGTCACAACCGATGACCGGATGATTCCCCCGCCGCTACAGCGAGAGATGTCGACGCGAGCCGGTTCGACGGTTGTCGAGACTCCGGGCAGCCACTCGATCTACGTGTCACAGCCGCGCGTTGTGGCCGACCTCGTCGAGAGGGCTGCTTCCGAAGTGGCTTCGCCGGCGATGGCCTAGAGCCGCGCTAACCACCGGCCCGCCGCCAACGAGGTCAAGACGGCGGGCCGGCTTGCTCGTGTCTCTGAATCAGAACCAGCAGGTTGCCTCCGCGCCGTGGAGCTGATCCACACCTGCTACCGGATCACCGAGCCCGAGCGTTCGGTCGCGTTCTACGAGGCGCTCGGCCTGGAGAAGCGACGCGAGCTGCCGATCCGCGATCGCGTGGCGCACGAGGTAGACGTGCACTATTCGGTTGCTGACTTTTCTGGAGGGCGCTGCGCCGTCGAGGCTGTCGGGGCGGGGCGCTCGGCCTCGATCAGCTTCGCAAATGCCTTCCACGTTTTACCCGTGACGCGCCGGTATGCCTCGGGGAACTGGGCTCGAAGCTCTCCCGCGTTCCGTCGGTAACGCTCGGCGATCTCTCCCATCGCGAAGATTGCCTCGGGATGGAGCTCCGCGCCGTGCTCGCCGGCGAGCCGGCGGAGCCGCTCGATCGCGACCTCGGCGTCCTGGTGGAGGCCGAGGATGTCCTGCAGCACAACGACTCGCTTGGTCAACGGCCGCGTCCGCCCCGGGTAAAGATCGGCGAGGAACTCGAGCGCATACCGCAACCGCTTGCCCCGGATTCGCACCCGGTGATATTCGGCCGCCGGCGAGTCACCCTCGATCTGCTCGGCCGCCTTGCGAAGCGCGCTGAAGCGCTCCTCGATGAGGTCCGGCGCCACCGCCCGAGCCGGGAGCGAGGCCGGGCCGGAGCGACGGCCGCGAGCCGAGCGGAGCATGCGGCTGAAGCGCCCGACGAAGAGCTCGTATCTGCGCGAGTCGAGGGCATCGAGCATCGTCTCTCGGGCAGCAGAGCGCTTCATCTCGAGTAGGGAGCGCACTGCGAGAAGGGCTTCGCGGTCTGTCTCGGGTACATCCGGGAGCAACCCATCGAGCTGCTCCAGCTGAACGTCGAGATCGCGGACGGCGCCAAGCGTGTGGCCAACCCATCTGAGATCGTCGCGAAGCTTTTCCGCCGACGGCGGGAGGAAGGCCGCGAACAGCGACAGGGCGGCACGCAGGCGTCGGCTCGCGACGCGCATGTCATGCAACTCCTCGCTGTCATCGCCAAGTCGCGTGCCCGGTTCGCTCGCGCGCAGGGCGGCGAACTGGCGCCGGAGCACAGCCAGCCCCACGCGACCGATCGGGGCATCCGCCTCGATTGAAGTAGAACCGAACGCAACCGGAACCGTCTTGAGACCGGCTGCAAGGGCGCCCGCCTCGTAGTTCGTCAGCTTCGCGGGTTGCAACTGGCACGCGTTCTGCAATCGTTCGACGAACGGCCGGAGCGCCGCCAACGCCGCCTCCGGCGCATTGATCTCAACCCGGTGCAGCCGCGTAGCCGCACCACCTGCTGCCGGCCTGATCGCGATCTCGTCGAGCATGATCTCGCCGGGAGGAAGACCCTCTGCCTCGACTGAGAGCCGACGGCGACGGGTACGGACTTCAAACTGCGGGCGCACCCTCTTGCTGCCGGCTAGCGCGCGGACCCGTACGGCGACGGGGCCGTCGCTCTCCCCAAGCAGTCCAGGGTCGGCGCTTTGGAGTCGCTCGGAAACCTCATGTCGACTCCGCTCGCCAGGCGGATCGGTCGTGAGCGAGTCGAGCTCCTTCAGCCTCGCGTCGGCACCCGCGCCCTTCCCGCGCCCGGCTCGCCGAACCGTCAGCGCGTAGCCCGCGCGGTGGAAGCGGCGGTCATCCGTGTCGAGATAAAGCTCGACTTGGCTGGTGCTCCCCGTCGGATTGATCCTGACTGCGAAGCTCTCGGCCCCCTCGGCAAGCTCGTCGAGCCAACGAACCACAGGCCGGAGATCGACCGCGTCGAACTGCCACACCACGTCACACGCCTCCACCACAACCCCAGCCTATGCTTCGGCTCACGCTGGCTAGGCGGCGTAGAAGCGCCGCGAAGTAGGATCGGGGCCTGACCCGCTACCTCCACACCATGGTTCGCGTGACCGACCCGGCGAAGAGTCGGGCCTTCTACGAGGCGCTCGGCTTCACGTTCTCCCGCGACATGGACATCGTCCGGAACGGCGAGGTCGAAGCGACGAACTACTTCTTCTCGATCGGCGACCAGGACAACGTCCTCGAGCTGACCTACAACCACGACGGCCGCAGCTACGACCTCGGCACTGCCTACGGGCACATCGCGGTCGGCGTCGACGATCTCGACGGGACGCTGGCCGAGCTCGCCGGCCAGGGCATCGAGCCGGAGCGGCCGCCGTACCAGGTCAGCGAAGGCGGCTCGTTCATCTGCTTCGTCCAAGACCCAGACGGCTATCGCATCGAGCTGATCGAGCGCGGCTAGGCCGCAAGCGGTACCGGATGCCTCTTTAGACTCGGCGGATGGAAGAGCGGCAGCGCGGGGGGATCGCGCTCGAGGGTGTGAGCAAGCGCTTCGGCAAGCACGAGGCTGTGCGTGACGTCTCGCTCTCGATTCGCGAAGGCGAGTTCTTCTCGCTGCTCGGCCCAAGCGGCTGCGGAAAGACCACCACGCTGCGGATGATCGCCGGCTTCGAGGTGCCCGACGCCGGCCGCATCTACCTGCAGGGCGAGGACGTGACCACGCTGTTCTCGAACCGCCGGCCGGTGAACATGGTCTTCCAGCAGTACGCCCTCTTCCCGCACATGTCGATCTACGACAACGTCGCCTTCGGGCTGAAGGTGAAGAAGGTGCCGCGCTCCGAGCATGCCGGCCGCGTGAAGGAGATGCTGCGGATCGTCGAGCTCGAAGGCCTCGAGAAGCGCAAGCCGCGGCAGCTCTCAGGTGGCCAGCAGCAGCGGGTCGCCCTGGCGCGCGCACTCGTCAACTCACCGGCGGCCCTGCTGCTCGACGAGCCGCTTGGCGCCCTCGACGTGAAGCTGCGCAAGCAGATGCAGCTGCAGCTGAAGGCGATCCAGCACGACGTCGGCACGACCTTCGTCTACGTCACGCACGACCAGGAGGAGGCGCTCGCGATGTCCGACCGGATCGCAGTCATGAACGGCGGCCAGGTCGAGCAGATCGGCAGCCCGCGCGAGATCTACACGCGGCCGCAGACAGCCTTCGTGGCGGACTTCATCGGCTCGCTGAACGTGCTCGAGCTGAAGGTCGACGAGCTGGTCGGCGCCTACGCGGTCACGCGGCTCGACGAGGGCGAGCGGGTGGTCGTGGCCGCGGAGCCGGGGACGAGCGTCGGGGACGAGGTGCGCGTCGCGATGCGGCCGGAGCAGGTGCAGCTCTCGCCGGCGGCCGCCGCCTCGCCCGACGGCGGCTCGTTCCTGCGCGGCCGGATCGCCGAGGTCGTCTTTCTCGGCATGTACACGCAGTTCCACGTCGACACGCGCGCCGGGCGCGTGGTCTCCCACCGCATGGCCGACGAGGCGCTCGCCGAGCTCGAGCCGGGAACGGACGTCGTGCTCGAGTGGCAGCCCGAGGACGCCGCGCTGGTCTAGCCGAGCCTTCGCTCCACCACGCGGCGGCCCACCTCGGCGCTGATCACCACGATCAGCGAGATCGAGATCACGACCACCGCGACCGCGATTACCTGGGGCAGCTGGTTCGGGAAGCGCAGCGCGGAGTAGAGGAAGATCGGGAACGTCGTGCGCGTGCCGACGACGAACGAGGCGACCGCGTACTCGTCGAACGAGGTCGTGAAGGCGATCAGGTACGCAGAGACGACGGCCGGCAGGAGCAGCGGCAGCGTCACCGAGCGAAATGCGCGCAGCCGGCTTGCGCCGAGATCGTACGCGGCCTCTTCGAGCGAAACGTCGATCTGCTGCAGCCGCGGCATCAGCACGAGGATCGTGTACGGCAGGCTGATCACGATGTGGCCGATCACGACCGTCAGGATCGACCGAGGGATCCCGGCCGCGTGGAAGAAGAGCAGCAGTGAGATGCCGAAGACCACGTACGGAATCACGAGCGGGCTCAGCAGCAGGGCCGAGACCGGCGACTTGAGCCGGAAGCGGCGGCGCACGAGCGCGATCGAGGCGAGCACGCCGAGCAGCACGGCACCGATGCTCGAGATCGCCGCCACCACGGCGCTTGTCTCGAGCGCGGAGCGCAGGTCGGCATTGACGAGGAACTCGTGGTACCAGTGCAGCGTGAACCCGCTCAGCGGGAACGCTGGCAACTGCGAGTCGTTGAACGAGAAGATCACCAGGATCGCGATCGGCGCGTAGAGGAAGATCACCACGAGCACGAAGAACGACCGCAGTACCCAGGCGCCGGTCCGCGAGAGCGCGACGTTCATCCCGCGGTCACCTCCCTCGACTGCAGGAAGCGCGAGAAGACGATCGTCAGCACGGCCACGACGCCGAGCAGGAAGAGCGCGAGCACCGAGCCGGTCTGCCAGTCCGGAAAGCCGGTCCCGAACAGGTCGACGATCTGGTTGCCGTACATGTAGCCCGATGCGCCGCCGACGAGCGAGGGCGTGACGAACTCGCCGAGTGTCGGGATGAAGACGAACAGGAACGCGGCCATCACGCCGGGGAGCGAGAGCGGCAGCGTCACCCGGCGAAAGGTCTGCCAGCGGCTGGCGCCGAGATCGGTCGCGGCCTCGAACAGCCGCCGGTCGAGGCTCTCGAGCGTGACGAAGATCGGCAGCGCGACGAACGGCAGCCAGATGTAGCCGAGCACGAGCATGACCGCGAAGCGGCTGTAGAGCAGCTGCGAGATCGGGTGGTCGGGCGAGCGCAACCCGCTCCAAAAGAGGAACGAGTTGATCACGCCCTGGTTCCCGAGAATCACCTTCCAGGCGAGTACGCGCAGCAGGTAGCTCGTCAGGAACGGTGCGATTAGCAGCAGCAGCAGGACGTACTTCCGCTTCGTCCCGGAGAGCGCGAGGTAGTACGCGAGCGGGTACGCGAGCGCGACGACGACTACCGAGACGATCAGCGACATCTTCACCGACTTCCAGAACAGCTTCAGGTAGATCGGGCTGTGCAGGAAGTCGTGCCACGCCGCGAGCGTGACCGCGTGCGGGCCGGGGTCGAGCGAGAGGCGGCCGACGCTGTAGAGCGCGACGATCACGATCGGGACCAGGAAGAAGACGGCCAGCCAGGCGAGCGGCAGGCCGAGCAGCGTCGGCGTGGTGAGGTCGAGGCGCAGGCGCCTGCGGCGCGCCTGCGCCTCCGGAACGCTCAGGACGCCTTGACCTCTTCCCACTTACGGGCGTAGACCGCTCGCCGCGGGATGTCGCGGTCGAGGTGGGCGTTCGGCTCGGTGACGGCCTTCGTGTTCGTCAGCTGCAGCGCTCGCAGCAGGTCGCTCGAGCTGGGCCTCGCCTTGGTGTTCGCATGGCCGTAGCCGTAGTTGTTCTCGAGCCACTTCGCCGAGGGCGTCGAGCTCCACGCGTCGGCGTAGGCGTGTGCGAGCTTCCGCCGCGGCGTGCCCTTGCCGAGCATCAGCATCCCGACCCAGGCGACCGGCAGCTCCTTCGGGCGCATGTAGACGACCTTCAGCTTCTTCGCCCTCATCTGCACCCAGTCGTTGGGCCAGGCGTAGGCGATCCAGATGTCCCCCGACGCAAAGGCGTTGTCCATGTCGGTCTCGGACGACCAGATCATCCGCGCCAGGTGCTTCTTGGAGATAAGGAACTTCTGCGCCTTCTCCAGCTGGGCGTCGGTCATGCGCCAGGGCTTCGGGATGTGGAGCAGAAGCCCCGCGATCACGAGCATGTTCAGGTCGTCGAACCACGCGATCCGACCCTTGTAGCGCTCGTCGAAGAGCAGGCTCCACGACTTGGCCTTCGGGTGAACCTTGTCGCTGCGGTAGAGGACGGCGTCGAAGCCCCAGTCCTCCGGGATCCCGTACTGCTTGCCGTTGACCTGCCCGGCCTTGACCATGAACGGGTTCAGGTTCTTGAAGCTCGGGATCAGCTTCGGGTCCCACGGCTCGACCAGGCCGCTCTGGGCGAAGTACTTCACCCAGCCGACGTACGGCCTGAAGAGGTCGGGCTTGAGGCCGGCGTGCATCTTCGCCAGCGCGTCCGACTCGTTGGTCATGTAGGTGAACTGCGGCTTGTTCTTCGGGTGCTTCTTGACGTAGGCGGCGAACATCGCCTGCCCGCCGTCGTTGCCGTAGCCGGCCCAGTCGAGCACCTGCAGGCGCCCCGATTCTGCGGCGAGCCGCGTGCCGGCTGCCCGAGCCGCCGCGGCCGGCCCGGCCAGGAGCGTTGCGCCGCCCGCTGCTGCCGCGAGTTTCAGAAAGTCGTCGCGTCCGAGTCGTCGCTCGAACGGGTCCGTGCCGTCTGTCATCGTGCGTCCCTTCGCCGGCCCCCCGCGCGAAAGGTGATCCTACGTAGGATCCGACGGAGATGGCAACGGAAGCGCGCTTAGAGCAGACGGACTCCGGGCTGAAGCCGGCTACCGACGGCTGGTTCGTCGTCAACGTCGGCGAGACCGGGTGGGCCGTCCACGACGCCTTCGGCTCCGGCTGCACCTTCGAGGGCCGCGAGGCGCAGTTCAAGCAGCTCGGGATCAACATCAGCGTCGTCGAGCCGGGACAGCCGCTCTGCCTCTACCACGAGGAGAGCGCGCAGGAGGGCTTCCTCGTGCTCGCCGGCGAGTGCGTGCTGCTCGTGAACGGCGAGGAGCGGCCACTGCGCGCCTGGGACTTCTTCCACTGCCCGGCCGGCACCGAGCACGTGATCGTCGGCGCCGGCGACGGCCTTGCGATCGTGCTGGCGGTAGGCGCGCGGCCCGAGGACGAGCACATCAGCTACCCGCGCTCCGAGCTCGCGGAGCGCTACGGCGCGAGCGCGGTCGAGACCACCACCGATCCGCAAGAGGCGTACACGCGGGCCGGTCACGAGCGCCCGCGGCACGAGCGGCCCGCCTACTGGGACGACTTGCCCTGGGCTGAGTAGCATCTCGGCGAGATGACGACCTTCTCGGTGATGGTCCGTGTCCGAGCGGCGCGCGCGAACGGCGCGCCGGTCGGGGCGCGCTCCTAGTCAGCACTTCCTCCGCCGGCCGGTCGCGGCCGAGCTCGTCCGCGACGCGCGCCTCACGCGGGACGACCTGGTCGTCGACCTCGGCGCCGGCACCGGTCGGCTGACCGCGGAGCTCGCACGAGCGGGCCGGCGCGTCGTCGCCGTCGAGCTCGACCCCGGTCTGGCGGCGCGGCTGCACGGCCGCTGGGCGAACGTCGAGGTCGTCGAGGCCGACGCGCGCGAGGTCGAGCTCCCGCGCGAGCCGTTCCGCGTCGTCGCCAACCTGCCGTTTGCCGGCGCGAACGAGATCCTGCGCCACCTGCTCGACGACCCGCGCGTGCCACTCGAGCGCGCCGACCTGGTCGTCCAGTGGGGCGTGGCGGTCAAGCGGGCGCTGCCCTGGCCGAGCACCGTCAACGGGGTCGTCTGGGGCGCCTGGTACTCGACCCGCCTCGCCCGCCGGCTCCCGCGCAGCGCCTTCGCCCCGCCGCCGAGCGTGGACGCGGCCGTGCTGGTCTTCGAGCGGCGTCCGGCTCCACTGGTGCCGCTCGAGCTCGCGTCGGGCTACCGCCGCTTCGTCGCGCGCGGCTTCCGCGAGGGGAGAAGGCTCGTGCGCGCCGAGCCGCGGCAGCTTGATCCGTACGAGTGGGCCGCGCGCTACCTTGCCGGCGCGTGAGCGCATTGCGAGCCGCTGGGCCTGCGAGGGCAACTGCACATGTACAACGAGGCGGCTGCCAAAGCGACGAAGGCTCTAGTCGTGCTCACCGTTGTTCTCGTTGGACTGGTCGAGGCAAGCGACCGCGCCACCGGGACGCGGAGCCTCGGCGCAGACATGTACTAAGAGCGCTCGGCTACCTCCCGCCGATAGTCGGGCAGATGAACCTGCGCAAGCGCGTCCAGTGCCATCGACGTGAGGGCGGCCAGCCTGACGAAGTTCACTTCGTCCAGCTCGGTGAAATCGCCCTCGAGCCGATCGGTGGCCTGGATGAAGCCGTAGTTGACGCCATCCGAGCCAATGAGGGGGGCAGCCAGCCAGCCGCGCATCGGAGGATGGCTGTCGAGCTCGGGGCCGAAGTTCCGCCACCTGTCGTGGGCGCGGAGCTCGTCATCGGTCAGGCGGATCGGCCGGCTGACCTCGTGTGCGTATGCGTGGATGCCGAATCCCTGGGCCGGCACCCGGTAGTCCGCCCAGTCGGCGTACTTCTCCGAGAGGGAGAAGTACTTGCGGGCGTGAGCCCACCCTTCGCCGACCAGCTGCGTCGCGGCTCCTTGATGAGCCCGAGCGACGATCCTGGCCAGCTCTGCCGCCTCGACGAGCACGGGGTCGGCGGCCAGCATGAAGCTCGCGAGGTCGGCGGGAACCTCCGGGCTCGGGGCGGTGCTCGCATTGTGGTACGTGTTCAAGAACCGTTCCGTGGTCATCTCACGCGCTCCGATTCGCGGTTGACCCGTTTGCGAGTCTCCCCTCGGAGCAGAGGTCTGTCAAGCCGGCTCGATGGGACGCAGTTCCAGGATCCCGAAGCCCGCGCCCGGGTTCTTCCGACGCGACCTCGACGGCCTCGTTCGAGGTAGGCGCAGTCGAGGATGTTGAAACCGGCGATCTGGAAATTCTGCTCCGTCACCAGCCTCGCTTCGACGATCGGCTCGCCCGCCCGCGTTCGAATCGTGCGGCTCTCCGTGTGCTCGGACAATGCTCGGGGGCGAGCCTCGGCGCCTCGCTCGAAGTGGTGATTCGTGCTTGTTGCACTTCCGGCACGGAGGCGCCACACACCCGTGACACGTGCGCGGCTACCGTCGGTTGCGATGGCGAAGGCGGCGACACCCTGGGGCCCGGCAGAGCTCGTCGAGGAGCTGACCCTGGCCCAGCGCGCGGGCGAAAAGCGCTTCTCGTCAGTGGTGCAGCTGCTCGAGGCGCCCGGCGGCGAGCGGCTGGTGCGGTTCGCCTACACGACGGGCGGCTCGGCGCGTCGCGGGCCGGTGACCCTCCGCGGCCGCGATCTCGACCGGCTGCGCGCGGGCCTGGCCAAGCGGCCGGCGCTCGCGGAGGCGCTCGGGCTCAAGCCGCCGTGAGCAGGCGCTCGCGGGCCGCGTCGACCAGCGAGCCGAGCACGAGCGCGCCGTCGGTCGAGCCGAGCAGCGGGTCGACCGCGTGCTCCGGGTGGGGCATCAGGCCGAAGACGTTCCCGCGCTCGTTAGTGACGCCGGCGATCGCGGCGACCGAGCCGTTCGGGTTCCGCTCGTAGCGCAGGACGATCTGGCCACTGCGCTCGAGCTCGTGGAGCAGCTCCTCGTCGGCGAAGTAACAGCCCTCGCCGTGCTTGATCGGGATCGTCAGCGTCTGGCCGGCCTCGCCGCGGCTCGTGAAGGGCGTGTCGGCGCGCTCGAGCCTGAGCGTGACGTCGCTGCAGACGAACTCGAGCGACGCATTCGGCCGTAGCGCGCCGGGGAGCAGGTTCGCCTCGCAGAGGACCTGGAAGCCGTTGCAGATACCGAGCACGAGGCCGCCGGCGTCCGCGAACCGGCGCACAGCCGCCATCACCGGTGCGAAACGGGCGATCGCCCCACAGCGAAGGTAGTCGCCGTACGAGAACCCACCCGGCAGGACGACGCCCCCGACGTCCGGGAGCTCCGGCTCGGCGTGCCAGACCAGCGTCGGCTCGGCGCCGAGCCGCTTGAGCGCGAGCGCGGCGTCCCGGTCGTCGTTTGAGCCGGGGAAGACGAGGACCGCGATGCGCGGCTTGGGCTCCGCGCTCACCGCTCGACGGCGATCTCGTACGACTCGATCAGCGGGTTCGCGAGCAGCTGTTCGCAGGCCCGCTCTAGCTCGGCTCGCGCGGCGTCGGCGTCCGCGCCGCCGAGCTCGAGGTCGATCACGCGGCCCACGCGAGCCTCGTCCACGGCAAAGCCGAGCTGGCGCAGCGAGCTCTGCACGGCCTCGCCCTGCGGGTCGAGGATTCCCGGCTTCGGGCGAACGAGGATCGTCGCCTTCATCCGAGCACGACCTCGGGGTCGGAGAGGTACGCGTCGAATCCGATCCCGGTCAGCCGCTCGAACGCCTCGACGTAGCGGGCGCGCGTGCCGGTGACCACCTCCTCGGGCAGCTCGGGCCCTGGCGCGGTCTTGTCCCAGCCGAGGCTCTCGCAGTAGTCGCGCACGAACTGCTTGTCGAAGGACGGTTGCGCGCGGCCCGGCTCGTACTCGTCGGCCGGCCAGAAGCGGGACGAGTCCGGCGTGAAGGCCTCGTCGCCGAGCACGAGTCGCCCATCCGAGTCGAGCCCGAGCTCGAACTTCGTGTCGGCGATCAGGATCCCGCGCTCCGCCGCGTACTCGGAGGCGAAGCGGTAGAGGTCGATCGAGACGCGCTCGACCTCGTCGAAGCGCTCTTGCCCGACCAGCTCGGCGGCTCGCTCGCGGTCGATGTTCTCGTCGTGGCCTTCGTGCGCCTTGGTCGCCGGCGTAAAGATCGGCTCCGGGAGCTTGTCCGAGTCGCGCAGCCCTTCGGCCAGTACGTGGCCGCAAACCGAGCCGGTCGACTGGTAGTCCTTCCAGCCGGAGCCGGTCAGGTAGCCGCGCACCACGCACTCGAGCGGCAGCATCTCGAGCTTCCGGCACTCGGTCGAGCGGCCGTCGGGCCGCAGCGCGAGCAGGTGGTTCGGCACGAGCTCGCGCGTGCGCGCGAACCAGAAGGCCGAGAGACCGGTGAGCACACGGCCCTTGTCCGGGATCTCGGTCGGCAGGACGACGTCGAACGTCGAGATCCGGTCGCTGGCAACGAGCAAGAGGCGATCGTCCTCGAGCTCGTACAGCTCTCTGACCTTGCCGCTCCCGACGTGCGTGGCCGCTTCAGGCATGAACCGCGTCCTCCTTTCGGGCGAGCTCGCCCAGCCGCTCGAAGACGGCGTCGACGTGACGTGTGTACCAGCCGAGGTCGAAGATCGTGTCCAGGTCGACCCGCCTCGCGATCTCATCGTCCGCGCGAACAAGCTCGCGGAAGTCCTGCTCCTCCTCGTGCGCCCTGAGCGCGTGCCGCTGGACGAGCCGGTACGCGTCGCCGCGGGGAAGTCCCGACTCGACGAGCGCGAGCAGCAAGCGCTGGCTGAAGAAGAGGCCGTGACCTGCCTCCAGGTTGCGCCGCATCCGCTCCGGCCTGACGTCGAGCCCTTCCATCAGCCAGGCGAACCGCTCGAGCATGTAGTCCAGCGCGAGGAACGAGTCCGGGATCACCACGCGCTCGGCCGAGGAGTGCGAGATGTCGCGTTCGTGCCAGAGAGCGACGTTCTCGAGCCCGACGAGCGCGTTCGCGCGCAGCAGGCGCGCGAGGCCGCAGATGCGCTCGGCCACGACCGGGTTCCGCTTGTGCGGCATCGCCGACGAGCCCTTCTGCCCCTTGCCGAACGGCTCGGCGACCTCGGCAACCTCGGTTCGCGCCAGGTGACGGATCTCGAGCGCGAACTTCTCCAGGCTTGCCGCCACCAGCGCGAGCGCGGCGAGCAGCTCGGCATGCCGGTCGCGCTGGACGATCTGCGTCGAGACCGGGTCCGGCTCCAGCCCGAGGCGCTCGCACGCCAGCCGCTCGAGCTCCGGGTCGGTCGCGGCGTAGGTGCCGACCGCGCCCGAGAGCTTTCCGACGCGCATCGTCTCGAGCGCTCGGGTGAGGCGTCCGCGCGCCCGGTCGAGCTCGAAGACCCAGCCGGCGAGCTTGAGGCCGAAGGTCATCGGCTCGGCGTGCACGCCGTGCGTCCGCCCGATGCAGATGTCGTCGCGGTGCCGCCGCGCCTGATCGAGGACCGCGTCTTGCGCCCGCTCGAGCCCCGCCAGCAGGAGCTCGCCGGCCGCGCGGACCTGGAGCGAGAGGGCCGTGTCGACGACGTCGGACGAGGTCAGCCCGTGATGAACCCAGCGCCCGTTCGGGCCGACCTCGGCCGCGACGGCGTCCACGAACGCGGCCACGTCGTGCTGCGTCTCGAGCTCAAGCTCGGCGACGCGTTCGGGGCTGGGCGGCCGCGCGCGCTCCCGGATCTCTGCGACGACCTCCGCGGGAACGGCGCCGAGCTCGGCCCAGGCCTCGAGGGCGGCGAGCTCGACGTCCAGCCAGCGCGCGAGCTTGCTCTCCTCCGACCAGACCCCGGCCATCTCGGGTCGGGAGTAGCGCGCGATCACCAGCTGCAGTCTAGAGCCCGGGCAGGAGGACCTCCTGGGAGAAAGCGTCACACCCTCGGCACATCCCCGTCACACACCCGCGCGCATTTCTCAGGCATCCTCGAGATCCCCGGGTGGGTGGGGGTTAGGGATGGGTCCCGCCACTCCGCGTGGTCCGGGCCGGCCAGCGCCCGGGATCGGCTCAGCTCTCGAGGATGCGGGCCGCAAGGGCGGCGGCGTTCTTCGCGTTGTCCACGCCGACCGCGGCGACGGGCACGCCCGGTGGCATCTGGGTGATCGAGAGGAGCGCGTCGAGCCCGTCCAGCACGCTCAGTCGCGAGCGCAAGGGCACGCCGATCACCGGCAGGTCGGTGTGCGCGGCGACCGCGCCGGGCAGCGCCGCCGCCAGGCCGGCGCCGGCGATCAGCACGCGGATCCCACGCTCCCGCGCCGTCCGCGCATACTCGGCCACCGCGTCCGGGTTGCGGTGCGCCGAGCGCACCTCCAGCTCGTGCGGGATGCCGCGCGCTTCGAGCTCGTCGAGTGCGGGCTGCATCGCCTCGCGGTCCGACTCGGAACCGACCAGCAGGCCGACGAGCGGCCCGTCAGCTGCGGACATGACCCTCGGCCGCGGCGAGCGCGATGTCGCGCCGGTAGCGCATCCCGGCGAACGAGATCCGGCTCGCCGCCTCGTAGGCGCGCGTCCGCGCGGAGCCGACGTTGTCGCCGGTCGCCGTGACGGCGAGCACCCGCCCGCCGTTCGTCACCAGGCGGCCGCCCCGACGCGCGGTGCCCGCGTGGAAGACGAGCACCCCAGTCGCCTCGGCGTCCTCGACACCGTCGATCGGCGTCCCGCTGTCGCTCCGCGCCGGATAGTCGCCGCCTGCCAGCACCACCGTGACGGCCGCGTCCCCCGCGAAGGAGACACCGCCGGCGAGCTCCCCGGTTGCGGCGCCCATGAGCAGCGGCAGGAGGTCGCCCTCGATCCGCGGCAGGATCGCCTGTGTCTCCGGATCGCCGAACCGGCAGTTGAACTCCAGCACCCGCGGGCCGTCCTCGGTCAGCATCAATCCTGCATAGAGCAAGCCCGTGAAGGGGGCGTCGCGGCGCGCGAGTTCCGCGAGCACCGGTTGGTGAACGGTCTCCAGCAGTTCCTCGACCTCGGGCTCGCCGATGCCGGGTACCGGCGAGTACGCGCCCATGCCTCCGGTGTTCGGGCCGGTGTCCCGCTCGCCGACCCGCTTGAAGTCCTGCGCGGGAGCGAGGGCGACGGCGTGCTCGCCGTCCGAGAGTGCGAACAGCGAGACCTCCTCGCCCTCGAGCAGCTCCTCGATCAGGAGGTCGCCGCCGAGCTCGGACGCGGTGCGCAGGCCGGCGTTGAGCTCGTCCTGCGTGTGGCAGACGAAGACGCCCTTTCCCGCTGCCAGGCCGTCCACCTTGACCACGCAGGGCGGGCGCGCGACGGCGAGGCGCTGCGCGGTCGGCACGCCGGCGGCCTCGAGCACATCCTTGGCGAACGTCTTCGAGCCCTCGATCCGCGCCGCCGCCTTCGTCGGGCCGAACGTGGCGACCCCACTGCGACGGAGTGTGTCCACGAGCCCGACGACGAGCGGCGCCTCCGGGCCGACCACGACCAGCTCGATGCCCAGCTCGCGGCAGAGCGAGAGCAGGCCTTCGCCGTCCTCCGTGCGAACCGGGTGGCACTGCCCCAGGCCGGCGATCCCGGGATTGCCGGGCGCGGCGTGCAGCTCGTCGAGCTCGGGGCTCGCGGAGAGCTTCCACGCGAGCGCGTGCTCCCGGCCGCCCGACCCGACGATCAGCACCTTCACGGCGGCGGAGTGTACTCCCGGCGTCGGCGCCGCTCCGTTCGCCTTGCCGGGTACAAGGTTCGCCCGGCCTCCTCCCCAAGGCGATCGTATTGCCGGCCCGCGCGCGTGTCTGTGACGGGACGGTCGCGAATGTGTGACGAGCGGCGGATACCCTCCGGCGCGTGAGCTTCGACGTCTCGGGCAATGCCTACGACCGCTTCATGGGCCGCTACTCGCGCGAGCTGGCTCCCGTGTTCGCGGACTTCTCCGGCGTGGAGGCCGGACAAGGCGTCGTCGATGTCGGCTGCGGCTCGGGCCTCCTGACCGAAGAGCTCGCCCGCCGCGTCGGTGCTGGCCGCGTCGCGGGGGCCGACCCGTCGCCGCTGCTCGACGCGTGTGCCGAGCGGGTGCCAGGCGCCGACCTGAAGCGCGCAGCCGCCGAGGATCTGCCTTGGCCCGACGATTCGTTCGACGCGGCGCTCGCCCAGCTCGTTGTCCATTTCATGGACGACCCCGTGGCCGGTATCGCCGAGATGGCCCGCGTCACGCGCCGGGGTGGTGTCGTCGCGGCCTGCACCTGGGATTTCTCGGGCGGCATGGAGCTCCTTGGCACCTACTGGGAGTCGGCGAAGGCGCTCGAGCCCGGTGCCGAGAGCGAGTCGCGCGCGTTCGACGAGGCCGGGCTCGACGCGCTCTGGCGACGAGTCGGTCTCGGCGACGTCGAGGTCGACGCGCTTGTCGTCTCCAGCCGGTACGAGGACTTCGACGAGATCTGGGACGCGTTCATGCTCGGCGTAGGCCCCGCGGGTCAACACCTGGTCTCGCAGGCGCCTGAACGGCAGTCGGCGATCCGCGCCGAGTACTTCTCGCGCCTGGGCGAGCCGGCCGGCTCCTTCGAGTTCGATGCTCGCGCCTGGGCCGTTCGCGGCCGCGTCCCCGGTTAGGGCCGGGCGAGCGCCTCGACCGTCCCCGGCGCGAGCACCCGCTCTCGCTCGGCGCCGGTGCCGATCAGCGAGACCGGTACCTCGAGCTCTCGCTCGACGAACTCGACGTAGCCGCTCGCCTTCGGCGGCAGTGCGTCGAGCTCGGTCACCTCGTCGAGCGGCTCCTGCCAGCCCGCCAGCGTCTCGAAGACCGGGCGGCAGTGGTGGAAGTCGCTCTGGTGCGCCGGGAAGTCGGACGTCTCCGTGCCGTCGCGCAGCCGGTAGCGCACGCAGACCGGCAGCTCGGCGAACGACGAGAGCACGTCGAGCTTCGTCAGTGCGAGCGAGGTGATCCCGTTGAGCCGGACTGCGTAGCGCAGCGCGACCAGGTCGAGCCAGCCGCAGCGGCGGACGCGGCCGGTGGTCGTGCCGAACTCGGCGCCGAGGTCGCGCACGCGTTCCTGGTCGGCGCCTTCGATCTCGGTCGGGAACGGACCCTCGCCGACGCGGGTCACGTAGGCCTTCGCGACGCCGATGATCGCGTCGATCCGGTTCGGGCCGATGCCGACCCCGACCGCGGCCGCGCCGGCCACGGTCCCGGACGAGGTCACGAACGGATAGGTGCCGTGGTCGAGGTCGAGCAGCGTGCCCTGTGCGCCTTCGAGCAGGACGAAGCGGCCCTCGCGCAATGCGCGGTCCACGAGCAGCGACGTGTCGGCGACGTAGGGCCGCAGTCGCTGCGCGAAGCCCTCGTAGCGCGCCGCGAGCTCCTCCAGCTCGAGCGGCTCGGCGCCGTAGACGCGCTCGAGCCAGACGTTCTTCTCGGCGAGCGCGACCTCGATCTTCTGGCGCAGGATCTTCGGCTCGAGCAGGTCCTGGACGCGGATCCCGAGGCGCGCCGCCTTGTCCGCGTAGGCTGGGCCGATCCCGCGTTTGGTCGTCCCGATCTGCAGATCGCCGAGCCGTCGCTCGCTGCCCTGGTCGATGGCCACGTGCCACGGCATGATCAGGTGCGCCTCACCCGAGACGCGCACGCAGCCGGTCGAGATCCCACGCGCCTCGAGACCGTCCAGCTCCGCCACGAACACTTCCGGGTCGATCACGCAGCCGGCGCCGAGGATGCACTCCTTGCCGTGCAGGATCCCCGAGGGCATGTGGTGGAACTTGTACTTCTCGCCCTCGGCGACGATCGTGTGACCGGCATTCGGCCCGCCCTGGTAGCGGCAGACGAGGTCCGAGTGCTGGGCCAGCAGGTCGACGATCTTGCCCTTGCCTTCGTCGCCCCACTGAGCCCCGACGATTACGGTCGCAGGCACGCGCCGGAGTGTGCCCTATCCGGCGGCTACCAGAGGGCTGAGGCGCCGCTTGCGGCGCCGACTTCAGGACGCATGGGCTTTGCCCGTGCGTCCGTCTGAAATGACCGGTCGACCCGCGGGCGTCTTACCAGAGGGGCGACGTGGCTTCCGCGTGCACGCCCGCGCCGGCGCGGATCACGCGGATCCGATGCCCGCGCGGGCACTCGGTCCAGCCGAGGTCGTGCTCGAGCCGCAGCAACCCCTGCGCCGTATGCCCGACGTGCTCGCCGCAGGAATCGAGCTCCTCGCACGCCTGGCACACGATGGTGAACGCCGTTGCGCGGGCGAGGAGGACGACGGTCTGCTCGAAGCTCGTCATGACGAAGGCGGCGCTTGCGACGCCGTTGTCAGCAGGTGCGGGCCGTGCCCGCGCCTGCGTCTGAACTGACCGGTCGATGCGCCGACGATTCTCACGGTCACGATGACGGCGCCAGATCCGCGAACTTCGCGTAGCGCTTCAGGAACGAGAGCTTGACCGTGTCGGTCGGGCCGTTGCGGTGCTTGGCCAGGTGCACCTCGGCGATGCCCTGCTGGTCGGACTCGTCGTTGTAGTACTCGTCGCGGTAGATGAACATCACCAGGTCGGCGTCCTGCTCGATCGAGCCGGACTCGCGCAGGTCGGAGAGGATTGGGCGCTTGTCGTGGCGCTGCTCGACGGCGCGTGAGAGCTGCGACATGGCGAGGATCGGGACGTCGAGGTCGCGCGCGAGGATCTTCAGCGAGCGAGAGATCTGCGAGACCTCCTGCACCCGGCTCTCGACGTTCGCGCCCGACGTCATCAGCTGCAGGTAGTCGACGACGATCAGGCCGAGGTTCGGCTCGCGTGACTTCAGCCGCCGCGCCTTCGAGCGGATCTCCATCATCGTGATCGAGCCCTGGTCGTCGACGTAGATCGGCGCCTTGGCAAGCCGGTCGCACGCGGCGGTCAGGCGTGGCCAGTCGTCGGCGCCGAGCTTGCCGGTGCGCAGGCGCTGCGACTCGACCTTCGCCTCGCTGCACATCAGGCGCTGGGTCACCTCGGTCTTCGACATCTCGAGCGTGAACACGGCGGTGGGCACCTCCGCGCGGACGGCGAGGTTCGCGGCCATGCAGAGGCCGAGGCCGGACTTGCCCATGCTCGGGCGGGCGGCGACAATGATCAGGTTCCCCGGCTGGAAGCCGGAAGTGAGCCGGTCGAGATCGCGGAAGCCGGACGGCGTACCCGTGACGTCTGCGCCGGCTTCGTAGAGGGCAGTGATTCGCTCGAAGCTGTCCTTCAGCAGCTCCTCGATGTGACTGAACTCGCTCGTGACCCGCGCCTGTGAGAGGTCGAAGACGACCTGCTCGGCGCGGTCGACGAGGTCGGTTGTCTCGCCTGGCCGCTCCCAGCCCAGCTGGGCGATCTCGCCGCCCGCCCGAATCAGCCCGCGGAGGGTCGCCATCTCGCGCACGATGCGCGCGTAGTGGCCAGCGTTGGCGCTCGCGGGGACGAGGGTGGCGAGCTCGTGGATGCGGACGCGGCCGCCTGCGTGCTCGAGCTCCCCGCGCTCCTCGAGCTCGTCGACCAGCGTGATCGCGTCGACGGGCTCGCCCTTCGAGTACAGCGCCAGCGCGGCGCGGTAGATGACGGCGTGGCTCTCGCGGTAGAAGTCGCTCGCGTCCAGTGCTTCGCTGACCGCCCCGATCGCGCCGGGGGAGAGCATCATCGCGCCAAGGACTGACTCCTCGGCTTCGAGATTCTGCGGCGGGACCGGGGCGGTCGGCGAGGCCTGGGCGAGCTGGGCCATCGGGCTACCCAACCACGGCGGGCGCGGTCGTGGAAGGTCTGGACGACGCCGCTTTCGACAGGGGGTCGAGATTCCGGCGGGGGCGGTTTGCAGGCATAAGGGAACACAGGTTCCCACGTACCCCGGACAACACCTGTGGGTGAAATCTCCGCTCGGAGCGGGAAGTTCGTGCCGAATTCCACAGGCGCGGGCCCGCCTGTGGAGAAGCCTGTGCGCTTCTGTTACGAGTCGGGCTGCTCTGCGGGCTCAGTGTCGCCCGGGAGCTCGTCCGCGGCGTACACGGCCCGGTCGAACGCGTCGTCCGGGACCTCTTCGGCCTCGGCCTCTGCGTCCGGTTCGAGCTCGTCTTCGGCGACGACGGCCTCGATCACGGCCTCGGCCTCCGCGTGCTCGGCCTCCGCCTCGGCGGTCGCCGCTGCCTCGGCCTCCGCCTCTGCCGCGGCGATCGCGTCGAGCTCCTCCTGCGGCGGCAGTTCGCCACCCTCGGGGTGGACCGCGACGCGCAGCGTCGCCGTCGCGTCGCCGAAGAGCTCGACCGGGATCTGGTAGCGGCCGATGCGCTTGATCGACTCCGGCAGGTCGAGCTTGCGCCGGTCGATGCGCACCTTTTGCGTCTCCCAGACGCGCTCGGCGATGTCGGTCGCGGTGACCGAGCCGAACAGCGTGCCGGTCTCGCCGGCCGGGGCGTCGAAGCGGATCTCCGCGCCCTCGAGCTTCTGCGCGATCTCCTGTGCCTGCTCGAAGCTCTGCGCCTCGTGGCGCGCGCGCTTCTCCTCGTGCTTGCGCAGCTCGGCGACCTTGGCGGGCGTGGCCGCCTCGGCGAGCTTGCGCGGCAGCAGGTAGTTGCGAGCGAAGCCCGGGGCGACGTCGACCACCTCGCCGCGGAGGCCGACCTTCTCGACGTCCTGTCTGAGGATGACTTCCATCTATCCCGTGGAGTAGGGGAGGAGCGCCATCTCGCGGGCCCGCTTGACCGCCAGCGCGACCTGCCGCTGGTGGCGGCGGCACGCGCCCGTGATGCGGCGGGAGCGGATCTTGCCCTTCTCGGAGACGTAGCGCCGGAGCTGGTTGATGTTCTTGTAGTCCACCTCGGTCACCTTCTCGCGGCAGAAGTAGCAGTTGCGCTTGCGGATCGGGCCCCCGGGCGCGGGCCTGCCCTTGCGCTGCTGTCGCTGTTCTCGCGGCGGCATCAGAAGGGGATGTCGTCGTCGGCAGCCTGGCTGCCGAAGTCGGCGTTCTCGGTCTGGGCGCCGCTCGGGACGAACTGCGGCTGGCCGCCGCCCTCGCCGTCCTGGCGCGAGCCGAGGAACTGGACGCTGTCCGCGATGATCTCGACCGCCTGGCGCTTGGTGCCGTCCTGGGCGTCCCACTCGCGCCAGTCGAGCCGGCCGTCGACCGCGATTGGGCGGCCCTTGGCGAGGTACTGCGCGCAGCTCTCGCCCTGGTTCCCCCAGACGGTGACGTCGAAGTAGTTCGGCTTGTCGCCCCACTCGCCGGTCTGGCCGTCCTTCTGCCGCGTGTTCACGGCGAGGCGCAGCTTGCAGACCGCGGTGCCGCTCGGCGTGTGCCGCAGCTCGGGATCCTTCGTCAGGTTTCCGACCAGGACGACACGGTTGATGTTCGCCATTACTCGTTCTCCTCTCCGGCGCTCTCTCCGGCGCTGCTCTCGGTCTCTGCATCCTGCCGGGTGGCGGCCGCCACCGCTACCGGCTCTTCGGGCATCGGCTCGGGCGGGCGCGTCGTGCCGCCCTGGACGCGGCGCACGGCCAGGTGGCGCATGACGCCGTCGGTGATCTTGAGGACGCGCGAGATCTCCTCGAGCGTCGCCGGCTCGGCCGCGAAGGTCAGCAGGTGGTAGACGCCCTCGTTCTTGTGGTCGATCTCGTAGGCGAGCCGGCGCCGGCCCCAGGGCTCGTCGGCTTCGAACACGCCGCCGTCCTTCTCGATCGCTTCGCGGGCGCGCGTCACGATCTCCGTCTGCCGCTCTTCCGGCAGCTCGGGATCGAGCATCAGCAAGATTTCGTAGTCGGTCACGCTCCCGAACACCTCACTTCCTTCGGTCTGAGTCGGCCTCGCCGGCAAGCGCAACTCGGGAGCGAACTGCGCGAGGCGAGGCAGGAAGGCGGCCAGTGTAGCATCGGCTTGATGCGAGCCCGGACCGCCTGGCTGGCCGGCGCGGCAGGCGCCGCGATCGGCGTCTACCGGAAGCTTCGGCCCACGCCGGCCCCGCCGCCTGCACCCGCGGACGACCCGCGCGCCGAGGAGCTGCGGCGCAAGCTCGAGGAGTCGCGTACCGTCGTCGAGGAGCAGCACGAGGAAGCCGCCTCGCCGGAGACGCCCGTGGACGAGGTCGACGTCGAGAGCCGTCGCGCGGCCGTACACGAGCGGGCTCGGGCGGCCACCGACGAGATGCGCGACGAGTAAGAGCTAGCGGCCGAGGAACGCGGCGACGCCGCGCACGAGGCCGAGTGCTACGCGCTGCTGGTAGGCGCCCGTCTTCAGGCGCCGTGACTCCGTCGGGTTCGTCATGAACCCGGTCTCGATCAGCACCGTGGGCACGTCGGCCCAGTTGAAGCCGGTCAGGTCGGAACGCTGCACGACGCCGCGGTTCGCGGCTCCGGTCGCGGTAGTCACAGCCTGCTGAAGCGCGCGCCCGGCACGCGCGCTGCGCGCGTAGATGTCGTCAGTCCAGCCCCGGTGCCACGCGGGCACCAGGGTCGAGACGCCGTGCAGCGAGCGGTCGCCCGAGCCGTCGGCATGGATCCGCACCATCAGCGCCGCGTGCCGCCGGTTGCAGAAGCGAGCCCGCGCGATGTTGCCGTCGCCGTCGCCGAGGTGGATCGTCGGCCCGGTGCGCGTCATCGCCACCCGGTAGCCGTGCGCGAGCAGCAGCCGGCGCGCGCGCACCGCGATCGCCAATGCGACCGGCGCCTCGCCCGCTGCCCCGCCGCCGTCCTTGATCTTCAGCTCCCGCGACCCGGGGCCGATCGGCTCGAGCTGCCGGCCGATCGCCGGCGGCGTCCCGTGTCCCGGGTCGAGACAGACGAGCGGCGCGACCGCCGGCGCCGCGATCACGACAGGCGTTCGGCCAGGTACTTCACCGCGAGCGGATAGCGGTACTCGATTGCCGAGTGCGTCGCGTCGAAGAGCTCGAAGAAGTAGTCCGTCACGCCGGCCCCCTCGAGCTCGCGCCGGAACGCCTCCGCGCCGAGGTCGAGGAAGTACTGGTCGCGCTTGCCGCAGTCGATGTAGATCGCCGTCAGCGAGCGCAGCGCGTCGCCCCGCTTCGGCGCCATCCGCACCGGGTCCCACTCGAGCCAGCGCTCCCAGATCTCCGGCCGCAGCTCACCGGTCTCGGTGTCGTAGGGCAGCTGGACGGTGCCATCCTCGTCGGCCGAGTAGCAGGCGGCCATGCAGTAGTCGTTCAGCAGCACGTGGTCGGTGTCCTTCGCGAACGCCGGCCGCGAGCGGAAGTCCTGCCAGAAGCGCTCGAACGAACCGTCGTAGTGGTCGCGGAGCGCGCGCACCGACTGGCGGAACTCCGGCAGGTAGCACATCTCGAAGAGCGCGTCGCCTGCGTGCGTGGCCAGTCCGCCGAAGATGTCCGGCCGCAGCATCGGGTTGACCATCGCGCCGTAGCCGCCGCTCGACTTGCCGCTGATCCCGCGGTGCGCGGCCTCCGGCTTCGTCCGGAAGTGCGCGTCGACGAACGGCACGAGCTCCTCGACGATGTAGGTGTGGTAGCGGCCCGTCCCCGGCGAGTCGACGAACTGGCTGCCGCCGAGCGACGTCCATGCGTCGACCCAGACGAGAATCGCGGGCGGCGACTCGCCCTTCGCGAACAGCTCGTCCACGAGCTCCGGGAAGTTCTTCCGGAACGACATCCGGTTGCGCCAGCCGTCGAGCTGCCCCGTGAGCCCCTGGATCACGTAGATCGACGGGTAGCGGCGCTCGGGGTCGTCGTCGTAGCCGGGCGGCAGATAGACCCAAAGAGGCCGCACATGCGGGTCGCCGAGGGCGTTGTTCTTCAGCACCTCGCTCTCGAAGGCATGCTCCTCGAAGCGGCCGGCGACCTCGTACGACCAGGGCTCCATACCCCGGATGCTACGCAGCGGCCGGCGCGGGCGTGACCGGGAGCCCTTCGCGCTCGAGCAGCTGCCGCAGCATCTGCGCGTTGACCGGCGCCTGCGCGACCTCGGTGCCCTCTTCGGCGGGGCTGTCGAGCGTCGGCAGCCCCGGCATCGTCGAGCGGCCGTTGTTGTTGAACATCGCGTAGACGTTCTCGGCCTGCCCGGAGAGCTCGGACAGCGGCGAGACCCACTCGCGCAGCTCGTCCTCGGAGTAGAGGTAGTCGAAGCGTTCGGCCGCGCTGCCCGTGCGCTTGTTCCAGGTCGCCGCGTTGCGGCCGTGGAAGCGGATGTAGGCGGTCGGGCTCGTGGTGGCGACGACGGTCGGCGAGACGTTCCGCGCCTCCATCCGCGGCGCGTCGACGATCACGTAGGTCATGTGGTTGCGCTCGAGGAAGTCCAGCGTCTCGCGCCGGTTCTCCTCGTCGAGCCAGCTCGCGTGCCGGAACTCGACCAGCATCTCGTCCCCGCCGAGCTGCTCTTTCGCCCACTCGAGGTACTCGAGCGCGGAGGGCTTGAAGACGATGTAGGGCGGCAGCTGCATCAGGATCCCGCCGAGCTTGCGCGACTCTCGCAGCGGCGCGAGCGCCTCGTGGAAGCGGCGGAAGACCTCGGCGCGAAACTCGCGCGGCGGCCGGTCGACGCGGCCGCGCGAGTCGAGCGGCGCGGCCTCGCGCAGGTCGGGCGGCAGCTGCTCGGCCTTGACCGGGTGCCGCGTCATCACGCCGAAGGCCTTCACGTGCATGACGAACCCGTCGGGCGTGCGCTCGGCCCAGTGCTGGACCAGGTGCTCGTCCGGGAGCCGGTAGTAGGTCGAGTTCGCCTCGACCACGTCGAAGAGATCCGCGTAGTAGCGCAGGCGCTCCTCGGCGCCCTTGACGCCCGGTGGATAGAAGTACTTCGTCAGCGACTCGTCGGCCCAGGAGCAGGTTCCGACCCTGATCGAGGAGGGCATGCGTCGATGGTACGCCGTGGCCGGTTTCGAAATCCGCGTATGCGGTAGGGCAACGCATAGCGGCCGGGACGCTCCGGCCGCAAGCGAGCAACGACGAGAAGGGAGAGACCCTGGTCTGCCAGGGCACCAGATCGTTGCTGCGGCCGACGCGCCCGGGGTTCGCCCCGAGTCTGAGCCCCTCACGCGCCGGCAGACATGCACAAGAGAGGAGGACCGATGCGTCGCATCACGACGGCGGTCGTCGTCCTGCTCGCCGCGCTCGTCATCGCGATTCTCGCGGTGTCCGCGGCGCCAGGCGCCGGCAGACCGCTCTACATGAATTCCCACGCGGGCATCAGCGCCCGTGTGAACGACCTGCTCCACCGGATGACGCTCGAGGAGAAGGTCGGCCAGATGGACCAGCAACTCGTCGACAACCTGACCGGCCCGTCCGGCGCATGCGGCAGCCAGGGCTGGGCCCAGCTGAACGAGAGCTGCATGAAGACATGGCTGGTGGACAATCAGACCGGGTCGCTGCTCGCAGGCGGCACGGACAACCCGCCGGACACGACCGGACAGGGCGGCACCGGCAACACCGGCTTCGACTGGGCCACCGAGTACAACATGATCCAGAAGTACGCGATCAAGAACTCGCGGCTGCACGTTCCAGTGATTTTCGGCGTTGATGCCGTACACGGATTCGGCCACCCATGGCAGGCGCCGCTCTACCCGCAGTCGATCGGCATGGGCGCTACGTGGGATCCATCGGCTACTGAAGCCGGCGGTGCCGCTACCGGAAAGGCGCTGCGGGCCACCGGCTGGGTGTGGGACTTCGCCCCGGTGCAGGACCTCTCTCGCGACAACCGATGGGGCCGCACGTACGAGACGTGGGCCGAGGAACCGGTTCTGTCCGCTGCACTGGGCGCCGCGAACATCCGCGGGCTTCAGTCCCCGGGTCCGGCCGGCTCGCTCGGTGTCACCGCGACCGTCAAGCACTTCGCCGGTTACTCCCAGGCGATCAACGGCCATGACCGCAACGAGGCCCTGCTGCCGCTGAATTACCTGCAGAGCATGATCCTGCCGTCGTATGCCGGTGGCATTGATGCCGGAGTGGGCACCGTGATGGTCAACTCCGGTTCCATCAACGGCGTTCCGGCGACGGGGTCGCACTACCTGCTCAACGACATCCTCCGCAACCAGATGCACTTCAAGGGCGTCGTGATCAGCGACTACCAGGACGTGCAGGCGCTGCAGACGGCCTACCACGTTGCCGCCAACCCTGCTGAGGCGATTGCCGAGGCCGTGAACGCCGGCGTCGACATGGCCATGTACGTGTTCAACCCCGATCAATGGCAGTCCGCCATCGTGCAGGACGTGAACTCGGGCGCGATCAAGATGAAGCGGATCGACGAGGCGGTGCGGCGGATTCTCACGCTGAAGTTCCAGCTCGGCCTGTTCGACCAGCCGTGCGTCAGCAATCCGAACACGCCGTGCGTCGACGCCAACGCGGCCAACGCAGCGGTCACAGCGGGCCGCGACGCCACGCTCAAGGCCGCGCAGGAGTCGATGACCCTGCTGCGCAACCAGAACAACACATTGCCGCTTTCCTCCACCGCCAAGGTTGTCGTCACCGGCCCTAGCGCCGACTCGATGACCAACCAGCTCGGCGGCTGGAGCGTCAGCTGGCAAGGCGTGTTCGGTGCGGGTCACGTGTGCTGCATGGGCCCGCCCAACCAGATCCCGCCCGGTACGACCGTGCAGAAGGGGGTCCTGAACGACGACTCCAACGCCGTCTACGTGCCGGACGGCAACACCGCCGCGAGCACACCCGCGGACGCGTACGTCGTGGCGGTCGGCGAGAAGGCATACGCCGAAGGGCTCGGTGACAACCCGGCGCCCCAGTTGCCGCCCGACCAGAAGGCGCTGATCGCGCAGCTCAAGGCCACCGGCAAGCCGGTGATCGTCGTCGTGATCGCCGGACGTCCCGTTGGCCTGGGGCCCGATGCGGAGAGCGCGGCCGGGATTCTCATGGCCTACCAGGGCAGCACCGAGGCGGGCCAGGCAGTCGCCGACGTGATCTTCGGCAAGGTCAACCCGAGCGGCAAGTTGTCGGTCAGCTGGCCGTCGGACGCCGCGGCTCCTGGTGGGGACTTCGACGGCAGCGCGCCGTCACCGCTGGGCGACCAGCCGAAGTTCTTCGACCAGCTGCCGGGCACCGGCTCCGGCCAGGGTCACGCCTACAACCCGCTGTACCCATTCGGGTTCGGCCTGTCCTACACGACCTTCACGACCACCGGTCTCTCGGTGACGCCGAATGTCTCGAGGCACGGCACAGCGACTGCGACCTTCACGGTCAGCAACACCGGATCTCGTAGCGGGACCGACATCGTCCCCGTCTATGTGGCCCAGCCGGTGAGCAGCGTGGTCGTGCCGCCGCAAAGGCTGGTCGGGTTCACGCGAGTGACGCTCGACCCGGGCCAGTCCAAGACCGTGCACGTCGACTTCCCGGTCTCCACGTTGGCGGAGACGCAGGGTGATATCGACGCGTCCGGACCGCCAAAGGTGGAGCCAGGTGACTACGTCGTCCAGTTGAACAAGAACGACACCACCCCGTACGACGTTGCCGCCTCCGCTCCGTTCACCATCCACTAGGCCTGAAGAGGAGGAGGCGGGCCACGAGCCCGCCTCCTCCCGCTACCAGCACGTTACGCGTCGATCGGGACGTGTCTCGGCTGCGAGGCGACGCGGTCGAGCCACGCGCGGATGCTCGGGTAGGGCTCGAGCTCGAACCCGCCCTCCGGCGCGACGTGCGTGTAGCCGTAGAGCGCGATGTCGGCGAGCGTCATCCCGCCGCCGACGAACCAGTCGCGGCCCTCGAGTTGCGCCTCCATTGCCGCGAGCGCCCGAGTCCCGTTGCGGTGCCACTCCTCGAGCCGGTCGGGCATCGCCTCGGGACGGCCCGAGTAGCCGAGCCAGAAGCGCGCGACGGCGACGTTCGGCTCGTGGTCGTACTGCTCGAAGAACAACCACTGCAGGACGCGCGCTCGGTCGTACGGATCTTCGGGGACGAAGCGCGTGCCCTCGCCGAAGTACCAGAGGATTGCGCCGGACTCGCCGATCGCCCTGCCGTCGTCGAGCACGACGGTCGGCACGCGCAGAGACGGGTTGAGCCCGCCGAGCACTCGGGGCCGGTTCGAGCGGTCGGCGACGTCCATCGTCCGCCGCTCGAAGGGGATGCCGAGGTGGGCGAGGAGCAGCCGAACCTTGTAGCAATTGCCGGAGACCGGGCTGTCGTAGAGCAGCACCTGACGAACTAGACCACGTCTGTGGCATCCCGGATACTCCTTCCGGATGTCCTCCGAGGGAAGCGCGGCGCGTTCCGGGACGCAGATCGTCCTTCTGACCCTGGCTGCCGGGCAGTTCCTGATGACGCTGGACAGCTCGGTGATGAACGTCTCGATCGCGACGGTCGCGAAGGACGTCGGGACGACGGTCACCGGGATCCAGGGCGCGATCACCGCCTACACGCTGGTGATGGCGGCCCTGATGATCACGGGCGGCAAGATCGGCGGGTTGATCGGCCGCAAGCGCGCCTTCGCGATCGGCTGCGTGATCTACGGCGCCGGCTCGTTCACGACCTCGATCGCGCCGAACCTGCCCGTGCTGTTGTTCGGCTGGTCGTTTCTGGAAGGTGTCGGCGCGGCGCTGATCCTGCCCGCGATCGTCGCGCTCGTGGCCGGGAACTTCCCGACCGCGCGACGGCCGGCCGCGTACGGGCTCGTCGCGGCCGCCGGGGCGATCGCCGTCGCGGTCGGGCCGCTGATCGGCGGCTTCGCCACGACCTACTTCTCCTGGCGCTGGGTCTTCGCGGGCGAGGTCGTGGTCGTGCTGGTGATCCTGTTGCTCACGCGCCGAATCGCCGACGCTCCGGTCGAGACGCGTCCCAAGTTCGACCTGGTCGGCGCCGTCCTCTCGGCAGCAGGCCTGGCGCTGTTCGTCTTCGGGATCCTCCGCTCCGGCGAGTGGGGCTGGATCCGGCCGCACGAGGGCGGCCCGTCGTGGGCGCACCTCTCGCCGACGGTGTGGCTGGTCCTGGCGGGCCTGTTTGTGATCTACCTCTTCTTCGCCTGGGAGACGCGCCGGGAGGCTCAGGGCAAGGAGCCGCTCGTCAGTCCGGGGATGCTCCGGAACAGGCAGCTGAGCGGCGGCCTGATCATGTTCTTCTTCCAGTACCTCGTCCAGGCCGGCTTCTTCTTCGTCGTGCCGCTCTTCCTCTCGGTCACCCTGGGCCTTTCCGCACTCGCCACCGGCGTCCGGCTGCTCCCGCTCTCGGTCACGCTGCTGGCCGCGGCGATCGGGATCCCGCGCTTCCTCCCGCAGGTCTCGCCTCGGCTGGTCGTCCGGTGCGGGTTGCTCGCGTTGCTGGCAGGAACCGTCGTGCTGCTCGCGGCACTGGACGCGGACGCAGGGCCGGAGATCGTCTTCGTGCCCCTGCTCCTGATCGGCCTCGGCATCGGCGCCCTCGCTTCGCAGCTCGGGGCCGTTACGGTCTCGGCCGTGCCCGACGACCAGGCACCGGAGGTCGGCGGCGTCCAGAACACGATGACGAACCTCGGCGCCTCGATCGGCACGGCGCTGGCCGGCTCGCTCTTGATCGCGTCGCTGAGCTCGGCGTTCCTGACGGACATCGAGAACAGCTCCGCGATTCCCTCCAGGGTCAAGTCGCAGGCCCAGGTCCAGCTGGCCGGCGGCGTGCCGTTCATCTCTGATGCCGATCTCGACCACGCCCTGGAGCAGGCGCACGTCTCGCCCAGGGCGACGGACGCGGCCGAGAAGGCGTACCAGGACGCTCGCATCACCGGGCTGCGCTCCGCCCTCGCGATCCTCGGCGTGATGGCGATCGTCGCGCTCTTCTTTGCGCAGCGGATCCCGGCCAAGCAGCCGGGGTCGCCCTGAGCATGCTTTCGTCCGCCGGCCGCGCGGCGCTCGGCGAGCGGCTCGGGGGCTTTATCTACGGGACGATCCTCTCCCTGGCCGTGCTCGTCGGCGGGGTCAAGGCCTTTCCCCACAGCGCCTGGAAGATCGTCGTCCTGCTGACGGTCACCGCGGTCGTCTTCTGGCTCGCGCACGTCTACGCGCACAGCCTCGCCCAGGTCGTGTCCGAGGACCGGCATCTCTCGTTTGCGGAGCTGCGGCGCATCGCCCGGCACGAGAGCTCGATCATCGAGGCGACGATCCCGCCGGTCGCGGCGCTGCTGCTCGCTGTCTTCGGTCTGCTCTCGACGAAGGCGGCCAGCTGGATCGCTTACGGCCTCGGCCTGGGCGTCCTGACGGTGTCAGGGCTCGTCTTCGCCCGGGTCGAGCGCCTCGGCTGGCTCGCCACGCTGGTGGTCGTCGCGCTGAACGTCGCCCTCGGCGTCGCGCTCGTCGGGCTGAAGCTGTTCGTCAGCCACTGACTAGACTTCGCAGTCGACGTGGGCGCTCACCCCGATCCGGATCTGGTCCTCGTGGAATCGATGCTTGCGCCGCCGCCGCTCGAGGACGCTCGCCGTTCGCTCGAGTACTGGGAGCGGCGGCAGGAGTCGCTTCCGCTCTACCAGCGTCGAGCGCGGCGGGAGGCTCGCGAGATGGCGCAGCGCTGGGAGTCGCGGGTTCAGGCCGCTGAGCGTGTTCGCTTCGAAGCGACGGCGTTCGGCAGGATCCTGGCGGCTTTCGGGCTGTTGGGCTTGTGGACGCAGCGGGTGCGCTTCGGCAAGCAACGCCTGTTCTTCGTGGCATGGGCGCTTACCCCGCGGACGCTCAAACTGGTCGCCGGCGGCCTCGTGGCTGCGTGGTTGCTCACCGCGGTCGTGACCGTGACGGTGCTCGCCGTGGTCGCCGCGCACCTCGGTTAGCCGCTCACCGCCTAGCCGAACGTGAAGCAGTAGGCCTCGACAGGCGCGAGGAAGTCGAGCTCCAGCGTCCGGTCCTCGATCGGGCCGGGCTGGCGGATCAGCTGATGGAGCCGCTGCTCGCTGACGGTGCCGTGACCGTCGGCGTCGACGTCGCCCCCGTGCGCGTCGCCGGGGGCCTCGCCGTCGACGAGCACCCGGAACGGCACCTCCACGCCGCCCTCCTGGGGTCCCATCACCAGATGGGCGTCGCGGGCGTGGAAACGGAACGAGAGCCGGCCCTCGCTGCTTTCGAGCACGGCCGCCCGGGGCTCCTCGCTCCAGTCGCCCTCGAGCGACCACTGGTTGAGCGAAAGATCCCCGGGCGGTGCCCGGTTCACACCCTGCTGGGATCCGAGATAGGTCTCGGGCGAGTCGAGGTTCGCCCAGTCGGCCTGAACCTCGAAGCCGGCCGGCTCGACCGAGACCAGCTCGCCGTCGACGCCGAGCAGGTTCTGGATTGCGCGTTCCTGCTCGTCGTAGGCGCCCTCGCCGAAGTGGTGGTGCCGGATCTGTCCCTCCGCGTCCGCAATGTAGGCCGCGGGCCAGTACCGGTTGGCGAAGGCGTCCCAGACGGCGTAGTCGGGGTCGAGCGCGACCGGGTAGCGGACGTCCATTTCCGCCACTGCGCGGGTGACGTTGTCGGCGTCCCGCTCGAACGGGAACTCCGGCGTGTGCACGCCCACGACGACCAGGCCCTGGTCGCCGTAACGGTCCGACCACGCGCGGACCCAGGCGAGCGTCCGCAGCCAGTTGATGCATGTGTAGGTCCAGAAGTCGACCAGCACGACCTTGCCGCGGAGCTCGTCCGCGGTCAGCGGCGGCGAGTTGAGCCACCCGGCGGCGCCCTCGAACGAGGCCAGACGGCCCTCGACCGGCAGGTCGACTCCCGTCGCCATCGCTACCGGACCGACCTGAACGTCGCCCGGATTTCGGTCGCGAACACCTCGGGCTGCTCCCACGCGGCGAAGTGGCCGCCCTTGCCCGCCTCGTTGAAGTAGACGAGGCTCGGGTAGCTCTGCTCGACCCAGCTGCGCGGGGCCCGGAAGATCTCGTCGGGGAAGGTCGTGAAGCCGACAGGGATCGTGACTGCCGGAGGAGCCTTGCCGGCCGCCTGCGCTGCGGCTTGGGCCTGTCCGCTCTCCCAGTACGACCGGGCTGCTGAGGCGCCGGTGCCGGTCAGCCAGTACGTCGTGATGTTGTCGAGGATGTTGTCGCGCGTGAGGTTGCCGGTCGGCTTCCCGTCCACGAAGGCGCCGGCGATCTTGTAGTAGCTGTCCGTGTCGTGGTCGAGCATCCAGGCCGCGAGCGCGACGGGTGAATCCAGCAGCGCATAGCCGATCGTCTCCGGCCGCGTGGCCTGCTCGAGGAAGTAGCCGAAGCCGGTCGCCATGAAGTTCGCGAGCGCGGCGATCGCCGCCTTTTCCTCGTCGGAGTCCGACGGGTGGTCGCCGCCGGCCAGGCCCGTCACCAGCAGGTTCGTATGGATGCCGATCAGCCCCTCAGGCCCTTGGCGGCCCATCGCGTCGGTGATGCTCGCGCCGACGTCGCCGCCCTGGGCGACGTAGCGGGTGTAGCCGAGGCGCTGCATCAGCTCGGCCCAGGCCTGCGCGACTCGAGCGGGGCCCCAGCCGAGCTCCCTCGGCTCACCGGAGAAGCCGTAGCCGGGGATGGACGGGAGCACGAGGTGGAACGCGTCCTCGGCGCTGCCGCCGTGCGCGGTCGGGTCGGTAAGCGGGCCGACCGAGTCCAGCAGCTCGATCACCGAGCCGGGCCAGCCGTGGGTCATGATCAGCGGCAGCGCGTCGTCGTGCTGCGAGCGCACGTGGATGAAGTGGATCTCGACGCCGTCGATCTCGGTGGTGAACTGCGGCAGCGCGTTCAGGCGCTCCTCGATGCGCCCGAAGTCGTAGTCGCTCGTCCAGTAGTCCGCGAGGGCCTTGAGCGTCGCCAGCTGGACGCCCTGCGAGCGATCGTCGACGAGCTCCTTCGTCGGCCAGCGGGTCGCAGCGATGCGCCGGCGGAGGTCGTCGATCTTGTCTTGCGAAATGTCGACGTGGAAGTCGGTGGCGGTCTCGACGGTGGTGCTCATGGCGGCCTCCTTCAGCGCAGCGTCGTATGCGCGGCGCGTAGCTCCTTGATGAAGATCCTCGGTTCCTGCCAGCTCAGCGCGACCTCCCCAGGTCCGTGGCTGTGGCCCCTGGCGTGAATATAGCCTCGATCGGCCCTTTGGGTCATCCCATTGGGAGGACGGCATAGAATCGTCCCGTGGCAAGCACGACGGAGCAGCAGTCGACGCCCCTGCCGCCCGGGACGCCGGCCCCGGACTTCTCCCTCGCCGCGACCCCGGACCAGAAGCTCTCGCTCTCCGACTGCCGTGGCCGGCCGACGATCCTCGTCTTCTATCCGGAGGACTGGAGCCCGGTCTGCTCCGACCAGCTGGCGCTCTACCAGCAGCTGCTGCCGGAGTTCCAGCGCTACGGCGCGCAACTGCTGGGGATCTCGGTCGACGGCATCTGGTCGCACCTCGCGTTTGCGAAGGACCGGAACCTCCACTTCCCGTTGCTCGCCGACTTCGAGCCCAAGGGCGAAGTCGCGAGGACCTATGGCGTCTACCGCCAGCAGGACGGCACCAGCGAGCGCGCCCTGTTCGTGATCGACGGCAACGGCGTCGTGAGCTGGAGCTACGTCTCGCCGGTCGGGATCAACCCTGGGGCCGACGGCATCCTCCACGCCCTGGAGGAGCTCTCATGAAGACGACGTGGTCCTCGGAGCTGACGCTGCCCGTCAGCGAGGAGCGAGACCACATCCAGGGCCCGGCGGACGCGCCCATCACGCTGGTCGAGTACGGCGACTACGAGTGCCCGTACTGCGGCGGGGCCTACCCGATCATCAAGCAGGCGCAGGAGCGGCTGGGCGACCGGCTCCGCTTCGTCTTCCGCAACTTCCCGATCACCACCTCGCACCCCCACAGCGAGCAGGCGGCCGAGGCGGCCGAGGCCGCGGCTGCGCAGGGCAAGTTCTGGGAGATGCACGACCACCTCTACGAGCACCAGCAGCACCTGACCGACCCCGACCTGCACGGGTATGCGCAGGCGCTCGGGCTGGACGTGGAGCGGTTCGACCGCGAGCTGGGCGGGCACGTCCATGCCGACCGGGTACGCGAGGACTTCATGAGCGGCGTCCGCAGCGGCGTCAACGGCACGCCGAGCTTCTACGTCAACGGCGCCAAGTACGACGGCGACTACAGCCTCGAGGCGCTCGTCGCCGAGCTCGAGCGCGCCGCGAGTTAGGCGGGGCGCCGACGGCTCTGGTATCGACGGGCCGCCCACACACCCACAGGCACGAAGATCGCCGTCCAGAGCCACTTCCAGTTGTCGGACACGAAGCCCGAGATCCGGTCGTACCAGGTGACGTGGATCTTGAGCACCTTGTCGAACGTGCGGATCGTCCGGGGTTGCTTATGACCGCCCACGCTCAGGATCGCGGTCAGGGTGAGGTGGAGCTCCTGGTTCCCCGTCTCGGTCGGCTCGACATCCCAGCTCCACTCCGTCGGTGCGACGTTGCTCACGGGCTGTTGCTCGGGGGTGTTCGCCTCGATGTCGAAGTGGAGCCCGGTGAGCCGTGCCTCCATGAGCGGAGAGACCCGGATCGTGGCGCCCTCACGTTCGCCGATGGCAGTGATCCTGCTCTTGAGGTGGGGAATCGACACCGCCGGAGAGAGCAAGAGCTGGATGTGCGCGGTGTGGTCGAGCCGCATCGTCGTCGGCGCGTTGAAGGCGATGGATGCCGGTACCAAGCGCCGTAACTCGTTGTCGATCTCGGAGAAGACGCTCAATCCTGGAGGTGGACCGGGCGGCGGCCCGCCGGGCGGGGGCGGGGGCGGCGGCCCGGGCGGCGGAGGCGGCGGTGGCTCTGGGGGCGGGGGTGGTGCCGGCGCGGGCGGCGGCGGTGGCTCCGGCGGCGGCGGCGGAGCAGGAGCAGCCAAGGCAAATCCCGCCTCGATGCTGGTATCTCCAGCGAGAGTGAGGTCGCAGACCGCGCCGTTTGCTTGACACGGCCCGCCCCAGCCGGTGAAGACGCCGCCGGAGCCGACCTGCGCCGTCAGCCGGACCTGTGAAGGGGCGTCGAACGCGGCCGTGCAGGTCGAAGGACAGTCGATCCCCGCCGGGCTGCTCGTCACGCGCCCGGGCCCGTGAACCATTACGTGAAGGCTCGCGGAGAGCGGCGCGGATGCCGTTGCGCCCAAGGGGAGGGCCGTGCAGGCGAAAAGCACAGCACAGGCAATCGCCAGGCGAGGCCGGAGTTGCAGCGCCGCAGAGATGTAGCCGTCCACCGAGCGGCCTCCCTCGCTGCTAGAGCTAGATACAGATGGTCACAGCTTGCCGCGTGTGTGTCAAACATCACGAGGAGCGGATGACGGAGCGGCGCCGGAGTCGAACCGACCGAGCCGTGGGTTGCACGACCGCACTGGTTTGAAGACTCAGCGAGTTCCGCTTAGCGAAGCGGCCTGCGCCTCCTGCGCGCCAGTCTGCGCGCCAGTCGGGAGCGTGACGACTTCGGCAACCTCGCCCTGGAGATACTCCTCGAGCAGCTTCGCGTCCTGCGCGAGTTGGCCGCGGAGCCGGTGCCGGTAGCGATCGCCGACGCTGTTCTGCGCGTGGCCCATGTAGCGATCCGCGCGGGCCTCGCTGATCCCGGCCGCGTCACCTGTTTTCGACGAACGGGCTGATCCGCCGTTACCGCAGCAGACGCTGATCCAGCCCGGCGACCGCGTCGCCGGGCTGGATCGTGTCACGAGGTCAGTGGTGGTGACCACGCCTGACGCTGATCGTGCCCTGGAAGCACGTGCCGCTCGGCGCCTGTGTGCAGTTGATGACGTCGAACTCCACGTGGACGTGCGCGCGCTTCATGAAGCCGTCGACGACGCGGCCCTGGAGTACCGCCTTGAGGGTGGTGAGGTCTTCCGTGCCCTTGACGTGCGCGGTGAACGACTGGGCCGGGTCGGGAGCGATCACGATGTAGATGGCATCGAGGTACACGGTGTTGCCGGTCACTGTGCGCTCGTACACCGCCCCTCCGAACTTGCCGACGATGTCGCCTCCGACGACGCCGACCAGGTTCGGCAAGCCGGGCGCGATCCACTTCGTGTACGTGAGCTCGAGGTTGGCCGGACCGTTGCCGTGGTGCCCTCTCAGGGCCTGGGTCTGGGCCGAGGCCGCTGCGATGCTTGCGGCCGCGACCAGGACCGCGATCAATCCGAAGAAGCGCATAGCTGTTCTCCTTTGCGTTTGGCGACGAGTTCGATGACGGCCACGATTCGGGCGAACGGCACCCCGGCCAGCTCGTTGATGCGCCGGACGCTCTCCTGGTTCGGCGCATGGAACCGGCAGAGGCACGATTCGTCGGAAGGGAGGTAGAGCGAGCCGAGATACGAAACGTCCGCGTCGTCTCTCGGGATCCGTGCGAGTGCCTCCTCGAGCCACGCGCGATCGCGGCCGGGGAGGTATCGCTCTACGAGATAGGTCGACATCGCGTTCCACGATGGCGTTGCGACCACGCGAGAACAACCGTCCGAACCTGTGGATTTACGCAGGTGGGGTTGCGGCGATCTGCGCCGCGAGCTCCGTACGAGAGCTGACACCAAGCTTCCGGTAGACCTTCGAGAGGTTCCACGCGACCGTGTTCGGGCTCAGGCTGAGCTCGGCCGCGACCTCGCGGTTCCTGCGGCCGGCGACGACGAGCTCGACGATGCGCCGCTCGGTCTCCGAGAGCTCGCCCTCGTGGGCGACTCGCCCGCCGATCCGCGCGAGCTCCGAGCGCGCGTTTTCCAGCCAGATCCGCGCACCGAGCTGCTCGAAGATCTCGGCCGCGTGTTCCAGGGACTCGCGTGCGGCGCGCTTGTGCTGCGCCTTGCGCTGCACCGTTCCGAGTGCGAGCAGCGTCCGGGCGAGCTCGAAGGGGCTCGCCTGCTGGGGCGGCACCGGGTCTGCCGCCGCCGCTTCGAGCGCGACGATCGCCGGCTCGAAATCTCCTCGCGCGGCCTGAAGGACCCCACGGCAGCGAGCGGCAAGCGGAAGAACGGCGGTGTCCGCCTCCGCCGCGAAGTCGTCGAGCAGCCTGAGCAGCCGCTCCGCCGTGGGGAGGTCGCCGATCGCGATCAGGGCCTCGATCGCGACCGAGCCCGCACGGCGGGCGAGGGGCTCGTCCAGCACCTCGAGATCGGCGAACCGCGGCTCGACCTGCCGCCAGCTCGCAGCGGCATCGCCGCACGAGAGCTCGAGCAGCGCGAGGGCATGGTCGAGGTGGTCGTGATACCGACCGTTCCTCCGCTCCGCGATCTGTAGAAGGCGGGGGATCTCCCGGCGCGCCTGCTCTTCCTCGCCACGGAAGGCGGCGATCGCGGCCAGGACCATCTGGCACACCAAATCGATCGTCTCCCGACCCGTCTGGCGCCCCGCCTCCATCGCCTCCTCGCAGAGTCGCGCTGCCTCGTCCCAGGCACCGGAGGCGAGCTCCATCTCGGCCAGATAGCGCAAGTCCCAGACAACCCTGGGATCGGCGCGCTCGGAGTCCTCGGCGATCAGCTCTTTCCACATGGCACGCGCCTCCTCGAAACGATTGGAGCGGCCGAGCCACCACGCGACCGTATATCGCACGCTTTCCCGCCAGTATCGACGTCCCTCGGAGGCGGCTCGCTCGATCAGCAGCCCACGGTCGAGCAGGTCATGCCGCATGCGACCGGTGCGGTCGAACGCCATCTCGCTGACCGTTACAAGGCCGAAGACGAGCAGCTCCGGCTCGGCCGCCTGCTCGGCGAGCGCGAGCCCTGCCTCCGCATAGCGGGAGCCGTCTCGGCTGTCGGCAGCCGCTGCGAACGCAAGCTCGCAGAGGAGGTGCACCCTCACGCGGATCTCGACGCCGGGGTCGGCAAGAGCCTGCAGGTAGAGGCGCTCAGCTGCACGGACGCCGTCCGACTGCGCGCGGACGCGCCCGAGTCGGAACAGGGCTTCGCCACGCACCGGGCCGGCCGGCGAGGAGGCGATCGCCTCCTCGAGCATCGCATCCGCCTTCGTCGGGTCGCCGGCGTACGAACAGTGCTCGGCCGCAGTGATGCGCCGCCGATTGGTTGCCCCGATCGCGTCCGGGGGAGTCAGCGCGATCGCGCGCTCGGCGAGCTCGGCCGCGGCCAGGGCGGCGCCGCGTGCCCGTGCGTGCGCCGCCGCGGCGTCGAGCTCGACTGCGATCTCCTCGTCGGGGCCGGCGGCCGAGATCGCAAGGTGGCGTGCGCGCTCTTCGGGATCGACATTCAGATCGGCGAGGCGGCGGTGCAGGCGACGCCTTCTGTGCAGCGGCATGCCCTCGTAGCAGACGGGTGCGAGGAGAGGATGCGCGAAACGGATCCGGTCGCCGTCGAGCTCGAGGACACGCCGTTGGCAGGCCAGCTCGATGTCAGCGACGGCGGTCGGCGCGAGCGGCTCGAAGCAGCGTCACCGACGGAGCGCCAAGCGCGGCCACGGCGACGAGCGTCTCGCGCACCTGCGCGGGCAGCGCGCCGAGCCGCTCCGCGACGAGGGCGCGAAGGCTCTCGGGCAGAAGGACGTGGACGCCGTCGGCGCTGATCGTGCCGTCGGCCAGCGCGTGCCCGACCTCGAGCGCGAAGAACGGGTTCCCGCCCGTGGTCTCGTGCACTCGCGCGAGCACCGGCCGGGGCAGGTTGAGCGACAGCCGACCCCACAGGAGCCGGTGGATCGCCCCGACCGACAGCGGCGCAACCCGGAGCCGACGGAACCCCGCGAAGGCGCGGTCGAGCTCGAACGGCGCCTCGACCGGCAGCCCGCGCACCGTCGCCAGCACCCCGACCGGCTCGCCGTCCAGCCGCCGGAACACGAAGCGGAGGAGGTCAGCCGAGCTCGTATCCACCCACTGCGCATCGTCGATCGCGAAGAGGAGCGGGCGCTCCTCGACCACGATGCGCACGATCGAGAGAAGCGCCGTCGCGATGAGTCGTGCCTCGGGCGGCGGCCCGTCGGGCTCGCGGATCAGGAACGCGACCTCCAGCGCACGCCGCTGGACGGGCACGAGCCGCGGCAACGTCTCCTCCAGGACTGGCGCGAACAGGTCGGTGACGGTCGCGAAGCTCGTCTGCAACTCGGACTGGGTTGCGCGCGCCGTGAGGACCCGCATGCCACGCTCGCGTGCCATGCGTGAGCCTCCCTGCCAGAGCGCCGTCTTGCCGATCCCCGCATCGCCCTCGAACAGCAACGCCGACCCGCCCGTGGGCAACGCCTCTAGGAACTCCGCCAACGCAACGAGTTCCTGGCGCCTGCCGACGATCTGCCCTGTCATGCCGCTCACCTCCGGCCCCGGCACACTCATTGTGCCAAGCGTCACATGATACGCCGTAACGCCCGCTTGAGCCTGGACGGCCGCCAAAGGCGGGTTCATGATCGGCTAATGCGTTTCGCGGGGAAGATCGCGCCGAGTCGCTTGCGGTCGGTTCGTCGGACTCGTGTCGTCGAAATCCGAACGATCGACTGCGCGCCAGTTGCGCGCCAGTGAGCGCGAGATTCCAGCGGTCTCTACCGGTTTCAAGCGGTATGACGAGCCGAGCGATGCGACCGTCCCCCAAAGTGCCGAAACCCGCCTGCGGAAGCGGGTTTCAGCTCAACGGAGCGGCGCCGGAGTCGAACCGACCGAGCCGTGGGTTGCACGACCGCACTCGTTTTGAAGACGAGTTGGGCCACCGGGCCCATGCCGCTCCGGGGCGAGCCTAGCGGGAGCGCGCGGGATAGAAGAGACAAGGCCCCTGCGTCGCCGCAAGTGGGACCGATGGCTGCGGGGACATAGCGATCGACCGTACCGAGCCGGGAAGAGCCACAGTCTTTGGGAGGAAGTGCCAGGCGAGCGTTTCCCCGTGCGGCCGGCTATCCGCAGCAACGCGTATCGGACAAGATGAAACTGGTTTGGTGAGCGATAGGCGGCTCAGAGTCGGACTCGTCTTGGAGCCGACAGGCATCGACAACCCGTATAACCGCGGGGCGTACCTCGGGCTCGAGCGGGCCGTTCGGGAGCTGGGGATCCGAGGGCGGGTGCTGACACTCGCCCCGAAGGAAGGCTACGCGCCGAGCCTCTCACTGCTCGCGCGACAGAAGTACGACCTCGTCATCGGAACCAACTTTGCCGCACCCGCGATCGACAGAGTCGCCACCGGGTTTCCCGAAACGACGTTCGCGATCATCGACGTCGCCCACGACGATCTGGCGCATCGCCCGAAGAACGTCGTCGGCCTCGTGTTCAGGGAAGAGCAAGCCGGGTATCTGGCGGGTCACCTAGCTGCGCTCGCGCTGACGCTCTCGCCCGGGGAGGAGGTGATCAGCTCGGTCGGCGGCCGGCGGGTGCCGGCGGTCGAGCGGTTCATCGCCGGCTACCAGGCAGGCGCGCGCGGAGCCAATCCTCGCGTCACGACGTTGAACGGCTATACCGACAGCTTCCTCGACCCGGTGAAAGGCAGGTCGGTCGCGCTGAGCCAGATCGCGAAGGGATCGCGAGTCGTCTTCCAGGTCGCCAGCTACTGCGGCCATGGGGCGCTGGCGGCGGCAAGCGAGCGCGGAATCTGGGGGATCGGAGTCGATGTCGACCAATCCCATCTGGGCCGGCACATACTGACGAGCGCGGTGAAGAGGATGGACGTGGCCGTGTTCGACACGATCGAGGAGCTCGCGCGCGGGACGCTCCAGACCGGTCGCACCTCCCGCTTCTCCCTCCGAAATGACGGTGTCGGCCTCGGCACGATCAGCGCGGCGGTGCCGCACTCGCTCAAGGCCGAGATCGAGGACGTCAGGGCCGAGATCGTCGCCGGGAAGATCTCGATCGCGAGCTCGGTTACAGACCGCTCTCGTCCATAGCGCTCTCGCTCTGTATCGAAACCCAGAGGGTCCCGTCGCAGGAGGCCACGTCGGTCGGCGCGTGGCCAACCGGAACGAGGCCCGCAACCCGACCGTCCTGCGGATCCATCTGGACGACGGTGCCGTCAGCGTTGTTGGCTGCGAACACCGCTTCATCCGTCGCGCACAGGCCCACGAGCCCTGTGCCAACCGGGGTTGTCTGAGTCACCGTTCCCGTGTCCGGGTTGATGCGCCAGACCTGGCCTCGCGAGTCAGAGACCCAGACAGCCTGCTTCCCGGCCGTCAACGCGACGGGGTATCCGATGGGCACCTCGGTCGTGGGCGTGTTCGTGTGCGGCTCGATGCGCAAGGCCCGCTCGGCGGTCGTCCCCACCCACAGTGCCTCCTCGCCGAGCGCCACGCAGACCGGTACACGGCCGACGTCGATGATCGCGGAGGGCTCGTTCGTCGCCGGGTCGATGCGGAGCACGTGGTGAGGACCCGCGGCGATCCAGACGGAATCGTCATCGGCAGCGACCGCGTAGGTCGGGTTCCAGGCGAGTTCGCTCGAGCCCCTCAAGTCGATCGTCTCGACGACGGCGTCGGTGCTGGGATCGATGCGCGAGACTGTGCCGTCGCTCCCGTTGGCCACCCAGACCGCATCGGTTGCGACGGCGAGGTCGATCGCCGGTGCTCCGATTCCGATCGTCCTGATGACTTCGCGGCGATCCGGATCGACGCGAGAGACCGTTCCATCGTCTGCGTTGGCGACCCAGACCGAGCCGTGCCCGATCGCGACGGCGACAGGCCTTCGGCCCACGGGCACGTGGCCCACGACCCGGGAGCGCTGCAGGTCGATCACAGCGACCGAGTCGGGAGGAACAGGCGCCTCAGTGTGTGACGACGCTCGGCGACGCTGTGCGACAGAGGGTCGTTTGACCCCGGCGACTACCGGCGACTCGAGCGACGGATCGTGGTTGAGGATGGCTCTCTCGAGGCGTTGGAGCTCATCGTCCGGCTTGAGCCCGAGCTCCTCGTCCAACAACCGCCGGCCCGTGCGGTAGACCTCGAGCGCGTCTGCCTGGCGGCCGCAGCGATAGAAGGCCAGCATCAGCTGGCCGCGTAGGCGTTCCCGCAGTGGCTGCTCGCGCACGAGCCCCTCGAGCTCGGGTACGAGCTGCGCGTGCTCGCCGCGAGCCAGGTCGCCGTCGATCCGCTGCTCGAAGACGGCCAACCGCTGTTCCTCGAGCCGTACCCGCTCGGCGCCGGCGAGCGAGCCGTCGAGATCTGCCAAAAGCGGTCCCCGCCAGAGCGCGAGCGCCTCGCGCAAGACGTCGAGGTCTCGACCGTCGGCGGCGATCAGCTGCTCGAATCGATCGAGGTCGAGCTCGCCCGGCTCGACACGAACAAGGTAGCCCGGCGCCTGCGTGACGATCCGTTCTCGGCCCAGCGCCTTGCGTAGCTGCGACACGTGGACCTGGAGCGCCGTCCGCGCGGTCTCGGGCGGGTCCGTCTCCCAGAGCTCGTCGATCAAGCGATCGCGGGAGACGACCCGGTTCGGGTTCAGCAGCAGCAGCGCCAGGAGGGCCCGCTGCTTGACGCCGCCGAGCCGGATCTCCCGCCCGTCCTCGGTGACCTCGAGCGGCCCGAGGATCCGAAACTCCACTCGGCCTCGCCTCCTTTAGCGGCCCTTTAGCGCCCGCAAAGCCTGGTTTTAGCCGTTTGTCGTTTCCTTGGCAAATGGCCGCATGAGGCGGCCGCGGACAAGGAGGCAAGAGATGATCACTTCGACCAACACGCGCAGGCTCGCCATCGCCGTCGCCGTCTTCGCCGCGTTCCTCTGCTTCGCGGCGGCCGTGCAGGCGCAGAAGCCCGCCGGCATGAGCAAGGCCGAGTACCGCGCGCTGACGCTTCGGAGCGAGGCGCTCAACGAGAAGTACGGCCTTGGCAAGTGGGCGAACAAGCCGCCGGCGATGAGCCCCGCGGAGTACCGCGCACTGATGCTTCGGAGCGAGGCGCTCAACGAGAAGTACGGCCTTGGCGGCTCGACCGTAAAGACGAGCTCGATCGCGCCCGCCGTCGTCGCTGGTTCCGGATTCGCGTGGGGCGAATTCGGCATCGGCGCCGCCTCGATGCTCGGCGTCGTCCTCGCGGGCGCCGGCGTCTTCTTCGGAAGCGCCACGGCCGCGGTTCGCTGCGCGTAAACAGCTCCTCATGACCCGGGGAGGCGCCGGCCCCCGGCCGCTGAGTCGCCGGGGCCGGCGCCGCTCTACGCCTAGCCGAGCGCTGAGACGGCCATGTCTAGTCAGCGAGTCGAGCGCAGGCGCCGCTCGTCGCCGACCCGTAGCGTCAGCCCGTCGGCGTCGTAGCGCTCGAGCAGCAGCTGGGCGGTACGGCGCGAGATGCCCAGGGCGTCGCGGAAGCCGGCGAGGGTGATCGGCGAGAGCGCCGGCAGCGTCTCGCGGCCGCGCTCGTAGAGGGCCGCCGAGACGGCGAAGCCGTCGCCGACCCTCTTCAGCGTGCCGCGGTCCTCGAGGAAGCCGGCCAGGTTGCGGTCGTCGACCCGCACGAGGTCTTCCGCGGCGAGCCGGGCCTCGAGCTCGGCCGCCGCGGCCGCATGGTCGCCGAGCTGCGGCGCGGCGCCCGGCGCGTAAGCCTTGCCGTCACGGCGCTCGACGTGCAGTCGCTGCAGGACGGCCGGCGCCCAGGGCTCGTGGGGCAGCAGCTCGCCGAGGGGAATGCCCGGGTCGAGCGGCGACGAGCTCGCCCGCTCGGTGAGCCGCTCGCGGACGGCGGCGCGCTGCTCCTCGAGCCACTCGGGCGCGAAGAACCACTCGCCGGCGCTCTCCACCGCGGCGAGCCCCTGCGCGAGCTCGGCCGGCGCGAGCAGGCCGCGCGCCTGCAGCTCCGCTCCGGTGACCGGTGAGCGCACGATCGCGCGGACGATCGACTCCGGGTCGCCGCGCTCGAGCAGCTCCAGCCGCTGCGGCTCGAAGCGCCGCGGCGGCGATGGGTCGAGCACCGTGCCGCCGCCGATGGTCGTCTCGGTGCGCAGGACGACACGGTCGCCGCGGGCGGCGACGACCGGCTCGCGCAGTCGCAGTTGGGCATAGCGGCCCTCGCGCACGACGCGTGCGGGCACGTCGCTCGTCCCGATGTGGACGGTGAGCGCGGCCGGAAGAGGCTCGAGCTCCTCGAGCACGACGTCGAGCCGCCAGCTGACGGGATAGGCGCCCGGCTCGACGAGCACGTCTCCGCGCTGTAGTTGCGAGCGCGAGATGCCCGGCAGGTTGACCGCGACGCGCTGCCCAGCCTCGGCGCGCTCGACCTGGACGTCGTGCACCTGGACGCTGCGGGCGCGGGTGCGCAGGCCGGAGGGCTCGATGCGCAGCTCGTCGCCCGCGGCGATCGAGCCCGAGCGCAGCGTGCCCGTGACGACGGTGCCTGCACCCGGGATCGTGAACGCGCGGTCGATGTAGAGCCTTGGCCGGGCGTCGCTCGAGCGTGCAGGCACGGCAGCTGCGGCCCGGGCGAGGGCATCCCGCAGCTCCTCGAGGCCGGCACCGGTCTTGGCGCTGACCGCGACCACCTCGGCGCCGGGGACGAGCTCGCGGGCCTCGTCGAGCGCCAGCTCGAGCGTCTCGGCGTCCACGGCGTCGGCCTTGGTGACCGCGACCACGCCGCGCTTGATCCCGAGCAGGCGCAAGATCGCCAGGTGCTCGTGCGTCTGCGGCCGCGCCCCCTCGCCGGCGTCGATCACGAGCAGGAAGAGGTCGATCCCGGTCGCTCCGGCGACCATCGTGCGGACGAAGCGCTCGTGCCCCGGCACGTCCACGAGCGAGAGCTGCGTTCCGTCGGGCAGCTCGAGCGGCGCATAGCCGAGCGCGATCGAGATCCCGCGCTCACGCTCCTCCGGCAGCCGGTCGGTGTCCTTGCCCGTGAGCGCGCGGACGAGCCAGGTCTTGCCGTGATCGATGTGCCCCGCGGTGCCGACAGTCAGCGCCATCTAGCGCGCCGCGAGGACCGCCGCAGCCGCCTCGTCCGCCTCGGCGTCCGTGAGCGTGCGGCAGTCGAGCAGCAGGCGACCGTCGCGGACGACGCCGACCACGGGCGGGTCGCCGGCGCGGAGTGGCTCGGCCAGCGCCTCCTCGACCGCGCACGCGAAGCTCGGCAGCTCCGCAAGCGGCAACGCGCCTCCGCCGACGCGGCCGATCGTCTCCTCGACCTCGCCGCCGACCGCCGCCGCCAGCCGCTCGGCCCGCGCATGAACGGCCTCGAGCGGCTCGTTCAGCATCCGCAGCACCGGCACTTCGCGCAGCGCCCGTTCGGGCTCGAGGTAGAGCGCCAGCGTCCCCTCCAACGCCGCCAGCGTGAGCTTGTCCGCCCGCAACGCGCGCTGGAGCGGATGCCGGCGCAGCCGCTCGACGAGCTCGGCACGGCCGACGACGATCCCCGCCTGCGGGCCGCCGAGCAGCTTGTCGCCGGAGAAGCAGACGAGGTCCGAGCCCGCGGCCAGGCTCTCGCGCGCCGACGGCTCGCCCTCGAGCTGGACGAGCACGCCCGAGCCGAGGTCGTCCACGAGGGGCAGGCCGTGTCGACCGGCGACCGCGGCCAGCTCGGCCACCGACGGCTGCTCGGTGAAGCCGACGACCCGGAAGTTCGACTGGTGCACGCGCAGCAACAGGGCTGTCTCGGGCCCGATCGCGCGCTCGTAGTCGGCGGCGCGCGTGCGGTTCGTCGTGCCGACCTCACGCAGCCGCGAGCCGGAACGGGCCAGCACGTCGGGGATCCGGAAGCCGTCGCCGATCTCGATCAGCTCGCCACGCGAGACCAGCACCTCGCGGCCCTCGGCCAGCGCGGCCAGCGCGAGCAGCACCGCGGCCGCGTTGTTGTTCACGACGAGCGCCCCTTCGGCGTCCGTCAGGCGGCGGAGAATCCCGGCCACGTGGTCCTGCCGCGAGCCGCGCCCGCCGGCCTGGAGGTCGTACTCGAGGTTCGAGTAGCCGCGCCCGACCTCGACCGTCCGCTCGAGCGCCGCCTCCGGCAGGGGCGCCCGTCCGAGGTTCGTGTGCACGATCACGCCCGTGGCATTCAGCGTGCGCCGCAGCGCGGGCGCCCGGGCCGCCGCGAGCTCGCCCAGCGCCCGCTCGACCAGGTCGCCGGGGTCATGGCCGGCCTTGATCTCTTCACGCGCGCGCGCGAGGGCCGCCCGTGCCGCCTCGACCGCCAGCGCCGGCGGCTCGCCGGCCAGCCGTTCATCCCGCGCGAGCTCGTCCACGGAGGGCAAATCGCGCAACTTCATCGAAATTCAGTCTAAGGCGCCGACTCGGCGGCGCCGACCAGCGAGGCCGCGTGGGCTTGGCCCGTGCGGCCGCCTAAGTACACTCGTGCCGGGTCGATGGCCGCAGGATTGTTCACCCGAGCCAAGGGCACGGCGCTCTGCGCCTGCCTGCTCGTGCTCGTCTTCGCCTCCACGAGCGGCGCGGCGGCGCGCGTCGGGATCGGGAAGATGACCGTCGCGCCGAACCGGGTCACCGCCGGTACGACCGAGAACGAGCTCAGCTTCGCCTTCACCGCCGACTCGGCGCCGCTCAAGGGCACGACCCTCGTCGACGTGCCACGCGGCTGGACGAAGCCCCAGCAGACGAGCCCGGCCGCTCCCGGCTACGTCGAGTTGCAGGCGTCGGGGTGCGTCGGCACGCGGATCGCGGGCATCTCGAGCCGCCGGATCGTGATCACGACGCAGTGCCCGCGCCGGCACCTCTTCCGCCTGATCTATCACAAGGCCGCCGCCCCGCTGCTCTCCGCCGACGGCTTCGTCTTCCTCACGCAGACTCGGCCGTCGAGCGCCCCGAAGAAGACGCCCTTCCGACCGCTCGGCCCGCAGAAGCAGCCGGTCGTGCGCGTTCGCGGCGCCGCGCAGGCAGGGCTCTTCATCGCGGTCACGTCGGTTGCGACCGCCGGCGCGCCCTTCAGCGCGCTCGTGCGCGCGGTCGACCAGTTCGGCAACAACGCGGCCGACTACGCCGGAACGGTCACGCTCACGAGCAGCGACCCCTCGGCGACGCTGCCTCCCCCGTACGCCTACGCCTCGACCGACGCTAGCCAGCACGCGTTCACCGGGATCGTCCTCCACGCCGTCGGCACGCAGACCATGACGGCGACCGACTCGAACGGCTTCACCATCCAGAGCCCGCCGATCACGGTCTCGGCCAGCTAGGCCGTTACAGCCCGGAGCAGCGCGACCGCGCGCTCGGGCTCGTCGGTCAGCTCGAGCAGCTCGAGGTCCTCGGGCGAGATGAGCCCGTCGGGCAGCAACCGCCCGTGGATCCAGTCGAGCAGCGGCTGCCAGTACTCCGAGTCGAACAGGACGACCGGGAAGTGCAGCACCTTGCCGGTCTGGATCAGCGTCAGCGACTCGAACAGCTCGTCCAGCGTGCCGAAGCCGCCCGGGAAGATGACGAAGCCCTCGGCCGCCTTCACGAACATCGTCTTGCGCGCGTAGAAGTGCTTGAACGTGAGCGAGATGTCGAGGTACGGCGTTGGAGAACTGCTCGTGCGGAAGCTCGATGTTGAAGCCGACCGAGAGCCCGCCGGCGTCGCGTGCGCCGCGGTTCGCGGCCTCCATCACGCCGGGGCCGCCGCCGGTGACGACCGCGAAGCCGGCCTCAGCGAGCAGCCGGCCGACCTCGCGCGCCTCGGCGTAGATCGGGTTGTCCTCCCGGATGCGCGCGGAGCCGAAGACCGTGATCGCCGGCCGGTCGATTCGCTCGACGGCCTCGAACCCTTCGAGGAACTCCTGGCCGATGCGTTCGGCGTCGCCGACGAGGTCGCCGTCACGGCGCTCGAGCAGGCGTCGGTCTTCCATCAGCGCTCACCTGCCGTGAGCATCGTGCTCGCCAGCCGCGAAACGCCCGCCTCGCAAGGACGCAGGGAGCGTTCGTAGCTGGAGGCTACGGACGCGACTGAGGACGCGGCGAGGCGGAGGGTTGCAGCGCCCTGGCGAGTGCGAGGCTCGCGGTAGGGGAGCGCAATCAAAGTCTGTTCTGAGGAACGTGCGTGCCCCACATGCCGAGGGCGAGCAGCACGGCGAGCCCGACGTAGAGCGTCAGGATCAGCGTCGCGTTCCCGCGGCCGGCACCCGGCAGCAGCACCGCCGCGCCGCCGTCTTGCACCGGCACCATCGGCTCGGACTTGGCCAGCCGGTACGAGCGCCAGATCGCGCCGCCGTCGAGGATCCCGATCGGGATCAGGTTGAAGAGGTTGAGGAAGAAGCCCGCGTAGGCGAGCGCGTGGAAGAGCGACGAGCCGGTGTACGAGCCGATCCCCCAGCAGGCCACCGAGGCGAGCCCGCCGGCGGCCGGTCCCGCGAGCGCCAGGTAGGCGTTGTTCAGCGGGTTGAGCGGCGAGTTCTTGATCGCCACGTAGGCGCCGAGGAAGGGGATGAAGCGCGGGATCGAGACGTCGAGGCCCTGGCGCTTCGCCTCGACGAAGTGGCCGAGCTCGTGGATCAGGATCAGCGCCACGAAGCCGACGCCGAACTTCCATCCCCAGATCAGCGCGTAGGCGGCGACCGAGACGAACAGGCCGAGGAACTTGAACGCGAAGACGCTGAACTTGACCGCCAGCCCCAGCACCACTGCGATCGGGCCCCAGACCTTCTTGGCCAGGCTGCGCCACCCTGGCTCGGGGTGGATCGGCTCGTAGTCGCGGAAATCAGGCTCGAGCTCAGGCCTGGGCGTGAGCTGGCTCACCGGCTCATCGTAGCGGCGGAAGAACTCGTGACCAGATGCCGTCCTGTGCCCGAGACAGAATCCCCTACCACGCCGTCAGGGGCTTACAAACAATGAAAGGACCGGTCAGATGACCAGAGGGTTTGGGCGCTTTCTGCGCCGTAACACGCTTGCCATGCTCGCGCTCTTCCTCGCGCTTGGGGGAACGACATACGCGGCGTCCACCGCGTTGATCGGCAAGAACACCGTCGCTTCGCCCCAGGTGGTCAACGGGTCGCTGCAGACGAAGGACTTGAGCGCGAAGGCTCGCAAGGCGCTTAAGGGCAACAGGGGCCTGCGAGGGCTCACCGGGGCAAAGGGCGCGACGGGCGCCGCCGGCGTCCAGGGCGTGAAGGGCGACACGGGTGCTGCCGGCACGGCTCGTGCATACGCAGAAGTCGACGACACCACCCCGTCCTTCGTCGCTGCGCGGACAAACGGCTTCACCGCCGTCACGAGGACTGGCACCGGGACCTACTGCCTTACGGCGACGGGCATCGATGCGCGAACCGTCGCGTCTGTGGCAGCGGTCGATTACGGAATCTCGTCTGTTCCCGGAGTCGCTGAGGTCCGCGGCTCGGGCCTGGGCTGCGCCACGGGCCAGTTCGAGGTCGAAACCTTCAACCTCGCCGGGACGCTCGTAAACACCATCTCATTCCACCTGATCGTTCCGTAGCCGAGGCCGCATGACGTTATGAGGGGCGCCCACGGGCGCCCCTCGTGATTTCGGGCCCTGTCGGCTGGTTCAGCCAGTGACCGTGTAGTGCGTCGTCGCGGTCGTCGTCGTGCCGTTGGCGTCCGTCGCCGTCACGAGCCACGGTGTCAGACACCGTTTGTTGTCAAGTGGCCGATTCGGTCACGGTCTGGCGGCCTCACCGGCCGCCAGACCCGTCGGGAGTTTCTGGGCCGAACGGTGTCAGACACCGTTCGGCGTCAAGTGGCCGTTTCGGCCATACCCCGGTTGGTGCTCGCACTGCGCGGCCGCCAGCCGCATATGCCATACTCTATGGCACATGCGTACGACCCTTGAATTGAGGGATGATCTAATGCGATCGCTGCTGGCGCGCCACCCCGGCGAGTCGAAGCGTGCAGCCGTCGAGCACGCGATCGAGGCCTACCTGACTAAGGACGCGACCGAGGCCGTGCGGTCGCTCGCGGGCGCGGTGCCGGTCGAGGACGTCTCGGCCGAGCTACGCAAACGCGACCGGCGGGCGTGAGCGTCCTCCCCGACACGTCGATCTGGGTCGACTACCTTCGCTCGGGAACGGCCGGGCCCGCCGCTGCCCTGGACGATCTTCTGGCCCGTGAATCCGCTGTCGTGTGCGGGCCTGTGCTCGCAGAGCTGCTCGCCGGTACACCAACCGAGCGAAGAGACGAACTCTGGCACGCGCTGGAGGCACTCCCGTGGGCCGAGCTCGACCGTCATGCCTGGCGACGCGTCGGCGAGGTCGCACACGATCTCCGCGCGGCCGGAGCGTCCGTGGCGCTGACCGACCTGGCGATCGCGGTTGCGGCAGTTTCAGCGGATGCGTCGATCTGGACGCGGGACGACGACTTCGACCGAATCCGCGCCGTACTGCCCGAGCTCGACCTCGTCCGGCTCTAGCGGCGCCATCCCTCTTTCCAGGGTGCTCGTTCGAGTGATGCGACCCGATATCGCCATGCGTGAGCGTCGTCGCCCGGATGCTCTGTGCGGTGGCTGCAGTCGCCCTGCTCGCCGCGCCGAGCGCAACAGCTTCCTCCCGCGTCGTGCAGCAGCTGGCGCTGTTGCAGCGCGCGGGCGTTCAGGTGCCCCGCGTCGTCAAGCCGGTCCAGCGGCGAGCGCTGACGGTCGACGAGCCGGCCCTGGCGGAGACATACCAACCTGGGATCGCCTGGGAGTGGCAGTGGGCGGACTCGCGGATCGGCGAGGTGCCTGACTGGGTGCTGCGCGCCGCCGCGAGCGTGAAGATCGCGGTGGTCGACAGCGGCGCCGACGTCAACGCGCCCGACCTCGCCGACAAGTCTCCGCGCACCTGGAGCGTGCTCTCGCGCTCGACCCGCGTGCGCGACCGGCTCGGCCACGGCACCTTCGTCGCCTCGCTGGCGACGGGCTCGGTCTCGAACGGCACCGGCGTCTCGGGCTTCGGCGGCGATGCGCAGCTGCTGGTCGTCCAGGCGATCGACGCCGACGGCTACATCACGGACGTGGACGAGGCGGCGGCGATCGTCTACGCGGTCAAGCACGGCGCCAAGATCGTCAACCTCTCGATCGGGGGCTCCGAAACCTCGCAGGTCGAGCAGCGTGCGATCCGCTGGGCCGCGCGGCGCGGCGTGCTGATCGTGGCGGCGGCCGGCAACGAGCACGCCGACGGCAACCTGCCCGAGTATCCGGCCGCGCTGCTGCAGCCGCTCGGCTCTCACGGCCGCGGCGGGATCGGCCTCGCGGTCGGCGCGACCTCGATGGACGGCACGCGCGCCTACTTCTCGAACACCGGCTCCTACCTCTCGCTCGCAGCGCCGGGCTACAACGTCTTCGCGGCGGAGTCGGCGGACGCGCCCTGGCCACGCGCGCAGCTGCCTTGGAGCTCGCTGGGTTACTACGGCTGGGCCAGCGGCACGTCGTTCTCCTCGCCCGAGGTGGCCGGCGCGGCCGCGCTCGTCTGGGCTGCCAATCCGCGGCTGACCGCGCAGCAGGTGGCGAACGTGCTGAAGCAGAGCGCGACGGGCACGGCCTGGAACCGCGAGCTCGGCTGGGGCCGCCTCGACGCCGCTGCAGCGGTGCAGCTCGCGCTCGAGACGAAGGGCGTGGCGCTACGGCAGGTGCGTCACGAGCCGCGGCCGATCCACTCCTCGCCGCCCTCGTAGACCTCCTTCTTCCAGAGCGGCACCGTCTCTTTGAGCGTGTCGATTGCGTCCTTGCAGGCCGCGAGCGCGTCCTGCCGGTGCGGAGCGGACACGGCGATCACGACGCTCGCCTCGCCGATCCCGAGCGTGCCGACGCGGTGGTGGATCGCGACCGCGCAGAGCTCGTAGCGCTCCTGCAGCTCGCGTGCGAGCTGCGCCATCACGTCCTCGGCCATCTCGGCGTAGGCCTCGTACTCGAGCCGCGTCACCTCGCGGCCGCGTGACTGGCGGCGCACCGCGCCCGTGAAGGTCGCGACCGCGCCGGCGCGGTCGTCGGCGACCTCGGCGGCCGCGGCCTCGAGTGAGAGCGGCTCCTCGGTGACGCGAAAGGCGCCGCCGGAGACCGGTGGGATCAGCGCGACCTCGTCGCCGTCGTGCAGTTGCCGCTCGCGCTCGGCGTACTCGCGGTTGACTGCGTAGAGCAGACCGGCGGGCTCGTCGCCGAGGCCAAGCGCGGGCCATACGTCGGCTACCCGCGCGGCATCCAGGTCGCGCTCCGACCAGCCCGCTCGCTCGCGGAGACCGGCGAAGAGTCGGACGCGCACGGTCACCAGATGTTCCCGGCGCCGGGCGTGTAGCTCGACGAGACGACGCTGTTGGTGACGAGCGAGTCGCACCGGACGACGCCGCTGAACGACGCGATGCCTGCGTTGACCTCGACCATGCTCGCCTCGATCTCGACCTTGGCGGCGCCGGAGACCGTGACGTTCCCCGCGGCCGTGATCGTGATCCCGCTCGGCTTGAGCGTCACCGAGTTGCCGTTCGCGTCCGAGACCTCGATGGCACCGGCACTGTCGTCGAGAACGATCGTCGCACCGTGCTTCGTCTTCAGGACGGCTCGCTCCGGGTTGCTCTCGGGCGGCCGCTGCTTCGCGTTCCAGAGCGCACCGACGACGACTGGGCGTCTCGGCTCGCCGCCTTCGAACGCGACCAGCACCTCGTCGCCCGCCTCCGGAACGAACCACGTTCCCCGGCGGTCGCCTGCGGCCGGCGAGGCCCGCCGCGCCCAGCGCTCTTCCTCGAAGGCGGGCATGGAAACCTTCACGCGCCCCAGTCCTCTGGGGTCGCGGGAGGTGACGACAACTCCGGTGTAGACGGCGTTCCTCTGACTCATTGCGGCCTCCTGACTGGATTCTCGTCGGGAACACCTTAGGGCCGTCCGGTGCCGCGTACGATTGGACCCATGGCCAAGACCGAAGGCCGGGAGACCGACTCCGGGATCGAGATCAAGCCCGTCTACGACGCGGACGACGCGCCGGGCGAGCTCGAGCCGCCGGGCGAGTACCCGTTCACGCGCGGGCCCTATCCGGACATGTACCGCGGCAGGCCGTGGACGATCCGCCAGTACGCGGGCTTCGCCTCGGCCGAGGAAACGAACCAGCGCTTCCGCTACCTCCTCGACCGCGGCCAGACAGGCCTCTCGGTCGCCTTCGACCTCCCGACACAGCTCGGCTACGACTCGGACGACGAGCGCGCCGCCGGCGAGGTCGGCCGCACCGGCGTCGCGATCGACTCGATCGCGGACATGGAGCTGCTCTTCGCGGAGATCCCGCTCGACCAGGTCTCGACCTCGATGACGATCAACGCGCCGGCCGCGCTCCTCCTCCTGCTCTACGAGCTGGTGGCCGAGGAGCAGGACGTCGCGCCCGAGCAGCTTCGTGGCACGGCCCAGAACGACATCCTGAAGGAGTACATCGCGCGCGGGAACTACATCTTCCCGCCGCAGCCCTCGATGCGGCTGACGACCGACCTGTTCGCGTACGCGCACGAGCGGCTGCCGAAGTGGAACACGATCTCGATCTCCGGCTACCACATCCGCGAGGCCGGTTCGACGGCGGTGCAGGAGCTCGCGTTCACGCTCGCCAACGGGATCGCCTACGCGCAGGCCGCGGTCGACGCGGGTCTCTCGCCGGACGAGTTCGGCGAGCGGCTCTCGTTCTTCTTCAATGCCCACAACCACTTTTTCCAGGAGGTGGCGAAGTTCCGCGCGGCGCGGCGGCTGTGGGCCGAGATCATGCGCGACCGCTTCGGGGCCACGAACCCGAAGGCGCAGGCCCTGCGCTTCCACGCGCAGACCGGCGGCTCGACGCTGACCGCGCAGCAGCCCGAGAACAACATCGTGCGCGTGGCGATCCAGGCTATGTCGGCGGTCTCCGGTGGGGCGCAATCGATCCACACGAACTCGTTCGACGAGGCGCTCGCGCTGCCGACCGAGCACGCCGCCCGGATCGCGCTGCGCACGCAGCAGCTGCTCGCCCACGAGGCCGGCGGCACCGACACGGCCGACCCGTTCGGCGGCTCGTACTTCATCGAGGCGCTCACCGACGAGCTCGAGGCTCGGGCGCGAGAGCTGATCGCGCGCGTCGACGAGCTCGGCGGCGCCGTCGCCGCGGTCGAGCAGGGCTTCGTCCAGGGCGAGATCGACGAGGCCGCCTTCCGCTACTCGCAGGAGGTCGAGTCGGGCGAGCGCGTGATCGTCGGCGTCAACCGCTACGAGGAGGCCGAGCCGGAGCCAATCGAATTGCACCGGATCGATCCCCAGGCCGAGCGGCGCCAGCTGGAGCGAACGGCGCGTGTCCGGGTCGAGCGCGACGCCGGCGAGGCGCAGGCAGCGGCCGAGCGAGTGCGCGAAGCCGCCCGCGGGAGCGAGAACCTGCTCCCACCCCTGCGCGAGGCGCTGCGGGCGCGCTGCACGATCGGCGAGCTCTGCAACGTCCTGCGCGAGGAGTTCGGCATGTACGACGCGCAACGCGTGCTGTGAGGATCCTGCTCGTCTCGCAGATGTACCCCGGCCCGGACGACCCCGACCTCGGCGTCTTCGTGGCGCAGATCGAGCGCGCGCTCGTGGAGCGCGGCCACGTGGTCGAGCTGGCGGTGCTGGAGTCGCGCGGCGGTGGCAAGGGGCGCTACGCGATCCTCGCGCTGCGCACGCTCCGCGCTGCCAGGCGCTTCAAGCCGGACGTCGTCTACGCCCACTTCCTCGTGCCCTCCGGCCTGCTCGCCGCGGTTGCCGGGAAGGCGCCGCTCGTCGTGACCGCTCACGGGCGCGACGTCCGCAACGTCGGTGCGATCCGCGGCGTCGGCACGGCGACCCGCGCGACTGTGCGCCACGCCGAGGCAGTGATCGCCGTCTCGGATTACCTGCGCCGCGAGCTCGAGGTCAAGGTGCCGCAGTCGCGCGGCAAGACCGAGGTGATCGATTCGGGCGTCGACCTGGAGCGCTTCCGCGTCGAGCCGGCGCCCGAGGGCGGGCCGCACTTCCTCTGCATCGGCTCGCTGACCGAGCGCAAAAACGTCGTCCGGCTGGCGGACGCCTTCGCGCGCCTCGGCGAGGGCACGCTGACTTTCGTCGGCGATGGGCCGTTGCGACCGCAGCTCGAAGGCCGCGAGCGGGTCGAGCTCGCCGGCGCCGTCCCGCACGAGGAGCTGCCGGCGCGGATCGCGGCCGCGCACGTCGTCTGCCAGCCGAGTCTGATCGAGCCCTTCGGCCAGGCCGCGCTCGAAGCGATGGCGTGCGGCCGCTCGGTCGTCGCCACGAGAACGGGCGGTCCGCCCGAGTTCGTCCCCCCGGATGCAGGCGTGCTGGTCGACCCGCTCGACATCGAGGGGATCACCGATGCTCTCCGCGCGGCCGCAGCGATGCCGTGCCCGAACCCCGCCGCGCGGGCCGCCGCCGAGGAGCACGACGTGCGCAAGCAGGCCGAGCGGGTCGAGAAGATCCTGGAACGGGCCGCAGCCGAACGAGCCTGAAAGTCGTTCCACTACCGAACCGATGCCGCCAAAACCGATTCGCGTCCTGATCGCCGACGACCACCGGCTCTTCGCCGAGGCGCTCGAGGCGATCCTCACCGCCGAGCCCGAGATCGAGGTCGTCGGCCGCGCCCGCGACGGCGAAGAGGCTGTCGAGCGGTCGCTTGCGCTGAAGCCGGACGTGATCCTGATGGACATCGCGATGCCGGGCGTGGACGGCGTCGAAGCGACCAAGCGGATCCGTAGGGAGCTGAAGCGGGCTTGCGTGCTGATGCTGACCGGCTCGAACTCGCGCACCGACGTGGCGCGGGCGCGCGAGGCCGGCGCCGCCGGCTACGTCACGAAGGACAAGATCGCCGCGCAGCTGATCGACGCGATCCGTGAGGTGGCCGCCTAGCCGCTGCTACCCTGTTTCCCGCTGTGGTTCAGCTCTTTGCGGTCATCCAGGTTCTCATCGCGGCGGCCCTCGTCGGCCTGATCCTGATGCACTCGGGCCGCGACGCCGGCCTGGGCGGGATGGGCTTCACGCCGGCCTCGCAGGGCGGCACGCACATCGTCGAACGGAACCTGACGCGCCTGACGATCTTCGTCGCGATCCTGTTCGCGGCGAACACGATCCTGCTCTTCCACCTGCTCAAGTAGGTGCGAGGGCGCCGGGCCGCGGCGCTCGCCGTGCTCGCTCTGGCGGCCGCGGGCTGCTCGTCGTCGTCCGAGCCGAAACGGGCTGCTCCGCTGCCGGTGAGCGGGCCGCCGAAGCTGATCCGGGTCGCGCTCGCCGACCTGCTCTGGCCGCTCGAGCCGGAGCGTGCGAAGACGCGGGACGAGCTCGTCGTCGCGCGGATGCTGTTCTCGACGCCGCTGCGCACGGACGTCTCTGGGCGGCTGCGACCGGGCCTGTGCACGAGCTGGCACGCGACCGCCTCGAGCTGGCGCCTGCGCTGCAGGCATGCGGGTGCGATCGCGACGCGGCTGCGCCCTACGTGGCAGGCAACGGCCCTGGACGAGCACACGCTGGTCGTTCGGACGACCGACCCCGACCTGCCGCTCAAGCTGACCGAGGTTGCATACGCCCCGCCGGGCGTGCCCGGGCCGTTTCGGCTGATCTCGGCGAGCCCGGCGAGGATCGTGGCGGAGCGCAACGGCGTGCGCATGGAGCTGCGCAAGCTCGAGCCCTTCTACGCGCTGCGCCTCTTCCGCGCGGGAAAGCTCGACGAGGCGCCGGTGCCGCTCGGCGACATCCGCGCCACGAAGCTCGATCCGCAACTCGCGCCCGCGCTGCGCGTCCGTCGTCTGCTCGCGGCTGACGCTGTCATCTTCGACCGGTCGGTTCCCCGCAAGCTTCGCAAGGTCTACGACGACACCGCGGATCGCGCCGACTACCAGGCACTGGTGCCCGAGTTCGAGGCGCCCCCGGCCGAGGATCTCCACAACCGCGGCAAGCCGAGCGCCTCGCAGGCCGCGATCGCGCTGCGTGACGCGAAGAAGCGGATCCCCTCGCTGCCCAAGCTCGCAGTGGGCTTCGCGCCAGGGTCCGACCCGACGCTCGCATACGGAACGAACCTGCTCGTCGCCGCCTGGCGCGACCTCGGCCTCGGCGCGCACATCGGCGGCAACGACGCTGAGCTCGTGCGCCTAGCTGCCGCGTACCCGAAGCTGTCGGCGCTGACGCCGTACGGGCGGGCGAACGCCCTCGTCCCGATCGCCTGGGTCGCCGATGCCCGCCTCGTCTCGCCCCGACTAGACGGCTGGCGCGAGGACGAGCTCGGCTCGGTCGACTACGGCGAGGTCACACTCCGGGGCCAGAGCCGACGCCGGTGACGTCGAAGCGCGCGGTCGCGACCGCCGGTGAGAGCAGCCCGGTCGGGTAGCGCTCGTCGTAGTACGCGTTTTGGTTGATCAGGACGGGCTCGCGGGTCAGTCCGGGCAGCTCGGCCAGCAGCTGCGGCACCGAGACGGTGAAGCGCAAGTTGACGAGCGGGTCGGCAATCTTGCCGCCGCGGATGCGGAACGTCCCGTCGCGCGTCATCCCGGTCACGATCCCCTCGCGCGGGTCGACGATGCTCAGGTAGTGGAGGCGCGTGACGTAGATGCCCTCGCCGACGAGCTCCGCCAGCTGCTCTGGCGACTCGGCCTCCCCGCCCGCGACCGAGAGCGAGATCGGGAGCGGGCCCCAGTGGCGGAGCGAGCTCGGCGGCGCGTGCCCGGTCGTCTCCTGCCCGCTGCCCGCACGCTCGGCGCTGGTGCGGTCCCAGACGACGCCGGTGAGCACGCCGTCCTGGACGAGCTCCACGCGCCGCCTGGGGACGCCCTCGAAGTCGAACGCCTTCGGCAACCCGCGCGCGTCGAGCGCGTCGTCGGCGAGCGAGAAGCGCTCGTCGAAGACCTGCTGGCCGAGCTTGTCGAAGGCGTAGCTCCGCTCCTCGACCAGCCCGAGCGCGCTGAAGGCGTCGTACGAGAAGTAGGCGAGCAGCTCGGCAAAGGCAGGCGCCTCGAGCACCGCCGGGTACGAGCCCGGCTCGAGCTCGACCGCGCCGCGCGTCAGCGCCGCCTTCTCGTTCGCCTCGACGGCTGCGGCCGCGGGGTCGACGTCGGCGAGCCGCCAGCCCGTGCGCTCCGCGTAGCCCGACGCACCGTCGACCGCGGCCAGCGCGAGTGCGGCGACGTCGGTCATCGTCTGCTCCACCGCGAGCCCCGTGCTCGAGGCGATCGCGATCCCGGTGACGCCGCTCGTGACGAAGCCGTAGAGGTCGCGCTCCGAGGCGTCGATTGCCGCGGCCGCGAGCCGGGCCTGGTCTTCGGCGCCGAGCGCGGCCGTGTCCACGTCGTAGCCCTCGACCGGGGGAGGCTCGGCTGCCGGCGCCAGCCCCGGGAAGTCGGGGTCGGGCGGGGCGTTGTCCGCCGCCTCGGCGGCGCGCGCGGCGAGCGCCCGCAGGCCCTCGTCGTCGGTGCGGTTCCCCTTCGCGATCCCGAGCTGGCCGTCGCGGACGACCTGCAGCTCGACGGTCTCGTTCTCGATCAGCGTCGGCTGGTGCACCTCCGAGCGGGCGAAGCGCGCCATCCCCGAGCGCTCGCTCTGCACGAGCGCGAGCGCCTCGTCGCCCTCGACGGCCTGCAGCGCTCTCCCCGCGAGCTCGAGCGCGCTCACGCCTTGAAGCCGACCTGCACGTTGCGGAAGCGGGCGGGCGAGGCGCCGTGCGAGACGTGCGCGTGCTGTCCGGGCTGGCCCTTGCCGCAGTTGGTCAGCCCGTGCAGGCGCCACTCGGCGGGGCCGCCGACGGCGTCGAGGGAGCCCCAGAAGACCGGCGTCTGGCCGGTGTAGGTCGCGTCGCGCAGCATCCGGCCGAGCACACCGCCCTTGATCTCCCAGGCCACCTGCGTCCCGAACTGGAAGTTGAGCCGCTTGTCGTCGATCGACCAGCTCTTGTTCGTCTGCAGGAAGATGCCGTCGTCCACGTCGGCGAGCAGCTCGTCGAGCGAGCCCTCACCCGGCTCGAGGTGGAGGTTCGTCATCCGTACGAGCGGCATGCGGTTCCAGCTGTCCGCGCGCATCGAGCCGCCCGAGCCACTGCCGATCCGGGCCGCCGTCTCGCGTGAGGTGAGGAAGCCGCTGAGGATGCCTTCGCGGACGATGGGCTCGCGGCCGGCGGGAACGCCTTCGTCGTCGAAGCCGAAGGCGCCGAGGCCGCCGGGCGTGGTCGAGTCGGCGGTGATGCTCATGTGCTCGGAGCCGTAGCGCAGCGAGCCGAGGTCGTCCGGCTTGACGAAGCTCGTGCCCGCGTAGGCGGCCTCGGTGCCGTAGACGCGGTCGAGCTCGGTCGGGTGGCCGACCGACTCGTGCACCTGCAACGCCATCTGCTCGTCGTCGATCACGACGGTCGTCACTCCCGACGGACACGGCTCCGCGCGTACGAGCTGGGCAGCCTGCTCGCCGACGCGGGGCGCCTCGTGCTCGAGACCGAGCGACTCGACGTACTCCCAGCCGCCTTGCGAGCTCGAGCCCCCGTGGGCGCTCGGGTAGCTGCGGATCTGCGTGACCCCGTCGCGGGCGGCCAGCGCGTCGATCCCGCCGCCGCACTCGACCAGGTCCTGCTCGGTCGAGGCACCCTCCGAGGAGACGAAGAACTTCAGCTCGCGCTGCGCCCGGACGGAGGCCGACGTGACGTTGACGTCCTCGTGGGCGAGCGCCTGCTCGGCGCGCAGGCAGAGGTCGACCTTGTCGGCGATCGGGACCGAGAACGGGTCGCGCTCGACCTGCGTGCGGAACTCCCCGCGCGCCGGCTCGAGCGGGGCCAGCTCCCGGCTGTGCCCGCCCGGGGCGGCCTTCGCGAACGCGACCGCCTTGCCGGCCGCCGCCTCCGCGCCGCGCTGGTCGAGCCGCCGGTCGCAGGCGAAGCCCCAGGCGCCCCCGACGAGCACGCGCACGCCGATGCCTTCGCTCTCCTGGTCGTCGAGCCGCTCGACGCGGCCGTTCCTCGTTCCGACCACCTGTGAGCGACGCAAGACGACGCGCGCGTCTGCGTACGAGGCCCCGGCGCCGAGTGCGGCGGCCACGGCGTGCTCACAAAGCTCCCGCAAGGGCGCCTACATTAGTGCGCGGCCGGGGTGGGAACGGAAGGCGTGGCTACAATGCCCGGCGCGCGCTGGTGGCGGAATTGGTAGACGCGCAAGGTTGAGGGCCTTGTGGGGTTAATACCCCGTGGAGGTTCAAGTCCTCTCCAGCGCATGCACACGGCGGCCGCGAGAGCGGCCGCTTTTTCATACTTGACGAATGCCGCGTTAAGATGTATCTTTGCGATACATGAAGCAGACAGCGGTGACCCCGGTGATCCTCGGCCTCCTCTCGCTCGGCGCGCGCTCGGGCTACGACATCAAGAACGCGGTCGACAGCTCGACACGCTTCTTCTGGGCGGCGAGCTACGGCCAGATCTACCCCGAGCTGCGCCGCCTCGAGGCCGAAGGGCTGATCGCCGGCGAGGACTCGCCGAACGGCAGCCGCGAGCGCCGTGTCTACAAGCTCACGGCCGCGGGCCGCAAGGCGCTGACCGAGTGGCTGCTCGGCCGCACCGTCACGATCGAGCTGCGCGACGAGTCGCTGCTGCGGCTCTTCTTCGCGGACGCCCTGCCCCGCGAGCAGGCGCTCGGGCTCCTCGAGGGACGCAAGCGCGGCCACGAGGAGTATCTGGCGGTTCTTCACGAGATCGACGCGCGGCCCGGCGACGACCCGGAGTTCGTCAACCTCGTCCTGCGCTGGGGAATTGCCTTCAATGAATGGGGAGCACAGTGGTGCCAGGAACAGCTGGAGCGCTTGCAGAGCGAGATGACGCCGGCCTGACCGCACCGACCGTCTGGGGCGTCCTGATGACCGGGCTCCCAGGCTTCCTGCGGGAAGGGTTCCTGCCGCTCGGCGCGTTCTACGCCGGACTGCGGCTCGACGGGCTCGCGGCCGGAATCGTCGCCGCAGCGCTCGCGTCGGTCTTGATCTACGTCTACGAGCGCCGGGCCGGGCGCGATGCCTTGCTCGTCAGGATCTCGCTCGGCTTCGTCGTCGTGCAATCGATCGTCGGGCTCGCCGCGGACAGCGCGACGGTCTATCTGGCTCAGCCGGTGCTGCTCGCGGCGGCGTGGGGGCTCGCGTTCTGGGTGTCGATCCCGCTCGGCCGGCCGCTTGCAGGCGCCCTTGCTTGCGCGTGGTACCCGTTCCCCCGCTGGCTCAAGGAGAGCCCGGACTTCAAGCGTGTCTACGCCGTCGAGTCGGTCGTCTGGGGCGCATACTTCCTCGCCCGCAGCGCGCTGCGGTTCGTCCTGCTCCTGGAGGGGAGCCTCGAGACCTTCCTGGTGGTCGTCTTCCTCACGGGAACGCCGGTGATGCTCGTGCTGCTCGCGTGGTCGATCCGCTACGCGATCCGCGGCCTGGCGGATGCCGAGCCGCCTGCTTGACGCCGTCCGGAAGGACGGCTACGCTCGGTTGGCGAACATACGTTCGTTCCCGCCAACAACTCCCGAGGTGTCCTCGATGCTGACCGGCAGACAGCAGGAGATCTGGAAGTACCTGACCGACTACGTCGACGCGCACGGCTACCCGCCCACGGTGCGCGAGATCGGCGAGGCGGTCGGGCTTGCCTCGCCCTCGACGGTGCACGCCCACCTGGCGAACCTCGAGCGGGCCGGCCTGATCAAGCGCGACCCGACCAAGCCGCGGGCGCTCGAGCTGCGGCGCGATCCCAAGCCCATCGCCGCGCAGGCCGAGGACGTCCACCGGCTGCCGCTGATCGGCGAGATCGCCGCCGGCGGCCCGCTGCTCGCCGACCAGAACGTCGAGGACTACCTCGCCGTGCCGGAGCCGCTCGCGCACGGAGGCGAGGAGTTCCTGCTCCGGGTCAAGGGCGACTCGATGATCAACGCCGGGATCCTCGAAGGCGACCTGGTTGTCGTGCGCCGCGCGCAGACCGCGAAGGACGGCCAGATCGTGGTCGCGCTCGCGGGCGACGACGAAACCGCGGAGGAGGCGACCGTGAAGCGGTTCTTCCGCGAGAACGGCCGCGTCCGCCTGCAGCCCGAGAACGACGAGCTCGAGCCGATCTACGCCGATCACGTCCAGGTGTTGGGCGTCGTGACGGGGGTCTTCCGGACGCTGTGAGCTCGGTCGCCCCGCTCAACCGCACGCTCGAGCAGGAGCTGAACGCGCTCCTGCGCGGCGTGAACCTCGAATGCCTGGTGTGCGGGGAGTTCGTCCTGCACTGCGCCGACGGGATCGTCTGTCCCGAGTGCCGGGCGGACTACGGTGAGGCGGCGGAACCGCGGCTACAATTGGACTCGCAGGCCGGGTGACCGCGGGCACTCGTGGCTCGAGGAAAGTCCGGACACCGAAGGGCAGGACGCTGGGGCGACCCAGGCGGCGAAAGCCGACGGAAAGTGGCACAGAAAGGAGACCGCCGGCGGCATATCTCTAGAGATGCCGAAGGTAAGGGTGAAACGGTGGGGTAAGAGCCCACCAGCGTCGTGGCGACACGGCGGCTAGCCAAACCCCGTCCGGTGCAAGGCGAACAGGCTCCGCTGAGGCGGCCCGCCGAGGAGCCGGGTAAGCCGCAAAGACGGATGGTCATCCTCGACAGAATCCGGCTTACAGGCCTGCTACCGGAAAGCCCCGCTGACGCGGGGCTTTCCCATTCTCTAGCCTTGCGCCGGTGTCCGCGCCGCAGTCGAACTCCCGATGAGCGACAAGCCGATCCTCGTCACCGGCGCGCACCGCTCGGGCACAACCTGGGTAGGGAAGATGCTCGCGCTCGCGCCCGGCATCGCCTACGTCCACGAGCCCTTCAGCCCGAAGGCGCCGAAAGGGCTCAGCCCTGCAGGCTTCGAGCGCTACTTCACGGTCGTCACGTCCGCGAACGAGCGCCGCTATCGCGACGGTGTCAAGCGTGCGCTCGATCTCCAGTACGACATTGGGGCCCAAGTGCGGTCGGCGCGGAACTGGCGCGACATCGTTCGCATCCCGCGCGACTACCGACGTCTCCGTCGTAGGCGGGGGTCGGGGCGAAGGCCGCTGATGAAGGACCCGATCGCGTTGCTGTCGGCAGAGTGGCTCGCCGAAAGCTTCGGGATGGACGTCGTGGTCCTGATCCGCCACCCGGCCGCCTTCGCGGCGAGCCTGAAGCGGCTCGGCTGGAAGCACAGCTTCGCGACCTTCATCCAGGACGGGGGCGTGCCCGAGGTGGTGCGGCCGTATGAGGCCGAGATCCGTGAGCAGGCGGAGCGGCCGGGCGAGATCATGGCCCAGGCCGCGCTCCTCTGGCGGTTGCTCTACAACGCTGTCGACGGGTACCGCGACCGTCATCCTGATTGGGCGTTCGTGCGGCACGAGGATGCCTCCGCTGAGCCTGTCGCCACCTTCGAGCGCCTCTACGCCCGGCTCGGGCTCGACTTCACGCCGGCTGCGCGCGAGGCGATCGCCCGTGCGAGCGCGCCGGAAAACCCGGCCGCGCTGGCGACGCCGTATGCGGTCGAGCTCGACAGCGCCGCCAGCCTCGGCCGTTGGCGCGACGACCTCACCGCCGAGGAGGTCGAGACGCTGCGTGAGCGGACGCGGGACGTCTGGCCGCGCTTCTACTCGGACGAGGACTGGTAGGCCGAAACGCAGAGAAGGGCCGCCCGGAGGCGGCCCTTCTGCGTCATGCGAGTGGTGCTACGGCGTGACCGTGAGCGTGGTCACGACCTGGGTGATGCCCGGCGTCCGGTTCGACGTCATCGAAGCGACCGAGTTCCAGGAACCCTTCTTCTTCGAGCTGATGTCGTACGGGATCGCCACGGAACCGCCCGCGGTGGGAGGCGTCGTGTGGACCTGGTACTGGGAGCCGTTGGCCGGAGCGGTGGCGATGTTCGCGCCGCTCGTGCCGTCACGGTTCTCGGCGCCCCAGTTCTGACCCGAGCTCGGGTCACCGGAGCCGGCGTTACCGGCATCCGTGCCCGTCCCGTAGATCCAGGAGATGTCCTCACTCGCGGGACCGGTGTCCCGATCCGGATCCAGATCTCGAACGAGTGCGTCGTCGCATTGCCAAAGTTCTTGATGTGCTGCCAATCGACGACTATCCAGGTGCTCACGCCGTCGGTGAGCGTCGCCGATTCGGACCCCGCCACCAGGTGACGCGGCCGGGTTCAGATCGCTCCACATCGGCGCGATCGTGTTGTTCGGCCTTGCCGCATTCGGGAAGTGCTGCGGCGTGAACACGATGTCGGCACTGCTGCCGCCACCGAGCACGAGGTAGCCGTTCGACACGACGCCGAGGCTCGTGTACGGCTCACCGCCGTAGAAGAACTGCGGCACGTTGAAGTTCGTGATCGTGTCGTCACCAACGCCCGCGATCGGCGTGATCCGCCGAAGAGCGACAGCGGCAGGTAGCCGCCGGCCGGGCTCGAGCCCAGGCTGACGCTCGTCACCTGCGGCGGGATCGCCGGCGAGAGGGTGCCGCTCCACTGAACGCCTTCACCCGCGCCCACCACGGAGCCCGGGAAGCCGACGTTCTTGTACTCGAGCTTCTTGCCGCTCGGGCCTGCGACGTTCAGCGTCACGTCCGCCGACTGCTGAGAGAAGTTCGCAGCGGAGACGGTGCAGTGCGACACGCCCGTGTGCGACGCGAAGGACAGGGGCGAGCAGCTGTTGCTCAGCGTCACGTCGCCCTGCTTCTTCACGAACGCGACCGGGATCGTGACCTTCGTGGCGTGGTGGCGGGGCATCAGGTTGATCCGAGCCTGGTACTGGCCGTTCGCGACGCTCGGGGCGTCGATCGTGACCGGGAAAGTCACGCTGTCGCCCTTGTGGACCTTGATCGGATGGCCGTCGTTGACCGTGATCGTGACGCCCGCAGGCGCCGTGATCTGTGCGTGGAAGGTCTGGTTCTTCCTCGAGACGTTGATCGCGGTGCGGTGCGTGGTGATCGACCCGCCCATCGTCGTTGCGTCGATGCTCGGGATGTTCAGATCGATGCGGTGCAGCGTGTCGCCGCCCGCGGCGACGCATGTTCGCGTAGGTCTCGTTGAAGACCAGCGTCGGGTTGACGGCCCGATCGACCTGGATCCGGCCTGCGCCCATGTCGAACGCGTCCGCCGGGGTGACGCCGTCCTCCTTGACGACGCTCTGCAGCGACGAGGTCATCAGTGCCGACTTGATCTCGGCAGGCGTCCAGCTTGGGTGCGCCGCCTTGACGAGCGCCGAAGCGCCGGCCGAGTGCGGGCTGGACATCGAGGTGCCCGCGATCGCCTGGTAGAGGTTGCCAGGAGGCCCGTTGTCGGCCGTCGTCTGGTCGGGCTGCGGGGTCATGCCCGCGAGCACCTGGACACCAGGCGCGGTGACGTCGGGCTTGATCCAGTCGCCGAGCGGGCCGCGCGACGAGAACGAGGCCATCATGTCGGCCTGTCCCGGCTGCGCGGTGCCCTGCGCCCACGTGGCCATCACGTTCGTGTGCCCGGTCACGAAGGACGTGAACGGAGCGCTCGGACCGTCGATGTGGATCGCCGGCAGGTAGTGGTTGTCGGACTCCTGGTCCTGCTTGATCGCGTTGTAGAGGATCATTCCGACGGCGCCGCCGGCAAGGACCCTGCGGCCCTTGTCGATGCGGCCGTTCACGCCGCGCTGGCAGGCGACGATCTTGCCGGTCGCCGTACCGGGGGCCAGAGTCGACTGGCAGAGCGCGTTCTCACCCGGGAGCGTGGCCGCCATCACCACGGGGGTCGGGAGTCGAGATGCCGTTGGTCAGCGTGACGCCGGACTGGTCGAACGTCGCGCCGCCGTCGGCGGTCAGGTGGAGCGTGGAGGCGAACTGGCGCGGGCCCGTCGAGGCACCCACCGTCGTCACCCACGGGCCACCGTGATCCGAGGTGGCCGCGCCCGGACCGGCGTTGCCGGCCGAGGCGTTGACCGAGATCCCGGCGTTGAACGCATCCAGGAAGGCGAGCTCCACCGGATCCGTGAACGGCGAGGCGCCGCCCGAGATCGAGAAGTTGATCACGTTCACGCCGTCGGTGATCGCCTGCTGAAACGGCCGAGACGGAGTCGGAGCTGAAGCAGCCCTGCACGAGCGCAGACGCGGAATGTCTCGATGTGAGCAGCCCGGAGCGATGCCGCAGACCGGTCCACGCTCGACGCCGTACAGCATCGCCGAGGCGACACAGTCGCCACCAGCCGTCGTCGTCGTGTGCGTGCCGTGGCCCTCGGAGTCGCGCGGCGAGCAGACGTGCGTCGTGTTGTTGCAGAACTCCTGACCGTCCGAGCCGACGACCGCCATGTAGGTCGCGGTCTTGGCGTACGCGCCGACGAGCTTGTTGTTGCAGCTGAACGCCGGCCCGAGATGCGCGACGTCTCCGCCGGTGGCGAAGTCGCTGCAGCCCTTGAGGCCGCCCGTCGGCGCGGAGATGCCCGCCGGCGACATCATCGGGTGCTCGGGCCAGATGCCGGTGTCGATCATCCCGATGACGACGTTCGAGCCGGCCTGGCTCGAGCCACCCAGCGGCGGCCACACGTTCGTGGCGCCGATGAAGCTGGTGTTGTCGTCGAGCGGCTGGTTGCGTGAGTCCCTCTGCACTGCGACCACGCCGGGCTGCGAGAGCAGCTCGGCGATCTTGTTCGCCGGCACACGGGCCGCGACGCCGCCGTACGCGACGGTCAGCAGCTGGCCGATCTTCGCGCTCGGGACAGCCCGCTTGATGCCGGCCGTGATTCGGTCGGCCTTCGAATTCGCGAACGCCTGGTAGCGCGAGAACGCTTTGAGGTTCTTTCGCAGCGCGTTGTGTGTCACGCGCGGGCTCGTGGCCTTGAGGCCCTTGATGCCCCCCGCGTACGAGGCTGTCGGCGTAAAGGCGTACTTGATCATCACCGGCACGAGCTTCGAGCCCGTCAGCCCGAGCAGCGAGGGATCCGTCTTGGCGACGCTCCCGTTCGCGTGCTTCGCGGCGGCGTAAGTCGAAGCGAGTGTCGGCTGCTGCTTCGCTGTCGTCAGACCGGTCGATGCTCCTGAGGCGACGCCGATGGCGACGAAGCTCAGTAGACCGACCAATACCAACGACGCGAGCACGAATGTGCTCCGGCGGCGCCGAAGCGGCGTCGTTTTCGACACTTTGGTGTTCCCCTCTCTGCTGTTTTCCCCGAGACGGAGTACCCGCTCGCCCCGGTTCCGTCACCATGATCTTTGTGGGAACGGGCCGCTGCGTCAAGACCGCAGTGCCGTTACGGCAGCGGCGCCAGCCCGAGGCGGCGCCCGAACTGGGCGACCCAGATGGTCACGTTCGGACGGCCGAAGAGGCTCCTTGCGCGCACGCGCGCGACACCCAGGTCACGCCAGCTTGCGTCGAACAGGATCTGACGGTGCTCGGGCGAGCCCAGCCAGCTCGCCATCGCCGTCCGCGCGGAGCCCAGCCGGCCCTGGCCCCACGCGAGGTTCTCGCCAACGGTGCCGGCGGCGTTCAGGTAGCCCACCTGTTGAAAGACGGTGATGAACGGCTCGCCGCAAGGTGTGTGGGAGAAGTCCTGGCAGCGGCGGATGTTGTCCGCCCGCAGGCCTGCGGAGCGGTCGAGCTCCGGGCTCTGGCGGAGTGTCGACCGGCCGCCGTGCTGCCGCGTCCAGTTGACCAGGCAGCGCATCGCGCGGATCTGCATCGCCGTAGGCGCCTGTGGCGCGGCCTGGCCCCGGCACGCGGTGCTCGGAGCGAGTGCTGCGCCTGCGCTCGTGGTGGTTCCTGCCGTTGCGCTCGAGAACGCGAGAGTCGCTGCGGCGACTCCGAGTAGGAGCATGCCCGGGTAACTACCCGGTCGCGCTAAAACTATGCGCGGAGCACGACTTCCAGGGCGGTTCCGCGCCCCGGAGCCGAGCTCAGCCGGAAGCCGCCACCGATCGAAGCAGCCCGGGCGCGCATGTTCTTCAGGCCCTGCCCGGCCGCGATCTCCTGCTCGTCGAAGCCGGAGCCGTCGTCCACGACCGTGACAAAGCGCTCGCCGGCGCGCTCCTCGATCCGCACCTCGGCCCGACGGGCCTCCGCGTGCTTGCGGGCGTTGGCGAGCCCTTCCTGCACGATGCGGAAGACCTCGATCTGCTCGTCGGGCGCGAGCCGGATCCCGTCCTGGATCTCGAGGTCGACCTCGAGCCGGCCGTCGGCGGTGAGGAAGTCCACGTACCGGCGCAGCGCGGAGTCGAACGGCGCGGAGCCGCCGGCTGAGGAGAGCGCGAGCACCGCGAAGCGCGCCTCTTGCTGCGCGGCCGCGGCGGCGTCCTTCAACTGCGTCAGCGTCCGCTCCGGGTCGGCGCCGTTCTCGAGCATCGAGGCGTGGGTCGAGACGGCGAACAGGTACTGCGCGAGCCCGTCATGGATCTCGCGCGCGACGCGTGCACGCTCCTCCGCGACGGCGCGGCCGAACTCGGCGAAGCGGATCGCGCGCCACACGCCGACGAGCAGCACGCCGTAGGAGAGCAGCCGCAGGAAGTCGCCCTGCGAGATGTAGTGGCTCGAGAGCAACGGCGTGAAGACGTAGTGGAGCTCGGCGAAGAGCGCCAGCGTCGCGGCGAGGCAGAGCCAGCGGTCGAGGTCGTTCCGGCGGGAGCGGAAGCGGAGGCCGAAGCCGACCATCGCAAGCAGCGAGAGGAGAGCCTGCACGGAGAGCGCACCCATCACGAGCAGCGGCTGGTCCTGCCCGGCGTGGTTCGAGAGCGGCGGCAGTGCGTCACTCGCCTGGTGCGCGGCGGCCCAGCAGAGCCCGAGCACGAGCCCGACCGCGACGACCATCTCGCCCAGTGCCCGGCCACGAGCGCTGGTGCGCCGCTTCGAGAAGGCCGCGGCGGCGATCAGCAGCCCGGCGAAGATGCGCCCGCCGATTCCCGCCCAGGCCTCGGTGAGATGGAGCGGCTGTCCGCCCAGCACGGGTGCGATCGCGAAGACCATTGTCGAGGCCGCGACCGCCGTGAAGCCGCCACAGAGAAACAGGTCGAGCCGGCGGCCGTCCACCGAGAAGCGGATCCCGGCCAGGAGCGCGACGATCGCCGCGGCGAGCGTGACCGTCGTGTCGAGCACGAGTCGCACCTGTGGAAGCGCGTAGCTGTTGCGCAGGTCCGGATAGGCGACAAACAGCAAGAGGGCAGCGCCGAGCAGCCCGATCAGGAGCACCTCGCCCCAGAGCCAGGCCTGGTAGTCGTCGCGCTCTTCGTGCCGCATAAAGGACTTGTCGGCAGACGCGGCGCTGCCGATAAGGGCTGCATGCGGATCCTGCTCGTGGACGATCATCCGATCACGCGCGCGGCGCTGTCGTCGCTGCTCGAGGCCCACGGCTTCACGGTCGCGGGTGAGGCTGCCGACGGCGAGGAAGCGATCGAGCTCGCGAGGCTGCTGCTGCCGGAACTCGTCCTGCTCGATCTCTCGATGCCGGGGATGGACGGCCTGACTGCATTGCCGCGTTTGCGCGAGGCAGCGCCCGAGACGGAGGTCGTCGTGCTGACCGCATCGGGCACGGAAGAGAACCTGCTCGCCGCGATCCGCGGCGGCGCGGCCGGCTACCTCTTGAAGAGCGAGCCGCCCGAGCGGATCGCCGAGTTCCTGCGCGGCGTGGCCGAGGGACAGGCGGCGCTCTCGGGCGAGGTCGCCAGGCGGCTGCTCGAGCAGGTGCGCGAAGGCGGCGTCGGCCGGGGCGTCCCCGAGTCGATCGCGGCCTCGCTCAGCGCCCGCGAGCTCGAGGTCCTGCTGCTGCTCGACGAGCACCTGGGCACCGACGAGATCGCCGAGCGGCTCTACATTTCCGAGCACACCGTCCGCTCGCACGTCAAGAGCCTGCTGCGCAAGCTGAACGTCTCCTCGCGCCGTGAGGCGCTGGACGTCCTGGCAACAGCCCGGGCCGCGTAGTTCCAGCGCGAATCCCCCACCGTGGGGGATGCGATTCACCCAGGCTCCAGGCTGCCTACGCCGATACTGAGATCGGCACAACTCCTTGAGTGCCGGAGCGCGGTGGCTCTGTGCTTCCTCGGCAAGACGGCCGGCCCCAGGGCCGGCCGTTGTCATTCCCGGAACCCTTCGAGCGCGGCCCCGACGAGCGCTGGCAGCGTCCGCGGGTCGTAGCCGCCCTCCAGCACCGCCGCTACGCGCGGCGCGAGCGCGGCCGAACGGCGGGCCAGCTCGCGGAAGCCATCGGCGGTGACGCGCATCCCGGCGAGCGGGTCGTCGACGTGCGCGTCGAAGCCGGCCGAGACGAGCAGCAGCTCGGGTTCGAACCCGCGCACGGCCGGCGCGACGAGCTCGTCGAAGGCGAGCACGTAGTCCTCGTCGCCCGAGCCGGCCGGGAGCGGCACGTTGACGGTCGTCTCGTTCTCCTCGCCGGGCCCGCCGGTGCCGGGGTAGAACGGCCACTGGTGCAGCGAGACGAACAGGACGGAGGGGTCGTCCCAGAAGATGTCCTGCGTGCCATTGCCGTGGTGGACGTCCCAGTCGACGATCGCCACGCGCCCGAGCCCGAGCTCAGCCTGGGCGTAGCGGGCGGCGACGGCGACGTTGTCGACCAGGCAGAAGCCCATCGCCCGCTCGGGCAGCGCGTGGTGCCCGGGCGGGCGGACGAGCGCGAAGCCGCCGCGGTCGGCCGCCGCCAGCGCGCAGCCGGCCGCGAGCAGCGCCGCCTCGTAGCTCGTCTCCGAGGCGACCGTGTCGGGATCGAGCATCGTCGGCACCTCGAGGGACTCGAGCCGGTCGAGGTAGGCGGGCGAGTGGCAGCGCTCTACCTGTTCACGCGAGGCGGCCCTGCCTTCGACCACCTCGAAGGCGTCCAGCAGCACGAGCAGGCGCTCCCGTGACTCGATGTGCGGTTCCGTCGGGTGCAGCTCGGCGAGGGCGGGGTGGCTGACGAGTTCCGTCGCTCAACCCAACTTCGACAGCCGCTCGGCCAGACCGTTCAGGCCCCAGTCACTCGAGAGAGAGGACGCCTCCGCCCACGTGGGTGTCTGGTCTGCGAGGGGAGGGAGCGGGGCGGAGGCGTCCACGGTCGCAATTCGACGGAAGAGGCGTAGATCCTCCGCCTCCGCCGCGAAGCGGCCGGCCTCCAGCGCGGTCTCCAGCGAGCCGTACTCGTGCAGCACGTCGGCGGCCTTCTTCGGCCCGACGCCGCGCGCGCCCGGAAGCTTGTCGGACGGATCTCCGCGCAGGGCGATGAAATCCGGCACCTGCGCCGGCTCGACGCCGTAGCGCTCGACCACCTCGGCCGGCCCGATCCGCGCGAGCTCGGAGACGCCGCGGACGGGCTGCAGGATCGTCGTCCGCGTGCTCGCGAGCTGGAACATGTCGCGGTCGGAAGTCGCCACCAGCACTTCGCCGCCGCGCTGCTCCTCGAACGCGACCGCGGCGCCGAGGAAGTCGTCGGCCTCGTAGCCGCCGCCCTTCGCGTTGGCGAAGCCCATCGCACCGACGAGCTGCACCATCAGCGGTAGTTGCTCAAGCAGGGACTCCTCGAAGACACGGCCGCTCTGGTAGGGCTCGAACTCCTTGTGCCGGTAGGTCGGCACCTCGTAGGTGTCCCAGCCGACGACCACGGCGCGCGGTTGCTCGGCCTCCCAGAGACGGGTGACCATGTTCCCGAAGCCGAGCACGCCGTTCAGGCGGATCGACTTCGGCATCGCGTGGTAGGCGCGGTGGGCGAGCGAGTCGCCGTCGATCACGAGCAGCGGCTTCACAGGGTCGCCCTCAGCTCCTCGATCGCCTTCATCAGCCGCTCGGTCGCGATCGAAGCCGCGCGCTTGGTCTCCATGCCTTCGAGATCGGAGACGTCGATCGGCTCGCCGTACGCGACCGACAGCGGCCCGAGCCGGCTGAGCCGGTCGGTCCCGCCGATCGCGGCGGGCACGAGCGGGACGCCGGCCGTGAGCGCGATCCGTGCCGCGCCGGTGTGCGGCCGCGCCTCGCGCTTCTTGCGCAGACCCTTCTTCTGGCGGGTGCCCTCCGGGAACATGACCACGATCTCGCCCTCGCGCGCGAGCTCCGCGGCGGTGCGCATCGCTTCGACATCCCCTTCGCCGCGGCGCACCTTGAACGCCCCGCCGGCCCGCAGGATCGGGGCCAGGATCGGGTTGAAGAGCTCCGCCTTCGCCATGAACCGAAGCTGGCGCTTAGGCAGGAACGGGATCCCCAACGGCCAAGGGTCGAAATTCGACGTGTGGTTCGCGGCGAGCACGAACCCGCCCTCCGGGAGGTGTTCGAGCCCTCGCGCGCGAAGCCGGTAGAGACCCTTCACGACAGGCCAGCTGAGCGACGCGGCGACGAAGTAGAGAGGCGACATCATGGGCACGCAATCGTTCCATTTCCGTACGACACATGCGCGTTTTCGGCCACTAGGGTCGGTCGCAGGGCGTTCGCTAAGGTGGACCGCGTGAAGACCCTAGTTATTGCGGAGAAGCCTTCGGTTGCCCGGGACCTGGCCGATGCGCTCCCCGGACACTTCGAAAACCACGACAGCTACCTCGAGTCGGACGACACCGTGATCACGTTCGCGGTGGGGCACCTCGTGGAGCTGATCGACCCCGAGGACTACGACGAGCGCTTCAAGAAGTGGCGCATGGCCGACCTGCCGATCGTGCCCGAGGAATTCAAGCTGCGCCCGCGCGACAAGAAGGCCGAGAAGCAGCTGAAGGTGATCCACAAGCTGCTGCAGCGCGACGACGTCGACCGGGTCGTGAACGCCTGCGACGCCGGCCGCGAGGGCGAGCTGATCTTCGCCTACATCTACGAGACCTCCGGCGTCGACAAGCCGGTCGAGCGGCTCTGGATCAGCTCGATGACGAAGACGGCGATCAAGGAGGGCTTCGAGCAGCTTCGGCCCGGCGAGCAGCTGCGCCAGCTCGAGGCCGCCGCGCGCTCGCGCTCCGAGGCCGACTGGCTCGTCGGCATGAACGCGACCCGCGCCGCCACGATCCGCGGCCGCGCCTGGGTCGGCGGCGTCGTCTCGCTCGGCCGCGTACAGACGCCGACACTGGCGCTGCTGGTCAAGCGGGAGCGCGAGATCCAGGCCTTCGTCCCCGAGCCCTACTGGCTGGTCCACGCGCAGTTCGATCCTCGTTACGAGGGCCTCTGGTTCGAGGGCGACGAGACGCGGCTCAAGGAGGCAAAGCGCGCCGAGGAGATCGCGACGAAGGTCTCCGGCAAGGACGGCGTCGTCGAGTCGGTCGAGCGCAAGGAGCAGTCCGAGCGCGCGCCGCTGCTCTACGACCTCACCTCGCTGCAGCGCGACGCGAACCGCCGCTTCGGGTTCTCGGCGCGGCGCACGCTGCAGGCCGCGCAGTCGCTCTACGAGGACAAGAAGGCGATCACCTATCCGCGCACCAGCTCACGCTGGCTCTCCGGCGACCTCGTCCCGCAGCTGAAGCCGACCGCCGCCACGCTCCAGCCGATCGGCGAGTACGCCGCGGCCGCGCGCTACGTGGTCGGCCTGCAGCAGCTGCCGCTCTCGCGAGTAGTCGCCGACTCGAAGGTCACCGACCATCACGCGATCATCCCGACCGACGTCGAGCACGACGTCAGCCGGTTCTCGCCCGACGAGCGGCGCATCTTCGACCTGGTTGCCCGCCGCTTCCTGGCTGTCTTCCACCCACCGGCGCGCTACGCCCGCACGACGGTCGTAACGCTCGTCGAGGAGGAGCGCTTCCGCTCGCGCGGCAAGATCACGCTCGAGGCCGGCTGGCGCGGCGTCTACGGGCTGGTCTCCGAGGCCGACCAGGCCGCGCAGAAGCAGGACGAGGAAGGCGAGAACGAGACCGCCGAGCTGCCGCCGCTCGAGCAGGGGCAGACGATCAAGTGCGCCGTCGCCGAGGTCGAGGCCAAGGAGACGAAGCCACCGCCCCGCTACACCGAGGCGACGCTGCTCTCCGCGATGGAGACGGCCGGCAAGCTGATCGACGACGAGGAGCTGCGCGAGGCGATGAAGGAGAGCGGCCTCGGCACCCCGGCCACACGCGCCGAGACGATCGAGACACTGATCCGCCGCGAGTACATCGAGCGCGGCGGCAAGGACCTGATGCCGACCCCAAAGGGTCTGCAGGTGATCACGATGCTCGAGGAGCACCCGCTCACCTCGCCCGAGCTGACCGGCAGCTGGGAGAAGCGCCTGACCGACATCGAGCATGGCGAGGAGGACCGCTCGAAGTTCATCGGCGACATCGCCGAGTTCACGCGCGCGACCGTCGAGAAGATCGCCGAGCTCGACAAGGAGAAGCTGCGCCCGGAGCGCGTCGAGCTTGGCCTGTGCCCGCGCTGCGGCGCCGAGACCGGCGAGATCATCAAGGAGAACTCGAAGGCCTACGGCTGCACGAGCTGGAAGAGCCGCGAGGAGACGGGCTGCGGCTTCGTCATCTGGAAGCGCGTTGCGGGCCGCACGCTCACCCCCGAGATCGCGCGCCAGCTGCTCGAGGAGGGCAAGACCAAGGAGGTCATCTCCGGCTTTCGGTCACGTGCCGGCAAACCTTTTCGCGCGCGCCTCGTCTTGAACGAAGAAGGCAAGGTGGAGTTCGACTTTCCCGCTCGCGCGCAAACCAAAGAAGCCGCTGTCGCGGAATAGCACGAGCATGAGACGCGTTGTCAGGGCCGAGCGGATCGGAGGGCCGGATCCCCCTGGTCAGCCCAGGACAATCCGCCTACAGTGCGAAAGGTTGCAGGAAGTACGCCGTCTAACACCCACGAGGACACATTGACCCAGACGCAGCTTCAGGAATTGCTGGAGACCGAGCCCGCGCGCGTGCTGCTCGAAGGAGCAGAGGAGCGCGGCTTCGTGCTGCCGGCGGAGCTCGAGGCCTTCGCGCTCGAGCACGATCTCGCCGACGACGAGGTCGAGCAGCTGACGCGCGAGCTCGAGACCAACGGCCTCGAGGTGCGTGAGCCCGCCGAGGAGCCGGCCGAGCCCGCCGCCGAGAAGGCGGAGGCGCCCGAGCGTGCCCAGCCGCAGCCACAACAGGCGCTCGTCGGCGCCGCCGACAGCCTGCAGCTCTTCCTGGCCGACATCGGCCGGCACAAGCTGCTGACCGCGGCCGAAGAGGTCATGCTCGCCAAGGCGATCGAGCGCGGCGACCTGATCGCGAAGCGCCGGATGATCGAGTCGAACCTCCGCCTCGTGGTCTCCATCGCCAAGGGCTACCGCGGCCTCGGCGTTCCCTTCCTCGATCTGATCCAGGAAGGCACGCTCGGGCTCAACCGCGCGGTCGAGAAGTTCGACTGGCGGCGCGGGTACAAGTTCTCCACGTACGCGACCTGGTGGATCCGCCAGTCGGTGCAGCGCGCGGTCGCGAACCATGCGCGCACGATCCGCGTGCCCGTTCACGTCGTCGAGCGGCAGCAGAAGCTCGGCCGCGCCGCGCGCCGGCTCGAGGTCGAGCTCGGCCGCGAGGCGACGAAGGAAGAGCTCGCGGAGGCGACCGGACTTCCGATCCAGCACGTCGACGAGGCGCTCGGCGCCGCGCAGGCCTCGGTCTCGCTCAACCAGACCGTAGGCGCGGACGACGAGGGCGAGCTCGGCGACCTGTTCGCCGACCGCGAGGCTCTGGACCCGTACGAGGAGGCCGAGGAGTCGCTTCGTCGCCAGGGCGTGCGGCGGGCGCTCGACGCGCTCCCCGAGCGCGAGCGGCGGATCCTCGAGTTGCGCTTCGGCTTCGAGGGCGAACCGTGGACGCTCGAGGCAATCGGTCACGAGCTCGATCTGACGCGCGAACGCGTCCGCCAGCTCGAGGGCCAGGCCCTCGCGAGGCTTGCCGCGCTGCGCGAGCTGCAGACCGTCGCGGCCTAGAGTCCTTCACCGCTAACATCCGGCGCCTGCTGAGCGTCCGTATTCTCGGACAGGCATATCTGTCAACCGGGAGGTTGTGATGAAGCGCTGGTTTGTCGGTTCCGCGTCGCTGCTGACCGCGGTTGCGCTCGTCGCAGCCGGTTGCGGCAGCTCGAACAAGTCCACCTCGAGTACGCAGTCCACCTCAAGCGGGGCGAAGGGCGGCACGCTGCTCACGGTCGCGAACGCAGCGCCCGCTGGCTCGCCCGACCCGCAGGTCAACTACACGCTGCAGGAGTGGCAGCTGCTGATCATGACCCACGACGGGCTCGTCGGGTTCAAGCGCGCGGGCGGCAAAGAGGGCACGAAGATCGTGCCCGACCTCGCGCAGTCGATCCCGAAGCCCACGAACGGCGGCAAGACCTGGACGTTCAAGCTGCGGCCGGGAATCAAGTTCTCGAACGGCAAGACGCTCACCGGCGCCGACGTGAAGGCGACCTTTGAGCGCCTGTTCAAGATCGGTGACAGCCCGAACGCGGGCACCTGGTACAACGTCATCCAGGGGGCCGACGCGTGCATCAAGACGCCAAAGACCTGCGATCTCTCCTCGGGGATCACGGTCAAGGGCGACACCGTCACCTTCAAGCTGACGACGGCCGATCCCGAGTGGCTCGACAAGCTCTCGGTGCCTTTCGCCTTCATCCTCCCGGCGGGCACGCCGCCGAAGAACGTAAACATCCCACCGCCGGGCACCGGCCCGTACATGTGGGCGCAGTACTCGCCGACCAAGCAGATCAAACTCGTCCGCAACCCATTCTTCAAGGAGTGGTCGAAGGACGCGCAGCCGGCGGGTAACCCGGACGTCATCATCCAGAAGTTCGGCCTGACGACCGAGGCCGAGGTGACGCAAGTCGAGCAGAACCAGGCGGATTGGATGTTCGACTCGCCGCCGCCCGCCGACCGGCTCGGTGAGCTGAGCAGCCCCAAGTACGCAAGCCGGGTGCACGTCAATCCGCTGACCGCGACGTACTACTTCGCCCTCAACGTCAACGAGCCGCCCTTCAACAACCTGAAGGCACGGCAGGGCGTCAACTTCGCCACCGATCGCGCGGCGCTGGTCAAGATCGCCGGCGGCTCGAAGCTCGCGGTGCCGACCTGCCAGGTGCTGCCGCCGAACTTCCCCGGCTACGTGCCGTATTGCCCGTACACCAAGAACCCGGGCAGCGGCAAGTGGACGGCCCCGGACCTGGCGAAGGCGCAGCAGCTGATCAACGCCTCGGGCACGAAGGGCGCGGCGGTGAAGGTCAACACCGATTCGACCGACACCGACAAGGCGCTCGGCCTCTATTTCGTCGGGCTGCTGAACAACCTCGGCTACAAGGCGACGCTGCAGTCCCTGTCGTCCGACATCCAGTACCCGTACATCCAGAACTCCAAGAACCACGTGCAGTTCGCGTTCTCGGACTGGTTCCAGGACTACCCGGCGGCGTCGGACTTCCTGGTCATCCTGCTCGGGTGCGGCTCGATCCACCCCGGCTCGAACTCCAGCCCGAACATCGCGCAGTTCTGCGACAAGGGCATCCAGGCGAAGATGGATCACGCCGGCCAGGTCGGCATCACCGACCCGACGGCGGCGAACAAGATCTGGGCCCAGGTGGACAAGGAGGTCACCGACCAGGCGCCGTGGGTGGCGATGTACAACCCGAAGTACATCGACTTCCTCTCCTCCCGCGTCAAGGGCTACGTGTTCAGCCCGCAGTGGTACTTCCTCCTCGACCAGGCTTCGGTGAACTAACGAGCAACGCACATGGCTGAGTTCGCCTACGAGCCAGGGCCAGAAGTCCAGCTCGCGGCCGGCGAGAGCGCCAAGGAGATCTCCGGGAGGAGCCCCTGGCGCATCGCCGGCCGCAGGCTCGTGCGCAACCGCCTGGCGATGGCCTCGCTCGGCCTGTTCCTCCTGATCGTCGTAGTCAGCCTGCTGGCACCGTTCTACGCGAGTCACATCGCCAAGACCGACCCGTTCGAGTCGAATCTCACGGGCACGACGACCGTGGACGGCAAGGAGGTCGAAGTGGTCCAGCAGACCCAGAGTGGGCTCGGGCTCGGCACGATTCCGATCGGGCCGACCTGGCAGACGAACTACTTCATCGGCGCCGACAACCAGGGCCGCGACGTGATGGCGCGCGTCCTCTACGGCGGCCGCGCCTCGCTCCAGATCGGCGTCGCCTCGGCGCTGATCTGCACGCTGATCGCGCTCACGATCGCCCTGCTGGCGGGCTTCTTCCGCGGCTGGACCGACTCGATTCTCTCGCGCGTGATGGACCTGATCTGGGCGTTCCCCGTCTACCTGCTCGCGATCTCGCTCGCGACTGTTCTGCTGACCAAGCCAAACGGCCTGCAGTGGGGCCCGGTGACCGTCAACCCGGCCAGCCTCTGGGTGCCGACCTTCATCATCGCGATCGTCTACATCCCCTACGTCTACCGCCCGCTGCGGGGCCAGGTGCTGTCCGTGCGCGAGAAGGAGTACGTCGAGGCTGCGATCTCCCAGGGTGCGTCGAACCTGCGTCTGATGTTCAGCGACATCCTTCCGAACGTGATCACGACTGCGATCGTGCTCTTGCCGCTGATGATCGCGACCACGATCCTGACCGAGGCGGCGCTCTCCTTCCTCGGGATCGGCGTCCAGGCGCCGCAGGCGAGCTGGGGAACGGTGATCGACGACGGCCAGAACCTGCTCTACACGCGCCCGCTGGTGGCGATCGTCCCGGGAATCTTCATCGTGGTCACGGTCCTGTCGCTGAACGTGCTCGGCGACGGCGTGCGTGACGCGCTCGACCCGCGCGCCAAGGTGCGCGTGCGGGAGTAACCGGCCGGTGTTCGCCTTCGTCGTCAGGCGGCTGATCGGCATGGTGACCGTGCTGTTCGCGATCACGGTGCTGACCTTCCTGATCTTCTTCGCCACGCCGGGCGTCGACCCCAGCCGGCAGTTCGCCGGCCGCAACCCGGACCCGTCGACGATCGCGGCCGTCAAGCACCAGTTCGGGCTCGACCGGCCGCTGCCGATCCGCTACGCGCTGATGATGAAGCGGCTCTTCATCTCGCGCGACCTCGTCTCCTACGGCAACCAGGCACTGGAGGTCGTCCCGGCGATCCTGGCCGCGGCGCCGGTGACCTTCTCGCTTGTGTTCGGCGCCGCCGTCCTGTGGGTGATCGGATCGATCGCGATCGGCCTGCTGATGGTGATGTTCAAGGGGACCTTCATCGATCCGTTACTCATGATCCTGGCCCTGATCGGCATCTCGATGCCGGTCTTCTGGCTGGGCGAGGTGGTGAACCTGATCACGCAGGACCGGCTGCACGACACGTTCCTATTCAGCTGGGTGCCGCCGCTCGGTTACACGCCCTTCACGCAGGACCCGTGGCAGTGGTTCCTGCACCTGATCTTCCCGTGGATCACGCTCTCGATCCTCTACATCGGCTTCTACGCGCGCGTGTTGCGGGCTGACCTGCTCCAGGTGCAGAACGAGGACTTTGTCCGCACGGCCAAAGCGAAGGGCCTCTCGCCGGAGAACGTCCTCGTGCGACACATGTTGCGCACCTCGCTGATCACGTTCGTCTCGCTCTTCGGGCTCGACTTCGGCGTGCTCGTCGGCGGCGGCGCGCTGCTGACCGAGGTTGTCTTTGGGCTCCCTGGCGTCGGGTTGCTGACCTTTAACGCGCTGAGATCGCTCGATCTGCCGGTGATCATGGCGACGGTGATCTACGGCGCCTTCTTCATCACGATCATGAGCGCGCTGGTCGACATCGTCTACGCGCGCCTCGATCCGCGCATCAGACCGGCGTAGTGAACATCCGAGTCTGTGCCGCCGAGGTGGCGCCCGTGCGGGCCGAGCCCGACGAGGGCGCCGAGCAGGTGACCCAGGCGCTCGCCGGCGAGCCGCTGGCGGTCGAGCCGGCCCAGGACGGTTGGGCGCGGATTCGCACCGCGTACGGCTACCCCGGCTGGATCCGTGAGGACGCGCTCGGTGGCGAGCCCGACGGCGAGTGGCCGGGGCTGCCGCGCGCCGGCGACCCGGTCGCCGAGGCCCGCGCCTACCTCGGCGCGCCGTACGAGTGGGGAGGGCTGACCACCCGCGGGATCGACTGCTCCGGGCTCGTGCACATGGGCTACCGGCGTCTCGGGCGACTCGTCCCGCGCGACGCGCACGAGCAGGAGGCGGCGGCGGAAGCGCTCGAGGAGACCGACCTGAAGCCAGGCGACCTCGTCTTCTTCGGCCCGCCCGAACGCGCGGACCACATCGCCTTCTGGCTCGGTGAGGGGCGGATCCTCCATGCAACAGGACGCGATGGGGTGCATGCCGTCCGGGAGGAACCGCTTGCCGACGTTCGCGGCGAGCACGACATTCGTTACGGCCGCCTCTAACCAAGACCTATCCAGGACGTCTCCACTTTGCGAAGATTGCGCTCGGAACCACCGGGGCTTTCAAATTGGGAGGTGCAATGACTGCAAGGCGACGGGGAACCTGGTTGCTGGGCGTAGTGGCGCTCGCAGCCGGGATTTCCATGATGGTCGCGGCCTATGGCGTCGCGGCGACCCGCTCACAGGCGGCGCCGCAAAACGCGCAGAAGAGCGTCGGGACCTTGAAGGCAGTGATCGACACGATCGACTTCCTCGATCCCCAGCAGGCCTATACGGGCCAGAGCTGGTGGGCGATGTGGAACGTGTACGAGACGCTGCTCACGTACAAGCACGTCGACGGGCCCGCCGGCTACCAGCTCGTGCCGGGGCTCGCCCAGTCGCTGCCGAAGATCTCGAGCAACGGCCGCGTCTACAAGTTCACCCTTCGTCCGGGCTTGAAGTACTCGAACGGCGCGAAGGTGCTGGCGTCCGACTTCAAGTGGGCGATCAAGCGCGGCTTCCTGGCCACCGGCCAGGGCGTCGGCTTCTACACCGACATCGCCGGTGCCAAGGCGTATGCCGCTCATCCGACCAAGAACGGCAACATCTCGGGAATCGTCACCAACAACAAGACGCGGTCGATCACGGTCAAGCTCTCGACGCCGCGTGGTGACTTCCTGACGATCCTCGCGCTGCTCTTCGCGGCGCCGGTGCCGGCGAACACCTCGACGGCGATCCTGAACGGCACGATCCCGGGAACGGGGCCGTACCGCTTCTCGGGCTTCGACGCGAACCGCGGGTTCACGATGGTGCGGAACAAGTACTTCAAGCCGACGAAGTACATCCCGCGCGGGAACCCGGACAAGATCGACGTCGCGCTGATCGGCGACGCGAACTCGGCGACCCAGCGGGTGATCAACGGGCAGGCCGACTACTCGAACGGGGCCATCCCGCCCGACCGGATCGCAAGCGCCAAGAGCAAGGGCCACCTGGTCCTGCGTCAGACGGCGAACACGTACTACTTCTGGATGAACATCCGGGAGGCGCCGTTCAACAAGCTCAAGGTGCGCCAGGCGGTCAACTACGCACTCGACCGCGCCGCCATGCAGAAGATCGTGTGGGGCGGCCTCGGGCAGGCGACGCAGAACGTGCTGCCGCCGACCTACCCGAGCTACAACAAACTGACGCTGTTCCCGCACAACGTCACCAAGGCGAAGTCGCTGATCACGTCCGCCGGCGCCAAGGGCGCGAAGGTAACGGTCTGGACGCGTGACGTCTCCGACGCCCGCGACGCTGCGCAGTACTACACCAGCATCCTGAACACGATCGGGCTCGACGCGAGCCTGAACATCCTGCCGAGGTCCACGTACTACTCGACCGTCGGCAACGTCGCGACCCACGCGCAGACCGGCTGGGCGCGGTGGCTGGAGGACTACCCGCACCCGCTCGACTGGTTCGACGTCCTCCTGAACGGCAACCGCATCACCAACACGGACAACAACAACTACGCGTGGTACTCGAACGCGAAGACCAACTCCGAGATCGAGGGCCTGAAGAAGTCCCAGGTCCTGACGCCCGCCGTGAACAAGCGCTGGGCGACGGTCGAGAAGCAGATCATGTCCCAGGCTCCGTGGGCACCGTGGTCGAACCGCGTGTTCCCGGAGTTCTTCAGCAAGAAGATGGGGTGCATCCACGTTCAGCGCCTCTACGGAATCGACTTGGCGCGCCTCTGCAGGAAGTAGAGGAACAGCTCCACGAGTAAGCGGAGAGGGCGCCTCCGGGCGCCCTCTCTGATCTACACTCGCCGCCGGAGGGGAATGGCCGAGCCAGCAACCGACCTCACGCTCGACAGTGCCTCGCTCCTGGCCGCGGAAGAGCACGAGATTGCGATCGTCGGGCGCAGTCCGTGGTACCTCGCCTGGCGCCGGCTGCGGCGCAACTGGGTCGCGCTCGCCTCGCTCGGCGTCTTCATCCTGATCGTCGTCGCCTGTGCGCTCGCGCCGGTCTACGCGAAGCATCTCGCCCACACCGGCCCGAACACCGTGCATGCGGGCGAGACGGTGCTTGTGAGCGGCAAGCCGAGGGAGGTCGTCGGCGGCGGCTCGCACTACGACCCGAAGACGAACACCTTCATCGTGGCGGCGCCGGTGTACCTCGGCCCGACCTGGTGGCACGCGCACGGCCGCTTCGTGCTCGGCACCGACAACCTCGGCCGTGACGTCGCCGTGCGGTTGCTCTACGGCGGCCGGAACTCGCTCAAGGTTGGGATCGGCTCCGCGCTGATCTGCACGCTCGTCGCTGTCCTCCTCGCGCTGATCGCCGGCTACAACGGCGGCTGGATCGACTGGGTGGTGACGCGATTCTTCGACCTGATCTGGGCCTTCCCGGTCTTCCTGCTGGCCATCGCTCTCTCGACCGCGCTGGCGATCAACGGCTTCCACCACTTTGGTATCTCGATCGAGCCCGGCAGCCTCTGGATCCCGACCCTCGTGATCTCGTACGTCCTGATCCCCTACATCGGCCGCCCGCTGCGCGGCCAGATTCTGTCGCTGCGCGAGAAAGAGTTCATCGAATCGGCGATCGGCGCGGGCGCCGGGCCGCTGCGCGTGATGTTCTCGGACGTGCTCCCGAACATCGCCTCCACCGTACTGGTCTTCTTCACGCTGATCATCGCGACCAACATCCTCACCGAGGCCGGCCTCTCGTTCCTCGGCGCGGGAGTGCGGCTTCCCGACCCGTCATGGGGCAACATGATCGCGAGTGGCCAAGACCAGATCCAGACAGCTCCATGGCTCGCGCTCATCCCCGGAATCGCGATCGTGCTGACGGTGCTCTCGCTGAACCTCTTCGGTGACGGCCTGCGCGACGCTCTCGACCCGCGCGCGAAGGTGAGGATCGAGCGCTGATGCTGGCGTTCGTGGTCCGCCGTCTGATCGGCATGGTCGCGGTGCTGTTCGCGGTCAGCCTGCTCGTCTTCATCGTCTTCATCCTGATCCCGGGCGGCGACCCCGCCGAGCGGATGGCCGGCAAGAACCCGACCCCGGAGAACATCCAGAACATCCGCGAGAAGTGGGGCTTCGACAAGCCCTTCTACGTGCAGTACGTGCGGATGATGGAGAAGGCCGGCACGGGCCTCCTGCCGGGCACGCACGGCGAGTACGACATCCTGCGCTCGTTCGACACGCGGCAGGACGTGGTCGCCGAGATCAAGAAGGGCATCCCCGCGACCTTCTCGCTCTGCATCGGCGCCGGGATCATCTGGCTCGTCTTCGGGATCCTGGTGGGGGTGATCTCGGCGGTCAAAGCCGGCAGGTGGTCGGATCGCGCGATCACGATCTTCGCCCTGATCGGCATCTCGATGCCGGTGTTCTGGCTCGGGATCGTGCTGCGCTACTTCTTCGCGGAGACGCGAACGTGGTTTCCGGACGGCGGCTACGTGCCGCTGAGCCAGGACCCTGTGCAGTGGATGTACCACCTGATCCTGCCCTGGTTCTGTCTGGCTGTGTTGTTCATCGGCTTCTACGGACGGGTATTGCGCTCGAACATGCTCGACACGATGAACGAGGACTACGTGCGCACCGCGAGGTCCAAGGGCCTGCCGCCGGGGCGCGTGCTCGGCCGCCACGTGCTGCGCAACTCGCTGATCCCGATCGTCAGCCTCTTCGGCCTCGACTTCGCGGCCGTGCTCGGCGGAGGCGCGATCCTGACCGAGACCGTCTTCGACCTGAAGGGCGTCGGCTGGTACGCAGCCCAGTCGGTCGGTGGCCTCGACCTGCCGCCGATCATGGGCGTCACGCTCTACGGCGCCTTCTTCATCGTCGTCTTCAGCGCCGCCGTCGACTTCGCCTACGCCTACCTCGATCCCAGGATCCGGCCGACGTAATGCCAGAACGTCTGCTCGAGGTGAAGGGCCTCACGGTCCGGTTCGCAACCGAGGACGGCACAGTTCACGCGGTGGACGGCGTCGACTTCGAGCTCAACCGCGGCGAGGTGCTCGGGATCGTCGGCGAGTCGGGCTCCGGCAAGAGCGTCACGGCGATGACGCTCCTCGGGCTGACGCGCGACAAGAACACCCGCTTCGAGGGCGAGGTCGACTACAAGGGCGAGAACCTGCTCGAGCTGCCCGAGTCCCGGCTGCGCCACGTGCGCGGCAACCAGATCGCCATGATCTTCCAGGACCCGATGACGTCGATGAACCCGGTCTACACGGTCGGCGACCAGATCATCGAGGCGATCACGACGCACGAGCCGATCGGCAACAAGGACGCGAAGCGTCGCGCGATCGAGCTGCTGCGCCAGGTCGGGATCCCGAACGCGCAGTCGCGCGTCGACGACTACCCGCACCAGTTCTCGGGCGGCATGCGCCAGCGCGCGATGATCGCGATGGCGCTCTCGTGCAACCCGGACATCCTGATCGCCGACGAGCCGACGACGGCGCTCGACGTGACGATCCAGGCGCAGATCCTCGAGCTGCTCGACCGGCTGCGCGCCGACTTCGACTCGTCCGTGATCCTGATCACGCACGACCTGGGCGTCGTCGCCGAGGTCGCCGACGACATCCTCGTCATGTACGCCGGCCGGATCGTCGAGCGCGGCTCGAAGCGGAACGTCTTCTACGACCCGCAGCACCCGTACACCTGGGGCCTACTCGGCTCGATCCCGCGGCTCGACCGGCCGAAGCCGAAGAAGCTGCACTCGATCGAGGGCACGCCGCCCTCGCTGATCAACCTGCCGCAGGGCTGCAAGTTCCGGCCGCGCTGCCCGCACGCGTTCGACAAGTGCTTCGAGGAGCCTGAGCTCAGGAACCGCGTCGAAGACCGCGGCCACCTCGACCGCTGCTGGCTCACCGTCGACCAGAAGCGCGGGGTGCGCGACTCGACGATCGCCGGCGAGGAGCGCGTGGTCGCGTGACCGAGCCCCAGACGCAGAACGGCGCGCTCGTCCAGGTCCAGAGCCTGAAGAAGTACTTCCCGATCCGGAAGGGCGTTCTCTCCCGCGAGGTCGCGCGCGTGCACGCGGTTGACGACGTCACGCTAAGCGTGGCCGAGGGCGAGACGCTCGGCCTCGTCGGCGAGTCCGGCTGCGGCAAGTCCACGCTCGGCCGCTGCATCGTGCGGCTGCTCGAGCCCACCGCCGGCGACATCGTCTTCGACGGCCAGTCGATCGGCAAGCTCGGCGCCCGCAAGCTGCGGCCGCTCCGGCGCGAGATGCAGATGATCTTCCAGGACCCGTACGCGAGCCTGAACCCGCGCAAGCGCGTCGGCACGATCATCAGCGACCCGATGCGCATCCACGGGATCGGCGACCGCAAGGAGCGCAAGGAGAGGGTCGAGGACCTGCTGCGCACGGTCGGCCTTTCGCCTGAGCACTACAACCGCTTCCCGCACGAGTTCTCCGGCGGGCAGCGCCAGCGCATCGGCGTCGCCCGTGCGCTCGCCCTACGCCCGAAGCTGATCGTGGCCGACGAGCCCGTTTCGGCCCTCGACGTCTCGATCCAGGCGCAGATGGTGAACCTGCTCGAGGAGCTGCAGGACGAGTTCCGCCTGACCTATTTGTTCATCGCGCACGACCTCGGGGTCGTCCGCCACGTCTCCGACCGGATCGCCGTGATGTACCTCGGCAAGCTGGTCGAGCTCTCGCCGGCCGAGGAGCTCTACTCGCGCCCGATCATGCCCTACACCGAGGCGCTGCTCTCGGCCGTCCCCGTGCCCGATCCCGACCTCGCCGAGAAGCGCGAGCGAATCGTGCTCGAAGGCGACGTGCCGAGCCCGATCAACCCGCCAAGCGGCTGTCGCTTCCACCCGCGCTGCCGCTACGCGACCGAGATCTGCTCACAGGTCGAGCCGCCGCTCGTCGACTACGGCAACGGCCACTTCGCGGCTTGCCACCATCCGCTCAATGTGGACAAGGCGACGCTCGCTCGCGTGCAGGCCTCGCCCGCCCATACGCCGGAAGCCGCTGATTCAAGCGCTTTGCCGCAGGATCCGGGCAAAGAACGGGCTGAGCCCGTGCCCCGTTCCGAGTGATCCCTGAAAAGGGGTAAGACGTCGCGCTAAAGAGGGATAGGCCCCAGGCCGATAGGCCCCTCGTGGACGCTGCTGAGCGCAAGGAGATCCTGTCTCGCTACGTCGACCACAGCCGTCGCTTCGACGCTGTGGCGAAACGGCGCGGCAGCAACTCGGCCGGCGGTGAGGTCATCCCGTTCGCCGGACCGCTCCAGGAGCTCGAGCAGGAGCCGACAGCGCGTGAGATCGAAGTGCTCCAACTGATCTCCGACGGCCTCGTCAACCGCGAGATCGGCGTCCGCCTCTTCCTCTCGGAGGAGACGGTCAAGTCGCACGTGCGCCACCTGCTGGCCAAGCTGCAAGCCCGCTCGCGGGCCCACGCAGTGGCGGTGGGCTTCAGGCGCAGCCTGATCGGCTAGCAGTTACAACGCACAAACGTAAGCCGGACGTCTTCGACGCCGATTTCCACACCCCTGTGGAAATCCCTCAACAGGGTGATGTGGACAGCCTGGGGAAAACGGAAGCTACGACCCGCTGTGGGTCGAGTCAACCGCTACCAGATCCTGAGCCCACCCGCGATTGCAGTTCGCGAGTCGAGCGTTCCGAGCGCAACCCGAAGTCGGGATCGCATTTCTTCTCCTTCAGGGGGACTAACGGCAATTCGGGAACCTATCACCCTAAAGGGTGACTTACAAGTAAATTCGCAGGGTCTTCGGAACGATATTAAGACTCAGTTCCAGGGGCTCTTCGGCCTACAGTCCGAGCCGACTCGACGCGATTGGGCTCTTGTTGGATATACCGCCTGGCTAGTTGCTCTGCTCCTCGGACTCGTGACGGCCGTACTACTAAGCGGCTCAGAACCTGATGCAACTCTCGGCTGGCCGTTGGGGGCTCTTGCGGTTTCTGCGTTCATCGCCGAAATGCAGAGCGTCCGCCTCACCTCGCGGGCGAGCGTCTCTGTTTCGTCTCTCCCGATCATCCTCGCGGCGGTGATCTACGGGCCATTGGCCGCGATCGTCGTGAGCGTTGCGAGCCTTCTCTGCGACTTCCGTCCTCCGTATGCGCGGTGGCTTACATGGACCTCGTCGCGCTCGATCGCGGCTGGCTGCGCAGGCGCGGTCGCGTTTGAGATTGATGGGACGGGGACGCATGGGTTCGGCCCCGTAGTCGCCGCAGTTGCGTGCGCCACGGTCGTCGAACAGCTAGGTGATCTGGCTCTCGGATCGGTAGCGGCCCGGCTGCGTGGGATGACCGTCGGGGAAATCGCGAAGGTTTCGAGCGCGGCCTTTGTCGCGCTCCCACTGTATATCCCAATGACGGCACTGCTCGTCTATGCCTGTCGGGAGGTCTCCACTTGGAGCGTTGTTCTCTTCTTGTTCCCGGCCTTTGCAGCCCAGAAGTTCTTCCTTCTCTATCGAGAGCAGCGGGCTACTTCCGAGGAGTTGACCGCAGCTATTGAGCGGCAGGAGCGAGCCAACTTGTCATTCGCGACTGCTCTCGTCGCGACGCTAGACGCTCGAGACCGGTACACAGCTGGTCATTCGGCCGCGGTGGCGATTTACGCTCGAGACATTGCGGAAAGACTCGGACTTAGCGAGTCAGATCAACGGCTCGCGCACCTTGCGGGGCTAGTGCATGACATCGGCAAGGTCGGACTCCCTGCCGGCCTACTGGAAAAACCAGGCCCTCTGACGGCTGATGAACGTCTGCAAATGGAAGAGCACCCGGTGATCGGCGAGCGGATCCTCGCTCAAGTCGAAGGCTATTGCCAAGTTGCTGAAATTGTTCGTCATCACCACGAGCGTGTGGACGGTGCCGGCTATCCGGACCGGCTCAGGGGTGACTCGATTCCGCTCCTCGCGCGCATACTTGCCGTCGCGGACGCCTACAACGCAATGACGTCACGGCGACCGTATCGAGAGGCAATGCCCCCATCAGTGGCGCGGATGCGTTTGGCGCAAGGCGTGGAAACGCAGTTCGACACCGCGATCGTTGCAGCATTCGAAGCGATCCTCGTTGGCGCGGACGACACGTACCTTGTCGGCCTTCGGGCAGAATTCGAATTCTCGGTTCAACAACGGCCGCGCCTCGTTGCTGTGGCGGCGTCAGCCTAACGCTTCAGTTCGCGTCCAGTTCCAAGTTTGCGAGTCTGGTGCGCACGTCAACTGGGGCTGTTCTCAAAGAGGCGCCACTAGCGAGACGGCTCTGTCGGACCTGCTCTGAGTTTGTTTCCGAAGAGCGAGCGGGCAGCGGTCAAAGTTCCTCATCGAGATCAGATCGGCCGCTCGCTTGGTCTGCATGCGCAAGCGCCGTATTCAAGACAGCGGCCTCTGTCCGGGATCTGACCCCAAACTTCCTGAGGATGTGCCGAACGTGAACCTTGGCCGTGACCTCCGCAATGACGAGCGTGGAGGCGATTTCTCTATTTGTTTGCCCGCGTGTTAGGAGTTGAAGAACTTCGAGCTCGCGCGGTGTTAGCGAGTCCAAGAGATTTCCTTGCTTCGTCCCCTGGCTCGACCTGACTTTCATGAACGCGATCAAGCTCGGATCATCAAGCTCTTTGACCGCCGTCGACAGTTCAGGCGAACCGCGCTGCGCGATAATGAGCGGATCGAGAATCCCCGATCGTCTCAGCTTATGAAGCTGTTCTCCCACAGACGCAAGGTCCTGTCGGCGGGCCGCGATCACCGCCCGGGCGGCGACTGAGAGGCCGCTTGCATCCGGATGCATTGAAACCTCCGCGAGAGTGTCTAATTGGTACTCGGCCTCAGCGATTCGCCCAGCGCAGGCCAGAGCCAGTGCTCTTGTGGCGACGTACTCGGCTCGCATAGCCTCGATGACGCCCAAGGGCGCATCGTCGGTGGCAGAAATCGCAGCGTCAGTGTCGCGCAACGAAAGGGCGAGTCTGGACCGGACGGCGCGCGCGTCCACCAGGTTATGGCGATCGTGGATGTTTGTCGCGAGTCGTTCGGCCTCTCTGAGGGCATCATCGGCACCTGTGTGGTCCCGAAGACCGAGGAGGGCAGTAGCCTTGGAGATGACCCCATGCGGAAGCGCGAAACGAAGTTTGGCGCTCTCAGCCAGATCGATCGAGCGATTTGCTAGGGATAACCCTTCGTCATAACGACCCAACAGGGTGAAGCATCTGCTAAGCGCGTTGAGGTAGCTCGAAGCAATCACCGGATCGCTGTCTGCGGCCAGACTGGAGGCGGCTAGGGCCTCATTAACCGCCTCGTCGAGTCCACCGATGAGCAAACCGGTGCAAAGCCTTGCGTTCGCGGCACGGAGAATATCGTCAGCGGACTGTGGCTCGTAGCTCAGGAAAGCGTCGAGTGCCTGCCTGAGCTCGGTTCGGTCGCTAAAGGAAATGGCGCACAACAATGAGCCCCAGCGCGCCTCCTGCGTCTCGGTTGAGTTCGTTGCAAGCGACTCCGCTTCGCGGAAGTGAGCAAGCGCCGCCGACGCCCGATTATCCAAGTGCGCTGCTCGTCCGGCCAGACAGAAGGCCCGGAAACGCAGGCTCGGATCCCCCTCTTTCGCCGCTTGAAGAGCGATGCTTTCGGCGCGCGCGGCGTCTCCCTCACGCCCCGCAAGTTCTGCTTCGAGGACACCGATGAGTGGCATTCTCGCGCGCGCCTCTTGAGCGGCCTCGAGCCACTCAGAAAGTGTGATCGCGCGCCCAGTGCGCAGTAATTCCTCGTGGCCCGCCTCGATGAGCTCGAGAAGAGCGTCCGCATTTGGGGCGTTTCCCATGACATAGAACGCGTCGTCCCACGCTCGTTGCTCGATGAATAAGTCAATGAGTGTCCGCGCGCTGCTCAAAGTGTCCTCCGAAGACAGGTCTAGCTTGTTGAGGAGAAAGCGTTGGAGCAAAGGGTGAAACGACGGCTCCTCGAGGGAGTCCGCGAAGTAACCAGCTTCTGACGACTCAGCGAGTACGTTCGTGGCGGTGCTTCCACATACCGCTCTCGCAACGTCGATTGAAATTCGTGGAGAAAGTGCCAGCTTCGGAAGTGTTTCCCGCGCAGCTGGTGAGCTCTTTGAGAAGAGCTCGTCGGCAAGATACTCATAGAGCATTTCAGGGACGAGGTCCCTCACGTGGCCGATCGTCCCTGACGCAGCGAGCCCAAGCACCGCGGGCCAGCCGGCGGCATTTGCAACTAGCGAGTCGGCTGTACTTCGATCCACATGAGACAACAGGCGGCGAGCCTCTTCGTCGTCCATCCGAAGCAACTGGCGGTCGACGACCGCAAAATCACCGTATACGCGTCTGCGCGCCGTCGCCCACTCGGGTCTTGTGCGACTTGTGATCAGAAGGTTGAGCTCTGACCCCTCGACGAGCAAACGAATGTATTGCTCGGAAGGTGGCGACGAATCGAGCCACTCGTACTCATCGATGACCAGCCAGGCGTCCCTCGGCCAATCAGCCAGGAGTTCGGTTTGGAGCGATGCAAGGGCACTCAGTTCGTCGACGGCCCTGTTGGTGCGGCCAAGGAATTCAATGACCGATCTGTCTTCAACATCCACAAGGCGAGAGACAGCTTTGGCGATTCGAGCGGCCAATTCGGCGACATCAGCGGAAGCTGGTGTCGCGTGCAACCAGGCATGCGGTCGTGTTCGGAGCCACTGCCGAGCGAGCGTCGTCTTACCGTAACCCGCCGGCGCGACGAGCATGATCACTTTCGCGTTCGTGCCGTCGAGCAGGCGCGTCAGCCGGGGCCGCTCGATGATGTGACGGCTCGCTGCTGTGGTTGCCTGCTCTTGAAGCTCAGTCATCCTGGCACGGGCGCCGCGCCGCCCCGCTTGCGGTAACCCTATTCCCCTACGGCGGCCCAGCCAAGATGTCCCGAAAGACGCCGCGCCTGCGACCCGAAAGGCCGCAGGCGCGGGTGCCGTCAGTCCCTCGGAGGCGGTGGTCCTGCTCCGAGGCCTTGGGGGAGGGGATCGCGGCCGGTGAGCGTTCGGTACGCGCCCGGGATCTGCCTACGCCTCGCGCAACCGAGCTTTTGCCGGAGCACGTCCGAGTGGGCCTTCGCGGTTCTCGGCGAGATGCCGAGCCTTCTTGCGACCTCGTCGTTCGAGTATCCGGCGGCGATCAACTCGATCACCTGAAGCTGCCGATCCGTGATTGCCGGCGGCCCCTCATGCAGGACTGTGACCATGCGGCGACGCTACCAACGCATATCGCGCGTGCCTATTGGCCGGACGGCGTGTCTTGCGACCTACGCCTAAGGGCGTACGCCGGCGCCTTGAGCGTGGACGAAGCTCGCCTCGTGGCCGCGCGCGTTTGCTTCGGCGAGCTCCGACTCGTCGAGGGCGCCGATCCGCTGGAGCAGCTCGAGCTCGTCGCGCAGGTGCGTCCGCATCATCTCGGGCCCGTCGGTGGCGATCGTGAAGGGCACGCCGTGCTCGACGAAGGCGCGGAAGGTGTCGCGCACCGCCTCCTCGTCGGGAAGCGCGCGCGTGAGCAGGTTCGAGGTCGGGCAGATCTCGAGCACGATCTCCTGCTCGCGGATCGCGGCCATCAGCTCGGGGTTGCGTGCGGCGAGGATGCCGTGGCCGATCCGGTCGGGGCGCAGGTACTCGACCACCTCGCCGATCTCGGCGTCGCCGTGCTCCTCGCCCTCCTCGCCGACGTGGATGGTCACGCCGAGGCCGGCGTTGCGCGCCTCCTCGACGAGCGGCGCGAGCTCGCGGTACGGGTAGCGCTCGCCGCGCGGGCGCGGGCCGGCGATGTCGACGCCGACGACCCCGCGCGGCGCGTAGCGGATCGCCTTCTCGACGATGATCGCGTTCTGCTTCTCGTCGAAGGTGCGGTCCATCATCAGGATCAGCCCGACGCGGACGAGCGGGTACTCGAGGCTCGCGCGGTCGAGCCCGCGGACCGCGGCCATGATGATGTGGTCGAGGTCGCGCTCGCCGCCGCGGTTCCGCTTCATCGGGTTGAAGCGCAGCTCGAGCGTCGTGATGTGCTGCGAGCGGTAGGCGCCGCCGATCGCCGCGTGCACCGAGCGCTCGACGGCGAGCGGGCTCGACTGGATCAGCTCCGTCCAGTGGTAGATCTGGTCGAGGGCGTCGAGCGAGTCGACGCGGCGCGGATCGGCGATCGTGACGAGCCGGTCGAACTCCCAGTAGTCCTTGACCGGGAGCGCGATGCCCTGCTCGTGGGCGAGGCTCCACATGATCTCGGAGGCGACCGACGCGCCGAGGTGGGTGTGGAGCTCGGCGAGGCCCTCCTCGAACATGGCTCTGAGTCTAGTCGTGTGTGGGGTGGCCGAGGCAGAACGCTTCCTGCGCCGCTAGCCCCCGATTTTGGCTCTTTCGGCGGCTTGTCGTTCCCTTCCTGGCCTTGGCCGAAGTGCTGGTCTGCCCACGCGCCGACAAGCGGCTGTGCCGCAATCGCAACCGGCTTGGACGAGATTAGGTGGCGCTTCGATAGGCTCAGCGTGCCGTCCGGCCCCAGCCGAGAGGGAGGGACGATCGGATGGCTGAGTTCCTGTTCAGGTTGGAGACGGTCGAGGGCGAGCCGGCAGAGCCCCCGACACTGAGCGCCGTCGTTCCCAACTGGAAGCCGGGAGACTCGATCTACTTCGGGCACAAGACGCTGCGGGTTGTGGGCCGTCGAGACGACGACGCAGACCGACCGCCGGTGCTGGTCGTTGAAGACGTGGCGTGAACCATTCGGGTTAGCGAATGCAGCGTCGCGGCAATGTTGGAGGTGCGGCAGGGGCGAACTGCGGTAGGTAGTACGCGCGCCTTGGGACTGACGGTGGGCGCGCGGATGCCTCGGGGGTCCCCTGCCGTGTCGGATTAGGCAGCCGCGTGTTGGCGACTGATGCCGCATCTAAGAGAGTGAGAGCCGAGCGGCCGCGCTTTCGTCGGGGGTTTCCGAAGGGCGGCTTCGGGGCGGAAGCCCAACGTGGTCGCTCGGCTCGTCTTACATTCGGCGCGTGCCGGTCGAAGTCGTCGCGCTGAAGCGACGGATATCCAGTCGCTAGCGTCCATCGCTTGGGCTGGCACAAACCGAGCCTATCTCGGCGTTACGAATTCTCCCAGCGAATCGGAGGGAGCCTCGAGTTAGCACGCTAAGCCAAAGGTCGTGCGGCGTCCCCACGTTCGCTGGGTGCTACTCCAGTTGTCGCAGCCTTGACTACGCAGGGTGGTCGGTACTGCGGCGCTGACCATCCCTTTGTATGAGCCGGGGCCAAGCGCCCAGGCAACTGCGGCTCTGCCCGGTGCCTCCGGGAGGAGGGAGCGTTCCCGGTGCCCCGGCTCATCTTCCCTTTTACCGCCTGGCGCGGATGGACGCATGACCCGAGGGTTAGACGACCCTTGGGGGCGCGAGTCGGTTACGGGTGGATTGTGATTTGCGCGCCGAGTGGGACGACCCGCACCAAGTAGCGCAGGTCGGCTTCGTCGGCATGGAGGCAGCCCGTGCTGACCGCGCCGGCGGTCGAGCCGCCGTGGATGGCGAGGCGGTCGCCGCCCGTCCAACCGGGCGGGAGGTTCGTCTGGTGGCCGGAGAGCGCGAGGATGCAGCAGCCGTAGACGGACGAGTAGGCGGAGCCGCGGAGCTTGTCGGTGATCGCGAAGCGGCCGGTCGGCGTCGAGGTGCCGGACGCGCCGATGCCGACGCGCATCGTGCGGGCGAGGCGGCCGGCGACGCGAACGCGCAACAGACGGCTGGAGAGGTCGACGTCGAGGCTGACGGTCGTGCGGCTGAGCCGCAGCGCGCCGTGAGCGTCCACCCAGCCAGTGCGACCGTTCGGTAGCTCGGTCGTGATCACGTGCAGGCCGTGGCCGGCGGGGGTGGCCGCGAAGGTACGGGGCGACCCGAACTCCGTTCGCGACGAGAGCTGAGCGACCACCGGGCCGTTGGGAGCGTTACGGACAGCGACTGTGCGGCCGCTTCGCACGTACGCGACAAGCGTGCCGGCGGGTGCGTGGCGGACCGGCTTCGGCGGCGGCGGCAGCGGCACCGCGGGCCGGACGGGTCGCAGCTTCGCGGTTCGCGCCGGCTGCGCGTGCACCGAGACGTCGCCTGCAAGACAGGCCGCGAGGAGAACGCCGACAGCAAGGGCGATGCGCCGGGCCACCCTTCCGAGATCGGCGGCAGTCCCGCATCAGGGGTGCCTCGAACGAGGGATGTCCCACGAAGCTACAAGCGCTTGGCGCGGCCGAGCGAGAGCCACCAGCGGCCGGCGCCCAGTTGGAGCAACGAGACGAGGACCAGCGGAATCGCGAGCAACGCCGGGAGGACGACGTCGAAGATCCCGATCGCGACCGGCTTGACGAACTTGTTCTCGGAGTTCGCGTAGATCGCGACCACGCCGAGGACGGCGAGCCCGACGATGAAGAGCGCCGTCCCGTGCGGCGTCAGCAAGAGCCAGAGGCCGTAGACGGCGGCACCGAGGGCAGCGAGCAGGAGCAAGAGCGTCACGGGCAGCAGCGGCGTCAGCATTCGCGCGGGCTTGAAGAAGCGCTGCTTCGAAGTGCGCAACAGCTTGAGGAACTTTTTGCTCGGCTGGGCGAGCTGCTCGGCGACGACCTCGAACGGCCACTCGACGTCGGGGCCCGGAGTGCCGAGTGCGGTAAGCCCGGCGCGAGTCGGAACGATGCGTTCGGTCAGCTGGTAGGCGTCGGCCATCAGCGCCCACGCCTCGACCTCGCAGAAGGAGTCGAGATCGGTGCGCACCTGCGCGAGCGCTCGCTGCACGTCCTCGAGCACGCCGAAGTCCGTCGACTCGATCTTCGCCTCCTTCTCGGAGACCTGGCCGCCGGGCGTTCGCTCGCGTGCGGGCAGGCCGGTCTGCAGGTGCATGAAGCCGGTCGAGTCGCCCGCGCCCAGGAGCTGGAGCAGCCGCTGCTCGCGCTCGGCGTCGCCGTAGATCGAGATCACACGGCCGAGCACGGCGGGCAGGCGGGTCGAGGGGCTCGGGATGTCGGGCATCTGCCCGGAGCCGTCGCTGATGATCCGGTGCGTGCAGCCGCGGTCGACGAGTCCCTCGACGCCCTGGTTGTCGTGGACACCGCCGTCGACGAGCTCGATCGTCAGGTCGTCGAAGATCTTCGGCACGACCACCGGGCGGGAAGCCGCCGGGGAAGCAGGCCGATGAGGCGACCGCCCCGCCGAGCGGGAAGTTCTGGCAGGCCTCGGGGAGCGCCTCCCAGCGCGTCCGCTCGAGGATCACGTTCTTGTCCACGTCCGCGCGGGCGGCCTGGTCGACCGTCCCCTGCCGCGGCGGCTCGCCGACGTACATCGCCTCGAAGCGCCAGTTGTGGCCCGTGTTGAGCGTCGTCGCCTCGAGCAGCAGGATCGGGACGGGCGCGTTCCGCTGGGGGTTCTCGACGTCGGGGTCGAAGGTGCCCTCGTGGCCCTTGGGCGCGATCAGCAGGTCGCGCATCGCGATCCGGCCGTTGCGCTTGGGCCGTCCGTCCCAGGCCTTCGCGTAGAAACGCCGCTCGTACAGCTCGCCGACGCGGTCGGTGCGCGAGTAGGTCGGCAGCGCCATCCTGAAATTCTCGAGCAGGTTGGCCCAGCCGGAGCCGCGCACGTTGCTTGCCGCAGCCTCGCGGTACTCCTGCTCGACCGCGCGGACGAGCTCGACGTAGTCGGCGTCGGCGATCTCGCCGTCGGTCTTCGACTCGAGCAGGTTCTTGACGTGCAGGTAGTAGAGCGCGCCGATGATCGAGCCGCCCGAGACCGTCGAGATCACCTGCACCGGTCGTAGCAGGCCGAGCTCGGCGAGCTTCGCGAGCACCCCGATGTGGAAGAAGGCAGCGCGGTGGCCGCCCCCGGAAAGGGCAAGGCCGAGCTTCGGGTGCTCCCGTTCCTCGGACACTGGCGGCCCGCCCACGATCTCACCGGTGGCGCGGCGAGTCAACGTCTCCAAATTAACCCACCTGGGTCATGACAAGACCGCCGCGCCGTGAAAAGGTCGCACCGCTCGGACGGAAAAAGGTATCGCCCATACCTTCCCCCTCGGGACCGCCATCCCTAGGCGAGTCCCGACCCTCCATCCCCGACGAGCAACAAAACCCCCTACCGGCCCCCGCGGCGGGGTGGCCGGTAGGGGGTTTTCTTTGCCGTCACGCCGACCTTCCAGCGCAGTCAGAATCGCGGCACGATGAAGGTCGGCATCGTCGTCCCGTACTCCTGGTCCTATTGGGGCGCCGTCCCCGAGCACGCCGAGCTGCAGGCGGCCTCGCTCGAGCGGCAGGGGATCGAGACGCGCACGGTGATGGGCAACGACCCGCCTGGGAGCTTCACGCGCGTCCTGCACCCGCGGCACGGGCGACACGGCGAGCCGCCCGCTGACGTGATTCCGGTGGGGCGCTCGGTGATCGTGCCGGCGAACGGCGCGCTGCCGAACATCGTGCTCAGCCCGCGCACCGTCGTGCGCATGAAGCAGGTGCTCGAGCGCGAGCAGTTCGACGTGCTGCACCTGCACGAGCCGATGACGCCGGTGATCTGCACCGCGGCGATGGCCTGGGCGCGCTGCCCGGTCGTGGCCACATTCCACGCGTCGGGCGGGCTGGGCTGGCTGCACGCGGGCCGACCGGTATGGGGCTTCCTGATGGATCGAATCGACCGGCGCATCGCGGTCTCGGACGCCGCTCGCGAGTCGGCTTCGCGTTGGTTCCCTGGTGATTTCGAGGTGATCCCGAACGGCGTCCTGATCCCGGAGCACGCCGAGGCCGGCGGCCGCGAGCACCGGATCGTGTTCGTCGGCCGGCACGATCCGCGCAAGGGGATGCCGGTGCTGCTGCGCGCGTGGCCGGAGATCCACCGCCGCACCGGCGCGCGCCTGCGGATCGTCGGCGCCGACCCGTTGATGGTGCGGCTCGCGCTGAGCCGGACCGGCATCCACTCGGAGGGGATCGACTCGCTCGGCTTCCTCAGCCAGGACGACCTGACGGAGGAGCTGGAGAGCGCGAAGGCTCTGGTGGCGCCGTCGCTCGGCGGCGAGAGCTTCGGCATGGTGCTGACGCGGGCCTTCGCCTGCGCGACACCGGTCGTGTCCTCCGACATCAGCGGCTACCGTGACGTCATGACGGACGAGACAGGCGTGCTCGTCCCGCCGGGGGAGCCGGACGCATTGGCGGAAGCGGTCGTCGGGCTGCTCGAGGACGAGCCGCGGCGAGAGCGGTTCGGCGCCGCCGCGCGGCGGCTTGCGCAGGAGCGCTACTCCTGGGACGACATCGGACGGCGGCTGGCCGAGATCTACAGGGAGCTCGCCTGAACCTTCGCTTACCCGGGTCGATCCTGCTGCGGATCGTCGTCACGCTCGCGGCCGCCGCCGGCGTGGTCGCGCTGCTGTGGTGGCGTGGGCCCGACTGGCACACGGTCTGGCACGCCTTCGACGCGGTCAAGTGGTACTGGGTCGCCGGCGCGATCGGCCTGAACCTGCTCTCTGTCGTCACGCGTGCCTTCGCCTGGCGGACGGTGATCAACCAGGCGATCGAGCCGCCGTACCCCCGCTACATGACCGTCTTCTCGGCGTTCTCGGTCGGCCTGTTCGCGAACGCGGTGCTACCCGGGCGCATCGGCGAGCTGGCGCGCGTGGCTGTGATGACCCGGAAGCTGCGGCTGCAGGGGCGCGAAGAGGGCATCTGGGCCGCGCTCGTGGGGACGGTCTTCGCGCATCGCCTGTTCGACCTCGTCCCGACTGCGCTGCTGATTGCGTATGTGGTCGCCACGGCCAAGATCCCGCACTGGGCGATCGCGAGCCTCGTGGTCGTCGGCGCGGTCGGCTTCGCACTGTTCGCGTTCGCGTTCATGAGCGCGCGGCGCCGCAACCGCACGGTGCTCGAAGAGGTGGGGCCGGTCCGGCGACTGGTCGAGATGGCGCGGTTCGGCCTCGGCGTCCTGCACGAGCCCGGCCCGGCGACAGTCGCTGCGCTCTTTCAGACGCTCGGCTGGGTCTGCCAGCTGTTCGCGGTCTACGTTGCGATGCGGGCCTTCGACATCCACGCGCCACTGCCGGCGGCCGCGCTCGTGCTGTTGCTGATGAACGTCGCCACGCTGTTCCCGCTCTGGCCCGGGAACATCGGCCTGCTGCAGGCCGCGATCGCGCTGCCTTTGCGCTCGTACGGCGTGCCGGCGGGGCAGGCGATCGCGTTCGGTTTCGGCCTGCAGGCGATCGAGGCGTCGGTCGGGGTCGGCGTCGGGCTGATCTTCCTCGCGCGGGAGGGACTCTCGTTCGCGATGCTGCGGCGGATGCCCGAGGCCTCCGAGGCCGAGGTGCCCGACGACGAGAACGCCGCGACGGCGGTGCGCGAGGAAGAGTCCCGTGAACGCGCTCGCGTCGCCGGCTAGCCTCAAGGGCGTCCTCACGGCAGGTGAGGCGGCGGCAGCGCTGGCCCGGGGCTTCCGGCTGGCCGGTGCCGAGGCGAAGGAGCTGCCGCTTGCGGACGGGGGCGAGGGAACGGCGGTCGTGCTCGGGGCGGAGATCGTTCGGGTCGAGCGCGTGCACGACGCCTTCGGCCGTGAGCGCGAGGCGCCGGTCCGCCAGCTTCCGGACGGAACGGTGGTCGTCGAAAGCGCCGACGCGGTCCCGTTCGATCCGTCTCGTCTCGACGTGCGCGCCGCCTCGAGCCGTGGCCTCGGTGAGCTGATCGCCCGCGCCGAGCCCTCCGAGCGGCTGCTCGTCTGCCTCGGCGGGACGGCGACGATGGACGCCGGGGCGGGCCTGCTCGACGCGCTGGACGCGCTGCCGGTGCCGACGACGGTGCTCTGCGACACGCGGGCGACGCTCGTCGAGGCGCCGCGCCTGTTCGGGCCGCAAAAAGGGGCGAGCGCCGACGAGGTGGTCGAGCTGGAGTCGCGGTTCGCGCGCTTCCCGCTCGCGCAGCTCCCCGGCGGCGGCGCTGCGGGCGGGCTCGGCGCCGCGCTGGCCGCGCTCGGCGCGGAGCTCGTCCCCGGCGCGGATTACGTGCTCGAGGCGGTCGGCTTTCGCGAGCACGCCGCACGGGCGGACCTCGTCGTCACGGGCGAGGGCACGGTCGACCGCACGAGCTATGAGGGCAAGGCGCCGGGCGAGGCCGTGCGGGCCTGCGCGGAGCTCGGCGTGCGCTACCTGCTCTTCGGCGGCCTGGTCGAGGACGGTGTCGAAGCACTCGCGCTCAGCGGCGATCCCGCTCGAGCCCTCGAAGATCTCGAGGAGCTAGGCCTCAGCTTCGGCGGCGCGTAGCCGCTTCGCCATCGCCTGCAGCAGCGGCCAGGCGATGCGTGCGTCGCTCTCGACGAGCGGGCGGAAGTCCCAAAAGGTGAGGCTGTAGCACGTGAGGTCGGACTGGGCCTCGATCGACGCGGTGCGTTCGCCCTGGTCGATCATCGCGACGTCGCCGAAGTAGTCGCCGGGGCCGAGCCGGCCGCGTTCCTCACCGTGCACGTTGACCACGGCCTCGCCGCTCTCGATCACGAAGAAGCGCGCGACGCGCTCGCCCTCGGCCACGACGGGTTGGCCGGGCTCAAAGATTTGCTCCTTGAAGGAGCCGCTCAGGCGCTGGAGCTCACGCGGCTCCAGCTCGGCGAAGAGCGGGACGCGCTGCAGCAGCTCTACTGAAGGCCCGGCCACGGGCGAATTCTTACACGGTCGAGACGCCGAGTCGCGTGCTGACTACAACGTCCGCCGCCTGGGCGCTGCCTGCATGACCGGTCACGGCGGGCAGGAAGTCGTCGCGGTCGAGCGCGAACAGGTCGGTGTCGGCCGCGGCCCGGACGGTCGCGGTGCGCGGCACGTCGTGTAGCAGCGCGATCTCGCCGAAGTACGTGCCTTCGCCCTCGCGGCGTGGCGCCTCACCGTCGACGACGATCTCGACTTCGCCCTTGTCCACCACGTAGAAGCGGTCGCCGTGGTCGCCGACGCGGATGATCTCGTCGCCGGCATTCGCATGGACGGGCGTCAGCCGCGCGGCGAGCTGCTCGAGCACGGGTGGCGAGAGCGGCGAGAAGATCGGGATCGCCTCGAGCAGCGCCAGCCGGCGCGGGTCGCCCGGCTCGACGTCGAGGCGCCCGAGGCTCGCGCGGCTGAGCACGGCCAGGATCGGCAGCAGCAAGCCGACGATCACGAGCGACCACCGCACGCCGAGCCAGTGGATCAGCGGCGGCGTGAGCACGGCCCCGAGCGCCACGGTCGCGTAGAAGAGGCTGTGCAGGACGCCGAACACGCGGGCGAGCACCTCGCTCGGCGTTCCGCGCTGCAGGATCGTGAAGCCGCTGACGTCGCAGATGATGTTCGCGAAGCCGATCAGCCCGAAGGCGACGAGCGCCGCCGCGGTGGTCGGAATCCCGCCGAGCAGCAGCAACGGGCCACCGGTTCCCGCGACCGCGATCCCGAAGGTCGTCGCCAGGCGCTTGTGCCCGACGAGCCCGAGCGAGACGAGTCCGCCTATGATCCCGCCGACGCCGACCGCGGCGTTCAGGTAGCCGACGCCGCCCGCCCCGAGGTCGAGCAGCTGCAGGGCCGAGACAGCAATCAGCACGCCGAAGGCCCCGTTTACCAGCGTCTGCGCCGAAAAGAGCCCGACGACGAGGCGTAGTCTCGGATCGTGCGCGATCGCGCGGAAGCCGGCCGTCGCCTCCTCGGCCAGGTGCGGGCGCTCGCGGCTCAAGGGCGGCTCTGCCGTTCGCAGCAGCGGCGCCAGCATCAACGCCGAGAAGAGGAAGAGCGCCGCCGTGAACATGAACACGACCCAGACGCTCGAGACCGCGAGCAGGAGGCCGCCGAGGGCCGGCCCGACGCAGAAGCCGAGACTCTCGATCGTGCTCGAGCTGACGTTCGCGGCGGTCAGCTCCTCGGGTGTGGTCGCCAGCGACGGCAGCAGCGCGGCCTGGGCCGGCTGAAAAGCGGTGTTGATCACGGCGACCGTGGCTGCCAGCACGTAGACGACGCCGATCGGAGCGTCTGTCAGCACGCAGACGGACATCGTCGCGAGCCCGGCCGCGCGAAGCAGGTCGGAGGCGAGCATCACCGGCACGCGCGGGTAACGGTCGCCGAGAATCGCGGTGAACGGCGAGACGATCGCGGCCGGCAGCCAGCGGATCAGCGCGATCAGGCCGACGGCGGAGGCGCCGCCGTGGCTGTAGGCGAAGACCACCAGCGCGATGGCATAGGCCCAGGTACCGATGATCGACCCGGCCCAGGCCAGCTGAAGCTGGCGCAGCGAGCGGTTGTGAAACACTGCCTGCAGGGCGCGCCAGGACTCGCGCAGGTGCTCTCGAAGCCGCTCCACCAGCGGAGAATGTCAGGGCCGATTGCGTTTTTGAAGTTCCCGTGGAAGATTTCCGGTACGAACTCCGTCAGGTGGTCAGGTTCCGGAAGTTCGAAGAAGGAGGAAGTTCGATGGAGGATCAGGACCGCGAGACTCGGAACGACGAGGACGTCGAGGGCCATTCGCACAAGGCCTCGCACAAGGCCTCGCATAAGGCCCGCAACGACGAGGCCGCCGATGTCGAGGGCCATTCGCACAAGGCCTCGCACAAGGCCTCGCATAAGGCCCGCAACGACGAGGGCGACGACGTCGAGGGGCACGTGCACCTCAACGTTCACAAGGCCTCCCACAAGGCCTAAGTCCTCGGGCTTCGAGCTCAGCCCAAGCTAAGAGGGAGCCGAAAGGCTCCCTCTTAGCGTTCCCTGAGCAGCTTCCCCAGAGCGTCCAGCAGCTGCAGCGCCGCCTCGCGCTTGTCCGGCTCGGCCTCGTCGAGGCGCGCCGCGAAGCCGGCCAGCGCCGCAGCGTCGCCGCCCTCGTCTTCGAGCACCGTCCGCGCCGCGCGGGCCTTCTGCAGCAGGTCGAGCGCGATCGCGGCCTCGTTGGCGAACAGCCCGAGCAGCTCCATCTCCGCCAGCGAGAACGCGGCCTGCTGCGGCCGGTCGAGCACTTCGAGCACGCCGAGCGTCCGGTCCTCGTGCAGCAGCGGCACGGCCATCAGGCCCTTCGGCACGAAGCCCGTCGACTCCGCCGCCTCGCGGGCGAAGCGCGGGTCCTTGTCGAGCTCGTCCACGACGAGCGGCTGGCGGGTGACGAGCACCCAGCCGGCAATGCCCGTGCTGGAGGGGAAGCGCTGGCCGACTAGCTCCTCGGCGCCCTCTCCGGCGACTGCCTCGAACACCAGCTCGTCCGACTCCTCGTCGAACAGGAACACCGACGAGGCGCGGGCTCCGAAGATCGCGCGCGCCACCTCCACGATCGACTGCAGCAGCTCCCGGTAGCTCTCCTCGGAGCCGAGGGCGCCGGCTGCGACTGCGGCTCGCAGGTCGCTCATCTGCCTCCTCCCACGTTGTTGGCGGTCAGGTAGAGCACGCTCTTGAGCTGGAACGGCGTCAGCTCGGGGTGCTTCGAGAGCACCAGCGCGCAGATCCCGCTCATGTGCGGCGTGGCGAAGCTGTTGCCGGTCGAGAGGATCGTGCCGCCGCCGAGCCAGGCGATCTCGACGCCCACGCCGCGCGCGAAGAACTCGACCGGTGGCGAGGGGTTGTAGAAGAACGTCATCGGGTCGGGCTCCTCGTGGCTGCCGACCGAGATCACCGACGAGAACCGCCATGGGTAGCTCTCGACGGGCATGTTGTGCGCCGACGCGACGAGCACGGTGTTGTTGAAGTACGCCTTGTCGGCCAGCTCGTGCAGCAGCTCGGCGAACTGGCGCTTGGTCGTCGAGAGGCTCATGTTGATCACGTCGAAGCCCTCCTCGACCGCCCAGCGAAGGCCCTCGAGCAAGACCGGGCCGCTGCCCTTGAAGCCGGCCCCGAGCACGCGCGCGCTGTAGAGCTCACACTCGGGCGCGAGGCTGCGGACGATCCCCGCGCAGGCCGTGCCGTGGCCGCAGAGGTCGCCCTCGGTGTCGTCCACGCGCTCGATCTCGTCGTCGTCGCCCCGGTGGAATGCAACCGCGCCTTCGACCGACCCGACCTGTGGGTGGTCCGCCTCGATCCCGCTGTCGAGGATGCAGACCCGAACACCTTTGCCGGTCACTTCGCCGAAGGCCCAGTCGCGCGTCACCTGCTCGGGCCAGTCGACGCCGATCGAGATCCGGTCGCCCGCTCCGGCCGGCAGGCTCCAGGCGGGCAGGTCCGCGGGCTCGCTCACTCGCGGATCGTAAGCCTTAATACGAGGGCTTGACGAAACGCCGCTGAGGCCTTCGGGCCGCGCTGGACGCCCCGAGGCCGCGTCCTCAGTCGCGCCCGTAGCCTCCGGCTACGAACACTCCCTGCGTCCTTGCCTCGGAACGACCATCGCACCCCGAAGGCGTGCGGCGTCTCGTCAATCCCTCTAGTTGTCCGCCAGGAGGCGACGGAGCTCTTCGACCACGCGGGGCTGCGGCTCGACGCCTTCGGCCTCCAGCGCGCGCTCGAGATCGCCAAGCACCTGGGCGCGGAAAGCCGCATCGGCCTCGGCCCGGGCGACCAACTGGTCGAGCCCTCGCCTCGCGGCCGGCAACTCCTGCGCGGCCTGAACCCAGGCCTCGGGGGCCGGGGGAAGCATCCCGATCAGCCGTGAAAGTTGCTCGTGGTCGTAGTTGCTCATCACGTCACCTGTCGACCAGACGCAGCGGGAGGCACGTTTCTTCCCTCGAAGCTGTCGCGGAGCTTGTCAAGGCAGCGCGAGATGCGGCTCGCGATCGTCCCGGCGGGTAGTCCGAGGTTGTCGCCGATCGTACGGTAGCTCTCGTCACGGGCAAAGAAGCGGTCGAGGATCTGCTGGCAGTTCTGCGGCAGCTCGGCCATCGCCTCGTGCACGTCGAAGGCCTCCTCGAGCGCGCCCAGCGCGTCCTCGGCCGGCACCTCTGGCAGATCGTCGAGGTCGGCGTCCGACTCCCGCGAGCCCGAGCGGAGCCGGTCGATGCAGACACGCCTCGTCAGCTGGGCGATCCACGGCCGCACGGCGTCGTCGTCGCGTAGGGAGCCGAGCCGTTCGTAGACGCGGGCGAAGACGTCCTGGAAGACGTCCTCGGCGTCCTGCTGGCTCAGCCGGAAGCCCTGGACCGCGATCGCGTAGACGTAGCGCGAGAAGCGCTCGACCAGCTCGCGCCAGGCGTCGTCGTCGCCCGCGCGGCAGCGCGCGACGAGTGCAGCATCGCTGACCTCGGCCGTGGTCAGCTCTGAGCTGCGCGCAACCGCTTCGCCATCGTCTCCAGGAGCTTCCACGCGATTCCGGCGTTCCCCTCGACCAGGGGACGGAACTCCCAGGACGTGAGCCCGTAGCAGCGGAGCTCGCTGTCGGCGGTGACCGTTGCGCTCCTGGCGCCCTCGTCGATCAGCGCGATCTCGCCGAAGTAGTCGCCAGGGCCCAGCTTGTCTCGCTCGTCGCCGCGAACGGAGACGGAGGCCTCGCCGCTCTCGATCACGAAGAAGCCCGCGCCGGTCTTGCCTTCGTCGACGACGTGGCTGCCGGCGTCGAACGTGCGCTCCTTGAAGGAACGCGCGAGGCGCGTGAGCTCGCCACTCTCGAAGTCGGCGAACAGTGGGACACGCTGGAGGAGCTCGACTGGTGCTTCGGCCACGCCGTGATTCTAAGGCTTCGCCGCTTCGGCGCGGCTTGCGAGCTCTTCGATCTTGCCCTCGGCGGTGTCGAGCCGCTCCTTGCAGAAGCGGTATAGCTCCTCGCCGCGCTCCCAGAGCTTCAGCGCCTCGTCGAGCGGCGCCTCGCCGCTCTCCAGGCGCTGCACGATCTGCTCGAGCTCCTGCTGCGCCTCCTCGAAGGTCAGCGGGTCTCCTCGACCCGGGCGCCGAACCCGCCCTCGGCCAGCTCGACCTCGACCCGCTCGCCGGGCTCGACCGCTCCACCGGAACGAACGATCTGCTCGCCGGCTCGGACGATCGCGTAGCCGCGCTCGAGCGTCGCCTTCGGGCTCAGGGCGCGGAGCCGTCCTGCGCTCTGCTCGAGCTTCGCTCGGCGGCGCTCGAGCAGTAGCCGCGGTGCACGGGCCAAACGCTCGTGCGTGCTGTCGAGCCGGCGGCGCTCATGCTCGAGGCTCCGCCGCGCGCCCCGCTCGAGCCCTGCCCGCGAGCGATCGAGCCGTTCCAGCAGCTGGGCCAGGTCGGGGACGACGAGCCGGCCTGCCACGCTCGGAGTGGAGGCGCGCACGTCCGCCGCGAGGTCGCAGAGGGGCGTGTCCTGCTCGTGGCCGACCGCGCTGACGACGGGCACCGGGCAGTCGGCGATCGCCCGCACGAGCCGCTCGTCGCTGAAGGGCAGCAAATCCTCGAAGCTGCCGCCCCCGCGGGCCACGACCACGACGTCGACGCCCTCGCGGCAGAGCCCGCGCAGGGCCTCGACGACCGCGCCGGCCGCGCGCGGGCCCTGGACGTAGGTCTCCGCGACGAGCACGTTGGCGGGCGGGAAGCGGGTCGTGACCGCAGTCAGGACGTCGCGCTTGGCGGCGGCGTCGTTCCCGGTGACGAGGCCGATCCGCGCGGGCAACAAGGGCAGCGGCCGCTTGCGTTCAGCGGCGAAGAGCCCTTCGGCGGCCAGCTTCGCCTTCAGGCGCTCGAGCGCGGCCAGGTGCTCGCCGAGCCCGAAGCGCTCGAGCGAGAGCGCCCGCAGGCGGAACTCGCCGCGCGCCTCGAACAGCTCCGGCCGGCCGTAGGCGTGCACGCGGTCGCCATCGGCGAGCTCCAGCCGCAGCGCGTCGAACTGTCCCCGTGCCATGGACACGCCAAGGCACGAGCCGTCCTGCGGGTCCTTGAGCGTGAAGAAGGCGCTCGCCCAGCGGTCCGAGCGCCGCAGCTCCGTGACCTCGCCTTCGACCCAGACCGTCGGCAGGCGCTGCAGCCAGGAGGCGACACCGCGGTTGAAGGCGCCGACGGAGAAGACCTTGCGGTCGCCGTACTCGATCGCCTCGACCTTCACGAGGCCAGGATACGGCTCGGTGTCTAGATCAGGATTTCGGTCGCCGTCTCCGGCGAGCAGCCCTGGCGCAGCAGGTCGACCGCGTGGTGCAGGTCGGCGTCGCTGTGGGCGATCTTCTCGGCCAGCGGCAGCGGGAAGCCGGCTTCCATCAGCACGTGCAGGCGCCAGCTCTCGACTTTCGCCTGTTCGTCCCTGGGTGTCTCGGCGATCTGCGTCATCGGCGTCCGGGTAGTTCGCCTTGTCCTAGACGAACCCTCCCCAAGGAAGTTTGTCGCTTTTTTGTCTCAGTCGCGAAACGTGGGGGCGAGGCGCGAGCCCGCCTCGGAGAGCGCCTCGTCGATCCGCCGCTGCAGATCCTGGAGTCGTGCGTTCAGCACGGTTCGCTCGGCCTCCGCGTCGGCCGCGAGGGCCTGCACTTGGGAGCGCAGCTCGAGCTCGGCGTCGCCGACGCGGCGCTGGAGCTCCGCGATCAGCTCGTCGCGCTCGTGCTCGAGGGTTGAGCCGATCTCGGAGAGCCTTCGCTCGAGCCGCTGCCCGCCGGCGTCGGCGACGTGCGCGAGCCGCTCGGCCAGGACGCCCTGCGCTTCCTTGGCGAAGTGGTTGACGGCCCGGTCGAGCTCGCGTGAGAGCCGTTGCGCCGCGTCGTCGCGCGAGCTCCGGATCGCCTCGGCGAACTGCTTCGAGATCGCCTCGGAGAAGGTGTCGGCGGTGCGCTCGACCACGCGCTTGAGCTGGTCGAGCTGGCGGCGCTCGGTATCGGCGAAGCCGGCCTGGATGCGCTGGATCGCCTCGGCCTCCTCGGCGGCGACCCGCTCGCGCAGCTCGCGCTCGCGCTGGCGCAGCCGCTCGGCCACTTCGTGCAGCGCCCGGCGCCGCTCGCGCTCCTGCATCTCGAGCTGCTCCTGTGAGGACTGCGAGAGCTCGGCGGCGGCGCTCGCGAACTGCGTCTCGAGCGCGGTCAACCGCTCGCGCTGGGCCTCGCTCGCGGCGTCGAGGCGCTCGGTGTCCAGCTCGAGCCGCGACTCGGCCTGGGCCATCAGCTGCTGCTGGCGCTGCGCGAGCGCGGCGAGCTGCGAGGAGAGGCCGCGCTCGGTTCGCTCGAGATCGGCGTTCAGCTCCGCGACCCGGTGCGCGACCCGCTGCTCGACCTTGGCCAGCGCCTCGCTCAGCTCCGCGCCAGCGGCATGCTCGCGCTCCGCGAGGGCGGCACGGCGCGTCTCGCCGATCTTGCGCTCCTCGGCGACGAGCTTCGAGAGCGAGTCGGCGCGGGCGCGCGACAGCGTCCGCTCGAGCTCGGCGGCACGGGCCTCGACCTCGGCCGAGACGAGCGCGTCGAAGCGCGCCTCGGCCTCGCTCAGGCGCCGGTCGACCTGGCGGGCCTGCGCGACCAGGTGCCCGATGTACACGACCCCGAACTGGAGCGCGGCGCAGACGGTGATCCCTCCGGCCGCGACGGCCACCTCGCTCGAAGGCTCGAGCGCGAAGGACACCCAGGCGACGGCGGCGGCGGCGCTGACGAACGCGGCGAGCGCGACCAGTGTCCTTCTCGAGACACGGTCGAAGACCGCGGCCACGGCCGAGGCGAAGACCACCACGACCGCTCCCGCAAAGACGAGCTCGAGGACCTCCGCGCGCACGCGCGGCATGCTACGCCAGCCGGAGCACCAGCAGCGCGGCTGCGAGGGCGACGTTCGCGGCCGCCAGCGCCTGCAGCGAGCGCTCGGGCGTGGCAGCCAGCGTCTCGCGCGTGACCGGCTCGCGGGTTCCGTCGCGCAGCTCGATCGTCCCGCTGACCGAGGCGACCCGGCGGCGAACCTGGCGCACAGGGGTCGAGAGCACGCGCTGGACGTAGCTCGTCAGCGTCGCGTAGGCGGCCGCCAGCAGGGCCGTCCACGAGATCGTCCCCGCGCAGGCGAAGTAGCCGGTCAGCAGCGGGAAGGCGCCCCAGGCGAGCGCGAAGCCGACGTTGTTGTGGATAACGCCGCCGAACAGCTCGAGGTTGTAGACGGGGACCAGCGCGAGCCCGACCGCGACGAAGACGAGCAGCCAGCCGTTGAAGGCGAGAGCGCCCGCGATCCCGATCCCGACTGCGATCGCCAGCGGCACCACCGTCAGGCCGACGAGCACGGCCTCGGGGATCCTCGTCTGCAGTGGCCGGCCTTTCAGCTCGTCCAGCGCATGGGCGGAGATGCCCATCGCGAGGAAGAAGGCGACCAGCGCGGCCGCCAGGCGGCGCTCGTAGAGGTGCGGCGCGAGGCAGGCGCCGATCACCACGTAGCTCAGGTGCCAGGCGGTGTAGGGCGGATGCAGCAGCGTGACGTAGTCGCGCCAGCCGCCCGGAGCGAGCGCGTAGAAGGCGGGCCGCGCCTCGGTCACGTGCGCCGGCCCCAGAGGACGGTGCAGCCGCCGAGGCTGAGCCGCTCTGCTTCGACGTCCGCGAAGCCGGCGTCGCGCAGCGCGGTGAGCAGCCGCGGAACGGGCCACCGCTCGTCGAAGTCGCGGATGCTGCCGCCCAGGAAGCGGCCGACCTCGTGCCAGGCCGGCGAGATCGCGCGGCCGGCGAGCGGGAGGCCGAAGTCGACCCAGACGTCCCACGCGACGCGCGCGAACGGGCTCGGCGGGACGCCGAAGTCGAGCAGCGCGGCCGTCGCGCCCGGCCGCAGCACGCGCGCGAGCTCGCGCAGGCCGGCGGGCAGGTCGTCCAGGTAGCGGAGCAGGTACGCGGCGGTCAGGCCGTCGAACGATGCGTTCTCGAAAGGAAGCTCCTGGGCCGAGGCCTCGATCAGGCGTACCCGGCTTGTCTCGGCGGCGAGGACGAGCCGGCGGCGCGCCTCGTCGAGCATCTCGGGGCTCTGGTCGACGCCGACGACGGAGCAGCCCTTCTGCTGCGCGAGCTCGAGCGCGACGGCCCCGGTGCCGCAGGCGACGTCGAGCACGGTGTCGTCGGGGCCGACTGGGAGCCGCGAGACGAGGAAGCGGCGCCAGCGTGGGTCCTGGCCGAACGAGAGCAGGTTCGCGTAGCGGTCGTAGGTCGGCCCGAGCGAGGCGAAGAGGCCGCGGGCGAGCTCCGTGCGGGTGCCGGGCACCCGTCGAGTCTAAGCTCGCCGTGTGCTACTCGAAAAGGACCTCAGGCGCATCGCCGAGCGAGCGGCCGTCTACGCCGCCGACGGCGAGGACGTCGCGGGCATCGTCCCGGCCGAGCCCGCGGGCGGGCTCCGCCTCTACGTCTGCGCCTACGGGAGCGAGGACGAGACGAGCTGGCTCGTGCTCGATGCGACCGGCGTCCCGGTCTCGGATCGCGAGCTCGTCCGCGACGCGGTCTCGATCGCGGCGCTCTGTGAGGTGGCGGAGGCGGCGGCCGGTGTCGAGCCCGACTCGGCGCGGATGGCGAGCCCGGCGCTCCTCGACGAGCTCGGCGCGGACGCCGGTCCCGAGGTCGCCGAGGCGGTGAAGGGCGCCGCCGGCACGGTAGAGGAGCTCGTCCGAGACGTCGAGCGCGGCTACAAGCGGGCGCTTAGCTAGGCTGGCCGGCATGGAAGGCTTCCCCTTCAGTGGAGACCCCGAAGACCTGATGCGCAGCCTGCGCGAGTTCGCCGAGCAGCAGGCCGAGAGCGTCCAGGAGGCCCAACGCGAGCAGTTCGCCACGCTGACCCTGAACACCGCCGTCGAGCTGACCTCCGCGGCGCTGCAGCAGGTTCAGGCGAGCGGCAGCGCGGAGGAGCAGGCTGCTGCCCTCCGCGATGCCATGCGAGTGCTCTTCCCGGAAGCCGTTGCGCTGGTCTCAGCAGCGCGGCAGGGCTTCATGCGCGAGACCTGAGCCCGGCTCGGAGGTGAGCCGGCGACCGGCCCCGATCAGCCAGCGGCCGAGCGTCAGGCGAACGCGTCGGCGCGGCTTCGGGATCGGGGGCCAGTCGCTGCTCAGTCGAGCGATCCGTTCGCGGGCGGCCTCTGCGTGAATCTCGTGCTCGATCATCCCGAACTCCTCTCGACCAGAAGTATCTCGACCTCGAAACAGAACGTTACAGCTAGAGTCTCTTGACGTCAAGAGGTTCATGATCGAGAATCAGCACGTGAAAGAAGCCGAGCAGGACCACATCGACCGCTGGCTGGCGGAGCACGAGCTGCCGGGCGCGGTCAATCTCGAGGTCGAGGGCATCGTCGACCGCGTCAACGGCCTGCAGCGCCGGCTCCACCGGATGCTCGACGAGACGCTCGCCGACTTCGACCTGAGCGTCGGCGAGTGGAAGGCGCTCACGCACCTCCAGCTGGACGGGCCGCCGCACCGCAAGTCGCCGGGCCAGCTCGCCAGATGGGCCGAGCTCTCGAGCGGGGCGATGACGAACCGGCTCGACCGGCTCGAGGAGGCCGGGCTCGTACGGCGCGTCCCCGACCCGGACGACCGGCGCGGCGTGCTCGTCGAGCTGACCGACGCCGGCCGCGCCGCGTGGGAGCAGTCGGTCAGCGCACAGGCAGAGAAGGAATCGCTGATCGCCGCCGCGCTGAGCGCGAAGGAGAAGCAGCAGCTGAACGCGCTCCTGCGCCGGTTGATGCGCGAGTTCGAGCGGCGCGAGCAGAAGCACTCGTAGAATCACCCGGCCCGTGAGCCTGGTCGACTCCGCGATCGTCCGCCTGCTGCCGGCCGTGCCTAGGACGGTCGTGCGCAAGATCTCCGAGCGCTACATCGCGGGCGAGGAACTCGATGACGCGTTGCGGCTCGTGCGGCGCCTGAACGACCACGGCAAGCTGGCCACGATCGACGTGCTCGGCGAGGAGATCGCCGAGCCCGACGAGGCGCGGGCGATCGCGGCGGCCTACCGTGAGGCCTTCGAGGCGATCGAGCGCGGGCGGCTCGACTCGAACGTCAGCGTCAAGCCGACGGCACTCGGGCTGAAGCTCGGGTACGAGCTCTTCCGCTCCAATCTGTCGGAGGTCGTCAAGCACGCCGCGGAGCGCGGGAACTTCGTCCGGATCGACATGGAGGACTCGTCGACGACCGACGACACGCTGCGGGCCTATCGCGAGTTGCGTGCGGCCGGGCACGACAACGTCGGCATCGTCCTGCAGGCGCGGCTGAAGCGGACGCTGGCCGACCTGGCCGAGCTGGCTGAGCTGCGGCCGAACGTGCGGCTCTGCAAGGGCATCTACGTCGAGCGGGCCGAGATCGCCTACCGCGACTTCGACTCGGTCCGCTCGAGCTTCGTCCAGGCGCTCGAGGAGCTGCTCGGGCTGGGCTGCTACGTCGGGATCGCGACGCACGACGAGTGGCTGCTGGAGCAGGGGCAGCGGCTCGTCGCCGCCGGCGGGCTCGGGCGGGAGGAGTACGAGTTCCAGATGCTGCTCGGCGTTCGGCCCGCGCTCGGTGACGAGCTCGTCCGTGACGGCCACCGGCTGCGGATCTACACGCCGTTCGGGCGGCACTGGTACGCGTACTCGCTGCGACGGCTCCAGGAGAACCCGAAGCTCGCCGGCTACATCGCGGCCGACACGGTCGGTCGGATCCTTCCCGGCCGCAACGGCACCCGCCGCTGATTCGCCAGATCGCGCCAAGTCCACCGACGGCGACCGGAAGTAAGGAAGCGAGCTCAGGGTTTCCGGGCGACCACGATCAGGTCGCCCGGAACCCGCACCTCGCGTCGGCCCCAGCGGTTCGGGTCGGGCAGCTCCTCGAGCCGCTCGAGCGCGAGCCCGGCGCCGCCGAGGGCATGGATCAAACGCCCGAGCGGCCAGGTGTCGAAGTAGCTCTCGTGCCAGCGGAGCATCTGGTCGAGGCACGCGGCGACCGGATGCTCGTCGTAGAGGAAGAGAACCCCGCCCTTCTTCAGGGCCGCTGCGATCCCGTCGGCCCACGCGGCGAGGTCCTCGATCTCGGCGAGCGCGCCCCAGGACTGGTAGACGACGTCGAAGCGCTTTCGCCGCAGCTCGACCGGCAGCGCCTCCGGCGAGGCGGTCACCAGCGCCGCGTCGGGGAGGCGCTTGCGCGCCGCCTTCACCGTCTCCTCGGAAGAGTCCACCCCGGTGACGAGCGCGCCCAGGCTCATCAAGGCCGCGGTCTCGCGCCCGGCACCGCAGGCCAGGTGCAGGACATGCCGCCCGCCGATGTCCGGCAGCCGCTCGCGCACGGGCTTCGGAAGCGTTCGCGACCCGCGCGCCGAGGAGCGGCGAATCCGCTTGTGCGCCTCCTCCCACGCGCGGAGGTTCGAGTCGGTCGGCTCCATCAGGCGAGGAGGGAGAAGCCGCCGTCGACGACCAGCGTGTGGCCGCACACCATCTCCGCCTCGGGCGAGCACAGGAACGAGACCGCATCCGCGACGTCGCCGGGCTCGACCAGCCGCCCCACCGGGGTTCGCGCCAGCCCTGACGAGATCATCTCTTCGCGGTTCGGGAAGTGTTCGAGCGCGCCGGTCTCGACCACGCCCGCCGAGACCGCGTTGACGCGGATCTTGCGCGGGGCCAGCTCGACGGCGAGGTATCGGACGAGCGCCTCCAGCGCCGCTTTCGAGACGCCTACGAGCGTGTAGTTCTCCAGCACGCGGATCGACCCGAGCGACGAGACCCCCACGATCGACGAGCCCTCCGGCATCTGCGGCACGCACGCCCGGGCAAGCGTGAGCAACGCCCGCGCGTTCGCCGACAGTGTCCAGTCCCAGTGCTTGTCCTCGGTCTCGAGCGCGGGCTTGATCACGCCCGTCGCCGCGTTGTGGACGAGCACGTCGAAGGGCCCGAGCTCGGCTGCCTCCGCCGCGACGCGCTCCGACGCCACGCTGCCACGCAGCAGCAGCGGCTCGGCGCCGGCCGCGCGGAGCTCCGACGCCGTCTCCTCGGCCGCACGGTCATTCCGCAGATACCCGATCGCCACCCGCGCGGCGCCCTGCTCGGCGAACCGCAGCGCGATCGCCTTGCCGATCCCGCGCGAACCGCCCGTGACGAGCACGGACGCCCCTTCGAACGAGCTCATTGCCGCGACGGCAGCGGCTCGTCGGCGGGCGCGGAGCTCGGAATCTCGTCCCAGCCGGGAGCGTCGCGCCGGACGCGCGGTCCCTCCTGCGCCCTCGTCGAGGCGTGGCCGAGCCGGTCGAGCAGCTCCATCTTCTGCTCCGCGTAACGGCGCACCTCGTGATCCTCGGGCAGGTCGAGCACAAGCTCCTCGACGCGGGCGCGCAGCTGGTAGGCGAAGTGCGGCGTCGCCGGACCGACGAGCGCGTCGATCTGGTCGATGGTGGGCTCACCCTGCGGCATCAGCCAAAGCCTAATGGGTAGTTTCGGAGTGATGCGCCGTCCCGAGCTAGCCGACCTGATGCTGCTCGCGACGGTCACCCTCTGGGCCCTCAACTTCACCGTCACCAAGTACGTGATCTCGCATGGTTTCCAGCCGGTTGCGTACAGCGTGCTGCGCTTCGGCTCGGCGGCGGTGCTGTTCGCATCCTTCACCTGGTGGCACGAGCGCTCGCTCGCGATCGGCCGGCGCGACCTCCCGATGCTGGTGAGCGCCGCGCTGATCGGGATCTTCATCAATCAGCTCGCCTTCGTCTACGCGATCAAGCTGACCACGGCGACAACGGTGGCGCTGCTCTTCGGCACGCTCCCGGTGATGACCGGGATCTTCGCCTTCCTGCTCGGGATCGAGCGCCTCAACTCACGTTTTTGGATGGCGGCCGCGCTCGCGTTCGCCGGCGCCGCGCTCGTCGCGCTCGGCTCGGGCGGTGGCGTCTCCGGGCAGCTCTGGGGTGACCTGCTCGGCTTCGCGGCGGCCGCCACCTGGGCCTGGTACACGGTTGCCGTCTCGCCGTTGCTGAAGCGCTACTCGACCGTGCGTGTCAGCGCGGTCGCGTTCGCGGCCGGGACGATCCCGCTGCTCGCCGTCGGCTTGCCGCAGCTGGCCAGGCAGGACTACGGGCGGCTCGGCGTGACCATCTGGCTGCTGTTGGCTTTTGCCGTCGTAGGCCCGCTCGTCCTCGCCAACCTGCTCTGGTTCGGCGGGATCAGGCGCGTCGGTCCGTCGCGCGCGTCCGTGTTCGCCAACGCGCAGCCGTTCCTGGCCGCGGTCTTCTCGCTGCTGATCCTCTCCGAGCCGCTCGGGCGCTTCCAGGTTGCCGGCGGCTTCCTGATCGCATGCGCGATCCTGATCTCGCGAGTCCCCACCCGCACACGCGCGGTCGTGGCGACGTGACCCTGCGCGAGCGGCTCGAGCGCACGCCGCCGGGCTACCGCTTCTCGATCGGCCGGATCCTGGCGATCTACTCGGGCCTGATGGTCGCGCTGCTCCTCGCGGCGCTCGACCAGACGATCGTCGCCACGGCCCTGCCGACGGTGGTCTCCGAGCTCGGCGGGATCAGCCAGTACACGTGGGTCTTCACCGCCTACGTGCTCGGCTCGACGGTGACCGTGCCGCTGTACGGGAAGCTCGGCGACGCGCACGGGCGCAAGCCGCTCTTCATGGTCGCGATCTCGATCTTCCTCGTCGGCTCGGCCCTCTGCGGCCTGGCGCAGAACATGCTGCAGCTCGTCATCTTTCGCGCCATCCAGGGCGTCGGTGCGGGTGGCCTCTTCCCGCTAACGCTGGCGATGGTCGCGATGATCGTCCCGCCGCGCGACCGCGGGAAGTACCAGGGGCTGATCGGCTCGGTCTTCGCGGGCGCGTCGATCATCGGGCCGCTGATCGGGGGGTTCATCGTCGACAACGCCTCCTGGCGCTGGATCTTCTTCGTCAACATCCCGGTCGGGATCGCGGCGATGGCGGTGATCGCGGTGACGATGCCGAAGCGGCCCTACCGTCAGGAGCACTCGATCGACTGGCTCGGCGCGGCCGTGCTCGCGCTGGGCACGACGGCGCTGCTGCTCGGGCTCGTCTGGGGCGGCCACGACTACCCGTGGGGGTCGTGGCAGGTGCTCGGGGCGCTCGTCGCCTCGGGCCTCCTGCTGGCGTACTTCGGCTACGTCGAGCGGCACGTCCGCGAGCCGATCCTGCCCTTTGGCCTGCTGCGCAACCAGACGGTCGCCTCGAGCGTCGCGTGCCTGTTCCTCGTGGGCGCGGCGATGTTCGGGACGATCAGCTTCGTGCCGCTGTTCGTGCAGGGCGTGATCGGCACCTCGGCGACCTCGTCCGGCGTGGTGTTGACGCCGCTGCTGCTCGGCGCGGTCACGACGAGCTTCCTCTCCGGCCAGGTCGTCTCGCGCACCGGCCGCTATCGGCCGAACACGCTGATCGGCCCGATCGTGCTCGGGATCGGCGAGCTGATGCTCTGGCGGCTGGGCGTCAACGCGACCAACGCCGACGCGGCGAAGGCGATGGTGATCGCCGGGATCGGGCTCGGGCTGATGATGCAGATCTTCGTGCTCTCGATCCAGAACTCGGTCTCCCGCTCGGCGATGGGCTCGGCGACCGCGTTGAGTCAGTTCTCGCGCTCGATCGGGGCGACGCTCGGCGTGACGCTGATGGGCGTGATCGTCAACCAGCGCCTGCCTGCGGGCGTGAGCGGCGAGGGCACGATCATCCACCGGCTGCCGCCTGCCGGCCGCGCGGCGCTCGCGAACGCGCTGCACCCCGCTTTCCTGCTCGCAGCCGTGCTCTGCCTGCTCGTGTTCGTGATCTCACTGCTCTGGGTGCGCGAGGTTCCGCTGCGGCACGAACTGGAGGAACACCCGCCGCCGATCGGCGACGAGGGCTCGCCGCAGCAGGCCGCAGTAAGATCAGAGGGATGAGCCAGACCGACTTCATGCCGCTCGACGGGTGGGACCACGTCGAGCTGTGGGTCGGCAACGCCAAGCAGTCGGCGTACTTCTACGAGCACGCCTTCGGCTTCACGCGCACGGCGTATGCGGGCCCGGAGACGGGCGTCCGCGATCGCGCCTCCTACGTGCTCGAGCAGGGCGACATCCGCCTCGTGGTGACGAGCGGCCTGCGCAACGACAGCGAGATCACGCAGTACGCCTGCCGACACGGCGACGCCGCGAAGAGCATCGGGCTGCAGGTGCCGAGCGCGGACGAGGCGTATCGCCAGGCCGTCCAGCGAGGCGCGCGCGGGATCGCCGAGCCGCACTGGCTCGAGGACGACTTCGGCCGCGTCGAGCTGTCGGCGATCGGCGCCTACGGCGACGTGATCCACACCTTCGTCAACCGCCGCGAGTACGCCGGCCCGTACCTGCCCGGCTACGTCTCGTCGACCGAGAACGGCCACGCCGACGCGGGCGTCGGCCTGAAGGCGCTCGACCATGTCGTCGGCAACGTCGAGCTCGGCCGCATGGACCACTGGGTCGAGTTCTACGAGCGCGTCTTCGGGATGACCAACATCGTCCACTTCGGCGCCGACCAGATCCAGAGCGAGTACTCGGCGCTGATGTCGAAGGTGATGGCGGACGGCAGCGGCAAGATCAAGTTCCCGATCAACGAGCCGGCCGAGGGCAAGCGCAAGAGCCAGATCGAGGAGTACCTCGAGTTCAACCACGGCCCGGGCGTGCAGCACATCGCCCTGCAGAGCGAGGACATCGTCCGCACCGTCGAGGCGATGAAGGAGCGCGGCGTGCTCTTCCTCGACACCCCGGACGCGTACTACGACGAGGTCGAGGGCCGTGTGGGCGAGATCGGCGAGGACTACTCCGACCTGCAGCGGCTGAAGATCCTGGCCGACCGCGACGAGGACGGCTACCTGCTGCAGATCTTCACGAAGACGACGCAGGACCGGCCGACGGTCTTCTTCGAGGTGATCGAGCGCCACGGCGCGACCACCTTCGGCGAGGGCAACTTCAAGGCGCTGTTCGAGAGCATCGAGCGCGAACAGGCGCTGCGCGGCAACCTCTAGCTGGAGGTTGGCAGCGGCCTGGTGGTGATGTGACCAGCCGAGTCGACGCTGACTTGCATCAGCTCGCCGCCGCGCCGGAGCACGGCGGAGTCGGCCGTCTGGTTGTCGACCGCCCAGCCCTGCATCGTCCAGCTCCCGACTGCGCCGTCAAGCCGCCGCTGACGCTCCTCGACCGGAACAGTGCCTCCGCCGCGGCGAGTCAGCAGCACCACCAGCAGCACGATCAGCCCAAGCGCCAGCAGGCCGATCACCACCCACACCCAGTCGGGGATGTCGTTGCCGCTATCCGACCCCGAGGTCGTTGTCCCGGTTGACGGAACGGTGACTCGCTGGGTTGTCGTCTGCTCGACGGTCGTTGTCGTCGCGGGCTCCGTCGTCGTCTCGGTAAGGGTTGTCTGCTCGGTCGTCGTCGTATCCGCTGCGTGGCCTCCGGTTGCGATCGTCCCGGCCAGCAGCGCTCCGGCCGCAAAGAGGACGGCGAGGCCTGAGAACCCGAGCGCCTTCAGCACCGTCACATAGTGCCATGGAGGTGACCGGCCTCCCGTTAGCTCTCGCGCTGCTCCCAGCGGCGGACACCCTGTTCGGGGTCCCACGCGAGGCCGTAGCGGCCCGGAGCGAACTCGACGAAGCCGGCCGAGTCGATGTCCACTGCGAAGACGTGGTAGTTCGGCTCTTCGGGCTCCCAGTCGATTCGGGCCTTGAGCGTCTCGCGGTAGCGGGCGCGGCGCGCTGGCTCGTCGACCGGCACCGCCCGGCCGTAGAGCTTGAAGTCGCCCTCGTCGCCCTCGCGGCGCGAGACGACGCTGTGCACGACGAGCCGCGGGTCGCGCAGGAGGTCGAGCGCCTTCGGCGAGCGCCACATCATCCCGAGCATCAGCTCGCCGTCCACGAACTCGGGCTCGACGGGGCTGATCCGCGGCCAGCCGTTGGCGCGCAGCGTCCCGACGAGACAGAGCTCGCGTCCGCGCAGACGTTCCTCGCCGAGTGAGGCGAGCTCGGGGACAGCCGCTGCGAACTCGTCCCAGCGCATGGGCCCGGAGGCTAGCTGGCACGCCGCAAGAACGGCTTGCTTGCTGGATCTTCTGGGTGCAAGCAACGAAAACCAGGAGGCAGCCGAGATGAAGAAACGCTGGATCCTGCCGGGGCTCCTCGTGGCCGCCTTCGCCCTTGCGACGACCGGCCTCGCGGATCCCGGCCACGGCAAGGGCAAGGGCCACGGCAAGCACGGCAAGTTCGGCCCGTACGACGTGGTCACCGACGACCACGGCTCATGCGGCAACGCGTGGGCCGTCGACACCGAGAAGCGCACCTTCACCGTGCACAAGAACCAGGACAGCTCGTACTCGCTCCTGCGCAGGGACCGCGGCACGTTCGAGACGAACGCCGGCCAGAGCCCGGGCGCGTGCGAGACGACCCACCACCACGGGCACACCGTCCTCGCGGGCAAGAAGGGCCGCTTCCACGGCTACCTGCTCGGCAAGGTCACGGGCGGCACCTTCAACCCGAACGCGACCTGCCCGGCGAACTGCGGCTTCACGGACATCTGGATCGATACGTTCTTCGGGACGAGCGCGACCTTCTCGTGCGACGTGAGCTCGAAGGCCTGCAAGTTCGACTTCGAGTACAGCGGCTTCAGGCAGCAGGGGCTCAAGTTCCGCCACTGGTTCGACAAGGGCCACGGCGCCGGGACGTTCCTGAAGGAGCGGTTCCGCGGCGACATCGCCAACGCGTAGCACCTGCTCTTACCATCCCCTGAAGGGCCCGCTCCGGCGGGCCCTTCGCGTTGTGTGATCCTTCCGCGTCGTGAGCCCGCAGCGCCGCACCGCCCTCGTCTCGATCGTCGCCGCCTGCGTGCTGATCGGGGTCAAGCTCGTGGCCGGGATCGCCACGAACAGCCTCGGCCTGCTCTCCGAAGCGGCGCACTCGGGCACCGACCTGATCGCGGCGATCCTCACCTTCGTCGCGGTCGGCGTCTCCGGCCGGCCGGCCGATCCGGGCCACGCCTACGGGCATGGGAAGGCGGAGCATCTCGCCGCACTCGCTGAGGCCGCGCTTCTGGTCGTGGTGAGCCTCGTGATCGCCTGGCGCGCGCTCTGGCGGCTGCTCGGGCTGGCCGAGGGCCAGGTCGACCCGAGCGGGTGGGCCTTGCTCGTGATCGGCGGCGTGATGGTCATCGACGCCGGCCGCGCCTACGTCTCGTATCGCACCGGACGCCGCTACCGGAGCCCGGCGCTCCAGGCGAACGCGCTCCACTTCGCGAGCGACTTCGCCGGGTCGACGGCCGTGCTGCTCGGCCTCGTGGCCGCGCGGGCTGGCTACCACTGGGCCGACTCGGTGGCTGCGCTGTTCGTGGCCGGGCTCGTGCTCGTCGCCGCCAGTCGGCTGATGCGCGTCAACATCGACGTGCTGATGGACCGTGTGCCGCCCGACGCGCAGGAGGCCGCGCTGGCGGCGATCGGAGCGGTGCCGGGAATCGAGCTGCGGCGCCTGCGGATGCGGCAGGCAGCGGGGCAGGAGTTCGCAGACGTCGTGATCGGCGTGCCCCCGGGCGCGGCGGTCGGCCAGGGCCACGCGGCGGCGGATGCCGTCGAGGAGGCGATACACGGAGCGTTGCCCGACAGCGACGTCGTCGTTCACGTCGAGCCGCAGCAGGACGAGGCGGCCCTCCGCGAGCGCGCGCTCGCGGCGGCGCAGCGCGTCCAGCGCGTGCGCGAGATCCACAACCTGAGCGTGGTGCGCGTCGGCGGTTCGACCGAAGTCTCGCTCCACCTGAAGCTCCCGGGCGAGCTGCCGCTCGAGGACGCGCACGAGATCGCCTCTGAGGTCGAGCGCGCGATCGTCGAGTCGGTGCCGGAGGTGGACACCGTCCAGACCCACCTCGAGCCGCTCGTCGAGGCCGCCGAGGGCGAGAGCGTGGACGGCGACCGCGGCCTCGTCGAGCGGATCGTGCGCGAGCAGACCGGCCAGGCGCCGCACGAGCTGCGCTTCCTGCGCACCGACGACGGGCTGCTCGCCTACGTGACGCTCAGGCTCGACCCCGACACCTCGCTGGCGGACGCGCACGCCCGCGCCAGCGAGGTCGAAGAGCGAATCCGCCGCGAGCGGCCCGAGATCAGCGACGTGATCGTCCACACCGAGCCATAAGGCGCCGACTTGGCGGCGCCGACCATAGAGGCCTCGCGGGCTTGGCCCGCGGGGCCGTCAAACGCACGTTGTCGGAAAGCGACGTGTGGCCCCTTCATTAGCCTCGCGCCATGAAGCTGTGCATGTTCTCCCCGCTTGAGCACGAGGTCCGCGGCTGGCCGGGTCGGATCGAGGGCGACCGCGTGATCCAGCTCGCCGCGCAGACGCTCGAGGCCTATTTCACGGGCGGCGGCAACGCGCGCGAGCACGCCGAGTACGCGCTCGACGAGGTGCGGTTGCTCGCGCCCGTGCAGCGGCCGCCGTCGGTGCGCGACTTCTACGCCTTCGAGGAGCACGTCCGCAACGCGCGCGCGGTCACCGGCCGCGGCGAGGTCCTGCCCGAGTGGTACGAGATCCCGGTCTTCTACTTCTCGAACCCGGCCGCAATCTACGGCCCTGACGACGTGATCCCGTACCCGGAGGGCTCGGAGGCGCTGGACTACGAGCTCGAGGTGGCCGCGGTGATCGGCGCCGGCGACCAGATCGGCGGTTTCACGGTCATGAACGACTGGTCGGCGCGCGACCTGCAGCGCAAGGAGATGAAGGTCGGCCTCGGGCCGGCGAAAGGCAAGGACTTCGCCACCTCGCTCGGGCCCATCCTGGTCACGCCCGACGAGCTCGGCGACCTGCGCCTGGAGATGGTCGCCCGCGTGAACGGCGAGGAGCGCTCGCGCGGGAACCTCGGCGACATGTACCACTCCTGGGAGGCGATCCTCGAGCATGCTGCGCGCAACACGGTGCTGCGCCCCGGCGACGTGATCGGCTCGGGCACGGTGGGCACGGGCTGCATCCTCGAGCACGGCGACGAGCGCTGGTTGCAGCCCGGCGACGTGGTCGAGCTCGAAGTGGACGGCATCGGAGTGCTGCGCAATACGATCGGGTCGCGATGAGGGTGGCGGTGATCGGCGGCGGCGTGATGGGTCTCGCGACCGGCTGGGCGCTTCGCCGCCGCGGCCACGAGTCTGTCGTCTACGAGCAGTTCCGGGTCGGGCACGAGCGCGGTTCCAGCCACGGGCGCTCGCGCATCTTCCGGCTTGCCTACGCCGAGGACGACTACGTGCGGCTGGCCAAAGAGTCGCTCGGCCTCTGGCGCGAGCTCGAAGCAGAGACCGGCGAGGACGTGCTTGAGCTGAACGGCCTGGTCGAGGTCGTGCAGACGCTCGAGGAGAGCACTGCCCACACGCTCGAGCGCTGCGGGGTCACCTGGGAGCGGCTCGAGCGGGCCGAGGCGGAGGAGCGCTATCCGATCCGTGTCCCCGAAGGCTCGTTCGTCGTCGTGCAGCCCGAGGCCGGAATCGTCCGCGCGGACAAGGCGCTCACCGCCTTCGCGCAGGGGCTCGACGTCCGCGAAGACTCGCGCGTCCGGCCCGACGAGCTCGACGCCGACGCGGTCGTCGTCACCGCCGGCCCGTGGGTGAACGAGCTGCTCGACGAGCCGCTGCCCGTGAAGGTGACGCGCGAGACGCTCGCGTACTTCCGGCCCGAGGAAGGCCGGCCGATCCCATCCGTCGTCTCGTTCAAGCCCGGCCGGCACACGCACGAGATGTACTCGCTGCACGACCCGGTGCACGGGCTCAAGGTCGGCGCGCACCACGCCGGGCCCGAAGCCGACGCCAACGTCCCTGGCGAGCCCGAGCCGGAGCTGATCGAGCGGATCGCGGCGTGGGCGAGCGCGACCTACCGGCTGGCCGACCCCGAGCCGGTCGCCGCCGAGACGTGCATGTATACGACGACCGCGGACGAGAGCTTCATCCTCGAACGGCGCGGCCGGCTCGTCGTCGGCTCGTCCTGCTCGGGCCACGGCTTCAAGTTCGCCCCGGCAATCGGCGAGCGGCTCGCGGCGCTCGCGCTGGAGGCCGCCGCGGGTTGATAGCGAAAGTGCCTTTGACCCCTCCGTCCGACAGGCGTACAGTCGTGTGGCTCCCATGAGGCTCGTGCCAGGCCCTGCTGTCCGCCGACTAGGGGTCGTCGGCGCAGTCGCCCTGGTCTTCACCGCCTCCGGCCTCGCCTACATCTGCCATCCCGACCTTCCGGGGACGCGCAGCCTCGGCATCGGCGGCCGCGTCGATGCCTACGCGCTCAGCGGCGGACGCGTGACGATCCATGCCTGGGTCCGAGGCTGCGAGCGCACGATTGTCTGGAGACCCGCGGCCGGAACTTCGTCGGCGGGCGGCTGCACGAGCCGCCCCGCGGCGACTCCGCAGAGGCGAGACGCCAGCGACGGCCGGCACCGCGTCGTCCTGGTCTCCGGGAGCAGAAACCCTGATCTCCCCGATCGACTGGCTGTCTACGACGCCCGAACCGGAGCCGGCCTCCACGCGTGGCCGCTGCCGTCCAGCGCTTCTTCGGTCGACGTCGCCCGCGGGCTGGCCGTGCTCTCGACCTCGAACGGCGTCTACGTGTTGCGCCTGAGCGACGGTCGCTTCGCGCTCCTCGGGGTCAAGCGCCAGGGCGACCGTCCGCGGATCGGCTCGTCCGGTGTGGTCTTCAATGACGACCTCTACAAGCGCCGCAGCGCCGGGCGCTCGCTGCTGAAGTTCCTGCCCTTCGCGACCGTGACGCACGCGCTGCGGCCGTTTGGGCCGCTGCGCGTCCCGGCGACAATCGGCGACTTCTCCCTCGACGGCCGCAGCGTGATCTTCGTCAAGAAGGATCCGACCGGCGAGTGCGACCACATCGGCGTCTGGACGATTCCCTGGCATTACTCGACCGACCTGATGGACGAGCCACCGATCTGTCCCGAGCGGCATGCGGCCGGCGGCATCGAAGCGCTCGCGCTCGGTGGCCAGTACGTCGAGATCCTGACCCGGTACGGGAACGTGCAGACGCTCGTGTCGAGCACGTTCGTCCGCTGTATCGAGAAGGTCGTCACGCGCACGAGGCTCGGCGCCGGCGCTATTCCGGCGATTGCGGGCGACGGTTCGACGCTCGCGTACGCCGTCCGGACGGGCACGAGCCCGACTCGGGTCGGGCGCCTGGCCGGGCAGCGGCCGGCCGGTTCGGCCAAGGTTCCCTCCGCCGCCAGGCTGTCGGTCGACCGCGGTCGGCTCGCCGTGCTCGGTGCCGAGGGCCGCATCGACGTGCTGCAGGACGACGGCGTGCTCCGGACGTTGGAGCAAACCGGCGCTCGGGCGCTGGCGCTGCGCGGCAACGAGCTGACCGTGATCACACGGACGGGGACGCTCGACACGTATGCGCTCTGGACCGGAACCCTGCTCCACCGGTGGCGACTCCCGGCTGGCACGGCGCCCGCCGTCGACGTCCACTACGGCGTCGCCGTCGTCTCGGCCGGACGCGAGCTGTACGCGATCAACCTCTCGACCGGCAGGCAGCGCGTACTGCTGCGGGCGCCGGAGCCGGTACGGGCCCACCTCGACGACATCGGCGTGGTCTACGCGTACAACGTGGGCTCCGGCGGCGTTCTCGGCTTCATCCCGTTCGCGGCGGTCGAGCGGGCCCTCGCGGCCTGAGCCCAGCGCGCCCGACTATCCTTCGCGCGTGCCTACGTACCAGGTCAGAGGCGAAGTTCCGCGCAAGCGGCACATCCAGTTCCGCGACAACGGGACGCTTCTGACCGAAGAGGTGATGGGCCTCGAGGGCTTCTCAGGGAACGAGTCGATCCTCTACCACCTGACCTCGCCCTGCCGCGTGACGAAGGTCGACGCGTTCGAGCCGATCGAGCGCGACGAGTGGGTCCCGGAGGGCCATCAGCACCGGCACTTCGCGACCATGGGGCTCGAGCCCGAGGGCGACGCGATCAGCGGCCGGCGCCTGTTGATGTGGAACCAGGACGTCGAGATCTCGCTCTGCCGCCCCGACGCGGAGATGGACTACTTCTTCCGCAACGGCGAGGGCGACGAGGTGATCTTCGTCCACGAGGGCTCGGGCACCCTGGAGACGATCTTCGGCGAGCTGCCGTACAAGGAGGGCGACTACGTCGTCATCCCGCGCGGGACGACCTACCGCTTCCGGCCCGAGGGCGACCAGCGCTACCTGGTCTTCGAGTCACCCGGCCTGATCGAGATCCCGCGGCGCTACCGCAACGACTACGGCCAGCTGCTCGAGCACGCGCCCTTCTACCACCGCGACATCCACCCGCCGACCGAGCTGCGGACGCACCGCGACCGCGGCGAGTTCGAGGTCAAGGTGCGGATCCGCGACGGCTACCAGACCTACCAGCTCGACTACCACCCGTTCGACGTCGTCGGCTGGGACGGCTACGTCTACCCGTGGACGTTCTCGATCCACGACTTCGAGCCGATCACCGGGCGCATCCACATGCCGCCCCCATCCCACCAGACCTTCGAGGGCCGCAACTTCGTGATCTGCTCGTTTTGCCCGCGCAAGCTCGACTTCGACCCGCTAGCGATCCCGATTCCGTACCACCACTCGAACCTGAACTCGGAGGAGATGATCTATTACGTCTCCGGCAACTTCGGCTCGCGTCGCGGGATCGAGGTTGGCTCGGTAACGCTCCATCCCTCAGGGATCCCGCACGGGCCGCACCCGGGCCTGGCGGAGAAGTCGATCGGCCAGACCGAGACGCACGAGCTGGCCGTAATGTGCGACACCTTCCACCCGCTGCGCCTGACCAAGCTCGCCAAGGAGCTCGACGACGGGCAGTACGCCTACTCCTGGCTCGAGGAGCGGGCGCCGGCAGCTGGTGACGCCGACGAAGATCCCGCCGGCGTCACCTCGCACTTCTAGCCAGCCCGACGAGCGCGGCCGAGTCACCCAGCCGTCCGCGCTCGACGGCGGTCGCAGCTGCAACGTCGGGGAGGACCCGCTCGCTCAGCTCGCTCCTGACGGCCTCGAGAAGCGTCTCGCCCCAGGCGGCCGCGAGCCCGCCGCCGATGCGCAGCGTGCCGGGATCACACGTCGCGACGAGCGCCGCCGCCGCGAAGCCGATCGCCTCGTGGGCCTCTGCGACGACGTCCGGCGGCAAGTCGCTCGGCTCGGCTGCAGCGGGGTAGCGCCGGGCGAGGGCGCCCCAGCTGCCGTAGGCCTCGGCGCAGCCGCTGCGGCCGCAGGAGCAGGGGAGACCATCGTCGCGAAAGCGCAGGTGCCCGACTTCTCCTGCGAGGCCCGTGGCCGACGGGAGCACCTCGCCGTCGACGACGAAGCGCCCGGCGATGCCCGTGCCCACCTGGAGCAGCGCCAGCGTCCCGCCGTCCGCCTCCCCGACGGCAGCGGCGTCGAGGTCGTTGGCGAAGACGACCGGCTCGGTCTCGAGGAGCTCCACGAGCGGCGCGTCCCGCAGGCCGAGGTTGGACGAGTAGCGCAGAACCCCGGTAGAGCGGTCGACGAGCCCGGCGACGCACAGCCCCCATCGCTGGCCTGCGCTCAACCGATCGAGCTGCTCGCACGAGAGCGTCGAGCCCGCGTGCGACCGGCTCCTTCGCGATCTCGTCGACCCGGCCATCGACGACCAGCCCCGACTTGACCCAGCTCGCCCCGACGTCTACCGCGAAGAGCTCACGTGGCAAGCGTCACCTTGCTCAGCCCGGCCGGGTGGTCGGGGTCGAGCCCCTTCGCCTGCGCGAGCGCAAGGGCGAAGAGCTGGCCCGGGACGACCGAGAGCAGCGGGGAGAGCAGCGGCGACGGGGGCTTCGGCACGGGCAGCACGTAGGCGGCGCCGGCGAGCGCCTCGGCGGCGTCCCCGCTCGCCACGATCGTCGCGCCGGCCGCGCGGATGCGCTCCGCAGCCTCGACGACCGCGGACAGGGTCGCGTCGTCCGAGGCCACGGCCCAGACGGGGAAGAGCGGGTCGAGCGCCGCCACCGGCCCGTGCGCGAGCCCGGTCGCGGTGAACGGCTCGGCGGCGACGCGGCAGGTCTCGAGCAGCTTCAGCGCGATCTCGCGGGCGGTGGCGAACTCGATCCCGCGGCCGATCGTGAACATGCGCCCGACGGAGGCGAACGGCAGCGCAATCGCGCGCGCCTGCGCCTCGAGCTTCGGCAGCGCGGCTTCGAGCAGGTCGGCGGTCACGCGGATCCCGTCGGCGATCTCGGCGCCGCGGCCGGCGGCATGGGCGGCGAAGAGCGCGAGCGCGGCGACCTGGTTCGAGTAGGTCTTGGTCGCGGCGACCGAGCGCTCTGGCCCCGCGGCGAGCGGGAGCATCGCGTCGGCCGCGCGCGCCAGCTCCGAGTCCTCGTGGTTGGTGACGGCGAGCGTGTAGGCACCGCGGCGGCGCGCGCGTGTGAGGTACTCGATCACGTCGGGCGTCCGGCCCGACTGCGAGAGGGCGAGCACGGTCGACCCGTCCATCTCGATGCGCGTGTCGTAGTGGACGGTCAGCGCGATCGAGTCGCGCAGCGCCGTCCAGCGCGGTAGCAGGCCGAACGCGTACACCCCGTACGAGGCGGCGTTGTCGGACGAGCCATGACCGACCATCCGGATCGTTGTCGCGCCCTGTTCGCGCGCGCGGGTGGCCGCCTCAGCGTACTCGGGCTCGTGCTCCAGCAGCGCCCGCAGCGCCTGCGGCTGCGAGCGGATCTCCGCGAGGAAGTCGGTACCCAGCGCCTTCGGCAACGCGGCTGCCTCAGGCAACGACACGCGCTTCGCCGCCGATGCAGACGCGGTCGATCTCGAGGTTGTCGTCGAGCACGACCAGGTCGGCCGGGAACCCGACGTCGAGGCGGCCGACCGTGGGGAGGCCGAGCACGCGGGCCGGGACGGAGGTGGCCGCCTCGAGCGCGTCGGGGAGGGGAACGCCGAGTTGGTGAAGGTTCCGCATCGCCTCGATCATCGTCAGCGCGCTGCCGGCGAGCACGTCGTCGAGACCGCGCACGACGCCGTCGCGAACGGCGATCTCTGAGCCGGCGAGCAGGTAGTCGCCGTCGCCCATGCCCGCAGCGGCGACCGCGTCGGTCACGAGCGCGACCCGGCCGGCGGCCGAGCGCCAGACGAGCCGCACCGTCTCTTCGGCGAGGTGGACGCCGTCGATGATGATCTGGATGATCACGTCCTCGCGCGCGAGTGCCGCGCCGATGAGGCCCGGGTCGCGGTGGCCGAAGGGGCGCATCGCGTTGAAGAGGTGCGTGACGGTCTTCGCCCCGCGGTCGAAGGCCCGGTTGGCCTCCGCGGCGGTGGCGTCGGAGTGCCCGCAGGAGACCGCGATCCCTCGAGCGAGCAGCAGGCCGATCAGCTCGTCGGCGCCCGGAAGCTCGGGTGCGAGCGTCATCAGCCGGACCGGTCCCGCCCCGAGCAGGCGCTCGAGCAGCGCCGGGTCGGGGTCCCGCCGAGCGGCCCGCGAGTGGACGCCAAGGCGCTTCTCCGACAGGAACGGCCCCTCGAGGTGGACGCCAAGCAGCCGCGGGCCGGGCGGATCGAACGGCACGTTGCCGAGCGCCGCGAGCAGGTCCTCCTCGGGGGCGGAGATGAAGGTCGGCAGGTACGCGGTGACGCCGGTCTCGAGCAGTGCCTCGCCGCCGCGGGCGTAACCGTCGGCGTCCGCGCCCATGAAGTCGACGCCGCCGAAGCCGTTCACCTGCAGGTCGATGAAGCCGGGGACGGCGATGCAGCCGTGGCCGTTGCTGCCGGCCAGCCCGTAGGCCGCGATCTCGCCGCCGGCGAGCTCGACATCGCCGGGGACGAGCTGTCCGCCGACCAGTGCGGCTTCGACGCCGAGCCTCATTCGAGCGCCGCCTGCACGTGGCCCGAAGCCTGCTCGAGCCGTTTGCGCGCCGTGGCCGCATCCACGCCGGCGAGCAGCGCGACGACGGCAACCTTCGCGCTGCCGTCCGCCTCGGCGAGCGCGCGCTCGGCTTCGGCCTCGGAGACATCGGCCGCCAGCCGCACGACCCTGCGCGCGCGGGCGGCGAGCTTCTCGTTCGAGGAACGGACGTCGACCATCAGGTCGCCGTAGGTCTTGCCGAGCCGGATCATCGCGACCGTCGAGATCGTGTTCAGGAGGAGCTTCTGGGCCGTGCCGGCCTTGAGCCTCGTCGAGCCGGCGACGAACTCGGGCCCGACGACGACCGCCAGCTCGTGGTCGGCGCCGCGGGCAAGGTCCGATTCCTCGACCGCTGTCAGCGCGACCGTCAGGGCTCCGGCCTCGGCGGCGGCCCCGAGCGCGGCAAGCACGAAGGGCGTCCGGCCGCTCGCGCTGACGCCGACGACGGCGTCCGCTGCAGAGACGGCAAGTTCCTCGACCGCGCGGCGCCCGGCGGCCGCATCGTCCTCGGCCGCCTCGCGCTCGGCCGACGGAAGGCCCTCGCCGGCGACGAGCGCCACGACCTGGCCGGGCGCGGTCGAGAAGGTTCCTTCGCATTCCTCGGCGTCGAGCTGTGCGATGCGGCCGGACGAGCCGGCGCCCACGTAGACGAGCCGTCCGCCGGCCTCGAGTCTCGCGACGACCGCGTCGATCGCCGCTGCGAGCTCCTGTGCCACCGAGGCCACCGCGGCCGGAACCGTCTCGTCCTCGTCGTTGATCAGCTCCACGAGCTCCGAGGTCGGGCGCGAGTCGTAGTCCGCGTCCGCGCGCCGCGCTTCCGTCACGAGCCTGTCCAGGCTCCCGGCTCCCTCGCTCAACGCCATCGGGCCGGAGTCTAAGCGCGTTGGAGCCCGGTGGTCAATACCAGTTACCGCCTAGACGCAATGTGGTCTTGCTTTTCGGGCGTACCGGTCCTATCCTTGTCTGGCCCGTGGCCGAGATCAAGCTCGAGCATCTGACGAAGGTCTACTCCGGCGACGTGACCGCCGTGGACGACGTCAGCCTGCACATCGGCGACGGCGAGTTCATGGTTCTCGTCGGCCCGTCCGGGTGTGGCAAGTCGACGCTCCTGCGGATGATCGCCGGGCTCGAGGAGGTGACGGATGGCCAGATCTCGATCGGCGGCGCCGACGTCACCGAGCTCGCGCCACGCCGCCGCGACATCGCCATGGTGTTCCAGAGCTACGCGCTCTACCCGCACATGAGCGTCCGCAAGAACATCGGCTACGGCCTGAAGGTGCGGCGCACGCCGAAGGACGAAGCGCGCCGACGCGTCGACGAGGTGGCGAAGCTGCTCGGGCTCGAAGAGCTGCTCGAGCGCAAGCCGGCGCAGCTCTCGGGCGGGCAACGCCAGCGCGTCGCCATGGGGCGCGCGATCGTGCGCGAGCCGAAGGCGTTCCTGATGGACGAGCCGCTCTCGAACCTCGACGCGAAGCTGCGCGTCGAGATGCGGGCATCGCTCGCCCAGCTGCACGCGCGGCTCGGCGTGACCACGGTGTACGTCACCCACGACCAGACCGAGGCGATGACCCTCGGTCAGCGCGTGGCGGTGCTCGACGGCGGCCGGATCCTGCAGGTCGACACGCCGCAGCGCCTTTACGACCACCCCACGAACGTCTTCGTCGCCGCCTTCATCGGCACCCCGGCGATGAACCTCGTCGAGGGGACGATCGACGGCGACGAGGTCGTCTTCGGCGGCTTCCGGATCCCGCTCGACGAGGCGCGGCGGCCGGCAGCCGGCCTGCGCCAGGTGGTCGTCGGCGTTCGTCCGGAGGCCTTCGGCGCGGTTGCCTTCGCGGCGCCCGGTGCGCCCACCTTCACGGTTGTGCCCGAGGTCGTCGAAGAGCTTGGTTCAGACGCCCACGTCTTCTTCCACGTCGATGCCGAGGCGGTCGCAAGCGACGTCAGCGGCCGCGACGAGGCGGCGCTAATCCAAGAGTCGCGAGCCCTCTTCAGCGCGCGCGTCGACCCGCGTGCGCGGGTCCGCGTCGGCGAACCGCTGGAGCTCGCGCTCGACACGTCGCGGCTGCATTTCTTCGACCCCGAGAGTGGGAAGACCCTGCTGCCGGACGCAGCGCCCGAGCCTCGGCTCGCAGAGGTCGCCACGTGACCAAGCAAGCCGAGACCCGCGACCAGGTCTTCGATCTGATCGACCGCCTCGGCGTCGGCGAGGCGATCCCGTCGGAGCGCCAGCTGAGCGCCGACCTCGGCGTCTCGAGGCTGACCGTGCGCGCCGCGCTGGACGAGCTCGCGCGCGAGGGCTACCTCGTCCGCCGCCGCGGCTCGGGCACGTTCGTGAGCGAGCCGAAGATCGCCCAGGAGCTGACCATGACCTCGTTCACCGAGGACATGCGCCGCCGCGGCATGCAGCCGGGGAGCGAGACCCTCGGGCTCGAGGTCGTCCCGGCGGGGGCACGGCTCGGCCGGTTCCTGCACGTCTCTCCCTCGGAGCAGGTCGTCGTCGCAAAGCGGCTCAGGCTCGCGGACGGCGAGTCGATGGCGATCGAGACGCTCTACGTCCGCGACGCGCTCGTCCCCGGCCTGAGCGCCGCCGACCTTGAGGGCAAGTCGTTCTACGACCTGCTCCGCTCGCGCTACGGGATCGTGATCTCGGGCGGCATGCAGACGATCGAGCCGACGGTGACGAACGAGGAGGAATCAGAAGCGCTCGGGATCCCGCTGCACTCACCGGCGTTCCTGTTCGAGCGGATCACGCGCTCCGAGCAGGGTGAGATCGTGGAGTTCGTCCACTCGATCTACCGGGGCGACCGCTATCGCCTCGTGACCGACCTCAGCGCGCAGCCGTCGCCGCACCGCCCGGCGCTCGCAGCGGTAGCTGGTCAAGACCAACGTGACGGTCGCGGAGGCCCTTCGTGAGCCGATCTTCTGCAATTGGTCTTGACATTCAGGCGCGATCTGTGCCAATGTCCGCGCCGTGGCCAAGTGGTACAAACCAATCGTGCGGCCGTTCGCCGCGCTCCAGGCCACCGGGTGGAGAGCGCAGCAATCGCAGGCCGTCGACCGAGTCAGTGGGAGACTGTCGATGAGAGTACGCCTCTTCGCCGCGGCCGCCGTCGTCTTGACGCTTGCGGTCATGGCATCAACAGCGTCCGCGCGCACCTCTAGGTCCGGCAGCGCTGCGGCGAGCAAGATCACCGTCTGGCTGCAGGTCGACGCGCAGTCGGGCTGGCCGAACCTGGTGGCCGCGGCCAACCAGGAGTTTCAGTCGAAGCACCCCGGGGTGAACGTCGACGTGCAGTACCAGACCTGGGGCGACCATCTGAGCAAGTTCGACGCCACCCTCGCGGGCGGCAACACGCCTGACGTCATAGAGATGGGCAACACCGAGATGACGAAGTACATGGCGGCGAACGCGTTCGCGAACCTGAGCTCGCAGAAGAGCTCGTTCCCGAACTCGAAGAACTGGCTCAAGGGCCTCGCCGCGTCGGGCATCTACAACGGGAAGACGTACGGCGTCCCGTACTACGCGGGCTCGCGCGTCGTCACCTACCGGAGCGACCTGTTCGCAAAGGCACATGCCAAGGTGCCGACCAGCCTCGCGCAGTTCACCGCGACGGCCAAGAAGATCGGGAAGCAGAACAGCAAGAAGAAGGGCTTCTCGCCGGTCTACATCGCCGGCACCGACTGGTACATCGCGATGGGCTTCGTCTACGACTACGGCGGCCAGATCGCGAAGCTGAAGAACGGCAAGTGGGTCGGTGGGCTCGAGTCCAAGAAGGCGATGGCGGGCCTCGCCGCCTACAAGCGGTTCTTCAACGCCGCTTCCCGCGCCAGCAAGACGGGCGTCGAGAACCGGCCGCAGCCGTACGACGTCTACGCGCAGGGCAAGGCGGCCTCGATCGTCGGTCCCGGCTGGTTCAGCTGCTGCGTCGGCAAGAAGTACACGAAGACGACGAAGCAGTTCGTGATGCCGGGTCACGTCAAGGGCCAGGGCATGCCGGGCTTCCTCGGCGGCTCCGACCTCGCGGTCCCGAACGGCTCGAACGACAAGTCGCTTGCGACCGACTGGATCCGCATCTTCACCAGCACGGCCAGCGAGAGGGGCCTGCAGGCGAAGGGCAACATCCCGAACGCGACCAACCTGCTCGGCAAGAGCGTCAACGAGCGGGCTGCGCAGCGCAGCTGGTTCGTCCCGACCGCGAAGAACTGGGTCAACGTAGAGAACGGCAACGTCCTCCGCACGATGCTGGCCCGGATCCTGACCGGGAAGGCGAGCATCAAGGACGCGGCGTCGTTCGCCGACAGCAACATCGAGCTCACGCTCAACCAGTAACGACCAGATGAGACGGGGAGCCGCTTGACGAGCAGCGAGATCCCCGGTGGAACGGCGTACGCCGCCGAGGCAGCTATCCGGCCTCGGCGGCGTCGCCCGTTCACGTTCGCCCGCCTTCTCCGCGCCTCCGCGCCGTACCTGCTGATCCTCCCGGTCGTCGCGGTGATCGCTGCGATCCTCGGCTACCCGCTCTACTACCTCGCGCGGCTCTCCTTTCAGAAGTACGGCCTCTTCGAGCTGATCGCGCACCACGGAACGAGCGTCGGCTGGGCCAACTACAGCTCGGTTCTGCACGACCACGTCTTCTGGCAGGTCCTCGTTCGGACGGTCGTCTTCACGATCGCCAACGTTGCCCTGACGATCGGGATCGGCACGCTGCTCGCGCTGCTGCTGACGAAGGTGAGCTCGGTCGTGCGGATCCTGCTCACCGCAGGGCTCGTGCTCGCCTGGTCGATGCCGCCGGTCGTCGCGGTGCAGGTCTGGGTCTGGATCACGAACCCCGAGAACGGCGTGCTCAACTACGCACTCACGAAGCTCCACGTGGGCGACTACTCCCAGCACGACTGGTACGCGACGTCCTTCTCGCAGCTCTCGCTGACGACCTCGCTGGTCGTCTGGGGTGCCATCCCGTTCGTCGTCGTGACCGTCTACGCGGGGCTCTCGCAGGTCTCGCACGAGCTCGTCGAGGCGGCCGAGATCGACGGCGCCCGGGCCTGGCGCGTGTTCAAAGACGTGACGTTCCCGATCGTGAAGCCGATCTTCCTGATCCTGACGAGCCTCTCGATCATCTGGGACTTCGGCGTCTTCACGCAGCCGTTCCTGCTGATCGACCAGACGCGCATCAACGCGTCGAACGAGCTGATGGGCATCTACCTGTACGAGGAGGGCTACGTGAAGACAGACTTCGGCCGCGGCGCCGCGATCTCGATCCTGATGCTGCTGATCGTCTCCGTGCTCTCGATCTTCTACGTGCGGAAGATGGTGCGGACGGGAGACGAGGCGGCATGAGGGCACGTGGGCGACGAAGCCGCCTGGTGTGGGACGCGATCGGCCTCGTGCTCTTCGTCGTGATCGCGTTCCCGGTCTACTGGATGGTCGCGAGCGCGTTCAAGCCAGACGACGAGCTCAACGGGTTGACGCCGACCTGGTTCTCGCTGCACCCGACGCTGTCGCACTTCCGCGACGCGATCAACAAGCCCTTCTTCTGGGACGGCGTCAAGAACAGCCTGATCGTCGTCAGCGTGACGGTAGCGCTCGCGATGGTGCTCGCCTTCCTGGCGGCAGTTGCGCTGGCGAAGTTCCGCTTCACCGGCCGCAAGGCGTTCATCGTCCTGATCATCGGGATCCAGATGCTCCCGCAGGCCGGCCTGATCATCCCCTTGTACGTCGTGCTCGCGCGCTACCACCAGGTGAACGCGCTCTCGGGCGTGATCGTGACGTACATGACCTTCGTGCTGCCGTTCTCCGTCTGGGTGCTGCGAGGCTTCCTGCTCGGGATCCCGAAGGAGCTCGAGGAGGCGGCGATGGTGGACGGCTCGAGCCGCCTCGGCGCGTTCTCGCGCATCCTGCTTCCCCTCGTCGCACCCGGCCTGGTGGCGACGTCGATCTTCGCCTTCATCACGACTTGGAACGAGTACATCTTCGCCCGCGTCCTGCTCAACGACCAGTCGAAGCAGACGGCGACGGTCTGGCTCTCCTACTTCTACGGCACCAGCCGCAACACCGACTGGGGCGGTCTGATGGCGGGCTCGACGCTGATCGCGATCCCGGTAATCGTCTTCTTCCTGATCGTGCAGCGGAAGATCGGGTTCGGGCTGACGGCCGGCGCGGTCCGCGGTTGAGCGACGCGGCGGCCTGCCTCTTTCCGGGGTTCGACGGCGAGACGGTTCCCGACTGGCTGAAGCGGCTGCTCGCCGAGGGGCTCGGCGGCGTCGTGCTCTACGGGCAGAACATCGGGGACCCGGAGCAGGTGACGGCGCTGACGGCCTCGCTGCGGGCCGAGCGGCCGGAGTTGATCGTCGCGACCGACGAGGAGGGCGGCGACGTGACGCGGCTCGAGGCCGGGAGCGGGAGCTCGTTTCCCGGGAACCTCGCGCTTGGCGCCGTTGACGACGCCGCCCTAACGCGACGCGTCGGCGCAGCGATCGGCGGCGAGCTCGCGGCGGTCGGGATCGATCTCGACCTCGCGCCGGTCGCCGACGTGCTGGTCGACCCGGCGAGCGCGATCGTCGGCGTTCGCTCGTTCGGGTCCGATCCGCAGCTGGTCGCGCGCCAGGTCGCGGCCTTCGTCGAGGGCTTGCAGAGCGTCGGCGTCGCGGCCTGCGCCAAGCACTTCCCCGGCCACGGCGAGACAGTCGCCGACTCGCATCTCGAGCTGCCGTCCTCCGACGCGAGCCTCGACGTCCTGCGCGAGCGCGCGCTCCCGCCGTTTGCGGCCGCGGTCGAGGCCGGGGTGCGCGCCGTGATGACTGCGCACATCCGCTTCGGTGCCTTCGGCGACGAGCCGGCGACCTGGAACTCCGCCGTGGTCGAGCTCTTGCGCACGGAGCTCGGCTTCGACGGGGTCGTGATGACCGATGCGCTGGAGATGCAGGGCGCCGGCGGCCCCGAGGGAGTCGAGCGCTCGGCCGTGCGCGCGCTGGCGGCCGGCGCGGACGCGCTCTGCCTCGGCGCGGCGCTGACGCGGGAGCAGGTCGAGGGCGTCCACGCGGCGGTCGTCTCTGCCGTGCCCGAGGAACGACTGGCCGAGGCCGCGCGCCGAGTCGGCGAGCTCGCGGCCTGGACGTCGCCGCGGCAGCTTCAGGATCGGGAGGCCGGTGCCGAGGCCGCCCGGCGGGCGCTGTGCGTCGAGGGCGACCCGGCGGTGGGCGCGGATCCGCTCGTGGTCGAGCTCCGGGCCGAGCCGTCGATCGCGGCGGGCGAGTCCGACCACGGGCTCGGCGAGCTGCTCGGCGCCGAGACGATCCGCCTGCGCGAGGGAGACTCGATGCCGCCGCTCGATTCGGGCCGTTCGGTCGTGCTCGTCCTGCGCGACGCCCACCGGCATCCGTGGCAGCGCGAGCTGGTCGTCCCCGGCGCGGTCGTGGTCGAGACCGGAGTGCCCGAGTGGCGGCCCGAAGCGGCGCGAGCCTTCGTGGTGACGAACGGCCCCGGCCGAGCGAACCTCGCCGCCGCTGCGGAGGCACTCCGCAGCTAGCGTTGCCGCGTGCGGCTGGTGCTCGACTTCGACGGCACGGTGACCGAGCGGGACACGCTCGACCTCGTGCTCCAGCGCTTTGGCGACGCCGAGGTCTACGAGCGCGCCGAGGCCGAGCTCGACGCCCGCCGGATGACGCTGAACGACGTGATCTCGGCCGAGTTCGCGACGGTCACGGCCCCGCTCGACGAGGTCGTCGCCCACGTCGTCGAGCATGCGCGCGTTCGGCCCGGCTTCGCCGCGCTCGCGCGGGCGCGGCACCCGCTCGTCGTCTCGTCAGGGTTCCACGAGCTGATTGAGCCGGTGCTCGAGCGCGAAGGGCGTGCTCGGTGCCGTCGAGCTGCGGGCCAACCGCGTCGACGCCCTGCCCGACGGCTGGCAGGTGCACTACCGCGTGGCAGAGATCTGCGAGGTCTGCGGCGAGCCGTGCAAGCGCGGGGACCTGCCTGCCGGCGAGGTGGCGTACGCCGGCGACGGCCACTCCGACTACTGCGCCGCACTCGCGGCCGACCGCGTCTATGCGACCGGGTCGCTGGCGGGGTTCCTCGACCGGCGCGGCGTCCCATATGAGCCGCTGACCGACTTCCGCGCGCTGGCGTGAGCCTGCTCCGCCTCCCGGAGCCCTTCGACTTCGAGCTCTCGACCGAACGCTTCCGCGCCTTCGGGCCGGACCTGGCGAACCTCTGGGTCGACGGCGGGCTGCACCGCGTGGTCGGCGCGGGCGAGCTGCGGATCGAGGCGGCGCCCGGCGGGGTGGACGTCGAGCCGCTCAACCGGGAGACGCGCCGGGTCGCGCTCACGCTGCTGGGGGCGCCGTTCGACCTCGAGGGGTTCTACGCCTGGGCGCAGGACGATCCCGTCTTGCGTCGGCTGACCGAGCAGCTCGCAGGCTTCCGGCCGCCGCTCGCCCCGGACCCGTTCGAGACGCTCGTCACCTCGATCACCGCCCAGCAGGTCTCGCTCCACGCCGCGTTCGCGATCCGCAACCGGCTGATCGAGCGCTTCGGGCGGCGGGTCGGCCAGGCGTACGCGTTCCCGACGGCTGAACAGCTGCGCGAGGCCACCCACGACGACCTCAGGGCACTCGGTTTCTCGAACCGCAAGGCCGAGTACGTGCTGGGCCTTGCGCAGGAGCCGGTCGACCTGCACGAGCTCGCCTCGCTGCCGGACGACGAGGTCAAGCGGCGGCTCGTCTCGATCCGCGGGCTCGGCGAGTGGACGGCCGAGTGGTTCCTCGCCAGGCAGCTCGCGCGCCCGCGCGCGTGGCCGGTCGGCGACATTGCACTTGAGAAGGCGGTGCGCGCGTTCTATCCGGACGTGACCGATCTCGAGGCGGCCCGTGAGCGCTTCGAGCCGTTCCAGAACCTCTCCGCTCACTACCTGCTCGTCGGGCAACGGCGTTCGCTTGCGACGCCGTCGTCAGGGCGCGCGGGCTTTGCCCGCGGGCCCGTCTGAAATGACCGGTCGATGCGACGGGAGTTCACGATTGCGAACTAGGGTGACGGCCGCCGCATGAACGTTCGCGAAGCAACCGCCGCCGACGAGCCGACTCTGCTCGAGTTCACGGGCGCGATCTTCGACGAGAACTGGGACCGGCCGTGGCGCCCGCCGGAGGTCACGCCGGCGATGTTCGAGGGCAAGCTCGTGCTGCTGGCGGAGGAGGAGGACGAGCCGGCCGGCTACGCGTTCGGCGAGCTCGACCCCCAGGGCTACGCGCACGTGAACATCGTCTACGTCGTCCCCGAGCGCCGGCGGCAGGGCGTGGCCAAGGCGCTGCTGGCCGCGTTCGGCGAGCGCGCCCGCGAGCAGGGGATCGAGCACCTGACGCTCGATGTCGCCACTCGCAACGAGGCGGGCCGGCAGGCCTGGCGGCGGCTCGGTTTCACCGAGTGGGCACAGCGACTGACCGTGCCGATCGAGCGGATCGAGCACCACGACGAGCACGGTGAGTCGTACGCCTCGCTGCACGTCCAGAGCGACGACCTCGACAACGTCCAGGCCCAGGTCGACAAGTACCTGCCGCGGCTCGGCGGCTCGGACGGCCGCGTCGTAGGGCCGCGCAACGGCTGGGTCGCGGTCTATGCCGAGCTGATCGATCGCAACCGCAGGGCGCGCGAGCGGCTCGCTTCGGAGCTCTCGAACGCGACCGCCGCCGTGGTCTGCGCGATCAGCGTCGACGACGGCGTGGTCGTCCGCTACGTGCTCTACGAGCGCGGCAGCGTGGTCGACGAGTACCAGTCGCTGCCCGAGCACTTCGGGGCGCTCCCGCCCGGCGACGTGGTTGCCCTCGGCGCGAACCCGACGGTCGTCTCGCGGCTCACGGGCGCCGAGCCTGCGCAGGTGCGGGCCGTTGCGCGCACGGCCTCCTCGCCGGACGAGCTGCCGCCGGCGGACGAGCTCCTGCAGCAGCTCGCCGGGGTGCTCGGCCTCGAGGGCGCCGGGCGCGGGTAGATTCACACCGTGCCGACGCTCTACACCGCCGACCGCTGCCCGTACGCAGCCCGCGCGCGGATCGTGCTCGCCGAGAAGGTGATCGCCTACGAGGCGGTCGAGATCGACCTCGGCGACCGGCCGGCCTGGATGTACGAGAAGAACGCGACCGGCCGCGTGCCGGTCTACGAGGAGGACGAGGGGCTCGTGCTGCCGGAATCCGAGGTGATCATGGAGTACCTCGAGGAGCGCTATCCGGAGCCGGCGCTGTGGCCGGCCGACCCGGCCGAGCGGGCGCTCGGGCGGCTGTGGCTGCAGCGCTTCGACGACCGGCTCGGCGATGCCTACTACGCGGCGCGGCGCGGCGACGGCCGCGAGCAGCTCGAGGCGCGGCTCGCCGAGCTGGAGAGCGCGCTGGAGGCGCGGCCGTACCTGAGCGGGCGCGAGTTCGGCCTTGCCGACATCGGCTACCTACCCTGGATCCTGCGCGGGCTCGAGCGCTTCGGCCTCGAGCTCGGACCGGCGACGGCTGGCTGGCTCGAGCGCTGCTCCGAGCGTCCCGGAGTCGCCGCTGAGCGATCGGTGGTCGCCGGCCTGTGAGGGTCGTCCTGCTCCACGCGTTTCCGCTGGATGAGCGGATGTGGGACCCACAGCTCGAGGCACTGCGCGACTACGAGGTCGTCACGCCGCGGCTGTACGGGCGCGGGCGGACGATCGACGACTACGCGGCCTCGGTGCTCGCCGAGGCAGAGGGGGAGCTCGTGCTCGTCGGCGCCTCCCTCGGCGGGTACACGGCAATGGCAATGACGCAGCAAGAGCCGGCGCGCGTCCGGGCGCTCGGCCTCGTCGGGGCTCGCGCCGACGCCGACTCGCCCGAACGTCACGCGGGCCGGGCCGAGACGAAGGCGCTGATCGAGAGCGGCGGCGCCGAGGCTCTCTGGGAGAGCATGCGGCCGAAGCTGCTGCTGGAGGACGCGAGCGACGATGTGGTCAAGCGGGTCCGGGAGCAGGCGCTCGACCGCTCGAGGGAGGAGCTGGTGGAGGCGCTGGAGGTGATCCGCGACCGCGCCGACCGCTCCGACACGCTGGCGGGCTTCGCGGGCCAGGTGCTCGTCGCGGTCGGCGAGGGCGACCCCTTCTTTCCGCCAGAGGAGGCGCAACAGCTCGCGCACGCGGCGCCGCGCGGGCGCTTCAGGGCGTTTGCCGCCGCACGCCATTTGCCGAACCTCGAGCAGCCCGACGAGTTCAACGCCGCGCTGACGGGCTTCCTCGCCGATGTCTGAGCTGCCGCCGCTCGTCGACGCGGCCTGGGTGCAGGAGCGCCTGGGCGAGGACGGCCTCGTGCTCGGCGACGTGCGCGGGCCGAACGCGCACCAGCGCGGGCACCTGCCCGGCTCGATCCCGCTCGTGCTCGGCTCGCCGCCGCCGCTGGCGACGCGCGAGACCGTGCAGGAGTTCGCGGTCGAGGTCCAGCGGCGGCTCGGCCGCCACGGCGTCACCGGGCAGGAGCGGCTTGTGCTCTACGACCGTGGCGACTGCGTCGGCGCAGCCGCCTCGCAGCAGGCCGCGCTCGTGGCCGGCCATCCGCAGGTCGCGGTGCTCGCGGGCGGGATCGCGGCGTGGCCGGGCGAGCTGGAGCAGGGCGCGGTCGAGCTGCAGAAGACGAAGACTCAGCTCGAGCCGCAGCCTCGAGGCCGTGCCGACCTGGGAGGAACTGCACGAGCGGCTCGACGATCCCGAGCTGACGATCCTCGACGTTCGCAGCGAGGACGAGTTCCGCGGCCGTGGCGGCTATCCGTGCGACCCGCGCCAGGGCCACATCCCCGGCGCGAAGCACCTCGAGGTCGAGCGCCTCTTCGCCGAGCCGGGCCGGCCGCACGAGCCGTGGGGGATCCGCGAGCTCACCGGCCTGCCGGAGGGCGCGGCGATCGTCGCGTACTGCCACTCGGGCTCGCGCTCGGCCCTCGCCGCGCTCGCCCTCAGGGCCGCCGGCTACGACGCGCGCAACTATCCGGGCTCCTGGCACGAGTGGTCGCGCCACGACGACCTGCCGGCAGAGCGCTGAGCGGGGCCTCCGGAAGAAGGCCCCGCTCGAGCAAGCGGACTAGTGCTTCTTCTTCGGCTTCGGCTTGAGGACCTTGACCTGGTTGCTCGTCACCGCGGCGATGCGCTCGTGGTGACAGGGAACCGGGAGGCCTGAAGGCGACGGTCCGGTGCAGGGCGTCGTGTAGTTCTCGAACCTGGTCTGGAAGAAGGTCGCGAACTTCACGCTCGGCCTGGCCATCGTGTACTTGCCGCTGGCAGGGCAGCTTGGCGCTGGAGGCGAAGCGCTTGCCGGTCCCGCCGGAGACGGCGTTCGGCGCCGGGCCCGGCTTCTTGCCGGCATAGAGGTCGAGCTTGACCTTGCTCGGGTCGACGCCGGCGATCTTCAGCTGGCCGGTCAGCTTGAAGCCCCGCTTCGCCGCGACGCGCTTGAGCGTCAGCGACGAGGGCAGGCCCACGAGCGTGCGAGCCTCGAGCGTGCCGGCGGGGTTCGGCGTGGCCGCGCCGGGCGTGTACGGCGTGAAGATGCCGGACCACTCGTAGTTGCCGTTCGTGCCGGCGTTGGTGAACACGTTCTTGATCGTGAAGTCGGCCGCGAACAGCTGCGCACCAAACTTCGCGCCGCCGGATCCTTCCGGGACATCCGGCGAGGGCAGACAGACCTGCTGGAGGACGAGCGGGCCGACCTGGTCAACCAACACCGGGATCGCGACCGTCTGCCCTTGCAGGCTCGTGTTAAGAACCCAGATCGTGGTGTGCGAACTCCTGGTCTTGTCGCACTGGGCTGCCGCCATCTGGATCGTCGGATCGAGTGGGTTCGCCACGACCACGTCGCCGGCGAGCGTCAGCAGCGCGCCGCCGAGCGCCTTCGCCTTCACCCGGGCGACAACCTTGCCGATCTTCGTGCCGGGCGCTGCTGTCAGGTTGGCGCTGTAGCCGACCGGCGAGAAGATCGTCAGCTTGGCGGTCGGGTCGGCGTTCGGGTCGATCGCGATGAACACGTCGGCCGTAGTGGCGCCGCCGAGCTTGTAGCTCGACTGCTCCATGATCAGCTCCGGGTCGTACGCGGAGAACGCGGGCGCCGCGACGGCGAGCCCGAGGAAGCAGGCACCGAGGAGCAGTGCCAGGCGGATTGACTTCTTCATGTAGCCCCTTCTTTCATGTTGTCCCCTGGGTGACGTGGAGTGAGACGTCGCGCGCACCCGGATAGTTAACACCGTGTTACCGAGCCTTGACCAGCGGGCCGAACAGCACCCACAGGTTCTTTCGGTATCCGACCATGCGAGCCTTAGTGATCGGGAAATAGTTCGACGGGCTCGTCTTCACGCCCACGCCCGGAAGCAGAAACGGGTTGTTGTGCTCGTCCATGTGCGTCATCGCACGGCGTAGGCCGTCCCTGGTCGGGTTGCGGCCGGCATGCTTGAGCGCATCCACCAGCGAGAACGCGACCGTCATCCCGTACCAGTTGTAGACGTCCGAGACTCGCCCGCTCGGGAAATAGCGCTTCATGATCGACTTGTAGAGCGCGACCGCCTTGTCCTTGCGCCAGGCCGGCGAGGTCGGGTCCTTGACGAAGGCGACGCTGAGCGCGTTGTCCGTCTCCTTGCCGTTGGTGCCCTGGCGCGCGACGGCCATGATCGAAGGCTCGATCGAGACCGCGCTGACGAAGAACTGCGGCCGCCATTTGAGCTTGTAGGCATAGACGAACGACTGAATCGTCTGGTACGGCAGCGCGAAGAGCATGAAGGTGTCGGCCTTCGAGCGGCGCAGCCTGGCGATCTGCGAGTTGACGTCGGTGTCGGTCACCTCGTAGCTCTGCTTGGCCACGATCCGCGAGGCCCGCTTGCCGAGCCCGCGCTGCAGCCCGCGCAGCAGGTCCTTGCCGTAGTCGCTGTTCTCGTAGAGCACCGCGATCCGCGCCTTCGGCCGGTGCTGGACGACGTAGCGGCCGTAGATCGCGCCCTCGCCCTCGAAGCTCGGCAGATACCCCATCGTCCAGGGGTAGCTCTTGTGGCCGCGGGCGACCACGCTCGCGCCCGTGCCGCCGAAGATCTGCGGCACCTTGAGCGCGTTCAGGTAAGCGCGGATGGCGACGTTGTGCTCGGTGCCGACGGTGTTGAAGATCGCGAAGACCTTGTCCTGCTGGACGAGCTCACGGGTCGCTTCGATCGTCCGCGACGGGTCGTAGCCGTCGTCGCGCCAGAGGTAGCGGATCTTGCGCCCGAAGACGCCGCCGTGGGCGTTGACGTACTTGAAGTAGGCGTTCGCGCCCGGGCCGACGGTGCCGAAGGCCGAGGCCGAGCCGCTCAGTGGGACGGTGCCGCCGATCAGGATCTCGGTCGGGGTCACCCCGGGTGTGCTGGACGGCAGCGCGAGCGCCCCCGTGGCAAGCAGGCCGAGGGCGGCGATCTTCACCGCGAGACCGGGGTGCGCAGGATCGGCAGCGTCAGCTTGGCGGAGCCGAGAGCGATACGGGAGGTTCTCGGCATCGGCAGGTTCAGGTAGAGCAGGTTGCCCGGGTTCTGCGCGACCGAGCTCGAGGCCAGCGTCAGGGTCAGGCGCGCGCCGCGCGGGATCAGCGTCGCCGTGTCGAGCAGGCGGATCGCCAGCTTGCGCGTGCCTTTGAGGCCGGCCGTGTTGATGCCGCCCTCGCTGACGACGGTCACCGAGCCCTTGCGCGGCTCGGCGGTCAGCACGGCGACGAGGCGCGACCAGCCGCCGGTCAGGCGCGCGGTCAGCTGCACGGTCGCGGAGCCGAAGGTCTCGGCGTTACCCGTGAAGCGGCCGCTCGTGCGCTGCGCGCGGCCGGCGCCGGCGAGGTGGTCGTTGCCGGGCAGGGCGATCGTCAGCCGCCGGGTGGCAGGCAGCTTCGTGAAGCTCCGCAGCTTGCCTCGCCAGGGGCTCGGCGCCAGGCTGATCGGCGCGATCGTCGTCGACGTGCCGCCGAGGTAGCGGTCGAACCACGCGAGGCCGAGCTTCGTCATCTGCGCGAAATCCGGCCCGGGGAAGGTCGAGGGCGAGTGCCCGAAGTCGCCAATGTAGAGCCGCTTCGGCCCCTTCAGCTGCGCATAGCCGGCCTTCGCCTGGGCGATGTCGAAGGCGAAGTCGCGGCGGCCCTGGAACATGAAGACGGGCGTCTTCACCGTCTTCAGCAGCTTCAGGCTGGAGCGCGCGTCGGTCCAGGCGCGCAACGCGGCGAGGTTGCGGCTCGCCAAGGCGTCGTCGCGGATCGCGAGCACGGACGGATCGAGGCGATCGGTAGGTACCGAGCTCAGGAACTGGAAGATCGCGCCCGACTTGCTCAGGTTCTGTGGGGCGAGCGCGCTGAAGAGGTCGGTCCACGTCTCGCAGGTCTCGACCGCCGCCCACGGCACGCCTTCGACGAGCGAGCGCAGCACGGCGCCGCCGCCGAGCGAGATGCCCCAGGCGCCGACGCGCGTCTTGTCGATCTCGGGCCTGGCGGCGAGCTGGTCGAAGACCGCGCGCGCGTCTGCCATCTCGCGCGGGCCGTCGATCGAGACGAGCCCGCCCGACTGGCCGTGGCCGCGGGCATCGAAGGCGAGCACCGCGAAGTCCTGGTCGAAGGCCTGGGCGATCGCCGCGAGGTCCTGCCGCTTCCCGCCGATCCCGTGGAAGAGCACGATCGCCGGGTAGCCGGCCGGCGACGGGGCCGCGCTCGGCTCGTAGAGCGTGGCGGCGAGGTCGACCCCGTCGTCCATCCGCAGCGTCAGCTCCTGCTGGCTCGCGGACGCGCGCCCGGCCGCGCAGAGCGCGACGAGCGAGACGAAGACGGTGAGCGCGACCCTCCGAGCCAAAGCGCACGACAGCGTACCCCTCGATCGAGCGCACTTGGCCGGAGCGCCGGGACGGGAGATACTGGCGCGGTTCCGACCAGGAAGAGGTGCCATGAGCGAACCGCTGGACTTCGAATCGAGAGACACGCCTTTCCCCGTCGCCCTGGCGGGGATGATCGGCATCGCCAAGGCGTTCTTTGAGGGGTTCTACGGCGTGCTTGGGATCGCCATAGCGAGCTCGGTGGACGACTCCTTCGGGGCGGGAGCCCTCGTCTTCGGCATCGCCTTCCTGATCGCCTCGATCCTGCTCCTGCGAGGAAGCCGGTTCGGGTACTACGTGACGGTCGCGCTCTCCGTGATCGGGCTGGTCGGCGCGGTCGTCTACATGTTCAGCTCGGGAGGGGCCGTCTTCGGCGGCGCGTTGCTGATCGCCCTTACGAACGCATTCGTCCTCTATCTCCTGCTCGGCAGGGACAGCTCGCGCGAGTTCTTCGGACTGGGCGCCCGCGCCAGGCGGTAAGCCCTCCTAGAATCGGCGCGTGGATCCCAGGCCGATCGGCGTGTTCGACTCGGGCGTGGGCGGCCTGACCGTCCTGCACGAGTGCCTGGTCACGATGCCGCACGAGGACTTCGTCTACCTCGGCGACCACGCGCGGCTGCCGTACGGGCCGCGGCCGCTGGCGGAGATCCGCGGCTTCGCGCGCGAGATCGCCGGCTACCTCGCCGCGCGGGAGGTGAAGCTCGTGCTCGTCGCCTGCAACGCCGCCACGTCCGCCGCGCTGCCGCAGCTGCAAGAGGAGCTCGAGGTGCCGGTCGTCGGGGTGATCACGCCCGAGGCCCACGCGGCCGTGCAGGCGACCCGCAACCGGCGGATCGGGCTGCTCGCTACGCAGGCGACCGTCAACGCTGGCCGCTACGCGGAGCTCGTCCACGCACTCGACGCTGGCGTCGAGCTCGTCCCGGTCGCGTGCCCGCGCCTGGTGCCGCTGATCGAGAGCGACGACCCGTTCGCGGCCGAGACGACCGAGGCGGTGCGCGAGTACGCGGCGCCGCTGAAGGACGCGGGCGTGGACACGGTCATCCTCGGCTGCACGCACTACCCGCTGATCCGGCCGATCTTCCAGCGCGTCTTCGGCCGCGGGGTGACGCTCGTCTTCTCGGCCGAGGAGACGGCCCGTGAGGTGGCCGAGACGCTCGCGCGCAAGGGAATCGAGAACGAGGAGGCCCGCGAGGGCTCGTACCGCTTCCTGACCACCGGCGACCCGGCGGCCTTCCGCGCGCTCGGCGAGCGCTTCCTGCAGTTGCCGCTGGACGAGGTCGAGCACGTCGCCGTCGCCGACCTGGTGACGGCGTGAGGGAAGGCCGCCGCTCCGATGAGCTGCGGCCCGTCGAGATCGTCGTCGACTACCTCGAGCAGCCGCTGGGCGCGGTGCTCTACTCGCAGGGGAAGACGAAGGTGCTCTGCACGGCCTCGCTGGACGAGGGCGTTCCGCGTTGGATGCGCGACCGGGGCCGCGGCTGGCTGACGGCCGAGTACTCGCTGCTGCCGGCCTCGACCGGCGACCGGACGCAGCGCGAGGCGAGCGCGGGCAAGCAGAAGGGCCGCACGGTCGAGATCCAGCGGCTGATCGGCCGGGCGCTGCGCTCGGTGCTCGACTTCGAGGCGCTCGGCGAGCGGACGCTCTGGGTCGACTGCGACGTGCTCCAGGCCGACGGCGGCACGCGCTGCGCTTCGATCTCGGGGGCGTGGGTCGCGGCCGCCCGCGCGCTCGGCAAGGCCGGCCTCTCTCGCGCGCTGCCCGAGTCGGTGGCCGCGGTCTCGCTCGGGATCGTCGGCGGCGAGCTGCTGCTCGACCTCGACTACGTGGAGGACTCGGGTGCCGAGGTCGACCTGAACGTCGTCATGACCGGCGCCGAGCGGCTGGTCGAGGTGCAGGCGACGGCGGAGCGGGCGACGTTCGACCGCGCGCAGCTCGACGAGCTGCTCGATCTCGGCGCGAGGGGGATCGCGGCGATCCGAGAGGCCCAGGAGGCGGCGCTCGATGCTGTTGCCTGAGATCCACGTGCTGGAGGTCCGCTGGAGCAATTGAGGGTGCGCCTCTGCTCGCAGAACGCGAACAAGCTGCGGGAGCTTGCGGCGCTGCTGCCGGGCTGGGAGCTGGAGCTGCTGGATGCGGACGGCTACCCGGAGGAGGGCAGCGACAGCTACTACGAGAACGCGCGGGGCAAGGCTTTGTATGGGAGGGAGGTCGGCCCCGCGGAGGCGTGGATGCTCGGCGAGGACTCGGGGCTCGAGGTCACGGCGCTCGGCGGCGCGCCCGGAGTGCGCTCCGCGCGTTACGGCGCCGAGGGCAGCGAGGCGATCGAGCGGCTGCTGCGCGAGCTCGAGGGCGTCGCGGACCGGCGCGCTCGCTACGTCTGCGAGCTCGTCCTGATCGGGCCCGCCGGCGAGGAGCGGCGCGGCTCGGGCGTGCTGAAGGGCCGGATCGCCGAACAGCCGCGGGGCTCGGAGGGGTTCGGCTACGACCCGGTCTTCCTGCCGGCCGGAGAGGAGGCGACCGTGGCCGAGCTCGGCAACGTCTGGAAGCGCCGCAACTCGCACCGCGCCCGAGCCGCCGCAAACCTCCAGGGACAGACACAGGGACAGACACAGGGACAGACACAGTGACTGTCCCTGTACGGCCGTTCTAGGCGAGGCCGGCGGCTTCCTGCTCGTCGGCGGTCGGCCGTCGGTGCTTCTGAGCGAAGCGCCAGTTCACCTCGGCGCCGAAGACGATCACGTTCGCCATCACGTACAGCCACACGAGCAGCAGGGCCGGCCCGCCGAGGGCCTTCAGCGCGACGACGTTGTTCGAGTAGCGCACGTAGATCGGCAGTACCTGGAAGCTCGCCTCCAGCAGCACCGCCGCCACGACCGCGCCCGGGAGCACGTCCTTGAACGATTGCTCGACGTTCGTCAGCAGGTAATAGATCGCGACCAGGAAGACGAAGACTGCGATCGTCGAGACGGCCACCGAGAGCGCGTACGCCACGTACGAGTTGCCGGCGACCGACGCCGCGTAGCGCTTGAGCAGGTCGAACCCGAACGACCCTGCCAGCAGTCCGAAGAAGAGCGTCACCAGCGAGACCAGCATCAGGCCGACCGCGAGCAGCTTGCCGCGCACGAACGAGCGGTTCGGCTGCCCGTAGACGATGTTGAACGCCGACTCGAGCACGCTGAAGAGCGAGAGCGACGTCCACAGCAGTCCCACCGCGCCGACGATCCCGAGCGCGGTGGCGTGGTTCTGGATCTCGCGCACCGTGTGGACGATGCTCGAGATCGAGCTGCCCGGGAAAGCGCGCTTCAGCTCCGTCACCAGGTAGCTCGACTCGTCCGGTCTCCCGGCGAACGAGAGCAGCGAGATCGTCAGGAAGAGCAACGGCACGAACGAGAGCAGCGCGAAGTAGGCGATCATCGCCGCGAGGTGCGGGCCGCGGTCCTCGTAGAACTTCGCTAGCGGCTGGGGCAGCGACGGCATCAGCCCGGAGTATGTGTCTGTTAGCGTCACGCGCGTGCCGCCGGCTGCCGATGCGCTCGCTCACCTGACCGAGATCTCGACCCAGATCGAGGCTGCTGTCGTGCTCGACCGCGAGGGCGGCGTGCAGGCAGCGACCGTCGACGACGAGCGCGCCGGTCGCATCGCGCGCGCCGCCCTCGAGCTGTTCCGGCAGGCCGACGCCCAGCGCGAGCAGGAGCTCGTCCAGCTCGACGCGGCGCTTGCGGGCGGCAGCGTCTTCGTCGTCCGCGACGAGGAGCGCCTGATCGCGGCCACCACCGGGCCGGGGCCGACGGCCGGGCTCGTCTTCTACGACCTGAAGAGCGCCCTCCGCAGCTTCGCCGAGCCGAAGCCGAAGCCGAAGCCGAAGCCCAAGCCGAGGACGCCGGCCAAACGCGCGACCACCAGGCGGAAGAAGGACGATGCGAGCGCGTAGGGCGCTGGCCGTCGGCGCGGCGATCGGCTCCGCCGCGGGCGCGGTCCTGCTGCGGCGGCGCGCCGGCCGCAGCCGCGACCGGGTCGAGCTCTACTTCGACGACGGCTCGCTCGTGACCTTCGCGCAGGGCTCCCCCGAGGCCGTGCCCCTTCTGCTTCACGCGCGCGAGCTGCTCGCGGCGGCCCGCGGCTAGTGGACCGGGCCGAGCTCGGCGCCGCGCTCTGCGACCACGCTTACCTCGAGGGCGACTTCGTGCTCCGCTCGGGTCGGCGCTCGCGCTACTACCTCGACAAGTACCGCTTCGAGACCGTTCCCGAGCTGCTCGGCCCGCTCGGCGAGCTGATCGCGGAGGCGGTGCGCGAGCACGAGCCGGAGGCCGTGCGGCTCGCCGGCCCCGCGCTCGGCGCCGTCGCGCTGGCGGCCGCGGCCTCGCTTTCCTCCGGCCTGCCGTTCGTGATCGTGCGAAACGAGGCGAAGGAGTACGGGACTGCGAACCGGCTCGAGGGCTTCTTCGAGCCGGGCGAGCGCGTCTGCCTGGTCGAGGACGTCGTCACGTCCGCCGGCGCGGCGATCGAGGCCGTCGAGGCACTCCGAGGAGCCGGCCTCGAGGTCGGAACGGCGGTCTGCGTGGTCGACCGCGAGGAGGGCGGAGTGGACGCTCTCGCGCGCGCTGGCGTGCGACTGCACGCGCTCTTCCGACCGACCGAGTTGCTAGAACTGTCCAAAAGCGCCGCAAAACCGCATGGTTGAGCCGAAAGCTGAACCCTGCTAGGGTCTTGCGCCGTGATCCCAACTAGGCAACCGGGAAGAGAGGAGCGACTGTGACGAAGCAAGAGTTCGTCGACAAGGTGGCCCAGAGGGCAAACCTGTCGAGGCGCGACGCGGCCGAGGCAGTGGATGCGGTGCTCGACTCGATCACCGACACCCTGAAGAGCGGCGGCGAGGTCAACTTCACCGGCTTCGGGAAGTTCTCGACCCAGTTCCGCAAGGAGCGCCAGGGCGTCAACCCTCGTAATCCGACCGAGAAGGTGACGATCCCTGCAGCGACCGTCCCGAAGTTCTCCGCAGGCAGCTCGCTGAAGACCGCGGTCAAGACCGGCGGCGGCGGTGGCGGCGGCGGATTCTAGCCTGGGCTTCCGAAGGTTTTGCGTGAGGGCCGCGAAAGCGGCCCTCACTCGTTTCCCGGCCGAAGCTCGCGCTAGCCTCTGAGCGAGGTGGGGGCCGAGCCTGCAGTCGCGACCGCGCTCTTTCCCGACCGTCTCGCCGAGGCGGTCGAGCGGAAGCGCTCACAGCTCCTCGTCGGGCTCGACCCTCGGCCCGACCTGCTGCCCGTCGAGCTCGCCGGCGACGCGCACCTCTCGCCCGAGGCGGCGGCCGATGCCTGTGGCCGCTTCTGCTGCGGGATCGTGGACGCGGTCGCGCCGCATGTCGTCGGGGTGAAGCCGCAGCTCGCCTTCTTCGAGGCGCTCGGCGCGGACGGCCTCCGCGCCTTCGAGGACGTCTGCGCCTATGCGCGCTCGGCCGGTCTCGTCGTGGTCGCGGACGCGAAACGCGGTGACATCGGCTCGACCTCGCGCGCGTACGCAACCGCCTATCTCGAGCCGCGTGGCGAGGGCCCGCCGGTCGCCGACGCCATGACGGTCAATCCGTACCTGGGCCGGGATTCCCTCGAGCCGTTCCTCGGCTCCTGCCGGCGCCACGGCGGCGGAATCTTCTGCGTGGTCAAGACCTCCAACGAAGGCGGCGCCGACGTCCAGGACCTGAAGCTCTCCGACGGCCACCCCGTCTGGCACCACGTCGCCCTGCTCGTGCACGAGCTCGGGGAAGAGCTCGTCGGGGAGCGCGGGCTCTCGAGCGTCGGCGCGGTCATCGGGGCGACTCATCCGCGTGCGGTTGGCGAGGCGCGGCGGCTGCTGCCGCAGGCGATCCTGCTGCTGCCGGGCGTGGGCGCCCAGGGCGCGACTCCGGCCGACCTCGCGCGGGCCTTCACGAGCGGCCCGGCCAGCGCCCTCGTCAACGCCTCGAGGAGCGTTATCTACGCCTTTCGCAACGGCCAGGAAGACTGGCGCGCGGCCGCTTCGGCCGAAGCCGCCCGGCTGCGGCGGGACGTCTGGGCCGTCTCCGGCTGGTAGCCGGTGGAGCGCGGCTGGCGGCGGCAGGCAAAGCGTTACGGCGCGCCGGCCGCCTTCCTGCTCGCGGTCACGATCGCGGTCCTGCTCGTCCGCTCCGGCCTGCAGAGCGACCCCGCCCCGGCGAGCACGGTGGCGACGCAGACCGTCGCGACCCTGCCCGCCACGACGCCGGTCCCGGTCAAGCGCCGCCGCTTCTACCGGCTGAAGGCCGGCGAGACGCTCAGCGACGTGGCGATCAAGTTCGACACGACCGTCGAGCAGCTGCTGGCGCTGAACCCTGGCGTCGAGCCGACGAACCTGATCGTCGGGCAGCGCGTGCGCGTGAAATAGACATAGACTGCCGCCCGCTTGAAGGGCCTTCTTTTCGTTGCGGCCGCCCTCGTGCTCGCGGCTCCCGTGCTTGCGGCTCCGCCGCAGGTGACCGGCCGCGCGTACGTGGTCGAGAACGGCACGACCGGCGAGCTGCTGGCCGCGCAGGACGCCGGCGAGCGCGTGCCGATCGCGAGCATCACCAAGCTGATGACCGTGCTGCTCACGGTCGAGCGGACAAAGCCGTCCGATGTCGTCACGGTCAGCACCCGCGCTGCCGCCGTCGGTGAGTCGAGCGCCAACCTGCGGGCGGGCGAGCGGCTGACCGTCCGCGAGCTGCTCGAAGCGGCGCTGATCCAGAGCGCAAACGACGCCGCGGACGCGCTCGCCGATTACGTGGGCAAGGGCAGCGAGGAGCACTTCGTCGCGCTGATGAACCAGCGGGCACAGGAGCTCGGGCTGCGCGACACGCATTACGTCCGGCCCGACGGGCTCGACGCCACCGGGCACGTGTCCAGCGCTCGCGACGTGACGCTGCTGGCGCGGATCCTGATGCACCGACCGCTCGTGCGGCAGATCGTCCGCCAGCAGGCGGCGACGATCTCGGGCGGGCGCTCGCTGCACACCTGGAACGACCTGCTCTCGAGCTACCCAGGCATCTTCGGCGTCAAGACCGGTCACACGTCGGCGGCCGGCTGGAACGAGGTCGCGGCCGCCCGGCGCGGCCCGGTGACGGTCTATGCGACGCTGCTCGGCAGCCCGGACCGCGGCGAGCGGAACGACGACCTGGCGAAGCTGCTCGACTGGGGCTTCTCGCGCTACCGCGCGGCGAGCGTCGTCACCAAGGGCCACGCCTACGGGCGCGCGGTCGTCGGCTACGGGCGCGAGCCGGTCGCGCTGGTCGCGGCCGCGTCGCTGAGGCCATCGCTGCGGGTCGACTTCCCACTCGTCCGCCGGGTCGTCGCGATGGACACGGCCGGGCTGCCCGTGTCCCGGGGACAGTCCCTTGGCCAGGTCCGTGTGTACCAGCGCGGCAAGCTCGTCGGCGCCGTGCCGCTGGTCGCCTCGCGCTCGGTCTCGCGCCCGGGCGTCGCGGCTCGCGCAAGCTGGTACGCGACACGTACCCTGGACCACATGTGGGGCTGGGTCTCGTGATTGTCACCGTGACCATGAACGCGGCGATCGACCGCACGCTGACCGTCCCGAACTTCCAGCGCGGCCAGCGCCACCGCGCCAGCGCCGGACTGACGCTCGCCGGCGGCAAGGGGATCAACATCGCGCGGGCTTTGAAGCGGCTGGGCGTGCCCGTCGTCGCCACCGGCCTCGCGGGCGGTCGCACCGGCACGCGCATCGTCGAGGAGCTGACCGCCGAGGCGATCCTGAACGACTTCGTCCGGATCGACGACGAGTCGCGCACCTCGACCGCGATCGTCGACCCCACCGGCGGCAGCTACACCGAGGTCAACGAGTGGGGTCCCCACGTCTCGCCCGAGGAGCTGGAGATGCTGCTCGAGAAGCTCGTCTACCTCTCGCAGGGCGCCGACTACGTCGTCTTCTCGGGCTCGCTCCCGCGCGGGATCGACGACGGCTTCTATGCCGAGGCCGTGCGCGAGCTCAACCGCCGCGGCGCGCAGACGGTGCTCGACTCCGAGGGTGAGCCGCTGCGCCTGGGCGTGCAGGCCGAGCCGCTCCTGGTCTCGCCGAACGAGCGCGAGGCCGAGGCGCTCGTCGGTCAGGAGTTCAACGACGACGACGACTTCCTCACCGGCCTGGAGACGATCGCCGAGCTCGGGGCGCGGAACGTCCTGATCACGCGCGAGTCCGGCTGCTGGGCGTTGCTCCGAACCGACCGGGAGGCGATCCGCTACCGCGCCGTCGCGCCGCTGGTCGACCCTGTCTCGGCTGTCGGCTCCGGCGACGTGCTGCTCGCCGCCTTCGTCGCGGCGCGGCTCGACGGCCGCTCCGACGAGGAGGCGCTCCGTGCCGCGGTCGCGGCCGGCGCCGCTGCGACGCTCGAGATCGGGGCGGGCAGGTTCGAGCCGCGCGAGGCCGGCCGCCTGATCGGCTCGGTCGAAGTGGCGCAGCTCGAGCCCGTCGGCAACTAGGAGGGCTTGGCGGGACATTGCGCGCTCTCGGGGTGCGATGGTCGTTCCGAGGCAAGGACGCAGGGAGTGCTCGTAGCTGGAAGCTACGGGCGCGACTGAGGACGCGGCCCCGGGGCGGGCAGCGCGGCCCGAGAGCCTCAGCGGTGTTTCGTCAAGCCCTCCTTCCCTAAAGCCGCTCCCGGCCGCGGCCGATACCTGGCGGGCGATGAAACGTCAGCGCCTGCCTGTGGTGCTGTCTGCGGCCGCCCTCGTTGTCGCAGTCCTCAGCGCCACGCCCAACGGGATCGCCGGAAGCGCGGTCCGCGTCGCGCTGTTCGCGAAGAACGCCGCCAAGGTCAGCGGGATCGCCGCCTCGAAGAAGCCCAAGGCCGGCAAGCTGCTCCCGCTGGGCAAGAACGGCAAGTTCCCCGCCTCGGTGCTGCCGGTCAAGGTGCAGGGCCCGATGGGCCCCGCCGGGCCCGAGGGTGCGCGCGGCCCCGCAGGATCCGTCGGCCCGCAGGGGGCGCAGGGGATTCAGGGCCTGAGAGGCTTCAAGGGCGTGACCGGGCCCGCCGGCCCGAAGGGGACGACCGGCGTGCAGGGCTCCGTCGGCCCGCCCGGCGGCTTCGGCCTGCTGAACCTCGGCCGCGCGACCGTCTCGAGGGTGAACCTCGACGCGGGCGGCGCACATTCGTCCAGCACCGCCGGCCCCGACGGCTTTCCGCTGGTGGCGGTCTTCGACGACTCGTCCAAGAGCCTGGTGGCCGTGCACTGCAACGACGCCGCCTGCTCCAGCAAGACCAGTACCACCGTCGACGCCTCGGTCCCTGACGTCGGCCGCCACCCGTCGGTCACGATCGGCTCGGACGGGCTCGGCCTGGTCAGCTACGTGGACGCGACCAACGCCAATCTCAAGGCCGCCCACTGCACGAACTTCGCGTGCACGGCCTCCACGACCGCGCCGATCGTCTCGACCGGCACCGTCGTCCAGGACTACACCTCGGCCACGGTCGGGCTCGACGGCCTGGGGCTGATCGCGTACGTGGACAACGGCCAGCTCCGCGTCGCGCACTGCTCGAACCTCGCCTGCTCCGCCGCGACCTCGAACCCGATCGACTCGACCGCGACCGCCTATGCCTCGCTGGCAATCGGCGCCGACGGCCTCCCGCTGGTCAGTTACTTCGACAGCGCGAACGCCGACCTCAAGGTCGCCCACTGCGCCGACGCGCTCTGTGCGAGCGTCACCATCACGACGCTCGAGAGCACCGGTACCGTCGGCCTCTACACCTCATTGACGGTTGGGTCCGACGGGCTCGGCCTGATCAGCTACCGCAGCGTCGGCGGCGGCCTGAACGTCGCCCACTGCTCCAACGTCGCCTGCTCGGCGGCGACGACGCAGACCATCGACGCAGGGATCAAGGGCGAGTACTCGGCGATCACGCTGGGCGTCGACGGCCTCGGCGTGATCAGCTACTACGACGGCGCCGGCGGGACGCAAGACCTGAAGGTCGCGCACTGCGCCGACGTGCTCTGCGACGTGGCCACCTCGGTCGCGGTCGACACGCCCGGACAGGTCGGCTGGAGCACGTCGATCACGGTCGGCGCCGACGGCCTCCCGTTCGTCAGCTACCGCGACGTCGACGGCGGCCAGGTGAAGGGCCTGCACTGCCCGAACGCCTTCTGCGTGCCGTACCTGCGCCGTCGCTAGAACGTCCAGCGACGGTGTTACCATCGCCGTCCACTTGAGAGACGGCAGCGAGAACGGTTTTTCGGCCCAGGCGATCGCGACGATGCCTGGGCCTTTCTGCATTCAGGGGAGGTAGTTCGGGTGGAGGTCGAGATCGGGCGAGGCAAGAAGGCGCGGCAGGCGTACGGGTTCGACGACATCGCGATCGTGCCGTCCAGGAGGACGCGCGACCCGCAGGACGTGGACATCGGCTGGAAGCTCGGCCCGCACCTGCTCGAGCTGCCGCTGCTGGCCTCGGCGATGGACGGCGTCGTCTCCCCGACGGTCGCGATCGAGCTCGGCAAGCTCGGCGGGCTCGGGGTGCTGAACCTGGAGGGCATCTACGCGCGCTACGACAAGCCGGAGCGCGAGCTGGAGAAGATCGCGAAGTTGTCGAAGGAGCAAGCCACGCGCGGGATGCAGGAGATCTACGCGCGGCCGGTCGAGCCGAAGCTGATCGCGCAGCGGATCGAGGAGATCAAGGCGGCGGGCGTGCTGGCCGCCGGGGCGCTGACGCCGCAGAAGGTGCGTGACCACTACGAGCTCGCGCTCGAGGCCGGGCTCGACGTGCTCGTGATCCAGGGCACGGTCGTCTCGGCCGAGCACGTCTCCTCGAACGGTCACGCGCTCAACCTGAAGGAGTTCATCTCCTCGCTGCCGATCCCGACGATCGTCGGCGGTTGCGCTTCGTACCAGACGGCGCTGCACCTGATGCGCACCGGGGCCGAGGGCGTGCTCGTCGGCGTCGGGCCGGGGCAGGCGTGCACGACGCGCGGCGTGCTCGGGGTCGGCGTCCCGCAGGCGACGGCGATCGCGGACGCAGCGGCGGCGCGGGTCCAGCACCTGCTCGAGACCGGCAAGTACGTCAACGTGATTGCCGACGGCGGCATGCGCACCGGCGGCGACATCTCGAAGGCAATCGCCTGCGGCGCCGACGCAGTGATGGTGGGCTCGCCGCTGGCCCGAGCGAAGGAGGCGCCCGGCCGCGGCTTCCACTGGGGCATGGCGACCTTCCATCCGACGTTGCCGCGAGGCGCGCGCGTGGCGGTCGAGCAGAACGCGACGCTCGAGGAGATCGTGATCGGCCCGGCCCGCGAGAACGACGGCACGCTCAACCTGATGGGGGCGCTGCGAACCTCGATGGCGACCTGCGGCTACGAGTCGATCCACGACTTCCAGAAGGCCGAGGTGATGCTCGCGCCGGCGATCAAGACCGAGGGCAAGTCGCTGCAGCAGGCCCAGCGCATCGGGATGGGCTAGTTGGGTCAGGTCGTCCCGCTGCCGACACCGGAGCCGTCGCCGGAGGAGCGGCCGGTGCTGGTGCTCGACTGCGGCGGGCAGTACGCCCAGCTGATCGCACGCCGCGTGCGCGAGGCGCGGGTCTACTCGGAGCTCGTGCCGCACTCGATCTCGGCGGCGGAGGCGCGGGCGCGGAGGCCTCGCGCGTTGGTGCTCTCCGGCGGCCCGGCGTCGGTGTACGCGGCCGGCGCGCCGCGGGTCGATCCGGGCCTCTTCGAGCTCGGCGTGCCGACGCTCGGGATCTGCTACGGCATGCAGCTGATGGCGCAGGAACTCGGCGGGACGGTCGAGCGCACCGGCGTCTCGGAGTTCGGCAAGACGGAGGTGCGCGCCGAGCCCGAGAGCGCGCTGTTCGCGGGCCTCGGCGCCGAGCAGACCGGGTGGATGAGCCACCGCGACTCGGTCACCGCACCGCCGGCCGGGGCGCGCGTGACCGCCGGCTCGCCGGCCGCGCCGATCGCGGCCTTCGAGGATCCGGAGCGCGGGCTCTACGGCGTGCAGTTCCACCCGGAGGTGGTGCACACGCCGAATGGCCAGGAGGTGCTGAAGAACTTCCTCTACGCCGTCGCCGACGCGCCGCCGACCTGGACGGCCGCCGCCGTGATCGAGGAGCAGGTCGAGCGAATCCGGGCGCAGGTCGGCTCCGACCGCGTGCTCTGCGCGCTGTCCGGCGGGGTCGACTCCGCGGTCGCGGCGCTGCTCGTGCACAAGGCGATCGGCGACCAGCTCGTGTGCGTCTTCGTCGATCACGGCTTCCTCCGCAAGGACGAGGCGGCACAGGTGGTCGAGACCTTCGAGGGTCATTTCCACGTGCCGCTGGTGCACGTCTCGGCCGAGGAGCGGTTCCTCGCCCGGCTCGAGGGTGTGGTCGACCCGGAGGAGAAGCGGAAGGCGATCGGCGAGGAGTTCATCCGGGTCTTCGAGGAGGAGTCGAAGCGGCTCGGCGAGATCAAGCATCTGGTCCAAGGGACGCTGTACTCGGACGTGATCGAGTCGGGCGGCGACGCCTTGGTCGCGGCGACGATCAAGTCGCACCACAACGTCGGGGGCTTGCCCGAGGACATGGAAATGGAGCTCGTCGAGCCGCTGCGTCTGCTGTTCAAGGACGAGGTGCGGCGGGTCGGCGAAGAGCTCGGGCTGCCGGAGCGGATGGTCTGGCGCCAACCGTTCCCGGGGCCGGGGCTGGCGATCCGGATCATCGGCGAGGTGACGCGTGAGCGGCTCGAGATCCTGCGCGAGGCCGACGCGATCCTGCAGGAGGAGGTGCGGCGGGCGGGCCTGTATCGCGAGCTCTGGCAGTCGTTCGCGGTGCTGCCGGCGATCCGCTCGGTCGGCGTGCAGGGGGACGAGCGGACGTACGGCTACCCGGTGGTCGTCCGCGCGGTGACGAGCGACGACGCGATGACGGCCGACTGGGCGCGCCTGCCGTACGACCTGCTCGAGACGATCTCGTCGCGGATCGTGAACGAGGTCGCGGCCGTGAACCGGGTCGTGCTCGACATCACCTCGAAGCCGCCGTCGACGATCGAGTGGGAATAGCGGCGCCGGCTCGGCCGGCCGGCTGAGCTCGCGACCCGGCGGGGACTGTCCCCGACGGGTGGCCCGAACGGCCTCGTCCTTCGTGCCGAAGGTGCGACGCTTTCTCCACAGGCATGGCAGTTACGGACGGTGGGAGAGGCGGTAGCAGGTGGCTCAGGCGGCAGAATCGACCTGGGAGCCGGCCGCCGGATACCGCGCACGCACCTCGTCCACGTACGCGCTCAACCGCCGGGCCAGCTCCGGATCCTCGAACTCGAGAACGTTCTCGGCGTTCTTCTCGCCCGAGTGCGACAGGTTGAACGAACCGACGAAGACAACGTCGTCCGCGACCACGATCTTCGCGTGCATGAAGTTGTGCAGGCTCCCCGTCGGCAGCCAGGGCTCGGAGCGCTTGCCCGAGAACGACCCGGCGAGCACCTGGTGCAGCAGCGGCAGCTTCCACGAGACGTTCCCGTCCGCTTGCCACTGGCGGATCACGTCGTCGACCTGCGTCGTGTCCAGGCAGCCCGCGATGTCGCCGCTCCCGTCCGCGATCCGCTGGGCGAGCGTGGCGAGCACCGGCGCCGAGGTGATGACCGGCGAGCAGATCCGCACCTTCTCGGCGTGCCCGATCTTCTTCGCGAGCCGTGCGGTCAGCGCGTCCGCGAACCCGGGCGTGAACCAGGGCCGCACGCGAACCCCGTCGACGACGACCGGCCTGGGCTCGACGAAGCCGCTCTGCTCGACATCGCCGTTGCGCCAGAGCTCCTCGAAGTCGAGCGTGAACGCGTGCGCGAGCTCCGGCGAGGCCACCGTCACGACCACGTTCTCCTGCCGCGACCACGAATCGTCGGTCCAGTTCATCGAGCCGGTCAAGACCGTCTCGATGTCGCGCACGACGAACTTGTGGTGCATCAGGTCGGGTACGCCCGCGACCGCCTTCGCCGGCACCTCGAGCGCCGCGATCAGCTGGACGTCCGGCTCCGGCGGCGGCGGCACGGGGATCGGATTGGCGTGGTCCACGTTGTAGAGGATCCGCACCGCCACCCCGCGGGCGTGCGCCTCCCGCAGCGCTCCGCCCACGATCGCGGACGTCTCCTCGCCGAGATGGAAGTCGTACTGCGCGAGATCGAGCGAGTGCTTCGCAGCCGAGAGGAAGTCGGCGACCTCGCGCGCGATCTGCGCCGGCTGCTGGCCGCCGTCCGTCAGAGTGCGGATGTTGATGGAAGAGCTCATCGAGCGGTTGCGCCATGCCCGGATCGGCGCCACGTTCAACTTCTATCGTGACGGCGACGGCGCGGCCGCGCGCCGGGAACGGCTGCGCTCGTACCTCGAGGCGCGTGCGGACGCGCCGATCCTGTTGGTCGGCGAGGCGGCCGGCTACCGCGGCGCCCGCGTCTCCGGAATCCCGTTCACCTCCGAACGCCAGCTCACCGGGCGCGGCCCAGCCGAGGCGAGCGCGACGATCGTGCATCGCGTACTCGCCGAGCTGGGGCTAGAGGAAAGCGTGCTGCTCTGGAATGTCGTCCCTACTCACCCAGGCGGTGTGACCTCGAACAGGCCGCCGCGGAGCGCCGAGATCGAAGGCGGTCTTCCCTTCGCCCGCGAGCTGTCTCGTGGCCGTCGCGTGATCGCAGTCGGGCGCTGCGCAGAGGCCGCGCTCGGCGCTCCATACGTGCGCCACCCGAGCCACGGCGGCGCGGCGGAATTCCGCGCCGGGCTGCTACGATTCCGCCCCGGCGGACGGTGAGTTCGCCGCTTTTTATGCAAAAGACCTGGAACGCAAAGCCTGGCGAGATCGAACGCCGCTGGTACCTCGTTGATGCAGAGGGCAAGACCCTTGGGCGTCTGGCTACGCAGATCGCCGACACGCTGCGCGGCAAGGGCAAGCCGCAGTACACCCCGCACGTCGACACCGGTGACTTCGTCGTGGTCGTGAACGCGGAGAAGATCCACGTCACCGGCAACAAGCTCGACGCGAAGATGTACCACCGCCATTCGGGCTACCCGGGCGGGCTCAAGAGCCGGCCGCTGCGCGACGAGCTCGAGCGCCGGCCCACCGAGGTGCTGCGCAAGGCCGTCAAGGGGATGCTCCCCCGCAACCGCCTCGCGCGCACCCAGATCAAGAAGCTGAAGATCTACGCCGGCCCCGAGCATCCGCACGAGGCGCAGGCGCCCTCCGAGCTGAAGGTGGAGGCATGAGGCGCCGCTTGCGGCGCCGCTTCCAGGATGCGCAGGCTTTGCCTGTGCATCCGTCTGCAATGACCGGTCGACACGTAGAAAGTCCGAGGGTTTCCGCATGAGCGAGCTCGCGAGCTACAGCGGCACCGGCAAGCGCAAGACCTCGGTTGCGCGCGTGGTGCTGCGGCCCGGCGACGGCACGACCTGGTTCAACGGCCGCACGATCGAGCAGTACTTCCCGCGCGCGACGCACCGGGAGCTGGCGCTCGCCCCGCTCAAGGTCGCGGGAGTCGAGGGCACCTTCGACGTCCGCGTTCGCGTCCACGGCGGTGGGCCCAGCGGCCAGGCGGGCGCCGTCCGCCACGGGATCGCCCGCGCCCTCGTCGAGGCCGACCCCGAGCTGCGGGTCCCGCTCAAGCGCGCCGGCTTCCTGACGCGCGACGCGAGGATCGTCGAGCGCAAGAAGGCCGGCCTGCACAAGGCGCGCAAAGCGCCGCAGTTCTCCAAGCGCTAGCCGCTTTGACCCGGCGTTACTTCGGGACCGACGGGGTCCGTGGCGTGGTTGGCGAGGACTTGACGCCCGAGCTCGTCGAACAGCTCGGCCGGGCGGTGACGCTCTGGTCGGACAGTGGGCGCGTATTCGTCGGCCGTGACACGCGCGAGACTGGCGAGGAGCTGGAGGAGGCCTTCGGCCGCGGGGTCGTGGCCGCGGGCGGGAACGCCGTGCTCGCGGGCGTGCTGCCGACGCCGGCGGTCGCGCTGCTGGCGCTCGACCTCGGCGCGGTCATCACGGCTTCACACAACCCGCCGGAGTACAACGGCGTCAAGCTCTTCGACGGCGAGGGCCGCAAGCTGACCGACGCAGCGGAGGAGGAGATCGAGGCGCTCTTCGACGTTCCCTTCGCCGGCAGCCCGGGCCAGGTCGACCACGTGGGCGTCGCCGAGGAGAGCTACCTCGAACACATCGTCGAGCGCTTCGGCACGGACCTTTCGGGTCTCGAGCTCGTGGTCGACTGCGCCAACGGGGCCTACTCCGAGATCGCCCCCACGGCGTTCGAGCGCCTGGGCGCGGAGGTGACGGCGATCGGCTGTGAGCCCGACGGCACGAACATCAACGTCGGCTGCGGCGCCACCGACCTCTCGGCGCTGCAGCAAGCCGTCACGAGCTCCGGCGCCGATCTCGGCGTGGCGTTCGACGGGGACGGCGACCGGATGCTCGCGGTCGACGCGCGCGGTGAGGTCGTCGACGGCGACCAGATCCTGGCGATCCTGATGCTGCACCTCGGCGTCGACCTGGTCGCGGTGACCGTGATGGCGAACCTCGGCCTGCACCGCCTCGCCGAGGAGCGTGGGATCCGCGTCGTCACGACCGACGTCGGCGACCGCTACGTGCTCGAGGCGCTGCGCCGCGAGAACGGGATCCTCGGTGGCGAGCAGTCGGGCCATCTGATCTACCTGCGCGACCATGTCACCGGCGACGGCCTCGCCGCGGCGCTCCTGCTCTGCGGCGCGCTCGGCGGCCGCACGCTCGAGGAGACGGCCGCCGTGATGCCCCGTTTCCCGCAGGCGAAGGAGAACATCCGCGTCGCCAGCAAGGAGCTCTCGGAGGCCCTGCGCGAGGAGGTCGACCGCTTGAACAAGCGGTTCGACGGCCACGGCCGGGTGCTGGTGCGGCCCTCCGGCACCGAGCCTGTGATTCGGGTCCTGGCCGAGGCCGAAACGGCCCCGGAGGCCGAAGAAGCCTGTGGTACCATCTCCGCTCTCGTGAGACGAGAGCTCGGCTGACCAGGCCCGACGAGGGGCCCGGTAGAGCAGCCGGGCCTTTCGCGTTCTAAGGGAGGTTTCGGCGTGTGCGGGATCATCGGATACGTCGGCCAAAGAGCCTGTAAGGACCTCTTGCTGCAGGGGCTCGAGCGGCTCGAGTACCGCGGCTACGACTCGGCCGGCCTCGCGCTGCGCGAGGACGGCGAGCTCGACTACGTGCGCGTCGTCGGCAACCTCCAGGCCCTGAAGCGCGAGGCCGGCTCGAACGGCTCGCAGGCGAAGACGGGGCTCGGCCACACGCGCTGGGCCACCCACGGCGCCGTCAACGAGCAGAACGCGCACCCGCTCACCGGCTGCGACGAGGACAAGCTCGCGATCGTGCTGAACGGGATCGTCGAGAACTACCGCGAGCTGAAGGGGTCGCTCGAGGCCGAGGGCCACGTCTTCCACACCGAGACCGACGCCGAGGTGGTCGTCCACCTGATCGAGCGCCATTACGACGGCGACCTGCTCGAGGCGACGCGCCTGGCCTACCGCGAGCTCGAGGGCCACTACGCGTTCGTCGTCATCCACCACGACCATCCCGAGGAGCTGGTCGGAGCGCGGCACCAGTGCCCGCTGCTCGTCGGCGTCGGCAACGGCGAGATGTTCCTCGCCTCGATGGTCGCGGCCTTCATCGGCGAGACGCGCTCGATCCAGCTGATCGAGGACGGCGAGGTCGTCTCGATCACACCCGAGGGTTCGCGCTTCGTCTCCGTCGAGCACGGCGAGCTCGAGCGCGAGGTGATCGAGGTCGACTGGGACATCGAGGCCGCGGAGAAGAGCGGCTACGAGACCTTCATGCTGAAGGAGATCTACGAGCAGCCCGACGCCGTCGCCGAGACGCTCGGCGACCGGATCCGGCACGGCGAGCTCGTGCTCGAGAGCCTGGGCATGAGCGAGACCGAATTGCAGAACCTGCGCCGGATCGTGATCGTGGCGGCGGGCACCTCGTACCACGCGGGCGTCGTCGGCCGCTACATGATCGAGGAGTGGGCGCGCGTGCCGGTCGAGCCCGACATCGCGAGCGAGTGGATCTACCGCAACCCGGTGCTCTCGAAGGACACGCTCGTGCTCGGGATCTCGCAGTCCGGCGAGTCGCGCGACACCGTCAACGCGATCAAGCTGGCGAAGGACCTCGGCGCGCGGACGCTGGCGATCACGAACCTGATGGGCTCGCAGATCACGCGCGAGGCGGAGGCAGTGCTCTACACGCGCTGCGGCCTGGAGGTCGGCGTCGCGGCCTCGAAGACGTTCACCGCGCAGGTCGCGCTGCTGGCGCTGATCGGCCTCAAGCTGGCGCAGGTGCGCGGGACGATGAAGCCCGACGAGGTGGAGTTCATCCTCGACCAGCTCTACGAGCTGCCGCAGAAGATCGAGCAGTTCCTGGACGGCGACCATCCCGTCGAGGAGATCGCGCAGCGCATGTACGACAAGCCGTTCTTCCTCTACCTCGGCCGCCACATCGGCCTGCCGGTGGCGCTGGAGGGCGCGCTCAAGCTGAAGGAGATCTCCTACATCCCGACCGACGCCTACTCCGCCGGGGAGATGAAGCACGGGCCGATCGCGCTGCTCGACGAGGGCACGCCCGTCGTCTGCGTGGCGACCGACCAGAAGGTGATCTACGAGAAGGTCGTCTCGAACATCCAGGAGACCCGGGCCCGCGGCGCGCACGTGATCGCGATCGCGACCGACGGCAACGAGGACATCCAGCACCACGCCGACGACGTGATCTACATCCCGCGCTCGCCGGCCTTCCTGCAGTCGGTGCTCGCGGTCGTGCCGCTGCAGCTGCTCGCCTACCGGATCGCGCGGCTGCGCGGCCTGAACGTCGACCAGCCGCGCAACCTGGCGAAGACCGTCACCGTCGAGTAGCGCGCCATCCGTATCGTCGGGGCCGATGGACGTCCTCAGCACGATCGGCGACGGCCTCTCGAACGCGTTCACGATGGCGTGGGAGGTCTGGTGGGCGCTCGTGCTCGGCTTCCTGCTCTCGGCGATGGTGCAGGCGTGGGCGCCGCGCCACCGGCTCGAGCGCGCGCTAGGCGGCCGCGGCCCGGGGACGATCGCGCTCGCGACCGGGCTCGGCGCAGCCTCGTCATCGTGCAGCTACGCGGCCGTCGCGATCGCCAAGTCGCTGTTCCAGAAGGGCGCCAGCCTGGCTTCGGCGATGGTCTTCCAGTTCGCCTCGACGAATCTCGTCTTCGAGCTGGGGATCGTGATCTGGATCTTCCTCGGCTGGCAGTTCACGCTCGCGGAGCTCGTCGGCGGCCTGATCCTGATCGTCCTGATGTGGATCGGCGTGCGCGTGTTCGTCTCACGGCGCGAGGAAGAGCAGGCCCGCATGCGGGCGCAGTCGGTCGACGCGGGACACCAGCACCATTCGGCCGGCGGCTCGCCCGCGCTGTCGCTGCAGGGCTGGTCGGATGTGGCCCACAACTTCCGCGGCGACTGGCAGATGCTCTGGAAAGAGATCGGCCTGGGCTTCCTGATCGCCGGCTTCGTCGCGCTGCTGCCGCAGTCGTTCTTCAACTCGCTTTTCCTCACGGGGCACGGCGGGACGCTGCAGGTGGTCGAGAACGTGCTCGTCGGGCCGCTCGTGGCCGTGCTCTCGTTCGTCTGCTCGGTCGGGAACGCGCCGCTCGCCGCGGTGCTCTGGGGCGGCGGGATCTCGTTTGCAGGCGTGATCGCCTTCATCTACGCCGATCTGATCATCATCCCGCTGGTGATCGTCTACCACCGCTACTACGGCCGGCGCGTGGCGGCGACCGTGGTTGCGTTGATGTTCGGCGCGATGGTTGTCGCCGCGCTCGCCGTGGACGGGATCTTCAGCGCGCTCGGCCTGGTACCCACGACCCGGCCTTCGATCGACTCGATTGTCGAGCGCGGCGTCACCTGGAACTACACGGCCGTGCTGAACATCCTCTTCACGCTTGTCGCGGCGGCGTTGCTCGCGCTGACGTTCCGGCGCGGGGCGCGCGACCCTGTCTGCGGGATGACGGTCGACCGTCGAACGGCGCTCACGCTCGAGCGCGGTGGCCGGACGCACTTCTTCTGCGGGCCGGGCTGCCGCGCGAAGTTCGAGGCGGCTAGGGCAGCTTCGGCAGATCCGGAAGCGCCAGGTTAGGCAGGTCCACCGGCGGCAGCGGCGGCAAGGGCAGAACCTCGACCTCGGGCAGCGGCGGCATGCGGTTCCTCCTCTGGTGGACTACCCTTGAGAGGCTCGGGAGGTGGCGAAACCTGCGCGTACTTTGCGAAGATCCCCCTTTCGGGTACCAGGAGGCAACATGCGCGTTTGCGGGGAGTGCGGAGGCGAGCTTGAGGCGGCGTACCGCTTCTGCCCCTGGTGCGCCGCGCCGCAGCGAAGCAAGCTGGTCGAGTTCTTTCGAGCGCACCCACGCGATGCCGGCCAGGCCCTGCGCGTCTCGCGCTACCTGACGGAGGAGCCGCACGTCCGCTTCAGCTTCTGGAACGCGGACGGCGTCGCCGAGGCGGCCGTCTCGCTCGAGGAAGCGGAAGCCGAGCGGCTCGCAGGCTTCCTTGTCACGCCGGCGCTTGCGCGTCCGCGGGGCATCGACAGGCTCCTCGCCCGTCTGCGCTAGCGGCTGCGGCTCTTGCGCTGGGCCTTCGCGGAACGCTCGAGCGTCTCGAGCTCGTCGAGGCTGCGGCCGGCGCCCTCGACCACGCAGGTCAGGGGTGACTCCGCGAGCTGCACCGGGAGCCCGACCTCCTGGCGCAGCTTCTCGTCCAGCCCGCGCAGCAGCGAGCCGCCGCCGGCGAGCACGATCCCCCGCACGCCGAGGTCGGCCGCGAGCTCGGGCGGTGTCCGCTCGAGCGTGTCCTTGACCGCGGCCACGATGCGGCCCACCGGGCCTTCGAGCGCTCGCCGCACGTCGGCGCCCGATACGGTCACGCGTCGCAACAGTCCCGTGACGAGGTCGCGGCCGGCAACGGTGGTCTCGGCGCCGTCGTCATCCCGCGAGACCGAACCGATCTCGATCTTCGCCGCCTCGGCGGTTTCCTGGCCGATCAGCAGCTTGTGCATGTTCTTCACGTGATCGACGATCGCATCGTCCATCTCGTAGCCGCCCACGCGGATCGACTCCCAGACGACCATCCCGCCGAGCGCGATGACCGCGACCTCGGTCGTGCCGCCGCCGACGTCGATCACCATGCTCGCGACCGCGTCCGCGACCGGAAGGCCCGCGCCGATCGCCGCCGCCATCGGCTCCTCGATCAGGTAGACGGTCCGCGCGCCGGCCACGCGCGTGGCCTCGTCGACAGCGCGGCGCTCGACGTCGGTGATCCCGCTCGGCACGCAGAGCACGACGCGGGCGAAGGCGAAGCGGGAGCCGGCCGCCTGCGTGATGAAGTGGCGCAGCATCGCCTCGGTCATCTCGAAGTCCGCGATCACGCCGTGGCGCAGCGGCCGCGTGGCCCGGATCGAGGCCGGCGTGCGGCCGATCATCCGTTTGGCCTCGGCCCCGACCGCGTGCACCCTGCCCGTCTCCTCCGAGATCGCGACCACGGACGGCTCGAAGAGCACGATCCCCCGGCCGCGGATGAACACCAGCGTGTTCGCGGTGCCGAGATCGACCGCCATGTCGCGGCCGCCGCCCAATGACCCCCAGAGCCGCATCAGCGGTGCAGCCTAGATATAAACGCTGGAATGGAGGCGGAAGGACGGATTCCGTTCCACGGCTACGAGACCTGGTGGCGCTCGATCGGGCCGGAGGACGGCGATGCGATCGCATTGCTCTGCCTGCACGGCGGCCCGGGTGCGAACTGGTTGCACATGAAGCCGTACGAGGCGCTGGCGGACGAGCGGCGGGTCGTCTTCTACGACCAGCTCGGAGCGGGTAACTCGGCGATCGAAGGGCCGCACGACCCGTCGATGTGGACGCCGGAGCTGTTCGTCGAGGAGGTCGGCGTCGTCCGTGAGGGGCTGGGCCTTGAGCGCGTCCATGTGCTGGGCCATTCCTGGGGCGGGATGCTCGGCATGCAGTACGCGGCCACGCAGCCGGACGGCCTCGTCTCGCTGATCGTCGAGAGCTCGCCGCCCTCGGTGCCGGCCTGGATGGGTGAGCTCGCAAAGCTTCGCGCCGAGCTCCCGCCCCAAGTCGAGGCGACGCTCCGCCGCCACGAGGAAGCCGACACGACCAACTCCGAGGAGTACCAGCAGGCGGAGATGGAGTTCTACAAGCGCCACCTCTGCCGGGTCGATCCGTGGCCCGACTGGCTGATCGAGTCGTTCTCGATCATGTTGGCGAATCCGGAGGTCTACAACACGATGAACGGGCCGTCCGAGTTCCATGTGATCGGGACGCTCCGCGACTGGGACATCACGCCGCAGCTGGGCAGGATCCAGGCGCCGACGCTGCTCTTCTGCGGCCGTTACGACGAAGTCACGCCGGCAAGCGTCGAGGTCGCGCACCGGGCGATCCAGGGCTCCGAGTTCGTCGTCATGCAGGAGAGCTCGCACATGGCGCAGGCCGAGGAGCCGGAGGCGACGCTCGAGCTCGTCCGGGGTTTCCTCGATCGGATCGAGAGCACGTAGCCCGGTGTCAGACACGGGCGCAGAGGTGTGACGAGTTGTCCACAAACGTCCGCTGAGCAGGGCGTTTCGCGCTTTCGTCGGTGCCAGACACGCGTGACGGGAGTGTGACGGCGGTTACTCGGGTGGAGGGCGCCGCAGCCGTTTGACGTCGCCGCGCCGCCGCTTCGACTCCAGGCGCCGCTCTTTCGAGGCCTTTGTCGGCTTCGTCGGCCGCCGCTGCCTCGGGACTCTCAGCGCTTCACGCAGCGACTCGACCAGCCGCTCCGTCGCCAGCTCGCGGTTGCGCCACTGGCTGCGCTCGTCCTGGGCGACCGCGCGCAGCACCGGGCCGGCCTTGCCGACCACGCGCCGCTTCTGCGCCTCCGAGAGCGCCGAGGTGGCCTCGACGTCGAAGCTCGCCTCGACGCGCGTGTCGGTCTTTTGCGCGTGCTGGCCGCCGGGCCCGCTCGAGCGCGAGAAGCGGTAGTCGATCTCGCTCCGCGGGAGTGAGACCGACCGGGTCACCTGAATAGACTCGCGCTCCATGGCGGGCATTCTCCTGGACGTCGACGGCGTTCTCCATGTCTCCGGCGCGCCGATCGCCGGTGCGGCCGAGGCCGTGCAGCAGCTGCGCGAGAACGGCCACCGGATTCGCTTCGTCACCAACAACACCACGCACTCGCGCCGCCGCCTGGCCGAGCAGATCCGCGGCTTCGGAATCGAGCTGGCCGACGAGGAGCTCCAGACCACGCCGACGGCGGCCGCGCACGCGCTGAAGGGCAAGCGCGTGCTGGCGCTGACGATGCCCGACATCGTCGAGGACCTCGGCGAGATCGAGCTGGTCGGCGAGGGCGCCGACGCGGTCCTGATCGGCGGCGCCGACGAGACCTTCGAGACGAACCAGGTCTTCAGCTACATGAATCTCGCGCGCGCGTTCGCGGAGTTGCAGGCGGGCGCCGAGCTCTACTGCCTGCACAAGAACCGCTGGTGGCAGACCGCGCGCGGCCCGCTGCTCGACTCGGGCGCGTTCGTCGCCGGGCTCGAGTATTCGGCCGAGCTCGAGGCGACGGTGCTCGGCAAGCCGAGCCCTGCCTACTTCCAGGCGGCGCTCGACGCGCTCGACTCCGACGCCGAGCTGACCTGGATGGTCGGCGACGACATCGAGGCAGACATCGCGGGGGCTCACGCGTGCGGCCTGAAAACCGTGCTCGTGCGCACGGGCAAGTTCCGGCCCGACTCCGTCGAGGTCGCCCGGGTGCAGCCCGACGGGATCATCACTTCGATCGCGGCGCTCCCCGGCTGGATCGAAACCGCCGCGTAGTCTTTCCGCCGATGCGAGTCGGCGTCGACCTGATCGAGATCCCGCGGATCGCCCGGGCGCTGGAGCGCTACCCGGGCTTCCGGGAGCGCTGCTTTACCGACGCGGAGCGCGCCTACTGCGACTCGAAGCCGAACCCGCCGCAGCACTACGCGGCACGCTTCGCGGGCAAGGAAGCGGTCGGCAAGGCGCTGGGCTCAGGCGTGCGCTTCACCTGGCGCGAGATCGAGATCGCCGGGCGGCCGAAGCCGGGCGTGACGCTGAGCGGGAAGACGAAGGCGTGGGCCGAGCGCGTGGGCGCGGGGGAGATCGAGCTCTCGATGACCCACTCGCGTGAGCTCGCCCAGGCGGTGGCTCTCGTCGCCGATGCTTGATCCGCTCTACAGCGCCGAGGAGATGAAGCGGGCCGAGGCCGGCCACGACGTGGACGAGCTGATGGCGCGCGCCGGGCGGGCGGTCGCCGAGGAGGCGATGCGCCGCTTCCCGGACGCCGTTCGGTTCGTGGCCGTCTGCGGCGGGGGCGCGAACGGCGGCGACGGCCGGATTGCGCTCGAGGTGCTCGAGTCGGCCGCGAAGATCGCGCGCTCGGCCGACGAAGCGCCGATTCGCGAAGCCGACGTGATCATCGACGCGCTCTTCGGCACCGGGTTCCACGGCGAGCCGCGCGAGGACGCGGCGCGGGCGATCCAGGCGATCAACGCCGCCGGCAAGCCGGTCGTCGCGGTCGACCTCCCCTCGGGGGTGAACGCCTCGACCGGCGAGGTCGCGGGCGCCTGCGTCCAGGCGACCGTGACGGTGACGATGCACGGGCCGAAGGTCGGCACCGAGGTCGCGCCCGGCCGCTTCCAGGCCGGCGAGGTGGTCGTCGCCGACATTGGGCTCGACCCGCTCGAGACCGAGCACAAGCTGGTGACGCCGGCGATCCTGCGCGCCGTTCCGCGGCGGAGCGAGGAGCAGAACAAGTACACGGCCGGGACGGTGCTGGTGGTCGGCGGCTCGCGCGGCCTCACCGGCGCACCGAGCCTCGCGGCCGAGGCGGCGTTCCGCGCCGACGCCGGCTACGTCGCCGTCGCGGTGCCCGACTCGACGCTGGCCGTCTTCGAGCAGCGGCTGCTCGAGGCGGTCAAGCTGCCGTGCCCCGAGGACGACGGCCTGATCTCGACCCGGGCGATCGAGCCGATCGCCGAGTTCGCCTCGAAGGCGGGCTCGCTCGCGCTCGGGCCCGGGCTCGGCCGTGGGCCCGGGCCGAAGGAAGTCGTGCGGCGGCTGCTGACCGAGCTCGACCGTCCCGCGGTGGTCGACGCCGACGGCTTGCACGACCTCGAGCCGTTCGAGCGGGACGCACCGACCGTGCTGACGCCGCATGAGGGCGAGCTCGCCCGGCTGCTTGGCGTCCAGTCGGGGTGGGTCGCCGCGCACCGGCTCGAGGCGGTGCAGCGTGCCGTGGACAACTTCCACTGCGTCTGCCTGCTCAAAGGCGCGGACACGCTGGTCGCGGCGCCGGGAGAGGGCGTGCTCGTCGTCTCGCTCGGGACGCCCGCGCTGGCCACGGCCGGAAGCGGCGACGTCCTGACCGGGATCGTCGCGGCCTTCCTCGCCAAGGGTGTCGACGCCCGCACGGCGGCCGCGGCGGCCGCGACTGCGCAGCAGCTCGCCTCACGGGCGATCCCGCAGTCGGGTGCGGTCGCGAGCGACGTGGTCGCCGCGCTGCCGCTGGTGCTCGATGCACCGGTCTGAGCTGACGGTCGACCTGGGCGCGGTCCGGCGCAACGCGCGGACGCTGCTGCGCGTGCTCGACGGGTCGCAGCTCTGGGCGGTGGTGAAGGCCGACGCCTACGGACACGGCGCCGTCGACGTCGCCGGCGCGGTGCTCGACGAGGGCGCCGACGCGCTCTGCGTCGCCACGGTCGCCGAGGGGCTGGAGCTACGGGCCGAGTTCCCGCTCGCACGAATCCTCGTGATGGGGCCGACCTCGTCCAGCCGCGAGGTCGCAGAAGCACGCGAGGCGCGCCTGGAGCTCGTGGTCTGGGGAGACGAGCTGCCGGAGGGCGTGCGCGTGCACGTAAAGCTCGATACCGGCATGGGCCGCTGGGGCCTCTCTGAGCTGCCGGTGCTCGGCCCGGAGGTGGTCGGCCTGATGGCCCACCTCGCGACGGCCGATTCCGACCAGGCGTTCGCGGAGCAGCAGGTCGAGCGCTTCCGCGCCGCCACCGAGCCGTACGCCGAGCTGATGCGCCACGTCGCCAACAGCGCCGCGGCCCTGCGGCTGCCCTCCGCGCGCTTCGACGCGGCTCGCTGCGGGATCGCGCTCTACGGCCTCTCGCCCTTCGGCGAGGATCCTGCCGCGGACGGGCTCGAGCCGGCGCTCTCGTGGCGCAGCTATCTCGCGCAGGTCAAACGGCTCGAGGTGGGCGAGAGCACCGGCTACGGCCGTGCGTTCGTCGCCAAGGCGCCGACATGGATCGGGATCGTGCCGGTCGGTTACGCGGACGGCTTCCGCCGCGACCTGACCGGAACGGAGGTGCGCGTCAGCGGCGAGCCCCGCCGCGTGGTCGGGGTCGTCTCGATGGACGCCTTCGCGGTCGAGCTCGAGCAGGAAGAGCCGGCCGGCGCGCCGGTCACGATCCTCGGTCACGGCGTCCTGGCGGAGGATCATGCCCGGGTGGCCGAGACGATCAACTACGAGCTCACCTCGCGGATCAACTCGGACCCGCGCCGGGCTAGGCGGACGGTCGTCGATGCTTGACGTGCTTGACGAGCTCTTCGCGGACGAGGAGGCCTGGGTCGTCGGCGGCGCCGTCCGCGACCATGCGCTCGACCGCCCGGTCGTGGACGTCGACGTCGCCGTGCGCGAGCCACGGGCGGCCGCCCGGAAGCTGGCAAAGCGCGTCGGCGGAGCGCACTTCTTGCTCTCGGAACAGCATGGCGCGTGGCGGGTAGCGTTGGATGGCGCCCGCACGGTCGATTTCACGCCGCTGCCGGGGTCGATCGAGGACGACCTCGCCAAGCGCGACTTCACGATCAATGCGATTGCCGAGCGCGTCGGCAGCGAGGAGTTCTTCGACCCGTACAACGGCTTCGGCGACCTCGCCGCCAGTCGCATCCGGGCGCTGGGTGACGACGTCTTCGAGGACGACCCGTTGCGGCTGCTGCGCGCGGTCCGACTCGAGGACGAGCTCGGCTTCCTGATCGTCCCGGAGACCGAGGAGCTGATCCGCCGTCATGCGGACCTCGCCACCCAGCCGGCGGGCGAGCGGATCCTCGCCGAGCTGCGGCGGCTCTCGGCCGGCGGCTACCGCCGCCTCGACGCGCTCGGGCTGCTCGCACCGCTCGGCGGGCGGATCGACGACCGGCTCGACCGCTGGGACTCGCCGGACTACCGCCTCGTGGCCGTCTTCGGCGAGGAGCTCCGCCGCTTCCCCGTCTCGAACGGGCTGCGCCGTTTCGCTGCTGCGCTGTTGCGGGCCGAGCCTCCGGAGCCGGACGCGCGCTCGATCCACCGCTTCCGCCGTGCCGTCGAGCCGTGGGCGCTCGAGGCGCTCGCCTTTGCCGGTGCCTCCGAGCTCGCCCCGGCGATCGTGAACGCGCGCGCCAACGACCCCGCCGAGCCGCTGCTCCGCGGCGACGAGCTCGATCTTCTACCCGGTCCGGAGATCGGCCGCCTGCTCGCCGAGATCGAGGAGGAACGGGCCGCCGGTACGATCGCCACCAGGGAGGAGGCCCTCGACTATGCACGACGCCACACGGGAGCGGTTCGCCAAGACGGCTGAGCGGGTCGCCGCGCTGCAGGACGCGCGCGCGGCGGAGCTCGAGGAGAAGGTTCGGCGCTTCGTCGATCCGAAGGGCGACGAGCGAGTGCTCGACTCCGGCAGCGGCCCCGGCGCCCTCGCCTTCGCGCTCGCGCCGCACGTGCGCGAGGTGGTCGCTCTCGACCTGGTCCCCGAGCTACTCGAAGAGGGCAGGCGCCGGGCCGAGAACTTCCCGAACGTCCGCTTCGTCGAGGGCGACGCGACGAACCTGCCGTTCGAGCTGGGCGCCTTCGACCTGGCCGGGTCGCTGCGGACGCTGCACCACATCGCGCGGCCCGAGCTAGCGCTGGCCGAGCTCGTGCGCGTGACCCGTTCGGGCGGCCGAGTGCTCGTGATCGACCAGATCGCCCCGATCGACCCGGCGGCCGCGACCGAGCTGAACCTCTTCGAGCGGGCACGCGACCCGTCGACCACGCGGGTGCTGGCGGAAGTCGACCTGCGCGGCCTGTTCGAGTCGAACGGGCTGGTGCTCCTGCGCAGCGAGCAAGAGCGCGAGCCGCGGGACCTGGAGGCTTACCTCGAGCTCGCGGGCTGCGAGGGCGAGGAGCGCCGGCGCGCGGAGTCACTCGCGCCCAGGGGCTACACGGCCGAGCTCGGCTGGTACCTGCTCGAGCGCCGCTAGCTGCTGCGCCACTTCACGGTGCAGCCGACGGGCGGCGTTTCCGCAACCGGCGGGTCTTGCCCGGCGAGCACCGCGTCCAGCGCGTCGCGCAGGTACCGCTGCGAGACGTCTGCCTCGTCGCGGTTGTCATCGATCGCGCCGTGGTACCCCAGCCGGCGGTCGCCGTCGTAGACGAAGACCTCGGGCGTGCGCTCGGCTCCCAGCGCCTGCGCGACGGCCTGCGGCTCGTCGTAGAGGTAGTCGAACGTGAAGCCGTGCTCTCGCGACCGCTTCCGCATCTCGTCGAACGAGTCCTCCGGGTGGGAGTCCGCGTCGTTCGAGTTGACGGCGACGACGCGCACGCCGCGGTCGGCGTAGTCGCTCGCGATCGCGGAAAGCCGGCCCTCCCAGGCCTGCACGTACGGGCAATGGTTGCACGACTGCACGAGCACGAGCACGTCGGCCTCGGCGTACGAGTCGAGCGAGTGGTTCTGCCCGTCCACGCCGGGCAGGTCGAACTGCGGAGCCTCGGCTCCCAGGACAGCGCTCATGAAACGGCCTCCTCGAGTTGCTTACGGGACGGAACAGGCGAGACGCGCCCGTCGGGCAGGTGGTAGATGCGGCAGGTCAGCGACGGGCGCCCGCCCGCGCCGCCGGGATCGACGTCACGTCCGTCGACCCGGATGGTCGGCGAGCCAGGGAAAGCGAGCTCCTTTGCCTCGTCCTGCGTCAGCACCTCGCGCTCGACGACTTCGGCCTCGACGCCGCGCTCCTGCATCACCTCACGGAGCAACGCGCGGGCCTCAGGGTGGGACGGGCACTCGCGCCAGAACAGGAAGTCGATGCGCACGCCGCCAGGTTAGGCGACGACGTCCAGGTCGGCGAAGGCTTGCCGAAGCCGTACGTCACAGAGCTTGGCTGGTACCTACTGGAGAAGCGCTAGCACTTCGCCGTCGTCTGGGAAGCGCCCGGTCTCGGCCTTCGAATAGACGAGCCGTCCGTCGGCGATCACGTCGTACTGCCCTCGCTTACCCGGGAGCGCCTCGGCCTCGAAACCCTCGGCGCTGAGCTCGGTCGCGAGACTCGCGGCCCTCTCGTCGTAGCCGCTTCAGGTGGGGCAGTAGTGGATCTCGACGTGCACGCCGTGATCCTACGTAGGCAGCCCGGTGGACTGGAGGTGCTCGAACGCGCGGGTCAGTGCCTGGCGCTCGCGCTCGTTGCTCGTGAAGACCTGAGCCAGCCGCCGGTCGCCCTCCGGGGTCAGGCGCAGGATCGCGACCCGCCCGTCCTCGCTCGAGCGCTCCCGCTCGACCAGGCCGATCTCCTCGGCCCGGCTGACGAGCTCGGTGACGGTGCTCTGCGCCAGCTGCAAGCGCTCCGCGAGCTCGGTCACGGTCGACCGTTCGGTCCGGTCGGGCGCGCCCTTGATCATCAGCAGCAGCAGGTAGCGCTGCGGCGTCAGGCCGGCGGCGCGCGAGTTGCGCTCCGAGGTGCGCAGGAAGCTGCGCAGGGCCGCGCGGAACTCGGCGACCGGAACGGCCTCGGCGGCGGAGAGCGGCTCTGCCATGCGGAGATCCTAGTCCCCTGCCGGACGGATTCCACGCGCTGCCACCCGCGCGACGAGGCCGGGCGCGAGCGCCTGGGCCAGCGGAGCGATTCGATACCAGCGCGGAACGAAGACCTCGCGCCGGTTGTGCTCGACGGCGTCGAGCAGTCGCTCGGCGACGAGCTCCGGCTCCACCACCAGCGAGCTAACGCGAGGGCCGAAGCGCTCGCGCTGCGGGAAGCCCTCCGTCTCGACGAACCCGGGCAGGATCGTGTGCACGCGGATCCCCCGAGGGTTCAGCTCCGCGGAGACCGAGCGCGAGAAGGCGAGCTGCGCGTGCTTCGAAGCCGTGTAGGGGCCGCCTGAGCCCGCGGCCACGGTGCCTGCCACCGAGACGACGTTCACGACGTCGGAGGGAGCTGCCGCCTCGAGCGCGGGCAGGAACGCGCGCAGGCACCAGACGCCGCCGAGGTAGTTCGTGCGCGTCACCTCCTCGATCCGCTCCGGGGAGGTCCGCAGGAAGCCCCCGCGGCCGGGAACGCCGGCATTGTTGACGAGCAGCGAGACGCGCGGGTGGCGCTCGACGATCGCGGCCGCCGTGCGCTCGACCGCCTCGCGGTCGCCGACGTCGCAGAGCTCCCACTCGGCACCGAGCTCCTCGGCAAGCGGGCGCAGGCGTTCCTCGCGGCGCGCGACGAGCACGCAGTCCCAGCCGCGCCCGCGCAGGGCTCTCGCCACCGCCGCCCCGATCCCGCTCGAGGCGCCGGTGACGACGGCTAGCGGCACACGCGGACGCGCCGAGTGGCCGAGGCGGTCGCCCCGCGGTGGTCGGTCACGACCGCCCGCAGGACGTGCCGGCCGGCACGTGCCTTGCGGGTGCGCCAGGGCGTCGTGAACAGGCCCTCGCTCCCGCGCTTCTCGGTAGCGATCAGCCGCTTGCCGTCGAAGAACTTCACCGAGCGCACGCCGTGCGAGGCGCCCGCGAGCACGAACAGCCCTCCGGCCGCGCACGCGCGCGGGCGCGGCAGCAGCCAGGTGACGGTCGGCCGCGCCACGGCTCGCAACCCGAAGCTGCGGAAGACCGAGTTCGGGAGCACGTTCCCGGCCTGGTCGAGGTTCTTCGACTCCTGGTAGTCGGAGGCGATCGCGAGCATCGGCGTCTTGCCGGCCCCGATCTTCGGCGCGCCGTCGAGCGCCCAGAGCACGAGCCCGGAGCCCGGGTCGTAGAGCGCCGCGAGCAGCAGTGTCTGCTTGTAGGCGAGCACGAGCGAGAGCGGATCGACGCCGGAGCCGTGGTCACTGACGATGCCGGCGATCAGCGGCCGGCCGGGGGTGACCACCTCCGACAGGACCTTGAAGCGCGGGGGCGTGACGTCGTTCTGCCATGAGTGAAGCAAGTACTCGCCGCGCAGCGGCTGGTCGGTGTACGGATCGGCGCGCGAGTCGAGGGCGACGAAGTAGCGGCCCTCGTGCGGGAAGTCGACCGCGGCCGACTCGTTGTCGAACAGGTACTCGAAGGTGAGGCCGTTGACGTTCAGCGGCGTGCCCGAGTAGCCCTGGACGTCGTCCTCGTTCAGCGAGCCGAGGAACCACGGCTCGACCAGCGCGCCGAGGCCGGTCGCGACCACCGCGACGCCCGCGTTCGCGACATGCTCGCTGACCCGAACGGTGTAGACGCGCTCGGCGCCGTCCTCGTTGAACGGCTTGCCGCTGTAGAACGGCGGCGGCCCGAACGGCTCGGTCGGGTAGCGGTACTGGTCGACGTAGCTCGTGCCCTTGCTCGTGTCGCCGGTCTGGTCGACCTTGATCGTGTCGCGCGGCGCCAGGCCGATCCGCGGGAGCGTGACCCTGAAGTAGTACGGGATCCGGACCCGGTCGCTGCCGCGGGTGAAGACGACGAAGCCGGTGTCGTCGCCGGTCGGCGCGAAGCTGGCCGCCGTCGCCACGATCGGCAGGTCGACGGTGCCGCCGGGCGAGATCGTCACCGACGAGGTCGCCGGGGCGATCGTCGCGCCTGGCGTCGCGGACTGCGGCTCGATCGAGACGTTCCAAGCGCCGCCGCCCGTGCCCGCATCCGAGAGCTCGAGCAGGAGCGGCGTGCGCGCCGCGTGGTTGTCGGTGTTGAGGAAGCCGAACGAGAGCGAGGACGGCTCCGCGAAGAGCTTCGGGTCGTTCGCAGCCGAGACGTCGATCAGGCCGCCGCCCTCGAGCAACACCGAGGCCTCCTGCGTGCGTGCGGTGTCGCCCCAGGCGGGCTGCGCCGAGGTCATCAGCGCCGACTTGACCTGCTCGGGCGCCCAGCCCGGATGCTGCTGCAGCAGCAGTGCCGCGGCGCCCGAGACGTGCGGCGCCGCCATGCTCGTGCCGTCGAAGACCGCGAACGGCGCGCCCGCGAACTCCGGCAGCGTCGAGGAGAGAATCTGCCCGCCCGGCGCGGCGACGTCCGGCTTCAGCTTGTGGTCGAAGTTCGTCGGCCCCCCGGAGGAGAAGCTGGTGATCATCCCGCTGCGCCCGGTCTGGATCTCCTTCGGGTCGCTGAGTGCGCTCGAGCGGAAGGTCGTGCGGCCGCCCTGGCCGGCCAGGTACGCGCGCAGGTTGGCGCCGTCGAGATCGGAGATCATCCCGGCCGGGAAGCCGAGGTCGACGGGGATGAAGTTCGGCTCGCCGGAGCGGTTGTCGACGAGCAACATCCCGGTCGCGCCGGCCTTCTTGACGCGCTCCAGCTTCGAGACGAACGTGCAACCGCCGCGCGAGACGAGCGCGACCGTCCCGCTCAACGAGCCGGCCACGAGCGGGGTGAAGCGCGAGTCGTTCGGGTCGAAGCCGGGCGGCGCGCAGACATGGCGCTCGACCGGCTGCCCGTTCGTGGCGTTGACCGTGCCGACGTCGACAAGCGTCTGCCCGGCGATCCAGGCGGGGGCGACACGGACGTTGAAGGAATACGGGATGTGCTGCAGGTTGGCCGGCGCGCCCGGGCCCGTGACGGTCAGCTCGGTGCCGAAGACGTGCAGGTTCGAGACCGCGGCGACCGAGATCGCGGCCGGCGCGTTGCTCGGCGAGCCGACGGAGCCGGTGCCGAAGTCGTCGCGGTCGTTCCCGGCCGAGATCACAGGGACGACGCCCGCCGCGGCGACGCTGTTCAAGGCGTCGATCAGCGCGTCGTTGGCCGGGTCGACCTCGGGGCCGCCGCCGGAGAAGTTGATCACGTCCATGCCGTCGTTCACAGCCGCTTCGAAGGCGAGCACGATCTCCGGCGTGAACGCGTCGAGGCCGCCCGTCGGCACGGGCACGTTGAAGACGCGGTAGTTGCCGATCCACGCGCGCGGCGCGATTCCCGAGAGGCCGCTGACGGCCGGATGGTCGGGGCCGGGGGCGACGACCGTTCCCGCCACGCCCGCGGCGATCCCGGCGACGTGCGTGGCGTGGAAGGAGTCCTGCCGGTTCAGCGCGAGGTGGCCCTGCCGCCCGGAGCCCGGGCCGGGGAAGGCGCGGGCGACGATCACCTTCGGCGTCGTCCACTTCTTGCCGCCCTTCGGGAATCCGGCCGGGTACGAGAAGCCGGCCGGGTTGAAGAACGGGTTCGTCTCGTCGACGCCGTCGTCGACCACGCCGATCTTGATTCCCTGGCCGAGGCCACCGGTGGTCGCCCAGAACGTGTCCGCGCGGATCACCGACGGGCTCTTGTTCGTGTCGAGGTGGTAGCGGACGCTCGGGTAGACCTTGCGCACCGCGCCGACGCCGCAGCAGCCGCGGCAGGTCGCGGTAGCGGAGGCTGACCGCCATCCCGTCGAGGATCGTCCGGTAGTGGTAGGAGATCCTCGCGCTCGGCACGGCGCGGCGGATCGCACGGGCGGCGACCGCCTGGGCGCTCGCGAGGCGGGCGAGGTAGGCCTGCGAGGAGCTACTGGCGACGTCGAGCTTCTTACGCGGGCCGAACGCGAAGAAGCCGGAGCCGTAGCGCTGCGCGAGCGGCGGCAGGTGCAGGCCGACGAGCACGGTCACCCGTCCCCGCGCCTGGCCGCGCGGGATGTGGAGCACGCCGTGGCGCACGCGCGTGACCGTCGCCTCGCCGCCCTGCGGCAGGCGAATCGGACGCAGACCAGCGGCTGCGGCGGAGGCGGTGGCGAGGACGAGCAGCGCCGCGAGGAGCGAAAGAAGAAAGGCGCGGCGCAAGGGCAGGAGCGTACCTGACATTTCGGAAGACTTAGACTCGCGCGCCGTGGAACGGTTTGCAGGAAAGCGCGGTCTCGTGTTCGGCGTCGCCAACCGCCGTTCGATCGCCTGGGCGATCGCCAAGCAGCTCGCCGACGGCGGCGCGCAGCTTGCCTTCACCTTCCAGGGCGAGCGGATCGAGAAAGGCGTGCGCGAGCTCGCCGAGACCGTCGAGGCGCCGCTCGTGACCGCCTGCGATGTGCGCTCGGACGAGAACCTGGAGCGCGTCTTCGGCGAGGTCGGCGAAGCTTTCGGCGGGCAGCTCGACCTGCTGGTGCACTCGGTCGCCTACGCGGCCGCAGAGGATCTCGAGGGCCGCTTCACCGACACGCCGCGCGATCGCTTCTGGATGGCGCTCGACGTCTCCGCCTACTCGCTGGTCGCGTGCGCACGGCTGGCGGAGCCGCTGATGCAGGCGGCCGGCGGCGGCTCGATCCTGACGATGACCTACCTCGGCGGCGAGCGTGCGGTGCCGCACTACAACGTGATGGGCGTGGCCAAGGCGACGCTCGACTCGTCGGTGCAGTACCTCGCCTGGGACCTCGGCAAGAAGAACATCCGCGTGAACGCAATCTCGGCCGGCCCCGTGCGGACGCTGGCCGCGCGCTCGATCGCGGGCTTCCCGACGATGGAGTCGATCGTCGACGAACGCTCGCCCGCTGCACCGCCCGATCGACGCCGACGACGTGGGTGCCGCCGGCGCCTATCTGCTCTCGGACGCGGCGAAGAACGTGACCGCGACGACGCTCTACGTCGACGCCGGCTACCACGCGATGGGCATGTAGCCCCCGCCAGGCGTACGCTTTGCAGGCGCTCATCGACGAAGGAGGCAACCAAATGGCCACGACGAGCTCGCCCGGTTTCACGGACGAGCAGGAAGCAGAGTTCCTTGAGCTCGCCAAGGGTTCGGACAGCGTCGAGCTCAAGCTGACCGTGCCCGAGATCGACCACGCCTCGACGGTGGCGGCGCTCGGCATGGACCCGCTGCTGGCGCAGATGCGCCAGGTCTTCTTCTTCGACACTCCCGACCTCACGCTCGACAAGGCCGGCGTCGTCGTGCGCGCCCGCCGGATGCAAGGCAAGGGTGACGACTCAGTGGTGAAGCTGCGGCCGGTCGTGCCGGGCGAGCTTCCGGCCGAGCTGCGAACCTCGCCGAGCTTCCGGGTCGAGGTCGACGCGCTGCCGGGTGGCTTCGTCTGCTCCGGCTCGCTGAAGCGGCCGTTGCAGCCGACCGCCGTTCGCAGCACGCTGGCGGGCGAGCGCCCCATGCGGAAGCTCTTCTCCAAGGAACAGCGCGCGTTCTACGCGGCGCACGCGCCGGAGGGGATCGGCCTGGACGACCTGGCCGTGCTCGGCCCGATCTTCGTGCTCAAGCTGCGGCTCGACCCGGAGGAGCTCGGCCGCCGGCTGGTCGCCGAGATGTGGCTCTACCCGGACGGCTCGCGCTTGCTCGAGCTCTCGACCCGCTGTGAGACGAACGAGGCCTTCGAGGTGGCGGCCGAAACTCGTGCGTTCCTGATCAAGAGCGGCGTCGACCTCTCAGGTGAGCAGCAGACGAAGACGCGCAAGGCGCTGAGGTACTTCGCAAAGCACGCGCAGCCGCCCGCGTGACGCGCCGCTACGCGGCAATCGACGTCGGCACGAACTCCGTCAAGCTCCACGTTGGCGAGCGGCTCGACGACGGCGAGTGGCGGACGGTCCTCGACCGCTCCGAGATCACGAGGCTGGGCGAGGGGATCCACGAGATCGGGCGGCTCGGCGAGGAGCCGACGCGGCGAACCATCGCGGCGATCGCCCAGCTCGCGGACGAGGCGCGGCGCGAAGGGGCCGAGGCCATCGTCGCCCTCGGCACGGCGGGGCTGCGCCAGGCCGCCAACTCGGACGCGTTCCTCGAAGCGGTTCGTGAGCGCGCCGGCGTCGAGCTCGAGGTGATCTCGGGCGAGGAAGAGGCCCGGCTTTCGTACCTCGCGGCTGCGGAGGCACTGCACCTCGGCGAGGGCAGGCTCGGCGTGTTCGAGACCGGCGGCGGCAGCTCGCAGTTCACGTTCGGCGAAGGCGGGCACGTGGAGGAGCGCTTCAGCCTCGACCTCGGCGCGGTGCCGGTCACCGAGCGCTTCGGGCTCGACCAGGCGGTCGACGAGAAGACGGTGGCGGCGGCGCGCGCGGAGATCGCGTCCCAGCTCGGAGCGCTGGACGGCCGGCCGCCGCTCGAAGTGCTGGCCGGGATCGGCGGCGCGATCACGAACCTCGCCGGGGTTCAGCTCGGGCTCGAGCGCTACGAGCCCGGCCGCGTGCGCGGGCTGGAGCTCGAGGCCGCGGAGGTCGACCGGCAGATCGAGCTCTACCGCACGCGCGACGCCGAGGAGCGGCGCTCGATCCGCGGCCTACAGCCGAAGCGCGCGGAGGTGATCCTCGCCGGCGCCTGCATCGTGCGCACCGTGCTGGCAGAGCTCGGCCGCGACTCGCTGACCGTCAGCGACCAGGGCCTACGGCACGGCGTCCTGTTCGAGCGCTTCAGCGCGTAACCGCGACTCGAAGGCCGCGATCGGCGCGGTCGAGATCGACGCCGATCAGCCACCAGCCCGCGCGGCCGATGCGGATCGAGACGGGCGTGGTCACGCGCAGCGAATGCACTGGCCTGCCCTTGAGCGAGAGCGTGACGTGCACGGGCTTGCGGGTCGTGAGGCGGACGCGAGCCTGTCCGCGAGCCCAGAAGGCCGCGTGGCGGTAGCGCGGCGAGCCGCCCTGCCAGCCCTCGCAGAAGACGATCCGCTTGCTCGGCTCGGGCACGGGTGACGATCCGCCGGAGCGGCCCCGCTCGAGCATCGTCACGCCGGCGTCGCGGGCGACCTGGCCGAAGCCGTGGTCGATCAGCCCTTGCCACGCGAACCAGCCGGTCTCGCCCGCGAGGCCACGGTGGAAGGCGACGTAGCGGACGCCGAGCCGGCGGAGCAGTCCGTTGTCGTCGCGCCGCCAGTCGCCGCAGTTCAGCTCCGCCAGCCGCAGCGAGAGCCGGGCCGCGGACTCCGGCGCGATCGTCGAGTAGCCGCCCGGCCGCTCGCGCTGGGCGACCTGGTCGTACCAGAGGTAGATGCTGCCGAGATGGACGTTCGGGTGCAGCACCGGCAGCTCGAGCAGCCGCCCGGGCGCGCTCAGGCCTTCGTACGCGCGCCGGCCGGGCTGCGCCGCAGCCGCCTCGTAGATCGAGACGCGCAGGTCGGCCGCGACGAGCAGGAGCAGCGCCACGACGAGCACCCAGCGCAGGCGCGCCACCGCGAAGGCGGCGAGCGCGGCCAACGCGAGGCACGCGACGGGCATCTGCCGCTCCGGCACGCGCGGATAGCGCAGCGGCGGCAGGTGGTGCCAGAGGGTCGAGTAGAGCGGGAAGTGCGTCCCCAGCGCGAGCAGCATCGGCACGAGCGCGCCGACCGCCAGCACGGCGACGAGCCACCAGCGCCGCGCGCGGACGAGCACGATGAGCCCGGCGAGCGCGAGCAGCGGCGTCAGCCAGCCGAGGAAGACGAAGCTCTCGAGCCCGTGCCGCGGGTGGCGCGTCACGAAGTCGAGCCCGGTCGCCGAGTAGTGCGCCACCTCGCGCAGCGAACGCCCGCCTGAGCCGATGCCGCTGGTCGAGTAGTGCCCGACCAGGAGCGCCGCCCCCAGCGCAGGCAGGGTTGCGAGCGCGCCGCCGAGCCACGCGCCGCGGCAGAGCGCGTAGAGCAGGAAGAAGGGAATCGCGCCCAGCGCGAGGTGGACGTCCGAGAACGGGATCGAGGCCAGCGCAGCGCTCGCGCCGACGAACCACCACCACGATCCGCGCCGTCCGCGCTCCAGCGCCCACAGCGAGAGCGGCAAGAGTGCCGAGATCGGCCCACGCAGGTGGCCGGCGCTCTGCGCAACGCGGTACGGCTCCAGCGCGAAGACGAGCCCGCCGAAAGCCGCCGCGGCGGCCGGCAGCGCGAGCTCTCGCAGCCAGAGGTAGGCGAACCCGCCCGCCGCGACGTAGGTCAGCAGCAGGAACAGGTTCCACGCGCGCACGTGCCCGAACAGCGCATCGAGCGGCCAGAAGGCCACGCCGAACGGCCAGCCGCCGAAGTTCCAGCGCGGCGGGCTCTCGGGCCGAAAGGTGTACGGGTCGCGCCACGGCGCGTCGCCATTCGAGAGCTGGTGCCCGACGAGCCAGAGGTGGTACTCCGCCTGCAGGTGGTCGCCCGCCGCCGCCTCGCCGGGAACCGGGGTACCGCGCGCGAGGAAGCGCGAGCCCGCGTGCGAGAGCTGCGGCGCCATCGCGACAAGCCCGGCGCCGAGGTAGAGCGCGACGAGGAGCGCTACAAGGCCCGGGCGGCCGAGAGCAGCTCGTCGAAGTCCGGCACCTCTGCCGCCTCGTACCGCCATGCCCCGCGGACCGTACCGCTCTGGTCGACCAGGAAGGCCGTCCGTTCGGCGACGTCCTTGAAGCCGCGGAAGTCATGCGCGACCCCGAAGGCGTGTACCGCCTCGCCGTTCCAGTCCGAGAGCAGCGGGAAGTTCAGGTCGAGCGCCTGCATCCAGGACACGTGCGTCCAGGGCGAGTCCCGCGAGATCCCAGCCGGTTGCACGCCCGCCTGCTCGAACTCCGCGCTCCTGTCACGCAGGAGCTCCAGCTCATCCGTTCAGGTCGCGGACCAGTCGAACAAGTAGAAGACGAGCAGGAGCGGCTTGTCGGCCGCGAGCTCGCGCAGCGAGATCCGCTCCCGCGGGCCCATCCAGACCTGCGCATCCGGAAACCGCTGTCCAACCTCGAGCATCGGGCGAGCTTACGGGACGGACAGGGCGAGCACGGCCTTCGCGTGCCGCCGCGCGTTCGCCGTCGAGACGGGACCGGCGGGGAACTCGACCACGAAGGCCGGCGAGCCCGGGAACTGCCGTCGCTGCCAGCGGGTTGCGGCGCCGCGAGGGGCGCTCAGCTTGCGGTAGGGCAGGCCGCTCAGCCGCGCGTAGCGCTTCAGCACGGCGATGTGCGGATCGGAGCCGTAGACCTCGGCGAGCGGCTGGTGGTACCAGATCGTCAGCTTCGGCTTGACCTGCAGGATGAAGGCGCGTAGCGCCTGGCTCTCGGGCTCCGAAAGCGGGCGCGGTCCTGAGACGCCGGTGCGTGCCCAGCCGGCCGGCCAGTTGCGGTTCAGGTCGACGCCGTGCGCGTTCAGGCGCGCGCCCGCCGCGAGACCGTCCGGGTTGGCTGTCGGGATGAGCCAGAGGTGCACATGCAGCGGCAGCGGCAGCCGCCGGAGCTGCGCGATCACGGCGAGGCCGGCGGGCTCGCTGCCGTGGATCACGCCAACCACGAGCGTCGCCGGCGCCGAGCGGTCGCCACGCTCATAGGCCACGATCGCCCGGCCCTGCACGGAGTGGCCGATCACCGGCGGTTGCGGAGCGGCCGACGCGAGCCCCGCGGCCGCGAGCGCCGCGACGATCAGCCCGCGCAGCACCAGCCCTGGACGCGCGGGAAGCCTCCGAACTGGACCGAGATCCGCGATGCCCCCACGATACGGCGCGGCGTCCCAGGCCGGACGAACACCCACTGGTCGGCGGTCGGCCACGTCACCAGCAGCCAGCGTCCGTCCGGCGAGCGGACGGCCTGGTCGAAGCTGCCCGTCCCGTGGAAGACGACCCGGCCGCCGTCGACCACCGTGCTCTGTCCGGCGCGATGCCGGATGGTGGGCAGGCGCGGAAGCGTTCGTCGTGCGATCACGTGGTCGCCGGTTCCGTCCCCGGCGACCTCGCGAAGCTGCCCGCCCGAGAGGTAGGTGATCCGCGTGTCGGTGCGCGTCCCCGTCCAAAGGGGATGGCGTGGAGCGGCGCGGGCGAGCGTCCAGCGCACGTTGCCCTTCGGGTCGAGCGCGACGAGCTGGTTCGCCCGCGTCGCCGCGATGAAGAGGCCGTGCGGCGAGAACGTCGCGTCGCGGTAGCGCCCGAGTAACCGCTTCGAGCCATCGCGGTGCACGAGCCAAAGACCCTTGCGGCTCGTCACCAGCAGGTCGCCCCGCGTCGGTAGCGAGAAAAGCGCCGGCTCGGCCTCCTGCACGCCGACTGCCTCGCGCAGCGAGTGGACGACCGAGCGGCCGGGCGGGCTCAGTGCGGCCGCGGCGACGGCGGCCACGAGCGCAGCTGCGGCCAGCGGTCGCGCGTGCCGGCGCGGCCACGCGACCGGCTCGCGCTCCGCATAGGCGCGCCTGACGACCGCCCAGGCACGCTCCTGCGCTTCCTGCTCGCCGGGCGCGCGGAACCTCACAGCCGCTCCTTCAGCGCGTCGAGCCCGCGGCGCAGGCGCGAGTTGACGGTCCCGCGCGGGAGCTCCAGCAGGTCGGCGATCTCGCCGGGCGTGTATTCGAGCAGGTAACGCAGCACGATCACGGCCCGGTGCTCCGGCGAGAGGCGGCCCAGCTCGGCCAGCAGCTCCTCGTCGGGTTCAGGCCGCTGCGGCGCGGGCGCGTCGATGGCTTCCGCCTCGGGCCGCAAGGAACGCGCCCGCGCCCAGTCGATCGCGCGGTTGACGACGATCCGGTGCAGCCACGGCCCGAACGGCCGGCGGCGGTCGAAGCGGTCGAGCGCGCGGACAGCCGCAAGAAAGCCCTCCTGCGCAATGTCCTCGGCGGCCGCCGCGTCGCGGACGACGAGGTAGGCAGCGCGGTACGCCGGCCCCCAGTGCGCGCGGAAGAGCGCCTCGAAGTCCGAGGCAGACCCGGCCTGGGCCCGCCGCACCCAGGCCCGCTCGTCGCGGCCGGAGCCCGCCATTCGCCGACTATACGAGCGCCTTCGCGCGCGAGGTCCATCGCGCCAGGTACGGCTGCCGCCGCCGGTGAGGTCCGTGGCTTGCAGGAAAGCCTGCGCCACCAGCGAAACGGGCGCGAGGGCAAACGCTCGAAAGGAGCGCCGAATGGCGACGAACGAACGCTGGGCCGGCTGGATCGGATTTGCCGGACTACTGCTGGTGATCATCGCGATGATCGACTTCTTCGAGGGCCTGATCGCGATCATCCGGGGCTCGTACTACGCCGTCACACCGAACCAGATCATCGTCTTCGACACGACGACCTGGGGGTGGCTCACGCTGATCTGGGCGGTGATCATCGGCCTGACCGGGTTCGGCCTGCTCTCGGGCTCGACCTGGGCACGCTGGACGGCGATCGTGCTGATCGCCTTGAACATCCTGACCCAGCTCGGGTTCTCAGGCTCCGCGGCGTACCCGCTCTGGGCACTGACGGCGATGTTCCTGAACATCATCGTGCTCTACGCGCTCACGGTTCACTGGAAAGACTCCAGTGGACCGGCGTACGCGAGTTCCTAGCACCTGATGTTCGTGGGTCGGGCCTGCGCGACCAGGCCCGACCCACGCTGTCGCAGAACTGTTACGCGTTCGTCATGCCGGCGTTGCAGGGAGGCAAGATGGTCGGTGCGCCCACCAGCAAGGAGGCTCACCGTGAGACGGCAGGCGACACTCATCTGCGCCCTGGCCCTGTTCCTGATTCCCGCAACCGCGACGGCAGCGCGTTCGGCCGGCCCGCCCGCGAACGACAATCGAGCAACCGCGACCGGGATCGACCTACCGGCCTCGGTCTCGGGAACGACCGTCGGCGCCACCGACGACCCGAAGGATCCGCCCATCGAACTGCGGACGCGCCCACGACACGGTCTGGTACCGGATCGCCGGCGCTCCGACGGGGCGGGTCGTTCTCCGCCTCAACGCACTCGGCAACCTCGACGCGATCGTCGCCGTCTACCGCGCCGTGCGCTCGCGGGTCGTCCCGGCCGGCTGCGCCGCGACCGACAACAACGGCCACGGCGCGCTCTCCTTCACGAGCGAGGGTGGCGACTACCTGATCATGGTCGGCCGTGAACGGGACTCCGACGACGGCAAGTTCAAGCTGACGATGCTCCGTCAGGAACCGTCCTCGAAGCTCCCCGCGCCCGCGCTCCCGCACGGCGGCGTCGGCTCGTGGGTCGAGCCTATCTCCGACTTCGACGACGCGTTCTCGCTGCGGATGAAGGCCGGCGTCGAATACCGCGTCAACCTCTCGCCCGCCCGCAGGCGCTGCATCTCGCTCGCGCTCTTCGCGCCGGGAACCCGCTCCCTCGCGGACGCGGACCCGATTCGCCGCGTCCCCTGCGGCGGCTACCTCACCTACACGCCGGGCCTGGGCGGCGGCGGGCGCTACACGCTGCTCGTCACGGCAACCGACGAGCGGCCGGGCCGGCAGCGCTACCACCTGCAGGCCGCGGTCGCAGGGCCCGACGACGCGGCTCCGGGCCTCCCACTGCAGAACCTGCAGACGCGGCGAGGCACGTTGTCCGGAACGCACATCGACGTCGTCGACCTCTACCGCTTCAAGGTCGCCGAGCGCAGCGACGTGACGCTCACGCTCGCAGGGCCTTCGCGGGCACGGCTCGTCGTACTCACCGACGGCGGCCGCCGTATCGGGTCCTCGGATGGCCCGGGCCCGCTGACGGCGAGTCTCGGCTCCGGGACGTACTTCGCCGCCGTGCGGGCGGAGTCGGGAGCCCACGGCCGCTACAGCCTCTCCCTGCTGGAGCGCGGGCTGACGACGACCTCGGTGTTGGCCAACGGCTCCCGCAGCGCCTCGGTGCGCCCGGGCGCCTCGGTCGCGATCGAGGTCGCGGTCGACTTCAGCTCCTCCGGCATGGTGCGGCTCGAGCTCGACCGCTTCGACCCGCTCACCGGCTGGCACTTCTACCGGCTGTACCGGCTGCGGCTCGGCGGCAATGGCCGGACCGGCATCTCTTTCCGCCCACCGTCGATCGGCCACTGGCGTGCGCGTGCCTCCTTCGGCGGGACGCGCACGGAGAGCCCGAGCGACGGCGGCACCGCGCGGATCTCCGTCAGCGACTGAGCGAGCTCCGACCGAGGCGGCGGCGTCAGGCTGTGACGGCCGCCGCCTCGGTCGCGTTCGCGATCTCGCGGACGACCTCGACGATGTCGCGGTTCGCGTTCCAGATCCGGCGCTGGCGGTCCGAGCCGTTGCCGCGCGCGAGGATCTCGCGGATGCCTTCGAGCTCGCGCTCGGAGCCAAGCTCGCGCGCATGCGGCTCAAGGTCGTCGAGCGTCCGCCGCACGAGCTGCGCGACCGGTACGCGGTTGCGCGTCCCACGCTCGAGGTCCATCACCGGCGCCTCCAGCCCGTAGCGAGCGGCCAGCCATTTGTTCTCAGTGGTCAGGATCCGGTGGTACGAGGGAATCTCGGCGCCGACCGCGTACCGCTCGCAGTAGAGCTTCACCAGCGCCTGGCAGAAGGCCGCGAGCGCGACTGCGTCCTCGACCCGCGTGACGGCGTCGCAGACCCGGATCTCGATCGTGCCGAAGCGCGGGTGCAGGCGGATGTCCCACCAGATGTGGGTGTAGTCCGCGATGCAGCCGGTCTTCTCGAGCTGGCCGACGACCTCGGCGTAGTCGGCGTAGTCGCGGAAGCGCGGCGGCGGCCCTGAGCGGGGGAAGGCGGCGAAGACCATCTGCCGGCTCGAGGCGAGGCCGGTCGGCTCGCCGCGCCAGAAGGGCGAGCTGGCCGAGAGCGCGAGCAGCGAGGAGAGGTGCGCGAGCAGGCCGTTCACGACCTTGACCGCCTTCTCGGCGTCGTCCACGGCGACGTGGATGTGCAGGCCGAAGATCAGCTCGCGCCGCGCGACGTACTGGAGCTGATCGACCAGGTGCCGGTAGCGGTCGCGCGCAGTAATGCGCTGGCGCTCGAACAGCGAGAACGGGTGCGTACCGGCAGAGCCGACGCGCATGCCCTTCTCCGAGGCAACGCCGGTCACGTAGGTGCGCAGCTTGCGTAGCTCGCGGTCGACCTCGGCCGGCGAGCTGCAGACCGGCGTGGCGATCTCGAGCACGGACTGCATCAGCTCGGCGTTGATGCGCGGCTCGAGCTCGTGGCCCTCCGTCGCGGCGAGCACGGCCTCGACGTGCTGGACGAGGTCGAGTGTCTCGCCGTCCAGCAGCATGTACTCCTCCTCGACGCCGAGCGTGTACGGCTCGCCCGCGCCGAAGTTGTGGTCGAGCACACTGCCGCCCTCCGCGAAGCTCGGACCGGTGATCGTCGACGGGAAGATCTGCTTCATTCGGGGACGAACGCCTCCAGCTCGATTTCGAGCAGCCAGCGCGGATCGAGCAGCGCGGCCACCACGTAACTGGTGTTCACCGGTTTGACGTCGCCGAACACCTCGCCGTGGGCGCGGGCGATCTCGGTGAAGTCGTCCGCGCGGGTGAGCAGGATTCGAGTCCGCACGACGTGCTCCGCGGCGGCGTCCACCTCGGCCAGCGACGCGAGCGCAATCTCCAGGCAGCGCCGGGCCTGGCCGTACCCGTCCGCGGGCGGGTCGGCGTCTTCGGGCATGATCGGCGCCGTCCCGGCGACCCAGGCGTGCGGGCCGATCCGGACGACCCGCGAGTAGCCGGCGGCCTCGGCAAAGGGCGAGACGGCGGGGACGGTGCGCCGTTCCATGAGCCCTAGTATCGAGGCTGTGGACGCGCTGCGACAGGTCGACGGCTGGCCGGCCGAGACGGTGGCCGTCGCCGTGCTCCGCGGCGGCGAGGAGGTAGCGGCGCACGGGCCCCGCGAACAGGTCTTCCGCTGGGCCTCCGTGACGAAGCCGGTGACGGCGCTCGCGACGCTCGTCGCCGCGGAGGAGGGGATCATCGACCTCGACGACCCCGCGGGCCCGCCTGGCTCGACCGTGCGGCATCTGCTGGCGCACGCGTCAGGGCTGCCGTTCGAGGGGCGGACGCCGATCTCGGAGCCGGGTAAGCGGCGGAGCTACTCGAACACCGGCTTCGACGTCTTGGCCGAGTTCGTCGGCGAGGCGGCGGAGATGCCGTTCGCCGAGTATCTGCGGGCGGCAGTGCTCGGGCCGCTGGAGATGGGGGCAGAGCTGCGCGGCTCCGCCGCTTCAGAGCTGTACGGCAGCCTCGACGACCTGCTGCGGCTAGCCGCCGAACTGCAGCGCCCGATGCTGATCGCGCCGGAGACGCTTGCCGAGGCGACCTCGGTCCAGTTCCCCGGCCTGGTCGGCGTGCTGCCCGACATCGGCCGGATGGACCCGAACGACTGGGGTCTCGGCGTCGAGCTCCGCGACGAGAAGCACCCGCACTGGACCGGCCAGCACAACTCCCCGCGCACGTTCGGCCACTACGGCAGCAGCGGCACGTTCTTCTGGGTCGACCCCGATGCAGACCTGGCGCTCGCCTGCCTGACCGACCTCGACTTCGGCCCCTGGGCGCTCGAGGCCTGGCCGAGGCTGGCCGACGCGGTTCTCACCTCCCGTTAAGGAACGGCTCGCATACTGGGTCGAGCCAGTGAGCTCTGAGACCCGCATCGCCGTCGCACGCCGCCGCGCAGGGACGGCGAAGCTCGTGCTCGGCGGAATCGCCGTGGTTGCCTTCGTCGCCTCCGCTGCCCTCGCCCGCGCCGCCTATCCGGGCCATCACAAGAAGGCGGCGACCGCGCTCTCGCCCCCGAAACGCTTCGTCCGGATCGTTCGAGAGAACCAGCTCGAGTCCGGAATCCTCGCCCCGACCCAGGCCGACCCGTCGGTGTCCACGGCGCAGACGTGAACCGCTTCTCGTCGATGGGGTGCGAAGTGGTGGTCGAGGGCGCGACCGAAGCCGAGCTCGCGCGCATCCGGGCGCTGTTCGAGGAGCGAGACGCGGTCTTCAGCCGGTTCCGCGAGAACAGCGAGCTGAACCGGGTCAACGCCGCGGGCCAGGCATTCCTCGTCTCGCCGCTCTTCGCGGAGATGGTCGAGGCGGCGCTGCGGGCGCGTGAGCAGACTGGCGGTCTCGTCGACCCGACGCTCGGGGCCGCGCTCGAGGCGGCCGGCTACGACCGCGACTTCGAGGCGCTCGAGCCCGGCGAGGTGCCGCCCACGCCGGCGGCGAGCCCAGGCACGGTCGAGCTCTACGGCCGCGTGCTCCTGCTTGGGCGCGGCGTCAAGCTCGATCTGAACGGGGTCGTCAAGGCTGCGTCGGTCGACTACGCGGTACGAGTGATCTCCGGGCCGGGGTTCGTCTCGGCAGGCGGCGACCTCGCCACCCGCAGCGAGGTGGACGTCGGGTTGCCCGGCGGCGGCGCCGTGCGGCTGGTCTCCGGCGGGCTCGCCACGAGCGGCCGCACGAAGCGGCGCTGGACGCGAGGCGGGATCGAGCAGCACCACCTGATCGATCCCGCGACCGGGGGGCCGTCGGCCACGCCGTGGGAGGAAGTCACGGTCTGCGGGGCGACCTGCCTGGCTGCGGACGTCGCGGCCAAGGCGGCGTTCCTGCTCGGGGAAGACGGCCCGGACTGGCTCGACGAGCGCGGGCTGCCGGGGCGGTTTTTGGGGCAGGGCGAGGCCTACGAGAACGCGAGCTGGCGCGCGGGGGTGAGAGCCCGGGTGCCGGCTTGCACCTGACGACGAGCCCGCTCGACTGGTACGCGGCCCGTGCGGCGGGGGTCGCCGCGTACCTGATCCTCACAGTCGTCGTCACGCTCGGGATGACGATGGCGAGCGGGCGTCAGCTGAAGCGCTGGCCGAAGTTCGCGCTCGAGGACGTCCACCGCTTCGGCGGCCTGCTCGTTGGCAGCTTCGTAACGATCCACGTCGTCACGATCGCCCTGGACGCCTACCTGCCTTTCTCGATCGCGTCGATCCTCGTGCCGTTCGTCGCCGGCTACCGGACGCTCTACACCGCGCTCGGGATCGTGGCGGCGGAGCTGTTGCTCGCGCTGGCGATCACGAACCGCTACCGCGACCGGCTGCCATACCGCTTCTGGCGGCGCGCGCACTACCTCAACTTCGCGGTCTGGGGAGCGGCGACCGTCCACGGACTTGGCAGCGGCACCGATCGCAGCACGCCGTGGCTGCTCGCGCTCTTCACCGCGTCCGTTGCGCTGGTGCTCGGAGCCGGCGTCTGGCGCGCCACGCGGGCTCGGCCGGCGGTCGTCTCGTTGGTCGCCGCGGCCGGCGTGGGTGCCGTCGTGCTCGCCGCGACCGGGCCGCTGCGCTTCTCGCCGAAGCCGTGGAACGCGAGCTCGTTCGAGGCGCCGATCACGGGGCAGGTCGTACAGAACGTCGGCTCGACGCGGGGACTCGTCTCCGCCGCCGCCACTGCGGACGGCCGCCAGCGCGCGCTGCTGCGGGCCGACCTGCTGCTCGAGCCGAGTCGACTCGACGCGACCTCGTTCCAGCTCGAGTTCCTCCCGAGCGGAATGCTCTGCACGGGTACCGTGACGAAGGTGCAGTCGTTCGGCTTCGATGCCCGCTGCCGCGCCCAGGACGGCACGCGCCGGTTCGTGCACGCAAGCTGGACGCTGAGCGAAGGAAACCGGCTCGAGGGCCAGGTCGTCGTGCATGCGTAAGGCGGTCGGCGCCCTCGGTCTCGTGCTCGTCGCCGCCGGCTGCTCGGGCCACTCGACCGCCACCTCGACCGGCACCCGGACGACCACACGACCCGTCCAGCGCCGGGCGAGGACGCCGCTGCTGGTCTCGCCGCTCGGCCTCCCGCGCGTCCACTCCCGCGTCGTCCCCGGGTACGTGCTGATCGCCGACCGCAACAACAACCGCGTGCTGCTCGTCTCGCCGAGCAAGAAGGTCGTCTGGCAAGACGCGACCTTGCGCGGGCCGGACGACGCGTTCTTCACCCCCGGCTACCGGTCGGTGATCACAAACGAGGAGTTCAACGACACGCTCGTCGAGCTCTCGCTGAAGGCGCACGCTCGGGTCTGGCAGTACGGCCACAGCGGCGTCGCCGGCTCCAGCCCCGGCTACCTGAACACTCCGGACGACGCCTACCGGCTGCCGTCCGGGATCACGACCGTCGCCGACATCCAGAACTGCCGGATCGTCCAGCTCAGCCGCGCGGGCCAGGTGGCCCGCGTTCTCGGTGGCAGCTGCACGCACGACCCGCCGCGCGGCTTCGCCAGCCCGAACGGTGACACACCGCTCCCCGACGGAGGGCTGCTCGTGACCGAGATCGGCGGCTGGATCGATCGCTTGCGTGCCGACGGCAGTCTCGCCTGGTCGATCCGCTCGCCGGTGCCGTATCCCTCGGACGCGCAGCTACTGCCGGACGGCCGCGTGCTCGTGGCGTCGTTCTCGATCCCCGGCCGGATCGTGATCGTCGACCGCAGCGGCCGCGTCACCTGGTCGTTCGGCTCTGCAAGCGGGCCCGACCGGCTCGCGAAGCCGTCGCTCGCGGTGCGCTGGCCGAACGGCCTGATCGCGGCCAACGACGACTACAACCATCGCGTGATCGTGATCGACCCGAAGACCAAGCGGATCGTCTGGCAGTACGGGCATACGGGCGTCTCCGGCTCCGGCCCCGGCTATCTGAGCAAGCCGGACGGGCTCGACCTGCTCCCGGCGACCGACCTCGTGCGTGCCGCGGCCCGTTCGACCGTCGAGCCCGCGCCGGCCGTGCACGTCGAGCGCGTCGGCTCGCTGCCCCGGCCGGTTTCGAAGCTCTCGGCGGTGGCGCTGCCCCGCGGGCGCGTGCTCGTGCTCGGTGGCCTCGTCGGCGGCTCGTCGTCGACTCAGGTGCTGCTCGGCAGCCCGGGGCACCTGCGCGCGGTAAGCAGCCTGCCGGTGCCGACACACGACGCGGCGGCGGCGCTGGTCGGCGGCAGCGTCTACCTCTTCGGCGGCGGTGAGGCGGTCTCGACCGACGCGGTCGTTCGCGTCGATCCCGGCTGGCGTACCGCGACCCGCGCGGGCAGCCTCGGCGAGCCGCTGTCCGACCTCGGCGCCGCCTCGGTCGGCGGCAGCACGTACCTCGTCGGCGGCTACACCGGCTCGCGCTACGCGACGGCCGTCCTGCGTTTCCGGCCCGGCGCGCAGCCGCAGCTGGTGACCCGGTTGCCCGTCGGGCTGCGCTACGCCGGCGTGGCGGCGCTCGGCTCGAAGATCTACGTCGCCGGCGGCCTCGCGACCTCGGGCGCGACGACGGCCGTCTACGCCGTCGACCCGGCCGCCCGAACGGTGCGGCAGGTAGCGACGCTGCCGCGGGCGGTCGACCACGCCGCCCTCGCGCCGCTCGGCTCGCGGCTGCTGCTCGTCGGCGGCGGCTCGAGGCAGGTGCTCGCGATCGACCCGGCCCGCGGGAGCGTCACTCCTGTCGCGAACCTGCCGCAGGCGCTGACCGACCCTGCCGCCCTCGCGCAGGCCGGCCGCGTGCTCGTGCTCGGAGGCGGCACGAACGCCGTTTACGCGCTCGGCTGATCGTCCTCGGCGAAGAGCGGGCGCAGCAGCTCGTCGAACGCCGCCTGATCGCAGCTCGCCACGACCGCGGGCGTGAGCGCGCGCACGGAGGCGGTGCGCGGGATGTTCATCGCCAGCCCGACCTCGCCGAAGTAGTCGCCCGGCCGCAGCACGCGCCGCGGGCCGAGGTCCTCCTGGCTGACGGCGAACAATCCCGAGAGGACGACGTAGAAGCGCTTGGCGTCGTCACCCTCGCGCACGACCGCGCGGCCGGGCGGGACCTCCTCACGCTCCATCTGCTTGGCGATCTCGCCGAGCTTCTCGCCGGGCAGGCCCGCGAGCAGCTCGACCCGCGAGAGCTCGGTCACCGTTGCGGGGACGAACCTCGGCACGGCTCTATTCTTGCTCTCATGGGGGAGCTCGCGGGCTGGACCTTCTGTCCGCGCTGCCGGACCGAGCTGCGCGGAGACGAGCAGCGGCTCGAGTGCCCGGAGTGCGGCTTCGTCGCCTATGCGAGCTCGAAGGCGACCGCCGGCGCGCTGGTCGAGGACGAGGAAGGTCGCCTCTTGCTCGCGCGCCGCGCCCACGAGCCGTTCAAGGGGCGCTGGGACATCCCGGGCGGTTTCCTCGAGGAGGGTGAGCATCCGCTCGACGGCCTGCGCCGCGAGCTGCGCGAGGAGACGGGGCTCGAGGTCGAGCCGCTCGAGTTCCTCGGGGCCTGGATGGACCGCTACGGCGGCGACTCGACCGCCAAGGCGACGCTGAACCTCTACTGGACGGCGCGCATCACCGGCGGCGAGGCCGCCCCCGCAGACGACGTCGACGATCTGCGCTGGTTCGGGCGCGACGAGCTGCCTCGCCCGGACGAGCTCGCCTTCGAGAACGTGCCGCTAGTGCTTGCGGCGTGGCAGGAGCTATAGGCCGGGCCGCGCGCGAAGTTAGGCCGAACGGCTCATGCGGCCGCCGGCGCTCGTCCCGATCATTCAGCCATGGACGACAGGGGCCTTCATCGGATCGAGGACGAGCTTGGCGAGCACTGGCTCAGCTGCTGGATCGATGGTGGGATCGCGGAAATCGAGGCGTACCTCGCCAAGCACGCGGCCTTCCTCAGCTTCCTCGACACTGCCGATAGCACGAGCTAGCGCGCTTCACGCGCCGTTTCGCAGCTACGCAGCGGCTTCGGCCAGGCCGAGGCGCTCTTCCAGCATCGACTTCGGCATCGCCCCGACCGCCGCAGCGTGCGGCTCGCCCTCCTTGAAGAGGATCAGGGTCGGGATCGACATCACGCCGTAGCGCTGCGCGATCGCCGGCTGCTCGTCGATGTTCAGCTTGACGACCTTGAGCTCCTCGCGCTCCTGCGCGATCTGGTCGAGTACGGGCGCGATCGCGTGGCACGGGCCACACCACTCGGCCCAGAAGTCGACCAGCACCGGCTTGTCGCTCTGGAGCACTTCCTGCTCGAAGGTCTGTTCGGTGACGGTGTTTGTCATGAAGTCCTTTCTACCTCAAGTGTCTGATGCTTGAAACGCGGCGGGGAAAGCCGTTGTTCCCGCTCGCTACGATCGCCTGATGCTCAAGCCGCTCCCGAGCGTGCCCGATCATCCCGCGCTCGAGCGGGAGGTGCTGGAGCGCTGGGAGGAGGAACAGACGTTCCGGCGCCTCCGCGAGCAGAACGCCGGCGGGCCGCGGTTCAGCTTCATCGACGGTCCGATCACCGCCAACAACCCGATGGGCGTCCATCACGCTTGGGGCCGCACGCTGAAGGACGTCTTCCAGCGCTACTACGCGGCCAAGGGTCACGACGAGCGCTACCAGAACGGCTTCGACTGCCAGGGTCTCTGGGTCGAAGTCGAGGTCGAGAAGGAGCTCGGCCTCAACTCGAAGCGCGAGATCGAGGACTACGGGATCGCCGAGTTCGCGGAGCGCTGCAAGGAGCGGGTCGCGCGCTACGTCGGCGTGATGACGGAGCAGTCGAAGCGCCTCGGCCAGTGGATGGACTGGGGCAACGACTACCTCACCTTCTCGGACACGAACATCGAGTACATCTGGCGCTTCCTGAAGGAGTGCCGCGCCCGTGACTGGCTCTTCAAGGGCCACCGCTCGACGCAGTGGTGCCCGCGCTGCGGCACCTCGTTGTCCCAGCACGAGCAGGCCGGGGAGGAGAACTACCGCGAGCTCGAGCACCCGTCGCTGTACGTCCGCTTCCCGCTGGCCGACCGCGACGGTGAGTCGCTGGTCGTCTGGACGACGACGCCGTGGACGTTGCCCGCGAACGTCGCGGCGGCTGTGAAGCCGGACGCCGAGTACGGGCTCCGCGACGGTGGCTGGCGGCTGGCCGAGGAGGGTGGCGAGTACGACAACGTCCTCCAGGGCGAGGACCTGGTCGGGCTCGAGTACCACGCGCCTTTCGACGACCTGCCTGCGCAGGAGGGCGTCCGGCACCGCGTCATCCCTTGGGACGAGGTCGCGCTCGACGAAGGCACCGGGATCGTCCACATCGCGCCGGGCGCGGGCGCCGAGGACTTCGAGCTCTCGCGCGTGCACGGCCTGCCGGTGCTGGCGCCGATCGACGAGTCCGGCCGCTTCCTGCCCGGCTATGGGCCGTTCGAGGGGCTCACGACCGACGGCGCGGCGCAGGCGATCATCCGCGAGCTCGACGAGCGCGGCGTGCTCGTCGAGGCCGGCACGATCGTCCACCGCTACCCGATCTGCTGGCGTTGCAAGACGCCGCTCGTCTTCCGCGTCGTGGACGACTGGTTCATCCGGATCGAGGACCTGCGCCAGCCGCTGCTCGACGCCAACGACGAGGTCGCCTGGACGCCGCCGAACTACAAGAAGCGGATGGACGACTGGCTGCGCAACATGGGCGACTGGAACATCTCGCGCAAGCGCTACTTCGGCCTGCCGCTGCCCTTCTACCCGTGCGAGTGCGGCGAGCTGAACGTGATCGGCTCGCGCGCCGAGCTCGAGGAGCGCGCGACCGGCGGGCTCGAGCAGCTGCAGGAGCTGCACCGGCCCTGGATCGACGAGGTGCCGATCCGCTGCGAGTCGTGCAACGAGGAGGTGCGCCGCATCCCGGAGGTCGGCGACGCCTGGCTCGACGCGGGCATCGTCCCGCTCTCGACGCTCGGCTGGCAAAGCCCGCAGCGGATCCCCGGCGGGTATGGCACCGGCGCGGCGAAGGGCCTGACCGGTGCCGACCTGCCCGACAACGCCTACTGGGAGCAGTGGTTCCCGGCGGACTGGATCTCCGAGAGCCGCGAGCAGATCCGGCTCTGGTTCTACTCGATCAGCGTGATGGCGATGACGATGACGGGCAGGCTGCCCTATCGCGCCGTCCTGACCTACGAGCGTGTGCACGACGAGACCGGCCGCGAGATGCACAAGTCGACCGGCAACGCGATCGAGGCGAACGAGGCCTTCGAGCAGATGGGCGCCGACATCGTGCGCTGGCAGTTCTGCGCGCAGAACCCGAGCCAGAACATCAACTTCGGCTACGGCCCCGCGGATGAGGTCAAGCGGCGGCTGCTGACGCTCTGGAACTCGGTCATCGTGCTCGTCACGTACGGGAACGTCGCCAGGTGGGAGCCGAAGTGGGGGGCGGAGCCGTCCTCGCAGCACGCGCTCGACCGCTGGCTGGTCGCTCGCACGATGCAGCTCGTCGCCGAGGCCGAGGCCGCCTATGACCGCTATTCGACGCCCGCCGTGACGACCGCCTTCGAGGGCTACGTCGAGGATCTCTCCAACTGGTACATCCGCCGCTCGCGGCCGCGCTTCTGGGACGGGGACTCGGAGGCGCTCCAGACGCTGTGGTGGTCACTTGTCCAGGCGCTGCGAGTGGTTGCGCCGGTGATGCCGTTCCTCGCAGACCATCTCTGGAGCGCGCTCGTGCCCGAGGCGCCGGACTCGGTCCACCTGGCCGGCTGGCCGGAGGTCGGCCAGCCGGACCGGGCAGTGCTCGACGAGATGGCTGCGGTGCGCCGCGTGGCAAAGCTCGGCCAACAGGCGCGCGCGCGGTCAGGGATGAAGCTGCGCCAACCACTGCGGCGGCTTGTGGTGCAGGGCGCCGAGAGCGTCCGAGCGCAGGCGGACCTGATCGCAGACGAGCTCAGCGTCAAGCAGGTCGAGTTCGGTCCCGTCGAGGCAACCGAGCTGCGGGTCAAGCCGAACCTGCCGCTGCTCGGCCCGAAGCTCGGTAAGCAGCTCGGCTCCGTGCGCGCCAAGCTCGAGGCGGGCGAGTTCGAGGAGCTCGACGGCGGCCGGTTACGGGTCGACGGTCACGAGCTCGCGCCGGAGGAGGTGCTTGTGGAACGGCGCGGCAAGGAAGGCTGGGCGGTGGCCGGCGAGGACGGTCTCACGGTCGCGCTCGACCTGCAGCTGGATCCAGAGCTGGAGCTCGAAGGCCGCGCGCGCGAGGCGATCCACCAGGTCAACACGATGCGCAAGGAGCTCGGCCTCGAGATCACCGACCGGATCGCCCTGACCCTGCCTCCCGAGCTCGCCGAACACGAGGACTGGATCGCGCGCGAGACGCTCGCCTCGCGGGTCGAGCCGGGTGGCGAGCTCGCGATCGAGAAGGCCTAGCCGGCCGCTTGCAAGCGTTCGACGGCCCGCGCGAGGATGTCGCGGAGCGCGCGCTGGTCGGCGACCGAGAGGGAAGCGATCGCCTCCGGCGGCTCGTTCATGACCGCCAGCACGCGGCCACGGAGCTCGACGCCGGCGGCCGTGAGCGTCAGCGCCTTCACGCGGCGGTCGCCCTCGGCGCTGCCGCGCTCGACGAGGCCGCGGCTCTCGAGCCGGTCGACGATCCCGGTCACGTTCGAGGCGTCGCAGAAGAGACGCTCGGCAAGGGCGCTCATCGGCAGCGGCTCCTCGGGGTCGAGCATGCGTAGGGCGTGCGCCTGTGCGAAGCCGAGCCCGAGCTCGGCAAGCTGCGCGCCTACCTTCGCCCGCTGCTCCATGCCGATCTGGAAGAACAACCGCTGCGCCTCGTGCGCCGCCGAGCGCGTTCTCAACTCCATGATACACGAGTATAGTTGAGATGGTAGGTATTTGACAACCTCAAGCATTCCAGTAGGCTAAGCGCGGTGTCTGAGCCGGCTATTCAGGCGGACCAACTCGTCCGCGAGTTCAAGAAAGGCCCGCGCGCGGTCGACGCGATCGACCTCGCCGTCCAGCCGGGCGAGATTTACGGATTTCTCGGTCCGAACGGCGCCGGCAAATCGACAACCGTGCACATGCTGACGACGCTGCTGCCGCCTACCTCGGGCAGCGCGCGGGTGGCCGGCTTCGACGTCGTCCACCAGGGGCCGCAGGTGCGGATGCACATCGGTGCGGCGCTGCAGGAGGCCGCGCTCGACCCCCTTCTGACCGGCCGCGAGCACCTGCGCCTGCAGGCCTCGCTGCAGGGGATCCCGCGTGCCGAGCGCACGCGCCGCTCGGATGAGCTGCTCGGCCGCGTCGGCCTGCGCGAGGCGGCCGATCGCAAGGTGCGCGGCTACTCGGGCGGGATGAAGCGCCGGCTCGACCTCGCTCTCGCGCTCGTGCACCGGCCGGAGATTCTCTTCCTCGACGAGCCGACGACCGGCCTCGACATCCAGAGCCGAACGTCCCTCTGGGGCGAGGTCGGCCGCCTGGCCAGTGAGGACGGCGTCACCGTCTTCCTGACCACCCAGTACCTGGAGGAGGCCGACGTCCTGGCCGACCGCGTCGGGATCATCGACCACGGGCGGATCGTGGCCGAGGGGACGCCGGCCGCGCTGAAGGCCGAGGTGGGGCGGAGCACGGTGGAGGCGATTCCCGCCGACCCGGCCGATCTCGATCGCACGGCCACGATCCTCGACCGCTTCGGCGAGCTCGTCCCGTCCACCAAGGGCGCCGCCGTGCGCTTGAACGACGGTCGCGTCGGCCTCGCGGAGATCGTGCGCGCGCTCGACCAGGACGGGCTCGAGTGCGAGAACCTCCAGCTCCACCAGCCCTCGCTCGACGACGTCTTCCTCGCCAAGACCGGCCGCTCGCTCGAAGGCGCCGGCGATGAGGAGGAGGCGCCGGACACGGGTCTCGCGATGGAGTCCGCCTGAGCGCGTTTCTCGACCAGGTTTACGTACTCGGGCGGCGCTCGGTCGTGCGGACGGTGCGCCAGCCGGCGAACGTGATTGCCCCGCTGCTCTTCCCGATGCTGCTGCTGGCGGTCAACTCTGGCGGCTTGAAGGCCGAGACGAACCTGCCCGGGTTCCCGACGAACTCGTTCGTCGCGTTCGCGCTGGCGGTGCCGTTCATCCAGGGCGCGCTGTTCGCGACCATGAACACCGGCACCGACCTCGCGCGCGACATCCAGACCGGGTTCCTGAACCGGCTCACGTTGACGCCGATGCGCGGGACCGCGCTGCTCTGCGGCCAGCTCGGCGGGGTGATCGTGCTGAGCCTCGTCCAGGCGACGGTCTACCTCGGCGTCGGGATGATCACCGGCGTGCGGGTCGCGTCAGGCCCTGCCGGCGTGGTGACGCTCTTCGCGTTCGCGGCGCTCGTCGGGCTCGCCTTCGGCGCGCTCGGCGCCTTCGCCGCCTTGCGCACCGGCTCGGGCGAGGCCGTGCAGAGCCTGTTCCCAGCGTTCTTCGTCTTCCTCTTCATCTCGTCGATGAACATCCCGCGGAACCTGATCGAGGCGACCTGGTTCCGCGACGCCGCCACCGCCAATCCCGTCTCGTACCTGCTCGAGGCCGTGCGCAGCCTGATCATCACCGGCTGGGACGCCGAGGCCCTGGCGCTCGGCTTCGGGATCGCGACGGTGGTCGCCGTCGTCGCCCTGGCTGCCTCGAGCTGGGCGCTGCGCGTGAGGATGGCTCGCTGATGCGGACGCTGCAGGTGGCTCAGGGCGTCGCCTGGCGGACGCTGCACAACGTGCTCACGAACCCGTCGCTGCTGATTCCGTCGCTGGTCTTCCCGCTCTTCTTCTTCACCGCCTTCGCGGGCGGGCTCTCGAACATCCGCAACGTCCCCGGCTTCGACTTTCCCAGCGGTTACACGGCCTTCCAGTTCGTCTTCGTGCTGCTGCAGTCCGCGGCCTTCGGCGGCGTCTTCACCGGCTTCGGGATCGCGCGCGACTTCGAGAGCGGCTTCGCGCGCCGTCTGCTGCTGGCCGCGCCGAACCGGGTCGGGATCGTCTTCGGCTACGCGCTGGCCGCGGTCGGGCGCTGGCTGATCACGGCGACCGTCCTGACCACGGTGGCGCTCGCCGTCGGGATGAACGTCGGCGGCAGCGGCGTCGACCTCGTCGGCCTATTCACGCTCGCGCTGCTGCTGAACCTGGCCGCCGTGCTCTGGGCCGCCGGCGTGGCAATGCGGTTCCGGACGATGCAAGCCGGCCCGGTGATGCAGTTCCCGGTCTTCGTCGTTCTCTTTTTCGCGCCGGTGTACGTGCCGCTCGCGCTGCTGCAGGGCTGGATCCACGGGGTGGCGACGTACAACCCCCTGACGCGCATCGTCGAAGCGGGCCGCGGCCTCCTCTCCGGTGACCCGACCGAGGTCGGGCTCGCCTACGCCACCGGCGTCGCGCTGGTAGTGCTGTTCTCGCTCTGGGCCCTTCGCGGCCTGCGCAGCGCCGAACGCGCCGGTTAGCTTCGCGGCCTTCAACCGCCGAGGGTGACGAGAGATCGGCCGCCGGAGCCGGGCTTTGCCCGGCGGGAGGCACACGACGACCAAGCCGGCTGGACTCCTCCAACAGATGGCGGCTCCTGAAACGTCCCGGCGGGCGGCGCCGCTCGCAAGGAGGGGGCTCACGGGGGAACCAGGGGTTCACCCGTGCCGCAATCGGAGGGAGCCCGCCGCTCGGGGGGTGGTGGCGACGGGCTCTCCCCATGTGCTCGCCGCGGGCCACAAGGCCAGATACAGGGCGCCGCGGCTCGCATCGCCCAGTGCGTTCCACGCTAGACCTGGGCGCCGGCGATTCCAATAGGCCGTCCGGCCCATCTTTCCAAGTCGCACGGAGCGGGTTTCCGGCCAGGATTTCTCTCGACGCCGCCTGGGCGCCTCCGTAAGATTCCTGGCGCCCAGTGAGCCCCGAAGACCAGGCTGTCTATTTCAACGCCGTTCCGCTGTTCGTCCTGGCGGGCGCGTACCTGATGGTGACCGCCGTCCTGGCGCCGACACTCTGGCGCGAGCGCCACCGGGTGACCGTCACCGACGTCGGGCTCGCGGCGATCTTTCCCGCGATCGGGATCGCGGCCGCGATCTTCGCCTCCGAGGTGCTGAACGACCGCGCTACGATCGGCGGTCACGTCTGGCCGGCGTTCGGGGCGACGCTGGTCGCGCTCGTCCCGGCCCTGATCTTCCTCCGGCCCTGGAGCGAGCCGGCCGGCGTCGTGATGAGCGGCGCTCGCGCGCGTGAAGCGGAAGAGCTCGTCGGCGTGCGCGACCGCGAGCTCGACTCGGTCGCCCGCATCGTCAATGCGCTCGCGCGGATCCAGGAGCCGGCCGACGCGGCGCGCGTCCTGCTCGACGAGGCCGAAGGGCTGATCGGCACGGACTTCAACGCGCTCGCGCTGGTCAACCGGGACGAGGACGAGGCGGTCGGCCTGCTGGCCCGCTCCGCCGGCGAGGATCTCGACTGGTGGAGCGAGGTACGCGTGCACCTGCACAACGAGCCTTCAGGGATCGCGAGCGCGTTCTTCGAGGCTGCGCCCGTCTCGGTCTACGACGTCGAATCGTCGTCGGTCGTCAGCCAGCGGCTGGCGAGAACCGTGGGGGCGAAGAGTGCCGTCTTCGTGCCGCTGATCGTCGAGGAGCGCGTTATCGGCGTGCTGATCGCCGCGACCACCGGCGAGCGGCGAGCCTTTGCCACCGAGGAGATCCGCTTGCTCGAGGCACTCGCCGGCGAGACCGCGATCGCGCTCGACCGCACGCGTTCCGCCTCCGCGCTCGACCGGGCCCTCACGCGCGAACGGCTCGTGGCGAAGATCTCGCGCCGCGTCCGCTCCGTGCACGACCTGGACGCGATCACGCGCGTCGCCGTGACCGAGACCGGCCGCGCGATCGACGCCACGCGGTGCTTCATCCGGCTCGGCGAGGACGGCGAGACGATGCCGATCCGCGCGGAGTGGTGGGCCGACGGGCTCGAGCCGATCGGCGATGCGGTCGCCGGCCTGCCGGTCTCGAACCTTGCCGGGCGGGAGCGGCGTACGGTCGCCGTCCCCGACGTGCTCGACGCGCCCGAGCTCGGCGATCCGTCCCTGGGCAGCGTCGAGACTCTCTCGCGCCTCGGCACGCGTGCCGTGCTCGCTACGCCGGTGATCGTCTTCGACCGCATGATCGGCGTGCTCGCGCTGCACCGGCCCGAGCCGGGTCCGTGGTCGTCCGGGGACGTTGGCCTGGCCGAGGCGGTCGCCCGCGAGCTCGGCCTGGCGCTGCACACGGCGAGGCTGCTGGACGAGAACGAGCGCCGGCTCGGCGAGCAGTCGGCGTTGCTGAAGGCGGCCCAGACGGTGACCAGCGAGCTCGAGCTCGACGCGGTGCTGCAGCGGCTGGTGGACGAGGTTGCCGGACTGCTGCGGGCCGAGGCGGTCGACTGCTTCCTACTCGACCAGCAACGGGGAGTGCTCCGCTGCGCCGCCGTGCACGGCTCGCTCGAGGGGTTCGTCGGCTTCGAGCTCCCGGCCGACCGCGGCCTGGCCGGCCGCGCGATCGCGCGCGGGCGGCCCGTGGTCTCCGACGACTACGCGAATCTTCCCGAAGCGGTCCCGCACCCGGGCTACGAGGGCTTCCGCAGCGCGATGGTCGCGCCGATGCGCTGGTCGGGCGAGGTGATGGGCGTCCTCGGCGTCGGCACGCGCGATCCAGCGCGGCGGTTCAGCCAGGCCGACGCGGGGCTGCTCGAGGCCTTCGCCAACCTCGCCGCGCTCGCGCTCCGCAACGCGGAGAGCTTCGCCGAGCGCACCCGCCAGGCCCGGATCCAGCGAGGCTTCTACCGGATCGCGGCGGTGCTCGGCCAGCCGATCTCCCGCGAGGAGACCTTCGACGCGCTGGCCCAGGCCGCCTCAGACGCGCTCGGCGGCGGCAGCGCGGCCGTGCTGATGCCGGGTGAGGACGACCTGCGGTTGGACGGGATGCACAACCTCCCGGGCCTGCTGGTGCAGTTCCTCGAGAAGGGCCTAGGCGACCCGACCGGGCCGCTCCGCGCGGCCGCGCGCAACGGACGCGTGCTCGCTGCGCCCCGGCTCGAGGACGACGAGCGCTTCGACGAGGAGTGGCGGAACGTCGCGCGCGAGAGCGGCGCCCTCGCGCTGCTGGCCGTGCCGGTCGAGGCGCCGCGCACCGACGAGTGCGCCCTCGTGCTCGTCTTCTTCGCCGAGGAGCGGCGCTTCGCCGACGACGACCTCGAGCTCGCCCGCAACCTCGCGGGAGCCGCTCGCGGCGCGCTCGAGCGAAGCGAGCTGTTCGAAGCCGAGCGGCAGGCCCGCGGGCTGGCGCAGCAGCTCGCGCGCACTGGCTCGCAGCTGGCCACCGAGCTCGACCCGGCCGCCGTGCTCGAGGAGGTCGTCCGCCAGGCGCCGACGCTGCTCGACGCCGACGCCGCGGTGATCCGGCTGCTTGCCGGCGACGAGCTGGTCGCCGCGGCGGGAATGGGGGAGGAGGCGGAGGACGTGCTCGACTCGCGCGTCGCCTCGACCGCACGCCTCGCCGGTGACGCCGTGCAGTCGCGGGCGCCGGTCGCGGTCTCGGATGCTCGGGAGGACCAGCGCCTGCTGCAGGCCGACCCGATGCTCGCCGCCGGCTACGCCTCCTGCGTGGCCGCGCCGCTCCTCGGCCCCGAAGGAGCAGTCCAGGGCGTGCTCTCGGTCTACTGCCGCGCCCCGCGGGCCTGGCGCGAGGAGGAGATCGAGGCGCTCGCGGCGTTTACCGGCAACGCGTCGGCCGCGCTCTCGAGCGCCGAGCTCTACCAGAGCGTCGCGCTCGAGAAGGAGCGTAGCGTGGCGATTCTCGCCAACATCGCCGACGGGATCGTGGCCGTCGACCGCGAGGGCAAGGTCGTGCTCTGGAACGGCGCCGCCGAGCGCATCACCGGCGTTCCCGGCGACGACGCGCTCGGCCACCCGCCGAGCGAGGTGCTGCAGCGCGACCTCGAGTCGGGCGAGGACGTGCCCGCAGGCGAGCGGCTAGTGCCGCTCCGCCGCGGCGGCGAGGAGATCTGGCTTTCGCTGACCGAGGCCGTCATGCGCGACCCTGCCGGCGCGGTGGCCGGCCGCATCTTCGCCTTCCGCGACATCTCCTCTGAGCGGGTCGTCGAGCAGATGAAGTCCGAGTTCGTCTCGAACGTCTCCCGCGAGCTGCGCTCCCCGCTGACCTCGATCTACGGCTTCGCCGAGACGCTGCTCCGCGACGACGTGCTCTTCGGCGAGGAGGAGCGCACCACGTTCCTCAGCTACATCGCCTCGGAGGCCGGTCGCCTGACCTCGATCGTCGACCGCCTGCTCGCGGTCGCCCAGCTCGATTCCGGCGATCTCCAGGTGCAGCTCGGTGCCACCGATGTCGGCGAGGTCGTGGCCGAGGTCGTCGCCGCCGCCAAGCAGTCGCTCGTGCTCGACGGCCACGAGTTCGTGCTCGATCTTCCGCCCGAGCCGCTGGCCGCCGCGGCCGACCGCGAGAAGCTCCGGCAGATCGTGATGGATCTCGTTGAGAATGCCGTCAAGTACTCGCCCGGAGGCGGCACCGTGCGGGTCTCGGCCCGCCGTCGCGACGACACCGTGGAGGTGAGTGTGGACGACGAGGGAATCGGCATCCCGCAGTCGGAGCAGAGCCGGATCTTCGCGAAGTTCTACCGCGCCGAAAGCAGCGGCCGAGATCTCGCGAGCGGGGGCACCGGCCTCGGGCTCTTCATCGCCAAGGAGCTGCTCGCCGCCATGCACGGCCGCATATCGGTGCGCTCGGTCGAGGGTGAAGGCTCGAGCTTCGTGTTCGCGTTGCCACTCTCGGCGGCGCCGGTCTTGAGCGAGCGCGAGTGAATCGGCCTGCGAACGGGCATAGGCAAGCCTTCGGAAAGAGAGAGCGTGAATGACGCGGGTATTGGTAATCGACGACGAAGCACCGATCCGCCTCCTCTGCCGCGTGAACCTCGAGGCGGAGGGAATGGAGGTGCTCGAGGCGAGCGACGGGCCGACGGGGCTCGAGATGGCTCGCAACGACGAGCCGGACGTGATCCTGCTCGACGTGATGATGCCCGGCCTCGACGGCTGGCAGGTCGCCGAGGAGCTGATCGACGGCGAGCGCACGAACGGGATCCCGATCGTCTTCCTGACCGCCCGAGCCGAGGCGCGCGACCGCGCCCGCGGGCTCGACCTCGGCGGAATCGACTACGTCACGAAGCCGTTCAACCCGGTGGAGCTGGCGCCGCTCGTCCGCGAGCTGATCGACCGCGTCGACCGCGGCGAGCGCGACGCCCTACGGCGCGAGAAGCTCGCCGAGCTGCGCGACCTGTTGGATCCGCCCGCCGCTTAGCGGCCGGCGAAGTCGGTCGTCACCATCAGCGTGTGCCGGTGCCCGGCGAAGCAGCCGCGGAGGGCGCCGACCCCGACGATGCGGTACCCCGGGTGCAGCAGGTTCGCGCGGTGCTCGGGGCTCGCGAGCCACAGCTGCAGGATCGTGCGGGCGGCGCGCAGCCGGCCCTGGCTCCACGCGAGGTTCTCGCCGACCCGCTTCGCGTGGACGCCGGTCCGGCGGATGCGCGTGGAGAAGGCGCCGTGGGCGAAGGTGCCGGTGCGGAGCATGCGCGAGCTGTGCGCACGGGCGGCGCGCTCGAGCCTCGCGTCGGCACGCAGCGGCTGCAGGCCGTTGGCGAGGCGCACCTCGTTCATGGCGGTCAGCAAGGACGCCTCCGGCGGAGTCAACGTCGCGGTCGAGGCCGCATCGGCGGCTCCGGCCAAGCTAAGCGCGGTGACGACGGCCGCCACCCCGGTGCGTACTCGTCTGGCCACGAGTGGGCGGCATGTAACCACAGGTTGCGGACGTAAGCCGTCGGAAACCGTGACAAATGTGATTTGAAACAGCGAAAAGCTGCGCAAACACCGCAAAGTTTCCGGGTTACACTCAGCAAACGGGACGTAGCGCAGCCTGGTTAGCGCGCCTGCTTTGGGAGCAGGAGGCCGGCGGTTCGAATCCGCCCGTCCCGACTAGATGGGCACTTCAGGCGTGGAGACGACGCCCAGCCGCGCCAACAGGCCGCGCGCCTCCGCGGCTTCGGCCGTCGCGTTGACTCCAGCGCGCGTCTTCAGGTCGCCGATCGCGCCGAGCGTCACGGCCAGCTCGTAGCTCTCGTCCGCTACGCGCGCCAGCTCCATGCTCTGCTCGAACGCGGCCAGCGCCTCGTCGGCCTGCCCGAGCTGCTCCAGGGCGTAGCCGCGGATGCGGTGGGCGAGCGCGTTCTGCAGCGAGCCGCCGCCGGACTCGCGGATCCCGGCGAGCGCCGCCTCGACGCCCTCGAGTGCCTCCTCCGGCTTCCGGGCGAGCACGGCCCACTCGGCGAGACGGGCCCTCACCTCGTCGACCAGGCTTGCCGACTCGATCTCCTCCGCGATTCCGAGCGCTTCGTTCAGCAGCCGGTGCGCGTCGTCGAGCTCGCCGCCGCGCGCGGCGATCCTTCCGAGGTTCGAGAGCGCGTGCGTCAGCAGCAGGCGATGGCCGGCGTTGGCGAACACCTCGCGGGCCTCCTCGGCCAGGGCGGCCGCGGTCGTCAGGTAGCCCTGGTCGGACTTGATCTCGCCGATGTTGTTCGTGATCGTCGCCGCGCCGACGACGTCGCCGATCCGCTCGCGCAACGCCTTGCTGCGGTCGTAGTGCTCGAGCGCCTGCTGCCAGCGCCCCTCGTAGTAGGCGTCGACACCGAGGTTGTTGAGCACGTTCGCCTGGCCGAGCAGGTCGCCGATGTCCTCGTAGATCGGCAGCGCGAGCCCGCGCAACGCCGCTCGCTCGGGGCTGCGGTTCGAGATGTAGGCGAGGTGCATCAGGTAGTAGGCGTGCGCGAGCGCCGGCAGGTCGTCCGCCTTCCCAGCCTCCTCGACGACCTGCTTGCACCAGCCGGCGCCGTCGACGAACTCCCCCTGACGCACGCGCACGCCCGCGTACGCGAGCGCGAGCTCGGAGCGCATCCGCACCTGCTCGTCGGGCTCGAGCTCGTCGAGCGAGCGGAGGCCGCGGTTGTACCAGCGGAGCGCCTCGGGGTAGCGCCCGAAGCGCTCGCGGATCACGCCTTCCTTCAGCAGCAGCCTGGGGTGGGAGTCGAGCTCGCGCGCCTTCGCGTACGCCTCCTCCGCGTCGGCGTAGAGGCCGGCGAGCTCGCTGACGTCGCCGAGCGCCTCCCAGGCGCGCGCCAGCTCGGCCGAGTCGAGCTCGAGCTGCGGCGCGAGGTCGACTGCGCGCCGGTAGAAGCCCGCCGCCTCGACGTTCGCGAACTTCTCCTGCGCGCGCTCGCCGGCGACGAGCGAGTAGCGGTAGCTCTTCTCGGCGTCGCCGGCGTGGAAGAAATGCAGCGAGAGCAGCTCGGCGAACTCGCCGCGGCCTTCGCCTTCGAGCCGCTCATAGGCTTCGCCGACCTTGCCGTGGAGCTCGCCGCGCCGCTTGTAGGAGAGGCCCTCGTAGGCCGCGTCGCGGAAGAGCGCGTGACGGAAGCGGAAGGCGCCGGGGGTGTAGGGATCGCGCTCGACGAACTCGGCAAGCCGGTCCCAGGCCTCCGAGTCGGCGGAGGCCTCGAGGTCGTCGGCCAGCACCTCGCCCACGAGCTCGGAGCTGAAGCTCGCCCCGAGCACCGCCGCGTAGCGCAGGAGCGCGCGGTCGCCCGGCTGCAGCTTGTCGATCCTCGTCGCGACGACCGCCTCGACGCTCTCCGGCAATGCCTCTTCCTCGGGCGCGCCCGAGGACGCGACGAGCTCCTGCAGGAAGAGCGGGTTGCCGCCGGCGCGGCCGGCGATCGCGGCCGCCTCGTGCTGGAGCAGGCCCTGCGCGGCGGCCGCGCCGATCAGCTCCTGCGAGGCCTCGTCGTCGAGTGGCTGCAGCTGGATCGTCATCGCGGGGATCGGAGGCACGCCGTCGGCCGCCGAGAAGCCGCCCTCGACGGGCCGGCGGGTCGCGCATACGAGCCACGGGCGGGTCGAGACCTGGCCGCCGAGGTGGCGCAGGAGCTCGGACGAGGCCTCGTCCATCCAGTGGACGTCCTCGATCACGAGCAAGGTCGGGCCCTCGAGCAGCTTCGTCAGCACCGACTCGACGACGCCGTGCAGGCGGGCCCGCCGGAACGCCGGCTGGAGCTCTTCGACCTCCTTGGTCGGCTCGACGTGGACGTCGAGGGGCAGCGCGACGAGCGGCAGCCACGGCATGAGCTCGGGGTCCAGCTCCGCCACGCGTTCGCGCAGCGCGTCCGGGGCAGCGCCGTTCTGCGGCAGCTCGAGCAGCGAGCGGAGCAGGCCGCGGAAGGCGAAGTACGGCGTCGAAGCCTCGTACTGGGCGCATGCCGTCGTCACCGAGAGCAGGTCCGGCGCCTGCGCCTGCAGCTCCTCGACGAGCCGCGACTTGCCCATCCCGGGCTCGCCGATCAGCTCGACCAGGTTGCCGAAGCCCATCCGCACCGGCGCGAGCGCCGCGGAGAGGATCGTCAGCTCGCGCTCGCGGCCGACGAACGGGAGCCGGCGCTCGGGCTCGACTGCGGCGGTGCCGGAGACGGCGACGACGTCGAAGGCCGTGACCGGCTCGGCGATGCCCTTCAGCGTCAGCGGCTCGAGCTCGACCGTCTCGAACGTGCTGCGCGAGCGCTCGAGCAGATCCGACGTCGTCAGCACCTGGCCGGGCTTGGCCTTGCCCATCAGCCTCGCGGCGAGGGCGGCCGTCTTGCCGAGGATCGTGTAGGTGCGCCGGAAGCGGGCACCGACCTCGCCTGCGAAGACGCGGCCACGGGCGGTGCCGATCCGGAGCGGCAGCTCGGTCGTGAGGTCGCCGATTCCGCGCGCGGTGCGCAGGAGGCGCTCCTCGTCCTCGCCCGCGGTCTCCGGCGCGCCGGCGACGATGATCATCTTGCCGCCGTCGGTGTCGATGTCGGTCTCGAGGAAGGTGACGCCGTGCTCGTCCGCGACGCGCTGGGCGCCCGTGACGAGCTCGTCGAGCACCGTGGCAACTCGTTCGGCGCCTGATTCGGCAAGCAGCGCGTCGACACCGCCGAAGTGCACGAAGGCAACGGAGGCCTGCCGGTGCTCGGACTCGGCGCGGCCGTCCGCGAGCACACGGCGGATTGGGCCGGGCACGCAGGCGGCGAGATCGATGCCCTCGAGCGGCGGCAGCGGCTCGATCCCGCCGCTCGTCCCCGCCGAGAGCTTCAGCAGACGGCCACCGTCCTTCGCCCCACCGAGCAGCTCAGCTGGGAGCGTTGCCGAGGTCTCGTCACTGACGAGGATCTCTCCGGCTTCGGCGCCCGACTCCATTGCCACGGTTCGCGTGACGCCGGGCCCCGTCAGCAGCAGCTCCCGGTGCGACTCGCCGACGAGGAAGAAGTCGTACGCGTCGGCGTGGATGCCGACGTGCATCTTCAGCGTCGACCGGCCCGACCGAGGTCTGCGGCTCTCCGAGCTCCTGGAGCGCGGTGCGCATCCCGTAGGCGGCGTCGCAGGCCCGAGCGGCATGGTCCTCGCCCGTGAAGAAGAGCAGCAGCGCGTCGCCGCCGAACTTGAGCAGGCCGCCGCCGAAGGCGTAGGCGACGTCGAGCAGGCGCTCGAAGGTGCGGTTCATCACCTCGGTCACCTCCTCGGCGCCGAGCTTGCCCTTCTGCGCGAGCCGCTCGTTCAGCGCCGTGAAGCCCGAGATGTCGACGAAGGCGAGCGTTCCCTCGAGCCGGCGGTGTCGCGCTTCGGGGTCAACGCGCAGCCAGTCGACGACGACGCGCGGCACAAACGGCGTCAGGTCGACGAACGATGAGCTGGTCTCAGGAACCGCGGTCACAAGCCCTCCGGCGCCCGCTTCGTAGCCCCTCCAGCGCCGAAAAGGGATTCTCGCATGCTTGACAATCTCCCTCGGCGGCGTAGTGTCTGCCGCGGTCGTGAGGTTCCATCACGGCCGGGGAATGGGACTGATGGCGTCTGCGGCCGAGAGGGGTTTTTCATGATAGTTCGTCGTTTCGCGCTGGTCGCTGTGGCGGCAGCAGCTCTACTAATGCTCGCGACCGGCGGCACGGCCGCCGAGGCGCCTCCGCCCGCCGACGGGATCAGTCCGACTCCAGTCAATGTGACGCTTGGGAAGGGCAGCTCGACGACCGTCGAGTCGACCCTTCATCTGGCGAAGCTGCCCGGGGCTGCCGACATCCTGCTCGCGTTCGACACGACCGGCAGCATGGGCGCCGCGATCACCGACGCGAGCAACGACGCCGAGGCGTTGGTCTCGCAGCTTCAGGAGAGCATCCCGCACGCGAAGTTCTCCGTCGCCGAGTTCAAGGATTACGGCGACACGTTGGTGGGCGTGAACGCCGTGTCGGGCCTCCCGTGGCGAGTCGCGCAGGACTTTACGGACAACTCGGGCAGCGGCTCGTGCGAAGGGCAAACGCCGATCAAGTGTGCTCTAGGAAGCTTGAGCGCGGCGGGCGGTGGCGACGAACCTGAGGCCTACAACACCGCCTTTTACGAGGCGTTCAGCGACATGCACCTGCATTGGGATGCCGGTGCTGCGCGCTTCATGATCGTCCTCGGCGACTCGCTACCCCACGATGCGACGCTGCACACCGACTTCCCGGATTGCCCAAACACACCACCGACCGATCCCGGACCTCCCGGAGTCGGAGCTCTCAGGTCGTTGCCGACTCTCCAAACGCTTCACGAGACATGGCACACGAACGTCTCCTTCGTCACATACAACCCACGCGCCTGGCAAGGCGGTCCTTTCCAGGTCGCCACCTGCCAAGGGGCACTCGCCGCCTACACGGGCGGCAGCGGGGTCACGCACGCCACCGGTACCGCATCGCTCAGGGAGCAGATCGTCGCCCTGGTGAACCAGGCGGCATCGCATGTCGACAGCGTCACGTTCAACGTCGATGGGCCCGAGGCGTCGGTGAAGCCGACGCTGAGCTTCAACCCACCGACACTGGGCCCGACGACCGCGCCCGCTGATCTCGCGTACACGCTGACCGTCCAGGTCCCTAGCGGCACACCGACCGGGACGTACGACTACACCGTGCACGCGAACGTCGACGGCAGCGACCGCGCCCAGCAGCACGTCCACGTCACCGTCTCCGACACGACCGTCAGCGGTCTGACGATGACCTCCGACGAGCAGTCGGTGCCGGCGGGGATCAAGTCGGTCCCGCTCGGGTCGGTTCCGGTGAACCGCCTCGCGACGCTGAGCCCGGACCCGAACTCCGGGCCCGCCGGCTCCACGGGCGCAGCTGGCTCGATCGGCGCAGCTGGCTCGATTGGCACTGCAGGCTCGATCGGAGCCGTCGGCTCGATCGGAGCTGCGGGCTCGATCGGTGCAGCCGGTTCCATCGGCGCCGCGGGTTCGATCGGGGTCGGCTATATCGGGCTCGGGACGATCGGTGCGGCCGGCTCGATCGGCACCGCCGGCTCGATCGACACGGCCTCGATCCCCGGAGGCGGGGCGGTTCTGAAACGGATCGTGCTGTCCGACCTCCCGCTCTCCGGCGCAACCTGGGCGGACATCCTCAAGAACACGCCCATGGCCAACCAACCGCTCCAGGCCCTGACGTTCTACGACATGGCCACCTACGCCACCCCGGACACCGGCGGTGACGGGAAGACGCCGTGGGGGCGGCTGACGTCGCTGCCGCTGAGCAAGGTCCCGTTCGTGACGAGCCTCTGGCGCAACGTCCCGCTCGGCGCGGTCCTGCTCGGCAACACCACGCTCAACCACCTTTCTCCGCCGGCGAAGCCCGACGGGAGTTACTACGCCAGCTGGACGGATGCACTCAACGATCCGGCCACACGTGGAAGCGCCGCGGGCGTGACCTTGTCCACGAACACTGTCTTCGGCGTCGCGATCGCAGGTCAGCTCGGGACGCAGAATCTCGGCTCGATCCGCGTCGGCTCGATCGGGGCAGCCGGCTCGATCGGCGCCGCGGGCTCGATCGGCGCCGCGGGCTCGATCGGAGCGGTCGGCTCGATCAAGGCGAGCTCGCTCGACCTCCGCTTCACGGGTCTTGCCAATGTCCCCTTGACTGCCGCGGCGATCAATCCGCTTTCCGATGTGGTGAATTGCAGCGGCTCCTTCAACTGCACGGGAAAGACGCTAGGCGATGCCTCTGCGGCCAACGCCATCCTGCCCGCGCTGACGCTAGAGCAGCTCTTCGAGCACCTGCAGCCCCCGTACTACACCAACACCACCATCACGATCGGGCAGCTCGTCCAGGCGATGCTCACTGCCTCGGACTATCCGTGGGAGGAGATCCTGCTCGACGGCCTGCAGAACATTTCCGGCGTGGGTACGGGCCTCAACGTCCACTACCACGTCGACTTCGACCTCGTCTGCGCGGCGAGCCCCACGCTCACATCGGTCCACGTAAAGCTGCCGAAGGGCTTCTTCCCCGTTGCGGGCTCGTCCAAGTTCTCGTACGCCGGCGGAGCTCAGCTGGCCGCGGCCGATCCGACCGACAACGGCGACGGGCCGGTCTGGTCGTCTCCCCCTGGCACACCGTGTCCGGGCACGGCCACCCGGCACGTGCGGCTCGACTTCGCCTCGTACTCGGGGCTGACGATCGGGACGCAGACTTCGAAGGTCGACGTGACGGCCAGCGGCACGTATTCGGCACCGGACCAGGCGCCCGTGACCGTCACCCAGCACTGGGAGCCGAATGACGATCCTGCGACCGCTCCTACAATCGACAAGAACACTCTTGTCGTGGGTCATGTCGCGGCCTCGAGCGACCGTGAATTCTTCCGCTTCCCGCTCGACGGGCTCGCCTCTGGGACCAAGGTGCAGGTCTATCTCAAGGTTCCTCGCGACGCGGATCTCGACCTTGTGGTGAACAAGCCTCCCGCGCCCGGCGTGCAGTCGAGTGGCGCGGCCGGCTCGATCGGTGCCGCCGGTTCGATCGGCACGGCCGGTTCGATTGGCGCCGTCGGCTCGATCGGCGCGGCGGGCAGCATCCCGCTCGAGGACTCCGGACCTGGCGTCGACAACTCGAACGGGGCGCTGCAGCCGGACGCAGCCTCCGATCTGGGCGCTGCCGCGACTGGCGCTGCCGGCTCGATCGGCACGGCGGGCAGCATCTCCGCGAACCGTGGCTCGGTAAACGAGGTCACGCAGATCGTCACACACGGCGAGTCAGGAGCGGCCGTGATCGGCGTCAGCGGCTACAACGGGGCCTTCAGCTCGGACAATTACGTCCTGCGCGTGAAGGTGACGCCGCCGCCGACGCTGCCGGCTTGCCCGGCCGTGCTAGGCCTCGGCAGCGCCACGCCCGGCACGTTGCCGGCAGTCCCCACGGCGAACGATCCGAGCGTCCGCACGATCTTCCTCGTGAATCGTCAGCGGCTCGTCGGGCTGTATGGCGCATCTGAAGCGGACTCACTGCTCGGCACCTCGTCCATGCTCAACCAGGTCGCTGCAGATCCGGGCGTCGGCGGCAAGATCCTCCAGGTCGACGGCGACCTGAACGTTCGCAACGCGTACTCGGCGTGGGATTCCAACCCGTGCTCAGTCGACGCGGCAAACGGCGTCGTGCGCTCGATCAACACGCTCGTGACCACCTACCGCGCCAAGTACCCGAACCTGAAGTACGTCGTCTTGCTCGGCACCGACACCGCGCTGCCGATGTGGCGCCAGCAAGACTTGAACGCGGTCTCGCCGGAAGTGGACGAGGCGAACGACCTCGCATTCACGACCAACGGCCTGGCGACGGGTAACGCGATCTACGCCGCAGCCGCGCAGAACACGTACCTCACCAACAGCGCCTACGGCGCGTTCACGCAGCATCCGTGGCTCGGGCACGACGTCCCGTTGCCGGACGTGGCGGTGTCACGCCTGATCGAGACGCCTGCTGAGATCAACGGACAGCTGCAGCAATACCACGACTCACAGGGGCATCTGAACCTGCAAAGCGCGTTGACGACCGGTGACTCGTTCTTCTCGGACGGAGCGCAGGCGGCGAGCGACGCCCTCTCGACTCAGCTCGGACTGGCGAGTACGAGCAACAGCACGCTGATCCCCCCGACCAACAGCTGGAATCGGCAGAACCTACTGGATGCGTTCTTCCAGAGCTCGCCAGTCCCAGACGTCGGCGCAATCTGGGCGCATTACAGCCATTGGGTCGCCCAACCTGCGAGCCTGCCCACTCCACTCACGCTTGCGGGCTTCGCGACCACCGGCGACATCGATCCGACCCACTCGCTTGCCGGCCGGCTGCTGTTCACCGTCGGCTGCCACAGTGCGCTGAACATCCCGGACTCGCTCCTCTCGACCGTCGCAGCGGACGACCAGCAGCGGCTCAAGGACTGGGCGCAGGCGTATGCGGCCGCAAAGGCCGCGGTCTACATCGGCAACACCGGCTTTGGCTACGGGGATACGGACCTGATCGACCTCTCCGAGCGGCTGATGGACCACTTCGCCAACAACATCAACTCCGGTGGCTCGATCGGCGAGCAGTGGGTGCGAGCGTTGCACCAGTACTACGCGGAGCCGTCGAACTACGACGTCCTCGATGAGAAGGTGATGATCGAGGCCAACATGTACGGCCTGCCGTTCTACGACTTCGGTTCCATCGCGCCCGTCAACCAGCCGCCGGCGGTGACCCCGCCGAGCCACGGCGTCGAGAACGGTGTCGACACTGCGCACCTCGGCGTGATCAGCGCAAACGTCACCGGCCACTCCGTCAGCGGAGGCCGCACGCTGTTCTACGACTCGGCGCATCCATACGGCAGCACCGACACGAGCACGCCCGGAACCCCGCTGTCCTTTGGGACGCTCTCGGCTTTCTACCGACCGGCCCAGCCGACTGTCTCGCGCGACGTCACGATTCCCGGCACGGTCGCGCACGGGGCGTGGATCCGCAGCCTGAACACGAGCACCAGCACGCCGGACGTGAAGCCCGTCAAACCGTTCCCGCTCGTCTTCTCGAAGGACGAGCTGCCGGCGACCGACTACGCGAACATCTACTTCCCGGCAAACCTCGTCGCCGTCAACCGTGACGGCAGCTTCGGGCAGGAGCACGATACGGCCGTCGTCAACCTCGGCAAGTTCTTCCCGAACGAGTCTCCGGCTGACACCACAAAGGGCACGGAGCTGACGGTGAACTCCATCGGCCTCGACATCGGCTACTCGGGCTCGAACGACGTGACGCCGCCGCTGATCACGCAGGTCGGCGCGGTCAAGACGGGCAGCACGTCCTTCACGGCCTTCGTTCGAGTGTCCGATGCCTCCGGGCTTGCGCGGGTGGCTGTCTTCTACACCACCGGCGCGCACGACTGGACCGTCAAGTCCCTCACCAATGCTGGCGGTGGGCTATGGACGGCGACGTTCGACGCAGGCGCATCCTCGATCAGGCTCGACGCGGAGGCGCAGGACGCGGTCGGCAACGTTGGCTATAGCTTCAACAAGGCCGTCAACTTCCAGTCTGCGGTCGACACCACCGCTCCGTCGCTGCTCGCCTCGCAGCCGCTGACGGGCGACACGTACACGCTCAACCAGCAGGTCAAGACGTCGTTCGACTGCTCCGACCTGGGCGGAACGGCGTCCTGCACCGGCACGACCGACATCGGCGGGCCGCCGATTGTGAGCGGTGGGCTGCTCGACACTTCCAAGGTCGGCTCTCACACCTTCACGATCACGGGTACCGACCTCTCCGGCAACGTGAGGACGAAGTCGGTCGGCTACAGAGTCCTGTTCGGCTTCTCCGGCTTCCGGCCGCCGATCTCCAACCCACCCATCCTGAACATCGACACCGCGGGTCGGACGATTCCCGTCAAGTGGGGCCTGACCCAAGCCGCCGGCGCTTACGCGAATCTGGACGCGGTACAGGCGATCTGGTCGACCGGAATCACGTGTCCCAACTCGGGATCGAGCACGGTCGCAGGTGACGTTCCGATCGGGCTCTCCGGCTTGAAGATCATCGGAGGCGATTTCCAGTTCAACTGGGCGACGGATCGCTCGTGGAGTGGCAGTTGCCGCCGGCTGTACATCCGGCTTAGCGACGGCACCACGCCGTACGCCGACTTCCAGCTCAAGTAGCCCAGGACGGGCTTCCGACCCAGGACTCGAGGCGGCGAACGGCCGTCTCGAGTTCCTGCGCGCTCAACCGGAACGGCTCGGCGTAGGGAACCTGAGCGACCGCCGCGGCGGGGTTGCGGCCCTCGAGCGCGTCGAGCACGTAGCGCACCGGCAGGCCGTGGGCGACCACGAGCACCGTCTCCTCCGGCCGCGCGAGGATCGTGCGGTAGGCGTGCGCGTAGCGGGCGACCGTTTGCGCACGGCTGTCGCCGCCGGGCACGACGTCCTCCGGCCCGTGCGCGTGCGCCCAGGCGCGGTACTCGATCAGCGGCCGCCGCTCGAACTCGCCGAAGCGGATGTCGTTCAGGTCGGCGAGCACGAGCCGCGGGATGTCGCGGCCCGCGAGCGCGAGGTCGGCGGTCTCGAGCACGCGCTCGAACTCGGAGGTCACGCAGAGGTCGATCGGGTCGTCCGCGAGCTCGATCCCCAGCCGCCGCGCCTCCTCCCGGCCGGTGGCCGTCAGGGCACAGGGGACGCGCGGATCGCCGTTGGTCAGTCCGTCGACCGAGCGCTCGCTCTCGCCGTGGCGGGCCAGGACGACTCGATCCACGAAATCACCCTATCGAGGGAGGGTCCTAGACCCGCAGTCGCCGACACTGTGCCTACAGGCAACGCGGGCCACCTTCGACGTCTCGCCGCAGGGGCTCGGGGAACATGTCGCCGCATCGGCCCGCTCATATATGAACGGCCTCCCTCGGGAGGCCGTTCTCGTATCCCAGAGCGGGCGGCGGGGATCGAACCCGCATAACTAGCTTGGAAGGCTAGGGCTCTACCATTGAGCTACGCCCGCGACCGCTCGGAAGCGTAGCCCGTCGAGCGGAGACCGTCCGACCGACGCGCGATGCTGCGCGGGTGATTCCGGAGCGCCTGGTCCGGTTCCGCCTGCGGACGATCCTGTCGCTGCTGGTCATCATCATCGCGGTTGCGGTCGTGCTCGAGGTGATCTGGATCGCGCGCCACGTGCTGACCTGGATCGCGATCTCGCTCTTCCTCGCGCTCGCGCTGAACCCGGCCGTCGAGTGGCTCCAGCGGTGGCGGGGCTTGAAGCGCCGCGGCGCCGCGGCGGCGGTCGCCTACCTACTCGCGCTCGGCCTCATCGTGGCGATCGGCTTCACCTTCGTGCCGACGCTCGTGCACCAGGTCAACGACTTCGTCAACAAGCTCCCCGACTACGCGCACGACGTCACCCACGGCCGCGGGCGGCTCGGGTTCCTCGAGACGAAGTACCACATCCAGGAGCGGATCCGGAAAGCCGTCAGCGACGGGGGCGCGACCAAGGTGCTCGGCCTCTCCGGCGTCGCCGTCTCGGTTGCGAAGAGCGTGATCTCGATCGTGGTCGCGAGCATCACCATCCTCTTCATGACGTACTTCATGCTGCTCGAGGGCCCGAGCTGGGTCGAGCGCGGCTTCGGCTTGCTGCCCGAGAGCTCGCGGCCGCGCTGGCGGAAGGTCGGGCACGAGATCTACCGGACGGTCGGCGGCTACGTCACCGGCAACCTGCTGATCAGCCTGATCGCCGGCGGCCTGACGACGATCGCCCTCCTGTTGCTCGGAGTGCCCTATGCGGTCGCGCTCGGGTTGATCGTCGCGATCCTGGACCTGATCCCGCTTGCGGGCGCGACGATTGCGGCGATCCTGATCGGGACAGTCGCTTTCATCCACTCGATCCCCGCCGGGATCATCGTGGTCGTGTTCTTCATCGTCTACCAGCAGGTCGAGAACCACGTCCTGCAGCCGCTCGTCTACGGCCGCACGGTCCAGCTCTCGCCGCTCGCGGTGCTGATCTCGATCCTGATCGGCGCGGAGCTGGCCGGGATCCTCGGCGCGCTCGGGGCGATTCCCGTCGCGGGCTCGATCCAGGTGGTCATCAACGATTGGCGCGCGCACCGGCACGAGCACCCCAGCACCGCGCTCTGATCCCTCGTTCGAGTCATTGGCGCTTGGCAGCGGCAGGCCGATTGCGTGCCTATGGGCAGGAATGCCAGGGTCCTCGCTGCGCTCGCGGCGTTGCTCGTGGTCGCGGTCGCGCCCTCGTCCGGCTCGGCCCGCCCGCAAGCGACGACGACACCGTCCGCGCAGCTTCGGAGCGCGCTGCTCGCGCAGATCAACGGCTTCCGCGCTGCGAACGGCCTCGTGCGCCTGAGGGTTTCCGAGCCGCTGACTGGCGTCGCCAACCGCCATTCGGCGCAGATGGCAAAGCTCGGGTTCTTCAGCCACGACTCGGCGAACGGCCAGTCGTTCGCGCAGCGGCTCAAGCAGGCCTACTCGCCGAGCGGCTACCGCAGCTGGAGCGTGGGCGAGAACCTCGTCTGGGGTGGCCCCGACATCCCCGCCTCGCGCGCGTTCAAGCTCTGGCTCTCGAGCCCGCCCCACCGGGCGAACCTGCTCAACGCCCGCTGGCGTGAGATCGGCCTCGGCGCCGTCCATTCGACGAGCGCTCCCGGCGTCTACGGCGGCGGGTCGGCGACGATCGTCACCGCCGACTTCGGCGCCCGCTTGCGCTAGTACCCTTTCCGGCTCTAAGCGCCTGTAGCTCAGCGGAAGAGCAACGGCCTTCTAAGCCGTGGGTCGGAGGTTCGAATCCTCCCAGGCGCATAGGGGACCCGTTTGGGCCAGCAGGGACCAGGACGGGCCTGATCGGGCCGCCACCCTGCTCCTGACCAGGAACTTCGCGCCTTCTCCGACCTCGGGAGCGAGGCTGGAGCCGGAGCTCCGGGGAGGCTGACCCCGGCCCTCTGAGTCACGATTCTGAGACACGACAGGCGGTGTGACTCACGACCCCCGCAGGCAGCGGGCAGACGCGCGACGATGGCGATGCGGTGGGTCTACTCGCCCGCCGCCGGGCCCCCGGGCGTTGCCACGTCGCGGGGGCCGACACTTCACGCCACAAGTCCGAGGCCGATATCTGTCCACCTCAGCGAACGATGCCGACTCGTCGTGCGCGATGCGGCTAGCCGATGGGCTTAGAGTCGCCTCGACGAGCTGCGCGGCTCGCACTACCGGCCCTCGTCTCGGGCGCACCACTGGAACCGCGTCCGCTGCGCCGCGGGGCTCGGCAACGTCGACCTCTACACGGCGACCCGTCACTACTTCGGCTGGCACGCGCTCAACGTGCTCGGGCTACCCGACCACGTGATCGCGCTCCAGTTCGGTCACCGCGACGGCGGCAAGCTGGTGCGAACGACCTACGGGCACCCGGATGCCGCGATCGCCCGCGAGCGCGTGCGCGAGGCGTTCCGGCAGGCGCCGACCGCGCCGGTCCCGCTCGCTCCAGCTCTAGTGCCCGCGGGCCGGTACGGGTAGCGCACGATGACGTGCCATGCTGTCGCGGCGCGGATCTGCCCGAGGAGCGGCATGTCTAAGATCCCAGCGAGCCTTGCGATGCCGATGGTCAGCGTCAACGGTGCCGAGCTCTACCACGAGGTCCGCGGCGGCGGCCCGCCTGTTCTTTTGATCATGGGGGCGACCGGCGACGGCGGTCATTTCGACACGCTCGCCGATCTCCTGGCCGACGAGTTCACGGTCATCACTTACGACCGGCGTGGGAACGGCCGGAGTCCGCCTCCGGCAGGGTGGACGACGACGTCGGCCGTGGAGCAGGCCGATGATGCGGCGGCCCTGGTCGATTCGTTGGCGGTCGGTCCGCTGGCGGTCTTCGGCACGAGCAGCGGCGGGAACTTCGCGCTCTGGATGTTGACCCGCCACCCCGAGATCGTGCGCGGTGCCGTCCTGCACGAACCAGGGGTGTACGCGGTCCTCGACGACTTCGACGTGGTCCGATCCCCACTGCAAGAAGTCGTCCGGCAGTCGATGGCCGAAGGCGGACCTCACTTGGCGGTGGAGCGGTTCTGGCAATACATCGCCGGAGACGACGCGTGGACACAGCTTTCCCCCGCGCTCCGAGAACGGCTCTGTGCCAGCGCAAGCACTCTCTTCGACGTCGAGCTCGGCACCTACGAGCGGTCCATGCCGGACGACCAGGCGCTAGCCGCCATCGCCGTCCCCGTGCTGCTGGTCGTGAGCGCGGACAGCCACGACTTCTTCGCCGAGGTCGCCGGGCGGCTCAGCAAGCGGCTCGGCGCAGATGTCGTGACCACGCCGGGCAGGCACGGGGCCTACCACGACCGCCCCAAGGAACTCGCCGAGACGATACGGCCGTTCCTGCGCGAAGTCAGTCGGTCGTGAACGGCAGGCCGACGAGTAGGTGCGTCGGCGTGAGTCACGACGTGAGTCACGACCCCTCGTTTTGCAGGGATTCGTTCCTATCAGGCGCATGGGTTCCGGCTCCCTGAGCACGCCCTCGACGCATTCGTTACGTAACCGTCACGCGGCCTCGGCCGTTGTCAGCTCCGACGTTGTCAGCGACCTGACGGGAGGTGGACATGTACATCGGACTTGGCACCTTGCTGCTGATCGTTCTGATCGTCTTGCTGGTCGTCTACGTGTTCTAGAGCGGCCACCTACCTCAGGCCGCTGACGTTGCCGCCCAGGCGGCGGCGTCAGTGGCCCCGGGAGGAGTCGAACCTCCGCGCGCGGATTCGAAGTCCGCCGCTCTTCCGCTGAGCTACGGGGCCGAGCGCGAGGGGTGGCGGACGGGACTCGAACCCGCGACCACCGGGACCACAACCCGGGGCTCTACCAACTGAGCTACCGCCACCGCGCAGCGTGCACAGGATAGCCCGTCGCGGCCTGGGGACTAAGCCGCGGCGGCGGGGAGGTGGCGTCGGATGAGCGCGGCGACGAGCGCCTGCTGCAGGCGGACGAGCTCGCCGCGGTTGCGCTCCAGCTCGTCGCGCCCGGCGCCGACGGAGCGCAGGGTCTGGCGCTCGTAGACGACGCCGCGGATCTCTTCGCTGAGCGACTCGACGGTGGGAAGTGCGGTGACAGTTGCGTTCATTGCCGGAGTTGAGACGGAGCCCGCTCGAACTAGTTAGTCGGCAACCGCCTCTATCCTTCACGTGCGCGCGGGCGTGGCGGAATTGGTAGACGCGGCGGGTTTAGGTCCCGTTGGGGCTCAGGCTCCTTAGAGGTTCAAGTCCTCTCGCCCGCACTCTCATGGCTCTCCGGCTGATCGCGCTGCTCGGCGCCGGGACGCTCGCGCTCGGCACTGCTAACGCCGGGCGCGAGGCGGGCGCCTGGAAGAGCGGGACGCGCCTGCCCCTGCCGCGAAGCGAGGTGGCCGCGGCGACCTTCGGGGACGAGCTCGTCGTGGCCGGCGGTTTCCTCGCCGACGGACGCAGCTCCCGGCGCGTGGACGTCTACTCGCCGGCGCGCAACCGCTGGCGGCGGCTGCCAGACCTGCCGGCCGCTGTGAACCACGGCATGGCCGCCTCGGACGGACACAAGCTGTACGTCGTCGGCGGCTACGGCGCCCCGAAGCGCGCGTCCGTTTTCTCGAGCGGGCGCTGGCGGCGGCTGCCGGGCCTTCCGGAGCCGCGCGCCGCGGCGGGCGCGGCGATCGTCGGGCGGACGCTCTACGTGATCGGCGGCGTCGCCGAAGGGGGCCTGGCGCAGATGTCGCTCGCGTTCGACCTCCAGACTCGTCGCTGGACGAGGATCCCGGGGCCGAGGCCGCGCGAGCACCTTGGCGTGAGCGCGCTCGGCGGTCGCGTGTACGCCGTGGCCGGGCGCGAGGCCGGGACGAACTTCGACGCCTTCCAGGCGTACCTCCCCAAGCGCCGCCGCTGGGTCTCGCTGCCGTCGGTGCCCGAGACGCGAGGCGGCACCGACTCGGCCTCGGTCGGCCCGCTGCTCGTCTCGGCCGGGGGCGAGTCGCCCGCGGGAACGTCGGCCGCGGTGTACGCGTTCGACGTGCGCACCCGCCGCTGGCGCCGCCTGCCCGACCTCCCGACCGCGAGGCACGGGCTGGGCGTGCTCGGCTTCGGCGGGCGCGTCTACGTGATCGGCGGCGGCCCGACGCCGGGCCTCTCCGTGAGCGGCGCGAACGAGTATCTGCAGCTTCGCTGATACTTCCCGGCGTGCTCGCGCACTGGGACGAGGTCGAGGGCCGCCGCAACGAGAAGGGGCCGATGGACGCGACTTGGCAGCGCCTCGGCGACGCCGCCGGCGCGAAAGGGATCGGGGTCAACCGCGTTCGCGTCGAGCCCGGCCGCCTACCGACGCCGCCGCACTCGCACGGGCTCTCCGAAGAGGTCTACTACGTGCTCGGCGGCTCGGGCCTGCTCTGGCAGGACGAGGCGGTCTGCGAGGTGCGCGCCGGGGACACAGTTGTGCAGGTCGCCGACCACCACGAGCACACGTTCAGGGGCGGGCCCGACGGGCTCGACTACCTCGTCTTCGGGACGCGCCATCCCGTCGAATACGGCTGGCTGCCGCGGTCGAACGCGGTGCGGCTGGGCTGGCCCTGGCTCGAAGGGCGGACGGACGACCCCTGGGACGTCGAGGCCGAGGTCGGCGAACTCGAGTTCGCCGAGGCGGGCGAGCGGCCGGCGAACGTGGTCGCGCTCGAGGACGTTCCGCTCGACGCGGATGGCGACAAGGTGGTTGCCGCCGCCGCCGGCTCGGAGCGCTCCGGACTCAACTGGATCCGACGTCCGTCGGGCAAGCGCGGCTGCCCGCCGCACTGTCACTCGCTCGAGTCCGAGGCCTTCGTCGTGCTCGAGGGGAGCGGGACGCTCGAGCTACTGCCCGTTCGCGGCGCCGAGCCGGAGCGGCACGAGCTTCACGCCGGACACGTATTCGCGCGGCCGCCCGGGTCGCGAGTCGCGCACTCGATCGTCGCCGGAGACGACGGCGTCACCTACCTCGCCTACGGCACGCGCGAGCCGAACGACATCGCGTACTACCCCCGTTCGAACAAGGTCTACTTCCGCGGCGTGGGGCTGATGACGCGGCTCGAGCACCTCGAGTACGACGACGGCGAGCCGGACGACTACTGACCCTTTCCTCGGCCGGCCACGGTCGCTTTGCTTGAATGGACCGGGTGATGGCGACCCAGGTCGAGGAGCTGCCCGACAACAAGGTCCGGCTGACCGTCGAGGTGCCGCAAGCCGACCTTCAGCACGCGGTCGAGCACGCGACGCACGACCTGGCCGATGCAGTCAAGGTGCCGGGCTTCCGCAAGGGCAAGGTTCCGGCGCAGGTGCTCGAAGCGCGGGTCGGCCGCGAGCGCATCTTCACGGAGGCGGTCGAGAGTCACATCGGCGGCTGGTTCATGAACGCCGCCTCGACGACGAACATCCGCCCGGTCGCGGCGCCGGAGTACGACTACGAGCTGCCGAGCTCCGAGGATTCGGACTTCCAGTTCACGGCGACGGTCGCCGTCCAGCCGAAGCCCGTGCCGGCGGACTGGTCGCAGCTCGAAGTGCCGTTCGCCGAGCCCGAGGTGCCGCAGGAGCTCGTCGAGCAGGAGCTCGAGGCTCTGCGCGAGTCCGTCGCCGAGCTCGCGCCGATCGAGGACCGGCCCGCGCACACCGGCGACGTTCTGGTTGTGGACGCGCTCGACGAGAACGGCGAGGGCCAGCGCGACCTGGTGGTCGAGCTCGGCTCCGGCCGGCTCGTCGAGGAGATCGAGCGCGCGCTGATCGGCGCCTCCCCGGGCGAGACGAAGGAGGTCGAGTTCGAGTCGGTCGACGGCTCGACCGCGAAGGCGACGGTCGCGGTCAAGGAGATCAAGGAGAAGGTGTTGCCGCCCCTGGACGACGACCTTGCGCGCGCCGCGAGCGAGTTCGACACGCTCGCCGAGCTGCGCGCCGACCTCGAGCAGCGCATGCGCGACGTGCTCGAGGAGGAGGCAGAGACGCAGTTCCGCGCCGCGGCGGTCGACTCGCTGGTCCAGGCCTCGAACGTTCAGGTCGGCGGGCCGCTCGTCGAGGCGCGCACGCGCGAGCTGCTGAACGGGCTCGGGCGCTCGCTCGAGAGCCGCGGCATCAGCGCCGAGGCCTACTTCCAGCTCTCCGGCCAGACCGCCGAGCAGCTCGTGCAGCGGATGACCCAGGAGGCCACGCTCTCGGTCGCTCGCGAGCTCGTGCTCGAGGCGGTCGCCGACCAGCTCGAGCTCGAGGTGACCGACTCCGAGATCGAGGACCTGATCCGCGAGCAGGCCGAGCTGGCCAACGACGATCCCGACGAGGCGATCAAGCAGGTGTTCGACTCCGGCCGCCAGGAAGTGCTGCGCGCCGACCTGCGTCTGCGCAAGGCGCTCGACCGCATCGCGTCCGAGGCGAAGCGCATCCCGCTCGAGGTCGCGCGCGCCCGCGAGGAGATCTGGACCCCCGACAAGGAATCCCAACCGACCGAGACGAAACTGTGGACCCCCGCCAGCAAGGAGTCACCGTGACGCCGCTTGCGGTGTCACTGTCAGGCCGAACGGGCTTTGCCCGTGCGGCCGTCTGAAATGACCAGTCGACACATGAGAAACTCAGAGGAGACGCCATGAGCCCGTTGATCCCGATGGTGATCGAGCAAACGTCGCGCGGCGAGCGCTCGTTCGACATCTACTCGCGCCTGTTGAACGAGCGAATCATCTTTCTCGGCACGCCCATCGACGACCAGATCGCCAACCTGATCATCGCGCAGCTGCTGCACCTCGAGTCCGAGGACCCCGACAAGGACCTCTCGATCTACATCAACTCGCCGGGCGGCTCCGTCTACCACGGGCTCGCGATCTACGACACGATGCAGTTCATCAAGCCGGACGTGCAGACGATCTGCGTCGGCACGGCGATGTCGATGGGTGCGCTCCTGCTCGCCGGGGGCGCGAAAGGAAAGCGGATGGCGCTGCCGAACGCCAAGATCCTCATCCACCAAGTCTGGGGCGGTTTCCAGGGGCAGGCGACGGACATCGAGATCCATGCCCGGGAGACGATCGCCCTCAAGCGACGACTCGAGGAGATCATGTCGGAGCACACCGGCCAGGAGATCGACAAGGTTTCGAAGGACATGGAGCGCGACTACTTCATGACGCCGCAAGAAGCGAAGGACTACGGCATCATCGACAGCGTGATCGTCCATCGCGACATCGCCAAGGATGGCGCCAAGGATGGGGCGTAGGCCTGGATTCTCAGGCCGATCCGAGGTAAAAGGAGACTGAGGTGGCGCGCGCATCCGATGGCAACGAGCAACTGCTCTGCAGTTTCTGCGGCAAAAGTCAGCGGCAGGTCAAAAAGCTCATCGCAGGCCCTGGGGTCTACATCTGCGACGAGTGCATCGACCTCTGCAACGAGATCATCGACGAGGAGCTCACCGCTCCCGCGCAGCTCGATCTCGACAACCTGCCGCGGCCGCGTGACATCTACGCCGTCCTGAACGACTACGTCGTCTCGCAGGAAGAGGCGAAGCGGACGCTCGCGGTTGCCGTCTACAACCACTACAAGCGCGTGCAGATGGCCGCCGAAGAGGACGACGTCGAGCTGCAGAAGTCGAACATCCTCCTGCTCGGCCCGACCGGCTGCGGCAAGACGCTCTTGGCCCAGACGCTGGCGCGGATCCTCAATGTCCCGTTCGCGATCGCCGACGCGACGGCACTCACCGAGGCCGGCTACGTCGGCGAGGACGTCGAGAACATCCTGTTGAAGCTGATCCAGGCCGCTGACTTCGACATCAAGAAAGCCGAGACCGGGATCATCTACATCGACGAGGTCGACAAGATCGCGCGCAAGGCCGACAACCCGTCGATCACGCGCGACGTCTCCGGCGAGGGCGTGCAGCAGGCGTTGCTGAAGATCCTCGAGGGCACGGTCGCCTCGGTGCCCCCGCAGGGCGGGCGGAAGCACCCGCACCAGGAGTTCCTCTCGATCGACACGACGAACATCCTCTTCATCTGCGGCGGCGCGTTCGCCGACCTCGAGTCGATCGTCGGCAAGCGAATCGGCAAGCACGCGATGGGCTTCGGCGCCGAGATTCGCTCGAAGAACTCCTACCAGGCGTCCGAGATGCTCTCGCAGGTGATGCCGGAGGACCTCCTCTCCTACGGACTGATCCCGGAGTTCATCGGCCGGCTGCCCGTCGTCTCGACGGTGCATCAGCTGAAGCGCGAGGACCTCGTCCAGATCCTGACCGAGCCCAAGAACGCGCTCACCCGCCAGTTCCAGCGCTTCTTCGCCTACGACGACATCGAGCTCGTCTTCACCGAGGAGGCGCTCTGGGAGATCGCCGAGAAGGCGCTCGCCCGGGAGACCGGCGCCCGCGGCCTGCGCTCGATCATCGAGAGCGCGCTGCTCGACGTGATGTTCGAGCTCCCGTCGCGTAAGGATGTCGTCAAGTGCGCGATCACCAAGGAGACGATCACGCAGGGCATCAAGCCGACGCTCGTGACGAGCGCCGGCGCCGACGACGAGCCGGCTGAGCTCGCCGAAGAGTCGGCTTAAGTCTCTTTCGTAGCGAGCGAGCTCTCGGCCCCGACCGCGTTGAGGAACGCCAGCACGCGCACGGTCAGCAGCGTCGCAGCGGCGGCGTCGTACGCCGGGAGCGAGGAATCGGCGAAAAGGTGCTCGCCTCCCGCGTAGATGAATAGCTCGGCCTCGTCGGTCGAGTCGACGAGGGCATGCGCGGCCTCGAGGTCTTCGGCGAAGAACGGGTCCGCGTCCTTCCCATGCACCTGCACCGGGACATGTTCGGGCCACAAGTCCCCGAACTCCGAGACGGGGAGACACCCGGACATAAGCAAGGCGCCGCGGGCGCCGGCCCGCGTCTGGGCGAGTTGCTGGGCAACCATCACCCCGAAGGAGAAGCCGGCGTAGACGACGTCGGGTCGGATCCCCTGGGCGGCGGCCAGCCCGCGGTCGGCGAGCGCGCCGAAGCCAGCTTCGCGCGCGAAATCCATGCCTTGCTCGATCGTGTCGAACGTGCGACCCTCGAACAGGTCGGGCGTGTGCACGGCGTGCCCTGTCTGCCGCAACTCGTCGGCGAACGATCGCACTCCGTCGGTCAGCCCCTGGACGTGGTGGTACAGCACAACCTCGGTCATCTCCGATCCTCCTCCTCGTCCATTGATCCAATTATTTGGAACATTCTGCAATGCTAGTCTATTCGCCTGTGGCTGGCAACCCTTCTCGCCCGGACTACGAGCTTGCCGACCGGATCGCGCTTACCAGGCCGATGCAGGTGAAGGCGATCGGCCATCCCCTCCGCACTACGATCCTGGGCCTGCTCCACGAGCGTGCGGCGACGGTGACCGAGCTGGCGATCGCGGTCGAGCGGCCGAAGAGCACGGTCGCCCACCACGTCAAGGTGCTCACCGAGGCCGGACTGGTGCAGGTGGTGCGGACTCGTCGAGTGCGCGCCATCGAGGAGCGCCTCTACGGCCGCACAGCGCGGATGTTCTACGTCGGAGTCGAGCGGAGCCGCGAGGGCGACGATCTGCCCTTGGACTTCAACGATTTCGAGGTCGCCGCTCAGGAGTCGGGCGAGGCGTACCGTGACGGCAAGCTCTGGGGTTTCATTCGGCATGCCCGCATCTCGGAGGCGCAGGCGTCGGAGTTCTGGGAGCGGATGGCGGAGCTGGTGGCGGAGTTCGAACGGCTCCCGCGCTCTGGCGAGACCGTGTATGGATTCGCGGTCGGTGTCTATCCCACCGATCATCCGACCCTTCCAACCAAAGCCGCCGAGGACCCGGGCCCGGCTTAGCTCGGCTGCTTCGCGTCCGACTCGGAGGCCTTCGCCTGGCCGAGGATCTTGCGTAGCCGTAGCGTCCCGAGCGAGCTGAAGATCGCGATCGCGCCGATCGCGACGTTGAAGGCGGTCACGGCGACGTACTGGCCGACGCTGAACGCAAGCAGTTGGGAGCTCGAGGCCTCGCCGTGGAGCACGTAGACGAGCAGGCCCTGCTTGGTGCCGGCACCGCCAGGTGAGAACGGCAGCAGCGTCGAGAAGCTGTCGACCACCTGGGCGAGCAACGCGTTGTGGATCGATGCGTGCACGTGGAAGGCGCGCAGGAACCAGTACAGCGACGCGATCCGCAGCACCCAGCTCAGCAGCTGCCAGCTGGCCACCTCGCGCCCGTAGCGCCCACGGTCGCGCAGGATCGCGAAGCCCTGGCCGACCCGCTGCTTGAAGTCGGCCACGTGTTGCGATGCCCAGTGCCAAAACCAAATTGCGCCGAGAGTCAGCGCGGCCACCGCGATCGCCGTCGCGCGCGAGTCCCGGAACAGCCAGCCCCAGTCGAAGGCGGGGATGCTCGGCAGCACGTGCAGGCTCGGGAGCACGCCCTGAGTCAGCGCCCAGAGGAAGATCGACGTCGCGAGGACGAGGTCGAGCAGCGTCTCGGTGACGAGCGTCGAGGCCAACGTCGTGTAGGTCGTCGCCGGCTGCTCGCGGTGGACGAGGTAGAGCTTGACCAGGTCGCCGGCGCGTCCGGGCACGATCGAGTTGATCCCGACGCCGCCGATGTAGGCCTTCGCCACGGGCAGCCAGCGCCAGCGCTGGTCCGGATACGAGGCGGCGAGGATGTTCCGCCAGGCGACGGTGCGGGTCAGCAGCCGGGCGAAGTGGATCGCCAGCGCGATCGCGAGCGCCGTCCAGCCGACCCCGGCGAGCTGGTCGAAGAAGACCCGGACGGCATGAAAGAACTCACCCATGTGCTCGTAAACTTGCCCGAATGGAACCGCTCTACAAGCCCCAAGGCGTCGAGCAGCGCTGGCAGCGCACCTGGGAGGACGAGGGGCTCTACAACGCCGAGCCCTGCTCCGGGCGCGAGACGTTCGTGGTCGCGCACCCGCCGCCGAACGTCACCGGCGCGCTGCACACCGGTCATGCTCTGCAGATCTCGCTCGCCGACGCGCTCGTGCGCTGGCACCGGATGCGCAACTTCGAGACGGCTTTCCTGACCGGCTACGACCACGCGGGCATCTCGACGCAGAACGCGGTCGAGAAGCACCTCCTCGAGCAGGGCACCTCGCGCGAGGAGGTCGGCCGCGAGCGCTTCGTCGAGATCGTCTGGGACTGGCTGCGCGAGTACGGGGGCACGATCATGGGCCAGTTCCGCCGCATGGGCGCGTCGATGGACTACCGCCGCGAGCGCTTCACGATGGACGACGCCTACATCCGCGCGGTGATGCGCTTCTTCGTACACCTCTACCGCAAGGGCTGGATCTACCGCGCGAACCGGATCATCAACTGGTGCCCGTACCACCAGACCTCGCTCTCCGACCTCGAGCTCGTGCACGAGGAGGTCGACGACGCGCTCACCTACGTCCGCTACCCGTTCACCGACGACCCGGATGACGGTGTGACGATCGCGACCGCGCGGCCGGCGACGATCCTGGCTGACGTCGCCGTGGCGGTCAGTCCAGGCGACGACCGCTGGAGCGCCGCGGTCGGGCGTGAGGTCGTCGTGCCGTTCGTCGAGCGCGCCGTGCCGGTGATCGAAGACGAGCGCGTCGACCCGAAGTTCGGAACGGGCGCGCTCAAGGTCACACCCGGACACGACCCGCTCGACTTCGAGATCGGCCGCGCCCACGACCTGCCCGAGCTGACCGTGATCGGCCCGGACGGCCGGATGAACGCAGGACGCCGGCGAGCTCGCCGGCCTGACTCAGGACGAGGCCGAGGAGCGGATCCTCGCCTGGCTGAAGGAGCGCGGGCTGCTCGTCAAGCGCGAGGCGTACCGGCACTCGATCGCGCTCTGCGAGCGCTGCAAGAGCCGGATCGAGCCGCTGATCTCGCTGCAGTGGTGGTGCGCGATGGAGGAGCTGAAGCAGCCGGCGCTGGCCGCACTGCGGGAGGGCCTCGTCCGCTATCACCCGCCCTCGCAGCACCGCTACGCGATCGAGTCGCTGGAGCAGGCGCCCGACTGGAACATCTCGCGCCAGATCTGGTGGGGCCACCAGCTGCCGGTGTGGGAATGCCCGAACGGCCACCTGACCGTCGAGGAGACCGAGCCCGAGGCGTGCGCCGAGTGCGGCTCGACCGAGCTGACGCGCAGCGAGGACGTGCTCGACACCTGGTTCTCGTCGGCGCTCTGGCCGTTCGCGATCCTGGGCTGGCCGGAGGACACGCCCGAGCTCGAAGCCTGGTACCCCGGCTCGCTGAACACCACCGCCCGCGAGATCATTCGCCTCTGGGAGAACCGGATGATCTTCTCCGGCCTCGAGCTGCTGGGCGAGATCCCGTTCTCGGACGTGATCATCCACACGACGGTGCTGGCGGCGGACGGGAGGCGGATGTCGAAGAGCCTCGGCACGGGCCTCGACCCGCTCGAGCTGATCGACCGGCACGGCGCGGACGCCACCCGTTACGGCTTGCTGAAGCTCACCTCGTCGCAGGACGTGCGCTTCTCCGAGGGGGTGATCGAAGAAGGCCGCAAGTTGGCGAACAAGCTCTGGAACGTGTCGCGGCTGATCCTCGCGAACGTGGGCGAGGCGCGGCCCGAGCAGCGACCGGCCGCGCTGGAGGAGCGGTGGATCGCCTGGCGGCTCGATCAGGCCCAGGCGCAGGTCGAGGGGCTCTTCGCCGCCTTCGACTTCTCGCCGGCGACGAGCGTGCTCTACCACGTCACCTTCGACGATTTCTGTGACTGGTACGCGGAGGCGATCAAGCAGCGGCTCTACGACGGTGACGAGGACGCGCAGGCGACCGCGCTCGCGAACCTCGAGCGACTGCTGAAGCTGCTGCATCCAGTGATGCCGCACGTGACCGAGGAGATCTGGTCGAACCTGCCCGACCGCGAGAGCAGGCTGATCGTCGCGCCCTGGCCGCAGCCGCTCGGCGTGGATGACGTCGGTGCCGAGTTCGAGCCGATCCAGACCGCGGCCGAGGTCTTCCGGCGCGCGGGCGTGCGCCCGCAGCTCGACGAGGAGCAGCAGCGGATCTTCGAAGCGGTCGTCAAGCCCGACCGCGCCAAGGCCGACGGCGGCAACGTCGAGGCCGAGGCTGACCGGCTCCGCGGCGAGATCGCCAGGGCCGAGGGAATGCTGGCCAACGAGCGCTTCGTCGCCAACGCGCCCGGCGACGTGGTCGAGGCCGAGCGCGAGAAGCTCGAGCGCTACCGCCGCGAGCTGGATGCCCTCTCCGCTTGACTGGCTCGAGTCGCTCTCCCCGTGGCCGGAGGAGTTCGGTCTCGGGCGGATGCACGCGCTCCTGGCCGAGCTCGGCGAGCCGCAGCGCGCCTTTCGCTCGATCCACGTGGTCGGCACGAACGGCAAGTCGACCGCGACCCGACGGGCCGCCGCCTTCCTGCTGCGCGAGGGGCTGAGCGTCGGCGCGTACACCTCGCCGCACGTGGCCGGCTGGAGCGAGCGGATCCAGGTAGACGGCGAGGACGCCGACCTCGAGCAGGCGCTCCAGCGCGTGCGACCCGCCGCCGAGCGAGCCGGCGCGACCCAGTTCGAGGTGCTGACGGCCGCCGCGCTGGCCGAGTTCGCGGCCGCGGGCGTCGAGGCCGCGGTGGTCGAAGCCGGCCTCGGCGGCCGGCTCGACGCGACCAACGTCCTCCAGGCCGAGGTGGTCGTCCTGACCAACGTCGCGCTCGACCACACCGACGTGCTCGGCGAGACGCTCGAGGCGATCGCCGAGGAGAAGCTGGCCGTCGTCGCGACCGACTCGACCCTCGTGCTCGGCGAGCCCGAGTGGGCCTCACGCGCGCGCGCGCGAGGAGCCGGCCGCGTGGTGGTCAGCGACGACGTCGGCCGGGCCGCGGCGGAGGCGTTCCTCGGGCGGGAGCTCGGTGGCGACGTCGAAGTGAGCCTGCCCGGCCGCTTCGACGAGGTCGGAGACGACGTCTTCGCCGGCGCCCACAACCCGTCGGGGGTCGAGTGGCTGGTGGAACGGCTTCCGCGCGACGACTACGTGGTCGTCGCCTCGATCCTTGCAGACAAGGACGCCGAGGCGATGCTGGCCGCGCTCGCCCGCGCCGGAGACACACTCGTCGCCACCGCCTCGCGCAGCGCGCGGGCACTGCCGGCGGACGAGCTGGCGGTCCGCGCAAGGCCCTTCTTCGAGCGGGTCGAGCCCGTCGCCGACCCGGTCGCGGCGCTCGAGCGCGGGCACGAGCTGGCGGGCGAGCAGTGCGCCCTGCTCGTCACCGGATCGCTCTATCTGCTCGCCGATCTCACCGTCCGACTTCAGCGCGTACCATGGGGAAGTTCGGCGAGCGCCTGAGCGTCTTCGCGGTTGCCGTCGTCGTCGTCCTGACGATCGTCGGCCTCGCGTTCGGCGCCGGGTATCTGGTCGGGAAGCTGCTTCTCTGAGGAGACGCGCGTGGGCCTAGTTGAAGCAAACGGACTCTTCGACTTCTTCAGCCACAGCACCTGGACCGTGATCCGCAACCTGACCGCGTTCTTCGTGGCGGTCTTCTGGCTGGCGACGGTGTTCTGGGTCTACAAGGACGCACGGCGGCGGATCGAGGATCCGTGGCTGGTCGGGATGGCGACCGTGCTCGGGCTGATCCCGCCGTTCGTCGGCCCGCTGATCTACATGCTCTTCCGGCCGCCCGAGTACCTCGAGGACGTACGCGAGCGCGAGCTCGAGATCAAGGCGATGGAGCAACGGCTCTCGCGGCGCGACCTGCACTGCCCGGTCTGCCGGGCCGAGGTCGAGGTCGGCTTTCTCGTCTGCCCGGTCTGCACCACGCGCCTTCGGCAGTCGTGCCGCAACTGCAAGCAGCCGCTCGAGGCGCTCTGGCAGGTCTGCCCGTACTGCGAGACGCCGGTCGAGCCCATCGGCGTCGAGTCGCTCGGCAAGACGCAGGCGCTCGCCCCGCCGCGCCGCGAACGCAGCGCCTAGACTCAGCCGCCGATGGCGGTCGAGCGGACACTGGTGCTGATCAAGCCCGACGCGGTGCAGCGCAAGCTGGCGGGCGAGATCCTCGCGCGCTTCGAACGGCGCGGGCTCGAAATTCACGACGCGCGGCTCGTCCAGGTCGACCGGGAGCTCGCCGAGCAGCACTACGCCGAGCACGCCGAGAAGCCGTTCTTCGGCGAGCTCGTCGAGTTCATCACCTCCGCACCGACGCTCGCGCTGGCGCTCGAGGGCGAATCGGCGATCTCGGTCGTCCGCACGACCATGGGCTCGACCAACCCGGCCGAGTCCGCGCCCGGGACGATCCGCGGCGACCTCGCGCTGGCGATGCCCGACAACCTGGTGCACGGCTCGGACTCGCCATCCTCGGCGCAGCGCGAGCTCGAGCTCTGGTTCGGTGGCTGAGCCCGACTACCTCGCTATCAACCGCGAGGGTTGGACGCGGTCGAATGCCGCGTACACCGACCGGCAGGCGCACGGCGCCTGGGCGCAGGACGAGATCAGCTGGGGCCAGTGGTCGCAACCGGAAAGCGAGATCCGCATGCTCCCGGACGTCACCGGCCTCGACGTGGTCGAGCTCGGCTGTGGCACCGCGTACTTCGGCGCCTGGCTCAAGCGGGCCGGGGCGAAGCGCGTGGTCGGCATCGACATCACGCCCGCGCAGCTCGACACCGCCCGTCGCATGGACGAGGAGTTCGGCCTCGGGCTCGAGCTGATCGAGGCGAACGCCGAGGACGTGCCGCTCCCGGACGACTCGTTCGACCTCGCGTTCTCGGAATACGGCGCGTCGCTCTGGTGCGACCCGAAGCTCTGGATCGCAGAGGCCGCGCGCTTGCTCAGGCCCGGCGGCGAGCTTGTCTTCATGCGCTGCTCGACGCTCCGCATCCTCTGCGGGCCCGACGAAGGGAAGACCAGCGACCGCCTCGCCCGGCCGCAACGCGGGCTCTACAAGCTGGTCTGGGAGGACGACGATCCCGGCGTCGAGTTCCAGCCGGGCATGGCCGACATGCTGGCGATCCTGCGCGAGAACGGCTTCCAGCTACTCGACTTCCGCGAGCTGTTCGCACCCGAGGACGCCACGACACACGAGTACTACGACGACCCTCCTGTCGAGTGGGCGAAGCAGTGGCCGGCGGAGGAGATCTGGCGGCTCCGCCTGCAGCCCCGCTGATCCTGGCCTCGACGTCGCCGAGGCGACGGGAGATCCTCGAACAGCTCCGGATCCCGTTCGTCGTGATGCCGCCGACGTACGAGGAGGCGGAGGGCGACCCGGTCGTGCACGCGATCGGCAAGGCGGAGTCGGTGCTCGCAATGGCCGACGACGAGCCCGTACTCGGCTGCGACACCGAGGTCGTCTGCGAGGGCCGCGTCTTCGGGAAGCCGGAGTCCGAGACGGATGCGGAGGAGATGCTCGAGAGCCTCGCCGGCAAGACGCACGAGGTCGTCTCCGGGCTCGCGCTGATCACGCCCGGTTGGCGCGAGGTGCACCGCGAGGTGACTCGCGTGACCTTCCGGCCGCTCGACGCGCGCGACCTGGCGCACTACCTCGCGAGCAGGGAGTGGGAGGGCCGTGCCGGCGCCTACGCGATTCAGGGGCTCGGCGCCTCGCTGGTCGAGCGGATCGAGGGCGACTACCTGAACGTGGTCGGACTCCCAGCCGCACTGCTCGTGCGGCTGCTGGCCGAGCATTTTCCGGGCGTCTACGGCTTCGGCTGAATCTCGCAAAGAGGGAAGTTCTCTGTGGGGTAGCTAGACTCGTGCGGGCTGATGGGTCTGCTGGGCTACTTCAATGGATTCGGCGGTCGCGACATGGCCGTCGACCTCGGAACCGCGAACACGCTGGTGTACGTGCGCGGTCGCGGCATCGTGCTCTCGGAGCCCTCGGTGGTCGCGATCGACCAGCGCAGCGGCGAGGTGCACGCGGTCGGCGTCGAGGCCAAGCGCATGCTCGGCCGGACGCCCGGGACGATCTCTGCGATCCGCCCGCTGAAGGACGGAGTGATCGCCGACTTCGACGTCACCGAGCAGATGCTCCGCCACTTCATCCAGAAGGTGCACCAGCACCGCTTTGCGCACCCGCGCGTGGTCGTCTGCGTTCCCTCCGGCGTGACCGGCGTCGAGAAGCGCGCGGTCGAGGAGGCGACGCTCAGCGCCGGCGCGCGCCAGGCCTACCTGATCGAGGAGCCGATGGCCGCCGCGATCGGAGCCGGGCTGCCGGTCGCCGAGCCGACCGGAAACATGATCGTCGACATCGGCGGCGGCACGACCGAGGTCGCCGTGATCAGTCTCGGCGGGATCGTCGTCTCCCAGAGCCTCAGGGTCGGCGGCGACGAGATGGACGAGGCGATCATCAGCCACATCAAGAGCGAGTACAAGCTGCTCGTTGGCCAGCAGACCGCCGAGGAGATCAAGCTCGAGGTCGGCAGCGCCTACGACCTGCGTGAGGAGGTTCAGGCCGAGGTCCGCGGGCGCGACATGCTCACCGGGCTGCCGAAGACGGTCGTCCTCTCGAGCGAAGAGGTGCGGCGCGCGCTCGACGGCCCGGTCGGCCAGATCATCGAGGCGATCAAGTCGACGCTCGACAAGACGCCGCCCGAGCTCGCGGCCGACATCATGGACCGCGGGATCGTGCTCGCCGGCGGCGGGGCCCTCCTGAACGGCCTCGACGAGCGACTGCGCCACGAGACGCAGATGCCGGTCCACCTCGCCGAGAGCCCGCTCACCTGCGTCGCGGTCGGCTCGGGCCGCAGCCTCGAGGAGTTCGAGGCGATCCACCGCAGCCAGGCGCAGAGGCGGCGCAACAACCACCGCTCGTAGGCGACTCGCGGCCCGCCGCCCTCTCGCCTACACTGGTTTGTTCTCGTGCAGCACAGGAACCGCAGCGCACGGATTGCGGTCCTGGGGTCCCCCGCACCTCGCTCCAGGCCCACCGGCTCGTCCTCCCGCAGTGCCACCGCCGTCAAGCGGCGAATCGTGGCGGGAGTGCTCGTGCTGCTCTCGCTCGTCCTGATCACGGTCTACTTCCGTGAGCCGGCGAGCGGCGGGCTGCACAGCGTCCAGAGCACCGGTGCGACCGTGCTGCGGCCCTTCGAGGTCGGCGCGAACCGCATCGCCGCGCCGTTCCGCGACACCTACAACTGGTTCGCGGGCCTGATCGACGCGAAATCCGAGAACGCCCGCCTGCGCGCTCAACTCGCCCAGCTGCGCGCGGAGAAGATCCAGAACGTCAACGCGGCGCAGCAGGTGGACGACCTTCGCCGTCAGCTGAAATACGTCGGCTTGCCGCGCTTCCCCCAGGACTACAACTACGTCGACACCGACGTGATCTCGGGAGCGCCGAGCGAGTTCCAGCAGCAGGTCGTTATCGCGGCCGGCTCGAGCAGCGGGGTCCGCGTCAACGACCCGGTCGTGACCGTCGACGGCCTCGTCGGCAAGATCAGCTCCGTCGCGGGCCACACCGCCCAGGTGACGCTGCTGACCGACTCGGAGATGCATGTCTCTGCAATCGACGTCAAGTCGCAGGCGACCGGCCTCGTCAACCACGGCGAGAGCCCGTCCACGCTGTCGCTCGACCGCGTCTTCAAGTCGCAGGTGCTGCACGAGGGCGACACTGTGGTGACGCAGTTCTTCAAGTTCGGCGAGCTGTCCTCGATCTACCCCTACGGCATCCCGATCGGCACGGTTAGTGGCGCCACGAACAGCGAAGTGGATCTTTATTGGAACGCCCAGATCAGGCCGTTCGTTCACTTCGATTCCCTGCGCTCGGTAATCGTGCTGATCCCGAAGCGGCGGAACCAGCCGTGAGGCTGAACCTGGTGGAGCCGTTGAAGGTCGCGCTGCTCATGTTCGTGGCGGCGATCCTGCAGGTGACGATCTTCTCGCGGATCGACATCTTCGGCGGCTACCCGGATGTGGTGCTGCTGACGCTGGTCGCGGTCGCGCTGCTGCGCGGCTCGATCTACGGCGCGGCCGCCGGCTTCTTCGCCGGGCTGATCGTCGACACCGCCAACCTGGCGACGCTCGGCGTCACCTCGCTGCTGCTGACGATCGCCGGCTACTGGATCGGCCGCTACGGCGAGACGACCGGCCGCGACCGTGCGCACGCGCCGTACGTCTCAGTTGCCGTGGCCACGATCCTCGTCCAGTTCGGCGCGCTGATCCTGCACTACCTGCTCGGCGACCCCGTCTCGGCGAAGGCGGTGCTGATCGAGACGCTGCCGCCGAAGGTTGCGCTGAACCTGTTGCTGACGCTGCCGGTGTACGCGCTGACACGGCGGCTGCTCGCCGTGGCACGGCCGGTCGAGACGGCGACGGAGGTGCGCCTGCTTGGCTAGCACGGGCACGCGCAGCCGTCGCTCGGGGTCCGACCGCTTCCTGCCGCCCGACCCGCGGGTCGAGAGCCCGTATCGCTTCACCCCGCAGCTCGCGCTGCGGATCGGGATCCTCGCCGCCGTCGCGCTGCTCGCCTTTGGCGTGCTCTTCTTCCGGCTCTGGGCGCTGCAGGTGCTCTCGGGTCCGCAGTACCTGAAGGCGGCGCTCGACAACCAGATCCGCTCGATCCGCGTCGAGGCGCCGCGCGGCCAGATCCTCGACAGCGAGGGCCGGCCGCTCGTGATCAACGTGCCCGGCACGGCGGTCGAGCTGCACCCGGCCGACCTGCCGATGACCTGGGCTGGGCGCCTGCACGAGCTGCGGCGGCTCTCGCGGATCGTGAACGTTCCGGTCAACGAGATGCTGCGCGGGATCAAGGCGCGCGGCAACGACCCGGTCACGCCGGTCGTCGTGCGCGAGGACGTCAAGCGCACGGCGCCGATCAACTACCTCTACGAGCACGCCGACGAGTTCCCGGGCGTCAGCGTCACCAACACCTACATCCGCTACTACCCGCACGGCGACCTCGCCGCGCACGTCCTGGGTTACGTGAACGAGATCTCGGCCCCGCAGCTCAAGGCGCTGCAGCGGAAGGGCTACGCCGCGGGCGACAAGATCGGCGAGGCCGGGGTCGAGGCGAGCTACGACTCGTACCTGCGCGGGCACGCGGGCCTCGAGCAGCTGCGCGTGGACTCCCTCGGCCATCCGCGGAGCCCGCTGGTGACGAAGCGGCAGCCGTTCGAGGGCGAGTCGATCAAGCTGACGATCGACGCGAAGCTCCAGCGCGCGGCCGAGCAGGCGATCCGTTACGGGATCAACCAGGCGTACCTGAACAAGCACTGGCAGGCCAACGGTGGCGCCATCGTCGCGCTCGATCCGCGCGACGGCTCGATCCGCGCGATGGCCTCCTGGCCGACCTATTACCCCAGCATCTACACGGGGCACGTGACGACGAGGCGGCTCGCCCAGCAGGGCTTGACCCCGTCGACTGCGGAGCAGCGCAACTACCCGTCGCTCGATCGTGCGTCGAACGGCGTCTATCCGGCCGGCTCGACGTTCAAGCCGGTGACCGCGCTGGCCGCCCTCGAGACGCACATCCTGCCGTCGACCTCGACGCCGCTCCAGTGCACGGGCTCCTACACAGTCCCGAGCGAGTTCCCCGGAGGCAAGCCGCAGGTCTTCTACAACGTCGACAAGTACATCGACGAGTCGATGACGCTGCCGACCGCGCTCGCCGCCTCTTGCGACACGTGGTTCTACCAGCTGGGCGACGACTTCTACAAAGCGCCGCCGAGCATGGGGCACCCGCTCCAGGCCTGGGCGGCGAAGTTCGGCTTCGGTCGCAAGACCGGCATCGACGTCGGGCCCGAGTCCCCCGGTCTGCTGCCGACGCCCGAGTGGCGCAAGCGGGCCTTCACCGCGAAGACCGATCCCGGAAACTGGCAGATCGACAACCAGTGGAAGCCCGGCGACTCGATCCAGCTCGCGATCGGGCAGAAGGACCTGCTGGTGACGCCGCTGCAGATGGCGCGCTTCTACGCCGCGATCGCCAACAACGGCAAGCTGGTGCGGCCGCACCTGGCGATGCAGGTCGAGGAAGGCGGCGGAACCCCGCACTCGCCGCCGCGCGTGGTGCACACCTTCCCCGCGGCGGCGCCGCAGCCGCTCGGGCTCGACCCGACATACCTGGCCGCCGTCCAGGACGGGCTCTGGCAGGCGACGCACTCCGGCGTCGGGACGTCGACGAGCGTCTTCGGCAGCTTCCCGATCCCGATCGCCGGCAAGACCGGCACCGCGCAGAAGGACCCGAGCACCGACCAGCGCGACCAGTCGTGGTGGTGCGGCTACGGGCCGGCGGAGAGCACCACGCCGCCTGAGCTCGTGGTCTGCGCGCTGATCGAGAACGGCGGCTTCGGCGCCGACGCGGCCGCGCCCGCCGCGCTGCAGGTCTTCAAGGAGTACTTCAAGAAGCAGCTCGACTCCGGCCAGGTGGCGCGATGATCGAGGCCGTCGGCACCCGCGCGCGCGGCCTGCGCCCGCAGCGCGCCGAAGCGGTCGGGGCCGCCTCCGCCATCCGTCGGCTCGACTGGTGGCTGGTTGGCGCCACGGCCGGCCTGCTCGCGTTCGGGCTCTGGGCGATCCACGGGATCACCGCGCATGACGTCACCGGCAACCCGGACTACTTCTTCGTGCGCCAGGGGATCTACGCCGCGGTCGGCGTGGCCGGCGCGCTTGCACTGCTGTTCGTCGACCCGCAGTTCTACCGCCGCCACATGTGGGCGATCTACATCGGCACGACGGGCGTGATGCTGCTCGTCCTGCTCACGGGCGCGGTCTCGCGCCACTCGAAGCGCTGGCTCGACATCGGTTTTTTCCGCTTCCAGCCGTCCGAGTTCGGGAAGCTGCTGTTCGTCCTCTTCCTGGCCGCTTTCCTGGCCGACCGGGCCAAGCGGCTGGGTGAGAGCCGGACCGTGCTCGAGACGATCGGCTTCGGCCTGGTGCCGATCCTGCTCGTCTTCGTCCAGCCCGACATCGGCACAGCGATGGTCTACACGGCGGCGCTCGCGGCGGTGCTCTTCGTAGCGGGCATTCGTTGGGTGCACCTGGCCGCGCTCGGTGTCGGCACGCTCGTCGTGATCCTCGCCGTGCTGTGGCTGCTGCCCGCGAGCGGCGTACACCTGCTCAAGGACTACCAGGCGAAGCGCCTGACGGGCTTCACGCATCCCGACTCCGACCCGGCGGGCGCGACCTACAACGTCGCCCAGGCCCGGAACGCGGTCGGCGCGGGCGGGGTCAACGGCCGTGGCGTGGCTGGTGCGACGCAGACGAAGCTGAACTTCCTTCCGGAGCACGCGACCGACTTCGCGTTCGCCTCGCTGGCCGAGCAGCGGGGCTTCGTCGGCGTCTCGGTGCTGCTGCTGCTCTACCTGCTCGTCGTCTGGCGCGGGCTGAAGGTGATCGCGATCGCCCGCGACGCGTTCTCGGCGATCGCCGCCGGCGGGATCGTTTTCGCGTTCATGTTCCAGGTCTTCGTCAACGTCGGCATGAACATCGGTGTCGCGCCGGTGACGGGGATTCCACTGCCGTTCGTCTCGGTCGGCGGCTCGGCGCTGATCGCGAGCCTGCTCGCAATCGGCGTCCTGCAGGCGATCCACATCCGCGGCGCAGCCAGGCCCAAGGCCTACAGGTAGCCGCGACCTAGGCGTTCAGCGAAGCGCTTGCTCGAACCGCGGATCGTCGCGTACAGCGGTGAAGTCCTCGTCCGCGCGCGCCTGGTCGCGGAACCGCGGGAACAGCTCGACGGACCGCTTGAGGTGGTCGAACGTCTCGTCGCCGGTTTCGCCCGCGAGCGCTGCGAAGCACGCGGAGTTGTAGAGGAGGCCCGGGTGGTCGGGCACGTGCTCGAGGCCGTTGCGGACCGACTCGAGCGCGTCGCCGTAGCGCTGCTCGCGGTAGGCGGCCATCGCCTCACTCTCGAAGGGCCACGCCTCACCCCAGTCGAGCGCCTCGTATGCCTCGCCGGGTGTCCCGCCGAGGGCGAGCACGGTTCCATCCCCGGTCGCCTTCCGCTGCACGTTCGGCGGAACGAAGACGAGTGTCCCCGCAGGCGCATCGACCGTCTCGCCGTCGATCTCGAACGTCGCGCTCCCGTCGAGCACGATGTAGAGCTCCTCCTGGCCCGAGCCCGACTCGTCGTGGTCGTTGATCAGCGTGCCTTCCTCGTTCGGCGTGAAGACGTTGACTCCGAACGAATGGATCCCGAGGTGCTCGCGCACCGGGATGCTTCTGCCGCGCCGTTCGATGTCGTCCAGGCGCGCGACCTGCATCTTCGAGTTGTCGTTCATGCGATCACCTCCGTGCGGGGCGGGTTGCCGCGAATCGTCGATCGTAGCCGCCACGACGCGGCGCCTGAGCAAGGTGCCGGACGACTCCAGGCGAGGATCGCCTGCTCGCCTTCGGTCAGTCCGGCCCCGCGCTCGTTAGCTAGCGCCTGATGATGTTGTGGATCTCGAGCATCTCGGGCGCGCCGGGGTCGATCCCGACGTCCTCGAGGATCGGCATCAGCCGCTTACCGAAGGCGTCGAACTGCTCCTGCGAGTTCCAGATCTCGCTGACCCGGAACTTCTCGCCGGCCTCGAAGGCGACGTGGAGCTCGAGTCCTGCCGGCGGCCAGTTGCCGGACTCCTCCAGACGCACACGTCTCACGGCGCTCGTCTCGCGACCGAGGATTCTGAGTCAGAAGGCCTCCCGAAGGTATCACGGCTCGACGCACATCAGAGCCTCCAGTGCATGACGTGCAACCCGACGAGTCCATGTAACCGATGGTCGAAGGCGTCGGGCACGCCCGCACGCTAACGGCCCGAAGGAATTACGCCCAGGGCAGGCGAGCCCAGTTCGGCGGCCGCTCTCGCCGGAACCGCTCGATCGTCGCGTACGCCTGCCTCCAGTCGGACGTCTCCTCCGCCACGCTCGCGCCGTAGCGCGCCGCGAGCTCCGACGCCGGGTAGCGCACTCCCGGGCCGGTGCGAGAGCCGACCATCAGGATCACGCACGGCTCGTCGCCGACGCCCACGAAGCCGTGCTCGGTCCAGGGAGGAGCGTGGAAGAAGTCCCAGGGCCGCAGGCGTCGCTCCTCTCCCTCGACGAGCAGCGCGCACTCCCCGGAAAGCACGAGAAAGGCCTCCTGGTTCTCCTCGGCGTGGTAGAGGCTCCACTCTCCTGGTTCCAGGACGGTGAGGTTGATCCCGAGCTGGGCGAACTCGACCGGCGGGTCGCCGTACTCGTTCTCGAAGCCGCACCTCGCGCCTCTGCTCGCCGAGTTCCACCACTCGGCGTCGCGCACGTTGACGACGAACCAGCCGTCGGTGACGGGCGTGAGCCCCGAGCCGAAGTCCTCGAGGTGCGCTTCGCGCACGGACTAGCTCTCGCCGTTCTGCGCAGCGCGCTCGCCGTGCTGCGCTGCGCTCTCGACCGGCGGTATCCAGCTCTCGCGCCGCTTCACCCAGATCTCATCCTCTGGCCTCAGCTCGAAGGGCGCCTCGTCCAGACTTCCAAGCCGAATCTCGATCAGCGCGTCGCTAGGGTTGCTCGTGTCGAGCAGCCGAGACCCACAGCGAGGGCAGAAGCCGCGACCGTCATAGCTCGAGAGCTCGCCGCTCAACTCAAACGCCTCGGCCGGCCACAGCGCATACACACTGAACGCACTGCCAGACTCCTTTCTGCAATTCGCGCAGTGGCAACGCCGCACGTGCACTGGGTCACCGCGAACGCTGTAGCGGACCGCCCCGCAGAGACATCCGCCGGAGCGCACGGCGCTACCGATGATCACCATTTCGCCTCGATGGGCGAAAGGATGTCACCGGCCTTGTATCTGTGCCACTGGATGCGGCAGTCCGGACTGGCAGGCGTTTCGGATGCTTCGCAGGGCGGAAGGCGGCCTTCCACACGCTCCAATGTGAAAGTTGGGCTCGACGTGCCGTACGCTCGCTCCTAACCGAACGGGAGGCTGTGATGGTTCGCTTGTTTGTGCGCCTCAACGTCGCCGATTACGAGACTTGGAGGACCGTGTACGACCAGTTCTATGCGGAGCGTGGCGCCATGGGTGTCATGGGCGCCGCCGCGTTTCAGTCAGTCGACGACCCGAACGACCTCACCATCTGGCACGACTTCGAGACTTCCGAAGTGGCCAGAGCTTTCGTCTCGTCGGACGCTCTACGGATCGTCATGCAGCGTGCAGGCGTCCAGGGCGAGCCCCAGTTCTGGTTCGTCACTGAGAGCTGGCGGCCAGCACCGTATGTCGCATCAAGCCTCTAGCTGAGCTTTTAGGGGACGGTCGATCCTGAGAATGAGCCGCCCTGAGGTCGCGGGGCGAGGGTCGCGGATTCAGTGCGGGACGAGCCGGAAGACCGGGTGTTTCGGAAGCTCCGCTGCGATCTCCTCATCGGTCGAGGCGGGGTTCGCGTCGAAGTAGGCACGGGTGACGCGAATCTCGTTGATGTACCTGCGAAGCGCGGGAACTGCGGCCTCCGGGGCCACCTCCTCGACCTTGAAACGATCTGAGCGCCGGCCGCGCCTGAGCGTCACTTCGCCCGCGGCGCGAGCGTTCGTGACCCAGCTGGCGGGCCCGTAGCCGGCAACGAGCCACCGGTGGCCGTCCAGTTCGATCACATCCACCGGCGTCGAATAGAGGCGGCCGGTCTTCCGTCCCGGCACGGTGAGGATGTGTCGGCAAGACGCCCCCATCCCAAGCCGGGTCAAGGTGCGGAAGAGCACATTGATCAGCCGCGTCCCGGGCGTGAGGCGGTACGTCTTCGCCACCGCAACGAGGATCACGGATGCGTTGCGACAACGCAACCTGCGGCGAAGAGAGCCAAAGGCGCTGACCTGCGCCAGCGTTCAGGAATATCCCTTGAGCGCTCTTAGAGAGCGGCGCGGGCTAGTGCGCTGCGCGGCGGGCGGTCCAACGCACACTTCCCGAGAATTCAGCGGCGCGCGTGCCCGGGTGCCCAGCGCTGGCGGTCGCGAAGGCGATCAGTCCAACCAGGAGCGAGCCTGAGATCGTCTTGGGTTGAGCGCGCGCCCGTTCAGGCGATAGCCGCGTGAGGTGGGCCAGCATGGGGAATGTCCCCCGGGTTCCGGCGTTAGTGTCGATCGTGCCTACCGGGTTACGTTGGCTCGGCTATTTCGGGTGGCTGGTCGCCACGCACGCGCAGCACGGCGACGATCGCGATCACCAGGTAGCCGAACGCGGCCACCTTTGGAGCGAAGAGCGCGAGCACGATCACCCCGACGTAGAAGCCGAGGCTCGGGCTCGTCGCGACCAGGAACTTGTTGATCTCCTGCTCGCTCACCTCCGGCTTGAGCAGGTCGCGGTTGCGTGCGATTGCTCCCCAGAGGGCGCTGATCAGGAGTGAGATCACCAGCAACGTCCCACCGTAGAAGATGACGGCGGCACGCTCGGCGTCGGTGTCGCGGATCGCCTCGGCCAGGAGTTTGGTCGGGAAGGGCAGAAACGAGACGGCCATCAACAGCGCCAGGTTGAGTCGCATGACCACGCTGTTCGCGTACTGCAAGCGCCGGAAGATCCCGTGGTGGACCATCCAGAGCCCTCCGATCGTGATGAAGCTCGTCGCATAGGCCAGGTAGGAGGGCCACTGATGGGCGATACCGCGCCAGAGATTGCTGAACTCGGACTCGGGTACGCCGATCTCGAGGATCAGCAGCGTGATCGCGATCGCGAACACTCCGTCGCTGAACGCCTCGATCCGGCCGGTGCCCCAGCGATCGCTCACGGTGGGTCACTTCCTCGGCACCACAGCCGATCCTGCCAGCGGACGACCGACTCGTACACAGAGACGGCCACCCAAACCCGCTCAAGAAGGAGCGGCCTGACATGGGCGAGTGCGCTCTCACTCGGCGGAGGCGGGCTTTGCCCGCCGGAGCCTTAACTGCGCGGGACGCGCGTCAATCTGGCGAGGGGGCTCACGGGGGAAACCGGGTTTCCCCCGTGTGTGATGTCCGGGGCTGGACCTACCATCTCGCCATGGCCCCCACACGTGAAGCCGAGGAGCTGCTGCTGATCGAGGAGGCCGACGCCTGGTTCGAGTATCTCGAGGCGACGCGGGGTCAGAACGAGCCGCGTTACCGCGAGTTGGAGCCGTGGGCGTGGGCACGACTCACCCAGCGGCTGCGCGCCGTCCGCACCAAGCGCGCGAAGCTCCGTCCGGCCGCAGAAGCCGCCTGACGGCGGCAACCAACGCCACTGCTACCCTGCAGTGACGGCTATGCCGACGAGTTTGACCACACTGCAGCGCGCGCTCCGCCCGATAACGGGACAGGGAAGCGCGCGCGCCCAACAAGGAGAATCCACTTGCTTCGATGGTTCCGGCGGCCGAAGCCGCCGACTGACGAGCGCGCCCGCACCCAGGACGCGCCTACACCTGCACCTACCGACACCGTAACCGCGCCGCCCGCCGAGCCGGGCGCGCCAACCGATCCCACCAAGAAGAAGCGCCGCCGCGGCAGTCGCGGAGGGCGCGGTCGTAAGCGCCCCGCAACCGGCGCCGGCGCGGCGACCGAGGCCAAGGCCAAGGCCAAGGCCGAGCCCGGCGAGGCGAAGCCGGCCGCCAAGCAGGACGAATCTCGCCCCGAGCGCCGTCCGGCCCAGCGCAAGCAGCGCAGCACGACCCGCCGGCGTACGCCACCGCGGCGTCCGCCGCTGCCGCCCGCCAAGCGCGAGCTGCTGATCTCGGTCGACGTCAGCGAGCAGCGTGTCGCGGTGCTCGAGGACGACAAGGTCGCCGAGGCCTACCTCGAGCGGCCCGAGCGCCGCTCGATCGCGGGGAACATCTACAAGGGCACGGTCGACAACGTCCTGCCTGGGATGGAGGCCGCCTTCATCGAGATCGGCCTCGAGAAGAACGGCTTCCTCTACGTCGACGAGGTGATCGCGCCCGAGCTCGAAGGCAAGTCTCGCGGGCGCAAGATCCAGGACCTGCTCAGCCGCGGCCAGGAAGTGATGGTCCAGGCGGTCAAGGACCCGATGAAGTCGAAGGGCGCCCGCCTCACGACCGAGATCTCGCTGCCGGGCCGCTTCGTCGTCTTCGTCCCGCACGGCGAGGGGCTCGGCGTCTCGCGCCGGCTCGAGGACGACGAGCGCACGCGCCTGCGCGACATCCTCAAGCGCCTCGACGTGAAGAAGGGCGGCGTGATCATCCGCACCGCCGCCGAGGGCGCCTCCGCGGAGGACATCGAGCGCGACCTGGTCTTCCTGCAGCGCCTCTGGAAGACGATCGAGGCCCAGGCGAAGGCGGCCAAGGCCCCGTCGCTCGTCTACCAGGAGGCCGAGCTGCCCCTGCGCGTGATCCGCGACCTCTTCACCGAGGACTTCGAGCGCGCGCTGGTCGACCACGAGCGCACCTACAAGCGCATCGTCGGCTACCTGAAGAAGACCTCGCCGCACATGGCCGACCGCGTCGTCCGTTACCGCGAGAAGATGCCGTTGATGGAGAGCTCGGGCGTCGACGCGGAGATCCGCTCGACGCTCTCACGCCGGGTCGACCTGCCTTCCGGCGGCTACCTCATCTTCGACTACGCCGAGGCCTTCACGGTGATCGACGTCAACACCGGCCGCTTCGTCGGCGGGCGCGGCAAGGCGTCAGGCGGCCGGCTCGAGGACACGATCACCAAGAACAACCTCGAGGCCGTCAAGGAAGTCGTGCGCCAGCTGCGGCTGCGCGACATCGGCGGGATCATCGTCATCGACTTCATCGACATGGCGAACCCGAAGAACCGGGCGACGGTCGAGGAGGCGCTCAAGACGGAGCTGGAGCGCGACCGGACGAAGACCTACGTGGTCGAGATCTCGCCGCTCGGGCTCGTCGAGATGACGCGCCAGAACGTGACCGACGGCCCGCGCGAGATCCTTACGCGCAAGTGCACGGTCTGCGGCGGCGACGGCGTCGTGCTCTCCGAGGCCTCGGCCGCGGTCGACGTCGAACGGCATCTGCGCGCGCTCGCAGCCGGCGCGCCGCGCACGAAGGCCTTCAAGGTCGAGCTGAACGCGACGGTCGCCTCGATGCTGGTCGGCCCAGGCGCGTCCCGGCTGATGACGATCGAGGAGGAGACCAAGCGCCGCTTCCTGCTCGTCTTCCGCGAGGACGTCGCGGTCAACCACTTCGAGGTGCTCGGCAAGGGCACGCTCGAGAGCCTGGTCGGCGGCGACGCACGGGCCGAGCTCGAGGGCAAGCAGGTCGATCTGAAGCTCGGGGAGGTCGGCCGCCACGACGTCAACGCCGGGGTCGGCAAGCTCGACGACGGCCTGACCGTGGTCGTCGGCAACGCGGCTCGCATGGTCGGCAAGCGGACGAAGGTGCGCATCGAGCGGGTGCTCGACGGCGTCGCCTACGCGTCGCTCGTCGGCGGCAAGAAGGCCCCCGAGGAGCCGATCACCGCCGAGAGCGCGGCCGAGAAGCCGACGCGCAAGCCGCCGGCCAAGAAGCAGGCCGAGCCTGCACCTGAGCCCGACGCGGAGGTCCTGGCCGAGGAGGAGACCGGCGAGGCCGAGGCCGAGGAGACCGCCGAGGCCGAGACCGAGGACGAGAGCAAGGACGAGACCCCGGCCGAGACCACGGCCGACCAGCCGCCGAAGAAGAAGACCAGGCGCGGCTCGCGCGGCGGCCGCCGGCGCAAGAAGAAGCCTGCCACCGCGGCCGACGCCAACGGCGACGCTGCTCCCGAGCAGCCGAGCGCCGAGAACGGCGAGGGCCCGAAGATCCACCTGCCCGATCCCACGCTCGGCCGCAAGGAGGCGCCCGAGGCGGAGGCGCCCTCCGCAAACGGCGAGGGCGAGGGCGAAGGCGAGCAGCCGAAGCCGAAGAAGAAGACCCGCCGCGGCTCCCGCGGTGGCCGCAGGCGCCGCAAGCCGGCCGCCACGCAGGCCGGCGACACGCCGTCCGACTCCGCTTAGACGCACGACCTAGCCAGGTGGCGAGTTGCCACACGGCCCCGGCGCTTCGAGGATCAAGCCGTGACCAGCGTCGCGAACACCGCCTTTGCAGCGAGACTCTGGGGCGCTGTCGACCGAATTCTCGCGCTCGACCGTCGTGCGCGAGGCCGTCGACGGCCCGCTGGTCCTGTTCAAAGGGCCGGGCTCGCCGCGCGCTACCCGGAGGACGCGCCGTCGCCCGAGAGCCTTAGAACCAGCGCCCGGGGAAGCCGACCGGCTGCAGCGCCCGGGTGACGTCGCCGGGAGCGCGCGCCGGCAGCCGCACCTTCTGGCCGTCGAGCTCGAGCGAGCGGTCGACCGCCTCGATCATCCGCACGACGTCGATCCCGAGTGCTGCGCTCGAGCGGGGTTGCTCGCCGTTCCGGATCGCCGAGCAGAAGTCGTCGAGCTCGAGCCCCAGAGGCTCGGCTGCCGCGATCGGCGGCGAGACGATCTCGCCGGAGCGGTAGGTCAGCCGGTACTCCCCGAAGCTCTCCGGGTCCGGCGGCACCACGCCCGAGTCGAAGACGCGCACCGGCTCGTTGCTCGTGTCGTCGTAGACGATCATCTTGCGCGATCCGACCACCGTCGTCCGGCGCAGCTTGCTTGGCGCGAGCCACGACAGCTCGACGTGCGCGATCGTCTCCGAGGGGTATTCGAGGTTGACGAACATCACGTCGGGCGTGCCCGGCATGATGCAGCCGCGGCTCATGGCGGAGACCGAGTGCGGCGACTCGTCGAGCCAGTAGCGGAGGATCGAGAAGTCGTGGGGACCGAGGTCCCAGGCGACGCTCACGTCGGGCTGGTGCAGTCCGAGGTTCACACGGCTGGTCGAGATGAAGTAGATGTCGCCGAGCTCGCCCGACTGGATCAGCTCGCGGATCATGACCACCGGGGGGCTGTAGAGGAACGTGTGGCCCGGCATCAGCACGAGGCCGAGCTCGTCGGCCAGCTCCTGCAGCTGCTCGCCCTCGGCCGAGGAGGCCGCGAGCGGCTTCTCGACGAAGACGTGCTTGCCGGCCCGCAGCGCGGCTGCGGCGAGCTCGAAGTGGCTGGAGACCGGTGTCGCGATCGCAACCGCCTCGACCGAGTGGTCGTCGAGGATCTCCTCGAAGCGGGTCGTCGCACGCAGCGCGGGGAACCGTCGCAGCACGCCGTCGAGCGCCGCGGGCCGCGAGTCGCAGACCGAGACCGGCTCCGCGGTCTCGACCTCGTGCAGGTTGCGGACGAGGTTCGGTCCCCAGTAGCCGAGCCCGACCACGGCGACCCGGACGGGCGCGTCGTCGACCGGGACGGGGGCGAGCGGAACGCGAGGCGAGTTCACGCTGCTCCCCTCCGCGCGAGCACCGTCAGCGGCGTGCGGCAGAGCAGCCGCAGGTCGAGGCCGAGCGACCAGCCGCGCACGTAGGCGACGTCCATATCGAGCGCCTCACCGAAGGTCGAATGCGCCCGAGCCGTCACTTGCCAGAGCCCGGTCAGGCCGGCCGGGACGAGGAAGCGCTCGAAGTGGTGAGGACGGAAGTACTCCGTCTCGTACGGGATGCACGGGCGCGGGCCGACCAGCGACATGTCGCCGCGCAGGACGTTGATCAGCTGCGGCAGCTCGTCGAGGCTGGTCGCGCGGAGCCAGCGCCCGACGCGGGTCACCGCATCCTGGCGCTCCAGCTTGTAGAGGCCGTTGCCGTTGGCCGCCAGGTCGGCGTTCATCGTCGTCTTGATGTAGTCGCGGTGGACGTCGGTGTCGGCGCCGACGCGCATCGTGCGGAACTTGAGCGCCGTGAACGGCCGCTGATCCTTTCCGAGCCGTTCCTGACGGAAGAAGACCGGGCCGGGCGAGTCGAGCTTGATCGCCAGCGCGAAGAACGCGAACAGGGGCGCGGTTACCAGCAGCCCGGCTGCGGCGCCGAGCACGTCGACCGTCCGCTTGACGAGCTGCGACGAGCGCGGCAGGCGCAGCGGCGGCAGCTCGACCAGCGGCAGGCCCTCGAGCGTGTCGATCTTGGCGCTCGCGCCGACCAGCTCGAACAGCCGCGGCACGACGTCGACCTGGATCTCGAGGTCGTTCAGTGCCCGGACCGCCGCCAGCGTCTCGTCGTCGGTGTCGTTCGAGAAGGCGACGACGACGCGCTCGATGTCGTACGTGCACACGAGCTCCTCGAGCTGTTCGGGCGGGCCGAGCAGGGCCAGATGCCCGAGGTCGGAATGGCGCTCTTTCGGCTTGGAGTCGACGAAGCCGACGAGGTTGAAGCCGTACTCGGGGTGGCGCAGCAGCTTGCGCGCGACGCGCTGGCCGATGTCGCCTGCTCCGACGATCAGCGTGTTCTGGAGGTAGAGCACGTTCCGCCGGCAGATCGTGCGCGCGATCGTGCGGAAGAGCGTGATGAAGAGAATCGCGGAGATCCAGAGGCCGATCGCCTTCTCGAGGCTCGGGTCGGCGAGCCCTGAGAGGCTGAGCGCGACGAACGTCAGCCAAGTCCCGATCGTGACGACGTGGAAGACGCCGACGATGTCGTCGGACGTGGAATGGTGCGTTCGCTCCTCGTCCTGGTCGTAGAGGCGGTAGAGCTTCGCGATCACGATCCAGAGTGGCAGCGAGATGATCGAGAGCAGGAGGTCCTTCATGCGGATGGCAGAGGCGTGCTGCACTGCGGGCACGAAGAGAAGCTCGACGGTTACGAAAGCGAGCACGAGCCCAACCACATCGGCAAGCACGAGCATGCGCCGGACGAGCCAGCCGCGGCGCCGGGCTCCCCGCCAGGCCGATCGCTTCGCCCGCTGGACGCGCAGGCGCGCCGGAATGAGATCGGCTGTCGCCGTCCCGGTGTGCGGAAGCTCCGCTCTGCGCGCATCGACGACCATTGCTCTCCCTAGTTGCGGTCAGGGCACGACCCCCTAAGCCGCGTCCCGAGCAACAGCATGGAAGCTCGGAGCCCCGGTTTGTAGACCGAAAGGTCGAGGGTCACCCCTGAACGATCGGGGGAAGCTAGGCAGCCGAAAGGCGCGGCGGACAACGGTTCCGCGCTAGCTGGATGGCTAGTAGCGGACCCTGCGGCGCCCGCCCGCACTGCGTCTCGTGCCTCGCACTGTCGCGGCAGTACTCGTCGCTGCGCGCCTGCTGTGGGTGGGTTTGGTCGCGTCCCCGGCCGCCGGGCCCCGGCGGGATCGTCTCCGACGAGTTCACCGGCGGGATCGTCGACGGCCCGGTCTGGCACTTCGTCGCGCCGGCACCGTCGCCGACGTGGGTGCGTTCTTGAAACGAACAGCTCGTGCTGCGTGTGAATGGCATCGACTACGCCGGGCCCAGCGCGGCCTACACGCTCACAGCGGCTCAGCGTGACGCTGCGATTGAGCTCAAGACCACGTTGAAGGCCTCTAGCCAGGGAGTGTCCCAGCTAGCGTCTCGACTCATGGCTCTCCTGCGAGCAGAAGAAGGCCGCGCCGTTCGTGCTGGTCGTCTTCGTGGTGATCTGGAAGATGGCGGCGCACGCGTCGAGGGGTGAGGCTGCCACGCTGCGCATCGCCTTGGCCCTGCTGGCGGTCTCGTTCCTTGTGCACGTGGCCGCGCCTGGCAGTGAGACCACGCTCGGCTACGAGCGGCATAGCTGGGAGTATCAGATCCGCGGCATGATCAAGCACGGCGCCTCCCTCTCGGGCTGGATCCTGCTCGCGAGCGGCATCGCCGCGGTGGTCGTGCGCCGCGAGCCTAGCCGGACGGCTAGTCCTTCCGCCTGAGACAGGGAAAAGGGTTCCAATCGGCGCCCCACGGGGTTACGTTGTGTGCGGGTTCCTGCCACCGGGGAGGGCGGCAGCATGGAAAGCACTGCGGCGGCACGTTCGACGCTGATCTTCGATCGGCAGCCCCTGTGGCTGTCGGCTCTCGAGCAGGTGCTCGAGCGCAACGGTTTCGCGGTCGTGGCAACGGCCGTGATGGAGCCGCACGCGCTGAAGCTCCTGCGTGAGCATCAGCCGTCGGTGCTGGTGTTCGAGCCCGAGGCGTGCATGTCGGCGCCGACGCGCTTCATCGAGGTCGCGCTGCGTGAGGTCCACGGCCTGAAGATGATCGCGGTCTCGCAGGCGGAGGACTCCGCGAGCATCACGGAGTGCCTGTCCGCCGGCGTGTTCGCGTACGTGCTCAAGAGCGCCCATCCCGAGGACATCTCGCTCGCCGCCCGACAGGCGATCCACCAGTCGATCCACTTCGCCCCGGGCCGGGCCGGCACACCGCACCTGGCTGCCGTAAACAGCGTGCAGCCGGCTTCGCTCGACGACGGCAGCGAGCTAACGCGCCGCGAGCGAGAAATCCTGGCGCTCGTCGCAGAGGGAAGCTCCAACGGCACGGTGGCACGGAAGCTGTGGGTCACCGAGCAGACCGTGAAGTTCCACCTCTCGAACATCTACCGCAAGCTCGGCGTGTCCAACCGCACGGCCGCGAGCCGCTGGGCGCACGACCGCGGCATGCTCGCCGCGGAGCAGTCGGTCGACTCCACGCCTGCCGCCGTTTGATCGGGGCGGGCGGCGAGGCCGCAAGAGCGGAACGAGTGCGGCATCACCGCCTTCGGGCGAGCAGCGGCCCGCGCGAGAAGAACAACGCGTAGCAGAGCGAAGCCGAGAGGAGCAGCGCCGCCCACGCGAGAGACGCGCGAGGCACGAGCACGTCCGGCACCTCCCAGCTCGTCCAGCCGCGCTTGACGACCTGCTCGATCCAGAGGTCGTTGACCAGGTTCGCCAGGCCGTAGACGAGCATTAGCGAGAGGATCGCCGCGACGAGCGTGCGCGCCAGTGGACGGCGGATCCCGCCGAGCAGGCGCGAGAGGAGCAACGCGGTGGTGACCAGCAGGAAGCCATCGAGACCGTGGTGGTGGCCGTGGTGGACAGCGGCGTGTAGGTAGCCCGAGCCTGGTTCGGGTCGGATCGCGCCCGTCTGAAAGATCCACCCCAGCAACGGCACCCCGTCGAGGAAGAAGCCCAGCTCAGCCGCGACGTACGGCGCCGCGAAGAACAGCGTCAGCACCCCGAGCGCGAGCCGTGCGCGGTCTCCGGCACGGCTAGTCCGCACCGGTTCAGGCCTCCCGCGAGCCGTGGCCCAGGCAGTGAGGCCGACCGCGAGCAAGACCCCGGCGACGGCGAAGCTGTTCGACCATTTCGGGTCGAGGTGGCTCGGCGTCTGCACGCCCGGGATTGCGACGGTCGCGCACAGCAGGAAGGCGATGACCGCGATGGCGTCGGCGCGACGGTCGTCGAGCCGGTCGGCAACGATGGGCAGGACGGCCAGGCCCGCGAGCGCTGCCGAGAAGCCGACGAACACGAACGCGCGACCCGCTCCGCCGACGAAGCCGGAGTTCGTCACCTTCCAGAGCTCCCTGGGCGGCAGCCGCCAGTAGGTTTCGAAGACGGCGACGGTCGCGAGTCCGAACAACAGCCAGACGACCCAGATCTCGGTCAAGCGGCGATTTTGCGGCCGGGCAGGCATCACGGCTAGACTTGGCTCCTCGCGGGCAACATGCCCGCGTTTCGGTGCCATGACCTACGTGATCATCTCACTTGGTGGGAAGCAATACCGCGTCTCGGAAGGCGAGCGCCTGCTCGTCGACCGCTTGCCCACAGAGGAAGGCAAGACCTTCCATCCGGAGGTGCTGATGCTCGGCGGCGACGGCGCCTTCGAGCTCGCTCCGAAGACGCAGGTGACGGCACGCGTGATCGGCTCGCCGCTCGGCGAGAAGATCCGCATCGGCAAGTACCGCCCGAAGTCCGGCTACCGCCGGCACACCGGCTTCCGCGCCAAGCTCTCGCAGATCGAGATCGAGTCGATCGGCGGCGTCGCCAAGAAGGCGGCGCCCACGAAGAAGGAGGAGGCGGCGGCCGAGGCACCGGCGAAGCTGCCGCGCGGCTACGCGGACATGACGGTCGCCGACATCAAGGAGAAGTCCGACCACTGGACCGGCGAGCAGGTCGGGGCCGCGCTCGAGTACGAGCACGCGCACGCGAAGCGCAAGGGCGCGCTCGCGGCGCTCGAAGCGAGGAAGGAACACCTGGATGGCTCATAAGAAGGGACTCGGCTCGTCGCGGAACGGGCGCGACTCGAACCCGAAGATGCTCGGCGTCAAGGTCTTCGACGGCCAGAGCATCACCGCGGGGACGATCATCGTGCGCCAGCGCGGCACGCGCTTCCGCCCCGGCGCCGGCGCGGGGATCGGGCGCGACGACACGATCTTCGCCAAGCGCAACGGCAAGGTGGTGTTCAAGACCACCGGCGAGCGGCGCTTCATCTCCGTCACGGAGTAGGCGCGATGTTCCACGACCGGGCCCGCATCCACGTGCAGGCCGGGCGGGGCGGCGACGGGGCGCTCAGCTTCCGGCGCGAGAAGCACGTGCCCAAGGGCGGGCCGGACGGCGGCGACGGCGGACCCGGCGGCGACGTCGTGCTCGTGGCCGACCCCGACCTGCGCGACCTCTCGAGCTTCCGGGCCCGCCGCCGGTTCGCGGCCGGCAAGGGCGGCGCGGGCGGCGGCAGCGGCAAGCACGGTGCGACGGGTGGGGAGATCGAGCTGCGCGTGCCGGTCGGGACACAGGTGCTCGACGCCGACGAGCAGCTCGTGGCCGACCTGGCAACGCCGAGCGCGCGGGTCGTGCTCGCAAGCGGGGGCGAGGGCGGTCGCGGCAACAAGCGCTTCGCTACACCGACGCGCCAGGCGCCCCGCTTCGCCGAGACGGGCATGCCCGGCGACGAGGACGACTACGAGCTGCGGCTGAAGCTGCTCGCCGACGCGGCGCTCGTCGGCCTGCCGAACGCGGGCAAGTCGTCGCTGCTCGCCCGGATCTCGAACGCCAAGCCGAAGGTAGCCGAATACCCCTTTACGACCCTCCAGCCGGTGCTCGGCACCGTCGACTCGGACGAGCGGCAGCTCGTGGTCGCGGACGTCCCCGGCCTGATCGAGGGCGCGAGCGAGGGCGTCGGGCTCGGCCACGAGTTCCTCGCGCATCTGGAGCGCGCGCGGCTGCTCGTCCACCTGATCGACGCGGCGGCCGGCGACCCGGCCGAGGCGTTTGCTGCGATCAACCACGAGCTCGAGGAGTACGGCGCCGGCCTGGCCGAGCGGCCGCAGGTGGTCGTCCTGAACAAGATCGACCTGCTGCCCGAGCCCCCGGTCTTCGAGCCGGACGACCCGCGCGTCGTCCGCGTCTTCGCGCTCTCGGCCGCGACCGGAGAGGGCGTCGACGTCTTCCGCCGGTCGCTCTTCGAGCTGTGCCCTCCGGCCGAGGCGCCCCAGCTCGAGGAAGGCGGGCTGCCGCGTTTCCTCGTCTACCGGCCGAAGCCCGACCAGCGGCGCCGCTTCCGCATCCTGCGCACCGACCGCGGCTTCCGCGTCCACGGCACGGCGGGCTCCGAAGAGGAGCTGGAGCGCGCGCTGCGCGAGGTCGGCGCGAGGACCGGCGACGAGGTGGAGGTCGAGGGCGAGGTGCTCGAGTTCCAGTGACGACGGGGATCCTCGGCGGCGTTTTCGACCCGCCCCAGGTCGGCCACGTCGCGCTTGCCCAGGCGGCGCTGGAACAGCTGCCGATCGACCGCCTGCTGGTGCTCGTCGCCGCCGCGCCAGGCCATCGCGAGGCGGTCGCGCCGGCCGACGAGCGTTTCCGGCTCACGCGGCTCGCGTTCGACTTCGCCGACGAGATCGCGCTCGACGAGCACGCCTTCACGGTCGACGCCGTCCGCGACGGGCGCTTCGGGGACGCGATCTTCATCGTGGGCGCCGACGAGGGAGCCGCGTTCCCGACCTGGAAGGAGCCCGACGAGGTGCTGCGCCACGTGCGGCTCGCCGTCGGCACGCGCACCGGTTATGCGCCGCCCGACCTCGAGCGCTACGGCGACCGCATCCTGGCCTTTGCGTTCGCCTCGCCGCTGGGTCTCGTCGAGCGAGGTGCGCGAGCGGATCGGGCGCGGCGAGCCGGTCGACGAACTCGTCCCGTCCGCGGTCGCGCGCGCGATCGCCGAGGACGGCCTCTACCGCGGCTACACTGATGGCGACTCGAAGAGGACTTGACGAGACCCTGACGCCACTCGAACACGCCCGCCGAATCGCCGGCCTCGCCCAGGACAAGCTGGCGCAGGACGTCCTCATCCTCGACATGCGGCCCGTGTGCAGCTACACGGACTTCTTCGTGCTCGCCACGGGCCAGAACCCGCGCCAGACGAAGGCGATCTGGAACGAGGTGCACGAGCGGCTCAAGCACGACGAGGACGCGCTGCCGAGCTCGGTCGCCGGCGAGCGCGAGGGGCAGTGGATCCTCGCCGACTACCTGGACGTGGTCTTCCACGTCTTCACGCCGGAGTCGCGCGAGTACTACCGGCTCGAGGAGCTCTGGGGCGACGTCCCGAGCATCGAGCTCGTTTCCGCGACTGCGTAGCTACAATCCGGCCCGGAAAGGGGCCGTAGCTCAGCTGGGAGAGCGTCTGGCTGGCAGCCAGAAGGTCACGGGTTCGAGCCCCGTCGGCTCCACTCCCGACGTTTAAGCGAGGGTCTCGAGCCAGCGCCGGCACTGGTTCACGGTCGGCTACCGCAGCGGCAAGCCCGGCGCCTGTGACACCAGCGGCTCGCTGTAGCGGACGCCGGGCTCCGGCTCGAACGTCGGGAAGCGCAGGTCGAAGACGGCGCCGCTCTCGGAGTTGAAGGCCTCGCAGCGCCCGCCGTGGGCCTTGACGATCGCGTCGACGATCGCGAGCCCGAGACCGGCGCCGCCATGCGCGCGCGAGCGCGCCGAGTCGGCGCGGGCGAAGCGGCCGAAGATCCGGTCGAGTGATTCCGGCGGGATGCCATTGCCCTCGTCGGCCACCTCGATCACGAGCCCTGAGGCCTCGGCGCGACAGGAAAGCTCGATCGCGTCCAACGGCTCGGTGTGCTTGACCGCATTCTCGATCAGCGCGTCGAGCGCGATCCGCAGCGCCTCGGGGTCGGCCTCGAGCGTGCCGCGGGCGAGCGAGCCGAGTCTCCAGCTCCGGGGAACAACCTCGGACCAGCGCAGGAAGACGTCCTCGAGAAACGGCTCGACGTCGATCGCGGCCGGCACGACGAAGTCAGGCTGCTTCGACTTGGCCAGCAGCAGCAGCCGCTCGAGGATCTTCTCGATCCGTCCGAGCTCGTCGAGCGCGACCTCGACCGCCTGGCCGCCCGAGCCGTTCACGCGCTGCAGCACCTCGAGGTGGCCGCGCGCGATCGTCACCGGGGTCCGGAGCTCGTGCGAGACGTCGTGGAGGAAGCGCTTCTGCTGAACCAGCAGCTCGGCTCGCTCGGACGCCTCCTCCTGCAGGTCGCGCACCGCATCCTGCCGGCGTCGCGCGTGCCAGACCATCGCCAGGAACATCGCCGACATCAGCGGCACCTCGAACAGCTCGCCCCAGAGCTGCTCGCCGCTGAAGGCGTCGCTCAGGATCAACGCGCCGGTCGCCGCGATCACGAGCGCCGAGCACGAAGCCGGTGTTGCCCGGCGACCAGACCCGGAAGCCGTACACGATGGTCAGGCTGATCCAGATGAAATGGAACGGGATCGTCTCCCAGCTCGGGGACGAGCGCCATCGCGACGAGGTTCGCGACGGCGAAGGCGGCCCACGCGAGCTCGACCCAGTTACGCCGCAGTGACCCGATACCCGCCATGCCGCACCGTCTCGATCGGCGCCTCCACGCCGAGCTTCTTCCGCAGCCGCCGCACGCAGACGTCGACGACGTTCGAGCGAGGGTCGAAGTGGTAGCCCCAGACGTCGGACAGCAGGCGCTCCCGGCTCACCACTTCGCCCTGGTGCAGCACAAGCTGGTGGAGGAGCCGAAACTCGCGGTCCGAGAGCTCGGCCACGACCTCGCCGATCCGCGCCTGCCTCCGCGCGAGATCGAGCGTCAGCGCGCCGGCGCGTGAGCATGGTGCCGTCGCCGCTCAGCTGGCCGCGCCGCAGTTGCGCACGGATCCGCGCCAGCAGCTCGTCGAAGGAGAACGGCTTGGAGACGTAGTCGCAGGCCCCGAGCCCGAAGCCGCGGAGCTTCGTCTCGAGGTCGCCGCGCGCCGAGACGATCACCACCGGGAGCTGGGGCCGCCGCTGCTGCAGCTCGCGCAGGACGGCGAGCCCGTCGAGGCGCGGAAGCAACAGGTCGAGCACCACCAGGTCGTAGGCCTCGACCACCGCACGGCGAAGCCCGTCGGGGCCGTCGCCAGCGGCGTCGACCGTGAACCCTTCTGCCTCCAGGCCGCGCGAGACGAAGGCGAGGATTCGCGGTTCGTCCTCGATTACCAGGATTCGCATCGGTCTCCGAGCGGGACCCTAAGCGAACATGACCTGAAAATGACGCGCAAATGACAGTTGCGTCATGTTGCGCGACAGCGGTGCCGGCACTTCCTATCGTCGCGGCCGATGGGGGAGCGGATCGAAGGTGAGCGTCCGCAGAGCCAGGCGGCCCAGAGCGCCCCACCCCCTGCGCCGCTGACCGAGGACGCGCGTTCGACGCGCTCGCTCTTCCCCGACGGCGCGGCCAAGCACTGGATCCTCTCGTCGATCATCTGGTTGACGGTCGTCGACCTGTTCGGGCTCGTGCTCGCGACCGAGTTCGTCACCCCGGAGGCTTTCGGCGGGATCTCGTGGCTGAGCTTCAGCCGGATCCGCCCCGCGCACGTGAACGGCGTGATCCTCGCCTGGCTGACGATGATGTACTTCGGCGCGCTCTTCTACATGCTGCCGCGCCTGGTCGGCACTCGCGGGATGTGGAGCGAGCGCCTCGGCATCTTCTGCGCCTGGGCGTGGAACGTGATGTACCTGCTCGGGATCATCGGGTTGCTCACCGGCCACAGCCAGGGCCGGGAGTACGGCGAGTTCATCTGGCCGATCGACATCGCGCTGCTCGTCATCTGGTCAGCGAACGTCGTGAACATCCTGGCAACGGTGGCGATCCGGACGATCCGGCCGATCTACGTCTCCGTCTGGTTCTTCATCGCGAGCCCGCTCTGGCTGGCGGTCGACTACGCGATCGGCAACGTCATCTGGCACCCGGGCCACATCTGGGGCGCGCCGTCGGGAGCGCTGAACCAGAGCCTCTCGGACGCGATCCTGAACTGGTGGTACGCCCACAACCTGTTCGGGCTCTGGCTGACGCCGATGCTGCTCGCGCTGACGTACTACATCGTCCCGCGCGTCACCAACACGCCCCTCTACAGCTACACGCTCTCGCTGATCAGCTTCTGGGGGATGGCGTTCTTCTACACCGGGGTCGGCGACCATCACATCCTCCAGTCGCCCACGCCCGCGTGGCTGAAGACGATTGCGACGGTCTCGTCGTGGATGCTCCTCGTTCCGGTCTTTGCGTTCACGATCAACATCCTCGGGACGATGAAGGGCAACTGGGACCGGTTCTTCACGAACTTACCCCTGCGCTTCACGATGACGGCCTTCTTCTTCTACTTCCTGGTCAACATCCAGGGCGCGTTCGAGGCGATCCAGCCGTTCAACAAGCTGACGCACTTCACGAACTTCGTGGTCGCGCACGCGCATCTTGCGCTGCTGGGCGCGTTCACGATCCTCGGCATGGGCGTGATCGACTACATCGTCGCCCAGATCTACAAGAAACCCCTCTGGAGCCGCAGCCTCTCCGAATGGCAGTACTGGCTGGTGACCGTCGGGTTCACCGGCTTCTTCAGCGTGCTCACGCTGGCCGGCTTCCAGCAGGGCTTCGCCTGGCAGGACGGCATCCCCGAGGTCAACGTGTTGCCGCAGCTGCATGCGTACTACATCGCGCGCGGGATCTTCGGGGCGATGATCGTCCTCTCCGGGATCGTCCAGATCGTGAACATCGGCATGACGATCTTCAGCAACACCGCCGAGCGTAGGCGGCAGGAGACGCTGAGGGTCGCCGAGGCGATCGCGCCGCCGCCGGTGACGAACTGATGGCGGACGAGCCGGAGAGACAGGGCCCGCCGCATCCCTCGCGGCTGGCAGCGCCACCCGCGGGAGCGGATGCTGATCACACCGCTGATGGCGGGACTCGGCGGCATGCTCGCCTTCTTCACCGTCGTCTTCGTCGTCATCTGGCTGCCGATCCACACCTTCGATCCGCCGGCCTCGTACGACTGGGCGCCGCTGTCGAACGCCGCGCTGACGGGCCGGAACCTGTTCGCCTCGAACGGCTGCTACGTCTGCCACTCCGGCTATTCGCGTCCGCAGGACGTGCGCGAGGCGCTGTACTTCCTCTACCCGAAGGTCTCGCAGCCGGGCGACTTCTATGGCTCCGACCAGTCGCCGAACCTGCTCGGCACCGAGCGCACCGGCCCCGACCTATCCCAGGAAGTGGGGCTGGCACCCGAACGACTGGCAGTTCGCGCACTTCTACGACCCGCGCTACATGGATCCGAAGTCGCTGATGCCGGACATGAAGTCGCTGTTCTCCGACGAGCAGGTGGAGCAGCTCGTCGCGTTCGTCCAGGAGCGGAGCGGCAAGTCCGGGCTGCTGCGCTATGCGGGCCAGCTCTATGCCAAGCACGTCGTGCTGGTGAACCAGGGCTTCCCGCTGCCGTACCGCGGCTTCAAGGGCGCGCACAAGCCGATCGTCGAAGCGAACGAGAAGGGCCTCAAGCCGCCGAGCAGCCAGCTCGAGGAAGCGCCCAACCTCTCGCAGATCGACCGCAGCTACTGGCTCTCGGGCGACCCGCTGCCGGTGACCCAGCAGAACCTGATGCGCGGCAAGGAGGTCTTCCTCGAGCGCTGCGTCGGCTGCCACGGCCTGGCCGGGGACGGCAAGGGGCCGGGAGCGAACTTCCTCTCGCCGCCGCCGGCTGACTTCACCGACAAGGACGACGCCTGCTGTGGCGGCGACACCGGGCCCGGCGACTTCTACTACCGCATCCTGCGCGGCTGGTCGGGCACGGCGATGGAGAACTTCGGCGACCGTCTCTCGGTCAACGACATCTGGCGCGTGGTGCTGTTCGTCAAGACGATCCCGAACGGCACACTCAAGCCGAACCGCGTCCCCGAGCCCAGGGACTACATCGTCTGGCAGCCGTCGAAGGAGCTGCTCGAGCGTGGATCGCGACACACCAGCGGCTGGCCGACAACGCCGACTTCGACAAGAAGATGGCCACGGACCCCTACATCCAGGAGGCGATGCAGCGTCTTCCCGGGCCTCGCGCCGAGCGACTCGATGCAGCTCAACGACGGCAAGACCCAGCTGTCGCTCCAGACCGCAGCCGCCGGGATCAAGGCGCTCTACGACGACATGCTCAACCGGGCCTGGAGCGAGGCGCGAGCCCGCGGCGAGAACCTTCCCGACCCGGCGCAGAAGCTCGTCCCGCCGGACGGTGCAGGGCGAGCAATGAGGCGCTTTGCGGGAGCCGTTACCGTTCTGGCCGCGCTCGCCCTCGTGCTGCCGGCCGCTCGCGTTCGCGCACGACCAGCCGGAGACGAGCCAGTCGCGCTGGGTGATGGCCGACTGGATGATGGACACCTTCTTCATCTTCTCGGGCCTCGCGGTGCTCGCGTTCGTGGCGGCCTGGAAGGCGGGCCACTTCCAGGACCTCGACCAGCTGGGGAGCTTGCCGCTGTTCGTCGAAGAAGAGGACTACTACACGCCCGACTGGGCGCTCGACGAAGAGGAGTGGATCGATGAAGATGCCTAGCGGCGACTCGCCGGCCAAGGCGCAGGCGTACTACCACTACCTGAACGCTCATCAGCTGTCGATGCAGCGGCCGGCGACCTGGGAGGTGCGCTGGCTCGACCTCGCCTGGCTCTGGGGATTCATGATCGTGCTCTCGCTGGGATGATCCTGTGGGTCTGGCAGTACCGCTCGACCCGGCAGAAGGCGAACATCTACCCGGTCGACAGCTTCGGCGGCTACACCACCGAGCTCGCCGGCCCGGCCACGGCCTTCTTCCTGATCCTGACGGTCGAGCCTCACCGGCTTCGCCGTCGTGCTGATCGTCGGTCACATCGTCTGGGGGCAGAAGTTCTGATGGAAGCGTCCCCGCAGCCCTCGGCGCTGCCGTACGTCGCGTGGTCGTCTTCGAGCGTCGCGGTGATCCCGGCCGAGCAGTGGCCGCTCGTCTTCGGCTCGATGCAGGCGCTGAAGGGCCACGTCCAGGAGTACCCGGGCTGCCAGAAGCTCGAGGCCTTCGTCGCTCCCTCGGGCAGCGACTACCACGTGCATTGCTACACGACCTGGGACACGCCCGAGCAGCTGGATGCGTTCCTCGAGCGCGGCTACACCTTCGAGCGGATGCTTGCCGACGTGGCCGGCCTGCAGGCCGAGCCCACACTCGTGATGGAGAAGGTGTTCTGATGGAAGAGCCGCAGCAGCCCCAGCGTCCCGCCCGCCCGCTCGTCGGCTACCGCGATGTCGGCGAGGACGTGCGCCACTCCGCAGCGCGATCACCCGGGCGTGGGTGATCCTGGCCGTGCTTGATCGTCCTCTACCTTGGCTGGACGCTGGTCGTCTACTTCCTGGAACCAGGGCTGCGCTAGGCGACCGCTGACGTGTACCTCAAGCACGTCACCTCGCTCCAGTTTCTGACGTACGTCTCGTTCTTCGCCGTCCTGCTGGCGGCGATGTTCCGGTTCGTGCCCGGCCGCACGCCGCCGACGCGCGACGAGCCGTACTCGGACGAGGAGCTGCACGCCCACGACCGCAAGCCGCGAAGTATTTCCTCGCAGGCGGCTTCTTCCTCGTGCTCGGGAGCCTGCACATGGTGCTGAAGAACCTGCCCTGGGTCTCCGAGTACCTCGCGCGCACCGGCGACGCGGGCCACCTGGTCCGCGACCTCTCGAACACGCACCTGATGATCGTCGGCGGCGGCACGCTGCTGGCCACCGGCCTCTGCTGGCTAGCGCTGCCGCGCGTGGTCGGCCGGCCGCTGGCGAGCGAAGGGCTCGCCCAGTGCGCGTTCTGGTTCACGGTTGCGGGGCTGGTGGTCTTCTACGTCTCGCTGATCGGCAACGGCATCGCCATGGGCCCGCTGATCGAGCACGGCTGGAGCTATCCCGCCGCCAAGGCGCACATGGGCAACTGGTACAAGGCGCCGACCGGGGCGGGGGCCGGGGTGATGGGCCTCGGCTACTGGTGCTTCGCGACGAACGTCTGCGTGACCATCTTCCAGTCACGCCTCGTGCGGGTGCCGAAGCCGCAGTGGCACCTCTGGAAGTTCTTCGCGACCGGAGCGGCGGCGCTGACGGTCGGCACCGTCCAAGGCGTGATCCAGGTGCAGCCGAAGAACGCCGACTGGCTCTTCAAGGCCGGCCACGCGGGCGAGTGGATCGACCCGATCAGCCATGCGCACATCAACCTCGTGACCGGGCTGACGATGCTGGTCGCGGGCGCCTTCTTCGCGCTCGATCCGCGGCGCGGGCGGCGTCGAGCCCTCGCCGCGGCTCGTGAACACCGTCTTCTTCTCCCTGCTCGGCGGCTCACTCGCCTTCTACTTCTCGGCGCTCTACCTCGGCTTCCACGAGGGCGCGCTCGTCGTCCACCACGGGCTGACGCCCGAGCAGGCCGAGGAGGCCACGCCGCTGCACACGCTGCTGATCATGGGCTCGGGGATCGCGATGTTCGCCGCCTTCTGGCTGCTGCTGGTGACGCTCGTGCGGGCGGTGTGGCGAAGCCAGAGCCTGCTCCGGCTGTTCGTGCTCGCGGGCTGCGCGGCGTTGGCGGTCGGCACGCTGCAGGGCCCGGTGCAGGCGGTGCCGCTCGTGAACGAGGCGCTTGACCGCGGCGGCGAGGCCGGCGACGTGATCGTCAACCTCCACGCTCAGCTGAACATGCTCGGCGGCCTGATGCTCCTCCTGACGGGGCTCTCGCTCGTGGCGTTGCACGCGCTCGGAGCCGAGTGGCAGGAGCGGCGCGCGCGCCTGACCGTGCGTCTGGTCGCGATCGGGATGGCCGTGTACTACGCGGCGGGCGTGACCTTCTCGGCGATTGCGGCGCACCACGTCGCCGGAGGCGGGTCGTTCGCCTCCGCGGTTTCCGCGCTCGAGCCGTGGCAGTCGCTCGTGCTCGTCCCGGCCGCGCTGCTCGTGCTCGCCGGGTTTGCCGCCTACGCCTCCGCCGCCTGGCGGATGAGCGAGCGCCAGCGCGCGGAGGGCCGTGCCGCGGTCGCCGCCACGCCTCGGGTCTACTCGGGCACGATCCCGAGGCGCGTCAGGCGCCGGAGCCCGGCGGCGCTTGCGGGCTACGAGCTGCCGCTCGGGCTGATGGGCTTCCCGGGAGTCGGCTGGCTCTTCGCGGGGTTCCCGCTGACGGCGTCGATCCTGCTGATGGCGGGGCCGGCGCTGACGTGGGCCGTGATCCCGGTCGCCTTCAGCCCGTACGGGAACGGGCCGCTACGGGAGGTCGGCTGGAAGGTCGAGCTCGTCTGGCTGCCCTTGATGGCGCTGCTCTCGTCCGCCTTCCTCTACCGCGCCCACGCGCGCCGCCGCGCCCGCCTCGAGGGCAAGCCGCCGCGCGGCAAGGCCCTGAGGACGAAGAAGAGCGGCTATCGCGCCCGCGTCAGCGCGGCTCTCGGCGGGATCGCGCTGCTGCTCGTCGCGATTCCCTTCGTGCCGGCGCTTGCGGGCGTCGGCGGCAGCACCGTCCGCTACTCGTACGAGCCGAGGCTGACGCCCGAGGTGACCGGCCAGTTCGTGAGCACCAAACGTGGCCCGGTGAAGCTCTTCGCCTGGAACGCGCCGCAGGCCACCACGCCGGCGGATGCACTGAAGCTCCACGCCGGCGATGTCCGCTCGCTGCTCGTCCGTGCCTCGGCCCTGGACGCGGCCCAGGCGTACCAGCTGTACGACCTCGTCCGCGGCGGCTCCGTCCCGTTGAGCGCGTCGAAAGCCTCTCCCCGCGAGCTTGTCCTCGCTCCCGCGAAGCCGCTGCGGCCGGGCAGCTACGCCTTCGTCGCCACGCACGAGGGGATGTTCGGAGGACGCGACTTCGCGTACCTCCGCATCGTGCCGCCCTCGGTCGCCGTGACGGCGATCAGCTCCCGGCCGCACGCGGCGGCTCCGGCCGTGCTGGACGCGCTCCTGCCGTTCTGCGCCTCGCTGCTCGCGCTCGCCTTCGCCGCCATGCTGCTGCGCTCGTTCCTGCGCCGGCGCTCGGGCGAGAAGGTGCTCTGGGGCTGTGGTTTCCTCCTGTTCGCTCTCGCCGCCGCCTGCGAGGCGGTCGCGCAGCGGTCCGGCTGGAGCCCTGAGCTCTTCCGCACCTACTACCTCGCTGGCGGCGTCTTGACGGTCGCCTACCTCGGCGCCGGCTCGGCCTGGCTGTTGCTGCCGAGGCGGGCGCGCGACTGGCTCGCCGGCGGGCTCGCGGTCGCGACGGCGGCGGCAGTGGTCACCGTGGCGCTCGCCGGCGTCCACGCCGGAACGCTTGCCGCGACCGCGCACGGGCGGCCTCCCGCCAACGCGGCGCTCGAAGGCCACGCATTCCTCTGGGCGGTCGCGCTCAACTCCGTGGGCAGCCTGTTCCTGATCGGCGGTGCGGTCTACTCGATCGCGCGGCGGCAGCGCGTGCGGGCGAACCTCTGGATCGGCGGCGGCGCGCTGGTGGTCGCTCTGGCGACCGGGCTCTCGCGGGCAGGCTCGTACGAGCTCGTCTACGCGGGCGAGCTGCTCGGGATCGCGTTGATGTTCGTCGGCTTCGCCTTCGTCGGGAAACAGGCCCGGAGTCGGCCTCAGGCTTCGACCCAGTCACGGGTCAGGTACAGCCAGAAGGCGAGACCCGCGTAGTCGCGGTAGCGGCGGAAGCGCCGCTCGATCGTCCGGTCGGCAGCCTTGCGCCCGTTCAGGCGCGCGTAGGTCGGCCGCGTCCAGGAGTCGAGGATCAGGCGCGAGTAGCGCCCGAGCAGCATCATCATGTGGGCGGTCGCGTAGGGCCCGCAGCCGGGGAGCGCGAGCAGGCGCTCGGCGACATCGTCGTCGGTCAGCCCTGGGTCATTCAGCGCCTCGAGGTCGAGCCGGCCTTCGGCCACGCTCTCCGCCAGCGAGCGCAGGTAGGCGCCGCGGTAGCCGGCGCGGACGACGTCGCGGTAGAACTCCTCACCGGCTCCGGCCATCGCCGCCGGAGTGGGGAAGGCCCGTCGCCCGTCCGGCGCCTCGGGGCCGAGGTTGTCGACGAGAGCGGTCGTCATCCGCACCGTCGCCGACCAGGTGCAGTTGGTCGTGCAGATCGTCTTGACCACGTCCTCGAAGACGGTCGGGCTTCGCATCATCCGTCCCGACCCCTCGGCGGCCCAGCTCAGGTCAGGGTCCTCGCGCGCGAGCACGTAGAACGCCGAGAGGTCGGCGTCCAGGCGGAGCATGTGGCGGACCGCGTCGAGCGCTCCGGCGCGCGGACCGCGGCCCGTGACGCGCACGCTCCCGGCCGAGCCTTCGCCGACGTGGACGGTCGCCGGGCCCTGCGGGAGGGCCAGCGTCGTCGTCAGCGTGCCGGCCTCCGCGTCGATCTCGTTGGGCGGCAGGTCGGCGACGCCGTGCGACGCGAGCGTCCGTCGCAGGTCGACCGGCTCGTCGCCTGCGCCGACGAGCTCGAGTTCGGCCTTCCACGCGCGCACGTCAGGTCGAACGAGTGGAGCCGCGACGCATTCCCGCGGCGAAGCCGTAGAGGCCTCTGCGCGAAAAGAGTCGGAGTCGACGTTGCTCAGGCGAGGATCACGTCAGCGACGCGCGCGCCGATCGCGAGGCACGCGGTCGCCGCTGGAGAGGGCGCGTTCACGACGTGCAGGACGTTTCGCTCGTGCTCGAGCAGGAAGTCGTCTACAAGCGTCCCGTCGCGTCCGACTACCTGTGCCCGGATCCCGCACGGGCCGAACGCGACGTCGGCAGGGTCGATGTCCGGCACGTAGCGCCGCATCTCGCGCACGGCCGCGCGCTTGACGACGTCCCGCCACAGCTCGAGCGCTCCCGTCCGCCAGTAACGGCGCGCGAGCCGCCACAAGCCCCGTGAGCCGGCCAGGTCGAGCGCGTCGCGCAGATCGAAACCGAGGCGCCGGTAGCGCTCGCGTGCCAGCGAGGGCACCGCGTTAGGCCCCGCCCAGACGGCCTCGTCGTGGCGCCGCGTGAAGTGCACGCCGAGGAACGGGAAGGCGGGGTCGGGCACCGGGTACACGAGGCTGCGGATCAGTCGCGCCGACTGGCCGCGCAGGACGAAGTAGTCACCTCTGAAGGGGACGATCCTGTGCTCGGTGGGAGCAAGTCGATCTGCCTGGAGCCCCGCGCAGACCACGACGCGGTCGGCTGCGAGCTCGTCAACGCTGTCGACTTTCTGCCCGAGCAGCACCTCGCCGCCTTTGGCTCGGACGTCGTCCGCGAGCGCGTGCAGGACCGCGTGGAAGTCGATCACCGCACTCTCCGGCACGTGCAGCGCCCTGAACCCGGCGACGTGCGGCTCGAGCTCGCGGAGTTCGTCCGCATCGAGCTCCCGCGCCCCTTGGACACCGTTGGCGACGGCGCGCTGCTTCAGCTCGTCGAGCCTCGGCAGCTCGCTGGGCGACGTGGCGACGATCACTTTCCCGCGCACCGTGTACGGGATGTCGTGCTCGTCGGCGAAGCCTAATAGAGCTGCGCGTCCCTCTCGGCACAGCTGCGCCTTGAGGGAGCCCGGTGCGTAGTAGACGCCAGCGTGGACGACGCCCGAGTTGCGGCCGCTCTGGTGCAGCCCGAGCTCGCACTCCTTCTCGAACACCGCGAGGCGCGCGCCCGGCCGCCGGTCGAGCAACGCGCGGGCGGTCGCGAGCCCGATGAGGCCGCCTCCGACGACCGCGAAGTCCAGCCTC
>CAVYZH010000011.1:0-494768 GCA_963772975.1 uncultured Actinomycetes bacterium
GCGTGTTGAGCAGGTCGCCGTTCGGGAGGCTCCAGGGCGTGGACTCGGAGTTGTCGTCACCGCGGGTGACGAGGTACGCGGTGAGGAAGGAGGCGCCGATCAGGATCGCGACCACCGGGATCAGGAAAGCGATCAGGCCGACGCCGAGGATCGCCGGCGTCGCGGGGCTCTCACCCTCGTCGGCGACCTCGGCCAGATGCTCGACCTCGTGCTCGGCTGCGTGGACCGGGTGGGCGAGGGGGCTTTCGTCCTCGTGCTCGCCCTGCTCGTCACTCACGTGACGATTATCTCAGGCGGCGGCGAGGCTCGGGTCGTGGCTGACGATCTCGGCGAGGCGCGATTTCAGGCGCTCGAGCTCTTGCCGTCTCGAGGAGAGGACGAGCCCGTCGAGCCCGTCGCCCTCGAGCCGGCGCAGCTCGAGGACGACGGTGCGGATCTGGAGCAGGACGGCGTCGATCTCGTGTTCCGGCATCAGGCGGCCTCCTCTACGGGTGTCAGCTCCAGCTCCACCACCTCGGCCTCGGCGGCCTTCGGCTCGATCAGCACCGCGGACAGCACCGCGGCGAGGGCGGCAACGCCGGCGAGGACGTAGAAGGTGATCTGGAAGCCGTAGGTCAGGGCCGGCGCGCTCAACGCCGAGGCGCCGGGGTGACTGTCGACGTAGTGGCTCGTGAAGGTGATCGCGATTGTCGAGGCCGCGGCCAGGCCGACCGCCCCGCCGATCTGCTGGGTGGTGTTGAAGAGGCCGGACGCGACGCCTGCGTCGGACTCCTGGACACCCATCAGCGCCGCGATCGTCAGCGGGATGAAGGTGAAGGCCAGGCCGATCGCGCTCAGCACGAAGGCCGGGAAGATGTCGAAGAAGTACTTGCCGTCGGGCGGTAGCTGCGCGAGCAGGAGGAGCGCGACGGTGGCGAGCACGAGCCCGACGGGGAGCACGCGGCGGACGCCGACGCGCGTGACGAGGTTCTGGGCGACGCCGGCCAGCACGATGATCGTCAGCGTCAGCGGCAGGTAGGCGACGCCGGTCTTCATCGCCGAGTAGTGCAGGACCTGCTGCATGTACAGCGTGCCCAGGAAGAACTGCGAGAAGAGCGCGGTGCCGACGAGGAACGAGGTCACGTTCGCGCCTGTGAGCGTGCGCAGGCGGAAGATCCGCATCGGCAGCAGCGGCGCCTTCGAGCGCAGCTCGATCGCGACGAAGGAGAGGATCAGCGTGGCGGAGGCGGCGAGCAGGCCGATCGTCTCGGCGGTTCCCCAGCCGATCTCGATCGCACGCGTCATCGCGTAGACGAGCAGCATCAGGCCGCTCGTGACGGTGAACGCGCCGGCGAAGTCGAAGGTGCGGTGCCCGAGCTCCGCGCGGCTCTCGCGCAGGAGGAAGGGGCTGACCGCGACGAGCGCGATCCCGACCGGGACGTTGATGAAGAAGATCCAGGACCAGGCGAGCGAGCTCGTCAGGAAGCCGCCGAGCAGGACCCCCGCGGCCGCGCCGCTGCCGGAGACGGCGCCCCAGACGCCGAGCGCGATGTTGCGCTCTCGGCCCTCGGCAAAGGTCGTCGTCAGGATCGAGAGTGCCGCGGGCGCGAGCAGCGCGCCGCCGAGCCCCTGGGTCGCGCGGAAGGTGATCAGCGAGCCGGCCGACCAGGCGAAGCCGGCCAGCAGCGAGCTGACCGTGAAGAGGGCGATGCCGGCGATGAAGAGCCGGCGCCGGCCGAGCAGGTCGGCCATGCGCCCGCCGAGCAGCAGGAAGCCGCCGAACATGATCGCGTAGGCGGTGATCACCCACTGCAGGCTCTGCTCGCTGAAGTGGAGGTCGGTCTTGATCGACGGCAGCGCGACATTCACGATCGCGACGTCGAGCACCACCATGAACTGGGCCGCCACCAGGACTGCGAGTGCGATCCAGCGGCGGTCGTTCGTCTCGCCAGACATTGAAATCTCCCTCTCTTCGTTGTCGCTCACAATCCTTTTCTACCGTAAACGATCACGGCTTGTCAAATATCCTTAACGTGCTAGGGTTTCGATATGGCAACAACTGATCTGAAGCAAGCGCCACACTGGGCGCCGACGGCCGGAATGCTGCTTCTGAAGATCGGCAAGGCCGCGGAGCGCCGGTTCGAGAAGGCGCTCAAGCCGACCGGGCTGACGCCCCGTCACCTCGGCGTGCTGTTCGAGGTACAGGCTTGCCCGACGAGCCAGCAGGCGCTGATCGAGACGATCGGCGTCGACCCGAGCAAGCTCGTCGGCCTGCTGAACGACCTCGAGGCCGAGGGCCTGATCGTGCGCAAGCGCGACTCGGAGGACCGGCGACGTCACATCGTCGAGGTCTCGGCCAAGGGCAGCGCCCGGCTCGAGGATGCGAAGAAGATCGCCGCGACGGTGGAGGAGGAGCTCCTCGCCGGGCTCGACCCCGGCCAGCGCGCCGAGCTGCTCGCCCTGCTCGCGCAGGTCGCAGACTCGAGCGGCATCTTCGAGGGCTGCGTCGAGCGGCTCAAGCTGCTGTAGCGAAACCGGCGGCCAGGGCCTGTCGTACCCTCCAGCGATGGGCGACAGGAGGGACTCATGAAACGAGGTGTAGTGATCGTGGCGGGCTGCGTGCTACTGCTCGCGGCAGCCGGTTGTGGCTCGAGCTCCAGCAGCTCGAGCGGAGGCACGACCACCGAGGAAAGCGGCGGCGGCGGCCAGAAGTCGATCGCCGGCGTGAAGGCCAACGACCACGGCACGAAGGCGGTCGAGGACAACGGCAAGACCGAGGTCGAGCTGGACGACTTCTACTTCGAGCCGACCGTGCTCGATGGGAAGCCGGGCCAGACGGTCACCCTCGAGCTGAAGAACGAGGGCGAGACCGAGCACACGTTCACGATCGACTCGCAGAACGTCGACCAGGATCTCGGGCCGGGCGAGGAGGCCGAGGTGGACGTGACGATCCCGAAGTCCGGCGTCGTCTCGTTCTATTGCAAGTTCCACAAGAGCTCCGGGATGGCCGGCGCGCTCGCGGTCACCGGCCAGGAGGGCGGCACCGGCGGCATGACCACCGACAGCACCACGACCAACGAGGGCAACGGCTACTAGCGACCGATGAGTTTTCCGCCGGCGCGGCGTCTTGCCTAGGATGGCGGTCATGGAATCCGTGGCGCAGACGCCCGCGTTCGGCGAGCTCGAGCAGCATCGCCGCGAGCTGACCGCGCACTGCTACCGGATGCTCGGCTCGCCGTTCGAGGCCGAGGACGCGGTGCAGGAGACGCTGCTGCGCGCCTGGAAGAATCTCGACCGTTTCGAGGGCCGTTCGGCGCTCCGCTCTTGGCTCTACAAGATCGCGACCAACGTATGCCTCGACCAGCTCGAAGGCCGCGAGCGGCGCGCCCGTCCGATGGATCTCGGGCCGGCCGGCGAGCCGGTGATCGAGAACCTCGGCACCCCGGAGGTGCCGTGGCTGCAGCCGGTGCCGGACTCGCTCGTCGCCGACCCGGCCGAGACGGTCGCCTCGCGCGAGACGATCCGGCTCGCCTTCGTCGCCGCGCTGCAGCACCTGCCGCCGCGGCAGCGCGCCGTGCTGATCCTCTCCGAGGTGCTGCGCTGGAAGGCGACCGAGGTCGCGGAGCTGCTCGAGACGAGCGTCGCCTCGGTGAACAGCGCCCTGCAGCGTGCGCGGGCAACGCTCGAGCAGACCGAGCTTAGCCCCGAGTCGTCCTTCGACGAGCCCGACCGTGAACTGCTCGATCGCTACGTCGCCGCCTTCGAGGCCTACGACCTCGACGCGCTCACCGCGCTGATCCACGAGGACGCGACGCAGTCGATGCCGCCTTTCGACCTCTGGCTCTCCGGCCGCGACGACATCTTCACCTGGTGGTACGGGCCGGGAATCGGCTGCAAGGGCTCGCGCGTGATCCCGACCGTGTCGGCCAACGGCTCGCCCGCCTTCGGCCAGTACAAGCCGAGCGAGTCGGGTGAGGGCTATGAGCCCTGGGCCCTGCAGGTGCTCGAGCTCTCAGACGGGCGGATCGTCGAGCTGACCTTCTTCCTCGACACCGAGACGCTGTTCCCGCTCTTCGGCCTGCCGCTGCTGTTCGACGCGTAGCACCGCGCCGAGGCCCGTGAACGCGATCAGGCACCGCAGCTCGGCCGAGGCGTGCAGCAGGCGCAGCTCGAAGCCGGCCTGCCGCGCGGCCAGCTGGAGGCGCGCCAGCGCGTCGACGGCGGCCACGTCGGCACGCAGCGCGCGGACGTCGCAGGAGAGCTTCTCCATCGCCAGACACGACGGCTCGGCGGCTCGGAACTCATCGAGGCAGACGATGAGTTTCGCCCTCGCCGCGCGTCAAAGTAGGTTGAGGGAACGATGAAACTCGACCGACGAACACGCTGGCTGGCGCTCTACGTCCTCTGCCTGGGGGACCTGATGATCGTGCTCGACGCGACGATCGTGAACGTCGCGCTGCCCTCGATTCGCGCCGACCTCGGCTTCACCGAGGAGTCGCTCGCGTGGGTCCTGAACGCGTACCTGTTGACCTTCGGCGGCTTCTTGCTGCTGGGCGGACGGCTCGGCGACCTGTTCGGGCACCGGCGGATCTTCCTGGGCGGGATCGCGCTCTTCACTGTTGCCTCGCTCGCCTGTGGGCTCTCGACCTCGCAGAACATGCTGATCGCCGCGCGTGCGGTGCAGGGCCTCGGCGGCGCGGTCGTCTCGGCGGTCGCGCTCTCGCTGCTCCTGCTGCTCTTCCAGGAGCCCGTCGAGCGGACGAAGGCGATGGGCTTCTTCGGCTTCGTGATGGCCGGCGGCGGCAGCATCGGCGTCCTGCTCGGCGGCGTGCTCACCGACGCGCTCAGCTGGCACTGGATCTTCCTCGTCAACATCCCGGTCGGGATCGCGGTCTTCGCGCTCTGCCTGCCGCTTCTGCCCGGCGAGAGCAAGCGCGAGCGGGCGCGCGGCCCGATCGACGTCGCCGGCGCGGTGACGATCACCGCGGCGCTGATCATCGCCGTCTACGCGATTGTGAACGGCAACGGGAACGGCTGGCTGTCTGGCGAGACGCTCGGCCTGCTGGGCGCGGCGTTGATCCTCTTCGGCGTCTTCCTTACGATCGAGTCGCGCGTCGCGGCCCCGCTCGTGCCGCTGGGGCTCTTCCGCAACCGGAACCTCTCCGTCGCCAACGGCGTCGGTGTGCTCTGGTCGGCGGGGATGTTCGCCTGGTTCTTCTTCGCCGCGCAGTACCTCGGGCTCGTGCTCGGCTACGACCCGCTCCACGTTGGGCTTGCCTTCCTGCCGGCGAACATCATCATGGGCGCTTTTTCGCTCGGGCTCTCGGCGCGGATCGTGATGCGCTTCGGCACCCGCCTGCCGATCGGCGTCGGGATGGCGCTCGTCTCGCTCGGGCTGCTGCTGTTCGCGCGCGCGCCTGTGGACGGGAGCTTCTGGACCGGCGTGCTGCCAGCGATGATCATCCTCGGGATCGGCGTCGGGATGGCGATGAACCCGGTGCTGATCGCGGCGATGAGCGACGTCGAGCCGAGTGAGTCCGGCCTTGCGTCCGGTGTCGTCAACACCGGCTTCATGATGGGCGGCGCGCTCGGCCTGGCGGTGCTCGCGAGCCTCGCGGTCTGGCGCACCAACAGCGTCGGCGCGGCGACCGAGGCGGCCGCGTTGAACAGCGGCTACCACCTGGCCTTCGTGGTCGGCGCCGTCTTCGCCGGCCTCGCCTCCGTGCTCGCGGTGGTGCTGCTGCGCGACCGGTCGCTCGAGCCGCGGCACGAAGGCGCCCCGGCGTTCGTCGCCGAGACCGAGTAGTTCTCCCGTACTCGCTTCAGCGGCGGCGCGGATGGCTCCGCGGCGTCGCGGCAGGCAGGCTGGGGGAGATGAGCCTGACAGCGACAGCCCGCTCGATCCCGCGAACGCTGCGCCAGGAGGTCGTGATCGACGGTACGCACCGTCTGATCACCGACGAGCCGGAGGGCGTCGGCGGCGACGGCAGCGCGCCCGCTCCCCACGAGCTGCTTCCCGCGGCCCTCGCGGCCTGCATCTCGACGACGCTCGTCATGTACGCCCGCACGAAGCAGTGGGAGCTCGGCGAGGTGAGGGTGGACGTCGATTACGACCACCGCTCGACGCCGCGCCGGTTCGAGGTTGTGATCCGGCTGACCGGCGATCTCAGCGACCGGCAGCTCGAGCGGCTGGAGAAGGTCGCGGCCGCCTGCCCGGTGCGACGCTCGATCGAAGCAGGAATCGAGTTCGACGAGCGGATCGAAGCAAACCGACTCGCCGTCGCAGCGCTATAGCCTGTCGGCGTGCGTGCGACGGTAAAGGAGACCCGCGAGGTCGCGAAGGGGACGCTGCTCGTCGTTTTCGACCTGCAGGGTGAGGAGGTCGACTTCCGCCCCGGCCAGTACTTCTGGGTCGAGCTGTCCAACCGTGGCTACGAGGACGAGAAGGGCCTGCGCCGCCACATCTCCGTGGTCACCTCGCCGACCGAGCGCGGCGTGCTCGGGCTCTGCACTCGCCTGCGGGACACGGCCTTCAAGAAGACGCTCGCCGAGCTGAAGGTCGGCGACGAGGTCGACGTCGAGCAGCCGAAGGGCGACTGGGTCCTCCCCGAGGACACGAGCCCGCACTACGTCTTCATCGCGGGCGGGATCGGGATCACGGTGTTCCACTCGATGCTGCGCTACATCGCCGACACGGGCGAGCCCTACCGCGTGACGCTCGTCTACTCGAACCGCGACCGCGCCTCGACGCCGTTTCTCGACGAGCTGCAGGCGCTGGAGAAGACGATCCCCCACTGCCAGCTGGTGCTGACGATGACCCAGGACGAGGGCTGGGAGGGCGAGACCCGATACGTGAGCGCGGAACTGCTGAGCGACTACCTCGAAGGCGCGCTCGCCGGCTACACGTACCTCGTGGCCGGGCCGCCGGCGATGGTCGAGGCGGTCACCGGGCAGCTGAGCGCCGCGGGCGTGCCGGAGGAGCAGGTGCTCCCCGACCGCTTCAGCGGCTACTAGGGAGTAGAACCGCGCGGTGGACGCGGTCTGGGTAACGCTCGCCGCGCTTGTCACCGCCCTCGCAACGGGCCTCGGCGCGCTGCCGTTCGCCTTCGTCGGAGAGATGAGCCGGCGCTGGCTTGGAGTCTCGAACGCGATTGCGGCGGGCTTCATGCTCTCGGCGAGCGGAGCGCTCCTGATCGAGGGAGCAATCCGCGGCATCTGGCGCACCGCGGCCGGCGCGGCGGTGGGCGCGGTCTTCATCTGGGCCACGCACCGGGCGCTCGGCGGTCACAAGCTGCAGCTGGGCGCGCTGCGCGGAGCCGACGCGCTGAAGGGCGTCTTGATCGTAGGAGTGATGACGCTGCACTCCTTCGCCGAGGGTGTCGGGATCGGCGTCTCCTACGGCGGCGGCGCCGAGCTCGGCATCTTCATCACGATCGCAATCGCGATCCATAACATCCCCGAAGGGCCTCGCGATCAGCCTCGTGCTCGTCCCGCGCGGGGCGAGCGTGCGTGCGGCCGCCGGCTGGAGCATCTTCTCGAGCCTGCCGCAGCCGCTCGTGGCCGGGCTGGCGTTCCTGTTCGTCGAGCAGTTCCGGCCATTCCTGGCCGCCGGGCTCGGCTTCGCCGGTGGCGCGATGATCTGGCTCGTATTCGCCGAGCTGCTCCCGGATGCGCGGGCGGAGCTCGAGACCTCACGCCTGGTTGTCTGGCTCGGCGGCTCCTTGCTCGTGATGTCGCTGTTGCAGTTTGCGCTGCTCGGTCACTGACCTCGATTTACAGGATCTCAGGAGCAATCAGGTCGGCGAGCTCGGAGACCACGACGTCGGCGGTAGGCGCAGACGAGCGGCCCCGGTCGACGGCGACCACTCGGCCGACTCCGGCGCTGCGGCCGGCCGCAATTCCCGCGGCCGTTGTGTCGAACGTGGCAACCGCCGCAGGGCGCACGCCAAGCCGTCGGCAAGCAGCCAGCACCGAGTCGGGGGCAGGCTTCGGAGGCAGCCGCTCTTCCCGCATGACGTTGCCGTCGACGACCTGATCGACGAGGAGCAGCAGCCCGGCGCGTTCGAGGATCTCGAGCGTGTTCGCGCTGGCCGAGACGATCGCCAGCCCGAGTTGCGCCTCTCGTGCAAGCTCGAGGAAGCGGATCGAGCCCTGATAGGCGTTGACTCCGTGCTGACGCAGCTGGCGCTGTAGAACCTCGTTCTTCCGAGCGGCAAGACCCCACTCCGTCTCGGCCGACGGGAGGTCGTCAGCCGCACCCGGCGGCAGCCGGATGCCGCGACTCGCGAGAAAGCCGCGAGCGCCGTCGATCCGCGGCCTGCCATGGATGTAGCGGAAATAATCGTCCCGGACCTCGAACGGCCGCCACGAGCCGTAATGCTCGCCTGCCAGCGCGTGGTGCCGTGAGAGGAACTCGTCGAAGGTCTCCCGCCAGGCAGCTGCGTGTAGCGCTGCGCTCGGGGTAAGCACTCCGTCGAGATCGAAGACACACGCCTCTACCGAGGAGCCAAGCCCGAGGAGCGTTCCCGTCGCGCGCGGGCCTTGCATGTGCCGGTGGAGATGCGTGTGCGTTGCTCGGGCGAGGCGTTCGAGGTCGACGTCGGTCAGGCTGCGCTCGCGTTCCACCTCCGAGGCCAAGGCCCGAAGCTCGGCTGGGGAGAAGTGAAGTACGCGTCGACTGCGCTCGACCTGCCCGAGGCTGTTCGCCGCCGTGTCGAGGGCGCCGCGCCAGCGAAAGGCTAGGGCATCTAGCTCGAGATCGTTCATCGTCGCGCGGCGTTTCGAAGCTGCAGACGCACGGCGGCGATGTCATCCGCTCCGACCGCGTGCACGACCGCGGGATCGTCGAGCAGGCGGTCGACCTGCTCTGGTGAACAGCGGTTGTGCACATACGGATCGACGAGGATCGCTCGCAGTTGCCGTCCGCAAGCGTGCTCGCGGAGCATGTAACGCGTGACGACCTCTTCGCTTCGGGTTCTCGCGTAGATCTGCATCTCAGCTCGATTGTCGGCGTTGACCGCGATCCGGACATCGGGCCGGCCACTGATCGCGCGCGTGGTCAATTACTGAGGAAACGCTTGGCCCTTGGCGACCATCCTACGCGCTTCGCAATCGGCGGCGCGGCGCCGCCGACGTCCCCGAGTCGTAGGCTCGAGCGGCATGCTCTACTCGGTCGTCAGGCAGCTCAGGAGGCGGCACGGTCACCCGCCGCTCGGCAGGGCGCTTGGGCGGCTGGGGCTGCCGGCATTGATCGCGGTGCTCGGCCCAGGCCTGCTCGCCGGGCTCTCGGACGACGACCCGGCCGGGATCACCACCTACTCGATCGCCGGCGCCCGCTACGGATACACGTTGCTCTGGGTCCTGCTGCTGTCGGTCGCCGCGCTGGTCGTCTACCACGAGCTCGGTGCGCGACTCGGGCTCGTCACCGGACAGGGCCTGGTCTCGCTCGTCCGCTCCTCGTACGGCACGCGCTCGGCGGCGGTGGTGGTTGCGACGCTCGTGGTTGCGAACCTGGGCACGACCTGCGCCGAGTTTGCGGGCGTCGCGGCAGGACTCGAGCTCGCGGGGATCAGCCGGTACCTCTCGGTCCCGGCAGCGGCGGTTCTGGTCGGATTTGTCGTCCTGCGCGGCAGCTTCCATCGCGTCGAGCACGTGCTGCTGCTGCTCTCGGCGATATTCATTACCTACGTCGCCGCTGCCTTTTTGGCCCACCCCGACTGGGCCGAGGCCGGCCGCGCCCTGGTCGTCCCGCATGTGCCGCACACCCGCGGCGCGCTGATCGTCATGACCGGCATCGTCGGAACCACGCTCGCGCCCTGGGGACTTGCCTTCATCCAGTCCTACGCGGCGGACAAGCGCCTGACCCCGACCGACCTGCGTTTCGAGCGGATCGACGTCGTCTCGGGCGCCGCGTTGACGGGCATCATCGGCGCGTTCGTGCTGATCGCGTGCGCCGCGACGCTGCACGCGACCGGTCACCGCGACATCACCGATGCGCGAGATGCCGCCGTCGCGTTGAAGCCGCTCGCGGGACATCTGGCGTCGACCTTGTTCGCAGCAGGACTTGTCGGCGCTGCGCTCCTCGCGGCCGCCGTCGTCCCGCTCTCGACCGCCTACTCGGTCTCGGAGTGGTTCGGCCGCGAGTGCCGGCTCGATGACTCCTTCGCCGAGGCGCCGTTCTTCTATCTCACCTATCTCGGCGTTCTCGGCCTGGGTGCCGCGTTCGTTCTCATTCCCGGCCTGCCGCTGGTCCCGGTTCTCTTCCTGACCCAGGTGCTGAACGCGGTGCTCCTCTTGCCGCTGCTTGTCGCGTTGCGTGCGCTGGGGCGGGACAAGCGCCTGCTGGGCGCCTACGCGAACGGACGGGGCGGCGACATCCTCGCCCTCTTCGCGCTCGCCTTGGTTGCCCTCTCGATCGCCGGTCTCGCCGCGGCCGGCTTCGCCCGCTAGCCGCGAGCGAAGCCGGCCGGGCGCCGGCACTCAGCCGAGAGGGCGCACTTCGACGTCGCGACGTCGAAGCGAGCTGGACCGGGTAGCGCGCGGCGCCCGCAGCTCGAGGAAGTCGGAAAAGAGGCCGGCCTGCAGCCTGCCGGTGTCCGCGCCCTTCGGCAGGTGCACCGTTCGGCGGAAGCCGCCGGGACCGTAGACGTGAGCGACGTTCCCGGCGATCCGCACCTTCAGCTCATCCGCCTGGGTGGTCGGCACCGACACGGTGACCACGAGCATGTCTCTGGTTTCCAGCTGGGCACTCATGCCGGCACCAACTCGCCGGTGCCCACCGTCATTCCCGCCAGCGCCTGGGGCCCGGCCGCGACCTTCGCGGCCAGCTCGACGAGGCGGTTCGAGTAACCCCACTCGTTGTCGTACCACGCGACGACCTTCACCTGCGTGCCGTCGACCACCGTCGTCAACGAGGCGTCGAAGACCGCCGAATACGGAGAGCCGACAATGTCCGACGAGACGAGCGCCTCGTCGCTGTACTCGAGGATCCCCTGGAGCGGGGCGAGCTCCGAGTGGCTGCGGAAGAGCGCGTTCAGCTCGTCCGCGGAGGTCTCCCGGCTTGCCTCGATCGTCAGGTCGACGAGCGAGCCAGTCGGGACCGGGGCGCGCACCGCAAACCCGTGCAGCTTGCCCGCGAGCGCCGGGATTACCAGGCCGATCGCCTTCGCGGCGCCGGTCGTGGTCGGGATCAGGTTGACCGCCGCGGCACGGGCTCGGCGGAGGTCCTTGTGGGGCAGATCGACAAGCCGCTGGTCCCCTGTGTACGCATGAATGGTCGTCATCAGGCCGTGCCTGATGCCCACGCTTTCGTGCAGCACCTTGGCAACCGGGGCAAGGCAGTTCGTCGTGCAGGAAGCATTCGAGATGACGTCGTGCAGGTCGGGGTCGTATGTCTCGTCAAAGTTGACGCCGAGCACGACGGTCACGTCGGCATCCTTCATCGGCGCAGACACGACGACCTTGCCGGCGCCCGCGAGGAGGTGCTTCGCTGCATCTTCTCTGGCCCGAAACCGTCCTGTGCATTCGAGCACGACATCGACATCGAGCTCGGACCACGGAAGTCGAATGGGATCGGGCTCGTGGAGGATCGCCAGCTCGTGTCCGTCGACGGCGAGAACGTCGGCGTCGCGCTGGACCTCGGCGTCGAAGCGCCCATACACGGAGTCGTGCCTCAGCAGATATTCGAGCTGGTCGCTTGGAGCGAGATCGTTGATCGCGACGAACTCGACGTCGAGCCCGCGCTCGTGGGCTGCGCGAAACGCTGCTCGTCCCAACGCGGCCGAAACCGTTGATTGCAACTCGGGTCGCCATGGTCGTCTCCTTTCTCTGCTTGTCCTCAGCAGGGCGTCGCCTCGGGGTTGAACCCGGGGATGTGGCATTGGCGGGCACGCGGCTTGGACACCGCATGCCGCGGGACGCGTAGCTCGAGCAAGCCGTCCTGCAAGCGCACGAGCACGACGAGTTCCTCCTCGAGCTCGTAGACCTGGGTAACCGACTCGCTCCCGGACGGTGGCGAAGTGTCGCTCTCGGCCCGTAGCTCAGTGGGCATGGTTCCTCCTTTCACGAGTCTCCTCCCAGCGTCGCCGGTTGCCTCTGGGACGCCATCGGGAGTGCGCCCGATCCCAGCTGCGGCCAACTACCGAAGTGAGGGCCGCGTCAGGCCCGATGCGCCGGCCTCACGGCGCGCGGACGCTTGAGTCGTCATCACGCGGAAGGAGGAACCATGAACAGGATCCTGATCGCGACCGACGGCTCCCCGTCTGGGCAGGAGGCCGTCGACTTCGGGCTCGAGCTCGCGGCCGACCAGGGCGCTGCCGTCACGTTCGTGCATGTCGTCCCGGCCGTTGATGTCGTCCCCGCGGGCGGCTTCGGTTTCACCGGCGCCGTTCCCCACGAGCTGACCGAGGGCGACAGCAACTCGCTGGACGAGGCGCAGGCCTGCGCCGAAGTGGCCGGCGTGACCGGATACGCGCGGTTGCTGCGCGGCGATCCGGTGGACGAGATCGTCGCCTACGCGGACACGGTCGACGCCGACCTGATCGTTGTCGGCTCTCGCGGGCATGGCGCGGTTGCCAGCGCGCTGCTCGGCAGCGTCTCCCGCGGAATCCTGCGAGAGGCCCGCCGCCCGGTGCTCGTCGTGCGGGGCCTCGCCGCCCGAAAGGAACCGGCGCTTGCCTGACGTGGTTCGGGAAAGCCGCAACGCGAGCTGGGAACTACCGCAGCAGGTTCCCGGCTCGCTACCGATGGCGGGCCGAGCCTTCCGGCCGAGACTCCACCAAGAAGGAAAGGTCAGAGGCAGGCAGCCTCGGCCGCGACGGAAGGAGAGAACGATGAGGAAGTTCTTCGAGATCGGCGGCATCGTTGCAGGTGTCGTCCTGATCGCGTTCGGCATCGGGGCGATCGTGCTGAGCGTCAACGGCCGGTCGACCGTGAACGACAGCCTCAAGCAGGAGCAGATCGTCGGCTCGCCGGACATGACGCCGACGGCGATCAAGGGTGAGGTTGCGGCCGCGAAGTCGGCCCAGTCCAAGCTCGTCTCGGACGTGCAGTCGGCGGGCGGGAAGATCACGCCCTCGCCGATCGAGACCCCGACGTGCTCGGTCGCCGGCGTGAACGTGAGCAACGGCAGCGAGGCTCGCTGCTTCGCGCAGTACATGCGGATCCACACGTTCGGCGCCACCTCGGGTCTGACGTACTCGCAGATGGGCCGCTACATCGCCAAGCCCAACACGCCGATCCAGTACACGGACGGCCTGGGCGCGACGAGTGATCCGAAGTACGCGCTCACCGATCCGAAGACGCAGCAGCCGGTCAGCAACGGCCGCCGCGACATCTGGGTCACCTACACGGCGCTGACGACGGCGCTGAACACGAGCTACATGGCATCGAAGCTCGCGCTGTTCAGTCTGGTTGTCGGGATCGCGCTGCTGCTCTCCGGCATCGGCTTCCTGATCCTCGCGATCGGCGGAGCACTGGAGAGCCCGAAGACGGCGCTCAGCTTCCTCAAGGAGCGCCCGTCGGGCGGCGGAGTAGCAGCCAAGGCTTAGAGCCTCCTCCGTCGCACAAAGCGAAGGCCGCCCTCGGGCGGCCTTCGCTCACTTAGGATCGAGGACACCCATGGACGAGCACGGTCGCATCGACGAGCAGCGCCTGACGAGTGCACACCCGTTCGACATCGCCGGCTGCCGGAAGCGCCTCGCCGCGGCGGGCGGCGGCTACGAGGTCGTCCACCGGTCGGCCGGGCTCGAGGTGGGGGTCTACGTCCTGGTCGCGCCCGAGCCCGACCGCCAGCAGCCGCACGAGGACGACGAGGTCTACGTCGTGCTCGAGGGCACCGGCACGTTGGAGATCGAGGGCGAGCAGACGGAGCTGAGGGAGGGGCACGCCGTGTTCGTGCCCGCCGGAGCCGGGCATCGCTTCGTCGGGTACGAGCAGCTGAGCGTGCTGGTGATCTTCGAGAAAGGGTGAGGTCGGTGGACCGAATCGGAGTGATTGCACAGTTGCGCCCGGGTTCCGAGGAGCAGGCGAGGCGTTTGCTCGAAGCCGGCCCGCCGTTCGATCCCGCGGGGCTCGGGCTCACGCGCCACGACGTCTACCTCGGCGAGCAGGCCGTCGTCTTTGCCTTCGAGGGCCCGGACGTCGAGCGCCGCGTGGCCGACCTCTTGAACGACCCGGCATCGTCGGGGTCGTTCAGCGCCTGGGGGCCGCTCCTCGACGGCTCGCCGACGATCGCTCGGTCGGCCTACCACTGGCCCGACTAGCTGGGCGGCGGGTTGTCCATCAGCCCGCGCTCGAGCGCGTAGCGGACGAGCTCCGCGCGGCTCGAGAGCCGGAGCTTCTGCATGATGTGCGCGCGGTGCGTCTCGGCGGTGCGCACCGAGATGAAGAGCTGCTTGGCGATCTCCTGGTTGGTGTGGCCGAGCGCGAGCAGGCGCAGCACCTCGCTCTCGCGCTCCGAGAGCGGGTCCTCCTCCGCGCGGCGGCGCTCTTCCGACTCGGCGGCGACCAGGCGCGCGCCGAGCTCGGGGTGGACGTAGCGCCCCCCGCTCGCGACCTCTCGCACGGCGGCGACGACCTCGTTGTCGGCAGCCTCCTTGAGCACGTAGCCCTTCGCCCCGGCGGCGAACGCCTCTCGTACGTATTGCGGGTCGTCCTGCATCGAGAGCACGAGGATCCGGACGTCGGGGTGCTCCTTCAGCAGCGTGGGGATGATCTCAAGGCCGCTTTGGTCGGGCATCACCACGTCGAGCAGGATCACGTCTGGCTTTGTCGAGCGCGCCTCGAAGATCGCATCGCGGGCGGTGCCGGCCTCGCCGACGGGCTCGATCCCGTCCTCGGCCTCAAGCACCAGCTTCAGGCCCGAGCGGACGACGGCGTGGTCGTCGACGATCAGGATGCGCGTGCTCAGTGGATCGGCACCTCGACCGCCACGGTCGTGCCGCTGCGCTCGTTGGACTCGACGGTCAGCGCGCCGTCGAGCAGCTCGATCCGCTCGCGCATGCCGACGAGCCCGATGCCCTCGCCGCCGACCGTCTCGGGCTCGAAGCCCATGCCGTCGTCTTCGATCACGGCCTTGATCCTGCCATCACCGCGGGTCAGCACGACGCTGACGCTGTGCGCCTGGGCGTGCTTGATCACGTTCGTGAGCGACTCCTGGACGATCCGGTAGATCGCCGTCTCCACCTCGACGGGAGGCCGCTCGGTGACCGCGCTCGCCTCCAGGTCGACGGAGATTCCGGTGTGCTCGGCAAAGCCCTGGGTCAGCCGCTCCAGCGCGGGGACGAGGCCGAAGTCGTCGAGCACCTTGGGTCGCAGCTCGACCGCGAGCCGGCGCACGTCCTGCAGTGTCGCGACCACCAGCTCGCGCACCTCCGCCACCGCCTCGGGCGACTCGCCGTCGAGCTGCTTGAGGCCGAGCAGGATCGAGGTCAGCGCCTGGCCCGTCTCGTCGTGCAGTTCGCGGGCGAGCCGCTGCCGCTCGAGCTCCTGGGCGGCGACGATTCGGCGCAGGGCGTCGCGCTCCACCCGCTCCGAGAGCTCGACGGCGACGGCCGCGCGCGTTGCGAAGGTCTCCGCGAGCCGGATGTCCTCGTCGGTGAAGCGGGCATCCGCCGCCGAGAGCTTGTCGTAGGCCGAGATCACGCCGATCGCCCGGTCCTGGACGAGCAGCGGCACCCAGAGGCCCGCTCGCGCGTCCACGCGGCGCGTGAAGACGCGGTCGACCTCGCGGTCGTCGAGCACCGAGTCGACGCGCTCGCTGCGGCGGCGCTCCAGCACGCGCCCGGTCTTGGACTCGTGCAGCGGCAGAAGCTCGCCGAGCACGTCGTCCGCCTGCTCGCCGGCCGCCGCGACGATCCTCACTTGCTCCGGGCCTGCCGGCAGGGCGACCGTCACGAGCCGCGCCTCCAACAGGTCGTGCAGCCGCTCGGCGATCAGCTCGAGCAGGCGTTCGACCGAGGTCGCGCCCGCCATCGCGCTACTGACCTCCATCAGCGACTCGAGCTGCCGCGACCAGCGCATGGCCGACTCGTACAGGCGCGCGTTCTCGATCGAGACCGCAGCCTGCGACGCGAGCAGCTCGACGAGCTCCTGGTCCTCCTCGGTGAAGTCGCCGCCGCCGCCCTTCTCCGTCAGGTAGAGGTTGCCGTAGGCCGTCCCGCGCATCAGCACCGGCACGCCGAGGAAAGTCGTCATCGGCGGGTGATTTGGCGGAAAGCCGACCGAGCGCCGGTCCTCGGCGAGCGCGTGCAGGCGAAGCGGGTGGGCATCCGTGATCAGTGTGCCGAGAATGCCCCGACCCTGGGGCAGGTCGCCGATCGCCGCGCGCGTGGCGTCGTCGATGCCGTGGGTGATGAAGCGCTCGAGCCGAGAGCCCGACGGGTCGATCACGCCCAACGCCGCGTAGCGCGCGCCGGTCAGCTCGGCGGCCAGCTCTGTCAGCTTCTGCAGGAGGCCGTCGAGCGAGAGCTCGGAGGCCAGGGCGATGCCGGCGTCCACGAGGGCGCGCAGCCGCGGCTCACTCGGCGTCGTGGATTCCACGCACCAAGCGTACTCAGGCGGCGCGGCGGCGAGCGGCCCTGCGAGTGGCGACGAGCACCGGCCGGTCGGCGTGGTGCAGGACGTCGCGCGAGACGCTGCCGAGCAGCGTGCCTGCAACGGCGCCCAGCCCGCGCGAGCCGACAACGATCAGATCGACGTCGCGAAGCCGTGCGAGCTCCACGATCCGCTTGGCCGGATCGCCTTCGAGTACCTCGCCCTCAGCTTCGACGCCCGCACTGTGTGCGACGCCTGTCGCGATCGCCACGGCCTCGTTCGCTTGTCGCAGGTCGGCACTGAGCGAGCGCTGGTACACCGGCTCGCCGAGCATCGGCAGCTCTGCGTGGCGGACATAGACGACCGTGAGCTTGGCACCGGCGCCGGCCGCGAGCTCGACCGCTTCATCGAGCGCGTGGCGGCTGTTCTCGGACCCGTCAGTGGCAACCAGGATCTGCTTCATGGGAAGCTCCTTTCGGTGCTCTCACCTTGGCCGCTTGGCCGTGCGAGGCCATCCGGGTCGGGGCTGATCTCGGTGCGGGAAACCCGAAAACCGGTTCCGCGCCGCCGCTGACGGCGAACGGGCCTCGCGCGGCAAGCGTGGGTCAGACGAACGGAGGCGCCATGAAAGCTCTGCTCTACCACGGTCCGGGCGAGCGCTCCTGAGACGGGGTCCCGGATCCGCGCCTCGAGCAGCCGACGGATGCGATCGTCCGCATTGACTCGTCAACGATCTCGGTCGGCGTGCCCGAGACGTTCGAGCTCTGCGCCGACCTCGTGCGGCCCGGCGGCCACGTCGCCAACGTCGGCGTACACGGGCGCCCGGCTACGCTCCATCTGGAGAAGCTGTGGATCCGAGACGTCACGATCATGACCGGCCTCGTGGATACGTTCTCGACGCCGAGGCTGCTGGAGCTGATCGCCAGCGGCCGGCTCGACGCGACGCCGTTCGCCACACACCGGTTCCCCCTCGACGAGACGATGGCCGCGTACGACACGTTCGCCGCGGCCGCCGAGACCAACGCGCTCAAGGTCGTGCTCGAGGCTCAGCCGGCGGTGCGGGAAGAGCCCGACCGTGAAGGAGTCGCGGTTGGCGCTTAGCGTCGAGGAGCAGGCAGCTGTCGACGTCATCCTCAAGGACGGCGGCACGCTCCGGCTGCGGCCCCCGGTGGCGGCCGACGAGGAGGCGGTGCTCGCGTTCCTCGCAGGCCTGAGCGAGCGCAGCCTCTACCTGCGCTTCCACGGGATCCGGCAGGTCGACTCGGCGATGGCCGCGTCGATGCTCGAGCCCGACTGGGCCGAGACCGGCGCCCTAGCCGGCTGGCTCGGCGACCGCGTCGTCGGCCTGGCCAACTACGTCCGCCTGCGCGACCCGAGCACGGCTGAAGCCGCGTTCGTGGTCGCGGACGACGAGCAGGGACGCGGGATCGGCACGCGGCTGCTCGAGCAGCTCGCCGCCCGCGCGGCCGAAACCGGCGTCTCCCGCTTCGTCGCGGAGGTGATGGCGGAGAACCGGGCAATGCTGAGCGTCTTCACCGGAGCCGGCTTCGACGTCGTGCGCGAGCTGGAGCACGGCGAGGTCGAGGTCAGCTTCCCGATCGCGGCGACGGAGACGTTGCAGGCGCGGGTGGAGGAGCGCGACCACGTCGCCGTCGCCGCCTCGCTGCGGCCGTTCTTCGAGCCGGCGAGCGTGGCCGTGGTCGGCGCCTCGCGCCGGCGCGGCTCGATCGGCGGCGAGCTCTTCCGCAACGTGCTCGAAGCCGACTTCGAGGGCGCCGCTTACCCAGTCAACCGCGGCGGGAAGCCGGTCGCCGGCGTGCGCGGCTACGACTCGATCAGCGAGATTCCCGACCCGGTCGAGCTCGCGGTCATCTGTCTGCCCGGCCCGCAGGTGCTGGAAGCGGCGGAGCAGGCGCTCGAGAAGGGCGTCCGCGCAATCTGCGTAATCTCGTCGGGGTTCGCCGAGATCGGCGCGGAGGGCGTCGAGCGCCAAGAGCGGCTGCTCGCGCTCGTACGCGCCCACGGCGCGCGGCTGCTCGGACCGAACTGCCTCGGCATCGCTTCCTCCAAGCCTAGGCTGAACGCGACCTTCGCACCGCGCGCGCTCCCGGCAGGCCGGATCGGTTTCTCGTCCCAGTCCGGCGCCCTCGGGCTCGCGCTGCTCGAGCAGGGCTCGGCCCGGCTCGGCTTCTCGGCCTTCGTCTCGATCGGCAACAAGGCGGACGTCTCCTCCAACGACCTGCTCGAGTGGTGGGAGGACGACCCCGAGACCGACGTCGTGCTCCTCTACCTCGAGTCGTTCGGCAACCCACGGAAGTTCGCGCACGTCTCGCGCCGGGTCGCACGCAAGAAGCCGATCCTCGCGATGAAGGGCGGTGCCACTGCGGCCGGCGCGAAGGCGGCGAGCTCCCACACCGCCGCGCTTGCCGGCTCCGAGGCGGCAGTCGAGGCGCTCTTCCATCAGGCAGGCGTTCTCCGCGCCCGTACGCTCGAAGAGCTCGTCGATGTGGCGGGCCTGCTCTCGAGCCAGCCGCTGCCGCGCGGTCGCCGTGTCGGCGTGCTGACGAACGCCGGCGGACTGGGGATTCTCTGCGCCGACGCCTGCGAGGCGGTGGGGCTCGAGCTGCCCGAGCCGACGCAGGAGACGTGCGACCGGTTGCGCGAGATCCTGCCCGGCGACGCGAGCGTCGCGAACCCGATCGACATGCTCGGCTCCGCCACCGGCGCGACCTACGAACAGGTGATTCCGCTGCTGCTCGCCGACCCACGGCTCGATGCGCTGATCGCACTGTTCGTCCCGCCAGTCGTCGCGGGCGCACCTGAAGTGGCCCACTCGATCTGCCTGGCCGCGCAGGCCGCCCGGTCGGACAAGCCCGTGCTCGCGGCGGTGATGAGCGCGGAGGGAACGCCCGTCGAGCTGCTCAAGTCCGACCTCGCGAGCTTCGCCTACCCGGAGTCCGCGGCCCGGGCGCTGGGGCTCGTGGCCGAGCGCGCCGAATGGCTGCGCCGCCCGGCCGGCTCCGTGCCGGAGGTGGACGGAATCGACCGCGAGGCGGCGAAGGCAGTCGTCGAAGCGGCCGGCGAGGGCTGGCTGCCTCCGGCGCAGGCACGGGCGATGCTCACCGCTTACGGGATCCCGCTGGTTGCCGAGCGAACGGCTTCGAGCGCGGACGAGGCAGTGACTGCCGCTGCCGAGCTGGGCTACCCGGTAGTGGTCAAGACCGCCGCGGCCGGCGCCCACAAGACGGAAACCGGTGGCATCGCGCTCGACCTCGCGGACGAGGAGCAGGTGCGCGAATCGGTCGAGCGGATCGGCGCGCCCGTGATCGTCCAGCAGTACCTTGCGGGCGGCACCGAGCTACTCGCCGGTGTCGTGCAGGACCCGGTCTTCGGGCCGCTGGTCGCCTTCGGGGCGGGCGGCGTGTTCGCGGAGCTGATCGGTGACGCCGCCTTCCGCCTCGCGCCGCTGACCGACGTGGACGCAGAGGAGCTCGTGCAGGGCGGCAAGGCCGGGCGCCTGGTCGCCGGCTTTCGCGGTAACCCGCCGGCGGACGTCGCCGCCCTGACCGACCTCGTTCACCGGCTCGGACGCCTCGCCGAGGACGTCCCCGAGGTGAGCGAGCTCGACCTCAACCCGGTGCTCGCGGGGCCCGACGGCTGCGTCGCGGTCGACGCACGCGTTCGCCTGCGCAGCCGTCCGAGCGAACGCGCGCTCAAGGGCTGGTAGCGATCCGGGGAAAGCCGCAGTAGCTCTGCGGGAAGGTCGGGGCGTCAAGGCGTCGCGCGGGGCCTAGGTTGGGTGGTGAGCAACGAAAGGACACCGATGAGCACCACCTCGCCCACGCCTGCCCTGCCGCCCGCGCGACGCGCGAAACGAGGCTCCGACCCCGGAATGTGGGCCGTTGTCTCGCTGCTGCTCGGCCTGCTCGTCGGCGTGCTCGGCTTCGTTGCGGTGGCGATGTGGTCGGATGCGCGGGACGCGCGCGACTCCGCGAACGCCTCGCAGGCGGCCCGGGCCGCATGACACGACTTCGATGCCCGGGATGGACATGGGCACGCAGGCAGCGGCCGCGCCCAGCGAGCTGCAGAGCTACGCCGGCGCCGCGCCGACAGACCCCGCGGCAATCGCCGCCGCGCACAAGCCGTACCCGGCCGCGCTGCCTGCGATCCCGGCAGGGCCGGTCGCGAACGTGAACCTGGCGCTGACCGACCGCGTCGTCCAGATCGCACCGGGGGTCAAGTACAGCGCCTGGGCCTGGGCCGGAGGTGCGCCGGGGCCGGTGATCCACGTGCGGCAAGGCCAGCTCGTGAAGATCACGCTGACGAACAACGGCGCGATCCCGCACTCGGTCGACTTCCACGCGGCGCGGGTCGCTCCCGACAAGGCCTTCAGAGACGTCAACCCGGGTGAGTCGATCAGCTACACGTTCCGGGCCAACGACGCCGGCGTGTTCATGTACCACTGCGGCACCAAGCCGGTCCTGATGCACATCGCCAACGGGATGTACGGCGCGATCGTGGTCGAGCCGCGGACGGGCGTGCTCGCTCACGCCGACCGCGAGTACGTGCTCGTCGCGAGCGAGTGGTACCTGAGCTCCGACGGCCTGACGAAGCCCGCGCAGTTCAACATGGCGAAGGCGCGTGTTCGAACGCCCGACTGGATGACGTTCAACGGCTACTCGGGCCAGTACGTCTCGCATCCGCTGACGGCGAACCCCGGCGAGCTCGTCCGCTTCTGGGTCGTGGACGCCGGCCCGTCGATCGACACCGACTTTCACATCGTCGGCACGATCCTGAACACGGCCTACCCGTTCGGCTCGATGCGAGCGGCGGACGCCTTGCATAACGTCCAGACCGTCACCGTGCCTGCGGGCGGAGGCGGCGTGTTCGACGTCCGGATCGACAAGCCCGGTCTCTACCCGTTCGTCTCGCACGCGTTCGCCGCGGTGGACACGGGCCAGGTCGGTCTGCTCAACGTCGGCAACGTCAAGGGGACGATGTCGCACTAGCGGTGCAACGATGACGACTGTGTCCGGCGTGCACGGCATGCAGAAGGCGTCAGCTCTCGAGGAGCTCGACGCCTTCTGGCGTGCGGCCAACTATCTCTCCGTCGGGCAGATCTACCTGCTCGACAACCCACTCCTGCGCGAGCCGCTGCGCGACGAGCACGTGAAGCCGCGCCTGCTCGGCCACTTCGGGACGGTGCCCGGGCTGAACCTGATCTGGGCGCACATGAACCGCGCGATCGTCGCGCGCGACCTCGACGCGATCACGATCACCGGCCCTGGCCACGGCGGCCCGGGTGTTGTCGCGTGCGCCTACCTCGAGGGCACCTACACCGAGCGCTACACAGACATCACGCTCGACGAAGCGGGCCTGAAGAAGCTGTTCCGGCAGTTCTCGTTTCCCGGCGGAATCCCGAGCCACGCCGCGCCCGAGACGCCGGGCTCGATCCACGAGGGAGGCGAGCTCGGCTACTCGCTAGCCCACGCGTACGGCGCCGCCTTCGACAATCCCGAGCTGGTCGTGTGCTGCGTGATCGGCGACGGCGAGGCCGAGACCGGGCCGCTTGCCGCGAGCTGGCACTCGAACAAGTTCCTCGACCCCGAGAACGACGGCGCCGTCCTGCCGGTGCTCCACCTCAACGGCTACAAGATCGCGAACCCGACAATCCTGGCGCGGATCCCCGAGCAAGAGCTCGTCTCGCTGCTCAAGGGCTACGGCCACCAGCCGATCCTCGTCACCGGCGGCTTCGACGGCGAGGACCCACTGGCCGTCCACGAGCGGTTCGCTGACCGCCCTGGACGAGGCGCTCGACGGGATCGTCGAGTGCAAGGGCGGCAGTGGCGGGAAGTGGCCGATGATCGTCCTGCGAACGCCGAAGGGCTGGACGGGGCCCAAGGAGGTCGACGGTCTGCCGGTCGAGAACACATGGCGGGCGCATCAGGTCCCGATCGCGAACGTGCGGGGCAACCCCGAGCACCTGCAGCAGCTCGAGGAGTGGCTTCGCTCCTACCGGCCGGAAGAACTCTTCGACAACACCGGTGCCCCGGTGCCCGAGCTGCTGGAGCTGCCGCCCCGTGGCGAGCGTCGCATGAGCGCGAGCCCGCACGCGAACGGCGGCGAGCTGCTGCGTGACCTCGTGCTCCCGGACTTTCGAGACTACGCGGTCGAGGTTGAGGAGCCCGGCACGACGTTCAGTGAGCCGACGCGCGTGCTCGGTGGGTTCTTGCGAGACGTAACCTCGCGTAACCCGGACAACTTCCGCGTCTTCGGGCCCGACGAGACGGCGTCGAACCGCCTTGCCGACCTGTTCGACGCGACATCCCGCCAGTGGGAGGCCGAGACGTTGCCGACCGACGAGCACCTCGCGCCACACGGGCAGGTCGTCGAGGTCTTGAGCGAGCACCTCTGCCAGGGCTGGCTGGAGGGGTACCTGCTTACCGGCAGGCACGGGCTCTTCAACTGCTACGAGGCCTTCATCCACATCGTCGACTCGATGTTCAACCAGCACGCGAAGTGGCTGAAAGTGACGCGGAACATCCCGTGGCGGCGGCCGATCGCGTCGCTCAACTACCTGCTCAGCTCGCACGTGTGGCGCCAGGACCACAACGGCTTCTCGCACCAGGACCCCGGCTTCATCGACCACGTCGCCAACAAGAAGGCCGAGATCATCCGCGTCTACCTGCCGCCGGATGCAAACTGCCTGCTCTCGGTGGGCGACCACTGCCTGCGCAGCCGCGACTACGTCAACGTCGTGGTCGCCGGGAAGCAGCCGGCGCTGGACTTCCTCTCGATTGACGAGGCGATCGCCCACTGCACGCGCGGGATCGGGATCTGGGAATGGGCCTCGAACGACGGCGGCGCGGAGCCGGACGTCGTGCTCGCCTGCTGCGGCGACGTGCCGACCCTCGAGACCGTCGCGGCTGCCGCGCTGCTGTGCGAGGCGCTGCCCGAGCTGAAGGTGCGCGTGGTCAACGTCGTCGACCTGATGCGGCTGCAGCCGGAGACGGAGCATCCGCACGGGCTCCCCGACAGCGAGTTCGACGCGATCTTCACCACGGACCGGCCGGTCGTCTTCGCCTACCACGGCTATCCGTGGCTGATCCACCGGCTCACCTACCGCCGACGCAACCACGCCAATCTGCACGTGCGCGGCTACAAGGAAGAGGGCACCACCACGACGCCGTTCGACATGGTGATGCTGAACGACCTCGACCGCTTCCACCTCGCGATCGACGTGCTCGACCGCGTGCCGGCGCTCGCCAACTCCTGCGGGCCGCTGCGCCAGGAGCTCGAGGACCGACGCCTGCACGCGCGCGCGTACACGCGCGAGCACGGAGAGGACGATCCCGAGATCTCCGGCTGGACGTGGCCGGGCTGAAGATCCTCGTCGTCAACGCCGGGTCGACGAGCCTGAAGCTCTCCGTCGTCGAGGACGACGAATCCTTGCCCGTTGCCTCGCTCGCCGACGCCCCGGACGACGTGGCGGCGGCCGCCCACCGCGTCGTGCACGGCGGCGCACGTTTCCGGGAGCCGGTGCTGGTCGACAACGACGTGCTCGAGGAACTCGAACAGCTCTCGGAGCTCGCACCGTTGCACAACGTTCCCGCCCTGAAGGCGCTAGAAGAAGCCAGGCGCGTGCTCCCTCAGGTTCCGCACGTCGCGGTCTTCGATACGGCCTTCCACGCGACGATCCCGGAGGTGGCGTACACGTACGCCCTGCCTCGCCGCTGGCGTGAGGAGTGGGGCATCCGCCGCTTCGGATTTCACGGGCTCTCCGTCGCCTGGGCCGCCGAGCGCGTACCGGTCTCGCGGCTCGTCGTCTGCCATCTCGGCGGCGGCTGCTCGGTGACGGCGGTGCTCGACGGCCGCTCGGTCGACACGACCATGGGCTTCAGCCCACTCGAAGGCGTCCCGATGGCGACGCGCGCGGGGACGATCGATCCCGAGATCCTGCTCTACCTGCAGCGCCATGAGGGCACCACGACCCGCGAGCTCGAGCAGGCGCTCGAGCACGAGTCGGGACTGCTCGCACTCGGCGGCTCTGCTCGGGTCGAAGAGCTCGAGGCTTCGTCGGAACTGCGGGCGAAGCTGGCGTTGTCCGTCTTCTGCTACCGCGTCGCCGCAGCGGTGGCGTCGATGACGTCGGCGCTAGGAGGGTTGGACGGGCTCGTCTTCACCGCGGGCGTCGGCGAGGGATCGGCGCTCGTGCGCGAGCAGGTCTGCGGGCGGTTGGGCTTCCTGGGCGTGGAGCTCGACCTCGAGGAGAACGGCCGCGCCGAGCCCGACGCGACGATCTCGGCCGCCGACTCGACCGTGCAGGTCAGGGTCGTGCCGGCGCGAGAGGACATCGTCGCCGCGCGCGCGGCCCGCGAGCTGGTCTAGTTCAGGACCTGCTTCGCCAGGTGCTCGGTCAGCTCGGCGACCACGCCGGTCTGTGTGACGGCTGCGATCGAGACCGGCTCGCCGTCATGGCGCTCGAGCACGAGGGTCTGGTGTCCGTTCAGGCGGTCACCGGCCGCGCGCCCGGTACGCACGACCTCGAGGTCGGCGTACGGGATCTCGAGCGTGACCGGCGCCGACTCGGCGAGGCCGTCGAGGCGTAACGAGAGCGCGAGCAGCTCCAGCTTCCCTCGTGCGAGGGGTGTTTCGCCCTCGCGCCAGACGACGCCATAGGTCGTTCGCATGCCTCGAAGTGTCGGCGCGGCGCGCATTCGCGCCATCGGGAGCTGCGCGGATCGCCTTGCGGGAAACCCGCAGCTACGTGAGGTCGGCGGCGGTGCCGATCGCGATCAGCGGCAGCGCCGCGGGCTGTAGCCAGCGGAGCGCGGCGACCAGGCGGGGGAGCGGCAGGCTCACGCAGCCGAGCGTGGGCCGCCCGGTGCTGACGTGGAAGAAGATCCCGGAGCCGCGGCCGGGGACGACCGGGCTCGTGTTGTAGGCGATCACGGCGAAGTGGCGGTACGCGGTCGGCGAGCGCGAGAGGTCCTCGCTGGTCGTGCGGAAGGGCGGCGACGAGCCGCAGCGGACGTGGCGGAAGCGGTTGTAGTACGGCGACGCCGGGTCCTCGACCCACCAGTCGCCGCACATGACCCGGCGGTACGCGTAGTGGACTCCCGGGCTCGGCGCGATGCCGTACACCGTGCGCAGGAAGCCGAAGATCCCGGTGGGCGTGCGGCGGTCGCCCTCGTGCTTCGCGGGCGAGGTCCCGCGTTGCCCGAGCCACGCCGTCCATGGCCCGGCGGTCTGCCGCCAGCAGGCGCCGCGCTTCGCCCACAGTCGCAGCGAGCCCTGCGTGGAGGCTCGGGTCTGCGCGACGACCGTGATCAGCTGCGTTGCCGAGCCGGTCTCGAGGCGGCCGGCGAAAGTCGGCGCGCACATCGCCGAGCGCTCGTCGTGCGCCGCGGCCGAGGCGGCGACGGCGAGCGCGACGAGGGGGAGGGCGAGCAGCCTCATCGACCTGCAGACTACGGAGGATGGCTGCGCTCCTGCTCGTCGTGGTCGCGCTCCAGGCGCCGCCGTTTTCGCACTCGGTTTCACGGGTGACGGCGGCCGACCTGCCGCATTCCTGGCACCGCGGTTGCCCCGTCGCTCCCGCCTCGTTGCGGCGGCTGCGCCTCGTCTACTGGGGCTTCGACGGCCGCGCCCACACCGGCGCCCTGATCGTGAACGCGAAGGCCGTCGGCTCGCTCACGCGTGTCTTCTCGCGGCTCTACGCCGCCCGCTTCCCGATCCGGCGCCTGCGGCCGATCGACGCCTACGACGGGAGCGACGAACGCTCGCTCGAAGCCGACAACACGGCCGCCTTCAACTGCCGCTACGCCGTCACGTCCGGCCCGAAGCGTTGGTCGGTGCACGCGTACGGGCTCGCGGTCGACGTCAACCCAGTCGAGAACCCGTACCTCCTCGGCGGCCGTGTCCATCCGCGCGCGGGGCGTGCCTACCTCGACCGCTCGCGCTACCGCCCGGGGATGGCGGTGCCCGGCGGCCTGCTCGTGCGCACCTTCGCCGACGTCGGCTGGCAATGGGGCGGGCGCTGGAGCGGCTCGCCCGACTACCAGCACTTCTCGGCGACCGGCGGCTAGCGGATGTTCGGTTTCAGGCGGCGAGCCTCCCGAGGACGGTGCCGAAGAGCAGGTGCCGCCAGGTCGCTTGCGCGAACGCGCGCGGGTTCGTCAGGAGCGGCGGGATCCCGGGCTCGCCGCGGGCGGGGTGGTAGCGGTCGATCACGGCGCAGAGCGGGTAGAGCGCCGTGTGCTCGGCGAGCGCCATCGCTACGGCGAGCCGGCGCGGAGGTACGGGCACGCGCCTGCGCAGTTCCTCGAAGGCGAGCCCGAAGGCGGCGCCGTTCGCCGCGTGGAGGCCGAAGCCGGCCAGCCGCCAGCCGGGCCCGCGCCTCACCGCCTTGCCGAGCACCGCGACGTCCGAGTAGTCGCAGCGAAGGAGCCGCTGGTCGAGCGGCTCGGCGAGGCCCCACACGGTCGCGGCCACGGCTCCCGCCGCGGCCGAGCGCAGTCGGCTCATGGGTCGAGTGCTACCCGCAGCGACGAGACGTACTCCCGCAATGCCGAGGGACCGTCCTCGGCGACCTCGACGGCGCGCGAGCCGACGACGACTCCGTCCGCCAGCTCGGCGGCTGCGCGTGCGTGCTCCGGGGTCGAGATGCCGAAGCCGGCGTAGAGCGGGAGCTCGGTCTGGGTTCTCGCGCGCGCGACAAGGCCGGCGAGCGCGGGGGAGAGCTCGTTCCGCGCGCCGGTCGTGCCGGTGAGCGTGACGAGGTAGAGCCAGCCGTCGCTCTGCGCGGCGGCGAGCGCGAGGCGCTCGTCGGTGGAGGTCGGCGCGACGAGCTGCACCCGCCGCAGCTCGGGCCGCTCGCCGGCGGGGAGGTCGGCGACGATCATGCTCGTCGCTCCGGCCGCCTGCGCATCGGCCGCGAAGCGCTCCCAGCCGTGCGCCTCGAGCAGCGAGGAGTACGTCATCGGCACGAGCGGGGTCTCGGTCAGCCGCTCCCGCGTCGCGGCGAGGACCTCGAGGCAGGCGCCCGTGCGCATCCCCTGCGCGAGCGCGCGCTCCGCGGCCCGGCGGATCACGGGACCGTCGGCGAGCGGGTCGGAGAACGGGAAGCCGAGCTCCATGAGGTCGGCACCGCCCTCCACCGCGGCCTGCGCCAGGGCCGGCGTCTCCGGGCCGCACATCAGGTAGATCGCGAGCGTCTTCACGGGTCGCGCCGCAGCACGGCGAGGATGTGCTGGCCGCAGGAGACCGCACCGGGCTCGCCGGCCAGCTCGAGCTCGACGCGCGAGAGGAACGCGCGCAGCTCCGGCTCCTCGGGCTGCACAGCGGGAAGCAGGCCGGCCGCGCAGACGTCGACGACCGTTCCGTGCGACGACAGCAGCGCCTCGAGCTCGCTCCAGCGGAACAGCTTCATCGCCAGGTGCCCGTAGTCGGGCTCGTCGGGCAGGAAGCCGGTGCGGACGATCGCCTCGTTCTTGGCCACGCCGTCGCGGCGGACGAGGTCGAGCAAGATCGGTAGGAAGTGGGTGACGGTGCCGACGAGCGACATCACCGAGACGAGCACGTGCCCGCCCGGCCGGGTCACGCGGACGAGCTCGGCGATCCCGTCGTCCGCCCGGTCGACCACGTAGCTGAGCGGGCCGCCGAAGCAGATCGTCGCGTCGAAGCTCGCGTCGTCCCAGCGCGACAGGTCGAGAATGTCGGCGAGCTCGCGCTCGACGACATGCTCCTCGAGGCCCTCGGCCGCGACGCGCTCTCGGTTCAGCTCGAGCTGTCCCTGCGAGAGGTCGGAGACGGTGACCTGCGCGCCGAGCCGCGCCAGCTCGATCGTGAAGCGGCCCGGGCCGGCCCCGACCTCGAGCACGTGGTCGCCGGCGCTGACGAAGCGATGGAGCCGGTCGCGGTGCACGTCGAGGCTTGGCGCGGGCGTTCGCCCGTCCTCGAAGCGAGTCCACTCGCTCTCGCCGTACTCGTCGTAGAAGGAGGCGGCACGCTCCGGGTCCCAGCTCACAGGCGAGCGAGCAGCGCTTTCTCGACCTTCGCCACCATCGTGTACGCAGGGTCGTAGACGTTGCCGACGTCGTACCGGACGAACTGGCCGAGGAGTGCCGAGCCGGCCCGGTAGTCGAGGCCGTGGTCCTCGTGCAGCAGGCGCAGGAGCTCGGTCGTCGCGTGCTGGACGGCCTCGTCGAGCGGGCGTGCGTTGCCGACGGCCATCACGTAGGTCTCGTCCTCCGCGCGCGGCCAGCGGATCGTCTTGCCCTTCAGCACCTCGAGGGAGAACTCGACGTCCATCGAGACTTCGATGCCGGTGCCGACGATCTCGCCGTCGCCCTGGAGCGCGTGTCCGTCGCCGACGTGGAAGAGCGCGCCCTCGGCGAAGACGGGGAAGTCCACGGTGACGCTCTCGCGAAAGCCGCGGTAGTCCATGTTGCCGCCGTGCTCACCGGAGGTCGCGCACGAGATCGCCTGCCCCTGCCGGGGCGCGACGCCGAAACAGCCGAGCATGGGGTCGAGCGGAACCTCGCCGAGCGACTCGAGCCCCGCCGGCGGGGCTTCGAGCCTGGCGGTCCAGCGCTCGAGGTCGAGCGTCCACCAGTCCTCGCCGGCCCGTTCGCCCAGCTCCGGGACGAAGTCCGGGTCGACCACGTGGGGCGCCACGAGCGGGCCGGTCACGCCGCGCGTGCGGTTCGGCCGGATCTTGTCGAAGCGGACGCGCAGCGTGTCACCCGCCTCGGCGCCCTCGACGTGGAACGGCCCGGTCTGCGGGTTGCCGCCGTCGGTGATGTCGTTTCCGTGGCGGTCGTACCCAGCCGAATCGACCGTCCAGGTACGGATCACGTCGCCACTGCCGACGCGCAGCACAGGGTCGTGCGAGCCGATCGTCGTGTGGAAATGCGTCGGCTCGAACTCGTGGATCACCGGGCGAGCACCTCCTCGAGATCCTTGTCGCCGCGGCCGGAGAGGCAGAGCAGGATCAGCTCCTCGTCGAGCTCGCCGACGCGGGCCAGCGCATGCGCCGGCTCGAGCGCGGGCAGGATCCCCTCGGTTCGCGCGAGCCGGCGGAACGCGGCCAGCGCCTCCTCGTCGCTCGTGCCGACGTACTCGGCCCGGCCGCTGTCGCGCAGGAACGCATGCTCGGGGCCGACGCCGGGATAGTCGAGCCCGGCCGAGATCGACTCGGCATCGAGCACCTGGCCGTCCTCGTCGGCGAGCACCGACGAGCGCGAGCCGTGCAGCACCGCCGGCCGTCCCGAGCCGAGGCTCGCCGCGCCGCCGGCCTCGACACCGATCAGCCGCACCTCGGCGTCGTCGACGAACCCGGCGAACAGCCCGATCGCGTTCGAGCCGCCGCCGACGCACGCGATCGCGACCTCCGGCAGCGAGCCCTCGGCTTCGAGCAGCTGCTCCCGCGCCTCGCGTCCGATCACCGCCTGCAACTCTCGCACGATCTGCGGGTACGGCTCCGGGCCGACGCAGGAGCCGATCAGGTAGTGCGTCGACTCGACGGAGCCGATCCAGTCGCGGATCGCCTCGCTGGTCGCTTCCTTCAGCGTCTTCGTGCCGAACTCGACCGGCCGCACCTCGGCGCCGAGCAGGCCCATCCGCTCCACGTTCGGCCGCTGCCGGCGCATGTCCTCGGAGCCCATGTAGACGACGCAGTCGAGCCCGAAGCGCGCACACACGGTTGCCGTTGCGACGCCGTGCTGTCCGGCGCCGGTCTCGGCCACAATCCGGCGCTTGCCGAGCCGCAGGGCGAGCAGCGCCTGGCCGAGCGCGTTGTTCAGCTTGTGCGCGCCGGTGTGGAGCAGGTCCTCTCGCTTCAGGTAGAGCCGCTTGCCCGGTGCGAAACGCTCCGCGAGGGTCAGCGGCGTAGGTCGGCCGGCGTAGCTCCGGCCGAGCTCGTCCAGCTCGGCTTCGAACGCGGGGTCCTGGCGCGCGGCCTGCCACCCGGCCTCGAGCTCATCGAGTGCCGGGATCAGCGTCTCGGGGACGAAGCGGCCGCCGTACTCGCCGTAGGTCAGCACCGTGCCGCCTCGACGTAAGCGCGGATGCGGTCGTGGTCCTTCACGCCCGCCTCGGTCTCGAGGCTCGAGCTTGCGTCCACGGCCCACGGCCGGACGCGCTCGATCGCCTCGTGGACGTTCTCGGGCGAGAGCCCGCCGGCGAGCATGATCCTGCCCGCGGCGGCGCTCGCCCGGTCGAGATGGCCCGGATCCGCCTGCTGCCAGGACCGGTCGACGACGCGGGCCACCTCACGGCCGCGCCGCAGCAGCACGCCATCGCGCGAGCGGTGGCCGTTCTCGCGCGCGTAGAGCTGGACGAGGTCGGCGCCGTCGTCCGTGACCTCGCCGACGTGAACCGCGACCGAGAGCATCGTCTCCGGCACCGGCAGCACACTGGGCGCGCGGCGCGGCGTCTCGCGGGCGAGCACGAAGCCGGCCAGGTCTGCTCCTGCTTCGGCTGCGGCGGCCACGTCCTCCTCGCGGGTCAGGCCGCAGACCTTGACCAGCGGTCGCGCGATCAGCTCCTGCAGCTTCGCGGCCGGATCGGCGGCCAGCATCAGCGTGGAGCCGACCAGCACGGCGTCGGCGCCTGCTAGCTCGGCCTCGGCGCCGTGGGCACGCGCGGCGATCGCGCTCTCGGCGACGACAACCCGGTCGCGCGGGGCGGACTCGACGAGCTCGAGCTGGGCGCGCCGGTCGATTGCAAAGGTGGAGAGATCGCGCGCGTTGATCCCGATCACCGGCGCGTCGAGCTCGACCGCACGTCGCAGCTCCTCGGCGTCGTGGGCCTCGACGAGCGTGTCGAGCCCAAGCTCCTGGGCCGCCGCCATCAGCTTGCGTGTCTGGGCGTCGTCGAGGTCGCGCATCAAGAGCAACACCGCATCGGCGCCGAGCCGCCGCAGCTCCTCGAGCTCGGCCCGCTCGGAGAAGAACCCCTTGGCGAGCAAGGGCACGCTACTGGCCGATCTTGCGGCAGCGAGATCGGCGGGACTCCCGGCGAACCGTTCGTCCACCAGCACCGAAACGGCCGCGGCGCCGGCGCGCTCGAACGCCGCCGCCAAGGCCGCGGGATCCGCGTCAGGCCGGAGCTCGCCCGCGGAAGGCGAGCGCCGCTTGATCTCCGCGATCGCGCCGAGGCCGCCCTGTGCGAGCGCATCGCGGAAGCGGCCCATCAGGCGCTCACCTCCGCCGCCCGCGAGAACGCGACCAGCGCGTCGAGCCTCGCGAGCGCCGCGCCCGAGTCGACCGCGTCACGGGCGATCTCCAGTCCCTCGCGCAGGTCGGCCGCATGGCCGGCGGCTGCGATCGCGCCGCCGGCGTTGAGCAGGATCGCCGAGCGCTTGCCGCCGTTCTCGCCCCGGAAGACCGCCAGGATCGCCTTGGCGTTGTCGCCCGGTGAGCCGCCGCGCAGCTCGGCCGGGTCGCATCGAGGGACGCCCAGGTCGAGCGGGTCGATCGCGCGCTCGCGCACGCCGCCGTCCACCACCTCGCAGACGAGGTTCGGGCCGGCGGGGGAGAGCTCGTCGATCCCAGCCGCGCCGTGGACGACGAATGCCCGCCGCGAGCCGAGCTGGGCGAGCACCTCCGCAATCGTGCGCACGAGCGACGGCGCGTAGACGCCGACCACCTGCGCCCGCGCGCCGGCCGGGTTCGTCAGCGGGCCGAGCACGTTGAAGACGGTACGGGCCGCGAGCTCGCGCCGCACGGGCGCCGCGTGCCGCATCGCGGGATGGTGCGTGGGAGCGAACAGGAAGCCGAACCCGAGCTCGTCGATCGAGTGCTCGATCTCTGTTGGGGGCAGCTCGAGCCGGAAGCCGAGCGCCTCGAGCACGTCCGCCGAGCCCGAGGCCGACGAGACCGCGCGATTGCCGTGCTTGGCCACACCGGCGCCGGCCGCCGCCGCGACGAGGGCCGCGGCGGTCGAGATGTTGATCGTGCGCGCGGCGTCTCCGCCCGTGCCCGCAGTGTCGACGAGGTCGTCCCGCTTCGGCCGCACCTGCAGCGCGTGCGCGCGCATCGCCTCGGCGCAGCCGGCGATCTCGTCCGCCGTCTCGCCCTTCAGCCGTAGCGCGACCAGGAAGCCGCCGATCTGGGCCGACGTCGCCTCGCCCTCCATGATCTCGTTCATCACCGCCCGCGCCTCCTCGCGCGAGAGGTCGTGGCCGTCGAGCAGCCGCGCGAGTGCCTGCTGGACCGTCATCGCGACCCCTCCAGGAAGTTGCGTGCGAGCTCCGGGCCGAGCGGGGTCAGCACCGACTCGGGATGGAACTGCAAGCCATCGACCGGGAGCTCGCGATGGCGCACGGCCATCACCTCCCCTTCGGCGCAGCGCGCGGAGACCTCGAGCGCGTCCGGGATCGCGGTGGCCGCGAGCGAGTGGTAGCGCCCGGCCTCGAAGCGCTCGGGCAGGCCCTGGAAGAGCCCGCGCCCGTCGTGGTCGATCTCGCTCGGCTTGCCGTGGACGAGCCGCTTCGCCTGGCCTACCTCGCCGCCGAAGGCCTCGACGATCACCTGGTGGCCGAGGCAGACGCCGAGCGTCGGCACGCTCGGGGCAAGGCGCCGGACGAGCTCGACCGAGGCCCCCGCGTCCACCGGCCGGCCCGGGCCGGGGGAGACGACCAGGTGTGAGGGGCCGAGCCGCTCGGCCTCGTCCGGGTCGATCGCGTCGTTCCTGCGCACCACAACCTCCGCGCCGAGCTCGCCGAACAGGTGCGCGAGGTTGTACGTGAACGAGTCGTAGTTGTCGACTAGCAAGATCACGCGGACCTCGCCTCCGCCAGCTCGATCGCCATCTCGAGCGCGGCCAGCTTGCGCAGGCACTCGTCGTGCTCGGCCGCCGGGTCGGAGTCGGCCACGATCCCGGCGCCCGCCTGCAGCAGCGCGACGCCGTCGTGCAGGACGACCGTCCGGATCGCGATGCACGCGTCGAGCGCCTCGCCCGGCAGCGCGTAGAGCACCGCGCCGGCGTACGGCCCGCGGCGATAGCGTTCGAGCTCGGCGATCAGCTGCATCGCGCGAACCTTGGGCGCGCCCGAGACCGTCCCCGCCGGAAAGCACGCACGCAGCAGGTCGAAGTGCGAGACGTCCGGCTCGAGCTCGCCGACGACCTCGGAGACGAGATGCGTCACGTGCGAGAAGCGCTCCGGCTCGAGGAAGCGCGCCACGCGCACCGTGCCCGGCCGGCAGGCGCGCGAGAGGTCGTTGCGGCCGAGGTCGACGAGCATCACGTGCTCCGCGCGGTCCTTCTCGGACGAGAGCAGCCGCTCGGCGTCGCCGTCACCGGGCCGCGTCGTCCCTGCGATGGGGTTCAGCGAGGCGCGGCGGCCCTCGGCCTTGACCAGCGTCTCGGGCGAGGAACCGACCAGCGCCAGGCCGTCGAGCTCGAGCAGGAACAGATAGGGCGACGGGTTGACCCGGCGCAGCGAGCGGTAAAGCTCGAGCGCGCTGGCCGAGGTCGGCCGCTCGGCCCGCTGGGAGAGCACGACCTGAAAGACGTCGCCGGCACGGATGTGCTCCTTCGCCTTCACGACCGCGCGCTCGTACTGGTGGCGCGAAGGCAGGCGACGGGTCGAGCCCGACCGCGTGCGCGACCCTGGTTCGGCCGAAGGCTGCGGCCCTTCGAGCAGCTCCGCGACCGCGCCCGGGTCGCCGCAGAGCACCTCGGCCATCCCGAGGCCGTGGTCGAAGCGGACGAGCATGTCGGCGACGACGAAGCGGCTCTCGGGCAGGTCGCGGCCCTCGTCCGGCACGGGCACGGTCGGCTCCAGGCGCGCCGCATGCTCATAGCCCAGGTAGCCGACGACCGGCTGCCCGCAAGCCTCCGCCTCCTCGAAGCTCACCAGGCGCGAGCCGCAGCCGACGAACGAGTGACGGCCGAGCCGGCCCTTCTCGACCGACTCGAGCAGGAAGCTCGCGCTCCCGCCCTGGCGCAGGCGGAGGTAGGCCCCGAGCGGGGTGAGGAGGTCGGTTGAGATGACGGTGAGTGCGTTCATGACAAACAAAAAGACCCTCCAGGCGGAAGGTCTGCGAGCGGAACGGGCTGTGGGCCTAGGTCAGTTCAGGCGTCGCTCCCGCTCCGCTCGTGCGGCCAGGCCCAGCCCCAGATGCGCGGTGCGAGAGTCATCGATCCAAGGGTAGGGGCCGCAGACACGGCACGTCAAGGGCGAATAGGCTCCCCGGCCATGGCGGTTCCCGAGCTTCTGCGCAAGCTGCTGACCGCGCCAAGCCCTTCTGGCTACGAGACGGCCGCGGCGGCGGTCTGGCGCGAGGCCGCCGGTGGCTTTGCCACGGTGACCAGCGACGCGATGGGCTCGTCGGTCGCGCGTGTGGCCGGCACGAGCGACGGCCCGCTGCTGGTCGTCCTCGGACACATCGACGAGATCGGCCTGATGGTGACCCACGTCGACGACGAGGGCTTCGTCTTCTTCATGACCGTCGGCGGTACCAGGACGGACGTCCTTCACGGCCAGCGCGTCGAGGTGGCCACGAAGGGCGGGCCGGTCCCCGGCGTGATCGGGCGCAAGGGAGGAAAGCGGCCGAAGCCCGGCGAGAAGCCGGAACAGCTCGAGCTCGAGGACCTGCACATCGACATCGGCGCGAGCGACCGGGCCGGGGCGCTCGACCGCCTGCAGATCGGCGACGTCGCCGTGCTCGCCACCCAGCCCGTCGAGCTCGTGGGCGGGCGGCTGGCCTCGCGCTCGCTCGACAACCGGCTCGGCGCCTACGTCGCGCTCGAGGCGGCGCGCAAGGTCGCCGATACGGGCGGCGCCCCCGGCGACGTGGCGGCGGTGGCAGCCGTGCAGGAGGAGGTCGGCGACTTCGCCGGCGCGCGCACCACCGTCTTCGCGCTCGACCCACAGGTCGCGCTCGCCGTGGACGTGACCGGTGCGACCGACATCCCTGACGGCGACCCGAAGCTCGACGGCGAGGCGAAGCTCGGCGGCGGCCCGATCGTCAACCGCGGCTCGACGATCAACCCCAAGGTCTTCGAGCTGCTCGTCGAGACGGCCGAGGCGGAGGGGATCGGCTACACGGTCAACGTCTCGGCCGGCGACACGCACACCGACATGGATGCCGCCTACACGAGCCGTGCCGGGGTCGCGACGGGCCTGATCTCACTCGCCACGCGGTACATCCACACGCCCGGTGAGGTCGTCTCGCTGGACGACGTCGAGGCCACCGTCCGGCTCGTCGCGGCCTTCGCGCAACGGCTCGAGCCCGGCTTCGACTTCACTCGCTAGGGTTTTTCCCGTGTCCCGTTCCGTGATCGTCTCCGCTGTCCGCACGCCGTTCGGCAAGCTCGGCGGCGCCCTGGCCGGGTACCAGGCGACCAAGCTCGGCGCGATCGCGATCCGCGGCGCGCTCGACCGCGCCGGGGTCGAGGACGAAGAGGTCGAGTACGCGGTCATGGGCCAGGTGCTGCAGGGCGGCGCGGGCCAGGCGCCCGCGCGCCAAGCGACAGTCGGCGCAGGTCTGCCGGTCGAGCTGCCCTCGGACACGATCAACAAGGTCTGCGCGTCCTCGATCCGCGCGGTCGAGATCGCCGACCAGATGATCCGCGCTGGTGACGTCCAGGTCGTGGTCGCGGGCGGGATGGAGTCGATGTCCAACGCCCCGTATGTGCTCAAGAAGGCGCGCTTCGGTTACCGGCTCGGCGACGGCACGCTGATCGACCTGATGATCCATGACGGGCTCACTTCGAGCTTCGACTCGAAGCACATGGTCGAGCAGGCGTCGTTCGTCTCGCGGGAGCTCGGCATCACACGTGAGGAACAGGACGAGTGGGCGTTGCGCTCACACGAGCGCGCGGTGAAGGCGATCGACGAGGGCCGCTTCGAGTCCGAGATCGTGCCGGTCGGCGACTTCGCCGTCGACGAGGGGCCGCGGCGCGACACCTCGCTCGAGAAGCTCGCGAGCCTGAAGCCGGTCTTCGACCCCGAGGGCACGACCACCGCCGGCAACGCGCCCGGCGTGAACGACGGGGCGGCCGCGCTCGTCGTCACGAGCGAGGAGTTCGCCGAGAGGCGCGGGCTCGAGGTGCTGGCGACGATCGTCGCCCAGGGCTACGTCGCCGACGAGTTCGCCTACCTGGCGCGCACGCCAGCGAAGGCCGGCGCGATCGCGCTCGAGAAGGCGGGCAAGACGATCGACGACGTCGAGCGAGTCGAGCTAAACGAGGCCTTCTCGTCGGTGGTGCTCAACTCGACGAAGCTGCTCGGCGCCGACCCGGAGACGGTGAACGTGAACGGCGGCGCGGTTGCGCTCGGCCACCCAATCGGCGCCTCCGGCGCGCGCATCCTGGCGACGATGGTCCACGAGCTGAACCGCAACGGCGGCGGCCTCGGCCTCGCCGCGATCTGCTCTGGCGGCGGCCAGGGCGACGCAATTCTGCTGGAGGTCTGACCTGAGCTTCGAGCACGTCCTGGTCGTCGGCGCCGGCCAGATGGGCGGCGGGATCGCCCAAGTCGTGGCCGCCTCGGGCCGCCGGGTCTCCCTTCACGACTCCGCGCCCGGCGCCGTCGAGCGAGGGCTCGAGACGATGCGCAGAAGCTTGACGAAGCTCGCCGAGAAGGGCGGGCCCGAGCCGGGCGACGTGCTCGGCCGAGTCACGCCGGTCGACGAGCTCGTTCCCGCCGATCTGATGATCGAGGCGGTCGTCGAGGACGCGGCCGTGAAGGCGAACCTGTTTCACCGCGCCGACGAAATGCTCCCGCCGGACGCGATCCTGGCATCGAACACGTCGTCGATCCCCATCAGCACGCTCGGGGCGGCGACGAGCAGGGCGGACAAGGTGATCGGGATGCACTTTTTCAACCCGGTGCCCGTGTTGAAGCTCGTCGAGGTCGTGCGCGGCAAGGAGACCTCGGACGAGACGGCCGAGGCGATCACCGAGCTCGCGGTCGAGCTCGGCAAGACGCCGGCGGTCGCGAACGACTTTCCCGGGTTCGTTTCGAACCGGATCCTGATGCCCTTCATCAACGAGGCCGTCTGGGCGCTGCACGACGGCGTCGCCGAGGCAGAGGCGATCGACACGATCGCCAAGCTCGGCTTCGCGCATCCCATGGGACCGCTCGCGCTCGCCGACCTGATCGGCCTCGACACCTGCGTCGCGATCATGGAAGTGCTCCGTGACGGCCTCGACAACGACCGCTACGAGCCCTGCCCGCTGCTTAGAGAATTGGTAAGTGCAGGGAAATTGGGCCGCAAGTCTGGCGCGGGTTTCTACATCTATTCGTAGACAAGGCCGAAAGGTCTAGCCGGAAACCCCAAAGGAGGTCAGTCCTGCGCCTCTTGCTGGTCGACGACGACAACGCGCTTCGCGCTCTGCTCCGCACGACGTTCGAGGCTGTCGACGTGGATGTAGACGAGGCCGCGAACGCCGTCGAGGCGCAGGAGCGGATTGCCGCCGCGCGCCCGGACGCGATCGTGATGGACGTCGTCATGCCCGGTCTGAACGGGACGGCGCTGTGCGCCCTGCTGAAGGCCGCGCCCCGGACGCGCGACATCCCGATCGTGCTGCTGACCGGCTCGGACGTCGCGACCGAGGCGACCGCGCGGGAGGTCGGCGCCGACGCCCTGCTGCTGAAGCCCTTCAGCCCCCTGGAGCTGCTCGCCGTGGTCGAGCGGGTCACCGCAGGCCTGCACGCAACTCCGTTCCGCGCAATCAGCAAGCGGCAGCCGGACGAGCAGCTCCTGCTCTACGCCCGCGACCTCCGTCACCTGCTCGAGGTCGAGCGCGGCCAGCGGCGGCTGCTCGAGAACGCCTACCACGAGACGGTGACCGCACTTGCCAGCGCGTTGGAGTCGAAGGATCACGGCACCGGCGAGCATTCGCAGCGCGTGCACCGCTACGCGGTCGAGCTGGCCAAGGTCGCCGCACCCGAGGTCGTCGAGGACGAATCGGTCGCGTACGGCTTCATGCTCCACGACGTCGGCAAGATCGGGATCCCGGACCGGATTCTGCAGAAGCCGGGGCCGCTGACCTCCACCGAGCGCCGGCTGATGGAGACCCACACCGTGCTGGGCGAGCAGCTTCTGCGCGGCGTCTCCTTTCTGCGAGGCTCGGGGCTCGAAGTCGTCCGCTCGCATCACGAGCGCTGGGACGGGCGGGGCTATCCGGACGGGCGTTCCGGCCAGGAGATCCCGCCCGCGGCACGGATCTTCGCCGTCGCCGACGCGCTCGACGCGATGACCAGCGACCGGCCGTACCGCCGCGCGATGAGCTGGGCTGCCGCGGGCCGCGAGCTCGAGCTGCAGGCGGGGCGGCAGTTCGACCCGGCCGTCGTCGAGGCGTTCCGGTCGCGAGAGCGCTCGCTGCGCCGCGTCCGGCGCCAGCTCGAAGAAGCCGCGCTGGTCGCCTAGGCCGAAGACGTCGGCGGCGGTGGCAGGACGAGCGCGCTCGACTCGGCCTGGTGCCAGAGCACGATCTTCCCCTTCACGACGCGGAATATGGCGGTCGCGAGATCGCCGGGCCCGTCGCAGCGGCTGTGCTGCCGGTCGCCGAGCCTGAAGGTCGCCCGCACCGTCTGGCCGTGGCTCTTGATCGCGACGATCTGCCCCGAGCAGGGCAGCGCCGAGTTCCAAGCCTCCGCTTCGGCGTGCGTGCGCAGCCGTATGACGTTCGGGCCCTGCACGACCTCGGCGCCCGGCGCGAACAGGTCGGCTGCGCCCTTGTTGTCCTCCGCGTTCAGCGCCTGGCTCCAGGCGCGAACGACGCTCTGGGTCGAGGGCTGGCTGCCGCCGCAGCCGGCGGCGAGCACAGCGAGCGCCACGATCAGCAAGCCGGCTCTCACGCGAGTGCCTCTCGCACGAGCGACTGGAAATGCGCCAGCAGCTTCTCGCTCTCGGGCAGCAGATTGCCTTCGTCGAGCAGCCCGGAGCGGACGCCTACTTGGACCGACTCGACCAGCGCGCGGTCCTCGAGCCCGACCTGGTCGTCGAAGGCGAGCAGCTCCTCGACCTCCACGTCCGTGACGTCCTCGGGGAAGAAGTAGTCGAGGAAGCCCTTCGTCCGCTCGGCGCCGAGCGGCGCGACGGGCCCGGCCGCCAGGTTCGGTGGGCCCGGTAGCGCGTAGACCTTGGTCGCCGGCCAGAGCCAGTGGAACTGCCCTTCAACCGGCCCGCCGCCGTTGCGAGTGGGGCCGAACTGGCTCGAGCCGAGCGCGTGCGTCTCGAGCCGGTACGCGTCCGGAGAGACGTCGACGACCTGGCTGAAGCCGGGGTGCGCCACGGCGCAGTGGTAGCACTCGAGGTAGTTCTCGACGGCGATCTTCCAGTTGCAGGCGAGCTCGAACTCGGAGCGGCGGCGGAAGCGCAGCAGCTCGAGCTCGATCCCGCCCGCGGCGAGCAGCTCCGGCAGCGGCCCGAGCGTCTCGGCCAGCGACGGCGGCTCGGCCTCGGGGTGGACGAACAGCAGCGGGCCCCAGGCCTCGACCGCCAGCTCACGCAGGCAGATCCCGTCGAGCTCGAGCTCGGGGCCGCGTGGTGCCGAGCGTAGCCGGCCGTCGAGCTCGTAGGTCCACGCGTGGTACGGGCATTGCAGCGTCGCGCGGCTGCCTCGGCCCTGCGCGACGAGCGAGCCGCGGTGGCGGCAGACGTTCAGTAGGCCGTGCAGCTCCCCGTCACGGTCGCGCGTCACCACGACCGGCACGTCGCCGACGCTGCAGGTGAAGAAGTCGCCCGGTTCGGCGGCGTGCTCGGCAGGACCGGCGTACTGCCAGCCGTGTCGAAAGATCCGCTCCTGCTCCCGCCGCAGCAACTCGGGGTCCGAGTACCAGCTCCACGGAAGCGTGCCCTGCGCAGTCCCGGAGGCCAAACCGGCCACGACTATACTCGCGGCCCGATGGACTTCGAGCTTTCCGCCGACCAGCGGGAGATCCAGGCGCTGGCGCGGGAGTTCGCGCAGGCGGAGATCGAGCCGAACGCCTCGGACTGGGACCGGGCGCACGGCTTCCCACGAGAGCTGTTCGGCAAGCTGGCCGAGCTCGGCTTCATGGGCGTCTGCATCCCGGAGGAGTACGGGGGCGCCGGCGCCGACTTTCTCTCGTACATCCTCGTGTTGGAGGAGCTCTCGCGCGCGGACGCGGGCGTGGGGGTGACGGTCGCGGTGCACACGAGCGCGGTCACGCTCCCGATCGTCGGCTTCGGCAGCGACGAGCAGCGCAGCCGCTTCGTGCCGCCGCTCGCTCGCGGCGAGGCGATCGGCGCGTTCGCGCTGACCGAGCCCGAGGCCGGCTCGGATGCCGGCTCGCTGCGCACGGCCGCCGTCGCGGATGGCGACGGCTGGACGATCACGGGCACGAAGCAGTGGATCACGAACGGCGGCTTCGGCGGCACGGTGCTGCTGTTTGCGCGCACCGATCCCGAGACGCCGGGGCCGAAGGGCATCTCCGCGTTCGTGCTCGACGGCGACCAGGTCCGCGTCACGCGCGAGGAGGAGAAGCTCGGCCTCAACTCGTCGTCCACGGTCGACCTCGCGATCGAGGGTGCCCAGGTCGGACGCGACCGGCTGCTGCACGAGGAGGGCAAGGGCTTCAACGTCGCCATGTCCACGCTCGACGGCGGCCGGATCGGGATTGCCGCGCAAGCGCTCGGGATCGCGCAGGCCGCGTACGACGTGGCGCGCGAGTACGCGCTCGAGCGGCGCCAGTTCGGCAAGCGGATCGCGGAGTTCCAGGCGATCCAGTGGAAGCTGGCCGACATGGCGACCGAGATCGACGCCGCGCGGCTGCTCGTCTACCGGGCGGCCTGGTTGAAGCAGGAGGGCCGTCCGCACACCGAGGCGGGCGCGAAGGCGAAGCTGTTCGCGTCGGAGCTCGCGCGGCGGCAGACGGCGGAGGCGATCCAGGTGCTCGGCGGCTACGGCTACACGAAGGAGTTCCCGGTCGAGCGCTACTACCGTGACGCGAAGATCACGGAGATCTACGAGGGCACGAGCGAGATCCAGCGGCTCGTGATCGCCCGCTCGATCCTCGGCCTCCGCGAGCGCGAGCTCGCGCAGGGATGAGCCCGCGCGAGCGTGACGAGCCGGTCCGGCTGACGAAGATCTACACGCGCGGCGGCGACGCCGGCGAGACGAGCCTCGGCGACGGCTCGCGCGTCTCGAAGCTCGACCCGCTCGTGCGCGCATACGGGGCCGTCGACGAGCTCAACTCCGTCGTCGGCTTGGCCCGGGCGGCGGCGGACGACCCACGGCTCGAGCGCGTTCAGAACGAGCTCTTCGACCTCGGCGCCGACCTCTCTGTCCCGTACGAGGAGGACGACGGCAAGCTGCGCGTCACGCAGGCGCAGATCGACGCACTGGAACGAGACTGCGACGAGGCGAACAAGCCCCTCGAGCCGCTGAAGAGCTTCGTGCTTCCCGGCGGCAGTGAGGCTGCCGCGCGCCTGCATGTCGCGCGCGCCGTCTGCCGCCGGGCCGAAAGCGTCGCGCTCTGGGCTGCCGCAGGAGCGGCCGGTGAACCCGCTCGCGCTCGTCTACCTGAATCGCCTCTCGGATCTGCTCTTCATCCTCGCCCGGGCGGCGAACGTCGGCTCCGAGCCGCTGTGGCGACCGGGCGGCGCTAGCTGACCGGGACGATCTTGCCGGCCAGGACGAGCCGGCTGCCCGCGTTGCCGGACGGGTCATAAACCTCGACCTGGTGCTTCGCCACGGCGGCGCCCAGCAAGCGCAACTGCCGACGTTCGGCGGTTTCGTTGGAGAGCTCCATCACCGTCCGCCGACTTCCGGGCGAGAGGGGCCTGTCCGGCTCATGCGATCTTCCGCACCTTGAGGATCGAGCCGATCTTGACCGTGCTCGTCCCGGAGGTGACCTTGAGGTGCCGGATCGAGAAGACGGGTGAGGCGCTTGCAGAGGTGACGAAGTAGCCCTTGATCACGACGAGCCCGGTCTCGGAGGCGGTCGTCAGGAACGCGGCGCTCGCGATGTTGGTGGCGTTCGTGCCGCTTGTCAGCATCGTCTGGAGGTTGCTGGCGACGCTTGTCGGCCCGACGAACGTCGCGTAGATCCGCGTCGGCGCGGGGGAGACGGTGACTCCGTACTTGGTGCCGTTCGTGCCGGCGGACGTCGAGGCGTCGAGCAGAGCCTCGAACTCGTACGTGCCGGAGGGCGTCGCGCTGAAGGTGAGACCCGTGACGTCGACCAGTGCCTGTCCGGTCGTGGTCGCATCGGAACCGCTCACCTGCGCGACGCTGTCCCACGCGTTCGCGCCGGCGGCGCCGGTCGTTCCCTTCGCGCCGGTCGCGCCCTTCGGGCCGGCTGCGCCGGTCGCGCCCTTGAATCCGGTCGGGCCGCGCGCGCCGGCGGGGCCGGCAGCACCGGCGGCGCCGGCGGGGCCTTGTGCCCCGGTCGCGCCCTTCGCCCCCGTCGATCCCTTGACGCCGGTTGCGCCCTTGGCGCCCGTGACGCCCTTGGCACCCGTCGGACCCTGAGCACCCGCCGGCCCGGCGACACCCTGCGTGCCGGTGGCGCCCTTCGTGCCGGTGACGCCCTTGGCGCCCGTGGTGCCCTTCGAGCCGGTCGTGCCCTTGGCCCCGGTCGCGCCCTTCGTGCCCGTGACGCCCTTGTCTCCTGTTGCGCCTTTGGCACCGGTCGGCCCCTTGGCCCCCGTCGGCCCCTGAGCACCCGCCGGTCCTGCAACTCCCTGTGCGCCTGTTGCGCCCTTCGCGCCGGTCGAGCCTGTCGAACCGGTGGCGCCCTTCGCCCCGGTCGATCCCTTCGCCCCCGTGACGCCCTTCGCTCCGGTCGCGCCCTTCGCTCCGGTCGCGCCCTTGGAACCGGTCGCGCCCTTGGTACCCGTCGCGCCGGTCGAGCCGGTCACGCCCTTGGCGCCGGTCGTGCCCTTCGCACCCGTTGTTCCCTTCGACCCAGTCGCGCCCTTGCTACCGGTCGCGCCCTTCGCGCCGGTCGGCCCCTTGGCACCCGTCGGCCCCTGAGCACCCGCCGGTCCTGCAACTCCCTGTGCGCCCGTTGCGCCCTTCGCCCCGGTCGATCCCTTCGCGCCCGTGGCGCCCTTGTCTCCTGTTGGGCCTTTGGCACCAGTCGGGCCCTTGGCGCCCGTGGGCCCCTGAGCGCCCGCCGGCCCGGCGGCGCCCTGCGCGCCCGTGGCACCCTTGGTTCCGGTCGAGCCCTTGCTGCCGGTGGCGCCAACCGCGGCGGCGGTGCCGGGAATCCCCTGCGCGCCGGTCGTGCCCTTGGCGCCAGTCGCGCCGACAGGGCCGGTCGGGCCGGGGATGCCAGCGGGGCCGACGGGGCCGTTCAGGCCCGGAGGCCCTTCTTCGCCGCTCGGGCCCTGCGGGCCGCTCGCGCCGTGCTTGGAGTCGCTGAAGCCCTGCCGCGTCGAGCCATCCTTCGAGACGGGCTCGGTGGGGGTGGTCTCGTCACCGGCCGGTGCGGCGGAGCCGGAGCCAGAGCTCGTCGAGTCCTGGGCCGAACCGCTGGAGCCGCCGGAGCTGCCCGAGGTGGGGCCGCCCGTGTCCTGGCCGTGCTGGAGCACGACGGCCGAGAGCGGCGCGCCCTTGTTCGCCGAGCTGCCTGCCTGGGACGGCGCGACCTCGCTGCGAAAGACGAGTGCGCCAACGGCGACTGCCACCGCCACCGGGACCAGCGCCAACGGCATCCCGACCCGCCGCCCGAAAATGCGGAAGGTTCGATTGCCGCGCAGGGGGTTGCGCTCGCTCGCCACGGCCTCTACATCGGAACCGGAAGAGTGGAAACCGGCAGCGTCCGGTGTGAAAACGGTATGAGCGCCGAGAGCATCACTGCATCGAGGGACGCACTGAAGCTCAGGCCGCGAGCTCGCGCGACGAGTGCCCGAGCTCGGAGAGCGACAGCGGCAGCTCGACGCGTACGGTCGTGCCGACGTCGAGGGCGCTCTTCAGCCGGATTCGTCCGCCGTGGCGCTCGACGATCGTCTTGGCGATCGCGAGACCGAGCCCCGTGCCCGGGATCGCGTTCTCGGACGCGCGCGAGCTGCGGAAGAAGCGCTCGAAGAGCTGATCCTGCTCGTCCTCGGCGAGGCCCAGGCCGGTGTCGCTCACCTCGATCACCGCGACGCCGTCGACGCCGTGGAGCGAGATTTCCACGCGGCCACCGGAGGGCGTGAACTTGAGCGCGTTGGAGACGAGGTTGTCGAGCACCTGCGCGAGTCGCGCGGGGTCGCCCTGGAGCTGCACCGGCAGTTGGTGCGTGCTGGTCGTCAGCTCGATCTCCTTGGCGGTGGCCGTCGGCTGCGCGGCCTCGACACAGTCGGCCACGAGCGCCTCGAGGTCGACCGGCTGCAGCTCGAAGTTGAGCTTGCCCGCGTCGACCTGCGCCAGGAAGAGCAGGTCGCTGACGAGGTCCAGCAGGCGCTCGGAGTTCCGGTCGACGATCCCGATGTAGCGCAGCTGTTCCTCGTCGAGCTTGCCGTCCTCGTGCAGGAGCTCGAGGTAGCCGCGGATGGAGGTCAGCGGCGTGCGCAGCTCGTGGGAGACGAGCGAGATGAATTCGTCCTTCAGCCGGTCGAGCTCGCGCAGTCGCTCGTTCTGCGCCGCGAGCAGCTCTCGTGCCGCCTCCGCCTCGGCGCGGGCACCGCGCTCGGCGACGAGCAGGAAGCCGCGCTCCTCCGCGTCCTCGCGCAGGCGCCGGTTCTGCGCCGCCAGCTGTCGGGTGACCCGGTGCAGGATCGGGAGCAGTGAGATGTAGAGCGCCAGCAGCGCGAGCGTCAAGATCAGCGCGAGCCGGCCGCGCGCGTCGTCGATGCTGACCGCGACCGCCCGGTAGTCCTGGTCGAGCGCGACCGCGCCGATCGCGTGCGAGCTGCCCTGCAGCCGTACCGGCACGAGCACGCGCAAGATCCTCAGGTTCTGCTGCCCGCGCCAGGTGTCGGTGCGGGTGACGTGCCGACGGACCGAACCGGCCAGCACCTGCCGCAGCTCGGAGGGAACCTGGGCCTGCTTGCCGATCAGGTGGTGGTTGGCTGCATAGGTGATTGTGCCGTTCGGGCTCAGCAGCCGGCCGCCGACGACGCCGGCGGTGAGGATGCCATCGCGGAAAAGCTGGTCGAGCGTCGCTCGCCTGGCCGGCGACACCGGGGCCTTAAAATCGGAGGGCCGCAGCTGGGAATCGAGGTTCGCCGAGACGATCGCGCGGCCCTGGTTCTCGACCGTGCGCTCGGCGCGGTTGGCGACCTCCTGGTTGACGAGCCAGGCGATCGCGAGCCCGGCCGCCAGCAGCACCGCTCCCGCGTACAGCGCGAAGCGCAGCAACAGCCGGGGCTGAGGCTCGTTGGCACCCGGCGGCGCCGTGGACTGCTCGGAGACAGGGGAATCGGTCATCGCGCTCGCCGGTGGGGGAATCGGCAGAGAACCGCGTTCTCCGTACGGTTTTATGTTTTCCAACCGATGACCCAAATGGGTAAATCCCCCGTTCGGGTGAGCGATCTCGCTCGATTCGGGGCTAGGGCTCGCCCGCGGCCCGGGCAAACGGGCACAATCCGGGGAGATGGCGACGACCGAGGACAAGCGCGAGCTCGGCGGCGACGACGCGTGGAAGCGCGAGCTGTACGAGGCCGCGCCCGAGCGCCAGGGCGAGCTCTTCAGCACGATTTCCGGACTCGAGAACGAGCCGCTCTACACACCTGAGCGCGTCGAGCTCGACTACGACCGCGACCTCGGCTACCCCGGCGCGTACCCGTTCACGCGTGGCGTCTATCCGTCGATGTACCGCGGCCGGCTCTGGACGATGCGCCAGTTCGCCGGCTTCGGCACCGCCGAGGAGACGAACGGGCGCTTCCGCTACCTGCTCGAGCACGGCCAGACGGGGCTCTCGACCGCCTTCGACATGCCGACGCTGATGGGTTACGACTCCGACCACGCGCGCTCGCTCGGCGAGGTTGGTCGCGAGGGCGTCGCAGTCGACTCGCTCGCCGACGCCGAGACGCTCTTCGACGGCATTCCGCTGGGCGAGGTCTCGACCTCGATGACGATCAACGGCCCGGCGGCGATGCTGCTCGCCTTCTACATCTGCGTTGCCGAGCAGCAGGGGGTCGAGCGGGCCGAGCTGCGCGGGACGATCCAGACGGACATCCTCAAGGAGTACATCGCCCAGAAGGAATGGATCTTCCCGCCCGAGCCGTCGATGCGGCTCGTCACGGACATGGTCGAGTTCTGCGCGCGCGAGCTGCCGCTCTGGCACCCGATCTCGATCTCCGGGTACCACATCCGCGAGGCCGGCTCGAACGCCGCCCAGGAGCTCGCCTTCACGCTCGCCAACGGCTTCGCCTACGTCGACGCCGCGATCGAGCGCGGGCTCGCCGTGGACGAGTTCGCGCCGCGGCTGAGCTTCTTCTTCAACGCGCACCTCGACTTCTTCGAGGAGATCGCCAAGTACCGCGCGGCCAGGCGGATCTGGGCCCGCGAGCTGCGCGAGCGCTACGGCGCGAAGAACCCGCGCTCGTGGCTGATGCGCTTCCACACGCAGACCGCCGGCGTCTCGCTGACTGCGCAGCAGCCCGAGGTGAACATCGTCCGCACCGCGCTCGAGGCGCTCGCGGCCGTGCTCGGCGGGACACAGTCGCTGCACACGAACTCCTTCGACGAGGCACTCGCGCTGCCGACCGAGGATGCCGTGCGGATCGCGCTCCGCACGCAGCAGGTGATCGCGCACGAGACCGGCGTCGTGAACACGATCGACCCGCTCGGTGGCTCCTACTACCTCGAGGACCTGACCAACCGGCTCGAGGCCGAGGCGTACGACTACTTCTCGCGGATCGAGAAGCTCGGCGGCGTGATCCCGGCGATCGAGGAGAACTTCCAGCAGCGCGAGATCGCCGAGGCGTCCTTCCGCTACCAGGCCGAGGTCGAGTCGAAGCAGCGGGTGATCGTCGGCGTCAACCGCTACCGGCTCGAGGAGGAGGCCGAGATCGAGCTGCTGCGCGTCGACCCGGCGCTCGAGCAGAAGCAGATCGAGCGCGTCCAGGGCGTCCGCGCGCGCCGCGACTCGGCGACGGTCGAGCGCTCGCTGGCCGCGCTGAAGGAGGCGTCGGTGCGCGAGGACGCCAACCTGATGCCGCTCCTGATCGAGGCCTCGCGCGCCTACGTCACCATGGGCGAGATGTGCGACGCCCTCCGCGAGACCTGGGGCACCTGGCGCGAAACTCCCGTGTTCTAAGGCGTCGCTTGCGATGCCGACCTGGAGCGCGGCCGGGCTTGCCCGGTTGCGCGTTCTAACTTTGGCGCTACTCTGAGCGTCGTACTGCATTGACCCCGATGAACTCCGTCGCAGAGACCTTCAGCTCACCGCGGTTCCAGCGCTATCTGCTCTGGGCCGGTGTGGTCGTGCTCGCAATCGGCGCGACGGTACTCGTCGTCACGGTGATGGGGGGACAGAGCGGTGACCCGGTCAAGGCCGACAAGGGCTTCCACCCGACGCTGCCGGCCAAGAGCGTCCCGCTGCGCAACGGGGACGGCGTGCTGATCAAGACGTACGCGCAGCTCGACCCGCAGACCCGCTCCGCGGTCAAGACCTTCATCGGCACCGCCGTCGCGCGCCAGCACGTCGACCAGTCCTGGGACGTCGTCGCCCCGACGCTGAAGGCCGGTTACACGCCGGCCCAGTGGAAGAAGGCGGAGGAGCTGCCGGTCGTGCCGTATCCGGGCGTCGACACCAAGCACGTCCAGTACTACCTCGACTACGCCTCGACGAAGGAGATCCTCGTCGAGGTCGGGCTCGCCGGAAAGCCCGGCGTGAGCTCGCGGCCGGTCACCTTCCAGCTCGGCCTCGTGCCCGGCGAGGGCGGCCGCTGGCTGGTCGACTACTGGATGCCGCGCTGGACGCCGCCGGTTCCGAACGGCGGGTAAGTCTCTCGAGCTAGAGCTCGATCTCCAGCCCGTCGCTGGCGAGCTCGAAGTCCTCTTCGAGCGGCCGCTCGAACGGCCGGTGCGTGAGCAGCAGCCGCTTCGCGCCCGAGGCCTCGAAGGTCTCGATCGCCTCCTGAGCGCTCAGGTGCCCGCGCGTGCCGCCCTCCGGGTTCGGGGCGAGCAGCGTCGCCTCGCAGACGAATAGGTCGGCGTCCCGGGCGATCTCGCCGAGCCCGTCGCTGGGGCCCGAGTCGCCGGAGTAGCCGACGACCGTGCCGTTCGCCGACGTCCGGAAGCCGAACGCGAGCAGCTGGTAGTGCAGGACGCGATGCGCGGTGACCTCAAAGCCGGCCGCGGTGAAAGGCTCGCCGTCGACGTACTCGTTCAGGCGGAAGGCCTCCTCGAACATCTCGGGCTGGCCGAGCCGGCCGCCGATCGAGCAGAGCAGCTCGCGGCCCTCGGGCGGGACCCAGAGCTCCGGCTGCACGACCCCTTCGCCGGGGCCGAGGGTCGAGCCCCAGACCCAGGGGACGAGGTCGCCCCAGTGGTCGAGGTGCCAGTGCGTGATCGCGATCGCGTCCACCTGTGGCCAGGCCTCGCGCTCGCGCAGCTTCGCCAGCACGCCCGGGCCGCAGTCGAGCAGTAGCCGCCCCGGGCCCTCGAGCAGGTAGCCCGACTGCGCGCCGCCCGGGTTCGGCCAGGCCGGGGAGCAACCGACGACGGTGAGTTTCACGCTCATATACTCGTGGAGATGGCCGGCAAGATTCGCGTCGTCATAGCAAAACCCGGTCTCGACGGGCACGACCGGGGCGCCAAGATCATCGCACGTGCGCTGCGTGACGCGGGGATGGAAGTTATCTACACGGGTCTGCACCAGACGCCCGAGCAGATCGTCGAGACCGCGATCCAGGAGGACGCCGACGCGGTCGGGATCTCGATCCTTTCCGGCGCGCACATGACGCTCGTCCCGCGGATCCTCGAGGGGCTCCGCGAGAACGGGGCGGAAGACGTGCTCGTCGTTCTCGGCGGGACGATCCCGGCGGAGGACGCCGAGGAGCTGCAGCGCCAGGGCGTCGCCGCCGTGTTCACGCCCGGCGCGCCAACGAGCGAGATCGTCGAGTTCCTGCGCGGGAAGGTGCCCGTCTGACCATCGTCGTCGAGCGCGACGGAGGAATCGCGACCGTCACGGTCGACCGGCCCGAGGCGATGAACGCGCTCGACCGGCCGACCCTCGAGGAGCTGTGCCATCACTTGCAGGAGCTCGCTCGCGACGCCGAGGTCGGCGTGGTGGTGCTGACCGGCTCAGGCGAGAAGGCGTTCGTCGCCGGCGCCGACATCAAGTACATGAGCGGCCTCACGGTCGAGGAGGCAACCGCTTGGGGCGAGCTCGGCCACCGGTGCACGCAGCTGCTGGAGACGATGCACCAGCCGACGATCGCTGCGATCCAGGGCTTCGCGCTCGGCGGAGGCTGCGAGCTCGCGCTCGCCTGCGACCTGCGCTACGCGTCTTCGGGAGCGAAGCTCGGCCAGCCCGAGATCAACCTCGGGATCATTCCCGGCTGGGGTGGCACCCAGCGGCTCGCCCGCGTCTGCGGGCTGGGCGTGGCGAAGGACATGATCCTCACCGGCCGGCTCGTCGACGCCGAGGAGGCGCTGCGCATCGGCCTCGTCCACGGCATCCACGACCCTGCGCGGGAGAAGGCGCGTCAGGTCGCCGAGCTGCTCGCCTCCAAGAGCCCGGTCGCGCTCGCCGCTGCCAAGCGCGCGACGAACCACGTGCTCCAGGGCCGCCACGCCGAGAACCTGCAGCGCGAGGCCAAGGAGTTCGGCGAGCTGTTCGCGAGCGCCGACGCGAAGGAGGGCCTTACGGCTTTCGCCGAGAAGCGCGACCCCAAATTCGTCGGGCGCTAGGGCGAGACCAGCGAGACGACCGAGGCGCTGAGCGCCAGGTCGTCGCCGCGCTGCGCCTTCAAGGTCGTGGGCGCGGACGCCGTCTGGATGGCGACCTGCTGCTTCGGCTTCGCCGACGAGAGCTCCACCGGCGTCCCCGGCGAGCCAAAGCTCGGCACAAGCTGAACCGTGGCATCGACCGGCACGGTCACGAGCAGGCGGCGCTTCAGCTGTGACTGGTGCTGCCGCATCGGCAAGGCGCTGACGGCGGCGAGCCGGAGCTGCACGCTGTCCTCGTTGACCGAGAGGATCGTCCCGCGCAGGTCAAGCGTGAACGGCGTCCCGTGCGGAGCGGAGAAGAGCAGGTGCGTCGCCCGCTGCAGCCACGGGTAGGGGTCGACCGCCTTGCCGCGTCCGGGGTGGAGCTCGAAGTGCAGGTGTGCGTGCAGCCCGTTCGCGTCGCCCGAGTCGCCGACGAACCCGACCGGCTGGCCGGCGATCACTTTCGCGCCGTTCTTCAGGCCCTTGGCGTAGGCGGTCCCGGCGACGCATTTGCCGCGGTTGTCGTTCTTCGCTGAGAGGTCGTTGTTGAGATGGATGTAGTAGTAGTCCGTGCCGCTTGCGCCGTGGAGATAGAGCATGCAGCCGGCGTTCGCCGAGCTTTTCCAGAACTCGACCTTGCCCGCCTCGACGGCGACCGCCAGGGTCCGCTTGGTTGCCACGATGTCGATCCCCTGGTGCGTCCCGCCGGGCCGCGGCTGGCCGAAGTCGTCGCCGTAGGTGACTGCGCCGAGCACCGGGAAGACGAGCTTCTGCGGCACGGCGGCGCTCGCGCCGCCCGCGAGGGTCAGGAGCGCAAGGGCGAGAACGAGGGTTCCTCGGGCTGTCGTCCGGTGGCTGATCATGGGCTTGCCGGTCGGTCCGAAGGGCCAGACCCTACCAGCCCTCCTCGCTAGAGTCCGCCCGCGATGAAGATCGCCGTCTGCGCCAAGTACGTCCCGGAAGCGACCGCCGCGCGCCGGATCGACCCCTCGACGAAGCGGCTCGACCGCTCCGGCGAGGGGGTGCTGAACCCGTTTGACGCGAATGCCGTCGAGGAGGCGTTGAAGCTCCGCGACGCAACTGGCGAGGGCGAGGTGGTGATCGTCTCGCTCGGTCCGGAGAAGGCGCTCGAGGCGATGCGCCGAGCGCTCGCGATGGGCGCCGACCGCGTCGTGCTCGTCTCGGATGAGGCCGCCGCCGGCTCGGACCTCGTGGCCACCGCGTGCGTGCTCGCGTCTGCTCTCGAGCGAGAGGAGGCTGACCTCGTGCTCTTCGGCCAGCAGGCCAACGACGGGGACGGCGCAGTCCTCTGGGCCGCGGTCGCCGACCGGCTGCAGCGGCCGCTGATCTCGCAGGTGGCCGAGCTCTCGCACGAGGACGGGAAGGTGCGCGGCAAGCGCCAGACCGAGTTCGGCTACGACGTGATCGAGGCGCCGCTGCCCGCCGTGGTCGCCGTCTCGGACGCGATCAACGTCCCGCGCTACCCGGCGCTGAAGGGGATCATGGGCGCGAAGAAGAAGCCGCAGGAGACGCTCTCGCTGGCCGACCTCGGCGTCCCCGCCGAGGAGGCGGGCGAGGCCGGCTCGCGCACGACGGTCATCGCGCTGAACGACCCGCCGGCGCGCGGCGACCTGGTCAAGCTCGAGGACGACGGCTCGGCCGCGGAGAAGATCGTCGAGTTCCTGCAGGAGAAGCGGGCGCTATGAAGTTCCTGGTGTTTCTCGAGCACCACGAGGGCAAGCTGCAGAAGGACGCGCTCGGCGTGCTCGGCAAGGCCGCCTCGCTCGGCGAGGCCGAGGGCGTGCTGCTCGGCTCCGACGTGGGAGCGCTCGCCGCCGACGCCGGCCGCTTCGGCGCCCGGCGGGTACACGTGATGGACGACGTCCTGCTCGACAAGCCGCTGCCCCAGCCGCGGGTCGACGCGCTCGAGACCTTGCTGGGCGAGTGCGCCTTCGACGGCGTCCTGTTCGCCGCGAGCGTGCTCTCCGCTGACGTCGCGGCAGGGCTCGCCGCGCGACTCGACGCGGGCCTCAACTACGACCTCACCGATCTCGCGGTGGAAAGCCGAGAGCTCGTCGGCAAGCGCCCGGCGCTCGGCGACTCGGTCTACGTCGACGTCGGCTGGAGCTCCGAGCCGCGCCTCGCCCTCGTCCGCTCGGGCACATTCGAGCCGCAGGAGAGCGGCGGCAGCGCGGAGGTCGAGAAGTTCGAGTCGCGCCTGCAGGACTTCTCGCTGGCGGCGACGATGGTCGAACAGGCCCACGAGGAGAGCGAGGGCCCGTCGATCGAGGACGCCGACGTGATCGTCGCCGGCGGCCGCGGCCTCGGCGGGCCCGAGGGCTTCGCCGCAGTCGAGGAACTGGCCAAGGCGCTCGGCGGCGCAGTCGCGGCCACTCGCGCCGTCGTCGACGCGGGCTGGTACCCGTACTCGGCGCAGGTCGGGCAGACGGGCAAGAGCGTCTCGCCGAAGCTCTACGTCGCGGTCGGGATCTCCGGCGCGATCCAGCACAAGGTCGGGATGCAGAGCTCGGGCCTGATCGTCGCGATCAACAAGGACCCGAACGCGCCGATCTTCGAGTACGCCGACCTCGGCGTGGTCGGCGACCTGAACGAGATCCTGCCCAAGCTGACCGAGCTCGTCCGCGCCCGCCGCGCGGCATGAACACGCTACGCGTTCTCGGATCACGCAACCAGCTCATGCGGGTGGGCCTTTGATGGCTCTGCGCCCGTCGGAATTTCCCCCTCCTTTCGACCCGCGCGAGTTCGTCGTCGCGCCCGGCGAGCCCGAGATCGAGGTCGGCGTGCTGATCGTCGGCGCGGGGCCGGCCGGGCTGGCCTGCGCGATTCGCCTCGGCCAGCTGCTCGAGGGCGCGCCCGAGCTGGCGGAGCGGCTCGGCGACGTACCGGTAGCGGTGCTCGAGAAGGGCCGGCAGCCGGGCTCGCACCTGCTCTCGGGCGCTGTCGTCAACCCGCGCTCGTTGCGCAAGCTGTTCGACGGGCGCTACCACACGCGCGACCTTCCGTTCTACGGGCGCGTCGAGCACGAGTCGGTCTACTTCCTCAGCCCGCAGCGCTATCTGCGGATCCCGACTCCGCCGACGATGAAGAACGGCGGCAACTACGTCGCCTCGCTCTCGCAGCTCGGCCGCTGGCTCGCCGAGCGCGCGGAGGAGGGCGGCGCGACGATCCTGCCCGAGACCTCGGGCCACGCCCTGCTCGTCGGCGACGGGCGCGTCCGCGGCGTGCGCACCGGCGACCGCGGCCGTGGTCGCGATGGCCAGGAGCTCGGCAACTTTGAGCCCGGCTCCGATGTTCACGCGCGCGTGACGGTTCTCGCCGAGGGGACGCAGGGCCACCTGACCGGCGTCGCGCTCGACCGCTTCGCCCTCCAGGGCGACAACCCACAGGTCTGGGCACTCGGCGTGAAGGAGGTCTGGAAGGTCGCAAAGCCGCTCGAACGCGTGATCCACACGCTGGGCTGGCCGCTTCGCGCCGCGAAGAAGTACCGCGAGTTCGGCGGCTCGTTCGTCTACCCGATGGGCGACGACATGCTCACGATCGGGATGGTCGTCGGGCTCGACTACCGCGACGCCGAGCTCTCCGTCCACGATCTGCTGCAGGAGCTGAAGACGCATCCCATGATGAAGGAGCTGCTGTGGGGCGGTGAGCGCGTGGCGTGGGGGGCGAAGACGATTCCCGAGGGCGGCTTCCTCTCGCTGCCGAGGCGCCTGCATGCGCCGGGCCTGCTGATCTGCGGCGACGGCGCGGGGCTCGTCAACGTGCCGGCGTTGAAGGGGATCCACTACGCCGTCGAGTCGGGGCGGCTGGCGGCCGAGGCGGCGTTCTCGGCGCTGCAGCGCGGCGAGAGCCCGGGCCGGCGTGGTGCCCTGGCCGGCTACGACCGTGCGCTGCAGGAGAGCTTCGTCTGGAGGGACCTCAAGCAGGTGCGCAACATGCGGCCGGCATTCGGCCGCGGCCTCGTGCTCGGCGGCGCGCTCGCGGGGGCGATGACCGCGACCCGTGGCGCCTTTCCGCCCGGGGACGCGCGGATGGAGGCGGACGCCGACCAGGAGCTGATCCGCACCGACCGCGCGAAGAACTACCCGGTCCCTGACGGCGAGCTCACCTTCGACAAGCTCTCGTCTGTCTTCCTCTCCGGGAACGCGACGCGTGACGACGCGCCGAATCACATCCGGGTGCAGCGCAAGGTGCCCGAGGAGATCGCCGAGCTGTGGACGCGCATGTGCCCGGCGGCGGTCTACGAGGTGACCGAGAACGGCGTCGATGTGACGCCGTCGAACTGCGTGCAGTGCGGCGCGATCACAGCGAAGGGCGGGCGGCTCACCCCGCCCGAGGGCGGCGCGGGGCCGGACTACAAGCTGACGTGATCATCGAGCTCGCCGACGTCGAGGCCGCCCGCGAGAGGATCGCCGGGCGCGTGCACCGCACGCCGACCTTCGGCTCGGCGACGCTCGGCGAGCGGGCCGGCGGCGCCGAGGTGTACCTCAAGGCCGAGCTCTTCCAGAAGACGGGCTCCTTCAAGCCGCGCGGCGCGCTGAACAAGCTCTCGCAGCTCTCCGACGAGGAGAAGGCGCGCGGCGTGATCTCGATCTCGGCCGGGAACCACGCCCAGGCGCTCGCCTACGCCTCCGCGCAGGAGGGCATCGACGCGCTGGTCGTGATGTGGCAGACCGCGAGCCCGCTCAAGATCGAGGCCGCCCGGGGCTACGGGGCCACGATCGACACGGAGGCACCGGACATCCCGGAGGCCTTCGAGCGTCTCGAGCAGCTGATCGAGGAGACCGGCCGCACGCTCGTCCATCCGTACGACGACCCGTTCGTGATGGCGGGCCAGGGCACCGTCGGCCTGGAGCTGCTCGAAGACGTCCCCGAGCCCGACGTCGTGCTCGTGCCGGTCGGGGGCGGCGGTCTCGTCTCCGGGATCGCGACCGCGGTCAAGGGCCGCAGCCCAGGCACGCGCGTGGTCGCGGTCGAGCCCGAGCGCTCGCGCGCCCTGCACGAGAGCATGAAGGCCGGCGAGCCCGTCACCGTCGAGGCCGCCTCGCTCGCCGACGGGCTGAACGGCCCGTACGCCGGCGCGAACTGCGTGCAGCAGTGCCTCGCCCTCGGCGTCGAGTCGGTGCTGGTCACCGAGGACGAGCTGAAAGACGCCTTCCGGTTCTTGTACACGCGCGCGAAGCTCGCACCGGAAGCCGCGGGCGCCGCGACCACGGCCGCCCTGCTCGCCCGGAAAGCCGCTGTGGAACCGGGCCAACGCGTCGTCGCGGTGGTCTCGGGCGGCAACGTGGCCACCGATACCACCGTTGCTATCCTGAGTGGACGATGAAGCCCGAGATCCATCCCGAGTACATGCTCGCAACGGTGCACTGCGCCTGCGGGAACGAGTTCCAGACGCGCTCGACCAAGCCCGAGCTGCACGTCGAGGTGTGCTCGAACTGCCACCCGTTCTACACGGGCAAGCAGAAGCTGATGGACTCCGGCGGCCGCGTCGAGCGCTTCCAGCGCCGCCTCGAGAAGGCCAGCAAGGCTTAGAGCCGATATGAGCGCCCCGATCGGCGGGCAAGCCGTCCTCGAGGGCGTGATGATGCGCGGCCCCTCCAACTGGGCCGTCGCCGTCCGCAAGCCGAACGGGCAGATCGCCGAGGTCTGCCGCCCGATCGAGTCCGTGATGAAACGGCACTGGGCGTTTCGGCTGCCGATCGTTCGCGGCGTGGTCGCACTGGGCGAGTCGCTCGCGATCGGCTTCCGCGCGCTCTCGATCTCGGCGAACTACGCAGCTGCCGACGAGAACGAGGAAGCGGAAACGGAACTCTCCCGCGGCGCGATCGTGTTCGCGTTCCTGATCGCGATCGGCTTCGCGATCTCGCTGTTCAAGGTCGGCCCCGCGCTGCTGGCCGACCTACTGCCGATCTCGAACGGCACCTTGTTCGTTCTGGTCGAGGGCGCGATCCGCGTTTCGGTCTTCATCGCCTACCTGGTCCTGATCTCGCTGCTGCCCGACCTGCGGCGCGTCTTCCAGTACCACGCCGCCGAGCACAAGGCGATCAACGCCTACGAGGCCGGCGAGGAGCTGACGCCGTCCACGGTCCAGCGCTACAGCCTGATCCACCCGCGCTGCGGCACGGCCTTCCTGCTCTGGGTGATGGTGATCGCGATCTTCGTCTTCGCCTTCTTCGGGCGGCCGGTCTGGTACTGGCTGATCGCAAGTCGGATCCTGCTGCTGCCGCTGATCGCGGGGCTCGCCTACGAGCTGATCCGGTTCGCCGGCAAGCACACCGACAACCGGGTCGTGATGACGCTGCTGGCGCCGGGCCTCTGGCTGCAACGGCTGACGACCCGGGAGCCGACGCTCGACCAGCTCGAAGTCTCGATCCGCGCCCTGCGCGAGGTGCTCGCGCTCGAAAAGGGCGACACCCTCGGCGCCGAGCGCGTCGAGGTCATGGCCTAGCTGTCGGCACTACCCTTCCTGTATGGCTGAGTTCCAGGAGCTGGTGGACGAGCTGGAGCGCTCGTATCGCGAGGCGCAGGAGCGCCTGAGCGACCCTGCCGTCTACAACGACCACCGCGAAGCCGCGGAGGTCGGCCGCCGCGTGAAGGAGCTCGAAGGCCCGGCCAAGCTGGCGCAGCAGTGGCGCGAGGTCAGCGACGACCTCGAGGCCGCGCGCGGCGACGGCGACCTCAGGGAGATGATCCCCGAGCTCGAGGAGCGCCAGGACGCGCTCGAGGAGGAGCTGAAGCTCGCGCTCGTCGAGAACGATCCCGCCGACAGCAAGGATGTGATCGTGGAGATCCGCCAGGGCGTCGGCGGCGACGAGGCGGCGCTCTGGGCGGCCGACGTCTTCCGCATGCTGACGCGCTACGCCGAGCGCCGCGGCTTCACCGTCGAGCAGCTCGAGGCGAGCGGCAACGAGTCGGGCGGCTTCAAGGAAGTCGTGTTTGCGGTCAAGGGCGACGGCGCGTACTCGATCTTCAAGTGGGAGGCCGGCACGCACCGCGTCCAGCGCGTCCCCGAGACCGAGTCGCAGGGCCGGATCCACACCTCGACGGCGACCGTCGCGGTGATGCCCGAGGTCGAGGAGGTCGAGGTCGAGCTTGACCCGAACGATCTCAAGATCGACGTCTACCGCTCGACCGGGCCCGGGGGCCAGAGCGTGAACACGACCGACTCGGCGGTGCGGATCACGCACGTGCCGACGGGGATCGTGGTCGCGATGCAGGACGAGAAGTCGCAGCTCCAGAACCGGAACAAGGCGATGCGTGTCCTGCGCGCCCGCCTCTACGAGGCCGAGCGCGCGCGGCAGCAGTCCGAGCAGGCCGAGACGCGGCGGACGCAGATCGGCTCCGGCCAGCGCGCCGAGAAGATCCGCACCTACAACTTCGCGGAGAACCGGGTGACCGACCACCGCGTACACCTGACCGTGCACCGGCTCGACAAGATCCTCGAGGGGGAGCTCGACGAGTTCACCGAGGCGCTTGCCGCCGACGACCGCCGTCGGGCACTCGAGCCGGCGTGACCCTCGGCGACGCGCTCGCCAGGGCGACCGCGCGGCTCGCCGAGGCCGGCGTGGAGTCGGCGAGGCTCGAATCGGAGCTGCTGCTGGCCAAGGCCTGCGACGACTGTGCCCGCGCGTTGCTGTACGCAGAGCTCGATCGGGAAATGACGGAGGAGCAAGTGGAAGCTTTCGACGCCAACGTCAGGCGGCGCGAATCGCGCGAGCCGCTCGCCTACATCCTCGGCGAGTGGGGCTTCAGGCGGCTGACGCTGAAGACCGACAAGCGCGCGCTGATCCCACGGCCCGAGACGGAGGTCGTGGTCGAGCGCGCCCTCCAGCACATCCGCGACCTCGAGGAGCCGCAGGTGCTCGACGTCGGCACAGGCACCGGCGCGATCGCGCTGGCGATAGCCGACGAGGTCCCTCGTGCGCGTGTAACTGCGATGGACGTCTCGCCGGAAGCGCTCGCGCTCGCGCGCGAAAACCTGGAGCTGACGGGGATCAATGGCCGCGTACGGCTCGTCGAGCATGACCTGACGAGCGGCCTCGGCGAGCACGACTTCGACCTCGTTGTCTCGAACCCGCCCTACGTCGAGCCGGATGAGCTGCCGATGCTGCAGCCCGAGGTCCGCGACTGGGAGCCGCATGTCGCGCTCGTCGCCTCGGGCGCGACCGAGAAGCTCGCGCTCGCCTCCCGCGAAGCGCTCCGGCCGGGCGGCTGGCTCGTGCTCGAGACCGCCGCGGGCGCGGGAGACCGGGTCGAGCGGCTGCTATCTGACTTCGGCTTCTCGGACGTTACGATCACTCCCGACCTGGCTGGGAGGGACCGGGTGGCAGAGGGCAGATGGAACGGCTGACGACGGCGGACGGGCGCACGCTCGCCTACCACCGTTCCGGCTCCGGCCCGACGCTCGTCTGCCATCCCGGCGGGCCCGGCTTCTCCTCGCTCTACTTCGCCGACCTGGCCGCGCTCGGTGACGAGCTCGAGCTCGTGCTGCTCGACCCGCGCGGCACCGGTGGCTCAGATCCCGCGCGAGACCCCGGACAGTACGCGATCGCCGACTACGCCTCGGATGTCGAGGAGCTGCGGGAGCACCTCGGCCTCGAGCAGCTGCTCCTGTTCGGCCACTCGCACGGCGGCGTCGTCGCCGTCGAGTACGCGGCGAGCCACCCCGACCGCGTCGAGCGCCTGATCCTCGCGAGCACCCTGCCGCGCCACGGGCCGGAACAGGAGGCGGCGATGCAACGGGCCGTCGAGGCGCGTGAAGGCGAACCGTGGTACGCGGACGCGGTCGACGCGCTCCAGACCGAGCTCCAGGGCGAGTTCGCCGACGGCCGCGAGCTGATGGAGCTCACCCGCCGGATGATGCCCCTCTACTACGGCCACTACGGCGAGCGGGAGCAGCGGCACGTCGCCTCGCTCGCGGGCGACTCCCTCTGTGTCGACGCGACGCGGCTCTGGGAGAAGGAGATCTGGGAGCACTTCGACCTGCGGCCGCTGCTGCCGAGCCTGGCGATGCCGACGCTCGTGATCACCGGCGAGCAAGACTTCATCACCGGGCCGGCCTGTGCAGCCGAGCTCAGCGACGGCATTCCCTCCGCGGAGACCGTGGTGCTGCCGGGCACGGGCCACATGATCTTCGTCGAGGCGCCGGAGGAGTTCAGGGAGGCCGTGCTCGGTTTCCTCCTCGCCGGGCGGCGCGCCTGATCGAGCAGGCCGTCGCGGCGCTGCGCGACGGGCGGCCGGCGGTGCTGCCGACCGACACGGTCTACGGGCTTTGCGCCGACCCCCACCTCGAGACGGCCGCGCGGGAGATCTACCGGCTCAAGCGGCGCCCGGCCGGGCAACCGCTGGCGCTGCTGGCGAACGACGTCGACACGCTCGCCGGCCTCGTCCCGGAGCTCCCGCGAGCCATTCTGCAGGCACTGCTGCCGGGCCCCTACACGCTCGTGCTGTCGAACCCCGGGCAGCGCTTCAGCTGGCTGACCGGCTCGGCGCCCGAGACGATCGGCGTACGCGTCCCCGAGCTGGCCGGTCCCGGTGCCGAGGTGCTCGCCCAGGTCGGTGCGGTGGCGGCCACGAGCGCCAACCTCCACGGCGCGCCGGAGGCGCGGACGATCGAGGACGTTCCGGCCGAGATTCGCGCCGCCGCCGCGCTCGTCGATGGCGGCGAGCTCCCGGGCACGCCCTCGACCGTGCTCGATCTGACCGGCGCCGAGCCGCGCGTCCTGCGCGAGGGCGCGGTTCCGGCAGCCGAGGCCCTGGAACGCTTTCGACAGGTGACCTGAGTACCATCCCAGGCGTGGCGATCGCGCAGGAGACGTTCCAGCACCTGAAGACCGCTGGGCTCGACGAGATCGACCCGGCGATCGCCGAGTTGCTCGGCCGCGAGCTCGAGCGGCAGCGCGACCAGATCGAGCTGATCGCCTCCGAGAACTTCACCTGGCCGGCGATCTTCGAGGCGCTCGGCTCCGTGCCGACGAACAAGTACGCCGAGGGATACCCGGGCCGGCGCTACTACGGCGGCTGCGAGGTCGTGGACGAGATCGAGCAGACGGCGGTCGATCGGGCGAAGGAGCTGTTCGGCGCCGAGCACGCGAACGTCCAGCCGCACGCGGGCGCGCAGACCAACATGGCCGTCTACATGGCGGCGCTGCAGCCGGGCGACGTGATCCTCTCGCTCGAGCTCTCGCACGGCGGCCACCTGACGCACGGCCTCAAGGTCAACTTCAGCGGGCGGCTCTACACGATCGCCCACTACGGCGTCTCGCGCGAGACGAACATGGTCGACTACGACGACGTCCTTGCGCTCGCCAAGCAGCACAAGCCGAAGTTGATCGTCTGCGGGGGCTCGGCCTACCCGCGCACGGTCGAGACCGACCGCTTCCGCGAGATCGCCGACGAGGTCGGCGCGTTGCTGCTCTGCGACATGGCGCACTTCGCGGGTCTCGTCGCCGCCGGGCTGCACCCGAACCCGGTCAAGGACTGCCACTTCGTCACCTCGACCACTCACAAGACCCTCGCCGGCCCGCGCGCCGGGTTCATCCTCTGCACCGAAGAGCACGCGCAGGCGATCGACCGCGCCGTCTTCCCGGGCATGCAGGGCGGGCCGCTCGTGCACACGATCGCGGCCAAGGCGACCTGCTTCCGGATCGCCGCGACCGACGCCTTCCGCGAGTACCAGACCCAGGTGCGCGCGAACGCCGACACGCTCGCCGCCACGCTGCAGGACGGCGGGCTCGACGTGCTCACCGGCGGCACCGATACGCACCTGCTGCAGGTCGACCTGCGCTCGACGGACTGGACCGGCAAGGACGCCGAAGAGCGGCTGGCCGAGGCGAAGTTGACCGTCAACCGCAACACCGTTCCCTTCGACGAGCGGCCGCCGACGGTGGCCTCCGGGATCCGGATCGGCACGCCCGCGGCCACGATGCGCGGCTTCGACGAGGACGACTTCCGCGAGGTCGGCACCATCATCTGCAGCGCGCTCGCCGACGGGGCCGACGTCTCTGCGCTCGCCGCCCGCAGCCTGGCGCTGTGCGAGAAGCGGCCGCTCTACCCCGGCTTCCGCGGCTACACCACGTACGTCGCGTGACCGAGACGCTCCAGGGCGTGACCGTCGTCACGCACCCGCTGGTCCAGCACAAGCTCTCGTACCTGCGCGACAAGGACACGCCGACCGTCCACTTCCGCAAGCTCGCCAACGAGCTGACCCTGCTGCTGACCTACGAGGCGACGAAGGACTTCCCGACCGAGACCGACGAGGTCGAGACGCCGCTCGAGCGCACCGAGGTGCAGCGCATCGCCGGCAAGAAGGTCGCGGTCTGCCCCGTTCTGCGCGCCGGCCTGGGGATGCTCGACGGCGTGCTCTCGCTGGTCTCGAGCGCGCGGGTCGGGTTCATCGGGCTCTACCGCGACGAGGAGACGCTGCAGCCGGTCGAGTACTACGTGAAGCTGCCCGAGCTTGGCGACGGCGAGCGCGACGCGATCGTGCTCGACCCGATGCTCGCCACCGGACGCTCCAGCGCAGCGGCGGTCGGCGCGGTCAGGGCGGCCGGCGCGCGCTCGGTCACGCTGGTCTGCCTGGTCGCTGCGCCCGAAGGGATCGAGCACCTGCGCGGCGAACACCCGGACGTGCGGATCGTCACCGCCGCCGTCGACCGCGGCCTGAACGAGAAGGGCTACATCGTGCCCGGCCTGGGTGACGCGGGCGACCGTCTCTACGGGACTAAGTGAGCCGACTTGGTGGCTCCGACCAAAGAGGCCGTCCGGGCTTTGCCCGGACGGCCGTCTAACGCACCTTCTAGGACTCGATCGAAGGTGCCCGCCGCCGGAGCTAGCCTCTAAGGATGGTCTGGGAGACGCTGACCGACCACCTGGAGGTCGTCTACGGGGCGGTGCTCGCGCTCGTGATCGTCGTGCTGCTGACGCCGGCCGTCGGCGGGATGGCGCGGATGCTCGGCGCCGTCGACCGGCCCGGTGCGCGCCGGGTGAACCGCGGCTCGGTGCCGAGGCTCGGCGGGCTCGCGCTCTTCTTCGGGATCTTCGTGCCCGCGCTCGCATTCCTGCCGCTCGGGCAGGAGACGAAGGGCCTGCTGCTCGGGATGGCGGTCGCAACCACGGTCGGCGCGATCGACGACTTCCGCGGCCTCGTCTGGTGGGAGAAGCTCGGCGGGCAGATCGCCGCCGCAGCGATCCCGACCGGCTTCGGGATCTGGGTGCACCGCTTCACCTTCCCGATCCTCGGCGTGCACGCGCTGCCGGAGTGGGTGGGGATCCCGCTGACGATTCTCTGGATCGTGGCGATCATGAATATGGTCAACTTCCTCGACGGGCTCGACGGGCTGGCGGCCGGCGTCTGTGCGATCTCGGGCGGGACGTTCTGCGTGATCGCGCTCTCGCTCGGCCGGCCGGACACCGCGATCCTGGCAGCGATCGTGTTCGGTGGCTGCGTCGGCTTCCTGCGCCACAACTTCTACCCGGCGCGGATCTTCATGGGCGACTCGGGGGCGCTGCTACTCGGGTTCACGCTCGGGGCGCTCGCCATCCAGGGTCTCTTGAAGACGGCCGCCGTCGCCACCCTGCTCTTCCCGCTGCTCGTGCTGGCGGTGCCGATCATCGACACCTCTTTCGTGGTCGCCAAGCGGATCAAATACGGCCAGCCGGTATACGCCGCCGACATGACGCACTTGCACCACCGCTTCCTGAACATCGGCTTCTCGCAGCGGCGCGCGGCGCTGACGATGTGGGGCTGGTGCGCGATCCTCGCCGGCGCGGCGCTGGCCACGCGCTTCATCCACCCGCACGCGCACGGGAACTGGCAGACCGGCCCGACCCTGGCGGTCGCGCTGATCGGCGCGCTCGCGCTCGGGGCCTCGATCTACATGGTCTACCTGCTCGAGATCGTCAAGCTGGCGAACCCGCGCATCCGCCGCCGCGAGGCCGAAGCGCGCGCCGCGGCCGAGCGCCGCACCGCCTAGACTCCGAGCTCGTCGAAGACGACCCGCCCGGCCTCGGTCAACGCGACCGAGCGAGTTCCGTCGCGGCGCTCGAGGCAGCCGAGCTCGAACAGCCGGGCGGTGATCGCCGCGCCGACCGCGCCGGCGACGTGGAGCTCGCGCTCACTCCAGTCGAGGCAGCCGCGGACGAGCGGCCGTCGCAGTTGGGCCAGGCCCTCGAGGTAGATTCCGAGGCGCTCGAGCTCCGGCGTGGCCGACTCGCCCAGTTCATACCCGCCGTTGCTCCGGATCACGACGCGCCGCTGCTCGAGCGCGTGGGCGAGCGCGACTCCCAGCCGCCCTGCCAGGTGGTCGTAGCACGTCCGCGCCTCGCGCAAGAGCTCGCCTCTGGTCGCCTCCTTGAGCGATCGCACCGGCCGCTCCGGCGCGATTCTCGACAGCCCCTCCAGCGCCTCGGCGACCCCGGCGCCTGCGAGCTCGTAGTAGCGGTTCCGCCCCTGGTCGGTCACGACGAGGAAGCCGCCGTCGACGAGACGCCGGAGGTGCCCGCTCGCCGTTGAGCGGGCGATCCCCGCGCGGGCCGCGAGCTCGCTCGCGCTCAGGCGGCCGTCGGCGACGACCGCCAGCACCAGCTCCGCACGCGCCGGCTCCGCCAGGAGCGCCGCCGCCGCCGCGACGTCTGCATCGCCTCTCATGCCCGTGGACGCTAGCGCGCCAACTGTTCGGTCCGGACCGAATCGTCGAGGAACGCGAGGAGCCGCTCGGGGTAGCCGGGAGCACGCGCGAGGCTGTGGCCGGCGCCCGGCAGGACCGCCCGTTCCGCGCCGAGGCTCGTCTCGAGCACGTCGCAGACCGCGTCGAAGGCGGGGTGGTGCGCGCCCGAGATCACGAGCTTCGGGAACGGCGTCGCCGCGAGCTCGTCCAGCGGGATCTCCGCCTCTGAGGGCAGCCGCTCGGCCATCGTCGCGCGGATGCCCTGCTCCAGGCTCGGCGACAGCCGCTCGGGCAGCCGCGTCTCGCTGCCGACCAGCGCGAGGAAGCCTTCGGCGAAGGCCCGCGGTTCGCGCGGCCCGTGCTCGAAGTGCACCTCGATGCGCTCGACCAGGTCGTCCACGACCGGGTTCCCGCGCGCGAGCCCGAAGGCAGGGGGTTCGCTCAGCGCCAGCGAGCGGATGCGCTCCGGGTGCGCGGCCGCGATCAAGAGCGCGATCACCCCGCCGTACGAGTGGCCAACGAGGTGCGCGCGATCGCCGAGCAGCGGCGCCAGCTCCTCGGCCTGCCGTTCGAAGTCGATCCGCTCCAACAGCGGTCCCGGCGGGTAACCGCCGCGGTTCGGCGCGACCACCTCGAACCGCTCCTCGAGCGCCGGCAGCACCGGCGCCCACGCGGCGTCCGCGTTCCCGACGCTGCCGTGGATCAGGACCACACGCACCCGAGTGATCGTACAAAGTCGGCAAAAAACGCCGATAAGAGGCCGGTTTTCGGTGTTACAAGGTTTGTTATGCTCGGACCGATGGAGCCCAGTCCCCGTTCGTCGTTCGAGCCGGCCGGAGCCGGCGCGCTGCTCGGGGGCGTGACCGCCGGGTCGGTAGGCGCAGGCGCGCTCGTCGGCTGGGCCGCAGGCTCGGTCGGCTACGGGATCCTCGTCGGCGCCTTCGTCGGCATTCCGGCCGGGGTGTTCGCCGTCTACAAGCGCTACAAGGACGCCTTTTGACGCGCGTCGGGATCCTCGGTGCGCCGCGGCCCTATCCTGATCGGCAGCGCTGGCTCGCGCCGGCGGCCGGAGCGCTCGTGATCGCGCTCGCCCTGCCGCTCTTCCTCGTCGCCGGCTGGCCGCTCGCCGGTTGGGCCGCCGCGGCGCTGCTCTGGGTCGGCGCGCAGGCGCTCGGCCTGCTGCTCGGGCGCGTGAAGCCCTCTCCGGACAACCTGGCCGCCTCGGGTCTGCTCGCCTTCGGGATGATGTCGCGCTTGCTCGTCGTGCTCGCGGTGCTGCTGGCGCTCGTCGCCTCGGACAAGGAGGCCGGCCTGGCCGCGGCGCTCGTCTACGGCGCCGCCTACACCGCCGAGCTCGGCCTCTCGCTGCTCGGCTACTACTCCCAGGAGCCGCGGGTATGAGACGCGCGCTGCTCGCTCTGACAATGCTCTTCCTCGCCCTGCCCGCGCCGGCGTTCGCGCGCGGCGAGTTCGACCCGACGACCGAGTTCGAGCAGCACGAGTGGGTCTCGATCCACCTCGGCCCGCTCAACCTCTCGATCACGAAGGCGGTCGTCTACCTGATGCTCGGCACCGTCCTCTCGATTCTGGTCGGCCTCGTCCTGATGCGCGGCAAGACGCTCAACCGCCGGGAGACGGTCGGGGAGACGATCTACGAGGTTGCGCAGGTCCAGATCGCCGAGCAGGGCCTGCCGGCGAAGGCGATCGGCCGCTGGTTCCCGTACGTGGCAACCCTGTTGATCTTCATCTTCGTGATCAACCTGATCGGGTTCATCCCCCTCCCGATCACCGGCGAGACCTACCACGGCTTTCCCGTCTGGGGCATCTACGCAGCCACGTCCTCGCTCTCCGTGACGCTGGCGCTCGCCCTCCTGACGTTCCTCTTCACGCACTTCGAGGGCATCCGCTGGAACGGTCCCGTGCGCTACTTCAAGAGCTGGATCCCCGAGGCGCCGAAGGGCCTGCTGCTCCTGATCGTGCCGCTCGAGATCCTTGGCCAGTTCATGCGCCTGATCTCGCTCAGCGTGCGTCTGTTCGCGAACATGCTCGCCGGGCACATCCTGATCCTGACCTTCCTCGGCCTGATCTTCATCTTCCAGACGCTGAAGCTGATCCCCGTGGTTATCTTCGCGACGGTCTTCTACCTCTTCGAGGTGGTGATCGTGGTCGGCATCCAGGCGTTCATCTTCGCCGCCCTGTCCGCCATCTACATCGGCTCGGCGATCGAGCCGGAGCACTAAGGAGGAACTCACGTGCTTGGAACCGTTCTCGCCGCTACCACCGGCGACGTCACCAAGGCCGGCAAGGCGATCGGGCTCGCGCTCGGCGTCGGCCTCGGCGCGCTCGGCGCCGGCGTCGGCATCGGCAACATCTTCGCCGCGATGATCCAGTCGGTCGCCCGCCAGCCGGAGCTGCGCGGCGAGCTGCAAGGCATCCAGTGGCTCGGCTTCGCTCTCACCGAGGCGGTCGTCTTCTACGGCCTGCTCGGCTCGATCCTGGCCTTCGTTCTCGTCTAGCAGTGTCGATGCCGCTCGCTGCCAACCCGCTGATCCAGGTCACCCCGGGGCTGATGATCTGGACGATTGTCTGCTTCCTGATCGCGCTGTACGTGCTGAAGCGCTACGCGTTCGGCCCGATCCAGCACACGATCGACCAGCGGCGCGAGCGGATCCGGCAGTCCCTGGACGAGGCCGACCATGCTCGTGAGGAGGCGCGCAAGCTGCTCGAGGAGCACCGCAAGCTGATCGCGAGCGCGCAGACCGACGCCGAGCAGATCCTCAGCGAAGCGCGCCGGATCGGCGACGCCAACGAGCGCCGCATGCGCGAGGAGCTCGAAGCCGACCGCCAGCGGCGGCTGGAGGAGACGCGCAAGCAGATCGAGGCCGAAACGCGCCGCGCGCTCGAGCAGATCCGCCTGGAGGTGGTCGACCTGAGCCTGCTCGCGGCCACCAAGGTGACACGCAAGTCCCTGGACGACGCCGACCACAAGCGCCTGATCGAAGAGGCCGTCGGCGAGCTCGACTTCTCCGTGCTGGAAGGCAACCAATGAGTGTTGTCGACCGCGTCTATGCCAACGCGCTCTTCGAGGCCGCGGCGGAGGAGGGCCGGCTCGAGCCGGTCCGCGACCAGCTGGCACAGCTCGTTGCGGCCGAGCGCGAGGTGCCCGAGCTGCGTGAGCTGCTGCGCAACCCGCAGGTCGACCCCCGGGCTCGCCGGGCCGCGCTCGAGGACGTGCTGGCCGGCAGCGACGAGCTGCTGCGCAACTTCCTGCTCGTCCTGGCCGACAAGGGTCGCGCCGCGCAGCTCGAAGAGATCTCGAACGAGTTCGAGCGCCTGGTCGCCGAGCACGAGGGCATCGTCCACGCCGAGCTGACTACGGCGGTCGAGCTCTCCGACGCCGAGGCCGACAAGCTGCTGCAGCAGATCGAGCAGGCCTCGGGCCGCCAGGTCGAAGCGACCCGCACGGTCGACCCGGACCTGATCGGCGGCATCGTCCTGCAAGTTGGCTCCCATCGTCTTGACGCCAGCGTGCGCGGCCGGCTCGACCGGCTCCGCCGCCAGCTGGTCACTGCCTAGAGAGGAGATTCATGAAGCTGCGCCCCGATGAGATCACCTCGATCCTGAAGCAGCGGATCGAGGAGTACGACGTCGAGAGCGACCTCGCCGAGGTCGGCTCGGTGCTGCAGGTCGGCGACGGGATCGCCCGCGTCTACGGCCTCGAGAACTGCGTCTCGTCGGAGATGCTCGAATTCGAGCACGGCGTTACCGGCCTCGCCTTCAACCTCGAGGAGGACAACGTCGGCACGGCGCTCTTCGGCGAGTGGGAGCACGTCAAGGAGGGCGAGCCCGTCAAGCGAACCGGCTCGGTTGCGAGCGTCCCGGTCGGCCCCGAGCTGATCGGCCGCATCGTCGACCCGCTCGGCAACCCGCTCGACGGCCAGGGCCCGATCAACGCCGCCGAGCACCGGCCGCTCGAGTTCAAGGCGCCCGGCGTGATCCAGCGCCAGCCGGTCAAGGAGCCGGTGCAGACCGGCCTGAAGGCGATCGACTCGATGATCCCGATCGGCCGCGGCCAGCGCGAGCTGATCATCGGCGATCGAACCACGGGCAAGACGGCGATCCTCGTCGACACGATCTTGAACCAGCGCGGGCAGGACCTGATCTGCATCTACGTGGCGATCGGCCAGAAGGCCTCGACGGTCGCCCAGGTGCACGAGAAGCTGAAGGAGGAGGGGGCGATGGAGTACACGATCATCGTCCAGGCCGGCGCCTCCGAGGCAGCGCCGATCAAGTGGATGGCGCCCTACGCCGGATGCGCGATGGGCGAGTACTTCATGTTCGAGGGCAAGCACGCGCTCGTGATGTACGACGACCTCTCCAAGCACGCCGACGCCTACCGGCAGATGTCGCTGCTGCTGCGCCGCCCGCCAGGCCGCGAGGCCTACCCGGGCGACGTCTTCTACCTGCACTCGCGGCTCCTGGAGCGCGCGTGCAAGCTCTCCGACGAGCAGGGCGGCGGCTCGCTGACCGCGCTGCCGGTCGTCGAGACGCAGGCCGGCGACGTCTCGGCCTACATCCCGACCAACGTGATCTCGATCACCGACGGCCAGATCTTCCTCGAGTCGGAACTCTTCCACTCGGGTGTCCGGCCCGCGATCAACGTCGGCATCTCGGTCTCCCGCGTCGGCGGCGCTGCCCGGATCAAGGCGATGAACAAGGTCGCCGGCAGCCTCAAGCTCGACCTCTCGCAGTACCGCGAGCTGGAGGCGTTCGCGCAGTTCGGCTCGGAGCTCGACCAGGCGACGCAGAAGATCCTCGCTCGCGGCGAGCGCCTGGTCTCGATGCTCAATCAGCCGCAGTACGACCCGTGGCCGGTCGCGGAGCAGGTGGCGGCGGTCTACGCGGGCGTGAACGGGTACCTGGACGAGATCCCGGTCGCCGACGTGCCTCGCTACCTCGAGGAGCTGCGCGAGCAGCTGCGCGCGGAGGGGTCGATCCTGAAGCAGATCACCGAGAACGGCGAGCTGCCGGACGAGCTCGCGGAGAAGCTGAACCAGCAGCTCGAGAGCTTCGCGAAGCTGTTCAAGCCCTCCGAGGAGACCCCGGCCGCCGCCTAGCGCCCCGATGGCCACCGTCCAGGACCTCAAGCGCCGGATCCGCTCGATCCGGAACACGCGCAAGATCACCAAGGCGATGGAGCTCGTCGCCTCGGCCCGGCTGCGCCGCGCGCAGGCGCGGATCGAGGCCATGCGGCCCTACGCGGACCGGATGACCGAGCTGATGATGGGCACCGCCAAGGCGAGCACGTCCCTGCAGGGGCTCGCCTTGCTGCAGCGGCGCGAGGTGAAGAAGGCCGCGATCATCCCGCTGACCGGCGACCGCGGCCTTGCGGGTGCGTTCAACGCGCAGGTGCTGCGCCACGCCTTCGCACTCGAGCGGGAGCTGCGCGGCGACGGGGTCGAGGTGCACTGGCTCGTCGCCGGGAAGAAGGGCCGCTCGACGCTCGGCTTCCGCCGGTACGAGATCGACCAGAGCTGGATCGGCTTCAGCGACCGGCCGTCGTACCACGACGCGCAGGCGATCGCCAACAAGGCGGCCGAGCTCTACGCGAGCGGCGAGGTCGACCGCGTCGTGATCGTCTACAACCAGTTCGTGTCGGCGCTCGTCCAGCGGGTGGTCGAGCGCGAGCTGCTGCCGATCCCGGAGGAGGCGCTCGCGCGTGACGACGAGGCCGAGCACGAGCAGGCCCTCCTCGGCGACTTCATCTACGAGCCCGAGCCCGAGCAGATCCTGCAGCGCCTGCTGCCGGTCTACGTCGAGACGGAGCTCTACCGCGCGCTGCTCGAGTCGGCCGCCTCGGAACAGGGCGCGCGAATGACGGCCATGCGCAACGCCTCCGGCAACGCCGCCGACCTGATCTCGAGCCTGACGCTGGACATGAACCGCGCCCGCCAGGCGGAGATCACGCAGGAGATCCTGGAAGTTGTTGCAGGCGCGGACGCACTCACCGGATAACACGAGACCGGCGCCTTGGCTTGCTCCAAAGAACGTTGAAGGTCTCTCCGCGGCTGTGCCGACATGGCGGCGCAGCCGCGGCGTGCACGAGGAGGGGGCTCACGGGGGAAGCCCGGTTTCCCCCGTGCTGACGCAGGAGATCCTCGAGGTCGTGGCAGGGGCCGACGCGCTGACCGGGTAAACCGGGGGGAACCAACTCCGGCGCGTTTCGCTCGTCTATAGTCCGGACAGGCTTAACCGCCTCCTTACATGGCTCAGCAGGAAAAAGAAGTCGTAGTTTCGTCCGGCGGCGCCGGCCTCGGGGCCGCAGTCGCGGTCGAGGGCGGACCGGCGCTCGGCGAGACCGAAGCGGTACGCGCCCGTGGTTACTGGGAGCTCGTCTGGCGGCGCTTCCGACGGGACAAGGTCGCGATCGCGAGCGGGATCTTCATCATCTTCCTGATCCTGGTCGCCTTCGTCGGCGCGCCGATCGCCAAGCATTTCATCGGCCACGGGCCGGACGACATCTTCACAGGCACCGCGGCGGTCGACCTGCCGAGCCTGCTGCCCGCGGACCCCTGGACGCACGTCGAGAACGTCGAGACCGGCAAGACCGACATCTTCGTCCTCGGCGCGGCGAACCGGCTCGGCCAGGACGAGTTCCTGCGCCTGCTCTACGGCGCCCGCGTCTCGCTCGAGGTCGCGCTGCTCTCGACCTTGGGGGTGATGGCGATCGGGGTGTTACTCGGCTCGCTTGCCGGCTACTTCCGCGGCTGGCCGGACACGATTATCTCGCGCATCACCGAGGTGACGATGGCCTTCCCGCTGCTGCTCTTCATCGTCGCGCTGGCAGCGACGGTCGGCCCGCAGCTCGACGCGATCACGATCAGGGGCCTGTTTCCGAACGGGGTGGTTACACTCGTACTGATCTTCACCATCTTCGGCTGGTTCTACCCGGCCAGGATCATGCGCGCCCAGGTGCTCTCGATCCGCGAGAAGGAATACATCGAGGCCGCCCGGATGATCGGGGCGAGCGACATGCGCATCATCCGCTCGCACGTGCTCCCGCACCTGGTCGCGCCGATGATCGTCTACTCGACCCTGATCGTCGCCAGCTACGTGCTCTTCGAGGCCGGCCTGTCGTTCCTCGGCCTCGGGATCAAGCCGCCCACGGCAAGCTGGGGCAACCTGCTCTCCTCGGCGCCCGAGTACTACACGACCCGCCCGCTGCTGATGCTCTGGCCCGGCCTCGCCGTCCTGCTGACGACGCTGGCCTTCAACCTGCTCGGCGACGGCGCGCGAGACGCCTTCGATCCGCGTTCCTCGCAGCAGTAAACGGCGCACTAACCAACTCTTAACCTCTACGTCTCAAGACTCGAACGGGGCAGGCGCCCGTTCCGAGCCGGTACGTCGCGGCTCGAATTCACGGAAAGGAGAGACATGCACAGACGGCTATGGCTCGCGGTCATGATGCTGGTGGCCGGGGCAAGCCTTCTGGTCGCGGCGAGCTTTGCGAGCGCAAGTGCAGGTAGTTCGCACGCGTTCAAGAAGGGTGGGATCTGGCGGTATGGCATCACCGGTGCCTCGACCCAGGTCGACCCGCAGCTCGCTTACGTCACCTCTGCGTGGTGGCTGGAGTACGCGACCGCAGCGAAGCTCTACAACTATCCGGACAAGCAGGGCCCGGCAGGCAGCAAGCTGGTTCCTGAGGTTGCCTCGAAGTTCACCGTTTCGAACAACGGCAAGAGGTACACCTTCTTCCTCCGTCCGGGCTTCAAGTTCAGCGATGGCGCCAAGGTCACCGCGGCGAACTTCAAGCGGGCGATCGACCGCACGGCGAACAAGGCTCTTGCCTCGCCGGGTGCGCCGTTCATCGTCGACCCGAACGGCACCAATATCGTCGGTGCCAAGAAGGTCAACGACGGTGCGGCCAACAGCGTCAGCGGCGTCACTGCCAAGGGCAACAAGCTGACGATCAACCTGACCAAGCCTGACGGGACGTTCATGGCGAAGATCACCATGCCGTTCTTCCAGGCGACCTCGCTGAAGCTGCCGCTCAGCAAGGAAGTCGTGAACGTGTCCAAGACGAACATGCCGTCGGCGGGTCCGTACTACATGTCGCGCAACGACCCTGACAAGCTGACGCAGCTCCGGCAGAACCCGAACTACAAGACGGGCCCCGGCCGCACGCGGCCGCGGAACCTCGCCGGTCTCGACGTCCAGTGGAACCTGAACGAGCAGACGCTCTTCAACCAGACCAAGGCGAACCAGATCGACGAGGATCCGGTCATGCCGGCGGCCGAGGTGCAGGGCATCGCCAACCAGTACGGCGTCAACAAGAGCCGCTTCTGGACGAAGCCCATCAACTGCACCGGGTACCTGCCGTTCAACACGTCCCGCTCGCTCTTCAAGGGCAACCTGAAGTTGCGGCAGGCGATCAACTACGTGATCGATCGCAAGTCGTACGCCGCTCAGGTCGGCCCGTACGCGGGCGGCCCGTGGACGCACATCTTCAACCCGGGCGTCCCCGGTTGGATGAACGTCTCGATCTACAAGCAGAACGTCAGCAAGGCGAAGACGCTGGCCAAGGGCCACTTCAAGTCCGGGAACATCACCGTTGGCTTCCGGTCCTCGGGCACGATCAACCCCGCCCAGGCCCAGATCGTCAAGCGTGATCTCCAGCGGCTCGGCTTCAACGGCAACAACATCACCATGAAGGGCTTCTCTGGCGCCGATCTCTACGACGCCATGGGCCACAAGAACACCGACCTCGACATGGGTGTCTCCATGGGTTGGTGCTCCGACTACCCGGACCCGTACGACTGGATCAACATCCTGCTGTACGGCAAGTCCATCCAGGCGGAGAACAACGTCAACTACTCCTACTTCAACGATCCCAAGTGGAACAAGAAGATGGAGCAGGCAGCCCGGCTCGTCGGTCCCAACCGGCTGAAGGTCTACGGCCAGATGGATCTCGACATCATGAACCAGGCGGCTCCGATGGCTATCGAGCGCACGTACAACAACCGGTACATGTTCTCGAACCGTGTCAACCCGAAGAGCCTCGTGTACCAGGGCATCTACCAGGACTTCAGCATTCCTGCGATGGCGCTCAAGTAGGAGGCACTAAGGGACGAAGCAACAAACGTGAGGCGCCGGCACAGGCCGGCGCCTCACGTCGTTTCACAATCCTGGTTACGGCTAGGATTCTCCGGCGCGGCAAGACCCCAGCGAACCCTTAGGAGAGGCACGTGTTCCGATACCTCGTCAGACGAACACTTTGGGCGATTCTCCTCTTCATCGTGATCACGTTCATCACGTTCGTGATCTTCTTCATCGGCCCGAACAATCCGGCGCGAGCCGTCTGCGGAGGTGAGCAGGCCAAGCGCGAGTGTCTGGTCCGCGCGACCGCGAAGCTCGGCCTCGACCAGCCGATGCCGGTCCAGTACTGGAAGTTCATCAAGCAGGTGGTCATCCACCAGGACCTCGGCGAGTCCTTCGCCACCAGCCAGAGCGTCAACCAGCGGATCAAGGAGGCCGCCCCGGTAACCGCCTCGCTCGTCTTCGGCGGCGCCATCCTCTGGATGATCATCGGCCTCACTGTCGGGATCTTCTCCGCGCTCAAGCCACGTTCGCTGACGGACCGCTTCGCGATGGTGTTCGTCCTGATCGGGGTCTCCGCCCACCCGGTCTGGATCGGCCTGATCCTCGAGTACGTCTTCGGCGTCAAGCTCGGCTGGACGCCGATCGCGAACTACGCCAACTTCTTCGGCGCCCCATCCGACTCGGGGCAGCCGGGCGGTCCCTGGCAGTGGTTCTACCATCTGATCCTGCCGTGGTGCACCTTCGCGCTCCTGTTCGCCGCGCTCTACGTGCGCATGATCCGGGCGAACGTGATGGAGACGTTGAACGAGGACTTCGTGCGCACCGCGCGCGCCAAGGGCGCGCCGGAGCGGCAGGTCCTGGTCTCGCACGTCCTGCGCAACGCGCTACTGCCGGTCGTGACGATGCTCGGCATGGACATCGGCATCGCGCTCGGCGGGGCGATCTTCACGGAGTACGTCTTCCAGCTACCGGGCCTCGGCCAGACCGCGATCATCGGGATCAACAACCAGGACCTGGCGATCGTCCAGGGGGTGATCGTCTTCGCGACGATCGCGATCATCGTCTTCAACCTGCTGGTCGACCTGTTGTACGCCTGGATCGACCCGCGGATCCGGCTAACCTAGACCGCCTGTGGCCCTCCTCGACGTCAAGGACCTCAGCACGTCCTTCCGCACCGAAGACGGCGTCGTCACGGCCGTCGAGGGAGTCTCGTTCACGGTCGAAAAGGGCCAGACGCTGGGCATCGTCGGCGAGTCGGGCTCCGGCAAGAGCGTCACCTGCCTGACGATCATGGGCCTCAACGCGAAGCGCAACACGATTACGAGCGGCGAGGCGCTGTGGAAGGGCGACGACCTGCTGACGATGAAGCCGGGCGACCTGCGTCAGGTGCGGGGAAACGACATCTCGATGATCTTCCAGGACCCGATGACGTCTCTGAACCCGGTGCACACGATCGGGCGGCAGCTGATCGAGGCGGTCCTGCTTCACCGCGACGTCACGAAGAAGGTGGCGCGCGCGCGCGCCGTCGAGCTGCTGGGCGCCGTCGGGATCCCGCGTGCCCAGACCCGCATCGACGACTACCCGCACCAGTTCTCGGGCGGTATGCGCCAGCGCGTGATGATCGCGATGGCGCTGATCAACGATCCCGACCTGCTGATCGCGGACGAGCCGACGACCGCGCTCGACGTGACCACCCAGGCGCAGATCCTGGCGCTGATGAAGCGGCTGCAGGAGGACTTCGGCAGCGCGATCATCATGATCACGCACGACCTCGGCGTGGTCGCCGAGCTCGCGGACGACGTGTTCGTCATGTACGCCGCCAACGTCGTCGAGCAGGCGACCGTGTACGACCTCTTCAGCCAGCCGCAGCATCCATACACGTGGGGGCTGATGGGCTCGCTGCCGAGGCTCGACGCCGATGTCGAGCGGCTGACGCAGATTCCTGGCCAGCCGCCGTCGCTGCTCAACCCGCCCCGCGGCTGCCGCTTCCATCCGCGTTGTCCCTACGTGATGGAGGTCTGCAAGACGACCGTGCCGGCCCTCAAGCCGACCTCGCGCGATCCCGACCATTTCGAGAAGTGCCACTTGGACCAGGAGACGAAGGAGCGAGAGGCGGCCAAGCTACTCGCCGCAACGATGGCGGAGGCCGGGTAGTGGAGACCGCACCCGCTGCGAACCCCCAGACCGGGGACGAGCTGCTCGTCGTCGAGAACGTCCGCAAGTACTTCCCGATTACACGCGGGATCATCTTCCAGAAGGAAATCGCCTCCGTGAAGGCGGTCGACGGCGTCTCGTTCAGCGTCAAGCCCGGCGAGACGCTCGGCATCGTGGGCGAGTCGGGCTGCGGCAAGTCGACGCTCGCGCGCTGCATCATGAAGCTGCTCGAGGCCACGGACGGGAAGATCACCTTCGAGGGCCGCGACATCACGAAGCTCTCGCGCCCGACGATGCGGCCGATCCGGCGCGAGATGACGATGATCTTCCAGGACCCGTACGCGTCGCTGAACCCACGCAAGCGCGTCGGCTTCATCATCGGCGAGCCGCTCGAGGTGCACGGCCTCGGCTCGAGCTCCGAGATCAAGCGCCGCGTGCAGGAGCTGCTCGAGGTCGTCGGCCTCAACCCGGAGCACTACAACCGCTTCCCGCACGAGTTCTCCGGCGGCCAGCGGCAGCGCATCGGCGTCGCCCGCGCGCTCGCCGTCAACCCGAAGCTGATCGTCTGCGACGAGCCTGTCTCCGCGCTGGACGTCTCGGTGCAGGCGCAGATCCTCAACCTGCTGAAGGACCTGCAGGATGACTTCGGCCTGACGTACATCTTCATCGCGCACGATCTGAACGTCGTTCGGCACATCTCGGACCGCGTGATGGTGATGTACCTCGGCAAGATTGTGGAGGTCGCCTCGCGCGACGTGCTCTACCGCGAGCCCAAGCACCCGTACACGGGCGCGCTGCTCTCGGCCGTGCCGATCGCGAACCCCGAGCTCGGCCGCAGCAGGCAGCCGATCGTGCTCGAAGGGGACGTGCCGAGCCCGGTGAACCCGCCGAGCGCGTGCAACTTCCACCCGCGCTGCCCGCGCTTCGTCGAGGGTCACTGCGACGTGGAGGACCCGCCGCTCTACTCGTTCGGCAACGGCCACGTGGCCGCGTGCCACTATCCGCTCGAGCGCTGGCCGATGAACGCGGACGAGATTCGCCGTGCCGGCGAGCGCACGAAGAGCGAGCATCCCGAGCAACCGCTGCCGGCGTAGCAGATGCTCGCGGCGATCCGCCGTCTCGTCGTCCTCGTGGTGGTCTGCTCGGCACTCACGGTGGTCGTCTCCGTCGCGCTCGGCCTGCTGGCCGGTGCCGCGCTCGACCGCGCGGTCTCGCTCGGGTTCTACGGGCTCGGCTGCTTCCTGATGGTCTCGGGCTTCTTCGTCGGCAACCGCGGCCCCGCGCGCGTGAAGTCGGAGACAGCCGGCTCGACGATGCTGCCGATCCCCGGATTCGGCAACAGAAGGCTCCGTTGGGCCACGCTCGACGAGCAGAACGAGACGATCAACAACTCGGCTGTCTTCATCATCCTCGGGCTGATCCTGGTGCTGATCGGGGTGGTCGTCGACTCGCATCACTCCCTCGTTTGAGGGGTCTAACTTCTCGACACCCCCGCCGTCGAAGCTACTGTGAGTCTCATGAGTGGCGAGTGTGATCGCGCCCGGCAATGGGCGTCGACCCAACTCGACGGCGAGCTGTCGAGCTTCGAGCGCGTGCTGCTGCACGCGCATCTCGACGCGTGCCCGGCCTGCAACGCGTTCAGCAGCGAGATCGGCGGCCTGACCCGGACGCTCCGAGAGGCGCCGCTCGAGCAGCTTGCGAGCCCGATCCAGATCGCCCGCCCGCGCCGCCGCCTGTCGCTCCGGCTCGCTCCGGCTGTGGCCGCGATGGCCGTCGCCGCGGTCGGCCTCGGCAGCCTCCTGGCCTCGTCGGCGGTCCGCTCCAGCTCGGTCGCGGTGCCCCATGCACAGGCGCCGCGCGTGCTCACCGGCCAGCTCGGCACGGTCGACACGATGAACCTGCGCACCTCGAGCGCGATCCAGCGCATGAACGCCTTCCAGCAGATGCGGCTCACGAACGCACAGCGGTCGCTCCGCGGCGGCCCGGTCATCTTCGACCGGTAACGCCAGGCCCCTCAGGGATACTGTTCGACAGTGTTCCCATCACTCGTAACCTCGTACGTCTGAAGCCTCGATCATGCCGCCCGGGTGGCGGCGCTGACAGAGGACGGAAAGTCGTACCCGCAGGCGGATCCGGTGAAGCGGCGCTTCGCTAGACTCCGGCTACCGGGCCGCCCACGCCGGCGTGCCCTCGGCAGCGCACCCGAGCCACCTCTCCAGGAGACACATGCCTGACCAGAACAACGGCCAGAACGTCGGCAAGGTCATCGAGATTCGCGGCGTCGTGATCGACGCCCTCTTCACGGACCGACTGCCCGAGATCTACACCGCGCTCAAGATCGAGCGCCCGGACGGCGAAGGCGATCTGATCGCAGAGGTGCAGCAGCACCTCGGCGACGACCGCGTCCGTGCGGTTGCGATGGACGCCACCGACGGTATCCCGCGCGGCATCGACGTGGTCGACACCGGCGCACCGATCACCGTCCCGGTGGGCAAGCAGACGCTCGGTCGCCTCTGGAACGTGCTCGGCGACCCGATCGACGAAGGCGAGGCGCTCGCCGAGGACGCAGAGCGCTGGCCGATCCACCGCGACCCGCCGTCATTCGACGAGCTGCAGCCGACGATGGAGATCTTCGAGACCGGCATCAAGGTGATCGACCTGGTCGCGCCGTTCGTGCGTGGCGGCAAGGTCGGCCTATTCGGCGGCGCCGGCCTCGGCAAGACGGTCCTGATCCAGGAGCTGATCCGCAGCGTCGCGCGCGAGCACCAGGGCAACTCGGTGTTTGCCGGCGTCGGCGAACGGACCCGCGAGGGCAACGACCTCTGGCTCGAGATGACCGAGTCGGGCGTGCTCGCCGACACGGCGCTGGTCTTCGGCCAGATGAACGAGCCGCCCGGCGCGCGCCTGCGCGTCGCGCTGACGGGCCTGACGATGGCCGAGTACTTCCGCGACCATGGCGAGGGCGGCGACGTGCTGCTCTTCATCGACAACATCTTCCGCTTCGTGCAGGCGGGGTCGGAGGTCTCAGCGCTGCTCGGCCGCATGCCGAGCGCCGTCGGCTACCAGCCGACCCTCGCGACCGAGATGGGCCAGCTGCAGGAGCGCATCACCTCCACGCGGCAGGGCTCGGTTACGTCCGTGCAGGCCATCTACGTGCCCGCCGACGACCTCACCGACCCTGCGCCGGCGAACACGTTCGCCCACCTCGACGCGTTCATCACGCTCTCGCGGCCGATCTCGGAGAAGGGCATCTACCCCGCGATCGACCCGCTCGACTCGACGTCGCGCGCGCTCGCCCGGGGCGTCGTCTCGGACGAGCACTACGACACCGCCACCCGCGTGCAGGAGGTCCTGCAGCGCTACAAGGATCTGCAGGACATCATCGCGATCCTCGGCATGGACGAGCTTTCGGACGAAGACCGCGTGGTCGTCCAGCGGGCGCGCAAGATCGAGCGCTTCCTCTCGCAGCCGATGTTCGTCGCCGAGACATTCACTGGCCAGCCCGGCAAGTTCGTCTCGCTCGAGGAGACGATCGCCGGCTTCGCGGAAATCCTTGACGGCAAGCACGACGACCTCCCCGAGCAGGCCTTCTACATGGTCGGCCCGATCGACGAAGCGGTCACCAAGGCGCGCGGCGACGATAGCTCCGGGGCGGAGGAGGACTCCGCCGCGGAAGCAGAGGCCGACGCCGAGGCCGAAGAGCCCGAGCCCGTCCCCGCGTAGTGGCCACCTTCGAGGTCTCCCTGGTCACGCCCGAGGGCGCGGCGTTCGAGGGCGAGGTCGAGATGATCGTCGTGCCGGGGGAGGCTGGCGAGATCGGCGTGCTCGCGCGGCACGCGCCGCTGGTGGCGATGCTGAAGGCCGGCTCGACGCGCATCTACCGCAACCGCGCGGCCGAGGATATCGTCGAGTTCGCGACCGGCCCTGGCTTCTTCAAGGTCGAGCAGGACCGCGCGCTCGCACTCGTGGACGACGCCGTCGACGCGAAGCACATCGACCCGGCCCGTGCCCAGGAGCAGCTCGAGACCGCCCGCGCCGAGCTCGAGCGCGCCGAGCAGGGCGAGTCGGACGCCGACCGGTGGCAGCTCGAGCAGCGCATCAAGCACGCGGAGAACCAGCTCGCGGTTACCGGCCGTCCGGCGTAAGGCTGCTACGCTCATAGGTACCCGGAGAGCTTTGAAAGGCAGCTTGGCGACCGGGTTACCAAACGCCTAAAGAGCCCGCGAGCACCCGGCTCTCGTGGTCCTTGGGCAAGGAGCCGAATGGTTTGCAGAACGCGCGCGAAAGACTCGAAGCACTCCTCGCCGAGCGGATCGCCGTGCTCGACGGCTCGTGGGGCGTCCTACTTCAGAACCGCGGGTTGACCGAGGAGGAGTGGCGAGGCGAGCGCTTCCGCGAGCACCCGCGGGACGTCAAGGGCGATCCCGACCTGCTCAACCTGACCCGCCCGGAGATCGTCGAGAGTGTCCACCGGGCCTATTTCGAGGCCGGCGCCGACATCGCGACCACGAACACGTTCACCGCGACGAGCATCGGCCAGGCCGACTACGCGCTCGAGGCGGCGGTGCGCGACATGAACCTCGAGGGGGCGCGGCTCGCCCGCAAGGTGGCCGACGAGTACGACGGCTTCGTCGCGGGCTCGGTCGGGCCGCTGAACGTGACGCTCTCGCTCTCGCCGAAGGTCGAGGACCCGGCCTACCGCGCCGTCCGCTTCGAGGACGTGGTCGCCGCGTACACGGAGCAGATGCTCGCGCTGCGCGACGGCGGCGTCGACCTGCTCCTGATCGAGACGATCTTCGACACGCTCAACGCGAAGGCCGCCGTTGCCGCCGCGCGGGAGGCCGTGCCGGAGCTGCCGCTCTGGATCTCCTTCACGGCCATCGACCGCAGCGGCCGCAACCTCTCCGGGCAGACGGTCGAGGCCTTCTGGATCTCGATCGAGCACGCCCGTCCGCTGATCGTCGGCGTCAACTGCTCGGTCGGCGCACGCGAGATGCGGCCCGTGATCGAGTCGCTCTCACGGGCGGCGACGACGTACGTCTCGTGCCATCCGAACGCCGGCCTGCCGAACGCGCTCGGCGGCTACGACGAGCAGCCCGCCGAGACCAGCACGCTCCTGGGCGAGTTCGCGAAGGAGGGCTTCGTCAACGTGGTCGGCGGCTGCTGCGGCACGACGCCCGAGCACACCGCCGAGATCGTGCGCGGCGGTGCGCGGGCTCCCGCCGCGGACGATTCCCGAGCCGCCGCGCCGCCCGCGCTTCAGCGGCCTCGAGCCGTTCGAGATCGGCGAGGACACCGGCTTCGTGATGATCGGCGAGCGGACGAACGTCACCGGCTCGGCGCGCTTTCGCAGCTTGGTCGAGGCGGACGACTACACAGCGGCGGTCGACGTCGCGCTCGAGCAGGTGCGCGGGGGCGCGAACCTGCTCGACGTCAACATGGACGCCGACCTCCTGGACGCGGTCGAGGCGATGACGACCTTCCTCCGCCTGATCGCCTCCGAGCCCGAGGTCGCCCGGATCCCGATCGTCGTCGACAGCTCGCGCTTCGAGGTGCTCGAGGCCGGCCTCGAGTGCGTGCAGGGGAAGGGCATCGCGAACTCGATCTCGCTGAAAGAGGGCGAGGAGTCGTTCCTCGCCCAGGCCGGTCGCCTGCACGAGCTCGGCGCCGCCGTGATCGTGATGGCCTTCGACGAGCAGGGACAGGCCGACACGGTCGAGCGCAAGGTCGAGATCTGCGAGCGGGCCTACCGGCTGCTCGTCGACCAGGAAGGCTTCGCGGCGGAGGACATCGTCTTCGACCCGAACGTGCTCGCCGTCGCGACCGGGATCGAGGAGCACGCAGGGTTCGCAAAGGCCTACATCGACGCGATCCCGCTGATCAAGGAGCGCTGTCCGGGCGCGCGCATCTCCGGCGGAATCTCGAACCTCTCGTTCGCGTTCCGCGGCAACGACCACGTCCGCGAGGCGATGCACGCCGCCTTCCTCTACTACGCCATCCGCGCCGGGCTCGACATGGGGATCGTCAACGCCGGTCAGCTGATGGTCTACGAGGACATCGAGCCGGAGCTGCTCGAGCTCGTCGAGGACGTCCTCTTCGACCGCCGGCCGGACGCGACCGAGCGGCTGGTCGAATACGCGAGCCGGGTCAAGGGCGAGGCGACGAAGCGCGAGGTCGACCTCTCCTGGCGCGACGCGCCGGTCGGCAAGCGCCTTTCCTACGCCCTCGTCCACGGCGTGGTCGACTTCATCGAAGAAGACACCGAGGAGGCGCGGCAGCAGCACGAGCGGCCGCTCGACGTGATCGAGGGCCCGCTGATGGACGGCATGGCGATCGTCGGCGATCTCTTCGGAAGCGGGAAGATGTTCCTGCCGCAGGTCGTGAAGAGCGCTCGCGCGATGAAGCGCGCGGTCGCCTACCTCGAGCCGTACATGGAGGAGGAGAAGGAGCGGACGGGCATCTCGCGCGCGCAGGGGAAGCTCGTGCTCGCGACCGTCAAGGGCGACGTGCACGACATCGGCAAAAACATCGTCGGCGTCGTGCTCGGCTGCAACAACTACGAGGTGCTCGACCTCGGCGTGATGGTGGCGGCGGACACGATCCTCGACACGGCCGTCGAGGTGGGCGCCGACGCGGTCGGGCTCTCCGGCCTGATCACGCCGTCGCTGGACGAGATGGTCAACGTGGCGCGCGAGATGGAGCGGCGTGGCCTCGACCTGCCGCTGCTGATCGGCGGCGCGACCACCTCGAAACAGCACACGGCGGTGAGGATCGCGCCGGCGTACGCGCAGCCGACGGTCTACGTGCAGGATGCGTCGCGCGTCACCGCGGTCGTCTCCGACCTGCTCGATCCCACGCGGCGTGCGACGCTCGACCGGGAGAACCGCTCGGACCAGGAGCGCCTGCGCGACCTCCACGCCGAGCGCGACCGCAAGCCGCTCCTTCCGTACCCGCGCGCGCTCGAGAATCGGCAACGTGTCGCGTTCGACGACCTGCCCGAGCCGGCGTTTCTCGGCGCGCGCACCGTCGAGCCCGAGCTGGAGACGTTGCGCCGCTACGTCGACTGGCAGTTCTTCTTCTACGCCTGGGACCTCAAGGGCAAGTTCCCAGCGATCCTCGAGCGGCCCGAGGCGCGGGAGCTGTACGACGACGCGCAGGAGCTGCTCGGCCAGATCGTCGGCGAAGGCCTGCTCAGCGCCCGCGGCGTGCACGGCTTCTGGCGCGCCTCGTCCGACGGCGAGGACATCGCGGTCGAAGACGGCGTGCGTTTCTGCATGCTCAGGCAGCAGAGCGACTACGGCGACTCGCGCCCGAACCGCTCGCTGGCGGACTACGTCGCGCCATCCGGCGACCATCTTGGCGCCTTCGCCGTCGGCATCTTCGGCACCGACGAGCTCGCCGCCCGCTTCGAGGCCGAGCACGACGACTACCGGGCGATCCTGACCAAGGCGCTCGCCGACCGGCTGGCCGAGGCGTTCGCGGAGTACCTGCACGAGGAGAGCCGGCGCTCCTGGTACGAGCAGGGCGAGCGGCGTCCGAACGAGGAGCTGGTCGCCGAGCGCTACCGCGGGATCCGGCCCGCCTTCGGGTATCCCGCCTGTCCCGACCACTCGGAGAAGGGAAAGCTCTTCCAGCTGCTCGGCGCCGAGGCGCACGGGTTCGCGCTCACGGAGTCGTTCGCCGTCACGCCTGCGTCCGCCGTCAGCGGGATCTACCTCCAGCACCCGGAGGCGCGCTACTTCTCCGTCGGCCGCATCGGCCGCGACCAGGTCGAGTCGTACGCCGCGCGCAAGGGTCTCGAACAGCCCGAGGCCGAGCGCTGGCTGCGCCCGAACCTCGCCTACGAGCCCGACGAGCGGGCGCTGGAACCGGTGTAGGCGGCCGAAGCGTCGGCTATCCTGACTCCCGGCGAACGCCTTCCATGGCGTTCTTTTTTCGATGCGGACCACTCTCAAGAAAGGAATCGGCCGCGGAGCCGCGCTCAACGGCAACGGCCACGCGGTTCTGCCTCCCGGCGCGCTGACGCCGGTGACGCTGTACCGCCAGCCACCGCCGCCGCAGCGCGGCGTGGCCACGCGGGTCGGCCGCTTCTTCGCCTGGGTCGGCATGGCGCTCGCCGTCGTGGTGGTCGGCGTCGTCGGCGGCTTCTACCTCTGGGCGCACGAGAGCGTGGCCCTGCTCCGGCCGACCTCGGCCGAGGGCCAGCAGACGCAGGCACGGCTCGACCCGCCCAAGACCGCGGCGATCGCGCTCGTGCTCGGCTACGACCACCGGGCCGGAGACGGCGCCTCTCCTTCGCGCTCGGACACGATGATGCTGATCCGCGCCGACCCGGTCACGAACACGATCTCGATGCTGTCGTTCCCGCGTGACTTGCAGGTTCCGCTCTACTGCCCGGGCAAGGGCGGTGGCGCCGCCGTCGCGCAGGGCACCGGCCGGATCAACAGCGCCTACGCCTACTGCGGACTCGGCGGCGCGCTCGAGACCGTCCGGCACCTGACGAACCTGCCGATCAACTACCTGATCCCGATCAACTTTCTCGGCTTCATCGGCGTCGTCAACAAGCTCGGCGGGGTCTGGCTGGACGTCGACCGCCGCTACTACAACAAGAACGTCGGCACCTCCGGGACCGACTACGCGAACATCAACCTGCAGCCTGGCTACCAGCACCTGACCGGCAAGCAGGCACTCGACTTCGTCCGTTTCCGGCACACCGACTCCGACCTCTACCGGCTCGCGCGCCAGCAGTTGTTCGTCGGGTCCGCCCGCCAGCAGGTGGCCAAGTCGCTCGGCCTCTCTACCGTGCTCGGGATCGTCAACACGGTCACCCAGAACCACTACATGGAGGTGGAGCGGGGCGGACGCGCCGTGAACCTGAGCGACATCAAGAAGTACGCCTCGTTCGCCTACAACCTCCCGCACGGCCACGTCTTCCAGGTGAAGATCCAGAACATCTTCGGCCAGAACGAGCTCGCCACCGATCAGAGCAACATCACCGACGCTGTGCAGCAGTTCCTCAATCCGGACGTCGGTCAAGCCTCGACCGCAACGGCCGTGGCGCTCGGGCGCAAGCTCCCGGCGCGCAAGCGGACGATCCCGCCGCGGCAGGTGACGCTGACCGTGCTGAACGGCAACGGGGTCGCGGGCTCGGCCGGCAATGCGAGCTACCTGCTCGGGCAGAAGGGCTACGTGACCGTCACGCCGGCCAACGGCCAGCCCGCCAACGCGCCGAACTGGAGCTACTTCCACTCGAAGGTCTACTTCGACCCGGCGCGCGCGGCGAACGGGAACGTCGCGGGACAGCAGGTCTCCAAGCTGATCGGGAGCGCCGACGTCGAGCCGCTGCCGGCCCGGCTCCGGTCGCTCGCGAACGGGGCGCTGCTGACGGTGATCGTCGGCTCGACCTTCCACGGCGAGCTCACGCCCGTGGTGATCCCGACCGCGCCGGTGCGTCAGCCGCCGCAGGTGCGCCGCGACCCGGAGGCGACGCGCTCGACCCTGTTCAAGCTGCGCAAGCGCCTGCCCTTCACGGTCGAATACCCGACGAAGCTCGAGAGCTCATCCAACCTGGACACCGGTTACGGCGAGACGCCGGTCCGGATCTATCCCCTCGGCGACCAGCCGACGCTGCGGCTGACCTTCCGCAGGGGCGGAAACGAGTACTGGGGCATCCAGGAGACACGCTGGGCCGACGCGCCGATCCTGGACGACAAGAGCGTCTCTCAGCGGATCAACGGGCGCCAGTTCGACCTCTACTACACGGGCTCGCACCTGCATATGGTCGTGCTGCGCGACAACGGCGCCACCTACTGGGTCGTAAACACGCTGCTCGACTCGCTCTCGAACGAGACGATGCTCGCGATCGCGCGCGGGCTGCGGCCGCTGCCCCGGTAGGCTCCTCGCCCGTGAAGCCGAAAATCGGCATCTTCGGGGCCGGCTGGGTCGGCCTCGTGACGGGCGCCTGTTTCGCCGAGTTGGGCCACGAGGTCGTCGTCCGCGACGTCGTCCCGGAGCGGATCGAGGCGCTGCAGGCGGGGCGCGTGCCGTTCCACGAGCCGGGAGTCGAGGAGTTGCTCGAGCGGAACCGCGAGCGCCTGACCTTCACGCTCGAGCTCGACGACGTGGTCGACGCGCCCGTGCTTTTCGTCTGCGTCGGCACGCCGCCCACGTACTCCGGCGACGCCGACCTCTCCGCGGTCTGGAGGGTGGTCGACCAGCTGCCGGCGCTCGAGGAGCGGGCGCTGCTGGTGATGAAGAGCACCGTCCCGGTCGGCACCGGCGAGAAGGTGCGCGCCGCGCTCGACGCCCGCGGGCTCGCGCATGTCGGGTACGTCTCGAACCCCGAATTCCTCGCCGAGGGCAACGCCGTCCACGACTTCATGGAGCCCGACCGCGTCGTCGTCGGGGCGTTCACCGAGGCCGACGCGAAGACGATCGCCTCGCTCTACGACCCGCTCGAGACGACGGTCGTGGACGCCGACGTCGCCTCGGCCGAGATGATCAAGCTCGCCGCGAACGCGTTCCTGATGACGCGGATCAGCTTCATCAACGAGATCGCGAACGTCTGCGAGGCGACCGGCGCGGACGTGGTCAAGGTCGCCGAGGGCGTCGGGCTCGACCACCGGCTCGGCCCGCACTTCCTGCGCGCGGGAATCGGCTGGGGTGGCTCGTGCTTCCCGAAGGACGGCGTTGCGCTGAAGCAGCTCGCGTCGAACTCGGGCTACCACTTCCAGCTGCTGAGCGCCGTGATCGAGGTGAACGAGCTGCAGAAGCGGCGCGTCGTCGGGAAGCTAGAGAAGCACCTGGGGAAGCTGCGCGGCAAGAAGATCGCGCTGCTCGGGCTCGCCTTCAAGCCCAACACCGACGACCTGCGCGAGGCGCCGTCGCTCGTGCTGGCCTCGCGCCTGCTCGCGGAGGGGGCCGAGGTGCGCGTCTGGGACCCGGTCGCCGACGCGCGCCGGCTGCTCCAGGGCGTCACCTTCTGCGACAGCGTGCTCGACGCGGTCTCCGGTGCGGACGCCGCGGTGGTGGTGACCGAGTGGGACGAGCTGCGGGAGCTCGCCTCCGACGACGTTCGGCAGGCGATGAGCAGGCCGCTGATCATCGACGGCCGCAACCTGCTCGACCCGGAGCAGGCTCGCGGCGCCGGCTTCGTCTACGAAGGCATCGGCCGCGCCGCCTCGCCGCTCGCCGCGCTCCCGGAGACCGAAGAGCCCGAACGCCAGACCGCGCCGTAGGAGCCGTCGCTCGATGTCCAGTGTGCCGACCGGTCATTTCAGACGCCTGTGTGAGCAAAGCTCACTCAGGCTGACAACGGCACCGCAAGCGGCGCCGTAGTGGAGGCGATCATCCTGGCGGGGGGGAAGGCCGAGCGCCTCGGCGAGGCCGCGGGCGGCCGTCCCAAGGCACTCGTCGAGCTGGCCGGCCGGCCGCTCGCGGCCTATCAGGTCGAACAGCTGGCTATGGCAGGCGTGACGCGCGTGCTGGTCAGCTGCGGGGCCGGTCAGGAAGGCGCCTTCGAGACGGCGCTCGGCGGGATCAGCCCGGAGGTCGTGGCCGTGGCCGAGCCGGAGCCGCTGGGGCGGGGAGGAGGCATCCGCTTCGCGGCGCAGGCGCGGCGCGAGCAGGGTGACCTCTTCGTGCTCAACGGCGACGAGCTCGTGGACGTCGACTTCTCACGCCTGCTCGCGCTCCACCGGGAACGCGGCGCCGCCGCGACGATCACCGTCGTCCCGCTGCGCTCACCCTTCGGCGTGGTCGATCTCGAGGACGACTTGGTGACGGGCTTCCGCGAGGCGCCGCGGCTCGACCAGTGGGTCAGCTGCGGCATCTACGCCCTCGGCGAGGAGGCGCTCGAGCGCTTCCCGGAGCGTGGCGACCACGAGACGACCACCTTCCCCGAGCTCGCCGCGGAGGGCCGGATGCGCGCGCTGCGGCACGAAGGAATCTGGCTGACGGTCAACACTCCAAAGGACCTGCGGGTGGCGAACAAGTACCTCGCCGACCACCCGGGGTGGCCCGAGTAGTCGCATGGTGGTAGGTTCGCGCGGCTCGTGGCCGAGCACGATCACTTGACTTCACCGAACCTCGGCGGGCTCGACAAGTTTGCGTCGGAGCCCGAGAAGGTGGACAAGCCCTGGGGCCACGAGCTGATCTGGTCGAAGACCGACCGCTACGCCGGCAAGATCCTCTTCGTCCGCGCAGGCGAGTCGCTCAGCCTCCAGTTCCACAAGGAGAAGGACGAGGCCTGGTATGTGCTCGAGGGCCGTGCGCAGGTCGAGCTCGGCGCGCCGGGCGAGCGGATGCTGAACAGGGAGGTCGTCGGCCCCGGCGCGGCCTTCCACTTCCCGCCCGGCACGGTGCACCGCATGACCGCGCTCGAGGACACGTCGATCATCGAGGTCTCGACGCCGCAGCTCGACGACATCGTCCGGCTCGAAGACGCCTACGGGCGCGAGGGCACGAGCGAAGTCTGACACAAGTGTGGTAAGGTTTTCGCATGCGACTAGCGACAGTGGGCCAGGCGGCGCGTGAGACGGGTTGGTCCCCGCGCATGCTGCGCTACCTCGAGCGGGCGGGGCTCGTCGTCCCGCGGCGCACAGGCTCCGGCTACCGCACCTACGGTCTGCTCGAGCTGAACCAGCTGCGCTCGCTGCGGGAGCTGCGGCGGCGCTTCCAGGTCGAGCTGCGAGAGCTATCGTTCGCGGCGCGCCTCCGGCGAGAGCCAGACCTGCGAGCGGCAGTCGATTCGTGGCTCGCAGGGACAGAGCTGAGCGCGCTCGACTGGGAGCAGCGCAAGCACGAGCGGCTGCTCGCCGCCTAAATCGAGAAACGAAGGAGCGACATGGCTACGACGATTCGGCACGACGTCAAGGATCTCGCGCTCGCGCCGGAAGGCGTCAACCGGATCGAGTGGGCCGACCGGCAGATGCCGGTCCTGGCTGCGATCCGCGAGCGTTTCGCGACCGACCAGCCGCTCGCGGGCTACCGCGTCTCTGCGTGCCTGCACGTTACGAGCGAGACCGCGAACCTGATGCGCACGCTGAAGGACGGCGGCGCGGACGTCGTGCTCTGCGCGTCGAATCCCCTTTCGACCCAGGACGACGTCGCGGCGGCCCTCGTCGACGAGTTCGAGATCTCCGTCTTCGCGATCAAGGGCGAGGACAACGACACCTACTACCAGCACATCGAGGCCGCGGTCGACCACAAGCCGCAGCTGACGATGGACGACGGCGCGGACGTGATCGGCGTGCTCCACTCGCACCGGCGCGAGCAGCTGGGCGACATCGTCGGCGCGACCGAGGAGACGACGACCGGCGTGATCCGGCTCAAGGCCCTCGAACGCGACGGCGCGCTCGGGTTCCCGGTGATCGCGGTCAACGACGCGCTCACCAAGCACATGTTCGACAACCGCTACGGCACGGGCCAGTCGACGATCGACGGGATCGTGCGCGCGACGAATATCCTGCTCGCGGGACGCACCTTCGTCGTCGCCGGCTACGGCTGGTGCGGCCGGGGCGTGGCGATGCGCGCGAAGGGCATGGGGTCTCACGTCGTCGTCACCGAAGTCGACCCGCTGCGCGCGCTCGAAGCCGTCATGGACGGGTTCCAGGTGCTGCCGATGGAGCGGGCCGCCGAGGTCGGCGACATCTTCGTCACTGCCACCGGCGACAAGTCCGTCATCACGCGCGAGCACATGCTGCAGATGAAGGACGGCGCGATCCTCGCCAACACGGGTCACTTCAACGTCGAGATCGAGATCCCGGCGCTGCGGGCGCTCGCGACCGAGACACGGACGCTGCGCACGTTCGTCGACGAGTTCAAGCTCGAGGACGGCCGCCGGATCTACCTGATCGCCGACGGCCGGCTCGTGAACCTGTCTGCTGCCGAGGGACACCCCGCCCAGGTGATGGACATGTCGTTCGCGAACCAGGCCCTCTCGGCCGAGTACGTGGTCGCCAACGCGGCGAGCCTCGAGCGCAAGGTCTATCCGGTGCCGCAAGAGATCGACAGCGAAATCGCGCGGCTGAAGCTCGCGACGATGGGCGTCGACATCGACGAGCTGACCGAGGAGCAGGCGAAGTACCTCGCGTCTTGGGACGAGGGTACGTAGCGCCGCTACACCGCGCATGAAGGCGGTCATCCTCGCCGCCGGCTACGCCACGCGGCTCTACCCGCTGACGCTCGACCGGCCGAAGGCCCTGCTGCCGGTCGGGGGGCGGCCGATGGTCGAGCACCTGCTCCTGCAGCTGGAGGGCGTGGAGGGGCTGGACGCGATCTACTTGGTCACGAACTCGAAGTTCGCCGGCGCTTTCCGCGAGTGGGCGGCCGGGTGGGACGGCCAGGAGGTGCAGATCGTCGACGACGGCACCGGCGACGAGGAGTCGAAGCTCGGCGCGATCGGCGATCTCGACCTGACGATCCGCACCGCGGCGATCGACGACGACCTACTGGTGCTCGCCGGCGACAATCTCTTCAGCGAGAGCCTGGCGCCGTTCGCGGAGTTCGGGCGGGCAAAGCGCGCGCCGGCGCTCGGCGTCTACGACGTCGGCGACCTGAAGGCGATCCGCCGCTACAACGCGATCGAGCTCGACGATGAGGGCCGGCTGACGTACTTCGAGGAGAAGCCGGAGCATCCGCGCACCACGCTGACCGGGATCGCGCTCTACTTCTATCCGCGCGACTCGCTCGTGCTCGTGGGCGAGTACCTCGAGGCGGGAAACAACCCCGACCAGCCTGGGCGGCTCGTCGAGTGGCTCTACCCGCGGGTGCCGGTGTACGCCTGGCTCGTTCCCGGTCGCTGGTACGACATCGGCTCGGCGGAAACGCTGGCCGAGGCCGACCAGGCGTTCTCAACCGGGGAATAGCCCGGCACACAACCGTCACAGAGGCGTCGCGGACACGTGACGTTTGCGGCTCTACGCTCGCCGAAGGAGGTGAGTGTGGTGTGACGTGAAGCTCCTAGACCTGATCCTGCCCGTGCATTGCGTCATCTGCGGCGCCGGCGGCGAGCAGCTCTGCCCGGCCTGCCGCGGCGCCCTCCCGCGGCTCTCCGTGCCGCTCTGTGCTCGCTGCGGCGCTCCGACCGCCTGGCCGGTCCAACGGTGCCGCGAGTGCGCCGGCCGCCGCCTCGCATTCGTCTCGGCTCGTGCAGCGGTCGCGTACGACGCGGCCGTTCGGCAGCTCGTGCGCGCGTGGAAGGAGCGAGGCCTGCGGACGCTTGCGGCCGAGGCGGCGGACGCGGTGGCCGACGCCTTGCCCTCACCCGCCGTGGCAGCGCTCGCCTTCGTCCCGTCCGATCGCGCGCGCGGCCTCGAGCGCGGCCACCATCCGGCCGAGCGGCTCGCGCGCGAGCTCGGCGAGCGCTGGTCGCTGCCGGTGCACGCGCTGCTCGGCCGGACGCGCCCAGCCTCGCGGCAGCGCGGGCTGACACTCACCGACCGCCGGCGCAACGTCGCCGGTGCGTTCACCCCTGCCGGCGAATCGCCGCCCAGGGTCGCGCTCGTCGACGACGTCTACACCAGTGGCTCGACGGCGAACGCCGCCGCGAGCGCCCTCCGCAAGGCCGGTGCGCGTCGGGTCGAGGTGATCACGTTCGCGCGGGTCGTCCGCTAGATTCCGCCCACCGAGCCACAGCGAAGGAGCGCGGATGCAGTTCCAGGTGAAGGGCAGGAATCTGGAAGTCAGCGATTCGATCCGAAGCTACGCCGAGGAGAAGCTCGGCAAGCTCGAGCGCCAGCTGACCGACCCGCGGATCGAGCTCGAGCTGATGCTGGAGAAGAACCCGTCGATTGCGAACAACCAGGTCGCCGAAGCGACGATCTGGACGTCCGGCCCGGTGCTGCGGGCGCGTGAGGCGTCCTCGGACATGCGCGCCTCGATCGACCAGCTGGTCGAGAAGCTCGAGCGGCAGGTCACCCGCTACCGCACGCGTGGGCGCGACCGCAGGCGCCGCGCGGCCAGAGCGAACACCGCCGCCGAGCCGACGCCTGCGACAGCGGACGAGCTCGACGTCGAGATCGTGAAGACCAAGCAGTTCGCGCTGGACGCGATGACGCCGGAGGAGGCGGTGCTCCAGCTCGAGCTCGTCGGGCACGACTTCTTCGTCTTCCGCAGCGGCGACTCCGAGGCGGTGAACATCGTGTACCGGCGGCGCGACGGCGGCTACGGGCTGATCGAGCCCCAGTGATCTTCCGGCGCGAGCCGCTGCACAAGAAGCTGGCGCGCGAGGCACGGCTCGAGCAGGAGCCTGAGCCAGGCCCCGTCGACCCAGGCCCGCACTGGGGCGTGACCGGGATCCACGGCGTCCCCCGCCCACGCCGCTGGGACGCGGTCGCCTCGGCCGAGGCGCCGGGCCTGAGCGGCGGCGAGGTGCACTTCGTCACCCTCCCGAACGGCGACCTGGTCGTGGACGAAGACGAGCCGCCGGACATGCTCGGGCCGTTAGCCGACGCGGTCGAGCAAACCCTCGAAACGCCCTACCGCGCCGAGGCCGTCCGTCAGCAGGACGACGTCTGGGCCGTGGCGGCCCGACGCATCGCCGTGGCGAGCTTCCGCGCCGACGGCGACGAGCTCGTGCTTGTCTCGGGCGAGGCCGGCCGCACCTTCACCGTCGACGGCGAGCGCATGTTCGGCAGCGTCCCCGAGCTCGAGCGAATCGGCGGCTCACAGGGCGAGCACTACGTCGTGCGCGCCAACCGCCTGGACGGCGAGGCCTGGGAGATCCAGGCCGACCCCCTGTAGGGCAGCTACCCTAAGACGATGGCTCAGCAGCTCGGATCCTTCGAAAAAGTCCTGCGCTTCGGCGAGGGCCGGCGCGTCAAGCGGCTGGCCGAGCAGGCCGCCTACATCGGCACGCTCGAGCCCGAGTTCGAGGCTCTGAGCGACGAAGAGCTCGCCGGCAAGACCGTCGAGTTCAAGCAGCGGATCGAGAACGGCGAGCCGGTCGACGAGCTCGTCTTCGAGGCCTTCGCCGCCGTCCGCGAGGCGTTCAAGCGCTCGATGCGCATCCGTCTCTTCGACGTGCAGCAGATGGGCGGCATCGTCTTGCACGAGGGTGACATCGCCGAGATGAAGACCGGCGAGGGCAAGACGTTCGTCGCCGTCCAGCCGCTCTACCTGAACGCGCTGACCGGCAACAGCGTCCACCTGGTGACGGTCAACGACTACCTGGCCAAGCGCGACCCCGAGTGGACGAAGCCGGTCTGGGACGCCCTCGGGATGCGGGCCTCCTACATCGCGAACATGATGCCCTTCGACGACCGGCGCGAAGCGTACGCGGCCGACGTCGTCTACGGCACGAACTCCGAGTTCGGCTTCGACTACCTGCGCGACAACATGGCCGTCACGCTCGAGGGCGTCGTCCAGCGCGGCCACGACTTCGCGATCGTGGACGAGGTCGACTCGATCCTGATCGACGAGGCGCGCACGCCGCTGATCATCTCCGGCGAGCCCGAGACCGCCGCGCAGGTCTACTACGACTTCGCGCGCGTTGCCAAGACGCTCGATGGCTTTGCAGCCAGGCCCGGCCAGCCGAAGGGCGCGGCCGAGGCCTCCGGCGCCGACTTCGAGTACGACGAGAAGCACAAGACGATCTCGCCGATGCAGGGCGCGATCGAGGCGGTCGAGCGGGCGATCGGGATCGACAACCTCTACGACCCGCGCAACGGGCAGCTCGCGAACCACCTCAACCAGGCGCTGAAGGCGCAGGCGCTCTTCCAACGCGATGTCGACTACGTCGTCCAGGACGGCGAGGTCAAGATCGTCGACGAGTTCACCGGCCGGATCATGGAGGGCCGCCGCTGGTCGGAGGGCCTGCACCAGGCGGTCGAGGCCAAGGAGGGCGTGCGCATCCAGGAGGAGCACCAGACGCTTGCCACGATCACGCTGCAGAACTACTTCCGTCTCTACGACAAGCTCGCCGGGATGACCGGCACGGCCAAGACCGAGGAGAAGGAGTTCGTCGAGATCTACAACCTGCACGTGGTCGAGATCCCGACCAACGTCCAGGTCGCCCGCAACGACGAGAACGACCTGATCTTCAAGACAGCGGACGCGAAGTACAACGCCGCGATCGACGACATCAAGGAGCGCCATGAGGCGGGCCAGCCGGTGCTCGTCGGCTCGATCTCGGTCGAGGTCTCGGAGCACCTCTCGCAGCTGCTCGACCGCCAGGGCATCCCGCACAACGTGCTCAACGCGAAGCAGCACGAGAAGGAGGCCGGGATCATCGCCGAGGCGGGCCAGCGCGGCGCGGTGACGATCGCGACCAACATGGCCGGCCGCGGCGTGGACATCAAGCTCGAGGACGAGATCAAGGAGCTCGGCGGCCTGTACGTGCTCGGCACCGAGCGCCACGAGGCGCGCCGGATCGACAACCAGCTCCGAGGCCGCTCGGGCCGCCAGGGCGACCCCGGCGAGTCGCGCTTCTACCTCTCCGGCCAGGACGACCTCGTGCGCCTGTTCGCCGGCGACCGGATCTTCAACATCATGGAGCGCTTCAAGGTGCCGGACGACCAGCCCATGGAGGCGAAGATCCTCTCGAACCAGATCGAGAACGCGCAGAAGAAGGTCGAGGAGCAGAACTTCGTCATGCGCAAGAACGTGCTCAAGTACGACGACGTGATGAACAAGCAGCGCACGGTGATCTATGGGCAGCGCCGGCGCGTCCTCGAGGGCGAGGACCTCTCGGAGGAGGTCGGGCTCTGGATCGACGAGGTGATCGAACGAACGGTCGACCAGTACACGACCGGCGAGTTCGAGGAGGAGTGGGATCTCGACGCGCTCTGCCGCGCGATGATCGACCTCTACGCGACAGACGAGCCGATCACGCCGGACGAGCTGCGCGAGGAGGTCGGGCTCGACCGCGTGGCGCTTGTCGAGGAGTTTCAGGAGGACGCGCGCGACACCTACAAGGAGCGCGAGCAGGGCCTCGGCCTGAATCCGGAGACGTCACAGCCGCTGCTGCGTGACGTCGAGCGGTTCGTGATCCTGCAGGTCGTCGACCACCGCTGGCGTGAGCACCTCGAGAACATGGACTACCTGCGCGAAGGCGTGCACCTGCGCGCGATGGCGCAGAAGGATCCGTTGGTGGAGTACACGGGCGAAGGGCATCGGATGTTCGAGGAGCTGAACGGCGAGATCCGCGAAGAGGTCGTGCGGACGCTCTTCCATGCGGAGATCGAGGTCGAGGAGGCGGACCAGCTCCAGCAGGCGCAGGCGGCGCAGGCGCTCAACGACGACGGGTTCGCGTACGCGCACGAGTCACTCGCGGGCGCGCAGGCGATCGCTGCGGCGGGTGGTGGCGCCGGGATCGCGCTCGGCGGTGACGGCGCCTCGGTGACGGCGGGCACGCTCGACGCGGGCGGCGGCTCGGTGATGACCCAGCAGCGCGTGACGAGCGACCGCGAGAAGAACCTCGGCCGCAACGACCCGTGCTGGTGCGGCAGCGGCAAGAAGTTCAAGCGCTGCCACGGCGCTTGACGTCGAAAAGTCCGCCGCCGGCTTCGCCGTCGGCATGACGACTTTTCGCCGCCTCGCCTCGCCCTAGACGCAGCGCGAGCGCTGCCGAGCAAAGCCCGACAGCGCATTTCGGCGATTAAGGAACTCGCTACCATCGACCAGCGATGGCCGACCAGACCCCGACTCGACCGCTCGACCAGCAGCTCCAGGAGATCGGGGCCCAGCTCGCCTGGGTCCGTGATTACCTTTGACCCGGATCACCTCGAGAGCCGCGTCGCCGAGCTCGAGCAAGAGCTGGGCACGCCGGGCTTCTGGGATGACCAGCAGCATGCGGCGCAGGTCAGCGCCGAGCACGCGCGCCTGACGCGCCGCCTCGAGCGCTACCGCCGGCTCGTCCAGGACTACCAGGACGCGCAGGAGCTGCTCGCCATGGACGGCGAGATGGAGGACGAGATCGTCACCAGCATCGCGCCGCTCCGCGCCGAGCTCGACCGCCTCCAGGAGGACGCGCTCTTCTCGGGCGAGTACGACGCCGGCGACGCGCTCGTCACGATCCATGCCGGCACGGGGGGCACCGACGCGCAGGACTGGGCCGAGATCCTCCTGCGCATGTATCTCCGCTGGGCTCAGAACCGCAGCTTCCAGACCGAGCTGCTCGAGGCGAGCCCCGGCGAGGAGGCCGGCCTCAAGTCTGCAACCTTCAGCGTCAAGGGCGAGAACGCGTACGGAATCCTCAAGGCCGAGCGTGGCGTCCACCGGCTCGTCCGGCAGAGCCCCTTCGACCAGGCCCACCGCCGCCACACGAGCTTCGCGCAGGTGATCGTCAGCCCGCTGCTGACCGACGATGTGGACGTCGACCTCGACGAGAGCGACCTGCGCATCGACACCTATCGCGCCAGCGGCGCCGGCGGCCAGCACGTGAACAAGACCGACTCCGCCGTCCGGATCACGCACATCCCAACGGGGATCGTCGTTCAGATCCAGAACGAGCGCAGCCAGAGCTCGAACAAGCAGACCGCCCTGCGAGTGCTCAAGTCGCGCCTGCTGGAACAGGAGCAGGAGCGCCGCGAGGAGGAGCTGGCCAAAGAGCGCGGCGCCGCGCAGCAAGCCGACTTCGGCAGCCAGATCCGCAGCTACGTCCTGCACCCCTACCAGCTGGTCAAGGATCACCGCACCGACTACGAAACCGGGAACACGCAGGCAGTTCTCGACGGCGCGTTGGACGATTTCGTCCACGAATACCTGCTCGCGAAGGCCGCCGGGAAGGTCGTCTAGCCACCCGTTTAGCTAGCATTCGCCGCCGTAGCCCAGCCGTCGCATCCTCGCGCCGGCCTCGCTCGCAAAAGGCCCGTGCAGGAACCGGATCTCCAGCACACAGACACTTCCACTGCGGTTCTCGACCACGAGCCCGCAGAGCCCTCGCCTGCGCCCTCGAGCTCGGCGATGGTCACGTTCGAGAACGTGACGAAGATCTACGAGCCGGACGTCGCCGCCCTGCAAGACGTCTCCTTCGGCATCGACAAGGGCGAGTTCGTCTTCATCGTCGGCGCCTCGGGCTCGGGCAAGTCGACGGTCATCCGCCTCGTGCTGAAGGAGCTCGAGCCGACACGGGGCCGGATCGTCGTCGGCGGGCGTGAGCTCGGGCGGCTGAAGCGCAGCAAGGTACCGCTGCTGCGCCGCAACGTCGGCTGCGTGTTCCAGGACTTCAAGCTGCTGCCTAACCGCACGGCGGCCGAGAACGTCGCCTACGCGCTCAAGGTGCAGGGCGAGAACTCGACCGCGATCCGGCGCAAGGTGCCCGAGGTGCTGAACATGGTCGGCCTCACCCACAAGATGTCGTCCCTGCCCGACGAGCTCTCCGGCGGCGAGCAGCAGCGCGTCTCGATCGCGCGCGCGTTCGTCAACCATCCGCCGCTGCTGATCTGCGACGAGCCGACGGGCAACCTCGACCCCGACACGAGCGTCGGGATCATGCAGCTGCTGTATCGGATCAACCGCTCGGGCACGACCATTCTGATGGCCACGCACGACCGCGAGATGGTCGACAAGATGCGCAAGCGCGTGATCGCGCTCGAGGGCGGCAAGCTCCTCCGGGACGAGCGCCGCGGCGGGTATACGACCGAGTGACCCGTTTCCGCGTCATCGTCGCCGAGGCAATCCGCTCGCTCGGCGCCAACCTCTCGACCACCTTCGCCGCGACGACGACCGTCCTGATCGGGATGTTCATGCTCGGCCTCGTGATCGGCCTCGGCAGCTGGGCGCTCTCGCTCAGCGACCACTACAAGAAGCAGCTGCTCGTGAACGTCTACTTCTGCACGCAGCTGCGGTGCGGAAGCGAGGCGTCAACAGGGGAGATCGACAACGTCCGGACCCTGCTGACCGCGATGCCGCAGGTGAAGAGCGTCCGCTTCGTCTCCAAGGCCGAGGCGCTCGCGATCGAGCGCAAGAAGCACCCGGAGCTGGTCGCCGGGCTGCCCGGCAACCCGCTGCCGAACGCGTTCAAGGTGATCCCCCGGCGCGCCGAGGACATCGATGCGATCTCGACGCAGCTCGGGACATCGAAGCCGAAGGGCGTCGAGACGATCTGTCCGCCCGCGCCAGGCTCGAAGGCCGCGGCCTCCGGTATCGGGGAGAGCTGTAGCCAGATCTCGCACCGCGTGTTATCGGTGGCGCGGTATCTCTGGATCGTCGTCCTGATCGCGTTCATCGTGCTGCTCGTCTCCTCGACCCTGCTCGTGGCGAACACGATCCGCCTCTCGATCTTCGCGCGGCGACGCGAGATCGAGGTGATGAAGCTCGTCGGCGCGACGAACTGGTTCGTGCGCGGGCCGTTCATGATCGAAGGCCTGCTCTGCGGGCTGGGCGGGGCGGTGCTCGCGGTGATCCTGCTCGTGCTCGGGCGCGAGCTGTTCATGCCGCTGATCCACCTGACAAACGCCTCCGACATCCACGCCTGGCCGTTCGGGCTCCACATCCTGATCGTGCTCGGCGCCGGTCTGGCGTTGGGCGCTGCGGGGTCGGGATTGACGATCCGCCGTTTCCTCCAGGTCTGACCCACTTGTCGTAGAGCTCGCCTCGAGGGGCAAGCATCTCGTCGGCGAGCCGTACTTCGTACCGGGCACGCCGCTGCTGCTCGATCGCCGCACGCAGGGCGGGCCGGGCGATCTGGCGGTCGTGCTCAAGGGCCGCGGCCGCGCGCGGGTCGAGCGCGTGCTGGGGCCGGCGAGCTCGATCGAGGTCGTGCTGGAGGGGCTGCTGGTCGAAGAAGGCGAGCTGCGGGGGTTCGAGCCCTACGACCCGCCCGCGATTGATCCTGAGGGCCGGGTGGACCTGCGCGACCGGCTCTCGTTCACGATCGACCCGGACACCGCCAAGGACTACGACGACGCGCTGACAGTCGAGGATGACCGCGCCTTCGTGCACATCGCAGACGTCTCGTGGTTCGTCCACGCCGGTACGCCGCTCGACCGAGGCGCGGCCGAGCGCGCGTTCTCGGTCTACGTGCCGGGCCTCGTCTCGCCGATGCTGCCGCCCGAGCTGTCCGAGGAGCTCTGCTCGCTGCGGCCGAACGTCGACAGGCTCTGCGTCACTGTCGAGTTCCCGTTGAACGGCGGTGAGCCGATCTTCTACCGCTCGGTGATCCGCAGCTCGGCCCGGCTGACCTACGGCCAGGCCGAGGCGATCCTCGCCGGCCGCGAGCGTTCCGAGCCGGCGCTGACCGAGGCGCTGCGCCGCGCCGAGCGCCTCGCACAGGAGTTGCGTGACAAGCGCTTCGCGCGCGGCGGGCTGCGCGTCGAGAGCTCCGAGGTCGTCTTCGCCTTCGACGGCGAGGGCGGGATCGAGCGCGCCTGGCGTGAGTCCGAGCCGCACGCCCACATGCTGGTCGAGGAATTGATGATCCGTGCCAATGAGCTCGTTGCCGAGCTGCTCGCCGGCCGCCGGCGCGAGGCGCTGTACCGCGTCCACGAGCCCCCCGAGCCGCAGGCGGTCTCGCTCCTGCTCGCGCGTCTCGCCGACCTGGGCATTCCGACGCCGCCGGCACCCGAGCGCATGGGCCCGAGCGATGCAGCGGCCGTTGCCGGCGCTGCCAGCGAGCTGGTGACCGACTACGTCAAGCGCTCAGGGCGCGGCCGCGAGGCATTCACGCCGCTAGTGCTCCAGGCGCTCAAGCAGGCGCGCTACGACCCCGCGAACCTCGGTCATATGGGCCTCGCGAGCACCGCGTACTGCCACTTCACCTCGCCGATCCGCCGTTACCCTGACCTGGTCGTCCACCGTGCGCTGCTGCGCGAGCTCGGCGCCTCGGACGAGCCGCTCCCGGACGACCTCGACGAGCACGCTCAGCACGCCTCGGAGCGCGAGCGTCACGCCTCGAAGCTCGAGTACCGCGCGGACGATCTCTGCCTCGCGTGGCTCCTCGAGCGCCGGCTGTTCGAGCTCGGCTGGGAAACGACCTTCGAGGGCGAGATCACCGGCCTGATCCCGTCGGGCCTGTTCGCCCGCTTCGGCGACGTCTTCGAGGGCTTCGTCCCGGCGCGGCGCCTCCCGGGCGACTACTTCGAGCTGAACGAACTCGCGACCGCGCTCGTCGGCCGCCGCGGCGGGCGCACCTACCGTCTCGGCGATCCGCTCGAGGTGCGCGTCGCGGATCTTCGCCGCAGCGAAGGCAAGGTCGAGCTCGAGCTGACCCCCGACCGCTAAAGGTTCACGCGCGCGCGGCCCCACCCATGGGTGGGGATCGGACCACCCGCCACCCGCGGTGAGCGTAGCGGCGAAGAGCGCGCATGTCTGTGGCGGGCGTGTGACAGAACCGTGCCGACCTACAATCGGCCGCGTGGCCGAGAAGCAGATCGCCGAGAACCGCCGCGCGCGGCACGACTATCACTTCCTCGATCGCTTCGAGGCTGGGCTCGTGCTGAACGGCAGCGAGGTCAAGTCACTGCGCCAGGGACACGCCGTCCTGCAGCGCGCCTACGCCGACGCGCGAGACGGCGAGCTCTGGCTCGTTGGCTTGCACATCCCGCCCTACGAGCAGGCCTCGGTTGCCTCGCACGACCCGGACCGCGACCGAAAGCTGCTGCTGCACCGTCGCGAGATCGACCGCCTCACCGCGCAGGTAGCCGAGAAGGGCCTGACCGTCGTGCCCACGCGCCTCTACTTCAAGGACGGCCGCGCCAAGGTCGAGCTGGCGCTCGCGCGCGGCAAGGAGGGCCGCGACAAGCGGCGCGACATCGCCGATCGAGAGTCGAAGCGCCGCATCGAGCGCGAGCTGAAGGCCCAGCGGCGCTGAAGAGTCCGGCCGCCAGCACAGACGGCCGACAGCGAGGATCCGAAGCGAGGCTTACCCCTCCGTGTTGCTGAGGCGGTCGAACTCGGTCGTCTCGCCGCTCTTCTCGGGGTTCCTCAGCCGGAAGGCCTGAGCTCGAACTCGAGCTCCTCGCCGTCCTCGTCGTCCCAGTGGCGGCCGACCTCGACGAAGCCGAGCCGCCGCACGAGCTTCAGCGAGGGCTCGTTCTCGGGCCCGACCGAGGCGACGAAGCGGTGGATCCCCTCGGCGCGCGCCCAGTCGAGGAGTGCCTGCACGGCCTCGCCCGCATAGCCCTGTCGCCGGTGCTCCGCGAAGATCGTGTAGCCGACCTCGACCGCGTCGGGCGCCTTCAGCGAGTTGATGCCGGGCGGGCCATGAAAGCCGACGTGACCGATCAGCTCGCGGGTCTCAGCGAGGACGATGCCCCGCACCAGCCAGCGCCCGCGGGTCGGCTCGTCGCCCATCTGCCGGAGCCGGAAGGCAAGGAAGCGCCGGTCGTGCTCGTCGGGCCAGTCGTCCGGGACGGCGAACCCCAGCTCGTCGCGGTGCCCGTCGAGGATCGCCTCGACCAGCTCCGGAGAGAGCCAGACCAGCTCGAGCCGTTCGGTCGCGATCGTCTCGGTCACGCGAGCGGTCCCCGCAGGAAGAGACGCCCGATCGAGGGCCGGTAGCCGAGCTGCTCGTTCAGCCGGCGCATCGGCGTGTTGCGCTCGTCGTTCGTAGTCTTCAGCTAGCTCGAAGCCGTTCGCCTTCGCCCAGCCGATCTGCGCCGACTTCAGCGCACGGGCGATCCGGCGGCCGCGCCAGGCTCGCTTGACCGCGGTCAGGTCGTGGTGGGCGCACGTCGGCGCCGCGCTTGAGAGGGAGAACTTCGCGTAGCCGACGGCCTCGTCGCCCGCGACCGCGACGAAGGTCGCCTCGGGACGGTCGCCTGGGCCCTGCATCTCGTGCTCGAGCCAGGCCTCGAACGGCTCGTGCTGCTCGTCCTCGTAGCCGGGCACGTCCGGCGAGGTCTCCACCGAGATCTCGAACAGGCCGCGCGCGAGCTCGGGCCGGTCGGCCCAGGTGACGATCTCGACCCCCGGCGGCGGCTCGACGGGCGGCGGCTCGATCGCCGTCAGGTCGAGCGCGACGCCCTTCTCGTGCCGCTCCTTGACGAAGCTCCGCCGCTCCGCGAACGCGAGGCTGTCCGGGTCGTTGTCTGCGAGGACCGCCTCGAGCGTTTCGAGGTCCCGCTCGCGTGCCCAGTCCGAGATGGCCGAGTAGAGCGCCGTGCCGGCCCCGCGGCGTCGTTGCCCTGGTGGAACGGTGATCATCACCCGTGGGCTCTCCGGGAGGCCGGGAAACAGGGCCGCGAACCCGCAGCCGAGGACGACGCCGTCCTGGCGGGCGAGCAGGTCGGCGTAGTCCAGCAGGCTCGCCTTGAAGGCCAGCACCTCGGGCAGGCCGAAGCTCTCGTGCGGCCACGTCTCGAGGTAGGCGTCGAGCGAGAGTTGCTCGTCGGCCTCGTCCGTTACGGGTGCGACCTGAATCATCCGTACCACGATAGGTACTGCGCAGCGGGCTTGTAGCCCGCCGGACCGAGAGGTACCCTGGAGAAGCCGCCCTGTGTTTTCGCTCGCGAAGTACCGCGCCCGTCCCGGGCTCGCCGCCGTTTCCGCCCTCGTGTTGGCCGCGACGGCCGCCCTCCTCCTTGTCCTGCTTCCCGAGCGCTGGGAGCGCATCCTCGTCGCAGCGGTCACCTTCCTGGCCGGGGCGGCGTTCGCCCTGCTGCTGGCGAGGCGCGCACGCAAGCAGGAGCAGGCGCGTGCCGACGAGCTCGAGACGGCCGAGGCAAGGTACCGCGCTCTGCTTGACGGCCTGCCGCTCGTGACCTGGCTAACTGTGCCAGGCGACCGTGGAGAGACGCTGTACGTCTCGCCCTCGATCGCCGACGTGACGGGGTACTCCCCCTCGGAGTGGGTCGAGCAGCGCGACTTGCACCTGCGCCTTCTACATCCGGACGACCGCGAGCGCGTGGAGCCGGAGCTCGAGCGCGCGACCAGCGGAGCTCCGGTCTCACTCGACTACCGCCTGCTTGCGCGTGACGGCCGCGCCGTCTGGGTGCGCGAGGACAGCGCCACGGTGCGGGACACGAAGGGCGAGCCACTGTACGTCCAGACGTTCCTGCGCGACGTCGGAGAGCTGAAGCGGGGCGAGGACCGGCGCGAGCTGCTCCAGGCCGCGGAGCGAGAGGCGGCCTCCGAGAGCGCGGAGCGCCGCTCGCGGCTCGACCTGCTCCGGCGCGTCGGGAACGAGATCGCCACCGACGTCGACCTCGACCGCGCGCTGCCGCGGATCGCGGAGCTGATCGTTGTCGACTTCGCCGACTGGTGCCTGATCGACGTCGTCGACGACGCGAACGACCTTCGCCGCGTGGCAGTCGCGCGAGGAGCGACGACCAGTCCGAACGGCGCACGAGTACCCGCCAACGAGCCGGAAGCCGAGGTCCGGGCTGTCCTCGAGAACGGCCGTACCAGCATCCTCCCGGCCCTCGACGAGCGCTCGAGCGCCGAGCGCGTCTCGCTCGGCGACCTCGAGGCACGCTCGGTCGTCTCGGTCCCGCTACGAGCGCGCAAACAACGGCTCGGTGTGCTCACGCTGGCTCGGACGAAACGCGAGCCGGCGTACTCGTCCGAGGACGTCGCGCTTGCTGAGGACATGGCCGCACGACTTGCCCTAGCGCTCGATCGCGCGCGGCTCTACCACGAGGTCGAGGAGCGCTCGGACGCAGCGTGGGTGCTCGAGCACGTCGCCGACGGCATCCTGCTGCTCGACCGCCAGGGCGTCGTCCGGCTCTGGAACCCGGCGGCCGAGGCGATCACCTTCATCTCCGCCGGCGACGTCGTCGGGCACGCCGCAGCCGATGCGATTCCCGGCTGGAAGACCGCCGTCGAGCGAGTCCCCGTCTCCGCGTCTCCCGATCCGGGTCACGACGAGGTCCTGATCCCGGTCGAGACCTCGCGTGGCGAACGCTGGATCGCGATCTCCGGAGTGCGCTTCTTCGGCGGCACGGTCTACGCGTTCCGCGACCTGACCGACGCGCGCCGGCTCGAGGAGATCAAGGCCGACTTCATCGCGACTGCCTCGCACGAGCTGCGCACGCCGCTGGCCGCCGTCTACGGCGCGGCGCAGACGCTGCTCCGGCATGACTTCGCGCTCGACGAGACCGGGCGGGAGCGCTTCGTCTCGCTGATCGCCGACGAGTCCGAGCGGCTCGGCCGAATCGTGAACGAGATCCTGCTGGCGAACCAGCTCGACGCCGGAAGGCTCGACCTCGAATCCGAGCCGTTCGACGCCGACGACCTCGTCGAACGCGTCGTCGAGGCTACGCGGATGCACGCGCCGCCGTCCGTCACGATCGAGGTCGAGGCTCCCGAGAACGTGCCGCAGGTCGCTGCCGACGCCGACAAGGTCCGGCAGGTGCTCGTCAACCTCGTCGAAAACGCGATCAAGTACTCCCCCGAGGGCGGCCGCGTCGAGGTCGGCATGGAGGAGCGCGACGGCTTTCTTCGCTTCCGCGTGAGGGACGAGGGGCTTGGCGTTCAGCCCGAAGATCAGGAGCGGATCTTCGAGAAGTTCTATCGCGCCGATCCGCAGATGACGCGCGGCGTGGGCGGGACCGGTCTCGGCCTCTACATCTGCCGGGAGCTGGTCGACCGCATGGGCGGCCGCATCTGGGTCGAGCCGAACGGGGGCAAAGGCTCGATGTTCGTCTTCGAGCTGCCGACCGCGGAGGTCATGGCGCACGGGCAGCCCCGGGGCCGGCGGCTACAATCTGGTCAGTGACATACGGGGGCGACCTGGTTTCGACGTGGTCGGTTCTCCGGCAGAGCTGCAAGCGGAGGTCCCCGGTTGGCCTCCTAAAACAACCGGGACACAACGCAAGTGCGAAGAACACAAACGCACTCGCTCTCGCTGCCTAACCCGTAGCGAAGCGCGTCGCTCCGAGCTCGGCCCGTGGCTCGGGTAGCGGCGTCAGAAACGGGCTCGGCGCCTAGGGAGAGCCAATCGCCCGAAGCGCGACTCCAAAGGATGGCTAGCCCTGAGGTTGGTCGGCTCCCAACCGGCCGCCGGGCGAAACTCAACGGGAGCCTAAGCTTGTAGACGCTCTGTCCGGTGCGGCCTCGGACGCGGGTTCGATTCCCGCCGCCTCCATCGCATCGCAGCCGGGCAAAGCCCGGCTGCTCGCTTCACGGGGAAACCCGGTTTCCCCCGTGAGCCCCTCGTTGGGATCACGCGCTTCCCGCGAGCTAACAAGAAGGTGTCGCCCCGGCCAAGGCGAGCCGCGCCTGCCACGTCGGTCGCGGCGGCCCTGTGGAAAGCGCCGCCTCCACCCCTTCAATCCAGCAACGTGCAGGCTGCCGCGGTCGTCACGACCTGGGCGAACTCGTCCTGGAGGTTGATGCCGGTCATGCGCGCGATCTCGGCAGCTGGCACCACCTCGCCATCCGGCGCGGCCATGTCGAACGTGTGGGTCGCGTCGAGGACGAACCACACGTCGTACCCGAGGTCGGAGCCGATGCGAGCGGTCGTCTCACAGCAAAAGTTCGTCTGAATCCCGCACACCGCGATCGCGCCGATCCCACGCTCGTGCAGCCATGCGTCGAGATCGACATCTCCGTGAAACGACGAGTGCACTCTCTTGACAATGCGCAGATCGGGCTCGCCGTCGACGGCCTCTTTCAGCTCGAAGCCGGGCGTGCCGCGCTCGAGCGGTCCACCCGGCCAATCGTGCTGAACGACCACGATCGGGTCGCCGCGCCGGCGCCACGCGGCAATCAGCTTGGCGACGTTCTCCTCGGCATGGGGGTTGTCGCGGGGTCCCAGCGCTGGATCCTCGAAGCCGCGCTGAACGTCGACCACCAGCAGCGCACGCTGCCCGATCATGCGTCTGACCCTATCGAATCGCGGTTCTTGGCCTCCATGCCAGAGTGTGCAAAAGTCCCCTGAATCGAAGTGACGAGCATGTACGCAGTTGTCGACCCCGCGACCGGTGAAACGGTCAAGGAGTACCCGACGATCACCGACGACGACCTGCAGGACGCGGTCGGCCGCGCCCACCGGGCGCACCGGGAATGGTCGAAAGCTGCGACTGTCGCCGATCGCGCCTCGCTTGTGCGGCGCGTCGGCGAGCTGTACTCGGAACGTAGAAAGGAACTCGCGGAGATCATCGTCGCCGAGATGGGCAAGCCGGTCGGTCAGGCACGGGGCGAGGTCGACTTCTGCGCGTCGATCTACGAGTTCTACGCCGACAATGCGGAAGCCCTGATGGCGGACGAGCCGATCGAGCTCCTCAACGGTCAGGGGTCGGCCGTCGTCCGCCGCAGCTCGCTCGGCGTGCTGCTGGGGATCATGCCGTGGAACTTCCCCTACTACCAGGTCGCACGCTTCGCGGCGCCGAACCTGGTCATCGGCAACACGATCCTGTTGAAGCACGCACCCCAGTGCCCCCAGTCGGCCGAGCTGATGGCGCAGATGTTCGTCGACGCTGGCTTCCCCGACGGCGCCTACGTGAACGTCTACGCCACGAACGAGCAGATCGAGTGGGTGATCGCCGACCCGCACGTCCGCGGCGTCTCGGTCACCGGCTCCGAGCGCGCCGGCGCCGCCGTCGCGGAGATCGCTGGCCGGCATCTGAAGAAGGTCGTTCTTGAGATGGGCGGCTCCGACCCGTTCATCGTCCTCGGCACCGACAACCTCGACAAGACGGTCGAGGACGCCGTCGCCGCCCGGATCGACAACGCCGGCCAGTCGTGCAACGGCGCGAAACGGATGATCGTGATCGACGAGCTCTACGAGCCGTTCCTCGAAAAGTTCGCGGCCGCGCTCACCGCTGTGCAGCAGGGTGATCCGCGCGAGCGCGAGACGGAGTGCGGGCCGCTGTCCTCTCAGGTCGCGGCCGACCGCCTCGAGGATCAGGTCCGACGCGCGGTCGAGCAGGGCGCGACGGTCGTCGCCGGCGGCAAGCGCAACGGCAACTACTTCGAGCCGACGGTGCTGACGGACATCACGCCGGAGAACGACATCTACCGTGAGGAGCTGTTCGGCCCCGTCGCGCAGGTCTATCGCGTGCAGTCGGAGGAGGAGGCGGTCGCGCTCGCAAACGACACGCCGTTCGGACTCGGCTCGTACGTGATGTCGAACGACCTACAGCAGGCCGAGCGCGTTGCGGACCGGATCGACGCCGGCATGGTCTACGTGAACATTGTCGGCGCGGACTCAGCTGAGCTGCCGTTCGGCGGCACGAAACGCTCCGGCTTCGGACGCGAGCTCGGCCGCTACGGCGCCGACGAGTTCGTCAACAAGAAGCTGATCCGCATCGGTTGAGCAAGAGGATCGTCTTCTTCCCGAGGGATCCCGTGAGCTGACGGGAACGCGTCCTTGCCGGCCGACGTGAGCCGCGCCCGCCACATCGGCCGCGGCGGCGCTTTCACCGGCTGCGATCGCGGACGATGCGCAACGGCAGTCGATCACGAGCACAGCGTCACGCCGCGAGAGCTCTTCTTTGACCTCGTCTTGGTGTTCGCGTTTACACAGGTGACGACCCTGCTCGCGAACGATCCGACGTTTGCCGGGATCGGTCGTGGCGTGCTCGTCCTCGCGGCGCTTTGGTGGCCCTGGACTGCCTACGCCTGGTTGACGAACACCGTCGATCCTGAGGAAGGCTTCGTCGGAGCCGCACTGCTCGTCGCGCTGATCGCCATGTTCCTTGCGGCGCTCGCGGTGCCGGGCGTGTTCGGCGATGACGGCGTGCTCTTCGGCGCTTGCTTTCTCATCGTCGTCGCAATGCATCTGGCGCTCTACGCCCTTGCCGGCCGCGGCAACCACGACCTGTTCGCCGCCGTGCTCCGGCTGGCGCCATGGACGCTCGTCGGCGCGACACTGATCCTCATCGCCGGCTTCGGCTTCGCGGACGGCGCTCGAACGTGGCTGTGGGTCGCTGCGCTGGTGTGCACGTACGTGGGTGCGGGGCTGAGCGGGTCGACCGGCTGGCGGGTGCTCCCGACGCACCTCGCAGAGCGCTACGGGCTCGTGATCATCATTGCGCTCGGCGAGGCGTTCGTTGCGATCGGCATCGGCGCCACAAAGATCGGGCCGGGCGAGGCGGTGGCTGCGATTCTCGGCCTGCTCGTCGCCACGTCGTTCTGGCTGGCCTACTTTGCCGATGATCGTCGGAATCGTGCTGTCCGCGTTCGCGATGAAGGTCATCGTCGGTCACGTCGGGGAGGACCTCGATTCCGCTACGGCGTTCGCCCTCTGCGGCGGAAGCGCGCTCTATCTGCTCGCGTACTCAGCGGTCCGGTCGCGGATCGAAGGGCGGTTGGCGCTGAGCCGTGGCCGGTTCTCAGCGGCTGTGCTCATGTTGCTCGTGTTTCCGCTCGCGACCGCGGTGCCGGCACTCGCTGCGCTCGCACTGGTCACCCTGATCTGGCTTGCGCTGCACACGTACGAGCTCGTCTGGTGGCGCGAGGCGCGTGCAGAGTCTCGCTCGATGCTCGCCTCGTCCTAGGTGACGAGCCGAGCTAACCGCGGGTCAGTTCGCCGAATGCGGGCTCGTCGCGGATCGGGTCGAAGTCGGAGTCGCCGCTTGCCATGGCGCGGACGCCGTCCCACTGCTCGATTGCGCGCGTGAGGTGCTCGAGCGCGTCGGCCGTCTGGCCCGCGAGGCTCTCGACACACGCCACGTTGTAGAGCAGCCTGCCGTCGTCGGGATGGGCCGCAAGCAGCTCGCGCCCGCGGTCGGCGGCCTCGGCGTACTCGCCGGCTTCGTAGAGCGGCTGCACCGTCGCCCACAGCTCGGGGGCATGGCGGGCGACCGACTCCGGCAACCCGATCCACGGGTGCCGCTTCGAGTCGTAGCCGGACTCGGTCGGCGGTGGAAAGGTCGGGTCGGCGAAGGCGCCGACCGAGACGACGAGCAGCTCGGGCTCTGTCGGCTCGGTATAGAAGACCTGGGAGCCGCAGTCGGGGCAGAAGTGGAAGACGTGCTCCTTCCGGTCAGCCTCGTCAGAGATGCGCGAGTAATCGCTGTAGCGGCCCTCGACGGTGACCTGATCCGCCTTGAAGCCGGCTTGCATCCCGAAGGCGCTTCCGGTGCGGCGCTGGCAGGCCAGGCAGTTGCAGATCGAGACGGCGAAAGGCTCGTCGTCGACGGTGAGGCGGAGTTGGCCGCAGTGACAGGTCGCTTCTCGAGTCGCCATCGAACGAAAGGTAAACCACCCCGGGTGTAGTCTCGGAACCCAGTGGAGCGCAAGTGGTGGACGCTGCTCGCGAGCTGCATCGCGATCTTCATGCTGCTGCTCGACGTGACGATCGTGAACGTCGCGCTGCCGTCGATCGAGCGCGACCTCGGCGCCAACTTCAGCGACCTCCAGTGGGTGATCGACGCCTACGCGCTGACCCTCGCGGGCTTCGTGCTGGCGGCGGGGTCGCTGGGCGACAAAGTCGGCCGCCGGCTCGTCTTCATGCTCGGGCTGGCGATCTTTTCTGCTTCGTCGCTGGCCTGTGGGCTGGCTCCCGACCCGCTCTTCCTGAACCTCTCCCGCGCGGCGCAGGGGATCGGCGCGGCCATGATGTTCGGCACCTCCCTGGCCCTGATCGCGCAGGAGTTCCAGGGTCGCGAGCGCGGGACCGCGCTCGGCATCTGGGGCGCGACCACGGCCGCGGCGGTCTCGATCGGGCCGCTCGTGGGCGGTGCGCTCGTGGATGGGTTGTCGTGGCGCTGGATCTTCCTCGTGAACGTGCCGATCGGCCTGGCCGCGCTCGTCGTCGCGCGGCTGCGGTTGCGCGAGTCGCGCGACCCGGCCGCCGCCGGCGTCGACCTCCGCGGCGTGGCGCTGCTGTGCCCCGCCCTCTTCCTGCTCGTCTACGCGCTGATCCGCGGCAACGAGAAGGGCTGGGGGAGCGCCCTGATCATCAGCTGCTTCGCGGCCTCCGCGCTGCTGCTCGTGCTGTTCGTGTTCGTGGAGCGCCGCGCCGCCGACCCGCTGCTCGACCTCTCGCTGTTCCGCAAGCCGGCCTTCACGGGCGCCACAATCGTTGCCTTCGCGCTGGCGGCGTCGATCTTCTCGATGTTCCTGTTCATCACGCTCTTCTTCCAGAACGTGCTGGGCTTCTCGCCGTTCGAGGCGGGGCTCCGGTCGCTGCCGGTCACCGCGCCGATCCTGCTCGTCTCGCCACTGAGCGGCCGCCTGACGGCGCGCATACCGGTGCGGCTGCTGATCGGGACGGGGCTCGCGTTCGTCACGGTCGGGCTACTGCTGATGGGGAACCTGTCCGACTCGTCGGGGTGGACCGCGCTGCTGCCCGGCCAGGTCCTGGCCGGCATCGGGATAGGCCTGGCTACCCCCGGGCTGGCCTCGACCGCCGTCGGCGTGGTCCGCCCGCAGCTGAGCGGCATGGCGTCGGGCGCGAACAACACGGCTCGCCAGCTCGGGCTCGCCACCGGAATCGCCGGCCTTGGCGCGATCTTCCAGTCGAAGATCGCAGTCGGCGCTCACCCCGCTGGTCTCGGGCATGTCCTGCGTCGCCGCACGTCCACGAGCTTTCGCGGGCTACGGCGTCAGGCGGGACCGGGCGCGCCTTGCAGGCAGTGCCCGCCGCCGACCGCGACAAGGTGGTGCACGCCGCGCATCACGCGTTCGTGACGGGCTTCAACACGATCGCTCTGGTGAGCGTCGCCGTGGCGGCGGTGGGTTCCGTGGCGGGGTATGTGCTGGTGCGGTCGCGGGACTTCGTGGCCGGCCCTGGCCCGGCGGCGGCTCCGGAGCAGGCGCACGGGCGACCGCTCAGGCGAGCCGCCTCACGGTAGGGACTATCCTCGGGCGATGGCGACCCTGGCTGTCGTGGGCGCAGGTCCGAAGGGAATCGCGACTGCCGCCCAAGGCGCGGGCGCTCTCGGCGGTTGGCCTCGACCCGCCTCGCGTCGTTCGCTAGGCGCCTGCGCTTTACGGTGCGCGTCCGGGTGGCCAGAGCGATCCCACTGGCTACAGTGATCTCGGAACGACTCACGTGAGGAGGTGCCCGACGTGGACGCAGCACGCGAGAAGATGATTCTTGCCGGAGGATGTTTCTGGGGGATGCAGGACCTGTTCCGGAGGCGACCCGGCGTTGTCTCGACGCGGGTCGGCTACAGCGGCGGCGATGTGCCGAACGCGACCTACCGCAATCACGGCACACACGCCGAGGCGATCGAGATCGTGTTCGACCCCGAGCAGACCTCCTACAAGGAGCTCCTCGAGTTCTTCTTCCAGATCCACGACCCCACGACCTTGAATCGCCAGGGCAACGACATCGGCACCAGCTACCGCTCCGCGATCTTCTACCTCGACGACGAGCAGCGTCGCATCGCCGAGGAGACGATCGCCGACGTCGAGGCATCGGGCCGCTGGCCCGGGAAGGTCGTCACCGAGGTCGCACCCGCGGGCCCGTTCTGGGAGGCAGAGCCCGAGCACCAGGACTACCTCGAGAACTACCCGAACGGCTACACGTGCCACTTCGTTCGCCCGGATTGGGTGCTGCCCGAGCGGACGAGGGCCGCGGCCGGCTAGCGGCCGACGCCGTCGTCCGACGAGAAGACGATCACGGTCGAGGGCGTCGTCCTCGTGCAGAAGGACGCCGACGGAGAGGTGCGCGTGGACGGACTGGCAGAGGCTCAGGCCGGGATGGGGGGCTGAACAACAGCTTGGAGATAGCCCGTTTGGCGTATGTTGCAGCCAGTGTTCTCGTCCCCGGCGGTACTGGAGCATCAATCGGAGGTCGGTGCGAAAGCTTGGAACGAAACAAGGCGGCGAGTACGTCGACGGCATACATTTTTCGTACGCAGGCAGCCAGATTCGGTCGTTCCTGTCGCTCGTCAGCTACTTCGGCAAAGGGGAGAACCGGGAGCGCTACCTGGGAGTGAATCCCCCGAGCAACCTCAGGCCCGATTACCTCGAGATCAGGGCGAAGACGGCTACCGCGACGCCGGCCTCACATAGCCGATGGCGATCGAGTTCGTCGCACAACGGCTCGGGATCGGCGATGTCGTCCTGATCAGCCTTCCCGAGCACGAAGGGGAAATCGAGGCGACAGTGGTGCGAGACATCGATCGAACAGAGACGGCCGTGCGCGTCACGTTACGAGCGGAGGGCCGCGATGACTTCGTCAGGGAGTATCGGATCGATGAGATGGTCACCGTCGTGCGCGGTCCTTGATGTTGACGCAAACGTGAGCACGGAAGAGGCGGTCTTCGTCATGAGCTGAAGCCGCTGATGGCGTCGCCGATCAGCTTCGCGCCGAGCACGAGAAGAACACGGTCATGATCGCGCTGTTGTGTACCGCCATGAAGCCCTTGAGTCCGTCGAGGATCTTCGTCGCCTTCGTCCCCATCGCGAAGTAGATGACGAGCGGCGCGAGGATCGTCAGCGAACCAATGAGGATGAAGATGGCGAGAGCGCCGGCTTCCTGGCCGGTCGAGATGCTCGTCTGTGCGATCGCCGTCGCCGCCGCGACGGTCAGTGCGAGGTTCTTCGGGTTGAGCCCCGAGAGAATCGCCCCGAGCCCAAGCGCCTTGCCGGCGCTGAAGGTGTCGACCGCCTGCATCCACTTCGGCATCTGCCCCTCTTGCCCGGCGCTCGGCCGGCCGCGCCAGGAGTGAACCGCGAGCAGAAGGAAGAGGACGCCGAAGACGAGCTTGAGCACGCTCGTCCAGGTGGCCGGCTCACCCGACGACTCGGTCGCGTTGCCGCTCGCGATCACGAGCATGATCGTCCCCACGATCGTCAGCCCGGCGAGCCAGCCGACGGCGAAGGCGGGGCCGTTTTCGCACGCGCGTGGCGTTCCGAGCATGAGATCGGCACAGGGCTGATGGCCACGCCGATCGCCAGCGGGAGAATGTCGCCGATCGCCTTGCCCATCGTCTACCTCCCGACTACGTGACCGGTTGAGAGTTGTGCGCGCGGCGCTCCGAGACCTACTCGCGCCCAAGCCGTTAGCGCTTATCCCGACGGCGTGAAGAAGTCGATCAGCAGTTGGTTGACGCGTTCAGCCGCGTCGTGATGCACCCAGTGCGACGCGTCGGGCAGGCGCTCCACGCGGTCGAGATTGGGCACGTCGTCGGGCTCGGGGTCGGCGAGGTCGGAGTTGAGGTAGGAATCGCGCTCACCCCAGATGATCAGTGTCTGCGCCGAGAGCGGGCGAATCTTTGCCGCTGCTTCCTTCTGGGACTGTCTGACCGAGGCCCGGTAGTAGTTGATCATCCCGGCGGCTGCGCCCGGCTGTGACCACGCCTCGACGTAGCGTTCGATCTCCTCCGGCGAGTAAGGCGGGTTCGCGTCATGCAGGAAATGCCGGAAGAAGTGCCAGTCGTTGGCGTGTACCACGTGCTCGGGCAGATCCGGTACCGCAAAGAAGAAGAAGTACCAGGACTTCCGCAGCTGGCTCGGGTGGTGCAGTCCCTCCGAGAGTCGCCGCGGGTGTGCCGCGTTGAGGATGGCGAGTCGGTCGACCACCTCGGGGTGGTTCATCGCAACGGTCCAGGCGATCGACCCGCCCCAGTCGTGACCGACCAAGAACGCCGACTCCTCACCGAGCTCTCCGATGAAGCCGCGGATGTCGTCGGCGAGCAGGTCGACGCCGTAGTCCTTGAAGTCCTCTGGCTTCGAGGACAGGTTGTAGCCACGCGTGTCGGGGGCGACGACCCGGAAACCCGCCGCTGCGAGCGGCTCGATCTGTAGCCGCCAACCGAACCAGAACTCCGGGAAGCCGTGCAGCAGAACGATCAGCGGCCCATCGCCGGCCTCGACGTAGTGCAAGTTCACGTCGCCGACCTGGGCGTAACCCTCCCGAAGCTCGACCCCGACATCAGGGAGCAGGCTGGTGGTGGTCATGAGGACCTCCCTGGTTAGAGAACTCGAGCGCGACCTTACGCCTGCCGGTCTGGACAAGCAACATGTTCCACTCCCGATCGGGGTCGGAGGGCTGGCACCGCAGCATGACGACTTCGACCGGATCGACTCCTAACGGCGCGCGTGGACGGAGCCGACGCCGGCAAAGCCGGCATCGGCAGCGTCGTTGGGAAGCAGGCGATCCAAGACTGAACCCGCCCGCACGCTAAAGAAACTGCCGCTTCTTGCCGATTCTCGGGCGATGAAGCGCGGCTCGTCACGATCCGCACCTGCCGCCACGCGGTGGATCGACCGCTGGCTCGATGCATGCAGCGATCTCGCGGACCTCTCACGCTCGAACCCGATGACCGACGCCGTCATCGACGAGATCGACGGGCGCATGATTCGCATCGGCGACGCCTGGCTCGCGGACTTCGCCTCGTGCAACTACCTCGGCTTCGACCTGGACCGCGAGATCATCGATGCGGTTCCCGAGTACCTCGAGCGCTGGGGGACGCACCCGAGCTGGTCGCGCCTCCTCGGCAGCCCGGTGCTCTACGAACAGATCGAAGAGAGGCTCACCGAGCTGCTCGGCGCCGAAGACACACTCGTCTTGCCGACGATCACGCTGATCCATATGTCCGTGATCCCCGTGCTCGCGGGCAGCGGCACGATCTTCCTCGAGAACCGCTCCCACAAGACGATCTACGACGGCTGCGAGCTGGCACGGGTCCACGGCGCGACGGTCAAGCGGTTCGCCTTCGAAGACGTGGACGACCTCGAGGGGCTGCTGCGCCAGGGCAGCAAGGCGCCGCGCCTGATCTGCATCGACGGCGTCAACAGCATGACCGGCAACGCCGCGGACGTGCCGGCGTTCGCTCGCCTCGCGCGCGAGTACGACGCGCTTCTCTACGTCGACGACGCGCACGGGTTCGGTGTGATCGGCGAGCGGGCGGCGGACGAGCTCAGTCCTTACGGCAAGCGGGGCAACGGGATCATGCGTTACTTCGACGAAGGCTACGACCACGTCGTGCTCGTCGCCGGTCTCTCGAAGTCGTACTCGTCGCTGGCTGCGTTCCTCGCGTGCCCGCCCGAGCTGAAGCGCCTGCTGAAGACGGCGGCACCTCCCTACCTCTACTCGGGCCCTTCGCCGGTCGCCTCTCTTGCGACCACGCTCACGGGCTTCGAGGTCAACGACCGCCGCGGCGACGCGATCCGGGCCGACCTCTGGACGAAGACGATCGACGTGCTCGATTGCCTCGACCGGATCGGCGCCCACACCCCCAATCGCTCCGGGTTCCCGATCATCGAGGTGCCGCTCGCACGACACGAGGACATCGATGCCGCCGGACGCTTCCTGTTCGAGAACGGCATCTACGTGACGCTCGCCGCTTACCCGCTCGTCCCGCGCGACGAGGTCGGCTTCCGCATCCAGCTCACCGCCGCGAACACGACCGCTCAGGTCGAGCAGCTCACGGACGCTCTCGGCCGTCTCGCCAGCCGGTTCGACCTGCAGCCGGTGCGGGCGAAGGTGAGGGCCGCGTGATGTCCCTGCGCGCCTGGCGCGGGAACGTGTGGTGGTGGTACGTGGGTGCCGCTTCCGCGCTCGCGGGCCTCTACATGTTCGTGCCGCCGCTCAAGGGTCAGGGGCCGCTGTTGAACGCCGTCGGCTTCTCGGGCGTGGTCGCGATCGTCGCCGGAATCCGGGCCCACAGGCCGCGAGCGCGAGCGGCGTGGTGGCTCTTCGCCTCCGGACAGTTCCTCTTCTTCAGCGGCGACGTCTACACCTACAGCAACCCGAACGCATCGTTCCCCTCGCCGGGCGACGCGCTCTACCTCGCCGTGTACCCCGTGCTGATGGCCGGCCTGCTCGTGCTCGTCAAGCGGCGGAACCCGCGCCGCGACCCGGCGGCCCTGATCGACGCTCTGATCCTGACGATCGGCATCGGCCTGCTCGCGTGGGTGTTCCTGATCGCGCCGAACATCCACCTCACCGACATCTCCTGGCTTGGGAAGGCGGTGTCGATCGCCTACCCGCTGGGCGACGTCCTCCTGCTCGCCGCAGCGATCCGCCTCGCAGTCGACGCGGGCAAGCGCGCGCCGGCCTTCTACCTCCTCGCCGGGAGCATCGTTTGTCTGCTCGCGACCGACTCCGCGTACAACTTGGCGCTCCTGCAGGGTACGTACAACCACAGCCAGCTGATCTACGACCTGGGCTGGATGATGTACTACATCCTCTGGGGGGCCGCGGCGCTCCACCCGTCGATGCGGGTGCTCGAGGAGCCTGCGACCGACTCGCGCGCTCGCCTGACCTCGATGCGGCTAGCGCTGCTCGGCGCCGCATGCCTGATCGCACCCTCGATCCGCTTCGCCCAGTCGCTCGGCAACCCCGACGTCCTGGTGCTGATCGTCGCTTCGGCCGTCCTTTTCCTCCTCGTCGTGACCAGGATGGCCGGGCTCGTCCGGCAGGAGGAGCGGATCGTCTCGCGTGAGCGCACGCTCCGCGTGGCCGGCGCCGAGCTCGTGGGAGCAGCGGGCTACGAGCAGATCAACAACGCTGCGATCGCGGGGGTACAGCGTCTGCTGGGCAAGGACACCTGTGTCCACCTAGTGCTGCTTCAGGACGGCGCACCGGTCGTCGCCGCGTCCTCGCAGGACTCCGACTGGCAGCTCACCGAGTCGACGTTCGACTGGCTTCGGGAACATGCCGGCCAGTCCCGGTTCCCGTACCTGGAGCTTCCGCGCGAAGTCCGGAACGAGCTCCGCTTCGAGGGCGGCCACACCGTTCTGCTCACCCCGCTCTCGATCCGCTCGGAGGTGCGCGGCCTGCTCGTCGCCAACTCGGGCGCCACGATCTCCGAGGAGGTCGTGAACTCCTTCCAGGCCCTCGGCCTGCAGGTCTCGCTGGCCGTCGAGGGCGCGTCCCTCGCGGCCGACCTACATCGGCGGCAGAGCGAGGCGCGATTCCGCTCACTCGTCGCCCACTCGAGCGACCTGATCACCGTGCTCGACGCAAACGGCGTTGTCACGTACCAGAGCCCGTCGATGGAGCGGGTGCTCGGCTATCGTGCCGACGAGGTCGAGGGCACGCAGTTCGACCGGCTCCTGAGCGAGGCCGACCGGTCACGGCTGCGGGAGCTGATCGCCGGCGACGGCTCGGGGAGCACGGATGCCCACACGCTCGAGTGCTCGCTCGCGCACAAGGACGGCACGAGCCTGCGCTTCGAGGTCCAGCACACCGACCTGCTGCACGACGAGCACGTCCACGGCATCGTCCTCAACAGCCGCGACGTCAGCGAGCGGAAGGAATTCGAGGACCAGCTCCAGCACCAGGCCTTCCACGACCCGGTCACGAACCTCGCCAACCGCGCCCTTTTCGAGGATCGCGTCGAGCACGCGTTGATGCGCTCGCAGCGCGGCTTCCCGGACATCGCCGTCGTCTTCATCGATCTCGACGACTTCAAGACCGTCAACGACAGCCTCGGCCACGCGGCGGGAGACGAGGTACTGAAGGAGGTCGCACGCCGGCTGCGGATCGCGGTCCGCCCGACCGACACCGTCGCCCGTTTCGGCGGCGACGAGTTCGCCGTACTGCTCGAAAGCGTGAACGACTCCGCGCAGGCCGCGGACGCCGCGGCCAGGATCCTGCACGCGCTGGAGCTCCCCTACGAGATCGACGGCAAACAGGTCTTCCCGCGCGCGAGCATCGGGATCTGCCTCATCGACCGCGAAGCAAGCGTCCCGGAGGCGGCCGAACTGCTGCGGAACGCCGACGTCGCGATGTACATGGCGAAGCGCGACAGCAAGGGAAGCTACCGAGTCTTCGAGCCGGCGATGCACGAGCGGGTCGTCGAGCGCCTGGAGCTCCGCGCAGAGCTCCAGCAGGCGATCGAGGTCAACCAGCTCGAGGTCTACTACCAGCCAGTCGTGCGCCTCCCAGGCCACGAGATCCTTGGCGTCGAGGCGCTTCTGCGCTGGCAGCACCCGACGCGCGGCACGATCGCGCCGGACCAGTTCATCCCGCTTGCCGAGGAGACCGGGCTGATCATCTCGATGGGCCGCTGGGTGCTGAATGAGGCCTGTCGCGAGGGCGCCGAGCTGCACAAACGCTTCGCGCGCAAGGAACCGCTCGCGATTAGCGTCAACCTCTCCGTCCGCCAGCTGCAGTCGGACTCGATCGTGAGTGACGTGCGCGTAGCGCTCGAGAAGAGCGGCCTGCCGCCTGAGTCGCTCGTGCTCGAGATCACCGAGTCGGTGATGATGTCCGACACCGACTTTGCGGTCCAGCGGTTGAGCGACCTCAAGGCGCTCGGCGTCCGGCTCGCGATGGACGACTTCGGCACCGGCTACTCGTCGCTCAGCTACCTGAGCCGTTTCCCGGTCGACATCCTCAAGATGGACCGCTCGTTCGTGGCCGCGGGCGAGAACGTCGCGCTCCAGTCCGCGATCATCGCGCTCGGCGCGAGCCTCGACCTCGACGTCGTCGCCGAAGGCATCGAGCTCGAGGAACAGGAACGCTCACTGCACGACCTCGGCTGCGAGATCGGCCAGGGCTTCCTCTTCGCGCGCCCGATGCCCAGCTCCGACCTCGCCACGTTCCTCGCGGGCCGGCCCGAGTGGTCGGACCTCGACGCGGCGACGAATGCAGCATAGTCACGAGGCGCTCGACCGACCCGGCGGGTTCGAGCGGGCGCGGCTCCTCGCGCCGCTTCGCCACCGCGACTTCCGCGTGCTCTGGATGGGCATGGCGATCTCGCTCGTCGGCGATGGAATCTTCCTGATCGCGATCGCCTGGGAGGCCTACGCCCTCTGGAACGCGCCCGCGGCGCTCTCGATCGTCGGGATCGGCATGACGGTGCCGACCGTCGCGTTCCTGTTGGTCGGCGGCGTCCTCAGCGACCGGCGCGACCGTCGGCTACTGATGCTGTGGAGCGACGTCCTGCGCGCGGGGGCGGTCGGCTGCCTTGCGGTGCTCGTGTTCACGGGCTCGCTGCAGCTCTGGCAGCTCGTCGCCCTGGTGGCGCTCTACGGCTGCGGCACAGCGTTCTTCACCCCGGCGTTCGAGGCGATCATCCCCGACCTGCTTCCGAGGAACGACCTCGCCGCCGCCAACTCGCTCGACCAGCTCGTGCGCCCGATCGCGCTTCGGCTGCTCGGACCGCTGCTTGGCGGCGCGCTCGTCGCGGTCGGTGCAGGCCTCGCGTTCGCAGTGGACGCTGCCTCGTTCGGCGCCTCGGCGGTCGCGGTGCTCATGCTGCGCCCGAGGAGGGTCACCTCCAGGCACGAGTCGCCCGGCGCTGCGATGCGCGAGGGGTTCACCTTTATCCGCCGCCGCGTCTGGCTCTGGGGCACGCTCGTGGCCGCGGCCGCCGCCTACCTCGTCTTCCTGGGCCCGAGCGAGGTCCTGCTCCCGTACATGGTCAAGAACGAGCTGCACGCCTCGGCCCGAGACCTCGGCCTCGTCTTCGCGGCGGGGGGAGCCGGCGCGATCGGCGCCGCCGTCTTGATGGGCCAGCGCGGGCACCCGCGCCGCGACGTGACCGTCATGTACGCGACATGGACGCTCGCAACGTTGGCGATCGCGGTGTACGGCATCGCGACAGCGGCGTGGCAACTGATGCTCGCCTGCCTGGTCTTCAACGCCCTCGAGACCGCAGGAACGATCGTTTGGGCGACGATCAAGCAGCGCCACGTCCCGAGCAGGATGCTCGGCCGCGTGTCCAGCCTCGACTGGATGATCTCGATCGGGTTGCTGCCGATCTCCTTCGCCCTAACCGCACCCGTCGCGAGCGTGATCGGGGTGCACGCGACGCTTGTCGGGGCCGGCCTCATCGGCGCGGCGATCACGCTGGCGGCGCTGTTTCTGCCCGGCATGCGCGACATCGAGGAGAGCGGCAGCCGCCCGGGAGGCGCTGTCCGCGCGCTCGCCGAGTCCACCGCGCGCTAGGTCGCCGCACTTCCGCGGGTTCGACGGCGGCCTAGGATCGCCCGCCGGGGTTCACCGTCGAACGGCGAGACGCGCTGCGTGAGCGAATGCTCGGTTCGCGGAGGACGACGCGCGCGTCGTTGCCGGAGCCGCTGTGGGCTCGCTCGCGGTCCGGAGCGGCGATCGCTTCTCCGATCTGGACCGGCGAGGGAGTTCCGGCCGCTCTAAAGCCAGCTCTCTCGCCATGCCTCAGACGCGCTCGAAGGCGCAGCCGCCACGAGGCCCTGAAGTCGGACAACGCTTAGGGACGCGCTCGGCCCCGCCGCGATCGCAATGGTGGTCGCGGTCTCGCTCGTCGTGCTCGCCGACCTCAGCTACCCCTTCTCGGGTGACGTCGCGATCGCGCCGGATGACTTCAAGACGGGAGCATTGGGACAGTTCTTCTAGCAGCAACGGCCGCGAACGTCATGCCTTCTCCAGCTTCGGGAGTGCGACTGAAATCTTGCGCGGGTTCGATTCCGCCGCCTCCATCAATCCCCTTGCCCGCCTCGGCCCCTGCCTTCACGCGGAGGCGAAGGGCCGGGCTGGACTGCTGGAGCGGATGGTCGTATGCTCGTGCCCGTGCCCGAAGGGGGGACGCTCCGGTGTGTGCTGCTCGCGCTCGCGGCTGCAGCATTCGTGCTGCTGCCCGCGTCAACGGCCTCGAGCACGCCCAACCCGATGTCGGTCACGATCGCGGGCGACCTCCAGTCGGCGCTGGGGTGCGCCAGCGACTGGGACCCGACCTGCGCTGCCACGCACTTGACGTACGACGCGGCCGACGACGTCTGGCAAGGGACCTTTTCGCTCCCGACGGGGAGCTACCAGTACAAGGCGGCGCTCAACGACTCATGGGACGAGAACTACGGCCTCCACGCGGCGGCCGGCGGCGCGAACATCCCGCTCGCCGCGCCCGGCGGTGCGGTGAAGTTCTATTACGACCACAAGACCCATTGGATCACGGACAACGTGAGCACGCAGATCCCGGTCGCGGTGGGCAGCTTCCAGTCGGAGCTCGGTTGCCCGGGCGACTGGCAGCCGGACTGCCTGCGCTCGTGGCTCGAGGATCCGGACGGCGACGGCACCGCGACGTTCGAGACGACGGCGCTGCCCGCAGGCTCGTACGAGGCCAAAGTGGCGGTCGACGAGAGCTGGGACGTGAACTACGGCGCCGGCGGCGTACCAGGCGGCGCGAACATCCCGCTCACGGTTCCGTACGACCACGCGCCGGTGACGTTCAGCTACGACGCGGCGACGCACGTGCTCACTGTGAGCGCGCCGATCTCGCACGGCGACCTCTCGCACTTCGACCTCGCGCGCAAGGACTGCCTCGGCACCGCGCGCAACACGAAGTCGAAGGTCTGGTACACCGTCGCGAACGGCGTCCTGAGCGACACGTACTACCCGACCGTCGACAACACCAACGTCGAGACCCTGCAGTACGAGGTCAGCGAAGGCTCGACCTTCATCGACCTGCAGACGCGCGACATGACCTACATGGCCGAGGCTCTGCCGGACTCCGGCGGCATGGCGTGTCGGATCATGGCGACGGCGAAGAGCGGCAAATACCGGATCGTCACCGACTACGTCACCGACCCGGGCCGGAACACGGTGCTCATGCACGTGACGTTCCTCCCGCAGGACCCGAGTTCCCGGCTGTACGTGCGCTTCGACGCGACGGTCAACGGCAACGGCGGCGGCGGTCAGGGGAACGGCGGCGGCGACTCTGCCACCGTCGACACCTCGACTGGGCATCCGGTGCTCGTCTCGTACGACACCAATACGACGACCAACGCGGCGAACCGCGACTACGCCCAGCCCGTCTACGCGGCGCTCGACGGGCCGCTCGCGAACGGCTCGAGCGGGCTCGTCGGCTCACCGGACGACTCAATCGACAGCACGACCACGGACGTCACGAACGGCAACGTCGTACAGCACGCGCGCGTCCTCGTCGGGGGCGACGGCACCGCGACGCTCGCGCTCGGCTTCGGCGCGTCGCAGAGCCAGGCCGTGGGTGCGGCCGAGGGCTCGCTCGGCGCGAAGTTCGACGAGACGCTCCGCGAGTACGGGAAGGGCTGGAAGCGCTACGACGACTCACTGAACAAGCCGCCGAAGAAGCTCCAAGGGCTCGACGGCAATACCGTCGACGGGCTCGCCGACAAGTACTACCTGAGCGCGAACGTGACCAAGGCGTCCGAGGACAAAACCTTCCCCGGCGCCATCGTCGCGAGCCTCGCGTCACCGTGGGGCCAGGCGATCTCGGCCGGCGATCCGCAGAACACGTACTTCGGCTCCTACCGCGAGGTGTTTGCCCGCGATCTTTACGAGGCATGGACCGGACTGCTCGCCGACGGCGACCTCGCGACCGCGAAGGACGCAACGCTGTTCCTGCTCGAGCGCCAGCAGCTTCCCGACGGCTCGATGCCTCGCAACAGCCTCGTCAACGGCAAGACCGCCCCGGACTCGTTCAATACGCAGCTCGACGAGTGCGCGTATCCGCTCCTGATGGCGTACCAGCTCGGGCTGACCGGCGCGTCGCTGTACAAGAACCACATCAAGCCGGCGGCGAATTTCGTCGCCTCGCACGGGCCCTCCTTCGGCCCGGAGCGCTGGGAGGAGCAGGGCGGGTACTCGCCGTCGACGATCGCGGCAGAGATCGCGGGCCTCGTCGCTGCGGCCCAGATCGCCCAGGTCAACGGCGACCCCGTCTCGGCGGCCGTGTGGCTCGGCGTGGCCGACGATTACCAGCGCTCGATCAAGGGCTGGACGGTCACGACGAACGGGCCGCTCGGCAACGGGCGCTACTTCATCAGGCTCTCGAAGACTGGCGACCCGAACGCGGCGATCTCCTACAACCTCGGCAACGGCGGCCCGACGCTCGACCAGCGGCAGGTGATCGACGCCGGCTTCCTCGAGCTCGTCCGGCTCGGCGAGCTCCCGGCGAGCGACCCGGACGTCCTCGCGTCGCTTCCGGTCGTCGACTCGACAATCGAGACCGACACCACGAGCGGGCCCGGGTGGCATCGCTACAACGGCGACGGTTACGGCGACGGCAAGGACGACGGCCATCCGTGGGCGCCGTCGAACAAGGGCACCGGCCACCTCTGGCCGGTGCTGTCGGCCGAGCGCAGCGAGCAGGATCTCGCGACCGGCGACAAGGGAACCGCAGCCTCGCTCCTCCTCGGGATGCAGAAGTTCGCCTCGGGCGTAGGCCTCATACCCGAGCAGGACTGGGAGCTACCCGACCTCGCGGCGTCGCCGTTCGGCACGGATCCGACGATCGCCTCGATCGGCTTCCAGAACGGCCGCCCGGCCGGGTCGGCGGCGCCGCTGACGTGGTCGGCGGCGTCGTTCGTGCGGCTCGCGGCCGACCTCGACGCGGGCAAGAACGTCGCGCTGCCGAAGGCGACGTTCGACCGTTACGTCAAGCACACGCAGGGCGCGACGGCGCTGACGGTGACGAGCCCGGCCGACAAGAGCGCCGTCTCCGGCTCGCCAGTAACCGTCACCGGCACGACCGCTCCGAAGAACAAGGTCTACGTCACCGTGACCAACACCGATCAGAGCTTCGCGACGACCACAGCGTCGACGACCGCGGCGTCAGATGGCTCGTTCAGCCTGAACGCAGCGATCTCCGGTGGCACGACCGTGCTGAACATCGTCGCGGTCAGCCCGAACGGCGCGACCGCGCACGCGATGCGCACGGTTGTCTGGGACCTCGTGCAGGGCACGCTGCTCATCGACGTGACCGATCCCAACGGCGACGACAACGGCCCGGGCACTTACGCCTACCCGACGTCGCCCGACTTCCACCCCGGCGCCTACGACCTCCAGGACTTCCAGGTCTACGACGCGGGCTCGGACGTCGTCTTCCGCGTCAAGACTCGCGACCTGTCGCCTACCTTCGGAAGCCCGCTCGGCGCGCAGCTGGTCGACGTCTACGTGCACGAGCCTGGCCCGTCGCCGACCTCGACCGCCGCGTCCTTCCCACAGCGCAACTATTCGATCGCGCCCGGGTACGCCTGGAGCCGCCTGCTCGAGGTGCAGGGCTTCGGTCAACGCTACGTCGACGCGACCAACGCCAACACCGTCGGCACGATCGCCATCTCGGCGAACGAGATCTCGCGCTACATCACGTTCCGCGTCTCGAAGGCCTCTCTCGGCGGGACGCCGACATCAGGCTGGTCGTTCACCGTCGTGCTCACCGGGCAGGACGGCTTCAGCGCCGACCAGGCGCGCGGCTTCCAGCCGACGCCCCAGGACTTCCAGTTCGGCGTCTGCGCTCCCGGCGGAAGCGACCCGCTGTGCGGCGTCGATCCGAACCAGGTGCCGAAGGCGCTCGACGTGATTCCGCCCCCGGGTGTGGACCAGGCCACCGAGCTCAACCCCTTGCTCGGCCCGGTCGTGCTGCAGGGCGTCATGATGCCGTAACACTCGTAAGCAGCGGCTCGCACCGTCGCCGACTGAAATCTTGCGCGGGTTCGATTCCCGCCGTCTCGATCGGTTGGTCGAGCGACATACGGATCGCGGCGGTCGTGAGACACTCCCGCTGTGCAGCGTCTGGTGCTAACGGCGAGGCTCCGCCAGGGAGCGCGCGAACGCGCCCTCGAGCTCGCCGCCACGATGCCTGATCAGAGTACGCGCGGTTTCGAGCGGTTCAGCGTCTACCTCTCCGAATTCGAGGTCATCTTTCTGGTGGAGGGGCCGAACGCCGAGTCGCTCGTGCGCGAGGTCTTCAACGATCCCGTCCGGTCGACCGAGATCGGCCCGTGGCTACCCCTCTTCGACGGGCCGCTCCACCGCGCGGACGAGGTCTACCACTGGTCGAGCGTCGCGCGCGAGCGATGAGGCGAGCAGTCACCCCGCCGATCGAGCCGTTCGTCGATCCGCTTCCGTTCCCGTCACGACTCGTCGCGGCGGAGCACGACGGCCGGCTGACCGTGCGCATCCGCGCCGGCGAGCACCGGTTCCACCGTGACCTTCCCGCCTCGAACGTCTGGGGATTCGAAGGGACGTTTCCGGGCCCGACGATCGAGGCCGAGCGCGGGCAGCCGGTCACGGTCGAGTGGCGGAACGAGCTGGAGGGCACCTTCCCCGTCTCTGCCACCGTTGCGCCCGAGGCGACCGACGCCGACGGTGTGCCCGTGCAGTGCGTTCCGGGCTTGAGTGGCGGCGAGCCAGACCGCCACGCTGCCGGGCTGACGGGCCAGACCGTCGTCCACCTGCACGGCGGCCTCACGCCCGCCTCATTCGACGGCTGGGCCGAGAACATCTTTGCCCCGGGCCAGCCTGCCCGCTTCCACTACCCGATGGACCAGCGGGCGGCGCTCCTCTGGTACCACGACCACGTGATGGGCATCACCAAGTACGACGTCTACGCGGGACTCGCGGGACTCTGGATCGTGCGTGATGACCGCGAGCGAGACATCGGGCTGCCGGAAGGCCCGCCGTTCGAGGTGCCGTTGCTGCTTCAGGACCGCAACTTCGACCTCGACGAGCAAGGGCGGCTGACCGGCCGGCTCGTCCACAAGACCGACCCGGACGTGATGGAGGCCTTCCCGCCGTTCACGGTCGTGAACGGCAAGGTCTGGCCGGTCCTCGACGTCCAGCCTGCGACGTACCGCTTCCGTGTGCTGAACGGCTCCAACGCCCGGACGTACCGACTGGTGCTGCTGCGGGAGGGAACTCCGGAGCTCGAGCGGATGACGCAGATCGGTACCGACCACGGGCTCCTCCGCACCGCGGTGCCCGTGCCCACGGACGGGCTCGTGCTCGCGTCGGCCGAGCGTGCTGACCTGCTCGTCGACTTCTCCGACCTCCCGCCCGGGAGCGAGCTGACGGTGCTCAACACCGCCGCTGCGCCGTTCGACGGCTCCTCCTTTCCGGCCGCAGACGCCGAACGTGCCGCAGACCTCGAGGGCCTGCTTCCCTATCCGCAGGTGCTCCGCTTCCGCGTCGACGGCGAGGCGGGGAGCCGCCGACCGACTCCACGGGAGCTGGCGACCGACTTCGAGCCCTCAGCCGCGGAGGCCCTCGCCGGCGCCCGTCGGCGGGCGATCGCGCTGGTCGAGCGCGAGCTCGACGGCGAGGCGAACATGCTGACGATGCGGGAGCTCGCGCTTGCTGCCGACGCTGACGACGGGCCGCAGGTGACCGTGACCGACGACGGCGAAGTCACGCGTTACCGCGTCGTCGCAGCCCACTTCGAGGACACGACGACGTTCTTCCCGATGCTCGGCCAGTACGAGGTCTGGCAGCTGATCAACCTGACCGGCGACACCCATCCGATCCATCTCCACCTCGACCCGTTTCAGATCCTCGCGCGCCGGCCGATCCGTTACCTGATCGCGGACGGCGGCATCGGCGAGCGCGAGCTCGCGGCGACCGTCACGCTCGAGCGCGACCCGGAAGACGTGCTCGACCATGCGATCGACGAGAACGAACGAGGGCTCAAGGACACCGTGCGGGTCAATCCCAACGAGATCGTCGAGATCGCCGTCCGCTTCACCGCCTACAGCGGCCGGTACATGTACCACTGCCACATCCTCGAACACGAAGACCGCGACATGATGCGACCATTCGTGACGATGGCTCCAGAGCTGATGCCGTTCATGGCCTGACGCGGAGGGCAGCAGTGGAAGCGAATCGGCTGATCGACCTGACGACCACGCTCGAGCAGGTCAGCGTTCCGGCGGCGATCGTCGACCGCCAAGGGACGGTGACGTGGAGCAACGAGGCGGCGCGGGACGTGTTCGGCGACCGGGTCGGGCAGCCGTTTGTCTCGGTGGTCGCACCGGAGTACGTCGAGCTCGTCCAGCGGCAGCTCGAGCGGAAGCTCAGCGGCGAGCCGATGACCGACTACCAGGCCGAGGTCATCACCGCCGACGGCACGAGGCGCCGTGCCGAGATCAGCTCAGTCCTCATTCCGGGCGGAGACGTCTGTCACGCCGTGTTCGGCCTCGCCGTCCTGGGTCGACCACGGCCGGCCGCTGCCGCGTCGGTTCGGTTGACGCCCCGCCAGAACGACGTTCTCCAGCTGCTCGGCCAGGGCGCATCGACAGAGGACATCGCCTCGATGCTCCACCTGAGCAAGGAGACGGTGCGGAATCACGTGCGCAACATCCTGCGCGAGCTCGGCGCACACTCGCGCCTCATGGCCGTCGCACGAGCACACGAGCTGGGGCTGCTGTCTACCTGAGGACTCAGACCCCGGCCACGGTGTCTTCCGGAGGACGCCGGCTGGGCTGCGAGGTCTCCTCGACGAGGTTGCGCTGCACGAGCGTGAAGAGGAGGCCGAGCGCCGGCAATACAAGCAGGACCGCGATGCCGAAGACGATCAGCAAGACTACGAGCGTTTCGTGCGGGGCTGCGGCGTCGGAGACGGTGAGGCTCGGCGGCAGGAGGTACGGATGCTGGGCGACGGCCCAGCCCCAGATCACGGCCACGACGGCGCCCGCAGCAAGCACGCGAGTGCCGCGCCGAGCACCACGGTGAAGCAGGACCAGCACGGCGAGACCGCAAACGAGCGAGAGCACTACGAGGGCCAACCCGTCGCTCATGAGGCTGTCGAAAATCGAACGTGCATCTCGGCGCAGCACGACCAGACCGACGGCAGCGAGCGCTCCTGTGACGACCGCGGCAACAAGCGCCCGGTTGATGAAGTAGCGCTCGAGGTCGGGTGTGCCCGCACGGCGGGCATCGCTGACGAGGAACACGCTCGCCAGGTACGCGCCGGTGGCCACGAAGAGGGCGCCGGTCACGAACGAGAGCAGGTTGACCCAGCTGGTCACCCGATCGCCCGTCGCATTGCCTACCGGTACGCGACCGCCCGCAACCGCGCCGACCACGGTTCCCAGGAAGAACGGGGTCAGGACCGACGCCGCGCCGAAAGAGGTCGTTGCGAGGACTCGCCCACGAGCGCGGCGCGCCGTGTGCTGGAACGCGAAGCCGGCTCCTCGCAGGACGATCCCGAATGCAGCAAGGCTCAGCGGGATGAACAGCGTCGAGAAGACGGCCTCGAAGGCGGACGGGAAGCCGGTCCAGAAGACGACGAGCACGAAGATCAGCCACACGTGGTTCGCCTCCCACACGGGCCCGATCGCCCAGTCGATCAGCGCGCGCGGCCGCTTGCCCCGTTCTCCTCCTCCGGCGAGCAGGCTCCAGAACCCGCCCCCGAAGTCGGCGCCGCCGAACACGGCGTACATCGTCACGCCGACGACGAGGATCACGGCGACGGCGTTCGCTGCGGTCACCGCGTCGCTCCGGCGATCGTCGGCGGCGGCTCGGTGTCCGGGCCGTATGGCACCTCTTCGTCGTCGACGTCCTCGTTGCGCCAGCGCGATGACATGGCTCGCAGGGTGATGATGAGCGTCGCGCCGAGCACGATGTAGAAGGCGAGCACCAGCGAGAACGTGACCCAGATGCCGTCGGCGTGGGTGACCGCGTCGGAGGTGCGCATCACGTTGTAGACGATCCACGGCTGGCGGCCCACCTCGGTGATGATCCAGCCGCACTCGAGCGCGACGACCGCCGCCACGCCGGAGACGGCGCACGCGCGTAGGAACCACTTCGTCCGCGGGATGTCACGCCTCCGCCACCAGACGAAGCCGAACCAGGCGCCGAGACCGATCAGCACCGTGCAGATCCCGACCATCGTGTCGAAGGCCCAGTGCAGCATCGTGTTCGCGGGCGGCCTGTCGTCGGGCGCGACGGAGTCGAGCCCGGTTACCTGCGTGCTGGTGCTCCAGCCGACCAGGAACGAATCGAAGCCGGGGATGCCGATGCCTCCCTTGACCCCGGTGGAGGTGCAGCGGCCGTAGATGTACTCGGTGACGTCACTGTGGGTCTGTTCCACGCATTCCATCGCGGCGAACTTGACCGGTTGGTCCTTGGCGATCGCGCGCGCTGCGGTATCGCCGACCACGAACTGAATCGGCGTCGCGATCGAGGCAACGGTCAACGGGATCAGGAGGCCCAGCCGATGGATGCGATCGCGCCGGCCCTTCAGCATCCCGACCGCGTAGATGGAGGCGACGATGAAGCCGGTGACCAGATAGGCCGCAAGGATCATGTGCGGGACCTCGTAGGGCACCGCTGGGTTGAAGATCACCTTCCACGGATCGACCGAGGTGACCTTGCCGCTCGTCGGCGAGAAGCCCTGCGGCTGGTTCATCCACGAGTTGACCGCGACCACCGAGAAGGCGCCGCCGAAGCCCGAGATCACGACCGGCACGCCCGACCAGAAGTGCTTCCACGGCGAGAGGTACTTCCAGCCGAAGATGTAGATCGCGATGAAGATCGCCTCGAGGAAGAAGAAGATGCCCTCGATCCCGAACAACACGCCGAACACCTCGCCGAAACGCCCGGTGAACGCGGGCCACAGGAGCCCGAACTCGAAGGAGAGGACGGTCCCGGTCACGGCCCCGACGGCGAACGTGACGGCCACGGCCTTCGACCAGCGCCGAGCGAGCCTCAGGGCGTCGGCGTCGCCACGCCGCAGTCCGAGGTAGTTCGCGATCAGCATCATCGCCGGCAGCGCGACTCCGAGCGAGGCCAGGATGATGTGGAAGCCCAGCGTGAACGCCATCTGGCTCCGTGCGGCCCCGAGGTTCGATGCGAGGGTCAGCATGCTGGAAGCTCCATCGAGTTCAGCGTTGCGGGCCGAGACTAGACTCGATCAGCCTTGCCACGTTTCATCCGATGTGGATGAGTCAGCTCAGGTGGTGGGGCGCATACGGTGACGCCGATGGCCGAAGTGGTCGAGACACGCGACCTCACCGAGCCTTCACAGAACGGCTGGACGCTGGACTACCGGATCCGGCGTCAAGACGGCGAGGAGCTCCACGCCGAAGTTCGTTGCTGGGAAAAGGCGCACGCCGCTGCCGAGCGGGCAGGTAACGCCGAGGCGCTCGAGGCGATCGCCGACCGGGGGATCGCGGCGGCGCTCGAGTACGCGGAGCTCGTGGAGTCGCCGGCGGCGCGCGGTGGAGTGCTGATCTCGATCTGGTTCGACCAGGCCGACGAGGGCAACCTGCGCCGTCGGGTCAGCTACGAGCGGACTCCGTGACACCGACCGACCAGGCTGGAGCGACGAGCGTTTCCGACGACCGTTCGACGGCCCCTGAGCAAGCGGGGCTCGTCCTCGTGTGAACCAAGAGGGCCACCCCGACGCGGACACGGCGCCGTCGACACGGGCTAGGCCGAATCCGCTCGAGCTTCTCCGGAGCCGCTCGTACGTCGTGCTGCTCGCGTTCGGTGCGATCATCGGTGTGCCGGTGGCGGCGGCCGCGTACTTCTTTCTCAAGGGTGTCACCGAGCTGCAGCACTATCTGTTCGGCACGCTGCCCGGCGACCTTGGCTTCGAAAGCCAACCTGCCTGGTGGCCGGTTCCACTGCTTGCGCTGAGCGGCCTGCTAGTGGCGCTCACAATCCGGTACCTGCCGGGAACGGCAGGCCACAAGCCGGCGGAGGGGTTCAAGGCATCCGGACCCGTGCCGCCGATCGAGCTCGCCGGAATCGTCATTGCGGCGTTCGCCACGCTCAGCCTCGGGGTCGTCCTTGGCCCGGAGGCGCCTCTGATCGCGATCGGCAGTGGCCTCGGAGTCCTCGCCGTCCACCTGGTCAAGCGCGACGCGCCCGAGATGGCCAGTGTCGTGATCGGCGCCGCCGGGAGCTTCGCCGCGATCAGCACGCTCCTCGGCTCACCTCTTCCGGCCGCGTTCCTGATGATGGAGGTGGCCGGGATCGGTGGCGCGATGCTCGGAGTGGTGCTCGTGCCCGGTCTGCTCGCTGCCGGTGTCGGCTCGCTGATCTTCATTGGGCTCGACAACTGGACCGGCTTCGGCACCTTCTCGCTCGCGATCCCGGACATCCCTCCGGCCGACAGCCCCGGTGTGTCCGAGTTTCTGTGGGCGATCGTGGTTGGTGTCATCGCGGCGATCCTTGGCGCCGGCATCAAGCGGCTGTCGCTGCTGCTCCAGCCGATCGTCGAACGCCGAATGGTGCTGCTGACACCCGTTGTCGGCGTCGCGATCGGTGTTGTTGTGCTGATCTTCGTCGAAGTAACCGGGAGAAGCTCGGCCGAGGTGCTCTTCTCGGGACAGGATCAGCTTCCGGGCCTGATCGAAGGCGCCGCCGGCTGGACCGTGGGCGCGCTCATGATGGTCGTCCTCTGCAAAGGCCTCGCGTACAGCTTCTCGCTGAGCAGCTTCCGAGGCGGCCCAATTTTCCCGAGCATGTTCATCGGCGCTAGCGGCGGCATTGCGCTCTCCCACCTTCCCGGGCTTCCAATGATCGCGGGGGTCGCAATGGGTATCGGCGCGATGATGGTCGCAATGCTGGGACTGCCGCTCACGTCCGTTCTCGTCGTGAGTCTGTTCCTCCAGGCCGACGGCCTCACTCTGATGCCGCTCGTGATCGTCGCCGTCGTGGTCTCCTACGTCGTCTCAGCCCGGCTCTCTCCCGCACCCGCCTCCGCGGCCGACTCGTAGGCAGCTGCCATCGGGAAGGCGCACTCCGCCGCACTGGACCGCTCCCCTCCCTGGTTGATGAGTAGCTGATTGTTGCGATCTGGTGGGTAAGTCCGCTGGTGCGGCGAACGGCGCCCGAGCACACATTTCATCCCCTTCGGGTGACCTCGGCGCGGCCGCTCGTCCATAGCGTGGTCGTTCGTGAGTGCTCGAGGTGACCCAAGCGGTAGCCGTCCCCGCGTGGTGGTGCTGGGCGGAGGATTTGCCGGGATCGGCGCCGCCAAGCAGCTGAAGAAGAGCGACGTCGATGTCGTGCTCGTGGACGGGCACGACTACCACACGTTCCAGCCGCTCCTCTACCAGGTCGCGACCGGCCTGCTCGAGCTGCCGGCCGTCGGGCATCCGATCCGCGATCTCTTCGACAAGCAGGACAACGTCCGCATCCACCAAGACCGGGTGACGGGAATCGACCTGGAGACGCGCGAGGTGACCTTCGGCGAGCTCGAGCCGGTGCAGTACGACAACCTCGTGCTCGCGCTCGGGGCGGAGGTCAACTTCTTCGGCGTCGACGGAGCGGCCGAGCACGCGTTTCCGCTCTACACGCTCGCCGATGCCGTGCGGCTCAAGGATCACGTCCTCGAGCGCTGGGAGGCGGCCGACCGCCACCCGCAGCTCGTCGCGGACGGCGCGCTGAACATGGTCGTCGTCGGCGGCGGCCCGACCGGGGTGGAGACGGCAGGCGCGATGGCGGAGCTCTACAACGGCGTCTTTCGCAAGGACTATCCCGACGTCGACCCCGAGCAGGCGCGAATCGTGCTCGTCGAGGCCTCGCCCGAGATCTTCGGGATGTTCAAGCCGGACATCCGCTCCTACACCGAGGAAGGCGCTCTCGAAGCGCGGCGTCGAGGTGATGACCGGGGAGGTCGTCGAGTCGGTCGCTCCGGAGAAGGTCACGCTCAAGTCGGGAGCCGTGCTCTCCGCGCACACGCTGGTGTGGGGAGCCGGGCTGCAGGGGAACGCGCTCGTCCGCTCGCTCGGCCTCGAGCTCGAGCGGGGTAACCGCATCGCTGTCGACGGGGAGCTGCGAATCCCGTCGCACCCCGAGGTGTTCGCGGTCGGCGACATCGCGGCGATCACGGATGCCAAGACCGAGCAGGTGCTGCCGCAGCTCGGCTCGGTCGCGCTGCAGTCCGGTGAGCACGTCGGGGAGACCATCGCCCGCACGGTCGAGGGCAAGGAGACCAAGCCCTTCAAGTATCGCGACAAGGGCACGATGGCCACGATCGGCCGGGGCGCCGCCGTGGTGCAGATGCTCGGCGGCAAGACGATGAAGGGGAAGAAGGCCCAGCTGGCGTGGGGGACGGTCCACCTCGCGCTGCTGCCGACCAACGAGGACCGTGCCAAGGCGGTGGTCGACTGGGCCGGCGCGGGGCTGACACATCAACGCTCGGGCCGGATCAGGGTCGAGACCTAGGGAGGGAGACGCGGAGATGGCGACTGCAGCACCTGAGCGCGTAAGCGCGGAGACCGGCGGGAGCCGGCCGACGGACGTCCTGGTCGTGTTCGGCATCACCGGCGACCTCGCCAAGGTGATGACATTCCGTTCCCTCTACCGGCTCGAGCGGCGCGGCTTGCTGGACTGCCCGATCGTGGGCGTGGCCGTCGACGACTGGACGGTCGACCAGCTGAAGGAGCGGGCGCGGACCTCGATCGAGACCACGGGAGAGCAGCTCGACCCGGAGGTCTTCGAGCGCTTCGCAAACCGGCTCTCCTACGTCGAGGGCGATTTCGACGACGCCGCCACCTACGAGCGGGTCGCAAAGGCGATCGACGGCAAGCAGCAGCCGGTCTTCTACCTCGAGATCCCGCCGTTCCTCTTCGGACGGGTCGTCAAGGGGCTCTCCGAGGCGGGGCTGACCGAGAACGCGCGCGTGGTCGTCGAGAAGCCGTTCGGCCACGATGGCGCCTCGGCGACCGAGCTCGCCGACGAGCTGCACCAGTACATCGACGAGTCGCAGCTCTACCGGATCGACCACTACCTCGGGAAGATGGGGCTCGAGGAGATCCTCTACCTCCGGTTCGCGAACTCGATGCTCGAGCCGATCTGGACGCGCAACCACCTCGAGTCCGTGCAGATCACGATGGCCGAGGACTTCGGCGTCGAGGATCGCGGTCACTTCTACGACCCGGTCGGCGCGTTGCGCGACGTCGTCGTCAACCACCTGATGCAGGTGGTGGCCGCCGCGGCGATGGAGATTCCCTCCCGGCGCGACCCCGATGCGATCAAGGACGCCCAGGTCGCGCTGTTCCGCGCGGTCGTCACGGCCGACCCTGCCCACTACGTGCGTGGCCAGTACGACGGCTACCTCGACGTCGACGGGGTCGCGGCGGACTCGACCACGGAGACGTACGCGGCGCTCCGTCTCGAGATCGAGAACTGGCGCTGGGCCGGCGTGCCCTTCTTCATCCGCACGGGGAAGCGCCTGAAGGCAACCGAGACGGAGCTCAGGCTCGTCTTCAAGCACCCGCCGAACCTGGGCTTCCACCTGCGCTCCAGGCGCCCAGAGCCGAACCAGCTCGTGGTCAGGCTCGACCCCACGACTGGGGTCAAGATCATCGTCGACGCTCACCGGGCCGACATCGGCGGGGCGTCGGAGATCGATCTCAGCATGGAGTTCTCGCAGGAAGGCGGCGAAGGCCCGACGCCCTACGAGGTCCTGCTGCACGCCGCGATGGTCGGCGAGAGCACCCGCTTCACCCGGCAGGACGGGGTCGAGGAGACGTGGCGGATCATGCAGCCGCTGCTCGACGATTCGCCTCCTGTGCACACCTACGAGCCGGGGTTGTGGGGACCTGCTGCGGCCGATGACCTGGTCGCCGGCCACGGCCGCTGGCACGACCCGTGGATCTCGACGTGAGAGGAGCCCAATGACTGCCGTGACGAGCAAGGACGAGACCGCGACCAAGCCCCAGAGCGCTGCCGCGCCGTCTCCGTTTCCGCCGATCGCCGACTACGCGTTCCTTTCGGACTGCCATACCGGAGCACTCGTCGCGCCGGACGGCGCGATCGACTGGCTCTGCATCCCGTCGTTCGACTCGCCCAGCGTCTTCGGCAGTCTCCTCGACCGGCAGGCCGGCTTCTTCCGGTTCGGCCCGTTCGGGATCGCGCATCCGACCGCGCGGGCCTACGAACCTGGCACGAACGTGCTCGTGACGACCTGGAAGACGCCTTCGGGCTGGCTCCTCGTCCGCGATGCCCTGACGATAGGGCCTTGGGACCACGAGGACACGGTCACGCCGCACACGCGACCGCCGGCCGACGACGATGCCGACCACATGCTCGTCCGAGCGGTGGAGTGCCTCGACGGCCACGTCGAGGTCGAACTGGTCTGCGAGCCGGTCTTCGACTACGGCCGGACTCCAGCCGAGTGGGCCGCCGTGGACGGCGGCCGGCACGCCGCCGACGCGAGCGGTGCCGGGCAGCAGTTTCGTCTGCAGTCTGATCTCGCGCTAGGGATCCAGGGGGAGCGCGTCCGGGCGCGTCACGTGCTTCAGCCGGGCGACCGGGCGTTCTGCGCCCTCTCCTGGGCCGAGGAGCTGGCTGCGCCGGAGACCGTCGACGAGGCGCGCGCAAGGCTGAAGTCGACCACCCGTTTCTGGCGCAACTGGTTGAGCACGGCGCGAATCCCCGACCATCAGCTGCGCGACCCGATCCAGCGCTCCGCACTGACGGTCAAGGGTCTGACCTACATGCCGACCGGGGCGACGGTTGCCGCGCTCACGACGTCGCTGCCCGAGACGCCCGGCGGGGAGCGTAACTGGGACTACCGCTACACCTGGATGCGCGACACGACCTTCACCCTCCAGGCTCTCCACTACCTCAACCTGAACTGGGAGGCCGAGGAGTTCATGGAGTTCATCGCCGACCTCGAGCCGACCGAGGACGGCTCGCTCCAGATCATGTACGGGATCGACGGGCGCCGCGACCTCAGCGAGTCGACGCGTGACGAGCTCACCGGCTATGCGGGCGCGAGGCCGGTGCGGATCGGCAACGGCGCCTTCGACCAGCGCCAGAACGACGTCTTCGGGGCGGTGCTCGACTCGATCCTGCTCCACACGAGGCACGGCGACCGGCTGCCGACGCGGCTGTGGCCCATCGTCCAGAGCCAGGCCGAGTGCGCCACGAACGTCTGGCAGCAGCCAGACCAGGGCATCTGGGAGGCGCGCGGCAAGCCGCAGCACTACGTCTCGTCCAAGCTGATGTGCTGGGTGGCGCTCGACCGCGCTGCCAAGGTCGCGGAAATCCGCGGCGACCCCGACATTCAGGCGACGTGGCAGAAGACCGCCGACGAGATCCGCGCAGACATCCTCGAGCACGGTGTGCGGGACGGCGTCCTGCGCCAGCACTACGACACGGACGCGCTCGACGCGTCCAACCTGCTCGCGGCGATCTTCGGCTTCCTGCCGGGCGACGACGAGACGCTGCGCAAATCGGTCGAGGCGATTGCCACCGATCTGACCGAGGACGGCTTCGTTCTGCGCTACCGCACCGGCGAGACCGACGATGGACTCTCCGGCAAGGAGGGCACGTTCCTGATCTGCTCCTTCTGGCTCGTGTCCGCGCTCGCGGTCGTGGGCGAAAACCAACGTGCCCGCGACCTGATGGAGCGGCTCCTGCGCGTGGCCTCGCCGCTCGGCCTCTACGCGGAGGAGTTCGACGCCTCGACGGGGCGGTACCTCGGCAACTTCCCGCAGGCGTTCTCGCACCTGGCGCTGATCGAGGCGGCGGCCCGGATCATGATCCCGGAGCTGATGGAGGAGTACTGAGCGATGGCTGACTACGACGTGATCATCGTCGGAACCGGTGCCGGGGGCGGCACGCTCGCACGGCACCTCGCGCCATCGGGCAAGCGAATCCTGCTGCTGGAGCGGGGCGACTGGCTGCCGCGAGAGCCGCAGAACTGGCTGGCGCAGGACGTGTTCGTCGACAACCGCTACGTGTCCGAGGACACGTGGTACGACGACAAGGGCGAGCCGTTCCAGCCGCAGATCCACTACTTCGTGGGCGGCGCGACGAAGCTCTACGGCGCAGCGCTCTACCGGCTGCGGGAGGAGGACTTCGGAGAGCTCGAGCACCACGACGGGGTCTCGCCGGCCTGGCCGATCACCTACGACGAGATCGAGCCCTACTACTCGAAGGCGGAGCAGCTCTACGAGGTGCACGGCGCTCATGGCGAGGATCCGACCGAGCCCTACGCGAGTGCTCCGTACCCGTTCCCGGCGGTCTCACACGAGCCGCGGATCCAGCAGCTCTCCGACGATCTGGCCGCCGCCGGGTACCACCCGTTCCACGCGCCGTGCGGCATCCGCCTGAACGAGTCGAACATGCCGTACAGCGCTTGCGTGCGCTGCCAGGACTGCGACGGCTTCCCCTGCGCCGTGCACGGCAAGTCGGACGCGGAGGTACTCGGGGTGCGGCCCGCGCTCGAGCATTCGAACGTCGAGCTGCTCACCAACGCGCAGGTCGTCAAGCTCGAGACGAATGCCGACGGCACAGCGGTGACCGGGGTGGTCGTCGATCGGGCCGGCGTACGGGAGACCTACTCGGCCGACCTCGTCGTGCTCGCCTGCGGCGCGGCGAACACCGCGAAGCTGCTGCTCCTGTCCGCGAACGACAAGCACCCGCAGGGCCTCGCCAACGGCTCCGACCAGGTCGGCCGCAACTACATGTTCCACAACAGCCAGGCGGTGCTCGCGCTCTCGAAGGACGAGAACCCGACGATCTTCCAGAAGACGCTCGGCCTGAACGACTTCTACTTCGCCGGTAACGGCCACGACTACCCGCTCGGGAACATCCAGATGGTCGGCAAGTCGCAAACGCCGATGTTCCACGGCGAGAAGCCGGTCCAGACGAGGCTCGCGCCGCACTGGTCGCTGGAGAAGGTCGCCAGCCACGCGGTCGACTTCTGGCTCTCGACCGAGGACTTGCCGATGCCGGAGAACCGAGTCACCGTCGACGGCGAAGGGAAGCTGACCCTCTCCTACACGGCGACTAACGACACGCCGAAGAACGAGCTCTTCAAGCAGCTGCACTCGATGCTCGGCAAGCTGCGCATTGAGCCGGACAGCCTCTTCCACCGGTTCGCGTACATGAAGAACGAGATACCGGTGGCGGGCGTGGCTCACCAGGCTGGGACCTGCCGAATGGGCGCCGACCCGGCGACCTCGGCATTGAACGCCGAGTGCCGGGCGCACGAGCTCGACAACCTCTACGTCGTCGACACGAGCGTCTTTCCGAGCATCGGCGCAGTCAACCCGGCGCTGACGGCGATGGCGAACTCCCTGCGCGTCGGCGACCACCTGCTCGAGCGGATGGGCGCGCGGGCGGAGGCAGCCTCGGTCTCGTCTTAAGTGGAACCGTCCGGAGACCAGGTCGAGCTCGCGTTCGGCGAGCAGCGAGCCGTAGTCGTGGGTGTCGGCGCCGGGGTGCGGACGTACGCCGTCGGTGGGCGAGCGGTGATCGACGGCTACGACGCCGGCGAGCTCTGCCCCTCCGGCCGCGGCCAGCTGCTCGTGCCGTGGCCGAACCGGATCGAGGACGGCCGCTACGAGTTCGGCGGGCGCTCGCACCAGCTTCCACTCGACGAGCCCGAGCGGCAGAACGCGATCCACGGTCTCACGCGCTGGTCGGAGTGGGCGGTCGCCGACCGCGCGGCCGGCCGGGTCGCGTTCGAGCACATCCTCCACCCGCGCCCCGGCTATCCGTTCTCGCTGGCGCTGCGCGTCGAGTACTCGCTCTCCGACGAGGGTCTCGCCGTGCGCACCGAGGCCACGAACGTCGGTTCCGAGAGCGCCCCGTACGGGGCGGGCTCGCATCCGTACCTGACTGTCGACGGTGACGTCGTCGACGAGGTCGAGCTGCGCGTGCCGGCCGCGACCGTTCTCGTCGCGAACGAGCGCGGCATCCCCGTCGGCAGCGGATCCGTGGCCGACGAAGGGCTCGACTTTCGCGAACCGAGGACGATCGGCTCGACTGTGCTCGACCACTGCTTCACCGACCTCGAGCGCGAGGCTGACGGTCGAGCCAGGGTGCGTGTCGGCACGACCACTCTCTGGGCGGACGAGAGCTACCCGTACCTGATGGTCTTCACGGGCGACGGCCTTCCGGACGTGGAGCGGCGCAGCATCGCCGTCGAGCCGATGACCTGCGCGCCAAATGCCTTCCGCAGCGGCCAGGGTCTCGTCCAGCTCGGCCCGGGTGAGCGCCACGCGGCCAGCTGGGGCATATCTCGCAACGCCTAGGGAGAGCCAATCGCCCGAAGCGCGACTCCAAGGATGGCTAGCCCGCCGCCTCCATCGCGAGTAGCGCCACGACTTCCAGATCTGGGCTACGGCTGCGGACGGACCCGTCGTTTGACCGAGGGGTAGGCCGCAGCGTACGATCGCCCCCGTACGGGGTCACCAGAAGGGGGGAGAAGAATGAGCGGTCGGTTTCTCACAAGGACGTCCTCGACGATCATGCTCGCCTTTGCTGGCGCTCTTGCGATGGCGACGCTCGCGACTTCCGCCACGCCCGCCCCGAACCTCAATGTCACCGCCATGTCCGGGAACGAGGCAGAGGACGCGATTGCGGTCAACCCGACCAAACCGTCCAACGTGGTGGCGATGTCGACGCTGCCGGACGTCGTCGCTGGGCTCGCAGTAGGCGTGTCCTTCGACGATGGGCAGACGTGGACGCGACGGGTGATCGGCGCGGCCGGCGACCCGCTCGGGGAGATCTGTTGCGATCAGCAGTTGGCCTGGGACCGCTTCGGAAACCTCTGGATGACTTATCTCCTCAACACGAGCGGCGACGTGCTCGTCGCACTCTCCACCAACGGCGGGTTGACGTTCGCCAAGGTGGCAGACATTGCGACGAACGGCGACCAGCCTTCAATCGCAGTCGGGTCGAACAGCGTCTGGGTCAGCTACACGCGCTCGCCTGGAAAGCAGATCCAGGCATTCGGAGCGGCTGTCACCGGTCTCGGGCAGTTCGGGAGTTTCAGTGTTCCCGAGAACGTCCCCAGCCCCGGGAATGGCGACTACGGCGACACCGCCGTCGGGCCGGCCGGCCAGGTGATGGTGACCTACCAGAATGCGGTCAACGGCCAGGGGGGAGCCGACATCTACACGGCTGCCGACCCGGACGGCCTGGGCTCGGCCGGTTTCGGCAAGCCGACCGTAGTCGCACATAGCCATGTCGGAGGGTTCGACTTCATTGCGGCTCAGCCGGATCGCTCGGTCGACGCGGAGGCGAATCTCGCCTGGGATCGCAGTGGCGGCGGCCACAACGGCCGCGTCTACCTCGTCTGGACGGACGAGACGCCCAACGAGAGCGACAACACGGACATCATGCTCCAGCACTCCGACAACAACGGAACGTCCTGGTCGCTGGCGGTCAAGCTCAATGGCGACCACACCACGAACAGCCAGTACAACCCTGCGATCGCCCTCGACCAGTCGAGCGGCGCCGTCGCCGTGTCCTGGTACGACACCCGGAACGACCTCGGGACGGGTGGGAGTGGAGACACCGACGGGATTCCGAACGACGACTTCCAGATCTGGGCCACCGATTCCACGAACGGCGGCACAACTTTCGCGCCGAACTTCCAGGTGAGCCGGGGAACCTCGAATGCGATCGATGCAAATAGCTTCTTCGACACCGGCGACTACACGCACGCCGCGTTCGTCTCGGGCGCATTCTGGCCGGCCTGGTCCGACAACTCGAACAGCACCGGTGACAACCCGGACGGGACCCTGCACCAGTTCGACCTCTACACGGCGAAGGTGTCCATCCCTTAGTTCTGGCGATTCAGTCGTGTCGCTTCGGCGTCCACGGCACCGCCCCGGCTGCCGCGGGCAGCGCTTAGCCTGCCGTTGTGTGGCAGTCGTCGCCGGGCCGATCGGCTCTGGTTGAAATCTTGCGCGGGATCGATTCCCGCCGCCTCCATCGGCTCGCGTCCCTCCATGTCGGTGGCGCGACACGACCGCTAGCGTAGAGAGCGTGCAAAGTGCCCCCGCCGTCGAGACGTCCGCGCTGCGTAAGAGCTACGGCAACGTTCACGCGCTTCGCGGTGTCGATCTCCACGTCGAGTCGGGCAGTGTCTTCGGGCTGCTCGGCCCGAACGGGGCCGGCAAGACGACGGCGGTTCGCATCCTGACGACGCTGCTGCTGCCCGACGAGGGCTCTGCGCGGGTTGCCGGCTTCGATGTTGTCCGCGATGCCGCCAAGGTGCGCGAGCACATCGGGCTCGCCGGCCAGTACGCGGCCGTGGACGAAAACCTGACCGGGTTCGAGAACCTCGAGATGGTCGGCAAGCTCTACCACCTCGGCCGAGGGCAACCGGGTGCACGCGCGCGCGAACTCCTGGCCTCCTTCGACCTTTCCGATGCCGCCGACCGGCTCGTCCGCACGTACTCGGGCGGGATGCGCCGGCGCCTCGACTTGGCCGCCGCGCTGGTTGCCCGGCCGCCGGTGCTCTTCCTCGACGAGCCGACCACCGGCCTCGACATCCGCAGCCGCATCGAGCTTTGGAACGCGATCGAGGCGCTCGTCTCGGGGGGCACGACGGTGCTGCTCACCACGCAGGTCCTCGACGAGGCCGACCGGCTCGCCGATCGCATCGCCGTGATCGACCAGGGCCTGGTGATCGCGGAAGGGACGCCCGCCGAGCTGAAGAGCCAGGTCGGCGGCGAGCGGCTCGACATCCATCTCTGCGACCAGCAGCGTGGGGAACAGGCCGTTCTCGCTCTGGCCTCGATCGCCAGCGATCGCCCGTTCCTCGAGGACGGATCTGTCCGCGTCCCGGTCGCCGAGCGCCGGGGGACGATTGCCGATGCCGTCCGTCAGCTGGACGACGCGGGCATCGCCATCGACGACATCTCCGTCAGCACTCCGACGCTGGACGACGTCTTCCTGAAACTGACGGGGCACGCGGCCGAGCACGAGGGCGAGGAAGCGGAGGCCCAGGCTCGGTGAAGGGGCTTCGCTACGGGATCTCCGACACGCTCGTGCTCGCGAAGCGCAGCCTGCTGCGGATCCCGCGCCAGCCGGACTTGCTCGTCGGCTTCACCGTCCAGCCGATCCTGTTCGTGCTGCTCTTCGTCTACGTCTTCGGCGGGGCCGTCGGCCTCGCGCTGCCGCCGGGACTCACCTACGTCGACTTCCTGATCCCCGGGATCATCGTCCAGTCGATCGTCTTCGGCGGCTTCGTGACGGCGCTCGGGCTGGCGGACGACCTGAAGAAGGGGCTGATCGACAGGTTCCGCTCCCTGCCGATGACGCGCTCCGCACTGCTGACCGGCCGCACGCTGGGCGACGTCGTCACCAACAGCTTCCAGCTGGTCGTGATGTTCTCCGTCGGGCTGCTGATCGGATTCAACTTCTCGAGCAGCGTGGGGGAGGTCGTCGCCGGGATCCTGCTGCTCCTGCTGATCGGCTACGCCTTCTCCTGGGTGTTTGCCTTCATCGGGCTCTCGTCCTCGTCGCCAGAGGCAGCGAACGCGTTTGGCTTCACGATCCTGTTCCCGGTCACGTTCGTCTCGTCGGCGTTCGTCCCGGTCGACACGATGCCGAGCTGGCTCCAGCCGATCGCCGAGCACAACCCGTTCACGTACATGGTGAACGCCGCCCGCGCGCTGTTCCTCGGCATTCCGGCCGAGAACAACGTCTGGCTTGCGCTGGCCTGGACGCTCGGGATCATCGCCGCCTTCGCGCCACTCTCGGCGTGGAAGTACCGGCGCGTCGTCGCGCAGTGAGGATCGCGCTTCGCGGCGGCCTCGAAATCGAGGATCCGCTCGACGTGACGATCAGGTTCGTCGAGGCCTACCCGACGTATGACTCGCGTGACTCACGGCCAGGTTCCTTCGACGAGAGCGACCTCAGGCACGCGAACCGCGGCGGGGCGCGCATCTCCGCAGCCCAAATCGCGGCAGTTCTCGAACGGCGGGGTCGGATCGAGCGGGCTCTGCGCTCGATCCCTCCCGAAGCCTCGCTCGCGGAGGAGTCGGTTCCGTGGCTCGCGCTGACGCGGCTCTTCGATGCCTTCGCGGAGATCTCCGGGATCGGATTCTCGAAGATGACGAAGGCACTGCACCCGAAGCGCCCTGCGCTGATACCGATGCTTGACAGCGTCGTGCAGGCGTACCTCGCGGCGGATGAGCCGAAGACCTTGCCGTTCGGGGAGCGCGCGACGACCCTTGTCGGAAGCTACAAGCAAGACCTGGATCGAAACCTTGCCGCCTTGCAGCAGATCCAGCGTGACCTTGCGGATCGCGGATACCCGCCGCTGACCGCGGTGCGCATTCTCGACCTCCTGCTCTGGTCTGCTTACTCGCAGGCTAGGTGATGATTCTTGGCACTAGGCAAGCTAGACCTCGAGCGCAACGGCTCCGCCTCCTCCAACGGCGCGAGCGAGTGCCGCGTCGGCCTCCGCGAGGGGGAAAGACGCGCCGAGCTCGAAGTCGACCCGTCCGGTGGCCAAATCTTGACCGGCGCTCGCGAGCTGCTCCCCGTCGGGGCGCACGTACAGCGAGACGACTTCGATTCCTCGCTCGCTGTCGGGCGGGTCGGAAGTGATCGTGACCAAACGACCGCCGTCTCGAACCGCCGCGAGCGCGACCGCGGCACCGTCGGGCGCCGCGTTGGCAGCGGCATCGACACCATGGCCGGCCGTCGCCGCCACGACCTGAGCCGTCCAGTCCGGGTCGTGGTAGTCGATCACCGTCGCGGCTCCGGAACGGATTACCCGCTCGCGACTCCTCGGTCCCGCCGTTGCGATCACCTCGACACCGCGGAGAGCTGCCATCGAGACGATCAACATTCCGGTGGCTCCTCCCGCTCCGTTCACGAGCAGCCGCTCGCCGCGGTTCACACGCAGGCCTTCGTCCAGCACCTGAACCGCGGTCAGGGCCGGGACCGGGAACGCAGCGGCATGCGTCCACGAAATCTCCGCCGGTTTGGGGGCGAGCAAGGCGGCCTCGGCCACGAGCCACGGCGCCCAGCATCCTTGCTCCGCAAGTGGAAGCGGATGGGTGAACACCGGATCCCCGACCGACCACCCCTCGACCCCGGGACCCAAGGCCGTAACCACTCCTGCCGCCTCGACGCCGAGCGCCATCGGCGGCCCTCGCCCCAGATCCCAACGGCCAGTCCGGGCGAACTCATCCCAGCTGCCGACACCGGCGGCCTTGACGTCGATCAGAACTTCGCCGGTGCGCGGTGCGCGAGCGTCAGGCACCTCCAGCACCGTCACAGCGCCACCGAATTCTTCGATCCCTACGACGCGCACGATCAGTCACCGACAGCCTAGCGACCCAGGAATCGGCGCGTCCTTGCGCGGGGCCGGACGGTCGTGCTCACCGACCTAGCCACCGGTAGCACGGCGCCGGCGCGCGATGGCCGAATACGTACCTTCCCGTTAGTGCGTCATTGACTAGCGGCGTACCCTGGGAGCATGTTCCGTCGCGTCCTCATAGCGTCTGTCGTCCTTCTCGCGTTCGTTGCGGCCACGAGCCGCGCCTCGTCCACGAGCATCTCGCCGTGCCGGCAGGTGAGCCAACCGATCTGGTCGCCGGACGGGACCCAGATCGCGTACTACGGAAGGCGCTGGCCTCCGCCGACCGGCCACCGCAACCCGAACGACATCCTGCAGGCGCTCTGCAGCGCGAACGCCGACGGTACGAGCGCCCAGCCGCTCCGCTACACGGTGTGCGCCCGCAAGTGCCCCGACCCGCCCAACCAGCTCGCCTGGCTGCCGTCGAAGCAGCTTCTCGTGCTGCGGGATGGAGACATCCTCCGGTTCGCGCCCGGGAGCAAGCCGCGGAAGATCGCCCGGGGAATCAACGACTTCTCCTTGGTCACGAACCCAACCGGAACTCGTATCGCGGTCGGGCGTGGCTCGCCCTCGTGCCTCAGCTGCTCGGGGCCGGTGACGATCCTCAACGCCAAGTCGGGAGCCCTCATCGGCAAGGTCGGCGGAAAGAAGCTCGACAACGTCGATCCGAGTCTCTCGCGCGACGGATCGAAGGTCGTCTTCGAGCGCACCGCGTCCAACGACTCCGGGAAGACGTTCGGCATCTGGACGGCGAAGGCGGACGGCAGCAACCTCCGGCGGCTGGTGAAAGTCGGTGAGCATCCGCTGTGGTCGCCGAAGGTCGGGAAGGTCGCCTATGTCGCCCTCGCCGGGAAGTCCGTCGCGCTGCACCTGATCTCGGCTGGGGGCGGCAAGAGCCGAGCTCTCGTCCCCAGCAGGGTCGAGAACGTGTTCGGCTGGTCGCCCGACGGCAAGTACATCGCCTTCGAGACGGGCACGGGAACGCTCGGCAAACTGGCCGTCGTCGACGTCGCGACGGGGAAGGTGCGCAGTCTCCTCCAGCTCAAGTACGCGCCGACGGCCGCCTGGTCGCCGGACTCGAGCGAGCTGGTCGCCAACTCGGTGCCGAGGAGCCAGAAGTGCTGGTCGACCTGGCGCGTGCCGGTCGACGCCTCGAAGCCGACCCTGACCTCGAGCTGCACCAGCTAGCTAGGCGGCGGCGTCGGCCAGCCGGCGCTCGACGAGGGCGGTCGGCGGCCTCGGCGGGCGTGATCCCTCACAGGTCTCACTCTGCGACATCAGAGGGGATCGTCAATCCGCTACGCGACAAGCGTCGTCTGGGCGGACGTCCTGTCACCCGAGCCCCGTCGTCCGCTCACGTTGCCTTCTGTGGCGGTTCGGGTTAGCCTCGTCTCCTGCGGCGTAGGTAGGACGGCTCACCTGTCAAGAAGGAGGCCACCATGCCGCTCGATCTTTGCACTCCGGGAAACCGCGACATCCTCGAGCGCAACATCTGCCTGTCCGCGCTCTCGAAGAACCTCAAGGGGGAGCTCAAGCCGCTCCACCACGCCCTTGAGCGCTGCGCGAAGCTCAAGTGCCGGACGCTCAAGACTATTCACTTCCTCGAGTTGCACGTTGCTACGAACGCGCCCTGCGACTCGGCTCCCGGCAGGCTGCTCGACGGGACCTTCATCGTTCGCAACCTGATCACCGCCTTCGAGAACGGCGACGGGACGCGCCGCGGCATCCACGAGGGCGACTTCCTGTGGAAGGGCAGGGGAGCCGTCGCGGTCGGGACGATTTCGGGGATCACCAACGCGGGGACGCACCGCGAGCCGATCTTCAAGCCGTGCCAGACCTGCGACGCGAAGGGCTGGATGGAGGGCCGCTTCTGCGGGACGATCCGCCAGTCTCAGCGACCGGCTCTCCGCGGCTGTCAGGTGATCGGGACGTACCGCTTCCACTTCGACCCGAACAAGACGGATGGAGGCCGCGGGGGTATCAGCGGCACGCTCGAGGGCGAGATCGTCTGCGCCTGCCCGGGTTAGCCAGCGCCGTTGTCCCCTGCACCAGCGGGCCGACTTTCGGTCTTAGCGCCGTACGGGCCTCCTCCTTGTCGAGAGACGTCCCGAGTTTGCTCCCCTGGGCGAGCGTCCTCTCATCGGACGCGCGATGCCAGTGACTCCTCCCGTCGCCGGCGCTCGGGCTCGACCGCCGGTTGCGTCCGGGTCGAGTCCTCGTCAAGCTGTGGGTCCCGTTTTCGTTTCGCCAGCTATCGGGGGGGACAGGTGGGCGATCTGAGCCAGATATCGGAGATTCTCGCCGAGAAGGGCCGCAGGGTGCTGAAGATCGCCGCGGATGCCTCCGTTCTCGAAGCGGTCGAGCTGATGGTGGAGGAGAACGTCGGCTCACTGCTCGTGACGGACAGCGGCGACGTGACAGGCATCGTCACCGAACGCGACTACCTCCGCCGTGTCGCGCTCGAGGGGCGCACCGACGCGGAGACGTCTGTTCGGGAGATCATGTCCTCGCCACTGATCGTCGTGACGCCAGAGACCGCGATCGCGGAGTGCATGGCGCTCATGACGAACAAGCGGATCAGGCATCTGCCGGTGGTCGATGCTGGAGAGGTGGCGGGAATCATCTCTATCGGGGACCTGGTGAAGTTCCAGTCGAGACAGCAGGGCTACGAGATCCAGTTCCTACACGACTACATCGCGGCGCGTTAAGCGCTGGGCCTCGAACCCGTCGACGCCGAGACGAACACGTGCTGCGAGGAGCTCGTCCAGCCCGCTAGCGCCGGTTGAACAGCGACAGCAGGAGCAGGAAGACGTTGAGCACGTCGAGGAAGATCGAGGCTGCGAGCAGCGGCGCCGCCCGAATGTCCTTCGTCTTCCGCAGCCGCTGGAAGTCGTACATCGTGAACCCGGCGAAGATCACCAGGCCGACGATCGCGTAGATGAGCGAGCTGTTCGGGATGTTCACGAAGATCGCCACGATCCCGAAGACGATCAGCGCGAGGAGCGCCCAGAAGCACACCCGTGCGACGCCTGAGAGGTCGCGTCGTGTCGCGTACCCCGCTGCGCCGAAGCCGGCGATGAACAGCGCCGTCGCCCCACCTGCCTGCCACACCGACTGGGGGTTCGTCTGCGCGTAGTAGGCGATCGTCGGCGCGGTTGCGAGCCCGACGAGGACGCCGAAGCCGAACAGGAAGCCGATCGCCAGCTGCTCGGAGCGCTGGGCGGCGTAGTTGAGCCCGATCAGCACGCCGAAGCTCGCGATGAACAGGACGATGCCCCAGCCCTGCGACAGATCGCGGCCGAGGTACGCGCCGAGTGCGAAGAAGCCCGTGGTGAGGGCAACGAGCCCCATCGTCTGGCCGAACAGCGCCCGCGATTGGTCGCGTGAGACAGCAGGCTCGAGGGTGGTATCGAAGGAGCTCACGGGTACGAGAGCCTACTTCTTGCCGGTCGGGCCGGCGAAGCTCTCCGGGCCCGGCCGCTCGACCGCAAACGTGCCGTTGCGCCGGGCCTCCGCGATTATCGCGGCGAAGCGGGCGAGCCGCCGGCCCTGGTAGCGGGCGACGGCCAGCGCGCCCTCGTCGGGGCCTGTCACCGTGTGACCGGTGACGAAGGACGCGCCGTACGGGTTGCCGCCCGCGGCGAAGACCTCGCTCACCGTGTAGCCGAGCGGCAGGATCAGCATCCCCCAGTGGTAGAGCGTGTTGTGCAGCGCGAGGATCGTCGTCTCCTGGCCGCCGTGCGCCGTTTGGGAAGCGGTGAAGCTCGTGGCGACCTTGTCGGCCAGTTTCCCGGCCTGCCAGAGGGCGCCCGCCTGATCGATGAACTGCTTCAGCTGGGCGGCGATGTTCCCGAAGCGCGTCGGCGTTCCGAACGCGACGCCGTCGGCCCAGTCGAGGTCGTCGAGCGATGCGACCGGCGCCTCGGCGACCTCCGAGCGATGGCGTCCCCAGTACTGGTTCTGCGAGATCAGCAGCTCGGAGGCGAGCTCTTCGACGTGGCGTAGCCGCACCTCGGCGCCCGCTTCCTCCGCGCCGGCGGCGACGGCCTGCGCGAGCCCGTGGACGTTGCCGGTGGCGCTGTAGTAGATGACGGCGATCTTCGCGGGCTCGGACACGAGGAGAGGGTAAACCCAGGCACCACCTCTAGCCGGAGAACTCGATCTCGGCAGGCAGCTCCGATCTCGCCGGCTCGCCGAGCTCGTCCGTGACCCGCCGGTCGAAGTAGACGTACGTGGTGGTGATCGCGACGAGCGGCATCGTCACCGCGTAGATGAGCCCCGCGACCACGTTCACCAGCCAGAAGGGCGCGTTCGTGGCGAGAATCAGCAGCGCGCCGACGATCGGGCCGACGGCGATCGCGAGCGCAGCTCCCACCACGATCAGCGAGGCGACCTTCAGCCAGGCGCCCCGAACCAGGAGGCGGCTTCGGCGCAGGCCGGCGAGCGCGCCGAGCTGCTCCAGCTCGATGCTCGGCGCGATCAGTGCCCAGCGTCCGGCGAGCCAGACAGCGATCGGGATCAGGTAGATCGAGCCGACAAGCAGCGAGACGACGGTCGCCGCGACCACGAGCGCGCCGAGGAGCGGGCGGATGCTGTCGGCGGCGAGCGCGTAGGCGCGGAGTGGCCCGACCGGGCGACCCTGGTCGACCTCGACGAGCGCACGCGCCGTCGCTGCCTGGACGAGGCCGAGGCCGAGGAGCGTCAGCGCCGTTCCGATCGCCAGCACGAAGAAGCCGAGCAGCCCGCCCGGCCCGCTGCCGGTCTCGACACCGAGGATGTCGGTGCCGTGCACCAGGAGCGATTGCAAGAGCGCAGTCACGAACCCAATCGGGATGAACAGAATCCCGATCCCGAGCATCAGTCCCGGCTTCGCGAGGTACATGCGCGTCGCTGCGGCGAGTGTTTGACCCCAGGCGCGCCGGCGCGCTAGACGGAGAGGCGCGCTCGGGCGCCAGGCGGTTCGCGAGAGGGCGAACAGGAGCAGCAAGGCCAGCAGCGCGAGGCCCAGCGTGAACTGCAGCGGGCGGTGGACGAGCTGGACCAACGCCCTCGAGCCGTTCCCGATCGCCTGACAGAAGAAGTCGGTCGCCGCCGTCCCGAACACGCTCCCGGCCGGGACGCTGAAGCTCTGGTCGCGCCAGCCCTCGGACCAGGTGATCGGCTGCGTCCACTGCGTCTTCAGGTTCGGGCCGGTCGGGCCGTTGAAGAACGCCGGCTGGAGCTCGCCCCAACGGCCCTGGAAGTCGATCCACGGGAACTCGGCCCGAGCCTGCGCCGGATCGCTCGGGATCGTCGCAACCGCTGGACGAAGGTCGTCGTGAGGACCGGTCGTGTTGTCACAGCCGACGCCCTGTTCGGCGGAGCTGCCGAGGAACAGGCCTTCGTCGAAGAAGTTCGCGTGTGAGCCGGCCGCCGGGTACACGACCGGATGCGTGCCGTCGACGAGGTGGAGCTTGCCGTCGCCCCAGGTCGCCTGCTCCGCTCCCTCGTGCTGGCTGTAGCCGACGCTGGCCGGCTGCTTCGCGAGCGCCTCACCGACGTTCGCGGCGTCGAAGTCGAGCTGGATCATCTCCCAGTCGCCTTCGTGCAGGTTGTTCCAGTCGTTGTAGACGTAGAAGAGCCAGTACTGCAGAGCGAGCCGGCCGGGGTGCCCCGAGTCGGTGGCCACATGCGCGTAGACCGTCGGCTCGTGCCCCTTCGAGATGCGGCGATCCCACTTTTCGTAGCCGCAGCCCGGGTTGAGCGCGTCCCCTGGGAAGTCGAGGTGGTACTCGTAGAGGCCGCCGGCGAGATCGCGCGCGGTCGGCCCGATCTTCACCAGGTCCGTTGCATTCCATGGCCCGCGAAGCGCAACGGTCGGTTGGCCGAACAGCGCGTTGACGTCCAGCGGCCGGTAGGGCTCACCCGGGCCGCACTCCGCTTTCTGCTCGACGAGCCTGACCACCGGCGCGTAGCGCTTAGCGAGCGTTTGCTCGTCGCCGGCACTTGCTCGAGCTGTAGAGCATGTCCCGAGCGCGACGACGGTCATCAGCGACAGGAGGACGATCCGTCTCAAGGCGATCGTTCCGGTCGGGCGAGCAGGGCGTTCAGCTCCGCCGAGATGACCATCAGCCGGCCGACGATCACGAGCGACAGCAGCAGCGCGGTCGCGATCCCGAGGGCGCCGTAGGTGTCGGCGCGGCCCTCGACAAGACGGGTCGTGACGTAGACGTTGAACACGTTCACGAACAGCAGGCCCACGCCCACCAGCGCGGCACCGGGCAGGAGGGCATGCCAAGGAACGTCGCGGTGCGGCAGGTGCAGCGAGACCAGCAGCCACGCGCCACCCGCGAGCACGAGGTAGACGAGCAGGGCGGTAAGCCCGCCGAGCTGGTCGTGCCGGCGGATCCAGCCCACGATCTGGGCGGCGGCGATCACGAGCAGCAGCGCTCCGAACAACATCCCGATCCCCCTGGGCGTCGCACGCGCGCCCCGCCCCGACCCGTGCCAGACGATCGCGTGCACGATCGCCAGGGCGCGGTAGAGCGTGGCAGTCGCGTAGAGGACCACGGGCACTATCAGGAGGAAGACGAGCCAGCGGGCGTTGCTCGACGAGGCCGATGCGACCTGCGAGGCGATCAGCCCGTGCAGCCCCGCTTCGCTCGCGGCCTCGCTCGTGCTCTTGTCGGCGGCTTCCGCGTAGAGCCCGAGACCGGACACGAAGAGGAGCGCGGTCGGGAGGAGCAGGACGAAGAGCCGGTAGGCAAGCGCGCCGGCAAGCAGGCCCCCACCGATCGACGCATCCCGTTCAAGGAGGCGGAATCCGAAGTCGACCGTGGTGTGACGAGAACGCGCCGCTTCGGCACTCGCGCCGAGCCGGCGACCGTGCTCGAGCCAGCGGGTGGTGACGTCGTAGCGGGGCATCGAAGGATGGTTTCAGCCTTTGTCTCGCGAGACTCGCCCGAATGGGATGATCCCTCCGTCAGTGCGACAGCCAAGCGCCGACAACCCCCTCTACGGCTCCTGCCTCTGCGGCGGCGTGCGCTTCGAGGTGACCGCGCCGTTCGTCTGGGCGAGTCACTGCCACTGCTCGCGCTGCCGCAAGCACTCCGGCGCCTTCGGCGAGACGCAGGGCCGCGTGCCGCGCGAAGGCTTTCGCCTCATCCAGGGCGAGGAGCTGATCAGCGTCTACCGCCCCGAGGGCGGGCGGGTGAAGGCGTTCTGCTCGGTCTGCGGCTCGAGCCTGTTCGGGAACGAGTGGCCCGAGGGCGACCAGATCGGGATCCGGCTCGGCGCGCTCGACGGCGATCCGGGAATCCGGCCGTCGTTCCACACGTTCGTCGCCTCGAAGGCGCCCTGGGAGCAGCTCCCGGACGACGGCCTGCCGCGCTACGACGAAGCGGCGAGCTAGAGCCGGCCCGAGCGCGGCTCGTCGGGGTCGAGATCCTCGCCGACGTACTCCCGCTCGAGCTCGCCGCGAACGTCGAACCCCGTCTGCGGCTCCTGGTGCCGTTCCTCCTCGCTGAGCGGGTGGTCCGGCTTGGGCGGCCGCCAGAAGTCACGGATGCGATCAAACCAGCTCACTCGGCCTCGTCGTCCAGTCGGGGCGTGACCATGCGGATCTCGCTCGGCGCGCCGGGAAGGCCGCCCGCCTTCGGCTTGTACTCCGGAACTCCCACGCACGTGAAGAGTAGGCCGTCGAGCGGCTCGCCGACCAGGCCCGGGATCTCGCTGTCGAGGAACGTCATGCCGGAGGCGCCTGCTCCGAGCGCGTAGGCCGCCAGGTGGAGGCGGCCCTCGACGAGGCCGGCGGCGAGCTGGGCCTCGCGGTACTCGCGGTCGTCGAGGGCGCTCACGTCGGCCGTCCCGATCACGACGAACGCGGCATCGCGGGGCAGCCCCTGGTCGAGGGCGACGCGGTAGAGCTCACGGCGGAAATCTCCCGCGCGGACCGGCGCCGACAGCTCGGGCCAGCGGTAGATGCCGGGCTCGAACCCGTCGACGGCGTGCACGACGACGAAGTGGGGGAGGTCGACGCCGCGCAGCGAGACCGCGAGCGCGCTGCGAGCGGCGCTGTCCGTGAGGCTCTTGGCCGGGTCCATCCGCCGCTGCGAGCTGCGCGAGAGGACGACCTGCTCGACCGGATCCGAGCCGGATTCGGGCACGTCGACCGGTTTGCCTGTCTCCCACGGCCGGCCGAGCGTGTCGGTGTCCCCGGCCCGCTGGGCGGTGGTCTCGAGCGGGAACTCGACCGGTGCCACGTCCACCTCGCCTGCTGCGGCCTCGCCGGTCGCGTCGAGCGCCGGCTCGCCCCCGAACGCCACGACGGCCACCGGCCACTCGTGCACGCCGTCGGCGCCGACGAGCGCTGTCACCGCCCGGTCGGGGAAGCGGGTGTAGATCGAGGCGTCGAGCCCGGCCGAGTCTGCGGCGGCGAGGAGCTGGGCGAGCATCGTGCCCACGTCCCAGTAGATGTGCCGGTAGCCGCGCTCGCGGTAACGCCAGCCCGTGCGCCAGGGAATGCCGGTGACGACAATCGTCGGCGCGCCGGCGCGCGGTGGCGGGCCGACCTGCAGGAGCGCGTGGTCCTCCGGGTGGTACCAGTGCACGCCCGCCGGGAGCCCGCCGCCCTCCGGCACGGCGACGTAGACCTCGAAGGGCGAACGTGAGCCCGCCGAGCCCGCGGCGCGGAAGAGCCAGGTGCCGTACGGCCGCGCGGTCTTGCGCACCACACCCGCGGCCAGGTGCAAGAGGCGCGAGAGCTGCGGCAGGTCGAGCTCCGCCGGTTGGACCTCGGCCGTGCCCGCGAGCACCGCCACGGCCGGCGCCGTCGTCGTGGGCAGCTCACGTGGCAGCTCCACGCGCGGCAGCGTCTGGGCGTAGCGCTTGTAGAACCACGGCAGCCGCTCGATCTCGTTCGTGACGAGGTCTTGCAGGATGCGTGGATCGTCGAGCGGTTCGTCCCAGTCGCGCCCGGGCTCGTACGAGGTCAGCCGGTGCAGCGCCTGCGTCGCCGTCTCCATGCCGCGACTTTACGCGTGTCCTGTCGGGGGCGTGGCCGGTCGCGCCCGGCGGAGCGACGGCCGCCGCACAGGCCGCCACCGCCTGCGGCATTGCCCACCGCGAGAGGCTCCGACCGGCCACGCCCTACCGATCGTGCCCGTGCTCTGCGACGCTCGGGTCATTGCTGCGTAACGGTTTCGCTACGAGGCGGCATGGATCTTCTTCAGGCCGTCCAGCGCGGAAATGCCGTTCGCGTCGACGGAGAGAGGACAATGGCAGCGGCGATGGCACTGGCACCAGATGAGGCGACGACGATGCGGGCGGCTTGCCGCACGCGCTACGGATCGCCTGAGACGATCGAGTTGACCGAGGTCGAGCGACCGCCGCTGACCAGCGACGGCGTGCTGGTGCGCGTGCGGGCGGCGGCGCTCAACCGGCTCGACTGGTACTGGCTGACGGGGGCACCGTGGATCGCGCGGTCCGACACGGGGTTCTTCCGGCCCAAGTCGCCGCTGCTCGGCGTCGACTTCGCCGGCACAGTCGAGGCGGTCGGTCCCGATGTGGAGGACTTCAAGCCGGGCGACGAGGTGTTCGGGGAGCGAAAGGGCGCACTCGCCGAGTACCTGTGCGCCTCGGCCGCCATCGCGCTGAAGCCGGCGAACGTCTCCTTCGAGCAGGCCGCGGCCACGCCGCTCGGCGGGCTCACCGCGCTCCAGGGTCTACGCGACAAGGGCAACGTGCAGCCCGGCCAGCAGGTGCTGATCCAGGGCGCGTCGGGAGGCGTCGGCACGTTCGCCGTTCAGATCGCCAAGTGGCTCGGCGCAGAGGTGACGGCGGTATGCAGCACGCCAAACGTCGAGCAGGCGCGTTCGCTCGGCGCCGACCACGTGATCGATTACACGCACGAAGACTTCACCCGGGGCGAGCGTCTCTACGACGTGGTCTTCGACAACGCCGGCACCCGCTCGTGGAGGGACCTCAGGCGGGTGCTCGAGCCGAATGCCAAGGTCGTCCTCATCGGCGGCCCCAGGACGAACCGCGTGTTCGGGCCGCTCGGCCACATGGTCGGGTCGAAGCTCGGCTGCGTGCGGCGCAGCCAGGAGGCGCTCTTCGCGCTGGCCAAGCCGAACCGGGAGGACCTGAAGGTGCTGGCCGACCTGCTCGAGCAGGGCACGATCGTCCCGGCGATCGACCGGCGCTTCGACCTGGCCGACGCCGCCGAGGCGCTTCGCTACCAGGGCGAGGGTCACCCGCAGGGCAAGGTGGTGGTGACGGTGGGCGGCTAGCGGTCGTCGAAGCCGACGTGCGCCGTGGCGTGGTCCTGGAGCCGGTCGGCGGCGGGAAGTGTCTCCAGCGCGATCACCAGGCCCGCTGCGACCGAGGCCGTGGCTAGTGCCACGCGCAGGAGGGCGCCCGGGATCCGCACCCGCCGGAGGCGCGCCAGCTCGAGCAGGTGAGCGAGGACGTGCACGCCGAAGGCGCCGGTCCAGACGAGGAAGCTCGCCTTGTGCAGGCCGACGAGCGTGCCGTGTCTCTGGTCGAGCGCGAGCAGCGCGACGCCGGTGCCGAAAACGAGCAGCGTCGACAGCACGAGCACCGGCGCAACCAGCATTCGGAGCGCAATGTGCGGCGGCCCTCGCAGGACGTATTCCTCGCCGCGCTGGTAGTAGCGCAGCATTCGCCAACCGGTGCTGGCGAGCTTCAGGGCGACGACCGGGATCAGCAGCATACCGACGAAGGCATGGATCGTTAGGAGCGACCCGATCCGGAGGATCGTCGCTCCCTCGACCGCGAGCAGCACGATCAGGAGCGCGGCGACGGCGAGCGTGAGCTGCTCGTTTCCCGCGCTGCCGCCGACGAAGACGCGTTTGAGCCGGGAAACGATCATCGTGGAACGCTAGCCGGAGTTGCGGAAGCCATGATGGTTGGTACGAAGCTGTCGAAAGGGGGTCGCCGATCCATCGCATTGCCCGCACCAGCGCGCTGCTCCTGGTCGTCCTGGGGCTCGCGGCCGGGTTGGCGCGGTCGTCCGCGCCGCCGAGGCTCTCGTTCGCGGCCGGGGTCCCGCCCGAGCTGCCCCGAGGCTTCGACGGCTCCCGCGACGCCGAGACGCTCGTGGCCGCGGATCTGAACGGCGACGGTAACTCCGACCTCGCGCTCGGGAGCTTCCAGGACGAGGCGGTCTGGCTCGCGTTTAGCGCGTCTGGCGGGCGCCTTGCGGTCCAGCAGACTCAGTACCGAGTCGGTGGGGGGCCGTCCGCGCTGGCAGCCGGAGACGTGAACGGAGACGGCAGTGCCGATCTCGTTGTCGCCAAGGCACACAGCAGCGCGGTCAGCGTGCTGGTCGCCGACGGCCACGGAGGCTTCGCGCCGCCCGTCGACTACCCGACCGCCGCCTCGCCGGTCGCGGTCGCCCTCGCCGACCTGGACGGCGACCACAGGCTGGACGTCGCGACCGCCGACGCCGACCGCAAGGCGGTCTCGGTGCTGCTGAACCACGGGAACGGCATCCTCGAGCCAAAGAGCGACTACACCACTGCGATCGGTCCGGTCGCCGTCGCGGCGGGCGACCTCGACGGCGACGGCCGCCCTGACCTCGTCACCGCGAATACGTCCGGCTCGGTCTCGGTCCTGCTCAATCACGGCAAGGTTCTCTTCGCGGCGAAGGCCGATTACGCCGTCGGCGGCGCGCCGAACTCGCTCACGCTCGCGGACTTCGACGGTGACGGCTTCCTGGATGCGGCTGTTGCCAGCGCGCGCGCCCGGCAAGGCAAGCACGTGACGGTGCTGCTCGGGCGGGGCGACGGCACCTTTCGCCTCCGGCGGTACTTCCCGGTTCGCGTCTTCGCGAGCCGGCTCGCGAGCGGCGACCTGAACGGTGACGGCAGCCCGGACCTCGTCTTCAGCGACGGCGGCGCGCTGGCCGTGATGTTGAACCGGGGCGACGCGACCTTCCAGGGACCGCTCTGGTTCGGCCTCGCCGACACGATCGCGGCCGGCGACTTCAACGGTGACGGGCGGCTCGACCTCGCCGGGGCGTGGGTGAACGACCGCAACGGCGCCTGGAGCGTGACCGTCCACCGCAACCGCCCTGGCCTCTGCAACGTGCAGGACGTCCGCGGCAAGACGCTGGCGGTGGCGACCGACCTGCTGACGCGGGCCGACTGCACCGTCGGTTCGGTTCGACGCGCGCGTTCGAGAACCGTGCGTCGCGGCCGCGTCGTCTCGCAGTCGCCGCGTTTCCCGGGCAGCGTCCTGCCTACGGGCGGCCAGGTGTCGCTCGTGCTCAGCCTCGGCCGGCGCTGAGCGCACGGTTCAGCACGCGGTCGAGCGGTGCCGGCGCTGCGTCCGGATCGAGCGCTTCGACGAGCAGCCGCGCGTAGCGGATCTTGCGGCTGCCGCCGCTGCCCAGGAACCGCCGCAGCTGTTCCTCGACCGGCTGCCCGCGCCAGGCCGGCTGCTTCTGGAGGGTGCGGAACGCGTTCAGCTCGCCGTGGGCCTCGGCGACCGCCTCGACCGCGTCCGCTCCGAGCGCGCGGATCAACTCGCCCTCGAGATCCGGGTCGCAGGCGAAGAAGCCGCGTGCCTCGAGGTCGTCACCGATGGCGCGGCCGAACTCGCGCTCCTCGGCCGCGTCGTACAGGCCGCCGAGCGGGACGCCCAGCGGGCCGAAGTGCGCAAGGAAACGGCCGATCGCGTGCGCGCCGCCGATCGGGACGATCTCGACGCGCTCGGCAACGAGGTCGACATTGCGCCGCTCGGCCAGCGTCTCGACCGCGACCTGGTCGCTCGTGCCTTCGACGAGCACGACCGACTTCGGCTGCTCAGCCAACGGCGTGCTCGGCGAGCCAGGCCTTGGCGACGCGCTTCTGTGCTCGCGTCAGCCAGGCCTCGGCGATCAGGTCCTCGAGCTCGTCGCGCTCGAGCCGCGCTAGCTGCGGGATCCGCACCAGCACTGCGGCATAGGCGTCGAAGTGCGGCGTGGTGAAGAAGATGCCGCGGTCGTCGGCGAGCATCAGCTCCTTCACGTCGAGGTCGGCGACGCGGAACATCAGCACGTCGTCGAGGCGCTCGCCGGTCTCCGGATCGAGCGCGTCGGGCCGCAGCCCCCGTTGGCAGCAGAAGAGCTTGCCGTGCACCTTGTACGCGGGCCGGCCGTCGTCGGAGAGCTCCTTCGTCGCCTGCGGCAGCGCCAGCGCGAGTGCGTCGAGGTCGGCCATGGTCGCCACCGGCCAAGTGTAGATTCGGCGTCGTGAGCGGCAAAGACGGTTACTTCGGCGAGCCGACGGCACATTCGCGGTCGTCTACCTCGTCTTCAACACGATCCAGAACGTGCTCACGCAGGCCCAGCAGGTGGCGACCTTCCGCAACGCCGCCGCGCAGCTCGAGCCCGACGGCTCCTTCGTGGTCGAGGTGATGGTCCCGGACCTGCAGCGCCTGCCGCCCGGGGAGACATCGCGTCCGTTCAACCTGAGCGCCGATCAGGTCGGCCTCTACGAGTACGACGTCGCCAACCAGGGCCTGCGCTCGCACCACTTCTCGCTCGTGGACGGAGCCTGGCGGTACCTGGCGGTGCCGTTCCGCTACGTGTGGCCGTCGGAGCTCGACCTGATGGCGGAGCTGGCCGGCATGCGCCTGCGCGACCGCTGGGCCGACTGGAACCGCGAGCCCTTCACGAGCGAGAGCCGCAAGCACGTCTCGGTCTGGGAGAAGCCGCGATAGGCTCGGCGCGGATGGTTCCCGAGGCGAAGCTGGAGCAGACCGAGCACGGGCTCGTCCCGCAAGGGCCTGGCTGGTACGTGCTCAACGCGCGTGACGCCAGCTGGTGGGCGGCCGAGGGGCGCGGCGCATACTCGAACCTCGAGGGAGAGCCGGACTTCGACCAGCTCGGGATCAGCCTCGTCACGCTCGCGCCGGGCGAGGCGATGGCGATGTACCACTGGGAGGCCGACCAGGAGGACTTCCTCGTGCTCGCCGGCGAGGCGCTGCTGATCGTCGAGGGCGAGGAGCGGCCATTGCGCGCCTGGGACTTCGTCCACTGCCCGCCGAAGGCAAAGCACGTGATCGTCGGGGCGGGCGACTCGCGCTGCCTGCTTGTCGCCGTCGGCGCGCGCGACAAGTCGGTCGGCGAGAACTGGGGCGGCTACACGGTCGACGAGACGGCAGCGAGGCACGGCGCGAGCGTCGACGAGGACACGACCAAGCCCGAAGAGGCATACGCGAAGGTCGCGAAGCGACAACCGACGAGCTGCGACGACGGCTGGCTACCCGACTAGGTCGCGATGGACATCTCCGTCGACGGAGCGAGGCTGTGGTTCGACGTAGAGGGCGGTGGGCTTGCGGTGGACGGCGCCTCGCTGCGAGAGCGGCCCACGGTCGTCCTCCTCCACGGCGGCCCGGGGAGCTTTGACCATTCGTACTTCAAGCCACATTTTTCGCGGCTCGCGGAAGTTGCACAGGTGGTGTACCTGGATCTGCCCGGCCATGGCCGCTCGGACTGGGGTGACCCGAACGCCTGGAGCTTCGAAGCGTGCGCCGACGCGGTGCGCGGGTTCTGCGACGCCCTCGGGCTTCGACAGCCGGTGGTCTACGGTCACTCCCTCGGCGGCATGGTGGCGATGCTCTACGGCGCGCAACACCCGGGCCACGCCCGGCTGCTCCTGCTGGTCTCGACCGCCGGCCGCTTCGAGGTGCAGCGTCTGGTGGAGGGGTTTCGCCGCGCCGGCGGCGAGGAAGTGGCCGAGATCGCCTCACGCGCCTATCTCGGCGAACACGTCGCGGACGAGGAGTGGGCGCGCTGCCGCGACCTCTTCGGGCCGAACGTCCCTGACGCCGAGACTCGCGCGCGGCTGCTAGTGAACGAGGAGCTGAGCGAGCTTCGGACAGGGAGGCTCCGCGAGTTCGATGTCCTCGATCGGCTGGGGGCAATCGAGTCGGCGACGATCGTCTGCGTTGGCGAGCTCGACCCGGTGACGCCGGTGGCTGCCGCCGAGGAGCTCGCAGCTGCCGTGCCCGGGGCGCGTCTCAAGGTGCTCGCCGGAGCGGGTCACTGGCCTTGGCTCGACACCCCGGAACGGCACTGGGAGTTGCTCGCCCGCGTGCTCGCCGGAGCGTCGTAGGCTTGTCCCGTGCCAGAAATGGGACAGGCGGCGAAGGCGGAGGTGTTCCGCGCCCTGCACGAGGGCGAGCCCTTCGTGATCCCGAACCCCTGGGACGCCGGCTCGGCGCGCATGCTCGAGGCGCTCGGCTTCCAGGCGCTGGCGACGACGAGCTCGGGGTTCGCCTTTACGCTCGGCAAGCTCGATGGCAAGGTCTCGCTCGACGAGATGGCCGCGCACGTCGCCGCGCTCGACGCGGCCACGGAGCTGCCGGTCTCGGTCGACCTCGAGAACGGCTACGCCGCCTCGGCCGACCATGCGGCCGCCGCGATCCGGCGCGTCGCCAAGGCGGGCGCCGTCGGCGGCTCGATCGAGGACTGGGACCCGGTCGAGCAGCGAATCTACGACTTCGACCACGCGGTCGAGCGGGTGGGGGCGGCGGCCACGGTGGCGCTCGAGCTCGGCTTCCCGTTCACGTTCACGGCGCGCGCCGAGAACCACATCCGCGGCCGCGACGACCTCGACGACACGATCGCGCGCCTGCAGGCGTTCGAGCGGGCCGGCGCCGACGTGCTCTACGCGCCCGGGCTCAAGACGGTCGACGAGATCCGCGCGGTCTGCGACGCGGTCTCGAAGCCGGTCAACGTGCTTGCGCTCTCGAACCTGTCGTTCGCCGAGATCGCCGAGGCCGGCGCGCAGCGTGTCAGCGTCGGCGGCGCGCTCACCTGGGTCGCGGTCAAGGCCGCGGCGGAGGCGGCGAGCGCGATGCGCCAGAGCGACTTCTCGGCGCTCGCCGCGAGGGTCCCGGTCGGCGACTGGTTGCGTGACGACGAGGGGCGCGGATAGCCCGCGCCCCTCGTCCGCGAACTGCCTAGGAGTTGTTCGCCGTCAGCGACGGCGTCGGCCAGCCGGCCGGGCGGATCAAGTAGACGATCCCGCCCGAGGCCGGGATCCACGCCCGCTCGAACTGCTCGCGGTCGTAGAGGTGCTTGACCACGGAGTCGTCGAGCGAAGCCGGGTCGTTGACGATCACCTTGCTGCCGTCGGCGCTGAAGCCTTCGATCACGAGCAGGTGGCCGTTCGTGCTCTTGATCCCGCCGTCGAGCTTGTTCGAGTTCCACGCGACGGAGGCGACCAACGGGATTCCCGCGTTGATGAACGGCTCGGCCTCGGCGAGGTTGTGCAGCTGCGTCACGTCGCCGACGAGCCCGCGGGAGGCGGCGTAGGCGGCGTTGAAGGGCCAGTTGCCGGCGCCGTTGTAGTGGTAGTCATAGACCGCGCGTGCGGTGAAATCGACCCACGGATCCTGGTGTCCCGCCGGCAGCGGCGGCGAGCTCACCCACGAGTACTCGGCCGGCGTCGGCCGGTAATCCGTGTTCGTACCTGTGACGCTGGGCTGCGACCAGTAGGCGACGACCATGGCGGTCGAGGTCGGGCTGCACCACGCCTCGCCGCCGTTGTCGTACTGCGGGAAGTCACCGTGGTGGATCTCCTGCGAGTACTGCGGGACGCCGAGGTCGACGTCGTTGGGCCCGGTCATGGTGGTCTTGCTCGGGTAGCTGCCCTTCTGGTTGGTCAGGTTCGACGCGACCGCGCTGAGGCGGGTGAGCGTCGGTCCGGTTGAAGCGGTGTTCTTCCGGTAGAGGGTCGCCTTCAAGCGGTAGGCGATCGCGGGATGGTCCTTCGCGAAGAAGGTGTCGATCGAGACGAAACCGTCGGCGTCGCCCTGTCCGCCGACCGAGGTGCGGTGGAACGAGTAGTCGTCGGACGACCAACGCCCGAGGATGTACCACTTGGCCCAGTGGCCGTCGTTGATCTGCGGCTGCACCTCGACCTGGATCCAGGTGCCGGACGGTGTGTTCGCGTTCCACGACGAGACGAGCTCGTTGAACGGAAAGAGGTTCGTGACCCCGGAGGTCCAGGTGCCGGAGATGTACTGACCGGTACCGTCGACCCCGTCGCCCGAGTAGTTCAGGAACGGGTCGGCATAGAAGAGTGACCCCAGGCCTGGCGACCCGGGCGACCCGAGCTGCAACGAGCCATCCGAGGCGAGGACGGTGCCGCTGCGGCTCGAGTCCGAAGCGGTGAAGTCGAACGTCTTGTAGTTGAGCGGGTACGGCTGTGCTGCCAGCGCGGGGGCGGTGCCGACGAGACCGAGCACCGCGGCCGCACATACGAAGAGAAGCCAACGTCTTGTCATGCCGGGATCCTACGACGGCGTCGTCTCGAAGCCAACCGTGAGTAGGATCGGGGCATGTGCAGAAACATCCATACGCTCTTCAACTTCGAGCCGCCCGCGACCGAGGACGAGGTTCACGGCGCGGCGCTGCAGTACGTCCGTAAGGTGAGCGGCTTCACGAAGCCGTCGCAGGCGAACGAGCCCGCCTTCGAGCGCGCCGTCGAGGAGGTCGCCGAGGCGACCGGCCGCCTGCTCGCCGAGCTCGTGACGAATGCGTCGCCCAAGGACCGCGAGGTCGAGGCCGCTCGCAAGCGCGAGCGCGCCGCGAAGCGCTTCGCCACCGCGTAGCACCGCGGGGATGGAGCTCACGCGGCACGAGGGCGCCGATGGGTTCCTCGCACATGCGGGCGAGTTCCTCGGCGCGCGCGAAGCCCAGCACAACCTGATTCTCGGGCTCTCGTCGCGGCTGCGGGTCGAACCGCTGATGTTCGGCGAGCCTCCGTACTTCGCGGTCGTCGAGGGCGACGGCCGGGTTGTAGGCGTCTCGATGCGGACACCGCCGCACAGCCTGATCGTCTCGGAGCTGGACGACGAGGCGGCGATCCCGCTGCTGGTCGCCGACGCGCGCTCGACGTTCGGCTCGCTCCCCGGGGTCGTCGGCCCGAAGGAACCGGCCGGGTGGTTCGCCGAGGCGTGGCGGGCCGCGACCGCGGTAGAGGCGCAGATCGAGATCGCGCAGCGGGCCTTTCGCGCCGACCACGTGATGGCGCCGGCTGGCGTATCCGGCCGCATGCGCGACTACGAGCGCAGCGACCGCGAGCTCGCTACCCGCTGGTCGGATGCCTTCGCCGAGGAGGCCCTGCCCGAGCCACCGCCGGGAACGAGCGAGGATTTCGTCGACCGCCGCGAGGAGGACCCGGACGGCGGGCTCGTGTTCTGGCAGGACGACGGGCGGCCGGTCTCGATGGCCGGCTTCGGCGGCCGCACGCCGAACGGTAACCGGATCGGGCCGGTCTACACGCCGCCCGAGTTGCGCGGCCGCGGCTACGCGAGCGCGCTGACAGCGGCGCTGACACAGCGGCTGCTCGACGGCGGGCTGAGCTTCTGCTTCCTGTTCACCGACCTCGCCAACCCGACCTCGAACAGCATCTACCAGCGGATCGGCTACGAGCCGGTCGGTGACGTCGACCTCTGGTCGTTCTCGGGCTAGGCTGCGCAAGGCGTCTCGAGGACCAGGGGAGGAATCCACATGCGAAAGGCAAGTCTCTTCGTCGTACTCTCGGCCGCGCTCGTCTTCGCCGCATCCGGCAGCGCGATCACGAACGGCGAGCCGGACGGGAACGCGCATCCCGAGGTCGGCGCGCTGCTCGCGACGCACGCGTTCTCCGACGGCACCTGGGAGGAGTGCACCGGGACGCTGATCTCCTCGCGCGTCTTCCTGACCGCCGAGCACTGCGACCTGGGCGTCGACCGCGTCGAGGTGACGTTCGCCTCGACCTTCGTCCGCGGAACCAGCACGACCTACTGGGGCACCTGGAACGGCGACCCTGACTACAACCACACCTCGAGTGACCCGAACGACCTCGCGGTCGTCGTCCTGGACAACGCCGTTACAGGCATCACCCCGGCACGGCTTCCGGCGGCCGGCTCGCTCTCGAACCTGTCGGGCGACCAGCAGTTCACGCCCGTCGGCTACGGCGCGCAGTCCGTCACCAGCGGCCCGGGCGGCAAGACGTTCCACTACCAGGACGTCCGCTACCGGACCGTCGGCACGCTCAACACGCTGACGAAGGCCTGGCTGAAGCTGTCGATGAACCCGTCGCACGGCGACGGTGGCACCTGTTACGGCGATTCCGGCGGCCCGAACTTCCTCGGCGCCGGCGCATCGGAGACGAACATCATCGCCGGGACGACCATCACCGGCGACACTCCGTGCCGCTCGACGAACGTCGACTACCGGCTGGACACGCCCGCCGCGAGGGCGTTCCTCGGGCAGTTCGTCAGCCTTCCTTAAGGCACTCGGCGGCCGGGCTCTGCGGAAGCGGGGCCCGGCCGCTACACACGAGGACGACCGGCGTTAGGCTGCCCGCGCAACGACCGCTACCAGGGGGTTCCTCGTGTCTCCAAGCCGTCTGTTGATCCTGTGCGCGGGCGCGTTGGCCGCGCTCGCGCTGCTCGTCGCGCCGGCCGGCGCCGTCTCGCCGAGCGCCCACCAGCCGTCGCTCCAGTTCATCGGCCAGGCGATCATCCCCACCGGGACGACGTTTGCCGGCACGACGATCGGGGGTCTCTCCTCGATCACCTACGACCCGAGCCTGAACGTCTACTACACGCTCTCCGACGACCAGTCGCAGATCAACCCGGCTCGCTTCTACACGGTCGGCATCGACGTCGGCCCGAGCTTCGACGCGAGCGACGTCCACTTCGACGCCGTCACGACGTTGCAGAAGCCGGGCGGCGGGCCGTACCCGCTCGGCGGGCTCGATCCCGAGGGCCTCGTGCTCACGAAGGACCGGCAGCTGATCCTGACCTCGGAGGGCAACACGAACACGCTGCTCGCTCCGTTCGTCCGGGAGTACGACCTCACCGGTGACTACCTCGCCGACCTGCCGGTGCCGGGGTACTACCTGCCGACTGCCGACCACTCGAGCGGCATCCGGTTCAACCTGGCGTTCGAGTCCGCGGGCGTGCCACCGAACGGCCGCTTCTTCTTCACCGCGACCGAGAACGCGCTCTTCCAGGACGGCCCGGCGGCTACGCCGACCAGCGGCAGCCCGTCGCGGATCCTTCGCTACAACCTCCAGACAGGCCTGCTCGACCGCGAGTACCTCTACGAGACCGACCCGATCTTCCAGCCGCCGGTCCCGCCGACGCAGTTCGCGGTCAACGGCATCGTCGAGCTGCTGCCCTTCAACAACGAGCTGATGCTGTCGATGGAGCGATCGTTCTCGGTCGGTGTCCCCGGCACCGGCAACGAGATCAAGCTCTACTCGGTGGCGCTCCCGGGTGCGACGAACGTCCTGGGCGAGCCCAGCCTCGCCGGGAAGCTCGACTCGATCCGGCCCGTGCAGAAGACGCTGCTGCTCGACCTCGGCTCGCTCGGCATCCCGCTCGACAACGTCGAGGGCATGACCTGGGGGCCGACCCTCCCGGATGGGCGACAGTCGCTGGTGCTGGTCAGCGACAACAACTTCGCCGCGTCGCAGTTCACGCAGTTCCTGCTCTTCGCCGTCAGTCCCTAGACGGCCACCTCGAGGCTCTCGAGGCCCCAGATCACGAAGGCTCGGTTACGCCGGGGCTCCTCGGCAAGAGAGAGCCCCGGCGCCCGCTCCACCAGCGCACGGATGGCCGCCTCCAGCTCGATCCGCGCCAGCGGCGCGCCGATGCAGACGTGGATGCCGCCGCCGAAGCCGATGTGCTCGGCGGCGTTGGCGCGGCCGACGTCGAACGCCTCCGGCTCGGCGAACACCCGCGGGTCGCGGTTCGCCGAGCCGAACAGCAGTGCGACCTTCGCGCCGCGCGGGACGGGCTGGCCCGCGAGCCCGACGCCGTCCTCGAGCACCCAGCGCTCGAACAGCTGGAGCGGGGGGTCCCAGCGGATCAGCTCCTCGACCGCCGCCGCCCGCTCGACCTCGCCGGCCACCAAGCGCTCCCACTGCTCGGGGTGGGTCAGCAGCGCGCGGACGCCGTTGCCGAGCGTGTTCACGGTCGCCTCGTGGCCGGCGTTCAGCAGCACGATGATCGTCGAGACGAGCTCGGCGTCGGTGAGCCGCCGACCCTCGACCCGTGCCTCGACCAGACGAGTGACCAAGTCGTCGCGCGGCTCGCGGCGGCGTTGCTCCGCCAACGAGAGGACGTACTCGCGGAACTCGGCCGCAGCCTGCGTGGCCGCCTCGGCCTGCGGGTCGGTCGTGTCGAGCTCGTACATCTTCACCATCGCGTGCGACCAGTCGAGCAGGTCGCGGGCTCGGTCGGTGGGAACGCCGAGCAGCCGGCAGATGACGGCGATCGAGTATGGCTGGGCGTAGTCGCGGAGTAGGTCGAAGCGGCCGTCGGGCAGCAGGTCGTGTGCCAGCTCCGCCGAGGGCGCGCGCAGCGCCTCGACCGATCGCGGCGTGAACGCGGCGGCGACAAGCTTGCGGATACGCGTGTGCTCGGGCGGCTCGAGCCAGAGCAGGCTCCAGCGCTCGGTGTCCCAGAAGGCCTGCCGGCGCGGGTCGAGCGGCTCGGCCGCCGCGAACTCCTCCGCACCGCCGACGTGGCGGAAGTTCCGGCCGAGCCGCCGGTCGCGCAGGCACGCCCGCACCTCGGCGTGACGCGTGACGAACCAGCGGTCGAGCGACTGCTCGTAGAAGAGCGGCGTAGCCTCACGCAGCTCCGCCAACCGCGGGTACGGGTCGGCGAGGAAGCCGGCGTCGGTGGGGTCGAACTGCGTCAGGTCGAGGCGATGATCGTGATCCCGCCGCGGGCCTTCTGCTGGAGCGCGACGCTGACTCGCTCGTGCGGCGAGCTCGAGCGCCGCGGCGATGTCGTCCCGGATCCGCACGGCGAGCGCCTCGCAGAAGGCGCCCTCGTTCCGGAAGGAGGCGAGGTAGAGCTTGAGCGACTTCGACTCCAGGCAGAGCTTGTCGGGCTCGTACTCGATCGTTGCCACGTACATGTCGGGCTGGTCCGTGACCGGGCACATCGCCACAAGCTCGTCGCTCGTCATCTCCACGAGCGCGACGCCGGGGTTCGGGAACGTCTCGAGCCCGGCGTAGTGCTCCGAGCCTGCGTGCCCGAGGGCGACGAACTCTTCGCTCATGCCGCGTACTGTACGCCGCCGTGAGGCGCATCTACCTGGCCGGGCCGCCGTTCGCCGAGGAGTACCGTCGCCGGGCGAGCGAGCTCGTCAGCGCCCGCGGCTGCGAGCCGGTCGACCCGATGCGCAGGGATTTCCGCGGCAACACAGTGGGGAACGAGGCCGAGATCGTCGAGGGCGACCTCGAGGAGATCGCCTCCTGTGACGCTGTGCTGGCTGCCTTTACCGCGCCCGACGAGGGCACGGCGATGGAGGCCTGGCACGCGCACTCGCTCGGCAAGCCGGTGGTCGCCTACACCGGCGGCACGCCGCCGCATCCCTGGACGGTGTACGTCGCCGACGAAGTGCACGCCGTGCTCGAGGACGCCGTCGCCTCGGTCGCCCGCTAGCGCACGTCGGCGCTAAGTGCCGACGACGAACGTGCTCTTTCCGAGCAGCCGGCCGTACTTGCCGAGGCGGCGAGAGCCTCGGCCGGGCCAGACGTACCAGGTATACGTGCCCTGCTGGAGCGTGTGCGGCGAGCCGCCGAAGCGCCAACGGGAGGGGAGCTTGAGCCGCGGGCGCGCCGGCCACCATGCCCCGACGGCTTGCCCGCCGAGCCAGAGCTGGAGGTTGTAGTAGCTCGCTTTCCGCGCGGGGCGCCAGGCGAAGAGCGGCGAGCTGCCGGCGCCGACTCGGGCGCCTGGCCGTGGCGCGAAGAGCACCGGCATCGGGGTCGCAGCGGCCGTCCGGGCAAGCTCGTTGCCGGCCGCGTCCTTGGCCGTGACGAGGTAGGTGTACCGAACGTAGTTCACGACCCTGCGGTCGGCGAACGACGAGGCCGGCCCGTCGTAGACGACGCTAGAGGCAGCGGTGCCGAGCCCCGGCTTGCGGGTGACCTTGAAGCCGCTCGCGCCGGACGTGCGCCAGCGGACAGTGACAGTCTTGTCAAGCGGCGTGAGGCTGAGCCCGTCGAATGCCGGCGGCGTCGCGTCGTACTTGAAGGAGTAACCGACGGAGCCGCTCGTGTTTCCGGCCTGATCTGTGCAGCTGCCCGTCAGCACCGTGGCGCCATTCGTTGGGCCGCCGTAGGTGGCGGTCGTGCAGGACGCGATTCCTGAAAGCGCGTCGGACCCTGACCAGCGCACGGCGAACGGGCGGTTGTACCAGCCGCCGTGGTCGGGTGGGCGTTCCGGAGCGACCGCGACCCCGGTCGGCGGCGTGGCGTCGAAGCGGAAGCCGAATGCGATGGGAGGGGAGGTGTTGCCCGCTTTGTCGGTGCACGCCCCGCTCGGCTGGACGCTCGCGGCGTCGGGCCCGCTGTACGCGAACGACGTGCACGACGCGATCCCGGAGATCGGGTCGGTGCCGCTCCAGTCGACCGTGAGACCGTGGTCGTACCAGCCGTTCGCGTCAGGCGGCCGCGTCGCGCCGGCCTGCACGGTGGGCGACGTCGCGTCGTACCGGAACGAGAGCGGGGGAGGCGACGCGCTGTTGCCGGCGTGGTCCGTGCAGCCGCCGATCGAGCTCGCGTTGGCGTTGTCGGGGCCGCTGTACGTCAGCGTCGCGCTGCAGGAGTCAATGCCCGAGGTGGCGTCGGTGCCGCTCCAGCCGATCGAGACCGGGCGGTTGTACCAGCCGTCGTGGTCGGCGGGACGCGCCGGGTTGACGGCGACTGTCGGCGTCGTCGCGTCGTATTGCAGGCCGAAGTCGAGCGAGGCGGTGTTCCCGGCGAAGTCGGTGCAGCTCCCGTGGGCAGTCGCGTTGGCGCCGTCGGGCCCGGCGTACATGAGCGACGAGCACGAGGCGATCCCGGAGGTAGCGTCCGTGCCGTGCCAGTCGAGCCGGACGGCCTTGTTGTACCAGCCGTTCGCATCGGGCACGCGGCCGGCGGTCGCGCCGGAGACGGCAGGCGCCGCCGCGTCGTACTTCACGAGGTACGCGTCCGACGAGCTGTTCCCGGCCTTGTCCGTGCACGTGACGCTCCGGCTCGCGCCGATCGTGTCTGGCCCGCTGTAGGTGGTCGACGTACACGAGTCGACGCCGGACAGCGAGTCGACTCCGCTCCCGGAGATGCCGATCGGCGCGCGGTACCAGCCAGCTGCGTTCGGTGCGCGCGCCGGGACGGCGGATGTCGTCGGCGCGGCAGTGTCCATCCGGACGACGAACGTGGTGGACGAGCTGTTCCCTGCGATGTCCGTACAACTTCCGCTGAGCGTCGACCCCGCGGTGTCCGGGCCGCTGTACGTGCTCTTCGGGTCGCAGCCCGCCAGGCCGGACAGGGCGTCGGCGCCGTTCCAAGTGACCTGGACCCCTGACTTGAGCCAGCCGTTCGCGTTCGGCGACGGGCTCGGGGACGCTGCCGTCGACGGCGGCGTCGAGTCGTAGTGAAGCGTCAGCGAAGCGCTCGAGCTGTTCCCTGCATTGTCCGTGCAGCTGCCGGTCTGGCTGGTGCTCGCGGCGTCCGGGGCGCTGTAGGTCAGCTGCTGACTGCACGAGGCCATCCCCGATGTCGCGTCGCTGCCGCTCCACTGGAGGGAGACCGGCGCTCGGTACCAGCCCGCGCCGTTCGGCGCCCGGCTCGGCGCGACCGAGGTCGCCGGCGCGGTCCCATCGACCTTCAGCAGCTTCGTCGTGACGGAGGTTGTGCCGCCCGGGCCCGAGGCCGTGCAGTTCAGCGTGGTCCCGGTGTTGGGATCGTTGACACGGATCGCCGGCTCGCATCCGGTGGTCGACGTGATGGACCCGCTCACCGACCAGTGCACGACGATGAACGGGCCACTCGCGCTGCGGACGTACCACCCGTTGTTCCCGGCGGTGCCGTCGATCGAGTAGGCGACAAGGGGCGGCGTGTCGTCCTGAAGGATGTAGCGGGCCTCGGCGTCGGTCGGGGAGAGGAAGAACGCTGCCAGCCCGAGCGCGGTGTACCACCACGTGCGGTGCACCAGCGCTCCCGACGGCGAAGAGACCACGGTGATGCTCCCCTCAGAGCTCCAGCTTCCGAGGGTACTCCGATGCCGTTCATGCTGCAACGGCCACAAAGGAGGTATGCGTTGGGGCTACTGATCGGTATCTCGCAGGACTACTGACAGGTATCCTCCTGGACGACCGTGATCACCGACGTCAACCCGTTCGTCTACTCGCGACCGATCGAGCCGGACCAGATCGTCGACCGCGACGAGGAGACCCATGCGCTGCTCAAGAACGCGGTCGGCGGTCACTACGTTCGTCTCTACGCGCCTCGCAAATACGGCAAGACGAGCCTGCTGCGCCGCGCACTCGCGGACGGCGAGCGGCAGGAAGGGCTCGTGCCGGTGCTGGTCGACCTGTACGGGGTGGTCTCGCTCGCCGACGTGGCCGTCCGTTTCGAGCGGGCCTACGCGAAGGAGCTGCGCGGGGCGATTCGCGGCCGCATAGAGGAGTTCCTGCAGAAGACCGGGCTCGGCCTGTCGCTCGGGGCGTTCGGGATCAGCGCGCGACTGCAGCTGGAGCCGAAGACCGATCCGTTGCCGGCGCTGCACGCGCTGCTCGACCTGCCCCTGCGACTCGAGGAGTCCGGCGGCTTTCGGGCCTACATCGCGCTCGACGAGTTCCAGGACATCCGCAAGGTGCACTCGCTCGACGGCCTGCTGCGTAGTCACATCCAGTTCCAGGGCGAGGTCGCCTCCTACGTCTTCGCCGGCTCCGAGCCGGGGCTGATGAAACAGCTGTTCGAGCACAAGGAGGCACCGCTCTACGGCTCGGCCGTGCCGCTGCGGCTCGGCCGGCTGCGCGACGACGATCTGGCGGAATACGTCGCCGAGCGCTTCCGCGAGACCAAGCGCTCGGTCGGCGAGGCACTCAACCCACTGCTCGGCTCCGCTCAGGGTCATCCCCAGCGGGCGATGCTGCTCGCCCACCGGCTCTGGGAGGAGGTCGAGCCGAAGGGCACTGCAACCCTCGAGGACTGGGAGCGTGCGCACTCGGCGGCACTCGAGGAGTTGCAGCCCGAGTTCGAGGCCCAGTGGCGCGGGCTCGACACCTCAGAGCAGAAGACGCTGCGGGCGATCCTCGCCGGCGAGGGCTCGCCCTACCGGGCGGCCGTGCTCGAGCGGTTGGCGCTGACCAAGCCGAGCGCGCAGAAGGCGCTGCAGCGGCTGAGCTCGCGGGCGGAGATCGAGGCCGACGAGGATCGCAAGCAGGCGATCGTCGACCCGCTCTTCGCCGAGTGGATCGCCGGTCTGGCCTAAACGAGCGTGCGCTCGAGCCCGCCGAGCCCTGCGCGCGTGAGTTCCGCCTGGCCCTCGTCGTGGCCGTAATGGGCGAGCACCGCGCAGAGCTGGATCGAGAGCACGCGGGCCCGCACCAGCTGCGCCTCGTTCACAGGGCCGTAGGCGTCGATGAAGGCGCCGCGGCCCTCGGGCGGAACGAAGCTCCAGTAGAGCGGCAGGTCGATCGCAGGGTCGGCGCGACAAACGTCGCCCCAGTCGATCACCCCGCTCGCAGCGCGGCCGTTCACGAGCAGGTGGCGGAAGTGGAGGTCGCCGTGCACGACGACCGGCGCCTCCGGCGGCGGCAGCTGCTCGGCCTCCACGAGCAAGCGTGAGAGCTCCGGCGGCGGCCGCCAGAGACCGAGCCGTTCTAGCTCGCCGAGCTCCTCGCGCGCCATCCCAACCCGCTTCGGCATGTCGGTGCGTCCGTTCGGGTCGAGCGGCAGCGGCTCATCGAGCTCGACCGCGTGCAACGTGCGCAGGAAGCCGGCGAGCTCCAGCCCAACCTGCGACGCGCGCCTCGTCGTCGAGCTCGGCCACACCGGCCTCGACGCCGGGATCAGCTCGGCGCCGAGGAACGGCCACGGGTAGCCCTCGGCCGGCTTCCCGACGAAGGCCGGGCGCGGGACCGGCAGCGGCAGCAGCGGGGCCAGCTTCGGCAGCGTCGAGAGCTCGCGTTCGAGCAGCGGGATCGCGACCGCGCGGCGCGGAAAGCGGAAGGCGTAGCGCTCGTCGACGACCCAGACGCTGTTGTCCCAGCCTTCGGCCAGCTTGCGCAGCCGGGCGCCCTCGAGCGCGAATTGCGCCAGCAGCCCGCGCACGAGCCGTTCGTCGATCTCGACCTCGGCGGCCCAGACAGGCATCGAAGGTAGGTATAAACGCCGGCCTGGCCGTTGCCCTCCCTGCGGGCACGGCTTCGGGAGAACCTAACCAGTCGCTTGCCGTGCAGTCGGGCAGACTTCCCTGGATGCGGCCGTTGATCGGGATCACGACGTACCTGACGCGTGCGACGTTCGGGGCGTGGGAGGAGGACTCGGCGCTCGTGCCGGCGGACTACGTGCGGGCGGTCGAACAGTCCGGCGGGCGCGCGCTGCTCGTGCCGCCCTCCGACGACGGCGTCGAGGAGACGCTCGACGCACTCGACGGGGTCGTCTTCTCGGGCGGCTCCGACCTCGACCCGGCGACCTACGGACAGGAACGTCACGCGGCAACCGACGGGATCGTCGAGGAGCGCGACCGCGCCGAGCTGGCGCTGCTGCAGGCGGCGCTCGCGCGCGACATGCCCGTGCTGGCGATCTGCCGCGGCTCGCAACTGCTGAACGTGGGGCTCGGCGGCGACCTCGTCCAGCATCTGCCCGAAGTGATCGGGGACGAGAAGCACAAGCTGCTGCCGGGCGAGTTCTCCGAGCATGGCGTCACGGTCGAGCCGGAGACCAAGCTGGGCGAGCTGCTCGGCGAGCACGCGCCGGTCAAGTCGCATCACCACCAGGGCTTCGGGAGGCTCGGCGAGGGCTTGCTCGAGTCGGCGCGCGCCGAAGACGGCACGGTCGAGGCGCTGGAAGACCCCTCGCGCCGCTTCACGCTCGGCGTGCTGTGGCATCCGGAGGCCGGGGAGGACCTACGGCTGTTCGAGGCGCTCGTCCGCGAGGCGCGGGACTACCGCGCCGGCCGTTGAGCGGCCTCGCCGAGCTCGTCCCGACGCTGCCGGATCCCGTCCGCGCGGTGCTCCGCAACGCGGTTTGGACCTACGGCCGCGCCACCTCGGCCGCGCGGCCGCTACCGGACTTCCTGATCCTCGGCGCGCAGAAGGCCGGCACGACGGCGCTCTACTCGTACCTGCGCCGCCACCCGTCGATCACCGGGCCTTCGTGGAAGGAGGTCAGCTACTTCGACCGGCACTACGCCCGCGGCGAGGCCTGGTACCGAGGGAACTTCCCGAACAAGGCCCGCACGCGCGGAAAACTCGTGGGCGAGGCGAGCCCGAGCTACCTCTTCCACCCGCTCGGCCCGCAGCGGGTGCGGGAGCTGGTGCCGGATGCGCTGCTCGTCGCGCTCGTCCGCAACCCGGTCGACCGTGCGCTCTCGCATTACCACCACGAGGTCGCGCTCGGCCGCGAGCCGCGTTCCTTCGAGGACGCGCTGGGCGCCGAGGACGAGCGGCTGCGCGGCGAGGTGGAGCGGCTGCTCGCCGACCCGCGCTACTTCAGCCGCGAGTGGTGGAGCCACACCTACCAGGCCCGCGGGCGCTATGCCGAGCAGCTCGAGCGCTGGCTGGCGGTTTTCCCGCGCGAGCAGCTGCTGATCGTGCCGAGCGACGATCTCGCCGCCGAGCCGGCGGAGACGCACGCGCGGGTGCTCGACTTCCTCGGGGCGCCGCAGCAGCGTCTCGAGGCGTACCCGCGCGTCTACGAGCGCGAGTACGAGCCGATGAAGCCGGAGACGCGCGTCCGGCTCGCCGCCGAGTTCGAGCAGCCGAACCGGCGGCTCTACGAGCTGCTCGGCCGCGAGCTCGGCTGGAGCTGACGCGGCGAGAACCGCTCGGTCGCAGCGAGGCTGACGAGGCAGACCGCCGCGAGCAGGAGGTAGGGGAGAGCGTCGCCCGCGAGCTCGGCCAGCCACCCGCCGAACGCCGGGCCGACCACGTTCCCGGCCGCCCACGCACCGTTCATCGCGCCGAAGGCGAGCGCCGCCGAGATTCCCGCACGCTCGGCTGCGTCGGTCAGCAGCGTCATCCCCGGGGTGTAGAAGCCGCCGTACGCGACCCCGGCCACGACGACGAGCGCGGCGACGATCGGAGCCGACCTCGCCACGACGAAGGCGAGCGAGACCGCGGCCGAGCCGATGAGCGCGACCCGCACCGGCAGCATGTAGCCGCGACGGTCGGTGAAACGCCCGAGCAGCGGGTTGAGCACGACCTCGAAGCTCGCGGTCACCAGGAAGACGGCGCCGATCGCCACGCCGCCCCAGCCGTCGGCGTGCAGCCGCAGCGGGACGAGCACGGCCAGCACGCCGAACAGCAGCGCGGGCAGAACCAGCAGCCACATCCCTCCGAGCAGGCGACGGTCGGCGCGGCGGAAGAGCTCGTGGATCGGCTGCGGCTGGGCGGGCACGCCCGGTGTGAGCGCGACCCAGCCCGCGAGCGCGACGCCGATCAGGCCGACGCCGAGGAACGTCCACCGCACGCCGGCCACGGTGGCGATCGCGCCGATCACCGGGCCGAGCAGCGCGCCGAAGACCGCCGCGCCCATCGTCGTGCCGATCAGCTCACCGCGCCGCTCCCGTGGCGCTGCCGCCACGAGCCATGCAAGCGCCCCCGCCCATGAGAGCGCGCTGCCGACGCCCTGCAGCAGCCGCGCTGCGCCGAGCAGCCAGGCACTGTCGGCGAACCCGAAAGCGACGCTCGCGGCCGCGGTCAGCGAGACGCCCGCGAGGGCGGCCACGCGCGGGCCGTACCGCGCCGCCGCCAGGCCGCTCGGCAACGACGCCGCCAGCACTCCCGCCGCGTAGCTGGCGGACAGCACGCCGGCCGCGCCCTTGGAAAGGCCGTAGGTGCTGACGAAGTGCGGCAGCAGCGGCGCAAGCGCCGCGAAGAAGGCGATGTCGAGCGCCACGATCGAGCTCAGGAGGACGACGAGGCGGCGCATTCCGCGACGGTAGCAAGCGGGTTCGCGCCGCACCTGGTGCCGAACGGCACGAGGTTTCACTAACCGTTTGCAGGTTTGGGCGTCGAACGCTGACGGAACAAGGTCGCATCGACCAGGCCACTGAGCGTCTGCTCCCGCCCGCCCGCGGACGCGCTCGGTAGAGCCGACAAGCGTCGGACTCCAGAGGAGGGGTCATTCCGTTGAAACCAAAACGTCTGCTCCTGCCCATGCTTGCTGCGCTGCTGATCGGCGCGGCCGCGGTTGCCACGCTGGCGGCGGCGTCGGGCGTGCCGCTCACGCCGGGCCCCAAGCTCTCGAGCCACCCCCAGTCGCAGAGCGCCAAGCCACGGCGTCACGTCAACCCGGCGCTGGTGCGGCGGCTGCGCAGCACGGCCTGGCACTGGCAGACGGTGATCGGCGTGCGCCACACACACTCCGTCGCGCCGCTGCACTCGCCGCGCGCGCTCAGCTACTGGCGCCGCCAGGTGCGGCACGTGAGCTGGCTCGCGGCGCACCCGCCGCACAAGCGCGGCTGGCTTTGCATCCACCGCTTCGAGGGCCGCTGGAGCGACTCCGGCGACCCGTACTGGGGCGGCCTGCAGATGGACCGCGGCTTCATGCACACCTACGCGCCGCGCTTCCTCCTGCGCAAAGGGTTGGCGGACCGCTGGACGGCGCTCGAGCAGATGTGGGTCGCCGAGCGCGCCCACCGCAGCGGCCGCGGCTACGGCGCGTGGCCGAACACCGCGCGATCCTGCGGCCTGCTCTAAGCTCGTTTTCGACCCGCCCCGAAGCGGGAAGGGGATCGGTATGAGCGAACACACGAGCCTGCTCGAGACGCTGCTCGCCAGGAGCGAGGAAGACGACTGCGTCAACCTCTCCCAGCTCAACGAGCTGGTCGCCGCGGAGGAGCTCGACGACGACGAGATCGGCCGCCTGTACGAGCAGCTCGAGGAGCGCGGGATCGAGGTCAGCGACGACTGCGGCCGCGAGCAGCACGAGAGCACCTACGTGAACGGCGACCTCGCCGTCGCGACCACCGACGCGCTGCAGCTCTTCCTCAACGAAGCCGGGCGCTGGCCGCTGCTGACCAAGGAGGAAGAGATCGCGCTCGCCAAACGGATCGAGCGCGGCGACGCCGAGGCCAAGGAGCGGATGATCAACTCGAACCTGCGCCTGGTGGTCTCGATCGCGAAGCGCTACCAGGGCAACGGGCTCTCGCTGCTCGACCTGATCCAGGAGGGGATCATCGGGCTGATCCGCGCGGTCGAGAAGTTCGACTGGCGCCGCGGCTTCAAGTTCTCGACGTACGCGACCTGGTGGATCCGCCAGGCCGTCCAGCGCGGGGTGGCGAACAAGTCGCGCACGATCCGGATCCCCGTGCACATCGCCGACCGCGAGCAGAAGATCGCTCGCGCGGAGCGGACGCTGGCGCCGAAGCTCGGCCGGCAGCCGACCGACGAGGAGATCGCCGAGCAGGCGAAGTTGCCGCTGAAGCAGCTCCGCGAGGTGCGGGAGGCCGCGCGCGCGATCACGAGCCTCGACCGGCCGCTGGGCTCGGAGAGCGACGCCTCTCTCGGCGACCTGTTCGCCTCCGACCAGGCGCAGCCCGAGGAGGAGCTGACGGTTAGCCTCGAGCAGGACGTGCTGCGGCGCGCCGTCTCCCAGCTTCCCGACCGGGAGCAGGAGGTGCTGAAGCGGCGCTACGGCCTGAACGGCGACCAGGACCCGGCGTCGCTCGAGGCGATCGGGCGCGAGCTCGGCATCACGCGCGAGCGCGTGCGGCAGATCGAGGCCAGCGCGCTCGAGCAGCTCGCGGTCAACCGCGAGATCGAAGCGCTGAAAGTCGCTTAGCCTCGCATCGTGACGACCGCGGTCGAGGTCGAGGCTCCGCGCGAGGTCGAGCACTTCGAGCACGACCGGCCGTGGATCGTGATCGTCTGGAACGACCCGATCAACCTGATGTCCTACGTGACGCTCGTGTTCCAGAAGCTGTTCGGCTACAGCAAGGCCAAGGCCACCAAGCTGATGCTCCAGGTGCACAACGAGGGCAAGGCCGTCGTCTCGACCGGCACGCGCGAGAAGGCGGAGTACGACGTCGCGCGCCTGCACGCGCACGGGCTCTGGGCGACCATGCGGCAGGACTGAACATGTTCGAGCGCGGCGACGGGGGAGGGGTTGAGCTACGGCTCTCGCGCGACGAGCGCTCGCTGCTCGCCGGGCTGGCCGCAGAGCTGCGCGCGCTACTGGACGGCGCGCCGGGTGACCCGTCGCTGCGGCGGCTGTTTCCGCCGGCCTACGACGACGATGACGACGAGCGCGCCTACCGCGACCTGATGGGCGGCGAGCTGCTCGACGGGCGGCGCGCGGCGCTCGAGCTCATCGCCGACACCGTCGACCGCGACCGGCTCACCGCAGAGGAGGCCGACACCTGGCTGCGCGCGCTGAACGACCTGCGGCTGGTGCTCGGCACACGCCTCGACGTGCAGGAGGACACGTTCGCGACGGAGCCGGATCTGAGCGACCCGCGCGGGCACGCGCTGGCGGTCTACGCGTACCTCTCGTGGATCCAGGAGCAGCTGATCGAGGCGCTGTCGAGCTAGGTACCGACTACTTGGACGATCCAGCGGCGGTCACGTTCGCGGTCCAGTTCCAGGAAGAGGACGCGCTGCCAGGTGCCGAGGCAGAGCTCGCCGTCGCGCACCGGGATCGACTCGCCGGCCGTCCCGAGCAGCATCGCCATGCAGTGCGAGTGGCCGTTGCCGAAGTCCATGTCCTCGGGACAGATGTTCTCGGTGCGGCGGTCCCAGTCGTCGTGCGCGTAGTAGGTCTCGCTCGGCACGAGCCGCTTGAGCATGTTCGCGAAGTCCTCCAGGAAGCCGTCCTCGAACTCGTTCACCCGCACGCAGCACGTCGTGTGCGGCGAGTAGACACAGGCAATCCCGTCCACGACGCCGCTCTCGCGGACGGCGTCCACCACCTCCTCGGTGATGTCGCGGACAGCGAGCCCGCCGGTGGTTCGAAGCTGCCGTTCGTGCTGGAAGACCTTCACCGTTCGCCACCCTCCTTCGTGGACGGCCCTGGAGTGCGGAACACGCCGCCTATTGTGAGGGTTCAGCGCGGAAACGTCGAGTGGAACCGGCGTTAGGCTAGACGAGCCGGGCCCGTAGCTGAACACGGAGGAACCCCTGGTTCCCCCGTGAGCCCCCTCCTTGCGAGCGGACGCGCCACGCGACCGTCTCAGGAGCCGCCTATTGCTGGTCTGATCCTGGAGTGCCGACGTGAGCCTCCCGCCGGGCAAAGCCCGGCTCCGGCGGCGACTCGTAGTGGATCCAGTGGGGGCGTTACGCTAGGCGAGCCGGGCCCGTAGCTCAGCTGGTCAGAGCAGCGGACTCATAATCCGTTGGTCCCTGGTTCGAATCCAGGCGGGCCCATCGACAACGTCCCTCCAAGGCGAGCACTTCTGCTCGTAGCGCGCGCGGGACCGCGGAGGCCGTGCGACCCGAATGCGACCAGCGGCCTCGCAAGCCGAGGGAACGTCCAGCGGCAACTTCACTGGAGTGTCGCGAATGCGCCAATTCCGACGGTAGTTGACCGCACCGCGATCGGGGCGCGCACCGATGGAACGATCGACCCCAGCTGCGACGGTTCAGTGAAAGGCGAGACCACGTGGTCTGGCCCCACTACTCGGAGAGGAGGCAATCATGTGGTGGGCAATCGGAATCGGTGGCTTCTTCCTGTATCTGCTCGTGGCGTTCACGATCGGGTTGATGACGCTCAGGAACGGACACGGCTGGATGTTCTTCTTCGGGATCTTCTTCCCGATCCTCTGGATCTTCGGCGCTTTCATGCCGCCGCCGGACACAACGGCACCGGCACACTAGGAACTGATTGATGGCGCCCGGCCTCGTTGCCGGGCGCCGGGAGCGAGGAGACCACAAGCGCATGGCCAAGGTCGAGACGGCAACCCGTGGCACGCGGGTCAAGAAGGTGCAGGATTGGCTCACCGGCCGAACCGACACACGTCTGGGTCGGCTCGCGCTGCAGTGGTTCCGCGCGTACTTCGCAGCGAGCCGCAACTCGGGTTGCGCGGCGGCCATCTACTCGTCGCTGTCGGTCTTGCCGGCCGCGCTTGTAGCCGTCGCCTACTTCCACTCGTCGGGCAGCGACACGAACGCCTTCGCCGAGCGCCTGACCACCCACCTGAAGCTGACCGGGGCCACCGCCAGCCTCGTCCAGGACACCTTCGGCAGCGCTTCGGCAAACGCGACCGCGGCGACGATCACGGTCGTCATCACCTTCCTCCTCTGGGGCATCGGCATCGGCCAGATCTACCAGGCCGTCTACGCCCGCGCCTGGCGGATCGAGGTCGGCTCGGCGGCCGACCAGGGGCTGTTCGCCATCTTCTTCTTCGTCCTCACCGGCGCGATCGCGCTCGTAGTCGTCTCCGCCGCGGAGCTCCGCAATACCGGCTGGTTCGTCGTCCTGCCCATCTGGATCCTCGGCTCGACGGTCTTCTGGCTCTGGGTGCCGCGCTTCCTCCTGCACCGAAAGATCGGGCTGCGCGCCCTGCTCCCCGGCGCGTTGCTCGCCACCCTTGTCCTCGGCGGCCTGACCGCGACGGCGCCGTTCTTCGTCGCCGCTCCGTTGAACGCGAACGGGAAGGCGTTCGGCTCCTTCGGGGTCGCCCTCACGATGATCGGCTACGTCTTCATCACGATCACGCTGTCGCTGGTCTGCGCGGTCTTCTCGCCGGTCTGGGCCAGCTGGCGCCAGAGCGAACGGCAGCGCCGCGAGCCCACCGCCGCCACCGAGAAGAGCGTCCTCGCCTCCCGAGCCTGAGACGCTCGCAGCTCTCGTTTCAGACGAGCAGCGTCAGGGCTTGTAGTTGCTGTAAGCCCCTCCGACGCGGTCATACGTGTTCCCGAGCTCATCCTGGGTGATCAGGGCCTTCCCGTCATCCGGAGTGAGCACGAGGTCGCGTTCGAGCACCACGGTGCGGAACGTCCAGCCCTCCTCGGGCGTCAGGCGGCTGCCGAGGTCCGTCAGGCTTTCGTAAGTCTGGTTCGGATCCACGATGAGGCTGGCCGACTTCATGCACCAGGAGTCTCCCTTCGGGTCGTCGAGCAGGAAGACGGGCGAGCCCGCGTCGAAGCCGAACTGTGTGTCGCGTTTGACGCTGATCGTCTTGTAGGCGGTGCTTTCGTGCTTGCGCATTTCCTTTGGCACGTCGAGCCACGTCACCCAGCGCGCCTTCAGACCGTTGAAGTCGCGCTCCTCCCCGACCAATACCTCAACCCAGTCGAGGGCCCAGAGGCGCGGGCCGTTCTTGAAGGCGCCGTAGAGATCGTATTCCTCCTTCAGCGATTCGACATCGACCTGGTCCAGCAGCGCCTGCGGGGAGCTATCCCCGGTTCCGTCGGGGTCGTTCAGGCCGATCGTGTTGTAGACGCCGGCGTTGATGTCCGCGATGATTGCGTGGCCGCCGATCAGGAAGATCTCAGTGTACCGTTGGCCGCGGACCTTCTCGAAGCGCATGAGTTGTGCGCCCGCGTCATCGTGCGGCAGCTTGGCGGTTAGTAGCTTCATCACTCGCTCTTCTCTCCTGTTGACTTGATCCGATAGATCTCACCGGCGCGAGCCGGTAGCCGACCAGGACGTGGAGGAAGTGTCCTCAGGCCAGTTGAGCCGGAGGATGAGGCTCCAACTTGCCAGCGGGGGTCGGGAGCCAGTCTCGTGTTTACCGCCTTGTGTGCGACCAGTCCGGAGGGCTCCGAGCGGAGGCCGGGAGCTGTTACGAACCTTGCGTCGCTTCGGCCTCCTCGAGCTCGGCGATGTCGATCGCGAGGTCGAGCGCCCGCACGAGCTTGGTTGCCGCCGAGGCGATGCGCGCCGTGCCGACGATCGGGGCAAGCGCGACGAGCACGCCCTGAACGTCCTCGGCGTCGACGCCGACGTCCCCGGCGGTTCCGATGTTCAGGAGGTAGGAGGCGGGCGGGGCATCGACTGCCACGAGGCCCGCAATCCGCACGAGCATGAGCGTCTTCGGATCGAGGTTCGAGGCCTCGATCGAGTCCTCGGTCATCTTCGCGAGCAGCTCGAGCACCGGGCTCTCACTTGTCCTCTCCATCGTGACTCCCTTCGGTTGTTGCGAGTGTCAGAGTCGGCAGCGTCACGAGCCGCGTCGAGCGGCTTGCCACGCCCTCTGCGCTGTCGAAATGAAGTCTTTTGCGATCGACCCTTCCGCGCATCGTCCGATCCGGGTGATCGGCCGGCGCGAGAGTGATTGTGACGTGGTGCCGCTAGATGGCGGCTACTAGCCGGCAATCAGGTGCTCTCGACGTCCGATCGCGACGGCCTCGAGGCGAGAGTGGGCGTTGAGCGGCCGCAGGATCGCGCGGACGTGGTTCCGCACGGTCTCGATGCTGAGGTGGAGCTCGGCTGCAATCTGCTCGGTCGAGCGGCGGTGCTCGAGCAGGCGCAGGACCTCGGCCTGCCGTGGCGTGAGGTGCGGGTGAGGTGGCCCCGGCGGGTCGTCCTCGTCGACATCCATGACCTGCCCGAACACGCCGATCACGTGGCCACCGCTGCGGAGCGGAACCGCGCTGACCTCGACTGAGAGCCGCTCGCCATCGGCGCCGATTACCACTCCTCTATTGTCCGAACCGGCAGGTGGTCCGAGGAGGTTCCGGGTGAAAATCCGCCGGCCCCGGGCCCTTTCCTCGGGCGCGAGAACGGAGGTCAGCTGGCGGCCGCGAACATCTTCGACGAGCTTGCGTGCGGCCGGGTTCAGTCAGCGGATGATCCCGTGGCTGTCGATCACGTACGCGGGGACACGAACGCGTCTCCGTCTGACACGGGCCCACTCGCCTGGGTGACACATTCATCGCGAGAACGCGGGCGAACGACGGCTAGAACGTCGGCGTCACCCCTGGCCGAGGATCGACTATGCGGAAACTCAGGCCGTCAAAGGCGGAACCCGAGCAGTTTGGGGCGCTTCACTGGTCAGCCCAGTACGCGAGCGCCTTCGCTCACAGGCGGCAGGACGGGCACCGGCGAGCACGAACTCGTTTGTGATGGCAGACGAGACGCGGTTCGAACGGCGGCTCGACCGTGTGCTGGCCCACGCCTCGAGTCCGCGCGGGGCGGGCGTCGTGATCGCCACCGTGTCGACCTCGATAACGGTCGGTGCGGGCATCCTGATGACGGTCGCCGACCACGACGCCTTTCCGTCGATCGGATCCGGGCTCTGGTGGGCCGTCCAGACGGTCACGACTGTCGGGTATGGCGACCACGTGCCGACGACTGTTGCGGGCCGGCTCGTCGCCTCGCTCGTCATGCTGGTAGGAATCGGCTTCCTGACGGTCATCACCGCCGCCATCACGAGCACCTTCGTGTCACGCTCACGCCGCGAGCAGACCCTCATGGGTGGCGCCACTTCGACGGCTGAGCTTCGAGAGATTGCTGAGCGGCTCGAACGGATCGAAGCCGCGCTGACTGATCGCCCATCGGGGTGAGCCGCAAGACCCTGAGCAGCTAGAAGTCCTGCGGCTCAAGACAAGACTTCACTCGAGTTAGGTGAACGCGGTTGACGGCTCCTACGACGACCCGCGTGGAGCGTTACCTCGCTCGCGTCGGTAGTTCCCCGTGGGGATGGGGAGTACCCCGATGGACCTTGGATCCGAGGCGCGACGATCGCCTCCTCACGTCAGAGAGAAGAACGCATCCTTGTCCTCTCTGAGCCACAACCACCAGGCCGGCGGCGAGCACCAGCACGAGCACGCCGGCGCCGGCAGCCCAGGGCCAGGTCAGGCTCGACTCTTGCGCGGCCGTGGCCGGCGCGGAGGGCCTGCTCACGGCGAACGTCCTCGTACTGACGACGAGCTCCGTCTGGCTACCGTCCCGGACGGCGAGCTGCTTCCCGTCGCCGAGCATGGCCAGGCGCAGGCGCCAGAGATTCTCGTCTCCCCCGATCGCGTCGAGGTCGATGCAGCGCGCGGTCGCACGGCTCGTGTCGAGCGCGTGGACGAACGGCGTCTTGCCGTTGCCGTCGTAGAGCGTGTACGCCCAGCGCCCGTCGGGGCTCATGGCCCGCGAGAGCGGCTGGCCGCGCATCTGCTCGTCGGCCTCGTGCGGGTCGACGACCGGCTCGGGCAGCAGGCGGTCGGCGCGAACGTCGAACGCTCGGACCGCGTACTTCGTCGGGTCGTTCGCCGAGAGGTATTGGATCAGGTAGATCCGGTTGCCGCGCGGCGAGATCGCGTCGAAGCTGAAGTCGCCCCGCAGGCGCAGCACCTTGAGTACTCGTAGACGTCGTGCGTCGAGCACCGCGAACGAGGTTCGCGCGCGCGGGAATGCGACCCGCGGCTGGATTAGGACGAGCGCGCGGCCGTCGGCCGAGAGGCCGCTTGCCGAGCCGTCGTAGGCTACGGCCGGGATCGTGAACGTCCCCTCGAGGAGGGTCGAGCGGTCGACCCGCCCGCCGTTCCGGCGAACACGGGCGACCACGGTGGTCTTCGGACCCGACCATAGGGTCACGTACCGCGTGACGGCGCCGGGGACGGTCACGCCCTTCGAGCCGACGTCCACCCCCAGCACCGGCAACCCGTCGGCACTCGCAGTCCCCGCCGCCGCGCCGGCCACGATCGCCGCGCTTCCCAGCAGCCCCAAGATCCGCCGTGTCATCGCTCCTCCTTCGTCGCGTCTGGAGGAGATACGCCCGCCGGGCGCCTCGAGGTCCTTCGCCGGCAGCCCCGCGGGCTTGCACACTCGGCTCGAACGTCGTACCTTCAAACGAAGAAAACCGTTCGTTTTGCGGCACGGACGAGGCAGGAGGCCAGATGAACACCGTGCTCGCGCGACTCTTTCACGGCCATGCCGACGCAGCCCCCGTGGCCGTTGGCGACAAGACGGAACGCCTGGAGCTGCAGCAGGTCACGTTCCCCGACCTCACCTGGGACCATTTCCACTGGGAGCACCGACGGCGTACGGGCACAACCGACTACCCGGAAGCCGCCGACCGCTATCGCGAAACCAGAGCCGCCTTCGAGTCCAAGCACGGTGAGATCGTGAGCGAGTACTGGTCGATCGTCGAGCCATCGGCAGTCGCGCTCACCTTCAAGAAGGCGCCGCTCCTGTTGAGCCCGTTCATCAACGACCGGCGTGAGTTCCACCGCTCCACCGACTGGGTGACGCGACACAACCCGCCGCTGGCGGACGTGCTGTTCGACTGCGAGAACCTTTCGATCCGCATCAGTGAGGTGCTCAGGTACACAAGCGAGAGCGTCGGCTTGAAGCGGCTCATGGCCGTCGCGAGTCACGTGCTCGGCGTGATCGACCGCGCCGAAGGAAAGGTGGACGACGCCCAGGCGGATGCGATTGCCGCCGAGGAAGATCACGAGCTGCGGGAGATCCGCGACTACTACCGGCGGGCGGGCGTGCGGATCGGCCTGACGGTCTACACGCAGGGGATGATCATCGGGCTGCTGCTGATGACGTTCCTGGTCGGGCTCGTCCTGGCGCCGCTGGTTCTCTGGGGTTCGGTCCCCTGGGACAGACATGTGCAAACGATCGTGCTCTCGGCTGGCGCCGGCGCGATCGGGGCGTTCGTGAGTGTCCTCCAGCGCATGGCCTCGGACAAGTCGTTCCCGGTCCACTACGACCTCGGCAAGCGCGTGCTCTACATGCTCGGGAGCTACCGCCCGGTTCTAGGAGTCGTCTTCGGCGTCTTCACCTACTTCGTGTTCGCGAGCGGGATCCTCGGGACGACACACCCCACCGACGCCACCTCCTTGTACTACTACGGCGCACTCGCCTTCGTCGCCGGCTTCAGCGAGCGCTTCACGCGGGTGCTGGCCAAGAACGTCGCGGGCTTGGTGCCCGCTCAGGGAGCGACGGACGAGTCGGACAACAGCGCCCGGTCAGACGTCGCGGAGGAGGGAAGTGCCGGGGCGTCAGCGACTGGCTGAGCGGCTGACCTCTAGCGGCACGCCACCTGCGAGGGTCTGGTAGACGACGCAGTAGCGCTCGGTGGTCTCGAGCAGTGCCTCCAGCTCCTCGTTGCTAGCCGGCGAGTCGAGCTCGAAGCGCAGGCGGATTGCGGTGAAGCCGACCGGAGCCTCGCGGTCGACGCCCATCGTGCCGCGGAAGTCGAGGTCGCCCTCGGCGACGACGCGCCCGCTGACTTCGAGGCCGCGGTTGACCGCCACCGAGCGGAGCGTCACGCCCGCGCACGCGACCAGGGCCTGCAGGAGCATGTCGCCCGAGCACGCAAGCGCGCCGTCGCCGCCGCTCGCGGAGTGCAGGCCGGCCTCGACGAGCGCGCGGCCCGTCTCGACCGAGCACGAGACCGCCTCCGAGCCGAGCTCGCCGGCGGCGCGCAGCGTCAGGCGCGCGCTGGCGGGGTCCTCGCGGTAGCGCTCCTTCAGCGGCCGCTGGGTCTCGCGCAGCTCGTCGCGCTTCACGAGACGAGCCCCGAGACGTAGTTCCGGTACGGCTCGCCCTCGTACTCGTGCAGTGGGTGCGGCTCGAGCTGATGCTCGTGCACGTCGCCCCCGCGGCGGACGTAGAGCACCGGCATGATCTTCCCGGCCTCGTCGACTTCCACGCTCGCCGCGAAGGCGTCCGGTCCCGTGGTGTCGAGGAACGTCGAGAGCGGGACGACGCCCTCGTCCACGTAGGAGCCGTCTGCCGCCGAGACGACGCGGCAGAGATAGCCCTTCTGAACCCACAGCTCGGGCGCGGCCGTCAGCTCGTGCAGCAGGAACGGCACCAGCTCCGGCACCGGCTCGCGCCACGGCTCGCGGCCATCGAGCCGCTCGGCGAGGTGGCGGGCGAGCACGCGGGCGTTGTAGCGGAAACCGTTCACCGACGACGAGCTCGCGCCCGCGCCGCGCTTACCGAGGCCGCGCGCGCCCTGCGAGGCGTTCCCCGCGAAGAAGACGCCAGGCAGCGAGACGCTCTCCCAGAAGGGCGTCAGCGCCGGGATCCGCCCATCGGCGACGGTCACGAGCCCGAGTTCCGGCAGGTCCCGCAGCGGCGTCTGGAACCCGGTCGCGGCGATCACGTCGTCGACCTCGAACTCGAGCGTGCCTTCCCAGGTCGTCCCCCGCGTGAACACCCGCAGCCGCTCGCCGGCGCGCTCGATCCGCTCGATCGTCACGTCGATCACGTAGGTGCCGGGGCCGCCGCGGGCGTACTCGTCGTAGGGGTGCAGGTAGCGCACGCGTAATGCGGAGAGCGCGAGCGCGTCGGTCTGTACCGGGCGCGGCGAGCCGAGCACGATCGAGCGTGCCCAGGGCAGGATCCCCTGCGCGACCTCGAAGCCGGAGTTGCGCTTGCCGACGACGAACACGTCGCGGCCGGCGTAACGCTCGGGCACGCGGGTGTCGACGTAGTGCGCGGCGTGCTCGAGACCGGGAACCTCGGCGCGCCACGGCTCGGTCACGCCGAGCGCGAAGACCGCCGCGCGGCAGCGGTACTCGCCGTCGCTCGTCTCCAGCACGAGCTGCTCGTCCTCGTAGCGGGTCGACTCCCACGTGCAGCCGTAGCGGGCCTCGAGGCCGGCGCGTTCGGCGAACGCGGCCAGACCGGCCTCCATCTCGGCGCGCGAAGGCAGGTCGTAGGCGCGGTCCATCAGCGCGGGCACGAGCGCCTTCAGCTCCGGCTCCTCGGCGAGCAGGCTGTTGTGGTCGTACCACTCGTACTCGCGTGTCGTGCGCTCGACCGGGGCGTCGGGCTTCGTCCAGGTGATCAGCCGCTGGAAGATGGGGAAGCGCTGGAACATCCCGCCGGGCTGCTCGTCCCGCGTCAGGAGCGCGTGCCGGACGCCGAGCTGCCGCAGGCAGTAGCTCGTCTGCAGCCCGCCCGGGCCGCTGCCGACGACGACCACGTCGTAGTCGCCGGGCGGGAACGGGCGCTCTACGGATTCCACTCGAGCGTGCGCCGCAGCCGCTGCGCCTCCATGCGCAGCATGCGCAGCATTAACTGCGGCCGGTCGAGCAGGAGCCGCTCGAGCTGCGGGCCGGGGATCACGAGGCACCGGAGCATCGTGACCGCGACCACGTCCGTCGTCGGGGGCTCGCCGGTCAGCGCCGAGATCTCGCCGAAGAACTCGCCGCGCCCGAGCGTGGCACGCGAGTCGCCGTCGATCTCGACCGAAGCCTCGCCCTCGAGGATCACGTAGAAGTTGCCGCCGCTGAGGCCGCGGCGCAGGACGCGCTCGCCGGGCGCGAAGACGTCCTCCTCGTGCGAGTGCACGATCGCCTCCAGCTGCGAGGGCGTCAGGTCGGCGAACAGGGCGAACTGGCTCAGCGTCTCGGCGATGCTCATGTGCGGTTTCTACTAGAACGCGCTGAGCCAGACCGCCGTGCCGTGCCCGTGGCCGCGCTGGTAGGCGTCCTCGGCCGAGAAGCGGAGCTTCTTCGGGCCCGAGTCGTCGCCGTGCGAGACGAGCATCGGGTCGGCTCCCGCGGAGACCACCAGGCAGACGTGCTGCCCGGTCGCGGGCGGCGTCCAGACCACCAGGTCGCCAGGCTGAGCCGCGTTCTTCGGAATCTTGCGCAGGTGCCCGAGCATCGAGCCGGTGAAGGCGGGCTGGCGTGCGTCATAGGTGCCGCCGCGTTCGGGTTCGGCGCGCCGGCCCAGGAGTAGCAGAGGGTGGCGAAGCCGGAGCAGTCGGTCGCGAGCGGCACCGAGGCGTTCTTGCCGAGCTGCGAGAGCCTGACGTTGCCGTTCTGCGTGTAGGCGATCCGGCCGGTGTTCTTGCAGCCCCAGAGCGCCCACTGGACGATCCGCTTGCGGATCGCTTGCTGCGAGCCGGCCTGCTTGATGCGCTGCGCCCGCCGCTTCTTGAACGGCGGCGGCAGCTGCTTCTTGCCGGACAGGAACGCCTTCAGCTGGGGGCCAAAGGTGCTGTCGCGGGCGTTGGCCGGGTAGCCGAGCTCCCACTTCGCCCGCTGCACCGCGCCGGCGGTCAGCTCGCCGTACTCGCCGTCGGCCTTGCCCGCGTCGAAGGAGCCGTACGGGTTCTTCGCCAGCAGCGTCTGCGCCTCGACCACATCTGGGCCGGTGACATGCGGGTTGGCGAGCTGCAGAACGCGTGGGCCCGGCTGGACGGTGATGGCCTTCGCGCCCTTTGCGCCGGACAGCTGCTTCAGCAGCACGGCCGCGCCGACCTGCTGCGAGACGGCCGTCGGCGAGAAGCGCCCGTCCGCGACGTACTTCCCGCGGGTGTAATGGTTCGAGAAGCTCCAGAGGTACGGCGAGGGCACGTTCGGATGGTGGTCGCGGTAGCCGAAGCCGTTGTAGCCCTCGAGCTGGAAGAGCGTCCCGGGCACGCTCCAGTCCTTCCACGCGGCGAGCCCTTGCCCGCGCAGCGCGTCGGTCGCGCTCTGCTCCCACGTGAACGGTGGCTTGCCCGTCTTCGGCCGCCCGGCGGGGACGTGCGTCGTGCGGGCCGTCAGCGGGTCGCCGTTGTGCAGGTGGCGCGTAAAGTCCCCGCCCGCCTCCAGCGAGTGGATGATCCCGACCACGTACCACGGGATCCCGAGCGCCTTGCCGACCTTCTGGTAGCGCGGGCGCGAGGCGTTGATCCGGGCGACGAGCTGGTTGACGGCCGCCTGGCGTTTGGGGCGAACGAGGCACGACTCGTAGAGCAGCTCGTACTGCTTGCGCCCGGCCTGCGTCAGCCCGGCCACGTCAGAGCCCCGTTCCCGACGTCGTGGCCGGCTGGAGCTCGTCCTCCGACGCAGGCGGAGGCATCTCGTCTGCCTCCGGTTCCTTTGCCGCTTGCTTGCCCTTGGCGGCAGCGGCTCCGACGGTGGGCCCGATCAGCATGTCCTGCGCAAGCCGCTCGCTGAAGCCCGCGGCGAACGCGAACAGGATGTAGAAGTAGGCGCTCTTGCTGGAGTTGATGATGTCGAGGGCGACGACGCCGCTCTTGAGGGCGAAGAACGTCATCAGCCCGAACACGCCGCCGACGAACGGGCGCAGCGCACCAAGCGTGCGGAGCGTGTCCTTGCCGAACTCCCAGTCGACCCGCATACGGTTGGAGGTCATTCGGGACATGACGCTGATCAGGGCGCCAAGGCCGCCGGCCGCGAAGCAGAAGAGCCCGGTCCGAACGGCGGCGTCGTTCGAGTCGGCCAGCTTCAGCACGAACGCCAGCAAGACCAGCACCACGAGCGGCAGCGCGCCGAGCAGCATCCCGCCGACGTAGACGATCTGGCCGGAACGGACCGCGGCGCGCTGGTAGTAGCTCTCGATCCCCTTCAGCTCCGCGCGTGTCTCCCGGTCGAGCTCCGCGATGGCGCGGTCGTTGTGCGCCCGGTCGGTCTCGCTGAAGCCGAGCACGTGGCTGAAGACCGTGAACAGTGACTGCATCGCGAGCCGCTGGCTCGTGTCGCGCAACACCTCGTGCACGCGCACCGCGATCCCCTCCGCGCGGTAGAGGATGTTCATCAGCTTGGGCTTGTCCTTGGTCGTCCAGTCCGTCGCCCAATGGAGGCGGACGACGTCCGGGAACATGAGCGGCCGGCGCTTGACGGTGAGCGCGACACCGGACGCGTCGTTGGTGCACCAGTAGGAGTCGACGATCTTGCCGTGCTCCTCCTCGAACCAGCTCCGGTAGCGTCGGTAGCGCTGCTCCGACGGGCCCTCGTAGGGATCGTGACCGCGCTTCTTCAGCTCCTCCTGACGAAGATGGTGCAACCAGACGAGCTCCGGAAACGAGACGCTGTGCTCGGCATGACGACGCCGACCCAGGCTCCAGAAACGCCTCTTCGCCGGAGCCTTGGCGGTGGTGCCTGCTGCAGCAACGTTCATTTGCCCTCCTCTCCGCGAGAGGCTGGGCCGCAGTCGGACGGTACGCCGATCCGGGCGGCTTGGCAAGCGCTGGCTAGAATCACCGCGATGGCAGAAACCGGGACGATGAGGGTCAAGAGCGGCCTCGCCGAGATGCTCAAGGGCGGGGTGATCATGGACGTCACCGACGCCGAGCAGGCGCGCATCGCCGAGGACGCGGGCGCCGTCGCCGTGATGGCATTGGAGCGCGTGCCGGCGGACATCCGTCGCGAGGGCGGCGTTGCGCGCATGGCCGACCCGGACAAGATCCGCGAGATCCAGGAGGTCGTCTCGATTCCCGTGATGGCGAAGTGCCGGATCGGCCACTTCGTCGAGGCGCAGGTGCTCGAGGCGCTCGAGGTCGACTACATCGACGAGAGCGAGGTGCTGACGCCGGCCGACACCGCGCATCACGTGAACAAATGGGCCTTCACCGTGCCGTTCGTCTGCGGCTGCACGAACCTCGGCGAGGCTTTGAGACGACTCGCTGAAGGCGCGGCGATGATCCGCACCAAGGGCGAGGCGGGCACGGGCGACATCGTCAACGCGGTCACGCATATGCGCTCGGTCTTCGGGCACATCCGCCGGCTCGCCGCCCTGCGCGACGAGGAGCTGTACGCGGAGGCGAAGGAGCTGCGCGCGCCCTACGAGCTGGTCAAGTGGGTGGCCGAGAACGGCAAGCTGCCGGTGGTCACGTTCACCGCCGGCGGGATCGCCACTCCAGCCGACGCGGCGCTCTGCATGCAGCTCGGCGCCGACGGCGTCTTCGTCGGGTCCGGGATCTTCAAGTCCGACGAGCCGTCGCCGCGGGCGAAGGCGATCGTCGAGGCGACCACGCACTTCCAGGATCCCGAGATCCTGGCCCGCGTGTCGAGCGGCCTGGGCGATGCGATGAGCGGCCTCGCCGCCGCCTCGCTGCGGCCCGAAGAGCTGCTCGAGACCCGCGGCTGGTAGCGGCGTCTCGGGCGTAAGCACCCTCGCCCAGACGAGACCTATTGGCCGGGAGCGCCCCAGATGCCCTGGCCAATGGCGGTCTCTTTCGCGTTGCCGCGAACCGCCTCTTGCGCATCTTGCCCCTCAAGCGCCTTCTGTCGCGCTCGCTCAGCTTCGACGCGTTCGTGCTCCTTCCGGTGCCGACGAGCTACGTATCGCTTCCACAGGCTCAGTGTGTTCGCCTCCCTCCGCCGAATTGTATGACGCTGAACGCGACAATCTCCTCCTTGGTCATGTGACATTCCCGAACACTGGCGCAGGCAAGGCTCACGCTGCGGCGGCGCAACCGTTACAGAGCTGTGACGGAAGCGTTGTAGGACCGGCTTAGGATCTGGCATAGGCGAAAGTGGAGGCGTCGATGGAAACATCGCTCCTTTGCTGGGCGGTCGCGATCGTGGTCACGACTACCGCGTTGGCGGTGGCCGGTCCGACACTCCCGGCGCGCGGATCGATACCAGCAGCGAGCCGCGTGCGGCAACAGGTACTGGGGACGTCCGTCGTTCCGCTGCGAGTTCAGCGTCTGCTCAAGCGACGCGCGCCGCGGGCCGCCTACGTGCCGACGCGTCTTCCCTCCGGCTACAGGTACGTCAAACACGAGAACCTCCAACGCGGGGGATTTGACCTCTACTTCACCTGCTGCGACGACAGTCGGCCGCTGATCGGCTTCGATGCCGTCCTCGTGAGGAGGTCGGAACCGTGCAATCAAGGCTCAGCGGCGAAGGTATTTCGAATTGGCGGCATTGTCGTCAGCTGGAACGCCGGCCACAACGACCAAGAGGCTTGGCGCTGCATCAGGCGAGGCGGCACACGCCTCCTGCTCACGGTCTCCGGCGAAGCGCAGCACAACGGCACTTCCTGGCGCACGCCTCGGCAACTCGCTCGGATGGTGGCGTCCGCGCGGCCCATCGGGTGACATTCCCGCACGCTGGCCCAGACGAGCGAGACGCTGGAGCAATGCGTCTAGAATCAATCTCCATGCACCTACTCAGCTCGCTCAGGCGTCGCTTCCGTGATCGAAACATCGTCACGGACAGCACGCTCGAGGCCGAGGCGAAGGCGCTGGGATCCGATCGCCTTTCGATTCGAATCTCTCAAGCTGCCGGATCGACAGCCGGTAGCGGCGGGTTGGTGGCGCCCACGCCCGGCGTTCTTCACCCACACGAAGGCGAACTGCCGGACAGAAGGGCGGTAGCTCAGCCGTCTGCTCTGCCTAGCGTCGGGTGACATTCCCGCACACTGGCCCACGCGAGTTCTGCCCTAGATCAAGCTTCGCCTTCCTGCTCAGTGCGCCAGAGGCCAGCCGGGGCGACGGGAGCGGTCAGGTCTCGTTGCTCCTCGGTAGTCGGTGAGTAGAAGCGTTGCGCGATCGCGGTCGGAACGATCGCAGAGAGTACGACCACCGCGATCAGGAGCGAGAACTGCGTGCGATCGATGATGTGTGCGCTGAGGCCGTAGAGCGAGGTGATCGTTCCGAAGGTCAGCCCCGTCGACATGAGCAGAGTCGTGAAGACCGCGTGAGGTGCGGTGTAGCGGCGGGCGAGCGGAAAGACGCCGGTCAGCTTCGGGACCATCTTGCCGACGAAGAGGAGTGCCAGGATGCCGAGGTTGCCCCAGAGCGCGCCTGTCGAGACGTTCATCCCGCCTTTCAAGAAGAAGAAGGGGGTGAGGAAGGCGAAGGCGACGACGCGCATGCGGTCCTGCTCCTGCCGGTGCTGGACGTAGTGGGATGACATGACGAGGCCGAGCACGAAGGCAGGTAGCGCCGCCTGCGAGTTTGCGCGCGTGCCGAGCCACATCAGCAAGAAGAGGCAGGCGAAGACGAGCTTGATCTCGGGCTCGATCACTCGATCGCCATAGCGCGAGAAGAACCAGGGGGAGAGCTTGGGCAGCACGAGGATCAGCGCGACCGAGACGAGCGCGAACGGCACGATCCAGAGGGTCGGCTTGACGAACAAGACGGTCAGGCCGATCACCGTCGCGATGTCGGTGACGAAGGTTGCCGACATCAGCCGCTTCCCGACCAGCTCGCGGTTCAATCCGGTCTCGACCAGCACCGCGTAGACGACGGCCAGACTTGTCGTCGAGAGAGCGAGCCCGCCGATCTCCGCCTGACGGCGGGACCAGTCGAGGGCGTAGAAGCAGAGCAGGCCGACGACGGCGAATGGCGCGAAGAAGCTGACCAGCCCGATCGAGAGCGACGCCTGCCACTCGTGCCGGAACTGCGGCACGTCCACCTCGGCGCCGGCGAGGAAGATCAGCACGATCCCGGCGAACGAGCCGATGAAGGCCAACCAGCTCGGCACGTCGAGGTGGAACGCGTTTCCGACCACGACGCCGAGAAACAGCTCGATCAGGGCGACCGAGATCCCGATCTCGATCGACACCGTTGAAGCGAGAAGAACCGTTCCCGCTAGCAGGACTGCAACCGCGATGTCGCTCATAAGCCTCTACCTCCGTTTCGTCGGTAGAGGCCATTGGCTCAGTACGAGCGGTTGATCGGGGGCCTCACCCCGCCTACAGCTTCGCGGATGCTACCGATCCTTCCCCCGCGCGAGCTGTTTGGCTCGTTCGGGTGACATTCCCGCACACTGCCCAGGCGACCGCTGCGAGACCTGCAAGGGGTCTACGCTGTCTCGCTAGGGTTGTGCCGATCCCTAGCTTGATTGTGCGTGACGCAATAGGTCGTCCCGCTACGACCCTTGGCGGCGGACTGCACAGGGGTCATCGACGCTCCGACGTCAAAGGGTCGTTGCCCCTGCTCGGGTCGTTGTCCCCTCGGCGGCCGCCGTTCGTCGTAGTGACGAATCCATACTCCCAAGGAGGGAACCATGAAGTACGCGCTCCTCATCTACAACGCGCCGGACGCCCGTGACCTGCCGGAGGAACAGATGGAGGCGTTGATCGACGAGTACCAGGAGCTCTTTCAGTCGCCCGGCGTCATCGACGGCCAGCAGCTACAGCTTCCGGGGTCGGCGACGACGGTGCGCGTCGAGAACGGGGAGGCGCTCCTGAGCGACGGCCCGTTCGTCGACGCCAAGGAATACCTCGGCGGCCTCTGGCTGCTCGAGGCCGACAATCTCGACGTCGCCACCGCACTCGCCGCGCGCATCCCGGCCGCCCGCATGGGCGGCGCCGTCGAGGTGCGTCCGATCGTGGAGCGCGGAGCGCTAGCCCGCTGATCGACCAGGTCTTCCGCGACGAGTGGGGCCGCGTCCTGGCGACCCTCGTCGGCGACTTCGGGGACTTCGATCTCGCCGAGGAGGCAACGCAGGAGGCATTCGCGATCGCGGCTGAGCGCTGGCCGCGCGGCGGCACCCCGGACAACCCCGGCGCCTGGCTGACGACGACCGCCCGGCGCCGGGCGCTCGACCGCATCCGCCGCGATCGCACGCTCGCCGAGAAGACGAGGCTGCTCGAACTGCCAGAGACGGAGGAGCACGAGGTGGATGAGACGCACTTTCCCGATGAGCGCCTCGAGCTGATCTTCATGTGCTGCCATCCGGCGCTCGCCCTCGAGGCGCAGGTCGCCCTCACGCTGCGCGCGCTCGGCGGCCTGACGACGGAGGAGATCGCGCGCGCCTTCCTCGTTGAGCCGGAGACGATGAAGCGCCGGCTGACGCGCGCGAAGCGGAAGATCAAGGAAGCCGGCATCCCATTCAGCGTCCCTGCCGATCACCTGCTGCCCGACCGCCTGGCCGCGGTCCTCGCCGTCGTCTACCTGATCTTTAACGAGGGCTACGGCGGACGGGTGGATCTCGCCGGGGAGGCGATCCGGCTCGGCGACGCGCTCGCCGGCCTGATGCCCGACGAGCCCGAGGTGCAGGGATTGCTCGCCCTGATGCTGCTCAACGACGCCAGACGGGAGGCCCGTTTCGAGCAGGGCGAGCTCGTCCTGCTCGCCGACCAGGACCGCACTCGGTGGAATAAGTCACAGATCGCCCGGGGCCGTCAGCTGCTCGACCGGGCGCTCGCGCTGGGAGGGCGTGGCTCGTATGTCGTCCAGGCCGCGATCGCATCGCTGCACGTCGACGAGCCGCAGGACTGGCCTGAGATCGCGGCCTTGTACGCGGAGCTCGTCCGGTTGACCGGCTCGCCCGTGGTCGAGATGAACCGCGCCATCGCCGTCGCCGAGACCGACGGCCCCGAGGCGGGGCTCGCGATCGTCGATCGGCTCGATCTCGACGGTTACCAGTACTTCCACTCGACGCGCGGCGAGCTCCTGCGCCGGCTCGGCCGTGCAGACGAGGCACGCGCCGCCTTCGAGCGCGCGCTCGAGCTTGCCAAGGCCGAGCCCGAGCGCCGCTTTCTCCAACGCCGGATCGAAGAGCTCGGCGACACCGCCCGCGCTTCGTCCTAGAGCTGTCCCCCGGCGGCTGCTGCCACAGCGACTCCCTTTCGCGCGGAGCCTAAGCAGCACCGTCGAGGGTCTGCTCGACGAGCTGGATCGTGTCGTCCACGAGCTCGTTCTCCTGCGGAAGGACCCCGAGCGCCTTCGCGGCCAGCAGTGACTTGTAGATCAGCGTGAGCTCATCGAACGAGACCTTCAACTCGTACGTCTTCGCATCGCCGAACGAACCTGTCATGAGTCGATCCTGCCGATCGTGCCCGGAGAGTCGCATCGTGGAGTCCCCCAGACCCGAACCGAAGTCTTTTGGAACCCGCGGCGCCTCAGGCATGCGCCGGTTCGGCGAGTGCCGAAGCGAGCTGTGAGCGCGAACTGATCCCGAGCTTGCGGTAGATGCTGGTGAGGTGGACCTCGACCGTTCTCTGAGTGACGAAGAGCGCCTGGGCGATCTCGCGGTTGGTGGGGCCTTCGGCAGCCATCTCGGCGACGCGTCGTTCGCTGGGCGTCAGCGAGGCGACGCCGCTCAGCGCGACTCGCCGAGGTCGTGCGCCGGTGGCGAGCAGCTCGTGCTCGGCGCGCGCCGCGAGCGACACCGCGCCGCAGATCGTCGCAAGCTCGACCGCCTGCCTGAGCTGCTCGCGGGCCGCCGCTCGCCGGTTCCCTCTGCGTAGCGCGGCACCCAATTCGGTACGAGCCTTGGCGTGCTCGAGCTTAGCCGGCGAATCCTTCACGGTCTCGACCGCTTCTTCGAGGAGAGTCAGTCCACTTGTACCGCCCTCGACGAGACCGGTCACCCGAAGGGCTCCGGCGAGCGCACGAGGCGCACCCCAGGTGCGGGCAAGCTCCAGCTCTTCGGTTGCCAGCCGGCGCGCCTCCTTATGCTCGCCAAGCTGGAGGAGGGCCAAGGCGGCGGGCGAGCGCCAGGCGATGAACGCAGGGTTGCGGCTGCCTACGAGATCGAAGCGGCGGCCAGTCTCTAGGAGCTGCTCGGCGCCTCCGGCCAGATCACCGCGAAGGATGCGCAGCCGGGCGCTGCTGTCGCGCAGAAAGAGGACGCGTTCGCTGTCCAGACGGGACTCGCGGAAGGCGATGCTGGCCAGGGCGGCCGTGGCGTCGGCGAGCTTGCCCTGCTCCATCAGCGTGTCGGCGAGAAAGGCCGAGGCGTGTCCGTAGAACCGAGCGCTTGATCCCCAGGCCTGGCCGAGCGCGAGCGCGTCGCGAGCCTCTGTTTCCGCTTCGCCCAGATCGCCTCGCCACAGCAACACAAGCAGGCGAAAGACCTTTGCGGCGGCGAACGCCAGGGTCGATCCACGCCTATGCGCTTCGGCAAGCGCGTCCTCGAAGATCACCAGACGCCTCGTCGAGATCGGCCATCGCGAGGGTGACGACAGGCGGAATGAATGCCGTGCCGGAGACGTCCTCGCGCACCAACGTCCCCTCGGCAAGCGCTCGACGCGCGAGCGGGAGAACCTCATCGGCCGGCCTGCCCGCCCGAGCATCGTGGTGCGCGAGCAGCGAGAGCAGCAGCTTCTCGCCGAAGGTTTCTTCTGCGAGCTGGTGCCGAACCGGCTCGAGCAACTCGACCGCGTGGTGGTGCAGGGCCGGCGCGAACATGTCGTTGGTGATGAGTCCGGCCCGGAGTAGGCGCTCGAGCTCCGGGTCGGCACCATCGAGGTCGTCCAGCGCATCGGTCAGGACGGCGTCCGACTCTTCGCCGCGGAGAAGGTAGAGCTGCCGGCCAAGCAGGAGCCCGATCTCGGCTCTTCTGATCGGGTCGTCGATCAGCTCCCGCGCCGCTCGAAGGTGCTCGACCGCGGCCTCGCCGCTCACCCGGATCTCGGCCGAGCCGAGCTCGACGAGCACCTCTGCCCGTTCCGCCGGGCTCGGCGGCTCCTCGAGGGCGCGGCGAAGGTAGGCAACAGCGCTCTCCGAAGCCCCGCGCGAACCTGCGCGTCGCGCCGCTTCGCGTAGCGTCCCGACGACCTCTGAGTTGCCGGCCGGCGGGCTGCGCAGAACCTGCGCGGCGATGCGCTCGGCTTCCGCCCCGGCAGCGACAAGTACGTGCGCGGCCCGTTCGTGCCCGCTGTCTCGCTCGAGAGGCGTGAGGGAGTCGTAGACGGCGGCTCGAATCAGCGGGTGAACGAATCCCAACGTTTCCTGCTGCCGCAGTACGTCCACCCGGACGAGCGCTCCGGCTGCCTCCGAGGCGGCCTGCGCGTCCAGACCTGCCAGCTCGGCGGCCAGGCGGGGGTCGGCGTCGTCGCCGAGGATCGCGACGGCTCGCGCAAGTGTCGTGGCCTCGGGCGGAAGCCGCGAGAGTCGAAGCGAGACGGCGCGCGACCCGGCGCGGGCCTCGAGCGCTCGGAGCCGAGAGACGTTTGCCTCGATGGGTACAAGTCCCTCGACCGCGATGGCGTGCACGAGCTCCCGCAAGAGGAGCGGATTGCCACCGGTCTCTTCCTCGCAGGCGGCGCAGAAAGCATCCTCGGCAGTGGGCGAAAGCGTCTCTCGAAGGAACCTGGCCGTGGCCTCGCTGCTCAGCGGAGCGGGCCGGATCACTGTCGCCAGGGGGTCGGAGACAATCTGATCGAGCAGACCGGGGTCCTCGCCGGGCTCGGCCGGCCGGAGGTCGACGACCACAGAGATGGGAAGTCCCTCGATGCGCGGCAGCAGGTACGCCAGCCAGCGCAGCGAGGGGAGATCGCACCAGTGCAGATCGTCGATTGCCAGCAGGAGCGGCCGGCGCGCCGCGAGGTTCGCGGCCAACCAGTAGAGGCCGTGAAGGGTTGCAAAGGACGAGTCGGCTCCACTCTCCGTCGACAGCTGCTCCGGATTGAAAAGCGGCTCGGCCAGCGCCGCCGCGCCAGAGAGTGCCTCGGCCCGCTCGTCGTTCGATAGCGACGCCAACAGCGGCTCGAAAAGCTGCCGGACGACGCCGAACGCAAACGACCGCTCGAGCTCGGAGCCTCGTGCGCCGAGCACCTGCATCCCGGCCTCGTTCGCGCGGGACTTGGCCTCGGCAAGCAGCGCGCTCTTGCCGATGCCCGGAGGTCCTTCGATCGCCAACAGCAGACCGCCGGGCTCGCTCTCTACGAGGTTCTGGAGGCTTGCAAGCTCTGCGTCACGTTCGAGCAGCTCGAGCGGAGCAAGGGCAGCCTGTTCGGCCTCCTGCGTGCTCTGCCCGCCCTGATCGCTCTCCAACTCGGCTCCTCGGAGGAGTCTAGTCCTGTCGCCCTGGGCTCCTCCTCACGGCGCCGGCGGCAAAAGACTGCGGTTCGTTTTTGGGGGGTGTCACGAGGCGAAAGCCCTTCCTCGGCAAGCACGATCGCTCCATGGTCATCAGGAAAGGCAATGCGATTCAACGGTGTCCCGTTCCGCACTTGCTGTTCGTCGTTGAGGCGAACGAGATGGCAACCCCGGTTCCCACTTCGAAAGCGAGGCCCCGCTCATGAGCGCACAGCCCTACCCCGTACCTGCGACCCGCGACGAGGCGGCTGAGGCGTCGTCGCTTTCGTCGCGCCGCGGTGTCGCGATCCTGCTCCTGCTCAGCGTCGTCCAGTTCATGGACATCCTCGACGCCTCGATCCTCAACATCGCCCTGCCCTCGATCAAGACCGACCTTGGCTTCAGCCAGCAGAGCCTGCAGTGGGTGGTCAACGGCTACATCCTCACCTACGGCGGCTTCCTGCTCCTCGGCGGCCGGATGGCAGACCTGCTCGGTCGACGCAGCGTTCTCGTCAGCGGCTTGGTCGTCTTCGCGACCTCGTCGCTGCTCGGCGGTCTCGCCCACACCAGCTCGCTGCTCGTAGGTGCCCGCTTTGCCCAGGGCATCGGGGCAGCCATGATGTCTCCGGCCGCCCTCTCCACGTTGACTAGCACGTTCCGCTCCACCCGTGACCGCAACACGGCCCTCGGCGTCTGGGCGGCCGTCTCGGGGATCGGCGGCGCCGCGGGCGTTCTCTTCGGCGGCCTGCTCACGGAGGGACCGGGCTGGCGCTGGGTGCTGTTCATCAACGTCCCCTTCAGCGCGGTCGCCTTGATCGGCGCCTTCATCCTGCTCCAGGGCGAGCGGGTGCGCGCCGGCCGCCTGGCGAACTTCGATGCCCTCGGCGCCTTCCTCGTGACCGGCGGCATGCTGTTGCTCGTCTACACCCTGGTCAAGGCGCCTGACGTCGGCTGGGGCGCGGGGCGCACGGTCGCCGGGCTCGCCGGCTCCGCGGTGCTTCTCGCCGGGTTCCTGTTCAACGAGCTGCGCGTGCGCAACCCGCTCGTCCCGCTCTCGATCCTGAAGGTCAAGGGAGTCGCCGCCGCCGACGCGACCCAGCTGGTAGCGATCGCCGGCTTCCTGCCGATGTTCTTCTTCCTCACGCTCTACATGCAGACGGTGCTGCACTACTCGCCGATCCAGACCGGCGTCGCCTACCTGCCGCTGACGGTGGGCTTCATCATCGCGGCAAGCATCTCCTCGCAGCTGTTCGCGCGCATCGGCACCAAGCCGGTGGTCGTGCTGGGCACCGTGATCTCCGCCGCCGGCCTGTACTGGCTGTCGCTGGTCCCGATCGACGGCTCCTACGTCTCGGACATCCTGCCCGGCCTGCTGACCGTCTCGATCGGGATGGGCGGCGTCTTCACAGGTCTGACGACTGCGGCGAACGCGGGCGTTGACCAAGACCAGGCCGGCCTCGCCGCGGGGCTGCTCAACACCGGCCAGCAGCTCGGCGCCGCACTCGGGCTGGCAATCCTCTCGGCGGTCGCCACCGCGGAGACGAAGTCGGTCCTGAGCGCAGGCAACGACCTTACCCAGGCCGCGACCGATGGCTACCAGCGCGCACTTCTGGTCGGCGCCTTCATCGTCCTGGCGGCGACCGCCCTGGCGCTCCTGACGCCCAACAGGCGTGAGGCCGCCGCCGCGGTCGTCGAAGAAGAGCCCGCGCTCGACCTGGCGGCCTAGACACCCAGGGGAGCCACGCGGCGCGCGTGGCTCCCGCGCCCAAACGCAAACGAAAGGAGACGGCATGGCGACCGACAACCCCCAGCACAGCGTGCTGCTGATCGGCAAGAGCCAACTCGTCCTCGACGGCGCGCTCGCCGGCCTCCGCGACCTCGGCTACAAGGCCAAAGGGACCAACGACTTCGCCGACGTCACGGCGCGGTTCGACCCCAGAGAAGTCGACTTGGTCGTCTTCGGCGGACAGGTTCCGCCGGACCTCAGGGCTGGGCTCAGAGAAGAGATCGGCGCGGTCAACCCGCGCGTCATCTTCGTCCAGGGACTGGCCGGGATCCCTGGCCTGATCGTCAATCAGGTGCAGGCCGCCTTCGCCCGCGACCACCAAGAACAGGTCCGGGCACCGATCTTCACGCCCTACGAGCGGTCGATCAAGCTGACCCTCCCCTGCCCCGCCGAGGTCAAGGTGACCACCTGGTGGCAGACCTCGTTGGTGCCACCGGAGCCGAAGAGCGATTCGCTTCTGCTCCTCGACGACCGGCTCGCGGCCGGCGACCACGCCGTCCCAGTGCCGGACCTGGTTCCGCCCCGGGCCGCCTTCGCCAGCGTGCAGGTCGATGCGGCGATCTACGCCTTCAGCATCGCCACCGAGCAATGACCGGCCGGCTTCGAGGCTGGCTGTCCGTGCGCCACTCGCTGGGCCTCGAAGCAGCGGTCGTCGTCGCTCTGTACGGCGTCTACGAGCTGGCGCGCGGCCTCGTCGTCGGCAACACCAAGGAAGCGGACCGTCACGCCGAGCAGCTTGTTGCGCTCGAGCGCTCGCTGCATCTCCTCGTCGAAGGAAAGCTGCAGCATGCTGCAGATGCCTTGCCGGCTCTCGCCGGGCTGCTCGGCGTCGCCTACCTGACGCTCCACCTGGCGGTTACCGCCGTCGTCCTTCTCTGGCTGCACCAGCGTCGCCCGGCGGCCTTTCCGTTCATCCGCACCACACTTCTCCTCGCCAGCGCGCTCGCTCTCGTCGGCTTCCTCGCCTACCCGACCGCGCCACCGCGGCTGGCCGGAATCGGCATTGCCGACACCGTCTCGAACGGCCACGTCGACCTCAACCACGGGCTCGTCAGCTCGCTCTACAACCCCTATGCCGCCGTCCCGAGCATGCACGTCGGCTACGCGCTGATCGTCGCCACCAGCCTGGTGCGCTACGGAGGAGGACGGCTCGTTCGCACGCTCGGGATGCTCTACCCGGCGTTCGTGTTGCTCGTGGTCGTCGCCACCGGTAACCACTTCTTCCTCGACGCCGCTGCCGGTGCGCTCGTCGTCGCGCTCGCCTTTGCCGCTGCGTCTCTCCTGACTCGAGCAGCGGTAAGGAACGCACCCATCGCGCTGCCAGTGTGCGACGCACTGCCTCCCTCCGAAGAGCTAGCCGCTTAAAGGTCCCTGCTCAAGCAGGTCTGTTACCGAGCCGATCGGAGCTGTCCCTTGCTTGTGCGACCGTTCGTCGTATTAGCGATGACTCTTCACCTCCCGTCGAGTCCAAGGAGGAGAACGATGGCAACTGCGAAGATCGCTAAGAAAACAGAGCTGGCGCACCGCACGAGCGACGGGATCCATGTATGCCTCTTCTGGAACCAGCTCAGCAGCCGCGTTACCGTGCACGTCTTCGACGAGCGAACGAACGACGGCTTCGAGTTCGAGGTCGACGGCCGCGAGGCGCTCGACGCTTTCAACCACCCCTTCGCTTACGCAGCACGTAACGGCCTGGTCGTCCCGAGCGCTTTCAGCGGTCCGCTCGCCGCCTGACCCCCAACTCGCGCACACCTGCGGCGAACCAGCGCCCACCGAACCGCTGCGGCGCCATCGGCGCACGAAGACATCTGCGGTTCGGCTGAACGCCCAGAAGCGCAATCCAGTGCGGCGAGCTCGCCCCGCGTCCCGGTCCCGCAGGCGTCCCGTCGCTGCGGCCACGTCGGGACGCTTCCGGTTGAGTGAGTGGACGCTCGCGCCTAGGCGGCTCTACGTCATGTAGCGCCGCCTGCGTCGTACAGGCGTCCCGGTTCCCGCGGTTACGCACCGCGCGATGGTGTTCTCACGTATGCGTGCAGACCGGGCGTTTAGAACACCGTACGCAACGCCTCGTGCGAGACTCGCAGACGGAATGGACGAGTCCGAGCCCTACCTGCTGCACCCAATCGGGGTCGTTCGCTCGACGCTGCGCGCGGTCGCCCGTGCCCCCAACCAGGCATTCGCGGGCGCACCGGAAGCGCTGCTGGAGATCGATCCCGCGCTCGCCGACGCGCTGCACCGCATCGAAGCGGGTGACGAGCTGATCGTGCTCACCTTTGCATCTGGCCGACCGACGCGTCCTCCAGACCCACCCAACGGGGGACGAGCGCATCCCACTGACCGGCGTCTTCAGGACGCGCTCGCCCGACCGGCCGAACCCGATCGGCGTCCACCGAGTCACCGTCACCGGATTCGAAGGGCCAACCACGTTCCGCGTGGGAGCGCTCGAGGCGATCGATGGGACGCCGATCGTCGACCTCAAGATCGTGATGGACGAATCGCGGGACGAGTGAGTCGTCCATCGACCCGCTGCCTGTTCTGGTTGGTCGGGATGACACAGCGACTTCCCGCGGTCGAGTGAGAGGACGCTCGCCCATGCCAGGGGCGCTGCCTGTTTTCTGCGGTACCGGAGGTACAATTTGCGGTGAGGCGCATGAAGTTCTTGACACGAATCGCCGCACGTAGGCAGAAAAAGGCCCACGAGCGCTACTTGGTGGAGCGCGCACGCCAGCAAGTCCTTGAGGGCCAAAACGCGCAAGGAACGATTCGAGGCGTAGCGAAGCGCTCTGCAGGATGGTCGGGGCAGTTCGGCCACTGGCAGTAGAGCCTCGCCTTTAGGCGTCTACTAGTGCGGCGGACGGCCTTCGTCCACGGGCGGCACGTAGTTAGCGGGTGCCTGGCCGTGTCGGATGCCCGCGCCCTCGTCAGCAGGTCCCGGTGGCTGGATCGCTGCGGTCGCCTCGCCGTCAGCATTGTCGCGCCGTTCTCCACCGAACCAGCGGTGGAGTATTCGTCTTATGCCGTCGAGCACGAGGCAACTATGTGATGTGCGACGGCAAGATGCAAGGGGGTGACACGCCCCAACGAAGGGCGACGATCGCCTCGGGTGACATTCCCGCACACTGGCCCAAGCGAGTCTCGTCGCCCTAAGTGCTGAGCTGAGGCGATTACTTCGGCTGACGTTCGTTCATCCGGACGGGTCGAGTCCTTCGCTAGCCCACATTTCTGCCTGCTCACGCTCCCGATTCGGAAAGAGCTTTAGCTCGCCCGGAATCGACCAGCCCGCGAGATTCACAAGTCGACCGATGCTCTCGGAGTCCGTGACGACGGCGATGCGCTCGAAGGAGCGCGGATGGGCGAACCCGAGCAGAGCGTCCTGCCATGCGCCGCCGGCCGTGTAGCCGGTGAATCGCTCGTCGAGCACGTGGACGAGGCGAATCTTCGGGTGCCGCTCCAGCGCGTTCGTCACCGCCGGCGCGGCGATCGCTTCGTAGTCGGCGGAGTTGACCTTCCCGACGGCCTCGAGCCCGACGACGCCGTCGGGAAGCCCCTCGATCACCTGGATCATTGTGCTCCCACAGCCCACGAGCGGCACGCACTCATTCCGGATGAGACTCTAGGCGCGGGCGGCGCAAGAACCATCATCCGATCGGAATGACCTCGCCGGGCGATCCCGAGCAAGAGGACAGCGGGTTGCAGCCTCGAGTGACATTCCCGCACGCTGGCCCAGCCGAAGTTCTTGGGCCTTGGGGCGACAACGATCGCTCTACCAGCGGTCTGGACACGCGTCGCTGTTAATCGGTAATGACCAAGAGGAGCCACGCGTTCGCAGTTCCCCCGAGCAGCACGACAATGACCGCCGCCGCGAACAGGTAAACACCCCATCCCTGACCCAGAAGCAGTAGTAGACCAGCCGCAGCCAAGAGGAGGCAGGCTGAGTTCGGAGTCGCCAGATCCAGGAGGTGTCCGGCCCGCGACCCCGTCGTGTCGCGGTCTGCCCTGCGATCAAGCGCAAGAACTGTTGCTCCGGTGACTCCCGCGAGCACCAAGAACTCGAGACCAAGCCACCGCTCCTGCTCTGGAATAACAAGCAGGAGACTGGCGAGCAGCCCGGTCAGGAACAGGACGCCGGTCTGGGTGGCACGATTGCGCAGCTCGACAGAACGGGCGATGAATTCGACCCTGATTGACACCGCGACAAACAGGAGACCGAGGAGGGCGGCGGTGGCTCCGCCCGCGACCGTCGAGAAGACTCCCCAGTCGGTCAACTACGCCGTCTGCCGGTAGCGCGGTCGCTGTTGAGCTCCACCGTTGGTCGAAGTATCCCTTTCGGCTCGGGCGTCATCGCGGAACGCTCGGGCAGCCGAACGACCTGCCACACGGACGAAGAACGGCGGCACCGACTAGCCGCATTCTGGCGCTCTCGCTGGCCCTTTGGAGGCGAGATGGCGGTACGTCCGCCGAATAGAGTCGTGGGTGTTGGCGCGGTTTGCCCGACTTCGGCGTCGCGATGCCTTTCCTGGATAGGCTGGTGCGACTCCTGGAGTTCTATCGTGAACAACGGTGGGAGGTCACCCGGCGCGGTTGAGATGCGCGAAGATCCCGACGGGTCGGGCCGTCGTTATCTGGCCAGTTCGGGAGTGCCGCACCTGAGCGTCTCGGAGCGGGCTGCACGGGGCAAAGCGGCGCGTGCCGAGGTGCCGCGTTCGAGCCACGCCGTTTTCGAACCGGCTCCTCACCGTCTTGACCCGATCGATCTGTTGGAGCGGCAGGCCGACGCGCGTGTTCCCGAGCTGGTGCCGATCCGCTACGGGCGGATGCTGGTGTCGCCGTTTACGTTCTATCGTGGTGCGGCGCTGATCATGGCTGGCGACCTAGCCGCTACACCGCGCTCGGGCTTGCGGGTGCAGTGCTGCGGCGATGCCCATCTGTCGAATTTTGGGCTGTACGCGTCGCCGGAGCGGCGACTCGTCTTCGACATCAACGATTTCGACGAGACGCTTCCCGGACCGTGGGAGTGGGATGTCAAGCGTCTCGCCGTCAGCATGCTGGTAGCTGCTCGTAACAGCGGGTTCTCGGTAAAGGATCAGGAGCGGATCGTCCTCGACACGGTCGGGGAGTACCGCGTACGGATGGCGGAGTTTGCAGCGATGCGAAACGCCGATGTCTGGTACACGCGCTTCGAGATCGCAGAGTTGATCCCCCACCTTCGCTCGCAGGTAGGCGGAAAGATGCGCAAACGCCTCGACAAGGCCGTCGCAAAGGCCCTTACGCGAGACAGCCTGCAGGCGTTCTCCAAGCTCTCGCGGGAGGTCGACGGTGAGCGGCACATCGTCTCCGAGCCGCCGCTGATCGTCCGGCTCGATGATTACGAGGACACGGAAGATCGCGACCGCATCAGAGCTGACCTGGAGCGGCTTCTTCTCGAGTACAACCTGACGCTCCAGCACGAGCGTCGACTACTGCTCGCGCAGTACCGCCTCGTCGATTTGGCCCGGAAAGTCGTGGGCGTCGGCAGTGTTGGAACGCGTGCAGCGATCGCGCTGCTGCTCGGCCGAGACGGACACGATCCGCTCTTCCTGCAAATCAAAGAGGCACAGGCGTCGGTCATGGAGGAGTTCGCCGGCCCGAGCGAGTACCGAAACTCGGGAGAGCGCGTCGTCGCCGGGCAGCGGATCATGCAGGCGTCGAGCGACATATTCCTTGGCTGGATCTCGGACACTCCTGACGTCCACGGCGTCTCTCGCGACTACTACGTTCGCCAACTGCGCGATTGGAAGGGCTCGATCGCGGTCGAAGCGATGGACCCGCGGGCGCTTTCGGTCTATGGGCAACTCTGTGCGGTAACCCTGTGCCACGCGCACGCCCGCTCGGGCGATCGCGTCGCCATCGCCGCCTACCTCGGCAGCGGCGATGTTTTCGACCGAGCGATCTTGGCCTTCTCCGAGGCTTACGCCGAACAAAACGACCGCGACTACAAGACCCTCACGCGGGCTGTCAAGACCGGCCAAGTCGACGCCCAGCACGGCAGCTAACTCGGCGACATCCCTCGGCTTCTGCGGAAGCCCTGCTAGCGTCAGCCCAGCCTGCACCGGCATATGAAGCCGCCGCTTCACGCTGCTCCCAATCGCCCGCTATTTCCGAATGCTCGGGTGACATTCCGGAACACGGCCCAAGGAGGGCGTGCCGACACCGCAGGCCGTTACGCTGTTGGCGCGATGAAGATCGTCCGGAAGCTGAGAGCTTGGTGGCGAGGGACTAGTGATCCCACCGAGCTCGCGGAGGCTCAGCGCATCCGCGAAGACGTCGAGACGCTGAGACAGGGCTCACTCACCGGATCGCCGAATGTCACCCACCGGGGGAAGGACAGCACGCGCGGTTTTTGACGTCGAATTGCGTCGGGGACATTCCCGCGCGCTGGCCCGAGCCCTAGCGGCCGCTAAGTCTGCGCTGGGAAAGCGGCGTTCGAACTAGGGCATTCGATACGGCGCGTGTCGTCACCAGCTCTGGTGACCTTCCCGCACACTGGCCCAGGCCTCAGCGTCGGTCCCCCGGGGCCCAACTGGAAGCGGTGCTCGCCTTCTCGGTTGCTCTGAACCTGCGGCGCGGTCGGCAAGCGCCGGCGACCTACGCCTCGCCCTCCCAGTAGTCGAGCTCGCGCTCGCGCGGGAGCAGCGCGCCCTGGCCGTCGCTCGCCCAGCCGACCTTGCCGCTGTCGGGATAGTGGACGACGGTCAGCGAGCTCTCGGACGAGAAGATGAGCACGCGCGCCGGCTCGGCGCTCCTGTTGATCAGTTGATGGGCGCCCTCTGGCCCCTCGCGGAAGACGACGACGTCGCCGCGCGCGAGCTCGCGCTCGCCCTCCGGGGCGCGCAGCGTCGGCGTCCCCGATACGACGAGCAGCCATTCCTCCATGCCGTACGTGTAGTGATAAGGCCACGTCTTCTCGCCGGGCGGGAGCTCATAGAGGCCTGCCCCGAGCGCACGCGCAGCGAGCCGGTCGCCGACCCGGGTGGCGCGGTGACGGAAGCCCTCACGATCGTTCTCGGAGTCCCAGTCCTGCTCGCCCTCGAGGTTGAACACCTCCACGCGCCGGATTGTAGGGCGGGGGCGTCCAGAGGTCTCGGCTCAGGGGACATTCCCGCGCACTGGCCCAGGCGAGACCAAGGGTGGACAGCACGACCGGCTAAGGGCAACCTTGAGGCGGAATGCGGGAGGTCATCAGCACATCCGACGCTCCGAGTTCGCCGCTGTATAGCCAAGCGGTGAAAGCCGGAGCCTACGTCTATGTCTCGGGTCTAGTCGGCGTTGATGTGACGACCGGAACCCTCGTCGGCTCGACGATTCAGGAACAGACACGTCAGGCGCTCACCAACTGTCAGGCGGTCCTGCATGCGGCAGGCGCAACGCTCGAAGACGTCGTCGAGGTTGGGGTACTTCTGACTAACCCGGCGGACTTCGCAGACATGAACGACGAATACGCGACGTGGTTTCCAGCTGCGCCGCCGACTCGCTACGTCGCCAAGCTGGGGGTCGAACTGCCCGGCGTACTCGTCTCCATTCGCATGTCTGCGTTCGTGGGCTAGGTTCGACAGCAGCCAGTCAGACCTGTTGGCCGAGTTCTCCGGGTGACATTCCCGCACGCTGGCCCATGCGGGGTGTGGCCTGGTACGGACCTGCCCGCAGTGCCCTCTTGGTTAGCCGCGAACAGGTGCGATCGTCTTCGCCATCAGCACGTCATCGACCGGCACCACGGCACCGCCAGGGCCAACTGGCAAGCGGAACTCGCCCCGTAGTTCGCCCTCGGTCTCATACCGGTGGCGTTCGTAGAGGGTGCGGGCAGCGGTATTCGCTGAGAGCACGCGAAGCGTGAGACGCTCGATCTTGCGCTGAGCCGCATGCGTCTCCGCAGCTTCGAGGAGTGCGCTGGCCACTCCCTTTCGTTGCGCGCTCGGCTCCACCGCAAGTCCGGAGATCATCAACACATGTGCGTTGGACGCGAACGGTGTCGGCGGCCGGAGCACGAGAAAGCCGGCAACCCGGTCGTCGAGCACCGCGACGAGCACTTCCTCGGGCCGAGCGTTCTTGAAGAAAGGGCGCGGCGGAAAGACGTTCGGCGAGACCGCTTGCGACGCCGTCTCCTGCTCGATTCTCGTGAGGGCGTCCTCGTCGCGCATTTCAGCCGCTCGGATCACGATTGACACTGCGGCATCGTCTCACGGCAGGCAGGCAAGGCCCACCGCGAGAAGATCGAGTTCGCTTCTTGCCAGGCGCCGTTGGTCCGGTCCGGTGACATTCCCGCACGCTTGTCCATGCGAGGCCCCTGTTGTGCGTTCGCTGACTGCTAGCGAGACAGACTCTGTGCCACGATCTCGGCCCAGCGAGGAATGATCAGCCAGTGTCCCGCCTCGCCGTCCGCGTGCACAGCTGCTGATCGGATACGGCGCCTGAGTTCGTGCACGTCGACCGGCGCGCGGCCCGGATCCCGTTCGCCGATCCACAGATCGACCGGGACGCTGACGTCGCCCAGCCGGAAGCCCCACGGCAGGGCATCGGCAATCCAGTCGGCCACCAGCCCAGCCTGACCCTGCCTGGCGCCCTCGAGGTTGGACGCGCTGAAGTTCGAACGAACCGTCGAATCACGCAAGATGGGCTCGTCGGCGGCTTCGTGTCGAGTCTCGAGAAATCGCCAGCGGCGACTCCGCATACCACGCGCCCGATTCCCACAGAAGCGCCGTCGCTCCGGCTGGATCAGCACGGATTGTGGACACCAGCTCGCGTTCGGTTGGAGTGAGACTCGCGAAGGCCGCCTCCCGCTCGTCGAGCGGTCCCCACGACGACACCATTGCCACCCACGAGACCCGCTCCGGCAGAAACACGCCGCAGGCGAGTGCGAACGGGCCACCTCCCGAGAAGCCGACGACCGGAAAGCGGTCGAGCCCACACTCGTCGGCGATCGCCCCGACCATGTCCGCCACGGCCGCCAACGTCGGGATTGCTCGCGGCGTCGACGCCGTACCCGGGACGATCCAGCGCCAGCACGCGGGCGCGTTCGAGGTGCTGCTTGGCACCGGGCCAGAAAAGCCGCGAGCCAGGCGTGCCGTGTAGGAACACAACGGGACGACCATCGGGATCGCCCCACTCACACCACGCGGCCGAACCTCCGTCCAACAGTTCGACGGTTCCCTCATGCAACACGATGTGATTGTTACGCGGGAGGCAGTGTCGAGCCACTCGTGAGCCGGGAAAGCAGCCGCGTCATCTTGAGTGGCGCGGTGTAGAAGAAGAGGTCAGGCCGGCTGGGCGAGCCAGCCGAATCGTTCCGTGACGAGGTTGGGAGCTGAGAAGTGGCCGCCCTGTTCATCGATAACGACCTCGGCGTTGGGCACGTTGTGAGCGAGCCACTCGCCATGCTGGCGCGGCACGAGCACGTCGGTCAGGCCGTAAGCGATGCGGGTCGGCACGCGGATCTCGCTAACGTCGAAGCCCCAAGGTTGGATCAGACAGAGGGCGTCGTCGACATAGCCCCAGACGCCTTGACGAAACGCCTCGTTAAGCATCCGTCGCTCCACCGCCTGCCGCTCGGGATTCGCCATTACAGCACGGTCAGCGTCAGAGAACTCCACCTCGCCCGCCTTGGAAGGATCGTCGGCTAGCCGTTCGAGCCACGCAGTCGCCATTCGGTCGATCTCGCGAGCGAGGAGGTCTTCGCCTTCCAGCGCCCAGCCGATCTCCTCGATGTTGACCGCGTCCATGCCCGCGAACCAGTCGAAGCCAGGCATGTCGAACGGCGCGACCCCGGCAACGCAAGCCGATCTCGTCACCCGCTCGGCCAGACGCGCGGCAACCGCCAGGCTGTGCGGGCCGCCCCAGGAGCCGCCGCTAACGGCGAACCGCTCAATACCGAGGCTGTCTGCGATCGCGGAAACGTCGGCGACGCAGTCGACCACCCGCCGGCCGCGGAAGCGATCGGAGCCGCCGTAGCCGGGCCGGTCGTAGGTGATCACGCGCGCTCCGACATCTGCATATGCGCTCGCGTTCGCCTGCCCGACAAAGCGCGAGCCCGGCGTGCCATGGAGCGAGAACACTGGGAACCCGTCCGGGTCGCCCCACTCGGCGATCATCAGCGTCCGCCCATCGGCGGCCGCCACCGTGTGCGTGCCAGACGCCCCAGCCATGGCGGCATCATCGCGCACTGCCCGCTCGCGCACGCACGAAGCGGCGCGACAGGTCGCCCTTGCGGCGACGGCGGCGTAGAGTCGGACTTCCTAGAGAAAGAGAGGCAGCATGGCCGTTGGTATCCGCATCAAACTCGCAGGGGTCACGCAGGAGCAGTTCGACTGTGTGCACGACCAGATCAACCGCGAGCGCACGCCGCCGAAGGGCCTCCTCTTCCACGCATCCGGGCCAATCGACGGTGGGTGGGGGATCATCGACTTTTGGGAGTCGCGGGAGGACTTCGATACTTTTGCGGCGCGGTTTCCCGAGGGAATGGCGGCGGCGGGCGTCGAGACGGAAGGGCCACCCGACATCAAAGAGTTTCCGGTGCACGAAATGATCCACGCCTAGCGGCAACTGAGGGCGTCGACGGGAAATCGTGCGTTGTGGTGTCCCGTCGTTTCTTTGCGCCTCAGACCGGCCGCTAGTACCCGAGAGCGTCGAACGCGGGCGGATAGACGATCCGACCGGCGAGGTCGGGGCTGTATCCCGCGAGCCGCTTGACCATGAACGCGTCGTCCGGAATCTTCGGATGCGGGGAGATGAAGCCGAGCGCGCTCGCCCGCTCGAAGCCGAAGCGAGGGTAGTAGGCGGGAATGCCCTCGACCATCACGGCCGGCTCGCCTGCTTCTTCGGCGCGGCCGAGCGCGTCGCGGATCAGCCTTGCCCCCACACCGATTCGCTGGCGGTCAGGCCGAACCGACATCGGCGTGAGATTGAGGATCCTTGTGCGGGATCCGCCTTCAACGCCGACCCAGCTCAGCATCACGTGAGCAATCACGCCGGAGGAGTCCTCGGCGACCAACGCCAGCTCCGGAATGAACTGTTCAGACGCCCGAATGCGCTCGACGAACGACGCGACTTCGTCGGGGTGTTCGACGAATGCCGCGCGGACCACCTCTCCGATCACGGGATGGTCGGCGTCGCGCTCGGGACGGATGACGACGCCTTCGGCCAAGGGTGGCGATCGTAGTTGGGGCAGGCCTTGACGGGAGCTCGACCGTCGCACACGCTCTAGGTGGGACTTTGTCCGCGGGGGCGGACGGGAGGTGTAGAGGTGCAAGCAATCGAGAGCGGCTCGGCGTGACGCCCACGCTGTTCACCTGGACGGTCTGGCTGTGCGCCGGCCTGTCGCCGTTCTGGCCGTGGTCGATCCGCGGCCGCTACACGGGCAGCCCGGCCGTCAGGCTGGCCAAGCGCGCGGGCGTCTGGGCAACGCGCGAGCGTTAAGCGCCCGAAGCCCGGGCTCGCCGGCTGTGGGGCAGCTTCGAAGCCCTGTCGGTGTGCAAGGTGTCGAGCGCGCAGGCCAGGAAGCACGCCGCGCCGAGCGCGGTGTTCCAGTTCGCCGCCGCCTGGTCGAGCATCGACCCGGTGGACGGAACGACGTATCCAGCGACGGCCGAGATTCCGAAGAAGACGCAGCCGAGCAGGTTGATGCCCGCCTGCCACCAGCCTGGGCCGCCGCGCGCCGGCAGCCAGCCACGGCGCGCCGAGGCGCGGTAGGCGATTGCACCTGAGACGAGGAAGCAGATCGAGCCTCGCCAGTCCGGCCGCCACACGAGCTTGTTGTACTCGGAGCTGGTCAACGCAGTGTGCATCGCCTGGTACGTGGTGACGTTGAAGAAGAGCGTGCCGGCCGACTGGACGATGGCAGCCCACCAGCCCGCGCCTCGTTCGGCCCAGGCCAGCCAGCTCTGGAGCCCTCCACCGGCGGTGAACAGGATCGAGCCGACGAAGAAGGTGATCGCGTCGGCCGACTCGCCGACCAGCTGCGCGTAGCCCGGAAACGGGCCGATCAGGAAGCACGTCGACCCGAGCGCGAAGCAGCCCGCCATCCATCGTTCGCGGCTCATTGCCCGGCGCTGCGAAGCACGCGCAGCGCCCTCAAGGTGTTCCAGCGGCTGTCCTGGCCGGGCTTCTCCATCTCGACGAGGAGCGTGCCCGGGATCCGCTTCTGCAGTGGCCAGCGGCCGTTCGGCTTGCGCTTCGCTTGCAGCAGCTCGAGCGCATCCGACGCGCGCTCGTCGGCGAGCGCGGAGGTGGCGCGGAGGTAATCGAGGCCGCGCAGCACCGTGTAGTGCCAGTGCCACGGGTACGTGAGCTCCGTGAACCACCCGGAGATGACCTCGCCCGTTCGGTCGGAGCGGTAGAGGCGATGGGCGAGCAGCAGCTCGGCTGCGCGCGCCTCGGCGGCCCGGAGCTCGGCGTCGACGACGATCCCGCGACCCGCGGCGAGGCGGAGGTTCTCGAGCACGTTGAAGGTCGTGTGGAACGAGCTGTGCGTCCGGTCCGGGTAGTTGCGTAGGTGGCAGTTCCAGCCGCCGTCGGCGAACTGGGCGCCGAGCACGGCCGCGCCGAGCGGGGGCAGGCGCGGGTCCTCGGGCAGGAAGTGCGCGCCGAGACCGAGCCAGAAGCCGAGATGGCAAAGGTCGACCCGTTTCAGCAGGTACGCGCCGTCGACCTCTTCGCCGGGCGGGACGAACCGGTCCAGGAGGCGTTCGAGGGGAGGCCGCGCGGCCGGATGGTCCTCGGGGATGCCGCAGGCGACCAACAGCAAGAGCGTCCAGGTCGAGGCCGTCCAGCGTCCCTTCGGCCACTCGCCGTCGGCGCCTTGCCGGCGAAGCAGCCCGGCCACCCAGCCGGTCTCGAGCGTCCGCTGGCGCTCCTGTTCCCAGTCAGCGGCCGGCGCGTCGAGCAGGTCGCGCAGCACCTGCCAGCGGATCGCCGGGTCACCCTCCAGCAACCAGTCGACGACCGGCTCGTTCAGAGCGGCTCGACCGGATCGCCGATGCGCACCCGGCCGGCTTGCGCAACAGCTGCATGGACGCCGAACGGCAGCGGCTCCGTCGTCTCGACCTCGCGCCGGTAGGCCGCCAGCGCCTTCAGGGTGTCGAGGTCGGGCTCGCCGGTGTCGGGGTTCTGCGTCGTCACCGCGCAGCGGCCGACGTTGCCGTTCGGCACGACGACGGCCTCGCCCATGCGAACCCGACGTCCGAGCCACTCGTCCTCCTCGTGCTCGCCCAGGCCGTCGATCCCGAAGTTCATCCGGAACCGGCGTCCGTCGACCTCCTCCACGCCGGTGACCCGAGCGATCGCGCGCAGGGACGCGGTGCCGAGCAGGGTCGCAGCGCCGCTGCGCATCCGGTCGGTCGCCGGCCCTGGCGGCCGAACGAGCCGCAGGCTGCGCCCCGAGAAGTCGGAGATCGCCTCGCTCCACGGCCCTGTGACCACGCGGACGGGAACGGCCACGCCCCAGAACTGTGCGTCGAGCGAGCCGTCGACGACGACCTGCTCGGCGACGGTCGTGCCGTCGGGGAACCGAAGCTCGAGCATGTCGGCCTCGTCGTCGAAGCGCGGGACGATTTGCTGGAGGGCGCCGAGGCCTTTGCTGTTCACGAGCCGGGCCTCTTCGTCGATGAGGAAGAACACCCGGTCGCCCGCCACGCCGCCCTCGGTCAGCTCGCACTCGTCAAGCTGGCGAAGGGCGAGACCCTTGACCGGGGAAACCGAGATCCAGGCGACGCTGGTCACGGCATTGGAAGATACCCGCATGCCCGGTTCGCTCAAGGTCACGCGGCGCCAGATCTTGGCGTTCCGCCGGCGAGCCGGTTCGCTCGACTTGCGTTTGCCGAAGGGCGCCGAGTCGCTGCGGCGGGCGGCGTGGGCCGGCCTGCAGGACAGCATGCCGAGAGCCGCGCTGCTCTCGCTGCACGCGCGGGTCGAGGGCGTGGAGCCCTCGACGTGGGAGCATCGCTCGCTCGCGCAGGCGTGGGGCCCTCGCTACCAGGTCTACGTCGTCCCGAAGCGGGACTTCGCGCTGTTCACGCTGGCGCGGCTGCCCGAGGAAGAGAAGGGCCGCCTCCGCGCGCAGCAGATGGCCGAGCGGCTCCATGCGCATCTCCGCGACAGGCGGATGACCGACCGCGAGCTCGGGACGGCGCTTCGGATCGGCAACGAGCTCAGGTACGCGACGACGACGGGCACGCTCGCGATCCGCTGGGGCGGTGCGCGGGCGCCGGAGGTCTGGGCGGTCGAGGTGCCTGACATCGACCCGGCCGACGCCCGCCGGGAGCTGGCCCGGCGCTACCTCCACGTTTACGGGCCGGCGAACGCCGGCACGTTCGCGCGCTGGGCGGGGATCTCGATGCGCTCGGCGGCCGACACCTTCACGTCGCTCGACGGCTCGCTGCTACCGGTCCGGTCGCCGCTCGGCGACGAGTGGCTGCTTGCGGAAGACGAGCCGGAGCTGCGCGCGCCGGAGATCACCGCGGCGCCGGCGCGGCTGCTGCCGAGCGGTGACGCCTACTTCTTGTTCCTAAAGGCAGCCGAGCGCGAGCTCGTGGTCCCGCGCCAGGATCAGCGCGAACGTCTCTGGACGTCCCGTGTCTGGCCGGGCGCGCTGCTCGTCGACGGCGAGATCCGCGGGGCCTGGAGACGGTCGCAGCACACGGTGCGGGTCGAGCCCTGGGCACGCCTCTCGCGGAAAGCGCGCGAGGCGGTCGAGGCCGAGGCTCAAGCCTTGCCGCTTCCAATCGAGCGGCCGATCGAAGTCGTCTGGGGCGCCTGAGCAGCACCGTTGCAGAACGGTTACGCCGCCGGGACCTGGCTGTTGCCCAGGCAGCCGATGATGGGCGAGTCCCCGACCAGGAGGCTCCCGAATGAAGCCCTCGCTCCTCAGCATCAGCGCCATCGCAACCGTGATCGCCGCGGTAGCCGCATCGTCGTCCGTGGCCGGCGCGGCCCTGCCGGGTCTCCGCTCGCCGTCGGGGAACATCAAGTGCTACTACAACGCCAAGGGACTCGGGTCCGCAGGGTTCGCGCCGGTGCTGAAGTGCTCGCTCGACCACGCCGACTACGGCGCGAAGCTCCAGCGTCGCTGCGAGACGGGTGACTGGCACGGCTTCACGATGACGCCGAGGAGGAAGCCGACGATCTTCTGTCCCGGCGGTGCCTCCGGGGACAAGCCCGGCTTCCGAACCCTCGCGTACGGCCGGAGCCGGCAGCTTGGGCCGTTCACGTGCACTTCACGCGTGACCGGGGTGACGTGTCGCACCCGAACGGGCCATGGGCTGTTCGTCTCCCGCCAGGCCTATCGCGCCTGGTAACAGCCCACGCGACTGCTGTAGCGGGCCAACGCACGCTCGAGCGCCGCGCGGTCTACGGGCTCGGCGTGCGTGGGCAGCACGACGCGACGACGAACGCGGTCTTGAACGGAGCGAGGCCGTCGAGTGAGGGAACCATTCAGAACATGTCTCCGCCTAGAGCCCGGCCTGCCGTTGCCCTGTTGACCGCGTCGATCATCCAGGTCTCGAGCGGTGCCGGCTGATCGTGATGCTCGGGGAGCTGCTCGACGTCAGCCCGGCTGAGGCGAATCCACATCGTGCGGTCGTCGGCGCTGATTCGCTCGATCGCGCCGGCGGGAACGACATGGTGCCGGTGAGCCACGCTGACGACGAGGTAGCTCTCGCCAGGTGCGTAGCTTGCCCACGCGACCTTGCTCTCGTGGCCGTCGCTCGTCTCGACGCGAAAGCCCTTGACGCTGTCGTCGGGGCCGAGCATCCCGTCCGGAAACGACCACGGGCCGTTTCGCTCGCCCATTAGCTGCTTCCGTCTGGCGGCACGCCGTCGCGTAGCCAGCGTGCCGACTCTGCCATCTCCTCCGTCGGGTCGGAGCTGAGGTGACCTGCGGCGTCGTCGATCTTGACGACACATCCCGGGACGTGCGCGGCCAGCCACTCGCCGTGCGCAGGGGGAACGAGCACGTCGGTCGCGCCGTACCTGACAAGCACCGGGACCGTGATCTCGTCGACCTCGAAGCCCCACGGCCGGATGTGCGCGAGGTCGTCGTCGGCCCAGCCGCCGACGCCCCTGACCGAGTGCTCGGCCCACGACTCGCGGATGATCTGGATCCGCTCCTTGCGGGTCAGCTCCTTGCGATCCGACTCGCTCAGGTCGAAGTCGCCGAGCACCGCGGAGGGGTCTTCTGCCACTCGAGCCACGATCTTCGCGTTCTCGGCCTCGAGCTCCCGCATGAGAACCTCCTCGCCGGCGACGGCCCAGCCGAACTCCTTGATGTTCTCCGGATCCATGCCCGCGAGCCAGTCCTCCTTTTCGAGCCCGGCCTCACCAAAGGGCGCGACGCCGACCACGCAGGCGGCGCGCACGACCCGGTCGGGCAAGCGCGCCGCGCAAGCGAGCGAGTGAGCCCCGCCGCCGGAGCCGCCCGTGACGCCGAACCGCTCGAAGCCGAGGTGATCGGCGAGTGCGGCCACGTCGTCGACCTCGTCCACGATGCACCTGCCGGGCCGCCGGGTCGACCTCCCGTACCCGGCCCGGTCGTGCGTGACGACGAAGATGCCCAGACGCCGGTAGACCTCCTCGTCCGGCCAGCGCTCGAGCCGGCAACCCGGCGTTCCGTGCAGGACGAGGATCGGAAAGTCTTCGGGATCCCCCCACAGCGCGTACGCCTGCGTGCGCCCATCCGGCGTCTCGAATGTCAGCAGGCGCTCGCCCACGGCGGAGACGAGCATACGCTCGTGTCAGCGCCGGAGCGGCAGCTCGACGGTGAAGCGCGAGCCCTTGCCGGGCTCGGACTCGACGTTGAGCCGGCCGTTCATCCGCTCGACCAGCTCGCGGCAGATGTAGAGGCCGAGGCCGCTGCCGCCGATGCCCTGGGTCTGCTGCGGGTCGAGGCGATAGAACTTCTCGAAGATCCGCTCGTGCTCGTCGGGCGGGATGCCGAGCCCCTCGTCCGCGACCTCGATCTGGCAGGAGCCGTTCTCGCTCCGGACGCGCAGCTCGACGCGCCCGCCCTCCGGTGAGTACTTGACCGCGTTGTCGACGAGGTTGACGAGCACCTGGCGAAGCTTGTTCTCGTCGCAGCGGATCGGCGTGGCCCCATCGACGCTGAGGCCGAGGGAGATCGACTGCGGCACGTGCACTGCGGCGGACTCGATCACGCCCGCGGCGACCTGCTCGAGGTCGCACTCGATGACGTCGAGCTCGACCGCGTCGGCGTCGAGCTGGCCGGCGAGCAGGATCTGGTCGACGATCCTCGCCAGCCGCGTCGCCTCCGACTCGATCATCTCGAGGAACTGGCTGCGGTCGCCCTCGGACAGCACTACGTCGTCGCGCCGCAGGGTGCGCACGGCGCCGTAGACCGCGGCCAGCGGCGTGCGCAGCTCGTGCGAGGCCGTGGCGACGAAGTCGCTGCGCGTCTTCTCGAGCGCGTGCTCCTCGGTCACGTCCTGGAGCGCGTAGACGGTGCCGTCGCCGAAGTCGACGCCGGAGACCGAGACCCAGCGCTCGCGGCCCCCGAAGATCGGGATGGTGACTGGCCGCGCGGCCGCGCCGGGCGGAACCAGCGGCACGTGTGAGGTGAGCCTGTTCCAGGCGGGCACGACCTCGCCGACCGGGCGGCCGAGCGCGGCCTCCTCGGCGACACCGGTGATGGACGCGGCGGCCGGGTTCCAGTGGAGCACGCGGCCGTCGGTGTCGAGCAGCGCCACGCCGTCGGCCACGTAGGCGAGCGCCCGCGCCGCATCGGCACCGCGCTCGGCCTCGCGGTAGAGCCGTGCGTTGTCGACCGCGACCGCGGCGCGGCGGGCGAGCTCGATCGCCTGCTCGAAGTCGGCCTGCGTGTAGGGCGGATGTGTCTCCGCCGCGATCAAGGTCACCGCGCCGAGCGTCCGCCCGCGGGCGATCAGCGGCACGCAGATGGTCGACTTCAGCCCGAGCTCGTCGATGATCCGGCGCAGCTCCTGGTCGTCGCCGATCGCTTCGTCCAGCAGCTCCTCCGGGATCGACAGGAAGAACTCCGGCTCGCCGCTGCGCAGGACCTGTGGCACTCCCGTCGGCGCGTCCGGGTCGGGCGGGTACCGCTCCTGGAGCTCGTAGGCCCAACGCACCTTCTCGGGATCCTCGTGCGCCACCGCGAGCCGCTCGATCTCGCCCGTCGGCCCGACCATGTCGATCGCGCACCAGTCGGCGAGCCCGGGAACGCTGAGCTGCGCGACCTGCGTGAGCGTGTCGTTGTAGTCGAGCGAGGACGCGAGTACCTCGCCCGCCTCGGCCAGGAAGGTCATCCGCTTGCGCAGGTCCCGCTCGGCCGCGTAGAGGCGCGAGCGGGCGAGCGCCTGGGCGGCCTGGCGCGCGAGCGTCAGCTTCATCTCGCGGCGCTCTCGGTCGAACTCGAGGTCGCGGTCGAAGGAGAGGGACATCGCGCCGAAGACACGGCCCTCGACTGCGAGCGGTACGACGGCGAGCGCGTGGCCGTCCTGTCCCTGGTCCGAGAGCGCCGGGTAGCGCTGATTGCGCTCCTTCACCGACACGAGGAAGACCGGCTCGCCGGTCCGAATCACCTCCGACATCGGCACGTCGGCCTCCAGCGGGAAGCTCGACCAGCCGGTCATCGACGAGGCGTCGTAGCCGCGTTGGGCGAGCAGTTCGACGCCGGCGCAGTCCACGCTGAGGACGCCGATCGCGCCGGCGCGCGCCTCGGCTGCCTTGACCCCTTCGGTCAGGATCGAGTCGAGCACCTCCTGCGGCGTGACCGCCTCCGCCAAGAGCTCCGCGACGCGTTGAAGTCGTCGCGCTTGGTCGGCGGCTTCGCTGCTCTCCGGCGTGGTCACCGCTCCGGGTCTGACGTGATCCCGCGCTGGAGCTGGTCGCGGTCGCCACGCGCGACGCGCATGAGGACCTCCTCGACGAATTCGCCGATCGTCACCGGGTCGAACGGCTTGACGACGTAGCCGACGCCGCCGAGCTGCTCGCCGAGCCGCCGGTCGGCCGGGTCGGCGCGGGCGGTCAGGAAAACGATCGGGATCTCCCGCGTCTGCTCGTCGGCGGCCAGCTCGCGAGCGACCGCCCAGCCGTCGAGCTCCGGCATCATCACGTCGAGCAGCACCAGGTCGGGCCGCTCCCGGCGCGCAAGCTCGAGCCCCTCGCGCCCGTTCGAGGCCTCGAGCACCTCCATGCCAGAGGCGACCAGGTTCACACGGCAGAGCAGGCGGATCGAGCGCTCGTCGTCGACGACGAGCACGCGCCGCGCGGTGCCGGCGACCGGCTTCGTGTCGCCGCGCCGCGCTTCCTCGGAATCCGGGCGCGCGCCGTCATGGGCGCTGCAGCGCCACAGACGCCGCCCCCCGACGGACACCCCCCTTCGGCGGAGCGGAGTGGAGCGAATCGGGTGGGCGACCTCGGCTCTCACTTCGCGTGCGGATTCTACGGCGCAAAAGGGCTGCTGAACAGCCGAGCGCAAGAGATTTGCCCGCACGTCTCCGTCCGTCCGCCTGGTCACGATCGTCGCGTGAACGCGATCCGCGTCCCGTGGTCCGGCGCCTCGTTTCTGGTCTACCTGGGCGGGCTGACGCTCTTCGCCGCGCTGGGGTCGCTGCTCGCCGTTCAGGCCGGCGACTACGGGAGCGGCGGCTTCGTCGGCTGGGCCCTGCTGGTCTTCCTCGCCACGGAGGCCTGGGCGCTGATCGCGCTCGTCAACGGTCGCCGCGTGACGGCGGGCCTGCTGGCGCTGAGCGCGGTCGCCGCGTGGGTCGTGCTGCTCGGCGCGCTGCTCGACTGGTTCGGCTGGCTCGCGCACACGAACTCGCCGTTCGCCGGCTTCCACGTCTCGCATCTCTTCCTCGAGCTGGCGCTCGTGTTCGCGGCCGCGGCGGCGCTGGCCGTCTTCCGCTTCCCGCTGCTCGTGTTCCCGCTTGCGGCCGGCACCTGGTTCTTCGTGACCGACCTGATCTCGGGCGGCGGCGACTGGTCGGCGGTCGTCACGGTCATCGTCGGCCTGATGCTGCTCTCATGGGCCGTCGCCGTCGACCGCGGCTCGACGCGTCCGTACGCGTTCTGGCTGCACGTGGTGGCCGGCCTGACCATCGGCGGAGGCCTGCTCTGGCTCTTCCACAACGGCGACTGGGACTGGATCCTGATCGGGCTCGTCGCCCTGCTCTACATCGGTATCGGCGACCGGCTGGTGCGGTCGAGTTGGGTCGTGCTCGGCGCGTGGGCGATGCTGCAGACCACCGCGCACTTCGCGGCCAAATGGTCGGCCGAAGCGCTCGGCGCGTTCTTCTATCTCTTCCCGTTCCTGTTGGTCGATGCCTTCGGTAACACGTCGTTCGGGCGGGACACGCACCCGTGGGCGGCGGCGCTCTCCTTCGCGGGCATCGCGGTCGTCTTCATCCTCATCGGGTTGCTGCTCGCGCGGCGCCGGCGCACCGCGATTCCGGGCGCCGACCTGCTCTAGCCCGGCACTAGACTTTCCGGCATGAAGATCGGCGTTCTGGCCCTTCAGGGCAACTTCCGCGAGCACGTGGCGATGCTGCGGCAGCTCGGCGCGGACCCGGTCGAGGTGCGCAAGCCCGACCAGCTCGAGGGGCTGGATGGGCTCGTGATCCCGGGCGGCGAGTCGACCGCGATCATGCGGCTCGTGCGGCTCTACGGGCTCGAGGACGCGATCCGCGAGTTCGCGCGGCCCGTGTTCGGCACCTGCGCCGGGATGATCCTGCTTGACCGCAACCACCTCGGCGTGCTCGACCTCGAGGTCGCGCGCAACGCCTACGGGCGCCAGGTCGCGAGCTTCGAGGCCGACCTCGAGCTGGCCGGGGAGGACGAGCCGCTACGTGGCGTCTTCATCCGCGCACCGCGCGTTGCCGAGGTCGGGCCGGATGTGGAGGTGCTGGCCGAGCTCGACGGCGGGCCGGTGCTCCTGCGTGACGGTCGCGTGCTCGTCGCCTCGTTCCACCCGGAGCTGACCGGCGACACACGCGTGCACGAGCGGTTCCTCGACCTCGTACGGGAGGAGGCGAATGTCCGGGCATAGCAAGTGGAGCTCGATCAAGCACAAGAAGGGCGCGGCGGACAAGAAGCGCGGGCAGCTCTTTTCCAAGCTCTCGCGGGCGCTGATCGTGGCCGCGCGCGAGGGCGGGCCCGACCCGGCCGCGAACCTCGCGCTCGCTAACGCGATCGAGAAGGCGCGCTCCTACTCCATGCCGAAGGACAACATCGACCGCGCGATCGCGCGCGGCTCAGGCGCGGACGCCGACGCCGACAGCTTCGAGCAAGTGGTCTACGAGGGCTACGGCCCGAACGGCGTCGCGGTGATCGTCGACGCGCTGACCGACAACCGCAACCGCACCGCCGCCGACGTTCGCGCCGCCTTCACCAAGCACGACGGCAACCTGGGCGGCTCGGGCGCGGTCGCGTGGCTGTTCGAGCGGCGCGGCGTGATCCTCGTCGACGCCGACCGCTTCGACGAGGACGAGCTGACGCTGGCGGCCGCCGAGGGCGGGGCGGAGGACGTCGAGCGCGACGGCTCGAGCTTCCGAGTCACCGCGGCGCCGGAGGACCTGACCGCCGTGCGCGAGGCGATCGAGGCAGCGGGCATCGAGGTCGACTCGTCCGAGCTGACGATGGTGCCCAAGACGACCGTCAATCTCGACGACGAGGGCGCCGCGAAGAAGACCCTGCGCCTGATCGACGCGCTCGAGGAGAACGACGACGTGCAAGAGGTCTACGCGAACTTCGACATCCCCGAGCAGGTGATGGAGGCAGTCGCTTCCTAGCGATTGGCCATGGTCAGGAACGGCACATCGCCGAAGCGCTCGAAGCTCCGCACGTGACGTGAGACGACCTCGAAGCCGGCACGCTCGTACACCCGCCGTGCCCGCTCGTTGAACTCGGCGACGTGTAGGTAAACGCGCCGCGGCTCGTAGCGTTCGCGCGCGAACGCGAGGCCTGCGTTGAAGAACTCGATCCCGAGCCCATGGCCGACGAGGTCGGGGCGGAGGCCGAGCCCGAAGTCGAGGTCGGGAGGCTTCTCCTCGAAGTAGTAGAAGCCAACCAGCTCGCTCTCCCTGTCGAGGGCGACGAAGTACCGCTCCGGGTTGGACGGCGGGTCGACGTCCCCGTCGTAGAAGTCGTACGGCGGTGGATACCGCCACGACCGCATCTCAACGCGGCTTTCCTCCGTCATTTCCGAGATGTGGAAGTCCACAAAACGCCTCTTCGGTTACCCCAATTGGTACCCCTCTTTAGCCACCGAGGGCTTCAGCGGCAGTCCGGCAAACCAAGAGCTCACACGCCACTGATACAGGGATACACGCCGGATACCGGCGAGTCTCAATCCCTTTATACATGCGGTCTAACCGACCACCCACCTTATGCCTTGTTCGGTGGCGAGCGGCTAGCTAGCGTCCTTAGGTCTCCGCCCGCGACGGGCGACAGCCCGACCACCAAGAGCCTCTGCCTCAGCATCCGTTAGGTCGAGCTCGCGCACGCCCTTGCGAGCATCGCGTCGACGTTGGTCACGATCGGACCAGTATTTGCAACCGAGTGCGAAGCACGCGAAGATCGACCGGTGGGTGCACCCCGATGAGTTCCGCTGGTTCCGCGAGCAGGGCGAGGCGCTCGGGTTCGGCTCGGTCTTCTCTGGCCCGCTCGTCCGCTCGAGCTACCGCGCCGACGAGCAGCGCCACGCCGCGGCGACGGGTCGTGGCGCGGTGGCGTACTAGCGCCGCGGCGGCGGCCGTCGTCCTGGTCGCGACCGCGTGCGGCAACGCCGAGCCGTCTCGCGACGCGGCTGCGACCGGGGCCCTCCCGGGCCACGCCCAGCTGGCGCCGGTAGGCTAGAAGCCATTGAGGGCCATCGGCACGGGCTTTCTGCCGATCGAGCATGTACAGGTCACGGCGAAGGGTAAGACCGTGAACACGGTCGCGGACGCGCAAGGCCACTTCGTCGTCAGCCTTCCCGGCGTGAGCAACTGCGGCAGCGCGAAGGTCGTGGCGGCCGGCGACGAGGGCTCGCACGCCGAGTTCAACCTCTCGCAGATCGCCTGCAACGGCAGCTAGAACGCGAGAGGGCCGGGCGGCGAGCCGAACGCCGGGACGCTTCCCACGACCCGGCCCCTCCTGAACCTACGACCTCGGACGCCTTGTGACTAGTGGCGGATTAGGATAGGTCAAGGTGTGTGCTATAGGCTCCGCCGGCCCAAGGCGAGAGCGGCCGCCAACTCTCTCCCCTGGGGCAGCAAGCAAGATGGATGCTCCGCCCTCGCGCGGCCGCTCTCGCTCCCTCTCTGGATCAGAGAGAAGAAGGAGCCGGACACGCCCTCCTGCTCTCCCCTAGGGAGCACCGTCAGTCCGGTGGAGGACGCGCCCGACTCGCGCCCAAGCAGACGTGTAGAAGCGCCTAAACCTGCGGAGTGGTCCCTTCCGCAGAGCGTTAGCTAGCTTCCTCGACCACGAGCACCGGCGGCGCGCCATCCTCGTCTAGCAAGGCCACGACCCGCAGCGTGCGTCTACCGAGTGCCATTGTGTCTCCCGGCTTCCAGTTCGGAACAGCGGCGCTCAGCGTCGGCGGCTCAGCCGGCTCGCCCTCAACGGTCTCCAACCTGAACAGAAACCCTGCCATCCGTTCTTCCCTCCCTCTCGGCTGGGGCCGGACGGCTTCTAGCTGAGCATAATGGGCCAGACGCCCCGGCATCCACAGACACCGGACTGGCCGTGCGCCTGACCCGTTGTCTAAGACGTGCGTGAGCCAGCGGCTGTGCTGACCCAAGGGAGTCATCTTCAAGGGCTGGCTCACTGCCGCGAGCGGCACGGGCCGACCCGCGACGCAAGAACCAGACGGTCATTGCGTCTGCTTAGGTGGCCGCGCCCGTCTTGGCGTTGAGGGCCGCGACTGGCCAATCCCGCGGTCCCTCGCGGACGCGGCCATCCTCCGGTTCTCGGTTCGGGCCGGACGGCACGTCGAGCTTACTCCGCGTCAGTTGAAGAGCGGCCCTGTCAGACGGCAAGAGCCCGGGCGGCGGAGGGCGCGTCACCAACGCAAGGGCTGTGTTTGGGTACCGGCCCACGCGTGGTGCGGGAGAGAGGGGTCATCTCTCACGCCCTGCCGCAGCGCCGGGCGTAAAGAGTTCTTTAACGGGCGCACTCGCCGCTAAACCCTGGGTCCGATGGCGAAGAAGATGGGCCGGACGGACCATGGACAGGGACTCGTCAGCTTGAAACGTTGTTTGTGTACCGAGCGGAGCCGAAGCCCCCGGCGCCCCTTCTGCGGCGAATGGCGCGTCAACAGTTCCCAGTTCTGGCCAACTGGGTTCTGCCGGGCTCGGCCCCGCTCGGCTGCCTGAGCGCCAGAACCTTGAAAGTCGTATGGCGGCGGGTAGCGCACCACTCCCGCAGCCGCAGGTAAAGGGCGTCCGACGCGGGCTCGATCCTGAGCTCCAGCACGGCTGTTGACTGTAGGGCAGGAGTGTCCGACGCGGTCCCTAAGGTGTCGCCGTGACGGTTCTCGGCATCGATCCAGGGACGGCCGCATGCGGCTTCGGGATAGTCCGCGAAAGAGGAAACCGCATCAAGGCGGTCGACTTCGGGTGGTGGCAGACCACCGCCCGGCAGCGGCCGGAGGTTCGGCTCAAGACGATCTTCGACGGCGTGGTCGAGCTGATCGAGGAGTACACGCCTCGTGCGGTCGTCCTCGAGGAGTCGTTCGTCGGCGTCGACGCCCGTACCGCGCTCTCCGTCGGGCAGGCGCGCGGCGCCGTGCTCGTCGCGGCCGCGTCGTACGGCATCGAGTGCGCTGAGTACGCTCCCTCCAGCGTCAAGCAGGCGGTCTGCGGCTACGGGCGCGCCGAGAAGGTGCAGGTGCAGCGGATGGTCGCGGCGATCCTGGGCCTGAAGCAGGTGCCGCAACCGCACCACGCGGCCGACGCGCTGGCGGTGGCGATCTGCCACGCGATGGCGCCGCCGCTGATGAAGGCGGTCGGATGATCTCGCGGCTGCGCGGGACCGCGGTCGCGCGCAACGGGGAGCGGATCGTGCTCGACGTCGGCGGTGTCGGCTACGCGCTGGCGGTGACGCCGACAGCCGCGCGCCTCGCGGAGGGCGGGGGAGAGGTGTCACTCGACACCTACCTGCACGTTCGCGAGGACACGCTCCAGCTCTACGGCTTCGGCGAGCCCGCCGAGCGTGAGCTGTTCGAGCACCTGCTCGCGGTCTCGGGCGTCGGGCCGAAGGTCGCTTTGGCGATCGTGTCCGGGTCGTCTCCTGGAGACCTACGGCGCGCGATCGCGCTCGACGACACGGCCCGCTTCGAGGCGATCCCCGGGATCGGCAAGAAGACCGCGCAGCGCGTCGTGCTCGAGCTGAAGGAGAAGCTCGGCTCGATGGACGAGCCGACGCCGATCGCCGGCAAGCCGCATGCGGTCGCCCGTGACGCACTCGTCGAGCTCGGCTGGTCGGTGACCGAGGCCGAGGAGGCGCTCGCCGCGACCGATCCCGAGCTGCCGCCGGAGGAACGCGTGCGCGAGGCCCTGAGGGCGGCATGACCGAGACCGAGACCGAGGCGCAGTTCCTCGCGCCGGCCGTGCAGCCGGACGAGGACGAGCTCGACCGCTCGCTCCGCCCGCGCTCGCTTGACGAGTTCGTCGGCCAGGAGCGCGTCAAGGAACAGCTCGCGATCTCGCTAGAGGCGACGCGCAGCCGCGGCGAGGCGCTCGACCACCTGCTGCTGATCGGCCCGCCCGGGCTCGGCAAGACGAGCCTCGCTTTCATCGTGCGCGAGGAGCTCGGCGTCGGCCTGCGCTCGGCGGCCGGCCCCGCGCTCGAGCGCAAGGGAGATGTGGCGGCGATTCTGACCGGGCTCGGCGAGCGCGACATCCTCTTCATCGACGAGATCCACCGACTCAATCGGGCGGTCGAGGAGATCCTCTATCCGGCGCTCGAGGACTTCCGGCTCGACATCATCGTCGGCCAGGGGCCGGCGGCGCGCACGCTGACGCTCGACCTGCCGCCGTTCACGCTGATCGGCGCGACCACGCGCACCGGCCTGCTTACGACCCCGCTGCGCGACCGCTTCGGGATGACCTTCCGGCTCGAGCACTACGAGCCCGAGGAGCTCGCGCGGATCGTGCGCCGCTCGGCGCGGATTGTGGAGGTCGAGATCGAGGACGAGGCGGCCGAGGAGATCTCCCGCCGCTCGCGCGGAACGCCGCGGATCGCGAACCGCATCCTTCGCCGCGTGCGCGACGTCGCCGAGGTGCGCCATCAGGGCGCGATCACGACCGAGATCGCGCGCGAGGCGCTCGAGCTGCTCGAGGTCGACCAGTGCGGCCTGGAGCGCACCGACCGCGCCCTGCTCCGGGCGGTGGTCGAGAAGTTCGAGGGCGGCCCGGTCGGGTTGTCCACGCTCGCAGTGGCGCTCGGCGAGGAGTCGGACACGATCGAGGACGTCTACGAGCCCTACCTGCTCCAGCTCGGCTTCCTGCAGCGCACGCCGCGTGGGCGTGTGGTGACGAAGCTGGGACGCCAGCACGTCGGCGCCGTCGTCGACGCCGACGCGCTGTTCTAGGTCGCTAGCTAGCTCGACGCCTTCGCGGCGTAGTCCTCGAGCACGCCGTTCCAACCGCCCGCGTAGCTCTCACGCGCCTCGGCAGCATGCTCGCCGAGCCGCTCCCAGCCTCGGTGCTCGAGCTCGACGAACGTCTTGCCGCCGCCGGCGTCCGTGAAGGTGACCTCGACCTCCGTCTGCGGCCGCTCCTGCTCGCGGCTCGGGTTCCACGCGAGCAGGAGCCGGTGCGGCGGGTCGTAGGCGATCACGTCGGCCCACTTCAGGTCTTCGCCCTTCTTGGTGCGCTCGAAGACCTGGCCGCCCGCGCCACCCTGGAAGATCACCGTCGTCGGCGGGGAGCCAGTTTCGCCCATGTCGATCGAGTGCTTCGCCAGCGGCCACCACTCGTGGATCCGCTCGGTGAACGTCGCGAATGCGTGCTCCACCGAGCAGTCCACCGTGACGGAGCGCTTGACCGCCTCCGTCTCCGTTGCCTGCGTGCTCATGCCGTCCTCCTCTCGTCCTCGGCCATCGCCTTGAAGGCGGCGAGGGCCTCGCTCCAGAAGTCGTCGAAGTAGTCGCGGAGCTCTCCCAGCCCGTCCGGATCGAGCCGGTAGATCCGCCGCGTGCCGTTGCGTCGTTCGGTCACGAGGCCGGCCTCCTTCAACACGCGCAGGTGCTGCGAGACGGCGGGACGGCTGACTGGCAGCTCGTCCGCGATCTCGCCGACCGCCCTCGGGCCTTCGCGCAGCTGCTCGAAGATCGCCCGACGGGTTCGGTCGCCCAGCGCATCCATGGCGTCTCTGTAAGCCATGACTTACGTAAGTGTACGCTTACGTAAGCTTGAGGTCAAGCTCAGCCGACGTGCAGGCGGAAGACCTCCGTGCCGCGGGAGCTCGGGACCCAGATGTCACCGAACGCGCTGGCGGCGGGGAATGGCCCGACACCAACCGCAATCGTCTCGATCACCGTGTTCGTCGCGGGGTCGATGCGCGAGACGGTATTCGAGCCGACGTTGGGGACGAAGACGGTTCCGTCGGGCGCAACCGCTGCGTTCTCTGGCCCCTGGCCGACGCGGATCGTGGCCACGACCTTCCGGCTCTTCGGGTCGATCCGCGAGACGGTGTTTGAGCCGTTGTTCGAGACCCAGACGGCGTTGCTCGTCACCGCGACCGAGCGCGGCTTTTGGCCCACGCGCACGCTGGTCACTCGGTTCGTGCGCGCGTCGATGCGAAAGACCCGGTTGCCGAAGAGCGAGCCGACCCAGACCGCACCGCCGCCGTAGCGGAGGTTCGCCGGCCCGGACTTCGGGATGTGGATTCGCCGGCCGACCTTGTTCGTCTTCGGGTTGATCCGGTCGACGTTGGCATGGTTCGGCTCCGTCGCCCAGACCGAGGCGTCGCCGTACGCGACGTCCCAGATCTGGTCGCGCATCGGAATCCGCTTGGTCACCTTCATTCGAGTGGGATCGACGCGAATCACGGAGCTCGTCCCGTAGCCGTCGACCCAGACGCTGCCCGCGCCGATCGCGACGCCGCATGGCCCGAAGCCGACGTCGACCGAGCCGGTGACGGCGTTCGTGGCCGGGTCGATGCGCGCGAGGCTCCCGGCGCCACCGACGCCGACCCACACGCTGCCGAAGCCGCCGGTCTCCGAGCAGGGCCCGGCCCCCGTATCGATCTTCGCCACGACCTGCGTGCTGCCGGACGCCGCGACCGCCGCGACGACGATCAGCCCGGCGATGAGGACGCTGCTGCAGAAGGCCACGATCCGTCTCATCAGAACCCCCTCCAGACGTTGACGGAATGCAGGCTAGAGACACGATTGGCCACTGTTAAGGTCCACATCGGTAGCGATTTCATGGACCAGTCGAGCCAAGCCCGCGAGCTGCTCGTCGAGCTCGACCGCGATGCGCCCGAAACGCTCTCCGCCCAGCTCGAAGGGCAGCTCCGGAGCGCTGTGCGCGCGGGCCGACTGAAGCCGGGGACGCCGCTGCCCTCGACTCGCGCGCTGGCGGCACAACTCGGCGTCTCGCGTGGCCTCGTGGTCGGCGCCTACGCCCAGCTCGGGGCGGAGGGCTACCTGCTGCTCAGCCGAGGCGCGAGCCCGCGCGTGGCGCGGGTCGCCGCCTCGCCCGAGCCGGCCGTCACCGCGCAGGCAGACCAGCCGGCCCACAACCTGCGCCCCGATCTGCCCGATTACTCCGCCTTTCCGCGCGACAAGTGGCTCACCTCGTACCGCGCCGCGCTGAAGGGCGCGCCCGACCTGGCGCTCGCCTACGGGGACGTGCGAGGCGCCCCGTCGCTCCGGTCAGCGCTTGTCTCGTACCTCGGGCGCGTGCGCGGGGTCTCCGCGACCGCCGAGCACGCGTTCGTCTGCGGGGGCTTTGCGCAGGCGATCGGGTTGCTCTGCTCGACCTTGCGCCGCTCGGGCCGCTCGTCGATCGGCGTCGAGGATCCCGGGCACGCCGTCATCCGCGAGGTCGTCGCCCGCACCGGCCTGCGTCCGGTCCCGATCCCCGTCGACGAGGAGGGAATCGATGTCGACGCGCTCGAAGCCGCCGGGCCGGACGCGGTGCTCGTGACGCCCGCGCATCAGTTCCCGACCGGCGTCGTGCTGTCGCCGGAGCGCCGCGCGCGACTGCTGGAGTGGGCCGAGCGGCGCGACGCGATCGTCGCCGAGGACGACTACGACGCGGAATTCCGCTACGACCGCGCGCCTGTCGGTGCCCTGCAGGGTCTCTCGCCGGATCGCGTCGCGTACCTCGGCTCGGCGAGCAAGACCCTCGCCCCGACGCTGCGCCTCGGCTGGCTGATCCCACCGCCGCGACTGGTCCGGCCGCTCGCCGACGAAGTGCTCTACGCGGTAATCGCGCCACCGCGGCTGGAGCAGCTCGCGTTCGCGGACTTCCTCGAGCGCGGCGAGCTCGACCGGCACCTGCGCCGCATGCGGCTCCGCTACCGGCGTCGGCGCGACGTGCTGCTCGAGGCGCTGGCGCTCGAGCTGCCGCAGGTCGAGGTGCGCGGGATCGCCGCCGGCCTGCACGTCCTCGCCGTGCTGCCGCCGGGCTCGGGCGAGGCCCGCATCCTCGAGGAGGCACTGGCGCGGCGGATCAGCCTCTACACGCTCGGCGAGCACTCGGTTCGGCCAAGGCCCGAGGCGGCCCTGCTGCTCGGCTATGCGGTCTCGCGCGAGCCGGCGATCAGGGCGGCGGTGGCGAAGCTCGCGGAGGCGGTCGAAGCCGCTAGCGCCTGAACTGCAGCTCGTGCCAGGACGGCGTCGGCGCCAGCTCGAGCAGCGCGCGCTCGCCGCCCGGCTCGAGGTAGGCGAACTCCGAGGCGCCTTCGTCCCAGGTGACGTCGAGCCGCCCGTCCTTGACGCGGTGGTCGAGCCAGGCGCCGCGGAAGACGAGCTTGCGCAGCCAGTAGACGAGCGACTCGCCCTCGACGAGCGAGAGGCGCTCCCAGTGGCGCACGAGGTAGCGGCCGAGCTCGCTGCGCGGCTCCTCGATCACGCCGTCGGCGGTCAGCTCGACGAGGTCATCGGTCTCTTCGGCGTCGAGCTCGTTCTCGTCCACGAGCCCGAGCCGGAAGGCCGCAGCGCAGACGCGCTGGGCGAAGTCCGCGGCGTTGAAGCTGAAGCGGAGGCGCAGGAACTCGACGACGATGTCGTCCCCGGACGAGTAGTTGTCCGCGTCCACGGTTGGAGGATAGCCCCGGCTCTAGACTGACCCCGTGAGCACGAAGGCAGCGATCGCCTCGGGATTCGTCATCGCAGCGCTCGTGCTGGCGGTGACCTGGGCGTTCGAGATCTCGCTCTCGCACGCGGCCTTGCTGGCACCGGTGATCGTGGTCGCCGCGGGCGCGGCTGCGGGCCTGGTCGTGCTCTGGGCGAAGGTCGGCTGGGAATCGCTCAGGCGCCGGCGCCGCCCGTGGCTCGTGGCCGGGATCGTGGTCGCCGCGTTCGCGCTGATCGCTGCGCTGTCATTGCTCGGCCTCGAACTGCCGCGCGAATAGCTCCGTCCGAGGGCCTCCGTACCGTGGACTGCCCATGTCGTGGCAGCTGCGAAACGAGTGCAAGCGGCGCGAGGTCGAGAGCCTTGCAGCCGAACTCGAGGTGAGCGAAGTGCTCGCCTCCGTGCTCGTGCGCCGGGGCTTCGACGACCCGCGTCAGGCGCGAGCTTTCCTCGAGGCCGCGCTGCCCGCGCACGACCCCTTGGCGCTCGGCGACATGCGCGAGGCGTGCGAAGCGATCCGCGCAGCGGTTGCAGCGGGGACGCGCATCTGCGTGCACGGCGACTATGACGCCGACGGCATCTGCGCGACCGCGCTGGCCGTGCTCGTCCTGCGCGAGCTCGGCGCGGACGTGACGTACCACCTGCCGAGCCGCTTCGAGGAGGGCTACGGCGTCTCGAGCGAGACACTGACGCGGCTGGCCGGCGAAGGCGTCGGCCTCGTACTGACCGTCGACTGCGGCGTGACCGCGGTCGAGGAGGTCGCGCACGCGCGCGAGCTCGGGCTCGACGTGGTCGTCACCGACCACCACCGCCCGGGCGAGGAGTTGCCGGCCTGCCCGGTCGTGGGGCCCTACCGCGGCGACTATCCGTTCCGCGAGCTCTGCGGGACCGGCGTGGTGTGGAAGCTCGGGCAGGCGCTGCTCGGCACCGACTCGGAGGCGCTCGCGCGCCACCTCGACCTCGTCGCGGTCGCGACGGTTGCCGACGTCGTACCGCTGCTGGACGAGAACCGCGGCCTGGCCGTCGCCGGCCTGCGCGCGCTGGCGCGCACGCAGAAGCCGGGCCTGCGGGAGCTGATGCGCGTCGCCCGCGTCGACCCGGCGGCGGTGGACGCGGGCATGATCGGCTTCCGGCTCGCACCGAGGCTGAATGCGGCCGGACGGCTGGGGAGGCCCGAGGCCGCGCTCGAATTGCTACTGACCGAGGAGCGCGACCAGGCCGCGCAGCTCGCGCGCCAGCTGGAGGAGCTGAACCGCGACCGGCAGGCCGTCGAGGAGCGGATCCTGCGCGAGGCGGTCGAAGAGATCGAGTCGTGGGCCGAGCCGCAGCGCCGCCGGCGCGCATACGTGGTCGCCGGCGCGGACTGGCACGAGGGCGTGATTGGAATCGTCGCTTCGCGGCTCGTCGAGCGCTACGCCCGGCCGGTCGTGCTGATCGCCGGCACCGACGGCGACTGGAAGGGCTCGGGCCGCTCGATCGCGGGCTTCGACCTGCACGATGCGCTGCGCCAGTGCGCGGGGCAGCTCGAGCGATGGGGTGGACATGCGGCCGCGGCCGGGCTCTCGATCAAGCCGGAGAACCTCCCGGCCTTCACCGAGGCGTTCGCGGCGGTCGGCGACGGCGCTCTCGCCGAGGACGACTTGCGCCCGCCGACAGTCGTGGACGCGCTCGTCCACGGCCCGGACCTGACGCTCGAGCTGTGCGAGGAGCTCGCGCGGCTCGCGCCCTTCGGGCTCGGCAACCCGAACGTGACGCTGTTGCTCGCCGGCTGCGAGCTGGCAGATCTCGCCGCGGTGGGCGAGGGGAAGCACCTCAAGTTCCGCGTGCGAGCGGATGGCCGGGATGCGGGCAGCGCGATCGCCTTCCGGCTCGGGCGGCAGCTCGACAGCCTGCGCCGGGTGGGTCACCACGACCTCGCCTTCAAGCTCGAGGCAAACCAGTGGAACGGCACGGTCGCTCCGCAGCTGAACGTGCGCCACGTCTTCGACGCGGACGAGCGCTACCTGGCCAGGCGCGAGTGGCTGAAGGCCGAGTGGCGAAAGGAGGCGCGCGATCCGGATGCGGAGGCGATCTTCGCCGAGCTGGGGCTCGCCGAGGGCGGCCCGAGGCGGCACCTGTTCGAGTCCGAACGCTTCCGCGCGCTGCTAGCGGAGCCCGAGCTCGCACGCGCCGCCTAAGGGCGTACCATTTCGTCTATGGGATTGCTGAAGAGGCTGAGGCGGTTCAGGTTCAGTGCTTTCGACCGCAGCGACCAGCTGCCGTCGGGCGAGCGAACGGTCGAGAACGACGACGCCGGCGCGCGCACGATCAACCCGAACCCGATGGCGGCAGGTCCCGCGCAGTTCCCGCCCAACTACGTGCGCCCGGCCGACGAGGGCCGGCCGCGGCACTGAGCCGATGGGCAGGATCCTGAGACGGCTGAAGCGGCTCGTCCGGTCGGAGGAGAGCCTCGACCCCGGCCGCCCGGGCGCGAACACCGACGCGCTCGCGGCCGCCCGGCAGCACGGCGGGCTCGATGCCACCGGAACCATGGGCGAGTCGAACTACCCGCCGGGCTACGTCAAGACGGACGACGGCCGCCCGCGGCACTGAGCCTGGCGGGCTGAGCCGAGCCTCGGCCGCCTGGGCCGCCCGTCACACGCGGTCTCGTCCAGGGCGACGATCAAACGCGCCAGCCGCGCGGCCTTTCGCTCCTGTCGTCGTCTGCGCATGAAAGCCATCGTTCGAGCCGCATGACTTCCCTCCTGCGCGGGGAATTACGTGCGACGGCCACAGGAAAGGCCCGGAGTACACTTTTCTTATGACGGTCCTCGAAGCTGCAGAACGCCATCAGGAGCTGATCGACGAGCTGATCGAGACCGTCGCTGCCTACAACCAGGACGTCGACCGCGACTTGCTCGCGCGAGCCTTCGCGTTCGCCGCGACCGCGCACGAGGGACAGCAGCGCCGCTCGGGCGAGGACTTCATCCACCACCCGTGGGGCGCCGCGAAGATCTGCGCCGAACTCCACCTCGACGAGCAGACGATCGCGGCCGCACTCCTGCACGACGTCGTGGAGGACACCGACACCGACATCAAGGAAGTGCGCACCGAGTTCGGCGACGAGATCGCGCAGCTCGTCGAGGGCGTGACGAAGCTGACGCGGATCCAGTTCCAGAGCCGCGAGCAGGCCGAGGCCGAGAACTACCGGAAGATGATCGTGGCGATGGCGCAGGACGTGCGCGTGATCCTGATCAAGCTTGCCGACCGGCTCCACAACATGCGCACGATCGAGTACCTGGGCAAGCAGAAGCAGGTGCAGAAAGCCAGAGAGACGCTCGAGGTGTACGCCCCGCTCGCGCACCGGCTCGGCATCAACAAGCTCAAGTGGGAGCTCGAGGATCTCGCCTTCTCGACGCTGCACCCGCGGAAGTACGAGGAGATCAAGGCGATGGTCAGCGAGCGCCGCGCCGACCGCGAGGAGCACGTGCGCGAGGCGGCGATGACGCTGCAGCGCGAGCTCGAGAAGGTCGACATCCCCGCCGACATCGCCGGCCGCGCGAAGCACTTCTTCTCGATCTACGACAAGATGGCCAAGAAGGGCCGCGAGTTCAACGAGATCTACGACCTGACCGCGATGCGGGTGATCGTGGAGCGCAGCGGCGAGGAAGGCACACGCGACTGCTACGGCGCGCTCGGGCTGATCCACTCGCTCTGGAAGCCGATGCCCGGCCGCTTCAAGGACTACGTGGCGATGCCGAAGCTGAACGGCTACCAGGCCCTGCACACGACGGTCGTCGGCCCCGAGGGCCGGCCGCTCGAGATCCAGGTGCGCACGCGCGAGATGCACGAGACGGCCGAGTTCGGCGTCGCCGCGCACTGGGGCTACAAGAGCGGGAAGAAAGACGCCAAGGCCGATGAGGAGTGGCTCGCCTGGATCCGCCAGCTGATGGACTGGCAGGAGGACGAGAGCGACCCGCGCGAGTTCCTCAAGAGCTTCCGCACCGACCTCTTCGACGACGAGGTCTACGTCTTCACGCCGAAGGGCGAGGTCAAGGTGCTGCCGTCCAACTCGACGCCGATCGACTTCGCCTACGCCGTCCACACCGACGTCGGCCACCGCACCGTCGGCGCGAAGATCAACGGCCGGATCGTGCCGCTGCATTACCGGCTGAAGAGCGGCGACTTCGTCGAGATCCTGACGACGAAGAGCGGCCGCGGGCCCTCGCGCGACTGGATGTCGCTGGCCGCCTCCTCGCGCGCGCGAAACAAGATCCGGCAGTGGTTCTCGCGCGAGACGCGCGAGGAAACCGAGCACAAGGGCCGCGAGACGCTCGAGACGGCCCTGAAGAAGCAGAACCTGCCCTACAAGAAGCTCCAGGGCTCGGCGGTGCTCGCGCAGGTGATCCGCGAGAGCGGCTTCAGGAAGGCCGAGGACTTCTACCTGGCGCTCGGCTCCGGGAAGCTGCAGCCCGGCCAGATCGTGAACAAGGTGATCCAGCGGCTGAAGACCGAGCAGGTCGCGGAGGAAGAGGCCGTCCCGCTCAAGGCGCCGAAGGCCAAGCACACGGTCTCGAGCGAGAACTTCGGCATCAACGTGCGCGGCGTGGACGACGTGCTCGTCCGCCTGGCCAAATGCTGCACGCCGCTCCCCGGCGACAAGATCGTCGGCTATGTCTCGATGGGCAAGGGGATCACGATCCACCGCGAGGACTGCTCCAACGTCAAGGCCCTGATGCGCAACCCGGAACGGTTCACGAAGGTCTCCTGGGACGGCGGCGCGACGCAGAGCTTCCGGGTGCAGATCTCGGTCGACTCCTGGGACCGGCCGCGGCTGCTCGAGGACGTGGCCCGCACCTTCGCCGAGCACGGCGCGAACATCGTCGAGTACGGCGGCCATGTCGAGGACCAGCTGGCCAAGAACTGGTACGTGGCGGAGGTCGGCGACGTGAAGGCGCTGCGCTCGCTGCTGACGGCGCTGCGCAACGTCGATGCCGTCTTCGATGCGTACCGAGTGACCCCGTCCTAGCGCCGCGGCCGGGAATCACTCGTTCGAGGGATCATCCCTCGAACGGGCGGGGTACCTCGAACGAGGGATGGCGCTTTTCCGGCCGCCGACTACAACGTGTAGAGGGGAGAGGGTCCTCTCGAAAGAGGCTGCGGCGCCCGCACGTTCCGAGGACAGCGGGTGGGCGCCCGGCGCGCCCGGCCGGTGGCGGCCGTCCGGGCGCGCCGGGCACCTCGTCTCAGCGTACTGCGAAGACGACGGGCTGCTTGCCGCCGAGCTTTGCGCGCGGAACGAGCGCCCAGAACCGGCCCTGGACGACCGGGTCGACCGCGACCACCCGGCCGTCGGCGACGACCACCACCGAGCGACCGCTCGCACGCCCGCTCACTTGCACGACCGGCGTCGTGAGGTCGATCGGGTCGAGCCGGCTCACGCGGCGGCCTCCCTCGAACGAGTGACCGAGCAGCGCGCGGTCGGGCCCGACGGCGAACAGGGTCGAGCTCGGCTCGCCGGTGCCGAACAGCCGCAGCTGCCGTCTCAGCGCCTGCTCACGCAGCCGCAGCAGCCCGGCCGCGGGGATCGTGAAGCGCTTGCCCTTGTCCTTGACGAGGATCACGTTCGGCTCGGCCGGTCGCGGCCCGAGCAGCGAATGGCCGTCGACGTGCCACGGAATGCGGGCGCCGCTCGCGGCGGCCAGGGTGGGGAAGATGTCGGTCGTGCGCGCGGCCGAGGCGGCGATGCGGCCCTGGTGCTGGCCCGGCGTCTTCACGAACAGCGGCACGTAGGCGATGTCTTCGCGGTTTGCTTCCGACAGCGGCCGGCGCTTCTGGCCAGCGCGGAAGCTGACGCCGTGGTCGGCGGTCACGACGAGCACCGCGCGGTCGTAGAGGCCGGTGGCACGGAGCCGCTGGAGCAGCCGCCCGAGCACCCGGTCGGCGTAGCCGAGCTGCAGCAGGTGCCGCTGCCAGTACTGGTCGACGGCGGCCTGGTTCGGGTTCCAGACCTCGTCCGCAGCCCAGCCCGGCGCGGCCCGCACGTCGTAACGTTCGCCCGAGGGGAGATACGTCCACGGGCTGTGCGGTAGGAGCAGGTGGAGGTACCAGAGGCTCGGGCTCGTCTGCGGCCGCAGCGAGCGGAGGAACGCCGGGTCGATGCGGCCCGGATCGTCGTGCCCGCTCGCGTCCTGGAGGAAGCTGCCCCAGCCGTTCGCGATCGACGGGATAGCGCCGGTGAGGTCGTCTGGCAGCAGCTCGTGCAGGTAGACGACGCCGGTGTCCTCGGCCAGCGTGGCGGTGCGGTGACCGAGCGAGCCCTCGAGGTTGGGGCAGAGCGAGGGAGGGCAGAGATGCGTCTCCTGGTCGGAGACATGGAGCTCCGTCGCACCGCCGAAGAGCGTGAACAGGTTCTCGCGGTGGTCGGTGTAGACCGGGAACTCGCCGGCCTTCGGGAAGCGGCCGGTGAGGATCGCCGGGACGGCGTGCGTCGTCCCTTCGCCGACGGTCGTCGCGTGCTCGAACCAGGTCGAGCCCCGGGCGAGCCGGGCGAAGTTCGGGAAGCGCGCCGCGTCGATTCGCCCGTGGGCGTCGAGCAGCGAGTTGACCGGCAGCTCGTCGAACGCGATCAGCACGACTGGCGCGCGTGGCCGCTCGCCCGCAGCCTGCGCCGTCTCGGTCGAGAGCGAGAGCCGCGAAACGTCCGAGTTGAACAGGAACAAGGCGAGAAAGAGCAGCGGCGCGGGGGCGAGCACCGTCAGCGCGAGCCGGGCCGCGCCGGCGCGCAGGTAGAGCTCGGCCGCGGCGGCGCCGACCGCGACGGCGGCGCCCACGAGCAGCCAGCCGGGAGCGCCCGAGCCGCGGATCGCCTGCAGCACGAACAGCGCTACGAGGCCGGCGACGAAGACGGCATGGACGGCCCAGCGCAGGTTCTTGCTGAACAGCCGCTCGACTCCGAGCAGGATCGCGGGCGGCACGAACAGGAGCACGAGCGCGAACACGATCGCGTCCCAGCGCGTCGAGCCGCGTGTGGCGAAGAACTCACCGTTCTTGCCGAGCAGATCGAAGAGCGGCTGCGCGACCGCGAACGACCAGAGCACGAGCAGGTGCAGGCCGGCCAGCCACCACGGCAGGGCCTGTGGCCGCGTCACGTTCTCGGGCCGGCGAGGTAAAGCGTGCGCGTGCCGGAGCCGAGCTGCTCGCGGCGCTCGACCTCGAAGTCCTCGTTCAGCGCTCGCTCGAAGGCCTCCCGCCCGTAGCCCTCGTGCACCTCCTCGCGCTTGGCGGCGAGCAGGCGCGAGACCATCGGGTCGTCGCGGTCGGCAAACTCGATCACCAGCCGCGCGTCGAGGCTTCGCAGCCACGCGACGAGCTCGGTGAACGGGACGTTGCGGCCGATCGCGAGATGGTGGACGAGCGCGAGGCAGAGGACGAGGTCCGGCCGGCCGCGCTCCTCGAGCCGCCGCCGTTCGAGCCCGCGCCAGCCACGCGCCGGCGAGGCGTCGGCCAGGTCGACCACGAGCGGCAGGATCTTCTTCGAGCCCTCCGCGCGGAGCGCCGTGTAGAGCTCGCCGACGACCCGCTCGTCGCCGTCTGCCGCGATCACGTACTCGGCGTCGAGCGCGCGCGAGAAGCGCCCGTCGTTCGCGCCCAGGTCCCACGCCAGCCGCGCGGGGCCGGCCTCGCGGACGAAGCGCTCCTTGCGCTCGGCGTCCTCGTCGCTGTACGGCGCCGCCTCGCGGTAACCCGCCCACTCGGAGCGGCCGCGCTTCGGCGTCAGCCGCTCGACGAGCTTCCGCAGCCGCCGGACGTTGGCCTGGATCAGCTCCTTCTTGAACCCGGCCGCCTTCAGCTCGGCGCGGACGTCGCGCCGCCGGTCGGCGTGCCTCGCTTCGAGCCGGTCGTGTAGGACGACGTGCGTCAGCACGCCGCGCCGGAAACGGGGCAGGAGCGCCCGCGCCTGGCTGGGCTCGATCCCCTCGAGGCTCCCGCGCAGCAGCGGCTGCGGCGCGACCCCGCGGTAGGCCTGCAGCATCAGGGGATAGAGGAAGAGCGCGCAGAACTGGCGGTAGCCGGCCCACGGCTCGCCTTCGCGCAGCCGCTCGAAGGAGCCGACGTCCACGAACACGGGCTCCGAGCCGCGCCATTGCACGTTGTAGGGCGAGCCGTCCTTGAGCACAAACCCCTCGGCCAGCGCCTCGTCGAGCAGGCCGAGCTGCAGCAGCGCCGCGTCGCGCAACATCTCGAACGGCCACTCGTAGGGGTAGGAGACAAACGGCAGCCGCTCGTGCCGCAGCAGGCCCGGCTCGAGCTCCTCGGTCGCGACGATGCGCCCGTCCTCGAGCGCCCGTCGGAAGAAGCGGGTGCGCTCGAGCGCGTTCCAGTCTTCCCGGCCGCGGGCCGACAGCTCGCGCAGCACCTCGCCCGAAGGCGAGTAGACGACCCGGGCCTCGGGATCGCGAAAGGAGGCGGGCTCCGGAGTGCTAGCTGTCGAGCTCGTCATCCCTGCGGATGTGCAGGGTTCGCAGCACGCGGCGCCACGTCATCTTGGCCGTGACGCCGATGGCAGCCACGCCGCCCAGGACGATCTGGAGCAGCATGCTCCCGGAGCCGGCGTCGAGGTAACTGAGTGGTGCCATTCCGGCGCCATACTAGTTACAGAAGCGGCCGACGACCAACGCGACCCGCTCGAGGAGCGCGCGATCGTCCTCGCCGAAGGCGGCAGGCCGGTCGGAGTCGATGTCGATCTCGCCGACGATCCGTCCCTCGTGGGCGATCGGGACGACGATCTCCGAGCGGGTCGAGGGAAAGCAGGCGAGGTAGCGCGGGTCGGCTTCGACGTCGTCCACGATCTCCGTCTCGCCGCTGGCTGCGGCCGCGCCGCAGACGCCCTGGCCGACCGGGATCCGCACGTGCTCGGTCGCCTGCGGCCCGCGCCACGGCCCGAGCACCAGGTCGTCGCCCTCGACGAGGTAGATGCCGACCCAGGAATAGTGCTCGACCTCGTCGTGCAGCACGTCCACGACCTGCTGGAGGACGTTGTCGCCGCGCTCGGCGATCCGCTCGATCGTCTCGAGCGGGCTCACGCCAGGTCGCCGCCCTCGAACGCCGCGATCTGCTCGCGATACCAGTCCGGGACCGGGCAAGCGCGGCGCTCGTCCAGGCCGACGAGCACGAGCGTCTGCGTCGCGGTCACCATCAGCACGTCGTCCTCGGCGCGATAGGCCGCGTGCTCATAGGTGACGCTCGTGCGGCCGATCCGGGAGACGCGGATGAAGACCTCGATCAGATCGTCGAAGCGTGCGGGCGCGTGGTACTCGATCGTGTTGGCGCGCATCACGAACTCGTGCTCGCGCGGCTCGGTCACCAGCATCTCCAGATGCCGGTGGTACTCGACACGCGCGCTGTCGAAGTAGGGGAGATAGCGGCCGTAGTAGACGATTCCCTGGGCGTCGGTGTCGGAGAACCCAACCCGGGTCAGGGAGGAGTACTTGAACGGCGGTTTCCGGTCGGTCACCCGGCCGAGCTCGAGCGCCATAGGGAGATGATGCTACGGACGGCTGCGCGGAAGCGGTGGCAGCGCGCCGCCGCGGGGGCCCTGCAGCCGGCGGTTGCGCACGACCCGGGCGACGCCCCAGACGACGAAGCCGAACAGCACGCCGCCGATCAGGCCAAACGGCAGGACGAGCCAGATGCTGCTCAGCCGATGCGGGCCGCCCCCGCCGAGCGAAACGCCGCCCGCGCTCTGGGGGGAGTAGTCCCTGACCGAGCGCACCCTCGAGTGCTTCGCGTTGAGCGGCGCGAGCGTCGCGACCGGCATGAAGGAGTCGACGAGCCAGCGCTTACCGGCAGGCCGCAGATAGATGTGGAAGATGATCGGGCCTTCCTTGCTTCCGGCGCGCGGTTGGAGCTGGAGCTCGAGGCCGACCTCCTCGCGCGTTACGTAAAGGATGTTCCACGGGTGCGTCGTCCCGGCGGCCGGGAATGGGTAGACCGGGATGTCCCCGCCCTTCCAGCTCTTGCGGGTCATGGCGGGCCGCATCTCGGGCGCGACCACGTCGAAGGCCGCGGCCGGGTTGCTGCGCTTGACGGCGTGGTTGACGAAGACGTCGATCGAGCGCGTGATCGCGGCGCGTTCGGCCGGGGTCAGCTTCGGCTGCGCCACCGCGGGAGCGGCGAAGGCCAGGGCCACGATCGCTGCGGCGAGGACCTTCATCGGCACAAGGTAGCTCCTGCCTTCACCGGTGGTTACGCGGGTTGCCGATCACGCTGATCGGGTGCGCCGATGGAGTGGCTGCACGACGCCGTCGAGCTCGGCCGTGACCTGCGCGCAGACCTCGCGCGCCGCCTCGACGAAGCCCTGCGCCGCCGGCGAGCGGTAGCGGTCGCGGTGCCAGAAGAGCGCGACCACGCGCGGCTGCACCGGCACGTCAGGAGCGAGCTCGACGACAGCGATCCGGTCGTCGGCGAAGTCGACGGCCAGGCGTGGGACGATCGCGTTGCCGACGCCCGCGCCGACGAGCGCCTGGACGGTGCCGATGATGTCGGAGCGGAAGACGAAGTTCGGCTCGACACCCTGCGCGCGCAGCTCGGCCTCGACGCGCGGCAGCACGCGGCAGGTCCAGTGGCCGATCAGCGGCAAATCGGCGATCTCCTCCAGGCCGGCGCGCCCTGACTGCGCGAGCGGCGAGTCGGCCTGGACGACGAGCACGTACGGGTCGTCCATCAGCTCGACTGACTCGAACGGGCCGGGGTGGAGCGGCAGGTCGGCAAAGCTGAGCTCGAGCTCGCCGCGCTCGACCAGCTCGAACAGGCCGGCATCGGTCGGCGACTCCTGCGGCAGCACGTGCACGTTCGGCCAGTCGCGCGTGTAGCGCGGCAGCAGCCGCGGGACGATCCGCGCGCCGACGCTCTGGTAGATGCCGAGCCGCAGCGCGCCGGCCGAGCCGTCGGCGAGCGCGCCGAGATCGGCCTCGGCCGCCTTGACGCGCGCCAGGATCGCGTGCGCGTGCGCGAGCAGCAGCTCGCCGGCGTCGGTCAGCTCGACCGCGCCGGCTCCGCGCGAGCGGACGACAAGCTGCTGTCCGACGATGCGCTCGAGCGCCGCGATCTGCTCGCTGATCGCCGACTGCACGTAGCCGAGCCGCGTGGCGGCACGGCGAAACGAACCTTCCCCTGCGACCGCCGCGAGAGCGGCCAGGTGGCGGACCTCGACGCCGGAAGAGTGATCGACAGCCACGGTCACCAGCAGCGTAACCGATCGGTTTTCTAGATCAAGCCTCGCCGCGGATCACGGCCAGCACCTCGTCGCGCTTGCGCTCCATCAGCGCCGGATCGAGCGCCTCCAGGTTGAGGCGCAGCAACGGTTCGGTGTTCGACGGCCGGACGTTGAAGTGCCAGTCGTCGGCGTCCACCGAAAGCCCGTCGAGGTGCGTGACGCGGCCCTCGGCGCCGAAGCGCCCTTCCAGCTCGCGCAGCGTCCCGTCAACGTCCTCGACCGGCGTGTTCAGCTCGCCAGTGATGAAGAAGCGCTCGCGGAAGGGCCTGAGGATCTCGGAGAGCTTCTGCCCGCGCTGCGAGAGCAGCTGGAGCATCAGCAGGAAAGGCACCATTCCGGAGTCCGCCTGCGAGAAGTCACGAAAGTAGTAGTGGCCCGAGACCTCGCCGCCGAAGGCGGCGTGCTCCTCGCGCATGCGCTGCTTGATGAACGCGTGCCCGACGCGGTTGATCAGTGGCACGCCACCCGCGCGCTCGATCGTCTGCGGCACGGCCCAGCTCGCGCGGACGTCGTAGATGATCTTCGCGCCCGGTTCTTTCGCGAGCACGAGTTCGGCGAAGAGCGCGGTGACGAAGTCGCCTGGCACGAACTCGCCCGAGTCGTCGACGAAGAAGCAGCGGTCGGCGTCCCCGTCGAAGGCGGCGCCGAAGTCGGCCTGCTCCTCGAGTGTCTTGGCGACGATGAACTCTCGGTTCTCCGGCAGCAGCGGGTTCGGCAGGTGGTTGGGGAAGGTGCCGTCGGGCTCGAAGTAGTAGCGGACGACCTCGAGCTGCGGCAGGCGCTCGAGCACGGGCGGGAGCATCACGCCGGCCATGCCGTTCCCGGCGTCGATCACGATCTTGAGCGGTTTGATCGCCTCGACGTCCACGAACGAGAGCACCCGCCCGACGTACTGCTCCCAGATGTCGTAGGGCTCGACCTGTCCAGGGGACAGTCCCTCGGCCGCGGCTGGGTCGGCCATGGCCCGATCGCGGATCTCGAGCAGCCCGGACTCGCCGCCGACCGGGAGCGCGCCCGCGCGGACGATCTTCAGGCCGGTGTAGTCCTTCGGGTTGTGCGAGGCGGTGACCACGATTCCGCCGTCGAGCCCCAGCTCGCCGACCGCGAAATAGACCATCTCCGTCGCGACCAGCCCGAGCTCGAGCACGTCCGCTCCCGCTTCGGCCGCGCCGGCGACCGCGGCCTCGGCCATCGAGGGCGAGGAGAGTCGCATGTCGTGCCCGACCGCGATTCGCTTCGGCCCGAACACCTCGACGAAGGCCTGCCCGATCGCACGCGCGCCCTGCTCGTCGAGCTCGGTCCCGTAGATCCCGCGAACGTCGTACGCCTTGAAGACCTTGGGGTCCAGCACGGTCCCGATGCTATGCAACCGCGGAAGGAAGCGGGACTCTGGATCGTTTCTACACTTGAGGCATGGAACGCAAGCTTGCAACGGTCCTGTTCGTCGATCTCGTCGACTCGACGGCGCTCGTCGCGCGCACCGATCCCGAGGTCGTGCGCCGCCGTGTCCAAACGTATTTCGAACGTGTCTCGCACTGCGTGACCACGCACGGCGGGATCGTTGAGAAGTTCGCCGGCGACGCGGTGATGGCCGCCTTTGGGATCCCGCAGGCGCACGAGGACGACGCCGAGCGAGCCGTTCGCGCCGCGCTGGCCATCCTGGACGGCATGCACGAGCTGGAGCTCGAGGCGCGGATCGGGATCGAGTCGGGTGAGGTCGTCGCGGACGACAGCGACTCGACCTTCGCCACGGGCGAGGCCGTCAACGTCGCCGCCCGCCTGCAGCAGGCCGCCGAACCGGGCCAGGTGCTGCTGGGCCCCGGCGCGCACCGGCTTACGCTCGGCCGTGTCGAGGTCGAGGACGTCGGGCCCGTCGAGCTGAAGGGGCTCGGGCGCGAGCTCTGGACCTGGCGCGCGTTGAGCGGCAAGGCCGAGGAGGTTCACGCGATGCAGCAGGCACCGCTCGTGGGCCGCGACTCCGAGCTCGAGCTGTTGCAGAACACGTACGACCGCGCCCTACGCGACCGCCGCGCCCATCTGTTCACGATCTTCGGCGAGGCCGGGGTCGGCAAGAGCCGGCTCGCGCACGAGTTCAGCCAGGCGATGGAGGGAGCGACCGTGCTCTCCGGCCGCAGCCTGCCGTACGGCGAGGGCGTCACCTACTGGCCGCTCGCCGAGATGGTCAAGTGCGCGGCCGGGATCGCCGACGACGACCCGCTCGATGTGGCGATCGAGAAGCTGCGCTTGTTCTGCGAGGACGAGGTCGTGGCCGACCTGCTCGGGCTCGCGTCGGGCGTGCTCGAGGCGGTGCAGGCCGAGCGCAGCCAGCAGGAGATCGCCTGGGCGTCTCGCGAGTGGGCGCAGCGCGTCGCGCAGGAGCAGCCACTCGTGCTCGTCTTCGAGGACATCCACTGGGCCGAGGAGCCGCTGCTCGAGCTGATCGAGCACCTCGTCACCTGGGTGCGCGAGGCCCCGTTGCTCGTGATCACGCTGGCGCGGCCGGAGCTGCTCGACGTCCGTCCGGGCTGGGGAGGTGGGCGCGTGCGCGCGACCTCGATCGAGCTCGAGCCGCTCGGCCCGAGCGAGAGCGAGGAGCTGATCGACGCGCTCGGCGGCACGCTCGACCCGTCGGAGCGCCAGGCCGTGCTTGCCAAGACCGAGGGCAACCCGCTCTTCGTCGAGGAGACCGTGCGGATGCTGGCCGAAGAGGGCTCCGAGGGCATCGGCCGCATCCCGGACACGCTGCAGGCGCTGATCGCCGCGCGCATCGACCGGCTCGCGCCGGAGGCGAAGGCGTTGCTCCAGCGCGCGGCCGTGATCGGGCGGATCTTCTGGGAGGGCGCGCTCGAGCGGCTTTCGCCGGAGCTCGAGTCGCTGGAGGAGGTGCTCGACGACCTGCGGCTGCGCGAGTTCGTCCTCGACGAGGAGCGCTCGTCGATCCGCGGCGAAAAGGCCTACAAGTTCAAGCACGTCCTGATTCGCGAGGTCGCGTACTCAGGGCTCTCCAAGTCGGATCGCGCCGAGCATCACGCGCGCTTCGCCCACTGGCTGAAGGAGCGCGCCGGGGAAGAGTTGCTGGAGATTCGGGCCTTCCACCTCGACCGCGCGACCGCCCTGCTCGCGGAGCTCGACGGTGCCGCTCCGGTCGAGCTGCAGAAGGAGGCGGCCGAGGCGCTCGCGGAAGCCGGCTTGCGCGCGTTCGCCCGCGAGGCGAACCGTACGGCGCGCCAGCATTTCGTCCGTGCGGTCGAGCTCGAGCCGACGCTGCGCCGTCGCTACCTCGCCGCTCGCGCGGCCGACCGGCTGAGCGACCTGCCGGCAGTCTCGCGCGAGATGGAGGAAGTGCTGGCGGCCGCAATCCAGGAGGGCGACGTGTGGACGCAGGGACGGGCGCTCGTGACGCTGGCCGAGGCGGCCGTGCTGCGCGAGGCCGACGTGAAGGCGGCCGAGAGCATGATCGAGAACGCGCTCGAGGTGCTCGAGCCCGACGACCACAACGGCCGCTACCGCGCGTTGCGTGCCCGGGCCACGATTGCCTGGATGGCCGGCGACCTCGCCAAGCAGGAGCAGGTAATGCTCGAGGCGCTCCAGCTCGCCCGAGCGTCCGAGCACAAGGGCTTCGAGAGCGAGGCCGCGGACGAGCTGGCGAGCGTGTACCTCGCGCGGCTGGAGCTCGACCGTGCCACGCCCTTGATCGAGCAGGCGATCCTGCTCGCCGAGGAGAGCGGCAGCGCCGAGGCACGTGGCCGCGCATTGCGCTTCGCCGGCCAGCTCCATCTGCAGCGCCGTGAGCTCGACGATGCCGAGGCCGCGCTCGAGGCTGCCCGCGAGCATCTCGCGGAGGCCGGCGCCGCCTGGTCGCTCGGGCGCACGCTCAACTTCGCCGCCTGGACTGCGCGGCACAAGGGCGAGCTCACCAAGGCGGAGCGGCTCTTCCGCGAGTCGATCCGGATCCTTGCGCCGCTCGAGGATCGCGCGACGCTCTGCGAGACCCAGCGCTCGCTGGCCGAGTTGCTACTGGCGACGGGCAGAGTGGACGAGGCCGAGCGGTTCGCGCTCGCCGCCCGCGAGACCGTCGGCCCACACGACATCACCTCGCTGGCCACCACCACGATGTCGCTCGGCCTGGTGCGCGCGGCGCAGGGTCAGGACGACGATGCCGAAGAGCTGCTCCGACAGGCGTACGACACGATTGCTCCGACCGAGCACCGCCTGATCCAGTGCGAGACGCTGTCCGCGCTGACTCAGTTCTTGCGCGACCGCGGTCGCGAGGACGAGGCCGGCGAGCTGGACGCGCGCCGCGAAGGAGTCCTGGCCGAAGCCAGCACCGCCTGAATCGCCAGGCTCGACTCGAGGTCGGGCGATTCGGAGATCACGTTCGCCGTCCTCCGGAACGTCCGGAGCGCCCGCTTGAGCGGATCGGCGCGCAGGGTGCCCTCGCCGTAGGGTAGGTGCTTGGTCTCGTTCCGGTTCGCGTAGGCGATGTCGGAGAAGTGGATGTGGAACGGCGCGCCGGGCTCGAGCACCGCGTCGGTGGCCTCGAGCGCCGCGGCGAAGGGCTCGACGTCGGTGAAGGCGCCGTCGCTCGTCGCGTGCATGTGGGCGAAGTCGAGCACGGGGCGGACCCAGCCGAGCCGGCGGGAGATCTCGAGCACGTCGTCGAGGCTGCCGATCTCGCGCACACGGCCCATCACCTCGACGCCGAAGGGCACGGCGCGGCCCTTGCCTTCGAGCCGTTCGCGCAGCTCGGCCAGCTGCTCGGTGATGGATTTGATCGCGGCGGCGCGCGTGCGGCCGAGCAGGAAGCCGGGATGGAAGACGACCGGCTCGGCGCCCGCCGCCTTGGCGATGCCAGCCGAGTGGTCGAGCATCCCCACCGCCATCCGCTGCTTCTTGTCGCGCTCGACGTGCCCCATGAAGCCCGCGATCGGCGCGTGCACGGAGAGGGCGATCTTTGCCTCGCGTGCCCGCTTGCCGAACTCCGCGGCCCAGTCGTAGTCCATCCAGAAGCCGCCCTCGAAGTCGATCTCACAGGCGTTGAAGCCGCGTTTCTTCGGAGGAGCGCGATCGCCGCCGCGGGGCTCTCACGCGAAGGGACGCGGGCAGGGCCGAAGCGGACACGTCCCATGTGAGCGCAAGCTAGCGCAGAAGCGCCGTTCGCTTGCGAGCGTACGCCAACCCGCGGGGACTGTCCCCGATTTGGCGAGTTGTTACAGATTTGCCACGAATGACACGAGCCGTTGGGCCGGGCGTGCGATGTCGTCCGGTGCCCCAGCTACCTTCGCGCCATGGCCAAGCGTCCTTCCCGCATCGACCTGCTGGAGCTCGACATCGATCTCCGCCTGGCTGATCTCTGGCGTGAAGCCGCCGACATCGGCGAGTGGAACCTCGAGGTGGTCGCGGCCTTCATGCGCGCGGCCTACGGCAAGGGCTACTGCGACGCGCTCACCGAGGACAACCCGGGCAGCCTCTGCGAGGAGCACGGCTACCGGATTCCGTCGCGCAAGACCGAGCCCGCGCGCGAGCGCTGACACCCGGGCGTACACTTCCGCCGTGGCCCGGAACCAGCGTTCCGTCCGTCTCGTGCTCGCGCTCTCGGTCGCGGCGGTGCTCGCGGTCTTCCTGCTCTACGTCTCGATCGCCGGCGGCCGCACCGGGCAGTTCTCGCCGAGCGAGGTGCGCGGACACAAGGGCCTGGTCTCCCTCGTCGGCCGCGTGGTCGGCCCAGTGCAGGGCGCCGGGTATGCGCACAACGGACTGCGCTTCCGCGTCGCCGACATCAACGGCCACACGAGCGTCCCGGTCGTCTACCGCGGCAGCGTGCCGGACCAGTTCAAGCTCGGCCGCCACGTCGTCGTCGACGGCCGCTACGCCCAAGGCACCTTCGTCGCCAAGCAGGACACGCTCGTGACGAAATGTCCGTCCAAGTACGCGCCCGCGAAGAGCTGATGTGGCTCGCGCTCGGCGCGCTCCTCGCCGTGGCGTGCGTGGTGCTCGTGGCCGCGCCGTTTCTCCGTGATCCGCGGGGAGCCGATGACAGCCTGGGCCAGCCCGCCGAGGACGAGCAGGAGCGGATTGCCCTCGCCGAGGAGCGTGACCGGGCGCTGGGAGCGTTGAAGGAGCTCGAGTTCGACCATCGCACGGGGAAGGTTTCCGACGACGACTACCGCGCCCAGGTCGGGCCGCTACGCCGGCGCGCAGCCGAGGCGCTGCGAGCACTCGACCCCGAGCGCTCGCGGGAGCGGGTGCATGCCCGCCGCTAGCTGCGAGAGCTGCGGCGCGGCGCTGCCGAAGGGGAGCCGCTTCTGCCCCGAGTGCGGAGCCCGCGTGGACGGCTGGCCCGGGGAGACAGCGGTCGAGGAGCTTCCGCCGGACGAGACCGGCCAAGTGCCGGTCGAATACGAGACCACCAGGCCGCGCTACTTCGGCGTCTTCCGGCCGGGGAAGGCGCTCGCGCCGGTCGTCCGCGCCCTACGTGAAACCACCGGCTACGCCGTTGAGTCGGTCGCCGTCCACTCCACCGCTCGCGTGGAGCTCTACCGGTTGCGCCGGGAGCTAACCGAGCTGCTCTCACAACGAGCCGAATCAGCCCGCCTGCTCGGAGAAGCGGTGTACGCTGACGACGAGGAAGGGACGAAAACCGCTCGAGAGCAGCTAAAAGAGCTCGACGGGCTCGTCAGCGCGAAGGAGGACGAGATGGAGCGAACAGCCGCAGACGCCATGGAGCGGATTCAGCGCGCGCAGCTCCAGGTGCAGCCGACCCAAATCGAGCCGCCGGCGCCCGTGCCCGAGCCGTTCCCGGAGCCGAGCCCGCCGCCGCAGCCGGTTCCGGTCCCGGAGCCGACGCCCGAGCCGTCCGAGCCTCCGGGCCCCGCGTACGTCCCCGAGCCCACGCCGGCTCCGAGCCCGCCGCCAGGGCCCGAGTAAGCCCCGCGGGCAGGGACGCCCGCCGCACCGCCGAAGTCACGCGCGATGCGCTTCCGTCGATGGTTTTCGCTCATCTTGGCCCTCGCGGCCGTCTCGGCGACGCCCGCGAGCGGCGACGTCGCCACCCGCAAGCAGGCGATCGACGCGCGTCTTCAACGGGTGCAGGCGAAGCTCGCCTGGGCGCAGCAGCGGGAGCGCACGCTCGCCGGCCAGATCACCACGGTCAACGCCGAGATCCGTACCCTCGCCTCCCAGGTCGGAGTCGTCTCGACGCAGCTCGCCCCGCTCGAGCGCGACCTCCAGCTCCACCAGGAGAAGCTCGACAAGCTGACCGAGCTGTTCAACCTGCAGACGAGCCGGTTCGACCTTTACCGCGGCGAGTACTCGACGATGGTCGACCGGCTCGGCAACCGGCTCGTGGACCTCTACGAGAACGGCGAGCCGAGCTCGCTCGAGGTGGTTTTCAACTCCAAGAGCGTGACCGACCTGATCGACGCCGCGCAGGTGCTCGATTCGCTCAACGCGCAGGACCGCTCGATCGCCGGGCAGGTCGGGAACGCGAAGCAGCGAGTCCGCAAGCAGCGCGAGGTGACGAAGCGCTTCCGCTCCCTCGCCGCCGCCGAGGTGCGCACGATCGGGGTTCGCACCAACCAGGTGCGTGCGTTGCGCGACCAGCTGCTGGCCAACGAGAACCGGCTCGCGGCCGCGCGCGTGTCCAAGCGCGAGGCGCTCCGCAACGTCAAGGAATCGAAGGCCGAGTACTTGCACGAGGTGGCCGGGCTGCAGGCCGCGAGCGCCGCTCTCGGCTCGCAGATCCGATCGGCCCAGTCGTCGTACTCGTACTCGCCCGGGGACACGACGCCGTCGGCGGCCGGATTCATCTGGCCGGTCAACGGGCCGGTCACGAGCTCCTTCGGCTGGCGCTGGGGGCGGATGCACGAGGGAATCGACATCGGCGTCGGATACGGGACGCCGATCCACGCGGCCGCGTCGGGCCGCGTCATCTATGCCGGCTGGATGTCGGGCTACGGGAATCTGGTCGCGATCGACCACGGGCGCGGGATCTCGACCGCTTACGGCCACCAGTCGCAGATCGCCGTTTCCGTCGGCCAGATCGTCTCGCAGGGCCAGACGGTCGGCTATGTCGGCTGCACCGGCCATTGCTTTGGCCCGCACTTGCACTTCGAGGTGCGGATCAACGGCACCCCGGTCGATCCGCTCGGATACCTCTAGGGGTGTAAAACCGCGCTGCGCGGGAACCGCTGGCGAAACACGAAGGAGGGTTCCTGAATGCTCGCACTGTTGCTCGTACTGCTACTGGCGCTGCTCTTGTTCGGCGCCGGGTTTGCGCTCAAGTTCCTGTGGATCGTCGCCGTGATCGTGCTGGCGCTCTGGCTGATCGGCTTCCTCGCCCGCGGCCCGGAAGCACGCTGGTACCGCTGGTAGGCGGCTAGAGCAGGCCGAAGGTCTGGCCGAGCAGGAACAGGTTCAACCCGGAGATCAACGCAGCGACGGCGGCCGCAACGGCCGTCGTCGTCTTTGCGTTCACGAGCGTGCCCATCAGGTGGCGGCGGCTCGTGAACCAGACGAGCGGGATCAGCGCGAAGGGGATCCCGAACGAGAGCACGACCTGGCTGAGCACGAGCACGCGCGACGGGTTGAGCCCGATCGCGGCTACGACGAGCGCCGGCAGCATCGTCACCAGGCGGCGCACGAAGATCGGGATCTTCCGGTCGATGAAGCCCTGCATCACGACCTGTCCCGAGAGCGTGCCGACGGTCGAGCTCGAGAGCCCCGAGGCCAGCAGCGCCAGCGCGAAGAGCGTGCTCGACGCGCTGCCGAGGAGCGGCTCGAGCGTCTTGTGCGCCGTCTCCAGCGAGGCGACATCGAAGATCCCGTGGCCGTAGAAGACCGTCGCGGCCACGACGAGCATGGCCATGTTGATCAGGCCGGCGATCGACATGGCGATCACGACGTCGACCTTCGTGTAGCGGTAAAGGCGCCTCGCCTCCGAGTCGTTGCGCGGGACGACGCGGTTCTGAGTCAACGCCGAGTGGAGGTAGATCACGTGCGGCATCACCGTCGCGCCCAGGATCCCGACCGCGAGCAGCACCGACTCGCTGCCCGCGAACTCCGGCTTGACCGAGTGCAGCGCGACCGTGCCGAGCGGCGGGTGGGCGAAGTAGAGCTCGGCCAGGTAGCAGATGCCGATCGCCGCCACGAAGCCGGCGATCACGGCCTCGAAGACGCGCAGGCCGAAGCGCTGCAGGCCGAGGATCAGGAAGGTGACGACGCCGGTGATCAGCGCTGCTGGGAAAAGTGCGATCCCGAAGAGCAGGTGCAGCCCGAGAGCCGCGCCGAGGAACTCGGCCAGGTCGGTGGCCATCGCGATCAGCTCGGCCTGGACCCAGAGTCCGCGGGAGGTGCGGCGCGAGTAGTTCTCGCGGCAGACCTCGGGCAGGTTCCGGCCGGTGGCGATGCCCAGCTTCGCCGAGAGCGTCTGGATCAGCATCGCCATCAGGTTCGAGGCGAGGATCACCCAGCAGAGCGTGTACCCGAACTTTGCGCCTCCGGCGATGTTGGTGGCGAAGTTGCCGGGGTCGATGTAGGCGACGCAGGCGACGAACGCGGGGCCGAGGAACGGCAGGATCCGGAGCTTCCGCCCCGGGCTCTGCAACGCTCGTTGCGCGACGCCGACCGAACCGGTGGCGACCGCATCTGACCGTGTCGCCATCACGGTCTCAGTGTAGCGAAAAGTTAGGCGTGCCTAAACTTTTGCGAGGCGCAGATCGGGCAGGTTTCGCCAGCGGCCATCGACGTCGAAGCCGTAGCCGACGAAGAACTCGTCCGGGACGGTGAAGCCGACGTAGTCGACCGGCAGGTCGTCGACCAGGCGCCGGTACGGCCGATCGAGCAGCGCGGCCACGCGCAGGCTCGTCGGCTGGCGCAGCTCGAATAGCTTGCGCACGTAGTTGAGCGTCAGGCCGGTGTCAACCACGTCCTCGACGAGCAGCACGTCGTGCCCGGTGACCGGGATCGCCGTGTCCTTCAGCAGCCGCACCCGCGAGTGGCCGCCGGTGTCGGCGCCGTTGTAGCCGGCGAGCTCGACGAAGTCGATGGCGTGCGGGATCGAGATCGCACGCGAGAGATCGGTCAGGAAGACGAAGCTCGCCTTCAGCAGCGAGACGAGCAACAGGTCGCGGCCGGCGTACTCGCGGGCGATCTCGGCGCCGAGCTCGCCGACGCGAGCTCGCAGCTCGTCCGCTGTGAGAAAGACTTCGCCGACTCGGCAGTCTAAGGCGTCGCTTGCGATGCCGACCTCAGGGCGCGCGAGCTTTGCTCGGGTGCCCGTCTGAAATGACCGGTCGATGCGTTTGTCCGCATCTGCAACGCAATCAGTCCTATGACGCCAGATCGAGCCGGTAGCGCTGGGCCAGCCGCTCGATGTCCCGCTTGTAGAAGAGCTTCACGTTCACGTCCGGGTAGCGCTCTCGCAACCGGCGCAGCTTGCGGTTCTTGCGCGTCACGAGCCGCTGCTTCATCACCGTGATCTCGAGGTAGAGGTCCTGCTCGGGCAGGAAGAAGTCGGGCGTGAAGGCCAGGGTGGTGCGCCCGTCGGCGTCCTCCTCGAGGACGAACGTGCGCGGCTCGTACTCCCAGGGCACGCCGTAGAAGTCCAGGACCTTGGCGCACTCGCGCTCGGCTTCGTTTGCGAACCGCGGCGGCTCCTTCGCGGAATCCGCCTGGAAATCGGCCATTTCTCCCACCCGCGAAGCAGGGTAGCAGCGGCTGCGGACGCGGCTGCTCCCGCGAACGGTTTAGGGTCCGCAGCGGTTGACGCAACCAGGACGAAGGGAGACCGGAGTGGCTGCGCTGACGGAAGACCTCAAACGGCGTCTCGAACGGCTGCCTGTAGATCTGCAGGCCGAGTTTCCGAAGATCCCGATCGACACGATCGAGCGCGACGTGAACGTGGGCGTGCGTGAGCTATGCGCGCAGGCGCGGTTCACCGATTTCGTGCCGGTGCTCGTGCACCGCAGCGTCCGCGAGCACCTACGCACGATCTCGACGCCTTAGGCGGCTCGCGCCGGCACGACCTCGGCCAGGACGGCCAGGTCGAGCCGCGTCAGCGCGGCCTCGCCGCGCGAGCGGAGGTAGGCGACGACCGCCTCCTCCTCGTGCGCGCAAGGCAGCAGGGTCTTCCAGGTGGCGAGGTGCTCGGGCCGGTGGAAGTCGCCGCTCGCCACCACCGGTAGGCGCTCCTCGGCGACCCAGGTGAAGAAGTCGTGGCGGTTACAGAGCTCGAACCGGTGTAGGACTTCTCGCGACCACTCGCGCTCTTCCGAGAATCGCGCCGTCGCCCGCGGCGCGCCCACGGTCGCCTCGAGCGTGTACGGGTGGGCGCCGATCAGCGCGGCGCCGGCAGCCTCGGCGGCCTGCAGTGCCTGCTCGAGCCCGTCGTCGACGCCGATCCAGTCGCGGACGCCGACCGCGAGCGCGTGCGCGGATAGCTCCGGGAGGTCGTCCCAGGTCAGCTCGAGCCCCGGGATCACGAGCAGTCCGTAGAGCAGCCAGGCTCGCTCGGCCTCGGCTTCGAGCGTCTCGAGGTAGCGCGCGTGGTCTTCGGCGGCAAGCGAGCACGGGCTCTCGCCCGTGCGGCAGACGTGGTCGGTGATCGCCAGCACGTCGAAGCCCGCCGAGCCGTAGAGGTCAACCAGCTCGGAGGGGCTCAAAGCGCCGTCGCTGAAGGTCGTGTGAGCATGAAGCTCGCAGAGCAGCGGCAGCCTCATCGTCTCTCTCTTCGGCAGTGCTACCCCGAACCCGTCGCACAGTGTGGTGAACGATCCGAAACACAGTGGTGACGGCCGCTCCTCTCGGCTGCTACCCGACTGCTGCCAGCCTGCAACCGGCCGCTCGTCCAGCTGACATCAGGACAGGTGAGCACCTACGGAGAGGAGTCGAATCATGAAGAAGCTCGCCATCATCATCGGACTAGCGGTTGTGTCGTTTGCCGGGCCGCTCGCGCAGGGCGCGGGAGCCAAGCCCCCCGACCTGACGCCTGTGATTCAGAGCACCACCGTCAAGCCGCTGCCGGCGGTCGCCCTGGAGCTCGGCTCGGGCCAGCGCCTCGCCGTTCAGGGCATGACGCCGGACGAGTACCGCGCACTGATGCTCCGCAGCGAGGCCTTGAACCAGAAGTACGGCCTCGGCGGGATCGGCTCGGTCACGCTGGAGCGGGGCGCGAATCAGCGGTTTGCGTCGGACAACCCGACCAAGGACGAGCTGGTTACCTCGACGCCGACCGAGACCTCGACCGGCTTCGCATGGGACGACGCCGGGATCGCGGCCGGCGTGCTGCTGGCAGCGATGGGGATCGCCACAGCCAGCGTCGTGGGCGTCCGACACAACGGCCGCCTCGGCACCTCGTAAGCCGAATCGCAAGGCCGACACGAAAGGAGAAAGCGATGGTCTACTACGACACCGATAGCCGTCTCCAGTTCGCCCGCGAGCACGCAGACAGGCTCGAGGCCGAGATGCGACGCACTCGCCGCCTCACGCGAGACGAGGCCGGGTACCCCCGCTTGGCCAGGCTGGGCTCGGCCCTCGCCGCCAGCGCGGAGCGACTACGCCGCAGCCGGGGCCGGCAGGCTCCTGCATTCGAGGCGTAGCCGGGAGAGCAGTAGGGCCGCGCGCCGCGGAGCTCGAGCAGCTCCCGGCGCGCGGCCTGTGTTCTGAGTGCGCGTCGCTAGGCGGCGGAGCCCTGAGCGAACGCGATGTTCACGCACCAGGTGAGCGTCTCGATGCTGGGGGGCACGAACTCGCGGCCAAGGAGCTCCCCATCCTTGATCGCAACCGCCACGGCGATGCCGCGTGCCGGTCCTTTCGTGAGCGTGCCGTCTCCGCCGCCCGCCCTTTTCCCTACGCGACCTACCGTTCCGGTCCATGGCGTTTCCTGGGGGCCGTGTGTCCACGTTCCCTCGCCAGTGACAATCACGGAGTCTTCGCCCTCGCCTTGAACGATCAAGAAGTGGACCGTGGCCCTATCGGCCCTCGGCCCTACTTCGAGCAAGGGCCCTGAGATCAGGATCAGCTCGTCGGGATCGTTCGGCAGCTCAACAGGGGAGTCAAACTGTCCGCGCATCTAACCACCTCCAAGGTCGATATCACTTCGAGCCCCCGCCTCTAGCTTCGAGCGGGCTCGGGCTGCGGAAACGCGGTCTCCCTTCTGTTCGTAGAGCTCGAGCCCAGCGCGAACTGCCGCCCCTGCCTCAGCGGTTTGGCCGCCCAGACGAAGGACCTCGCCTAGGTCGAGAAGCGCGTTTCCACGATTGTGGAGGAGGTCCGTCTGTGCGACAAGCTCGACGGCCTCCCGGGCCAACGCTTCCGCGTCCTCGTGTCGATCGCTCCGCGCGAGGATCTTCGCCTGAACCCCTCGCCATTCGACCTGAGCCAAGAGATCCTCTGCGACGGCGGCATTCCGGCTTGTCCGGCAAGACCTCTCCGCCTCTTCGAGTCGGTCCTGCGCGTAGAGCGACTCTCCGAGCATCGCCGCAGTCGTCGCAAGCAGTGCCTTCTCGCCCATCTCGTCTAGGCGGTCGTACGCCCTTAGGAGCAGTTGTTCCGCCGCCCCCGGTCGGCCGGCGAGCATCTCGACGGACGCTTCGGGATGGACGAGGCCAACCGTATACATCCGCCCGAGCTCGCCGAGGATCGCGTCGGCTTCGCGCAGGAGCGAGCGGGCAGCGTCGAAGTCGCCTTGCATCGCGTGAACCTCGGCGAACGGAGGCAGCATCTGCGCGACGGCCAGCGGGCTGCTTCGGACCTGCTCGCGAATCTCCGTGCATTGTCTAATGGCTTCTGGAACGGGCGTAGGGCCGATGGGCGCCGCGGAGGCGCGCCAGGCGAGGATCTCGAAGAGCTCCCGCTCGTCGCCGGCGCGACGCGCGAGCTCGGCGCCACGCCGCCACGCCTCGTCAGCTTTCGCCACCTGCCCGCGGATCCACTCGTTGAGGGCTCTCAGGCACCAGGCCCGGCACTGCCCGAGCTCGTCGTCGTGCCGCTCGAAGACCCGCAGTGTGTCCTGGATGACAGTTTCCGCCTCGGCAATCGAGCCACCCGCTTCGGCCTGGAGCCAGACGAACTGCTGCTCGACGCGTGCGCGTGCCCCGAGGAGCTCGTTGCCCGCGGACCGCTCGATGGCCTCGGTCAGGACACGGTCGGCGTCGACCAGGCGACCGGCCTCGAAGAGCGCCGCCCCGAGGGTGGGCAGTAGCCCGAGGCGCGTCGGATCGTCTGGAGGCAGCAGCGACGCCGCTCGCTCGAGCAGGTTGCCGCAGGCTGCCGGGTCTCCGAGCACGAAGGCCTTGTGCCCGGCGGCCTCGAGCCGGGCGGTCGCCTCTGTCGCGAGCTCCCGCTCGTGACTGCCGACCAGGCCGAGCTCGGCGCGACAGCGGTACGACTGCTCGAGATGGAAGCCGACGACCTCGTCCTCGCCCTCGGGCCTGGAGTCGAGCCGCCTGGCCAGGCGTTCGTGCAGGTCTGCTCGCACCTCCTTGGGGACGCCGTCGTACGCCACCTCCTGAATCAGCACGTGTGTGAACCTGAAGGCGTCCTCGACCGACGACGCAGTCGGATTCGGCTGGATCAGCTGTCTGCGGACGAGCGCCATCAGATGCTCGCCGAGACCGGCGCGCTCTTGGTCGGAGAGGAGGGCAGCGACCGAGCTCCAGCTGAAGTTCCGGCCTTCGACCGAGGCCCGTTCGAGCACGGTGCGCTCCGACGGCTCGAGGCCGGCGATTCGCGCGGCGAGCACCGCCTGGATGCTGGGGGGCAGGATCGCCGACTCGCCGCGTTCTTCGTCGGATGCGACGAGCTGCTCGAGGAACAGCGGGTTGCCTTCGGCGGCCCGGACGATCCTGGCGGTCTCGAGCGGCCCCAGCTCGCCCGCGCTGAGCGAGTGGACGAGCTGCCGCGCGTCGGTCTCGGTCAGGGCCGCCAACGTCACGAGCGACCTGTCCTCGTTCTCGACGGCCCATGACGGGCGCGTTTCGAGGAGCTCCGGGCGCGCGAGGCAGACCACGAAGAGCGGTGTTCCCGTCGTGAAGCCGACGAGGTACTCGATCAGGTCGAGCAGCAAGGGCTCGGCCCAGTGGACGTCCTCAAAGCCGACGATCAAGGGTCGCTCCGCCGCGGCAGCTTCGAGCAGCTTCCGCACGGCCCAGAAGGTCTCCTCTGCCGGCGCGGTCTCCTTCGACAGGCCGACAAGGCCTCGCATGCGCCGCGCAATGAGCTCGGACTCCTCGCTAGGACCCATCAGCTCCGCGATGCCTTCGTCCGGGTCGTCCCCAGCGAGCTGCCGAACGATCTCGATCAGCGGGTGGTAGGTGATCGCCTCCCCGTACGAGAGGCAACGGCCTATGGCGACGGTGGCTGCTAGGCGGGCCTCCGCGACCAGCTGGCGGGCGATGCGCGTCTTCCCGATCCCGGCCGGCCCGACGATGGTGCAGAGCGTGCAGGTCCGCCGGTCACGCGACAGCGCAAAGGCCTCTCGAAGTGCATTTAGCTCGCGTTCGCGGCCGACGAACGGCGTCGTCTCGCGCGGCACGGCCGGCGCCGGCTCGGCCAGTTCGAACAGCCTCCACGCATGTACAGGCGCCGACCGGCCCTTCACGTCGAACGGCTCGAGCGCTTCGGCTCGGACGTTGCCCTCGACCAGTTTGTAGGTGCGCTCGCCGAGCAGGATCTCCCACGCCTCTGCCCCTTGTTCCAGCCGCGCTGCGACGTTGACCGAGTCGCCGGTGGCGAAGGTCTCCCGTCCCGCGCCGCCGCCGACGAAGACGTCGCCAGAATTGACGCCGATTCTGACGGCGAGCTCGATGCCGCTCGACTGCATGAGCTCATCGCGCATGGCCTTGACCGCATCACGGAGCTCGAGCGCCGCGCGCACGGCCCGCAAGGCATCGTCTTCGTGCAGCTCGGTCATCCCATAGAACGCGACCACGGCGTCACCGATGAATTTCTCGATCTCGCCACCGTGGCGCTCGAGAACCTCCCTCGCGAGCTCCGAGTAGCGCTCAAGGATTCTGTGCACCGATTCCGGATCGAGGAGTTCTCCGAGTGTGGTGGAGTCGACCATGTCCGCGAAGACGACCGTCGCCGGCCGACGGCCCCGCACCGGTTCCTGCGGTCGCGGCATCATGATCGCCGTCCCGCCGGGCTCAGTCCCGGCGGATTCGAGCTCCCGATCGTGCGCGAGCATCCGCCGCTCCAGTTCGCGCAGCTCTGCGCCCGGCTCCAAGCCGAGCTCCTCGTCGAGCAGCGTTCGCGTCTCGCGGTAGACCTCCAGCGCCTCCGCCTGCCGGCCGGCGGCGTAGAGGCCGCGCATCAGCTGCGCGCGCAGCCGCTCGCGAAACGGGTGCTCGGCCACGAGCGCTCGCAGCTCGGGCACGACCTCGCGCTCGCGGCCGCGTGCGAGGTCCGCTTCAACGCGGTCCTCGAGCACCTCCAGGCGTGACTCTTCCAGTCGCTCGGCCTCGCGGCGAAGCGGCTCCGCGGACAGGCCGCCCAGGGCGGGGCCGCGCCAAAGGGCGAGCGCTTCGCGCAGCAGTGATGCTGCACGCTCCCAGTCAGTCGCACTCAGCGCTGCGCGGCCCTCGTCCGAGAGCCGCTCGAACTGCGTCAGATCGAGCCGGTCGCCGTCGAGCAAAAGCGCGTAACCGCCCGACCTGCTCTCGATCGCGCGCGGGGACAGGATGCGCCGCAGCCGGGATACGTAGACCTGCACCGTCTTCGCCGCTGTCTCTGGCGGTTTTTCCCACAGCTCGTCGACCAACCGCTCGAGCGAAACTGTCTCCCCGACGCGGAGCAACAGCGATCCGAGCACGGTCTGCTGCCTCGCGCCGCCGAGCGGGACGCGCTGCCCGGCGCCGTCGAGCACCTCGAGCGACCCCAGCACCCGATACTCCATCGCTCCTCCTGCCGACGACCGTAGCACCGAAAACCCGCGGCTACCAGGCATTGCGGGGCTCTACACTTGGCGCATGCCGCAAGGCCGCAACGGCGGCGCGTTCACGATCGCGCAGATCTCCGACATCCACTGCGGAGGGCCCGACTTCGTGCCGAACCTGATGGAGCGGGCGGTGAACGAGATCAACGACCTCGACCCGGAGATCGTCATCTGCTCGGGCGACCTGACCACCTTCGGCTTCAAGCACGAGTACGCGATGGCGAAGGGCTACCTCGACCAGCTCAAGTGCGACTCGGTCGTCGTGATTCCCGGGAACCACGACTCGCGTAACGTCGGCTACGTCCACTTCGAGGACATGTTCGGCGAGCGCAACTCGGTGCTCAGGCACGGGGGCGTGACCGTCGTCGCCGTCGACTCGACCGAGCCGGACCTCGACCATGGCCAGATCGGCCGCGGCCGCTACCGCTGGATCGAGGAGCAGTTCGCCGACGAGTCCGACCTGAAGATCTTCGTCCTGCATCACCATCTGCTCCCGGTGCCGGGCACCGGGCGCGAGCGAAACGTCGTCTACGACGCCGGCGACTGCATCGAGTGCCTGCAGCGTGCGGGGGTCGACCTTGTGCTCTCCGGCCACAAGCACGTGCCCTACGCGTGGCGGCTGGAGAACCTCTTCGTCGTCAACGCCGGCACGGTCTCCTCGATGCGGCTCCGGGGCAAGACGCGGCCCTGTTACAACGTGATCGAGGTGACCGAGCGCCACGTCGACGTCTGGCGCAAGTACCCGTTCCACGGGCAGGAGCGGATCATCCAGTTCTCGACCGAGACCCGCGCGTTCGAGAAGTACACGACGCGGATCGAGGACGAAGTAACGGCGAGGACATAATGCGTGCTCTCGCGATCTGCGACGGTGAGCACTACGCGCCCGTGGTGCGCGACGCGCTGGCGGCGCTGCCGTACGAGGTGGTGGCGCTCTGGCTGGCCGGCGGCAGCGAGAAGCTGCGCGGCGGCGAGGACTACGGCGTCCCGGTGGTGGACTCGCTGGAGGGCGCGATCGCCGACCTCGAGCCGGAGGTTGTGGTCGACCTCTCCGACGAGCCGGTGCTCGGGCCGCGCGAGCGCTTCCGGGTCGCCAGCCGTGTGCTCGCGCTCGGGCTGCCATACGTCGGCCCGGACTTTCGCTTCGACCCGCCGCCGCTCGCGCCGTTCCCGCGGCCGTCGCTGTCGATCGTCGGCACCGGCAAGCGCGTCGGCAAGACCGCCGTCACCGGCCACGTGGCCCGGCTGCTCGCGCTCGACCGCGACGTCGTCGTCGTGGCGATGGGCCGCGGCGGTCCGCCCGAGCCGGAGGTGGCCGAGGTGCAGCCGACGCTCGAGCTCCTGCTCGAGCTCTCGCGCGAAGGGCGGCACGCGGCCTCCGACTACCTCGAGACGGCGGCGCTCGCCGGCGTGGTCACGATCGGCTGCCGCCGCTGCGGCGGCGGTCTCGCGGGCGCACCCGGGGAGACGAACGTCCTGGCCGGCGCCGCCCTGGCCGCCGAGCGCGGCCCGGAACTCGTGATCTTCGACGGCAGCGGCGCGGCGATCCCGCCGGTCGAGACCGACGCGCGCGTGCTCGTGACCAGCACGAGGCAGGCGCGCGAGGTCGTGACCGGCTACCTGAACGCCTATCGGATCCTAATCGCCGACCTCGTGATCGTCACCGGCGGGCTCGACGAAGAGCTGGTCGAGGCGATTCGCCAGGTCAAGGAGCTGCCGGTCGTCTCGGTCGAGCTGCGGCCGCGGCCGATCGCGCCGGTGCTCGGCAGGCGGGTCGCGTACTTCACGACGGCGCCGGCCGACGCCCACGCGGCGATCGAGCGGCACCTGCGCGAGGAGCTCGGCGCCGAAGTCGTGCTCGTCTCCGGCAACCTCGCCCGCCGCGACGCTCTCCGTGAGGACCTCGCGCGCGCGGGCGAAGCCGAGGTCTATCTGGTCGAGATCAAGGCGGCCGCGATCGACGTCGTCGCCGAGGTGGCGCTCGAGCGTGGGGTGGAGGTCGTGTTCGCCGACAACGAGCTCGTCCCGGTCGGCGTCCTCGACCTCGACAGCGAGCTGATCCGGCTCGCCGACCAGGCGATCGCGCGTGAGGCGGTGGCCCGGTGACCGACCGCAGGCACCGGCGGCCGCTGCCGCTGGGCGGCGAGGACGGCCTGCCCTTCTCGAAGGGCCTGCTGGCTCGGTCGCTGACGGCGACCGGCATCTCCACCGACCGCGCCTACGAGCTGGCGCTGGCGGCCGAGGCCGACATCGCGCAGAGCGGCCGCGAGGCGATCTCGTTCGAGCGCCTCGGCGAGCTGGCAAGGGACAAGCTCGGCGAGGAGGACGGCGCGACGACGATGCGCCGGCTCCACCGCTTCCAGGATCTCTACGACCTCGACCTGCCGGTGATCCTGCTCGTCGGCGGCGCGACCGGCACGGGCAAGTCGACGGTCGCGACCGACGTCGCCTACCGGCTCGGGATCACGCGCGTCACCTCGACCGATTTCGTCCGCCAGACGATGCGCGCGTTCTTTTCGCGTGAGTTCATGCCTGCGATCCACTATTCGAGCTTCGAGGCCGGCCGCGCGATCGCCGACGCGGACGCGGAGGGCAGCGAGGCGGTGCTCGACGGTTTCCTCGAGCAGACCCGCGACGTGCTGGTCGGCGTCCAGGCCGCGATCGAGCGCGCGCTCGAGGAGGGCTGGTCGATGGTGCTCGAGGGCGTCCACCTCGTTCCCGGGATGCTGCCGCGTGAGATCCGCGGCGCCCTCGTCGTCCAGTGCGTGCTCGCGATCAACGACGCCGAGGCGCACGCCAGCCACTTCTGGATCCGAGACACCGATTCTGAGGGCGTGCGGCCGTACGAGAAGTACCTCGACGCGTTCGACGATATCCGCCTGGTGCAGGCGTACATCCAGGGACGCGCGAGAAAGCACGAGGTGCCCGTGATCGAAAACGGCAACATCGAGGACGCGATCGGCGAGGTGATGGAGCTCGTGCTGAGCGCCGCCGAGCCACTTGAGGTGCAGACGTGACGCAGGCGCAGCCGGAGACGCGGGGCTACCCGCTCGGAGGCGAAGCGCGTTTCTGCCTCTGCGAGAACTACGCCCGAGTGACGGAGCGCGCTGCGCTCGCAGGCGCGCGCTGGCTCGGGAGGGCCGAGCAGGAGACGGCCGAGGAGGACGCCTCGACCGCGATGCGGCTCGCGCTCGACCAGCTGCCGATCGACGGCAAAGTTGTGATCGGCGCGGGCGCCGATGACGGCCAGCTCTCGGCGGACACGAAAGTCGGTGCCGGCGGGCTCGAGGTCGACCTTGCGCTCGACCCGCTCGAGGGTCGCGGCGTCGTCGCTCGCGGCGGCTACGGCGCGATGTCGATGGTGGCGGTCGGCGACCCGGGCTCGTTCCAACGGCTACCAGACATGTACATGCGCAAGATGGCCGTCGGCCCGAAGGCGCGCGGGTCGATCGATCTGAAGCAGCCCGTCGGTGACAACATCCGTGCGATCGCCGACGCCTTCGGCCGGATGGTCAACGACGTGACCACGATCGTGCTCGATCGGCCGCGGCACCACGACCTGATCGAGGAGATCCGCGCCGCGGGCGCGCGGATCAAGCTGATCCAGGACGGGGACGTGACCGCCTCGATCTCGGCGGCGATCCGCGGCACGAACGACCACCTCGCGATCGGAATCGGCGGAACGCGGCAGGCCGTGCTCACGGCGGCGGCGCTGCGCTGCCTGGGCGGCGAGCTGCAGGCGCAGCTGTGGCCGACCTCCCGCAGCGAGGTCGAGGCGGCGACGGCGGCCGGGGTGGACGACCTCGAGCGGCTGTTCACGATCGACGACCTGGCCCCCGGCGAGGTGATCGTCGTCGCGACCGGCGTCTCGAACGGTGATCTGCTGCGCGGCGTCCGCTTTCTCGCCGACAGCGCCCGGACGCACTCGCTCGTGATGTGCACGCGCTGCAACTGGGTCCGCTTCGTTGACGGCATCCACTTCTTCGCCCGCGAGCGGCGCGAGGAAGTCCGGCTGCTCGGGTACTGATCGGTAGGCTGGCCCTGTGACACGCGACGACGTGATCGAGGCGCTCCGCTCCGTCGAGGATCCCGAGCTCGGGATGGACATCGTCGAGCTGGGACTGCTCTACGACGCCGAGGTGAACGGTCCGCGGGTGAAGGTGCTCTACAGCCTGACCTCGATGGGCTGCCCCGCCGGCCCGCTGATCCAGCAGAACATCGAAGAGGTCGTGCGGGCCATGCCCGAGGTGGAAGAAGTCGAGACCGAGCTCACCTGGGACCCGCCGTGGACGCCGGACAAGATGTCCGAAGACGCGAAGTTCATCCTCGGCTTCGGATAAGGGTTTCAACGCCGCTAGGCGCGTGACGGGTACACAACAGGTACAGATGCCTCAGCGCTCCAGGCGGCAACCACTCGCCGTTCCGATGGAAGTGAAGTGCCGGTCCCCGCGGCGGAGGTAGAGTCGGACCGATTGCTGTCCACTGACGAGGAGGCACGATGCAACAGGAATCAGCCCGCAAGATCCTGGCCGCGAGCTTCACCACTCCCGACGGTGGCTCGCGTGCCGGCGGTGCGCTCGGAGGCGCCATGCGCGACAAGATCGGCAACACCGCCGTCCTCTTCGTCCGGCCGGACGGCAAGGCGAAGTTCGTCGAGTCGAAGGACTGGGGCGCAGGGCGGGGCGCGCTTCTCGGTGGTGCGATCGGCATCATCGGCGGGCCGATCGGGATCCTGGCTGGCGGTTCGATCGGCGCCCTCGTCTCGAAGCTGCGCGATTCCGGCTTCAAGAACGACCAGCTCGAGCAGCTGGGCAAGTCGCTGCAGCCGAACACCTCGGCAGTCGTGGTTGAGATCGCCAGCGACGCGATCGACACTGCGAAGGAGCTGCTCGAGCCGCTCGGCGCCCAGAACTTCGTCGTGGAGGACCTCGACGAGAGCGTTGCTTCGCTCTTTACGCAGGACGAGGAGCCTGAGACGGAGCCCGAGCCGGCCGCGGTCTCGAGCGAGTCACCGAGCTAGTCAGGAGCGGGTGACACTCCCCAACTGACTCCGCTAAGCCTCTTCGACGCCGGCACGTTCGACCTCGTCGGCAGGCTCCGGCTCTTCGGGCTCCACGTCTGGCTCGCGGGCCACGGCAGCGTCCGCGACCTCGAGGAGTGTGCTGCCGCGTAAGCGGATGTCCGCGAGCAGCTCTCGACGCTCCTCCTGAACGTGCTCGGTATCCGTCTGCAGCTCGCGCATCCTCGCCTCCGCCTGCTCACGTAGCGCGTTCAGTTCCTCTTCCAGCTGCCGGCGGCGCTCCTCGGCCTCGGCCTGCGAGCGGGCGCGGGTGCTCTCCGCCTCCTGCTGCGAGCGAGCAAGGATGTCTTCGCCTTCGCTCCGTGCGTCGGCGCGCACCTTTTCGGCCTCCGCCTTGATGGCATCCGCATCGGAGCTGATGTTCACGTGCAGCTCCGCTGCCTCGGCTTTCGCCCTGGAGACGATCTCCTCCGCTTCCTGCCGGGCACTCGCGACGATCTCTTCACCCGTGTCGCGGGCGCGCTGCAGCAGGCCGCTCACCTGCTGCTCGGTCTGCTCGAGCGCGTGCGTGACCGCCGCCCGCGGCGATGCGCTCACCTTGAGCTCGGCGATCACGCGGTTGACGCGCTTCACGTACGCCTCGACCGCGTCACGGTCGTAGCCGCGCATGGCGACCGGAAAGGTGACGTTCAGAAGATCCTGCGGCACGTCGCGCCTTGGCTCGCGAAAGCCGGGCTGCGGCTCGGGCGCCGAAGCCGGTTCGTCGGCCGGGCGTTCGTCGCGCGAGGACGGCTCGTCGCGCATGCCTGAAGTATGACGAAAACGGCGCTTCGGCTGGTCCCAGCGGGTTACCTGCTTGACAACGGTTGCGGCGGCGGTCTTAGATCGGCCGCCCCGCTGTTCCAACCAGGAGGAACCAACGGCTGAGACCGGATTGCTGCGCGAGGTTCGCGAGGACGACCTCGACGCGCTGTTCGAGCAACAGCGCGAGCCCGAGGCGGTAGCGATGGCCGTCTTTCCTGCCCGTGAGCGCGAGGCCTTCGACGCGCACTGGCGAAAGATCCTCGCGGACGACAGGCTCGTCGTTCGCGCAATCGAGGTGGACGGCGAGGTTGCCGGCAACATCGGCTCCTGGGAGCAGGAAGGCCTGCAGCTCGTCGGCTACTGGCTCGGCCGCGAGTTCTGGGGTCGCGGCATCGCAACCGCGGCGCTCGCCGAGTTCGCCCGGGAGCTGGAGACCAGGCCGCTGCACGCCTGGGTTGCCGCTAGCAACGTCGGCTCGATTCGAGTGCTCGAGAAGTGCGGCTTCGTCCGCGCCGGCGAGCGCACCACAGACATCGAGGAGTATCTGTACGAACTCGTCTGAGCGTGGTAGGACCACCGCATGTCGTTCTTCGCCCGGCTCTTCGGGTGGCTCAGGCGCCGGCCGCAGCAACCGGTCTATGACGAACACGACGCGTACGAGCGCTTCTACGGCGAACGGACGACCGAGATCGTCGTCACGCCGAAGCCGCCGCCCGCGCCGCGCGTGCTGCCGAAGCTCCGCGGCGACTACCTGCGGCGCTGCTTCGAGGAGCGGCTCGAAGGGCGCCGCGGGCTAGGCCACCTCGTTCAGGGTGCGGGCGAGCCGAACGCCCTCGGCGAGGGTGGGGTCGGGCCGCAGGATGACGGTCTCGGCGGGAGCGTGGACGAGGATCCACTCGAGCTCCTTCGGCGTGAAGCCGTCGCTGCCGCCCGCGGGAGCCGGGGCGACGATGCGGTCGAAGCGCTCGGCCTCCCACAGCCGCTGGAGAGCGTGAGTGGGCGTCCGGCCGGTCTCGACGCGCGCGTCGACGGGTAGGCCGGCCCGCAGCGCGGCGTGCTCGACGGCCTCGAGCAGCGGCATCGCGACCGCCACTTCGTGCTGCGGTGGCGTCTCGAGCCGGTACTTGAGCGGCGTAACGATCAGGTAAGCGGGCACGAGCGTTGCGTCTTCGAGCTTCGCGATCCGGATCGCGGCATCGAGCACGACCGGATCGAGCTCGCCGCCGGTGAAGGGGACGAGGATGCGGCGGCCACCTGTCGGCACGGCCGGCTTGTGCCGCCAGAAGCTGAGCACGCTCATCGCTCCTCCGTCTCCCGCTGCGCGCGGTCGGCGATGACGCGGATGTCGAGGCCCGGCAGCTCCCGCACCATGCGCGAGAGCAGCGAGCCGCCGAAGATCTCGCGGCGGCGCGACTCGTCGGGCGTGCCGACGAAGATGTACGTGGAGCCGCGCTCCCTCGCCACCTGCCGGACCGTCTCGACCAGGTCGTCGCCGTCGGCCTCGACGAAATGGATCCCGAGCAGGCTCGCGAGCCGGCGCAGCGCGGCCAGCTGGGTCGCCTCTTCCTCGCTTGGCTCGCGTCCGTTCGGTCGCATCCAGAGCGCGTCGATCTCGGCGCCGAGCCGCTGGGAGGACCGCCACGCGCGCCGCAGGATTCGCTGCGACTTCGGCTGCGGCTCGATCAGGGCGAGGATCCGCTCGGCGACGGCCTGCCGGCTCAATGGCTCGAGGGTTGCCGGGTTCCGCCGCGCCTCGACGTCCTCGGCGACCTCTCGCAGCACGAGCTCGCGCAGCACGGCCAGGTTCTCCTGCCGGAAGAAGTTGTCCAGCGCGACCTCGGCGCGCTCGGGCGGGTAGACCTTGCCTGCCTTCAGCCGCTCACGGAGCTCCTCCGGCGAGAGGTCGACGAGCACGACCTCGTCCGCCTCGTCCAGGAGGCGGTCGGGAAAGGTCTCGCGCACGCGTACCCCGGTCAGCTCGAAGATCGTGTCGTTGAGGCTCTCGAGGTGCTGGATGTTGACCGTCGAGATGACGTCGATCCCGGCGTCGAGGATCTCCTCGATGTCCTCGTAGCGCTTCGTGTGTCGCATCGTGGACGAGTTCGTGTGCGCGAGCTCGTCGATCAGGGCGAGCTCCGGCTTGCGCGCGATCACGGCCTCGGGGTCCATCTCCTCGAGCTCGAGCTGCCCGTGCGCGGTACGCAGGCGAGGAACGACCTCCAGGCCTTCCGCGAGCGCGGCCGTCTCGGGCCGGTCGTGCGGCTCGAGGTAACCGATCACGACATCACGACCCTGCTCGAGAGCCTGGTGTCCCTCCTGCAGCATCCGGTAGGTCTTGCCGACTCCCGGGGCCATTCCGACCAGGATCCGGTAATGACCGCGCATGCCATCGACCTTACGCGCCGAAGACGTTGTGGACGACGAGGTCGATCAGCTTGATCCCGATGAAGGGCAGAATCACGCCGCCTAGCCCGTAGATCAGCAGGTTGCGCCGGAGCAGCGCCGTCGCGCCGATCGCGCGGAACTTGACGCCGCGCAAGGCCAGCGGCACGAGGGCCGGGATGATCAGGGCGTTGAAGATGATCGCGGAGATGATCGCGCTCTTCGGCGTGCCGAGGGCCATCACGTTGAGCGTGTCGAGCGGCCCGCGCTCGCCCGGCCTCGACGCGTAGGTGAAGGCGAACATTGCCGGCAGGATCGCGAAGTACTTGGCGACGTCGTTCGCGATCGAGAAGGTGGTGAGCGCGCCGCGGGTGATCAGCAGCTGCTTGCCCACCTCGACCACCTCGATCAGCTTCGTCGGGTTGTTGTCGAGGTCGACCATGTTGCCGGCCTCTTTCGCGGCCGAGGTGCCTGCGTTCATGGCCACGCCGACGTCGGCCTGGGCGAGCGCCGGCGCATCGTTCGTGCCGTCGCCCGTCATCGCCACGAGCCGGCCGCTCGCCTGCTCCTCCTTGATCAGCGCCATCTTGTCCTCGGGGGTCGCCTCCGCGAGGAAGTCGTCGACGCCGGCCTCGCGCGCGATAACCGCGGCCGTGATCGGGTTGTCGCCGGTGATCATCACCGTGCGGATCCCCATCCGCCGCAGCTCGTCGAAACGCTCGTTCATGCCGCCCTTGACGATGTCCTTCAGGTGGATGACCCCGAGCACGAAGTTGTTCTGGGCCACGACGAGCGGCGTGCCCCCGGCACGGGCGATCGTCTCCACTTCCTCGTCGAGCTTGCCGGGGACGTTGCCGCCCTGCTCCTCGACGAAGCGCTTGATCGCGTCCGCTGCGCCCTTGCGTAGCCGCTTGCCGTCGTAGTCCACGCCGCTCATCCGCGTCGTCGCCGAGAAGGGGATGAACGTCGCCTCGCCGTCGAGATCCGGCGCGCGCAGCCCGTACTCCTCCTTTGCGAGCACGACGATCGAGCGTCCCTCCGGGGTCTCGTCGGCGAGCGACGAGAGTTGCGCGGCCTCGGCGAGCTCCTTCGCGCTGACGCCGTCCACCGGGACGAACTCGCTCGCCTGGCGGTTGCCGAGCGTGATCGTGCCGGTCTTGTCGAGCAGGAGGACGTCCACGTCGCCGGAGGCCTCTACGGCGCGTCCGGACATGGCGAGCACGTTCCGCTGGACGAGCCGATCCATCCCCGCGATCCCGATCGCGGAGAGCAGCGCGCCGATCGTCGTCGGGATCAGCGCCACGAGCAGCGCGATCAGGACGGTCGTCGAGGTCGGCGTGCCGGCGTAGATCGCGAAGGGCCGCAGCGTCACGACCGCGGCCAGGAAGGTGATCGTGAGCCCGGCGAGCAGGATGTTGAGCGCGATCTCGTTCGGCGTCTTGCGGCGCTCAGCGCCCTCGACCAGCGCGATCATCCGGTCGAGGAAGGACTGGCCCGGCTCCTGCGTGACGAGGACGACGAGCCGGTCGGAGAGCAGCCTCGTGCCGCCGGTGACCGCCGAGCGGTCGCCGCCGGACTCGCGGATCACGGGCGCCGACTCGCCGGTGATCGCGGACTCGTCCACCGAGCCGACGCCCTCGATCACCTCGCCGTCGGCCGGAATCGTCTCACCGGCAGAGATGACGACCATGTCGCCCTTCTGGAGCTCGGGCGCGGGGATGTCCTCGATTCCGCCACTGTCGGTCTGGCGATGGGCGGTCGTGGTCGTTCGGGTCGCGCGCAATGCGTTCGCCTGCGCCTTGCCGCGGCCTTCGGCGATCGCCTCCGCGAAGTTGGCGAACAGCACGGTCAGCCACAACCAGACCGCGATCGTGCCCACGAACCAGAGCGAGCTGTTGTCGCCGCGCGCGAGGTCGAGGATGAAGATCCCGGTCGTGATCGCGCTGCCGAGCTCGACGATGAACATCACCGGGTTGTGGAACTGCTGCCGCGGGTCGAGCTTCGGGAACGAGTCGCGGATCGCGGCGAGCACGAGCTCGCGGGAGAAGACGCTCGAGCGCCTGGCCGCGGTCGCCTGCGGCGGCTGGGAAACCTGGGGCGGGGTCGTCGTCTCGGTCATCTACGCCCCTCCCTCCTGGTCGAGCGCGAGGTTGAGCTTCAGGACGTTCACACCCGGCTCTCCGAGGAAGCCCAGCGAGCGGCCGTCGGTGTTCTCGTCGATCAGCCTCTGCACGGTCGTGAGCGGCAAGTGGCGCACCGCCGCGATCCGCCGTGACTGCAGCGCCGCGTAGGCGGGCGAGATGTGGGGATCGATCCCGGAGCCCGAGGTCGTGACGGCGTCCACCGGGATCTCGCCGATCCTGAGGCCGGGGTTGAACGGCCGCTCGAGCTTCAAGATCGCCAAGGCAGCGACCCTGACGTTCTTCGCGAGCTCGGGGTTGGTGGGCCCGAGGTTGGCGAAGGTCGTGCCCCCGGCGTTGTACGCGGGCGCCGTTGCAGACGGGCGCTCGTGGAAGTACCGGGGGCTCTTGAACTCCTGGGCCGCGAGCTTCGAGCCGACAACGGTTCCGTTGCGCTCGACCAGGCTGCCGGTCGACTTGTCGTGGAAGCCGACCGCGGCGATGCCGGTCATCAGCGCGGGGTAACCGAAGCCGAGCACGGCCGTGAAGAGGACGACGGCGATGATCGAGGCGCCGAGCGCGCGCATCAGGAGAGCCCCTCGACGATCGGGCCGAGCATGAGCGCCGGCAGGATCATCAGGCCCGCCGTGAGCGCGATCACCCCCAGCAGGAGGATCCCGAACGTGGCGCCGTCGGTGCGGACGGTCCCGGCCGAGGCCGGCGCGACCCGCTTCTTGACGAGTGAGCCGCCGAGCGCGAGCCCGGCGAGCAGCGGCACGAAGCGGCCGAAGTAGAGACCGACCGTTCCCAGCGTCGTCGAGAAGTCCGTCGCGCCGTAGCCGGCAAACGCGCTGCCGTTGTTATTCGTCTGCGACGTATAGGCGTACAAGGCCTCGCTGAAGCCATGCGCGGCCGGGTTGAAAATCGAAGCGAGCCCGGCTGGCGCGACGACCGCGACCCCCGTCATGGCGAGGGCCATCGTGGGCACGAACAGCGCCCCGATGGCGGCGAACTTCATCTCCCGGGCCTCGATCTTCTTGCCGAGCCACTCAGGCGTCCGTCCGACCATCAGTCCGGCGACGAACACGGCGATCAGCACGTAGAAGAAGAGGCCGTAGAGGCCGGAGCCCACCCCACCGGGCTCGACCTCGCCGAGGAACATGTTCACGAGCGGCACAGCTCCGCCTGCGGGAGTGAATGCGTCGTGGCCGCCGTTGACCGAGCCGTTCGAGACGTCGGTGGTCGCGGTCGCCCAGAGCGCCGTGTTGGCGATGCCGAACCGGACCTCCTTGTCGGAGAAGTTGCCGCCGCTCTGCCCGTGTCCCTGCGTGATGTTCACGCCCGAGTCGCGCAGCACCGCCGAGCCGTGCTGCTCGGCCGGGTATGCGACCGCCACGCCGATAGCGAAGATCGCGAAGACCGTCGCGACGAGCACCCACGCCTGCCTGCGCGCCAGCGCCATCCGCCCGAACATGAAGACCATCGCGTACGGGATCAGCAGGATCGAGAGAACCTCGAAGAAGTTCGAGAGCCCGGTTGGGTTCTCGAAGGGCACGGACGAGTTCGAGTTGTAGAAGCCGCCGCCGTTCGTGCCGAGCTGCTTGATCGCGATCTGCGACGCGGCCGGGCCGCGCGCGATCGTCTGCGTTGCGCCCTCCAGCGTGTGCGCGGTCGCGTGACCGTCGAACGTCTGCACGACGCCCTGGGAGAGCAGGATCAGCGCCAGCACAATCGACAGCGGCAGCAGCACGTAGGCGATCGAGCGGTAGAGGTCGCGCCAGAAGTTCCCGAGCCCTTCGCCACCGCCACGGCGCGCGATGCCGCGGATGACCGCGACGAGCACGGCCATCCCGACGCCGGCGGAAACGAAGTTCTGCACCGCGAGCCCGGCCATCTGGCTCAGGTACGACATCGTGTACTCGCCGCCGTAGTACTGCCAGTTCGTATTCGTGACGAAGCTCGCGGTCGTGTTCAGCGCGACCCCCCACGGCACACCCTGCAAGTGGTCGGGGTTGAGGAACAGGTGGCCCTGAAGGCGGAGCAGCGCGTACAGGAACGCCGAGAAGACCACACTGAAAACGAGCACTGACTTGGCGTAGGACTTCCAGTCCATGTCGATCGCCCCGTCACGACCGAGCACGCGGAGGAACCAGCGCTCGACGGGGTCGCTGCCGTCGCGCGTGTATACCCGGGCCATCCAGATCCCGAGCGGATACGCGAGCACCAGCAGTATCGCCGCATAGACGACGATCTGGGTCCAGCCCTGGGCCATCTAGAGCCGCTCCCCGCGGAAGAGCGCGTACAGGAGGTACACGAGGACGGCGAGCGAGATCACGAGGCCGAAGATGTCCGAGGCGGACATCAGACGTGCTCCAGCACGTAGAGCAGGGCGAAGATGAACAAGAAGCAGCCCACAGCGATCGCCAGCGCCGCGAGGTCGTACATCAGCTCGGCTCCAGCGCTGAGAGGGATTCCTCCAGCGCGGGTCGCAGGTCACCGGCGCGCTCGCGGTCGTAGAGCGGGCTGTGGTAGCCGTCGGTCAAGAGATCCTGGACGAGCAGGACGCCGCGGGCCGAGACCGGCGCCGGGGCCAGCAACCGGGCCGCGAGGGCACGGATGAGGTCCACATGGGGGCGGGCGCCGGCGCGGTTCAGCGGAACGGCGCTCGGAAGCACCCGCCCGTCGAGCTCGCGCGCAGTCGCCTCCAGGGAGCGCGCGAGGGCTCGACGGTTACGCAGCGAGGTGAGCTCGGCCGCGCGGGTCGCAAGGATCTCGTCGGCGCCGGCGCGCAGCAGCTCGTCGGCGCGCCGCCGTTCCTCCGCCCGCTTTCGGATGGAGAACCGGCCGTTCGCGCGCGGGACGTGCAGGCGCGCACCCACCGCAGAGAAACCCAAGTCCATGACTCGACCGTAGGGCGGCGCCCCTGAACGCCGCATGAAGCTTCCGGCCGCCGGGATGAAGAAAGCCTGAAGGCGTTCAGCGCCCGGCCGGGTCGACGAGCCGGTAGCCGGCGCCCGGCTCGGTGAGCAGGTAGCGCGGCCGCGCCGGGTCGGGCTCGATCTTGCGCCGCAGCTGCGAGACGTGGACGTGCAACAGGTTCGATTCGCTGCCGTAGCCGGGGCCCCAGACCTCCTGCAGGATCGCGCGGTGGGTGAGCAGCTTGCCCTCGTTGCTCGCGAGTACACGGAGCAGGTCGAACTGGTGTGGCGTCAGGTGCACCGGCTTGCCCGCGACCCGCAGCTCGCGCTTCTCGAGGTCGAGCTCGAGCTCGCCGATCGTCAGCACCGGCTCGGCGGAAGGCGTGGCCCGCCGCAGCACCGCCCGCAGGCGCGCGATCAGCTCGTCGATCCCGACCGGCTTGGTGACGTAGTCGTCGGCGCCCGCGTCGAGCGCGGCCACCTTCTCGTGCTCGTCGCCGACCGCGGAGAGCACGATCACCGGGGCCGTGCTCCAGGTGCGCAGCTCACGGACGACTTCGGTGCCGGTGCCGTCCGGGAGGACGAGGTCGACGATCAACGCGTCAGGCGGCCGCATCGCCGCCGCGGCCAGTGCCGTCTCGGCGGTGTCGGCCGTTTCGACCTCGTAGCCGGCGCCGCGCAGGCTCGTCTGCAAGGCGCGCAGGATCTGGCGCTCGTCGTCGACGACCAGGATCCGCGGCTCCGCTCACAGCTCACCTGCCGCGGGGAGTGCGAGCACGAAGGTCGCGCCCTGGCCCGGACGCGACTCGGCCCACACGCGCGCGTCGTTCGCCTCGGCGAAGCCGCGGGCGATCGCGAGTCCGAGCCCCGCGCCGCGCGCTCCGTCGCCACCGCGTTGGAACGGCTCGAAGATCCGCTCCCGGTCGTGCGAGGAGACGCCGGGGCCGTGGTCGACGATCCGCACGAGCACGCGGTTAGCCGTCTCCGCCAGCTGTACTCGCACGGGCTCCGGCTCGGGCGAGTACTTGAGCGCGTTCTCGAACAGGTTCACGAGCACGCGCTCGATCTGCTGAGCGTCGACACGCACGGCCAGCGGCTCCTCGGGGAGCTCGACCTGGATTCGGCCGCCGGCCTCGCCGAGCTGGCCGATCGCCTGCGCGACCAGCTCGTCGACCGGCCAGACGTCGGGCTCCGGCTGCGCCGCGCCGGCCTCGAGCCGCGAGAGGTCGAGCAGGTTGCCGATCACGCGGTCGAGCCGGTCGGCCTCGTCTGAGGATGGTGGCGACGAGCTCGCGCTGGTCGTCCCGATCGAGGTCGAGGTCGCTGCGGGCAAGCGCGCTCGCCGAGGTCAGGATCGCCATCAGCGGGCTGCGCAGGTCGTGGCTGACCGAGCGCAGGACGGCAGTCTTGACGGCGTCGCTCCGTCGCAGCGTCTCGGCCTCGAGCGCCTCGTCGGCCAGGCGCTCGCGGTCGATCGCCACTCCGAGCAGCGAAGCCAGTGCCGGGAGGAGCCGCCGGCGCGCGGCGGCGCTGCCTTGCCGCGGCCCTCGGAGCACAATCGTGCCGACCCGCCGTCCGTCCGCGAACAGCGGTTGCCGCACGCCCGGTGCCGTGGGGGTGACGTCCCCGACCATGATTGTCGCCTGCTCGACCTGCAGCGCCTGCGCGGCATCGGCCGCGATCCGGTCGAGCTCGGGCGCGAGGTCGCCCTGCTCGAGCAGCGAGGCCGCGATCTCCGCCAGTAGGGCCGACTCGTTCGCCCGGCGCCGTGAACGCGCCGCGAGCTCGCTGACGACGATCGCCGTCACGACGAAGACGCCGAGCGCGAACCAGTGGCTCGACTCCTGCAACCGGAACGTGTGCACCGGCGGCAGGAAGAAGAAGTTGAAGACGAGCATGCTGGCCACCGAGACCGCGATTCCGGCGCCGAGGCCCCAGACGACAGCAACCGGGATCACGGCCAGCAGGTAGAGGACGGCGAGACCCAGCACCGGCACGTGGTCGCGGAGCAGGTAGATGGCGCCGCTGACCAGGGCGATCAGCGCGGCGCCCGCGAGGAGCGCGGCGAGGGGCCGCCGCAGGTTCACGGGATCGAGAGCACGATCTTGCCGAACTGCTCGCCGGCCTCCATCCGCTCGTGCGCGGCGCGCGCCTCGGCGAGCGGGAAGACGGAGTCGACGACCGGCTTCGCACGGCCGCTCTTGACCAGCTCGTAGGCCGCCTCGAAATCCTCGCGGGTTCCCATCGTCGAACCGTAGATCGTCAGCTGCTTCCACCAGATCCGGTGCAGCGCGGCCGGCGGGTTCGGGCCGCTCGTCGCGCCGCAGACGACGATCCGGCCGCCTGCGCGCGCCGACTGCAGCGAGGTCTGCCAGGTCGCCTCGCCGACGTGCTCGAGCACGACCTCGACGCCTTTGCCCTCGGTCGCATCCACAACCGCCGCGCGGACGTCGCCGCTCACGTGGTTGACGGTCGCATCTGCGCCGAGCGCACGTGCCCGCTCGAGCTTCTCGTCGCTGGAGGAGGTGACGAGCGCCCGCGCCCCGAGTGACTTGGCGATCTCGAGGCCGGCGAGGGCGACGCCGCTCCCGATCCCCCAGAGCAAGACCCATTCGCCCTCACGCAGCTGCGCCTTCGTCACCACCAGCCGGAAGGCGGTCTCGAAGACGAGCGGGAAGGCGGCGGCCTCCTCGAACGAGAGCTCGTCCGGGAGCGGATAGACGTTGGACTCGGGCACGGCGACCAGCTCCGCGTGCGTGCCGTCCATGTGCTCGCCGACGACCGTGATGCGCTCGCCGTGCTCGATCCCGGGGTTGATCACGACCCGCTCGCCCGTGTCCTCCCGGACGCCTGCGCCGTCGGCGCCCAGGATCCGTGGCTTGGCCACCGAAGGAAGCCCCTTGCGGATCCAGAGGTCGAGATGGTTGAGAGAGGCAGCGTGCAGACGGACGAGCACCTCGCCCGGCCCAGGCTCGGGGTCGGGCGCGTCCTCGTAGCGGAGAACCTCGGGGCCGCCGTCCTCGTGGATCCGAATTGCCTTCATCCGGGGCACAATCTCCCATATGCAGGGTGAACAGCTGTCCAGGCTAGGCGACGAGCTCGGCCTCGACGTGGTCGGGGCGGCTCCGGTCGCCCCGTACGAGGAGACCGAGCGGCACATCCTCGAGCGTCGCGCCCGCGGGCTGTTCGCGGACATGCGCTTCACGATGGCGCGGCCGGAGGTCTCGTGCCATCCCGAGACGCTGCTCGAAGGCGCGCGCACGGTCGTCTCGGCAGCGCTCTGCTACTGGCTCGAGGGCGAGGAGCCGCCGCCGGGCCACGGGCGGTTGCCGCGCTACACCTGGTGGGACGCCTACGCGGCCTTGCGTGAGCGGTTGGACGAGCTCGGCCGTCGCATTATCGGTCTCGCCGGCGAAGCCGGCAAGACCTCTGGTGCGGCATCGCAAGCGACGCCTCAGGGCGAGTACCGCGTGTTCGTGGACGCCAACCAGCACGTCGACCGCGAGGCGGCCGCGCGCTCCGGGGTCGGCTTCTACGGCAAGAACACGATGCTGATCACGCGGCGCCACGGCTCGTGGGTCGTGCTCGGGACGCTCGTCACCACCGCGGAGCTGGAGGCGACGCCGCCGCTCGACGCGGGCTGCGGCTCCTGCACGCTCTGCATCGACGCCTGCCCGACCGACGCGCTCGCAGAGGCCGGCGTGCTCGACGCGACGCGCTGCCTCTCGTACTGGACGCAGTCGGCCGACCCGATGCCGGAGGAGATCCGCGAGGCGCTCGGCGACCGCGTCTACGGCTGCGACATCTGCCAGGACGTCTGCCCCTGGAACCGCGGGGTCGAGGGGCGAAGGGCGGGGGAGACGCACGAAGGAGCCGAGCCGCACGTCTCGCTCGCCGACTGGCTCCAGGCTGACGACGACGAGCTGGTCGCCCGCTACGACCGCCTGTTCGTCCCGCGCAACGACCCGCGCTTCCTGCGCCGGAACGCACTCGTCGCGCTCGGCAACATCGGCGGCGATCCCGCGCTTGCCGAGCCGTTCGCGGAGGGCGATGACCCGCTGCTGCGCGAACATGCCGAGTGGGCGCTGGAGCGGCTGCGGTGAACGGCGAGCTGCGGCGGCTGCGCGACGTCGAGCGCTGGATCGGCTGGGTGCGGCTCGGTGCCGTGCCGTTCGCGATCTTCCAGGTCGCGATCGGCGAGCACTACCCACGGCACTACGAGCTCTGGGCGTGGATCACGACCGGGATCTTCGCCGTCGGGGCGCTGGCCTTCTTCGCGCTCAGCCGCCGCGAGTGGTCGAAGACGGCGCTGAAACGGATCGGGCTCGCGGCGCTCACCTTCGACTTCGCGATCGCCTCGGCCTACACGTTGATCTACAGCTTCGAGCAGGCTTCGCCCGTCCGGCAGGTGATGTACCTGCCGCTCGTCGAGGCCGCCCTGCGCTACGGGATCGTGGGCGCGCTCGCCCTCACCGTCGCCAGCGCCCCGGTGATGGCCGGCTACGAATGGCTGCGCTCGGACCGGTTCGCGCCGCACCGCTACCACGTCGACTACGTGACGCTCCAGCTCGGGCTCGAAGTCCTGCTGGGGCTGATCGTCGGCTGGCTGATGCTGCGCCTGCTGGGCCAGAGCACGGTCGCCGAGACGCGCGCGGTCGAGGCCGAGAAGCTGCGTGACCAGCTAGGCCGGCGCGCGGACGTGCTCGAGTCCGCCAACCGCTGCGCCCGTGCGCTCAGCTCCTCGCTCGAGCTCGATCGGGCCTTCGACGCCTTCATCCGCGAGGTGCGCGGGTTGCTCCCCTTCGACCGGATCGCGATCGTGCTCAGCGAGAACGGCGTCGCCCAGGTGATGGCCGTCGCCGGTGCGGGCGCCGACGACGTGCTACCGCCGGGCTCCGGCCGGCCGATCCACGGGACCTTGCTCGAGGAGCTGCTGCGCACGAACCAGACGGTGTACCGGCGGGACATGAGCTCGGCGGACTACCCCGAGGAGGATGAGTTCCTCGCGCTTGGCCTGCACTGCCGGCTCGCCACGCCGCTGCTCCAGGGCGCCCGGTCGATCGGGATGCTCTCGCTCGTGCGCAAGGAGCCCGACGCCTTCAGCCCCGACGACATCGAGCTAGCTGGCCTGCTCGGCCGGCTGGTGGCCAGCGCGGTACAGAACATCCGCGCCTACGAGAGCGAGCGCAAAACGGTCGACGAGCTGCGGCGCCTCTCGGCGCTGCGGGCCGACTTCGTCTCGCTGGTCTCCCATGAGTTGCGCACGCCGATGGCCGCCGTGATCGGGGCAGCGCGCACCCTGCAGCAGCGCTGGCGCGAGCTCTCGCCGGACCAGCGAGAGTCGTTCCTCGAGCTGATCGCCGGCGAGACGAACCGGCTCGCCGAGCTGATCGGCGACGTGCTCGACACCTCGCGTATCGAGGCGGGCACATTCAGCTTCCGCTTCCAGGAGGTCGACCTCGGGCAGCTGGTGCACGACACGGTGTCGAACGCGCAGCTCGGGCAGGACGAGGTGCGGCTGCTCGCGGACGTGCAGTCGCCGCTGCCCGAGATTCGCGGTGACCACGACCGTCTGCGGCAGGTGCTGACGAACCTGATCGACAACGCGATCAAGTACTCGCCCGCGGAAGGTGAGGTCGAAGTTCGGGCCTACCAGGAGAACGGCCGCGTGCTCGTCGACGTCCGCGACCGGGGACCGGGGATCGCAAAGGCCGACCAGAAGCTGATCTTCGAGAAGTTCGGCCGCGTCACCGGCTCGGGCGCGACTCGTCCAGGGACCGGCCTCGGCCTGTTCATCGCGCGCTCGATCGCCGAGGCCCATGGCGGTGGCCTCGAGGTGCAGTCGGCACCCGAGCAGGGCGCGACGTTCACGCTCGAGCTGCCGCTCGCCGGCTAGCCGACGCGCACGCGGCTGAGGCCGAGCTCGCGCTGGACGGCCTTGGCGCGGGCGACGAGCTCGCGGCGGAGCTCCGGTGGCTCGAGCACGACCGCCTCGCCCCGGTAGCTGAGGATCTCGCCGACCAGCCATTCCGGGCTACCGACGGGCCGCTCGGCGACCGCCGAGCCGTCCGCGAGCCGGCGCGCGCCCTTTTCCAGCTCCCAGCGGGCGATCTCGGGCGAATACCAGATCCGCGCCGGGCGAGCGTCGCGGAACTCGTGCGGGTCGAAGCCCTCGCGCGGCTCGAAGTGCCCGCGCTGGATCCGGGCACTCCGCATGCGGTCGAGCCGGAACGAGCGCTCGCCGTCGCGCGTGCGGTCCCACGTGTGGACGTACCAGTAGGGCAGCCGGCGCTCGAGTGAGTACGGCTCGACCAGGTGCGTCGAGCCTTCCTCCTCGCCTTCTTTCAGGTAGTCGACCTCGACGAGGCGCCGCTCGCGCAGTCCGCGACTGAGCGTGCCGACCAGGTCTTCCTCGGCCCGCTGCACGTGCAGCTCGGGCGTCTGCGCGAGCTCGAACTCGCCGAAGGTCTCCTCGAGCTTGTCGCGGACCCGGTCGAGCGCCGAGCCGGCGTCGGCGGCGATCATCGGCCCCACGAACTCGAGCGCCAGCCGGATCGCCCGCGCCTCCAGGGGCGTCAGGCGCGGCGGCGCCCGGAACGTGTCGCCGAACAGCTCCTTGTCCACCCGGATCGTGTCGCCGTCGAGCTCGGCGTAGACGGCGTAGCAACCGCCGCCGAAATTGACGAGGTTCAGCAGCGAGAGATGCTCCTCGAGCGACTCGAACGGGATGTTGAAGCGGTCGACCAGCTCCTGCGCCGGGAACTCGGCCTGCGAGTCCTCGCCGCAGCGGTCGAGCAGGTAGGCGAGCAAGGCTTGGAGGACGGCGAAGCGCTCGGGGTGGACTGGTGACGTCGGCCGCTCCGCCGCGTCCTCCTCGACTTCGATAGCGCTCTCGGCGGCGAGCGTGTCCGGCGCGCCTTCGTGCCGCTCGCGCACGAGCCTCAGCGCCCGCGCCACCTCGCGCCGCAGCTCGTCGGGGGCCTGGGGCACCGCGCGGCCATCCTGGCGCAGGACCCACGACGCAAGTAGCGGCAGGCTCGAGAACTCGGTCACGAAGACGCCGTCCTCGACCTTGGTGCCGAACGTGCGCTCGACCCACCAGGCCGTGTCGCCGGCGACCTCGATGCGCGCCTCGCCGGCAGCGTCGCCGATCTGCCACGGCGGGCGGCCACGGTAGCGGTCGACGTCGAACTCGGGAGGCAGGCGGAAGTCGCGCTCTCGGCGGGTGGCGAAGCGGATCTCGCCGCGGATGCGGGAGACGCGGAACGTGCGCTCGTCCTCGGCGTCGAGGTCGAGCCCGACGACGTACCAGGCACCGCCGTCCTGGAAGAGCGCGTACGGGTTGACCGTCCGCTCGCGCTCCTCGTCGCGCGAGATCGACCAGTACGGGAACTTGACCGTGCGCTGCTTGGAGATCGCCGCCTCGAGCTTGCCCAGCCGGCCCTGCATCTCGACCGAATATTCGGGGTCGAGCACCTCGACGCGCAGCGCGGTGTCGGTTGGCGCCTCGGCGAAGCCCTCGCGGCCGAGCGCGAGGTTCTGCAGCGCGAGCCGCAGCGGCTCGGCGTAGGCGAACTTGCCCTCGAGCAGGTAAAGGCAGGTCTGCAGCGCCGCGAGCTCATCGTCGGTCAGCTCGAGCGGCGGCAGGAAGTAGCGCTCCGAGCGCATGTTGTAGAGCTCCTCGCCTGTGTACTCGTCGCGCTGGGAGTGGAGCGGGACGCCCAGCGCGATCAGCTCCGCGCGATCGGAGTAGAAGCGGCGCGCGAACGCCTCGTCCGACATCTCCTGATAGCCCTCGACCTGTCCCTTGATGTCGCGCGCGGTCACCGCCCGCCGCTCCGCCATCAAGAAGGCGACGAGCGAGAGCTGACGGATCAGCTTGTCCGTGTCGTGCGACACCCCGGAGACGAGCCTATCCGGTCGAAGCCGGGTCGGCTACGCCGCGACTTTCGACCGCTCGAGGTGCTGGTGCGACGGGCAGTAGTCGCGGTCGGGCAGTGGCGTGCGCTGGCAGGGCTTGCCCTTGCGCGTCGTTGCCCGGCAGCGGGCGATCCCACCGTCGAATGCGCCGGCCTCGATCTGGCTCTCGATGAACGAGACCGCGGCCGCGACGCCCTCGCGCACGGCCCAGGCCACCTGCGCCTGGCACGTGATCGGGAAGTAGCGGCGGATGTCCTGGAAGAGGGCCTGGTCGGGCTTGGCGAAGTAGAGCGGGTCCTTGGCGAGCCGCTCCATCGTCTGCTCACAGGCCTCGAGTACCTCGCGGCGGTACTGGATCCGGGTCTCACCCGTGACATACGGGTCGACCAGGTCTTTGATCGACCGGTAGATGGCGCGTGAGTACTGATACATACAGGCTTGGATCTGAAGCGTTCGCTCGTCCATCGTCAGTATCTCCGGCTTGTGTTGATCTCCCGCAAAGCTTTGTTAATAGGCGGTTAACCCTCTGCGTGGCGCTGCGCTGCGACGCGAGTCTAACGAACCCGGGCCGTGTTACAAAGTCGGCTACCCCGTTGGCTTGGAGGTAAACGTCAACGCGTGATTCGGCGGGGGTACGGCTCCCGGTAACCGCGGCGGTGCGCCTCGATCACGTGGCTCTGCGCCTCGGGCTCGTTGTCGTAGATCCCGAAGAAGACGACGTAGTAGCCGGGGTGGAGGCTGGAGAAAGCTGAGGAGTCCATCACGCCCACCGACTTCAGGCCCAGGCGCAGCGCCTGCTTGGCCTCGCCGACCGCTCCGGCACGCCCGTTGGTGGTCGGCACCGAGTCGAGCACGATCGTCCAGCCGCTCTTCGTCGCCGGCCACGCGACGAGCGCCGGCTTGGGCGGCGGGGGTGGCGGGGGCGCCGTGGTCGAGGCGGTCGTCGTCGGCGCCGTCGTGGTCGGCTCGGGTGCGGTCTGGGTCGGGACGCTCGTCGAGGAGCCAACCTGCGTGCGGACGATCGTGTCACTGGCCGAGCTCGAGTCGTCGGCGAGCCAGACGGCCGAGACGACGCCCGCGACGATCGCGACCACGAGCGCGAGCAGCGCCGGCCAGATCCAATCGCCGGGATACCAGCCCAGATGGCGGCGCCAGCGCGCGCCGAGCCGGGTGACCAGGCTCGGCCGCGCCGGTAGCCGGTCACCGCATTCGAGGCAGTACTCCTGGTCTTCGCTGTACGGCGTGCCGCAGCGCGGGCAGCGCCGGTCGTCCTCGGGCTGCGCCACTCAGCGCTCCCAGGGATCAGCCGAGCGCAGGATCGTCTCGTCGACTGCCGGCTCCTCGGGCTGGGCGCCGGGCTCCGGCTCGGCCTCGTCACTGGTCTCGACCGGCCGGCCGCAGTGCGCGCAGAAGGTGGCGTCGGCCGAGAGGGGGTGCCCGCAGCCCCCGCAGGCGACCACCGGCTCCGTGCCCACCGGCCGGCCGCAATTCGCGCAGAAGTGCGAGCCCCACGGCACCGGGGCACCGCACTCGCAGGTCGTCGGCGCCCGCCGCGCGGTCGCGACCGACTCGAGCATCGAGTCGAGCTCGCGGAGCCGATCCTCGAGCGCGACGATCTCGCGGCACTGCTCGATCAGCAGCTGGTCGCGGAAGCTCGAGCGGCGGTACATCTCCAGCGTCAGCCCGCCGAGGTGGCGAATCCGGTCCTCGCGGGCCTTCACGATCGCGCGCCGCTCACGCCTCAACGCCCCCGGCGAAGGCGCTCGCCGGAAGACCGGCTGCGCCCCCGGCGCGGTTCCGCCGCCGGACCGCCTGTTTAGCAGGGAAAAACGCACCACGAGCGGCGCGAGTCTAGCAGTGGGGTCGGACCCTCCTAGACGCGGCGCGCGTCCGACGCAGCCCGGCGCCCGAAGCCCTTGACGAGGGCGATGAACAGCAGCACACCGACGAGCCCGACCACGATCCCGACCCACGGGATCACAAATCCGAAGACGAGCCCGATCACCATCAACGCGATGGCGACGCCGATCACGAGAGGTCGACCACGACGAGGCGCTCTTCGGTCAGCTCGCGCACCGCGTACGCCGGGCCCTCGCGCGTGTTGCCGGAGTCCTTCACGCCGCCGTAGGGCATCTGGTCGGAGCGGAAGGTCGGCGCCTCGTTGACGATCACGCCGCCGAAGTCGAGCTCCTGCGCGGCCCGGAGCGCGCTGTCGAGCCGGGTCGTGAAGATCCCGGCCTGCAGGCCGTAGCGTGTCGAGTTAGCGAGCTCGATTGCCTCGTCCAGCGAGTCGACCGCGTTCACCGTCACGACCGGGCCGAAGACCTCCTCGCAGCTGACCTTCAGCTCGGGCGACGCGTTCGCGATCACGGTCGGCTGGATCAGCCCGTCCCGTTCCTCGCCGCCGGCCAGGATCTCGGCGCCGCCGCTCCTTGCCTCCTCGATCCAGGTAAGGATCCGCTCCCTCGCGCCGGCGTCGATCACCGGCCCGACGTCGGTCTCGTCGTCGGCCGGGTTGCCGACCTTCAGCTCACGCACGCGCGGGACGAACGCCTCGACGAAGCGGTCGTATGCGGGCCGCTCGACATAGATGCGCTGCACCGAGATGCAGCTCTGGCCGGCGAAGGCGAAGGCGTTCGCGGCCATCGCCGCCGCAGTCGCCTCGATGTCCGCGTCGGCCGTGATGATCACCGGCGTCGCGTTGCCGAGCTCGAGGCTGACCTTCTTCTTCGGCGCGCGCTCCTTCAGGCCCCAGCCGACGCCGCCCGAGCCGGTGAAGGTGATCGCCTTCACACGCTCGTCCTCGACCAGGACGTCTCCGATCTCGGCCGAGGGGCCGACGACGACGCTGAGCCAGCCCGGAGGGAGCCCCGCCTCGTCCTCCAGCTCCGCCAGCATCAGCGCCGAGAGCGGCGTCTGGCTCGCGGGCTTGAGCACGACCGCGCAGCCGGCCGCGAGCGCTGGCGCCAGCTTGTGCGCGACGAGGTTGAGCGGGAAGTTGAACGGCGAGATCGCGCCGACGATCCCGATCGGGCGCCGCAGCGTGAAGCCGAGCTTGCCCTCGCCGGCCTGCGCCGCGTCCATCGGCACCATCTCGCCGGCGAGCTTGCGCGCTTCGACCGCGGCGAAGGTGTAGGTCGACATCGCCCGCGAGGTCTCTACACGTGAGGCCTTCAGCGGCTTGCCCGCCTCGTCCGAGATCTGCCGCGCGATCTCGTCGTGGCGCCGCGCGATCGCCGCGACGACCTTGACCAGGATCTCCGCCCGCTTGTGGGCCGGCAGCGGCTCGAGCATCGCCTGCTCCGCGGCGTCGATCGCGCGCTTCGTCTCCTCGGCGCCGCCCTTTGCCACGCGGCTTACGACCTCTCCCGAGTAGGGCGAGCGCACCTCGACCCAGTCGCCGGTCTCGATCCATTCGCCTGCGACGAACAGCTTCCGGTCGCTGGTCGTGACGGCCACGAGGGCTAGTCTAGAGCGGTCGTGGAGCGTGCCGAGGCTTTCATCGTGGACGCCGTCCGCTCGCCGATCGGGAAGCGGAACGGCACGCTCGCCTCGCTGCGTGCAGACGAGCTCGCGGGCCAGGTGCTGAACGCGCTCGTGGAGCGAAACGCGCTCGATCCGGCAGAGGTCGAGGACGTGCAGATGGGCTGCGTCTCGCAGGTCGGCGAGCAGGGCTGGAACATCGGCCGCATGGCCGCGCTCGTCGCCGGCTGGCCCGACTCGGTGCCCGGCACCACCGTCGACCGGCAATGCGGCTCGTCGATGCAGTGCAACTTCAACGCCGCGGCCGCGGTCTGGTCGGGACAGCTCGACCTCGTCATCTCGGCTGGGGTCGAGTCGATGTCGCGGGTGCCGATGGGCTCGAGCGGCGGCGACCTCTCGCCGGAGCTGCTCGAGCGCTGGGAGATCGTCCCGCAGGGGATCGCGGCCGAGCTGATCGCCGAGGAGTGGGGGCTCTCCCGGGAAGAGCTCGACGCGTACTCGTACGAGTCGCACCGCCGCGCGCTGGCCGCGATCGAGGAGGGCCGCTTCGAGCACGAGGTCGTGCCGGTCGAGGTCTCGAACCCGCATACCGGTGTCGTTTTCGGCGTCGACGAGACCCCGCGGGCCGACACCTCGCTCGAAGCGCTCGCGGCGCTGAAGCCGGCCTTCCTTCCCGACGGGAAGGTAACGGCCGGGAACTCGAGCCAGATCTGCGACGGCGCCGCGGCGGTGCTTGTCGCGAGCGAGACCGCCTGCTCGAGGCTCGGCCTGGAGCCGCGCGCACGGTTCGTCTCGTTCGGCCTGGTCGGCGTCGATCCCCGGCTGATGCTGCACGGCAACCCGCAGGCGTGCGAACGAGCGCTCGCGCGCGCTGGTCTCGGCTGGGACGAGATCGCGGTGGTCGAGGTGAACGAGGCCTTCGCCTCGGTGGCGCTCCAGTTCATGCGCGACGCCGGGCTCGAGGGGCGGTGGAGCCGACGTCAACCCGAACGGCGGCGGCATCTCGCTCGGCCACCCGCTCGGCGCGACGGGGGCGCGTGTGACGGCGACGCTGCTCGGCGAGCTCGAGCGCCGCGACGCGCGCTACGGCGTGGCGACGATGTGCATCGGCTTCGGGCAGGCGATCGCCGCGGTCGTCGAGCGCCTGTAGCCGCGTGCGATCTCCTTCCCTCAGAAGACACACTTTCGCCATGAACCCGTCACAGGCACGTGACGATTTCGCCGCTACTCTCAAAAGCGGGGGCTAGGGGCCGAAGGCCCCGGGGGCAAAGGTTCACGCAAGGGCCGGCAGCGCTTAGCGCATAGGATCGCGCGCCGTGGAGATCGAGCGGGTCGGGGTCGTCGGGCTCGGCACGATGGGTGCCGGGATCGCGCAGGTCTGCCTGCAGGCCGGCTTCGAGGTCGTCGGCCGCGACGTCGAGCCCGAGCTCGGCGAGCGCGCGCGTGGCCGGATCGACCATTACCTCGGCCGCGGGGTCGAGAAGGAGCGGCTGACCCAGGACGAGAAGGACGCCGCGCTGGGCCGCCTAACGCTGACGACGGAGCTCGCCGACCTGACGGACTGCCAGCTCGTGATCGAAGCCGCGTTCGAGGATCTCGAGGTCAAGCGCGAGCTGTTCGGCGAGCTCGACCGCCTCGTCCCGTCGCCTGCGATCCTGGCGACCAACACGTCGGCGCTCTCGGTCACGCAGATCGCCGACGCGACGCAGACGGCTGAGCGCGTGGTCGGCATGCACTTCTTCAACCCGGCACCGGTGCTGCCGCTCGTCGAGGTCGTCCGCACCGCGCACACGAGCGACGAGGCCTTCGACACGGCGTTCGCATTCGCCCAGCGGCTCGGCAAGGAGCCGGTCGCCTGCAACGACACGCCGGGCTTCATTGTCAACCGGATCCTGATCCCGCTGCTGAACGACTGCGTGCGGGTGCTCGACGAGGCGCGGGTCAGCCCGGACGACGTCGACCGCGCGATGCGGTTCGGCGCCGGGTGGCCGATTGGTCCGTGTGCACTGATCGACCTGATCGGCGTCGACATCCACGTCCACGCCTCCGACGCGCTCTACAGCGCGCTCGGCGAGGAGCGGATGGCGCCGCCGCAGCGGCTGCTCGAGCTGCAGCGCGAGGGCCGCCTCGGCCGCAAGACCGGCAAGGGCTTCTTCGAGTACTCCTAGCGCGCCACGCGTGACCAGACGTTGTCGACCAGCCGCGAGACCGCCGGGTCGGTGATCGACGCCGTGAAGTTGAGCGCGCCCGCGGCGAACACCCGCGCGCCGGAGCCCGCCTCGTAGTACGTCATCTCGGCGTCGTGCGAGCCGATCGCGTTCGGGATCCGCGCCAGCAGCCGTGTCCCGGCCGGCGAGCTCGGCGCTCTCGTGTCGATCTCGATCCCGTAGCGCCCGAAGGACGAGCCGTTGTGCAGGCCGGTCCCCGCGAATGCCCAGGGCGAAGTGGTCGAGCCCTGCACGACGTACGGCGCCTGCGAGTCGCCGTAGTTCGAGGCCGCCCACTGGACGCCGACGAGCGACGCCTCGGGCTTGCCCAGCGAACGCCACATTGCCACTCGCCGAAGCGTTTGGCCCGAGCGCGTCACCTTCCAGAAGAAGTTGTTCGCCGAGAGGAACATCAGGTCCCCGCCGAGATCGCGATAGCGCGTGACGACGTCGTAGGCGTGGCTACTGACGTACTCCTCGTGGCCGGGGAACACGACCAGGTCGTATGCGTGCCGCAGCGCGTCGCCGCTCGCCACGCGCTCGAGGTCGTCGTCGGTGAGGAAGTCGACCTGCTTGCCGGTACGGCTCAGCCACGAGATGAAGCTCAGGTCCCAGTCCTTGAAGCGGAAGGGAACCCCGAAGTCGAGGAATGGACGCGTCAGGTCGATCGTCGGGCTTGCGCCACCCACGTACCAGCTGTCGCCCCAGCCGTCGCCGTTCGCGTCGAGGAAGTTGTACGCCTGCCAGGTGTTCGTCGAGAGCACGACCGCGACCTTGTGCTCCCCGAGCACGCGCGGGCGCAGGATCAGCGGCGCGTAGCCGACCCGTCCGTCCCCCGAGTTCACGCGCAGGAAGTAGAGGCCGCTCTCGGTGACACCGGCGGCGCTGATCTGGACGTAGTGGACCGTGCTGCCGCGGGTCGGCCAGGCGAGCTGCACGGCTGGCGCGACCGCTACGCCGCCGGTGCGCAGGTCGTGCACGGTCGGCTTCGGGACGCTCGCGAACGAGAAGAGCTGCAACCGCACGCGCTTGGCGTCGGTGGAGATGCCCACGGTCGCCGTCCCCCCGACCGGGTAACTGCGGGCGAGGAAGCCGGCGTCGATTCCCTGCACGCGGACGACCAGCCCGCTCGTCAGCCGGTTCGGCCTTGGCGGCTCGTAGCCGTACACGCGACGGCCGCCGTTCGTGCCGGTGACGGCGAGCCGGACGAGATAGGTGCGGTCGGGCGTCGAGCGTGTGGGGCGCCATACGATCGTGCGCGCGCCTGCAGGCAGCTGACGCCTCGTGCTCCAGATCGTCTGCACCGGTCGGCGCGCCTCGTCCGTGGCAACCACGCGCACCTCGACGGTGGCGGCGCCGTCGAGCTTGAAGCGGATCAGCGCGCGGTCGCGAAAGCCGTCGCCGTTCGGGCTGACGGTCGCCAGCCACGGGGTGTCGCCCGCAAAGGGCGTGCCACCGTTGGAGACGCGCAGCCCGAGCAGCCGCGGCGGCCCCGTCTGAGCCGGCGCGGCTGCCACGGCTCCCACCGCGATCCCGGCTGCCAGCCCCACTATCGCCAAGCGTTTACGCATTCCTTACAACCCGCTGATCCCCAACTCACCTGGAGCGCCGATACTTTCCAGCAGATGAGGCGGCTCCTCGGACTCACCCTGCTCCTGCTGGCCATCACGGTACCGCTCGCGCTGGCCGCCGGCACCCCGACCGACGGGACGCTCTCGGTCAAGCGCGGCAAGGGCACGCTCGCGCTGAAGGTCACCGGGACGATCATCGGTCACGTCAACAACGGCCGCATCCAGATTCGCGACTTTCGGCCCAACGATGCGAACGCCCCACAGTGGAGCTGCAAGCGGCACCGAATCTCGAAGCAGGTCAGCTACTGCACCGGCCGCAACCTCGGCTTCCGCGTCGAGGACGGCCGCTTCACCGTCAACGTCCGGGGCACCGGGATCTCGATCTCGGCCGTGGCACACGGTGAAGTGGACATCGACGGCACCGGGGACAACGGCCTGAACGACGGCGTGATGTCGATCGACAACGGGCCGTACCAGTCGCTGCCGGACTTCTGGACGGCGTTCACCCTCGGGTCGCCGGCGCCCGGAAGCTGACGCCCTCTCTATCCTGAGGCCATGACAGCCCAGGCACAGTCGGTGTTGGTGGTCGAGGACGAGTCCTCGATCGCCTCGTTCGTCGCGCTCTACCTGAAGAACGCCGGCTACTCGGTTCGTACCGTCGCCACGGGCGCGGATGCGCTCGCGCAGGCCGACGCCGAGCGGCCCGACCTGATCGTGCTCGACCTGATGCTGCCCGACGTGGACGGGATCGAGGTCTGCCGGCGGCTCCGCAAGGACTCCGACGTGCCGATCCTGATGCTGACCGCGCGCGACGAGGACGTGGACAAGATCATCGGGCTCGAGGTCGGCGCCGACGACTATCTGACGAAGCCGTTCAACCCGCGCGAGCTGGTTGCGCGAGTGAAGTCGATTCTCCGCCGCAGCGTTCCCGACCGTCGCGAGTCCGAGGAGAAGCAGCTCAAGCACGGCGACCTCGAGATTGACGCCGGCCGCCGCACGGCGCGCGTCGCGGGCGAGGAGATCCAGCTCGCGCCTAAGGAGTTCGACCTGCTCTGGGAGCTGCTCGACCACAACGGCCTCGTTCTGACGCGCGACCAGCTGCTCGAGCGCGTGTGGGGCTACACGTTCGCCGGCGACACGCGGACGGTGGACGTGCATGTGCGCCAGCTCCGCCGCAAGCTCGGCGACGCCTCGCCGATCGTCACCGTCTGGGGGGTCGGCTACAAGGTCGCGCCCCCGCGGGACGCGGCGGTCAGCGCCTAGGCGCCCGAGGCCGCGATGCTGCGGTCGCTGCGTTTCCAGCTCCCGGCGCTCTTCCTGCTCGGCTTGGTCGTCGCAGGCCTCGTCTCGGCGGCGATCGCGCTGCGGCTGTTCCGCTCGTACGCGCAGAACCAGGCTCGCCACCAGGCCTATAACGAGGTCGGCCGCGAGGCGAACGGGCTGACGCAGCTCTACCGGAAGCAGGCCGGGCGGAAGCTGCTCTCGGCCCACCAGCTCGAGCTCGCCACCGGCGACAGGATCTTCTACCGCGGGCTCGATCTCTTCCCGGGGCAGGGGACCGCGTTCACGGTGCTGCCGAAGAACGTCGTCAACCAGCGCGCGATCCGGACTCGCAAGAATCCGTTCTACTTCACCTTCCGCCCGCCCGGGACCCAGCAGCGGCTGCTGGCGGCGGCGCTGCCGCTGCAGGTCGGGAAGAAGGTGTTCGGGACGATCGTGGTCGCCAAGCCCGAGACGGTGCTGAACCAGCGCTGGCTCGCGCTGATCGAGCGGCTGCTGATCGCATTCGGGGGCGGCGTGCTCGTGGCCGCGGCGTTCGCCTGGTACTCGTCGCGCCGGATCACCACGCCGCTGCTGCAGCTGTCCGCGGCCGCGGACGAGGTCGCGCACGGCAACTACGACGTCGAGGTGCCGAGCGGCGGCGCCGGCGAGATCGGCGTGCTCGCCGAGCGGTTCGACCAGATGGCCTCGCGGCTCGGCGAGACCGAGGAGCTCGAGCGCAACTTCCTGATGACGGTCTCGCACGAGCTGCGCACGCCGCTGACCGCGATCCGCGGCCACGTCGGCGCGCTGCGCGAAGGCGTCGTCACCGACGACGAGCTGCGGGCGGCCTCGCTGACCGTCATCGCGGCGGAGGCCGAGCGGCTCGAGCGCCTCGTCGGCGACGTGCTCGACCTGGCGAAGCTCGACGCGCACCGGTTCACCGTGCTGCAAGAAGAGGTCGACATGGAGCGGGTCGTCGACCGCGCCTACGTCACCTTCACCGAGGAGGCGCGCCGGCGTGGGATCGACTACCGGCGAGAGCTCGAGGCCAAGCCGGTGATCGTCTCGGACGGCGACCGAGTCCTGCAGATCATCACGAACCTGCTCTCGAACGCCTTCCGCTGGACGCCGGACGGCGGGAGCGTCGGGCTCGAGCTGACCGCGACCGACGGCAGCGTCTACGTCGGCGTCGCCGACAGCGGGCCGGGGATCGCGCCCTCCGAACGCGAGCGGATCTTCCGGCCGTTCTGGTCTCGCGGCGGCGGCGGCACCGGCCTTGGCCTGCCGATAGCGCGCGAGCTCGCCGCGGCGCTCGGCGGGCGGATCAGCCTCGAGAGCTCGGCCGAGACCGGGAGCCGCTTCGAGCTGATGCTGCCGACAAGACCCAGATAGCCTCCGCGCGTGGTCGCCGCGCCCGAGCTCGTCGAGCTGCCGCGCCGTCGCTCGCCCGCGCGAGCCGCGCTCGTGGCCCTGCGGCCGCGGCAGTGGTCCAAGAACCTGCTTGTCTTCGCCGGCCTCGTCTTCGCGGCAAAGCTCGGCGATCCGCTGCGCTGGCTCGAGGCCTGCGTCTGCTTCGTCGCCTACTGCGCAGTCTCGAGCGCGTCGTATCTGGCCAACGACGTGCGCGACCGGCACGACGACCGGCTGCACCCGGTCAAGCGCTCGCGGCCGATCGCGCGCGGTGAGCTCTCCCCGCGCGCCGCGCTGACGATCGCCGGCGGCTTGGCGCTGCTCGCCCTACTACTCGTCGCGCCGCTCGGGCTCGCGTCGGTGCTGCTGGTGCTGGCGTTCGCAGGGCTGCAGACCGGCTACACGCTGCGGCTGAAGCACGTCGTGCTGCTCGACGTGCTGACGATCGCGTCGCTGTTCGTGATCCGCGCGGGCGCCGGCGCCGCGGCCGTGAAGGTGCCGATCTCCGGCTGGCTGCTGCTCTGCACCGCGTTGCTCGCGCTCTTCCTCGCGCTGGCAAAGCGCCGCGGCGAGCTCGTGCTCGTCGGCGCCGAGCGCACGCCCGGCCGGCCGGTGCTCGAGGGCTACTCGCTCGAGCTCGTCGACCAGCTGATCGGGATCGTCGCCTCCGCGACGGTGATCGCGTATGCCCTCTACACGCTCACCGCCGGCCACTCGCGGGCGCTGCTGGCAACGGTTCCGTTCGTCGTCTTCGGCGTCTTCCGCTACCTGCTGCTGATGCACCGGCACGACGTCGGCGAGGAGCCGGAGCAGGTGCTGCTGAGCGACGTGCCGATCATGCTCACGGTCGCCGGCTGGATCGTGACCGCGGCGGCGATCCTCGTATTCACCTGAAGCGCGGGCTGATCCTCGCCGCCGCGCTGGCGGTGGCCGTGGTGCTCGGGCTCGGGCTCTGGGCGGACTTCGGCTCGCTCGGCGAGGAGCTGCGCAGCTTTCGCTGGGAGTTGTTCCCGCTCGCGCTGGCACTCACCGCGCTCAACTACCTGCTCCGCTTCTTCCGCTGGCAGCGCTACCTGGCCAAGCTGGAGATCGAGATTCCGCCAGGCCGCAGCTTCGCGATCTTCGTCGCCGGGCTGACGATGACGATCACGCCCGCGAAACTCGGCGAGCTGCTCAAGTCCGGCCTCTTGAAGCGTGACTTCGACGTGCCGGTGCGGCGCTCGGCCCCGGTCGTCTTCGCCGAGCGCGTGACCGACGCGACCGGGGTGGTCGTGCTGGCGGTCGTCGGCGGTGCCGGCACCAGGAACTGGCCGCTGCTGCTCGCCGCCGTGGTCGCCGTCGTCGCTGCCGTGCTCGTCGTTCACAGCCCGCTGCTCGATCGCTGGTCACGCCTCGGCGAAGCACCCGGCGCGGCCCGTGCGCTCCTCGGCACCCGCCTGCTCGTCGAGATGACGCTGCTCTCCGCGGTGTCGTGGCTCTTCGAGTGCCTCGCGGCCTACGTGTGCGTCAAGGGCCTGCGCCTCGACCTTTCGCTCGCCGACACGATCGTCGTCTTCACGCTCGGTAGCCTCGCCGGCGCGCTCTCGTTCCTGCCGGGAGGCCTCGGCGTCGCGGAGACAAGCATGGCCGCGCTGATCAAGGCCCTCGGCGACACGACGAAGGCCCAGGCGGCGGCCGCCACGCTCCTGATCAGGCTCTCGACGCTCTGGTTCGCGGTGGCGCTCGGGCTGATCGGGCTCGCGGTGGAAGAGCGGCTGTACCGGCGTCAGCCGGTGCGGCGTTCTTCCATGCGGTAGACGACCGCGCCTTCGCCCGTCTGGAGCTTGCGCTCGAGCGTCGTCAGCCGCCGCTCGACCGACTTCCAGCTGGAGGTGATCAGGTCGACCAGCAGCCCGAGGTCGTCCACGCGCGCGTGGCGCTCCGACAGCAGATCGCCTTCGACGCGCTCCAGCCGCCGGATCACCTGGTTCATCAGGCCGCGAATCTCCGCGAGGTTGCGGCCGACCGGCCGGACCTGCTCGGCCAGCCCGTCGCTGACCGCGTGCTCGACCCTGGCCGGGATCGTCGCCTCGAGCTCGGCGGCCGTCTGCGCCAGCTCCTCGACCTGCGCGCGCGCCCGCTCGAGCGCGGCGTCCACCGCGGCCGCGTCGGGACGGCCCTCGGCGGCCTCCCGGAGCCGTTCTCGCGCCTTTTCGATCGCGTCGTCGGTCACAGGCGGCAACGGTAACGTCCGGGTCGGATGAGGTCGTCCGAGCTCGACTACGAGTTACCGCAGGAGCTGATCGCGCAGCACCCGCTCGAGCGGCGGGATGCCTCGCGGCTCCTCGTCCACGATCGCGCGAGCGGCGAGACGCGCCACGCGCGCTTCGACGAGCTGGCGCCCGAGCTTCCCGAGGGGACGCTCGTCGTCGTCAACGACACGCGCGTGTTGCCGGCGCGGCTGCGGCTCGAGCGCCCGGGCGGGGGCCAGGCGGAGGTGCTGCTGCTCGAGCGGCTCGGCTCGAACGGAATCTGGGAAGGGCTCGCGCGGCCCTCGCGCAAGCTTCGGCCCGGGCAGCGCCTCGGGCCGGTCGAGTTGCTGCAGCCGCTCGGCGAGGGTCGCTGGCGGCTGCGCCTCGAGGGCGAGCCGGCGGGGGAGGCGCCGTTGCCGCCGTACATCCAAGAGCCACTCGCCGACCCCGAGCGCTACCAGACCGTCTACGCCCGCAGCGAAGGCTCGGCCGCGGCGCCCACCGCCGGGCTGCACTTCACGCCGGAGCTGCTTGCGGGCCTCGACGTCGAGCGGGTCACGCTGCATGTCGGCCTCGACACCTTCCGCCCGCTCGCGGCCGAGACGCTCGAAGAGCACGAGTTGCACAGCGAGCGCTACGAGGTCGAGCCTGCCGCGTGGGAGCGGATCCGGGCCGCCGAGCGGGTGCTCGCGGTCGGGACGACGACGGTGCGTGTGCTCGAGTCGCTCGCCCGCGGCGCGCCCTCAAGCGGCCGAACCAACCTGTTCATCACGCCCGGCTTCGAGTTCCGCCGCGTGGACGCGCTGCTGACGAACTTCCACCTGCCGCGCTCGACCCTGCTGGCGCTCGTGATGGCGTTCGCCGGCGTCGAGCAGACGCGCCGGCTCTACCGGCTGGCGATCGAGGAGCGTTATCGCTTCTACTCGTTCGGCGACGCGATGCTGCTGCTGTGAGCGACCTGAGCGCCTTCACCCTGGACGCCACCGACGGCGCCGCCCGCACGGGCGTCCTGCGCACGGCGCACGGCGAGCTGCGGACACCCGCGTTCATGCCGGTCGGCACCAAGGCCACGGTCAAGGCGGTCGACCCCGACGAGCTCCGCCGGCTCGGCGCCGAGATCCTGCTCTGCAACACCTACCACCTGCACTTCCGCCCGGGCGCCGACCTGATCGCCGAGCTCGGCGGCCTCCACAGCTTCATGGCCTGGGACGGGCCGATCCTCACCGACTCGGGCGGCTTCCAGGTCTTCTCGCTGCGCCACACGATTCTCCGGCAGGACGACGATGGCCTCACCTTCCGCTCCGTCTACGACGGCGACGAGGCCCGCTTCACGCCCGAGCTCGCGGCTCGCATCCAAGCGCAGCTCGGCTCCGACATCGCGATGTGCCTCGACGTCGTCCCGCCGCCGGACGCGCCACGCAGCGAGCTCGAAGACGCAGTCCGCCGCACGACCCTCTGGGCGAAGCGCCAGCAACGGGCCGAGCGCGCGCCGGGGCAGCTGCTGTTCGGGATCGCCCAAGGCGGTTCAGATCCCGAGCTGCGGCGCCGCAGCGTCGAGGAGATCTCAGAGCTCGGCTTCGACGGCCATGCGCTCGGCGGCCTCGCGATCGGTGAGTCGAAGGAGCAGATGCTGGAGACGACGGCGTGGGCGTCGGAGCTGCTCCCGCCCGAGCGTCCGCGCTACTTCATGGGCATCGGCGACCCGGTAGGCATCCTCGAGGTGATCGAGCGCGGGATCGACATGTTCGACTGCGTGCTTCCGACCCGCAACGCGCGCACGGGTTCCGCGCTGACGTGGGAGGGGCAGCTCAACCTGAAGGGCGCCCGCTACGCCCGCGACCCACGCCCGCTCGACGAGGGCTGCGCGTGCCCGGCGTGCACGAGGTTCTCGCGCGCGTACGTGAGGCACCTGCTCAACCAGCAGGAGATCCTGGGGATGCAGCTGTTGAGCCTGCATAATCTGCGCTTCGTGCTCGACCTCGTCGCCGGCGCGCGCGATGCGATCGAGCGGGGTCGGCTGGCGAGTTACAAGGAGGAGGCGCTGGCCCGTCTGCGGCGTCCCAAGGAGGCAACCACGTGGGCTACCTGATCATCCTCATCGCGCTGTTCGCGGCGCTGTGGCTGTTCCTGATCCGGCCCCAGAGGCGCCGCCAGGTCGAGCAGACGCGGATGCAGGACCAGCTCGCGTCGGGCGACGAGATCCTGACCGCCGGCGGCATCCACGGGACGGTGCGCGGGATCGAGGACGAGGTCGTCCAGCTCGAGATCGCGCCGGGCACAATCGTCCGCCTCGACCGGCGCGCGGTTGCGGCGGTCGTGCCGGACGAAACCGAGCCCGGGGCGGAAGAAATCGAGGCGGAGCCGGAGGACTCACCCTCGCCCGGTGAAAGCTAATCTGTCCCGGCTCGAATGAGCAATCGGCGCTCTTACCTGATCCTTGTCGGCCTGATCCTCGCGGCTCTGGCCGGCGTCGCGGTGCTCGCGATCCCGAGCTCGCCGGCGCACAAGAAGGTCACCCTCGGCCTCGACCTGCAGGGCGGCCTCGAAGTCGTCCTCAAGGCTGTGCCGCCGCCAGGCAAGAGCTGCGATTCGGCCTGCATGGACCGCTCGGTCTCGATCATGCGCAGCCGGATCGACAAGCTCGGCGTCTCCGAGCCCGAGATCCGCAAGCAGGGCAAGGACCAGATCGTGATCCAGCTGGCCGGCGTCCACGACGTGAACAAGGCCGCGCAGATCATCGGCACGACCGCCCAGCTGCAGTTCTACGACTTCGAGGCCGACACCGTCGGACCCTCGACCGGCGGCGTCGCCAACGGCAGCCTCTACGACCTGCTCTCGAAGGTGAAGGCCGACACCAAGAAGGGCGCCTCGGCGTATTACCTCTTCAACGCAAAGAAGCAGCCGGTCAACGGCCCCGAAGACACGCGCGAGCGGCTGCTGGACGCGACACTGCCGAGCGGCCGCAAGCTGAACGGCAAGGTGCCGAAGGGATTCAGCGTGCTGGCGGTGCCGCCCAAGCAGATCGTGATCAGCTGCGACCAGGCGAAGACCGGCTGTCAGGGCGTGCAACAGGTCGACGCGACCGCGCCGACCGTGTACTACCTCTTCAAGTTCGACCCGAACAACAAGACCGACCCGGTGCCGGAGGCGACTGGCGAGGACCTGAAGCTCTCGGACATCGCGGCCGACATCAGCACGCAGGGCCAGGGCAACGTCGTGCGGCTTGGCTTCACGGGCAAGGGCGCGAAGAAGTTCCACGAAATCACGGCCGAGGAAGCGCGCCGCGGCGCCGGGGACGCGGCGGCCGCCGGTCAGACCGGCAGCGACGCCGCCACGATCCAGCAGTTCGCCCAGCACTTCGCGATCGTGCTCGACGGCCAGCTCCAGTCGACGCCGTATATCGACTACAAGCAGAACCCGGACGGGATCGACCCGACGGGCACTGGCGCAGAGATCTCCAACATCTCGAGCATCGGCGAGGCGAAGGACCTGGCGCTCGTGCTCCAGACCGGCGCGCTGCCGGTCGAGTTCCATCAGATCGAGCGCACCGACGTGTCGGCGACGCTCGGCAAGGACTCGCTCAAGGAGGCGAAGCTCGCCGCCCTGATCGGCCTGCTGGTCGTCGCGATCTTCCTGCTCGCGCTTTACCGCTTCCTCGGCGTCGTCGCGGTCGTCGGCCTCGGCATCTACGCGCTCTTCCTCTACGCGGCGATCCTGATCTTCGGCGTCACGCTGACGCTGCCTGGCTTCGCCGGCCTGATCCTGACGATCGGCGTCGCGGCCGACGCGAACGTCGTCATCTTCGAACGCATCAAGGAAGAAGTGCGCGCCGGGAAGTCCGTGCGCGCCGCCATCCAGGCCGGCTATGCCAAGGGCTTCCACACGATCATCGACGCCAACGTTGTGACGGTGATCACGGCGCTGGTGCTGTTCGCCGTCGCGACCGCGAGCGTGAAGGGCTTTGCCCTGATGCTGATGATCGGCACCGTCATCTCGCTGATCACCGCCGTCGCGGCCACGCGCGCGATGCTCGGGCTGTTGGCGGGCTTCCGCTGGTTCGAGAACCCGAGCTTCATGGGCGCGAGCGGCGAGCAGAGCTGGCGCTTCCTCCAGATCGACTTCATGCGCAAGCGCTACCTCTGGTTCGCGATCTCCGGCACGATCGTCGTGATCTCGATCGGCGCGCTGGCCGTCAAGGGCCTGAACCTGGGGATCGACTTCAAGGGCGGCACACAGGTCTCGTTCACGACGCCGCAGCCGACCTCGCTGTCCTCGGTGCGCGAGCAGACGACCAAGTTCGGCAAGGAGCCGGTCGTCCAGGGCCGCGGCAAGAGCATCAACGGTGACGAGTACAAGAGCTTCCAGCTCCGCCTGCAGACGCTGAACGGGCCGGAGACGAGCGCGCTGAAGGACGCGGTCGGCAAGCAGTTCCACACCACGAAGATCCAGATCCAGACGGTCTCCGCGAGCTTCGGGAGACAGATCGCACGCTCGGCGATCATCGCGATCCTCTTCTCGCTGCTGCTGATCATCCTCTACCTCGCCGTCCGGTTCGACTTCAAGTTCGCGGGGCCGGTGATCGTCGCGCTGGTCCACGACATCGTGATCACGGTGGGCGTCTACGCACTGCTCGGACGGGAGGTGTCGAACTCGACGGTCGCCGCGGTGCTGACCGTGCTCGGCTACTCGATCTACGACACGATCATCATCTTCGACCGGATCAGGGAGAACATCCCGCTGATGCGGCGGGCGCCGTTCGCGACGATCACGAACATCTCGCTCTGGGAGACGATCCGCCGCTCGCTGGCGACGACGCTGATCACGCTGCTGCCGATCTTCTCCCTGTTGATCTTCGGCGGCGCGACGCTGAAGGACTTCGCCTTCGCGCTGATGGTCGGGATCATCTCCGGCGCCTACTCGTCGATCTTCATCGCCGCTCCGCTGCTGACGATCTGGAAGGAGCGCGAGCCCGAGTACGCCCGCCGAATCGGCCAGGACTCGCCGATCGGCGACGCGGCCGAGGCGGCGATCGAGGCGAACGAGGAAGCCCTCGCGGCGGAGCCTGCGCCCGATCTCTCGCCGGTGGGAGCGGCCGACCGCCCGGTGGGAGCCAGCGCGGAGAAGCGCGAGCGCCGGCGGCAGCGGCGACGCGCGAGGCCCCATGGCCGCTCCCGCTGAGCTTCGCGACCTGGCGGAAAAGGTCGTGCTCGCCGGTGTCGGCGCGGTGGCGTTGACGGCCGAGCGGGCGGACGCGCTCGCCGAGGAGCTCTCAGCGCGCGGCGGCATCGGGCGGGAGGAGGCGCGGGCGTTGATCGAGGAGCTGGTCGGCCGCTGGCGTAGCGAGGGCGTCCGGATCGGCGAGCGGACCGGGGTGGGGCTGGCGGCGCTGTTCCGCGAGCTCGGGCTCGTCACGCGGGTCGAGCTCGAGGAGCTCGAGTTGCGGGTCGCGCAGATCGAGCACCGGCTCCGGCTGCTCGAGCCGTGAACCCGCTGCGGCGGCTCGGCAGCGTCGAGGCGGGGTGGTGGTTCGGCCGCCGGATCGCGCCGCGAGTGGCGGTGACGCTCGCGCCGGCAGCCGGCTATGGCGTCGACCGGATCCCGCTGGAGGGCGGCGGCGTGGTCGCGGCGAACCACTTCTCGGCGATCGACCATCCGCTGATCGGCGCCTTCTCGCCCAGGCCCCTGTACTTCTTGGCGAAGGCCGAGCTGTTCGAGATCCCCGTGCTCGCACAGGTCTTGAGCTGGCTCGGCGTCTTCGCAGTTCGCCGCGGCGAGGGCGACCGCGAGGCCGTGCGGCACGCGCGAGAGCTCGTGCGGGAGGGGAACCTGGTCTGCGTGCACGTCGAGGGCACGCGGCAGCGCTTCGGACATCCGGGGCCGCTGCATCCGGGCGCGCTGATGATCGCGATGCAGGAGGGCGTGCCGGTGATCCCCTGCGCGGTCGACACCTTCGGCTGGCGGCCGTGGAACCGGCGAACATGCTCGGTGGTCTGGGGCGAGCCGCTGAGCGTCGATGACCTGCCGCGCAACCGGAAGGGCTACGCGGAGGCAGGCGAGCGGGTTGGCGAGGAGATCGTCCGCCTGTGGCGCCTGGCCGTCGCCGCCTCGGCAGCCGGCCTGCCCGAAGAGCTCCCCGACGGCGCGCGTCGCAGCGGCATCAACCCGACGCCGTAGCGCCCTTCCGGCGGGGACTGTCCCCGCCCGTCGGCCCGGCGGGACATGGCGAGCGGCGCGAAAGCGTGACGATTTGTGCACAGCTGGCGGTCCGGCCGGGCGGTTCATGCGATCCTGGCGGGGCAGGCGCCACGCGGGACACGGCCGAACGGCCCGCGCGGCGTCCGGTAGCCCCTGCGCGCGTGTCACACTGAGCCCATGGCGAGCACGGCCAGGCGGAGGAACCTCGGCCGGATCTCCGAGATCGCGCAGGTCGCGGTCCGGCACGGCTTCGGCTACTTCTTCGAGACCCACCGCCTGACCGACCTGCTCCCGGGCCGCCCGAAGCTGAGCGCCGCCGCGGCCAGCCCTTCCGAGCGCGGCCGGCACCTGCGCGAGATGCTCGACGAGCTCGGCCCGACCTTCGTCAAGTTCGGCCAGCTCCTCTCGACCCGTCCCGACGTCGTCCCGCCGGACATCGTGGTCGAGCTGCAGAAGCTCCAAGACGACGTCCGCCCGGTCCCGTACGAGGACGTCGAGCGCGTGATCCGCGAGGACCTCGAGCTGAGCGTCGAGCAGCTCTTCACCGACTTCGACCCGACACCAATCGCAGCCGCTTCGATCGGCCAGGTGCACCGCGCCACCCTCCCGAACGGCCGCCGCGTCGCCGTCAAGGTCCAGCGCCCGAACGCACCCAGGCAGATCGAGGCCGACCTGGCGCTGCTCTACCAGGCCGCCCGCCTGATCCGGGAGCGGGTGCGGGCCCTCGAGTTCATCGACCCGCGCCAGCTCGTCGACGAGTTCGCGCGCTCGATCCGCCAGGAGCTCGACTACCGCCTCGAGGCCCGCAACGCGGAGGCCTTCCACCACCAGTTCTCCGGCCACCCGCACGTGCAGATCCCGCGCGTCTACTGGAGCTACACGCGCACGCGGGTGCTGACGCTCGAGCTGATCGAGGGCGTCCAGCTCGCCGACCTCCCGCTCGACGCCTGGGAGATGGACGAGCGCCGTCGTCTTGCGTACCTGATGGCCGAGACGTGGATGGAGATGATCTTCCGCAACGGCCTCTTCCACGGCGACCCGCACCCGGCGAACATCTTCGTGATCCGCGATGCGGAGCACATCGGGATCGTCGATTTCGGCCAGGTCGGGAAGCTGAGCGACGACGACATGTCGAAGCTGACGCGGCTCTTCATCGACGCCGCCGCCGAGCGCATCGACGCCCTGCCGCGCCGGCTGGCAGAGCTCGGCGTCCGCTACCCGAAGGAGCGCGAGGACGAGTTCGTCGCCGAGCTGCGCGAAATGTATGCGCGCTACTACGGCGCCAGCCTTGCCGAGATCGACCCAATGCAGGTGATCCGCGAGGCCTTCCAGCTGATCTACCGGCTCAACCTCCGCCTGCCGGCCCGCTTCGTCATGCTCGACAAGGCGATCGCGACGCTCGGCTCGGTCGGCGTCGAGCTCTACCCGGACTTCAACGTCTTCGAGGTGGCCAGGCCGTACGCGCGCGGGCTGATGCTGGAGCGCTACACGCCGCAGCGGGTGCTGAAGCGGGCACGCTCGGAGGGGCTCGAGCTGGCGCGAATCGCACGCGACCTGCCGTACCAGGTGCACGACATCCTGGAGGAGTTCCGCGACGGCCAGATCGAGGTCGGCTTCGTGCACAAGGGCCTGGACGAGTTCATGCGCAAGCTCGACGTCGCCTTCAACCGGCTCGTGATCGCGCTGGTCACGGTCGGCGGCCTGATCGGCTCGAGCCTGATCGGGATCTTCTCGACGAACGGCCCACAGATCGCGGGCGTGAACTTCCTCTCGTTCGTCGGCTTCGTGCTCTCGGCGATCCTCGGGCTGTGGCTGCTCTGGGGCGTGCTCCGCTCCGGACGGTTGTAGAAAGCTCGTCGCACTTCCGCGCGAAAGGACATCTGGCGCCCGGTCTGAGCCGCGGATAGCTTCGGCTCATGTCGCAGGCGCTGCTCCTCGCCGAGGCCGAGCCGGGAACGCGGGAGTTCCTTGCGCGGCACCTGGCGAGCGACGGCTTCGCGGTTCTCGGTGCGGACGCCGGGCGCGAGGCCCTCGAGCTGGTCGAGCGCGAGCGGCCAGACCTCGTGCTCGTCGGCGGTCTCGCGGATGCGCCGGCGCTCGAGGTCTGCCGCGTCCTGCGCGAGGGCGAGCCGGGCCGCTCGTGGGACCGCGACGTCCCGGTGATCGTGCTCGGCGAGGCCCGAGCGGACGCGGTCGACCGCGTCCACGCCTTCGAGCGAGGCTGCGACGACTTCGTCTCGCGGCCGTTCCACTACGAGGAGCTCGTGGCCAGGATCCACGCCGTCCTGCGCCGAACCCAGCCCGGGATCCGCGAGCGGCTCGCCGCCGGGCCGCTGGCGGTCGACCGCGCCACCCGGAGAGTCACCGTGCACGGCCTGACGGTCGCGCTCTCGGCGAAGGAGTATGAGCTGCTGGTCAAGCTCGCCACCCAGCCAGCGCGGGTCTTCACCAAGGAGGAGCTGCTGCGCGAGGTCTGGGGCTTTCGCTCGCTCGGGCGGACGCGCACGCTCGACTCACACGCCTCGCGCCTGCGCCGCAAGCTCGCGCGGGCGGGTGCCGCGGACTGCGTGCTGAACGTGTGGGGCGTCGGCTACCGGCTGATCGCCGACTACGAGGAGGCTCGCAGCACCGCCTGAGCCGAATCGTTAGCCTCGCGGCATGGAGGACGCCGTTCGCGTGACCAAGGTGCCCGGCGAGCCCGAGGCTGAGGTCCTCTGCGGGTTGCTGCGGGCGAACGGGATCAAGTGCGCCTACCGGCCGACCGACGAAGCCGACTCGGCGTTCGAGGGCTTCGGCGGGGAGGGCGGCGAGCGCGAGATTCTCGTTGCGCCCGCCGATCTCGAGGCCGCGCGCGCCCTCCTCGAGGAAGACTGACCGCTAGCCGATCCCGGCTCGGTACGCCAGCGCGAAGAACTGGGCAGACAACGCCTGCGCTGGGCCGGCGAGATCCGGACCGTGCGCAGCGAAGGAGCGCGCCTTGAAGATGTCGAGCAGCGCCCGCAGGATGTTCGTGTTCGGCGGGCTCTGGTTGTGGGCCCGGACGATCTCGAAGTCAGAGCAGGCCTTGTAGTCGTTCACCGCGGTCTGCGCGCCGAAATACGCCGGCTTCGCGAGCTGCGTTGTGAAGTACCCGTCGAGCCCCGTGAAGCTGTCCTGGAACGTGTCCGCCGTGACGGCCGTCGAGCAGACGGCGTACTCGAGTGTGAGCCCGATCACGCTCTCGTCCAGCGCCTCCTTCTTCTTCAGCGTCGTGACCTGCTTCTGCAGCGACTTGATCTGCGTCTGGAGCGACTTCAGCGTCGGTCCCTTGGTCGAGCCGGCGCCGGCCGGCGACGCGACGAGCAGCACGATGGCCGCGAGGGCCCCGATTGTCAGTACCTGCCTCATTCCGTGCCTCCCCGTTGAGCCTCGAGTGGGTCGGCGCAATGCTAGCCGCCGAGCAGGGCGCCTTCGAGCTCGAGCAGGGTGCGTTTGCGGTCGAGCCCGCCCGCGTAGCCGACCAGCGAGCCGGTCGAGCCGACGACGCGGTGGCAGGGGAGCACGATCGGGACGGGGTTCCGGTTCATGATCGTGCCGACGGCGCGGGCCGCTCGCGGTCGGCCGGCGCGCTCGGCAAGCGTGCCGTAGGTCGTCAGCTCGCCGTACGGGACGCGGGCGAGCTGCTCGAGCACGGCTCGGCCGAACTCGCGCGCGGGGCCCAGGTCGACCTCGAGCTCGAACTCCTGCCGCTGGCCGGCGAAGTACTCGTCGAGCTGACGGCGCACCTCGTCGGTCGGGCGAGGCGAGCGGAGCACGCGCGTGCCGAAGAGCCGGGCGAGGCGCTCTGCCTCGACGTCCGGGTCGGCGTCGTAGTGGATCTCGCAGACGCCGCGCTGCGTGACGGCGACGAGCAGCTCGCCGACGGGCGTGTCGTGCAGCTCGTACGCGACGTCGAGCAGGCCCTCCGCGGCGGCGGCGTCACGGAAGCGCCGGTCAAGCTCAGGGGAGACGGTCATGAGAGCTCCTTTCTGCGGAGGCGGCGGACTCCGGACGAGGCCGCCTGCCTCGCCGCTTCGGGCGAAGAGCCGAGTGCCGCGCCGATGTCCTCGTAGCTGAGGTCGTAGCCGTAGCGGAGGAAGACGGCGGCGCGCTCCTTCTCGGGCAGGTCGGCGGTCAGCCGGCGCACCTCCTCGTACGGGAGCGGCTCGTCCACCGACTCGAGGTCGGGCACCTCGACCGAGGTCGCTCGAGTCCGTCGGAGCACGTCGAGCGCAACGTTGCGCGCGATCTGCAGCGCCCAGGCGCGCAGGTAGCGCCCGTGCTCGAGCGTCGGGTAGGCCCGCAGCGCGCGCAGGAACGTCTCCTGGAACGCGTCGTCGGCGGCGTCGCGGCCGAGCATGCTCCGCAACTGCGCGAGCACGGGCCCCTGCTGCTCCTCGTAGAACCGCTCGAACGGGGGGACCGACATTGCTTCCATCATGGCTATCAAACGCCGTGGGCCGGCTGCGTGTGAGACGGTCCCGCGATGTTTCGCAACTGGGAGCGTCGGAGCTATCGGAAGCTCCGCTTCGTTGTGGCGTTCGGGGCCGGCGCAGTCGTGCTTGCGGTGACGCTGGGGCTCGGCGTCTCTTGGCCCGTGTCGGTGACGGGCTCATGGGGTGTCGCTGCCCTCGTGACGATCGCGGCGGTCTGGATCCGCATCTGGCCGATGGACACCGAACAGACCAAGGCCAATGCCCGCGCCGAGGACGTCGCCCGCCCGCTCGCGGACGTGATCATTCTCGTCGCCAGCGTCGTCAGTCTCGGTGCGATCGGCTACACCCTCCATCGAGCAGGGAGCGCTCACGGTAGTGACAAGGTGCTGCTGATCGCGCTTGCGATCACTGTCGTCTCGCTCTCATGGGCGACCGTCCACACCCTTTACCTCGTTAGCTACGGCGACCTGTACTACAGCGACCCGATCGGCGGGATCGACTTCAACGAGGATGAGCCGCCGGACTACCACGACTTCGCCTATCTCGCTTTCACGATCGGGATGACGTTCCAGGTCTCGGACACGAACCTGAGCGTCGAAGAAGATGCGGCGCACCGCGCTGCGGCACGCGCTCCTCTCGTTCGTCTTCGTGGCCGTGATCGGTGCGCTCGCAATCAACTCGGTGGCCTTGCTGCTCCAATAAGAAAGTGGTCCCCTGGGGTTGCCAAGTGGGGGATCGTGGTCTAGAGTGGGGCGCAGTGGAGCATGCTGCTAGGTGAGTTTGAGCACACGATCGATGACAAGAACCGCCTCACGCTACCGGCCAAGTTTCGCCAAGCGCTTTCCGGCGGTCTTGTCATCACGCGCGGTATGGACGGGTGTCTCTACTGCTATCCCCAGGCGTCCTGGGAGCGGCTCGTCGAGGAACGGCTGGCCGGGCTCGACCCCCTCAGCCGTGAGGGGCGCCTGATGCATCGCTACTTCTTCGCCGGGGCCTCCGAGGCCGAGCCCGACAAGCAGGGCCGCGTGATGTTGCCGGCGTCGCTCGCCAAGAGCACAGGGATCGGCCGCGAGGTCGTGGTCGCCGGGGTGAACGACCACCTGGAGATCTGGGACCGCGCGAGCTGGTACGACCACGTCAAGGTCTTCGAAGGGAGTGCGGAGGATGTTGCCGAACGTCTTGCGTCCCAACGCGACTGACCACGTCCCGGTCCTCGCCGACCAGGTCCGGGAGGCGCTCGCCGTGCAGCCGGGCGAGACCGTCGTCGACGCCACCTTCGGCGCGGGCGGCCACTCCGAGCTGCTCGCCGCCGACCTGCAGGGCAGCGGCAGGCTGATTGCGATCGACCGCGACCCGTCCGTGCGCCAGTACTTCGACTCGGTGCGGAAGCGCACCGGCGCGCAGGGGCGCTTCCATCGCGGCGAGTTCTCGGACGTGCTCGCGCAGCTTGCTGCCAACGGCGTGCGCGCGGACGCGATCCTGTTCGACCTCGGCGTCTCCTCGATGCAGGTCGACCGGCCGGAGCGCGGTTTCTCGTACGCGACAGACGCGCCGCTCGACATGCGCATGGACCCGGCCTCGGAGCTCTCCGCGTGCGAGCTCGTGAACGAGGCGGGCGAGCGCGAGCTGACGCAGATCTTCCGCGACTACGGCGAGGAGCGCTACGCGCGGCCGATCGCGCGGGCGATCGTGCGTCGCCGGCGCGAGCAGCCGTTCGAGCGCACGGGTGAGCTGGTCGAGACGATCAAGTCGGCGATCCCGGCTCCGGCGCGCTTCGGCGAGGGCCACCCGGCCAAGCGCGTCTTCCAGGCCCTGCGGATCGCGGTCAACGACGAGCTCGGCTCGCTCGAGGTCGCGCTGCCGGAAGCGCTCGAGATGCTGCGGCCCGGCGGCCGGCTCGCCGTGATCAGCTTCCACTCGCTCGAGGACCGGATCGTCAAGCGCTTCCTGCGCTCGCGTGAGAAGGGCTGCACGTGCCCGCCGGACTTCCCGGTGTGCGTCTGCGGCAACGAGCCCGAGCTGCGCGCGCTCTCCCGCCGGCCGATCAAGCCGACGCCGGCCGAGCTCGCTTCGAACCCTCGCTCATCGTCCGCCCGTCTGCGGGCGGCGGTCAAGACCGGAGGCGAGGAATAGCGCCGTGGCTTCCTGGAGCGACGCCGCACCAGCGCTTCCCTCTCCGCGACCACGTTCTCGGCCGCGGCCCACGCCTGCGCCCAAGCGCAAGCCGCAGGCGCGCCGCGGCGTGGCCGGCGGCGTCGTCTGGATCGTGGTCGTCGCTGTCCTGCTGGCCGGCGTCGTCGCGATGAACGTCGCCGTCCTACGGCTGAATGTCCAGCTCGACAAGCTCGACACCCAGCGCGCGCACCTCCGCGCCGAGAAGCAGGAGCTCGCCTCGCAGCTGTCGATGGCCGCGGCGGCGCCGCGTCTCCAGCTGCAGGCGCAGAAGCGTGGGCTCGTGCCCGCGAACCCAGCCGAGACGACCTTCGTGCGGCTGGGACCGCGGACGCGGTGAGCGCGAAGGCCGCGAACCGCCGCATCCGTCTGCTGCTCGGCGTCTTCGTGCTCGCGTTCGGGTTGACGTTCGTGCGCGCCGCCTGGCTGCAGGGCGTGCGCGCGTCGTCCTTCGGGCGGCTCGCGTCGAGTCAGCAAAGCGAGGACGTCGTCATTCCGGCGGCGCGCGGGACGATCTACGACCGCGGCGGCGTGCAGCTCGCGATCGGCGAGCAGGCACAGACCGTCTACGCCGATCCGCACCAGGTGAAGGACGCGCAGCGCGAGGCGCTCGTGATCGGGCGCACGCTGCACCTCGACCCGGCCACCGTCTACCACTCGCTGAGTGACCGAACCCGCGGCTTCGTCTACGTCGCGCGCAAGGCGGATCCGAGGCTCGTCGCGAAGCTCCGCCGCCAGGGCCTGCCGGGGATCAACTCCTACGCCGAGGAGCGGCGCTTCTACCCCCAGTTCTCGCTCGCCTCGCAAGTGCTCGGCTACGCGGGTGTCGACAACCGTGGCCTCGCCGGGCTCGAGCTTTCGCTCGACCGCGAGCTGGGAGGGCGACCCGGCCGCGAGCGGATCGTCAAGGACGCCTCCGGCCAGGCGATCGACACCGTCGTCTCCCAGACCGTGCGCGACGGCCGCGACGTCTACCTGACCCTCGACCACACGATCCAGGCGAACGCGCAGGCCGTGCTGCGCGACACGATGCTCCGCTGGCACGCAAAAAGCGCGACCGCGATCGTGCTCGACCCGACGACGGGCGCCGTGCGGGCGATGGCGACCGCGCCCGGGTTCGACGCGAACGTCTACCCGCAGGTCTGGCGCGTGCTGCAGCGCAACCGCGCGGTCACCGACACCTACGAGCCCGGCTCGACGTTCAAGCTCGTGACCGTCGCCGGCGCGCTCTCCGAGGGTCTCGTCAACCCGAACACCCGCTTCACGCTGCCGTATGAGATCCAGGTCGCAGACCGCAGGATTCACGACGCCGAGCCGCGCGGGACCGAGACGATGAGCGTCTCCGAGATCCTCTCGCGCTCGTCCAACGTCGGCGCGATCACGCTCGCCGAGCGGCTGACCCGGCACCGCCTCGTCCACTGGATCTCGCGCTTCGGCTTCGGACAATCCACCGGGATCGACTTCCCCGGCGAGAGCGAGGGCATCGTGCTCCCGGAGGACAAGTGGTCGGGCTCGTCGATCGGCAACATCCCGATCGGCCAAGGGATCGCGGTCACGCCGATCCAGATGGCCTCGGCCTATGCGGCGATCGCCAACCGCGGCGTCTGGGTGCGGCCGCACCTGGTCGACCATGTCGGTGACGGCGCCACCGTCAAGCCCGCGCGCCACCAGGTCGTGTCCGGCTGGGTCGCGCGGGAGCTGATGGCGATGCTGAAGAACGTCGTCGCCGAAGGCACCGGCACGCTGGCCGTCGTGCCCGGCTACCAGGTGGCCGGCAAGACCGGAACAGCCGCGAAGCCCGACCCGCACGGCGGCTACTCGGACTCGCGCTACGTGGCCTCGTTCGTCGGCGTCGTGCCGGCATCGCGGCCGCGGCTGGTGATCCTCGTCTCGGTGGACGAGCCCCGCGGCGCGATCTGGGGCGGTGTGGTTGCCGCGCCCGCCTTCGCGCAGATCGCGAAGTTCGACCTGCAGTACCTTGACGGCGGCGTGCCCCCGGACGCGCCCGCCGCGGCGACCGCCACGCCCTCATACACGCCGTAGGGCCCCGTATACGGTTCGCCCGGCCTCCTCCCCAAGGCGATCGTATCGGCGCCGGGCGCGCGTGTCTGTGTCGAAAGTGTCACAAAAGTGCTGCAAAGACGCGGTTCTAAGGGCATGGACGCGAGCCGCTTCGGCTGGGCCGGTCGCTAGACTCGCGCCTCGATGGAGATCGACCAGCTGATCGCGGCGCTCGCGCCGTCGGACGTGCTCGGGCGGGCTTCCGTCGAGATCGCCGACCTCGCCTACGACGCCCGCTCGGCCGGGCCGGGGAGCCTCTTCTTCTGCGTCCCTGGGACGCGCGCGGACGGGCACGAGTTCGCCGCCGACGCGGTTGCGAACGGTGCGGTCGCGCTGGTCGTCGAGCGGCCGCTCGAGCTCGACGAGCCGCAACTCGTCGTCTCGAGCGCGCGAACCGCGATGGCCGTGGCCGCCGACGAGTTCTTCGGCCGGCCGACGGAGGAGCTCCAGGTCGCCGGCGTGACCGGCACGAACGGCAAGACGACGACCGCCTTCCTGCTCTACGCGATCCTCGCCGCCGCCGGGCGCCGACCAGGGTTGCTGGGGACGATCGAGAGCCGGGTCGGCGGCGAGCGCCGGCCGGCGATTCGCACCACGCCCGAGGCGATCGACCTCCAGCGCGACTTCCGCGAGATGCTCGACGCCGGCGACAAGAGCGCGGCCGTCGAGGCGACCTCGCATGGCTCGGCGCTCGGTCGGCTCGACCATGTCCGCTTCCGGGCGCTCGTCTTCACCAACCTGACGCAGGACCACCTCGACTTCCACGGCACCTTGGAGGAGTACTTCGAGGCCAAGCGGCGGCTCTTCACCGAAACGCGCCCGCCCGCGGCGGTCAACGTGGGCGACGAGCACGGGCGCCTGCTCGCCGAGGAGCTGCGCGGGCAGAACGCGCTGCTCACCTTCGGTCTCACCGACGACGCGGAGCTGCGTGCCGATGACCTCGAGCTCGGCCCGCGCGGCGCGCGTTTCCGCGCGGACGGAATCGAGCTCGAGACGCGGCTACGTGGGCGCTTCAACGTCGAGAACGTGCTCGGCGCGGTCGCGGCGGCGCGCCTGCTCGAGATCCCCGACGACGCGATCGCCTACGGCGTTCGGGAGCTGCGTGGGGTGCCTGGCCGCTTCGAGGCGGTCGACGAGGGGCAGCCGTTCGCCGTGCTCGTCGACTATGCGCACACGCCCGACTCGCTCGAGAACGTCCTTCGCACGGCACGCGACCTGGCGCAGAACCGCGTGATCTGCGTCTTCGGCTGCGGCGGTGACCGCGACCGCGGCAAGCGCCCGCTGATGGGCAGAATCGCCTCCGAGCTCGCCGACGTCGCGGTCGTCACCTCGGACAACCCGCGCAGCGAGGAGCCCGAGGCGATCATCGCGGAGATCCTCGCGGGCGCAGGCGACGCGGAGGTCGAGCCCGACCGGCGCGAGGCGATCGCGCGGGCGATCGGCGAGGCCGCGGAGGGCGACGTCGTCGTGATCGCCGGCAAGGGCCACGAGCAGGGGCAGCAGTTCGCCGACAGCACGATCCCGTTCGACGACCGCGAAGTGGCGCGCGAGGCGCTGCGCCGGCTCGGAGCCCCGGCTTGATCCCGCTCCGCGTCGACGAGCTTCCACTGCTCGGAGAGCTCGACGCGCATGCCGAGGTGATCACCGGCGTCCAGGTCGACTCGCGCCGCATCGAGCACGGCGACCTGTTCGTGGCCGTCGGGCGCGGGGCAGAGTTCCGCAACGAAGCGCTCGTCCGGGGCGCGGCCGCGACGCTCCTGCCCGAGCGGCCGTTCGAGGCCTTTGCGGCGCTCGGCTCGCTCATCCGCGACCGCTCGGACGCCCGCGTCGTGGGCATCACCGGATCGACCGGCAAGACCTCGACGAAGGACATCCTCGACGCGCTGTGTGCTCCCGTCGCTCGGACCGTCGCCGCGGAGGCGAGCTTCAACAACGAGATCGGGGTTCCGTTGACGCTCTGCCGGCTCGAGCCCGACACGGAGGTCTGCATCCTCGAGCTCGCCATGCGCGGCTTCGGCCAGATCGCCGACCTCAGCCGGATCGCGCGACCGCACGTCGGCGTGATCACGAACGTGGGTCCGGTGCACCTCGAGCTGGTCGGCTCGCTGGAAGGCGTGGAGCGGGCGAAGGGCGAGCTGGTCGCGGCGCTGCCCGCGGGCGGGACGGCCGTCGTACCCAAGGGGTTTCCGGTCGAGCGCGACGACATCGACGTGGTCCACCCGCCGCTACCCGACGCTCACCGCGAGGGAGGACGCACCGTCGTCGACGGCGTCAGCTTCAACTTCACCGCGGAGCACCAGGCCGCCAACGCCACCGCCGCACTGGCCGCGTTCGACGCGCTTGGCCTGCCGCGCCCCGATCGGGTGGACGTCGAGTTCTCGCCCTGGCGCGGTGAAGAGCTGGCGCTGCCGGGCGGGGGCCTGCTGATCAACGACGCCTACAACGCGAACCCGGTTTCGATGCGCGCCGCGCTGGCCCATCTCGCCGCGAGCGCGGGCGAGCGGCGCCGAGTGGCGATTCTCGGCGACATGGCCGAGCTCGGCGCGGCTGCGCCGGCCTACCACGAGGAGATCGGCCGCGAGCTCGCACCCCACGGTGTCGACGTCCTGCTGGCCGTCGGCGAGCTTGCGCGCGCCTACCTGGACGGCGCCGGCGAGGGTGTGCCGGTGACACGCTGGGTGCCCGACTCGGAAACGGCGGCCACCAAGGTCACCGAGCTCGTGCTGCCGGGCGACGTCGTCCTGGTCAAGGCATCCCGCGCGCTTCGCCTCGAGCGGGTCGCGGAAGCGCTCGCGGCGGTGAGCGCTTGAGCCGAGTCCTGCTGGCGGGGGTGATCGCCCTGCTGATCTCGATTCTGGCCGGCCCGAAGTTCATCGAGGTCCTGCGCCGCAAGGAGCTCGGCCAGCACATCCGCGAGGAAGGACCCCAGCACCACGTCTCCAAGCAGGGCACGCCGACGATGGGCGGTCTGCTGATCCTGTTCGCGGCCGCGATCGGCTTCCTCGCCTTCAGCCGGTATACGGTGCCGGCGCTCACCGTGTTCTTCGTCACGCTCGCCTGTGGCGCGATCGGCTTCCTCGACGATTTCATCAAGCTGACCCACCGTCGCTCGCTCGGCCTCAACGGCCGCTGGAAGCTGATCCTGCTTGGCCTGATCACGGTCGGCGTCGGGATCGCGGCGCAGCACCAGCATCTGCCGACGAGCGTCTACATCCCGGGCGTCGGCGACCTCGAGTTCTCGTACGCGTGGTACGGACTGCTCTTCCTCGTGATCGCAGGCGCCGCGAACGGCGTCAACCTGACCGACGGGGTGGACGGGCTCGCGGCTGGGACCGTGATCATCGCGCTGTTCACGTTCGCGTCGATGATCGTGATCTCGTGGATCCGGTCCGGGCCGCCCGGGCATCGCTTCGACACGAAGCTCGACCTGGCCGTCATCGCGGCGGCGCTGATTGGCGGGGTAATCGGCTTCCTTTGGTTCAACGCTTGGCCGGCCGAGGTGTTCATGGGCGACACCGGCTCGATGGCCCTCGGCGGAGCGCTCGCGTCGTTCGCCATTTTCACGAAGACGATTTTCCTGCTGCTGCTGATCGGCGGGATCTTCGCGGTTGCGGCGCTGTCCGTGATCATCCAGGTCTTCAGCTTCAAGTACTTCAAGCGGCGGGTGTTCTTGATGGCGCCGATCCAGCACCACTTCGAGTTGAAGGCCTGGTCGGAGACGAAGATCATGGTGCGCTTCTGGATCGTGACCGGGCTCCTCTGCGCGATCGGCTTCGCCCTGTACTACCGCTACTTCCCAGGGTTCCGCTAGCCCCGGTGTCAGACGCGGGAACGAATGAGCAACGTCGCCGCGTGCCGGGGCGAAACCCGGTGCCAGACACGGCGTACGGAAGTGTGACGGACCTTCCACAGCGGATACTCGTGCTCGGGCTCGCGCGTTCTGGGAAGGCGGCGGTCGCGGCGCTCACGCGGCGCGGGGTGGAGGTGACCGCGGCCGGCCGTGAGCTCGGAAATGACAGCGACCTCTCGCTGCTCGACCGCGCCGAGCTGCTCGTCAAGAGCCCGGGCGTGCCGCGTGAGGCGCCGCTCGTCGCCGAGGCCGAGCAGCGAGGCATCCCGATCTGGAGCGAGGTCGAGCTAGGCTACCGGCTGCTGCAGCCGCGGCTCGTCGGCGTCACGGGCACGAACGGCAAGACGACGACCACCGAGCTGCTCGGCGCGATTCTCGACGCGCCGACGGCGGGGAACGTCGGCCGCGCCCTTACCGATCTCGACGGCAAGGTCGAGCCCGGCGCGCTCGTCGTCTGCGAGCTGTCGAGCTTCCAGCTCGAGGACGTGCACGAGCTCGCCTGCGAGGTCGCCGTGCTGCTGAACCTCGAGCCGGACCACCTCGACCGGCACGGCTCGTTCGAGGCCTACCGCGACGCGAAGCTGCGGATCTTCGAGCGGGCGCGCGCGAACGTCGTGCCGAAGGACAGCGGCCTGGAAGGGATCGAGTTTTCGGCCGACGACGAGCTGCCGGCCGAGCCGCTGATCCGCGGCGCCCACAACCGGGAGAACGCCGCTGCGGCGACGGCGGCCGCTCGCGCGCTTGGCATCCCCGACGAGCAGATCGCCCGCGCCCTCGAGACGTTCCCGGGCGTGCCGCACCGCCTCGAGCCGGTGGGCGAGGTGAGCGGCGTCCGCTACGTGAACGACTCCAAGGCGACCAACGTCGCCGCCGCCCTGCGCGCGCTCGCCGCCTATGCGGACGAGCCCGTCCACCTGATCCTCGGCGGCTCCCACAAGGGCGAAGACTTCGCACCGCTCGCCGCCGCGATCGGCCCGAACGTGCAGAGCGTCCACCTGATCGGTGAGACGGCGGGCGAGCTCGGCGCGGCGATCCCCGAGGCTCGCGACGACGGCGACCTGGCCACCGCGCTCGCGCATGTCGAGGCGCGGCCCGGCGATGTCGTCCTGCTGAGCCCGGCTTGCGCGAGCTACGACCAGTTCCGCGACTTCGAGCAGCGCGGCGAGGAATTCAGGAGGCTGGTGCAGAACCTGTCCGGGTGAGGCGCGGCCTCGAATCGAGCGTGCTCATCCTCGTGACCATGGGGCTGGTCGCGTTCGGCCTCGTGATGGTCTACAGCGCGACTTCGGCCTCGGCCGCGCTGGCCAACGGCGACCCCGCCTACTACCTCAAGCGGCAGGCGATCTACGCGGCGCTCGGGCTCGTGTTGATGGTCGCGTTCTCGCGGATCGATTTCCGGGCACTGCGCGCGCTCGCCCCGGTGCTGATGGTCTCGAGTGCCGTGCTTCTGCTGGCCGTGCTCGTGATCGGCCGCGCGGCGAACGGCGCCAGCCGCTGGATCTCGTTCGGCCCGCTCGTCTTCCAGCCTTCGGAGCTCGCCAAGCTCGCGCTCGCGGTCTGGGCGGCCGGCTACCTCGCGCGCCGCAAGCCGCCGCGCAGCCTTGCCGAGCTCTGGCGACCGATCGGCCTCGTCACGCTCGTCTTCTGCGGCCTGATCCTGGTCGAGCCCGACCTCGGCACGGCGATCGCGATCGTGGTGATGGTCGCCGCGATGCTGCTCGTCGCGGGCACGCCCGGGCGCACGCTCGGCGCGGGGCTCGGGATCGTCGCCACGCTTGGCCTGCTAGCGGTCTGGCTCGAGCCCTACCGTCGCGCACGCCTGTTCAGCTTCCTCAACCCCTGGCAGGACGCGCAGGGCGCCGGCTTCCAGACCGTGCAGGCGATGATCGGGCTCGGCTCAGGCGGGATCTTCGGCGTCGGCCTCGGTCAGAGCGTCCAGAAGACGAACTACCTACCGGAGGCCCATACCGACATGATCTTCGCGATCATCGGCGAGGAGCTCGGCCTCGTCGGGGCAACCGCCGTGATCGCCGCGTATTGCGTGTTCGCCTACCTCGGGCTCAAGATCGCGCTCCAATGCAAGGACCCCTTTGGCAAGCGGCTCGCCGCCGGCTTGACCGCGCTCGTCTGCGGGCAGGCGGCGATCAACCTCGCGGCCGTGATGGGGCTCGCACCGCTGACCGGGATTCCGCTGCCGTTCGTCTCCTACGGCGGCTCGAGCCTCGTGGTCGCGCTCGCCTGTGTCGGCATCCTCCTTAACATCGCGGGCAATGCACGAGCGGGAGCAAGAAGCGCCGGTGTTCCTGATCGCAGCCGGCGGGACGGCGGGTCACGTCCTGCCCGCGCTCGCAATCGCTCGGGTGCTGCGCGACCACGGAGCACGCGTGACGTTCGCCGGGTCGCCGGATCGCGCCGAGGCGCGACTGGTTCCTGAGGCCGGCTTCGAGCTCGACACCTTTCGTGTCAGCGGCCTGCCGCGCCGGCCCGGGGTCGAGCAGGCCCGTGCCGCGTTGCGCGCGCTCGCCGCGCCGGCCGCCTGCGACCGGATCATCGCGAGGCGCCGGCCCGATGCGGTGCTCGGCGCGGGCGGGTACGTGGCCGGCCCAATGGTGGTAGCCGCGGCGCGTCGCCGGATCCCCACTGCAGTGACGGAGGCCGACGCCCACCTCGGTCTGGCCAACCGCCTCGCGGCGCCGTTCGCCAAGCGCGTCTTCCTCTCGTATCCGATCCCGGGGCGCAAGCCGCCGAAGTACGTGGTCACCGGTCGGCCAATCCCAGACAACGCGCGGCGTGTGCCTCGCGACGAGGCGCGCGCGCAGCTTGGACTGCCGGCGGAGGGGCCGGTGTTGCTCGTGGCCGGTGCGCTGGCCGGCGCGCGTTCGCTGAACGAGCTCGCGATCGAGGTCTTCGGCGAGAGCGGTCCCGCCGTCCTGCACATCTCGGGCGAGCGCGACTACGACGAGCTGCGGATGCGCGTCTCGCGCCCGGACTACGTGCTACTGCCGGTGCTCGACGGGCTCGGCGCGGCCTACAGTGCCGCAGACCTCGCGCTGATGCGCAGCGGCTCGACCGTCTGGGAGCTCGCGGCCGCAGGACTGCCGGCGGTGCTCGTGCCCTATCCGTTCGCGACGGCCGACCACCAGACCAAGAACGCGCGCTACTTCGAGTCCGCCGGCGGTGCGATCGTGATCCCGGAGAGCGAGCTCGGCCGCGTGCCCGAGACGGCTCGCTCGCTGCTCGACGATCCGGATCGGCTGGGGAAGATGAGCGCGGCGATGCTGAGCGTGGCGCGGCCGGATGCGGCGAAGCAGATCGCGGAGGAGCTGAGGGCGCTTGCGGCCGCTCGAGGGTAGACGCCTCTGGTTCGTCGGGATCGGCGGCGCGGGGATGAGCGCGCTCGCGCTGGTCGCGCACGAGTGGGGCGCCGAGGTCGGCGGCTCCGACCGCGCGTGCTCCTCGTACGTCGAGCGGCTCGAAGCGGCCGGGATCTCGGTCGCGATCGGGCACGACGCTGCGAATGTCCCCGACGATGCAGAGGTGATCGTCTCCAGCGCGATCGCTCCGGACAACCCTGAAGTGTCACGCGCGCGCGTGAAGAAGAAGCGGGCGGAGCTGCTGGCCGAGCTCGTCGAGCTGCGGCCCTCGATCGTCGTCGCGGGGGCGCACGGCAAGACCACGACCACGGCGATGATCGCCTTCGCGCTCGATCGGCTCGGGCTCGATCCGGCCTTCCTGATCGGCGGCGAGGTCCCACAGCTCGGGGGCAACGCGCGCGCGGGGGAGGGGTGGCTCGTCGCCGAAGGCGACGAGTCGGACCGGTCGCTCGAGCTATTGCGACCGCAGATCGCAGTGCTGACCAACGTCGAGCTCGACCACCACGCGACCTTCGCCTCCGAGGCGGAGGTGCGCCGGTTGTTCGAGGACTGGCTTGCCCGGGCGAACGAGGTCGTGCGCGGGGATGAGCTCGAGCCCGTGCCGTTCGAGCTCACGGTCCCAGGCGAGCACAACCGCCGCAACGCGGCGACGGCGCTCGCGGCGCTCGAGGTCGCGGGCGTGCCGCGCGAGGAAGCCGAACGGCGTGCTGCCCGAGTTCGCAGGCGCCGGCAGGCGCTTCGAGCTGCGCGGCGAGCAGGGCGGGGTGCGGGTTTACGACGACTACGGGCACCATCCGCGGGAGGTGGCCGTGACGCTCGCGGCCGCGCGGGCCTCTGCCGGGGACGGTCGTGTGCTCGTCGTCTTCCAACCGCACCTCTACTCGCGCACGCGGCACCTGGCGCACGAGCTGGCGCAGGCGCTCGCGGCGGCCGACGCGGTCGCGGTGACGAGCGTCTACGCCGCGCGCGAGGAGCCGGTTGCCGGGGTCGAGGGCTCGCTCGTGGTCGAGGCACTCGCTGCGGAACGGCCGGGCATGGCCGTCGCCTGGACGCCGGAGCTCGACGACGCGGTTCGCTTCCTCGCTCGGCGGGCGCGGCCGGGAGACCTCGTGCTGACGATCGGCGCAGGCGACGTCGAGCGCGCAGGCCCGCTGCTGCTCGAGGAGCTCGCGTGAAGATCGAGGAAGGCGTCGAGCTCTCACGCTTTACGACGCTTGGCGCCGGTGGGCCGGCGAAGGCGTTCGCGCGGCCGGAGTCGGTCGAGGAGCTCGAAGAGGCGCTCGCCTGGGCCCGTGAGCACGACCTGCCGGTGGCGACCGTCGGCCTGGGCTCGAACCTGCTCGTCGCGGACGACGGATTCGACGGGCTGGTGCTCAAGCTCGGCGGCGAGCTGGCCGAGGCGCGTGTCGAGGGAGAACGGCTGCTCGCGGGTGGCGGTGCCGCCAACGCGGTCTGCCTGCACCGCGTGCGCGGCGCGGGCCTCGGGGGGTTCGAGTTCGCTTGCGCGATCCCGGGCACGATCGGGGGCGGCGTCTGGATGAACGCGGGCGCCTACGGCAGCGACTGGGCCACGATTCTCGATCGCGCGCTCGTGGTTGACGAGCAGGGTGGTCGGTGGTTGACGAGGGACGAGTTGGGCCTCAGCTACCGGCACTCGGAGCTGCGCCACGGCCAGGTCGTCGCAGGCGCCGAGTTCACGTTGGAACCGCTGCCGGAGGAGCAGATCAGGGCGAACGTTGCCCGGCTCCAGGCGCTGCGCAAGGCCGCGCAGCCGACGAACAAGCGCACGTTCGGGAGCGTCTTCAAGAACCCGAAGCACGAGCTCAGCGCGGGCCGGATGCTCGAGGCCTGCGGACTCAAAGGGCACCGGATCGGCGGGGCGCAGATCTCGCCGCGCCACGCGAACTTCATCGAGAACGCGGATGGAGCCCGTGCGGGCGACGCGGTCGCGCTGATGGCCGAGGCGCGGAGGCGGGCGCTGGAGCAGTACGGAGTCGAGCTCGTGCACGAGGTCGAGTTCCTGGGTCCGCTCGAGCTGCCGCCGCTGCGGTAGGAGCGGCAAGCGCCGCGGCGAAAGCCGCGCAGTGCCTCCGCGCAGCTCTCAGCGTCCCCGCGCTCGCGCCGCGGTCGTCCACCTGCCGGCGCTCGAGCGCCCGGCGGTCCTGCGCTTGCTCCCTTCCGGCCGCTCGCTGCTCGTTGGCTTCGCGATCGTGCTCGGCGCCGTCGGGCTCTACCTGCTCGCGCGCTCGACGCCGATGTTCGCCGTCCAGGAGATCGAGGTCGAGGGCGCGCCTCCGGCAGTCGCCGCCCATGTGCGCGCGGCGCTCGCACCGATCGAGGGCCAGAGCCTGCTCACGCTGAACAGTGGCGAGGTCGAGCGGCGGTTGGCGAAGCTGCCCGACGTGGCGGCTGCCGGTTACGACCGCAACTTTCCGCACAGCTTGCGGGTGACGGTTCGGCCCGAGCACGCTGTTGCCGTCGCGCGCCGCGGCTCGAAGGCCTGGCTGGTTGCCTCTAGCACCCGCACGATCGCGGAAGTGCCACTCGGCACGCATCCGGAGTTGCCGCGCGTCTGGCTGGCGCACTCCGGCGAGCCCGAGGTGGGCGCGTTGCTGACCGATCGTTTCGGCCTGCGTGCGGTACGGGCGCTGGCCTTCGCGCGCACGGCGGGCTTCAAGGGGCAGGTGCGGATGGTGCGCGTGCGCGAGCGTGACCTGACCTTCCGCCTCGGCTCAGGGCTCGAGCTGCGACTGGGCGCGCTGCGGGCAATCCCCCTGAAGCTCGCGATCGCGCAGCGGGTCGTCCCGGGACTGCTCGCTCAGGGCGGATACCTCTACCTCGACGTGAGCGTTCCGGCCAGGCCGGTGGCAGGTACAACCCTAAACTCTCAGCCAAAGCCTTAGAGTTGTGCCGTCGATACTCCGTTGACAGGGGCCCTCCGGAGGCGTACCCTGCCATGCGCTGAAGACGTACTGTCCACTAAAGCTTGAGGTAGAGACGGGTTGAGCGTGCGGGATCAAAGCGGTAACTATCTGGCCCTGATCAAGGTCGTTGGTGTCGGCGGTGGCGGCTCGAATGCCGTCAACCGAATGGTCGACGCCGGTCTTTCGGGCTGCGAGTTCATCGCGGTCAACACCGACGCACAGGCGCTGTTGATGTGCGACGCCGACGTCAAGATGCCGATCGGCTCCGACGTCACCCGCGGCCTGGGCGCGGGCGCCGACCCGTCGGTTGGTCGCTCCGCCGCCGAGGAGAGCCGTGACGAGCTGAAGGAGGCGCTGAAGGGCGCCGACATGGTCTTCGTCACCGCCGGCGAGGGCGGCGGTACGGGTACCGGCGCTGCGCCGGTGGTCGCAAGGCTCGCGCACGAGATCGGCGCCCTCACCGTGGGCGTGGTCACGAAGCCGTTCAGCTTCGAGGGCCGGCGTCGCGCCGAGGTCGCCTCGCGCGGTGTCGACGAACTGCGCGACGAGGTCGATACGCTGATCGTGATCGAGAACGACCGCCTGCTGCAGGTGGTCGAGAAGCGCACCTCGATCGTAGACGCCTTCAACGTCGCCGACGACGTCCTGCGCCAGGGCGTGCAGGGCATCACCGACCTGATCACGATCCCCGGCCTGGTCAACCTCGACTTCGCCGACGTGCGGACGATCATGAACGAGGCGGGCTCGGCGCTGATGGGAATCGGCACGGCCTCCGGCGAGAACCGCGCGACCGAGGCGGCGCGCGCCGCGGTCTCGTCGCCGCTGCTCGAGTCGTCGATCGAAGGCGCGACCGGCATCCTGCTGAACGTGACCGGCGGTACCGACATCGGGCTGTTCGAGGTAAACGAGGCTGCGCAGGTCGTGACCTCGGCCGCCGACCAGAACGCGAACGTCATCTTCGGCGCGGTGATCGACGAGAACCAGAGCGACGAGATTCGCGTGACGGTGATCGCCACCGGCTTCGGCCCGGCGCGGCTCAAGCGCCGCCGCCGCACGGAAGAGCCGTCTGACGAGCCGAAGGAAGAGGGCCAGCGCGAACAGCCCGTCGAGGCGTTCGAGCTCTCTGACGGCGTGCTCGAAGTGCCGTCGTTCCTGCGGGACTAAGCGAGTTTCGCAATCGATGTTTAACCGCCGCGTAGAGCGGCAAGTATTTGCGTGCCCTCTCGGATCGACCGTAGCGGTTGATCCGCGATGACCCGGTCCGGCCGCCCCGGCCTCGACTCCCCAGTCGAAGCCGGGGCGGCTCCCTTTTCGGCTCCATTAGCATCAGCGGCCGATGCAGACGCTGCTCCGAACGCCGTTGTACGACCGTCACGTTGCGCTTGGCGCGCGGCTCGTTCCGTTTGCCGGCTGGGAGATGCCCGTGCAGTACGAGGGCGTGATCCCGGAGCACCGCGCCGTCCGCACCGACGCCGGCGCCTTCGACGTCTCGCACATGGGCGAGCTGATCGTCGAAGGCACGGGCGCGCTGGAGTTCCTCCAGTCGGTGCTCTCGAACGACGTCGAGCGGCTCGAACCCGGTCTCGCCCAGTACACGCTGCTGACGAACGAGCAGGGTGGGATCGTCGACGACCTGATCGTCTACGAGCTCGCGCCGGAGCGGTTCCTGCTGATCGTGAACGCCTCGAACCGCGAGGCCGACTTTGCCTGGCTCCGCGAGCGTGAGCCCGACGACGCAGAGGTGCGCGACGTCTCGGACGAGTACGCGCTGATCGCGGTGCAGGGACCACGGGCGCTGGAGCGGCTGGGTCTGCCCGCTGCGCCTGCCTTCACCTTCGCCGAGGGCGAGATCGACGGCGTCGCCTGCACCGTCAACCGCACCGGTTACACCGGTGAGGAGGGCGTCGAGCTGCTCGTCGCCACCGACGCGGCGGGAGAGATGTGGGATCGCGTGCTGGAGCGCGGCATCGTCCCGTGCGGGCTCGGTGCCCGCGACACGCTGCGACTCGAGGTCTGCTACCCGCTGCACGGCAACGACATCTCGCCCGAGACCGATGCGATCTCGGCCGGCCTCGGCTGGGTCTGCGCGCTCGACACCGGGTTCACCGGCGCCGACGATCTGCGGCGGATCAAGGAGGCCGGGCCCGAGCGGAAGCTGTCAGCCTTCGTGATGGAAGAGGCCGGGATCCCGCGCCAGGGGATGCCGATCGTCGAAGGCGGCGAGGTGACGTCCGGCTCGCACTCGCCGATGCTGGAGCGCGGGATCGGCCTCGGCTACGTTCCGGCCGAGCTGGCGCAGCCCGAGACGGAGCTGACGATCGACGTGCGCGGCCGCAACCGGCGCGCCCGTGTGGTGAAGAAGCCGATCTACTCGCGAGAGGAGCGCTGATGGCCGCGGCCGAGAGCTACCCGGACGACCTTCGCTACCACCCCGAGCACGACTGGGCCCGGGTCGAGGGCGGCGAGGCGACGCTCGGGATCACCTGGTTCGCGCAGGACGCGCTCGGCGAGCTGGTGCATTTCGAGCCTCCCGAGGATGGTGCGACGCTGACCAAGAATCAGGCGTACGCCGAGGTCGAGTCGGTCAAGGCCGTTTCCGACGTGATCGCTCCGCTCTCGGGCGAGGTGCTCGAGGTCAACCGCGCCGTGGCCGACGCGCCCGAGACCGTGAACGACGACCCGTACGGCGAGGGTTGGCTCGTACGCGTGCGGCTGACGGATCCCAGGGAGGCCGGCGCGTTGATGGATGCAGAGGCGTACAAGCAGCACCTGGCCGAGCAGGGGTGAGCTACCTCGCGCTGACCGACGCCGACCGGGAGGCGATGCTCGAGACGATCGGTGTCTCCTCGGTCGAAGAGCTGTTCGCGGACCTGCCGGTCGACGTGCGTCTCGGACGGGAGCTAAAGCTGCCGCCGGCGATGTCCGAGCAGGAGTTGAACGCGTACTTCGGGTCGCTGGCGGCCGAGAACGCGCACGTCGGCGCTGAGCTGTCGTTCCTCGGCGCGGGCATGTACGACCACTACGTGCCCGCGATCGTCGACGCCGTGTTACAGCGCGGTGAGTTCCTGACCGCGTACACGCCGTACCAGCCCGAGCTCAGCCAGGGCGTGCTGCAGGCGATCTTCGAGTACCAGACCGCGATCTGCGAGCTGACCGGGATGGACGTCTCGAACGCCTCCGGCTACGACGGCACGACCGTCGCCGCGGATGCCTGCTTCATCGCCAAGCACGCGACCGGTCGCTCGAAGGTCGTCGTCACCGAGGCGACGAACCCGCAGGTCCGGCAAGTCGTGAAGACGTTCGCGCCCGGCTTCGGGCTCGAGGTCGTCGAGGTGCCGAATCGCAACGGCGCGACCGATCCGGACGAGCTCCGTGAAGCGGCCGCCGACGCGGCCTGCGTGATCTTCCAGCACCCGAACTTCTTCGGGGTGCTCGAGCCGGCGCCGGAGCTCGCCGCGGCCGCGAACGAGGCGGAGGCACTGCCGGTCGCCCACGTCGACCCGCTCTCGCTCGGGGTGCTCGAGCCGCCGGGGAACTACGGCTGCGCGATCGCGATCGGCGAGGGGCAGTCGGCGGGGAACTACCTCTCCTACGGCGGGCCGCACTACGGGTTCCTCGCGGCACGCTCCGAGTTCATCCGGCGGATGCCCGGACGGATCGTCGGCGAGACCACTGACGCCGCGGGGAACCGCGGCTATGTCCTCACCCTCCAGACGCGCGAACAGCACATCAGGCGCGAGAAGGCGACCTCCAACATCACCACCAACCAGACGCTGCTGGCGCTGGCCGGTCTCGTCTACCTCTCGTGGCTCGGGCCGGAGGGGCTCAGGGAGGTGGGGGAGACCTGCATGAGCCTCGCCGAGCACGCGAAAGAGCGGCTCGGGCTCCCGCTTGCGTTTGCAGATCGGCAAACATTCAAGGAGTTTGCAGTGCGCGTCGGACGGCCAGCGCAGGAGGTCATCCGAGCGGCCCGCGAGCGGGGCGTGCACCCCGGTTACCCGCTCGGACGCGACTACCCGGGGATGGACGACGTATTGCTGGTGGCGCTGACCGAGAAGCGGACGCCGGACGAGATCGACCGCCTGGCGGAGGTGCTGGCGGCGTGAAGCTGATCTATGAGAAGTCGCACCCGGGCCGGCGCGCCGGCCGGCCCCCGAGGCCCGAGGGTCTTCCCGCAGCTGAAGTTCCGTCCGAGCTCGCCCGCGCCGAGCCCCCGCGCCTGCCCGAGGTTGCCGAGCCGGACCTGCTGCGCCACTTCACCGAGCTCTCGACAAGGAACTTCGGAATCGACACCGGCTTCTACCCGCTCGGCTCGTGCACGATGAAGCACAACCCGCGGATCAACGAGCGTCTCGCTGCGCTCCCCGGCTTCCGCGATCTCCATCCGCACCAGGAGGAGGACGGGGCCCTGGGCGCGCTGCGGCTCTGCTGGGAGCTGCAGGAAGCGCTGGCCGAGATCACCGGCCTCGACGCCGTCTCGCTGCAGCCGGCCGCCGGCTCCCAGGGCGAGCTGACAGGACTGCTGCTGATGCGCGCCTACTTCGCCGAACGCGGCGAGGGCGAGCAGCGACGGAAGGTCGTGATCCCCGACACCGCCCACGGCACCAACCCGGCGAGCGTGACCATGGCCGGCTACGAGCTCACGCCGGTGAAGACGGACGCGCGCGGGAACATCGACGTCGAGGACCTGCGCGGCAAGGTCGACGAGCACACCGCCGGGCTGATGCTGACCAACCCTTCGACCCTCGGGTTGTTCGACGAGAACATCGAGGAGATCGCCGCGATCTTCCACGGCGTAGGCGCGCTCATGTACTACGACGGCGCGAACCTGAACGCGGTCTGCGGGATCTCGCGGCCCGGCGACATGGGGTTCGACATCGTGCACATCAACCTGCACAAGACGTTCTCGCAGCCGCACGGCGGGGGCGGGCCGGGCGGCGGGCCGATCGCGGTCGCGAACCGGCTCGAGCCATACCTGCCCGTGCCGGCGATCGTGCGTGACGGCGAGCGCTTCCGGCTCGACTACGACCGGCCGCAGACGATCGGCAAGGTACGCGGCTTCGTCGGGCCCTTCGGCGTCTTCGTTCGGTCGTACGCGTTCATCCGCGCGTACGGGCCGAAGCTCCGCGAGATGTCCGAGGTCGCCGTCCTGAATTCGAACTACCTGCTCGCGCGCCTGCGCGACGCGTACGAACTGCCCTACGACCGGCTCTGCATGCACGAGTTCGTGCTCTCCGCACGGAAGCTGAAGCGCGAGCACGGCGTGACCGCGCTCGATGTCGCCAAGCGGCTGATGGACTACGGCTTCCACCCGCCGACGATCTACTTCCCGCTCGTTGTCCCGGAGGCGCTGATGATCGAGCCGACCGAGACCGAGGCCAAGGAGACACTCGACGAGTTCGCCGACGCGATGATCGCGATCGCCCGGGAGGCGGCAGAGGACCCGGAGCTGGCGAGGTCGGCCCCGCACGGCCGCGTCGTCGGGCGGCTCGACGAGGTCAAGGCGTTCAAGCGGGTGGTAGTCCGCTACCTGTTCGACGAGCATCCGGACCTCTCGGCCGAACCGGCTGCGGCCGCGGCCGTCGAGTCTCCGAAGGGCGTCTGATGATCGATCTCCGTTCTGACACCAAGACCAAGCCGACGGCGGAGATGCGCGCCGCCATCGCGGCCGCCGAGGTGGGCGACGAGCAGCGCCGCGAGGACCCGACCGTGAACGAGCTCGAGGCCCGTGCGGCCGAGCTGCTCGGTCAGGAGGAGGCGGTCTTCGTCCCCACCGCGACGATGGCGAACGAGATCGCGCTGCGCCTGCTCGGCGAGCCCGGCGATGAGGTGGTCGCGGAGCAGAACTCGCACATCTTCATCTCTGAGCTCGGCGGCCCGGCCGTCTTCGCCGGCCTGATGACGAGGCAGCTGACCTGCGTGGCCGGCCGGTTCACGCCAGACCAGCTGCGCGAGACCGTGCGCCGGGGTGACAACACGCACACGCCGGCGACGAAGATCGTCTCGGTCGAGAACACCCACAACGCCTCGGGTGGGCGCGTCTGGCCGCTCGACGAGGTGGAGGCGATCGTCGCCACAGCCCGCGAGCTCGGCTTGCGCCTGCACCTCGACGGCGCGCGGGTGCTGAACGCGGCGACAGCACTCGGTATTCCGGCCGCAGAGATCGGGCGGCCCTTCGACACCGTCACCCTCTGCCTCTCGAAGGGGCTCGGCTGCCCGCTCGGCGCGCTCGTTGCCGGCTCGCCGGAGCTGATGGCGAAGGCCCGGCGGCTGAAGCACCAGTTCGGCGGCGCGATGCGGCAGGCGGGGATCGTCGCCGCTGCGGGCGTCTACGCGCTCGAGCATCACGTCGACCGCCTCGCCGAGGACCACGTCCGCGCACGGCGGCTGGCGGAGGGGCTCTACGACGCCGGGGTGCCCGTCGATCTTGACCAGGTCGAGACGAACTTCGTCCAGGTCGACGTGGGCCCGCTCGGGCTCAGTCCTGCGGAAGCGCTGGAGCGCCTCTCCCAGCAGGGCGTCGGGCTCTCGATGACCGTGCACCCGACGATCCTGCGGGCGGTGACCCACCTCGACGTCGACGACGAGGAGATCGAGCGCGCGGTCGAGCTGATCCCGCGCGCGCTGGGAGCTCTTGCCCGCGCCTGAGCGCTTCCGGCGCCTCGTGCTCGAGGCGCAGCGCGCCGGGCGGCTGCCCAGCGTCAGCGCGGCCGTCTTCCGCGGCGAAGAGCTTGCCTGGAGCGATGCGGTCGGGCTCGCCGACGTCGAGCAGGGCGTCGAGGCCTCGCCGGACACGCAGTACGCGGTGGCCTCGATCACGAAGACCTTTACCGCCGCGTCGATCCTCCAGCTGCGCGACGCCGGGAAGCTCGACCTCGAGGACCCGCTCTCGAAGCACCTGCCCGAAGCAGCGCACGGAACGCCGACGTTGCGCCGGATGCTGGCGCATGCGTCCGGCCTGCAGCGCGAGCCGCCAGGCGAGATCTGGGAGACGCTGACCTTCCCCGACGAGGAGGAGTTGCTGCGCGGGCTGGAGGAGGCCGAGCAGGTTCTGCCGCCGATGGCCGCCTGGCACTACTCGAACCTCGCCTACGCGCTGCTCGGGATCGTCGTCGCCCGGATCTCCGGCATCCCGTTCCGCGACTACGTGCAGGAGCGGCTGCTCGAGCCGCTTGGGCTCGAGCGGACGACCTGGGGGCCGGGCGAGAGCTCCGCGCTGCCGTACTTCATCGAGCCCTACTCGGACTCGGTGCGGCGCGAGCCCGTGCTCGAGCTCGGCGGCAAGGGCGGCGAGTCGGGCCTCTACAGCACGGTCGGCGACCTCGCGCGCTGGGGTGCGTTCCTCTGCGACCCGGACGAAGCGGTGCTGGCCTCCTCTTCAGTGGGGGAGATGCACGACCTGAACGTGATGGCCGACGCGAACTGGACACGCGGCTGGGGCCTCGGGATCGAGCTCTCGCGGCGCGGCGAGCGGGTCTTCGGCGGTCACACCGGCGGCTTCCCGGGCTTCCTCTCGATCCTCGCCTACTCCCGCCGCGACCGGATCGGGGCAGTCGTACTGACGAACGCCGGCAACTGGCCTAACCTGAGCGCGACCGGCCTCGGGCTGGCCGAGGCGGCGCTCGAGGAGCTGCTACCCGAGCTCGAGCCGTGGAAGCCCGAGCAGGCGCCGCCGGCCGAGATCGTGACGCTGCTGGGGCGCTGGTGGTCGGAGGGCGACGAGTCGATCTTCAGCTGGCGCGGCGGCAAACTCGAAGCACGACTCGCGGACGCGCCGCCTGAGCGCGAGCCGTCGGTGTTCGAGCCCGAGGGCGACGACCGCTTCCGCGTCGTCTCGGGCGGCGAGCGCGGCGAGACGCTGCGCGTGGTGCGGGACGAGAGCGGCGAGGTCGTGAAGCTCTACTGGGCGACGTACCCGTTCACGCGCACGGCGGAAGTCTTCGGGCCCGCGAGCTAGCGGTCACCGGCGACGTAGAAGCCGAACGCCACGCCGGCATAGACGGCGACGAGCAGGAACCCTTCCCAGCGCCGACCGCGACCGTCGGCCAGCAGCAGCGCGACGAGCGCCGCCGCGCCGCCCATCGCCGCCAGCTCGACCGGCCGGAACGTGAGCGGGAGCGCCGGCCGCACGAGCCACGAGAGCAGCGCTACGGCGGGGGTCACCAGCAGCGCCACCTGCGCGCTCGAAGAGACGGCGATCTCGCTGGCCAGCCGCAGCTTCCCCCGTGAGGCGATCACGATCGCGCCGCCATGCTCGGCCGCGTTGCCGACGATCGCCACGATCACCGTTGCGATGAAGAACTGCGACAAGCCGACCGACTCGGCGAACGCGTGCAGCGAGTGCACGAGCGTCTCGCTGATCAGCGCCGTGACGACCGTCGCGGCGCCGAGCGCGAGGAGCGAGACGGTCAACGTCCAGCCGCCTTCGGCCGCTTCGTCGCCGCTCTCCTCGTGCAGCCGCTTGTGCCGTCGCAGCGAGTACCTCGTCACCACGCCGTAAAGGACGAGCAGCACGATCGCGACCGGGATCGTCAACACCGCCAGCGAGTGACGCTCTGGGTTGCCCGTCCAGCCGGGAACCGACGGCACCAGGAAGAGCACGGTCGCAACGAGCACGAGCCCGAGCTGCAGGAGCAGCGAGAAGCGGTCGAGCGGCCGCCCGTGGCCGCCCTGGCCGCCGAAGATCAGCGCAACGCCGAGCACGAGCAGGATGTTCGAGACGACGCTCCCGGCGAGCGAGCCGCGCACCACGTCGGGAAGCGACTCGTTGACCGCGAAGAGGGCGATGATCAGCTCGGGCGCGTTGCCGAAGCTCGCGTTCAGGAACCCGCCGATCCCCGGCCCCGTGTGCTCGCCCGCCTGCTCGGTCGCCTCGCCGATCAGCCACGCGAGCGGCACGAGCGACGCCGCCGCGGCGACGAACAGCGTCGTGTCGTCGGCGTCGAAGACGAAGCGCAGGAGAAGCGTGATCGGGGCCAGCACCAGCGACGCCCAGAGGAGCTTGCGGCCCACGGCGCTAGCCTAGTCGCGTGGTCGGTTTTCCCGATGTGTCGACCGGTCGTTTCCGACGGAGCACGGGCACAGCCCGCGCTCCTGAAGCCGGCATCGCAAGCGACGCCTCAGCCGCATGCTGAAGGCAGTTCTCTTCGACTGGGGCGACACGCTGATGCAGTTCGTCTACTCGCCCGAGCTGGTCGCGGCCGGCCATCGCGCGGGGCTCGCGGCGATCGGGCAGGCCGAGCGCCCGGAGCTGACGGAGCACTTCCGCGAGGAGTACGAGCCGCTCTTCTGGGCACCGGGGACGATCGAGGAGATCGAGTACCCGCAGCTCGTGCTCCGGCTGCTGCGGGACTTCGAGATCGAGGTCGACGAGCAGCAGCTCGACCGCTTCCTCGAAGCCGAGCACCGCGCCTGGGACCCGGCGCGTGTGCTGGCGGCACACACGCATCCGCTGCTGGAGGCGCTGCGCGAGCTCGGCCTAAGGCTCGGCCTAGTCTCGAACGCGTTTGACCCGGGCTGGCTGCTGCACCGCGACCTCGAGCAGTTGGGCCTGGCCGAGCGGCTCGACTTCAGCGTCTTCTCCTCGGAGGTCGGGCTGCGCAAGCCGCACCCGGCGATCTTCGAGCGCGCGCTCCAGGCGCTCGAGGTCGAGCCGGAGCAGGCGCTCTTCGTGGGCGACCGGCTCTTCGAGGATGTCCGTGGCGCGGCCGAGCTCGGGATGACGACCGCGCAGGCACTCTGGTTCCGGGCCGACGAGCACCCGGACGGCGCGGAGCCCGACTACCAGGCGTTCACGCAGCTGGACGTCCTCAACGTCGCGCGCCGGCTCGCTCCCTAGCCTCTGACGCGTACGTTGTCAAGTCTTGCGGAGCGTGGTCTCCAGCACCCACAATCAGGTCATGGAGACACGCGAGCAGGCGGCCGCCCAGCCGACCGAGCTTCCGCTCCGCCCCCAGGACGAGGTCGAATGCCGCCGCTGCGGCGTCCACTGCGACAAGGTCGTGTACCCCGGCGCGTGCGTCGAGCGCGGGTGCCCCTTCGTCTACGCGTACGAGGAGTTCGGCCACACCTACATGGGCTGCCTGATGAAGGTCTTCTCGGTCGAGATCGACTTCGACCTGCTGCGCGCGGCCGAGTCGCGTCGCGCCGGCTTCGGCGCGGTACGCGCGACGTCCCCGGCGCTGCCGATGTGCCGCAGCGAGGTCGAGGGGTGCTACGAGAGCCGGACCGACGAGCGGGGCTGCGTCAACCCCGAGTTCCACGAGCTGCCGGTCGGCGAGCCGAGCTTCCGGGTTTTCGCGCGGATCACTTCGTAGCCTTCCTGTGAAGCGCCCGTAGCTTCTGCATCTGCTCGGCATCCGGGCCGTGCCCGTCGCCGGGTACCTCGAGCAGCCCCGGCAGTCCCTGCAGCTTGGGGTGGCCGAGGAAGACGGCCAGCTTGTTGCCGATCAGGCCGTCGCCGATGTTCTCGTGCCGGTCGCGGTTCGAGCCGAGCGGCTCCTTCGAGTCGTTCACGTGCAGGCAGCGCAGGCGCTCGAGGCCGATCTCGCGGTCGAGCTGCCCGAGCAGGTCGTCCAGCACGGCCGGCTTGGTGATGTCGTAGCCGGAGGCGAAGAGGTGGCACGAATCCAGGCAGACACCGAGCCGCTCGTGGCGGCCGGCCGCGTCGTAGATCGCCGCCAGCTCTTCGAGCGAGCGGCCGACCGTGTCGCCTGCCCCGGCCGTGTCTTCCATGCAAAGCCACGTCGTCTCGTTGGTGCGCTCGAGCGCCGTGCGGAGAGCGGGCACGACGCGCTCCAGCCCGGCGTCGAAACCGGACCCGAGGTGCGAGCCGACGTGGAAGACGACCGCGTCGGCCGCGATCGCGCAGGCCGTGTCGACGGTCGAGCTCAGCGTGGTGACGCTCTTCTCGTAGAAGTCGTCCTTGGGGCTGGCGAGGTTGATCAGGTAGAGCGCGTGGACGGTGACCGCGCCGATCCCGAGCTCCTCGCGCCGGGCGCGAAACGCCTCGAGCTCGGCCGGGTCGTGGTCGGGGAAGCGCCAGGCCCGCGGGCTCTGGACGAACAGCTGCACCGCATCCATTCCGAAGGCGTGCGCGTTCTCGAGCGCCTTCTTGATCCCGCCCGAGCAGTGGCCGCCAAGGAGCATGTCGCCGACGCTACCCGAGCCACGCTTCCAGGCGCCGCGCCTCTTCCGCGAGTTCGCGCCGGGCCGTGCGCGGGAGCGGCTCGAAGGGCTCGGTCACGACTCGCCGCTTCTCGACGCGCCAGCTGCCGGCCACGTAGCCGTCGACCGTGAACGTCGGCTGGACGTCGGCGTTCTTGCGCACGACGAGCTTGCGGTAGGCCTCCGGGAGGACGCGCTGCCGGTCGAGCAGGACATTGTCGAACTTCGGCAGCAACCGGACCGGAGCGGGCGTGTCGGCAGCCGGCCTCGGCGCGCGTGGTAGGTCGAGCAGCTCGCGGCCGCGGTCGTCGCGCAGCCGGACGAGGCCGTCGAGCAGGTGTGCGAAGCGGCCGACCTTCAACCCCGACCAGCCCGAGATCTCGGCGCGGGTCGCGGGACCGAAGGCTGTCAGGTAGCGCCGCACCATCGCCTCGCGGGCGGCCTCGCCGTCCTCCTCGTCGTGCTCCAGCGCGAGGAAGGTCGGGTTGTGGATCGGGGCGCGCCAGCGACTGGACTCAGGCGAGTGCGCGATGCGTGACCTGAGCCGGATCGCGTACCAGATGCCGTTGCTGCCGTCGTTCGGCACGCCGCGCTCCCGCTCGAGCCAGGTGAGCACTTCGCTCCGCGTCCGCGGCTCCGAGCAGTACTCGCGCAACGGCTCGGCCACCTGCTCGGCGATGGCTTCCAGCTCGGGTGTCACCCACCCTGGCGGGTCACCGGCGAGCGCTGCGCCGAAGAGGGCGAAATCGCGAGCCGTGACCGTGTGCACGGTGCCGCGCATCAGCAGCCCGCGCACGGCGCGTCCGCTCAGGAGCGCGCGGTCGAGCGCCTCTGGCCGGAAGCCGTCCAACCGCGCCCACAGTCCGACATAGGCGGTCGCGGCGAGCTGCGACTGGAGCCCGGCCACCCGCTCGAGCGCCGGGACGACGCCGAGCCGGACGCGCTTTAGGAGCAGCTGGCGAGCGAGCGTCGCGCGGTTCAGCTCGCGCTGTGTCAGGACGCGCTCGGCCACGCCAGTACGCTAGTGACGATGAGCGTCCGCGTTCGGATCGCGCCGAGCCCGACGGGCTTCCTCCACATCGGGAACGTCCGCACGGCGCTCTTCAACTGGCTCTTCGCGCGCCACGAGGGCGGCGAGTTCCGGCTGCGGATCGAGAACACCGACACGAGCCGCGAGGTCGCCGAGTCGACGGAGCAGATTCAGGAGTCGCTGCGCTGGCTCGGGCTGCAATGGGACGGCGACGTGACCTTCCAGCTCGACCGGCAGAAAGATTGCGTCGAGGTCGCGGAGCGGCTGCTGGCGGAGGGCAAGGCGTACGAGGACGAAGGCGCGGTCCGTTTCCGCATGCCCGACGAAGGCATCACCGCCTGGGACGACGTCGTGCGCGGCCGGGTCGAGGTCCCGAACGAGAAGCTCGAGGACCTCGTGCTCGTCCGCTCCGACGGCAGGCCGACCTACAACTTCGCCTCCCCGCTCGAGGACGTCTGGGACGGGATCACGCACGTGATCCGCGGCGAGGACCACATCTCGAACACGCCGAAGCAGCTCAACCTGATCGGCGCGATCGGTGCCGACGTCCCTGTCTACGCGCACGTTTCCCACGTCCTCGGCGCGGACGGTCGATCTCTCTCGAAGCGCCACGGCTCGGTCACCGTCGACGACTTTCGCGAGCAGGGGTACTACCCGCCCGCGCTCGTGAACTTCCTAGCGCTGCTCGGCTGGAGCTACGACGACAGGACCACGATCATGTCGGTCGACGAGCTCATCGAGCGCTTCTCGCTCGACCGCGTCGTCCCGAGCCCGGCTGTCTTCGACTACGCGAAGCTCGACTGGATGAACGGCGTCTACCTGCGCTCGCTGCCGCCGGGCGAGTACGCCGACGTCCTCGTCGCATACCTACGCGAGCAGGGCTACGAGTGGGACGAGCAGCGTGTCCGGAAGGTCGCTCCACTCGTGCAGGAGAAGATCGCGACCCTGGGCGAGTTCCCGGCCTTCGCCGGGTTCTTCTTCGCGCGCGTCGAGCCCGAGAGCGCGGTGGACGGTGAGATACTGCCCGCCGCGGCCGAGGCGCTCGCGCAGGTCGACCCGTTCGAGGCCGGTGAGATCGAGTCGACGCTGCGCGGTGTGGCCGAGCGGCTCGGGCTTAAGCCCCGCGACGCGTTTCAGCCCATTCGCCTGGCCGTGACCGGCAGGAAGGTGTCGCCCGGCCTGTTCGAGAGCCTGGAGCTCCTCGGGCGCGAGGAGTCCCTTGCGCGACTCGCCGGCAGCGGCCGTGGCGGGGCGAGCGGGTCCAGCGCGCGCTGAAACAGAAGCCAGGCGCGCCTTCGGTAGATCGGTGTCGGCTGGGGGAGACCGTCCGCGGTCCCTATCATTTCTGAGTGATAAAACGCGCGAAGCGGGCAAACAGATACGGCAGTGCCCTCAACGCCAGTAGGCCCGACGGTCCTGATCGTCGACGACGACGCGTCGCTGCGCCTGCTCTGCCGGGTCAATCTCGAGCTCGAGGGCTACCACGTGCTCGAGGCTCCGAGCGTCGCCGCCGCAGAGGATGCCGTATCGTCGGACCCGGTCGACCTCTTCCTGCTCGACATCCACATCGGCGCCGACGACGGGCTGGCGCTGATGCGTTCGCTGCGGGCGCGCGAGCACAATGCGCCGATCGTGCTCTTCACCGGGAGCGCGACGCTCGACTCGATCACGGTCGCGGAAGCCGACGGCGTCGTCCCGAAGCCGTTCCGGCTCGAGCAGCTGCTCGACGTCGTTCGCGCGCTTGCGCCGCACAGGTAGATTCACGCCCCGATGAGCGTCACGCCCGCCGTACTCAGCCCGGCCGACTACGAGTCGCGTCTGCAGCGCTACCTGTTCGAGCGCGCCGAGGAGGGCCGCGCCGTCCGCGTCGGCGAGAAGGAGGTCTCCGAGCGCGCCGAGATCGTCGCGCGCTATGCCGAGCTGTTCACGCGCGACCAGCTGGCCGGCCTGCGCGAGGCCGAGTCGGAGGCCGCCCAGGGCGAGCGCGAGCGGCTTTACCGGTTGCGCAAGACCTGCGAGGCGGGGCTGATCTCCGCCGAGCTCGCCGAGCGGGAGGACGCGCTCGAGAACGCGATCCTCGCCGCGCGAGTCGAGTTCAAGGGCGAGCAGCTGCCGCTGCGCACCGCCCAGGCCAAGCTCGCCGTCCTGGCCGGCTACGAAGACCGCGACGAGCTCGGTAAGTTGGCCAACGAGGTCTCGGCGACTTTCAACGACGAGCGGCTCGACGTGCTGCGCGCAGGCGAGAAGCTCGAGGCCGACGTCAGCGGGATCGGCGACCCGGTCGAGCGCAACGAGGAGGAGAAGGGCATCTCGCTGCGCGAGCTCGAGGCCGCGCTGGCCGCGGCGAGCGAGGCGGTCACCGACGTCTACGGCCGCCTGAAGGACCGTTGGCTCGAGCGGCTGCTCGGCCCGGAGCGCGAGCAGGTGCCGAGCTCGTCGCACATCGCCTACCTGCGGCGCCTCTCGCCGCTCGAGGCGATCTACACCAAGGAGCAGGCCGTGCCGGTCTGCATGGACACGCTCAAGCGCCTCGGCTTCGACCTCGAGAACGAGCCGAACATCAAGCTCGACCTCGACGACCGGCCGCAGAAGTCACCGCGGGCCTGCGTGATCCCAGCCGACCCGCCGAAGATCGTCCACCTGATCACGCGTGCGCAGGGCGGGCTCCACGACTACCAGGCCTTCCTGCACGAGGCCGGCCACGCGTTGCACTACGCGGGCTGCGACCCCTCGCTGCCCTACACGTTCCGCAACATCTCGCGCGACCATGCGCTCACCGAGATCTACTCGTACATCGTCGAGGCGATCTCACGGCAGCCGGGCTGGCACGCGCGCTATTTCGATCTCTCCGACGAGGAAGCCGAGCAGAACGCGGAGGCAACGGTGTTCATGGAGGCGCTGCTCTTCCGCCGCTACGCGGCCAAGCTGCAGTTCGAGCTCGACTTCTGGGGCCGCTTCGCCGAGGACGGCGGCACCGACGCCGGCTACGCCGAGCGCCTCACCGCCGCGACGGGGATGGAGTACCGGCGCGAGGGCTTCCTGGCCGACATGGACGCGGGCTTCTACTCGGCCGACTACCTGCGCGCCTGGATCCGCGCGGCCCAGCTCCGCACGTACCTCGAGCGCGAGGTGGGCGAGGAGTGGTGGGCGAGCAAGGAGGCAGGCGACCGCCTGCGCGAGCTCTTCCGCGAGGGCACCAAACCGTCGAGCGAGGAGATCGCCGGCCGGATCGGCTTCGAGCCGCTGGACACGGGACCGCTGCGCGCCGAGCTCGGCGCCTAGCCGTCAGCTGTCCGAAACGCGCTCGGCCATCGCCGTTTCGAGCCGCGCCGCGACCTCGGGCTGGGCTTCCTGCAGCCGGCGGAACTCGGTCCCGAACATAACCAGCAGTGTTGCCGGGCTGGTGGTGGTGACAGTCGCGCTGCGGCGCCCGCCGCCGAGGATCGCGACTTCGCCGAAGAAGTCGCCGGGCCCAAGCGTCGCCAGCTCGTCGCCGTCGGCGCTGACGACGGCGTTGCCCTGCGCGATCACGAAGAACGACTAGCCGGTAGCTCCCTCGCCGGCGACCGTGACGCCCTCGGAGACGCTCGCGACCTCGAACCAGTCGCAAAGAGGCTCGAGCTCCTCGTGGCCGAGGCCGGTGAACAGGGAGCAGCTACGCAGCTGGTCGGGCTCGACGGCCATGGGCGGAACCTAGACGACTAGTCGCGGAGCCGTCGGCGGTACAGCCGGCGCAGCGCCACGCCGCAGACGATCGCGCAAGCGAGCAGCACCGAGAGCACCGACGCGACCCAAAGGCCGACGTTCCCCTCGAGCTCGTTGGTGAGGAGGATGTACGACCCGAACGGCAGGGCCGCCGCAGCGATCCACCAGCGCGGGAGCGCGAAGCCGAGGACGAAGCCCGAGAGAGGGATCACGGCCCACACGCCCACTGCATCGGCAGCGCGGGGATGGGACTGCAGCATCGCGCCTAGGCGAGACTTCGCCAAACCGCGATACTCGACGAGCCCGACCACAAGGAGGTCGACGTGCTTCTCGCTGCAAACGGTGTTTGGATCTGGACAACTCTCGCGATCATCCTCTGGATCGCAATCGCTTTCTGGCCAGCTCGCGTCGCTGCCCGGAAAGGGCACAGCTTCTTCCTCTACTTCCTCTTCAGCCTCGTCTTCTTCCCGGCTGCCCTGCTCGTCGCCTACATGGTGAGCGACCGGACGGCGGCCGCTTGACGGGCTAACCGTGTAGCAGGGAGAGGCGCATACGGGGTTTGAACACCCCTGCAAATCGGCAGGTAATTCTCGGCGGGACACCACGGGGGACACCATCAATCGAGCCCGTCCGGGCACCTGCGAGCACGTTGCTCGAGGGTTCCAACTGGACGCCTGGCCGTCACTGGCGCTGGCGGAGCGAGCGGAACCGAGAGGAACGCCACGTCGGCCGGGCTCGGGACGCGCCCTAGTCGCCGGAACGCCCCAAGCCCGAGAAAAGTGGATCTACGGCTGATCCGGGATCCGGTCGATGTGGATCCGCGTCCCGGTGACGGTCGCTCGCAATCCGCCGACGACGAGGTTCCCGTTCGGATCGAACAGATTCGAGATCGAAACCGTCGTGAACGAGTCGCCGTCCGGCGCCAGCCGCACGTTCTCGTTGACTCTCTGTGTCCCCAGAAACGTCCCGGTCGGGTCGAACCTGAAGAAGACCTGTGTATCAGCGTAGAGCCGTCCGCTCACGTGCTCCCATGCCCCGTGCGAGGGGCCGCGAACAAGCGTGTTACCCGTACCGATCAGCGAATGGCCGCGTGTGAACGTGGTCAGTCCCTTCACTGGCGGAAGCTGCGGGCCGCGATCGACCGTTACCTCCCACGAGCCGATGATCGGGTTCGCCCCCTGCGATCTGCCATCGTCGCCGGACGAGGCGTAGATCGCTCCCGCGGCGACCATCGCCGCCACCGCGATCAGGGCGATTGCGCTAGCGAGTGATCTCTTCCTAGTCACTGTTCCTCCTCTGCGTTGTTCGTTGCAGTGAGCGCGCGGAGCAGTTAGCCCCGCGGGTAATCAGCTCTTTCGCCTCGTAGCTGAAGGCGAAGGCTTCGCCTAATCCTCGTCATCGGGGGCTCCTTTCCTGTCCGCAGATTCCCGGCCTTGCCGGCCCCCGCCCGGCGAAGCCAGGCTGACGAATACCGCAAGTGTCCCACTCTCTCGGGGCGGTGTCTAGATGGCCTCCTTGCGGCGCATTAGCGCGCTCCCCCGAACGTGTCGACTACCGCGGCTCCATCCTTAGGAGCAGGTTCTTCGGGTTCAGGCCGTCCCCTTACGCGCCGCGCTACCCGTTCACCGTTCTGCCTAGTACCGCGCTGGCGACGACCGCTCACGGCCGGACCCGGTCGTCGGCGTAGGAGTTCTGCTCGACGAGCTCGAGGTAATCGGCCTCGCGAATCAGCGGTCGCGTACCCCGGGAATCGCACGACCGGAAGAGCGGAAGACACGGCATCGGCGGCGCGTCGTTCGAGACCGAGCTCGCGAAGGTCGGGAACGTGCGAGCCGGCGCGGCTGCTCGATCTCGTTGAGAGCTTCGTCGCCTACAGCGAGCAGCCGGGTGGCCTCATCAAGGCGCTCGCGCGCTACCACCAGTACTTCGGCGTGAACCCCGCGCTGGAGGCCCTCGAGCGGATCCGCGCCACCGAGGGGAAGCAGCTCGGCGTCTTCTGGCACACCCAAGGGGCGGGCAAGAGCCTCTCCATGCTCTGGTTCACACAGAAGGTTCTCCGCCGGATGCCCGGAGCTTGGACGTTCGTGATGGTGACCGACCGCAAGGAGCCCGACGACGAGCTTCACGGGACGTTCGTCGACGCCGGCGCGGTCAGTCGCGAAGCGGACGTCCAGGCGATACCGCCGCCAACCTGCGGGAACTGCTGCGCGCCGACAACCGCTACGTCTTCACGCTGATCCACAAATTCCGGCTGCGGGAGGGCGAGGCGGAGATGCCCGTGCTCTCCGATCGGGACGACGCGATCGTCATCACTGACGAGGCGCACCGGACGCAGTACGACACGCTCGCGCAGAACATGCGCGCCGCCCTCCCGGAGGCCGCGTTCATGGGCTTCACGGGCACGCCGCTCGTCGTCGGCGAGGAGCTCACGCGGCGGGAGTTCGGCGACTACGTCTCGATTTACAATTTCCGCGACGCGATCGCCGACCGCGCCACGGTTCCGCTCTTCTACGAGAACCGAATCCCCGAGCTCCAGCTCGTGAACGAGGCCTTCGACAAGGAGCTCAACGAGATCCTCGAGGAGGCCGAGGTCGACGACGAGGCCGAGGCCTTACTCGTCCGGCGCTTCGCCCGCGAGGTCGCGCTCATACGCCGGCCCGAGCGGCTGCGGACGATCGCGCGAGACGTCGTCCGCCACTTCGTCGGACGCGGGTTCGACGGCAAGGGGATGGTCGTCTCGGTCGACAAGGCGACCGCCGTGCGCATGCACGACCTCGTTCGCGACGAGTGGGAAGTCTTCTGGCGGAGCTCCGGGCCGAGCACGACGCACTCCCCGAGATCGAGCGTCCTTGGCATGCCAGCAGGATCGAGCTGATGGAGACGACGGACATGGCGGTCGTCGTCAGCCAGGGCCAGAACGAGGTGGCGGAGCTCGAGCGGGCCGGGCTCGACATCAGACCGCATCGGGCGCGGATGCTCGCGGAGCAGCTCGACGAGCGGTTCAAGGATTCCCGCGACCCGATGCGGCTCGTCTTCGTCTGCGCGATGTGGATGACGGGCTTCGATGCGCCGAGCTGCTCGACCGTCTACCTCGATCGCCCGATGCGAAACCACACGCTAATGCAGACGACCGCGCGCGCCAACCGCGTCTTCCCCGACAAGGAGAACGGGCTGATCGTCGACTACATCGGCGTCTTCCGGGATCTCGAGAAGGCGCTCGCGATCTACGGAGCGGCAACCGGCGACGATCGGATCGGCTCGCCTATCCAGGACACGTCGAGATCAGCGCCGAGCCCGGCTTCGGGATCGCGCGGGAGCTGGCCGACTATTCCGCCGACTCCACGATCACCTTCGCGGGCCGATGGCACTCACACCCATCCGGGACCTCTGAGCCCTCGGACACGGACAGAGCCGCCGCCCTTCGTTCGCTGGGGCTGCTGCGCAACGAGCTCGGCTGGCGCGCGCCGAGGCGTGGGTCGACCTGATCGTCGAGGTGTGACCGTGCTGCGCCGCCCGAAGCCCGAGCCCGCACGGCCGCTGCTCGACGGCTCGACGATGGTGGTCTGCGTCGAGCCATTCAGACCCGGAGGAATCGCTCGGATGTTGGAGCGTGGCGAGTGGGTCCGCCTCGACTCCCCCGCGGTCAAGGCGTTTCCCGAGCGCTTCGCGCTGCGAGTGAGTGACCCCGAGCGGGAGAGCGGGCAGGCTGCGTGAGCCCGCTCTCCCACCTTAGCCGTTGCGGGCGGCTGCACGATCGGCGTGGTCTCTGTCCTGCCTGTCGACGTGAGCACGAGCGAGCACGTGGGTCGAGCACGCAGCGCGGTCTCGGCGCCGACCACCGCCGTGTCCGTGCGCAGGTGCTTCGCGAAGAGACGACGTGCTGGATCTGCGGCCGACCTGGCAGTCCAGGCGATCCATTGACCGCCGACCACATTGACGCTCGTGCTGATGGAGGCACGAACACGCGAGAGAATATGCGTGCGGCTCATGCGAGCTGCAACTCGCGTCGAGGGGGCTGGATACGGGCTCGACGGGCTGAGAGCGTAAAGACCCCGAATCCAGCCGTTTCGCGTTCTGTACGCGTTCCGAGCCGCGGTGCCGGTCAACGTGAAGATGCTTGCCCGGAGCGACGCCGCTACCGGGTGCGGAGGACCGCGCCGACAATGAGCAGCGCAAGGCACGTGGCAAGCAGAACCGGCCCGACGATCAGCACCACCCAAAGGGTGACTGTCTCAGAAGACGGGGAGCCGCTCACCCAGCTGTTCCACGTGTCTCTTCCAGCGGTCAAGGCGATCACCGTCGCCATGACCAGGGCAAGAAGGGCACCCCCGGAGAGCGTGGAGGCGACAAGAAAGGGCCAGCGACCTCCGTCAGCCGTCCGCAGGCCGAGCACGGATGCCCCAAGGAGCACTAGGAATAAGGCAGCGATGACGAGCATCCGCCGCCTCCTTGACATTCCCAGGCTCTGCATTTCTCACGGGATCTCATGCCTCTATTACGCCTCGTCGCGCAAATCGGTTGTCAAGCGCGGTACGGGTTCCGTGCCATTGGTCGCGTGACCGGCCCGCCTCCGAAGCCTGCGGCGCAGCGGAGGCGCCGAAACAGGGCTCCCGCTCCGGTAAAGCTGTCCGCCGAGAAGACGACGAAGACGAAGACGCCGACCCTGCCGGGTGCGACGCGCTACTCGAAGTCGACCCGCGCGTGGTGGGCGACGGTTTGGCGCTCGCCGATGGCGGCGGTCTGGCTCGAGGCCGACGTCCCGGCGCTCGTTCGGCTTGCCGGCCTGAACGAGCTGCTGGAGCAGGGCGAGGCGACGGCGATGGTCGCAAGTGAGAGCCTGTCTGCACGGTCGGCGCCCGAGCCTTCCTGGCAACTCCAACGGAAGGAGCAGCATCGTGACCGTACGATCGTCAAGACGTAGGTCGACGATCCGGGAGCTCGTCGACGCCAATGCGCGAGTGATTGCGCTCGAGTCATTCAGGCCTGAGATGGTCAGCAGCCTGATCGAACGTGGCGCGTACTACCGACTGAGCGATCCGCTCGTCAGGCAGTACCCGATGTACTTCGCGATCCTCGTTCCTGTCGAGCAGTTCCTCGGTGTGATCGAGCGCTAAAGGTCCTACAAGGTGGAGCCGGGATGCATACCCACGGAAGCCGCCCTCCCGGATGCGTCCCGGCCCCACTCGCACATGGCTCCCGCCCCATCGGAGCCATGCTGAGGGAAGCCTTCTTCACTTGCGGATGGTTGTCCATAGGCCATTCGGCCCATTCTCGACCGAGCATGGGGGCGACCAAGGCTGTGTGCCAGGGAGGGCGATCGCCGGTACACGCGGCGGCTGTCGTCCGGGGTCTAGAGACGCAACCACCTAGCCTTGGCCGCAGTCCTGACTTCAAGGTAGCTCCGATGCTCGGCGAGTGGAAGTGATGGCGCTGGAATCGAGCTTGCCCGAGCCTGGGGGCCAAGCGCCGCTCGTCGACGGACACTGGGAAGCAGTCTGAACCCATGCCTCGACCTGGCACTCGGCAGCAGCGCGGCTACACCGACGCGTACCTCCGCGTCCGTGGCCGGCTCATCCGGCGACAGCCGTGGTGTACCTGGTGCGGCGGTCGAGTTGACCTGACGGTCGACCACATCGTTTCGTTGAGCAGAGGCGGAACGAATGCGCTCAACAACCTTCGGGTCTTATGCAGGTCGTGCAATTCGTCTAGGGGTAGAGGGGGCGGCATGTTCACGGGCCAGGCAACAACCGAACCCTCGACCAGGAATCGGCGAATCTCACTCTCGGTTGAGCCACGGCCGCGGTTCAGTCGCAACGAGCTCCGATAGACGCCGGAGCGGAGGCCGCATTTCCTGAGCGGGCGATGCGGCATGACCGTCCGCCAGTGATGCGAGCCTTACGACGTGCTGTCCGTCTTGTCCATGCTCCGGCGGATGCTCGGGGCGATCAAGTACGCCGCCAAGGAAGAGCACTTCGGCGCCGTCGTGGGAGCCGCGATCGTCCTCATATTGGTCGGGACGGTCACTTATTCGCTTGGCGAAAACTGGAGTGTGACGAACGGGTTCTACTTCGCCGTCTGCACGCTGACCACGTCGAGCATCGCCGACCCGAACCTCACGCTGACGCATGACGCGCTGAAGATCTTCACCACCATCTACGTGCTGACCGGTATTGGGATCCTGGTCGAGTTGGCACGTCAGCTCGGCGTCGGGTACGTGAGGGAACGCGAGGAGCATCACGCCAACAGACACGCTAAGCACCACAAGGAAGATCCGCCCGAGACACAGTCGGCGGGGTAGCTCGATAACCGCCTCCTGAGAAAAGGCTCTCTCAGAGCCTGCCTGAGCATCAGGGTCCCGTTACAGACCTGAGGTTAAGCCCGTTCGGTCCCTCGAACTAGACTTCCTTCCGTCCGGCGCCGGCAGATCGTCCCGAAGGGGTGATGCACCGCCCCGCGCGCCGGAAGAGGCTGTGATCCGTGGAGGGGCGTATGCCATGCCTGCGCTGAGGCCCGCGCTGGCAATGCTGGTGCTGGGTGCGCTGCTAGTGGCGGCCGGTTGTGGCGGCAACAGCAGCTCGAGCAACGAGTCGTCTCCCGACGAGTGGGCAAGCGGCTTCTGCTCCTCGGTCACGACCTGGAAGGACTCGGTCAAGTCCGCGGGGAACGAGCTCAAGAGCAACCCCTCGAAGGACAGCCTGAACACCACCGCCGACGACATCAAGAGCGCGAGCGACACTCTGATCAGCGACCTCAAGGATCTCGGCAAGCCGAACACCAAGCAGGGTCAGGACGCGAAGGACGAAGTCGACCAGCTCTCGAGCGAGCTCAAGGACGACGTGGATCAGGTGGAGAGTGACGTCAAGAACGTCTCGGGCGTGCGGGACGTGCCCACCGCGGTGCAGAGCGTGAGCACGACGCTCTCGACGATGAAGAACCAGGTCAACTCGGCCGTGACGAAGCTCGGTCAGGCCAACCCGGACGGCGAGCTCAAGCAGGCGTTCCAGGACTCGTCGGACTGCGACAGCCTGACGAGCTCCTCTTCCTAGCTCACCGGCTCGAGCACATCGGTGGCTGATCGTCGAGGGCGTCGCCGAATGAGACGCGACGAGCGAACGCGGGAAACGCGCGGCGATGGTTGAGGAAGCCGCGCTTGCCGCCTCCTCGCTGATCGCTTCTCACCGGCGCCGGCTACCAGGAGGGCGGTGGTGACACTTCCGGCCATGACCGAAAGAGCGACTAGGCGGCGAAGGGAATGCGGGGTCGCGTGACGACGGGCCGGGGGCTCATGCGGGTACCGACCGTGCGGGTGTGACCATCGTCGCCCGGCCTGGCGCACAGTGGTCGGCTTGACGGTGACCGTCGGGACTGTTCAAGGGTTGTCCTGAAGGTTCGGAGGGCTGCAGTCCGGGCAGCAGAAGACGAGCTCACCTGGCTCGCCCAGGTCGTCTCCGCTCAGGTACGCGCGCCAACGCTCCTCGTCCCCCGGCAGCCAAGCTGCCTCGCATTCCGCGCACCTGGGGATGAGCGCGACGCTTTCGAGAGCCATCGGCCGAGTGTACGACGTGCTCCGCCGGCCTCACAACGACCGGAAAGGCCAGTCGCCGGTTAGGGCACGTCCTCAACGACCAGCACCGGCGGGCCTCCTCGCCAACCCCCTTCTGGGGGATGGCGGCCCGTCCGGGCAGAAGTAGCCTCGCTGGCGGGAAGGTGAGGGGGGCGCGCCTCATGTGTGGCGGCGCACGAGGAGGCGCACCCCACCTTCTCCTTCAGGCTTGCTCGGCGAGCCCCTTCCCCTTTTGGGGGTGCGGTTCTCGGGCTGGGGCCGGCCGGCTGGGTGAGTCTAGAGACGCCGAGGACCCTGGGCGTTTGCCCCCCTGTCCTCGGCGCCTCGTACAAGCAGACGCCTCCATTTGTGGTTCCTTGTGCAGCACCCCGGTGGCGAGACCGCCCGCGAGTCTAGGAGAGCCGGTGCTTTAGCTGGTCAGGCAGACGAAGCCGAGGATCGGATGAAGCTCGATCCCGTTGGGCGCGACTCCCCGTCGCCGCCTGCTTCCTTCTCTCTAGTCGACCCTTTTGGTCTCCGAATATCACTCGCTCGCGGTTCCTGACCGACCACTTCTGGTCATAGCCGACACGGGCCGTCTGGTGGCACTCTGGTGGGGTTATGGCTCATCGCACCTTCAACCCGCTGCCGCTGCTCTGATGGTGATCGTGCTCGTAGCGATCGGGAGCGCCTGGGCGCTCGGAATCGTGTGGGCGTTTAGCCTGTTCGCAGTCGCGCAGAAGGCGGATCGCCTACGCGATGACACCCTCGCGGAAATTATCGCTGCCGAAGTCGAGTCGAACGAACTGGTCGGCGAGCTTCAGTCGGCCTAATCCTCGAATCGCTAGGAAAGGGCACCGCTGGCCAACACTCAGCCTGTCTCGCGCGGGGCAACATAGAAACCATGTCACTCGCCCCCGAAACTCTCGCTCGGCGCACAGGGGGCAGTAGAAGACGAGCTCGGCTGGCTCGTCGAGATCGTCGCAGCCCAGGTACGCGGCGCCGTTCTCGGTCTCTAGCCTGAATAGGAAACCTGCCAATCCGACTCCTCCTCTCGGTGGGGCCGGACGGCTGCCCAGCATAAGTGAGCCAGACGCCATTGGGGGGTCTGTTACCAAAGACGCCTGGCCACGTTCTGTAAGACGAACGGGAGAGGCCCCTGTTGCTGATCCGATTGCGCCATTCCACTGCCGGAGGTAGAGGCGGTCCGAGCGAGAAGAGCCCCGATTCCGGGTATCACCGGGGTATGCACCACCTGTGCTTCCCCGGCACGTATGTTCGCGTTGGGCGCGCATGGTTGAGCGAAATCGGCCCAACCGCGCACCCCTGAAAGGCGCATACGGGATTCGAACCCGTGCCGCCGCCGTGAGAGGGCGGTGTCCTAGGCCACTAGACGAATGCGCCGCGGCGGGCCGTAGTGTAGCTAGCCGACGCTGGTACTTTGCGAAAGGCTGCGGGGCTAGGATTCGAACCTAGACTACTCGGTCCAGAGCCGAGCGTCCTACCATTAGACGACCCCGCAACGTGCCGTTGCGGCGGTCGGAAGTGTAGCCCCGCTCAAGCCCCGGTGGCGCTGAACGCGGAGGCGCCGTGACGACGCAGCTTCCAACCCGGATCCTGCAGCGTCTCGGCGCGGCGCATCGACCGCCAGCTGCCGTCGGTGCGCGGAAGCTGCAGCCCGCCGAAACGGTACGCGTAGCGGTTGCACTGCCTCGTCTCGGCGTAGCTCTCGGCCGTCGCCACCGGCTCCCAGGCCTGGTGGCTGCGCGGGAGGTAGAACGGGCCCGAGATTCCGGCGGGCGACACGACGATCCAGGCGTCGCGTGCGAACTGCAGCTCCATCACGGCGACGCGGACCTTGATGCCCGGCACGATCCCGGTCGCGAGCTCGACGTACTCGGGCGCGCGGCCGGGCTGTGCCAACTCGTAGTAGAGCCGGCCCTCGTTCGAGTCGCCGAAGGTGGCGAGCCCGACCTGCAGCCATTCGTCGGCGCCGTGCGGCCCGAGCCCCGGGCCGCCGACACCGATCCAGCCGGCGACGTGATTCGAGCCGCCGACCGCGGCAGGAGTGTCGAGCATGCTGATCGTGGCCGCGATCCCGTTCGCCTTGGTCGGGCTGTAGAGCCCGGCGTAGGAGTAGCCCTTCGGGCAGGCGAGCGCAGCGGGCACGAGGACCGCAGCGGCGAGGGCCGAGACCCCCGCGAGCAGGGCGATGCGTGCGCGGGCCACCAACTCGAGGATCGGGCGCGTTCAGAGGCACTCCGATCCCTCGTTTCAGTGACTTGACGCTTACGTCACGAAGTCGGCGCGGTTCTAGGCCGCGTCGGCGGCCCAGTCGCCGTAGAGCGACGTGTAGAGGCCGCCCACGCGCATCAGCTCGTCGTGCGTGCCCTGTTCGACGACCTGGCCGTGCTCGAGCACGACGATCAGGTCGGCGTCGCGGATCGTGGAGAGCCGGTGCGCGATCACGAACGCGGTCCGGCCCGCGAGCAGCGTGCGCAGCGCCCGCTCGATCTTGCGCTCGGTGCCGATGTCGACGGACGAGGTCGCCTCGTCGAGGATCAGGATGCGCGGGTCGGCGAGCAGGGCGCGAGCGAGGGCGACGAGCTGGCGCTGACCGAGCGAGAGGCGGCTCCCTCGTTCCTGGAGGTCGGTCTCGTAACCGTCCTCGAGCCGAAGGATGAAGTCGTTCGCGCCGATCGTCTCGGCCGCGCTCACGACGTCCTCCGGTGAGGCATCGGGCCGGCCGAAGGCGATGTTGTCGCGGACCGTGCCGGCGAAGAGGAACCCTTCCTGCGGCACGATCCCGAGCTGGCCGCGTAGCGAGGCCTGCGTCACCTCGCGCAGGTCGTGCCCGTCGATCGTGATCCTCCCCTCACGCGGGTCGTAGAAGCGTGCGAGCAGCTTGGCGATCGTCGACTTGCCCGCGCCCGTGTGGCCGACGAGGGCGACCGTCGTTCCCGCCGGGACCTCGAGGTCGAGCCCGTGCAGCACCTCCGGCCCGTCGCCGTACCCGAAGCGCACGCCCTCGAACGCGACGTTGCCCTCGACGGTCGGCAGCTCGAGCGTCCCCGGCAGGTCGGTCACCTCGGGCTCCTGGTCGAGCACGTCCACGATCTTGTCCAGCGCGGCGGTGGCGGAGAGGAACGTGCCGTACAGCTGCGAGAGCTGTTGCACCGGATCGAAGAAGTTCTGTACGTAGAGCATGAAGGCGAACAGCGTTCCCAGCGTGACCGCGCCCTGGAAGTAGAGGTGGCCGCCGTAGCCCAGCACGACTGCGAGCGCGACCGTCGAGAGCAGGTCGACGAACGGGAAGTAGAGGCCGTTGAGGACGACCGTCTCCATGTTCGCGTCGCGGTAGCGCTCGGTCACCTTGCGGAACTGGCGCGTGTTCGCCCGCTCACGCGTGAACGCCTGGACGATCCGCATCCCGGCGATGTCCTCGGCGAGCGTGGCCGTGACGAGGCCGAGCCGCTCGCGCACTGAGGCGTAGGCGCGCGCGGAGCGCTTGCGGAAGATCGCCGTGGCGACGCTCATGAACGGAATCACGATCAGCGTCGCGAGCGCCAGGCGCCAGTCGAGGATGAAGAGCAGGATCGCGGTGCCGAGCAGCGTGAGTGAGTTCTGGACCAGGCTCGTGACCCCGTCGGTGACCAGCTGGTCGATCGCCTCGACGTCGTTCGTCAGGCGGCTGATGATCACGCCCGCGCGGTTGCGCTCGTAGAAGCCGAGCGAGAGATCCTGGAGATGGTCGAAGAGGTGGTTGCGCAGGTCGGCCAGGATGCGCTCGCCGACCCAGCCGGTGAGGTAGGTCTGGACGTAGCTCATGCCCCAGCTCAGAAGGCCGAAGACGAGGAAGGCGGCGACGATCCACCAGAGCGCGCCGAGGTCGTGCCGGCGGATTCCGTCGTCGACCGCGTACTTGGCGAGCAGCGGCGGCGCGAGCGCGAAGGCCGTCGCGAGCAGGAGCGAGCCGATCGAGAACAGCGTGCGCGTGCGGTAGGGGCGCGTGAAGCGGACGAGCATCCCGAGCCGCCGGCGCGTGCGCCGCCACGACCAGTCGTCGACGTGCGCAGTGCGTTCGCGCATCAGGTGCGAGCCGGACTGCCAGACCCTCACGAGGCCGCCTCCAGCGCGTCGCCCGCACGCGACTCGACCGCGTCGGCGAACTGGCGCTCGAGCAGCCCGTGCTCGTAGATGTCGCGGTAGACCGGGCTCGTCTCGAGCAGCTCGTCGTGCGTTCCGCGTGCGGCGATGCGGCCCGCGTCGAGGACGACGATCTCGTCGGCGAGCGCGATCGTCGAGAGGCGGTGGGCGATGATCAGCGTCGTCCGGTCGCGCATCGCCTCGCGCAGGCCCACGCGAATCCTCGCCTCGGTGGTCGCGTCCACCGAGGCGGTCGCGTCGTCGAGGATCAGGATCCGCGGGTCGACCGCGAGCGCGCGCGCGATCGCCAGGCGCTGACGCTGGCCGCCCGAGAGCGTGATCCCGCGCTCGCCGATGATCGTGTCGTAGCCGTCGGGCAGCTCCTGGACGAACTCATCCGCCTGGGCTAGTCGAGCGACCCGCTCGACCTCCGCCTCGGCGAGATCCGGCGCGCCGAAGGTGATGTTCTCGCGGACGCTCGCCGAAAACAGGAACGGATCCTGCGAGATCACGCCGATCTCTCGTCGCAGCGAGGTGAGCTTCACGTCGCGCACGTCGACGCCGTCGACCAGCACGCGGCCGCCGGTCGTGTCGTAGAAGCGAGGCACGAGCGACGTCAGCGTCGTCTTGCCGGAGCCGGTCTGCCCGATCAGCGCGATCGTCCTGCCGGCGGGAACGTCGAGCGTGACGCCGTCGAGCACCGGCCGTCCGGCGAGGTACTCGAAGCGCACGTCCTCGAAGCGCAGGTCACCGTCGCCCGGCGGCAGCTCGACGGCAGCGGGCCGCTCGGCGATCTCCTCGGGCTCGTCCATCACCTGGAAGATCCGCTCGCCCGAGGCGGTCGCGCGCTGCGCCTGGCCGATCCACATCCCGAGCGAGCGCAGCGGCATCACCAGCATGCCGAGGTAGAGGTTGAAGGAGACGAAGCCACCGACGGTGAGCTCGCCGCTCGTCACCATGCGCGCGCCCACGAGCAGCACGGCGCCCTGCGCAAGCAGCGGCAGCCAGGAGATGAATGGCACGTAGAGCGCGCGCTGCCGGTTCGCCTTCACGGTCTGCTCGAAGACTGCCTCGGAGCGAGCGTGGAACTTGGCCGACTCCTGCGGCTCCTGCGCGAACGACTTGACGACGTGGACGCCGACGATGTTCTCCTCCGCCACCGTGGCCACGTCCGCGAGCTTCTGCTGTACCTCGCGCAGGGTCGGATGCGTCACGTGGCTGTAGCGATAGGCGACGACCACGAGCACGGGCGTGATCGCCAGCGAGATCAGCGCGAGCTTCCAGTTGAAGACGAGCAGCACCACGGTCACCGAGATAACGGTGATCGCGTTCTGGAAGAAGAAGATCAGGCCGTAGCCGAGGAAGAAGCGGACGCCCTGCAGGTCGACCGTCGCGCGCGACATCAGCTGGCCGGTCTGGTGGCGGTCGTAGAAGCCGAACGAGAGGCGCACTAGGTGCGAGTAGAGGCCGTGCCGCATGTCCATCTCGACCGCCAGAGCCTGGCGGCCGGAGAGCAGACGGCGGCCGGCCATCAGGCCGGCGCGGGCGAAGCCGACTGCCAGCACGGCGCCGACGAGGATCCAGAGCATCTGGGGATCGTGTGTGGCCAGCGCCTTGTCGATCACGGTCCCGGTCAGCCAGACCAGGGCGATCGCGGCCCCCTGGGAGAGGACGGCGAGCAGGATCGAGACCGTCAGGGAGAGCTTGTAGGGGCGCAGGAAGCCGAGTAGCCGGGCGAACGTGTGGCGATGACGAGGGACCTCCTGCACCCTCGAAATCTAGCGATCCGCCTGGTTGCGATGGATTCGCGCGAGCTCGCGGTGGATGAGCCGTACAGCGGCGTGAGTGCGTTCCCTGTTCGCCTCGACGTTCGTCCACGCGCTCGCCCCGGACGGGTGTGGGAGCGGAACCGCGACGGCGCCGTGGCACGGGAACGCGGTTCCGATGGAGCTCTTGAGGTCGGCGATGCCGAGCAGTTGCTTGATGGCGAGTGTGCCGACCGGGACGATCAGCGTGGGCCGGATCAGCCGCAGCTCCCACTCCCGCCAGAAGGCGCAGAGCTCCTGTTCTTCGCGCTCTGGCTTCCGGTCGCCTCGTTTCGAGTCTCTGCCGGGGTAGCAGCGCGTGACCGAAGCGCAGTAGAAGGTCGCGTAGAACTCGTGCTCGTCGACCCCGAGCCAGCGCCGTAGCGTTTGGCCAGCGCGGCCGCGCCAGGGCCGTCCCTCCTGGCCCTCGACCACACCCGGCGCCTGGCCGAACATGTACGCGTGCTGGCCGGCGTAGGGCTGGACGACCGGGAGCGATTGGATCGGGAAGCCGGCCTCGGCGCACGCGCGGCACACCCGGTTGTCGCGCTGTAGCGAGGCGATCGAGCGGTAGAGCGTCCGGCGCCGCGTCAAGAGCGGACGGCGACGAACCAGCGGCCTGCGAAGAGCGTCTCGCCGCCGCCGAGCTCTTGGGCGAGCGCCTCGGGCTCGAAGTAGCGCTTGTAGACCTCCCAGCGCGAGCCGTCGTTGAGGATCCGCTCCTGCCACTCCTCACGCACGTCACTGGCGTGGAGCGAGGCATCGACCACGACAAGCTCGGGCGCCACCCGCCGCGCCTCGCTCAGAAACCGTTCCCGCTCTGGCTCCTCGAGATGTCCGTAGAAGTGCGCGGTGAAGACGCGGTCGAATGAGCCGTCCTCGAACGGAAGCGTGAGCGCATCGCCGTGGACGAACGTCGCCGACCGCGCCTGCCTGCGCGCCTCCTCGAGCATCGACTCGCTCTGGTCCAGTCCGACGATCTCGCCTGGGAGATCCCGGGTGAGGAAGCCCGTGCCGCAGGCAACGTCGAGCGTGCGCGCGGGCGGAAGCCGCTCGAGCGTCGCTCGAAGGCCGTCGAGGTCGTCCTCCCAGCCCGGCCGGTCGCGCTCCGCGAAGCGGCCGACGCCGCGGTACCACTCGTCGTACTCCGGGGCGCGGCGGTCGTAGTACGCCTTCACGCTTCTTAGACTACGCGCGTGCCTCGGCCCCTCGAGTCCGTCCCGAACTTCTCCGAGGGGCGCGACCGGACGACGATCGAGGCGCTGGCAGCGGCTCTCCGTTCGGGCGGAGCACGGCTCCTCGACGTGCACGCAGACGAGGATCACAACCGCTCGGTCTTCACGTTGGTCGGCTCAGGGGACGAGCTCGTCGAGTCGCTGCTGGCGGGCATCGCCCGCGCTGCCGAGCTGATCGACCTGCGCCAGCACGAGGGGGCGCATCCGCGGATAGGGGCCGCCGACATCGTCCCGGTCGTGCCGCTGGCGGCCGAGGACGAGGAGCGGGCGCGAGCGGCGGCCGAGCGGCTCGCGGCTCGGGTGGGGGAGGAGCTTGGCCTGCCGGTCTTCCTCTACGGCGCGCTCGGCGCCGGGCGAGGGCCCGCCTTCTTCCGGCAGGGCGGGCCGCAGGAGCTGCAGCGCCGCGTCGATGCGGGCGAGCTCGCGCCCGAGCACGGGCCGGCACGGCTGTCGGAATCGGCCGGCGCGGTGCTCGTGGGCGTACGCCCGCCGCTGATCGCGTTCAACGTCAACCTGCGCGGGACGTTGGCTGCGGCCCGCGAGATCGCCGAACTCGTGCGTGAGACGGGCGGTGGCTTCCCGGGAGTGCGGGCGCTCGGCCTGGAGCTACCGCGTGCGGGCCTTGTTCAGGTGAGCATGAACGTCGAGGACTGGGAGGCGGCCGAGCTGCACTCGATCGTGGCTGAGGTGGAACGACATGCGGCCGAGCGCGGGGCGGAGGTGGCCGGCTCCGAGCTCGTTGGACTAATGCCCGCCGGCGCGGCGGCTGCCGCCGCCGGCTCGGCGCTGCGGATCGACGGCTTCGACGCCTCGCGCGTGCTCGAGCTACGGCTGCTCGACGACTGAGCCAGGCGTCACACATTCGCCACGCTTCCGTGACAGACACACGCGCCCGGCGGCGATACGCTCGCCTTGGGGAGGAGGCCGGGGGAACCGTACTCAGGGGAGCTGCCGCTGAAAAGGCTCCCCGGCGGGTGCGGGATAAACTCGCCGCATGATCGAGAGCAGGGCGCTGACGGGCGACGATCTGGCGCTCGCCGACGTCTGGGAGGTCGCCGTCCACGCCCGGCCGGTCGCACTCGCGGACTCCGCGCGCGGGCGCATGAGCGCCGCCCGCGAGCTCGTCGAGCAAGCCGCGCACGGCCGCCAGGAGCACACCTACGGCGTCAACACCGGCTTCGGCCGCTTCGTCTCGCGCTCGATTCCCGAGGAGCTGACGGAAGAGCTTCAGCTCCGCCTCTTGCGCAGCCACGCATGCGGTGTCGGCGAGCCCTACCCCGACGAGATCGTGCGCGCCGCGATGCTTCTCCGGGCGAATGCGTTGGCAAAGGGCTACTCGGGCGCGCGCCCGGTGACGGTCGAGCTGCTGATGGAGTGCCTCAACCGCGGCGTGCTGCCCTACGTACCGAGTCGCGGCTCCGTCGGAGCGAGCGGCGACCTCGCGCCGCTCGCGCACCTCGCGCTGCCGCTGATTGGCGAGGGCGAGGCCACCTTTGAAGGGCGTCGGCTCCCGGGAGGCGAGGCGCTCGAGCAGGCCGGTCTCGAGCCGGTCCGGCTGCAGGCGAAGGAAGGGCTCTCGCTGGTGAACGGCACGCAGTTCATGGCCGCGTTCGGCGCGCTCGGCATGATCCGCGCCGATCGGCTGACGAAGACGTCCGACGTCGCCTGCGCGATCTCGCTCGAGGCCTTACAGGGATCGCGCACTAGCTTCCTCCCCCAGATTCACGCCCTGCGGCCGCTGAAAGGCCAGTCCGACTCGGCGGCGAACGTGCTCCGGCTGCTCGTGGACTCGGCGATCAACGAGGCCCACCGTTGGTGCGACCAGGTGCAGGACGCCTACTCGCTCCGCTGCGCGCCGCAGGTGCATGGCGCCTCCCGCGACCTGTTGGCATATGTGCGCGAGACGGTCGCCGTCGAGCTGAACGCCGCCACTGACAACCCGCTCGTGCTCGTCGAGGACGGGATGCTCGTCTCGAACGGCAACTTCCATGGGCAGCCGCTTGCGTTGGCACTCGACTCGCTGGCGATGGCCGTGGCCGAGCTCGCGAACATCGCCGAGCGGCGCGTCGAGCGGCTCGTCAACCCGAACCTCTCCGGCGGCCTGCCGGCGTTCCTGACCGGTGACGGCGGCCTGAACTCGGGCTTCATGATCCCGCAGTACGTCGCCGCCTCTCTGGTCAGCGAGAACAAGGTGCTCGCGCACCCGGCCTCGGTCGACTCGATCCCCACGAGCGCGGGCCAGGAGGACCACGTCTCGATGGGCAATGCGTCCGGGCTGAAGGCCTGGCAGGTGCTGGCGAATGCCGAACGCGTGCTGGCGATCGAGTTGCTCGCCGGCGCGCAGGCGGTCGAGTTTCTCGCACCGTTGCAGCCCGGCCTGGGGGTGCGAGCCGCGCGCGAGCACATACGGTCGCTCTCGCCCCGGCTCCGCGATGACCGCACGCTCTCGGGCGACATCGAGGCGGTCGCCGAGTCGATCCGCAACGGCTCGCTCCTGGAGGCGGTCGAGGCCGAAACAGGTGAGCTCTCGTGAGCTCCGGCAACGGGGTGAACCCGAAGCGGCGCAAGTCGACGCGTCCCTACCGCGACAGCGCTCTCGCGTACGCGGTGCTTGGTTCGCTCGTCGTGATCTTCGCGTACGTGACCGGCAGCAGCCTGTTCAGGTCGCTCGCCGGTGGCGTCGCCGCATTCGTGCTCGCGACGGCCTACACGTGGTGGCGCGTGCGGGCACGACAACGGCAGGTGGAGCGGCCGTGAGCGCCACGCGGTCGCTCGACAGGACTGTCCAGGCGCTCTGCGGCGACCTCTCAGCGATCCGCGCGCCTCGCGGGACCGAGCTGAACGCGCGCTCGTGGTCGACGGAGGCGCCGCTGCGCATGCTGCTGAACAACCTCGACGCCGAGGTCGCGGAGCGGCCCGAGGAGCTCGTCGTCTACGGCGGTTCGGGCAAGGCCGCTCGCAACCCAGAGGCCCTGCGTGCACTCGTCCGGTCGTTGCTCACGCTGGGCGAGGACGAGACGCTGCTCGTCCAGAGCGGCAAGCCCGTGGGTGTTTTCCGGACGAGCCCCGCCGCTCCTCGCGTCCTGATTGCAAACTCGCTGCTCGTTCCCCGCTGGGCGACCTGGGACGAGTTCCGCCGCCTCGAGGCTCTCGGCCTGACGATGTTCGGCCAGATGACCGCGGGAAGCTGGATCTACATCGGCAGCCAGGGGATCCTGCAAGGCACCTACCAGACGTTCGTGGCGGCCGGCGAGCAGCACTTCGGCTCCGGCGACCTCGCCGGGAGGACGATCCTGACCGCCGGTCTCGGTGGGATGGGCGGCGCGCAGCCGCTGGCGGCGACACTGGCGGGTGCGGCGATCCTGTGCATCGAGGTCGATCCCGAGCGGATCCGGCGGCGGCTCGAGACGCGGTATCTGGACGAGGCGTCCGAGTCGTTGGACGATGCGCTCGAGCGCGTGCGGGCGGCCTCGCGCGAGGGTCGGGCACTATCGGTCGGCCTGCTCGGCAACGCCGCCGAGATCGTGCCGGAGCTGGCGCGGCGCGGCGAGGCCTTCGACTTCGTCACCGACCAGACGGCCGCTCACGACCCTCTCACCGGCTATGTGCCGGCGGGTCTCGACGTCGAGGCCGCCGATGTGTTGCGAGCGAGCGACCCCGACGAGTACCTGCGTCGCGCGCGCGAGTCGATCGCCCGCCATGTCGAGGGGATGCTCGAGTACGTCCGAGCAGGTAGCTATGTTTTCGATTATGGCAACAACCTGCGAGGGGAGGCACTAGAGGCCGGGGTAAAGGACGCTTTCGCATACCCGGGCTTTGTCCCGGCCTATATCCGGCCGCTGTTCTGCCGCGGGGTGGGTCCGTTCCGCTGGGCGGCGCTCTCGGGCGATCCGGGCGACATCGCCGCCATCGACCGGATGCTGCTCGACCTGTTCCCCGAGGACGGGGCGCTCCAGCGCTGGTTGACACTCGCGCCCGAGCGGGTCGCATTCCAGGGCCTGCCCGCACGGATCTGCTGGCTCGGCTTTGGCGACCGCGCTCGCGCAGGGCTCGCGATCAACGAGCTTGTCCGGAGCGGTGAGGTCAAGGCACCCGTCGTGATCGGCCGCGACCATCTCGACTCCGGTTCGGTCGCCTCGCCCTACCGCGAGACCGAGTCGATGCGGGACGGCTCCGACGCGATCGCGGACTGGCCGATCCTGAACGCGCTTCTGAACGTGGCCGCCGGCGCGACCTGGGTCAGCGTTCATCACGGCGGAGGCGTCGGGATCGGCAACTCGATCCACGCCGGCATGGTGGTCGTCGCCGACGGTAGCGACGAGATGGCCGAGCGCCTCGAACGGGTGCTGACGACCGATCCGGGCACTGGGGTCCTGCGTCACGCCGACGCGGGCTACGACGAGGCGCTGGCGGCCGCCAAGGAGTACGGGCTCCGCGTGCCGCTGCCGCCGTCGCCGCGTCCATGAGCGAGGGGTCGGCCTCCGGCCACCGGCTGCTCGTCCGCGATCTCGCGCAGCTGGTGACCGCTCCGGCTGCGGCGAACGCGCCACTACGGGGTCCGGCGCTGCGCGAGCTCGAGCTCGTCGAGAACGCCTTCGTGCTCTGCGAGCGCGGGATCGTGGCGGCCACCGGGTCGATGCGCGAGCTCGCAGAGCAGGGGCTCGACGGTGACGTCGAGGAGCTGGACGGCTCCGGCCTCTGCGCGATCCCGGGCCTCGTCGACTGCCATACGCACCCTGCGTTTCTCGGCGACCGTGTCGAGGAGTTCTCCCTCCGCGCCAGTGGCGCGAGCTACGAGGAGCTGCATGCGGCGGGCGGCGGGATCCTGTCCACGGTCCGCGCGACACGCGCGGGCAGCCCGGAAGAGCTCACCGCCGCAGTACGCCGGCACGCGGACTGGATGCTTCGCGCCGGCACGACCACCTTCGAGGGAAAGTCCGGCTACGGGCTCGACCGTGTCACCGAGCTCGCTTCGCTCGAGGCTGTGGCCGCGGCGGACGGGGTCCCGACCTGGCTGGGCGCCCATGCGGTGCCGCCCGAGTTCGGCGATGCCGACGCCTACCTCGATTTCGCCCTTGCAGAGGTCCTGCCACGTGCGGCCGAGCTCGCCGAGTCGGCGGACGTGTTCGTCGAGGAGGGCGCGTTCAGCGTCGAGCAGGCGCGGCGCTACTTGACCGCTTGCGGCGAGGCGGGCCTGGCCCTCCGCCTGCACGGCGACCAGTTCAACGAGCTCGGAGCCGTCGAGCTCGCGATCGAGCTCGGTGCGCGCTCGATCGACCATCTCGAAGCAACCGGCGAGAGCGGGGTCCGCAAGCTCGCCGCGAGCGATGTCGCCGCCGTGCTGCTGCCGGCGAGCGCGCTCTTCCTCGACCGGCCGATGCCGCCCGCGAGAGCACTCGCCGACGCCGGCGCCACGATTGCCCTCGCCACCGACTTCAACCCGGGTAGTGCCTTCTGCGAGAGCCTCCCGCTCGTCTGCTCTCTGGCCTGCACGCAGCTCCAACTCTCCCCGGCCGAGGCGCTCGCCGCCTGCACGGTCAATGCGGCCCACGTGCTCGGGCTGGCCGAGCGCCGCGGGCGAATCGCCGTGGGCCACGACGCCGATGTCGTGCTGCTCGACGCTCCCGACTGGCGGCACCTCGCCTACCACCTCGGCGGCGATCTGATCGCGACCGTGATCCGCCGCGGCGCCGTCGCCTGGGCGCCCTGACCTGGCTAGGCTTGCCCTGATGCCAACGCGCAAGCAGCGACGCCGGCGGCAGAAGGAGCTCCGGCACGAATACGAGTACGTCTACGTCGACGGCGAAGGCCAGGAGGTCGAGGTCGACCCGGCCGAGCTCGAGACTGCGAGCCCGCGCCGCAACGGCAAGCGCGAGGCCAAGGCGACGCCGGCCAAGGGTCGCGGCGGCAAGGCGATTCGCGAGGTTCAGCCGCCCTCATGGAACCGCGTGCTCAAGCGCGTCCTCTTCATCGCGCCGCTGCTCTTCCTCGCCTTCTCGGCGCTGAACCACGATCAGTCGGTGCTCAATCGCCTGGCGATCACGGCCGTCTACACGGGCTTCTTCGCGCCCTTCATGTACCTGATGGACCGGGCGCTGTACCGCTCGTACCTGCGCCGCAGCGGCCAGGAGACGCCCGGTCGGCCGAGCCGCAAGCGCTGACGCCAGGCGCCCGGGAAGGGCGAGACCGCCCGGATAGACTCACCCTCCCGTGAGCGAGAATCCGACACTCGCCGTCGACCGCCTCGAGCTCGGCCCGATCGGCACGAACTGCTACGTCGTTCGCGCCACGCCTGATGCGGCCGAGGCCGTTGTCGTCGATCCCGGCGGCGACGCCGCCGAGCTCAGCCTCGAGCTCGACCGGCTCGGCGCGGGCGTCGCAGCGATCCTGATCACGCACGGCCACTGGGACCACCTCGGCGGCGTCGCCGACCTTGCGGGGGCCACGGGCGCGCCGGTCTACATGGCCGAGGACGAGCGGGCGCTGCTCGAGAACCTGCCCGACCTCGTCCCGCAGGGCGTGACCGCGCGCGCATACACCGCCGACACCTTCCTCCAGGGCGACGAGACGCTCGAGCTCGCCGGGATCGAGTTCGAGACGCTCCGCGTGCCCGGCCATTCGCCGGCGCACCTCGCCTACCACGCCGACGGCTGCCTCTTCTCCGGCGATGTCCTCTTCGCCGGCTCGGTCGGGCGCACCGATCTTCCGGGCGCGGACTGGGAGACCCTCGTCGAGTCGATCCGGATGCTGAGCGATCGCTTCCCGCCGGAGACGATCGTCTATTCCGGCCACGGCCCTCCGACGACGCTCGGCGCGGAGCTCGAGCGCAATCCGTTCCTCACCCAGCTGCGCACCTCGTGACGACCTTCGAGGCGCCGCGCGGCACACACGACATCCTCCCGTCCGAGCAGCCGCTCTGGCGGCTGGTGGCGACCGAGGCCGAGCGCCTCTGCTCGCTGTACGGCTACAGGCCGATCACCACGCCCGCGTTCGAGGACACCGCAATCTTCGAGCGCACCTCCGGCCAGGGCTCGGACATCGTGCACAAGGAGATGTACACCTTCGAGGACAAAGCCGGCCGCTCCCTGACCCTGCGGCCCGAGGCGACCGCGCCGATCGCACGTGCGTACCTCGAGCATGGCCTGCATCGGCAGGGACAGCCCGTGAAGCTCTACACGATCGGCCCGATGTTTCGGTACACCGCGCCCCAGCGCGGCAACTTCCGTGAGTTCTGGCAGCTCTCGGTCGAGGCGATCGGTTCCGAGGACCCGGCGGTCGACTCCGAGGTGATCCAGCTCTACGACGAGCTGCTCGCGCGGCTGGGCCTGACGAACTACGAGCTGCTGCTGAACTCGATCGGCGACGAGAACTGCCGCCCCGCGTACCTGGAGAAGCTGACCGCCTGGCTCGACGCGCACGACGACGTCCTCGACGACGAGGCACGCCAGAAGCGTGCGACCAGCCCCTTGCGCGTCTTCGACGTCAAGAACGAGCAGGTGCTGGCCGCGCTCGAGGACGCGCCCAAGATCGGCGACTCGCTCTGCGACGAATGCCGTGCGCACTTCGAGGCAGTGCAGGCTCAGCTCGAGAACTACGCCGTCAAGTTCACGCTCGATCCGACCCTCGTGCGCGGCCTCGACTACTACACGCGCACGGCGTTCGAGTTCGTGGACGAGACGATCGGCGCCAAGAGCTCGATCTGCGGCGGCGGCCGCTACGACGGCCTGATCGAGCAGCTCGGCGGGAAGCCGACGCCGGGGATCGGCTTCGGCGCCGGCATCGAGCGGCTGCTGCTCTCGGTGGAGGAGGCAGGCGTGACCGTGGAGCCGGAGGACATCGACGTCTTTGTCGCGGTCCTCGAGGCCGACCTCAAGCCACGCGCGCTGCCGCTGGTGCAGGAGCTGCGCCGCCGCGGGCTGAGCACCGAGGTCGACTACGCGGGTCGCTCGCTCAAGGGCCAGCTCACGCACGCGCGGCGGCTCGGCGCGAAGGCGATCGTCGAGTACGGGCCCGAGCGCTCGACACTGCGGCGTCCCGGGCAGCAGGACGAGGAGGTCCCAACGGCCCAGCTCGCGGAGAGGCTGAGAACGTGAGGTGGCGCGACGTGCTGGCGGGCGAGCTGCGCAAGGAACAGGTTGGAGAGCGCCTCGCGCTCGCGGGCTGGGCGGCGAAGCGGCGCGACCACGGCGGGCTCGTCTTCATCGACCTCCGCGACGAGAGCGGTCTCGCGCAGCTCGTGATCAATCCCGAGCGCGCACCTGCGGCGGCGCAGGTTGCCCACGAGATCCGCAACGAGTTCGTGCTCCGCGCCGTGGGCGAGGTCACCGCGCGCACGCCCGAGGCGGTCAACCCGAACCTGCCGACGGGCGAGGTCGAGCTACAGGTGGACGAGCTCGAGATCGTCTCGCGCTCCGACCCGCTGCCCTTCCAGCTCGACGACGAGAACGTCGACGAGGTGACGCGGCTGCGCTACCGCTACCTCGACCTGCGGCGCGAGAAGATGCAGCACAACCTGCGCCTCTCCGCGACCGTCGTGGCCGCGATCCGGCGCTTCATGGACGACCAGGGCTTCGTCGACGTCTGGACGCCGAACCTGACGAGGGCCACGCCCGAGGGCGCCCGCGACTTCCTCGCACCGGTGCGCCTGCAGCCGGGCCGCTTCTTCGCCCTGCCGCAGTCGCCGCAGCTCTTCAAGCAGACGTTGATCGTGGCCGGCTTCGGCCGCTACTACCAGCTGGCCATCTGCTTCCGGGACGAGGATCTGCGCGCCGACCGGCAGTTCGAGTTCCGCCAGCTCGACCTCGAGCTGGCGTTCCCGACGCGTGAGGAGGTCTGGGACGTGCTCGAGGGCGCGGTCGTCGCGTCCTTCGAGGCACTCGGCCGCACGCCGCCCGAGCGGCCCTTCCGGCGGCTCACCTGGCACGAAGCGATGGCGCGCTTCGGCTCCGACAAGCCCGACCTGCGCTTCGGCCTCGAGCTGCACGACCTGACCGCCGAGACGCGCGACTCCGACTTCAAGGTGTTCGCGCAGGCGCCGAGCGTCCAGTACCTGGCCGTGCCGCAGCAGCTCTCGCGTGCCGAGCTCGCGTCGCTGGAGGAGCTGGCCAAGGAGTGGGGCGGCAAGGGGCTCGCGTACCTGGTCTTCGACGAGGAGGGCGAGGTGCGCTCGCCGATCGCGAAGTTCCTCTCCGCCGAGGTGATCGAGGCGGTCCGGCCGGACGAGCCTGCCGCCACCGTGCTCTTCGGCGCCGACGAGCCGCCGGCGGTCGCGCGCGTGCTCTCGGCCGTGCGCAACCACCTCGGGCGCGAGCTCGGCCTGATCGACGAGAGCCGCGACGAGTTCCTCTGGGTAACCGACTTTCCGCTCTTCGAGTGGGACGAGGACGGCGGGCGCTGGACGTTCAGCCACCATCCGTTCACGGGCATTCGGCCGGGCGACGAGGGCCTGATCGAGAGCGATCCCGGCCAGGCGCTGAGCCAGGCGTACGACCTCGTCTGGAACGGGTGGGAGCTCGGTTCGGGGTCGATCCGGATCCACGACTCCCAGCTCCAGAAGCGCGTCTTTCAGGTGATGGGCATCGACGAGCAGCAGGCCGAGGAACGCTTCGGGTTCCTGCTCGAGGTGCTGAGGATGGGCGCACCGCCGCACGGCGGGTTCGCAATGGGGCTCGAGCGCTTCGTCGCCTTGCTGGCCGGCGAGTCGAACATCCGCGAGGTGGTCGCCTTCCCGAAGACGGCCTCTGGCTCCGAGCCGATGACGGGCGCGCCGACGCCGATCGCGAAGGACATTCTCGCCGAGCTTGGAATTCAGGTCCTGCCGCAATTCGAGTCGTGACGGACGCCGGCACAGCCGTCATACTTGGTGGCGTCCGAGGTCGAGTCAGAAGGAGAGAGCGCGCATGGCATCCGAAGGTCCCGAGCGAGCGTCACAAGCACCGTCGCTGACGTCGTTGCCGAAGGTCGAGGACCTGCCGAGCGCCGCCGACGGCTACGACCGCGAGAAGGTGCGCGAGGCGTTCGAAGCCTTCCGCCGGCACACGACCCAGCTCCAGGTCCAGCTCCGCGTGCTCCAGGCCGCAGGCCAGAGCGGCGCCGAGCCGACCGGGCACGCGGTGCGCATGGACGCGATGCACATGATCCGGGCCGCGGCCGAGATGGCCGACACGATCGAGCGCGACGCGCAGACGGCCTCGGCCGCCCAGCTGCGCCGCACCGAGGAAGAGGTCTCGCGGCGCCAGCGTGAAGTGCAGGAGCGGCAGGGCGACGTCGACAAGTTCCGCCAGGAGAGCGAGCGCCAGCGGGCCGAGATGCTGAACGCGGCCAAGAGCGAGGCGCGTAAGACGACGCAGGAGGCGGAGGAGCAGGCTTCCAAGGAGATCACCGAGGCCGAGTCGCGGGCCGCCCGGCTGCTCGAGCAGGCGCGCCACCAGGCGACCGAGCTCACGAATGCCACGCGTGCCGAGGTCGAGTCGACGCTCGAGTGGGCGCGCGGGCAGGCGGGTGCGATCATCGCCCGCGCCCAGGAGGGCGCGGAGCAGTTGCTCTCCGCCGCCGGTCTCGGCGACGAGGCGATCGGTCGCGTTGCGCAGTCGATCGTCAGCGCGGCCGAGGCAGCGGCAGAGTCGAGTCGCGGAACCGGCGCGTCGTCCGCCGTTTCGGGCCCGCAGCTGCGCGAGCCCGAGCCGGCTGCCGGCGAAGAGCCAGAGGCCGAACCGCCGCTTTCGCCGCCGGCCTCGCCGGGCCCGTCGCCGCCCGCGCCGCAGAACGAAGACGACACGACCGGCTAGGCTCGGGCCGTGCTTCCGGGCCGGCTCGGACTCCGCTTCACGCTCGAGGCGCTCTTCCTCGTGCTGCTCGCCATCGGTGCGGGCCTCGCCGACCTGCGCCCGGGCTTCATCGTGCTCGTGATGGCGATCGCCTGGCTGCTCGTCGCGATCGTCGAGTACACGGCCGAGCGAATCTCCGCATCGCCGCTGTCCTACCTGCTGCCCCAGCGCAGCGAGCCGCCCGTGGACGAGGCCGAACCCGCGTGGCCGATGCCCGAGGAGCGGACGGTCGTGGCGCCGCCCGAGCGGCCCGAGCCGGAACCCGAACCCGAGCCGGAGCTTCCGCTTGCAGCGGACGAGCCGGAGTCGGAGCTCGACGAGGAGCCCGCCCGCCCTCGGCGGCGGCGCTCGCTCCTGCGTCGCCGCGAGCCGGACGCGCAGCCCGAGCCGTCGACCCCACCGCGACACGTGAAACTGCTGCCACGTCGCTCGGCGCCAGAGGAGAGCCGGGCCGCGAAGGAGGTCGCCGAGCTGTTCGACAAGCCCGATGAATCGGAGCAGAGCGGGTGAGGGTCCGGCTTTCGCTCGTCCGCTTCCGGCGCGAGGCCACTGCGCGGCCCGAGCCCGACCCGGAGCGCGTCTCCGAGCTCCAACCCGAGCCAGAGCCGGCACGGGAGACCGGGCCGGTGCTTGTCGCCGCCCCGCCTCCGCCGCCGGAACTCGGCGAGCCGGAGCCCGAGCCCGAGCACGCGCTCGTCCCGCTCGTCCTGCGGGACACTACGCCGCGCAGCTGGAACATCTGGGAGCTCGAGCGCCTGGCCGAGACGATGAACAGCGATGCGTCCGGCGAGGAGCGCGCGCTCTTGCTCGTGCACCTCCGTGGGTTCGCGGACGCATCGGGCGACCTTCCCGTCGAGTTCGACGCGCTGGTGCGCGAAGCATTCGGTGCCCATCTCGCGGCCCTCGTCACGTGAGCGCCACCTCGGTCCAGCGTCAGGTCGCGCTCGCAGGGATCGCGCTGCTCGCCGCCGTCGTCGCACTCGCGCTGACCTCGCACGAGAAGGGCCAGGCCGTCACGGGAATCCCGCAGCCGGTGCCGGTCGCCGGCGGCAGCTGGTACACGGCGCTCGCGGGCGCCGAGCGGCCGCGCTACGGTCGCCGGACCCGGTGCGGCTACGTGCTCAAGCCCGGCACCGAGGGCCTGACCGACTCCGTCTTGCCCTGCGGGATCCTCGTCTACGTCGCCTACAAGGACAGCCCGCAGATCCTGACCCGCGTGATCGACCGCCGCCCGGTGCTCCCGGGGCGCAAGTTCGACCTGACGCCGAAGCTCGCCGAGGAGCTCGGCGTCGACGGCGTCCAGCGGATCCGCTGGGTGTTCGCCCGCTAGTCAGGAGGGTGCGACGAAACGACCGCTGAGCCACCGGGCCGCGCTGCCCGCCCCGAGGCCGGATCCTCAGTCGCACCCGTAGCCTCCGGCTACGCGCACTCCCTGCGTCCTTGCCTCGGAACGACCATCGCACCCCGGTGACGAGCGACGTTCCGCCGAACCCTCCGGCGCTACACTGAGGCCACTCGAGCCTGTGCGTGCCCGGGGCTTCTCTGTAGAACCAACACCAAGAGAGAGGGAGCTGTCGTTCGACCCGAGGCTTCGGCCGGAGGGAGACGCGGCACCCACCTGGCTTGTCCAGGTTCACACAAGGCCTCGGAGCATCGGCAGGCTGGAGACGAAACGGGGGGACTTCGGTCCCCCCGTTTCGCCGTTCGAGGATCGCTAGCCTGGACCGATGGTCGAGGTGGTCGGAGATTCGACGCGCGACGGGCGCTGGGCGCTCGTGCGGCTGACCGTCGAGGAAGAGCGGGTCGTCAGCGCAGAGGCCGAGGGGCTGGAGCGGCCGCTCGACGGGCTGACGCTGGTCGAGGCCGCCGCGGTCGGCGGCGACGAGCTAGCGGTGGACGCGCTGGCGAACGCGCTGGCGCAGGTCTTCCGCGCGAAGCCGAAGCCGGGCCGCGTGGCCGTGGCGATGAGCGGCGGCGTCGACAGCGCGGTCGCGCTGCTGCGCGCCGGGCCCGATGCGATCGGCGTCACCCTGCGCCTCTGGCTCGACCCGCAGGGGCCGGATGCCGAGCGCGCCTGCTGCTCGCCCGAGTCCGTGCTGGCGGCTCGCGCGACCTGCCACCGCCTCGGTCTCCCGCACGTCACGCTCGACCTGCGCGAGGAGTTTCGCCGCGCGGTGGTCGAGCCGTTCGTGCGCGGCTACGAGGCCGGCCAGACACCGAACCCGTGCATCCGCTGCAACGGCAGCTTCCGCTTCGCCGAGCTGCTCGCCTTCGCCGAGCGGGCCGGCGCCGGGCGGCTCGCGACCGGGCACTACGCGCGCATCGTCGAGCGTGACGAGCGGCTGCTCCTCGCGCGAGCCGCCGACGAGCGAAAGGATCAGTCGTACATGCTGGCCCGGCTCGATCCGCGCTTCCTCGCCCGGCTCTGGTTCCCGCTCGGGGAGCAGGACAAGGAGCAAACCCGCGCGGAGGCCGCGAGCGCCGGGCTCGAAGTCGCGAGTCGGGCCGAGAGCCAGGAGGCCTGCTTCCTCGCCGGCGGCGACTACCGCGACTTCCTGGCCCGGCACGGGCTCGCCGCCGAGGACGGCCCGATCGTGGACGAGCAAGGCAACGAGCTCGGCAGGCACGCAGGCTTCTGGCGTTTCACGCCGGGTCAGCGCAAGGGCCTCGGCGTCGCGGCCGGCGAGCCGCTCTACGCGCTCCGCAGCGAGCCCGGGACGAACGCCGTCGTCGTCGGGCCGCGGGCCGCGCTCGCAACCGACGAGGTGACGGTGCGCGGGCGGCTGCACGTCGAGCTCGAACGGGCAGAGGTGAAGCTGCGCTACCGCTCTCCGGCGGTCGGCGCGAGCGTTGCGAGCACGGACGGCGGCTTTCGCTTGCGTCTCGACCAGCCCGCGTACGGCGTCGCGCCCGGCCAGGCCGCGGTGCTCTACGACCGTGATGCGGTGGTCGGCGCCGGCACGATCGAACCTGCCGAAACCCTCGCAGCCACTCGCGCGTTTAGATCGGGGGGCGAATGACGGGCGACACGATCACGCTGACCATTCCGCGCGAGGAGCCGTTCCACGAGGTCGCGCAGCTCGTGCTCGGAGGAGTCGCCGCGCGCCTGAACCTGACCTTCGAGAGCATCGACGATCTCGAGACCGCGCTCGAGGCGGTGCTCGAGCGGGCTTCGGAGGACGGCGAGGTGACGGTCGAGCTGTGGCTTGGCGAGCAGGCGATCGTGACGCGGGTCGGGCCGTTCGCGGCGGACGCGCTGCGCGAAGAGCTGAACCGAGACGACGACAGCGTCGGGCTGCGCCGGATCCTCGACACCGTCGTCGACGCCTACGAGCTCGACGCCGACGGGTGGCTCTCGCTGACGAAGAACGTCACCGACGCGGACGGTCCCGCCTGATGCAGCAGAGCGACAAGGTCCTGCTCCGGCGCTATCACGAGCAGGGCGACCTCGCCGCCCGCGAGCAGCTGATCGAGCAGTACATGTCGCTGGTGCGCTCGCTCGCGCGGCGCTACTCGTACCGCGGCGAGCAGCTGGAGGACCTCGTCCAGATCGGCGCGATTGGGCTGATCAAGGCGATCGACCGCTTCGACGTCAACCGCGGCGTCGAGCTGACGACGTACGCGACGCCGAACATCATCGGCGAGATCAAGCGCCACTTCCGTGACCGCGGCTGGGCGGTGCGCGTTCCGCGTGGGCTGCAGGAGCTGAACATCCAGCTCTCGCGGGTGATCGAGGAGCTGACCGTCCAGAACGGCCGCTCGCCGACGATCCCCGAGCTGGCGAAGGCGGCAAGCGTGACCGACGAGGAAGTCCTCGAAGCGCTCGAGAGCGGCCGCGCCTACAGCTCGCTGTCGCTGTCGGCCGGCTCCGGCGGCAACGACGACGACGGCGAGCTCGACCCGCTCGAATCGCTCGGCGCCGAGGAGCACCAGTACGAGGTCTCCGAGGACCGTGCCGTGCTCGAGCCCGGTTTCCGCGTGCTCGACGAGCGTGAGCGCAAGATCCTGCACCTGCGCTTCTTCGAGGGTCTGACGCAGTCGCAGATCGCCCAGCAGATCGGCATCTCGCAGATGCATGTCTCGCGACTGATCCGCCGCTCGCTCGAGAAGATCCGCGACGAGATCGCGGCCGAGCAGTCGGCGTAGGCGCGGCACCTAGAATCACCCGCGTGCGAACCACCGCCGAGCTGCGCGCGGGCTACCGCGAGTTCTTCGAGTCCAAGGGCCACGAGTTCCGGCCCTCGGCGTCGCTGATCCCGCGAGCCGACGACCGCTCGACGCTGCTCATCTCGGCCGGAATGCAGCCGCTGATGCCGTTCTTCCTCGGCTTCGAGGAACCGCCCGCGCCGCTGCTGACGACCGTGCAGAAGGTCTTCCGGACGCCCGACATCGACGACGTGGGCCTGAACAAGCGGACGTTGACCTTCTTCGAGATGCTCGGCAACTTTTCGTTCGGCCAGTACTTCAAGGACGGCGCGATCGAGCTCGCCTGGGAGTTCATGTTCGAGCACATGAAGCTCGACCTCGACCGGATCTGGGTCACGGTGTTCGCGGGCGACGCTGAGCTCGGGCTCGGCGAAGACGAGGTCGCGGTGCGCGCCTGGGAGGCCATGGGCATGCCGCCCGAGCGGATCGTGCGGCTCCCGCGAGCGGACAACTTCTGGTCGGTCGGCGGCCCGGGGCCGTGCGGCCCGGACTCGGAGATGTTCTTCGACTGGGGCGAGGAGGTCGGCTGCGGCCGGGCGGAATGCGCGCCGGGTTGTGAGTGCGACCGCTTCCTCGAGTTCTGGAACCTCGTCTTCATGGAGTTCGAGCTGCACGCCGACGGCTCGCTGACGCCGCTGCCCAAGCAGAACATCGACACCGGCCTCGGCCTCGAGCGCGCTGCGCGGATCCTGCAGCAGGTCGACTCGGTCTTCGACACCGACGGCTACCAGGAGATCATGCGCTGGATCGCCGGCCAGTCGGGCGTCGCCTACGGCGAGAGCGATCAGGCGACGAAGGCGCACCGGATCCTGGCCGACCACGGCCGCGGGATGACGTTCCTCGCCGCCGACGGCGTCACGCCCTCGAACGAAGGCCGCGGCTACGTGATGCGCAGGGTGATCCGCCGCGCCGTGCTTCAGGCCGGGCGGATCGGGCTCGAGCCGCCGTTTATGGCCGGCCTCGCCGGTGTCGTCGTCGAGCAGATGGGCGAGGCGTACCCTGAGCTGCTGCGCGCGCGCACCGAGATCGAACGGGTGCTGGCGGAGGAGGAGCAGCGCTTCGGCGAGACGCTCGCCCGCGGGCTGACGCTGTTCGAGGAGGCGGCTGCCGACGGCGAGATCTCGGGGGACGAAGCATTCCGGCTGCACGACACCTACGGCTTCCCGCTCGAGCTGACCGGCGAGCTGGCCCGCGAGCGCGGGCTGCCGGTGGACGAGGACCGCTTCCACGACCTGATGGAGGAGCAGCGCCTGCGCTCGCGCAAGGTCTCGAGTGTGGTCGAGGTGCGCGTCTCGGGCGACGTGCGCAGCGAGTTCGTCGGCTACGAGAAGACCGACGTGCTGACGGCGATTCTCGCCTACGAAGACCTTGGCGACGGTCGCTTCCAGGCGAAGCTCGAGCAGTCGCCGTTCTACCCGGCCGGCGGCGGCCAGGTCAGCGACACGGGCTACATCGAGGACGAGGAAACTGGTGCGCAGGCCGAGCTGATCGAGGCGACGCGACTGCCGGAGGACGACCAGGTGCTCACCTTCGAGGGCGAGGGCTTCGCGGCGGGGATGCGCGTGCGGGCGGTCGTGCCGTGGAGCGTGCGCTTCCCGACAATGGCCAACCACACCGCGACGCATCTGCTGCACAAGGCGCTGCAGGAGGTGCTCGGCGAGCACGCTCGCCAGGCCGGCTCGGCGGTGCGGCCGGACAAGCTGCGCTTCGACTTCAGCCACCCGCAGCCGGTCACGGACGATGAGCGGGCCGAGGTCGAGCGGCAGGTGAACGAGGCGATCTTCCGCAACCTGCCGGTGCGGGCCTACATCGTCCCGATCGAGGAGGCGCGAAAGCTCGGCGCGATGATGCTCTTCGGCGAGAAGTACGGCGACGAGGTGCGGCTGGTGGACATCGCCGGTTACTCGCGTGAGCTCTGCGGCGGCACGCACGTGCGCGCGACCGCGGAGATCGGGCCGTTCGTGATCACCTCCGAGAGCTCGGTCGGCTCGGGCACGCGGCGGATCGAGGCCGTGACCTCGGGCGAGGCCTACGCGCTGCTGCACGGACGCGCCGAGGAGCTCGGCGAGCTGCGAGCCGAGCTCGAGCGGGCCCGGCGCGAGGGTCCGAAGCGCGACGAGAAGCTGGAGGTCGAGGTCGAGCCGCGGAGCGACGAGGCGATCGGCGGCGTCAACGTCTTCGTCGGCCAGGCGTCCGGCGTGGATGCGGACGCGCTGCTCGAGGAGTCCGACCGGATCAAGCAGGCTCGCGCGCCGGCCGCTGTTGTGCTCGGCGCGGCCGAGGACGGGCGTGTCCACCTCGTCGCCAACTTCGACCAGTCGCTCGAGGGGCGGCTCGACGCGGTCGCCGTGATCAAGGAGGCGGCTGCGGAGGTCGGCGGCGGTGGCGGGGGACGGGCGACGATGGCCCGTGCGGGCGGCCGGGATCCGGAGAAGCTGGGCGACGCACTTGCAAAGGCAGCGGAGGCCCTGCGCCGGGCACTCGCGTGAAGGTGGTCGCATTGGATTACGGCTCGGCGCGCACGGGCGTGGCGGTCTCGGACCCGACCGGCACGATCGCCCGGCCGCTCGGCGTGGTCCAGCGTGCCGCGAGCGAGGCCGGGCTCGAGCAGCTGGCACGGATCGTCCAGGACCAGGCCGCCGAGCGGGTCGTCGTCGGCCTGCCGCTGACGTTGCGCGGCGAGCACGGCGCGCAGGCCCGCGAGACCGACGCCTTCGTCGAGGCCCTGCGCGCGGCGCTCGACGTTCCGGTCGAGAGCTACGACGAGCGTTTCACCACCGGCCTCGCCGCGAGCGTCGGCTCGGATGAGGCGCCCGAGGATGCGCGCGCTGCCGCCCACCTTCTGTCGAGCTATCTCGCGTGGGCGAGCGCCGACCGGGAGTGATGCCGCCTCGGCCGCGGCCGCCGAGGCGGACACCGCGGTCGACGGTCTGGCGCCGCCGCCTGGTCGCGCTCGGCGTGCTCCTGGCTGCCTTCGTGATCGCCTGGGTCGCCGTCGCGAGCGTGGGCGGCAAGGACAAGGCGCCGCCGCCACCCACCGTGGCCGCGCCGCCGAAGCCGTTCAGGGTCGTCTTCCCGGAGGGGTTCACGCGCGAGCAGATGGCCGCGCGCGTGACCGCCGTCTCCGGGATCGCCCAACGCGAGCGGGGCAAGCACGTGCGGCTGAAGGCGAAGACGTACCTCGCCGCCACGGCCAACCCGCGACGCCAGCCGGGCTTCGGCTCGAAGGCCTATCCGCTCGAAGGCTTCCTCTTTCCGGCGACCTACGACTTCACCGCGCGCGAGACCTCCCCGCAGCTGGTCGCCGCGCAGGTGAAGGCCTTCCGCGCGAACTGGGGCAAGGTGAACCTGGCCTATGCGCGCTCGAAGAACCTCACGCCCTACGACGTGCTGACGATCGCCTCGCTGATCGAGAAGGAGACGCCCGCGCCCGAAGAGCGGCAGCTCGTCTCGGCGGTGATCTACAACCGGTTGCACGCGCGGATGAACCTCGGCATCGATGCGACCACCCGCTACGGACTGCACGTGCCGCCGACGGAATCGCTCACCCAGTCGGAGCTCAACAGCGACAACCCGTACAACACGCGCAACCCGAACATCACGGGCCTGACGCCGACGCCGATCGCGAACCCGGGGCTCGCCTCACTGCAGGCGGCCGCGCATCCGGCGAAGGTGAACTACCTCTACTTCGTCGCGAAGCCCGACAAGAAGCACCACTTCTTCACGGCCAGCTTCGCCGCGTTCGAGCGGTACAAGGCCGAGCACGGCTACGGATGAGCCCGCGCGTCGCGCTGCTTGGCAAACCGGTGGCCGAGTCACTCTCGCCGCGGATGCAGAACGCCGCCTTCGCAGCGGCCGGGCTCGACTGGGAGTACGTCGCGCTCGAGGTCGAGCCGGAGGAGCTCGAGCCGGCCGTGCGGCGCGCGTGGGCGGGCGCGAACGTGACGATCCCGTACAAGCAGGTGGTGGCCGAGCTCTGCGACGAGGCCGAGGGGGAGGCGGTCAACACGCTCGTCTTCCGCGACGGCCGCGTCCTCGGGTTCAACACCGACAAGGAGATCGTGGCCGGGATCGAGGCCGAGCGCGTCTGCCTGATCGGCGCGGGCGGGGCCGCCAGGGCGCTGCTGCCCGGCTTGTCGGGCGAGGTCCGCGTGTTCTCGCGCAGCCGCGAGTGGCCGCCCGATGCCTCGGACGCCGACCTGATCGTGAACGCGACGCCCGTGCGGGACGAGCTGCTCGTCGAGCCGCGGGCCGGACAGACCGTGGTCGATCTCGCGTACCGCGCTGACGGCAAGTCGACCGCGCTCGTCGCCGCCGCCCGTGCCGCGGGGTGCGAGGTGGTGGACGGCTACGAGGCGCTCGTCCGCCAGGGCGCGGCCTCGTTCTTGCTCTGGACGGGCCGGCCGGCCCCTGTCGAGTCGATGCGCAGCGCCCTAGGCTTAACGCCGTGACGCTGACGTTGTCCACGGCTGGGGAGTCGCACGGGCCCGCGCTCGTGGCGATCGTCGGCGGGCTTCCCGCGGGTCTCGTGCTCGACCGGGAGGCGATCGACGCCGACCTCGCGCGCCGCCAGCAGGGCTACGGGCGCAGCCCGCGGCAGCAGCTCGAGCAGGACACGGTCGAAGTGCTCGCCGGCCTCCGCCACGGGCGGACGCTCGGCACGCCGCTCGCGCTCCTCGTGCGCAACCGGGATCACGCCAACTGGGAGTGGGGGATGAGCCCGTGGCCGCCCGAAGGCGAGCAGTCCGGGAAAGGCGTGAAGCCGGTGACGCTGCCGCGGCCGGGACATGCCGACCTCGCCGGCTCGCTCAAGTACGGGCTGGCCGACGCGCGGGATGCGCTCGAGCGGGCGAGCGCCCGGCAGACGGCTGTCGCGGTCGCGGCGGGCGCCGTCGCGAAGGCACTGCTCGCGCAGATCGACGTGGACGTGCTCGGCCGAGTCGTGACGGAGGCGCTCGAGCAGCGCATCGACGACGCGCGCGCAGAGCGCGACACGGTCGGCGGAGTGATCGAGGTGCGCGCTCACGGCGTGCCGCCCGGCCTCGGCTCGTACGCGACCAAGGAGGAGCGGCTCGACGCGCGTCTGGCCGCCGCCCTGATGGGCATCCAGGCGGTCAAGGGCGCCGAGGTCGGCGCCGGCTTCGAGCTGGCCGAGCGGCGCGGCTCGGAGGCGCACGACGAGATTCTCGCCGACGCCGACGGGACGCTCTACCGCGAGACGAACCATGCCGGCGGGATCGAGGGCGGGGTCTCGAACGGCGAGCCGCTGGTCGTGCGCGCCGCGATGAAGCCGCTCCCGACACTGATGCGGCCGCTCCGCTCGGTCGACCTCGAGACCGGCGAGGCGGGTGAGGCGCTGGTCGAGCGCAGCGACGTGGCCGCAGTCGAGGCTCTTGCCGTGGTCGCCGAGGCCGCCGTCGCGTTCGAGCTCGCGCGCGCGGCCCGCGAGAAGTTCGGCGGCGACTCGATGGCCGACTTCGTCGGTGCATGGCGCGCGTACCTGGAGCGAATCCCGTGGCGCACGCGCTAGACCGGCACCTCGCGCTCGTCGGTTTCATGGGCGCGGGCAAGTCGACCCTCGGCGCGCAGGCGGCCGAGCGGCTGGGCCGGCGGTTCGTCGACCTCGACCGTGAGCTCGAGCGCTCGCTGCGCCAGACGATCCCGCAGATCTTCGGCGCACGCGGCGAGGCGGACTTCCGCGAACTCGAGGCCGAGGCCGCCCTGGAGGTGCTCGCCAACGGGAGCCCTGCCGTTGTCGCGCTCGGCGGCGGCGCTGTCGAGACCGAGCAGATCAGGCGCGCGCTTCGTGAGCACGCGTTCACGGTCCACGTCGAGATCGACCCCGCGACCGCTTGGATCCGGGTTGGCGGCGGGGACCGGCCCCTCGCGCAGGACGAGCAGAGCTTCCACGAGCTCCACGAGCAGCGTTCGCCGCTCTACGACGAGGTCGCGCAGGCCGTTGCCCACGACGTCGACGGGATTGTGCTGGTCGCGGCAGGGATCGAGATCGAGGAAGGGTTGCTCGCACGGCTGCCCGAGTTGGTCGACGGCGACGTGGAGGTGGTCGCGGACGCGACCGTGCTCGGGCTCCACCCGCAGCCGCTCTCGGCGCCGGTGCACGCCCTGCGCGGCGGCGAGGAAGCCAAGAGCCTGGGTGCGGTCGAGCGGCTCTGGCGCGAGCTCCGGCTCGGCCGCGACGGCACGATCGTCGCCTTCGGCGGCGGCTGTACGACCGACATGGCGGGCTTCGCGGCGGCGACGTACCTGCGCGGCGTGCCGTGGGTCGCCGTCCCGACGACGCTGGTCGGGCAGGTCGACGCGGCGATCGGGGGCAAGACGGCGGTCAACCTGCCGGAGGGCAAGAACCTCGTCGGCGCATTCCACTGGCCGGAACGCACGGTGATCGACCCGGCGTTGCTCGAAACGCTCCCGCCCGAGGAGCAGCGGGCGGGACTGGCGGAGGTCGTGAAGACCGGCCTGCTCGCCGGGGAACCGCTCTGGGAGCTGCCGCCGGACGAGCTCGTCTGGCGCTGCGCCGCCTACAAGGCCGCGGTCTGCTTCCGCGACCCGTACGAGCGCGGCGAGCGGGCCGTGCTGAACCTCGGCCACACCTTCGCGCATGCGCTCGAGGCGGCGGGCGGCTACCACGGCCCCGGCCACGGCGAGGCGGTCGCCCTCGGCCTGCTCGCGGCGCTGCGCCTCTCGGGCCAGGACACGGCTCCCGTCGACGAGGTGCTGCGACCGCAGCGCGTGCGCGTCGACCGCGATGTCGCCTGGGCAGCACTCGCGCGCGACAAGAAATCCGTCAACGGCTCGCCTCGGCTCGTCCTGCTCGAGGCTCCTGGCCAGCCGGTAACCGGCGTCGAGCTGCCCGAGCAGCAGGTGCGCGAAGCCCTCGACGCGCTGATCTCGGGGTAGAGTCGCCGGCGTGCGTGTGGCGGTCCTCAACGGCGTCAACCTCGACGTCCTCCACCGCCGCGACCCGGCGCTCTACGGCGGCCTGAGCCTGAACCACCTCGAGACGCAGATCTACGAGTGGGCGAAGGAGCTTGAGCTGCTCGCCGACTGCCGCCAGACCAACAGCGAGGCCGAGTACGTCGGCTGGTGCCACGACGCGTTCGACTGGGCCGACGGCGTGATCGTCAACCCTGGTGCCTGGTCGCACTACAGCTACGCCATCCGCGACGCGATCGAGCTGTTTACGGTGCCCGTCGTGGAGGTGCACCTGTCGGACATCGAGGCGCGTGAGGACTGGCGGCGGCACTCGGTCATCTCGGACGTCGTCACCTGCCGCGTGATCGGCAAGGGGCCCGAGGGGTACCACGACGCGCTCCAGTACCTGGTGGTGGAGGCGCTTTGAGCCGGATCGACAGCCTGCGCGCGAGCCTCGAGGAGCCGCTCCTCGTCACGAACGGCGTCAACGTCCGCTACCTCGTCGGCTTCTCCAGCTCGAACGCCGCCCTGTTCGTCGAGCCCGACCGCGTGCGGCTCTTCAGCGACTTTCGCTACGCCGAGGCCGCGCGCGCGGTCGAGGGTGTCGAGTTCGTGGAGACGAAGCGTTCGCTCGTCGGCGCGCTGGCCGAGCTGCTCGAGGGAGCGGTCGGCTTCGAGGCCGACGCGGTCAGCTACGCCTCGTGGGAGGTCCTGCGCGCGGGCGGGCTCGAGCTGGTCCCGCGGCGCGGGCTGGTCGAGGCGCTGCGCGCCGTCAAGGACGAGTCCGAGCTGGAGAAGATCAGGCGTGCGGGCGAGATCACGAGCCAGGCGTACACCCAGTTCGCCGAGGAGCGTTTCGTCGGCCGCACCGAGCGCGAGCTTGCCTGGCGGCTGGACAAGCTCTTCCACGAGCTCGGCGCCGACGCGCCGGCCTTCGAGACGATCGTCGCCTCCGGCCCGAACGCGGCGAAGCCGCACGCGCGACCGACCGACCGCACGATGGAGGCTGGCGAGACGGTCGTCATCGACGCGGGTGCGATGGTCGACGGCTACAACGCCGACTGCACGCGTACCTTCGCCACCGGCTCGCTGCCGGACGAGCTGAAGGCGGCCTACGAGGCGACGCTCGAGGGCCAGCTGGCGGGCCTCGAAGCCGTGCGAGCTGGCGTCTCCGGCGTCGACGCCGATGCTGCGGCGCGCGAGAAGATCGAGGCCGCCGGTCTCGGCGAGAAGTTCGGCCACGGTCTCGGCCACGGCGTCGGGCTCGAGGTGCACGAGGCGCCGCGCCTCTCGCGCGAGTCGACCGACACGCTCGCCGCCGCTAACGTCGTCACCGTCGAGCCAGGCGTCTACCTCGAGGGCCTGGGCGGGATCCGGATCGAGGACCTGGTGGTCGTCACCGGCGACGAACCCGAGGTGCTGACGAGCTTCGGCAAGGACCTGATCACGGTCAGCTAGCATCGCCCGCCGTGGCCGAGATCGTCTCCACCAACCAGTTTCGCAACGGGATGCACATCCAGCTCGAGGGCTCGGTCTGGCGCATCCTCGAGTTCCAGCACGTGAAGCCCGGCAAGGGCGGCGCCTTCGTACGCTCGCGGCTGCGCAACCTCGACTCGGGCGCGGTCGTCGACAAGACCTTCCGCGCGGGCGAGAAGTTCACGCGGATCCGCACCGAGGTGAAGGACGTGCAGTACCTCTACGACGCGGGCGACGAGGCGGTCTTCATGGACACCGACACGTACGAGCAGTTCTCGCTCCCCCACACGACCGTCGAAGACGCGCTGCCGTACCTGGAGCCGAGCTCGACCGTGCAGGTGCTCGAGGTCGACGGCAAGCCCTCGGGCGTCCAGCTCCCGTCGTCGGTCGAGCTCGCCGTCTCGGAGACCGAGCCCGGCGTCCGCGGCGACACGGTCTCGAACGTGACGAAGCCCGCCACCCTCGAAACGGGCGCCGTCGTGCAGGTGCCGCTGTTCGTGAACATCGGCGACCGGATCAAGGTCGACCCGCGCGAGGGCCGTTACATCTCTCGCGCGTAGTCGTCCGAGCGGCCATCACACTCTCGGCGCTCTTCCGTCACCCACCCGTGCGGATTTCGTCGTTACGCTCGCGGTGGGGAGGAGGTTGGTGGCCTCCGGCTCGCGAGCGGCGGAACGGCCCGCGCGGGGCGCGCTAGGCTCCTGCCCGTGCCTGCGCTCGTCGATACCTCGATCCGCTTGCTGGCCCAGGAGCCGCTCGCCGGGCTGATGCCGACGGCCGAGCTGCTACGCCTGGCGGAGATCCTCGACAAGGCCGGCTTCGCCTACCTCGAGGTCTCGGGCGGTGGAGTCTTCGACACGGCGGTGCGCCGCGGCGTCGAGAGCCCGTGGGAGCGGATTCGCGCGCTGAACGAGCGCACCGAGACGCCGCTCGCGATGGCGCTGCGCGGCCGCTTCCTCGTCGGCTCGCGACCCGTCGGCGGCGAGTTCGTCAGCCGCTTCGTCGCCTCGGCCGCCGAGAGCGGGATCGAGGTCTTCCGCCTGCACGACCCGCTGAACGACGTCGAGAACCTGCGCGAGGCCGGCGAGGCGATCACGAGCGCGGGCAAGGAGTTCGACGCGGGGCTCGTCTTCGGCTCCGGCTACACGAACGAGACCGACGCGCTGGTCGAGCAGGCGCGCAAACTGCCCGAGCTCGGCGCCTCGCGGGTGCTGCTGCACGATCCCTCGAGCTCGCTCCAGCCGCACCGCGCCCAGGAGCTGGTCGAGACGCTGAAGGAGGCGAGCGGCCTGCCGGTGGGCCTTTACTGCCAGGGTGCGGGCGGCAACGCGATGGCCACGGGACTCGAGGCCGCGCGCGCGGGGGCCGACCTCGTCGCCTGCGCGGTCTATCCGGTCGCGCTCACCGTCCACCGGATCTCGGGCGAGGCGCTCGCGACGGCGCTCGCCGGGTTGCGGCTCGACACCGGCGTCGACGTGCCGGCCTTGTGGCGGGCCTCGGAGCTCGTGGACGAGCACATCGGCGACGAGCCGGTCACGCCGCTCGCGCCGCGGATCGCCGTGCGCGCCGCCGAGCACAAGGTCCCGCCGGGGCTCGTGGCCGCGCTCGACACGCACCTGCGCGCGCTCGGGGCCGGCGACCGCACGGACGAGGTGTTGGACGAGCTGGCGAAGATCCGCGAGGAGGTCGGCTTCCCGCCGATCGCATCGCCCATCGGCCAGATCCTCGGCTCGCAGGCGCTGATGCACGTGCTCTCGGCGAGCCGCTACCAGACCGTCGTCGACGAGCTGCGCGCGCTGATCGAGGGCCGCTACGGCAGCCCGCCGGGGCCGATCGACGCGACGGTCAAGCGCGCGGTCACGCTCTCGGGCGGTGCGCCGGAGGAAGAGGCGCCCGTCGACCTCGACTCGCTCCGCTCCGAGGCCGAAGGGCTCGCCTCGAGCGAGGAGGAACTGCTGCTGCTCGCGCTCTTCGGCGAGGAGGCGGAGCCGCTCCTGCAGTCGATCCGCGGCCGCGCCAGCCGCGACGAGAGCCTCAGCGCCGGCGGCGTCGACCAGGCGCGCGCCGAGCGGATCCGGGAGATCGTGCGCATCGTCCAGGAATCGGGCGTCGGCGAGGTGACGATCGAGGAGGCGGGCATGCGCGTCTCGGTCCGGCGCACGCCCGAGCAGCTCGAGCCGACTCTGGCAGTCGCACCCCAGCCCGGCGAGGACGGTGAGACTCCGGCGCCCGGGTCGGCGCTGGCCGACGGCTTCGCGCGCGTCGAAGCGCCGATGGTCGGCGTCTTCTACCGCGCCGCCCAGCCGGGCGCGCCGCCGTTCGTCCAGGAGGGCGACACGGTCGCGTCCGGGCAGACCCTCTGCATCCTCGAGGCGATGAAGCTGATGAACGAGATCAAGGCCGACGCGCCCGGCATCGTCCGCACGATCCACGTCGGCAACGCCGAGCCGGTCGAGTTCGGCCAGTTGCTGTTCGAGCTCGAGCCGGTCGGGCGGCCGCCGCTCGACGCGGTCTGATGTTCAAGCGGGTCCTGGTCGCGAACCGCGGCGAGATCGCCGTCCGCATCATCCGCGCGCTACACGAGAACGACGTCGAGGCGGTCGCCGTCTACTCGACCGCCGACGCCGACTCGCTGCACGTGCGCCTGGCCGACCGCGCCGTCCGCGTCGGGCCACCGGCGGCCGCCGAGAGTTACCTGAAGATCCCCTCGCTGATCGCGGCCGCGACCACGACCGGCTGCGAGGCGATCCATCCCGGCTATGGCTTCCTCGCCGAGAACCCGGCCTTTGTCGAGGCGTGCGCGGATAACGACCTCGTCTTCATCGGGCCTCCGGCGGACGTGATGGCGAAGATGGGTGACAAGGTCGAGGCCAGGCGGCAGATGCGCGCGGCCGACGTGCCGCTCGTGCCCGGCACCGACGAGGAGACCACGGTCGAGCAGGCGCGGGAGGCGGCGGAGGAGGTCGGTTACCCGGTGCTGCTCAAGGCCTCGGCCGGCGGCGGCGGCAAGGGCATGCGGCTCGTGCACGGCCCCGACGAGCTCGAGTCGGCGTACGGCATGGCCGCGCTGGAGGCCGAGGCGGCGTTCGGCGACGGCACCCTCTACCTCGAGAAGGCGGTCTCGCCGACGCGCCACGTCGAGATCCAGGTGCTCTGCGACTCGCAGGGCGGCGTGCTCACGCTCGGCGAGCGCGAGTGTTCGATCCAGCGGCGCCACCAGAAGCTGATCGAGGAGTCGCCTTCGCCGGCGCTCGACGCCGAGACGCGCGAGGCGATGGAGGCAGCCGCGGAACGCGCCTGCCGGGCGATCGGCTACCGCAACGCCGGCACGTTCGAGTTCCTGCTCGGCCCGAATCGCAGCTTCTACTTCATCGAGCTGAACGCGCGACTCCAGGTCGAGCACCCGGTTACCGAGCTCGTCACCGGAATCGACATCGTCCGCGAGCAGCTGCGCGTCGCGTCGGGCGAGCCGCTCGCGCACACCGGCCGCGCGCCCCGGCGGGGACACGCCGTCGAGGTGCGGCTGAACGCCGAGGACCCGCGCAACGACTTCGCTCCGGCGCCGGGGCTCGTCACCCGCATGTGGCCGCCGCTCGGGCCGGGGGTGCGCCTCGACACACACGTCGAGGACGGCTACCTCGTGCCGCCGTTCTACGACTCGCTGCTCGGCAAGCTGATCGTCTGGGACGAGACGCGGCCAGAGGCGATCGACCGGATGCTGCGAGCGCTGGGGGAGCTCGTGCTAGAGGGCGTGCCGACGACGCGCGAGCTGGCGATCGACATTTTGCGCAGCGAGGAGTTCGCGAGCGGCCGCTACTCGACCGGCTTCCTGGCCGAGGTCGCCGAGCGGCTGCCGGCGATCGTGGGCTCGTGACCGAGCCGCTCGTCGTTCGCGGACCCGAAGGGTCGATCACGCTGTCCGTGGCCGCCCTCACGGAGCTCGTCGCAGGCGCAGCCCGCAGCGTCGAGGGCATCCGCCTGCGCCGGCCGCGGCGAGCGGTAGAGGTCCGACACGCTGAGGGTCGCGCGTCGGTTTCCCTCGAGCTGGGCGCGGCGCCTGGCGCGGCGCTACCCGGGCTCGCGCGCGCCGTGCAGGAGCGGGTCGGCGAGGCGCTGGCGAAGGTCACCGGTCTCGAGGTCGAGCGCGTGGACGTTGAGATCGCGGAGATCGGCTGATGGCCGGCCGCCGCGCCGCGCGCCGCACCGCGCTTGTGCTGCTCTACCAGTGGGATGTCACCGGGCAGCAGCTGGCCTCGCTGTTCGACGGCGAGATCGACCCGTTCTCGCGCGAGCTCGCCGAGGCCGTGGTGGCGGAGCACGAGCAGCTCGACGCGCGGATCACCGAGGCCGCCGACGAGTGGACGGCCGACAGGCTGGGCGCGCTCGAGCGCAACATCCTGCGCATGGCGATCCTGGAGCTCGACCGCGGCGAGGTGCCGCCCGAGGTGGCGATCGACGAGGCGGTAACGCTCGCCAAACGCTACTCGTCGGAAGATGCTGGGAGACTGGTGAACGGGATACTGGGAAGAATCGTCAAGGAGGCTGCATGAGCGACGCCGCAGAGGAGCGGCTGCGCAGCGCGGAGGAGCTGCTCGACCGGCTCGAGCGCACGCGCGCGAAGCTGGAGGAGACCAAGGACCCGGACGAGGCGATCGAGATCCTCTCCGAGCTCGCGGAGATCGCCAAGGAGGTCGAGGCGCAGCTGCAGCAGGCCAAGCGAGAGGCGGAGTCGTGACCCCGCCTGAAGAGCTGCGCGCGCTTGTCGAGTCGTACCTGACCGAGCTCGCGCTGACGCCGGAGCTCGGCGGGCTCGAGGAGTCGATGCGTCACGCATTGGCGGGCGGCGGCAAGCGCATCCGGCCCGTCCTGTGCCTGGCGACGGCCGAAGCCGCGGGTGCGGATCCCGAGGCGGCGCTTCCGGCGGCGGCTGCGCTCGAGCTCGTGCACAACTTCTCGCTCGTCCACGACGACCTGCCGGCGCTGGACAATGACGAGCTGCGGCGCGGCCGGCCGAGCACCTGGGCCGCCTACGGCGAGGCGGTCGCCGTCTTGGCCGGTGACGCGCTCCTGGCCGAGGCCGTGCGGCTCGCGCTCTCGTATCCGTCGCCAGCGGTCGCCCGCGAGCTCGTGCAGGCGACGCTTGGGATGATCGGCGGGCAGTACCTCGACATCACCGGCGGCGGCGACGACCTGGCCGCGCTCCACCGGCTGAAGACCGGCTGCCTGTTCTCGGCCTCGGTCGCGTGCGCGCTCTGGGTGGCCGAGGTGCCGGAGTCGCAGCAACGGCCGTGGCGGGCCTTCGCGGACGAGGTCGGCCTGCTCTTCCAGATCGTGGACGACATCCTCGACGAGGACGGCTACGTGCTCGAGCACGGCGCCGAGGGAGCTCGCGCCCGTGCGGACGAGGCCGCCGAACGGGCACAGGCGCGATTGGCGGAGATCCCGGCCGACACCTCTGTGCTCGAGGGAATCGTCGCGGGCCTGGCCGCGCGCACGTCCTGACCAGGAAGCGGCTTGACGTGCTGCTCGTCGAGCGCGGTCTCGCCGACAGCCGAGCCCAGGCGCAGGCGCTCGTGCTGGCCGGCCGCGTGCCCGGCTACGAGAAGGCGGGTCAGCAGGTCGACGACTCGGCGGAGCTGACCGTGACCGAGCCGCCGCGGTTCGTCTCGCGCGGGGGCGAGAAGCTCGAGCACGCGCTGGAGTGGTTCGACGTCGAGGTGGCCGGGCGCAATGCGCTGGACGTCGGCGCGTCGACCGGGGGCTTCACCGACGTGTTGCTCCAGCGCGGGGCGGCACGCGTGATCGCGCTCGATGTGGGTTACGGGCAGCTGCATCCGCGCATCCGTGACGACCCGCGCGTGACCGTGCTCGAGCGAACGAACGTGCGCGAGACGACGGAGCTGCCGTTCGCGCCGCAGCTCGTGGTCTGCGACGTCTCGTTCGTCAGTGTGCGCAAGGCGCTGCCGCCGGCGCTGGCGCTCGCCGCGCCGGGCTGGGAGGCGGTCGTGCTCGTCAAGCCGCAGTTCGAGGCGGGGCGTAGAGACGCGCCGCGAGGGGTCGTGCGTGACCGCGAGGTGTGGCGGCGCGTGCTGCGCGAGGCTGCCGCGGACGCGCCGGCATGGGGGTCGCAGGTGTCCGGCGTCGTAGACTCCGGCCTGCCCGGCCCGAAGGGGAACCACGAGTTCTTCCTGCATCTCGTCCAGCGCGAGCGGCCGGAGAATCCCGATGAGCTCGAAGACTGGATCGACGACGCCACTGCCTGAGATCAAACGGGTCGCCGTGATCACCCACGGCCATGCCGAGACGAGCGGCGAAACGCTCGAGCAGCTTCGCGCGCTCGCCGATGACCGGATCGAGCTGCTGCTGCCGGACGAGGAGGCGGCCAAGCACGGCGACGGCGGTGGCGCCGACGTCACCACGGCCGACCTCGCCGTCGTGCTCGGCGGCGACGGCACGATGCTGCGGGCACTGAGGCGCTTCCTCGGCACGGGCGTGCCCGTAATCGGCGTCAACCTCGGGCGCGTCGGCTTCCTCACCTCGATCGAGGCGGGCTCCCTCGAGGAGGGCCTCCGCCGCGCGTTCTCCGGGGAGCTCGAGCTCGTCGAGCTGCCAGCGCTGGAGGTGTCGGCCGGCGGCGAACGGTGGCTGGCGGTCAACGACATGGTTGTCGCCAGCTCGACGATCGGCCGGATGATCGAGCTCGGCTGGGCGATCGGCGGCGAGGATCTCGGCCTGCAGCCCTGCGACGGCTTAATCTGCTCGACGCCGTCCGGCTCGACCGCGTACAACCTCTCGAACGGCGGCCCGGTGCTGGTCTGGGGGCTCGACGCGATGGCGATCACCTTCGTCGCGCCGCACTCGCTGTTTGCGCGGCCGCTGGTGGTACCGCGTGGACGGGCGCTGACCGTCACGAACCGCACGCCCGGTGTGAGCGCGACCGTGCTCGCCGACGGTCGGCAGGTGCGCGAGCTGGTGCCCGGCGACCAGGTCGAAGCGCGGCTCGCGGAACAGCGCAGCCTGCTGGCGACGCTCCCGGAGAGCACCTTCTTCAGCCGCTACCGGCGCACGTTCGTCTCCGAATAGGAATCGGCACACATTCGGCATGATCCCGTCACACCTGCGTGCGTCTCGGGCCGGTACCGTCCCTAACCCCCTCCCACCCAGGGGCGCGCGTGAACAAGAACCCGTCGCGGCGGTTTTGGCCGGTCGCCGCCCGCGGCCGGCGGACGTAGCATCCAGGCGTGCTTCGCCGGCTCCGCATCGAGAATCTCGTCCTGATCCGCGAGGCCGAGCTCGCGCTCGCGCCCGGGCTGAACGCAATCACGGGCGAAACCGGCGCTGGGAAGACGATCCTGGCGCAGGCGATCGGACTCCTCCTCGGCGCCCGCGGCGACGTCGCCTTTGTCGGCCCGGACGGCGACGAGGCCTACGTCGAGGTCGAGCTGGAGCCGCCGCCCCGCTTCTTCGACGACGAGGAGACCGCCGCGCTCGCCGAGTTGAGGCCCGAAGACGAGGAGGGACTCGTGCTCGCCCGACGCGTCTTTCCCGACGGCCGCACACGCGCCTACGCCTGGGGCCGCAGCGCCGCCCGTGAAGACGTGGCGGCCGCGGCGGAGCGGCTGGTCGCGATGTCCGGGCAGTTCGAGCAGCGCCGCCTCGCGCGGCCCGCCTACCAGCTCGACCTACTCGACGGCTTCGCCGGCGAGGAGCAGCTCAGGCGCCGCGCCGCGCTGCGAACGGGCTGGCGCGAGCTCGGCGCCGCGCGACGGCGGCACGACGAGCTGACCCGCGACGCGGCGGCTGTCGAGGCTCGTCTCGCCGAGCTGCGCGCGCTCGTCGAGGACACCGACGGGCTCGAGCCCGGCAGCGAGGAGAGCCTCCGCGCTGAGCGCGAGCGTCTTCGTCACGTCACCGAACTGGCGGAAGGCGTCGCGGCCGCCGGTGAGGCGCTGGCTCCCGAGGAGGGCGAGGGCGCCGCGGGCCTCATGGCGCTTGCCGAGCGGGCGATCGCACCGCTGGAGCGGCTCGCGCCGGAGCTCGAGCGTGCCGGGAACGAGCTACGCGACGTCGAGCTGCGGTTGCGCGAGACGGCGTCGGAGCTCCGCAGGTTCCTCGCCTCGCTCGAGGCGGAGCCCGACCGGCTCGAGCAGGTCGAGTCCGAGCTCGACCGGATCGCCGAGACGAGGCGCCGCTTCCGCTGCGAGAGCTACGAGGAGCTGCTGGCGCGCGCCGCCGAGGCGAGAGTCGAGCTCGAGGCGCTGGATGGCGGGGCCGATCCAGCCGCCGCTGCTGCGCAAGTGCTCGCCGACGCAGAGACCAAGGTCGCCGTGCTTGCCGACGAGCTGGGCGCCGCCCGCCGCGACGCGGCCGATCCCTTTGCGGCGGGGGTGGCGCAGGAGCTGCAGGGCATCGGCCTGGGCGAGGGCGAGTTCCGCGTCGAGCTGGGCGAGCGCGAGCCGTCGGCGAGCGGCGCAGACGGAGTCTCGTTCCTGATCCGGCCGAACGCGGGGCTGCCGTTCGCGCCCGTGGCCGAGACCGCCTCGGGCGGCGAGCTCTCGCGGATCGCCCTCGCGATCGCAGCGGTTGGCGGCGGCGAGACGATGGTCTTCGACGAGATCGACGCCGGCATCGGCGGCCAGACCGCGCACGCGGTCGGTGAGACGCTCCGCCGCTTGGCCGAGCGCGCGCAGGTCGTGACGATCACGCACCTGCCGCAGATCGCTTCGCTCGCCGACCGCCACTTCCGCGTCGAGAAGGTTCCCGGCGACCCGACGCACACGACGATCGTGGAGCTCGGGGACGACGAGCGGCGCGAGGAGCTGCAGCGGATGCTCGGCGGCGAGCAGTTCATCGCCGCCGTTCAGCAGGAGCGATGAGCTTCGTCGAGTTCACGGGCCGCGCTCGCCTCGGCCGCCGCACCAAGAACCTCGTCGGCCGCCTCGGGCCGGCCGACGTCGCGATCATCGACCACCAGGACATCGACCGCGTCTCGGCCGAGGAGCTGCTCGAGTCCGGCGTGCGCGTCGTCGTGAACGTGGCGCGCTCGCAGACCGGCCGCTTCCCGAATCCCGGGCCGCTGCTGCTCGTACGGGGTGGGGTGCGGCTGATCGACGCTCCCGGCGCGCCACTGTTCGACGAGCTCAGCGATGGTGAGGACGTCAGCGTCCGTGGCGCCAGCGTCTTCCGCAACGGCAGCTGCCTCGCGAATGGCCGGACGCTCGGGGCCGAGGAGCTCGCGCGCGCGCTGGCCGAGCAGCAGAGCCGGGTGACCGAGGCGCTCGAAGGCTTCGCCGAGAACACGCTCCGCTACCTGCGCGACGAGGGGCGCCTGCTCACGGAGGGCGTCGAGTTTCCGCCGCTCGAGACGCGCTTCCGCGACCGGCACGCGCTCGTCGTCGCGCGCGGGCCCGGCCACAAGCGCGACCTGGCGATCGTCCGGCCGTACGTGCGCGACTTCAAGCCGGTGCTCGTCGGCGTCGACGGCGGCGCCGACGCGCTGCTGGCCGCAGGGATGAAGCCGCACGTGATCGTCGGCGACATGGATTCGGTCTCCGACGACGCGCTGCGCTGCGGGGCCGAGCTGGTCGTCCACGCGTACCGCGACGGCGCCGCCCCGGGAGCCCCGCGGCTCGACCGCCTCGAGCTGCGGTACGCGTCGGTCTCGGCGCCGGGGATCAGCGAGGACATTGCGCTGCTGCTGGCGTTCGAGAAGGGCGCAGAGCTGATCGTCGCCGTCGGGACGCACTTCAACCTAACCGAGTTCCTCGAGCGCGACCGCGCCGGTATGTCCTCGACCTTCGTGACCCGGCTGAAGGTGGGGGAGATCCTGATCGACGCAAAGGGCGTCTCCCGCCTCGTCAGCCGCCAGGTGGGGCTCTGGCCGCTGATCCTCTTCGCGGTCGCCGGCCTCGGCGCTGTCGTCGTGGCGGTCGTCGCCTCGCCGGGGCTCCGTCACTTCATCGGCCTGCTCAGCCAGCGGATCCGGGACCTGCTCGGCCTCGGGTAGCGTCGGGCAACCGTGCCGACCTACACCGCCCGCAAGGAGCTGCTTGCGCCGCTCGAGGACGTCTGGCTCTTCCTCGCCGAGCCGCACCATCTGTCCGACTGGTGGCCGGGTGTGGCCGCCGTCGCGCCCGACCGGCGCGGCCTCGCACCCGCGGCGCGCTGGAAGCTGCACGCGCCGATGCGGCCCTCGCTCTTGCGCCGCCCGGCCTCGGAGTCGACGCTCCAGGTGATCGAGGTCGAGCCGCCGATGCGCGTCACGTGGTACATGACCACCGAGCGCCTCGACGTCGAGATCCGGCTCGAGGACGCGGGCAACCACCACACGAACGTCGAGCTCACGGTCAGCGGGCCGTTCATGGTCGGACTGCGCCGTTCCTTCCCCCGGACGGCGCTCAATCGCCTCTACGCCCTGTGCCAGACTGCGGCCGAAATCTGAGATGTTCGACCTCCGCTACCACGTCGCCTCGCTGGCGGCCGTCTTCCTCGCGCTGATCATCGGGATCCTGGTCGGCGTCGGCATCTCCGACCGTGGCCTTGTCGACAGCGCGAAGACGAAATTCCTCCAGGACGAGGTCGCGAGCCTCCAGCACCGGCTCGACAACAAGTCGACCCAGAAGGCCGACCAGGCACGCGACCGGGTGGCGGCGCAGACGTTCATCAACGAGACCTACCCGGCGCTCGCTCACAACCGGCTGAAGGGCAAGCAGGTCGCGGTCGTGTACGTCGGCTCGGATACGGGGGCCATCCGCTCCTCGGTCGACGGCGCGCTGAGGGACGCCGGGGCGCAGCAAGTGCGGCTGCGGGCGCTGAAGGTGCCGATCGACGCCAAGCAGCTGGACGCAGCGCTCAAGGGCCAGCCTGCCGCGGCCGGCCTGCGCGGGAAGGCCAACTTCGAAGCCCTCGGCCGCGCACTCGGACAGGAGCTCGTGCTCGGTGGGGACACGCCGCTCTGGGATTCGCTTACCGGGGCGCTGATCGAGCATCAGGACGGCGGCACCCAGATGCCGGCGGACGGCGTGGTCGTCATGCGCACCGCCAGGCCGCAGAGCGGCGCGACATCGAAGTTCCTGCTCGGGTTGTACGAGGGGCTCGGCTCGACCAGCGCGCCCGCGGTCGGCGCCGAGCAGACCGACACGGCCGACTCGGCGATCGCAATCTTCCGGCGGGGCGGCCTTTCGACGGTGGACGACGTGGACACCCGGGTCGGGCGGCTCGCCCTACTGCTCCTCCTCGCCGGCCAGCCGGCTGGACAGTACGGCGTGAAGGACTCGGCCACGGACGGGGCGTTGCCGCCGCTGCCAGCCGGGGCGTCCGCAGCGGGTGGCTGAGCCGCTGGTCGTCCTGATCGCCGCGCGGGACGAAGAGGCGCGGATCGGGCGGACGGTCGAAGCGCTAGGGCGCGCGTTTCCCGAGGCGGAGATCGTCGTCGCCGACGACGGCTCCCGCGACTCGACGGCAGCGGCCGCTCGCCGAGCGGGGGCGCAGGTCGTCCGGCTGCCGCGGCTCGGCAAAGGTCAGGCGCTGACGCTCGCCGAGCACGAAGCGCCGCCGGGAGCGCTGCTGCTCTGTGACGCCGACCTCGAAGGCGACCTTGCGCCGCTGCTCGACGGCGCCGACCTCTCGATCGCGACGTTCGCGGAACGGCAGGGCGGCGGCTTCGGGATCGCCAAGCGCGCTGCCCGCGCGCTCGTCCGCAAGCTCAGCGGGTTCGAGGCACGTGAGCCGCTCTCGGGCCAGCGCGCCCTCTCGCCGGCGGCGCGCGAGGCCTGCTTCCCGCTGGCGCCCGGCTTCGGCTGCGAGGTGCGGATGACGATCGACGCCGTCCGTGCGGGACTGAACGTGGAGGAGCGTGAGCTGCCGCTTCGCCACCGCGCGACCGGCCGCGACGCGGCCGGCTTCGCCCACCGCGGCCGGCAGCTGCTCGACGTGCTCCTGGCCGGCGGGCCAACCGCGATCAACCACCGCGGCCTGCGCCTGCCGCTCGTCGGCGCGCTCGTCGCCCTCGGCGGCGGCAAGGCACCTAAGCGGGTGCGCGCCGGCGTCGCCGCAATCGCCCTGCTGGGCCTTGCCGACGACCTCTGGAGCGGTCCCGAGCGCGGCTTCCGCGCTCACCTCACCAAGGGCTCGACCACGGGCGTGGCCAAGGCGGTCGGGATCCCGCTGGTCGCGCTCGCGACGACGCGCTCGCTGCGCAAAGCAACCCTGGTCGCGCTCGCCGCGAACGTGCTGAACCAGCTCGACACCCGTCCGGGCCGTGCCTTGAAGGCATTCCTGGCCGGCGCAGCCCTCGTCCGTGGACCGGCAAAGAGCTACGTGCCGATCGCCGTCCTGCTCGCTCCGTACGATCTCCGCGAGATGACGATGCTCGGAGACGCGGGGGCGAACGCTCTTGGGGCCTTGCTAGGCTTTGGATCCGTGGGCAAGCTCACGGCCAGGGGTCAACTCTTTGCGATTGCAGCGCTCGCCGGTCTGACCGCCGCGGGCGAGGCCCGTTCGCTCGGCGAGCTGATCGAGCGCACGCCGGTCCTCTCCCGCCTCGACCGGCTGGGGCGCCCGTAGTGGCCCGGCGGCCGCCGAAGTACGTCTTCGTCACCGGCGGCGTCGTCTCCTCACTCGGCAAGGGCATCACCGCCGCCTCGCTCGGCCGCCTGCTGAAGGCGCGCGGGCTGAAGGTGCAGGTGCAGAAGTTCGACCCGTACATCAACGTCGACCCGGGCACGATGAGCCCCTTCCAGCACGGCGAGGTGTTCGTCACCGAGGACGGCGCCGAGACCGATCTCGACATCGGACACTACGAGCGCTTCATCGACGAGAACCTCTCGCGGAACTCGAACCACACCGCCGGAGCCGTCTGGGACCGCGTGATCCGCAAGGAGCGCAAGGGCGAGTACCTCGGCTCGACCGTGCAGGTGATTCCGCACATCACGAACGAGATCAAGGAGCGGATCCGCAGCGCCAGCGACGCGAGCGACTGCGACGTGGTCGTGACCGAGATCGGCGGCACTGTCGGCGACATCGAGTCGCTGCCGTTCATGGAGGCGATCCGCCAGTTCCGGCGCGAGGCCGGGCCCGAGAACGTCTGCTACGTCCACGTCACGCTGGTGCCGTTCATCGAGACCGCGGGCGAGCTGAAGACGAAACCGACGCAGCACTCGGTCAACGAGTTGCGGCGGATCGGCGTGCACCCGGACATCATCGTCGCGCGCTCGCAGCGACCCGATCTCCGCCGACATCCGCGAGAAGATCGCGCTCTTTGCCGACCTCGACCCGGGCGCGGTGATCGCCAATCACGACGTGCCCGACCTCTACCTGGTGCCCTCGGCGCTGCAGGCGGAGGGCTTCGACCGGCTCGTCTGCGAGAAGCTCGGGCTGCCGGAGCGCGACGCCGACCTCGGCGAGTGGCTCGAGCTGACCGAGCGGATCCGCGCCGAACGCGCGGGAGAGGTCGAGATCGCGCTCGTCGGCAAGTACGTGAAGCTCCAGGACGCCTACCTCTCGGTGCACGAGGCGCTCAAGCATGCGGGCGTCCACCACGGCTGCTCGGTGCGCGTGCGCTGGTTCGACGCCGAGGGGATGTCGCTCGAGGAGGCACAAGCCGAGCTCGAGTCCGCCGACGGCGTGCTCGTCCCCGGCGGGTTCGGCTCGCGCGGCTGGGAAGGGAAGATCCTCGCCTGCCGTGTCGCCCGGGAGCGCGGGATCCCGTACCTCGGCATCTGCCTCGGGATGCACGTCGCGGTCAGCGAGTTCGCGCGGCACGTCGTCGGGCTCGAGGGCGCCAACTCGACCGAGATGGATCCCGAGACGCCCTTCCCCGTAATCGACCTGCTGCCCGAGCAGAAGGAGATCGAGGACCTCGGCGGCACGATGCGGCTCGGCGCCCAGGCGGTCGAGCTCGCCGAGGGAACGGAGGCGCTCACGGCGTACAACGAGCTGGTCGTCCACGAGCGGCACCGCCACCGCTACGAGGTGAACAACCAGTATCGCCAGCAACTCGTCGACGCTGGCCTCGTCGTCTCCGGCACCTTCCAGGCGGGCAGGCTCGTCGAGATCGTCGAGCTGCAGGATCACCCCTGGTTCGTGGCCAGCCAGTTCCACCCGGAGTTCAAGTCGCGGCCGACGCGACCGGCGCCGCTGTTTCGCGACTTCGTCGGCGCGGCCTTCGCGCGTTCACGCGCGCGCGCCGGCGTCGAAGCCGTCGCGACGAGCTAGCTGTCCGGCCAGAGCACGGCCACGTAGTACGCGAGGCCGGCGATCTTCGTCTCCGCGGAGCGGTGGCGGAGGCTGCGGAGGGTGCCCTGCTTGTCGCGGACGGTGGTTCGGCCCATCAGCTCGCCGGCCGCGATCATCGCCTCGAACTCGCCTTCCGCCTCGGGGTACTGCGCCAGGTCCGTGACGCGGAGCTGCAGCAGCTCCTCCCGCGTGTAGCCGAGCAGCTCGCACGCGGTGGCGTTGGCGGCCACGTAGCGCATCTCGTCGTCGGCGACGAGGATCGCAACCGGCGCATGCTCCACCGCTTCGCCGAGGAGGACGCTCTGGACGAGGGGCTCGGAGGTGCTCATGCGGTGAATGTATCGCGCACGTCTACGATCGCCTAGTGGCCAGACCGGAGTGGGCACCAGACGTCCTCGCGCTTTTCGTCGAGCTGGCGGCGCTGCCGAGCCCGCCGGGCGAGGAACGGGCCGTCGCCGACCGCGTGCTCGACTATCTCTCGGCGCTCGGACTCGAAGCCGATGAGGACGATGCAGGGGCAAAGGTGGGCTCGACGATGGGGAACATCTACTGCCGGCTGGACGCGAACGGCGGCGCCGCCGAGCCCGTCTTCTTCTGCGCGCATCTCGACACCGTCCCGCCGGAGGCGGCGATCGAGCCGGTCGTCGGCGAGGACGAGGTCGTCCGCAACGGCGCCGGGACGATCCTGGGCGCCGACGACAAGTCCGCGGTGGCGGCGATGCTCGAGGCGACGGCCCGCCTGGTCGAGGAGGGGCGACCGCATTCCGGGGTCGAGCTGCTCTTCACGCCGAAGGAGGAAGTCGGCCTGCTCGGTGCGACTGCCTTCGACGAGTCCCGGCTCGTGGCGAAGGCCGGTTACGTCTATGACCACGCCGGCCCGATCGGCGAGATCATCCTCGGCGCGCCGCACCAGCAAAAGCTCGACGTCCGTTTCCACGGCCGCGCGGCGCACGCGGGCATGTATCCCGAGGAAGGCCGCTCCGCGATCGCGGCCGCTGCTCGCGCGATCGCCGATCTTCGGCTCGGCCGCCTCGACGAGGAGACCTCGGCGAACGTCGGCCGGATCTCGGGAGGGACCGCGCGGAACGTCGTGCCCGAGTGGTGCGAGTTCGCCGCCGAGGCGCGCAGCCACGACGAGCGGAAGCTGGCCGACCTGATCCGCGAGATGGTCGACACGGTCACCTTCGCCGCGAGCCTCGAGGAATGCGAGGTGGAGACGCAGGTCTCCGGCCTCTCGCGCGGCTATCGCTTCCGCCGAGACGACCTTGCCGTCCGACGGGCTGCGTTGGCGCTCGAGCGCGTCGGCCGCGAGCCGGCCTACATCCTCTCGGGCGGTGGCGCCGACGCGAACGTCTTCAACGAGCGCGGCCTCCAGTGCGTCAACCTCGCCAACGGGATGACCGACATCCACACGCCGGACGAGCGAATCGCGGTTGCCGACCTGCGCGAGATGGTCGAGGTGACGCTCGCCCTCGCCGAGGTGCCGGGCGATGCCGCTTAGCCTGCGCCACGGGCGGGTCTCGGCGATCACCGAGCGCCACGACGAGCTTGTCCGCCTCGAGGTGGATGGGGTTCCCTGCGTCGCGTATCCCTCGGTGACGGGGCCCGTCGAGCTCGAGGACGAGGTGCTCGTCAACGTCCAGGCGCGCGAGCTCGAGCTCGGCTCGGGCGGTTTCGACGTGCTCTACGCGAACCTGACACGCGGGCTCGAGCTTCCGGCCGAGGAGGGCGCGCACGTGATGGTGCTTCCGTACACGCCGCTCCAGCATGCGCGCCTGTTCGTCGAGGAGTCGGGCGAGCTCGATGCGGACCTGCGTGGCCTGCCGGTCGTCTGCTGTTCGCTGCACAGCCAGGTCGCGCCGGCCTGCGCGGCGCTCGCCGACCTGCGCGTCGCCTACGTCCAGCTCGCGGGCGGAGCGCTGCCAGCCTCGCTCTCGGACACCGTGCGCGCACTCCGCGAACGGGGGCTCGTCGGGGGGACAGCAGCTGTCGCCCCCTGCTTCGACGCCGACGTTCAGTGCGTCTCGACCGCATCTGCGCTCGCGTGGGCGCGGCAAGCGCACGACGTCGCGGTCTGCTCGATCGGTCCCGGGATCGTCGGTACGGGCACCCGCTTCGGGCACGGCGGGCTCGCCGCGGCGGAAGCCGCCAACGCGGCGGTCGCGCTCGGCGGCGTGCCGGTGATCGCCGTGCGTGCCTCGGGGGTCGACGAGCGGCCACGCCACCGCGGCGTCTCGCATCACACCGACGCGGCGCTCTCGCTCGTCCACGGCGAAGCGGTCGTCCCGCAGAACGGCGAGGGCTGGCGCGAGGCCTGCGAGGGCCTACCGCTCTCGCACATGGGCCGCGGCCCCGACGACGACCCGGAGTTCTTCGCGGCCGCCTACGCCGCCGGCGCCGCTGCGCGCGAGCTCGTGGGCTGACGCGTCGATTCGCCGCCGTCCCGTACTACGGTTCGCCCGGCCTCCTCCCCAAGGCGATCGTATCCATGCCGGGCGCGCGTGTCTGTGACGCTTCGTGTCGGAGGCGTGCCGGTTCTTCCACAGCTCGTGCGACCGCCGAGAAGCTAGGGTTTTCGCCGCGATGAAGGTCGGAGTTGTCAAGGAGATCAAGTCGGACGAGTACCGGATCGCGCTGACCCCGGCCGGGGCGCGCGAGCTCGTTCAGCGCGGTCACGACGTGCTCGTCGAGGCCGGCGCGGGGGAGGGCAGCTCCTTCCCCGACGACGCCTACCGGGCCGTCGGCGCGACGCTGGCTTCGGTCGACGACGTCTGGGGCGAGGCCGAGCTCCTGCTCAAGGTCAAGGAGCCGCTTCCGTCCGAGTACCCGCTGCTGCGCGAGGGCCTCGTGCTCTTCACCTATCTGCACCTGGCGGCGAGCGAGGAGCTGACGCGCGCGCTCGCCGAGAGCGGGGCGGCCTGCGTCGCCTACGAGACGGTCGAGACGGACAACCGCGCGCTGCCGCTACTCGCGCCGATGAGCGAGATCGCCGGCCGGCTCTCCGCGCAGGCTGGCGCGTACTTCCTCGAGAAGCCGCTCGGCGGCCGGGGGCTCTTGCTCGGCGGTGTCCCGGGTGTCGCGCCGGGGCGCGTGCTCGTGATCGGCGGTGGGATCGTCGGCTACAACGCGGCCGTGATCGCGCTCGGCCTGGGCGCGAGCGTGACCATTCTCGAGCGCTCGGTCGACCGGATGCGCCACCTGGACGAGATCCTCACCGGCCGCGTCAGCCTCGTGATGTCGTCGACCTTGCAGATCGAGGAGTCAATCGTCGAGGCGGACGTGGTGATCGGTGCAGTGCTCATCCCCGGAGCGGTCGCGCCGAAGCTGATCACGCGCGAGATGCTCGGCGTGATGAAGAACGGCGCAGTGCTCTGCGATGTCGCCATCGACCAGGGCGGCTGCGCGGAGACCTCGCACCCGACGACGCACAGCGACCCGGTCTACGTCGTGGACGGGGTGACTCACTACTGCGTCGCCAACATGCCTGGCGCGGTGCCGATCACTTCGACCAAGGCGCTGACGAACGTGACGCTTCCCTACGTGGAGGCGATCGCCGACCACGGGCTGGCCGAGGCGGTCGCCCGCGACCGCGCGCTGGCGCGGGGCGTCAACGTGCTCGACGGGAAGATCACCTACCAAGCAGTCGCCGAGGCGCACGGCCTCGAGTTCCATCCGCTCGAGGACGTGCTCCCGCTTTCGCCGGTCTGACCCGGCGCTACGACTTCGCCGGGCTGATGCGCACGACGAGCCACGTCGTCGCGGCCGCGAGTGCGATCACGCACACGATGAAGACAAGCAGGCCCAGCAGTCCGAGGACGACATCCATCGCCGCCCTAGAATAGCCGCGTGCCGCGCGCTTGCGTGATTGTGCTGGACGCCGTGGGCGCGGGAGCGCTTCCGGATGCCGCCGCATACGGTGACGAGGGCTCCGACACGCTCGGCAATGTCGCGCGGGCGGTGGGCGGCCTCGACCTCCCGAACATGGAGGCACTGGGGCTCGGGAACGTCGAGCCGCTGGAGGGTTGCCCACCACAGCCGGGCGCTCCGGCGGTCGCGGGGCGCCTGCTCGAGCGCTCGAAGGGCAAGGACACGACGGCGGGTCACTGGGAGCTGATGGGCGTCGTCACGGAGACGGCATTCCCTACCTACCCGCAGGGCTTCCCGCACGACGTGATCGATCCGTTCATGCACCAGACCGGCCGTGGTGTGCTCGGAAACAAGGCGGCCTCGGGCACAGAGATCATCCAGGAGCTCGGCGAGGAGCATCAGCTCACGGGCAAGTGGATCGTCTATACCTCGGCGGACTCGGTCTTCCAGCTCGCGGCGCACGAGGAGACGGTCCCGCTCGAAGAGCTCTACGAGGGCTGCCGGATCGCGCGCAAGATCCTGACCGGCAAGCACGCGGTCGGCCGCGTGATCGCCCGCCCGTTCGTCGGCACGCCGGGGAACTACGAGCGGACGGCGAACCGGCACGACTTCTCGCTCCAGCCCAAGCGGCCGAACTACCTGACGCTCGTGCGCGACGCCGGCAAGACGGTCCACGGCGTCGGGAAGATCGGCGACATCTTCGCCGGCCAGGACATCGACACCTCGCAGCCGACGCAATCGAACATCGACGGGATCGTCCAGACCGAGAAGCTGCTGCGCGAGCTCGACGAGGGCCTGATCTTCGTGAACCTCGTCGAGACGGACATGCTCTGGGGGCATCGCAACGACCCGCTCAACTTCCACCGCTGCCTGCAGGACTTCGACCGCCGGCTCCCTGATCTGCTCGACGTCCTGCGCGACGGCGACCTCTTGATCCTCACCTCCGACCACGGCTGCGACCCGACCACGCCGTCGACCGACCACTCGCGTGAGCACGCGCTGCTGCTCGCCTACGTGCACGGTCGCAACGCGGCGGGCCGGATCTATCTGGACGGCGAGTTCGCGGACGTCGGAGCGACGATCAACGCCTGGCTCGGCGACAAGCCCGGCCGCGGGCTTCCCGGGACACCGATTCTCGAGCCATGACCGCGATCGCCCGCTATCTCGTCGACGATCTCGACGCGGCCGTGCGGTTCTACGCCGACCGGCTCGGCTTTCGCGAGGCTCGCTCCTTCGGCCCCGTGACGATCGTCGAGCGCGAGGGCCTCGACCTCTGGCTGAGCGGGCCCGGCAGCTCGGGGCGGAACCAGGAAGGCGCCGCGCCTGGCGGCTGGAACCGGATCGTGCTCGAGGTTCCCGACCTCGACGCCGCCGCGGACGGGTTGGCGCGCGACGGGGAGCGCGTGGACGGTCCCGCCGGCAGCTGGTGTGTCGTCCGCGATCCGTCAGGCAACCCGATCGAGCTGTTCGAGCCGAAGTGATCAGGCCGGCCGAGCTGATCGAGCGGAAGCGAGACGGCGGGACGCTGTCCGCCGAGGAGTGGAACGAGCTGATGCTCGGCTACGCCCGCGACGAGGTGCCCGATTACCAGCTCGCGGCGCTCGCGATGGCGATCTTCTTCCGCGGGCTGACGCCGGAAGAGACGTACGACCTGACGAACGCGATGATCGCGACCGGCGACACGGTCGACCTCCACTCGGCCCTCGGCCGGAAGGTGGTTGACAAGCACTCGACCGGCGGCGTCGGCGACAAGACCTCGATCGCAGTCGGCCCGATCGTCGCGGCCTGCGGCGTCCCTTTCGCGAAGATGAGCGGGCGGGGGCTCGGTCACACGGGTGGCACGCTCGACAAGCTCGAGTCGATCCCGGGCTTCCGCGTCGAGCTCTCGATCGACGAGTTCGTCGAGCAGGTGCGCGACGCGGGGATGGCGATCATCGGCGCGAGCGCGAACCTCGTTCCCGCCGACAAGAAGCTCTACGCCCTGCGCGACGTGACGGCGACGGTCGACAGCTACTCGTTGATCGCGGCGAGCATCATGTCGAAGAAGATCGCCGGCGGCGCGGACGCGATCGTGATCGACGCGAAGGTCGGCGACGGCGCCTTCATGAAGTCGACCGACGACGCTCGCGCGCTCGCCGAGGCGATGCTCGACCTCGGCGCCCGCTCGGGTCGCGAGGTCGTGTGCCTGCTGACCGACATGGACCAGCCGCTCGGGCGCGCGGTCGGGAACGCGCTCGAGATCCGCGAGGCGATCGACACGGTCAAGGGCGAGGGGCCGCCCGACTTCCTCGAGCTCGTGCTCGCGGCGACCTCGCGGCTGCTCGCGGTTTCCGATCTCGGCATCGACGAACAGGAAGGTCGAATCCGGGCCATGCAGGCGATCGCCGACGGCTCGGCCTTCGAGGCCTACGAGCGCTGGATCAGGGCTCAGGGCGGCGATCCCTCGGAGGACGCGCTGGCGACGGCGCCCGTCGTCCATCAGGTTGCCGCTCCCCGCTCGGGTTACGTCTCCGAGCTCGGCGCGGTCGACGTCGGCCAGGCGGCGCTCCATCTCGGAGCGGGACGCCGGACGAAGGAGGACTCGATCGACCACGCGGTCGGGATCGTGCTCCACCGCAAGCGTGGCGACCGGGTGGCCGAGGGCGAAGCGCTCGCGGAGATCCACGCCGCCACCGACGACGCCGCCGACGAGGTGGCCCCCGAGTTGCTCGCCGCGTACACGATCGCGGACGATCCGCCGCCCGAGCGTCCGGTGATCCTCGACGTCCTGACCTAGCTTCGCCGGATTACCCTGGCGGCGTGCCCGAGCTGCCAGAGGTCGAGACCGTCCGCCGCCGGCTCGAGCCCCTGCTCGTCGGCCGCCGCTTCGACCGGGTCGAGATCCTCGACGCGCGCCTGACTCGCCCGGAAGACCCAGTTGAGGTGGCCGCGGAGCTCGTCGGCGAGCGGGTCGAGGCCGTCGACCGCCGCGGCAAGTATCTGGTGATCCGATTCGAGTCCGGACGTGTGCTCCTGGTTCACCTGCGCATGACGGGGAGCCTTCTGCATGTGGATGGTCTTCCGGAGGACGATCCCCACCGGCGCGCGAGGATCGAGCTCGACGACGGCACGGAGCTGGTCTACCGCGACGTGCGGCGCTTCGGCACCTGGCTACTCGCCGAGCCGGGCGAGGCCGAGCCGTATCTGCAGGCCCGGCTCGGGCGTGAGCCGCTTGCTGCCGCGTTCACGACGAGACGCCTCGGCGACGCGCTTGCGGGCCGGCGCGCGCCGGTCAAAGCGGCGATCCTCGACCAGCGCCGGCTGGCCGGCGTGGGGAACATCTACGCGGACGAGGCGCTCTGGCGGGCGCGGATCCACCCCCAGCGCCCGGCAGGGGAGCTCGACGATGACGAGCTCCGAGCCCTTCACCGCGGCATTCGTGCCGCGCTCACGGCCGGCATCGCGCGACAGGGCGCGACCCTCCGCGACTACCGCACTCCGGACGGCGGCTCCGGCCGGATGCAGCACGAGTTCAAGGTCTACGGCCGCGAGGGCGAACCCTGCGAGCGATGCGGCCGGCCGATCGAGAAGACGCGTGCCGCAGGGCGGGGAACATGGTTCTGCCCCAACTGCCAGCCGTTTCCGGACATTGCGCACAAATACGGACGCGTTTGAGGCAAGACGCCAGCGGCGATAGCTGACAGCGTCGGGGACAGTTGGGGTCAAGGCGCGAGGCGGGGCGGAAGCCCCGCTTCCGCTAGCGGGGGTCCAGCCGTGGGCCGGATCTACACTTGAGCGCGGGATGGCCGGCCGCTCCTACACCACCGAGGCGGTGGTGCTGCGCTCGTTTCGCCTGGGCGAGGCGGACCGCGTGCTGCACCTCTACACGCTCGACCGCGGACGCGTCGGCGCGGTGGCGAAGGGCGTGCGCAAGACGAAGTCCCGGTTCGGGGCGCGCCTCGAGCCGCTCAGCCACGTCGAGCTGCAGCTCCACCAGGGCAGCGGCGAGCTGCAGACCGTCACCGGCGTTTCGCTGCTGAGCTCACACCATGCCGCCCGCGAGGATTCGTACCGGCTGAACGTCGGCCTCGTCGCGGCCGAGGCGATGCTGCGGCTGTTCCCCGAGCAGGAGGCGAACGAGCGCGCCTTCCGGGCACTGGCGCGCTTCCTCGAGCTGCTGGACGAGCTCGAGGCCGGCGCCGGGCGGCCGCAGGCGGACCCGCTCGTGCTCTCGTTCCAGCTCAAGCTGCTCTGGCTCTCCGGCTACCTGCCGCACGTGACCAGCTGCGCCGACTGTGGCGCCGAGACCGGGCTCGCCGGTTACTCGCCGCGCGCCGGTGGCGCGGTCTGCGCCAATTGCGCGAACGGCGCGCTGCCGCTCTCGCACGAGAGCCTGCTCGGGATCGAGGGTCTGCTGCAGCGGCCGCTCGCCGAGGCGCACGAGGCCGGTCTGAGCGAGCGCGCCGCGCGCGAGGCCCTCGGCGTGATCACCGCCTCGTACGAGTACCACGGCGGTTTCCGCCTCCGGACGCTCGCCTCCTAAAAGGAAAGCGGGCCCGGCCAGGGACCCGCTTTCGGAGTAGGCGCTCGTCCACGGAACGGACGCCCAACAAGACGGATGCGCGGCGGGTCTTCTTCCGTCGGTTGCTAATCCGCCGGCGGGGGCGTCCACGGCCGCTCGAGCGCGTCGTCGAGCCAGGCGCGCACCCCTTCGAGCGGCAGCCGCTCTTGCGCGAGCGTGTCGCGGTCGCGCACGGTGACCGTCCCGTCCTCGAGCGTCACGTCGTCGATCGTGAACGCCCACGGCGTGCCGATCTCGTCCTGCCGCCGGTAGCGGCGCCCGATGTTCCCGGCGTCGTCGTACTCGACCAGGTGGTGTCGTCGCAGCTCTTCGTAGAGCTTGCGCGACGGCTCGACCATGCCCGCCTGCTCCTTCGAGATCAGCGGCAGGACAGCTGCCTTCACAGGCGCGACGGCGGGGTGGAAGCGCAGGAGCGTCCGCTGGCGCTCCTCGACGACCTCTTCGGCGTAGGCGTCGACGAGCAGCGCGAGCATGATCCGGTCGATCGACACCGCCGGCTCGATCACGAAGGGCATGTAGCGCGAGCCGTCGGGATCGACGTACTCGAGCTTGGTGCCCGACGCCTCGGTGTGCTGGCGCAGGTCGTAATCGCCGCGGTTCGCGACGCCCTCGAGCTCTGACCAGCCGATCGGGTAGAGGTACTCGATGTCGCTCGTCGCCAGGGAGTAGTGCGACCGCTCTTCGGGCCCGTGCTCGCGTACGCGCAGGTTGGACTCACGCAGTCCGAGGCCGCGGTACCAGGCGAGCCGTGCGTCGATCCAGTAGGCGTGCCACTGGTCGGCATCGTCGGGCGGGACGAAGAACTCCATCTCCATCTGCTCGAACTCGCGCAGCCGGAAGAGGAAGTTCCCGGGCGTGATCTCGTTGCGGAACGACTTGCCGACCTGGGCGATCCCGAACGGCGGCCGCCGGCGGGCCAGCTGGAGCACGTTCTTGAAGTTGATGAAGATGCCCTGCGCCGTCTCCGGCCGCAGGTACGCCTTCGAGCCTTCCTCGGCGAGCGCGCCGACCGAGGTCTCGAACATCAGGTTGAACTGGCGCGGCTCGGTGAGGTCGCAGTCCGGCGTCTCGCCGGGCCTCTTGCTCGGCTTGCGGCCGCAGTGCGAGTCCTCGAGCCGGTCGGCGCGAAAGCGGAGCTTGCAGGTGCGGCAGTCGACCAGCGGGTCGGTGAACCCCTCGACGTGGCCGGACGCCTGCCAGACGAGTGGGTTCAGGATCACCGCGGAGTCGAGCGCCACGATGTCGTCCCGCTCTTGCACCATCGAGTCGAACCAGCGCGAGCGGATGTTGTTCTTCGTCAGAACCCCGTAGTGGCCGTAGTCGTAGGTCGAGCCGAGACCGCCGTAGATCTCCGACGAGGGGAACACGAAGCCGCGCCGCCGGGTGAGGGAGACGATCTTGTCCATCGTGACGGCGTCGCTCGGCATGGCGCCTACGTTATCGAGCCGCAGCCGCGAGAATGCCCGCGTGTCCTCGGGACCTCCAGTCGAGCTGCACGTGATCTCGGACTCCACCGGCGAGACCGCCACCCGGCTCGTGCACGCGCTCGAGGCCCAGTTTCCGGACCAGGAGTTCGAGGAGATCCGGCACCCGCGGGTGGAGACGGTTGACGACCTCCACCTCGCGCTCAACCGCGCCAAGGGCCGGCCGGCGGTGATCGTCTACACGCTCGTCCATCCCGAGCTGCGTGAGGCCGCGCGCACGATCTGCCGACGCTACAAGCTGCACTACTGCGACCTGCTCGGGCACCCGATCGACGCCGTCGCGCGGGTCGCGGGGGTCGCCGCCAAGATGACGCCCGGCGCACGCCCGCCGCTCGATACGGCCTACTTCAAGCGGATCGCGGCGATCGAGTTCGCGGTCAAGTACGACGACGGTGTCGGCTCGGGCCTGCACGACGCGGACCTCGTGCTCGTCGGCGTCTCGCGCACCTCGAAGACGCCGCTCTCGATGTACCTCGGCTACCTCGGCTACAAGACTGCGAACGTGCCTGTGGTGAAAGGGATCGAGCCGCCGTCGGCGCTGTTCACGATCGACCCGACCAAGATCGTCGGCCTGACGATCGACGCCGAGCGCCTGCGCGAGATCCGCAAGCAGCGCGCGCGACGGCTCGGCGGCGGCGAGCGGGCCTACGCCGAGCTGCTCGAGATCTACGCGGAGCTGGAGGAGGCCGAGACGCTCCACCGCCGCCTCGGCTGCCCGGTGATCGAGATCTCGGACCTCTCGATCGAAGAGACGGCCGCGCGGGTGATCCGGCTCGTCGAGCGGCGGCGGGCCGAGGCCGGGACGCGGGAGCGCGCTCCCGTCCCGTGAGGCCGAAGCCGCCGGTACCGCTCTGGCGCTGGGCGATGTGGTGGGGGATCCTCGGCTTCGCCGTGGTCGTCTTCTACGTGCTGCTCACGCCGGTCTGGATGGGCCTGCGCGGGCTCGCGTGGCTGGCGGACTTCCGCGCGCGGCGACGTCCGGGTTACGTGCCGCCGGTCAAGTAGGCAGCTTCGACTCCAGCCACGGCGCGAGCTCGGCAAGGAAGCCCGGGTCGACGGCGTGGGGGAGCGGGTACTCGCGGTAGAGCACCTCCCCGCCGGCGGCCTCGAGCAGCTCGCGCGCCTGGCGGCTGAACTCGACCGAGATCACGGGGTCGTAGGTGCCGTGGCCGATCGCGGCCGGCGGCAGCGGCGGCTCCAGCGAGAGCTCGAAGCCGGGCACGGTCGGCATGAAGCCGCTCAGCGCGACGAGCGCCGCCGGCCGGGGCCGTCCGCTGCCGAGGCTGAGGGCGTAGGTCATCACCGCGCCCTGCGAGAAGCCGCCGAGCACGACCTGCTCGAAATCGAAGCCGTCGAGCCACTCGGCGACCGACCGGTACGTCTCGAAGAAGGTCGCCGGATCGGGATAGCCGACCTCCTGGAACGCGTACCAGTGCGCGCCGCCGGGCGGCAGCGAGAGCGGCCCGCGCGGGGTCACGCCCAGCAGGCGCCGCTGGGGGTCGAGCTCGTCGAGCAGCGGAAAGAGGTCGCGCTCGTCGGAGCCGCGGCCGTGGAAGAGGACGAGCAGGCCCGCCGGCTTTCCCTCGCCGGGCCGCTCGAGGTACGAGATCGTCACTTGCCGGCGCGCAGCGCGCGCGGGTCCGGCAGCGGCGTCAGCACGCCCTCGAGCCGGTCGCGCAGGTGCTCGTAGTTCGGCGGCAGCGAGAGGTGCTCGCCGAGCGTCTCCAGCGGCTCGTCGGCCGTGAAGCCCGGGCCGATGGTCGCGATCTCGAAGAGGACGCCGCTCGGCTCGCGGAAATAGACCGACTTGAAGTAGTAGCGGTCGATCACTGGCGTCGGGTGGGCGCCGCTCTCGGCGACGCGGCGCTGCCAGGCGTCCTGCTCCGCTGTGGGCGAGGCCCACGCGACGTGGTGCACGGTGCCCGCGCCGGGGACGCCGACCTCGTCGCTCTGGTCGAAGAGGTAGAGGCCCCCGCGCTGCTCACCGCGTGCCTCCCAGCCCGCTTCGCCCTGCGGCTCGAACTCGAGCGTCTCCTCGAGAAAGCGGCGGCTCTGCTCCGGGTCGTGGGCGTAGGCGCGGACGCCGTGAAAGCCCTGCAGGGCGAACTCCTTCGGCACCTCGGGATGATCGGCGATCAGCGGTTCGTCCGGGCTCTCGCCGGGGATCAGCGCGTGCCGCAGGCCCTCGGGGTCTCGGAAGGCAAAGCTGCCGTCGGGATAGCGCTCGCCGGCGATTCCCTCGCCGGCCAGGCGGCTCTCCCAGAAGTCGACAGCCTCCGGCGAGGCCACGCGCCAGCCGATCGTGTGCACCATTCCGGCGCCGGCCTTGCCCTGCAGCGCGCCCGGATACTCGAAGAAGGTGATGTCGTTGCCCGGCTTGCCCTCCTCGTCGCCGTAGAAGAGGTGGTACACCGTCGGGTCGTCCTGGTTGACGCTCTTCTTGACCAGGCGCAGGCCGAGGACGCGGGCGTAGAAGTCGACGTTCTGCGGGGCGTCGCCGGTGATCGCGGTGACGTGGTGGACGCCCTCGAGCTTCATGCGGCCAGATTACCGAACCCCTGCCGGGCTCCACGACGGGTCGATCACGCCGCTCATGTGGCCGATCCGCAGCGCCTTGCCGCCGGACGCGCGGATCACCATCAACCAGGGCGCGTGGCCCTGGCTGCGCACGTCGAAGCCGCTGGCGAATGCGATCCGCGAGCCGTCCGGCGACCAGCTCGGATGCTCGTCGTCGGCCTTGCTGCTGGTCAGGCGCCTGAGCCCGCTGCCGTCCACGCGGACGACGTAGAGCTCACCGCTCGGCGGGCACGAGGCGGCCGGGCAGGGCGACGCGTTCGCGTCGTCGAAGGAGACGAACGCGAGCCGCGTGCCATCGGGCGACCAGGCCGACGAGAGCCCGTGCAGTCCCAGGCTGCGCAGGTGCGAGCCGTCAGCGTCCGCCAGGTAGAGCGTCGCCTCGCGCAGCGGCCGGCTCGTCGACTCGAGCCGCGAGAAGGCGATCGTTTTCCCGTCCGGCGACCAGGCGACCGAGAGGTCGATTCCGTCGGCGAGCAGCGGCTCGAGGTGCCGGCCGGTGCCGTCCATCGTGAAGAGCGAGGCCGTCGGCGCGACGACCGACTGCACCACGCGCGTGAAGGCGATCCGGCGGCCATCGGGCGAGAACGAGGGCATCGCGTCGAACGGGCCGGTCGTCAGCTGCCGCGCGGCGCCGCCGCGAGCCGAGACCGCCATCAGCCGCATCCGGTCGGTGCCCCAGTAGGGGAGGTTCCGCTCGAAGACGAGGCTCCGCCCGCCTGGCGCCCAAACCGGGCCCGAGTCGCCGCCGAGCGCCTGCCGCGTGGGCGGGACCGTCAGCCGCCGCAGGCCACTGCCGTCGGGGCGAATGGTGTAGAGGCTCGTCAGGTCACCGCTCAGGCCGCCCAGGTCGCGCCCGAAGGCGATCCGGCTCGACGGGGCCGTGCCGCCCGCGCCGGCCGGCGCGCTGACGAGGAACGCTGTGAGGAACGCTGCGAGGACCGCCAGGAGCAAACGCTTCACCAACCGAGCTTACGCTTAACACCTGTGGGAAGATTTCTCGCAATGCGAGCAAACGGGCGCTACGTCTACGGCTTCGACGAGCCTTCCGAGGGAGGCCGCGAGCTGCTCGGCGGCAAAGGCGTGGGGCTCGCCGAGATGACGCAGCTCGGCGTCCCGGTGCCGTCCGGCTTCACGATCACAACGGACGCCTGCCGTGCCTACATGGCGAACGGCCGGCAGCTCCCGGACGGGCTGCCCGAGGAGATCGAACGGCACCTCGACGCGCTCCAGGAGCAGACCGGCAAGCGCTTCGGCGATCCGCACGACCCGCTGCTCGTCTCCGTGCGCTCGGGTGCCGCGGTCTCGATGCCGGGGATGATGGACACGATCCTCAACCTCGGCCTGAACGACGACGCGGTCGAGGGGCTCGCCTCGAGCACCGGCAACCCGCGCTTCGCCTACGACTCGTACCGCCGCCTGATCCAGATGTACGGCGAAGTCGTCGAGGCCGTCGATGCGCACCGCTTCGAGCAGGCGCTCAGCGACCTGAAGTCCGAGCGCGGGGTCCAGCAGGACGTCGAGCTCGACGCGAACGACCTGCGCGAGCTCGTCGGCACCTACAAGCAGCTCTACGAGGACGAGACCGGCGCTGCCTTCCCGCAGGACGCCCGCGACCAGCTCGCGCGAGCGGTGCGCGCCGTCTTCGATTCGTGGGACGCGCCGAGGGCGCAGGTCTACCGCCGGGCGCACCGGATCCCCGACGATCTCGGCACCGCGGTGAACGTGGTCGAAATGGTCTTCGGCAACAAGGGCGAGGGCTCCGGCACCGGCGTCGCCTTCACGCGCGACCCGTCCACCGGCGAGCAGGGGCTCTACGGCGAGTTCCTCGCCGACGCCCAGGGCGAGGACGTGGTAGCCGGGATCCGCACGCCGCAGCCGCTGGCCTCGATGGAGAACCAGCTGCCGGAGGCGTTCGGCCAGCTGACCGACACGATGCGCCGGCTCGAGGAGCACTACAAGGACGTCCAGGACATCGAGTTCACGGTCGAGGAGGGGCGGCTCTACCTGCTGCAGACGCGCTCCGCCAAGCGCACCGCCGCCGCCGCCCTCAAGGCCGCGGTCTCGATGGTGGACGAGAGCCTGATCTCTCGCGAGGAGGCCGTCGCCCGGATCGACCCGGCGCAGCTCGACCAGCTGCTGCACCCGATGATCGACCCGAAGGCGGAGTACGAGGTCGCGGCGAAGGGGCTGAACGCCTCGCCTGGCGCCGCGTCGGGGAAGATCGTCTTCGACGCCGAGACGGCTGCCGAGCGCGGCCAGCAGGAGCCGGTGATCCTCGTGCGGTGGGAGACGACGCCCGACGACTACGCCGGTATGCGGGAGGCGGCCGGGATCCTCACCGCGCATGGCGGGCTGACGTCGCATGCGGCCGTGGTCGCGCGGGGCGAGGGGATCCCGTGCGTGGTCGGGGTCGGCGACCTCTCGCTCGATGTGGAGGCGAAGACGGCGCGGCTCGGCGAGCACGAGCTGCACGAGGGGGACACGATCACGATCGACGGTGGGAGCGGAAGCGTGATCGTCGGCGAGGTCAAGCTCGTTCCGCCGCAGATCAACGAGGACTTCGGGACGATCCTCGAGTGGGCCGACGACCTGCGGCGGCTGAAGGTCCGCGCCAACGCCGACACGCCGGCCGACGCCGACAGGGCCCGCGAGTTCGGGGCGCAGGGCATCGGTCTCTGCCGCACCGAGCACATGTTCCAGGACGAGGAGCGGCTGGCGCTGATGCGGGAGATGATCCTCGCCGCCGACGAGGCCGGCCGCAATGGCGCGCTCGAGCGCCTGCTTCCCATCCAACAGAACGACTTTGAGGGGATCTTCGAGGTAATGGCCGGTCTGCCGGTCACGATCCGCCTGCTCGACTGGCCGTTGCACGAGTTCCTCCCGTCGCTCGAGGACGCGACCGACCCGCGCCTGCGCGAGCGCATCCGTGCGCTGCGGGAGGACAATCCGATGCTCGGGTTCCGCGCCTGCCGGCTCGGGCTCGTCTACCCGGAGATCTACGAGATGCAGGTGCGGGCGATCTTCCGGGCGGCTGCCGCCGTTCGCGAGCGAACTGGTGTGGCGCCGCTCGTCGAGATCATGCACCCGCTCGTCGCGCTCGACGAGGAGCTGCGCAGGCTCCGCGAGCTGACCGTGCGCGCAGCCGAGGACGAGGGCGGAGAGGTCGAGTACCTCGTCGGAACGATGATCGAGCTCCCGCGCGCCTGCATCCGCGCGGACGAGATCGCACGGCACGCGGACTTCTTCTCCTTCGGCACGAACGACCTGACGCAGACGGCGCTCGGTCTCTCACGCGACGACGCGAGCCGCTTCCTGCCGTACTACCTCGAGCATGGCATCCTCGACCGCGACCCGTTCGAGACGATCGACCAGAGCGGCGTCGGCGATCTGATGCGGATCGCCGTCGAGCGCGGCCGCGGCGCGAAGGAAGACCTGAAGCTCGGCATCTGCGGCGAGCACGGCGGTGAGCCCGACTCGGTCGCGTTCTGCCATCGCCTCGGCCTGGATTACGTCAGCTGCTCGCCCTACCGCGTGCCGCTGGCGCGACTCGCAGCGGCTCAGGCGGCGCTGAAGGAGTCCGGAATCGAGGCCGTCACAGCAGGCGGCTGAGCCGGTTAGGCTCCGCGCGGGGGATCTCGGAAAGGAACGTCACATGAGGCAGGCCGCACTGGTTTGCGTGCTTGCGGCGGTTGCGTTCGGCGTCGTCGGCTGTGGCGGCGGTGGCGACAACGGGTCCGAAGAGGCCGCGAACCCCCAGGCGCAGGCGGCCTGCGACGGTTCGCCGCTTTCCGGCACGCCAAACCTGCCGGCGAGCTTCCCGATGGTCGAAAACACGACGCTGACGAAGCAGTCGACCCAAGGCCCGAGCGAGATCGTCGAGGGCTACTGGACGGGCGACCTGAAGGAAGCGCACGACGAGTACGTGAAGGAGTTCAAGGCCGTCGGCTACAAGGTGCTGTTCGAGGAGCTGGAGGACCACGACTCGGAGGTCTCCTGGCAGGGCGAGGGCCGAACCGGCCAGGTCGCGCTCCGCGATGAATGCGGCGGGGACAAGATCTACGTGCACATCACGAACCGCCCGGCCTAGCGTCACGACTTCGTGCACGAGCCGCGACTCCCCTGTTGAGGGATCGCGGCTCGTGCCGTTTGTACCGATCTCGTTCACGACACCGGTGGTGCGGCACGCCACTCGCAGCAGGAGGTGCCGTGCCCGTGAATCCTCAAGAGTCCCGCATCAAAGCCACCGCCGCGATGTTCCTGACCGTCTCGCTCTTCCTCGTCCGCGGTGCGCACGCGACCCCACCCGCCGGCGCCTGCACGATCGTCGGCACGCCCGGGCCGGACCTGCTCTTCGGGACGCCTCGCCACGACGTCATCTGCGGGCTCGGCGGCAACGACGTGCTCGACGGCAACAGCGCGAACGACGTGCTCAAGGGCGGCCCCGGCGCCGACCTGCTGAACGGCGGCGACGGCAACGACGTCCTTTTCGGCGGCGCTGGCAACGACAAGCTGCAGGGCGACCACGGCCGCGACCGGATCTACGGAGGTGCCGGCAACGACACGTTCTTCACGTGGGACGGCTTCACCGACCTGCTCGACGGCGGCCTCGGTTCCGACAAGGCCTTCAAGGACAAGCTCGACAGGGTGTACTCGGTCGAGCTAAGCGGCTAAGTACGCCACGGCAACACTGAGCACGCCGACGCCGAGCACGCCCACGAAGCTCCAGACCCCGACCCGGCTGTAGGCGGCGTGACCGCGACCGAACCTCGAAAAGATCAGCGTGCAGAGGATCCCGCCGATCAGGCCGCCGACATGGCCGCCGATCGAGATGCCGGAGATCGCGAAGCTGAGGATCAGGTTGATCAGGATCAGGCCCATCGCCGAGCCGCCGAGCACGTAGTTGCGTTGCCGCTCGAGGATCAGCGCCGCGCCAAGCAGGCCGAACAGCGCGCCCGAGGCGCCGACCGTCGGCGCGTTCGGCGTCCAGACAAGCGCTCCCGCCGAGCCGGCGAGCGCGGAGACGATGTAAAGCAGGACGAAGCGCCCGCGCCCGAGTGCCTGCTCGACCGCCGAGCCGACGAACCAGAGGAAGTACATGTTGAAGGCGATGTGAATCAGGTTCGCGTGCAGGAACGCGCTCGTGAACAGGCGCCACCAGTCGCCGTTGGCAACCGCGGGGCCGAAGAGCAACCAGTCGTTGAAGAGCTTCCCGCCGGGCGAGTTGAGGCCGCCGCCCTGCGACGCAGTGATGACGTAGACGAAGATGTTGAGCCCCAGCAGCGCCTTGGTCACCAGCGCGCCGGTGCCCTCGAAGGCGCCGCGCCGCATGCCCGAGCTGATCCTGCTCGCGCCCTGCGGCTTGCCCGAATGCTCGGGGCAGCGCTGCCCGACCGGCGCGGGCGTCATGCACTCGGCGCAGATCGGTCGCCCGCACTCGGAGCAGGAGACGAACGTCTCGCGGTTGGGGTGTCGATAGCAGTAGGCCACTGGGAAAAACCTGGAAGTAGGGTAGTGCGGCGATGCGCTGTCACGTCGCCCTCACTCCGGCCGAGGCAGCCGCGGCGCCGCTCGGGATCGTCGTCGACGTGATGCGCGCCACCTCGACGGTCGCGCAGGCGCTTGCGTGCGGGTACCGACGGGTGCTCTGCTGCGCAGAGATCAAAGACGCACTGGCGCTCAAGGCCGAGCTCGGCGACGAGGCGATCACCGGCGGCGAGCGTGACGCGCAGCGCGTCGAGGGCTTCGATGCAGGCGCCTCGCCGCGCGAGTTCCGGGAGCCGCAAGCGGAAACGCTGATCCTCTCGACCACGAACGGCACGCGCTCGATCGTCGCGGCTGCCGAGGCCTGCGACCAGGTCGTGCTCGGCGCGCTCCTGAACCTCGACGCGGTCGCCGCGTACGCGCGCGAGAGCGGGGTGGACTACACCGTCGACTGCGCCGGCTACAAGGGCGCGTTCGCGATCGACGACGCCTACTGCGCGGGCCGGATCATCCGTCTCGCGAGCGGAGAGCGAACCGACGCGGCGATCGTCTGCGAGCTCGTGGCCGAGCGCTTCCCGAACGCGATCGACGGGATCAACGCGCGCACCTACGGCCCGCCGGGGCTCGAGGCGGACGTCGCCTTCTGCGCGCAGGAGAGCGTGCTCGACGTCGTGCCGCGCTTCAGCCGGATGATCGGCCCGGCGGCCGAAGTCGTCGCCTAGCGACGTCCCAGCGCCAGGCGCCGTCGATGCGCGTTCCGCCGAGCCAGCGGTCGAGCGGCGCCACCTCGACGCGGTCGGCCTTGCCGGCCAGCACGTCGTGGCCGAGCGACGTCAGCGTCACGCGTGTCGACATGAACTCGCGCGCGTCGCCCAGAGGCGGCGGGGCGGGGAGCTCCTCGACCAGCGGCACGAGCTCCGCCAGCCGCTTCCACGCCCACGCGTCGCCGAGGAAGATCGCCTCCTCGCGCGCCTGGCTCGCCAGGTAGAGCTCGCCCGGCCGCCGCGGACCGTCGAGCAGCGGCTCGAGCAGCTGCCGTTCGGTGCGCGAGAGACCGCTTTGCGTGTCCGGCAACTCTTCGAGCAGCCGGCGCAACGCGTTGTGCAGGTGCGGCAGTGCACAGGTGTCGCGCTCGAGCAGGGCAGCGACGCCGGCCGGCCCGGGTGCCCGGAACGCGTCCCACGCCTCGCGGGCGAGCGCACGCGTGTGCAGCGTCACGGGGCGGCGTTGCGGCCAGAGTGCCTCCAGCTCCTGCGGCGGGAGCGGCCCGAGGTCCGAGTCCGCCTGGATCAGCTCGAGCGGCGAGTCGCCGGCCAGGGTCAGCGCCTGCAGGAGCTGCAACTGGTCGTAGAGGTCGTGCTCGAACCAGAGCACCACGCTCGTGTCCGCTTCCAGCGCGTGCTCTAAGAGCCGGTCGCGCCGCTCGAACGACTCGAGCAGGGACCGCTCCGAGCCCCAGCCGCAGTCGCTCAGGAACCGCGCCCGCACCGCCCGCAGCTCGGCCGGCGGGATGTCCGGCACCGGCCCCTCGTGGAGCACGTCCTGCCACGAGAGCACCGCGCCGCCGAGCGTGGTCTGTCGCAGCGTGTTGCCGGCGCTCTCGCCGTTCGTCACGTGGAGCAGCGGCCCGAGCCGCGGGTCGCGCCCGCCGCGCGCGAGGAACGCCGCGCCGCAGGTGCAATGGTCGAGCGAGTCGCAGGCGCACCCGACGACGCGCGCGAGCTCCTCGCGCACACGCCGCAGGCTGGCGATCCGCTCGTCGATCTCGTCCAGCTTCTGGGCGACCCGCGTCCGCACCGCCTCGTGTGCCCGGCCGATACCTGTGAGTCGTGCGTGCTCGGCGATCTCCTCGAGCGTGAAGCCGAGCCGCTGGGCCTCCTTGACGGCCTTCACGAACCGGACGGTCTCCTCGTCGTAGTCGCGGTGGCCGTTGATTCCGCGCGGCGGCTCGTCGAGCAGGCCACGACGCTCGTAGTAGCGGAGCGTCTCGACGTTCACCCCGGCGCGTTTGGCGACCTCTCCAATTCGCATGACGACGCCATTGTGGACCCGTACCTGGGTACGGATGTCAAGTGGGGTCGACGAGGACCTTGAGCGCTTCGCGGTCGTTCATCGCGCGGTACCCGTCGGGGACATCCACGAGCGGCACGGTGCGGTCGAAGACGCGCCCGGGCTCGATCCGGCCCTCGAGCACGTCGGGCAGTAGCTTCTCGATGTACGCGCGCGCGGGCGCGGGTCCGCCTGCGACGCTGACGTTCTTCCAGAACGTGAGGCCTGCGGGGATCGCATCCTCCTGCTGCGGGACGCCGACCCGGCCGACCGCACCGCCTGGCCGCGCGCAGCCGAGCGCGGTCAGCATCGACTCGCCGAGACCGACGCACTCGAGCACCGAGTGGGTGCCGAAGCCGCCGGTCAGCTCCTTCACGCGCTCGACGGCCTCCTCGCCGCGCTCCTCCACGACCTCGTCCGCGCCGAACTCGCGGCCGAGCGCGGTCCTCTCGCGGTGCCGGCCGAGCAGCATCACCCGCTCCGCACCGAGCCGCCTGGAGGCGATCACGCCGCAGAGCCCGACCGCGCCGTCGCCGACCACGGCCACCGTCTTTCCCGGTCCGACCCGGGCCGCAAGCGCCGCGTGATGGCCGGTCGACATCACATCGGTCAACGACAGCAGCGACGGGAACAGCCCCTCGTCGTCCTGCCCTCCGGGAAGGACCACGAGCGTGCCGTCGGCCTGCGGCACGCGCACGGCCTCGCCTTGGCCGCCGTCCACGCCCGGATCGCCGTACCTGCCTCCGTGGAGGCACGAGGTCTGCAGCCCCTCACGGCAGAAGACGCAGGTGCCGTCCGACCAGAGGAAGGGAGCGATGACGAAGTCGCCCTCCTTCGACGTGCGCACCTCGCTGCCGGCTTCGACCACGACGCCGATGAACTCGTGCCCCATGCGCCGGCCGGTCTCGCTCGGCTCCATCGACTTGTACGGCCAGAGGTCGCTGCCGCAGATCCCGGCGCGAGTGACGGAGACGACGGCGTCGGTCGGCTCGACCAGCTGAGCGTCGGGCACGTCCTCGACACGGACGTCGAAGGCGCCGTACATGATCGTTGCGCGCATTCGCTCTGCTTACCCTCCCTCTCGAAACCGAACGATCGACGGAGGAGGAGCGACGATGCAGATCACGCGGAACAGCCTAGAGACCGCAGCCGGCCCGGGCGAGTGGTTCACAGGCTCCGTCTTCATAGACACCGTGGCCGAGCCCTCCGGCGGTTCCCGCGTCGCGTCGGCCAACGTCCATTTCACGCCCGGCGCGCGTACGGCGTGGCACACGCACCCGAACGGCCAGACGATCTGGGTCACCGAGGGCGTGGGCCTTTGCCGGCGGCGCGGCGGCCCGGTGGAGGTGATCCGGCCAGGCGACCGCGTCTTCTTCGAGCCGGGCGAGGAGCACTGGCACGGGGCGGCCCCGACACGGTTCATGGCCCACGTCGCAATCCACCAGGCCGATGACGACGGCACCACGGTGAGCTGGGGCGACCACGTCACCGACGAGGAGTACGCCGCGGCTCCGTCCGTCGAAGATTGAGCACGCTGCCGTTCGACGAGCGCGGCGCGCGAATCGCCTTCGACGTCGTCGTTGGCGCCTTCGTCCTCTCCGAGCTGTGGATTCGGCTGCGGAGCGAGCGCAACCGGGGCGGGTCCCGCCTGGAACGAACAAGCCTGCTGGTCGTGCAGGCAACGGCTCTGGCGGGTGTGGGCGGAGGGATCCTGCTGGCGAGGAGGCTGCCCGGCGCGGCAGTCGCAAGCGGCAGGTGGCCGCTCTTCGTCGCAGGGCTCGTCCTGATGTGCGCCGGCATCGCGATCCGGCAATGGGCGGTCGCCACGCTCGGCCGCTTCTTCACGATCGACGTTCGGGTGCAGCCCGGCCAGACCGTCGTCGACCGCGGTCCCTATCACTGGGTGCGGCACCCCTCGTACACCGGGTTGATCCTGACCTTCCTCGGGTTCGGCCTCGCGCTCGGGAACTGGGCGGCGCTGGCGGTGGCGTTTCTCCTCCCGACCGCCGGCCTGGTCTACCGCATCCACTTCGAGGAGCGCGCCCTGCTCGAGAGCCTCGGCGAGCCGTACCGGCGGTTCACGGAGGGACGCCCGCGCGTGTTTCCCGGCGTGTGGTGACCGGGGCCCTCTAGGCGGGCTTCACGAGCCGCCGTGCGAAGCGCACGACGCCGTAGCCGGCCGCCCCGGCCGCAGCCGTGGCGAGCGCGAGCAGATTGGTCGTGACGCACGTCCGGCAGGCGTTACAGCAGACGACGGCGGTAGGCGCGTTCTCGCCGTACTTCCCAACGACCTGCGCGGCCCTGCCTGTCCAGATCTGCTTCACGCTCACAGTGTAGGTCTAGGTCGACGTTCTCACTTGACAGGGGAACATGTGTTCGTGTAGAACATACGTTCCCATGATCGCCTGCCTCGTCATCCCCGGGTTCGAGCTGCGCGTCGCGCTGCGGGAGCGGCCTCGGCTGCAGCTCGCGCCGGCCGCGCTCTCGCCGGAGCCGGGGGCTGAGGCGCTGCTCGGGCCGGTGACCGCCGTCGCCGAGACCGCGGGCGTCAAGCCGGGGATGCGCCTGGGCGAGGCGCTGGCGACGTGCCCATCGCTACAGCTCGTCGATCCCGATCCCGCGGCCGCCGAGGAGGCGTGGGAGGGAATCGTCCGCGCGCTCGAGGATGCGGGCTTCTCGGTCGACTCGGCTGCGCCGGGGTGCGCGTACTTCGAGACCCACGGGGTCGAGCGGCTCTACGGCGGGCTCGAGCCGGCGCTGAAGCGGGCGTTGCAGGCGGCGGGGGCCGGCTGGGACGCGCGCGTGGGCGCGGCTACGCGGAAGTTCACCGCACTGGCCGCGGCGAACGTCGCGCGCTCGGGGCAGGCGCTGGTCGTCTCCGACGAGCGGACGCAGGAGTTCCTAGCGCCGCTGCCGATCGACCTGCTCGCGCTCGGGGCGCAGCGGCAGGAGGAGCTGAAGGAGCTTGGGGTCAAGAGGCTTGGCGAGCTTGCCGGGCTTCCGGGTGGCGCCGTGGCCGAACGACTGGGGCCGGACGGCCGGCGCGCCTGGGGCCTGGCGAGAGGCGGCTCGAAGCGACGCGTACGCGGGCGCAGGCCCCCTGCGGAGCTGGTCGAGTCGCTCGAGTTTCCGGAGGCGGTCGGCAACGAGCTCACGCTGCGGCGCTCGCTCGGGGTGCTCGTCGACCGGCTGCTCGCCCGGCAAGAACGCGGTGGACGGGCCCTGCGCAAGCTCGCGCTTGCCGGGCGCCTGGTCGGCGGCGGCTCGTGGCGGCGGACGGTGACGCTTCGCGACGCCACCGCCGATCCCGCCCGCCTGCGCTCTGCGCTGGGGCCCAAGCTGTCCGAGCTGCCTGCCCCCGCCGTGATGCTGCGGCTGGAGGCGCTCGTGCTCGCGGAGTCGGTCGGGAACCAGCTCGAGCTCGTCCGGCCCGAGGGCGACGAGCTGCGCGCGCACCTGAGCGAGGGCCTGCGCCAGGTCCGCGCCGGAACCGGCTCGGGATCTGTCTGCACCGTCGTCGAGGTCGCACCGTGGTCGCGCCTGCCGGAGCAGCGAGCCCTGCTGGTTCCGCGCGACGACTAAGGCGTCGCTTGCGATGCCGACCAGAGGAGGCGTGCTGGCTTCGCCAGGGCGCCGTTTTGCATCGCTTGCGATGCCGACCAGAGGAGGCGTGCTGGCTTCGCCAGCGCGCCGTTTGAACGCACCCGTGGTCGTGCGCGTGGAAGCGCATGTCGACGGTTCGCCGAGGCGCGTGAACCGCTCGCCAGTCGCACTGGTGCGGGAGGAGTGGCGCGTGGTCGACCGCTGGTGGACCGAGGAGCCGGTCAGCCGCCGCTACTTCGACGTCGTGCTCGCGGGCGGCGAGCGCGCGGTCGTGTTCCACGACGAGGAGGTGGGCCGCTGGTTCAGCCAGCGGGGGACGTGAGCCCTCCTTCAGGCCCGCAGGCGCTGGAGGAAGCCGGCGGGCGGTGCGTGCAGGTTGAGGCAGCGGATCGGCTCGAGCTCTGCAGGGCAGAAGCCGTGGACCGCGTTCGGCGGCGCCGCGACGAAGGTCCCGGGCCCAGCGACGCGCGGCTCGTCGCCGACAAGGAACTCGACCTCGCCCTCGAGGACGTAGAAGGCGTCGGCGTGGTCCGCGTGGGAGTGCGGGTCGACGCCCTCGAACTCCGGCTGGAAAGTCATGTCGATCGCGGTCAGCTGCGGCAGGTCGCAGAGGACCCGATGCGTGCTGACGGCGCTCTCGAGTGTCTCGGCCTCGTCGGGCCGGGTGAAGACGGCGTCGGCGAACGGGCGACCGCCGTCGGGCGGCGGGTCGTGCTGGTCGAAGTCGTCGATCAGGCCGCGGATGTGGTCGCCGAAGCGCGACGACGGCACGTGCAGGTTGAGGAAGACCACGGGCTCGGTGCTCGCGTTGCGGAACGTGTGCAGCGTGTTCGGCGGCGCGGCCGCGAATATGCCGGGCAGCGCCGTCACCACTTCCCGCTCGGCCCCGAGGGTCAGCTCGAGCTCGCCCTCGAGCACGTAGAAAGCGTCGGTGTGGTGATGGTGGACGTGCTGCTCGGGCCCGTCCTCGCCGGCTGCGTAGCGGAACCACGTCAGAATCAGCTCGTCGAGCTCGCCGAGGATGCGGAGCGTCTTCTCCGGCCGGTCGGCGACGACCTCGCCCTCGCCGGTCGGGGTTAGGAGCGGTCGCTGATCGTCGAGCTGCACGCCCACTCAGCGTATTCGTTCCTGGACGGCGCCTCGCTGCCGGAGGAGCTGGCGGCGCGCGCGGCCGAGCTCGGTTACGAAGCGCTCGCGCTGACCGACCACGACGGGGTCTACGGCTCGCTCGAGTTCGCGCACGCGGCGAGGGCGTTCGGCGTGCGGCCGATCACCGGCGCCGAGGTGACGCTGACGGACGGCTCGCACGTGACGCTGCTCGTCGAGTCGGCGACTGGCTACGCGAATCTCTGCCGGCTGCTGACCGCCGCGCACGCGCACACGCGTGCTCGGCTGGCCGAGCCCTCGCCGCCGTCGCTTGACGCCGCGCTCGTAGCCGAGCTGAACGAGGGCCTCGTCTGCCTCTCCGGCTGCGCACGGCATGGGCTCGCGACGCGGAGCCCGAACGGCGCGGCGGTGCTGGCGAGGTCGTTCGGGCGCGAGCGCTTCTTCGTCGAGCTGCAACGCCCGTACGAGCGAGGAGACGCCCGCAGGCTCGCCGCGCTGCGCGACCTCGCGGGGGGGCTCGGCGTCCAAACGGTCGCGACCGGTGACGCGCACGCGCACCATCCACGCCGGGCCGCGCTCCAGGACGTTCTCGTCGCGATCCGCTGCCGCACCTCGCTCGACGGCTGCGAGCCGGAGCGGCGCGGCAACCACGAGAGCGTGCTCCTCGAGCCTGCGGAGTGGAAGGAGCGTTTCCCACACGACCGTGGCGCGGTGGCCCGCACGGCCGAGCTCGCCGAGCGGCTCGAGTTCGACCTGACCGAGGACCTCGGCTACCGCTATCCAGACTTCTCCGACACCGGCGAGCCGGCGATCCGGCAGCTCGCGCGCGTCTGCGGGCGCGCCTTCGAGGAGCGCTACGGCGACGCGAACGGCCACAAGCGCCGCGCGCGCCGGCGGCTCGACGACGAGCTGAAGCTGATCGACGAGCTCGGCCTCGCCGGGTTCTTCCTGCTCCACTGGGAGGTGCTCGAGCTCGCGCGCGGGTGCGCCGTCGAGGTGCGCGGCGGCTCGGTCGCGCGCAACGTCCTGCCGCCGGGCCGCGGGCGCGGCAGCTCGGTCGGCTCGATCGTCTGCTACCTGACCGGCCTTTCGCACGTCGACCCGGTGCGTGCCGGGCTGTCGCTCGGCCGTTTCATCAACAGCGAGCTCACCTCGGTGCCCGACATCGACCTGGACTTCCCGCGCGACATCCGCGAGAAGCTGATCGTCGCGGTCTGCGAACGCTACGGACGCGAGCACTCGGCGCTCGTCGCGAGCTTCTCGACCTACCACGCGCGCGGGGCGATCCGCGACGTGGGAAAGGCGCTCGGCCTGCCGTTCGGCGAGCTGGAGCGGCTCGCGCGCCTGACCGATGGCGACCCCTACCGCGTCGGCGAGGAGCTGGCGAAGCTGCCGGATGCCGACGCCAAGCGCGCTTCTCCGCGCTGGCGCGCGTTCGCGCAGCTCTGTGGCGAGATCGGCGGCCTGCCGCGGCATATCTCGCAGCACCCGGGCGGGATGGTGATCTCGACGCGGCCGCTGGTCGAGCTCGTGCCGGTGCAGCCCGCGGCGATGGAAGGACGGCAGCTCTGCCAGTGGGACAAGGACTCGTGTGCGGACGCCGGCTTCCTGAAGATCGACCTGCTCGGGCTCGGGATGCTCTCGGCGGTCGAGGATTGCGTCGAGCAGATCGCCATCGAGCACGGGACCACTGTCGACCTTTCGCGCATCGAGCTCGACGACGAGGCGGTCTATGCCGAGATCCAGGCAGCGGACACCGTCGGCGTCTTTCAGATCGAGAGCCGGGCACAGATGCAGTCGCTGTTGCAGACGCGGCCGGAGAACCTGGACGACCTCACGATCCAGGTCGCGCTGGTGCGGCCGGGCCCGATTCAGGGCGGCGCCATCCATCCGTTCATCGCCAACCGCCAGCGGCTGCGCGAGGACCCGGCGTTCGTGCCGCCGAGCGACCACCCGCTGCTGGATGAGCCGTTGCGCGAGACGCTCGGGGTGATCGTCTTCCAGGACCAGGTGCTCGCGGTCGCGACGGCGCTGGCCGGATTCTCGATCGGCGAGGCCGAGGGCCTACGACGGGCGATGAGCCGGAAGCGCTCGCTCGAGGCGATCGAGGCTTTCCGCGGCCGCTTCGTCGAGGGCGCGGGGGCACAGGGCGTGAGCCGGGAGGTCGCGGACGCGGTCTTCGACAAGCTCGTCGGCTTCTCGGGCTTCGGCTTCCCGAAGTCGCACGCGGCCGCGTTCGGGCTGCTCGCGTACCAGTCGGCGTGGCTGCGGCACCACTATCCGGCCGAGTTCCTGTGCGCGCTCCTGAACGCACAACCGATGGGGTTCTATCCGCCGGCCTCGCTGGTGCGGGACGCGCAGCGGCGAGGGGTGGAGGTGCGGTCGCCGGACGTGAACCTGAGCCCGGCGCGCTGCGCACTCGAAGGCGAGGCGGTTCGGGTCGGGCTCTCGTACGTGCGCTCGCTCGGCGACGAGGAGGCGGCGGCGGTGGCCGGCGAGCGCGAGCGGGGAGGTCCGTTCGCGGGTGTTCGAGAGCTCGCGCAGCGGACCGGGCTCGATCGCCCGCGGCTCGAGGCACTCGTGGCCTCGGGTGCCTGCGATGTGTTCGGCCGGCGTCGGGCGCTGCTCTGGGAGCTCGGCTTCACGCCGCGCGCGCAGACGGTTCCCGGGAGCGGGGGCGAGGAGAGCCAGCTGGCGCTGCCGCTCGACCCGACGGCCGTGACTCCCGCCCTGCGCGAGCACTCGCCTTGGGAGCGGATGCTCGCCGATTACCGGACGACGAGCCTGTCGGTGGGCGTGCACCCGCTGACGCTGCTGCGCCCGCACCTGCCCGAAGGGACACTCTCGAGCCTCGAGCTGGAGGAGGCGCGCGCGGGAAGCTCGGTGGCCGTGGCCGGGATGGCCGTCGCGCGGCAGCGGCCGGCAACAGCAAACGGCGTCGTCTTCATGCTGCTTGAGGACGAGCACGGGCAGGTGAACCTGATCGTCCCGCCACGGGTGTACGAGCGCTTCCGGCCGCTCGTGCGATCCGAGCCGCTGCTGCTCGCGCGCGGCCGCTTCGAGCGGGTCGACCGAAACCGCAACGTGCTCGTGCACGAGCTCGAGTCACTCGGCCCGCTTGCCCGCCGCTGCGCCGACGAAGCCGACGTCTTCGGCTCGCTGCCAGCCGCCCACCACTTCGGCCACCGCTAGTCCGTCCAAACCCATACCCCCACCCTCAGGGTGGGGCTGAAACCCGCCTCCCTCGAGGTCGACGGTACCCGGTTTCGGCGCACCGGTCTGTGACAGTTTCGTGCCGAATCTGCGTCGATTTCTCCGCGGGCCCTACCGCACCGTGACCGTGCCGACCGCCAGAATCCGGCCGATGGAGCGCATCGACGGCTACGCCCCGATTCGCGAGTACGCGCTCGTCGGCGACGGGCGGACCGCCGCCCTGATCGCCAGGGACGGTTCGGTCGACTGGCTCTGCCTGCCGAACCTCGACTCGCCGTCCGTGTTCGCGCGGATCCTCGACGCCGAGCGTGGCGGCTCGTTCCGCCTCGAACCGACGATCGCCTTCGAGGCCGAGCGGCGCTACCTGGAGAGCTCGAATGTGCTCGAGACCACCTTCGCGACCGCCGAGGGGCACGTGCTTGTGACCGACGCGATGACGCTGACCGACAGCAGGCGCCTCTCGCCGATGCGGGAGCTTGTGCGCAAGGTCGAGGCTCTCGGAGGGACCGTTCCCCTGCGGTGGGCTCTCGAGCCGCGCTTCGGCTTCGGCCGTGCGGAGACGCGCATCGAGCGCCGCTCGGGCCGCTGGTTCGCGCACGCCGGCGCTGACGCGCTGGTGCTCGGGGTGAGCGCCGCGCACAAGGGCGATCTTCACAGCGGCGCGATCACCGGCGAGCTGGCGCTGGCGCCCGGCGAGAGCGCCGTCTTCTCGTTGTCTGCGGCGACGGGCGAGCCAGCCGTGATCCCCGGCCGCGAGGACGCGGAGCAGCGCCTCGAGAGCACGAAGCGCTTCTGGCGGGAGTGGTCAGGGCGCCTGCATTACGAAGGCGCGTGGCCCGAGGCCGTCACCCGCAGCGCGCTCGCACTCAAGCTGCTGACGTTCGCACCCTCGGGGGCGATCGTCGCGGCGCCCACGACCTCGCTCCCGGAATGGATCGATGGCGGCCGCAACTGGGACTACCGCTTCACCTGGCTTCGCGATGCAAGTTTTACGCTCGATGCGCTGCTGAGGCTCGGCTATCACGACGAGGCGCAGGCCTTCTTCTGGTGGCTGATGCACGCCACCCGCCTCACGCAGCCGCGCCTCGACGTGCTCTACCGCCTCGACGGCTCGGAGGACACGCGCGAGCGCCTGCTGCCGGAGCTGATCGGCTACCGAAGCTCACGGCCGGTGCGGATCGGCAACGGTGCCCGCGACCAGGTGCAGCTCGACGTCTACGGGGCGGTGATGGAGGCGATCTGGCTCTACGGGCGTGCGGTCGGCCGGCTCGACGGCGACACCGGCCGAGAGGTCGGGCGCATCGCCGACTACGTGACCAAGCATTGGCGCGACAAGGACAACGGGATCTGGGAGGTGCGGGACGACCGGACGCACTACATCCAGTCGAAGGGGCTCTGCTGGGTTGCCCTCGACCGCGCGTGCGCCCTGGGCGAGAGCGGCTTGATCCCGAATCGCAGCGAGCGCTGGCGCGCGGCGGCCGACGAGCTGAAGGCCTGGGTGAACGAACACGGCTGGGACGAGGAGCTGCAGAGCCTCGTGCGCGCGCCCGACCTGCGAGAGGTCGATGCCAGCCTGCTCATCCTTGCCGTGCTCGGGTACGAGAGCGAGCGGGTCGACGCCACGATCGCCGCGGTCGAGCGAGACCTGCGCGAGGGACCGTACGTCTACCGCTATCGCGGCGGCGACGGGCTCGCGGGCGAGGAGGGCGCGTTCCTGGCCTGTTCGTTCTGGCTCGCCAACGCATACGCGAGAACCGGCCGGCTCGACGACGCCAACGCGCTGATGGACGAGCTCGTCGGGCTCGCAAACGACGTCGGGCTCTACTCGGAGGAGATCGACCCGCGGACGGGCGAGTTCCTCGGAAACTTCCCGCAGGGCCTGACCCACCTCGCCTTGATCAACGCGGCCGTTCGGATCGCCGATGTCGAGGCCGAAGGCAAGGAGCGTGCGGCGTGACGGTCTCGCTCTGGGGCGCCCTCGTGGGCGGGGCGATCGGGACGATCGTGCTGACGAGCGGCCTGCGCGTCGCCCAGGAGCTCGGGGTGACGCGGATGGACATCCCGCTGCTGCTGGGCACGATCTTCACCGACGAACGCGACCGGGCGAGCGCCATCGGCTACGCGATCCATTTCGCGAACGGTCTCCTGTTCGCGCTCGCTTACTACGGGGTCTTCCGGGCCGTGGGGCATGCCGGCTGGCTCTTCGGAGCCGCACTGGGCGTCGTCCACGCGGCACTGGCCGGCGGGATCTTGCTGACCGCGCTCCTACCCGCCGTGCACCCGAGGATGGGCACGCCCTGGACCGACGCGGCGGAGACGCCGTTGCTTGAGGCTCCCGGGTTCCTGCTCGCGAACTACGGGCGCCGGACGCTGATCTGGACGCTGGCCGGCCACATCGTCTACGGCGCGATCGTGGGCGGGTTCGCCGCCGGCCTTACCTAGCTAGGTGTCCTCGATCTCGAGCCCGAAGCGGGGAAGCCGCTTCTCGACGGCGCGGTTGAAGGCGGACTCATACTCCTCGGCCACGGCCTCGTCGAGCGTCGAGGCGAAGTTGTCGCGCAGCCCAGCGAGGATCTCGGTGCCGTCCTCGACGAGCTCCTGGTAGTCGCCGAAGAGCTCTTCCGCACCATCGCGCTCGGCCAGGTCGTACGCGCGCTCCGCGGCGTCGCAGGCCTCCAGCAGGTCGAGGTTGTCGCCCACGAAGAGGTCGAGCTGGCGCGAGATCACGTCGGCGAAACGGCCCCTGGCCACGCACCTAGACTAGCCCGCCCGATGAGCATGCTCCTCCGCACCTGGAACGTCTTCCACGGCAACGCGAGCCCGCCCGCGCGGCACGGGTATCTCGAGCGGATGGTCCGGCTGGCGAGCGAGGACCAACCAGACGTGCTTTGCCTGCAGGAACTACCGGTCTGGTCGCTCAAACGGCTCGCGGACTGGAGCGGGATGCAGGTCTTCGGCGCAATCGCCGCACGGCCACTACTTCGGAGCGTGGCGCTCGGCCGGCTGACGACGGCGCTCCACCAGGGCCTCTTCCGTTCGGCCCTCACTGGCCAGGCGAACGCGATCCTGCTGCAGCCCGAGCTGCGGGTGGTCGGCGAGGATTCGATCGTGCTCAACCCGCTCGCCTTTCGCCGGCGGATCTCGCGCGAGCTCCATCTCTCCCGCCGGATGCGGGCAAAGTGGGCGAGGGAACGCCGGGTCTGCCAGGCGGTCCGCACCCAGGGCCTGACCGTGGCCAACCTGCACGCCACGGGTCTCCCGGGCTGGCGCGTCGCCGACGCGGAGCTGCTGCGGGCGGCCGTCTTCGCCGACAGCGTCGCCGAGCCGAACGACGTGCTCGTGTTAGCGGGCGACTTCAACGTCATCCGAGAGCGCTCCACGACTCTGCCTCAACTGGAGGAGTGGGGCTTCTCGAAGCCGATCTCCTGGATCGACCAGGTGCTCGTCCGCGGCGCCCGCACCGGGCCCGCGCACCGTTGGCCCGACGAGCGGCGGCGCGTAGACGGCAGGCTGCTGTCCGACCATGCGCCGGTGGAGGTGACGATCGAGTGAGCTGGGAGGAAGCCCGGGCGAAGTTTCCGGTCTTCGAGCGCTACGCCTACTTGAACGCGGGCACGAACGGGCCGCTCGCAAGAGCGACCGCCGAGGCGATGGCCGACCAGGAGCGCAGGGATCTCGAGCGCGGCCGCGGCGGCGCGCCGTACTTCGACCGCGCGCTCGAGCTGCGCGACACGGTGCGGGCGAAGCTGGCGGCGGCCGTCGGCGTGCCCCAAGAGCTGATGTCGCTCGCGACCTCGACCACGAACGGCTGCAACATCGTGCTCGCGGGCCTCGGACTCGGCCCGCAGGACGAGGTGATCACGACCGACGGCGAGCACTTCGGCCTGCTCGGCGCGCTCGCCGTCTCGCCGGCGCAGGTGCGGGTCGCAGCGGTCCGGGAGCTGGCGCCCGAGGAGTCGCTCGACGTGCTGCTGGGCGAGGTGACGCCGCGCACGCGCCTCTTCGCGCTCTCGCACGTCTGCTGGATGACCGGCAACCGCTTTCCGGCCGAGGAGCTGAAGGAGGCGACCGGTCTGCCGGTGCTGGTGGACGGAGCCCAGTCGGCCGGCGCGCTCGAGCTCGATGCGACCGCGTTCGACTTCTTCGCGTTCTCCTGCCAGAAGTGGCTCTGTGGTCCCGACGCGACCGGCGGTCTCGTCGTTCTCGACCCGGACGCGCTCACGGTGGCCGCGCCGAGCTACCTCTCGCAGCAAGCCTATGAGCCGACCGGTGCGTTCACGCCGCGCGACGGCGCCGCCCGCTTCGACTCGAACTGGACGCCCGTGCCGTCGCTGGCCGGCCTCTCGACGGCACTCGAGCTCAAGCCGGAGGGCCGCTTCGAGCGCGCGCTGCAGATGACAGCGCGGTGCCGCGACCTGCTCGGTGAGCGTGTCGTGACCTCGCCGAACCAGGGGACGCTCGTCACCTTCCGAGTCGAGAGCGACCCGGCCGAGCTCGTGCTGCGCCTCTACGAAGCGGGCATCGTCGTCCGCGCTGTGCCCGGCGAGCCGTGGATCCGCGTCTCCTGCGGCTGGTGGACGAGCGACGAGGATCTTGAACGCTTAGTCAGCGCTCTGCCGTAACCCGAGCTCGCCGGCGATCGGACGCATCGCCTCGGTCACGAAGCGAATGTGGTCGTCCAGCTCGACCCCGAGCTCCTCGGCGCCCTCGTAGACGTCCTGCCGGTTGACGCCGGCGGCGAAGGACGGCTGCTTCAGCTTCTTCTTGACCGACTTCGGCTCCAGCGTCGCGATCCCGTCGGGCCGGACGAGGCCGCAGGCGTGGATGAAGCCGGCGAGCTCGTCGCACGCGAAGAGCGTCTTCTTCAGCGGCGTGTCCCGCGGGAGGGCGAGGTGGGAGGCGTGCGAAAGGACGCCCTCGACGACCTCGCCGGGCCAGCCCTCCTCGCGGAGGATCGGCGCGCCGTCCTGCGGGTGCTTGTCGAGCGTCGGGTGCATCTCGTAGTCGAAGTCGTGCAGCAGCGCGGTCGCCCGCCAGAGCTCCTCGTCCTCGCCGAACCGCTGGGCGTAGGCGCCGACGGCGGCCTCGACCGCGAGCGCGTGGCGCAGCAGCGCCTCGCTCTTCGTGTAGCGGTTCAGGGTCTCCCAGGCGGCTTCACGGGTTGGTTCCAAGTGGGGCTACGATAGCCCCTCGCCGTGGCCCAGACCGCCGTCACCGATGCGCTCGCCGAGACCTTCGTGATCGAGGGCGGGCAGCCCCTCGGCGGCCGGGTGCGCGCCGCCGGGAACAAGAACGGCGCCCTGCCGGTGCTCGCCGCGTGCCTCCTGACGAGTGAGCCGGTCGTGCTCTCGAACGTGCCGCGGATTCGGGACGTCGAGACGATGATCGCGCTGATCTCGGCGCTCGGGGCCGACGTCGAGTGGATCGGCCAGAACGAGGTTCGCGTCCATGCAGCCGACGTCTCCTCGCACGAGCTGGATCCCGAGCTCGCGCGGCAGATCCGCGCGTCGTTCCTGCTCGCCGGCCCGCTGCTCGCGCGCCTCGGGCGGGCGAGCGTGCCGCCCCCGGGGGGCGACGTGATCGGGCGGCGGCGACTCGATCCACACATCCATGCGCTCGCCGAGTTGGGGGCGGAGATCGACATCGGCGACCGTTTCGAGCTGCGCACCGCGGGTCTGCGCGGCAAGCACATCTTCCTCGATGAGGCCAGCGTGATGGCGACCGAGAACACGGTCATGGCCGCCGTGCTGACCCCAGGCGAGACGGTGATCGGCAACGCCGCGTGCGAGCCGCACATCCAGGATCTCTGCCGCTTCCTTGGCACCCTCGGCGCGCAGATCGAGGGCATCGAGTCGAACGTGCTGCGCATTCAGGGCGTCGACACGCTCTCCGGTGGCGAGTGGCGCATCTGCCCGGAGCACATCGAGGTCGGCAGCTTCGTGGGCCTCGCGGCCGTCACCGGCGGCGATGTCACGATCGACGGCGTCGAGCCGAAGGACCTCGCGGCGATCCTGCCGATCTTCGAGCGCCTCGGCGTTCACGTCGAGGTCGAGGGGGCGAGCCTGCGGGTGCCGCCGGAGCAGGAGCTCGTGATCCGGGACGACCTCGGCGGCCAGATCCCGAAGATCGAGGACGGCCCGTGGCCGGCCTTCCCGGCCGACCTGACGTCGATCGCTGTGACCGTTGCCACGCAGGCGCGAGGGACGGTGCTGATCTTCGAGAAGATGTTCGAGAGTCGCCTGTTCTTCGTGGACAAGCTCGTCTCGATGGGTGCGCGGATCATTCTCTGCGACCCGCACCGGGCGGTCGTGACGGGGCCGACGAAGCTCTACGGGCAGCAGATGTCGAGCCCTGACATCCGCGCCGGGATGGCGATGCTGCTGGCCGCGCTCTGTGCCGAGGGCACCTCGACGATCGGGAACATCGGCGAGATCGACCGGGGCTACGAGCGCATCGACGAGCGGCTTCGCATGCTCGGCGCGCGGATCGAGCGCATCGAGGCCTAGTGGCCCGGCGGCTTGGTCAGGCGGACGAGGCCGGGCGCATGCACGCGCGCGTCGACGTGGCCGGCTCCGGCGAGGCGAACGTCGCCACCGGGTTACCGGTCCTAGACCACCTGCTCGGGCTGCTCGCCGAGTACGCGTCCTTCGACCTGATGCTCGAGGTCGCGCCGGGCGACGCCGAGACCGAGGTCGCGGCTGCCGGCCGCGCGCTCGGGCAGGCGCTCGCCGGTGCGCTGGAGCAGGAGGGCGTGCGAGGCCACGGCTCGGCCGCCGTGCCCGCGGACGAGGCGCTCGCGCACGTCGTGGTCGAGGCCTCCGGGCGGGCGCTGGTCGTCTCGAACGTCGACCTCAGCGACGCGCGGGTCGCCGGTCTTGCGCGCGACATCGTCGCCACGTTCCTCAACGCGTTGGCCGAGGGCGCGGGGCTGACCCTGCACGTCAGGCTGATCGAGGGCAGCGACCCGGATCATGTCCTCGAGGCGATCTTCAAGGCGTTGGGCGTCGCGCTCGCGCAGAGCTGTCGCAAGCGGCGAAGGGAGGAGTGATGAAGGAAGTCGTCCGCACCGAGGCTGCGCCGGCGCCGTTCCAGGGCGCTCCGTACTCGCAGGCGATCCGCGCGAACGGGTTCGTGTTCGTCTCGGGCCAGATCGCGTTGAGGCCCGACCACGCGGAGATCGTGGTGGAGGGGATCGCCGAGGAGACCGAGCAAGTCTTCGCGAACCTCGCCGCGATTCTCGAGGAGGCCGGCAGCGGGCTCGACCGCCTCGTGAAGACGACGGTCTTCCTGACCGACCTCGGCGACTTCACGGCGATGAACGAGGTCTACGCGCGGTTCGTCACCGACGTGCCGCCGGCCCGCGCGACGATCGAGGTCTCGGCGCTTCCGTCAGGCGCCAAGATCGAGATCGAGGCGATCGCGCTCGCCGGCTGAGCGCCGGCGTGGTCTGAGTACGGTTCGCCCGGCCTCCTCCCCAAGGCGATCGTATTGGCGAAGTTCGCACGTGTCTGTGACGCGACCGTGCCGGAATCGTGCCGCCCTGTCCCCAGGGTGGCGGCAGAATGCGCGCATGGACGACGACCGGAAGCTCAGCGAGCGGATCAGGCAGAACGAGCGCCTGCGACCCGTGCTCGAAGCCACCCTGCGCGCCGCCGGCGAGCCGGGCGGCGTATACCTCGTCGGCGGGACCGTTCGCGACCTCCTGCTCGGCGAGCCGGGCTTCGACGTCGACTTGGCCGTCGAGGGCGACGGGCAGGCGTTCGCCCGGGCGCTCGCCGCAGAGCTCGGCGGGCTGCTCAAGCCCCACGACGCCTTCGGCACCGCCGTCGTCGAGTACGGCAACGGGCAACGCGTGGACGTCGTGACCGCTCGCCGCGAGCGCTACGCGGCACCGGCCGCGCTGCCGACCGTCGAGCCTTCGACGATCCACGACGACCTCTTCCGCCGCGACTTCACGATCAACGCGATGGCGGCCGCGCTGGCGGGATCGGAGGCGGGCAGCCTGGTCGACCCGTTCGGGGGCCGGCGCGACCTGGAGGCGAAGACGATCCGCGTGCTTCACGACCGGTCGTTCGTGGACGACCCGACGCGGATCTTCCGGGCACTTCGGTACGCGAATCGCTACGGCTTCGAGCTGAACGAGCACACCGCTGCACTTGCGTGTGAAGCGATCGAGGCCGGCCTCGTCGGACGGCTGTCGTCGGCGCGGCTGCGCGATGAGCTCGTGCTGCTCCTGGACGAGCCGCGCGCCGACGAGGCGTTTGTCCTGCTCGAGACCTTCGGGGCCGACCGGGCGATTCACCCCAGCCTGGCGGCCGATGAGACCGCGCGGGAACTGTTCCGGCGCCTGCTCGACCTGCGCGACCGTTACGGCCTCGGGATTCCCTCGTGGCGCCTCGGGCTCGCCGCTCTTGCTCGCGACGTGTCGGAGCCTCGTGCGTGGCTCGACGGCCTGAAGCTGCGGCGACAGGATGCACGGGCGATCGAGGCGGCCGTGACGGCGGGGCCGAGGCTCGCCGCCGCGCTGCGCGAGCAACGGGATCCGGCCGAGGTTGTCGCGCTCGCCGAGCCGCATCCGCCCGACGCACCGCTGTTCGCGCTCGCGCTCGAGGACTTGCCTGCGCTGCACGAATATTTCGAGCGGCTCCGGAACGTGCATCTGGAGGTCGACGGCGCCGATCTCGCTGCGCTGGGACTGGCCGAGTCGCCGCGGGTGGGGGAGGTGCTCTCGGAGCTGCGCCGCCGGAAGCTGAACGGCGAGCTGGACGGCCGCGACTCCGAGCTCGCTGCAGCGAAGGAGCTGATCGCCCAGTGATCCGCTGGGAGCACGCACCCGGCCCGTACGAGGTCGTCTTCTCGACGCGCGAAGGCGGAGTCAGCGAAGGCCCGTTCGCGTCGCTCAACCTCGGCCGCGCCACGGCCGACGAGCCCGAGCGGGTGGACGAGAACCGCCGGCGACTCTGCACCGAGGTCGGCGCCGAAGCAGACGCACTGGCGATGAACTACCAGCACCACTCGGCCGATGTCCTGCGAGCCGAGGCGGGCTCACGCGGCGAGCGCGGCGACGGCCTCTGGACGGACGAGCGTGGCCTGCCGCTGCTCGCGCTCGCGGCCGACTGCCTGCCGATCGCGCTCGCACGGGCGAACGGCGGTACGCCGGCGCTGGCGGTCCTGCACGCCGGCTGGCGAGGCCTGCTCGGCGGGATCGCCTCTTCGGGCGTGCAGGCACTCGGCGGCGGCCTCGTCTCCGCGGTCGTCGGGCCGGGGATCGGCCCGTGCTGTTACGAGGTGGGGGAGGAGGTCGCGGCGCCCTTCCGCCGCGCGTTCGGGCTCGGCCTCGTGCGCGACGGAAAGCTCGACCTCTGGAGCGTCGCCGAGCGAGCCCTGCTCGCCGCCGGCTGCGCCCGCGTCGACCGCGTCGACCTCTGTACGGCATGCACGCCCGAGCGTTTCTTCTCGCACCGTCGGGACGAGGGCATCACGGGGCGGCAGGGAGTCATTGGCCTTATCGCCTGACACGATTCGCGCCAACTACGAGCGCATCCGCAGCGAGCTCGGGCCGGAGGTGACGATCGTCGCCGCGACCAAGTACGTCGAGCCGCCGAGGACCTGGGCGCGCTCGCCGAGGCCGGGATCGAGATCGTCGGCGAGAACCGCGCCCAGGATCTCGCCGCGAAGCACGCACTCCACGGCGACGCCTTCCGCTGGCACTTCATCGGCCACCTGCAGAGCCGCAAGGCGGCGGTCGTGAACGAGCTCTGCGAGCTCTGCCACTCGCTCTCGAGCGAGACCGCGGCGAAGCGCCTGACGATTCCTGCCCTCGTCGAGGTCAACCTCTCCGGCGAGGACTCGAAGTCGGGGATTCCGGAGGCCGAGCTGGAGGAGTTCCTGCCCCTGTACGCGAACGTGGTCGGCCTGATGACGATGCCGCCGTTCACCGACGACCCCGAGGACTCGCGGCCGTACTTCCGCCGGCTGCGCGAGCTGGTGGAGCGCCACGGCCTCCGCGAACTGTCGATGGGAACGAGCCAGGACTATCGCGTGGCAGCCGACGAAGGGGCCACGATGGTGCGGCTGGGATCCGTTCTGTACGCGGGGTAACATCCGGAAATCATGGGATTTGCAGACGTTTGGAACCGCACGCTCGTCTACTTCGGGATCGCCGAGGAGGACGATGAGTGGGACGAGGACGGGTACCTGACCGAGGAGGACCTCGAGCGCACCTACAGCGAGCGCCCGAACGTCCGCAGGCTCACCCCGAGGGGCCGGCAGCGCGATTTCGACGACTGGACCGACCCGGACCCCGAGGAGGCCGTGCCGGCGACGGCCGTGCTGCGGCCGCGGAACAGCCGCCGCTCCGGCCAGGCCGCCGCGTCGACCGGGCCGCTCGGCGCGATCCCATCGGTGCAGGTGCACCTCGTCGTGCCGCGCAGCTTCAACGATGCGCAGCAGATCGCGGACAAGTTCAAGGACGGGATTCCGGTGATCCTCAACCTCCAGGGCGCCGACCAAGAGCTCTCGAAACGCCTGATCGACTTCACGAGCGGTCTCACCTACGCGCTCGACGGCGGCATGCAACGCGTCGCCGACAAGGTCTTCCTGCTGACGCCGCGAAACGTGCAGGTCTCGGCCGAGGAGCGAGCCCGCCTGCTGGAGCGCGGGTTCTTCAACCAGGCCTGAGGCGGCGCTTGTCGACGCCGTCAAAGGAGGTGCGAGCTTTGCTCGTGCGTCCGTCCTTCACCGAGGAGTAGCGGCCCGTGGCCCGAAGTCCCGTCTGATGGCCACGCTTGCGCTGCTTGCAGACGCCGCGTCGACGGCGAACACGTTGATCGACACGTTCCTGTGGGTCTACATCCTGCTGCTGTTCGTGTACGTGCTCCTCTCGTGGGTGCGCCTGCCGTACAACGTCTGGATCCGGCGGGTCACGGAGTTCCTGCGAGATGTCTGCGAGCCGTTCCTGCGGATCTTCCGGCGGATCCTGCCGCCGTTGGGTCCGCTCGATCTGTCGCCGGTCGTGGCCTTGCTCGCATTGATCGCATTGATGCGCGTGGTCGACGCGCTCTTTGCCCACTACTCCTGAGGAGGACGTCATGACCATCACGCCGGTGGAGCTCCACCACATACGCCTCAAGCGGGGCCCGCTCGGCTACCGCCGCGGGCCCGTCGACGAGCTGATCCTCGAGATCGCCGACTCGTTCGAGGAGGTCTGGCGGCAGCGCGCCGACTACGCCGACCGGATCGAGCACCTCGAAGGCGAGCTCTCGCGCCACCGCGACCTCGAGTCGCTGCTGCGGACGACGCTCGTCTCTGCCGAGAAGTCCGCCCACGAGCTCAAGGACCAGGCGAAGCGCGAGGCCGAGCTGGTGGTCGGCGAGGCCCACGCCGAGGCGCGGGAGGTCACCCGGGCCGCTGCGGCGGAGCGCGAACGGCTGCTCGCTGACGCGCGCAAGGTGCGCGCGCTGCTGGAGGCTGCGCTCGACGCCGTCGACGACGCAGACGCGGGCGCGCAGGCCGCCTGAGCCCCATCCGCCGAACCTATACTGGGCTGATGGCGAGCCCCTCGACGCGTGTCCGGGTCCGCGTCTCCCCGGGGGCGCGGCGCACCGAGCTGGTGGGGCGGCACGGAGAGGCCTGGAAGGTCCGCGTTGCCGCCGCGCCGGAGCGTGGACGCGCCAACGAGGCGGTGCTCGACCTGCTCTCGCGGGAGCTCGAGCTGCCGCGCCGCGCGGTCTCGCTCGTCTCCGGCCACGCCGCCCGCGAGAAGGTCGTGCTGCTGGAAGGCATCGATCGCGCCGAGAGCGAGCGCAGGCTAGAGGGCGCCTCGTGAGCACCACACTCGACCTCGAACATTTCCGCAAGAGGCTGCTCGAGGAGCGCAAGCGGGCCCAGGACGCGCTCGAGTACCTGCAGAAGGACGACCAGGGCCTGCTCGACGACGAGCACGAGGAGATCCAGAGCGACAACCATCTCGCCGACGATGCCACCTCGACCTACGACCGCGAGCTCGACGCCACGCTCGAGGACAACGAGGAGCGGATGCTCGACGCGATCGACGCGGCCCTGAAGCGCATCGACGACGGCACCTACGGCATCTGCAGCAACTGCGGCGAGCCGATCGCCGAGGAGCGCCTGGAAGCGGTGCCCTGGACGACCCAGTGCATCGACTGCAAGCGAAAGGAAGAGCGCAGTTGAGCGAGTCCGCGCCGCGGACCTACGACGTCCGTGTCGGCTCCAGCACGGATGCGCTGACGCCGGTCTCCGTTGCCGAACGCTCGCTGGCGGCGCGCGCGCCTCAGTGGGCCGGCCTCGGAGCGGTCGTGCTCGCGGCGATCGCGGCCGACCAGCTGACGAAGTTGATCGTCTCGACCCAGCTCTCCTTCGACGAGTCGCTGCACGTGGTCGGGCCCTTCGCGATCCACCACGTCCAGAACTCGGGCATCGCCTTCGGGCTTTTCGCGAGCGCAACGCCCGTGGTGACGGCGCTGACGGCGCTCGCAGTCGGCTGGATGCTCGTCTACTTCGCGCGCTCGGGCGCGCGGCACCCCGTGCTCCCGGTCGCGCTCGGCCTGCTGATCGGCGGCTCGACGTCGAACCTGATCGACCGGATCCGGCTCGGGCACGTGACCGACTTCCTCGATCTGCGCTACTGGCCGGCCTTCAACCTCGCGGACAGCTTCATCGTCGTCGGCGTGGCGATCCTGTTCGTCGCGCTGCTGATCGGCGAAACGCGACCCCGCTGAAAATCGTCGCCCCCGCCGAGGCCGCGGGCGAGCGGCTGGATCGCTTCCTCGCTTCGCTCCCCGAGGTCGGCTCGCGTGCTGCCGCCGAGCGGCTGCTGGAGGATGGCGCTGCGCTCGTGGACGGGCAGCGACGGCCGAAGTCGCACCGGCTCGAGGGCGGCGAGCAGCTCGAGCTGACGGTGCCGGAGCCGGTGTCCGCCGAGCTCGCGCGCGAGAACGTGCCGCTCCGAATCGCGTGGGAGGACGAGCACGTCCTCGTCGTGGACAAGCCGGCGGGCGTCGTCGTCCATCCCTCCCCGGGCCATGCGAGCGGCACGCTGGTGCACGGGCTGATCGGCCTGGCCGCGGGTGGGGAGGACGAGGAGCGCCCCGGCATCGTCCACCGGCTCGACCGCGACACGTCCGGCCTGCTCGTCGTCGCGCGCAGCGAGCAGGCGTACGCGAAGCTGCAGGAGCTCGTGCGCGCCCGGCAGCTCGAACGGCGCTACACGGCCCTCGTCCGTGGGCGGCCACGGTCCTGGACGGGGCGGATCGAGGCGCCGATCGGCCGCGACCGGCGTGAGCCGACGCGCCACTCGCTCGACACGGACACGCCGCGCGAAGCCGTGACGCACTTCGAAGTGGAACGGCTGCTCGGCCGGCACGCGCTGCTCGACGTCCGGCTCGAGACCGGCCGCACGCACCAGATCCGCGTCCACCTGGCGGCGATCGGGCTGCCGGTCGTGGGCGACCCGGTCTACGGCGTCCCCGACGAGCGGCTCAGGCGCCAGTTCCTGCATGCTTGGCGGTTGGCGTTCCCGCATCCGCTCAGCGGGGAGGCCGTCGAAGTGGAATCGCCGCTGCCGGCCGACCTTCAGGCCGCGTTGGCGCGCTTCGACTCGTAGAGCCGCCGGTCGGCGAGCCGGAAGAGCGCGTCGGCGTCTCCGGCCTCGTCTGGGAAGTGCGCGAAGCCGGCGCTGAACGCGCACCGCACCGGCAGCTCTCCGTTGGCGACGAGCTCGTCCACGCGCTCGTTCAGGCGGGCGACGAGCCGCGGGCCGGCCTCCTCGTCCGACTCGACGAGATACGCGGCGAACTCGTCGCCGCCCATCCGTCCGGCGAGGTCGGAGCCGCGCAGCGATTCGCGCAGGAGCGTGCCGAGCCGCTGCAGCACGCGATCACCGGCGGGGTGGCCGAGCGTGTCGTTGATCTCCTTGAAGCAGTCGAGATCGAGGAAGACGAGCGAGACGCCGTGGCCGTAGCGCGTCGCGCGCTCCAGTTCCAGCTCCAGCTCGCCGACGAACGCCTGGTGGTGCAGCAGCCCGGTCAGCTGGTCGTGCCGGGCCTGGTGGGCGAAACTCCGAGATCGCGCGGTCGAAGTACGCGACCACGCACTCCGTCACGAGCCGGTCGACCGTTGCGTTGAGGCGCTCCTCGACGGCGAGCACCTCCTCGTGGCCCAGCTCTCCCGGGCGGCGGGCGACGAATGCCCAGAGCACTCGCCGCAGGAGCAGGAACTCGGTCACGATCTCGCGCGGGGCAAAGCCGAGCGCCTCTCGCCGTCGAGCGTGCGCGCGGGCCTGGGCGGCGAGCGGGCTGCCAGGGCGCATCCGCTCCGGCCGCGGGTCGACGAGCTCGTGTGAGACCTCGCAGATGAAGGTCGGCATGTCGCCGAGCTGCCCGAGCCGGCCGAGCCGCTGCAGCGAGGGAATCCGGTCGTCGACCAGGCCCTCCTCGACCACTGCGAGCGCGAGCTCCCAGGCCGAGGCCTCGATCTCCGCGGCCAGCTCTTCCAGGACAGGTGGGGACGGGCGGATTCCCACAGCTCCCTAAGTAATCGGGCCGAAGGCGCCCAAACCTGAGCGGCCGCTACACTTCCGGCGCTTTTCTCGTCCCCAACCCGGCGATCCGGGCAGGTGGCGGTGCCGGTCCCTGAGGCCGGTTCCACCCGACCCCCGCCGGTGCACGAACACCGCAACCAACCAGGAAGGAACGACCGATGGCAGTCACCATGCGACAGCTCTTGGAGGCCGGAGTCCATTTCGGTCACCAGACGCGCCGCTGGAACCCGAAGATGCGCCGTTTCATCTTCGGCGAGCGCGGCGGCATCTACATCATCGACTTGCAGAAGACCCTCGAGAGCCTGGAGGAGGCAGAGAGCTTCGTCCGCAACCTCGCCGAGCGCGGCGGCAGCGTCCTCTTCGTCGGCACCAAGAAGCAGGCCCAGGACTCCGTCGAGGAGGAGGCCAAGCGCACGGGTATGCCCTACGTGAACCACCGCTGGCTCGGCGGGCTGCTCACCAACTGGCGCACGATTTCCGAGCGGATCGAGCACCTCCACGAGTTGCGTCGCCTGCGAGACGAGAACCAGCTCGAGCTGCTGCCGCCCAAGGAGCGGATCTCGATGCAGAACGAGCTCGAGAAGCTCGAGGCGAACCTCGGCGGTGTCGCCGACATGCGCAAGCAGCCGGACGCGATCTTCATCGTCGACCTGCGCAAGGAGCAGCTCGCGGTGCGCGAGGCGCGGCGGCTGGGGATGCCGGTGATCGCGCTCGTGGACACCAACTGCGACCCGGACGAGGCCGACTTCGTGATCCCGGGCAACGACGACGCGATCCGCTCGTGCAGCCTGATCGTGCACGCCCTCGGCGATGCGATCGCCGAGGGCAAGCAGCGCGCCAAGCCCGCCGACTTCGCGCCCGCGCCGGCCGAGGAGACCCAGCCCGAGCCGGAGGCTCCCGCGGAGCCTGAGGCGGAGGCCGAAGCAGCACCCGAGCCGGCCGCAGAACCGGAGCCCGTGCCCGTTCCCGACACGCCGGAGGAGGCCTCGTGAGCCAGGTCCAGATCTCAGCGAGCCTCGTCAAGGAGCTCCGCGACCGCACGGGCGCCGGGATGATGGCCGCCAAGCGCGCGCTCGAGGAGACCGGCGGCGACGTCGAGGCCGCCCAGCGCCTCCTGCGCGAGCAGGGTATGGCCGCCGCGGGCAAGAAGGCTGGCCGCGCGACGACCGAGGGCGAGGTCCTGGCAACAGTCTCGGGTGTCGTCGGCGCGATCGCCGCCGTCGGCTGCGAGACCGAGCCCGTCTCGAAGAACGAGGAGTTCCTCTCGTTCGCGGAGGCCGCGCTCGAGGCGGTCGAGGCGGACGGCCCCGATGCGCTCGAAGGCCTCGAGGAGCGGCGGCTGGAGCTGATCGCCAAGATCGGCGAGAACGTCGAGCTCGTCGGCGGCACACGCATGGAGGCCGGCGACGCCGAGCTGCTGGCCGAGTACGTTCACCCGCCGGCGAACAAGATCGGCGTCCTCGTCCGCGTCAAGGGCTCGGACGGCACCGCCGCCCGCAGGCTCGCGATGCACATCTCCTTCGCCGCGCCGCGGTACCGCAGTGTCGAAGAGGTGCCCGCGGAGGAGCTCGCGAACGAACGCTCGATCTACGAGAACCAGGCCGACGTCCAGTCGAAGCCGGAGGAGGTGCGGGCGAAGATCGTCGACGGCCGCCTGCGCAAGGAGTTCCTCTCCGGGGTCGCGCTCAGCGAGCAGTCGTGGATCCACGATCCCTCGCTGACGGCCGGCAAGGCGCTCGAGGAGGCCGGGCTCGAGGTGCTCGAGTTCGTCCGCTACGCGCTGGCCGAGTGACCGAGACCGTCTCCGCAGAGCACGGCGGCCGCGAGGCCGGGTCGGTGTTTCAGCGGGTGTTGCTGAAGCTCTCCGGCGAGGCGCTGATGGGCGAGCAGACCTACGGGCTCGACCCTGAGCGCATCGCCGCGCTGGCCGCCGAGGTCGTCGAGGTGCACGACGACGGCCCCGAGCTGGCGATCGTCGTCGGTGCTGGGAACATCTACCGCGGGATGGAGGCAGCCGCGCAGGGCATGGACCGCGCGACCGCCGACTACGCGGGGATGCTGGCGACGCTGCTGAACGCGCTCGCGCTGCAGGACGCGCTCGAGCGGAGCGGGGCGGACACGCGTGTGCTCTCGGCCCTCGCCGCTGCCGAGGTGGCCGAGCCGTACATCCGCCGCCGCGCGATCCGCCACCTGGAGAAGGGCCGGATCGTGATCTTCGCGGCAGGCACCGGCAACCCGTACTTCACCACCGACACGGCGGCCGCGCTGCGGTCGCTCGAGATCGGAGCCGAGGCGATCCTGATGGCGAAGAACGGCGTCGAGGGCGTGCTCGACGGTGACCCGCGCGTCGACCCTGATGCCGAGCTGTTGCCCGAGATCACTCACCTGGAGGCGATCGAGCGCGGCCTAAAGGTGATGGACACGACCGCGCTCTCCCTCTGCATGGACAACCGGCTGCCGATCTACGTCTTCGCCCTGGAACCCGGAAACATCCGTAGAGTCGTGCACGGCGAGCGGGTCGGCACCATCGTCTCGACCCCCTGACCCGAGGAGCCCAGATGGCGATCGATGACCTGATTCAGGACGCGACGCGGCGGATGGACAAGTCCGTCGAGGCGGCGCAGACGGAGTTCTCGACCCTCCGCACCGGCCGCGCCTCGCCGGCCCTGCTCGACCGCGTCCAGATCGACTACTACGGCCAGCAGACACCGCTCAAGCAGCTCGCCACGATCGGCGCGCCTGAGCCACGCCTGCTGACGATCCAGCCCTTCGACCCGAACTCGGTCGCGACGATCGAGCGGGCGATCCAGGAGTCCGATCTCGGCCTCACGCCCTCGAACGACGGCAAGCTGATTCGGCTCCCGATCCCGCAGCTGACCGAGGAGCGGCGCAAGGAGCTCGTCAAGGTCGTGCGCCACATGGCGGAGGAGGGGAGAGTCGCCGTGCGCAACGTGCGACGCGACGCGATCCACCATCTCAAGGAGCTGGTCGACAAGGGCGAGGCCGGCAGCGACGAGGAGCACCGGGCCGAGGAGCGCGTCCAGAAGCTCACGGACGACCACGTCCACGAGATCGACGAGCTGCTGAAGCGCAAGGAAGCGGAGATCATGGAGGTCTGACGCACTGCGTGCGCCGGACCCCCTAGTAGTGAGCGAGCCGCAGGGCGACGACCGGGCTCGTACCGTCGCGATCATCATGGACGGCAACGGGCGCTGGGCGGAGCGCCAGGGCCTGCCGGTCGCAGAAGGCCATCGCGCCGGGACGCGTGCCTTGCGCCGGACCGTCGAGGCGGCCATCGACCTCGGCGTCGAGACGCTGATCGTCTACGCCTTCTCGACCGAGAACTGGTCGCGGCCCGAGGGCGAGGTCGAGGACCTGATGGAGATCTTCGGCGAGACGATCGAGCGCGAGCTGCCGGACCTCGCGCGCCAGGGCGTCCGCGCCCGCTTCCTCGGCCGCCGTGACCGTGCGCCCGACGAGCTGCGCGCGCAGATGGAGGGCCTCGAAGAGGAGACCGTCCGCAACGACAGGCTCAACCTCTGGATCGCGTTCGACTACGGCGGGCGCGCCGAGCTGGTCGAGGCAGCGCGGCGCCTGATCGAAGCCGGGCTCGAGGCCGACGAGGAGTCGCTGCGCGCCAATCTCTACGCGCCCGAGCTGCCGGATCCGGACCTGCTGATCAGGACGAGCGGCGAGCTTCGCATCTCCAATTTCCTGCTCTGGCAGCTCGCCTACTCGGAGCTCGTCTTCCTGGACGTGCTCTGGCCCGATTTCGGCAGCCGCGAGCTCGAGGACGCCCTCGCGGCCTACGCGCAGCGACGCCGCCGCTTCGGCGGTAGGTGACCGTCCAGATGCCATCCGACGGCCTCTGGCGCGCGATAAGACTGCGCCATGCCGCGTCCTCAGTCGCCCACGTGCCGCTCGGCACGCGGGCTCCCTGCGTCCTTGCCTGGCTTGCTTCTCGCACCCCAGAGACTCGCCAATGGCACCTGAACGATCACCGATGAATCAGTTCTGGTCGCGCATCCTGGTGGCCGTCGTCGGGCTGCCGCTCGTGCTCTACGTCGTCTGGCTCGGCGGCGGCTGGCTGTTCGCGCTCGCCGCGGTCGCCGCCGTGCTCGCGCTGCACGAGTTTTTCTGGATCGCCCGGCCGCTGCGGCCGCTCGTGCTCGCCGGGTACACGGGCGCCACGCTCGCGCTGCTCGGCGCCTGGCTCGGCGGGCCGCTCTGGATGACCGGCGGCTTCCTCGTCACGCTCCCCATGGCCTTCGTACTGAAGGGAATCTCGCAGACCCGGCAGTCGCTGACCGTCGCGGTCGCGACGACGGTGCTGGGTGCGGCCTGGGTCGGCCTCGGCCTCGCGCACGTTCAGCTGATCCGCGAGCTCGAGCCCCCAAAGGACGGCCGGCTCGCGATCTTCACGGTGCTGCTCGCTGTCTTCGCGTCGGACGCGATCGCCTACTTCGCCGGGCGCCTCGTCGGGCGGCACCGGATGGCGCCGACGATCTCGCCGGGCAAGACGTGGGAGGGGCTCGTCGCTGGAACAGTGATCGCGGTGCTCGTGCCGTTCTTTGCGCTCTACAACTCGGACTTCATGAACGTCTGGCAGTCGCTCGTGCTCGGCGCGGTGATCGCGGTCGCAGCGCCGCTCGGCGATCTGTTCGAGTCCGCGGTCAAGCGTGACCTGAACGTCAAGGACAGTGGCCGTCTGCTCGCCGGTCACGGCGGGGTGCTCGACCGGCTCGACTCGCACCTGTTCGCCGCGGTGGCGGCCTACTACACGATCCTGGCTCTGCACTAATCCACTTCTCACCTTCGGTTCGTACACTTCGAGCAGATGAGAACAATCGCCCTCCTGGGGGCCACGGGCTCCATCGGCCGCCAGGCGCTCGAGATCATCGACGCGCACCCCGAGCTCGAGCTGTCGGCGGCCGCCTCGGGCTCGCAGCCGATCGACAGGCTCGCGCCGCTGACGCAGGTGGGCGGCGACCTCACCGAGCTGCTCGACCGCGCCGAGCCGGACATCGTCCTGAACGCGGTCGTCGGCTTCGCCGGCCTGCCCGCCACGCTGTGGGCGCTCGAGCGCGGCGTCACGCTCGCCCTCGCTAACAAGGAGAGCCTCGTTGCGGGCGGCGAGCTCGCGCTGGCCGCACAACGGCGGGGCGGCGGCCTGCTGCTGCCGGTCGACAGCGAGCACTCGGCGGCCTTCCAGTGCCTCGAAGGCCGCACGCCCGAGCAGGTCGATTCGCTGGTCCTCACCGGCTCGGGCGGCCCGTTCCGCGGGCGCGCGCGCGACGAGCTCGAAGACGTGACGCCCGAAGAGGCCCTGGTGCATCCCACCTGGAGCATGGGCCCGAAGATCACGGTCGACTCGGCGACGCTCGCCAACAAGGGCCTGGAGCTGATCGAGGCGCATTTCCTCTTCGGGCTTCCGTACGAGCGGATCGAGGTCGTGTTGCAGCCGACCTCCGTCGTCCACGCGCTCGTGCGCTTCCGCGACGGCGCCTCGCTCGCGCACCTCGGCTACCCGGACATGCGCGTCCCGATCGGCTTCGCGCTCACGTACCCCGAGCGGGCCGCGACCCCGGTGCCGGCACTCGACTTCTCGCAAGGCCTCGTGCTCGAGTTCGAGCCGCCCGACCTGGAAACGTTCCCGCTGCTCGCGCTCGCGCGCCGCGCCGGCGAGCAGGGCGGCACCTACCCGTGCGCCTTCAACGCGGCCAACGAGGTGGCCGTCGCAGCCTTCCTCGAGGACCGGCTGCCGTTTCTCGCCATCGCCTCGACCGTCGAGGAGACGCTGGCCGAGGTCGACGGCGCGGCCGCGCGTGACCTGGACGAGCTGGTCGAGGTGGACAGGGAAGCGCGCCGGCTCGCGGAAAGAGCTTCCGTAGCATGAGTGTTCTCGTCGCCATCCTCGGCCTCGCGCTGCTGATCCTGATCCACGAGATGGGCCACTTCTTCACGGCGCGCGGGGTCGGGATGCGGCCGCGGAAGTTCTACATCGGATTCCCGCCGGCGGCGGTCAAGTGGACCCGCAACGGGATCGAGTACGGCATCGGCGTGATCCCGTTCGGCGGCTACGTGAAGATCCCCGGGATGCACCGGCCCGCGCCATCCGACCTGGACGTGCACTTCGCGCCGGCGCTGTACGAGGAGCCACGGCTGCTGACGGATGTCGAGCGCACCAAGCGGCTCGTCGGCCAGGACGCCTTCGCCGAGGCGCGCGCCGCGCTCGCGACCCTCGGGCGAGCGCTCCAGAGCGCCAAGCTCTCGCCGAAGGCCCGCCGCGCGGCCGACCGCGGCCTGAGCGAGCTCGACGACGCGCTCGGCCCGGACGCCTATTGGCGCCAGCGCACCTGGAAGCGGCTGGCCGTGATCGCCGCCGGCCCCGGGACGAATCTCCTCTTCGCGATCGTCCTGCTCGCGTCGGTCTACATGCTCGGGATCCCCACCGACGCCTCGCGCCGGGTCCAGGACGTGATCCCCAAGTCGCCGGCCGCCGTCGCGGGCCTGCACCCGGGCGACCGGATCATCGGCGTCAACCGCGTGCCCGCGAACGACTTCACCGACGTCCGCGACGCGATCCGCAACAGCAACGGGAAGCCGCTCGTGATCTCGGTCGTCCGCCACGGCCGCTACGTCGAGCTGCCGGGAGTGAAGCCCACGAAGACCGACGGCGTCTACACGCTCGGCTTCCACCCGTCGGCGGTGCGCTACACGCACTACAGCCCGCCGAAGGCATTCGCGCTCGCCGCCGAGGACACGTGGCTCGTGACCAAGGCGATGGGGACGTGGTTAAGCCACATCGCGAGCGGCTCGGGGCGCAAAGACGTCTCGACGCCCGTCGGGATCGTGCAGCAGTCGAGCAAGGCCGTCGACCTCGGCTACCGCGAGTACCTGCAGGTGCTGGCGATCATCAGCCTCTCGCTTGCGCTTCTCAATCTGCTGCCGTTGCTGCCGCTCGACGGTGGGCACATGCTGTTCTCGATCGTCGAAGGCATCCGCGGCCGAGCCATCCAGCGCTCGGTCTACGAGCGCGTCTCGGCGGTCGGAATCGCGCTTGTTTTGCTGCTGTTCTTCGTGGGCCTGTCCAATGACATAGGGAACATCCGCGGCGGATGAGGTCTTTCCATCGAAGTGGGTGAGACGCGCCTGCGGTCAAAGCCCGCACGCGCTCTGAGCTCGGCATCGCGAGCGATGCCGAGGGACATCGGAAATATCCGCGGGGCTAGACTCAACGCGTGGCGAGCGAACGCGCAATCCACGTAGGCGGCGTCCAGATCGGCGGCGGCGCGCCGGTCGTCGTGCAGTCGATGACGCTGACGAAGACGCACGACGTCGAGGCGACGACCGCTCAGATCGCCTCGCTCGCTTCGGCCGGCTGCGAGATCGTGCGCGTAGCGGTGCCGAAGAGCGAGGACGCCGACGCGCTGCCGAAGATCGTCCGGCTCTCGCCGCTTCCAGTGATCGCCGACATCCACTTCAACGCGAGCCTGGCGCTGCGCGCGATCGAGGCGGGCGTGGCCGCGGTGCGCATCAATCCCGGCAACATCGGCGGGCCCGACAAGGTCGCCGAAGTCGTCCGCGCTGCGCAGCAGGCCGGCACCCCGATGCGGATCGGCGCGAACTCGGGCTCGCTGCCAAAGCACCTGGCCGAACTCGCGCAGCAGGACCAGGCGGAGGCGCTCGTCGAGGCAGCGCTGGAGGAGGTGCGGCTGCTCGAGAGCCTCGGCTTCTACGACTTCAAGATCTCGGTCAAGTCGAGCCATGTGCCGACCATGATCCGCGCCTACCGGCTGCTGGCCTCGAAGGTGCCATACCCGCTGCACCTGGGCGTGACCGAGGCCGGGACCCCGTTCTCGGGCTCGATCAAGAGCGCCGTCGGCATGGGCGCACTGCTCGCGGACGGGATCGGCGACACGATGCGCGTCTCGTTGACCGCCGACCCGGTCGACGAGGTCAAGACCGCCTTCGAGATCCTGAAGGCGCTCGGCCTGCGCGAACGCGGCCCGATCATGATCGCCTGCCCCAGCTGCGGCCGCGACAACGTCGGTGTGCAGCAGCTCGCCGAGGTCGTCGAGGAGCGGTTGCACGCATACCCGCAGCACTTCGAGGTCGCCGTGCTCGGCTGCGCCGTGAACGGGCCGGGGGAGGCAGGCGACGCCGACTTCGGAATCGCCGGCGGCCGCGACGTCGGCTTCGTCTACGCCCACGGCCGCGTGCTGAAGAAGGTCTCGTCCGACATCCTCGTCGACGAGCTCTTCCACGAGATCGACAAGTGGATCGCCGACGGCATGCACCGCCCGAAACGTCTGAAGATGGCCAAGCCAGCCGCCCTGGCGATGGCAGAGGCCTCGTATGATTCCGCTCGAATAGTCTGCTCGGACAACGATGATCGTCCGAGCTTCAGAGCTCTTTCCTGCCGACCCTCCGCAACGACCCGGCCGACGCCGAGGCCGTCAGCCACAAGCTGCTCGTGCGAGGCGGCTTCATCCGCCAGGTCAGCGCTGGGCTCTGGACCTTCATGCCGCTCGGCTGGCGCGTCCACAGGAAGGTCGAGCAGATCATCCGAGAGGAGCTCGACGCGTTCGGCGCCCAGGAGATGCTCATGCCCGTGCTCACTCCGGCCGAGCTCTGGGAGGAGACAGGCCGAATCACGATCCCGGAGCTCTTCAGGCTCAACGACCGCGCCGGCCGCGACTTCGTCTTGCCGCTTACGCACGAGGAGACGTTGACCTTCCACGCTCGCGAGATCCAGTCGTACAAAGAGCTGCCACAGGTCTGGTACCACTTCCAGACGAAGGACCGCGACGAGCCGCGCCCTCGCGGCGGGCTTCTCCGAGTCCGCGAGTTCATCATGAAGGACGCCTACTCGTTCGACCGTGACGAGGCCGGACTCGACGAGAGCTTCAGCAAGCACTCCGTGGCCTACAAGCGAATTTTCGAGCGCTGCGGGCTCGAGGCCTTCGAAGTCGCTGCAGAGTCCGGGATCATGGGCGGGAGCGGGAGCCAGGATTTCCTCGCGCCTTCAGGGTCGGGCGAGAACACGCTCGTCACCTGCGAGAACGGCGACTACGCGGCCGATCTCGAGATCGCGGAGGGCCGCCCGTCGGCAACCCGACTTTCCCGAGGAGCTGCCGCAGCCCGAGGAGGTCGAGACGCCCGGACAACGGACGATCGAGGACGTCTCCGAGTTCCTCGGCGTCGATCCGCGTGCTACCGCGAAGGCGATGCCGGTCGTCGACCGACGGCCGCGTCGTCCTCGCCCTGGTGCGCGGGGACGACCGGCTCAACGAGATGAAGCTCCTCGCAGGCCCTCGCCGAGGACTTTCGGCCCGCCGAACAGCCGACGAGATCCGTAAGGCCTTCGGGGCTGGCGGCGGCTCGATCGGTCCGGTGGGCGCCACGGTCGAGGTGATCGCCGACGAGGCGCTGCGCGAGGGCCAGTACGTCGTGGGCGCCAACCGCGACGACGTTCACCTTCGCGGCGTCCAGGCCGGCCGCGACTTCGAGCCCGGTTCGTCGATCTGCGAGAAATTCGCGCAGGAGACGCATGTCCTCATTGCGGCGGGCATCTGACATCTGCAGGTGGCGATCGAGGTGGGACATATCTTCAAGCTCGAGACGAAATACTCAGTCCACTGGACGCCACGTTCCTCGACGAGGACGGTGCGGAGCGCCCGCTCGATCATGGGCAGCTACGGAATCGGCCCCGGGCGCGTGATTGCTGCCGCGGTCGAGCAGAGCCACGACAACGAAGGGATCGTGTGGCCGACTTCGCTCGCGCCTTACGATGTCCACATAGTCGCGCTGCCTGGCGTCGACGCAGCAGGCGGAGGAAGCCGCCCGCGTGCTCGACGAGGTCGGGGCGGAGGTGTTGCTCGACGACCGCGACGCCCGAGCCGGCGAGAAGTTCGCCGACGCCGACCTGATCGGGATCCCGTTGCGCGTAACGGTCGGCAAGAAGACTGCCGAGGACGGCAAGGTCGACGTGCGCGACCGCAAGACCGGCGAGGAGCGGCGCGTCCCGCTCGGCGAGCTCGGAGGCATCGTGTAGTGGCGAGGCGCCGGAAGTTCAGCGACGAGCCGTTCGGCCCGACGATCGAGCGGCTGATGACCGAGACCGGAGTCACCTATCGCGGTCTGGCCGACAAGACGAAGCTCTCGGCCGGCTACCTGAACCACCTCGTCCACGGCAACCGCCCGGTTCCCTCGGACAAGGTGGTCGGCCAGCTCGCGAAGGCGCTCGGCGTCGAGCCGGAGCACTTCCGCGAGTACCGCCTACGGGTGATCACGCAGAAGCTCGAGGCGATGCCGGACTTGATCGACCGGCTGTACAAGCGGCTGGGGGGCTAGGCAGGCGGAATTGGGATCTCGGGACCGCCCTCTGAGTGTCCACAGGCTGTGGAGAACAGAAAGACGCAGGTTCTGGGAATGTTTCGCTGAGGTTTCCCCCCCTTTACACACACGTCCAAATGGGTTACTACTTGCAACTAGGGACTACCCGCAGGAACGGGTAGAGGGTAGGAGTTCATTGGGGAGGAGAGGGCAACTGTGGCGGCACTAATCGGCGAACGAACCGCAGTACTCGTCGATCCGCATCCAGCGTGGCTGGAGGCGGTCGAGCAAGTGTTCACCAAAAGCGGAGTCACGGTGGCCGGGCGGACTGTGGAGTTCGAGTGTGCGGTCGCGCTCTGCCAACAGCTCCAGCCGCGCATCCTCGTGGCCGAGCCGGCGGGGGGAGGCGTGGCGTGCATCCGCGAAGCCTGCGCACGGGTTCCGGGCCTGAAGGCGATCGCGCTGGCCTCGGCTGACGATCCAGCTCAGGTTCAAGCGGCATTCGCTGCTGGGGCCGCGGCCTACGTGGTCAAGACGGTGCACTCCGACGATGTTGGCGTCGCCGTCCGCCAAGTGTTCGCGCCGTCGCTGTTCATGCCGGGCTTCGCCCCGGGCGACGGCGAGCCGGTTGCGACCGAACCGCATCCTGCGCTGGACGTACTCACGACCCGCGAGCGGGAGATCCTGCGACTCGTGGCCGAGGGCCACTCCAACAACCAGTTGGCCCGCATGCTCTGGGTGACGGAGCAGACGGTGAAGTTCCACCTCTCGAACATCTACCGCAAGCTCGACGTGAGCAACCGAACCGAGGCGAGCCGCTGGGCACAGGTGCACGGCCTGCTGGCCGAGTCGACCGCGCCGGAGTCGGTGGCGGCCGGCTGAGCCGGCAGGGCTAGGACTCGGACTCGCTGTCCTCCGGGATAGCCGCGGTGACGAGAATCGACGCCAGCTCGAGCGTCTCGATCAGGTCTTCTGTCGAGTGAGGCCTCCGCAGGAACGCCGAAGCGCCTGCGCCGTGGGCCTCGACCGCATTGAGCTCGTTCTCAGGCCCCGCCATGATCAGGACGCGTGGGGACCGCTCTCCGCCCACGATCCGCCTCATGGCATCAAGCGCCACACTGTCGGAGAGAGCGGCGTCGAGCAGCACGACGTGCGGCTCGACCTCGGTAGCAAGGTGCACGACCTCGTCCCGGTCGGCAGCGACGCCCACGAGCTCGAAGCGCGGATCCTGCTCGAGCCTCGCGTGCAACGCGCTCGCAAACATACGACGATCGTCAATGATCAAGATTCGCACGATGGAGCCTCCGTCGGATGGGGCGGCACCCGGCACTGGGGCCTAGTATTGCGCACCCGAGATGCCCGTGCGAAGCCAGGTTTCGCTACCCGTAGGAACGGTCCGGTGGACACCAAACGGTGACAGAAGTGCATCTGCGAGGCGGTAAATCAGGCGGTGAGCTAGAGTTCCGCAAGACGGGGCGTGGCGCAGCCTGGTTAGCGCGCTAGTCTGGGGGACTAGAGGTCCCGAGTTCAAATCTCGGCGCCCCGACTAAGCGAAGCCCCACAAATGCGGGGCTTTTCGGTCTTCAAGCGGTGTCGCGGTTCGCTCAGCGGTTGCCCGATAGTTGCCCGCGGTCGCGTGCTTGCGCTGCTGCATCTCGAAAAATCAACCGCGGTCCGATGTTGTTCCTCACCTTGGCTGAGCGCCTGTCCCGCTGTGGGGACGAGAAGGCGGCGGAGCTTGGTTCGGGGGGCGTTGGGTGATCGGGGCTCCGGTGTCGCCCAGATCGTGCGCGGCGCCCAAGCTGCTCCCCTGCGAGCAGTGCGAGCGCCGCGAATGGATAGAACCAGGTGATGTACAGCAGCGACCAGTGCGTGAGCACGATCTCGAAGCCGATCAGGAGCACCGCCGTGAGAGCGGCGAGTTGGAGCGGCGACTTCCGCCTGGGGACCAGGAAGACGGCGAGGGCGCCGACGACCAGCAGCGCCTGAAGCAGTTTCTGCAGGACGTGCCGATCCGGCAGGCCCGCAGCGTGGTACTGGCCCCAGTCCCAGATCGAGAAGGGCGAGCGACGGTGGACCTGGATCGAGATCGTCCGCTCGAAGAAGACGTGAGAGCGCGTGCGCCGGGTTTCCGTCGAGGAGGATGATCCAGCCGCACGCGACGGTCACCAGAAGAAAGCCGAGCGAGGACAAGAGGGCGTGCCGAGGCCGGTGGAGCGTGGGGTACGACGCCCACAGCGGCGCGACGATGAGCGCGGCAAACTTGGCCCAGCCTGCGAGTGCGGAAAGGGCTCCGCGGTGTAGATCGGACGTGAGCACGAAGAATGCCCACACGAGTAGCGCCGGCATGAGCGTGTCGTTGGTGTGGGCGTTGGCGGCGTACTGAGTGAATGGGTAAGCCGCCCAGGCGAAGGCGAGCGTCGCCGCGAGTACCGGCCCCCCGAACCGGAGTCCGACGGCGGCAAGCCCCCAGCACCGCCAGCAAGTCGAACGCGACCGTCGTGTAGCGGACGGCGGGCAGGTGATCCCACGTCCCGGTCCAGCCGAAAAGCCATAGGCCCGGAAGGTATGCCTCATACGTGACAGGCCCGTACGTGTCGCCGAACGGGTTCGCGGTCTCGCAGCGGCCGTCCGGCTGGATTCGCTCGTGGATGTTCCCGTTGGCATCCGGGCGACCGCAGGGCGGCAGGTTGCCCTCAATCGGGAAGTTGCCATAGGGCGCGCGGCCGTGCTCGATCCGGTCTGCGCCTATCACGCCCGCGTAGCCGACGTCGATCACCGACGACGAGTGCAAGGTCAATCCGGTCCTGAACGAGACCAGGAAGCAGGTGGCGGCGACGAGGAGCCAGACCGGCCACAGCGGCCGCGCGACGTCGCTTCCGCCTTTCCATGCTGCCCAAGCACACCGGGCAAGCAGGTACGCAAGAGGCGGGTAGGCCAGTGTGAGGCGCTCGCAAAGACGTGGCCGTGGTTGAAGTACGGTTCAACTGCTTACCCTTCTCGAGGCTCTGAGCTTCCAAGGTGGAAAGACCGTGCAGGATGCGAAGAACCTCTTGCTCAAGCAAGCTGCTGCGGCGTACCTCAACTCCCTGAGCGTCGCGTACGCGTTCACGACCTCGGAGGTCGTGGACATGGTCAACGACGCGCTAGCGACGGGTGACCGAGACACGATCCTCGACGTGAAGGACGTGCTCGATGCCGCCAATAACGGCGGCTGCCCGTTGAACTGATCGCGACCTGTTCCGCCGCCGAGGCCGGCGATCCTCGCCCGGGCGGCCGAACACGCTACGCCGGTCGTCGATTACGTTGTTCCCAGGCAGCTGGGCTGATCTCCACCGACCGACGGGCTTGGAGGTGCGTGATGACGACCGACAAATCAGGGCGCACGAGTGCCGGCATCCTGCTTTGGCGCAGCCGGAAGGGGCGCTTGGAGGTGCTCCTCGCCCATCAAGGCGGACCCTTCTGGGTCAAGAAGGACATCGGGCATTGGACGATCCCAAAGGGCGAGGTTGAGCCCGGCGAGGAGTTCGTGGCGGTGGCTCGGCGAGAGTTTGCAGAAGAAACTGGACACCAAGTCCCAAACCACCCGCTCATCGACCTCGGGCAGATCACACAGAAGTCGGGCAAGCTCGTGCTCGGGTGGGGAGTTGAGGGAGACCTCGACCCTTCGACCGCTTCGAGCAACACCTACGACATGGAGTGGCCACCGCATTCAGGCACCGTCCAGACCTTCCCCGAGATCGACCGCGTTGAATGGTTCGATCTCGATGAGGCACACCGAAGGCTGAAGGCAGCGCAGGTTCCCTTCCTAGATCGGCTTCAGGCAACCCTCGCATCCGACAGCACTTGACCGCTCTCAGCGCACCCAAGGACTCGCACGGGCGGAACGACGATCGCCCGTCGTGTCCCTTGCGGTTTGCGCGTGAGTTGCCAGCGGTGGCCGCGCAGGTTCTCAACTGAGCTAGCGAGTCAGGCCCCCGATACTTCGCGGCATTTCTGCTCGGCCTCGGCCAGCGTGAGCCGAAGCATAAGCTGGGGGTTGTAACGGGCGCGTTGGCGACGACGCGCCATCAGTCGGCCCACCTTCGCCTCGCGCTGAGCAGGTTTCGGACCGACGACGGTGGGTGAGATTGGATCGATCAGCGAAAGGAGGACCCGTGGCTGACAACTCAGTCGCCTACGTCGCCGTCTACGACGACGTGAACTCGGCCTTGGCCGACCTCGACGTGCTCGGGGACCTGCACGACGACGAGCTGATCGGCAAGTACGACGCAGCGGTGATCGACCAAGATGAGGGCAAGCCCCACATCGTGAAGCGAGTCGATCACCCCCGCATCAACGTCCTGCCAGAGCTTGTCGGGACAGGCGCGCTGCCGCGCGGCCAGCTCCGCGACGCGGCGAAGGAACTCGATCCTGGCGAGGCCGCTCTGCTCGTGGTGGGCGAGCCGACCCTCGAGAAGGGATTCGACAAGGCGGTCACGCGGGCGAACAAGGTGGCCAAGGAGTCGTACGACGCCTCGGCCGACCAACTCGCCGATGACCTGATCAAAGCGGCGAAGAGCTAAAGAGGCTCAGCGCCGCCAAGCGGCCGCCGTCCCGGCGAGGGTCGGCGGCCGCGCCCTCGGCCGCAGCGGCCACCGACGACATGCGCGTGAGTCAGTCGACATACATCGCGTTCCGAGACGGCCGCTACGCGCACTGTCCCCAGGGTCCCAAGCTCGGTGACAAGACACGCTGGGACATCAATCACGGCGGCCCCGAGACCCGACGCTCTTCGCGCTCTATCAGTCAGTCCGTCTGGACGTTCACGCGAAGGTTCCGCGCAAGTTGGGTGAGGCTCGGGAGGGAGCACTGATGAGGAAGATCCTCCGCCGCCTTCCGTTGTAAGGACCGAACTCAGGCGAACACGTCCGCTGCGCAGCCGAAGACGAGGCCGGCGTGGACGTCCTCGACCCCAGCCAGCGAGGGGTGCTCGAGGTTGACGCCGACGTCGGGCCAACTCTCGAGGCCAAGCGCCGCGGCTCCTTCGTCGGAGCCGAACCAGAGGAGGGACGGGACCGAGACGATGTTGCGCCTACCCGCGCTCCGGCGCGCGATCCCCTCCAGCTCGCGCAGCTCCTCGAGCGGATCGATGCGCACGTTCGAATCCGAGCCGATGCAGATCCCGATGCCGCGCTCGCAGAGCTCCTGCACCGGGGCAAAGCCGTCGCCCAAGTTGGCCTCGGTCGTTGGGCAGATGCAGACCCGGGTTCCTGTCTCCGCGAGCAGATCGAGCTCCCTCGCGTCGGCATGCGTCGCGTGGACGACCGTCGTGTGCGGGCCGAGGCAGCCGGTCTCCGCCAGCAGCTCGACCGGGCGCAGCCCGTGCTCCGCGAGGCACTCCTCGATCTCGCGCGGCTGCTCGTCGGCGTGCACGTGCAGCGGCAGGCCCTCGGCGGCCGCGTACCGCCCGAGCTCCTCGAGCCAGTCGCGCGGGCAGGCGCGGACGGAGTGGGGGGCGAGTCCGACCCGCAAGCCGGCCGCCCGCAGCTCCTCGAGCTGCGAGAGATAGTCGGCGGCCGACGCCTGCCGGAAGCGCTCGATCCCCCCGCGCCCGTAGGCGGCGAGCAGCAGGACGAACTCGATGCCCGCCTCGGCCGCGGCCTCGACTGCCGCGCGCGCCTCGCCCGGTCCGAGGTAGTGGAACTCGCCAACCGCCGTGTACCCGGCCTGGACCATCTCCCGGTAGACCTGGACGTAGCCGGTGCGCACCTGCTCGACAGTCACCGACCCCGCGAGCTCGAGCATCGCGTCGCGCCAGCCCCAGAAGTCGTCGCCCTCGGTCCGGCCCCGCAGCGCGCGCTGGAACGTGTGCGAGTGCGCGTTCACGAAGCCCGGCAGGGAGAGGGTCGCCGCCACCCCCGTATCCTTCCAGCGTGGCCACTCGCGCGGTTCCCGCTCCGGTAGCGCAGATCCCGAACGCGCTGACGATCGTGCGGCTGGCGCTGATCCCGGTCTTCGTCGTGCTCCTGCTCAACGCAGAGGGCGGCCACAGCTGGGCGGCGGCGATCGTCTTCGGCGTCGCCGGCGTGACCGACCAGATCGACGGTTGGCTGGCGCGGCGCTGGCGGGTCGAGTCGAGCTTCGGCAAGATCGCCGACCCGCTGGCCGACCGGTTGATGATCGATGCCGCGGTGATCCTGCTCTGGCACGCCGACCGGCTGCCCTGGATCGCCCTCGCGATCCCCGCGCGTGACGTGGCGCTCGTCGCTGGGTACAAGCTCGTCGTGGGCCGTGGCTACGACTTCGCCGTCAACCTCGCCGGCAAGGCGGCGACGTGGCTGCTGTACGCGTCGCTCGCCTTCATCATGGTCACCCGCGAGGGCACCGACTGGCCGCTGTTGATCTTCTGGGCAGGCGTGATCCTGGCGGCGGTCTCGCTGGCCGGTTACCTGCTGAAGGCGAGGCGGGAGGTGGCGACGTGAAGGCCGTCGTGATGGCCGGCGGCGAGGGCACCCGCCTCCGCCCGCTGACCTCGAACCAGCCGAAGCCGATGGTGCCGATCGTCGGCAAGCCGTGCATGGAGCACATCCTCGAGCTGCTGCGCAAGCACGGGCTCGAGGATGTGATCGTGACCGTCGCCTTCATGCCGCAGGCGATCCGCGGCTACTTCGGAGGCGGCGAGAGCCTGGGCCTGAACATCGAGTACTCGGTCGAAGAGTCGCCACTCGGCACCGCGGGCTCGGTGCGGCTGGCCAGCGACCGGCTCGACGAGACCTTCCTCGTCATCTCCGGCGACGCGCTCTGCGACGTCGACCTGACCGAGCTGATCGACACCCACAAGGAGAAGGGCGCCGCGGTCACGATCGGCCTCAAGTCGGTCGCGAACCCGCTCGAGTTCGGGATCGTGGTCACCGACGAGGACGGGCGGGTCGAGCGTTTCCTGGAGAAGCCCTCGTGGAGCCAGGTCTTCTCGGACACGATCAACACCGGCATCTACGTGCTCGAGCCAGAGGCGCTGCGCCACGTGCCCGCCGACGGCCCGTACGACTTCTCGAAGGAGCTGTTCCCGCTGCTGCTGGAGATGGGCCGGCCGCTCTACGGGCACGTGCTCGACGGCTACTGGCAGGACATCGGCAACCTCGACCAGTTCCGGCAGGCGAACTTCGACGCGCTGGACGAGCGCGTGCAGCTGAACATCGCCGGCATCCGCCTGCGCGGGAACATCTGGCTGGGGGAGGGGGTGGAGGTCGACGACCTGGACGCGATCGAGGGCCCGGCCTACCTCGGCAACTACTGCCGCGTGGCGCCCGACGCCTCGGTTGGCGCCTATTCGGTGCTCGGCTCCAGCGTGACGCTGCTCGAGCGGGCTCGGACCGAGCGCTCCGTGATCGACGCGGCGACGCATATCGGCCGCAGCGCCCGCATCGAGGGTGCCGTGGTCGGGCGGGCATGCGACATCCGTGCCCACGCGCACGTCCACGAAGGCGCGGCGATCGGCGACGAGGTCACCCTCGGCGCCCAGAGCGCGGTGCTGCCGCAGGTACGGATCTACCCGTACAAGGAGGTCGAGACCGGCGCGCAGATCCACGAGAGCCTGATCTGGGAGTCCCATGTCTCCTCGAACCTCTTCGGCAAGGAGGGCGTCTCCGGGCTCGTGAACGTCGACCTGACGCCCGAGACGGCGGTGCGCCTGGCCGCGGCGCTCGGGACGGCGCTCAAGCGCGGCGGGCGTGTGGTCGCGAGCCGCGAGTCCCCCGCCGCCTGCCGGATGATCAAACGCGCGATGATCTCGGGCCTCAACTCGACCGGCGTCAACGTCGCCGACCTGCGCGTGCTCCCGGCCTCGGTCAGCCGCCACCTGCTGAAGAGCGAGGGCTACGACGCCGGCTTCCACATCGGCGTCAGCTACAGCGACCCGGAGGTGCTCGAGATCCGCTTCTACGAGCAGCCCGGGATCCAGCTCACCGCCGCGCTGCAGAAGGAGATCGAGAAGCACTACACCCGGTTCGAGTTCCGGCGAGCGGCCTTCAACGAGGTCGGCTCGGTCACCTACCCGGCGCGCGTGCGCGAGAGCTACGCGCAGGACCTGCTTTCCGGCCTCGACGTGGAGGCGATCCGCGCCCGCGGCTTCCGGCTCGTGGTCGACTACGGCTACTCGGCCACTTCGTACGTGCTCCCGCTGCTGATCGGGCCGCTCGGCGTCGAGGCGGTCTCGGCGCACGGCTTCTCCGCGGACACCAGCGAGCCGCCAACGGGCCTGCGCGAGGCGGTCGGCCAGGCGAAGCGACTCGTCTCGGCGATCGGCGCCGACCTCGGCGTCGTCTTCGACCGCGCCGGCGAGCGGATCTTCCTGATCGACGAGCGGGCACGAGAGATCCCGGTCGAGCAGGCCCTGCTGCTCTACCTGCGCCTAATGGGCTCCGAGGGGCGCCAGGGCAAGCTCGCCTTCCCGATCACGGTCACGAGCCACGTCGACGACCTGGTCGAGGGCAGCGAACTCGAGGTGATCCGGACGCCCGCCTCGCTGGCCGAGCTGACGAAGGCCGCGGCCCGCGACGGCGTCATCTTCGCTGGCGCCGTCGGCGGGGGCTACGTCTTCCCGGAGTTCCTGCCGGCCTACGACGCGGTGGCGAGCCTCTGCAAGCTGCTCGAGCTGCTGGCGCCGGTCGACCGGCCGTTGTCGGAGCTCGTCGCGGAGCTACCGGCGAGCACGCTCGTCCACCGGCAGGTGCCGTGCCCCTGGTCGCTGAAGGGAACGGTGATGCGGGTGCTGACGGAGCGGTTGCGCGACCGCGAAGTCGATCTCTTGGACGGGATCAAGGTCTTCGACGAACGCGGCTGGGCGCAGCTCCTGCCCGATCCAGACGAACCGCTCGTCCACATCTACGCCGAAGGTGCGACGGAGGAGGTCTCCGTGGAGCTGGAGGACGAGCTGCGCGCTCTCGTCGAGGAGATCATGGAGGCCGAGGGAGCCAGCACCACCGCCCGAGCCTCAAGCTAAGGTTGACCCTTCGGGCGCCTTCTGCTTGACTAGGAGCGCTCCCGCCAGCGGACGAAAGGCTCACGTGGAACCGTTTCCGGATCTCGGCTCGCTCGCAGATGCCGACCTCAAGCAGCTGATCGACCAGCTGACGAAGGAAGAGCTCGAAGTTTCGTACCGACGGCGCATCCTGCACGGGAGGATCGACCTGCTGCGCGCCGAGCTCCAGGCACGACTGCAGAAGACCGGGGGGAAGAGCGTGCTCGAAGACGTCGACGTCGACAAGCTCGCAGCCATCCTCGCCGGCAAGGCAGCCCCGCCGGACGAGGGGTAGATGAGTCACATCTACTGCCCGGAGTGCGGGTTCCAGAACCCGGAGGCCGCCAACTTCTGCTCCCGTTGCGGCGCAGCCCTCGTCAGGGACGAGCCCGGCTCCGAGACGACGATGAGCTACACGCCCGAGGAGGGTGAGGAGGAAGGCGCGCTCACGCTGGAGGAGCTCGGCGCCGAAGGCCCGGCGCTGGTCATCCGCTCCGGCGGCGGCCGCTCGGGGGAGCATTTCGTCCCGAACGGCGAGCGCACCACGATCGGCCGCTCCCCGGACTGCGACGTGTTCCTCGACGATGTGACCGTCTCGCGCAAGCACGCCGTGCTCGTGCAGAAGGACGACGCGTTCTTCATCGAGGACCAGGGCAGCCTGAACGGCACCTTCCTCAACCGCAAGCGCATCGAGTCGGGCCGGCTGGAGAACGGCGACGAGCTCCAAATCGGCAAGTACAAACTCAGCTTTCTCGAGAAATGAGCACCGCCGTGGCGACAACCGAGCGCTCGCGGCTGCTCACGATCGGGACGGTCTGCCGCCGGCTGCAGGCCGAGTTCCCCGACATCTCGATCTCGAAGATCCGCTACCTGGAGGACCAGGGCCTGCTCGCCCCGCGCCGGACCCAGAGCGGCTACCGCCTCTTCAGCGAGGACGACGTCGAGCGGCTGGAGACGATCCTGCGCCTGCAGCGCGACGAGTTCCTGCCGCTGCGCGTGATCCGACAGGAGCTCGCCTCGCCGTCGGGTGCCGGCAAGGAGCGCCGGCGCCGTCGCGCGGTCGGCCTCGCCGACCCGGACGATGAGCTCGATCTCGGCGAGCTCTGCGAGCGCGCGGCGATCACGTCCGAGCTGGCGCGCGAGCTGGAGGAGTTCGGGCTTTTGCAGCCGCGCCGCGAGGGCGGCGAGAAGCTCTATCCCGCCGGAGATGTCGAGATTGCGGTCGCGTGCTCGAAACTGGCGCGCTTCGGGATCTCGGCGCGCCACCTACGCACGTTCCGCACGGCGGCCGACCGCGAGGCCGGCCTGCTCGAGCAGGTAGTCGCGCCGGCGCTGCGCTCGCGGAACGCCGAGCGCCGCGATGCTGCCGTCCAGCAACTGCAGACCCTCGCGGAGGTCGCGCAGGAGCTCTCGCAGCTGCTTTTCTGGCGCGACCTGCGGCACGTCGCCGGCCACTGATGGGGGTCGACGACCTGAAGGCCAAGATCCGCGACGTCCCGGACTTCCCGGAGCCCGGGATCGTCTTCAAGGACATCATGCCGCTGCTCGCCGATCCAGCGTCGCTGAACGAGACGGTGGAGCTGCTGGCGGAGTGGGTCGAGCCCCGCAAGCCGGACGTGATCCTCGGCGCGGAGGCGCGAGGGTTCATCCTCGGCGCCGCCCTCGCCTACAAGCTCGGCTGCGGGTTCGTCGCCGCGCGCCGGCCCGGAAAGCTGCCGTGGAAGACCGTGAGCGCCACGTATGCGCTCGAGTACGGCGAGAACTCGCTCGAGCTCCACGCCGACGCGATCGCCCACGGCCAGCGCGTGCTCGTGCACGACGACGTGCTCGCCACGGGCGGCACCGCGAAGGCGATCTGCGACCTCGCCGCGCAGCTCGGCGGCGAGATCGTCGGCGTGTCGTTCGTGATCGAGCTGGACTTCCTCGAGGGACGGAAGCAGCTCGAGGACTACGAGGTCCAGTCGCTGATTCACTACTAGCGTCCGAGGTGCCGATTACAACGGGGTGATGTACGACGCGCTCACGACCCGGTACACGTTCTCGTGCCCGGAGCGCGGGGAAGCGCGCGTCGCCCTGTCGTCGTTCCGCCGGCTCGAGCAGCTACCCGGGCCGGCGCAGCCCGCGGTCTTCGAGGTCGAGTTCGGATGTGCCTGCGGCGGCGAGCACCCCGGCCTTGTCGGGCACGACGAGCTGGACTGGGCGCCGCTCGGGCTTGGAGGCGAGGCGACCTTCCTGAACCTGATGACCGCGAACCTCGAGCCGCTCGAAGCCGAGCTCGCCGATCTAGCCGCCCGGCGTATCCAGGCCGGCGAGTGGCCCTGGAGCTTCTTCTGCTACGCCGAGGAGCGGCCGCGCCCGGTGTTCCCGTCCGCCTTTCTCGTGCTCGCTCCCGCGGGGCGCGGGGAGGAGGTCGGGCTGGCCGTCCGCTGCCCCGTCTGCGGCAGCGTCTCGATCAACCTCGTCAGCACGCAGCACCTCGACGTGCCGTTCCACAACGACCGCGAGATTGGCGTGGTGGCGCACGTCTTCGCCGGAGACGCCGAGCGGCTGGTGGAGGAGTTCGTCGCCGAGCTGTACTCGGCCGGCTTTGACAGCCGCCGCCTGAAGCTGCAGTAGCGACGGTTCACTTCTCGCCGACCGGGTACGAACGGCGCGGAGGTGGTGCCATGTACGGCTTGACACGTGGAACGATCACACTGCTCGGTGCGGCCGCCGCGGGCGTGCTGGTCTGGCTCGCGACCCGGGTCGACGGGGGTTCGAACGGCGGCTACTGGGCCGTCTACGGGCTGATCGCGGCCGCGGGGCTTGCGATGGCGTTCTCGCAGATCCTCGGCGGCTGGACGAAGTGGGGCTGGCCGCGGCCGTCGCTGAACGTCTTCCTGATCGCGTTCCTCCCGGTGCTCGTCGCGGCGGGGTGGGTCGTGATCGCACACCAGCCCGATGCGAACTGGTTCCGCTCGCACGTCCTCAGCTGGTCGGACGACATCGGGATCCTCGGCCTTGTCCGAGACCTGACCGAGTACGTCGCCGTCCTGGCCTTCGGCGTGGGGCTCGTGTTCGGGTTCACGTTCGACACGTCCGGGCCGGCAGCGTACGGCCCGTTCGGCCGGCGCCGGCGCGCAGCCTCGGTGCCCGCCGGGGGCGCGGCTCCGCCGCCCGAGGTGGACGACCGGCCGACCGCGCGCGAGGAGCACGAGGCCGAGGCCGACCGCGAGGACGAGGTCGCGCGAGAGCGCGAGCCCGCCCGCACCGAATAACCAGCGCAGCCCGTTCGTTCGCCCCTCCCGGGAGGGATGCGGCGGGCTGGACCGAGGCCGATACCAACTGAGCATGAGCGCCGCACTCGACAGCCGCCACCCGAAGCGTCTCGACCTGCTGCTCGCGCATTGCGCGGAGGCCGCGCCGGGGCGGAAACCCGTCTTCGAGCGGCTGCGCGAGAAGATCGGGGCCGAGCTCGCCCGCGTGCTTGTGTTCGCGCTCGCCGGCTCTCAGCGCCGGTCGGCGCGCCGCGGCTGACGCGTCGGCGCGTCAGCGCCGAACGCCATCACCAGCAGAAAGACCACGAACCCGGTCACCACGCCGAAGATGAACGCAGTGCCGCCGTTGACGCCGACGGCGAGCCCTCCGAGCCAGACGTAGAGGCCGAAGACGAGCGCCCAGATGAAGGCGATCACGCCGCGCGAGAACGACGGAGCTCGAAGGTGCACTGCGCGGACTCTAACCGCCTCGGCGACCGTTCGGGGTTATCCACAAGCTGCACGCCCTGCTGTGGAAATGTGGATAATTGAATTTCCGCAAATTGCGGCTTCGACGTGGTTCAAAGCCCTTGATCCGTGTGGGCGGTGCCCCTAGATTCCTTCTTGCGCCGAGCACGGAACCGGAGTAGGTCGAAGCCGAGTTCGAAGGCAGTACCCGCAAGGGGAAGGTCAGCGAAAACGGTGGACGAAACGGAGACCGACTCGGCGAATTTTTTTGGTCCAACCGAGGCGACCGGGGTGGGAGTCGCCGTCGCAGCCCTCGTGTCTCAACTTGACATAACACCCGTTATCGTGCATTGCGGCGAATATCGCGCAGCGAGAGGGTTTCGGCGGGCGCGCTTCGTGGCAGGAAGCTAGCTAGGTTGCAGGGATGACCGCGGTCGAAATCGAGAACGTGCTGGCGACTCCCGAGCTGCACGACCTGTTCGAACAGGCGGAGCAGCACGGGTCGCTTCGCTATGCCGAGCTGATCGAAGTGCTCGAGCCGCTGCATCTCGACCCGCTCGAGACGGACGCCGTCTTCCGCGAGCTCGAGCAGCGCGGGATCGAGGTCTCGGAGCCCGAGCGCGAGCAGAAGGAGGCTCCGCCCCCTCCACCGCCGGTGCCGGTCGTACAGGAGACCACCACGGACGCGTTGCAGCTGTTCCTGCGCGACGCCGGCCGCCACCCGCTGCTGACCGCGGCGCAGGAGGTCGAGCTCGCCAAGCGCATCGAGCGCGGCGACCCGGAGGCCAAGACGCGGATGATCCAGTCGAACCTGCGCCTGGTCGTCTCGATCGCCAAGAACTACCGCAACCAGGGCCTGCCGTTCCTCGACCTGATCCAGGAGGGCACGCTCGGCCTGATCCGCGCCGTCGAGAAGTTCGACTGGCGCCGCGGCTACAAGTTCTCGACCTACGCGACCTGGTGGATCCGCCAGGCCGTCGCGCGGGCGCTCGCCGACAAGGCGCGCACGATCCGCATGCCGGTCCACATCGTCGAACGGATGCAGAAGCTGAACCGCGCCGAGCGCACGCTCTGGACGCAGCTCGGCCGCGAGCCGACGCTCGAGGAAGTCGCCGAGGAGGCGAACCTGCCGATCGCGCAGGCGCAGGAGGTGAAGGCTGCCGCCCGCGCCTCGACGAGCCTCGACCAGCCGGTCGGCGAGACCGAAGACGCGGTCTTCGGCGATTTCGTCGCCGGCGACGGCCCGCTCCCGGACGAGGAGGTCGAGGTCTCGCTGCGCTGCCAGGCGCTGGCGGAGGCGCTGAACGCTCTCGGCGACCGCGAGCGGCAGGTGCTGATCCTGCGCTACGGCCTCGACGACGCCGAGCCGAAGACGCTCGAGGAAATCGGCCGGCGGCTCGGGCTGACGCGCGAGCGCGTGCGCCAAATCGAGACCGAGGCGCTCAAGCGCCTGGCGCGCCTGCGCGAGATGGAGTCGGTCGCCCGGAGCTGAGCCCGAGCGCCGAGCCGTCGAAAAGCGGCAGCGCTCGATCCTCCCCCACCCTGGCCCTGACGAGCTCGTAGGCCTCGTCGAGCCGCGCGGGCCTGCTCAAGCGGTGGCCGTCAGAGGCCACGACCGCCGCGTCGCCGGCCTCCACGAGGCGCCAGGCGAGCTCCTCACTCTCCTCGCCGTGCCGCCCGAGCAGGCTCGTGGCGTTCACCTGCAAGGGCCAGCGCTGTGCCAGCTCATGGGCCAGCTCCGGCCGCTCGCGGATCGGCTCCGTGCGCTCGGGATGGGCGACCAGCGGCCGCAACCCGGCGCGCTCGATGTGCTCGGCGAGTTCGATCAGATCGGCGGCGGGCCCCGGGAACGGCATCTCGACCAGGACGACGTCGGTGCCTTCGAGCAGGTAGCGGGCCGGATCCTCGTGCAACAGCGGCGGCGCGGGCGTGAGCTCGAAGCCCAGCCACAGCTCGAGGCTCGCCCGGGCCTTCAGACGCTCGTACGCGCGCCGAACGTCTCGCTCGCGTGCTTCGGTCAGCGGCAGATGCGGCCACACGTGCGGCGTGGCGAACAGGATCGCGGTTCCCGAGGCGGCGGCCAGGTCGCAGAGCTCGAGGCCGTCCGCCGTCGTCTTCGCGCCGTCGTCGCCCGAGGGCACGACGTGTGAGTGGCAGTCGACGAAGAGCGGCTCCACGCCGCCCAGGCTACTCGCCGCGCAGGTAGAGCTGGAGCGCCGGCGCAACCAGGCGCAGCTCACGTAGGGCGCGGGCCTCGAGCTGGCGGACACGCTCGCGCGTGATGCCGAGGTCGAAGCCGACCTCCTCGAGCGTCTGGGCCGGCTCGCCGTCGAGCCCGAAGCGCCGCGAGACCACATGGCGCATGCGCGGGGTGAGCCGCAAGAGCGCCTGGGCGAGCTCGGCGGAACGAAGGTGCTCGGCCGTCACCGTGTCGGGGCGGTCGGTCTTGAGGTCCTCGATCAGGTCGCCGTAGAGGCTCTCGCCGTCGCCGACCGGGGTCTCGAGGCTAACCGGGTCCTCGACGAGCTCCAGCAGCGTTCGCACGCGCTCGATCGGGAAGCCGCTCTCCTTGGCGATCTCGGGCAGCAGCGGCTCGCGGTTGAGCTTCTGGGCGAGGATGCGGCGTGAGCGCATCACGCGGCGCACCTGCTCGGCGACGTGAACCGGCAGCCGGATCGTCCGGCCCTGGTCGGCGAGCGCGCGTGTGATGGCCTGGCGAATCCACCAGGTCGCGTACGTGGAAAGCTTGAAGCCGAGCTTGTAGTCGAACTTCTCGACCGCGCGGATCAGGCCGAGATTGCCCTCCTGGATCAGGTCGAGCAGCGGGACGCCGGCCTTCGTGTAGTTGCGTGTGATCGACATCACAAGACGGAGGTTCGACTCGATCAGCTTGCGCTTGGCGGCCTCGTCGCCCTCGTCCTTGAGGCGGGCGAGCTCGCGCTCCTGGGCCGGGGTGAGAAGGGGCCCGTCGCCGATCTGGCGCACGTAGAGCTTGAGCGGGTCTGCCGTCTGAGGCTCCGTCGGCTCCGTCTCGACGGCGTCGACCGCGTCGACGTCCGCCGGGGCCGGCACAACCTCGAGCCTGGGCTCGGGTGCGTCGGGCGCCGGGAGCGCTTCCGGGAGCGGCCGCTGCTCCATCACGCAGCCTCTATCGGTCGGGCCACTCCCTCGCTTGAGGGACGATCGCACCCACACGAGGGATCAGGGAGGGCGCCGTCGAACCGAGGAGGCACACATAGATGCCTAACTCTCAGCCGAAGCCAACGTCAGACTCAGTGGCGGCCGTGTTTGGGGTCGCCAGTCTCGTGCAAGGGGTCTTCTAGAGAGATATGTGCGGAATCGCCGGATATAGCTTGAGCGCGTCGAGTCGGATCGACAGGACTCTCGCCGCTCAGGCCCTGCTCGCGGGGATCGCCGAGCGCGGCGCCGACGCCGTCGGGTACGCCTACCGGCGCGGCACGAGCAAGGCGGCGATCCACAAGCAGCGCTCCGGCGCCAGCGCCCTGCTCGAGCAGGTCGTGCTCCCGACCAGCGCGAGCGAAGCCCTGATACACGTGCGTGATTACACAAAGGGTCACCCCCGGATCGAGGCCAACAACCACCCCATCCGCCACGGCGCCGTCGTGGGCGTGCACAACGGGGTCATCCTCAACGACGACGAGTTGATGGAAGAGCATGGCTTCGAGCGTGCCGAGCCGGAGATGACGGTCGACTCGGAGGCCATCTTCGCGCTCGCCGAGGCTCACGAGGGCGCTCCTGGCGCCCTGGAGCAGCTCCGCGGCTCGATGGCGACCGCCTGGCTCGACGCGCGGCGCCCCCGCACCCTGTTCCTGGCCCGCGGCGTCGGCCGGCCCCTCTGGATCGGCGAGGGCCACGACGAGCTCCTGTTCGCCTCGACCAAGGCCGCCCTCGAGGTGGCCGAGCGGTTCCTGCGGCTGAAGCTGCGCAAGCGCGAGCTCGCCGAAGGCACGCTCGGGGTGGTCGCCGACGGCGAGGTGCTCGAGAAGCTCCGCTTCAAGCCCGACCGGGACTTCGAAGAGTCCAAGCTCCCGGCCGTGCGCGCGCCGCAGGAAGGTGCGTTCTGCCTGCAGCGCCTCGCGGCACTCGCCTCGCTCTAACGATCTACTCGATCGTGCCGTCGCTGGCGACGTCCGTCCCGGACGCGACCAGTCGCTCGCGGACGAGGAACTGGAAGGTCGACCAGGCGCCCTTGCGGCCCTCGAACATGCGGTAGATCTGCCACTCGGTCAGCATCGCGTCGTCGCGCTTGCGCGCTTCCGACCAGTCGGCGAACTTCGGCAGCCGGCCGATCGTCTTCGCGAGCTCCATCCCCTGCTCCAGCGCGCGCTCGAGCTTCTCCTCTCCGACCGGGACGTCGAAGCCGGCCTCGCGCAGGGCGTTCGCCAGCGAGCCGAAAGTGTGCCAGTAGAGGGATTTCGAGGGCATGCGGCCGCGGTGCTCCTCGATGTCCCGCGCAGTCGGGATGCGCCCCAGCTCCTCCCCCAGTCCCTTCAGCAGCTCCAGCAGCTCCTCGCGAGTGGCAAAGCGGCGCGGCACGAGGCCGGCCTTGCGCTTGGCCTCGTTCCAGCTGCCGAAGTGCTCGATCACCGTCTGGGGATGGACGCTCGTTCCCGTGTCGGCGGCGAATTCGCGCATCGTCGGCGAGCGCCCGAGCCGCTTGGCGCACGCGGAGAGCTCGGCGAGGATCTGCTCGTCCGTGTAGCGCTTGCGAATGCCGGCCTGGAAAGCCTCGAGCGCCTTCCGGTCGATGCCCGCAAGCGCACGGTACTGGGGCCGGCGGGGCATCTGCTTCTCCAATAAGGATAGAGCAACTTCGCCCTCTCGCAAACTGCGGGCTAGCGTTTGCGGGCGATTGAAAGCGTGGCCGACTAGGACGCGACCAAGACTTGCGGGCGCTGATCCTCGCCGTCGAGGCCCTCGATCGGCAGGATCCGCTCGAGCGCCGCGACGCAGCGCGGGCAAAACTGGGTGCCAGCGGCGCGGCGGAGCTCGTCCAGCGCCTCCGAGGCGGGCCTGGCGGCCCGGTAGATGCGAGTCGTGAGCATCGAGTCGAGCGCGTCGGCGACGTGGATGATCCGGGCGCCGAGCGGGATCTCCTCGCCCTTGAGCCCGTCCGGGTAGCCGGCGCCGTCGAAGCGCTCGTGGTGGTGCCGGATCGCCGGGACGGCGTCGTTCAGGAAGCCGAGGCGGTCGATGATGCGCGCGCCTTCGTCGGCGTGCCGCTGCATCAGCTCCCACTCCTCCGTGGTCAGGCTCGCGGGCTTGAGCAGGATCGCATCCGGGATCGCCAGCTTGCCGATGTCGTGGAAGAGCGCCGCGTGTCCGAGCAGGTCGAGCTCTGCCTGCGAGAGGCCGAGCTCGCGGCCGATCGCCAGCGCGAGCTGCTGCACGCGCCGCGAGTGGCCGGCGGTGTAGGCGTCGCGGGCGTCGACCGTGGCCGAGAGGCTCTGCATGGCCGCCGTCGAGCGCTCCTTGAGCAGCCGGTTGGCGTGCTCGAGCGAGACGTTCTGGGTCTGGATCGTCTCGGCCGCCGCGCGGAGCTTCTGGGCGCTGCGCTGCGTGTGCCGCAGGTAGGCCTCCTGTGTCTTGCGCATCAGCAGGAGCGGCACCGCGAAGACCGCGAGGGCCCATAGGCCGGCCGATTCGTTGCCGACCCAGATCACGCCGCCGATGAAGCCGTAGACGAGGTAGTGGGTCGCGAGCCAGGCGAAGCGCTCCCTGAAGACCGCCCACCAGCGCTCGTGGCCTTCGATCGCGACCACCGCGCTCAGCAGCGTCATGTTGACCATGAAGTAGGTACCCCCGGCGGCGATGCCTGCCGCGATGTAGACGAACTTCTGCATGCCGTCCGGCGCCAGGAAGCCGGATGTGAAGACCGCGGCCGCCGCGAGCGAGGAGAGCGCGAGCGTGCCGATGTTGAAGACCACGTAGTGGAACGGCGACCGCCTCGCGCTCCACTCCACCGCGGCGATCGTGATCGCCAGGGCGATGGCCGCGCGGACGCCGAACAGCGCGGCGCCGGCAATCGAGCCGACTGCGCTGACCGAGATCGAGCCGTCGTCGACCTCGAGCGCGAGCGCCTGGCCGGCACCGACGAGCGCGACGAGCGCGATCAGGCCGAGCCAATCCGTGTTGTGGCCGTAGATCGCGCCGAGCGAGCCGGCCACGAGGCCCACGGCGCTGACGATCCCGACGAAGACCGCGAGGCGCCGCGAGAGCGAGAGGAAGCGAGGCCCGTGCATCGCGTGAGGCCGCGGGTGCCGGCGCTCGAGATCCGGGACGCTCTCGGCGGGAGGAGGCAGCGGCACGATGTGGTCGCCGTCCTCCGGAACCGCGACGAGCCGGCTCTGGCGCTTCTCCGGCATCAGCAGCGGCTCGGAGCTCGCATCGAGCACCCGGTTGCGGCCTTGAAGCTTGGCGCGGTAGACGGCCAGGTCGGCCTGGTGGATCAGCTCGTTCGCGTCGGCTCCGTCGCGCGGGAACGCCGCGACGCCGATCGAGACCGTGGCGCGGATGGGCTCGCTCGAGGTCTCGACGTCGTAGGTGCGAGCCGCAACCGTGCGCCGGATCCGCTCGGCGATCTCGAAGGCCTGCTCCGGTGTCGTCTCCGGGAGCAGGATCGCGAACTCCTCGCCGCCGAAGCGGGCCGGGACGTCGTAGTGACGCAGGTGTGAGCGGAACACCTCGGCGATGCCCTGGAGCACCGCGTCACCGGCGAGATGGCCGTAGGTGTTGTTGATGTCCCGCAGCAGGTCGAGGTCGGCCATCACGAGCGAGAGCGGTCGCTCGAAGCGATCGGCGCGCAGCAGCTCCTCGTTCAGCGCAAGCGCGAAGTGCCTGGCATTGAAGAGGCCGGTCTTCGGGTCGACGCGCGCCTCCTCCTGCAGCTGTGGGACGCTCAGGGAGCGGTGGATCAGCAGCAGCGGGGCGACGGCGAACGGGATTAGCCAGGGGTTCGCGGCCCAGAACGCCGCCATCGCGACGCCGAGCATCGCCAGCACGAGGTCGGTCGAGAGGCTCGGAAACGAGAACAGACCGGACTCGCGCAGCGAGTGGCCGCGGGCCAGGTGCAGCATCGGGGCCATCAAGAGGTGGTTGACGCCGACGATCGAGGCGGCCGCGGCGAGGCCGGCGAGCGCGTAGTTGACGTCGGTGGCGCCGCCGATCCCCAGGATCCCGTGGAAGGCCGCATAGGCCGCGAGCATCGAGAGCGTCCAGTTGCAGATATTGAAGATCTGGATGTACCAGGCGCTGCGGCTCTTCAGCCATTCCGGGATGTGCATCGCCACGCCGATCAGGACGACGAGCTCCGGCGGGAGGAGCATGGCGGCCGGGATCAGGAAGACGATCGTCGTGTGGTACGACTGGTTCCGCGGCGTGCGCACGACGAACAGCTGCGCGACGGCCGCGATCGTGCCGAGGATGACGAACGTCGTCCAGCCCGGCGTGTGCGGGCTCAAATGGGAAAGCAGCGGCAGCGAGACGGCGGTCGTAAAGGCAGCGACGACGAAGAAGTAGACCGCTGCCCTGGCCGCGAGCTTCGGCGAGCCGCTCGCCTCGACGTCGTGAGCGATCGGGCTCGGGACGGCGCTCACGCGCTCCCCCCCGTTCGGGTCTTGCTGGGCTCGAAGCTGGTCATCGGGCCGCTCACCGTCTCCTAATCTCCGCGCGTCGCGCGGCGCCGCAGGAACACGAATCCAGTGCAGTGGTGAAGCACCCCTGCCGGTTCACCACTTCCGGAAGCTACGCCCCTGGAACGAGGGGTACATCCCCCTTTTTCGGTACGGCCCGAATATCCCCCGAACGAGGGAGGGCCGGGATTGCTCCCGGCCCTCGCCTCAGCGCGTATGCCCCGTCCGTCGCCTAGCCGGTTCCGCTTGCGCCGGTTGCCCCGGTTGCTCCCGTGGCTCCCGTTGCACCGGGCGAATCGCCCACGACCGCCGCGACAGCGGCCGGCAGGACGCTCGGGTCGGGAGCGGTCTCCGGGTCGGCCATGATCTCGGCTGCCTGCTCCGGAGTCAGCTCGTAAGCCGACGGATCACCAGCGGCGTCGCCCTCGGCTGCATCCTCGTACGAGGAGTCGGCCCAGGAGACGTCGGCCCAGGAAACGTCCGCCCAGGACACGTCGGCCCAGGAGACCGAGTCCCAGGAGACGTCAGCCCACGAGACCGCGCTCGCTGCTGTGTCCGCCCAGGACACGTCGGCCCAGGAGACCGAGTCCCAGGAAACGTTCGCCTTCGCCATGTCCGACCAGCTGACCGCATCGAAGACCGACGAGCCTGTCAGGTCCGGCTGCACAAACTGCTCGAGCGCCTTGTTCGGATTCGGCGGCGTCTTCATGGCCGCCGCGTTCGTCACCTGGATCTCGCCCACGCCGACCGACCCGACGGGTGCACCGTCGACAGCCTTGGTGGAGGCCATCAGGGCGCCCTTCACCTGGTCAGGCGTGTATCCCGGATGCTTGCCGAGGATCTGCGCGGCTGCAGCCGAGATGATTGGCGCGGCGAACGAGGTTCCCGACAGCTGGATGTAGCCGGGTGCGACGACGTTGGTCGCCTTTTCGATCGCGAGTGTCGACGTCGCCGGCACGGGGCCGACCATGTAGCGGCCGGGGGCCGCCAGCTCCGGCTTCATGAAGCCGTCCGGCGTCCGGCCGTATGCCGACCATGGAGCGTTGACGTCGTCGTGTGTGTTCTTCGTCCCGCCGATGTCGATCGCGCCGACGGTAACCACGAACGGATCGTTGCCCGGCGCGTAGAGCACGCCACTCGGGCCGTTCGGGACGCCGTAGTTACCGGCAGCCGCAACCACCACCACACCGCCGAACCAGAGCTTCTCGACCGCCTGGTCGAGCGGATCGCGGAAGAAGTGGCTCTTCGTCGCCGAGTGCAGCGAGAAGTTGGCGACGCGGATGTTGTACGTGTTCTTGTTGGCCAGGATCCACTGGGCCGCCGCGATCACGTCACTCGTCCGCGCGACGCCATGGTCGTCCATGACGTCCAGCGAGACGAGCGGCGCCTGCGGGGTGCCGCCGGTGTAGTTGTCTGCCCCTCCAGCTGCAATGCCCGCCACGAAGGTGCCGTGGCCGCGGCCGTCTCCCGGCGAGTCGTCGGGAAGCGTGCTGAACTTCACGTTCGCTAGCACGCGGCTGCCGAAGTCCGTCCGGCCCGGTTGAATCCCGGAGTCGACGATCGCGATCGCCGGAACTGAGCCCGGCTTCGGCGCGTCTCCGCCGCTCCAGCCCTTCGAGAGGCCGGTTTCGAACGGCCAGAGTTGGCTCGAGCTAAGTCCGCTCGTGCGTACCTGGACGTCAGGCGTCACGATCAGGTTCGGGACCTTCGCCAGGCGAGCGACATCACGAAGTCGCACCGACGCGGCGACACCGTCGACCAGGCTGAGGCGCCGGGTCAGGCCACCGCGATCGTCGTCTGCGAACTGGTTGACGTGCGTGAACGCCGAGAGCGCCGGCGTGATGCTGCCGTTGGTGCTCTGGATGATCACTCGCACGTACTGATTCGGATGCTGCTTCGCACCCTTGACGAGGCCGGGCGAGATCCAAGTCTTCTTGGGGTTGACCTGTATCGCCAGCCGTCCGTGCTTCGGTGCGCTCGCTGCAAGGGGGACGCTGAGGACGAGCATCGCCGCAAGCGCGGTGACCGCTCCCCTGCCGCCCTTGCCCCAGAGAGCGCTGGATCGAGACTCTCCGCCACGGTTGCCCGTGCCCCAGAGAGCGCTCGATCGCGTCTCATTGCGAATTCCGCCGTTCCTCACCGTTCGTATCTCCTTTCCGCGCCTAAGCGCGGTCCGCAGTGCCTGTCCGCAACACGGCGTGGCCTTGGTCGCCCGCCGCGGAATCCGGGCGCAACCTAGGCTTTGCGGGGACCTCGCTACATCCCCCGGCAGGGTGAGGCCGCCGAAAGTTCCCTCGAATGGGTGATGCCGAGGTCGGCGCGGTAGCGTGGCGGCGTGCGCGCCCCGCTCGCTCTCGAGATCGGCCTCGCCCGCGCAGCTGCGGGCCTCTCCCGCCTGGCCGGCACCGGTGGCGGCACCACCTTGCCCGGCAAGCTGCTCTGGAAGCTGGATCCGAGCGCGGTCGACCGGCTGGCGGCGCGGCTGCCACGGGGCTCGGCGCTCGTCTCGGCGACGAACGGCAAGACGACGACCGCAGCGATGGCCGCGGGGATCCTGGAGCCGTCGGTGCGGCTGGCCCACAACCGGGCCGGCGCGAACCTCGTGTCCGGCGTCGCCTCGGCACTCGTCGCCGCCCGGGACGCCGAGCTGGGGCTGTTCGAGGTGGACGAGGCGGCGCTGCCCGAGGTCGCACGGCGGGTTGCGCCTCGCGCGGTCTCGCTCGGAAACCTGTTTCGCGACCAGCTCGACCGCTACGGCGAGCTCGAGCTCGTGGCCGGGCGCTGGCGCGAGATGGCGCGTGGCCTCCCGATGGGCGCACTGCTGGTGGCCAACGGCGACGACCCGCAGCTCGGCGAGATCGCCACGGAACGGCCTGGTTCCGTGGTTTTTGGGGTCGACGATCCGCGCCACGCCTCGCCGGAGCTGCAGCACGCCGCCGACTCGAAGTGGTGCGTACGCTGTGGCACGCCGTATGCGTACGCCGCGGCCTATATCGGGCACCTCGGCGACTACCGCTGCCCTGCCTGCGGCCATGCGCGGCCGCCGCTCGACGTGGTTGCACGCGAGATCGAACTGAACGGCCTCGAGAGCGTCTCGTTCCGGCTCGAGACGCCGGAGGGGTCGGCGCGGGTCGAGTTGCAGGTGCCGGGTCTCTACAACGTCTACAACGCGCTCGCTGCGGCCTCGTTGGCTCGCGGGCTCGGCTCCTCTAGCGAAGACATTGTGGCCGGTTTGCAGGGCTTTGCCGCCGCCTTCGGCCGTTTCGAGCGGATCCAGCTCGACGAGCGGTCGCTGCTCGTGCTGCTGATCAAGAATCCGGCCGGTGCGAACGAGGTCGTTCGCACGCTCGTCGCCGGCGGCTCGCCCCGCCTGCTGCTCGTGGCGCTGAACGACGAGATCGCCGACGGCCGGGACGTCTCCTGGATCTGGGATGTCGATTTCGAACCGCTCCTCGACGGACTGGAACGGCTGATCGCGACGGGCGAGCGCGCGGCCGAGCTCGCGCTGCGCTTCAAGTACGCAGGCTTGCCGGAGCACTCGATCGAGGTCGTGCCCTCGCTCGAGGCCGCGCTCGACCGCGGGCTCGAGCTGACCTCACCAGGCGACGAGCTGATCGCGCTGCCGACCTACACGGCCATGCTCGCCCTGCGCGACCTCGTCTCGCGCCGCGGCTTCGTCAAGCCCTACTGGGAGGAGGCGGCGTGAAGCTCGTCGTCGGCCACCTCTTCCCGGACTACCTGAACATCTACGCCGACCGCGGCAACATCGCCGTCCTGACGCAGCGCGCCGCCTGGCGCGGGCACGAGCTGGAGGTGCGGCCGCTCGGGGCCGGTGACGCGGTGCGTCCCGGTGAGCATGACCTCTTCTACGTCGGCGGCGGCCAGGACCGCGAGCAGGAGCTGGTCGCGCCCGCGCTCGCAGCGCTTGGGCCGGCGCTGCGGGAGGCCGTCGAGCGCGGCGCCGCTGCGCTCGCGGTCTGCGGCGGCTACCAGCTCTTCGGCCGCTTCTACCGCGACCAGAGCGGCGACGAGCTGCCGGGCGCGGGGCTGCTGCCGCTGCACACCGTCGCCGGCGAGCGCCGGCTGATCGGCGACGTCCTGCTCGAGTGTGAGCTCGAGCCCGGCGAGCTGCGCACCCTGGCCGGCTTCGAGAACCACGCCGGCCGCACGGTGCTCGAAGACGGCGCCGAGCCGCTCGGGCGGGTGCTCGCCGGCTTCGGCAACGACGGCGCCAGCGGCTACGAGGGCTGCCGCGCCGGCCGCGTGCTCGGCACGTACCTGCACGGGCCGCTCCTTCCCCGCAACCCCTGGCTCGCGGACTGGCTGCTGGCCCAGGCACTCGCGCACCGACTTGGAGGCGACCCTCCCGAGCTGGAGCCGCTCCCGGACGAGCTCGAGGGCGAGGCCCACGTGGTATCCGCCGAACGAGCCCGCTCGCGCGGCGGCCGCTTCTAAGGAACCCAGAGGGCGCCGAGGTATACCGCAGGATCGCCGGGCGTCCAGCGCTGCAGGAACCGCTGGATCGGCGGGTGCACGACGATCTCGTCCAGCTCCTCGGCGCCGAAGAGCCGGTGGCCGCGCACGGCCGCATCGTGCGAGGTGACCTGCTCGAGCGACTGCCCGGTCAGGTCGCCCGCGAAGATGATGTGCACCACGTGCTTGGCGGCGAAGCTGCGGACGGGCGCGATCGAGTCGACGATCGCAACCGGGCCCTCGACCGGCACCTCGGCGCCTACGCCGACCTCCTCGGCGAGCTCCCGGTGGAGCGCGTCCACGAGGCTCTCGCCCGAGTCGACGCCGCCGCCCGGCAACAACCAGTGCTCCTTGCCGTTCTTCTCGTGCCGGCAGAGCAGGATGCTCGCCTCCCAGCGCAGGATCGCCGAGACCCGGATCCTCGGCTCGGCCATCAGTGGCGCGACGAGCCGAAGCCGCGAACGCCGCGCTCGCTCTCGGGCAGCTCCTCGACCTCAACGGGCTCGAGCTCGGGCACCGGCAGCACGACGAGCTGCGCGATCCGCATCCCGGGCTCGACCACGAACGGCTCGCGCGCGTCGGTGTTGAGCAGGACGACCCGGACCTCGCCGCGGTAGCCCTCGTCGATCAGACCGGGCGAGTTCACGACCGTCAGGCCGTGCCGCGCCGCGAGACCAGAGCGCGGCTGCACGAAGCCCGCGTGGCCCTCGGGGATCGCGACCGCGAGTCCGGTGCCTACGAGCGCACGCTCCCCCGGTCCGAGCTCGTGCCGCTCGCAGGCGGCCAGGTCGAGCCCGGCGTCGCCCGCGTACGCGCGCTCGGGCACGACCGCGTCCGGGTGCAAGCGGCGGATCGGGAGCTCGATCATGCGCTCGAACGTGCCTCGGCCCCGGCGATCAGGAAGGGTGCGAAGCGGCGCACCTCGCGACGCGGCAGGCGCGCGCGCACGAAGACGCCTTCGGGCCGGTCGACCCGCTCATCCACGGGCGTGCCGAGTGCGTACAGCTCCGCCAGCCGCGCGCCCTCGTCGTAGGGAATCAGCAGGCGCACGAGCTCGAAACGCTCGCCGAAGCGCTCGGCCACGCGCTCGCGCAGCTCGTCGAGGCCCTCGCCGGTACGCGCCGAGACCTGCAGGGCCTCGGGAAAGCGGTTCGAGAGCCGCCGCCTGCGCAGCGAGTCGATCGCGTCGACCTTGTTCAGAACGAGCTCGAGCGGCAGCTCGCCGGCGCCGATCTCGCCCAGCACCGACTCGACCGCATGGAGCATCTCGTCGAGCTCCTCGTCACTCGCCGAGGCATCGGCGACGTGGAGCACGAGGTCGGCGACGAGCGTCTCCTCGAGCGTGGCGGCGAAGCCCTCGACCAGCTGGTGCGGCAGGCGGCGGATGAAGCCCACCGTGTCGGTGACGAGGTAGCGCCGTCCTTCGACCTCGAAGCCGCGCGTGGTCGGGTCGAGGGTCTCGAACAGGCGGTCGTCGACCGAAGCGTCCGCCCCGGTGAGCGCGTTCAGGAGGGTGGACTTGCCGACGTTCGTGTAGCCGGCGAGCGCGATCGTCGGCGTCTCGGAGCGGCGACGTGCCTTGCGCCGCGTGTCGCGCTGCTTGGCCAGCCGGCGCAGGCGGTCGCGCAGCAGCGTCACGCGTCGGCGCGCGAGGCGGCGGTCGGTCTCGAGCTGGCTCTCACCAGGGCCTCTCGTCCCCACCCCGCCGCCGAGCCGCTCGAGGTGCTGCCAGAGGCCGCGCATGCGCGGGAGGTTGTACTCGAGCTGCGCCAGCTCGACCTGGAGCTTGCCCTCGGCGCTTACGGCGTGCTGGGCGAAGATGTCGAGGATCAGCTGCGTCCGGTCCACGACGCGCACCTGCAGCGCGTCCTCGAGCGTCCGCTGCTGCACGGGCGAGAGCTCGTCGTCGACGATCAGCGACTCCGCGCCCGAGCGCTTGAAGGCCTCCTTCAGCTCCTCGAGCTTGCCCTTGCCGACGTAGGTGCGCGGGTCTGGCCGCTCGCGGTGCTGGACCAGCTCGGCCACCGGCTCCACTCCCGCCGTGCGCGCGAGCTCGCGAAGCTCGCCGAGGACGGGGTCGACACCCTTGGGCGGCGCTGCGAGCACGAACCCGCGCTCGGGCTCCGCGCCCGGCGCAGGATCGGGCTGACGGTTCGTCACGCTGTGATTATGCCGCTCCGCAGCGAGGACTCGATTCTCCGAGCCGCCTCGTCGAGCCGGCTGTCCGGAACGGTGAGCGAGAGCCGGACGAAGCCCTCGCCGCTCGGGCCGAACGACGGGCCTGGCGAGATCACCACACCTGCCTGCTCGAGCACCAGCTCCGTGAACGAAGCCGAGTCGTGACCATCGGGCACTCGCACCCAGAAGTACGGCGTCGCCTCGGGCGAGTCGACCCCCAGCCCGATCGCGGCCAGTGCCTCCGCCAGCAGGTCCCGCCGCCGCTCGTAGACGGCCGACATCTCGCGCGGGAACTCACGCGCGTCGGTCAGCGCGACCGCGGTCGCGTGCTGGACCGCCTCGAACATGCCCGAGTCGAGGTTGGTCTTCAGCCGCCGGTAGCGTTCGACCACCTCCGGGTTGCCGGCGACCAGGCCGGAGCGCCAGCCCGTCATGTTCCAGCCCTTCGAGAGCGAGAAGATCTCGACGCCGACCTCCTTGGCCCCCGGCGTCTCGAGGAAGCTCGGCGCGCGGTAGCCGTCGAAGCAGAGCTCGGAATAGGCGTTGTCGTGGACGACGACTAGGTCGTTCGCGCGCGCGAGTTCGACCGCGCGCTCGAAGTAGCCGGGCGCGACGACTGCGCCGGTCGGGTTGTTCGGGTAGTCGAGGAAGAGCAGGTTCGCACGCGCGAGCACATCGGCAGGGATCGCGTCGAGGTCGGGCAGGAAACCGCGCTCGGCCTCCAGTGGCAGGTAGTGCACCTCGGCGCCCGCAAACAGCGGGCCGGAGGTGTACGGCGGATAACCCGGATCCGGTGAGAGGCAGACGTCGCCCGGGTCGAGCAGCGCCATGGCGATGTGGCCGACCGCCTCCTTCCCGCCGAGCGCGGGCACGATCTCCGAGGCCGGGTCGAGTTCGACACCGAAGCGCTCGCCGTAGAAGCCGGCCGCCGCCTCGCGGAGCTCGTCCGAGCCGTGGTTGGTCGGGTACTGGTGCGTGCGCGGGTCGCGAGCGGCCTCGGCCAGCGCCTCGACCACCACCGGCGGAGTCGGCAGATCCGGGTCGCCGATCCCGAGGCTGATCACGTCCACGCCCTCGCGACGCTTCTGGGCGATCTTCCGCTCGAGCTCCGCGAACAGGTACGGCGGCACGGCGTCGAGGCGCCTGGCGAACCTCACAGCGCAGAGTCCTGTCGAAGAGCGCATCGACCGGTCAGTTCAGACGGACGCACGAGCAAAGCTCGCGCGTCCTGAGATCGGCATCGCAAGCGACGCCTCACAGCGGGAACTCCTCGGCGAGCTCGACCGTGCAGATCTCCTCGGCGGGCCCGGTCAGCGTCGCCTCGCCGTCACGCAGCTCCACCAGCAGGTCACCGCCTGCGAGGTGCACCGTCACCGGGCTCTGGCACCAGCCGTTGGCGACGCAGGCCGCGCTGGCGGCGACCGCGCTCGTGCCCGAGGAGAGCGTCTCCCCCGCCCCGCGCTCCCAGACGGCGACGGCGATGTCGTGCTCGCCGTCGACCCGGACGAGCTGGACGTTGGTGCGCTCGGGAAAGCGCACGTGGTTCTCGACCAGCGGGCCGAGCCGCAGCAGCTCGGCGCGGTCCGGGTCGCGCCGGATGACCGCGTGCGGGTTGCCGACCGAGACTGGCGTCAGCTCGACGGGCTCGCAGTCGATGTCGATCGTCTCCGGCTCGCCGACCTCGACTGCGCCCATCTCCTGCTCGACTTCTCGCTCGCCGCGCATCGTTGCGCCGACCTCGCGCGGACCGACGACGATCCGGACCTCCTCCGAGCCGCCTCGCCGGGCAAGCCAACGGGCGGCGATCCGCGTGCCGTTGCCCGAGAGCTCGGCGACCGAGCCGTCCGGATTCCAGATCACGACCTCGGCGGCGTCGCCGTCCGCGGAGACGACCTCGAGGATTCCGTCCGAGCCGACGCCGAAGTGGTAGTCGCAGATCCGCTGCACCCGTTCGGGCGTCAGCGGGACCGGCAGCGAGGCCCGCTCGACGAGCAGGTAGTCGTTGCCGAGGCCATGCCACTTCGAGAGCTTCACCTGGCCACGCTACCAAGCAGGGTGACGATCTCCTGCGCGACCTCGGCGGGCGGGCGGTTACCGTCGACAGGCACGAGCCCTTGGATCCGCCGCATCCACTTCCGCTGGTAGGCGGCATAGCGGCGCGTCCGGGTCGTGAGCGCCGCGATCGCCTCCTCGCGCGGGAGCTCGGCGACGTCGGCGAGGCCGTGGATCGTGCGGGCGGTCGGCGAGATCGGCCCGGCCAGCGCTCGCCGCACTTCCTCCTCCACCCCGCGCTCGAACATCGCTTGGGTGCGCTCCTCGATCCTCCGTGCCAGCTCGTCGGCGGGGACGTCGAGGCCGACGACCAGCGCGGGGTGCCGCGTCTCGCCGCTCCAGAGCCGGTCCTCGCCCGGGCGCAGGCTCGACCCAGCCTCGGCCAACTCCAGCGCGCGCACGACTCGGCGGCGGTCGTTCGCGTGCACGGCTGCCGCTGCGGCCGGATCGCGCTCGGCGAGCAGCTCGTGCGTCGCCTCGGGGCCAAGCTCGTCGTAGAGGCGCCCCAGCCGCTTGCGCGCTCCCGGCGCGGGTGGCGGCGGCAACTCGAGCTCGCCCAGGGCCGCGCGCAGGTAGAGCCCGGTGCCGCCGACGACGATCGGCGTCCGGCCGGCGGCGAGGATCTCGTCCACTGCGGCGTGGGCGCGGCGCTGGTAGTCGGCGACCGACCCTTCCTCGTCGAGGCCGAGGTACCCGACCAGCCGGGCGTCGGACTGGTTGGTCAGGAGCGGCAGGCCGCGGTAGACCTGCATCGCGTCGGCAGAGACGAGCTCGGCCGGGATCAGGCGGGCAACCTCTTCGGCGACGGCGCTCTTGCCCGAGGCTGTCGGCCCGAAGATCGCGAGGACGTCAGCCACGGAGCCGAGCGCGGGCGAGCTCGAGCTCATCGGCGCGGACGCCAGTGTCGAGCAGGTACGCCTCGACGCCGCCATAGCGCCGCTCGAGCTCGGCGAACACGCCCACCATCGAGTCGGACGGCGTCTGGGCGATCCGGCGCAGGCGCTCGAGCTCCTCCTCGCTCTGCGCCGCCGCGAACCAGGCCTCGTGGCGCGGGAGCAGGCGCTCTTCGCTGAGCGCGTAGTCGGCGGCAATCGTCTCGTCGTCCACCCCGGCGAGGTGGAGAAGGAACGCGGCCAGCAGGCCCGTGCGGTCCTTGCCGCCGACACAGTGGATGACCACACCACCTTCGGGCGCCCGAGCCACCGCTCGCACGGCGGCGGCGACGTTGTCGCGGAAGCGCTCGAGGAAGATCAGGTACACGTCGCGCGTAGAGGTGGCGACGTCGGGTGCCGCCGCCGCAGCGGCCTCGATCTCCTCCGCGATCTCCTCCCATTCCGCCTCGCTCGCCTCCATGAACGGGACGTGCACGACCTCGACCGGCAGCTCGGCCGGCGGGTCCTCCTCGCGCTCGTGGTCGCCACGCAGATCGATCACCGTGCGGATCCCGTGGCCGACGAGCGCACGCCAGCCGTCCTCGCTCAATTGACTGACGCTGTCGGCCCGCACGACCGAGCCGAAGCGGGTCTCGCCCCCGTCCGCAGTCGGCAGGCCGCCTAGCTCGCGGACGTTCAAACAGCCGTCCCAGGTGAGGTCGCGACTACGCGGCAACGGCGGCGAGCTGCGTGCCCTTGAGCGTCGTCGAGGTCGCGCTCTCGATCGTGACCGGAACGAGCTCTCCGGCTGCGGCCGTGCCCGTGAAGTTGACCGTCGTGTTACGCCGCGTGCGACCGCGCAGGACGGCCGGGTTGTTGCGGCTCGGACCCTCGACGAGCACCTCCTCGACGCGGCCGACGCGCTCGCGGTTGCGCGCCTCTGCGACCCGCTGGACGACCTCGACCAGCCGCTCGATCCGCTCGCGTTTGAGCTCGTCCGGTACCTGCTCCTCCATCGACGCAGCCTCGGTGCCCTGGCGCGGCGAGTAGACGAACGTGAAGGCGCCGTCGTAGCCGACCTCCTCGACCGTGCTCACCGTCTCCTCGAACTCCGCCTCGGTCTCGCCGGGGAAGCCGACGATCAGGTCGGTCGTCAGCGCGAGGTCGGGAATCGCCGCCCGCAGCTCGCCCACCAGTCGCAGGTAGCGCTGCCGCGAGTAGGTGCGTCGCATCGCCTTCAGAACGCGCGTCGAGCCCGATTGCAGCGGCAGGTGCGCGTGCTCGCAGACCGACGCGCACTCCGCCATCGCCGCGATCACCGGCGCGCGGAAGTCCTTCGGGTGCGGGCTGGTGAAGCGGATCCGCTCGACCCCCTCGACCGCGTCACAGGCGCGGAGCAGCTCCTCGAACGAGCTGCCGATGTCCCGCCCGTACGAGTTGACGTTCTGGCCGAGCAGCGTCAGCTCCCTGACGCCGGCGCGCGCGAGGCCCTCGACCTCGACGAGGATCTCCCCCGGCCGGCGCGAGACCTCGCGGCCGCGCACCGACGGCACGATGCAGTACGAGCAGACCGAGTTGCAGCCCATCGAGATCTGCACCCAGGCCTGGAAGCGGCGCTCGCGGTGGAGCGGTAGCCGCCCGGCGAAGGCGCGTTCCTCGGCGATCCCGAACGAGCCGCGCGCCACGCCCTCGCCGCCCGCGCCGAGCCATTCGCCCAGGTGCGGGATCGAGCCCGGCCCGAACGCGACGTCGACGTACGGGTAGAGCGAGAACAGCCGCTCGCGCTGCGCCTCGGCGTAGCAGCCGCCGACAGCGATCACCTTCTCCGGGTCGCGCGCCTTCAGCGCTCGGGCCTGCGCGAGGTGCGCGGCGAAGCGCTGGTCGGGCTTCTCGCGGATCGTGCAGGTGTTGAAGACCAGCACGTCGGCCTCGCCCTGGTCACGTGCCTCCCCGAGGCCGAGCTCCTCGAGCATGCCCTTGATCCGCTCGGAGTCGTGGGCGTTCATCTGGCAGCCGAACGTGGTGACGTGGTAGCTGCGCACGGCGGAAGCCTAGCCTCGCCTCAGCCCGAGCTCGTGCAGGACTCGGCGTGGAGTTCGTTGGCGATCTGGCCCGCCTGGCGGTTCAGCTGTGGTTTCGGACCGACAGGCGCCGCAAGCGTGTGACGTCGCCGGTGCGACCTGCGTCGGCGAGGCCTTTCAGTACGTCGTGCTGCTGCCCCACGAGAGCTCGCAGGCGCGCGGCCTGCGGCGCAAGCTCCGGCGGCGCCTGCAGCTCCTTGATCGGCTCGGCGATCGCCGGCGTTGAAGGCGGCGACGATCTGGTCGCCGCGCTGGGACGGGTCGCTCCCGAGCGCCTGCTCGCGCTTGGCGAAGTCCTCGCACATGGCGTTCAGCTTGTCGACGTACTGCTGCTTGCGGCGACTTCGAGCCACAGCCCGCCGTCAGGAGAGGCGCTGCGGCCAGCGCAGTCGTAACGAGGCGTTCACCGCGCCGAACTGTAACACCCTGGCCGGAAGACATGGCAGAGTGGCCCTGTCGTCAGCGGAGCAGCTCTGGGAGGGTCGAATGCGAGGCGTGGCGGAAGGCTTGCGGCTGCGTGCTGGCCGCGGTGGGGACGATCTTGCGCTGCAGGACCGGCGGGAGCCGCGGGGCAGCATCGTCGTCAGTCAGGTCTACGGCGGCGGCGGCAACACCGGCGCGCCGCTTCAGGGCGGTTTCGTCGGGCTGTTCAACGCAGCACGTCGACGATCTCGATCACCGGCTGGTCGGTCCAGTACGCCAGCGCGACCGGGACGGGGAACTTCGGCTCCGACCCGGGCGACGCTTCGGCGTGCTCATCCCGGCCGGTATTCCTCTCGCGCAGGCCGGTGGCACGACCTGTTCCCGAACCCCGACGCCGTCGGCACCGTGAACTCCGGCACCGTCGCAAGGCGTCTCGCAACAACTCGACCGGCTTACTGCAACGGCGGCCTGCGCCTTGCAGCGCGACGCCAGCGCAGCGTCGATCGTCGGCCTCGTCGGACTACGACGGCCGCCTCGGAGTGCCTCGAAGGGACGGGCATCAGCGGCTGCCGACTCACGAACGCGACCTCGGCGCTGCGAAGCGCCGCTGGCGGCGTCGGACACTGACGACAACGGCAACGACTTCACGGCCGGCGACGCCGTCTCCCGCAATACCGTCTCGACCATCCATCCCTGCCCGACGGACACCGCCCCCGCGGTGCCTTGACCTCGCCGTCGAATGGCGCGGGCGGCGTAGCCGCAGGCGCGAACATCACGATCACCTTCAATGAGCCCGTGAACGTCTCCGGCTCGTGGTTCTCGATCTCCTGCACGTCGAGCGGCACCCACACGGCCGCGGTCTCGGGCGGCCCGACGACGCTTCACGCTCGATCCGGACACCGACTTCGCCGAGGGCGAGTCGTGCGACGTCACGATCTTCGCGGCGAACGTCGCCGACCAGGACACCACCGATCCGCCGGACAACATGGACGCGGACTACGCCTTCAGCTTCGCGACGATCATGCCCGCGCTGGCGATCCACACCGTCCAGGGCGCGAACCACCTCTCGCCCTACGCCGGCCAGACGGTGCGGGTGCTCGGGATCGTCACGGCCCGGACGTCGAACGGCTTCTGGATGCAGGATCCGAATCCCGACGCCGACGACGCGACCTCGGAGGGCATCTTCGTCTTCACGAGCTCCGTGCCGTCTGCTGCGGCGACCGTCGGCAACCAGGTGAGCACGACCGGTCGCGCCCAGGAGTTCCGCCCCGGCGGCGCCACGACCGGCAACCTGACGACCACCGAGCTGACCTCGCCCACGATCTCGGTGCTCTCCACCGATAACCCGCTGCCGGCGCCCGTCGTGATCGGCAACGGCGGTCGGGTGCCGCCGGACACGGTGATCGAGGACGACACCGTCAGCGGTAGCGTCGAGAACGCGGGCAGCGTCTTCGACCCCTCACAGGACGGCCTCGACTTCTACGAGAGCCTCGAGGGCATGCGCGTCCAGCTGAACGACGCGGTAGCGGTCGGCCCGACGGCGACCGCCTTCGGCGAGACCCCCGTCGTGGGCGACGACGGCGACGAACGCCTCCGTCCGCACCTACCGCGGCGGCCTCCTGCTGCGCCCGGGCGACGGCAACCCCGAGCGCATCACGCTCGACGACCTGACCCCGGTCCAGCCTGCGAACGTCGGCGACCACTACTACGGCGCGATCGTCGGTGTCGTGGACTACAACTTCGGCAACCCGTTCCTCGAGGTCACGTCCGCGCCGGACGTCACGCACAACGGCGTACAGCGCGAGGCGACGGCGCCCGTCTCCGCGGGCGAGCTCGCGATCTCGACCTTCAACTTCGAGAACCTCGCCGCGACCGACCCGCAGTCGAAATTCGACGGGCTGGCGAACCTGATCGTCAACAACCTCCGCGCGCCCGACCTGCTGGCCGGCGAGGAGGTGCAGGACAACGACGGCGTCGGCGGACCGCTCGGAAACACCGAGGTCGACGCGTCGCAGACGCTCATGCGGCTCGTCAACGCGATCTCCGCCGCGGGCGGGCCGACCTACGACTGGCGGCAGATCGACCCGGTCTACAACCAGGACGGCGGCGCGCCGAACGGAAACATCCGGCAGGTGATCCTCTTCCGGACCGACCGCGGGCTCTCGTTCGTCGACCGGACGGGAGCGGGCTCGACGACGCCGAACGCCGTGACCGGCTCCGGAGCCTCGACACAGCTCCTCTACAGCCCAGGCCGAATCACGCCGGCCGACTCTGCGTGGAACGCCTCCCGCAAGCCGCTGGCGGCCGAGCTCATGTACCACGGCCACCACCTGTTCGTGATCGTCAACCACTTCAACTCGAAGGGTGGCGACGACCCGCTTCGCGGCCGCTTCCAGCCGCCGAACGAGGTGACCGCGACGCAGCGGCACCAGCAGGCCACACTCGTGGCGGACTTCGTCTCGCAGATCTCGTCGGCCGACCCGGGCGCGAACGTCGTCGTCCTCGGCGACCTGAACGACTTCGAGTTCTCGCAGACGGTCCAGATCCTCGAGGGCGGGGGCCTCCACGACCTGATGAACACCCTCCCGCTGAACGAGCGCTACAGCTACGAGTTCGAGGGCAACGCCCAGGTGCTCGACCACATCATGTTCAGCGGGCCGCTGTTCTCACGGCTGTTCTTCTTCGACCCGGTGCACGTCAACGCGGAGTTCTTCGACCAGGTTTCCGACCACGACCCGTCCGTGGTGCGCGTCCTCCTGAACGACGCCCCCTCGGCGGGCGCGGGTGGGCCGTATGCCGTGGACGAGGGCTCGTCGGTGGCGCTGACCGCGAGCGGGAGCGACCCAGAGGGCGACCCGCTCACGTTCGCATGGGATCTCGACGGCAACGGTTCGTTCGAGACCCCGGGCCAGTCGGTCTCGTTCTTTGGCGTCGACGGGCCGTCCAGCCCGACTGTGAAGGTGCGCGTGACCGACGACGCTGGGGCCTCCGACGTCGCGCAGGCAACGGTGAACGTCGGGAACCTCGCGCCGACGATCGCTTCGCTGGACGCGAGCCCGTTGAATGCGTTGGTGGGCCAGCCGGTGGCCTTCACCGGCTCCGCGACCGACCCGTCCGCGGTCGACCAGGCGGCCAGCTTCACGTGGTCGTTCGACACCGGGTCGGGCTTCGGCTCGTTCGGTGCAAGCCCGTTCACGACGTCATTCTCAGCGTGCGGGATGTACACGGTGTCCGCGAAGGCGCAGGACAAGGACGGCGGCGTCTCTGACCCGGCTACGGCGCCGGCGGTGCACGTCTACGGCGCGAATGTCATCCCCCCGCTGCAGGCGGGCGCGTACAACGTCGTACAGCGCGGCCGAGTCGTGCCAGTGAAGATCACAGTCGGCTGCGGCGGGTTCCTGAGCGGCCTCCAGCCTGCGATCTCGCTCCGGGCCGGCGACTTCGACCCGACCGTCGACCCCGGCGACCCGAGCTACGTCGTCCCCGACAGCAACTCGAGCGCCGATACGAGCGGCGTCATGCGCGAGGCGACGCATACTTAAATTCCTCACGCGGCGCACTTATGCTTCGGCGGCTCTGCGCCGGCGCTGTACGCGGTGCTGAAGATCAAGTGAGCGGCGGGAGCGGCGCCGCCCGCCCCCGCTCCTCGCTAGTTCGGACTACTTCGCGAACCCGATAGCGCGCGACTCGCGGATCACGGTCACCTTGATCTGACCGGGGTACTCGAGCTGGTCCTCGATCTCGCGGGCGATCTCGTGTGAAAGCAACACGGCCCCGTCGTCGTCGACCTCTTTGGGCTTGACGATCACGCGGATCTCGCGGCCTGCCTGCAGCGCGTAGACCTTCTCGACGCCCTCGTGCTGGGCGGCCACGCTCTCCAGTGCTTCGAGCCGCTTGATGTAGTGCTCGAGGCTCTCGCCGCGCGCGCCGGGGCGCGAGGCGGAGATCGCGTCGGCGGCGATCAGCAGCACGGCCTCGACCGTCTGCGGCTCGACCTCGTAGTGATGGGCCTCGATCGCGTGCACGACCGCGGGCGACTCACCGTAACGGCGCGCGTACTGCGCCGAGAGGAGCGCATGCGAGCCCTCGACTTCGTGCGTGAGCGCCTTGCCGAGGTCGTGTAGGAGCGCCGCGCGGCGCGCCGTCTTGACGCTCGCTTGCAGCTCGGCGGCCATGATCCCCGCCAGGTGCACGACCTCGAGCGTGTGCTTGAGCACGTTCTGCCCGTAGCTGGTGCGGAAGCGCAGCCGGCCGAGGATCTTCACCAGCTCCTCGTGTACCTCGCCGCAGTTGGCCTCGAAGACCGCCTGCTCGCCGGCCTGCCGGATCGTGTCCTCGATCTCGGCCTTCGACTGGTAGTACATCTCCTCGATCCGCGCCGGGTGGATCCGCCCGTCCTCGATCAGCTTCGAGAGAGTCAGCTTCGCCACCTCGCGCCGGATGCCGTCGAACGACGAGAGCACGACCGCCTGCGGCGTGTCGTCGATGATCACGTCGACGCCGGTCAGGTGCTCGAGCGCGCGGATGTTGCGACCCTCGCGGCCAATGATGCGGCCCTTCATGTCGTCGGACGGAAGCTCGATCAGCGAGACGGTGGTCTCGGACGCGTGGCTGGCGGCCACACGCTGGAGCGCGTCGGCGACGAGGTTGCGGGCGCGGCGCTTCGCCTCGGCGCGCGCCTCCTCCTCGGCCTGCCGCACCTGGCGGGCGAGCTCGTGGCGGACGAGCTCCTGGGATCGGTCGAGCAGATGCGCCTTGGCCTCGTTGACGGTCATGCCCGAGATGCGCTCGAGCTCCGTGACCTGCGAGTCGCGCGTCTCCTTGAGGTCTTCCTGGAGCTGCTTGGTGTGCACCTCGCGGTCGAAGACGCCCTGCTCGCGCCGGGTGAGCTCGGTCAGCTTCTGGTCGATGTCCTCCTCCTTCGCCAGAACGCGCTCCTCGATCTTGAGAATCTCCGTGCGCCGCTCGGCGACCTCCTGCTCGATCTCGGTCCTCAGCCGGACCGAGGCCTCACGCGCCTCGATCTGCCCTTCGCGGCGCAGCGCGTCGGACTCGCTCTGCGCCTCGCGGCGCATCACGTCCGACTCGCGCTTGGCCTCGCTGACGAGCAGCTGGCGCGTTCGCCGAGCAGCGGCCAGGCGTGAGCCGGCAAAGGCGTAGAGCGACAGGAAGGCAAGGCCGGCTCCGACCGCGAGGCCGATGAGGATCCCGATGACGACGACCATGCACGCTCCCACTGTCGGGCCGGGCCGGGGGCCTCGGCCGGGAACCGTTGTCCGCGCAGTACGCGGTGCTCATCCGGCACCGCTTGCACCGGGAACGTGCTCAGAATCGGGGCGGGGGGCGCGTGCCCTCGCCTGGCAGCTCAGCGTCGAGACGTCGGCGCCGTCAGATCCCCTCTCTCGCGCTCGTGGTGGTCTGTAGGAAGGTCATTGATCCGATTCGGAAACGCGTTAGATGCAGGCAAAACGTCGGATGAAGCACTTGTATCCTAACGCTCGTCACCCCTCTGCCGCAACGAGGGCGGCCACGAGCTCCTCGTCGAAGCCCCGTCCGGCCAGCAGCCGGGCGGTCGCGGGAGTCGCTCCGCGGCGCGCAACCAGGGCGGCCGCCCGCTCCCGTTCGGGGTCGAGAGTGCCCAGCGCGACCTCGATCTCGGCGGTGCCGACGCCTGCCCGCTCGAGCTCGAAGCGGATCGCCGCGTCGCCCTTCCCCCGCTCTGCCAGCACCCGCGCCCGCTCCTCGGCGAAGCGCGCGTCGTCGACGAGCCCCGCGTGCCGTAGCTCCTCGACCACGGCTTCCGCGTCTTCCGGGGTCACGCCCGCGCGCTGCAGCCGCTCACGCAGGCTCCGTTGCGAGTGCTCCCGCCTCGCCAGCGCGCGCGTGGCGACTGCGAGCGCCTCGGTGCGCGGGGCCTCGGGCTCCACCTAGGTCTTGGAGGCGACCTTTGCTTCGGCCTCTGCCTCGGGCGCGGCCTCGGTCTCCTCCTCCGCCTCCTCGGGCGCGGGCTTGCCGTTCGGCTCCGGAGCGCCGACCTCGGGCAGCAGGCGCGCCGAGACGACCTGCTCCGGGCCCACGAGCGCCTGTAGCCGCAGCAACACCTGCTGCGTCACGTCCGGGTGCTCCCGCAGGAACGCGGTCGCGTTCTGCCGGCCCTGGCCGAGCCGCTCGTCCTCGAAGCTGAAGTGTGAGCCCGACTTCTGGACGACCTTGCGCTCGATCGCCGAGTCCAGGACGGTGCCTTCCCAGGAGATTCCGGTGCCGTAGATGATGTCGAACTCGGCCTGCTTGAACGGCGGCGCGACCTTGTTCTTCACCACCTTCACGCGCACGCGGTTGCCGTAGGCCTCGACGCCGTCCTTGAGCGTCTCGATCCGGCGGATGTCGAGCCGCACCGAGGAGTAGAACTTCAGCGCGCGCCCGCCCGGGGTCGTCTCCGGGTTGCCGAACATGACGCCGATCTTCTCGCGCAGCTGGTTGGTGAACAGGCAGATCGTGTCGGTGCGATTGAGCGTGCCCGCGAGCTTGCGCAGAGCCTGGCTCATCAGGCGCGCCTGCAGGCCGACGTGGGAGTCGCCCATCTCGCCCTCGATCTCGGCCTTCGGGGTCAGCGCGGCGACCGAGTCGACCGCGACCACGTCGAGCGCGCCGGAGCGGATCAGCAGCTCGGCGATCTCGAGCGCCTGCTCGCCGGTATCCGGCTGCGAGACGAGCAGGTCGTCGATGTTGACACCAATGCGCTTCGCGTAGGCCGGGTCCATCGAGTGCTCGGCGTCGATGAAGGCGCAGATCCCGCCGCGGCGCTGGGCCTCGGCGATCACGTGGTAGACGAGGGTCGTCTTGCCCGACGACTCCGGGCCGAAGACCTCGACGATGCGGCCGCGCGGCAGCCCGCCGATTCCGAGCGCGAGGTCGAGCGAGAGCGAGCCGGTCGAGACGGCCCCGATCGCAACCTGGGCGCGGTCGTTCATGCGCATCACCGAGCCCTTGCCGAACTGGCGCTCGATCTGGCCGAGCGCGGTGTCGAGAGCCTGCTCGCGGTCCACTCTTATCTCCCTCCCACTTCCACGGATTCGAGGACTTCGTATTGCGCCCCACCGGGGCGTAGCCGTGACAGGTAAGCAGCAGCGTCGGACAGCACGAACGGCTTCAGCGCCGGTGGAGCCGGCTGCAGCCGCGGCCGCTCGCGGAAGCGCACCACGGTCACGTGCGGAAGCCACCCTCGGCGCTCGTGCTCGTAGACGCCGAGCGCCACCAGCCGCTCCTGCAGATCGTCTGCGAGCGCAGCCGCGCGGCCGTCATCGTCGTCGCAGGTGAGCATCCCCACGCTGCGCGTCTCGCGATACCCGCGGACGGCCAGCTCCGGCCGCTCCGCACTCGCGGCGGCCTCGCGCAGGGCACCGAGAATCGGGTCGAGCTCGCGGGCGGGCCGATGCCCGAGGAAGGCCAGCGTGATGTGCAGGTGGTCGCGCGGGACCGGCCGGACGCGCGGCACATCCGCCAGAGCCTCGCGCTGCCAGGCCACCAGCCCGTCGAGTGTCTCGCCGGGGAGTCGAAGCGCGCAGAACAGCCGGACTCGTTCATCGCTTTCGAAGCTAGCAGCAGCCGACACGCCTAGTCGTCACGACTTCGTGTCAGAAGCGCGCGAACGAGGTGGAGCGCAGCGACGGCCGCGCGCGAGCGGATCGCCTCGCGGTCGCCGGGTAGGTCCAAGCGACGCGCAAGCGACCCCTCCGGGCCTTCCGCGTGCAGGTAGACGAGCCCGACCGGCTTCTCCGGCGTCCCGCCGCCCGGGCCCGCGACCCCGGTCACCGAGACGGCCACCTCAGCGCCGAGCCGTACGCGCGCCCCTGCGGCCATCGCTGCGGCGGCCTCGGCCGAGACGGCGCCGTGCCGCTCGAGCACCTCCGCCGGAACGTCGAGCTCCCGCGCCTTCACCTCGTCGGCGTAGGCCACGACGGCGCCGAGGAAAACGTCGCTCGACCCAGGCACCGAGGTCAGCCGCGCCGCGACGAGGCCGCCCGTGCACGACTCGGCGGTGGCGAGGGTCAACCCGCGCTCGCGGCAGGCATCGAGCACCATCGCCTCGACCGACCGCTCGTCCTCGACGAACAGGTGGCGCCCGGCCCGCTCGCGTAGTCCCTCGACGAGCTCGTCCGCGCGCGCCCGTCCCTCCTCCTCGACGAACAGGTCGACGTGGATCTCGAACTCGCGCGCGCAGATGGTCGCGGTCACACCGCCGCCCTCTCCCCCGCTCTCCTCGAGCGCCCGCGCGATCTCGGACTCGCTGGCGCCGTAGAAGCGCAGCACGCGCCTCTCGGGTTCACGCGCGCGCGAAAGCACCATGCGCACCGGCCCCGATTCCAGCGCGCGCGGCCATAGCCTGCGCAGCTCGCTCGGAGGGCCCGGAAGCACGACGACGGCTCCCCGCTCGGTCTCGAGCACGAGTGCGGGGGCGGTGCCGGCGATCCCGACCACGACCGCTCCATCGACCAGCGTCGCCTGCTTGCGCACGCCCTGCTCGAAGTCGGCGTACGGCCTGCCCAGCCGCTCGGCGATCGCCCGCGAGATCGACTCGATCTCGGCCGCCAGCGCCTCGTCCACGACCAGCTCGCGGCCGGCAGCGCGCGCGACCAGCTCGACGGTGCGGTCGTCGTGGGTCGGCCCGAGACCGCCGGAGACGCAGCAGAGCTCGGCCTCGAGCCCCTCGCGCAGCGCCGCCTCGAGCTCGGCCGGGTCGTCACCGACGATCGAGATCCGCGCCGGCTCGAGGCCGAGCCGCAGCAGCTCCGAGGCGAGGAACGGGCCGTTCAGGTCGCGCCGGTCGCCGCGGACGAGCTCACTGCCGGTGACGACGACGAAGCCGCGCGGGCGGCTCAAGCGGCCGCGCGCGTGAAGCCGTGCGGGGTGAAGACGTACGAGCCGGGGCCGGGCACATGGACGGCGTGGCCGTTGAAGGCGATGGCCAGGTTCCGCGGGTTGCCGAAGTTGACCCAGAGCTGACGCGCGACGAAGCGCTGGGACTGGCCGGATTCGACCGTGCCGGCGAAGCGGGTCTTCCCGCTCCCCGACCAGTTGCGCACCTCCATCCAGCAGTTGCCGCCGGCCGCGCGCACGTACAGCCGGAAGGAGACGGGCTTCGTCGGCGCATGCCGCGTCGGCGTGGCGGCCGGCGGCACCTTCTTCGACTGCGACGTGGTGGTCGTGCCGAGGTTCGGCACCTGTTCGTCCGGGCTGCCGGATTTCCAGGCGGCGATGAAGACGACGACCAGTGCCGCGATCCCGGTCAGCGCGAAGGCGATCCAGCGCCGCTCGAGCCGCCGGTGCTGCCTGTGAACATTCGATGTCCGTCGCGGAACGACCGGCTCACGCGGCTCGTCGCCGTCGGCCCCGAAGCGCGAGTTGAACTCGTCGACGTAGAGCTGCCCGTCCAGCCCGAGGTAGTCGGCATAGGTGCGCAGGAAGCCCTTGACGTAGGTCTGCGCCGGGAGCGCGTCGAAGCTCTCCTCCTCGAGGGCGCGCAGGTAGCGGGCGCGGATCTTGGTCGCGAGCTCGACCTCGCCGAGCTCGAGCTGCTGGCGGACGCGGGCCTCGCCAGCTTCCCGCCGATATTCTCGATAGAATGACCGTAGCCTTGGGGGATATAGGCGACGTCCCCTTTACTGAGCTTTTCGGTTCGATAGCGCCCATGGGAGCCGAAGAGAGACACGCTGAACTCGCCATCTACGACATATTGCCATTCGTCCGCGTTGGGATGCCAGTGGAGTTCGCGCAACCCCCCCGGATCGAGATCGAGGATAACACCGGTAATTGTCTGGGAAATGGGGAAGCGCTCGGCGCTAGCCCGCCATTCGCGGCCGAATTTATGGATCGAATGGGGTTCCTGGGCGAGGAGCCTGTATCTGTGCGTCTCAGGAGGCGAAATCATTGCGCCTTGAACCGGCGTCACGTCCTTGGGGGGTACTGGGCCGCGGACAAAGTAAGCTTCATCCTTAGGAATCCCTTCAAAGGTACCCTCTGGCTGTCCAAAATTTTTGGCGAGAAGCGGGCGCGGTGCATGGCCTAGCCAATCGGTGATGCTGAAGGTGCCGAACTCGGAAAAATAGCCATTGTCGAAAATCAAAATGAAATGACATGGCTTATCGCCAAGGCAGGCGAGCGAATGCGGATGGCCGCGCGGAAAGTACCAGATATCGCCCGGATCGAAGTCATTGATCTCCGAGCGACCCAACGGGTCCACCAAGGTGGTGCGGACGCGTCCCTCGAGGACGAAAGCCCACTCCGCTGCGGTTGCGTGCCAATGCAGTTCTCGCGTAATACCCGGCTCCAAACGCATGGAGACTCCGGCGATCCCCTTGGAGATAGGTAGCTGCTTAACGGTCGCTTCCTTGCCGAAGCTGCCGTCAAGAACCTTACCCTCCGATTGTTCGAGAGCAAATTTGAATGACGGCAGGTCCTTGTCCGCCAGCAATGGATCGGGAACGTTATTCTTGAAGGGAAAGTCAGTGGCGCTTCCGGCAAACTGCATCGCTGTTCCTCCATCGAAACCTGAGGCATCATCTCGAAGCCTATAGCAGTAGTCCCAGCCCGTCTGTTGAGTTACCGGAAAGTATAGCGTTTTTACAGGGCGCCGCAATGGCAAATGAGTTGGCGCTACTGTCCAATTAGAATAATTATTGCAAAACTAGACCAAAAATGCAATACAGTATACTAGAAAACATGCCTCGTTAAATTTCAATATTTGAGAGTATTTTTTTCGCTGTAGACGTATTGCATGATATGTACGAATACATAACACTATATGTGAAATAGTCATATAAATATTATTGGATGGATACTTCCTGATAGTCTTTAATTTACATAGACGCTATAGGTACCCGTTTCGCCAGCTCGCTGCCTCGGCGCTTGGCAAAGATTTTCACCGTGAAGACTTCGTCACCAGAGTTACCGCAAGGATATCCAATGCGCACGGGCAGCGACTGTTCCATGCATCGCCTCTCACTCCGCCGGAACTGCTTCCGGCTTCGCAGCTTCCACGCCGCTTCTCCGCCTCGCCAACCAGTGACCAAGCCCATCAAGATAAAGATAGATGACAGGCGTCGTGTATAGCGTAAGTAGCTGAGAAAGCATCAGTCCGCCGACGATAGCGTAGCCAAGCGGCTGGCGGATTTCCGAGCCTGTGCCCGTTCCCACCATGAGCGGCACTGCTCCGAGGAGAGCCGCCATCGTGGTCATGAGAATCGGCCGGAAACGCAAGATGCATGCTTGGTAAATAGCTTGCTCCGGAGCCATGCCCTCGTTCCGCTCGGCGTCGATAGCAAAATCGACCAGCATGATCGCGTTCTTCTTGACGATGCCGATGAGCAAAAGAATACCGACGATAGCGATGACGCTAAGATCGAAGCCGAAAGCGAGCAGCATCAACAAGGCGCCTACGCCTGCGGCTGGCAGGGTGGATAAGATGGTGATGGGGTGAAGGGCGCTCTCGTACAGAACGCCGAGAATGATGTAGATCACGAACACGGCAGCAGCGATCAGGATAGGTGTCGCTGCTCATCGCCGCCCCGAATGCTTGAGCGTTGCCCTGGAACGTTGCTGCGAGGGAAAGCGGTTTGCCGAGCTGCCTGTCCAGCTCATGAATGGCACTGACGGCATCGCCGATGGATGCGCCAGGCGCCAGATTGAAGGAGATTGTAACAGAGGGGAACTGCCCTTGATGATTGATCTGGATTGGCGCAACCTTGGTTGCGGTTCGGTCAGGGTACGAAGAGGGACCTGCTGCCCGATCGAGGAAGTGACATAGATATCGTTCAACGCCTCTGGCCCGAACTGGTACTTTGGCTGCACTTCGAGCACAACGTGATACTGGCTTGTTGACGTGTAGATCGTCGAAATGATCCGCTGCCCGAAAGCGTCGTTAAGAGCGTTGTCAACGGCAGCGGCCGTAATGCCATAAGTCGATGCAACTTCCCGGTTGATCGTGATGTCAAGCACCGGGCCCGCATTCTGCTGGTCGCTGGACACACTGGTGACGAAGGGAAGGCTCTTAATCTTTTCGAGGTAAAGCCCAGCCCAAAGATTGAGCTCGCCGGGATTGGCGTCAGTTAGCGTGAACTGATATTGGGCATTCGACAGCCTTGCGCCGATCGTGATGTCCTGGGCGGCCTGCAAATAAAGGCGGATTCCCTGGAGTTTGTCGAGCTTTGGCTGCAGGCGGCGGATAATCTCATCGGCACTGGCGGTCCTTTGCGAATGCGGCTTTAGTGCGATGAACATGCGCCCTTGATTAAGCGTCGGCGTCATAGCGTTCGCGCCTATTTGCGAGCCAACCGTATCGATGGCCGGATCCTGGAGCAGGACGTCCACCAAAGCTTGCTGGCGCTGAGCCATCGCTGGAAAGGAGATGTCCTCGCTCGCCTGGCTGATGCCCAAAATCATGCCCGTGTCCTGCTGGGGAAAGAAGCCTTTTGGGATGATGATGAAAAGATAGACAGTGAGCGCGACCGTAGCAAAGAACGACATCAGAGTGAGGAAGCGATGCCGCATTACGATCTTGAGCCCGGCCTCGTAGAGATTGAGCAGGCCGTTGAAGCCCCGTTCCAGAAGATTGTAGAGAAATCCGTGCTCCTTACTCTCGGGCTTGAGCAGGCGCGAACACATCATTGGAGTAAGCGTCAGCGAAATCAGAAGAGAAAGGACGATCGATGCACTGACCGCGATTGCGAACTCCCGGAACAGCATTCCGACATAGCCGGTCATCAGGAACAGCGGGATGAATACCGCGATGAGCGATAGCGTGATCGATGCAATCGTAAAGCCAATCTCCCCCGCGCCCTTAAGGGCTGCCTGATAAGGGTGTCGCGCCCCCCTCCACATGACGGAAGATATTTTCGATGACCACAACGGCGTCATCGACAACGAAGCCAACCGCAATGGTCAAAGCCATCAAGGATAGATTGTCAAGGGAGTAGCCAAGCTCATAAAGAACGGCAAACGTGCCAATAATCGAGAGCGGTACGGTAATCCCTGGAATGACCGTCGCCCAAATGTTGCGCAGGAACAGCAAAATCACCATGATCACAAGCGCTACGGTGATCATGAGCGTGACTTGCACGTCGGCCACTGAGGCGCGGATGGTCTGTGTTCTATCCGAGAGAATTTGGACCTTGATCGCCGAGGGGATCGACGCTTCGAGCACGGGCAGCATCGCCTTCACCCGGTCCACGGTCTCGATGACGTTGGCACCGGGCGCGCGTTGAACGGCCAGGATGATCGCTTGGCTTTTGTTGGCCCAGGCAGCAAGCAGGTTGTTTACCGGCCCGGCAATCGCTCCGCCGACGTCCTGGACGCGCACGGGCGCGCCGTTCCGGTAGGCCAGGATCATGGCGTTGTAAGGTTCCGGCTTCAAAAGCTGATCGTTGGTATTAAGGGTATAGGTCACGCGCGGGCTGTTGAGTGTGCCTTTGGGAAGATCGACATTTTGCTGGCTGATAATAGTGCGCACATCCTCGAGCCCGATGCCCCGGTTCGCGAGCGCGACAGGATCGACCTGAACGCGGATGGCAGGCTGCTGCTGGCCGCCAATCCCCACCAATCCAACCCCCGGTATTTGGGATATTTTTTGCAGAAAGACGGTTTCCGCGTAGGCGTCCACTGTAGTGATTGGCAAAGTATCCGAGGTGAGCGCGAGGACCAGGATGGGTGTGTCTGCCGGATTGACCTTCCGGATGGTGGGCGGATAGGTCATGTTGGGCGGCAGCTGCGAGGTTGCGGCATTGATGGCAGCGAGAACGTCTGCCTGGGCACTGTCAACCGTGCGGCTCAGATCGAACTGCAAAGATATTTGGGTGAAGCCAAGTGCGCTTGACGACGTCATCTGCGTGAGGCCGGGGATTTGCCCAAACTGCGTCTCAAGCGGCGTCGTAACCGAAGATGCCACCGTTTGCGCGCTCGCCCCAGGCAACTGCGCGCTCACTTGCAAAGTGGGGTAACTGACATTGGGAAGCGCCGCCACGGGCAGTAGGCGGTAGCAGACCAGCCCGGCAACCAACAGGCCCACCATCACAAGCACGGTCGCAATGGGTCGCTTATAAAAGGGGCCGAGAGGTTCATGGGATCTCCATCTGCTGCTGGCTTTGTGCCGCGGCCTCCGCGGCCGCCTTACCATGCAGGATGGTCACGTGATCGCCAGGCCTCAATTTGAACTGGCCGTCGACAACAACCTGATCGTTGGCAGCAAGACCGGAATCGATGAGAGCCTGGCCGCCGCTGATTTGAGCCACTTTGACAGCCTTAGTTTCCGCAGTTCCCAGGTGCTATAACCCAAGCGTAGGAGCCATTTGGCCCTCCTGAACCGCCGATGCAGGAACCGTCAGCGCGTCCTGGCGCGTTTCTAGCAGCAGCCGTGCATTAACAAGCTGGCCCGGCCAGAGAGTGTGATCCTTGTTGGGAAACTCAGCCTTAATTTGAAGGGTGCCGGTCTGCTGATTGATCTGGTTATTGACGAGCAGCAATTGGCCTTGCCCAAGCTTGATCTTATTGTCCTGGCTGTAAGCGAGAACTGTGAGTGGACCCTTTCGAAGCCGTTGCTGGATTTGTGGAAGATTTCCCTCCGGCAAGGTGAAAATCAGGGAAATAGGCTCTATTTGGGTAACCGTCACAAGCCCAGTTGGATCGGACGGCTGAATGATATTGCCGATATCGATCTGACGAATGCCCGTTACGCCGTCGATCGGCGAGGTCAGGCGCGTATATGAGAGCTGAACCTCAGCGGCTTTGATCAATGCGTCATCCGACTGCACCGCTGCCTCCAGCTGTGCAATCTGGGCTTGCTGTGTCTCGACCAGTTGCTGGGTGGCGAAGCCCTTTTCCTCAAGCGGCGTATACCGGCCAAGGTTGGCTTTCGCATTCAAAAGCTGGGCTTCGTCGCGTTTCTTATTGGCGGAGTATTGGTCGATAAGGGCCTGGTATGGTCGCGGGTCGATCTCGGCGAGCAAATCGCCCTTTTTGACCTGCTGTCCCTCTTTGAAGGCGATTTGAACGATCTGCCCCGTGATCTGGCTGCGCACCACCACGGTATTGTAGGCGTACACGGTGCCGATGCCGCGTAAGTAGATAGGCACATCTTCGCTTTTCACTTGCTGCGCAACAACGGGCACGGCTGGCGGATCGGCTGACGCAGAGGCAGGGCCTTTGCTTGTCGCGTTATTCATATACAGGAAGCCCGCACCGGCGGCGGCGGTAACAAGGACGGCGAGGATCAGAATTTTGCGGCGCATTCGAACCCCTTACCGGCTCAGATTGTTATTTCACCGTCCTTGGGCCGTTGGGGCGGCGATGAAGCCTGCAAGACCGCTGTTTGTTAGTTCGATAGCTCCAAGGCCGATGCCGGTCTTGCTCTGGGTCACAATGCCCTGCTGAGCCGTGTTTAAGCCGAGCCCTGACAAACGTTCGAGGCGCCAAGGCCAAAGCCCATGGATCTTCCGGCATTGCCATCGAATAATCGCGTGGGAAGCGCTCCGACTGATCCAGTCGCACCGGCGCGGGCGGTGCAGCCCTTCGAAGTAACAGTTTGAGGCGAGAAGCTAAGGCCAGGACTTACGAGTTCAACGGCGCCTAGGGGAATTCCAGACGCGCCAGCACGGTTTCTGGCGGATAGAAGTGCTCCGCTCGGTCCAAGGATAGCCGGGGTCTCGCCCGGGGTGGGGGTCTCGGTGCTGCCAAGTGGGATTTCCGTTGGCCCAACCTTAAGCATTGGGAATCCCGTTGCCGCAGAAGCCGTCCCCGCCAATGCGCTCGGCGGCGCTCCGTCAACCTGACACCGAGCGGATCCGGATGAGAAACACAGTAGGAACACAATAACCAGGATGGAGCCTGTTCCTACGAAAGATCGTCTTAAACGAAAGCTCTCGGCCGACATCGGCAACGTTCTCCCGGGCGATAGCCTTTTCGGCGACCGAATGGTCAATTGAGCATTATTTGCAAAACCGAAAGTGACAAGTGGCGTACATATACATACTAACAAATACCCTGCGCTTTATTTTTCTATTTTAGCAAAATTGGAAATTTACGAGTGCGAACGTACGTCACGGATATCGGATCAAAGGAACATTCAATACATAAGCTTTAGGCGTCACTCTATATTTTTTAGCGTACCTATACAGTAAACGTTAATACCAACTCGCAAACCAGATACTATTAACGACTATGTTTGATATACATGGATCTAATGAGTCTAAAGCTGTGCTTATAATTAAGGACCTGCCTGCTCCCGAGTTCTAGGCAGGAAGGAGACTGGCTGGATAGAGGCCAATGAGAGGCGAATCCACGCGCCGCAGCGAAGATAGCTGAGAAGGAGCCAAGGAAATGAAACCCGTAAAAGCCCGATGGGCCGCCGTCGCCGCCCTCGCCGCCCTCTCGACGGTGGTCTCCGCGAGAGCCGAACCGCTCAAAAACATCGTATTGGTCCACGGCGCTTGGGTGGATGCCTCGGGATGGAAGGCGGTCTACGAGCATCTCATCAGCAAGGGCTTCAATGTCACGATGGTGCAGGAGCCCGAAACCTCGTTTGGTGATGACGTTACTGCAGCAAAGCGAGTTCTTGACCTTCAAGACGGCCCCACCCTTCTCGTAGGCCATAGCTATGGCGGTTCGATCATAACCGAGGCAGGCGTTCATCCGAACGTCGTCGGTCTCGTTTATGTCGCCGCGCACGCTCCTGATGTTGGAGAGGACGAGGCTGCGCTTGGCAAGAAAATGCCAAGCGTTCTGGCCAAGACCGAGGGCGCAATCAAGAAAACGCCGGATGAATTCACCTATCTCGCCCAGGCGGACTTCCTCAAGCTATTCGCGCCCGACCTGCCGCGCCAGCGGGCGGAATTCGGCGCGCGCTCACAGGTGCTGGCCGCTGCCAAGGTTTTCAGCACGCCGCTGACGGCTGCCGCCTGGAAGACAAAGCCGAGCTGGGGCATTGTCGCGGAGAGCGACAAGATCATAAATCCCGATCTCGAACGCTGGTACTACGAACGCGCCAAGAGCCACACGACCGAAATCAGGGGTGCCAGCCACTCCGTCTACGAGTCTCATCCAAAAGAGGTCGCGGCTGTGATCACCGAGGCTGCCCGGAGCGTCGAGACCGCGGCAGCCCCGCAGGCTTCAAAAGCTGAGCGGAAGGCTCAAAAGTAGACACGCTCCCGCCCCAGTTCCCGGACTTTGGAGCTGCCGATGCACCCCCCTTCGCTGGAGTCAATCCCGCCGAGGTCACCCAACAGCCGGATGAGGAGCGCAAACGATGCAAACTTGGCGGCACGGCCGGGACCAGCGCAATGCCCGCATCGAAGCCGGCATGGCCCTCGCAGGCGGAAAGATCGTCGGACCGGACGAAGCAACGCGCTTGCTGGAAGTTGTCATACGGCCTGGCGATCGAGTTTGTCTGGAGGGTGATAACCAGAAGCAGGCGGACCTGCTCTCCGCCGCTCTTCTTAACGTCGATCTCGCCAAAGTGAACAATCTGCACATGGTGCAGTCCGGGGTCGTGCTGCCGGAACACCTCGATCTGTTCGACCGTGGCATCGCGAAGAGACTGGACTTTGCCTATTCCGGCCCCCAATCCGCGCGCATTGCGACCATGCTGTTTGGCGGCAAGATCGAACTCGGCGCGGTTCATACCTACCTCGAGCTGTTCGCCCGCTATTTCATCGACCTCACACCGAACGTCGCGCTGATCGCTGCGGTCAGCGCGGACCATGATGGAAACCTCTACACCGGGCCGAACACAGAGGATACGCCAACGGTCGTTGAAGCCACCGCCTTCAAGAGCGGCATCGTCATCGCTCAGGTGAATGAAATCGTCGAGAAGGTGCCGCGCGTCGACATCCCGGGAGACTGGGTGCAATTTGTCGTCAAAGCCTCCAAGCCGTTTTTTGTCGAACCGCTATTCACGCGCGATCCTGGCGCCATCACCGAGACGCAGATCCTGACGGCCATGCTGGCAATCAAAGGCATCTACGCGCCCTATGCCGTGCAGCGGCTGAACCACGGAATTGGCTTCAGCACCGCTGCGATCGAGCTCCTGCTGCCAACTTACGGCGAGAAGCTGGGTTTGAAGGGCAAGGTGGCAAGCCATTTTGCTCTGAATCCCCATCCAACTCTGATCCCTGCGATTGAATCCGGCTGGGTCGAGCAGATCCATTCCTTCGGTTCCGAGGTCGGAATGGATGAGTACATCCGCGCGCGATCCGACGTGTTCTTTACCGGACCAGATGGTTCATTGCGCTCGAACCGGGCATTCTGCCAGACAGCCGGTCTCTACGCCTGTGACATGTTTATAGGCTCAACACTGCAGATCGACCTTCAGGGAAATTCCTCGACCGTCACCACCTCTCGCATCGCTGGCTTCGGCGGCGCCCCAAACATGGGCGCCGATGCGCGGGGGCGGCGTCATCCGAGCGAGCCTTGGCTGCGGGCCGGGAAGGGAGGCTGATCCCGACGGCCCGCGCCACTGCGCCGTGGCCGCAAACTGGTTGTGCAAATCGGCGAGACTTTCGGCGAGAAGAACCTCCGCTGTTCGTAGAGAAGCTTGATGCCCTGGCGTTGGCCAGTAGGCTGAACCTCGAACTGGCCCCTGTGATGATCTACGGTGACGATGTCACCCACATCGTCACTGAGGAGGGTATCGCAAATCTGCTGCTTTGCCGAGAGACGACGAGCGCGAGCAGGCGATCCGCGGCGTTGCGGGCTACACCGATGTCGGTCGCAGCCGGAATAAGGAAGCGGTCCAACGCTTGCGTGAACGCGGTGCGATCCGCCGGCCGGAGGACCTCGGTATCGACCCGCTCGATGTTGAAAGAAGCATGCTTGCTGCACGCTCGATCAAAGACCTCGTCCTCTGGTCAGGCGGTCTCTACGCGCCGCCGTCGAAATTCCGGAACTGGTGAAAGGGACGGTCGCAATGGAAGATTTAAGGCTTCGTCACAATGTCCGTCAGCGCGCCAGAGGCGCGAAGCAAACATCTCTCGTCGGCGTGGTGGCGTCGGGCAATTTGGAAGTGCTGGCTGAACGCGCCCTGCCCGAGTCCGAATGCGTGGTGGAGATAAAGACGGAGGCCGTAGGTTTCGGCGAAGTCTGGACCGCTGTAATCGCCGACTTTGTGGAGCGCTATTCGCCTGGCGGCATCAAATTCTCAATCAATGACGGCGGTGCTCGTCCGGATATTGTCTTGCTCCGGCTGGCTCAGGCGTCCCGCTTGATGGAGGATGGACAATAAATCCTGGCCCCATGCAGACGGCGGACTTACAGGCGGGACGGCAGCGACCGGCGAGTTGGTATGAGGCGTTGGCGCGAACACGCGTCCGGCTGCTGCTCGACGCTGAAAGCTTTATAGAGTTCATCGGGCCGCAAATGCGCGAGGTCAGCCCGCATCTCAAGGTGTTCGATCTTCCCGAGCAGTTCGACGACGGCATCATCATCGGACGCGGCCGCCTTGATGGTTCGCCGGTATTCGTGGCGGCACAGGAAGGCCGCTTCATGGGGGGCGCCTTCGGGGAGGTGCATGGCGCCAAACTCACGGGCTTGCTGCGCGCCGCACGCGACCTGAGGTCAATCCCGGTCCTTATTTTGTTCGACACGGGGGGTGTCCGCCTCCAGGAAGCCAATGCCGGCGAACTCGCCATTGCCGAGATCATGCGGGCGGTGATCGAGGCGCGCATGGCGGGCGTGAAGGTTATCGGGCTGATCGGCGGCCGCGCCGGATGCTTTGGCGGCGGCGGATTGATCGCTGGCTGTTGTTCCGCACTGGCAGTGTCTGAACAGGGCCGTATCTAACCGCGTCTTCGATGCCTGTCTCGTGTTGATCGGGCAAGCGGCGCCCGGTGTGGCGTTGTTCTTGACGGGCCTCATACTGTCGGCTCAATACTTTCATCTCGACAAGCCAGTGGTGAGCGCAACCGTTGTGGCTAACATCCTCCGGCCACTGCTGACGGCGGTAGTGGTGCTTCTGCTGCCGGTTTCCGCAGAGATCGCCAAGACGGCGATTTTGCTCGGCGCCGTGCCGTCGGGGTTTTTCGGCATCCTGTTCGCCGTCAGCTATCGCCTTGATTTCGCGGCCGCAGGGTCCATGGTCATCGCCAGCACTGTGCTCAGCATCGTGACGATGGCGATTGCAATTTCGGTGCTTTTTCCCAATTGAGGCGCTAGACGATGACGCTTGCGATCCTGTGTTTCGGCCAGGGGCGTCAGCATCCCGGCATGTTCGCCCTGACTGGCGATAGGCCGGAAGCTGCTGATCTGTTCAGACATGCCGCAACCTTGATCGGCGGCCGGGATCCTCGCGAGATCGTCCGCACCGGAACAAGCGATACCCTGCACCACAATCGCACCGGACAAATACTTTGCTCACTCCAGGCGCTGGCGGCGGCGGCGCTTCGAGACGTGATGCCGGACCGCCTCGTCGTTGCCGGCTATAGCGTCGGCGAAGTGGCGGCCTGGGGTGTCGCAGGTTTCCTGAGCATGATCGATACGCTGGACCTCGCCGCGCGCCGGCGGAAGTCATGGACGCCGCCTCGCGCCCCGGCGATGGGCTGCTTTTCGTTCGAGGTCTCTGCCGCGAAGCTATCGAACGGCTCTGTGAGCGGCATGATGCGGCGATCGCAATCGTAAACCCAGGCAATGCTTTACCTCGGCGGAAGCCGGGCAGCTCTGAAAGCCCTCGCCGATGAAGCGAAAGCGATGAACGCCAGGAGGGTTGTCGATGTGCCGGTGGAGGTGGCTTCCCATACGAAGCGGCTTGCCAATGCATCTCCAGAATTCCGCAAAGCCTTGAGCCATGTGCCCGCGAAGCTTCCGCCACCTGCTGGGACGTGGCTCCTAAGCGGAATTGACGGCTCTCCCGTCAGCGATCTGGGGACCAGGCTTCGATAAGCTCGCCGCCCAAATATCTCAAACTGTGCAGTGGGAAGCTTGCCTGCAAAGCTGCATGGAGGCAGGAGCGACTGAATTTTTCGAACTTGGTCCGGGTGCAGCTCTGAGCAAGATGTTGCTAACAGAGGACAATAAGGACGTGTCAGTGCGATGCCTCGAGGATTTCAAAACTCTTCGCGGCGCCCGGTCGTGGCTGACGTGTCAGGCAAGTCCCTAACTCCTGATACTGCTCGACGGCTTCGGAACTCGACAACACAGCCCTGCGCCCGTTGCAAACGTCGGTATCGATGACCAAATCTTAGCGACGGGTCCTGCCGACGACATCATCAGGCTCTATCAGCGTCACTCCCTGGGTGGCCGGCAGCGGACTTCGTGGAACGATGGGTCTTGGAACGAGAGATTTGCAGACCGCTACGTCCTGCGCTCACGTACTACTTGAATGTCCCGATCGGTAAAGGAGAGCGCTGTGGCTCGCAACGCCATCATGATCACCATCGCGACGGTTCTCTCTTATTTGCTGCCGTCGTCACCCGCGGCGGCCCAGGTTCCGGATGCCATAGCAGCCCACAACGCGACCAAAGTTCTCGAAGTCCATGCAGAGGGCGCCCAAATCTATGAATGCAAATCCGGCAACCAGGTAAGCTCGTTTGGCAATTCCGGGAGCCTATCGCGGCCTTGGTCCTCGACGGCAAGACCATCGGAAGGCATTACCTCGGCCCGACCTGGGAAATTTCGGACGGGAGCGCCGTAGCAGGCAAAGTCATCGCTCACTCCGAAGGCGCCACCGCAGAAGATATCCCTTGGCTGAAGCTCGAGGCCGTCTCGCATCGCGGGAACGGCCAGCTAAGCGGCGTCATGACGATCCAGCGCATCAATACCAAAGGCGGGGCGATGGATGGGACTTGTACGACAACGGGAACGCTCCTCACGGCCCTATTCGAGCGACTACGTCTTTCTAAAGTGAGGGACAAAAGATGTGGCTTAAGCGTGACCGCAGCCTGGCAATTGACCGGATTGCCGAGTTCACCGCAATATTGCCGCGCAACCCCACCGGATGCCTGCCCTTCTTCGGGATCCCCGTGTCATCCACGATCCAGGCGCGGATCGGGAGCTATGTCCTCGATTTTCGGCAACTTGTTGCGAATTCTAAATCATAGCTCTTGCTTAGCAGGCCCCGACTACCTGAGCAGTATTTCTTGCAGGGATACCGAACATAATCGCACCAGCTGGCACATCTCTATGGCCACGGGCGACATAAAAGGCATCGTAGGATCGTATGTTTTTCTGTTCATGTTTCGGAAAGCTCCGTGGGAAGAACTGCAGCTAGCCTTTCTCCTGCGATAAAATTAAGGATGTTGAATACAAGCCAATCGATTTCCTGGTTGATTCCGATGGTCTCAACCGTCTGACCGGCGATGATCGTTGCGATGTAGAAGACAATAGAAAACAGCCCCAACGGTATAAGGCCGACCACGCAGCACCGCACGCCACGCCAAAACGCAAGGAGAATCATAGGTAAGAGAGCTGTCAGCCCCAATAGTCCAAGTTCCAGAGTGACTTCCAGGAACGCGTTATGGGCACTGGGAACTCCCCAATCCCCGCATTTCTTATCCACCCACATGGTCACGAGGTCCGTCGGGACCCACATCGCCCGGTATCCCCAACCTAAAACTGGCTTTTCATAGATTAACTCAATCACCGCACTCCAGATATCCGTGCGTCCGGTCAAAGTTGGATCTTTTCCAATAAGACCCAAAAATAATCCCACATCCAAAAAAGAGGCTAGAAAAAGCAAGGCCGCCGCAGATACCGTTAAAAATAACACTTTATATCCAATTAACTTATTTCTTGTCCAAATAGTATAAATTGTCAAAACAAAAAAATAGGACATACTAATAAGAAGGGCGGTTGCAGATTTCGATAGAACAATTAACGCAAAGTAACATATAGCCCAGGCGTAGGCGCTTACGCTTCGCTTGCTGCTTAAGGCGATAAGCAGCAGTTGAACGAACACTGCGACCGCCATTGCGAAACCGAATACATTTTTATGGGGATAAATGCCTCTCCAATTTCCTTCCAATTCCTCTCCACCGTATTCCGCAGCATGCATAATCCCGATATCAGGAGAAAGTAATATGAGTATTACTGAGCAAACTGCGCAAATTTCAAAGCTTCTCGCAAGAACCCGCAGCGCTTGCTCCGTCGTGAAGCGCACCGCAATATAGCCTGCAATCCCAATTGTCAGAACATAGGCGCATCCTCTTCGTATCGTCAAATCTGGATGCACGGACCAAATGACTGAGCTTAGAGCGATCAGTATATACAGGATCACATAAGGATTTCTGAGAAAGAGGCCTCGCAATCGAGGAAGTACCCGCGTGGAGCCAATGGCCAATAAAATTATACTTATTAAGATGCTGGCCGTATTGAAGACATTATCGACGCCCTGCAGTGAATCCCCGGGATGCAACATCTCATAGAAGGTGGCTGCGAAGGCATTTTGTTGAACGATCACCAAGAAGATGGCTATCGCCCAGTCTAATCGTGTAGGGCGTTCCAATGGAGAAACAATAGCGCCAACTGGCCTTTCACAACGGTTCAGCACAGTTCGGGGTCCATTATCAAACATACCGTAGATCCGGACATGGCAGTGGAGCCGGATGACAGCCTATTCGTCTGGGGTCCATTAGCAATCGGTGGAACCACTCCAGAGCTGAGCAAAGCAACCGTTGTCACATGAGACTCCCTACTAGTTTACATCAGCGCTTGTTTTCACGCTCGAGGTAAGGAAAACTTTTACTAAAATAAAATACTGTTGAGATCTGCGCAGGCTACCTAAAGACGCCGCCTTCGTAAGATAGTCATCAGATTGCTTCATTTGCGATAAGATCCCGTCAGCTGGCATTTGAGCCAAAAAGCGGCGCGAGCACAGTTCGAGCAACTGGACTCATCGAGAAGCATCCACACCTTCCCTGCGGATAGCATAAACTCCGAGCGTATCCTCGAGATGATCGTGTTCTCATTACTACCAGGCTCGTGTCAGTTGCCCAGTCTAAACAGCGGATTAGGTTAAGATGCACAATCGTCACCTTAACTATAATCGTCTGGCGCTTCGCTCGGATAAAAGCATGTCAGATGCCTTCGAGGCTAGCGGGTATCAGAAGTCGATCCCCTCTGGAAATTCTTATAGCAGCGGCTAAAATCGGTGGCTCCTTTTTCGACGGTTCCCAACAGGCCACGGCTGTGATCCCCTGAAGCGCTTGATTCGCTTGGGGGATGGGATGGCCGCCAGGATTACGCGGACGGATTGGCCGGCGGAGGCGCCGCGCCGCAAAGCGCGGCGTGTGCGCGACGCGAACCAATCGCGACGTCTTCTGGCGCTGGCGTCCAGCCTGGAAGGCGCTTCGCGGAGCGATGCCGCCCGGAACGCAAGGATGGACCGGCAAACGCTGCGCGATTGGTTCCACCGCTATAACGCGAAGGGCGTCCGGCGTGAGCCGCGAAAACAGTTTCCGCTAGTCGGACAGCCCGCCCCGATGGACGACGTCTGTCCGATCAAGTCCAAGCCTTTACACTTAATAATTTCTTAATCGAATGTGCTCAGGCCCGGCGCTCATTCGATTTTCTGAGATGATTTTCGGCATTACATTTATTCCACCTCATAAAAAATCCGGCAGCGCACGGAGTATTGCTGCTCAGTCGGGATAGGGTGTGTGTAAAATGTTGATATCGGCCCTGACTGCGCAGCAAGTTTCCACACTATCGACCGATACGATCGCAAATCTAAGCACGTCCCAAGTACAGGCGCTGTCCGCCAGACAAGTCTCGGGGCTTCAGGCAAGCCAGATCAATGTCTTGACTCGGACGATATGCAGGCTCTGTCGACAACGCAGGTTCAAGGAATTTCAGCCGCCCAGATACCTGGACTGAACATTGGCGTCATTCTCGCCTTGAGCAGCCCTCAAGGCGGAGCCTGGAGGGCGTCGGAAATCGGGGCTTTGACGACCACCCAGATCGAAAGCCTGAGCGTGCCGGAGCTGCAGGGCTGGAGCGCCAATCAAGTCGGCGGGCTTACGTCCACGCAGTTGTCAGGTCTGTCGACAACCACGCTCTCGAATTTCACCACGGCGCAGCTTCAAAGCCTGAGCTTAGGGCAAATCTCGGGGCTAGCGTCAACGCAGCTGTCGGGCCTGCCAGACACGCTCTCCAGTCTGACCACAAAGCAGCTTGCCGTTCTGTCGTCGGCGCAGCTTTCGGGGCTTAGCGCCGACCAACTCAACGGCCTCGACCCGCCGGCCCTCGACGCCCTGAACGTGACACACCTTTCCACGACGCAAATAGCGGGCCGACGGTAGACGCATTCAACTCTCTGACCACGTCCCAGATCAAGTCCCTGAGTGCGGCGCAGATTGGGAAGCTCACGGCGGATCAGCTCGGGAGTCTGACGACGGCGCAGCTTCAAGGCCTGACCTTATCGCAAGTCGGGGGGCTCACTTCAACGCAGCTGTCGGCCCTGCCAGATACGCTCTCCAGTCTGACCACGAAGCAGCTTGGCTCGCTGTCGGCGGCGCAGCTTTCGGGACTTAGCGCCGATCAGCTTAACGGGCTCGACGCTCGGTTCTCGACGCCCTGAACGTGACGCGCCTCTCGACGACGCAATTGGCGGGCCTGACGTCGGAGGCGGTGACTCCCGACGACAGTCCAGCTCAAATCCCTGAGCGCGGCTCAGCTCGGCAATCTTACCGACAATCAGCTTGGAAGCCTGACCTCAACGCAGGTTCAAGGTCTGAGCTTGACGCAAATCTCAGGGTTGACCTCCACGAAATGATCTGGCCTGTCCGCGGACACGTTCTCCAATATGAGCACGAGGCAGCTTGGCGCTCTGTCGGCGGCGCAGCTTTCGGGGCTTAGCGCCGATCAACTCAACGGGCTCGACCCATCGGTCCTCGACGCCTGAACGTGACGCGCCTTTCCACGACGCAAATATCGGGACTGACGGCAGACGTGTTCAGTTCTATGACCAAGGCCCAGATTAAGTCCCTGAGTGCGGTGCAGACAGAAATCTTACGGCGGATGAGCTCGGGAACCTGGCTACGACGCAGCTTCAAAGCCTGAGCGCGGCGCAGATCGTTAACCTGACTTCGACGCAGCTTTCCGGCATGTCGACGGCCACATTCTCCTTGCTGAGCGCGACGCAGCTTGGCGCATTGACCGCGGGGCAGCTTTCTGGACTTAGCGTCGACCAGCTCAACGGGCTCGACACTTCGGTTCTGGACGCCCTGAACGTGTCGCGCCTCTCGACAGCGCAAGTGGCGGGCCTAACGACGCTAGCGCTCGACTCCCTGACCACGAAGCAGCTTAAGTCCTTGTCAGCCAAGCAGCTTGGCTCTCTGACGACAGATCAACTCGAGAGCTTGGAAACCGCTGAGCTTCAGAGCCTGAGCGCGGCGCAAATCGGAGGGGTGACCTCGACGCAGCTCTCCGGCCTGTCCACCACCACGCTGTCGACGCTGAGCACGGCGCAGCTCGCCAGCCTGACGGCCGCGCAGCTTTCGGGGCTTAGCGCCGATCAGCTCAACAAC
>CAVYZH010000012.1:0-18575 GCA_963772975.1 uncultured Actinomycetes bacterium
GTTCCTCGCCTTCGGCTACCACCAGGAGCGGGGGCTGGACTGCGTGATCGCGCGCCTCTTCAACACGGTCGGCCCGAGGCAGAGCGGCCGCTACGGGATGGTGATCCCGAACTTCGTCCAGCGGGCTCTGGCGGGCGAGCCGCTCGAGATCCACGGCGACGGCAGCCAGACGCGGGCGTTTTGCCACGTGCAGGACACGATTCGCGCGCTCAAGGGCCTGAACGAGGCGGAGGCGCTCTCGGGCCAGGTCTTCAACGTCGGCGCCACCGAGCGGATCAGCATCGAGGGCCTCGCCGAGCGCGTGCTCGAGCTGACCGGCTCCAGCTCGGAGCTCGCCTTCATCCCGTACGACGAGGTCTACGGCCTCGGCATCGAGGACACGCTTCACCGCGAGCCGTCGATCGAGAAGATCGGCGCTGCGATCGGGTGGAAGCCCGAGCGGCGCCTGGACGAGATCCTCGACGACGTGATCGCCCAGGCGCGTCTACCCTCAGAGGCATGAGCGCCTACCAGCCGGCCGCCATCCGCACCGTGCCGGGTGCGGCGTCGCGCGCCGCCCAGATGGTCGCCTGGCTGGTACCGCTACTGGTGTTCGGCGCGCTGATCGCGTTCGTCCTCGTCGGGCACCCCCCGCCCTCCGTCAGGATCGTGCTCGTCGGAGGGATCGGGCTGATCGGCCTGTTGGTCCTGGCGGTGACGCGCTACGACACCGCCGTCTTCCTCGGCTTCCTCTTGATGAGCGTCGTCTGGGTGCAGCCCGGGCCGCCGGACATCGTCTTCTCCGTGATTTTCGCCGTTGCCCTCGTCACTGGCCGATTTCACGTGCGGAGGCTGCCGCTGAGCATCGCGATGCTGCTCGCGGCCTTCATCTTCCTGAACATCCTTTCGGCCTCGTTCATCGTCGACGTGCCCGTCGCAGAGCGCTACTTTTCGATCACGGTCTACCTGGCGATCTTCGCGGTCTGGCTGGCCGGCTACGTCGACTCGCCCCGGCGCGCGCGACTCGTGCTGCTCGGGCTGCTGATTACCGGCGTCACGCTCAGTACGGCCGCGTGCGTCTCGCTCTTCGTCGGCGGCGTGCCGCTCGCGAGCCGACTGACCGGTGCCGGCCGCGCGCAGGGCCTCTTCCACGACCCGAACATCTTCGGTCCGTTCATGGTGGTTCTCGCGTTGCTCGTGCTCGAAGAGCTGCTCGAGCCCCGCCTGCTGCACGTGCGAAGGTCGTTCAAGTTCTTGCTGCTGCTGGCCTGCGGGGCGGGCGTGCTCTTCTCGTTCTCGCGGGCGGCCTGGCTGAACGCGGCGGTGGGCGTCTTCGCGATGCTCGTGGTCGTCGCGCTGCGCAGGGGCGGCGGCAGCAAGGCGATGGCGATCCTTGTCACGCTGGTCGTCGCGCTGATCGCGCTGGCGCTTTTCGTTTCGGTCACCGGCTCGGCGACCTTCCTCAGCGAACGGGCGCGCCTGCAAGGGTACGACACGTCGCGCTTCAACGCGCAAGAAACGGGGCTGCGGCTCGTCGCCGTCTACCCGTTCGGGGTCGGGCCCGGCCAGTTCGAGTCCTATATCCCTGTCTCCACGCACAGCGCCTACATCCGCGCACTGGCCGAGCAGGGCGTGCTCGGGCTGGTGACCGTGTTCGGGCTGTTGATCACGACGCTGGTCTTCGCGGGCCGCAACGCGATCCTGGGTCGGGACACCTACGGGCTCGGCTCGGCCGCGTTACTCGGGGCGTGGTGCGGCCTGATGGCGAACAGCGCGTTCGTCGACACCCTGCACTGGCGGCACCTGTGGATCGTGGCGGCTCTGATCTGGGCCGGGGCGATGCGGCCCTGGCCGCCCTACGCGGAGACGCGGCCGCGCGGCAGCTCGTCCCCGATCGCGGACGACGCCGCGTACGAGTAGACGATCGAGCGCCGCGAGCCCACCACAACGACGCCGAGAGTGTTCACCTCGAGCCGCTCGAGCGTGTCGCGGAGCTCGGTCAGGTCCTCGAGCGTCGCGAGGCCGAGCCGCGACACGACGATCACGCTGTCCACGCTCTGCGCGAGCGCGTGGCTGTCGGCGATTCCGAGCAGCGGCGGACCGTCGACGATCACGTACTGGTAGTCGCGTTCCTGGATCGCCGCGAAAAACGCCGCGAGCGCCTCGCTGAAGAGCAGCTTCGACGGATCGGGAACTGGGGTGCCGCTCGAGATCACGTGCAGGTTGTCACCGACGCCGCCGACGACGATCTGGACGCTCTCGTCGATTGCCACCGACATCGCGTTCGGGCGCGCGCCGTTGCTCGAAGCCGCGACCAGAATGTCGGACAGCCCGGGCGAGAGCGGGGTCCTGAACAGCTCGTGCAGCGTCGGGAAGCGGAGGTCGCCGGAGATCAACAGCGTCTTCTGGCCGACTCGCGCGAGAGCGCGCGCGAGGCCCGCGGCGGCGCTCGTCTTGCCTTCGCCCTCGACCGAGCTCGTGACCAGGATCACCTGCTGCTTGGTCGGAGGGAGGTAGAACCGGACCGAGGCCTGGAGCGTCTGGTACGCCTCGTTGGCGACCGCGCGCAGGAGTCTGCGCCGGCGGCCAAAGCGATGGCGGACGAACGGGAGGCCGACGAGCAGCGGGAGGCCGAGCACGCGGCTCACCTCGCGCGGACTGCCCACGCGCGGCGTCAGCCGGTCACGGGCTAGCGCCGCGATGATCCCGAGGAAGAGGGCGGCGAAGAACGCCAGCACCCCGTTCCGGACCGGCCGGGGAGTGTAGGGAGCGTCCGGCACCTCGGCCGGGATCGTGGTGAGGTCAGAACCGGCAGTGGCGAGCTCCGTGCTGAGGTTCGCCAGCTGCTGCCGAATGGCGTCGAGCTCCTGCGGAGTCGCTCCGCGCACCTGGGCGTCGCGGAGCTGCGCGGTCAGGGCCGCCTGGGCCGCCTCGAGCTGGCGGCGGGCGTCCTGCTTGTGCAGCGTGACGAAGGTATTGGCGGTGGCATTGGCGATGAGCGTCGAGAGCCGCGGTTTGGAAGCCAGGGCCGCAATGCTGATGATGTCGGCCGACTGGTCGACCGACGCCGACACCTTCTTCTCGAGCGAGTCGGCGGTCTCGCCGGGGACCCGCTTCGCTGCGCTCTCGAGGACGCGCCGGGTCGTCAGCAGCCGCTGGAAGGTCTCGAGGTTCCGCTTCACCGTGTCTGGGTCGGTGCTCGCGAAGACCGAGGTCGCCGGTTCGTAGATCAGCTTCGACGTCGAGCGGTACGTCTTCTGCACTAAGAGCGAGATACCGACCACTACGGCCGTGGTCGCGACCACGAACGCCACGATCATCCAGCGCGCCCGCCAGATCGCGTCCAGGCTGCGACGAACCTCGATCGGCTGTTCCGGCTGGAGCTGGGACGAGCTGGTCGGGCGGAGACCGGTGGACGGGAACTCTCCGCGTTCGGACATTCGCCGCACGATAGCCGAATACCCGGCCGTATCAGGCCCTCCCATGATCCCTCAAACTGGTGAGGCCGGGGGCTCCGGCAGAGCCGATCCGGGAGCATGGCGCGCCGCCGCCTTCGCTCGCTGCTCGTCCTCGCCGTCGCGCTCTGCGCTACCGCAGCACTGCTGCCCGGGCGTGCCCAGGCGGCCCGGCTGCACGTGCGCGTCGTCGGCGACAGCGTGATCGTCCGCGTCGTCGGCGCGAGGGCACATTCGATTCGCTACACCCTCGGCCACCACACGATCGGGCGCCGGCGGCGGGCGCCGTTCAACTACGTCCTCTACGGCTACGCGCCGGCCCGCAGCGAGTCGACCGGGCGCCGCGTGCGGCTAGTCGCCCGCAACGCGAGGACCGGGCGCGTGCTCGGCATCGCGCGGCTGCGGCGCACCTGGAAGCCGGTGAGGCCCTCCAGAACGCCGAACCCGCACGTCTCGTTCACCAGCACGCCGCCCGCGACGACGACGGCGACGACCGCCACGATCTCGTTCACGACCAAGGACGCGACCGCCACAACGTGCAGTTTCGACGGCGCGCCCTTCGTATCGTGCGGCAGCCCCGTGACTTTCACCGCCCTTGCACTCGGCAAGCACGCCCTGACCGTAGTCGCCTCCAACTCGGCCGTGTTCGCGACCGTGGTGACCGGCTGGACGGTGCTCGCGCCGCCGCCGCCACCGCCTCCTCCGCCGCCGTCCTCGGGCCCGCGGACGACCGTGCCCGTCGCTCCCCCCGCTCCCTACGCGACCCCGGCGACCGCGGTGACGGTCTACTCCTCGGCGCAGCTGAACGAGGCGCTGAACGCCTCCAACCAGGACATCGTCGTGGCGGACGGTGTCTACGACAACTCCGGCCCCTTCGTGAACGCGAACGGCGACCGCGTCTACGCCCAGCACCTCGGCGGCGCGATCTTCAAGGCGGGCTTCGTGCTCGGCGGCAACTGGGGCCCCGAACACGGTCTGCTCCGGGGTCTCGCCTTCGACGTGAGCAACTCGAGCAAGGTGCTGAACGGCTCGATCGTCCACATCTGGGGCACCGGCTCGAACTCGCAGGTCCTCGACACCACTCTCGAGGGCAACAGCGTGATCTCGTCCGGAATCCTGGCTCGCGAGGTCGAGGGCGTGGTCATCCGCCGGGTCGTCGCCCGAGACTTCCGCGACTGGGGCGTGATCGTCGATCCCAACACCGCGAGCTACACACCCGCGACGCCGCCCGTGCTGGAGGACGTCGACTCGGCCAACGTCAGCTGGCCCGTGGCCCGCGCTTCGAACGGGACCGCCGAGGCCTGCGTCTGGGTCGGCGTGAAGGCCATCGTCCGGCGCCTGAAGGCGCGCAACTGCGCCTGGGAAGGACTCTGGGTCGGCACCGGCACGCGCGACAGCGTCTTCGAGGACCTCGACCTGAACGACGTGGGCATCGGCGTCTACGTCGAGCACTTCGCCGCCGAGACCACCTTCCGCCGGATCCATGCAGGCCCGAACGTCGACCGCGGGCTGACCTGCGAATGGGCCGATCCCGCGTGGGGCTCACGGGCGGCCTGCAGCGACAATGTGATCGAGGACTCGTACTTCGACACGCGCGTGATCGGCGTCTACCTCGACCAGGGCACGATCCGCACGACGGTCCGGAACTCGACCTTCGTCCACCAGCGTTGCGGCGCGATCGGGAACTACGACGGCGTCGGCAATCTCTGGGACACGAGCGGCAACGACTACGGCTCGATCGCTTCCAGCGCCGTCGCGGTCTACACGCACCACCTCTACAGCTGCCCGTCCTAGCGGGAACGGGCGGGAACCGCCGGCGCGTGCATAGTTAGCACGCGCCGTTGGACACGATCAGGCCCTCGATCCTGCACGTCTCGCAGCCCACCGAAGGCGGGGTCTGCCGCTGCGTGCGCGAGCTCGTGGCCGATCAGCTCGCGCGCGACTGGGAGGTCGCCGTCGCCAGCCCGGGCGGGGAGCTCGGAGAGGCCGTGCTCGCGCTCGGCGCCGAGCATCTCGACTGGCAGGCGGGCAGCTCGCCGGGACCGTCGTCCGCGGGCGAGACCCTGCGTTTGAGGCGCATCCTGGGCGAGCGCGCGCCGACGCTCGTACACCTGCACTCCTCGAAGCCCGGCCTCGCCGGACGGCTCGCGCTGCGCGGCCGGGTGCCGACGGTCTTCCAGCCGCACGGCTGGTCGTTCTACCCGCTCTCGGGCCTGATGCGGCGGGCGGCGATCGCCTGGGAGCGCGCGGGCGCTCGCTGGGCGCACGCCGTCGCCTGCGTCAGCGAGAGCGAGCGGCGCCGCGGAGAGGCCGTCGGAATCGCGCGCGCTGGGAAGTCGTGCCGAACGGCGTCGACGTGCGCTCGCTGCTCCCCGCGTCCGACGAGGAACGCGCCTGCCGCGCGCCGGGAGCTCGAGCTGCCCGACGGCCCGCTCGTCGTCTGCCTCGGCCGGATCTGCCGGGCCAAGGGCCAGGACCAGCTCGTCGAGGCCTGGCCGCGCGTGCTCGAGCGGGTTCCGGACGCGACGCTCGCGCTCGTCGGCGGCGGGCCGGACCTCGAGGCAGGTGCGCAGCCGCCCCGCCGAGCGCGTGCTCTTCGCCGGCGAGCGCACCGACGCGCCCGCCTGGCTGGCCGCGGCCGATGTGGTCGCGGCCCCTCGCGCTGGGAGGGGATGTCGTTTGCGATGCTGGAAACGATGGCCTCCGCGCGTAGCCTCGTGATCACCGACGTTCCCGGCGCCCGGGACGCCCTCGGCGACCACGCCGGCATCGTCCCGCTCGGCGACCTGCGGGCGCTTGCCGACGCGATCGCCGAGCGGCTGCTCGATCCGGCGCTCGCGGCCAAGGAGGGCGCCGTCGCCCGCACCCGCGTCGAGCGCGACCACGACCTCCGCGACACGACACACGGTGTCGCGCTGCTCTATGGCCGGGTGCTCGGCCTTCCGCTCGCCGGGCTCGAAGACCCACGGATCGCGGCCGCGCGATGAGGATCGACTACCTGATCCGCGCGCACACCGCGCCCGAGCAGCTGGCGCGGCTGGTCGAGCGCCTGGACGACGGCGACGTCCGCTTCTACGTCCACGTCAACGGCCTCAGCGACGACGAGGTCTTCGAGGCGATGCGCGCCCGGCTCGCCGGCCGCGAGCACGTCACCTGGCTGCCCAGGGTCGCCTGCCGGTGGGGCGGCTTCAGCCTCTTGGAGGCGACGCTCGTGGGGATCGAGGCGATCCTGGCGAGCGGCGACCTGCCTGACCATGCGCTGCTCCTCTCGGGCCAGGACTACCCGCTGAAGCGGCCGGCCGAGATCCGCGCGCACCTCGCGGAGCGCCAAGGACGCAATGTGCTGCATCACTTCCACCTCCCCGCCCCCGAGTGGGCGGGCAGAGGGCGGCGGGCTCAACCGCCTTCGCTACCCGTACTTCGAGCGGGTCCGCTACAAGACGCGGCTGCTGCGCCTCCCCCTCCCCCGCCACCTCCCGGCCGGCCTCGAGCCGTACGGCGGGATGGCGCTCTGGGCGCTGACCGGCGAGACGCTCAAGTGGCTGATGCGCTTTGTGGCGGAGCGGCCCGACGTGCTCAACTTCTTCCGCCACACCAAGATGCCGGACGAGACCTTCTTCCAGACCGTTCTGCTGAGCTCGTCGCTCGCGGGGACGGTCGACAACGAGCAGCTCCACTACCTGGACTGGAGTGCAGGCAGCGCGCACCCGGGCACGCTGACCACGGCCGACCTGCCGCAGCTGCGGGCCTCCGGCATGCTCTTCGCGCGCAAGTTCGACGCCGACGTTGACTCCGAGATCCTCGAGTTGCTCGACGAGGAGCCGGCGCGTGCCTTTTAAGACGGTCATCCTCGCCGACGGCTACGGCACGCGCCTCTCCGAGGAGACGTCGCTGCGCCCGAAGCCGATGGTCGAGATCGGCGAGCGGCCGATCCTCTGGCACATCGTGAAGGGCTACGAGGCGCACAGCGTGCGCGAGTTCGTGATCTGCTGCGGCTACGAGTCGCACGAGATCAAGGACTACTTCGTCAACTACGCGCTGCAGCAAGCGGACGTGACGGTCGACCTGTGGCCGCGAACGAGGTCGGGCGCGAGGCGCACGGGGTCGAGCCCTGGCGCGTGCACCTGGTCGAGTCCGGCGACGCGACCATGACCCGAGGACGGCTGAAGCGCGTGGCGGAGCTCGTCTCCGGCGAGACGTTCTTCTTCACCTACGGCGACTGCGTGACCGATCTCGACATGACGAAGCTGCTCGAGTTCCACCGTGCCGAGGACGCACTCGCGACCTTGACGGCGATCCGGCCGCCGGGCCGCTTCGGCGAGCTCGCGCTCGGCGACGAGACGACCAGGATCGAGCACTTCCGTGAGAAGCCCGAGGGTGACCGCGGCTGGGTCAACGGCGGCTTCTTCGTGCTCGAGCCGGACGTGCTCGACTACATCGCCGGCGACGAGACAGTCTGGGAACGCGAGCCGCTCGAGCGCCTGGCCGAAGAGGGCCGGCTGGGTGCCTACCGGCACGACGGCTACTGGCAGAACACAGACAGCCTGCGCGACAAGATGGTCCTCGAGGAGCAGTGGGCGAGCGGCAGCCCGCGGTGGAAGACCTGGTAGCCGGCCCCGCCCGCCGCTCCTGCGGCACACGACTCGAGCACGTGTTCGCCGACGTGGGTAGCTCGCCTCTGGCGAACTCGTTCCTGCGCGCCGAGGAAGCTGCTCGCGCGCGAGCGCGCGGCCGGGCTGGACGGGCTCGAGCGCTACGCGGCCTTCGACCAGCAGGTGCGCGCGGTCAAGCGCGACCTGCTCGAGCTGTTGATCGGCTTCCGCCGCGACGGCGCGCAGATCGTGGGCTACGGCGCGGCCGCCAAGGGCAACGCGCTCCTCAACTACTGCGGCATCAGGGCCAACCTGCTCGACTACGTCGTCGACCGCAGCCCACACAAGCAGGGGCTCTTCCTGCCGGGCACCCGGCTGCCGATCCACGCGCCGGAGCGGATCGCCGGGACCAAGCCCGACTACGTCCTGATCCTGCCCTGGAACCTGCGCAACGAGATCGTCGGTCAGATGGCGCACGTGCGCGACTGGGGCGGCCGCTTCGTCGTCCCGGTGCCCAGGGCGACGGTACTCGAGTGAGCCTCGACCGCAGCTCGCTGCCCTCGGCCGCCGAGGCCGGCGAAGAGATGCACGCCCTTGCGACCGAGCTGTTGCCGTTCTGCCGCAGCCTCACGGGCGACGGCGTGCGCCAGACCCTCGACGTGATCGAGCGCACGGTGCCGCTCGAGCGCACGGCCGTGCCGAGCGGCACGCAGGTCTACGACTGGTTGCTCCCGCGGGAGTGGAACGTCCCCGGCGCGCGCCTCACCGGCCCCGACGGCCGGGTCGTCGCCGACTTCGCGGACTCCAACCTCCACGCCCTCAACTACAGCGTCCCGGTCTCCGGCACGTTCTCGCTGGAAGAGCTGCGCCCGCATCTCTTCACCGACCCGGCCCGGCCCGGCGTGATCCCCTACCGCACCTCCTATCACTCCGAGAACTGGGGCTTCTGCCTCCCGCACTCGGTCTACGAGCAGCTGCCTGCGGGCGACTACCAGGTCGAGATCGACTCGATGCTCGAGGACGGCGAGCTCGTCTACGCGGAGCGCTTCCTGCCCGGCGAGAGGGACGACGAGGTGCTGCTCTCGACCTACGTCTGCCATCCGTCGCTCGCGAACGACAACCTCTCCGGCGTCGTGCTGGCCGCGACGCTCGCGCGCCATCTCGACGGCCAGCAGCTGCGGCGCTCGCATCGCTTCGTGTTCTCGCCGGCGACGATCAGGCCGCTCACCTGGCTCTCGCGCAACGAGCAACGGCTGCCCCGGATCGCCGCCGGCCTGGTCGTCTCGTGCGTCGGCGATCCGGGGCCGTTCACGTACAAGCGCAGCCGCCGCGGCGACAGCGAGATCGACCGCGCCGCCGCCGCGGTGCCGGGCGACGAGGGGCGGACCGAGGACTTCACGTCGCTCGGCACCGACGAGCGGCAGTTCTGCTCGCCGGGTTTCGACCTCCCCATCGGGGTGCTTTCGCGCACGCCGACCGACCGTTTCCCGGAGTACCACTCCTCTGCGGACGATCTCGACTTCGTCCGGCCGCAGGCGCTCGGTGAGTCGTTCGAGCGTTACCTCGACGTGCTCGACGTGCTCGAGCGCAACCGCTCCTTCCGGAACCTGAGCCCGAAGGGCGAGCCGCAGCTCGGCAAGCGCGGCCTCTACCGGGCCGTCGGCGGCGGCTCGTTCACGGAAGGCCCGCTGCTCTGGGTGCTGAACCTCTCCGACGGCGAGCACGACCTGCTGGCGATCGCCGAACGCTCCGGCCTGACGTTCGCCGAGGTCGCAGACGCCGCCGACGCGCTCGTCGAAGCCGGGCTGCTAGCGGGGATCGATGGGAACGGCGCCGCAGCCTAAGCCTGGCGAAGCGGCAGCGGACGGGGCCACCGTGGCCTCCGGCACCTCGCGGATCCTGCCGAACACCGTCTTCCGCGCGGCCGCGGACGTCGGCTCCAAGCTCATCTCGGTCGGCTTCTACGTGGTCATCGCGCGGAAGCTCGGCGCGTCGGCGTTCGGCTCGTTCACCTTCGGTCTCGCCTTCGGCTCGCTCGTGACCGTACTCGCCGGCTTCGGCCAGGACGCGATCCTCACCCGGGAGGTGGCGCGCGACCGCCGGCGCGTCGACGGGTACTTCGCCAACACTGTCGCGCTCAAGCTGGGGCTCTCAGTGCCGGTGATCGCGCTCGCCGTGCTCGCGCTCGAGCTCGCGGACATGTCCGCCACCACGCGAGCGGTGGCGATCCTGCTCTCGGTCGCGGTGCTCGTCGAGCTGCTCACGACCACGTGCTTTGCGGTCTTCCAGGCCTACGAGCAGCTCGGCTACTTCCCGGTCGTGATCATCGGGCAGCGCCTGTTCACCGCGGGCGTCGGGATCGCCGCGATGGCCGCGGGTGCAGGGGTCGAGACCGTCGCCGCGATCTACCTCGTCGGGGCACTGCTCGCGCTGATCCTGGCAACGACGCTCCTCTTCCGGCGGGTCGTCCGTCCGCGGCTCGAGATCGACACCTCGCGCTGGTGGCCGCTGATGCGGGTGGCGATCCCGGTCGGCGTCGCACTCGTCTTCCAGGTGACCCTCTTCCGGGTCGACGCCGTGATCCTGCAGCTCTTTCGGTCCGACCGTGAGGTGGGCCTGTACGGAGCGGCATACCGCCTGTTCGAGGCGCCGCTCTTCATCGGCTGGGCGGTCGCGGCCGCCGTCTACCCCGTGCTTTCGCGGCTCCGCGAGCCGGCCGAGCTGCGCTTGGTCACCGAGCGGGCGCTGAAGCTCGCGATCGGCGCGACGCTCCTCTTCGCGCTCGGCGCGGCCATCCTCGCCGGCCCTGCCGTGAAGCTGCTCTACGGGCCGGAGTTTCACGCTTCGGCCCGCGTGCTCGCCTGGCTCGCGCCCACGATCGTGCTCTACTCCTTCAACCATGTCGCGGGCGTACTGCTGCTGGCGCGAAACCAGACGCGTTGGCTGGCGGTGGTCTATGGGACGATGGCGGTCGAGAACATCGCCGCCAACCTCGCGACGATCCCGTCGTACGGGATGATCGCCGCCGCCATCAACACGACCGTGACGGAGATACTGCTCTTCCTCTCGCTGGCGGTCCTCGTACAGCGGGTGACCCACGGGCTCGACTGGCTGCGGCTGGTCGGCGGCCCGGTGCTGGCGGGCGCAGTGGCAGCCGCGCTGATGCTCGCACTGCGCGAGCACTTCCCCGTCGCAGTGGTCGTGGGCACGGCGGGCTACCTCGTGACCATCGGAGCCTTTGAGCACTTCTTCTACCCCCAGGACGTAGACGCCGTCGTCCGCTTCCTGCGGCGAAAGGTGGCTCCCGCTGCCTGATCTCGGCGGCCGAACGGCGCTCGTCACGGGCGGCTCTCGGGGCGTCGGCCTCGCGATCGCCCGCGAGCTTGCCACCTCGGGCAGGTGGCGATCCTCGCACGCTCTTCCGATCAGCTCGAGCAGGCCGCCGCCGAGACGGGCGCGACCGCGCTCCCGGGCAAGGTCCGCAACGCCGCGGAAGTCGAGCGGGCGGTGGCCGAGCTCGGTCCCGTCGATGTACTGGTCAACAACGCAGGCACACTGGCCGCGATCGCCCCGCTCGCCGAGGCCGATGCCGACGACTGGTGGCTCGACGTCGAGACGAGCGTGCGCGGCGCGTTCAACTGCACCCGCGCCGTCCTCCCCGGGATGCTGGAACGCGGGCACGGAACGATCGTCAACGTTTCGAGCTACGCCGCGATTCGTCCGAGCCCGAACACGAGCGGCTACGCGGGTGCATCGCCGTGCGCACGAAGCCCGGGCTGATCGCGAAAGACGACGAGGCCCTTGCCCGCGGTCTCGGCTGCGAGCGTCTCGGTCAAGTTGAGCAGGGCCGCCTTCGCACCTCGCGTGGCGCTTCGAGCGCGGCGGCCGCGGTGCGCGCGATGTCCTCGATGTGCACGATCGGCCGGCAGGGCGTGACCGGGCTGAGCGGGGCCTGCTCGGTGACGAACTCCTCGCCCGAGACGCCGTACATCGAGCACGACCGAGGCGAAGATGAAGCGGCCGACGCCCGCCTCGCGCGCCGCTCGGGCCAGGCGCACGCTCGCGCGCTCGTTGATCTCGAACGTCAGCTCCGGGTCGAGGTCGTCGAGCGGGTCCGTTGGAGAGAGCGGCCAGGTGGAAGATCGCGTCGTAGCTGCGCAGGTCGTCCTCGCCGAGATCGCGGATGTCGCGCTGCACGCTCTCGACCTCGGCGCCGGGGTACAGGTCGCAGCCGGGTAGTAGTGCGTGCCGACGCCGGTCACCTCGTGCCTTGCGCGGCAAGGAACGGCGCGGCCACCGAGCCGATGTAGCCGTGGTGGCCGGTGACGAGGACCTTCACGACGCCGCCGGCAGCGACTGCGGAGTGCCGATGTCGACGAGCTCGGTCTCGAAGTCGACCGAGGCCACGCGGCCGGCACGGGCGAGCCGGTCGAAGAGTTGGCCCGGCTCATCGACACCTCGATGCCATCGAGCGCGCTACGGCGCGCGGCGAAGCAGCCCCAGACGAGGTTCGAGGCCGGCTGCTGCGGGCGGACGTGCACACGCGTGACCGCGGCGCCGTCGAGCTCGAGCACGTCCGAGCGCGAAGGCTCGGCGAAGCGGAACACTCCGAGCGCCACGTCGCGGGGACCCAGGGCCGCCAGCAGCCGCTCGAAGACCTGCTCTGCCCCGAAGAGGGTGTCCGGGAAGCCGGCGAGCACGAGGTCGTCCGCCGCCAGGCCATCGAGCCCCAGCACGAGCGACTCGGCGACCGTCCGCGGCTCGCCCTCGACCAGCGTCACACGGCCGCGCAGCTGCTCGATCAGGTCGTGCTTGGCCGGGCGGACGACGACGCGGATCTCGTCCGCTGGCGCAAGCCGCTCGAGCAGCGCATCGACAACCGGCTTGCCGCGCACCGGCACCAGCTCCTTCGAGCCCTCGATCAGCCCACGCAGCCGCTCCGCGTGCCCAGCGGCCGGAACGACGCCGGCGATCACCCTGCAGCCGCCTCGCGGTAGCGGTTCTCCATCGCCTCGATCATCGCTGAAAGCGAGAAGCGCTCGCGCGCTCGGCCGCGGCCGCAGTCGGCCAGCTGCTCGCTCAGCGCTCCGTCCCCGAGCACGCGCACCAGCGCCTCGGCTAACGCATCGCGGTCGCCAGGCGGCACGAGCAGCCCGCACTCGCCGAGCACCTCGGGCGGCCCGCCGTAGTCGTAGGCGACGACGGGAGTGCCAACGCCCATCGCCTCGAGCGCGACGAGCGAGAAGCCCTCCTTGCCGAGCCCGCCGCGGCTCGTCACGCTCGGGATCACGAGCACATCGCAGCCAGCGATAAGCTCAACTGCGTCCGCGCGGAAGCCGGGCAGCGCGACTGCGTCGGCCAGGCCGGCGGACTCGATCTCGCCTACGAGCTGCTCCCGGTACCCCGCGTGTGCCGGGTCGTCCGCGCCGACGAAGATCGCCCGCACGTCGAGCCGTTCCCGTAGGCGCGGCAGCACCGCCAGGATCTCCCGGTGGCCTTTGTGCGGGTCGAGCCGCCCGAAGACGCCGAGCACCACGCCCGTGCCGCCGGCCAGCTCCCGCACCGCAGCCCGGCCGGCGTCCTGGTCGACGCCGGAGTCGGGCAGTCCGAAGGGCACGACCGTCGTCTTCTCGAGCGTGTCGGCCCGAAAGGTCTCCGTCACCGCGCGGCTGACGGCGGCGATCGAGGCACAGCGGCGAGCGACGGCGCGCGCCAGCCAGCCGTCGCGGCTGAAGTCGTGTTTGAGCCAGACGACCGGGGTCCGCGTGCCCGTGACCGCGAGCGTCGAAACGAGCGCGCCCTTGATCCCGTCGCCGTGCACCACGTCCGGGCGCAGCTGCCGCAGCTCCCGCCGCAGGCGGAGCGCCGAGCGCGCGATCGAGACCGGGCCGGCGCCGGTGGGCAGCACCTCAACCGGATAGCCGTTCCCGCGAAACTCTTCGACCAGCGGCCCTTCGGCGAGAAACGTGATCCGGGCGATCCACTCCCGGTCGAGCCCTTCGAGCAGGAGCGACAGGTAGCGCTCGGCGCCACCCTCGATCACGAACGGCGAGACGAAGGCGACGCGCAAGCTCAGAGCCGCCGTCCGCGCGCGAGGTCGAGCGTCCCCTCGAGCACGCCGAGCGCCCCGCGCCATTCGCGGTTCAGCAGCCGGTGCCCGACCAGCATCCACAGCAGCAGGCCGAACCCCAGCCGCGAGCGCGGCGTCTGCGGGAAGTTCTTGCGGAAGAGGTAGCTGCGGTTCCTGACCACGAGCTTGCCAAAGGCGCGCGAATCGAAGGAGCGAAAGCCGAGCTTCTCGTGCACGACGATCAGGTCGGGCAGGTAGACGATCCGGCCACGCCGCGAGAGCCGGTAGGAGAAGTCCTCGTCCTCGGCGAGGGCGTACGCGCCGAGCAACTCGTCGAACCGCACGGTGCTCGCGAGCTCCCGGCGCGCGCTCATGAAGCAGCCCGGCATGAACTCGACGTCGCACGGCCCGTCGCCGGGCAGGACGTAGCGGGGGTAGCCGTAGCGGGTGAAGCTGCCCCGGTGGCTCCCACTCCCGGGCACACTGATTCGACGGGCCCACGAGCGCGGCCCGCCACGCCGCTCCCGGTGTGGCTCGACCACCCAGCCGGTCGCCCCGGCAACGGACGGATCGGCGAACGTGCGCTCGAGCTTGGCGAACAGGTCGCTCGGCAGCGAGACGTCGTCGTCGAGGAAGACCACGACGTCGCCGCCGGCCCGGTCGATCCCGATGTTGCGCTGCCTGGTCAGGCTCGGCTCGGTGTGGATGTAGTGGATGGGCAGGCTGCCGTCCTGCAGGCCGACCACGACCTCTCTGGCGGAGGACTGTTCGTCGGCGTCGACCACCAGGACCTCGTCGGGCCGCGGCTGTGTCGCCCAGAGGCTCTCGAGCGTGCGAGTGAGCGGCTCGGGCCGGCCCTTGGTCGGGATCACGACGGAGAAGGTGGTCACCGGCCAGGCCTTCGGATCCCGAGCAGCTTCAATGAGAGCCGGTGCGCGCCGTGCCGAGGCGGCGCGGGCAGGCGTGGCGCCTCGAGCGGCCGCCAGGCCCCGGGCAGCCAGCCGAAGGCGAGCTCGTAGCCCGCCTCGCCGGCGGCCCGGACGACCCGCTCGTCGTAGATGCCGTACGGATAGGCAAGCGTGGGGCACGGCTCGCCGGTCAGCTCCTCGATCGCCTGCTTCGACCCGACCAGCTCATGCTCGAGCTCGGCGTCGTCGAGCGCACGCAGATCTGGGTGGCTGAGCGTGTGCGAGCCGAGCTCCATCCCTGCATCGTGCAGGCGCTGGCCTCCTCGGCGCGGATCAACTCGCCGGCTTCGCCGGGCACGTCGGGATGCTGCTGCCCGGCGACGAGCGCACGAACGCGGGCCTCGTGCTCGAAGACGGGCACGTCGGCCTCATCGAGGCTGTAGCGCGCGAACGGCTCCGCGGCCAGGAGGTAGCGGCGCTCGCCGTCCGACCACGACGACTCGATCGTCGCGCCGCGCTCGGCCAGCGACTCGCGCGGGCCGGCGGGCGAGAGGCTCAGCAGCTCGTCCACTGCGGGTTACGCTGTCTCGCGTGCCGGACGACACCTTCAACGTGGTCTTCGTCTGCACCGGCAACCAGTTCCGCAGCCCGCTCGCCGAGGCGGTCTTCGCCCGCGAGACGGCCGGCCGGCCGGTCCACGTCTCATCGTGCGGCACCTCGGCGATCGAGGGGAGCGCCGCCTTCGCCGAAGCGCTGGAGCTCGTGGGCGAGCTGAGCGTCGACCTGTCTCATCATCGGAGCCGGCGCCTGCACGACCTCGCGGGCGCCGACCTGATGATCGGATTCGAGCACACGCACGTCGAGCGCGCCGTCGTCGACGGCGGCGCCACGCGTGAGAGCTCCTTCACGTTGCCCCAGGCGGTCGAGCTGCTCGAGTCGTCGCCGCGCGAGGGCAGTCCGGTCAAGCGCGTGGCCGCCCTGGCGCCCGGCAGCCTGCTCGAGGCGCCGGAGGTCGAGGACCCGATCGGCCTGCCGACCAAGCGGCAGCGCGAGATCATGGTGGAGATCGAGGAACTCACCTCGCGCCTGGCCCGCGCGCTCTTCGACTAGGTTCGTCTTGCCTCCCAGCGGTCGAGCGTCTCGGCCGCCGAGCCGGCCCGGCCGCCGTACTCGTCGATCCATTCGAGCAGTCGCCGGTAGAGACGGTCGTAGCCGTCCGAGAGTCGCGGGTGGTGCGAGGGCGGGTGCCAGAGGATCGCGACCGCGCCGCCGTGCTCGGCGACCGGCTCCAGCGCGGCGACCGCGACCTCGTACGCCTCGTCGGCGCCGAGACCGAGATAGCGCTCCTCGGCCAGCGTGGCGTCCATCAGGACGAGCGGCAGCTCCCACGCGCCGGGCTCGCGCCGCTCGGCGTCCCAGAGCCGGTACGGGTACGGCGTGCCCGCGCGCAGGCCGGGCAGCGAGGGCCAGCCGATGCTCGAGTCGTAACGCAGGCCCGCCTCCCGCAGCTCCGCCGCCAGCCGGGCCGGGTCGCTGCGCAGGTAGTGGTGGCGCAGGCCCTCGATGGCGCCGAGCGGCCGCGCCTCTTCCGCGATCGCGCCGCGAAGTTCTCGCGCCCGGTACGAGGCGTGCAGCCCGACTTCGACCCCGGCCTCGCGCGTTCGCTCAACCGCCGCCGCGAGCTCGGGCCCGTAGCGTTCGGGGTAGCCGTCCTGCGGCGCCTCCTGGCGCGTGAGAAAGAAGCAGGTCGAGCCGCGTGCGCCCTCGGCCGCGAGCATCTCCTCCAGCGGGTAGTCGGGATCACGCCCGCGCAGGGCATCCGCGGCGAACGTGGTCGACTCGCGCAGACGCCGCCGCGAGCGGTGCGCGACCGAGCCGACGAGCTTCCGGGCCGCAGTCGGCAACCCGCCGCCGCCCAGCAGGTCGACGTCATGCGTGAGCGCCACCAGGAAGCGCTCGCCGCCGGGATAGCCGCGCCGCTCGAACCCGAGGCCCGCGGCGAGCTCGGCGACCCGCGGGCCCGGCGGATCAGCCGGCGGCAGCGGCCGCCCGTGCTGGTCGAGCTCGGCATCGCGCTCGTGCGTGAGGGCCAGCAGCCCGAAGACCTCGTCGAGCACCGCAGGCTCGACCGGCACCGACTCGTCGAACGGGAGCCCGAGTGCGTCGAGCAGCGCGTCGAGCGCGTACCGCTCCTCCGGTTCCACTAGCGAGACCGCAGCGCGGGAAACAGGATCACGTCGCGGATCGCGTCGCTGCCGGTCAGCACCATCGCCAGCCGGTCGATCCCGATCCCGCAGCCACCCGTCGGCGGCATCCCGTACGAGAGCGCCTCGACGTAGTCGGGGTCGCCCGGCTCCGACTCCTCCGCCCCGGCCTCGCGCTCTGCCTCCTGCATCGCGAAGCGCTGCGCTTGCTCCTCGGCGTCGTTCAGCTCGCTGAAGGCATTGGCGAACTCCATCCCGCCGACGACGGCCTCGAAGCGCTCGACCAGCGTCTCGTCCTCGTCGGTCGTGCGCGCGAACGGCGACAGCTCGATCGGCCAGTCGTAGACGATCGTCGGCTGGATCAGCTCGGGCTCGACGAAGTGCGAGTAGGCGTGGTCGGCGAGCTGCGACCAAGAGCGGTCGCGCTCGGTGTCCAGGCCGGCCCCTTCGAGCTTCGCCCGCAGCTCGGCCTCGTCACGCGACCAGACGCCCTTCGCCTCGAGCGCCTCGACGAACTTGACCCGTTCCCACGGCGGCGAGAGGTCGACCTCGTGGCCGCGGAAGGTCAGCTTGCTCGAACCGGCCGCCTCGGCGGCTGCAGCGACGAGCGCCTCGGCCCGCTCCATCGTGTCGCGGTAGTCGGCGTAGGCCTCGTACCACTCGACCTGCGTGAACTCGGGCGAGTGCTTGTACGAGATCGACTCGTTGCGGAAGTCCTTGCTCAGCTCGTACACCTTCTCGAGCCCGCCGACGATCAGGCGCTTCAGGTACAGCTCGTCCGCGATCCGCAGGTAGAGGTCGGCATCGAGCTCGTTCGAGTGCGTCACGAACGGCTCGGCGAAGCCGCCACCGTAACGCGGCTGCAGGATCGGCGTCTCGACCTCGAGGAAGCCCTCGCCGTCGAGGTACGCGCGCACGGCGGCGACGATCTTCGTCCGCGTCGCGGCCAGCTCCCGCGACTCGTCGTTCATCAGCAGGTCGAGGTAGCGCTGCCGGTAGCGCGTCTCGCGGTCGGTGACGCCGTGGAAGGTGTCCGGCAGCGGCTTGCGGATCTTCGCCAGCAGCTCGACCTGGCTCGTGAACAGCGACGGCTCGCCGCGCCGCGAGCGCCCCGGCCGCCCGGTGGCCCCGACGATGTCGCCGAGCGAGAGCTCGAGCTCCTGCTCGACGATCAGCTGCAGCCGGCCCGAGCGGTCGACGAGGTCGAGGAAGGTGAGCTTTCCCATCTCGCGCCGCGCCATCACGCGGCCGGCGACGCGCAGCTCGTCATCGAGCGTCTGGCCATCCTCGGCCCGCTCCGCGACGTCACGGAAAGCGGCGATCTCAACCCGGTCGGAAACCTTTTCGGCAGCATCGCGCTGCCGAGT
>CAVYZH010000013.1:0-19897 GCA_963772975.1 uncultured Actinomycetes bacterium
GCACCTCGCGCTCTCGTACCACCTCGAGCGCGAGCTCGACACCGTGATCGTGCGGCTCTTCAACACCGTCGGCCCGCGTCAGAGCGGCCGCTATGGGATGGTGATCCCGCGCTTCGTCGAGCGCGCGCTCGCCGGTGAGCCACTCGAGGTACACGGCGACGGGACCCAGACCCGCTCCTTTTGCCACGTCTCGGACACCGTCCGCGCACTCGCCGCGCTGATGGACACCGAGATCTCGGGCGAGATCTTCAACGTCGGGTCCTCGGAGCGCGTCTCGATCCTCGAGCTTGCCGAACGGGTCAAGCGTGCCACCGGCAGCTCGTCGGAGCTGGCCTTCGTGCCTTACGACGAGGTCTACGGGCAGGGGATCGAGGACACGCTGCACCGCGAGCCGGCGACCGGGAAGATCAAGGACGCGATCGGCTGGCAAACGACGCTCGACCTCGACCGGATCATCGGCGACGTGGTCCAGTACGCTCGCGACCGACCGGCGGCAACCAGCGCCGAGTCCGTCGGTAGTCCGTAGCTTGCGACTCGCCGGGTGGCTCGGGTTCGGCGGAGGCGCACGGCTCGAGGGCCCGCTCGCCGTTCTCTCGCCCCACCTCGACGACGGCGTCTTCTCGCTGGGCGCGGCGATCGCCGGCGCGCGGGGCGAGGTGCGAATCGTGACCGTGCTGGCCGGCGACCCGGAGTCGGGGCACCCGGCGGGCGAGTGGGACGCCCGCGGGGGGTTCGGCACTGCGGGGGAGGCCGCCAGGGCCCGGCGGGCCGAGGACGAGCTGGCCTGTCGCGAGCTCGGCGCGCAGCCTGTGTGGTTGCCGTTCAACGACCACCAGTACCCACGAGGAGGCGATGACGAGGAGATCTGGGTCCAGCTCGAGCAGGCGCTGGACGGCGCGACGACCGTCCTCGTCCCCGGGTTCCCGCTGATGCATGAGGATCACGTCTGGCTCGCGGGTCTCGTTCGAGAGCGTGGCCTGCCGGGGCGGCGGGTCGGCTACTACGTAGAACAGCCGTACGCGGCCGCGTGGACTCCGGGCCCGGTTGGGGACTGGCGCCCAGCCGGCGCGGCGGCGTGGCACCGGCTCGCGAAGCTGCGTGCCACCCGGCGCTACCGCTCGCAGCTGCCGCTGATGGCTCCCGCGGCGCGCAGCCTCGCGAGGTCCACGCGCTACGAGGCTGCTCGCGGCGGCGAGGAGGTGCAGTGGGCCTAGCCTGGCTTCGCGGCGCGCGCGCAGATAACGAGCGGGAAGTTCGGGTCGTGGTCGCGCAGCCGGTCCGTTCGCAGCTCCTGCGCCGCCAGCCCGAGCAGGAACGCCGTGCACGCGAGCACGTTCCCGTAGCTCCTCACGTCGGTGCGCGCGTCTGGGCAGTTCCGCGCGAGCAGCTCCTCGACGCCCGCGGCGGTGAAGCGCCAGTAGTCCCCGTAGGACCGCTCGACGCGGGAGGCCGCCGGCACGGTCAGCAGCAATGTCCCGCCCGAGCGAAGCGCCGACCAGGCGTTAGCGAGCGCGACTTCCGGGTAGCGGATCAGCTGCAGCGTCTGCATCAGCAGGAAGCAGTCGTACGCGCCGGCGGGCAGCGAGCCCGGCTCGTTCAGGTCCGCGACCACCGTGACAACGGGGCTGTCCGGGTCGATGTCGAGCACGTCTTCGGCGGTGACGGTCGAGCCGAAGCGCTTCGTGTAGTCAGAGCTCTTCACCTCGAGCACGTCGCCACGGATGTCCTGGCGGTGTTCCCCGAGGAACTCGTCGAAGTAATACCGGTCAACCGGGGTGCCGCGGTCGAAGCCCCAGTGATCGCTGACGGGCCGCGTCCGCCGCAACGAGATCCACACCGGCAGTCCGATCAGCGCTGCGGCGCGCCTGGCCCGAACAGCGTTCACAGGCTGGAAGACTAGGGCATGGCGGGCCGGCGCATCTCTCCGGAGCAGGAGGGTCTGGCGGCCGGTCTGCCCTTCGACCATACGGGTGCTCCACCGTCGGCAGGCGCGGCTGCTACGACCGGCGCGAGCGTAGTTCGCGGCGGTCTCTGGAAGATGCTCGCGAACGCGCTGCCGCAGCTATATGCGCTCGTGCTTTCGGTCGTGGCCGCGCGCTACCTCGGGCCGAGCGGGATGGGGCGGCAGAGCTTCATTGCCTTCGTCGAGGCCACTACGATCACGCTCCTCTCGGGCAGCTTCTCGCTAGCGCTGATGCGCTACATCGGCGAGGCCGTCGGTGCGGGCCGCGCCGGCAGTGCCCGCTGGCTCGCGGTCCGGATCCTCTGGATCGAGATGGCAGCCGCGCTCGTCGGCGGCGGCGCGCTGGTGGTGATCGCCGCGCTGGGAGGCACGCCGCGCGACGCGTGGCTGCTCGCCGCGCTAGCGGTCGTCAGCAGCATCGTCGCGACCGTTCCCGGCGCGGTCTTGGCCGGTCTGCAACGCTGGCGAGACGCAACGATCGCCGGGCTGACCACTGGAGGGGTCGGCGTCGTCGCGACGATCGTCGTGCTCTCGCTCGGGGGCCGGATCACGGCGATGTTCGCGGTGGAGGCGATCGTGACGACCATCGCGCTGCTCTGGACCAGCGCCCTCGCCCGGGGGGCGCTGGCCGAGCTGCACGCGGAGCCCACTCCTGCGCCCGATCTGTTCCGGGGTACGGTCCGCTTCGCCGTTTTCTCGTTTGGGGGGTCGATCCTCTACGTGATCGTCTGGCGCCGTTCGGAGTTCTTCTTCCTCCAGCACTACTCGAGCGACCGGCAGATCGCCTTTTACTCGATCGCTTTTGCTGTCGCCACGGGCGTGGTGCGCCTGCCCTCGGCGATGGGCGAGGTGCTCGCGCCCGCCGTCGCAACGCTTTTCGGCGCAGGAGCCCACGAGCGAATCCGCGCCGGGTTCAGCCGGGCCTTACGCCTGCTCGTCCTGGCGACGCTGCCGGTCACCGCCGCAGCCGCGGCACTGGGCCCCGAGGCACTGCGGGTGATCTGGGGCGAGGCGTTCAGCCCGGCAACCGGACCGTTCCTCGTCATGGTCGCAGCCTCGCTGCTGACGCCGGTGACCGTGCTCTGCTCGGCGCTGCTCGTGGGGCTCGGGCGGGTCGGCATCCCGTTTCTCGCCGAGGCCTTCGCCGCGGGAGTCGACATCGGAGTCGCCTTCGCGCTTGTGCCCCACCACGGCGCGCTCGGCGCCGCGATTGCAAGCTCGTGCGCGCTCGTCGCGTCGGGGCTGCCATTGCTCGTCTACGCAAGCCGGATCACCGGGCCGCTGCGCGTGCAGCCCGTCGCCCTCGTGCGCGGAGCCATGATCGCCGGTGCGGGGGGTGGCGTCGCCTGGGCAGTCTCCGCGGCATTCGGCGGAGGGGTCGGGCTCGTGCTCGGCCTGCTCTGCGGCACTGCGGTCTTCCTAGGGCTCGCGCTACTCGTCGGCTTCCTGCCGCGGGCCGACGCAGAGTGGTTGCGAGAGGTGCTCGGCAAGCGCTTCAGCGGGCCGGCCGGCGACGCGCTGCTCGCACTCGCGGGCAGGCGTCAGTAGCCGGGGCGAGCGAGGCGCGAACTCCCTTGTCGCGCGAGGCGGCGGCGCGCTGCGCCCGGTGCGACGGCGGCTCCGGCCGCCTTAACGCGCGTCGAAGCGCCGTAGCCGCTGCCGAGCGCGATGCGCAGCAACTGCGCGCGCGCGGACGGGTCGCCCTCCGTAAGCGCGGCTTCGGCGGCCGTCAGCGCCACGGTCCGGCGCCGACTCGCCAGCGACCGCTCGAGCACTGCCCGCTCGTCGGGATCGAGGTCGTCTCGGGCGGCCGTCTTCGCCAACGTCTGGACGTGACCCTCCGCGTAGGCCACACGGGACGAGCTGAGGCTGCCCTCCCAGATCCGGTAGACCGCCAGCGGCTCATAGACCAGGCCGACGCGCGCGCCTCCTAGGATCAGGCGGATCCAGCAGTCCCAGTCGGCGGTGAAGTGGAGCGACTCGTCGAAGCCGCCAGCCGTAAGAAACGTCTCCCGCCGGATCGCGCAGTGCCCGTGGATGAAGTTGCCGCCGAGGATCGCCCGGCGCTGGTTGCCGAGCTCGAAGCGGGAGGCGTCGGCGTAGACGCGGCGGGCCCTCTCGCCTCCAATCTCGACGAAGGCATCGGTGGTCAAGATGTCCAGATCAGGGCGCGCAGAAGCGAGCTGCCCGAGCGCTTCGAGCCGCTTGGGCAGGTAGAGGTCGTCGGCGTCGAGCAGGACGACAAACTCGCCGCTCGCCGCCCGTGCGGCCGCGTTCTTGGCGGAGCTCTCGCCGCCGTTGTTCTGACGCAGGTAGACGATGCGGTCGCCGAACGGCTCGAGCACGCGTGCGGTCCCGTCAGTCGAGCCGTCGTCGCAGACGACGATCTCGTACGGTGCGACCGTCTGCGCGAGCGCGGACTCGAGCGCCGCTGCGACGAAGCGCTCGACCTGGTACGCGGCGACGAGCACAGAGAACGAGGGAACAGGCCCGGGCTCGAGCTCACGCTCGGTCGGCGGAACGAGGAACGAGCCCGAGAAGTCGGTCATGCCAATGAAGGCCCGACCTGGCCGAGCAGCTCGAGGTAGCGTGCGTTACGCGGGCTGCGGGGTAGGCCGAGCGCCGAGATCCGCTCGCGCTCATCGGCGGCCCACACTGCCAGCGCCGCGAGCACGTACCGGCGCAGATCGACCCCTTCGAGCCCGCTCTCGCGCAGGTATCGCTGAAACGGCCCCCAGGCCGGCTCGCCGCCGGCGCTGACCGCCCTCACGACCTCGCGGTCCGGCCGATCGCCAGTCGCCATCAGCGCGAGGAAGAGCAGGTCGAGGCCGGGTGGGCCGTCCTCGTAGGCGTGCTCCCAGTCGGCAACTCCGATCTCGCCGTCCCCGGCGATGAGAATGTTCTTGCGCTGGAAGTCGCCATGCAGCCGACGCGACGGGAGATCGCCGACCATCTCGAGCGCGTCGGAGACGGCCTCCCCCAGACCCGGCGGAGCGACCTCCACGGCAGCGGTCGCTTCGTCCGACCACCAGACCCCCTCACGTACAGGCGCACCAGGCGGACCGCCGAGGTCGAGCACCCAACTGACGGCTGTGTCGAACCAGTGCCCCACGTCGCCGGGATGCGGCTCCGCGCCGGGAAGCCTGTCCTCCAGCACCCACAGGGCGTCAATCGACTCGCCCAAGGCGATCTGGCATGGGATCCCACGCAAACCGGTCTGCTGGCGGATCCGCTCCCGGGCGGCGAGCCCTTCGCGAAGACGAGACGTCGGCTCGACGTAGAGGTGCAGCAACCGGTCCTTGCCGAGCCCGTACATGAAGTGCGGGTCGGGACGGTAAAGCGTGACGAGCGGCTCGACGCGGGCTTCCTCGAACGTCGAGCGGATCGCGTCCGGTGCCCGCGCCACTACCTCGGTCGGTGACTGCGGCCTGGCCCGCGTGCCGACGCCCGCGAGGAACCCGAACAGGGTCTGCCGACTCTCGCGCAGGCGCCTGCCGTCACGCGCGCCGACCGCCCGGCCCGCGTTCTCGACGATCGCCTTCGCATACCGGACGGCAAGCGCAGCGTCCCTGTGCCGGCGCGCGAGCTTGCCAATTCCGTAGGCGTACGGGAAGCGCGAGGCGAGCCGTTCCTCGGCCGATTTCGACGGGTGGTAGACGACCACGTCGGGTGACCACGCGACCGAATGCCCCGCGCGCAACAGACGCAGGATGAGCTCGGTGTCCTCTGCGGAGCGGGCAACCGCCCCGAGGCCGAAGAGGATGTCGAAGCCGCCGAGCTCGACCAGATCCTCACGCCGATAGGCCATGTTCCCGCCGGTGCCGACAGTCCAGGGCAGAGCGCGGCGGCCGCCGACCACGCGCAGCTCGCCCCCGCCGTCGTAGCGGCAGTACGGCAACCCGCGATCGTCCCGCGGCGCGATCGGGCCGAACACCGCCGAGGTGCGCACGCGCTCGAAGGTGTCGAGCAGCGCGCCGACCCAGCCGGCATCGACTATCTCGTCATCGTCCACGAAGCCGACGAGGGGGGCTCGCGCAGACGCGAGCCCCCGATTGCGTGCGTAGGCGAGGCCTGCCGGGAAGACAGCGGTCACCGTGGCTCCGTCCAACTCGGGGGCACCTTGGCCCTCGGCCCCTTGCCAGACGACGAGGATCTCGACCTCGCGCCCGGCCGCACGAGCCGACGCCGCAACCGAGGCGACGGTCTCCTCGACCGCCGCGCGCCCAACGGTGCAGATCACGACCGAAAGCTCCGGTCCAGCCTGCCTGCCAGCCGGCTGCTCCGTTTCCCCCTGCACGAGGGAGACCTTAGCCGGGCGATCAGTCACGATCCCGCCCATGCGCGCGCTCGTCGTCCTCACCCAGCCGCCGCTGCCCGAAGGCGGCGCGCCCGGCAAGACCGCGGTCGGGCTGCTGCGCGGACTGCGCTCGCACGGGGTCGACGTGCACACGATCGCCGCGCGCCGGCAGTTCTCGGCCGGCGGCGAGGTGCCACCCGACCTGTCCGTCGAGCTCGTCGACGTCGAGCCACCGGGCCCGTGGGCCGCGCGCCTCGGGCGAATGCGCCGGCCACTCGGCGAGCTGGCCGGTGCGTTCGCGGAGCGCGTCCGGGACGCGGCAGCCGACGCCGACGTCGTCCACCTCGAGGAGACCGAGACGGCCTGGTGCGACGACGGCCTCGCGCTGCCGTCGCTCGTCCACCTCCACTACCTGGCGCGGCGGGACCGCGACCTAGGTGCGCCGTGGAGCAAGCAGTTCCGCGAGGTGCTCGACGCCGATCGCGCCGAGCGCGCAGCAGTGCGGCGCCACCGCTACCTCGCAGCGAGCTCGCCGCTGGTGGCCGACGCGCTGCGGGCGGCCGCGCCGCACGCGGAGGTCGTATACGCGCCGCTCTCCCTGGACCCGGCGCTGTACCCCGCCGCGCTACTCGACGGCCCGCCGACGGCGGGGTTGATCGGAACCGCGGCGTGGCCGCCGACCATCGACGCGATCCGGACGCTGCGCGAGGACGTCTGGCCGCGCGTCCAGCGAGAGGTGCCCGAAGCCCGGCTCGTGGTCGCCGGCCGCGGCACGGCCGAGCTCGGACTGGCCGGCGAGGTCGCATCGGCCCGCGATTTCTTCCAGGGCCTCTCCCTGTTGCTCTATCCGCTCGGCCGCGGAAGCGGGATGAAGGTCAAGGTGCTCGAGGCGATGGCGAGCGGTGTGCCGGTGGTGACGACCGCCGCGGGCGCCGAGGGGATCGAGCCTTCGGACGGCGTCGTCGTGCTCGAGCAGCCCGGCGAGCTGGCCGCAGCAGCCGTCGAACTGCTCAACGACCCGCGGGCACGGCGGGAGCGCGGGTCGGCCGCACGGGCCGACTTCGAGCGCCGCTATGCGCCGGGCCCGGCGACCGAGCCGCTCGTCGAGCTCTACCGCCGAATGGCGCGCTGAGCCCGCCGGGGCGCGGAAGGCCGCGACCAGTCGAAGCGGGCGATGTGAAACGCCCGCCGGCTCAAAGTTCCCGCAGCGGAGGGCGCCGGGGCGACGGTCACCCTGATCGTGCCCGTACACGTCGAGGTGCCGGCAGCGCAGACCTTGTAGGAGTACGTCCCCGCCGGCTTGCGCTTGAGATCGTCGGTGTACGACCCGCTGTTGGCCACGGTCGCCTTGCGGCCGCCGTTGCGGAAGACGTCGACGCGTGAGGCCTTGAGGCCGGCCCAGTGGAGCGCGACCTTCGTCCCGCTGACCGACGCGTTCAGCGAGGGCGGCGCGGCAGGAGGTGGCGGCGCTGGCGGCGGCGGGAGCGGAGCCGCCGTGCCCGACGAGGAGCGCAGGATCGCGCCGCTCGTCGGGCCGAGCGTGACCGAAGTCGTCGAGGAGCCGTCGTCGCGTAGGTAGGGCTGCTCGAGTGCGACGGTGACCGTCGAGCCGGTCGGGTTGACGAGCACCGTGCCGCCGCTGAAGTCGCGCCGCCAGGCCGAGCCGACCTGGAAGCGGGCCCCGACGGGCGTGCCGACGTCGGCCGTCCAGTCGGGCGCGTACGGGTCCTGCGCCTCGGGGTCGCTGGGCTCGAACATCAGAGCGCTGTTACTCGCGGGCTCGTCGAAGAGCAGGAAGTTCGCCCGCGCCCACACCATCGACCGTGTGTCGGACTTCGGGGCGTATGTGATGCCGATGAAGATCTTGCCCGCCTGCTCGGTGAGCGTCTGGAACTTCTGCCGGTAGGTCCAATCGGCGTCGGCGAACCAGCTCGAGCTAGTCGAGCCCCACTTCGAGTAGTACTCCTGGGCGGCGCCCGAGGTGAACTGGAGCCAGTCGCTCCACGTCGCCTGCGCGTCGTAGTCGGCGGCCCACGGAGCGGAGAGGTTCGGCACCGCTAGCAGCCCTGACGACTTGAGCGCGGGCCCAACGGTCGCGAGCATGCTGCGAGTAGCGGCGCGCCAGGCGGCCGGCGTCTGGTACTTGGCGATCGTCCGGCCGTTCAGGTGCCAGGACATGTCGGTGTTGGTGTCGTCCATGAAGACGCCGTCCCAGCCGCCCGAGCGCGCGTCGGCGAGCACGTTCGAAAGCCACTTCGCCTGATAGGCCGGGTTGCCGACATCCATCATCCATGCCTGCGCGAAGCTCGCGGAGTTGAGTCGGCCGCCCGCCGGGCTCGTGAGGAACCAGTCCGGATGGTTCCAGTTCGCGTCGCAGTAGCCGACCCCGGTCGACTGGTGCGGCAGGTCGACGCCATCCAAGCAGCCGTACGAGACAGTGAAGCTGAGGTTCTTGTAGACGAGTGCCTTCAGGTTCGGGTTCGCCGCCTTGAGTGCCGGGAGCGTCGGCGCGTCCCAGGAGTTGAGGATCACGTAGCGGTAACGGGAGAGGTCGCCGCCCGCCTGGGCGCAGCCGCTGCAGATACGCAACGCGGCGATGTTGCCAGGCCCGGAGGCGGCGCGCGCGGCCGTCGCCTGTCCGGCGAGGAGGACGAGGGCGAAGGTGGCGGCGATCAGGACGAAACGGCGTGGACCTGCGGCGGTCACGCCGTTGCCATCGTCCGAGTGTGCCAGGGGCTACGCCCTCGTTCGAGGCATCAACCCGCGAGCTCCTCGTAGAGCCCGACCAGGCGCCCGACCATGCGGTCGAGCGAGAGCTCTTCCTGCGCGAGCCGGCGGCCCTCGGCACCGAGCGCGGCCGCCTGCTCGGGGTCGCCGAGGGCGTCGAGGAGCGCGCGCGCGAGGGCCTCGGCGTCGCCCTTGGGGGCGATCGCACCGGTCACGCCCGGGCGCACGAGCTCGCCGACCCCGCCGACCTCGGTGGCGACGACGGCAACCGATGCGGCCATCGCCTCGACCACCGCCAGCGGGCTGCCTTCGTAGTCGCTCGCCAGCAGCGCGCATTCGGCCTCGGCGAGCAGCTCGGGCACGTCCTCGCGGGTGCCGAGGAACTGGACCGCGCCGCCGAGCCCGAGCTCGGCGGCGAGCGCTCCGGCCTCGGTGCGCAGCGAGCCGTCGCCGACGACGTGCAGCTCGGCGTCCGGGATTTGCTCCCGTACCGAGGCGAGGGCCCGGATCGCCAGGTCCGGCCGCTTCGGCGGCGCGAGCCGCCCGACCATCAGGATCCGGCCGCGCACCGTCCGGCGCGGCAACGCGAAGCGCTCGAGCGGGACGCCGTTCGGGATCACGCGGTACTGTCCCGGATCGCCGACCCGAGCAGCGAGGCCCGCGTCGCGCTCGTCCGCCGAGAGCGCGACGATCGTCCGGCACCAGTGCGCGGCCAAGCGCTCCAGGTTCAGGTAGAGCCGGGCCTCCATTCCCTCCGCCGCCCACCACGACCAGCCGTGCGGGGTGAACACGCAGTCACGGCGGCGCCCACGCGTGGCCGCCGCGAGCCGGCCGAGGAAGCCGGCCTTCGCCGAGTGGACGTGGATCACGTCGGCTCGCCCGGCGAGCCGGACCAGCGTCGCCCACGAGCGCACGTCGCCCGGCCGCGGCTCCCGGTGGCTCTCGATCGGGTGCAGGGCGACGCCGCTGCCCTCTAGGAGGGTCCAGGTCAGTGAGCCGCGCGGACAGGCCACGTCGACGGCGAAGCGCTCGGCCGGAAGAGCCCGCACCAGGGTGACGAGATGACGCGCGACGCCGCCGTCGTGCGGCTGCGCGGCGAGGAGGAGTCGAATTCGGGCCACGTCGCGCAGGGTATTGTTCGCTCCCCCCGAACCAGAGCGCGGAACCCGGTCCGGGCGCCCGAAAGGACACGTGTCCCTCAACGAGCTCTTGCAGGTCTTCTGGCGGCGAAAGCTGCTGATCGTCCTCGTCGTACTCGGCGTGATGGTGCCTGCCTACGTCGCGACGCAACTCGTCGCCCCCAAGTACGAGTCGACCGCGACGCTCACGCTGACGCCGAAGTCGAGCTCCGTCAGTGACCTCGTGCTGTTCGGAGTGTTCGACACCGTGATGCCGTTCTACGCGGAGGCGGGGAGCTCGCGCGCGACGCTCGACGCCGCGGAGCAGCGGCTCGGCCGGACGCTTTGCCCGATCTCGGTCGAAACGTTCAAGGGGACGGGGATCATGAAGATCAAGGCCCGCTGCACGAAGCCGCGGCTGGCGCAGCTGAGCGCAGCTGCGGCGACGCGAGTGCTGCTCAACCGCGTCTCCCGGAACGAGGTCGGGATCCCGTCGCTGAAGCTGCTCGAGCTGGACCCGCCGGCTCTGCCGACCACACCGGTCTTCCCGCGCACGAGGCTGACGTTGTTCGTAGCCTTGCTGCTGGGTCTCGGCCTGGGCCTCGGCGCGGCTCTGCTTCGCGAGAACCTGACCACGAAGGTCGAGACGGCTGACGACCTGGCGAGCGCCAGCGGCGCCCCGGTCTTCGCGGAGATCCCCGCCGAGTCGGCGATCCTGAAGATGCACTCGCCCGAGGACCTCGCGACGAATCCGCGCTTGCGCATCGTCGCCGAAGCGCTGCGCGACCTGCGCACGAACCTGCTCTTCACCGACGAGAGCATCCGCTCGATCGTCGTTACCAGCCCCGACGGCAGCCACGGCAAGACGACCGTCGCCTTCGCGCTCGCGGCCACGCTCGCGCGCGCGGGAGCCAAGACGATCCTCGTCGACTGCGACCTGCGCCGCGGCCGGGTCGCCGAGCTGCTCGAGGTTCCGCGCACGCCCGGGCTGCTTGATGTCCTGCTCGCCGAGGTCGAGCTAAAGGACGCAATCCGCCCGTCGCGCGACTCGCTCGACGTGCTGCCCGGCGGGCGCCGCTCGGCCGACCCCGGCGAGTTGCTGACCCAGGCTTTCCCGGCGACGCTCGCAACGCTCGAGCGGGAGTACGAGGCGGTCATCATCGACGCCACGCCGGTAATCCCGATCAGCGACGCGCGGATCGTCGCACGTTACGCCGACGCGACGGTGCTCGTCGCGCGCGCCGGTACCGCGACTCGCCGGCAGGTGCGCGCGGCGGTTGAGCGCCTTGGGCTGATCTCGGTCAAGCCGACCGCCGTCGTGCTCAACCACTCGACCGAGGTCAGCCGCTCCTCGTACTATGTGCGGCCGAACGAGTCCGACCTCGAGCCGCGCCGCGCCCGCCGCTACACCAGGAAACAGCGCGGCGCCGCCAGCAGCTGAGCGAACTCCAGTGTTCGAAACGGCCCGCGTAGAAGCAGCCGTCCGCCGCCTTGATGGCCAGCAGGCGCTCGGCCTTGCCGGGGTCGCCGGGGTCGGGGCGCTGATCGTGCTCGGCTCGGTCGTGTCGCCGAGAATGGTGCTGCTCCTGACGGTCGGGGCGGCGCTGCTCGTCTTCTTCGTCACGCACGTCGACTGGGCGATCCTCCTGGTCGTCGCCAGCGCGCCGCTCGAGGGCGCGTTCGCCTCGGGGCCGGCCGGGATCAGCGTCACCAAGCTCGCCGGCGGGCTTTGTATCGCCGCCTTCCTTTACGCGCTGGTCAAGGACCGGCGGGTGCTGGTCTTCGAACCTGGCCAGGCGCTCGTGCTGGGGCTGCTCGGGATCGCGCTCCTCTCGACCTCCTGGGCCGAGCACTCCTCCGCCGCGATCACCACCACCACGCGCTACGCGAGCTTTGCGGCGATCTACGTGATCATCACGCAGTTCGGCGCCGACCGCCTCCTGCAGCGGCGGATCGCCTGGACGCTGACGATCACGTGCTCGATCGCCGCGGCACTGGGCCTGAACGAGTACCTGAACGGCTCGGAGCAGCTCGCGACTCTGAAATACGCACAGACGAACGACTTCGCCTTCGTCCTCGCCACGTCGCTGCCGTTCATGTTCTTCCTGCTCGGCCGGACGCGCGCCCTACGGCCGCTCTTGCTCGGCGCGATCGGGCTCGTCTCGGCGGCGATCCTGCTCAGCCTCTCGCGCGGCGCGTTCGTCGGGCTCGCGGCCGGGTTCGTGCTCTTCGTGCTGACCGACCGGCGGCGGCTACAGGTGACGCTCACCGCCGGGCTCGTGGCGGCGGTCGGGACGCTGCTCGTGATCCACAGCAACCCGCAGCGTTTCCAGCAGTCGCTGGTGCTCAAGCAACAGGTTGCTCAGCAGAACGTCTCAACCCGCTTCGGCGCCTGGAGCGCGGCTGCCCGGCTCGCGACCGACCATCCACTGTTGGGCGTCGGGCCCGGAAACTTCCAGTTCCACTACAACGCGCTCACCGGCCAGCCGCTCGGGACGTTCACGCTGGCCGTGGCGCACAACGCCCTGCTCGACGTCGGCGCCGAGCTCGGCCTGGTCGCGATGTGCCTCCTCTTGCTGTACCTGCTGCTGGCCTTCTTCCGCCTGACAGCGGCGATCCAGCGAGGCTATGGCGACGAGGGTTTCGTCCGGACGTTACGCATCTCGCTGACGATCGGGATCGTCAGCGCCATGTTCCTGTCGGAGCAGTACTTCCTGCCCTTCTGGCTGATCGGCGGCTTGGCCGCGGCGATCTGGGTCGACGGGCAGCGGCGCGAAACCGAACGCGGATGAAGGTCGTCTACGTCTCGACGATCGAGCGCGGCGGCCCCGTTACGCACTTGAGACAGCTCGCTCCACGCGTCGCGGCGGCCGGGATCGACGTCCACGTGCTCTGCGCCAGCGACGCGGCGGCCGAGAGCTTCCGCGAGCTGGGAGTGCGCGCCGAGGCGGTATCGGTGAGCCACAAGCTCGATGCGCCCGGCGCTGCCGGCCTCTGGCGGAAGCTGGCGGGGGCCGACCTCGTTCACACGCACGACCGGCGCGCGGGCCTGTTCGGGCGTCTCGCCGGCCGACTCCGCGGTGCCCGGGTGCTCCATACGCTGCACGGGATGCCGGAGGAGATCGCAGCGAGGATCGGCCGCGCGGACGCCCCTGACCCGCCGGGCGTCTCGCGAGCCCGGCTCGCCTGGCTCGAGCATGGCTACCTGCCGCTCGAGGCGGGGCTGACACGACTCGGGCACGTGGTCACGCCGTCGCAGGCGATGGCCGACTTCCTGCTCGCCCATGGCTTCTCACCCCGGCTGCTCCACGTGATTCCGCTCGGCGTAGAGACCGGAACGGTTCGCACCGGCGACGGGCACGACGTGCTCGTCGCCGGTGTGGCTGCGAACCTCGAGTACTGGAAGGGGATCGACGTCCTGCTCGAGGCGGCGCGCCTGGTGGAGGCCCCGCTGCGCATCGAGATCTACGGCGACGGTTCACTCCGCGGCCGGCTCGAGCGGCAGGCGCAGGACGGGCGCGTCGACGCGCGTTTCCACGGCTTCGTCGCCGACGTGCGCGAACGGCTCCCGGAGCTCGACATGCTCGTGCAGCCCTCGCGGGCCGACAACATGCCGCTCTCGATCCTCGAAGCCATGGCGGCCGGCCTCCCAGTCGTGGGAACCAGGGTCGGTGGGATCCCGGAGCTTGTGGTCGACGGCGAGACGGGCTTGGTCGTCGAGCCCGAGAGCCCGCGCGCCCTGGCGGACGCCCTGGAGCAGCTCGCGGGGAACCCTGACCTGATTCGCCAGCTCGGGTGCAAGGGAGCGGAACGGGCCGCCGAGCATTTCTCGCCCGACAGAGTCGCCGAGCGGATTATCGCCCTCTACGAGGAACTGTGCGCATCCTCCACGTGATCCAAGAGCTCGGCACCGGGGGCGCCGAGCAGGTGCTGCTCTCCACCTACCGCGGCGCCCGCGCGGCGGGCCACGAAGTCTTCGTCGCCGCGGCACCGGGACCACTGGCCGCGCAGCTGGAAGCCGAGCCGTTCCCCGTGCCGCTCGTCGAGCGCCGGCCGTGGCGCATTCCCGCAGCCGCGAACTCCGTTCGCCGGGCCGTCCGCGAGACCCGGCCCGACCTGGTGCACGCGCACAATCCGACGATGGCAGTCGTCACCGGTCTCGCCACTCGCCGCGGAAGCCGGCCGCCTGGGCTCGTGAGCGTGCACGGCGTTCCGGAGGAGGACTGGCCGCGGACGGCGCGACTGCTGCGCCTGTCCGGCCTGCCGCCGGTCGCGTGCGGGCCCGGCGTGGCTGCGGCGCTGGAGCAGCACGGCTTGCCGCCGCTGGCGACGGTCCCGAATGCGGTGGGGCCCGCCCCGCCCCCCGCCGACCGCTCCGAGCTCGGTCTCGAGCCCGGGACGCGCCTCGTGCTCGCGGTCGGGCGGCTGGTGGAGCTGAAGAACCACGCGCTGGCGATCGCAGCACTGCCGCAGGTGCCTGGCGCGACCTTCGCGATCGCCGGCGACGGGCCGCTGCGCCCGGAGCTCGAGCGGCTGGCCGCCGAAACCGGCGTCTCCGAGCGTGTCCGCTTCCTCGGCGTGCGGCCCGACGCGCGCGCGCTGATGGGCGCGGCCGACGTCGTCGTGATGCCGTCGCGCTCGGAAGGTCTGCCGCTCTCGGCACTGGAAGCCCTCGCCTCCGGCACGCCGCTGGTGGCGACCGAAGTTCGCGGCCTGCGCGAGCTCGTCGTCGACGGGCAGAGCGCCCTGCTGGTACCTGAGAACGCCGACGCCCTCGCCGACGCCCTGCGCCGGGTGCTCGACAACCCCTCACTGGCGCGGCGGCTCGGCGAAGCGGGCCGGCAGGTCGAGGGCGCCGGCTCGGACGAGCAGCTCGTGGCACGCTTCCTCGAGCTCTACGAGTGGCTGGCGGCGTGAGGGTCTCGGTCGTGATCCCAGCCTTCGACGCGCAGGCGACGCTCGGCGCGGCGATCTCCTCGGCGCTCTGGCAGACGTACACCGACCTCGAGGTGGTGGTCGTCGACGACGGCTCGCGCGACGCGACGGCCGAGATCGCCGGCTCGTTCCCGGAGCCCGTGCGGGTGGTCTCCCAGGAGAATGCGGGCGTCGCCGTCGCGCGCAACCGCGGCATCTCCGAGGCGCGCGGCGAGCTGATCGCCTTCTGCGACGCCGACGACGTCTTGCTCCCGGGACATCTCGAGGCGCTGGTCGAGACCTTCGACCGGCACAGCGGTCGGATCGCCACCTCCAACTGCTACTGGCTCTTTCCGAACGGGATCCACCCGTCCCGCATGCGCTACAAGGGCCGCTTCCCCGAGCCGGCGCGCCAGCGGCTCGCGATCCTCGAGCAGAACTTCGTCTCGACGATGTCGCTCTTCCCGAAGGCCCTCGTCGAGGAGATCGGGCCGTTCGACTCTGAGCTCGCGGTCGCCGAGGACTGGGATTTCTGGCTGCGCGCGATCTACGCAGGCCACCGAGTCGCGCTCCAGCCGCGACCGCTCGCGCTCTACCGCTGGGGCTCGGAGAGCCTCTCCGCCGCGCCGGCGCGGATGGACGAGCACGCGGAGGCCGTGCTCCGCCGAGTCGCCGAGCGCGACGACCTGACCGCGGAAGAGCGCGCGTACCTGGAGCGGCGGCTCTCCGGTCCCGGCCCCGCCGTGCTCGGCCGCAGCGGCGACGACGCGCTCCGCGCGAAGCGCTATCGCGAGGCGGCCGCAAGCTACACGCGCGCTGCCGGCCTCTGCCCCAGCGAGCCAGGCCTGCTCTGGAAAGCCCGCGCAATGCGTCTTGCCCCCTGGCTGACCGGCCCGTTCATCCGCGCCCGTCAGCTGAGGATCGAGCAGACCGTCGGTTTCGGTGAGGAGCACGTCCGGTGAGCGAGCCGCTGCGCGTCGCCTTCGTCTGCACCGGGAACCGCTTTCGCAGCCCGCTCGCGGCTGCACTGCTCGAGTCGGAGGCCGACGGGCTGCCGGTCGAGGTCGCGTCGCTCGGCACCCTCGAGCTCGGCGACGAGCCGGCGCTGCCGGAGGCCGTGGCGCTCGCGCAAGAGCTCGGCCTCGACCTGACCGCCCACCGGGCGCGCAGCGTCAGCGGGCTCGAGCTCGGCGCGTACGACCTCGTGCTCGGCTTCGAGCGCAAGCACGTCGTCGCGTCCGTGGTCGACGCCAAGGCGAAGATCGAGCGCACGTTCACGCTGCCGGAACTGCTCGCGCTGCTTGACGTGATCCCGGGCCCGCCTCTGCCGCGCGAGCCGGCCGAGCGGGCCCGGGTCCGGATCCGGCAGGCGCACGCTGCCCGTCCCCACGGCTTTCGCAACGCCCCGCTGCCCGAGCTGCGCGACCCGCTCGGCCTCTCGCCGGCCGAGCAGCGCGAGACTGCCCGGCAGGTGGCCGAACAGGTCACCGAGCTGGTGGACGACCTGTTCGCCTAGCCGCCCAGCGGTCGAGCGTCTCGGCCGCCGAGCCGGCCCGGCCGCCGTACTCGTCGATCCATTCGAGCAGTCGCCGGTAGAGACGGTCGTAGCCGTTCGAGAGTCGCGGGTGGTGCGAGGGCGGGTGCCAGAGGATCGCGACCGCGCCGCCGTACTCGGCGACCGGCTCCAGCGCGGCGACCGCGACCTCGTACGCCTCGTCGGCGCCGAGACCGAGATAGCGTTCCTCGGCCAGCGTAGCGTCCATCAGGACGAGCGGCAGCTCCCACGCGCCGGGCTCGCGCCGCTCCGCGTCCCAGAGCCGGTACGGGTACGGCGTGCCCGCGCGCAGGCCGGGCAGCGAGGGCCAGCCGATGCTCGAGTCGTAACGCAGGCCCGCCTCACGCAGCTCCGCCGCCAGCCGGGCCGGGTCGCTTCGGAGGTAGTGGTGACGCAGGCCCTCGATCGCGCCGAGCGGCCGCGCCTCTTCCGCGATCGCGCCGCGAAGTTCTCGCGCCCGGTACGAGGCGTGCAGCCCGACCTCGACCCCGGCCGCGCGCGTTCGCTCAACCGCCGCCGCGAGCTCGGGCCCGTAGCGGTCGGGGTAGCCGTCCTGCGGCGCCTCCTGGCGCGTGAGAAAGAAGCAGGTCGAGCCGCGGGCGCCCTCGGCGGCGAGCATCTCCTCCAGCGGGTAGTCGGGATCACGCCCGCGCAGGGCATCCGCGGCGAACGTGGTCGACTCGAGCAGCCGCCGCCGCGAACGGTGCGCGACCGAGCCCGCGAGCTTCCGGGCCGCAGTCGGCAAACCGCCTCCACCGAGCAGGTCGACGTCATGCGTGAGCGCCACCAGGAAGCGCTCGCCGCCGGGATAGCCGCGCCGCTCGAACCCGAGGCCCGCGGCGAGCTCGGCGACCCGCGGGCCCGGCGGATCAGCCGGCGGCAGCGGCCGCCCGTGCTGGTCGAGCTCGGCATCGCGCTCGTGCGTGAGGGCCAGCAGCCCGAAGACCTCGTCGAGCACCGCAGGCTCGACCGGCACCGACTCGTCGAACGGGAGCCCGAGTGCGTCGAGCAGCGCGTCGAGCGCGTACCGCTCCTCCGGTTCCACTAGCGAGACCGCAGCGCGGGAAACAGGATCACGTCGCGGATCGCGTCGCTGCCGGTCAGCACCATCGCCAGCCGGTCGATCCCGATCCCGCAGCCACCCGTCGGCGGCATCCCGTACGAGAGCGCCTCGACGTAGTCGGGGTCGCCCGGCTCCGACTCCTCCGCCCCGGCCTCGCGCTCTGCCTCCTGCATCGCGAAGCGCTGCGCTTGCTCCTCGGCGTCGTTCAGCTCGCTGAAGGCATTGGCGAACTCCATCCCGCCGACGACGGCCTCGAAGCGCTCGACCAGCGTCTCGTCCTCCTCGGTCGTGCGCGCGAACGGCGACAGCTCGATCGGCCAGTCGTAGACGATCGTCGGCTGGATCAGCTCGGGCTCGACGAAGTGCGAGTAGGCGTGGTCGGCGAGCTGCGACCAAGAGCGGTCGCGTTCGGTGTCCAGGCCGGCCCCTTCGAGCCTCGCCCGCAGCTCGGCCTCGTCACGCGACCAGAAGCCCTTCGCCTCGAGCGCCTCGACGAACTTGACCCGCTCCCACGGCGGCGAGAGGTCGACCTCGTGGCCGCGGAAGGTCAGCTTGCTCGAACCGGCCGCCTCGGCGGCTGCAGCGACGAGCGCCTCGGCCCGCTCCATCGTGTCGCGGTAGTCGGCGTAGGCCTCGTACCACTCGACCTGCGTGAACTCGGGCGAGTGCTTGTACGAGATCGACTCGTTGCGGAAGTCCTTGCTCAGCTCGTACACCTTCTCGAGCCCGCCGACGATCAGGCGCTTGAGGTAGAGCTCGTCCGCGATCCGCAGGTAGAGGTCGGCGTCGAGCTCGTTCGAGTGCGTCACGAACGGCTCGGCGAAGCCGCCACCGTAACGCGGCTGCAGGATCGGCGTCTCGACCTCGAGGAAGCCCTCGCCGTCGAGGTACGCGCGCACGGCGGCCACGATCTTCGTCCGGGTCGCGGCCAGCTCGCGCGAGTCGTCGTTCATCAGCAGGTCGAGGTAGCGCTGCCGGTAGCGCGTCTCGCGGTCGGTCACGCCGTGGAAGGTGTCCGGCAGCGGCTTGCGGATCTTCGCCAGCAGCTCGACCTGGCTCGTGACGAGCGACGGCTCGCCGCGCCGCGACCGGCCCGGCCGACCGGTGACGCCGACGATGTCGCCGAGCGAGAGCTCGAGCTCCTGCTCGACGATCAGCTGCAGCCGGCCCGAGCGGTCGACGAGGTCGAGGAAGGTGAGCTTTCCCATCTCGCGCCGCGCCATCACGCGGCCGGCCACGCGCAGCTCGTCGTCGAGCGTCTCGCCGTTCTCGGCCCGCTCGGCCACGTCACGGACCGCGGCGATCTCTACCCGGTCGGGAAACCTTTTCGGCAGCATCGCGCTGCCGAGTCTAGGCCCCGGGTCGTGGCCGCGCGACGAGCTCGACGTTGTGCACGAGGAGGTCGTCCTCTGAGGCCGATCGGAACCGCGGGGCGAGCTTCGCCCGAGGGGTCGGCAAGTCCGGCCAGCGCGCCTGGGCAACCACCTCCACGTCGAATCCCGCATCATCGAACAGGTCGACGAGCTCGGAGCTGCGCACGCGGTTGGTGTAGAAGCCCGAGCTCGCGAACAGCTTCGACTCCCAGACCCGATCCGAGAAGCGCAGGTTGTTGAGAGCGTGGGCGAGGTGATCCTCGAGGTCGATCACGTGCGAGCTGCCACCGCCGGGCGCAGTCACGCGGCACAGCTCACGCAGGAGCTCGGGCAGCTCGGCCGCGCGAACGTGCTCCAGCACTGCGTGCGAGAAGGAGAAGTCCACCGAGCGAGCCTCGAGCCCGCGCAGCGAATCGAGACCGCCGGTCAGGTAGGTGGCCGAGCAGCGGGCCAGCACGTCGTCGAGCGACCGCACACCTTGCAGGTCAGGCGCGGGCAGGCGACGCTCTGCGAGGTAGGCCGCCATCTCCTGGTACGGCGCGACGTCGTCCAGTGCGAACCGGCCGACATCGACAAGCACCATTCGGCTCGCCCCCAACGCGTGCGCGATGAGCGCCGAGAACACCGTGTCGCCGGGTCCGAGCTCCAGGGCGACGAAACCCGCTGACGGCGTAACGCGCTCGAAGTGGCGGAGAAAGACTTCCTCCGCATAGGCCGGCTCGTCCATCGTCCCGTGCTTGAAGAGCGTCAGGCGGCTCCAGAAGCCGTACCCGAGCCGGAGCCGCGAGAGCACGAGCTTGCCTGCGAGCTTCACGCGCCACGGCGCAGCGGCGGCAGCATGGCGAAGCCGGCTTCGTCCGTCGGGCACGCGGGGGCGGCGGCTTGGC
>CAVYZH010000014.1:0-30794 GCA_963772975.1 uncultured Actinomycetes bacterium
TACGCCCCGCGGAGGTCGACCATCTTGTCGGCAACCCGTCGAAAGCGCGCAGCCAGCTTGGCTGGGAGCCCGAGACGTCGTTCGTGGAGCTGGTCGAGATGATGGTCGACGCTGACATCGAAAGGCTCGGGGCGGTCCCGGCTCCCGAGTCCGGAACCGCCGCCGAGCGCGCGACCACCCGTCGTGGCGTTTCTGACGATCTTCACGATCCCGAAACCGTTCGTGGATGCGCACGTTTCGCTGATCCAGAACAACGCGTTGGATAGCTGGGTTCACCTCGGCCCCGACGTCGAAGTGCTAGTCATCGGTGACGACCCTGGGGTAGCAGATGCCGCAGCCGCACATGTGGTTGGACACGTGACCGACGCCGTGACGAACGAGTTCGGGACGCCGCTACTGGATTGGGCGTTTGCGGAGGCGGCGCGTCGTAGCTCGGCAGAGGTTCTCTGCTATGTCAACGCCGACATCGTACTGCTGGACGATTTCAACGACGCTGTTCGTCGGCTACCTAGCGGGCCGTACCTCGCAATAGGCCAGCGTTGGAACTGCGACATTCGAACTTCGATTGACTTCGCAGCCGACGGGAGCGGGCTGGCCAAGTGGGCGCGGAGAAACGGACAGACTGGACCTCGGCTTTGGTAGCGACTACTTCGTCTATCCACGCGAGGTCGATTTCGGCCTGCCGCCGTTCGCGGTCGGAAGGCCCGGCTGGGACAACTGGATGATCGGACGCGCCCTCCAACTTGGGTTTCCGGTGATCGACATGACTCCGAGCACGACAGTCGTCCACCAGAACCATGACTACGGACATGTCCAGGGAAGGCGGGGCCTCGACTGGGAAGGGCCCGAGGCAGACCGGAACCTGCAGCTCGGCGGCTGGCTCGATCGCTACAAGCATTCCCCCTCGAACGCAACGCATGTGCTCGCTCCCAACGGCCTGTACCGCGCGCGATCGGTCAAATATCTGCGCGGGAGGGTTACAGAACTCGTCTTGCTGCAACCGGCCGCAGCGCCGCTGCGCTGGCTAATCAAGCTCGCGCGACGCGCGACCTGAATTTCGTGACCGAATGGAGATACCTGGCGAAGCAAGGCGACGCATGAGCGGACACCGCCCGCGGCAGTCGAGGCTGCAGCCGGCACCGGACGGGCCGATCGTCGTCGACGGGGTCATCTTCCAACTCGTCCAGAACACGGGCATCGTGCGAGTCTGGCGCGCGCACTTCGAGCAGTGGCTTAAATCCGACTTCGGCCGTCGCGTCCTCTTGCTCGACCGGGGCGGTGCCGGGCCGCGTCTGCCGGGTCTGGCGACGCGCATGATCCCGCCATGGGATCCCGATGCGACGGCGGAGGACTCTCTGTTGCTGCAGCGCGTGTGCGACGAGGAGGGCGCGGCGCTGTTCGTCTCGACCTACTACACCACGCCGATTGGCACGCCGAGCCTGATGCTCGTCTACGACCTGATCCCCGAGCGGCTTGGGCTCGACATGTCAGACCCGATTTGGGACGAGAAGCGGCTCGCCGTCGAGCACGCGAGCTGCTACGCGTGCATCTCGGAGAACACGCGCCGGGACCTGCTCGAGCTTGAGCCTGCATCGCGAGGGAAGCCCGCAGCAGTCATCCCACTGGGGGTCGCCCACACGTTGCGGCCGGCGGCCGATGGCGAAGTCGAGCGATTTCGGCGCGAGCATCGGATCGAACGGCCGTACTTCCTGCTCGTCGGGGATCGACGCGGTGTCGGGGGCTACAAGAACACGCAATTGCTGTTCCGGGCGCTGCAGGGATGGAGCGAGCTGAGCGGACACGAGGTGGTTTGCGTCGGCGGTCACCCCTACATCGAGCCCGAGTTGAGGCTGGCCGGCCCGAAGGTACGCGCCCGTCGGCTCTCGCTCGCCGACGAGGAGCTGCGCCTCGCCTACGCCGGAGCGGTCGCGCTCGTATATCCCTCCCGCTACGAGGGATTCGGCCTGCCGGTCGTCGAGGCGATGGCCTGCGGCTGCCCTGTGATCACGACGAAGCTGGCGTCCCTCCCGGAGGTCGCCGGCGATGCTGCGCTCTTCGTGGACCCCGACGATCCGCAATCGCTCCGGAAAGGTTTCGACGCCGTGTGCGATGCGAACCGCCGCGCGACGATGGTCGCCGCGGGCGCGATTCAGGCTTCGGCGTTCCGTTGGGACAGGGCATCCGCCGCCTTCGCCACGACGCTCTCGCAGGCGGCATCAGCGGAGACGGCGGAGCAGGGCCGGGCCCGCGAGAGGGCCTGGAAGGTGAGGCGTGAGGCACAGGCGGTCCGCCAGCGCGAGGCCCGCCGCGGCCGCCGGCTCCACGATCTTCCGGTGGTGGGCCGGAACGCTCGCGCTCGCCTCGAGCTACGACTGACGTCGGCCGCTTTGCGCTTCCTGCCGCCGCGGGCCGTCGTGCTGCTGCGCAGCCGGAGAAAATCGGTCGACTAGCCCAGCTTCAGGGCCGAGAGGAGAATGAGCTGGGCTCTGCTCTGCCCTCGACTCCGGTCTCGCGGGTCGAGACGTACCAGTCGATCGTGCGAATCAGGCCCTCGCGCAGCTCTGTCGCCGCACGAAAGCCGAACTCGCGTTCGGCCCGCGAGGTATCGAGCCACCGGCGCGGTTGACCGTCCGGCTTCGTCGCGTCCCACGCGATTTCGCCCCGGAAGTCGACGAGCTCAGCGATCAGCTCGGTCAGCTCGGCAATCGTGATCTCCTGCCCCGAGCCGAGGTTGACCGGCTCGGCCGCCTCGTAGCGCGCGGCGGCAGCGGCGATGCCATCCGCGGCGTCGTCCACGTACAGGAACTCGCGAGACGCGCGCCCCGTTCCCCAGCACGTGATCGACGGAGCGTCGCTTTCGCGGGCATCGACGGCCTTCTTGATCAGGGCCGGAATGACGTGGGAGGTGCGGGCATCGAAGTTGTCGCGCGGCCCATAGAGGTTGACCGGCAGCAGGTAGACCCCCTCGAACCCGTACTGCTGTCGATAAGCCTGCAGTTGAACGAGGAGCATCTTCTTTGCGAGCCCGTACGGGGCGTTCGTCTCCTCCGGGTAGCCGTTCCACAAATCGTCCTCGGTGAACGGCACCGGCGCGTGCTTCGGGTACGCGCAGACCGTGCCGACGCAGACGAAGCGCGAAACCCCGGCGAGACGACTCTCCTCGATCAGTTGGATGCCCATGATCGCGTTGTCGTAGAAGAACTGCCCAGGCGTGGCCATGTTCGCGCCAATGCCGCCGACCACGGCCGCGAGGTGCACCACGACGTCGGGGGCTGTGTCGGCGAGCACCGCGCGGATGGCCTCGTGCTCGCGCAAGTCGTACTCCTCGGAGCGAGGCGCGATGACGTCGGCTACGTCATAGCTCTCGAAACGCGCGATTGTGGGCGTGCCGAGGAAGCCCGAGCCGCCAGTCACGAGGACGCGCTTGCCTGCGAGCAGGTTCACGGCACCTGATGATAGGCGGACGACCCGGGCTAGCGGGCGATTGCGACTCCCTCGATCGTCGTCGCGACGAGGTTGAGCCCCGGGACGCGCTCCAGCGCGGAGCTGACGTCCCACACGAGTCGCGGCGGCCCGCCGAGCACGAGCGGCAGCATGTGCGCCCGCCGCAGCTCTCCAACCTCGAACTCGTGCCGCTCGAGTAGCTCGCGCGCCGAGCGGAGGCTGTAGACGCGATCGTCAGGGAGCTTGCCGTGGTAATAGAGGCCCATCGCCTTCGCGATCCGCTCGGTGTAGGCCGTGCGGTTGGGCAGGTTGTAGAGGTAGAACCAGCCGCGCGGCCGAAGGACGCGGCGGATCTCGTCCAGGCTCCCGTCAGGGTCCTGCACGTGCTCGAGCACTCCGCAGCTGAGCACGGCGTCGAACCGGTCGTCCTCGAAGGGGAGCGCGACCGGGTCGGGACTCGAATGGGCCGAGAGCTCGGGGTAGCGCTCCAGCGGCCGTACCCCGGCCGGCACGTCGGTCCGATATTCGAACGGCGTGACGTCGACGCCCTCGTCGGCGAGCAGCTTTGCCACCTGGCCGAAGCCGGTCCCCCAGTCGAGCACCGGCCCAGCTTGCTCCGCTGCGATACGGCGGGCAATTGCCTGGTACTGAAACATCTGGGGCTCGGAGCGGAGATGCGCGTCCACGGTTCTTCCGGCCTTGGTCCAAGCGAGGGGCTTCTTGAACAAGTGCATCGACGCTAACAGAGAAGCTCGCCTGCTCTTGTGAGCTAGGCGGATTCGCGCGGCGGTGGCAGGTGGTCGCCGCGGTTATCCTCGCGTAGTGCCTCTGCCGCGCGTAAGGGAATATGGCGTTCGGGCGCTCGCGTTTGCCGGAAACGCCGCGCATGGACTCTCACAGCGGCTCGCGGCGGTGGGCGGTGGCGCCACGCTCGCAGGCGACCGCTGGGTCGAGTGGTCCTTCTGCATGGCGCGGCTTGCCGCGGGACCGGGCCGCACGCTCGATTTCGGCGCAGACGTGGGCTTCCTCTCTCTCGCCGCCGCCCAGCGCGGCCACGTGGTGGTTGCGCTCGACCGACTCGCGCTTGCGCCCGCCTTTCATCACGAGCGCATCGAGTTCCTGCAGGCCGACATTCTCGATCGACCGCTCCACGGCCAGAAGTTCGATCAGATCATCAACTGCTCCTCGGTCGAGCACGTCGGCCTTGCAGGGCGCTACGGGAGCACTGACCGAGGCGACGGCGACCTCGAGGCGATGACGATCATGCGCGAGGCGCTAAAGCCCGAGGGTCGAATGGTGATGACCGTCCCCGTCGGTCAAGACCTCGTCTGCTCGCCGTTGCACCGGATCTACGGTGTCGACCGCCTTCCAGGGCTCTTGGCCGACTACGCGGTTGAGGAGCAGCAGTTCTGGCAAAAGAGCCCGGGGCGCTCTGTTTGGGAGCAAACCGACCGCGAGACGGCGCTCGCGACGCAGGGCTCGGCGTCGTTCTATGCACTCGGCCTATTCGTCCTGACGCGTTCGTAAGACCCAACCTGACCGGTCGCAGGGTTACGCGCTCGGTTTGGCGGCTTCCTCGACCACGAGAGGCTTTTGGTGCCAGTTTCGACTGTCGTCTGGCCGACGCGCACTGCTCTTGCCGCTGGCAGTAGGCGGGACTCCGCTGTCTACTCATCATTCATTTCGGCGACTGGTTCCTCCCGTCTGCGGTAGAGCACATCGTGAGGTGAGGGCTCCTCCACGACCTCGTACTGTAGGCCGAGCAGCGACTCAATTCGGCAACGCTCCGGTCGGGATTGAGCATCTCGATGAGCATGTACCGAGGGGCATGCCGGTGGAGGTCCAGACCCTCAAGGACTTCTGGCTCGTACCCCTCGACGTCGAGGCTCAGCAAGTCAATCTCCGGCGCCGCTGCCTTCGTCGAGCACCGAGTTGAGGGTGCGTGCCGGGACCGTGACGGTGTAGCTCTCATGCGCCCCGGTGCGAGCGTGGATCTCATCGGCCTCCGGCGAACCCCTGCGCTCCATAGACGAGGGAGAAAAGATCCCCGTACCGCATCGTCACCGTCTCCTCGGGATACTCGCTCGGGACGAGTGCGCAATTGAAGACGGCTGAGCGACGACGTTCTCTGGCGCTTCGTCTGAAGAGCTCCGGAATGGGCTCGACGAGAACTCTCGCCAGTTCTTAAAGCGCTCGAGGTAGTACGTGTTGCTCTGCACGAACCCGTCGTGCGTCCCGGCCTCTACGAAGTAGCCGCCTCGCTCAGGGAGGTAGCGCTCCAAGGTTCGATCGAGGCCGTGAAGCGCAGGTTGAGAGTACCTCGTAGAGCCAAAGCGCTCGAACACGTGTCTTCGTAGACGGCCCAATCGCGAGTGCCATGGCACGAAGGTCCACCAACCACGACCCGCGAGCAGGAGCTGGCCAAAGTCGTCTCGCCCGAAAAGCGGCACAAGCAGCAGTCTGTCAGTATGGCGAGTCGGCTAGCTTTGACCCGGTGAGCCCCGGTCTCGGAGAGCCCGCTCATACGTGTGAAGAGTGCCTACGGCGGTGCGCTTCCAGGTGAACGCCTGCTGATGCTCGAACCCGCGCGCTGCATAGCGCTGGGCTTCGCGACGATCGGTAAGCAACCGCACGAGCGTGGCGGCGATCTCCTCAGGGCGGCGAGGATCGAAATACATCGCGGCGTTCCCGGCGACCTCCGGAAGGGCAGATGCGTTCGAGCACGCTACCGGCACCCGCCTCCTCATCGCCTCGAGCACCGGAAGTCCGAATCCCTCGTGGCGTGACGGGAAGATGAAGCATGCCGCCGCCTGGTAAAGCCCCTCGACGTCGGCGGCGCTCAGCCAGCCAGGAAACCGGACCGCCTCGCCGACACCTAGCTCGCGCGTGAGCGAGACAAGCGCGTCCTGGTGCCGTGTGGGATTCCCAGGCAAGACCAGGATCGTCTCCGGCGCGTCGCGCAGGACGGACGGAAGCGCACGAACGAGCGGGGCGAGGTTCTTGTGCGTCTTGAGCGCCGACAGCGAGAGCACGATCCGGCCGGCGCCCAGGTCGAGCCGCTGCCGAAGCTCAGCTTCGGGCGTCGCGTCAGGTCCTCGGGTCTCCGCCCGCGAGCGGCACCACGTCGATGCGCTTGGCCGGAATGGCGAAGTCGGCGCTGATCTCGCGCTTCGCCGATTCGGAGTAGCTGATCACGCGGTCCACACGCCTCGCTACAACCGGGACGAAGCTCCGCCAGAAAAGCGAAACGAAGCGTCCGACCGACTCGGGCTCCCGAAGCCAGATCACATCTGCCACCGTCAGGACGTTCGCGGGCCGGGTCGCCAAAGGCCCAGTGAGCGCGACATTGTGGAGCACGTCGATCCCGGCGTTCGACGCCAGCCGGCCCAGCAGCGTCATCTCGGTGACGGCCCGGGTATATGGCCTTCCGAGCCACGGGTGCGTGACGACGCGCGTCTCGTTCAACCACGGTTCGCCGCGTAGCGCCTCGAGGCCGAGCTCGCCGAGGAAGAGCGAGATCCGAAGTCCTGGACGCGCCGCAAGCAGCGCCGGGACGAGCTGGCGAACATACGTCTCGACGCCGCCCATTCGCGCTTGGAGGAACACGGCGTTGATCCCGATCGACTCCAGCGCGCGCTCAGGCGCCGCCTCCGGTGCGATGGTTCGTCGTAGAGTCATCCGGCGCCCGGCTGGCATCCTATGCGGCCATGCCCGCGTGTGAACAGGTTCAGCACGTCGCCGGACGAGCGAGGCTGGTTGCGACGCTACCGTCGTGATCGTTACCAAGGACGGGAAGGAAGACGCCTTGCAGGCACTCGCCTCCGCGTTCTCGCATGGCTGTTTGCAGGAGAGCGACTCGTTTGGGTTCGAAGACGGCGCCTGGTGGCTGCCTCGGCGCTGAAGGCGAGCCGGATGAACGATCCCCTGAAGCTGAAGGCGGTCCGGTCGACCATGCGCCTGTCGCGGGTCGTCGCCGAGCGAGCGACGTTCGCGCTCCGTGTCGCGACGCGCAGTCGCAGCATCAGCCGTTACCATCTCGCGGGCTCGGACGTCGTCATCCACCTGAGGCACGGAACCGTCGACGTGATCACGCTCGAGGAGATCTTCCAGCGTGGGCATTACGAGCGGCCGACCGAGGCGGCATCGATTCTGCGGCCGGCCGGCCGGCCGCTACGGGTGGTCGACCTCGGTGCGAACATAGGTCTCTTCGGCGCCTTGATCCGTCGCACTCATCCGAGTGCACGGATAGTGGGGTTCGAGCCGGATCCGACCAACGCCGCTCTCCTGCGGCGCACGATCGAGGCGAATGGAGGTCAGGAAGGCTGGCAGCTCATGGAGGCCTGTGCCGCGCCGGAGGACGGCATGGTCCCATTCGTGGCGCACAAGGACACATCCTCGCGGATGGAGGCCGGTGCCGGCGCGGAGACGATGGTTCAAGCGATCGACGTGTTCCCGTTCCTGGACGATGTCGATTTGCTCAAGATCGACATCGAAGGCGCCGAGTGGCCTCTCTTGACGGATCCCCGTTTCCAGGCGGACGTCGCGAGAGCGGTCGCGCTCGAGTTCCACCCATTTGGCTGCCCGTCGCCCGATGCGGGCGCGTTTGCGCGCACGTTGCTCGAGGACCGCGGCTACGAGACCGTGGCCTCGTCGTTCCACCTACCCCCCGGCTACGGGATGCTCTGGGCCTGGCGAAGAGCGTGACCGACGAGGAGAGGCTCCCCGCCTCAGGCCGAGCCACGCGACTTACTGACCCCGCCGACGTCCTCGATTCACCGCGGGCCGGCGGGGCCGTCATCCGGGGGAGTGCGCTGCGCCTGGCAGGGTACGCGGGCGGCGTCGGCCTCAGCGTCGTCTCGGCCTCGCTCATGATCCGACACCTAGGGCCGGCCGACTGGGGCGGCTACGTCACGGTCTCGTCGTTGATGACGCTCGTGGCCGGCCTCAGCGAGTTCGGTCTCGGGAACATCGGCGTCCGCGAGTACGCGACCCGCCCTCACGACGAGCGCATCCGCCTGATCAAGAACCTGTTGGGGTTGCGCTTGGCGCTGGCCACGGTCGGCCTGCTCGCGGCGCTCGTCTTCGGGGTGGCGGCCGGCTACCGATCGACGCTGCTCGCGGGAATCGTGCTGTGGGGGATCGGGCTAATGGTCACCTTCGTTCAGCAGGCTGTAGGCGTTCCGCTCGTGACCCGGCTGCAGCTTGGTTGGGTCAGCTTGCTCGAGCTCGTGCGCCAGGCTGCGACACTCGTTGCAGTCCTCGTCCTTGTCGCCGTCGGCGCAGGTTTGCTGCCCTTCCTCGCGGCGCCGATCCCCGTGAGCGTCCTAACGCTCGTCCTCACGATCCCGCTGGCCCGGGGGATGGTCTCGCTCGTGCCTACGTTCGAGCGCCGCGAGTGGTTGCGGATCCTGCGTATGACCATCGCCTACTCGATAGCGGCGACCGTTGGGACGATCTACGTGGCCGTCACGGTTCTGGTGATCTCGATCATCGGCACCGCGATTGAGACCGGCTACTACGGCGCGTCCTACCGGATCTTCACCGTGCTCGGCTACCTCCCTCTCCTGCTCGTTGGCTCAGCGTTCCCCATCCTCTCACGGGCGGCGAAGGACGACCGGCTCCGTCTCGGCTACGCCTTGCAGCGCCTCTTGGAGATCGCCCTCATCCTCGGCGTGTGGGTCGCACTCTGTACGGCTCTCGGTGCCGGGTTCCTGATCAACCTCATCGCCGGGCCCGGTTTCGAGCCCGCGATCGCGGTACTCGAGATCCAGGCGTTCGCCCTCATCGCGACGTTCATCGCGGCGACGCTCTCGTTTGCCCTGCTTTCCGAGCAGTTGCACACCGAGCTGCTCGTCTCGAACGCGATCGCGTTGGTGGTTGGCACCGGGATCGCCATTGCTCTCGTGCCTTCGCTCGGCGCGAGGGGCGCCGCGGTGGCGACGGTCGTCGGCGAGTCCACGCTTGCCGTCGCCTACGCCGTCGCGCTCTTTCGTCGATAGGCGACATCAGCATCTCACTGCGACTGTGCCGAAGGTGATCGTCGCCGCGGTGCTCGCGACGTCGCTCGTGTTCGTTCCGGGCCTGAACGGTGCTCCGCTCGCAGTGGCCGCCGGGGTTGTCTACATCGTGGTGCTCCTGGCGCTGCGCGGAGTGCCGGACGAGCTCTGGAAGGCCTTCCTCGCCCCCCGCGCACCTGCCCTCCCACCCGAAGGAGGCTGAGCCTGGATGTGCGCATCCGACCGCCGGCCGCTGTCCATCGGGCTCAATCTCCTCTATCTCGTCGAGGGGTCGGCGGGCGCAGGCCGCTACGGCTTCGAGCTCCTGGCCGCGCTGCGGCGCGTCGAGCCCGACTCGCGGCTGACCGCGTTCGTCGGCCGCGATGCGTGGCAGGCCTTGTTCGAGCAGTCGTGGTCAGCCGAGGTCGACTGGGTACGCCTACCGGTACGGATTTCCAACCGGACGCACCTTCCGGCGCAAATGCTTGTGCTTCCTGCGCTCGCGGCACGTCGCGCGCTCGACGTGCTCCACAGCCCGGCGAACATCGGTCCGCCGGCCGCCCCTCGAGTGGCGCGGATCGTGACGCTCCTCGACCTCATCTGGTTGCACCAACGTAAGGCCTGGGACGCGACGCGGGCAGGCCTTGTGATGGGCGCGCTCTCGCGTAGCTCGGCACGTCGGGCCGACCGCGTGATCGCGATCTCGCACGCGGCACGAGACGACTTCGTGACGACTCTCGGTCTTGATCCTGCGCGGATCGACGTCACCCCGCTTGGCGTGCAGCCGCCAACGCTGACACAGCCCGAACTGGCGTCCGAGCTTCGGCAGAGGCTTGGGCTCGACCACGACCACGTCGTCCTCTGTGTGGCACAGAAGCGTCCCTACAAGAACCTCGTCGACCCTGGTGCGGGCCGCCGCCCAGTCTCGAAGGAGGGGGGCCTGGCAGTCGGTCCTGGCCGGGGCCTCCGACTCCCATACTGAGGCGCGGGCGCGCGAGTCGCCGCGCGAGCCAACTGGGCGTGGCGTGAGCGGGTGCTGACGCCTCGGCTGGGTGACTCGGAGGGCCGAGCTGGAGGGCTCTGTACCGGCCTGGCGGGGTGCCTGGTCCTGCCGTCGCTGATGGAGGGGGGCTGGTCTGCCGGTGCTCGAGGCGATGCGGCGCGGGGACGCCGGTCGCCTGCTCGGACCGCTGGCGCGCTGCCGGAGGTCGCCGGCGACGCCGCGCTGCTGTTCGACCCCGAGCGACCAGGCCGCAGGTCACGGACGCCGTCGCGCCGGCTGCTCGCCGACCCGGCGAGCTGCGCGGCGAAGCTGGTCGAGCGGGGCCGCGCGCGCGCGCGCCGAGTTCTCGTGGCGAGCGCACGGCGCAGGCGAGACGGCTACGCACGCCGTCACCGGCCGGCGCTCGTAGGGTGACCTGCGATGCCGTCCCGAGCGCCCGCGCGTCGTCGTCGCGCGCGGCCACGTCGCCACGCCGTGGGAGCTGCGCCAGTGGGAGGGACTGCCCGAGAAGCGCTCTGGTGGCGTGGCTGCGGACGGCGGGGCAACACATTCGACCCCCCGGGCGGCTGAACATCCGGGGCGCCCTGCCGGTACGTACGGTGCGCGACCTGCTCCCGCAGCGGGCGCGCTCGGGGGGGCTGCGGCAGCCACGTCATCGGCGATCGCTACCTGCGCCTCGACGAGGGGCTGCGCGGCGCAGACATCGTCCATTCGGAGGAGCTCAGCTTGTGGTTCGCGCCGATGTCGCGCGAGGGCGGGACTTGGCATCCGGTGGTGATCACGGTGTGGGAGACGATCCCGATGCTCGAGGCGTATCGGAACGCACGCACGCCGCTACCGGCGAGCATACTGGCGGCGGCCGACCTCTACCTGCTGACGACCGAGCGCGCGCGCGGAGGCACTCCGGCTCGAGGGAGTGTCAGAGGAGCGGATCAGAGTCGGCATCCGGGGGTGGACGTGGATCGGTTCGCGGCGCCGCCGGGGGGGCCCCCTTCCGGAGGCGCACGTGGTGGTCTCGCCCGGGCGCCTGGTGTGGGACAAGGGCCATCAGGATGTCGTGCGGGCGATCGCCCTCATCCGCGGACGCGACCGACGGCGACGCGGTCTTCGCGCCGCGCCTTCTGATCGTCGGGGCCGGGCCGAGGAGCATCGTCTCCGCCGCATGCCGCGAGCTCGGGATGTCGAGCGGTCGAGACCGAGAGCGTGCCGTACGAGGAGATGCCATCATCTATGCGCGGGCGTCGGCGATGGTGCTCGCGAGCCTGCCATCCAGCCCGGCGCCGCTGCACCCGGAAGACGCTCCGCGCGCGTTCTGGGAGGAGCAGTTCGGTCTGGTCCTCGCGGAGGGGATGGCCGCGGGGGCTCCAGATCGTCGCCGCCGAGGGAGCGGGGCGATCCCGAGGTCGTCGGCGACGAGGCGCTCTTTCCGCCGGGCGACTGGGCCGGGCCTTGCCCGTGTGCTGGCGGAAGAGGTGCTGGCGCATCGGCCAGGGTGGCGCGCGCCGACTATGACCAGAGTCTCGTCCAGAAGTACTCGCTCGGCGCGGCCGCAGACAGGCTCGCGGCGGCCTACGACGGCGTTATGGCCGATCCGTCGTAGGGCCTGCTAACGGGGTCTGCCGAGCACCTGGCGGTACTCGGCGCCGTGCCGCTCTGAGCCGGACGACCTCGTAGTTCTCGGCTTCGAACAGCTCGCGCATTCGAGCGAGCGACTGGTGGATTTCGCACAGGACTGCGGGCTTGTCGCGCCGCAGAGCTTCCTGCATCCCGACGAGCGCACGATCCTCGGCACCCTCCACGTCGAGCTTGATCAGCGTCGGCGCCGGCAGGCCGCCGCGGAGGACGTCGACGGTCGTGACCCTCACCGGAATCGTCGGGCACGCCGGATCGGGCGAAGGCTCGAGCGCCGCCCATTCGAGGATCCCCTCGGGGCTGATGACGAGCTGGGAGTGACCCTCCTCGTCACCGACTGCCGCCTCGATCGTCGTGACGTTCTCGAAGGCGTTGAGTGCGACGTTGTGGTGGAGACGCCGGAGTGCCTCCGGCTGGGGCTCGACGGCGACTACCCGACCTGCTGGGCCGACGAGACGTGCACCGATCAGCGTGAAGTAGCCGATGTTCGCGCCGACGTCGTAGAAGACGTCTCCCGGCTTGAGGAGCTCGGCCAGCGCGGCCTGCACTTCCGGCTCGACGTGACCGAGCGCACGACTCGGGAATCCGCCTGACGAGTTGAAGAGCAGGCCCGCGCCGGCGCCCTGGCTGATGACGGTGTCACTCGTCTGCATCGGGCGCATCGTCCATCGCACCAGTCGCCGGAACCACGGATGCCTGGAGCTCCGAGGCGCCCACGCGGTTCAGAGCGGACTCGGGCACGCGCCTCAGAACCGCATGGAGAGCCTGTCCGACGAGCGACGAGGTTGGGCGGGACGTTTCTCGACTGTCACTGGCCATCGCGAGGGCTCGGAGTCTACGACCGCGCACTCGAAGTCCTCTCCCTCTCTACCCGGCTGCGCGCTCGTAACAGGCGAGCGTCTCCCGTTGCCGCAGCGCTCCGGCCTCGAACGATCGCGCTCGCTCGGAGCCGATGGCGCCGAGTTGGCGACGGAGCGCGTCATCGGCGAGGGCGCGCTGGATCGTGTCGGCGATCGAGCCCGGGTCGAGCGGGTCGAAGTAGCGCGCTGCGTCGCCTGCGACCTCCTCGAGAACGGGCCGATCCGCGAGCAGGCGACCGGAACCCCGTGCATCATCGCCTCGAGCACGGGCAGGCCCGAAGCCCTCCGCGAGCGGGGAAGACGGAGCAGGTTTCGCGGCGCGGTACAGGCCCTCGAGAGCTCCGTCGTCGACCCAGCCGAGGAACCGGACCCGCTCGCCCGCGCGCTGCCTCACTCGGGGGCGTTCGAAGACCGTCTCGTACCCGGGCACGACCAGCACCGGCTCGGCCGGCACGCGCGCGATCGCTTCGAGCAGGCGCTCGAGGTTCTTGTGCGGCCGCTTCGCGGAGACGGTGAGGACGATCGGCGCGGCGCCGAGGTCGTGGCGCCTCCGGAGCCCAGCCTCCGCCACAGGCGCGTCGTCCCCGAGGCCGGGGCCGAGCGGCGTCACGTCGATCCGGTCGGCGGCTCGACGTTCAGGTAGTGGGCGATGTCCTCCTTCGCGGCCTCGGAGAGGGTCAGGATCCGCCGCGAGCGGCGCGCGGCGAGCGGGACCAGCATCGCCACGCCGGCCGCCAGCACCCCAGCGTGGGTCTCGGGGTTGCGCTTGTAGATCACGTCGAGGATCGTCGTCACCTGGGGGACGCGCGGCATCGCAGGCGCGGTGTTCTGGACGTTGTGCAGGAGGTCGACCCGAGCCTTGCGCGCGGCGCGTGGGAGCAACGTCTGTTCGGCCAGCACGCGCCTCGGCCGGCTTCGAGAGCGGACGGGCACGTGCACGAGCTCGACGCCGGACGCCCACGGCTCGGCCGCCAGCGAAGGCGCGCCTCGTGCCCGGCGAACACGACAGCTCAGATCTCTGCCCGCCTCGAGCAGCGCGGGAACGAGCCGCCGCACGTACAGCTCGCCGCCACCGGTCTCGCGTGGAACCAGGTGGAGGACGTTGAGGCCGACGCGCACGCGCTAGCGCCGGCCGTAGACGGCGAGCACCCGCTCGACCGAGGTCTCGAGCGAGAGTCGCTCGCGGTTGCGGCGGAACCAGTCGGCGGTCGACTCCCGCAGCGCGGGCCCGGCCTCGTCACGCGGAAAATCGCGTCCCCGAGCTCCTCCGGCTCGGCGGACTTCGCGACGAACCCGTTCACGCCGTCCTCGACGAGCTCCGCGGCCGCGTTGTCGGGCGCGTCGACGACCACGGTCGGCGTTCCGACCGCGGCGGCTTCGACGACGACGAGGCCGTAACCCTCGCGGCGAGAGGGAAAGAGGAGGCAGAGCGCGCGCTTGACCGCATCCTCGACGAGCTCGCCCGCACGAAACCGGGTGCTTGAACCGCTCCGTCGAGCCCGCTCTCGTCGATCAGCCGTAGCAGCGCCGTCCCGCTCGGGCCCGTCGCCGAAGATCGTCGCCCGGAGGTCCGGAATGCGCTCACGCGCGAGCGCCACGCCGGCACGACCGCGGTCGCCTGCTTCTCGGGGATCAACCGTCCCGCGAAGACGACCATCGGCTCGGCGGGCTGCGGTTCGGCCGCCTCCATGCCCGCCGGCAGGAGCCCCTCGAGACGTGATCTCGCCCGAATAGCCGATCTGCTCGAGCCGCTCAGCGTGCCGCTGCGAGAAGCAGAGCGCCCGATGCTTCGCCCGCGCCGAGACCCGCTGCCCCCACCAGCCGAGGCGCCCCGCGACTCCGCCCAGGTAGTCGAGCCAGTAGTCGCGCGTCCAGACCTCGAACCAGTCGACGACGAGCGTGAACCGGCGAAAGGGCCGAGCGGCCAGGACCGCGAGCAGCGACACATGGAGCGCCGGCGTCTGCACGACGTCGTAGCGCCCGCCGTGACGCACCAAGTGTCGGAAGACGCCGAAAGCGAAGCGAAGCTGCGCGCCGATGCTCCGCCGTCCGTGCGCGTAGAGCTCGGCCCGCCGGCGACCGCGACGACGTCCACGTCGGCACGCCCGGGCCGGTGCCCGGATCCCACTGGAGCAGCGTCAGGTACGTGACCGTGTGCCCCGGCGCGCCAGGTCCTCGGCGAGGTTGCGGTACCAGCGCTCGGCCCGCCGACGGTGTGCGGATAGAGGCAGTCGAAAGCGAGGCAAATGCGCAAGAAATGCAAGGTTTACAGACGCTAATGGCTTAAGGACCGGTCGGGCCGGACCACGTAGAATCAGTGACTTGTCGAGGGCTCGCCGAGACCGCAACGGGAGCCGCGACATCGGGCGGGCGGCGCGTAAGATGGCGATCGTTCCCGCTCTGAACGAGGCGCGACGATCGGCCGCGTGATCGAAGAGCTGCGCCGTTGACCCGGGCCTCGAGATCCTCGTCATCGACGACGGGTCGACCGACGGCACGCCTCGAGCCGAGCGCACGGCGCGCGGGTCGTCCGCCTGCCGTACAACGTCGGTATCGGCGGCGCCGTCCAGACAGGATTCCGGTATGCGCTGCGAGCCACGGATTCCAAGTCGCCGTACAGGTCGACGGCGACGGGCAGCACGATCCGGCCGAGCTGTCCCAACTGCTCGAGCCGATCCCGGCCGATCGGGCGGACATGGTCATCGGGAGCCGCTTCCTCGAGCGCGGGTTACCGCGCCTCGTTCGCGCGCCGGCTCGGAATTTCATCTCCTCGCGTGGTTCGTCACGCTGATCGCCCGGCAGCGGATGACCGACCCGACCTCCGGCTTCCGCGCCGTCAACCGGCGCGGGATCGTGCTCTTCGCGGCCGACTACCCGCACGACTACCCCGAGGCCGAGGCGAACGTTGGTCGTCGCGCCACAAGCTACGGATCGTCGAGGTGCCCGTCGCGATGCGCGATCGTGCCGCAGGCCGCTCCTCGATCACGGCCCCCCTCCCTCTACTACATGATCAAGGTCATGCTGGCGCTCTTCGTCAGCGTCTTTCGACGCTATAGTCCCGCTGCCGGAGGAACAATGACCCCTTCGCGTCTCCATCTTCGCCGCCATCGCCGCGATCCTGCTGCTCCGTCATCCTCGAGTCGATCCGCAGCCGTCGGCTTCGGGAGCAGCTACGCGCTGCTGTGGCTGGTGACCGGCGTCGTGTTGCTCGTCTTCGCGGTGTGGCGCGAGGGGCTGAACGTGCTCGCGGGGCGGTCGGGATACGGCTATCCGCCGGCGCTTTTTCGCCTTCGGGCCGTTTTCACCTCGTCGTGCTGCTCCACTACTCGACCGTGATCTCGGAGCTCGGGGCGCAGAACTCATGCTCGCCCAGCGCATCGCGCTGCTCGGAGCGACTGCAGCAAACGGAAAGCAGCTCGAGCTCGGGTCGAGTAGCCGCCGCCACGGCTCCAGGCGAAGACCGCACGCGGGCCGGGCCGCGGAGTGGTCGTCCGCGGCCCGCGGCCTGGGCCACCCGCTGGCCGCGGCCGCCGTCGGGTCTTGTGCTCGTCGCAGTAATTGTCCGTGTCTGGCTCGCCCACGGGATTGCGACCCCGTGGATTCTGGTCGACGAGCTCCTCTACTCGGACCTCGCCAAGAGCGCCTCGGCGGGGCACCTGCTTCAGATCCGAGGCGAGCACTCCGGCCTCTACAACGTCCTCTATCCGCTGCTCATCGCGCCGGCGTGGCGCGCGGCTCGATGGCGACGACCTACACCCTTGCCAAGGGGATCAATGTCGTCGTGATGACGCTCGCGGCGCCGATCTTCTATCTCTGGGCGAGGCGGCTGGTCTCGCCTTCCTCGCGGTTGTCGGCGTCGCGCTGGTCCTTGCCATGCCCGCATTCATCTACACGGGTGAGCTCATGACCGAGAACGCGTTCTTCCCCGCCTTCCTCCTGGCCTGCTTCGCGATCGCGGTCGCGCTCGAGCGGCCGACGTTGCTTCGCCAAGCTCGGCGCACTCGCTCGCGGTGGTCTCACGATCGCGGTCCGTGTCCAAGGGATTGTGGTAGCCGCCGTTCTCGTGGCGGCCCTCCTGCTCAAGCTCCGCTCGATGCTCGCGTCGCGGGCCGGCGCGGGCTTAGTTGCAGGGCTTCGCGCCTATGCACCAATGCTCGGCGGCTCGTCTGCTGGACTTGGTACGTCGCATACAAGGCGGCGCGCGGCGCCACCCTGTCCAGCGGTCTCGGAGCGTATGGCGGTGTCACCTCGGCCCATTACTCGCTTGGCGCGGTCCGGCACTGGACGCTCCTGCACTTCGCCGAGATCGCACTTCGGTCGCGGTGATCCCGCTGAGCGCCCTGATCCTGCTGACTGGCCTTGCGTTCTGGCGCGGGCGCCTGACCCGGCCGAGCGCGCCTTCCTCGCAGTCGCCGCCGGCCGTCCTGATCATCGTCGTCTCCAAGTCGCGGCCTTCGCCTCCCGCTTCTCGCTGCGGATCGAGGAGCGGAACATGTTCCACGTCGCGCCGCTCCTTCTCCTCGCCCTGCTGGTGTGGATCGAGCGGGGACTTCCGCGGCCGCCGTGGCTGACCGCTGTCGCGGCCGTGTTCCCGCCGTGCTGTTGCTCGCCTTGCCCTTGGGAGCCTGCTGAACATCTCGTCTTCTCGGACACGTTCGGTTTCATGCCCCTCTTTCGCGTCCAGAACTTCTTCAACGGCGACGTCGACCGCGTTCGCTGGCTGATGATCGCAGGCGGGATCGGGCTGCCCTCCTGTTCCTCTTCATCCCACGTAGGTCGCCCTCTTTCTGCCGTCGGCGTCGGGATCTTCCTCATACTTTCGTCGTGGGCGGCCTACGGGGCGGTCAAAGACATCTCCCAGGGCATGGCCAACGGGACGTTCGGCGGCAGCAGGCCAGCTGGATCGACAACACGGTTGGGACTTCGCCAAGTCGCGCGCGTCTTCGGCCCAAGCACTGACTTCGCTCGAGCGACTCTCCTTTGGCAAACGGAGTTCTGGAATCGCAGCGTCGCCCACGTCTACAACCTCGGGGTGCCCGAACCTGCGGGAGGATTGGCCGAGCGCCGGGAGCCCTGGACCCTGCCCGAGGACGCTTCACCCTGGGGGGCAGCGGATGAGCGCTACGTCGTTGTCGAGAGCGACCTCGTCTCCATGCGAAGCTGCTCGCACAACACGGACAACTCACTCTCTACCGACTGCGGACTCCGATCCAGATGGCAGATTTGGTAAGCGGTGCCTACGGCGACGGCTGGATGGGCGCCGACTCCTCGTATACGCGCTATGTCTCGAAGCGTCCGAGTGCAGTCGCAGTGACGGTTTCACGCGCACGCGGGGGGGCCCCGACAGCCCCGGCCATGTGACGATCACCGTCGCGCCACGCGTGGCCACAGGTACTGGACAGCCGTTCGTCACGCGCCAGTGGGTCGTGCACAGCAAGCGCCGCCGACGGTTCGTCCTTCCGACCCCAGCCCAACCGTACGTCGTCTCGGTTCACATCGCGCCGACGTTCTCTCCAGCGCAATTCGGGCTGTCGGACACGCGCCAGCTCGGCGCGCAAGTGCGGTTCGTGCCCGACGTTCGGGGAAACTGAGGCGTATGGCCGGTGAGGCGCGGGACGCCGAAGAAGCGCAGATCGCAGCGCTCTTCGAGAGGTTGAGGGAAGAGATCGCCGGGCGAGAGGCTCCAGCGCGGCAGGGTCAGGACGGAACGGCTCGGGCTCCTGCTTCTGGCGCGTTTGCCCGGACCGAAGCCGAGCGCTTTTGGGCCGTCACCGCCGAGCGACCCTTTCTCTACAAGCCTGGTCCTCGGGGCCGGTTCCGCGGTCTGCTGCTGGCGCCAATCAAAGCCGTTCTCCGCAAGCTCATGCGGTGGTATGTCGAGCCTGCGCTCACGCAGCAGCGCGACTTCAACTCGCGCGTGCTGCGTGCGCTCGACGAGCTGAGCGAACGAACAGACGAGCTCGAGGAGCAACTGGCGGGAACGGCCGGCGAGCTCGCGGAGCAGCTGGCGGGAACAATCCAGGCGACTGGCGCGATGGACAGGTCGCTAACGGAAGACGACGAGCGCCTGCTCCGTGTCGAGCGGCGGGTCCGGCAGCAGAGGCAGCCCACAGCAGCCGAGCCGGTCTCAGCGCCGACACAGCCGCCTCTTGCGCCCGTGGACGAACCCGACTACTTCGCTTTCGAGTCGCGGATGCGCGGCTCGTCGGAGCTGATTCGCGAGCGGCAGGCCGTCTATGCGGACGAGTTCAAGGATGCGGCGCCGGTGCTCGACATCGGCTGCGGCCGTGGCGAGTTCTTGTCGCTCCTGCGCGAGGCCGGCGTTGAGGCGCGAGGAATCGATGCCGACCCAGACATGGTCGCACACTGCCGCGACGAGGGCTTCGCCGTCGAGCTCGCGGAGGCGGTCGGATACCTGAGTGGGCTGGACGACGACGCTCTCGGCGGGATCTTCTGCGCCCACGTCCTCGAGCACCTCGAGCCGCGGGCGCTGTTCCGACTTCTAGAGCTCGCTGCTGCCAAGCTCCGGCCTGGCGGACACTTCGTGGCCGAGACGCCGAACCCGCTGAGCCTCGTAGCTCTCGCCAATTTCTCGGCGGATCTCTCGCACAACCGGCCACTGCACCCGTTAACACTCTCGTTTCTCGCGCGGCAAGCCGGCTTTCGAGAGGTGAAGATGCGCTTCACGTCCGAGCCGTCCGCCGACGAGCGACTGCGGCTGGTGCCGTTGCCAGAAGAGCCGGCCTTCGCCCAGGCGCAGCAGCTGCTCGATGCGGACGTCAACCGGCTGAACGACGTCGTCTTCGGACCGCAGGACTACCAGTGTGCACGCGCGTGAGGATCGCCGTCTGCCGCCGCAGGTCCCCTTCGCTCGCGGCGGCACCGAGGTACTCGTTGAGAGCCTCGTGAGGGAGCTTCGCCAGCGCGACCACGACGCCGAACTCGTGACGATTCCCTTCAAGTGGTATCCGCGCGCGCACGTTCTGACGCAGTCGCTGCTCTGGCGCCTGACCGATCTCGAGGAAGCCGACGGCCGTCCAATCGAATTGGTGATCGCCACGAAGTTCCCCTCTTACGCAATTCGCCATCCGAACAAGGTCGTCTGGCTCGTGCACCAGTTCCGGCAGGCCTACGAGCTCGACGGCACGCCGCTCGGCCAGTTCGGCCCGGACCCCTTGACCGCGCCACGCGACGAGCGGTCCACCGCTTGACAGCACGACGCTGGGCGAGGCGCGGAAGCTCTTCGCGATCTCGCGGAACGTCGCCAACCGGCTCCGTGAGAACAACGCTCTCGAGGCAGAGGTCCTCCGCCCGCCGCCGCAGTCGCTCGACTACCGCTGCGAGGAGTACGGCGACTTCGTGCTGTCGGTCGGGCGCCTCGACCGCGCCAAGCGCGTCGACCTGCTGGGGAAGCGGTGGCCGCCGACCCACGGCTCGAAGCCGTCGTCGCGGGGGAGGGGCCCGAAGGCCCACGCCTCGAGCAGCTGGCCCGCGAGCAGGGTCTCGAGGGTCGGCTGAGGTTCGCAGGGAGAGTCGATCAGCAGGAGCTGGCGGGCTTGTACGCGCGGTGCCGGGCCGTCTTCTACGCGCCGGTGGACGAGGATCTGGGCTTCGTGCCGTACGAGGCCTTTCTGTCGGAGAAGCCCGTCGTGACCACGCGCGATGCCGGCGGGCCGCTCGAGGTCGTCACCGACCAGCAGACCGGCCTCGTGTGCGAGCCGGAGCCCGCGGCAGTCGCCCAGGCTCTCGCGGCTCGCGAAGAGCCCGGAGGAAGCCCGGACGTGGGGTCGGGCCGGCAAGAAGCTGGCGGAGCAGGCGTCGTGGGACAACGTCGTCGAACGGCTCCTGGGCGCGTGAAGGTCGCGTACTACTCGCCGCTTCCGCCCGAGCGCACCGGGATCGCCGACTACAGCGCGCTGCTCCTGCCCGAGCTGCAACGGCGCCTCGAGGTCGAGGTTGTCCGGCGCGGCCGTCGGCGAGCGCCTCGCCGCACCGATGTCTCCCTGTACCACGTCGGCAACAACCCCGAAGCTCACGGTTGGATCGTCGCTGCGCTCAGGCGTCGCCGCGGGGTCGTCGTGCTGCACGATTTCGTGCTCCACCACCTGGTCGCCGGCCTGACGGTCGGGCGCGGGGACGGTGACGGCTACCTCGACGCGATGGAGCGAGATTCGGGCGTGCTCGGGCGTCTGGTCGCTCACGGCGTGATCGACGGCCTGCTCCCGCCGGTGTGGGAGACGCGAGCCGACCGGTTTCCACTCGTCCACGAGGTCCTCGACCACGCCGATGGCGCGATCGTGCACTCGCACTTCGTCGAAGACCGCGTGCGCGAGAGCGGGTTCCGCGGGCGTGTCTGGCGAATCCCGATGCCCGCGTGGCCCGAGCCGGACGATGCCCGTCCGTTCTCGCTCCCTGCGGCCCGCGTCCGTCGTCATCGGCTGTTTCGGCAACCTGAACCCGGCAAAGCGCGGGCCGCAGCTCCTCCAGGCATTCGCCGAGGTCAGGAAGAAGCATCAAGATGCCCTGCTCGTCCTCGCCGGCGGCATTTCGAGCCGCTACGACCTCGAGCTCCAGGCCAAGGAGCACGGGTTGAGCCTGGGGGAGTCGGTCGTCCACCTCGGATATCTCGACGAGCGTGAGATCCAGCCGCTCCTCGCCGCCTGCGACATCCTGGTCAGCCTCCGCTGGCCGACCATGGGGAGACCTCGGCGAGCGTGATCCGCGCGCTGACGGCAGGCAGGCCGATCGTCGTGAGCGACGTCGGCTGGTTCTCGGAGCTACCTGATCGGGTCGCCGCCAGGGTCCCCGTGGGGCCGGGAGAGGTCGAGACCCTGACCGCGTTCCTCGATGCGCTCGCCTCGGACGAAGGGCTCCGTCGAAAGATGGGACGTGCCGCCGCCGAGTATGCGCGGCAGGAACACGATCTCCATCGGGCCGCCGATCTGTACCTGGCGGCTCTGGAGGAGGGAGCGGGCGGGCTGGCGGTCCGCGACGAGGTCGCGCGCGAGCTCGCCCGTAGTGCCTGGGACGTGGGTCTCGGTTCGCGCGATCCTCAGCTCAGCGACGTCGCGGCGAAGGCGCGTGACCTAGGAGTCGGGCCCTAGCCCGACTCGCGAGCTTGAGGTACCTGCGCGCACACGCGCCGGCGCTGGCCCTGGTCGCCGTCGTCTTCGGCTCGGCGCTGGCCCGGCTCTGGGTCAACCGGGCTTTTCAGGGACCCCAGATCCTCTGCGACAAGTACATCTACGCGGGCGTGCCCGGCGCTTTGCGACGACCGGGCACCTGGGCTTCGGCGGGGGGCCGACCCTGGGCGGAAACGCTCCTCTACCCGGCCCTGATCGCGCCAGCCTGGCTCGCCCACACCATGGCGACGGTGTTCGGCCTCGTGAAGGCCGTCAATGCCACGTTGGTCTCGCTCACCGCAGTCCCCGTCTACCTCTGGACGCGCGCGTCGTGTCGCCGTGGTGGGGCGTGGTCGCCGCGATCCTCGTCCTGCTGATGACCGGGCTCGTCCTTTCCGGGATGGTAATCAGCGAGAACGCTGCACTCCCTGCGTTCACGGTCGCGGTCCTGGCCATCGCGCTGGCCGTCGAGCGGCCGACGGCCTGGAGGCAGGTCCTGGTCCTCGTGTCGCTCCTGGTCGCGTACGAGATCCGCGCGCAGGCCCTCGTACTGCTGGCGATCCTTCCTGCCGCTCTCGTCCTCGACCTTGTGATCGCAGCGCGCGGCGGCGTCCCTCGCACGGAGCTCCTTGCGCGGCTCAGGAGGTTTGCGCCGCTCGGTGCCGTCCTGGTGATCGGATTCCTCGCATACCTCGCGCGCAGCGGCTTCTCGCCTGGCCGCGCGGTCGGCGCGTACCACCGCGTCGCGACGACGCATTACGACCCACTGGACGTCCTGCTGTGGACCGCCCGGCATGCCGGCGAGGCCGCGCTCGCGCTGGCCGTCGCACCGGTCTGCGCGCTGCTCCTCCTGCTATTCGTCGCCCTGTCGCGCGGGATCCAGGAGCCGGCCGAGCGCGCGTTCGTCGCCACGGCGTCGGCAGCGGCCTTCCTGTTCCTCCTCCAGGCCGGGATGTACGCCGCGGCGTTCAATCCGGGGATCCACGAGCGGTACAGCATGTACGCCTTCCCGCCCTTGCTGATCGCGCTCGTCGTTTGGCTGGGACGAGGCCTGCCTCGACCTGCCGGCGCGACTCTGGCCGCAGCCCTCTCCTCCGTTGCGCTGGCCGGTTTCGTCATCTTCGGCGGCCTCTTGCGCGCGGAGACTCCGAGCCCGGTCTTCGCCAGGCTGTCGCTCTACTTCTTCACGCGGATCTCCGAGCATGTGCCGGGCGGGCTGGACGTGACGCGGCTCCTGCTGCTGCTCTTCTCGCTGGCGGCGGCGGCCGCCTTCGCGCTGGCTCCCGCCGGGTTGCGCGAGTGCTCCTTCCCGGCGCCGCGGGCCTCGTACTACTGCTGGCTTCACATTCCGCCCAGGGCCTCCTCTCCGCGAACAGCCGCGGCTGGGCGAACACGACCGGCCCGGTGCGGAGCTGGATCGATGACCGCATCGGAAGCTCCGCAGGGAGGGCGAGCTACCTCTACGTCCCGAATCCGACGTCGTTCGCGAGCTCGACCGTGCTCGTCAACACCCAGTTCTGGAATCGCTCGATCGGCCCCGTGTACACGCTGGACTCCACAGAGCTGTGCCCGCTCCCGCTCGGGGTGCTGCACATCGATGATCGAACGGGCGACCTGCGCCGTGGCGTCGAGACGTCAGACGCTCGGTACCTCATCACCGACCGCGGGATCGCGGTTGCGGGGAAAGTCGTGGCGTCGGAGGACCGACCGTTCAGCCGCTGACCATCTACCGCCCAACGCTGCCGTTGCGGCTTGCCTCGCGCGAAGAAGGCGTCTACGCCGACGGCGGACCGGCCCGGACGCCTCGTACTCCCAGTACTGGTTGCCGCAGTCGAGGCCAGGGACGGTCGAGGTGACATTGAGCCGGGTGGCGTGGACGGGTCCCGATGTTCCGGGCATGGTGACGGTCACCGTCGGGCGCCTTGGTGCGCGTTCCGGGACACCGCCGACAGGGCGCGGCCGCTGGCTTGCTCACCGAGGCGAGTCGACCGTGCTCCGGCTGAGAACCCCGAGGCCTCCCTTTCGGGTTTCCGTGCACGTTGCACCGACCTTCTCGCCCGCCCAGCTCGGGTCGAGACGACAACCGCCAGCTCGGAGTTCAGTCTCGGGGTTGCGCTCGCGAAAGCCGGCTAGACGACTACACACAGGGTCCCTGCCGACTCCCGGGGGCGGCCGGTACGTCTTGCTCGACCTGCGCCTGCGCGCGCCTCATTCTTGTTAGCGCGCGGCGAGCGGCGGCGATCGGAGGGAGAATCCGCTGCGTGAACGCCAGCCGCCCCACCACGCTCTCCGTTTGTTGCTTGGTTTCGGATCCGCCCGACCGGGTGGCGGCGGTGCTTGAGACGCTACGCTCCGCCGCAGACGAGATCGTCGTCGTGGTCGACGCGAATGCCCGGCAGAAGCTTGGCGCACTCGGCACGATCGCGGACAGGGTCTATCGCGTGCCGGTCTGGCTTGCCGTCTTCGAGCAGTACCTGCCGTGGCTCCACTCGCTCTGCAGCGGCGAGTGGGTGTTCCGAATCGATGGCGATGAGGTGCCGAGCGCTGCACTCGTAGACGTCTTGGGCGCGCTTCCGGGCGCTGAAGATGTCCTCCAGTACCGCCTGCCTCGGCGCTGGTGGTCGGTGGTCCCGACAACTGGCTCGCTGAAGACCCGTGGGCGCCTGACTACCAGATCCGGATCGTCCGAAACGACCCTCGGACGCTTCGCTTTCGCGGCACGCTCCACTTCTACTGCGGAGTCGCTGCTCCCAGCGCGCTATATCGAGACGCCGGTCTATCACTTGGCGCTACTCGTGACCTCGATCGAGGAGCGAGAACGGCGAGTCGGTCGGTACGAGGCGCTCCCTGCGGCTGGACCCATCGACAACGCTACCGTCTATCTGCCAGAGCGGCTCGACGCACCCCACACGGCCGAGACGCCGCCGGAGGACATCACGTTAATCCGTCGAGCGCTCGCCGGTCGAGCGTCGGCGAACACTGAAGTAGACGTGGTTGACGTCCCGCTCGCGGACGCGCTGCGTTTGTCGCCGCTCCGCGCGCTCGCACCCGAGGCGTATGACGTCGAAATCGAGGTGCTGGAGGAGGAGCTGCTAGTAATCGCAGGCACGGCATGCGAGCTTGCGGTTCGGCTCCGCAACCGTGGATCTGAACGCTTCCCGTGGGGCGACTGGTCGCCGCCCGTTCGACTCTCGTACCACTGGCTTAGACGTCGCAGGCCGGCCGGGCCTCGTCTTTTTCGACGGCGAGTGTACGCTGCTGCCGACCGATCTTGCCCCCGGAAGTGAGGCCGTCGTGCCCGTCCGCGTACGGGCGGGCGAGCTCAAGCCCGGCGCGTACATTTTGGAGATCGACCTCGTCCACGAGGGCGTTCGCTGGTTCGGCCAGGGGGCCCGTCTGACCGCGACCATCAAGAGCGGCACGAGGCCGCACCGTTCGTGGCGGCACTAAATTCCGCGCAGGCTCTCCGGGTGCTTGCGAACGAAGCGGAGCGATGCTGCGCCAGTGCCAGAGCGTCCGGCGCGTGAAGAAGCGACGGTCGGTGACGGCCTGGTGGTGGTGGATCACGACCGCGTCCGGCACGTACCAGCGCTCCCAGCCGGCCTTGCGCGCTCGGTAGGCGAGGTCGATGTCGTCGCCGTAGAGGTGGTAGCCCTCGTCGAGGCCGCCGAGCTCGCTCGAGCATCTCGCGCCGCAGGAGCAGGAACGCGCCAAGGAACCAGTCGGACTGCGCGGGCTCGGTCGGGCTGCTCGTCGAGCAGGTAGTGGCTGGCGCTGGCGCTGCTCGGGGTGGAGCACGCGGCGCAGCGGCGTGCGGCGGACGAGCGTGCCGCGGACCGTCGGGAAGCTGCGGCGCGAGGGCTGCCAGCGCCCGTCCGGGTACCGCAGCTGTGGGGCGGCGATGCCGCAGCGCGGGTGGGCTTCGGCGAAGGTCGCCAGCTCGGCGATCGCTCCGGGCGTGACCTCGATGTCGGAGTTCGAGGCGATCACGTAGGGCGCGCTCGTGGCCGCCACGCCGCGGTTGATGTTCGCCCCGAAGCCGAGCGTGCGCTCGTTCGCGATCACCTGCGCCTCCCGGGTCGAGGGCGAGCCGCCGGGGTTGACCGTCAGCACGAGCTCGTCCACCTGCGGCGCGAGCGAGTCGAGGCAGGGGCCGGGGTCGGGATCGCCCGGCGTCCAGATCACGACCGCGGCCGTCTTCACGCGAGCAGCTCCCGGTAGACCTCGAGCGTCCGGCGGGCGGTCTCGGCCCACGAGTAGGAGGCGGCGCGGGCAAGGCCGGCCTCGCGCAGGCGCTCGTGGTCGGCGAGCGCGCGCTCGATCCCGCCGGCGAGCGCGACGGCGTTGCCCGGCTCGACCAGGATCGCGGCCTCGCCGGCGACCTCGGGCAGCGCGCCGGCGGTGGTGGCGACGACGGGCGTGCCGGAGGCCATCGCCTCGAGCAGGGGCAGGCCGAAGCCCTCGTAGCGGCTGGGGAAGACGAGGCAGGCCGCGCCGCGATAGAGCGCGGCGAGCTCGTCCTGCGGGACGTGGCCGCGCAGCTCGACGGGAACGCCGAGCCGTGCTGCCGCCGCCTCGGCCTCGGCGCGGCCGCCCTTGTCCGGGCCGACGAGCACGAGCCTCGGTGCGCCCTCGCCGACCAGCGAGAGCGCCTCGATCGCGGTCGTCGCCTCCTTGCGCGGCTGCAGCGCGCCGACGAAGAGCGCGTACGGCTCGCCGTCCGGCGACGGGCCGTCGGGGCCGAAGGCCGGGTCGGCGGCGAGCGGCGTGACGGTGATCTTCTGCTCGGGGATCCCGTAGAGCTCGACCAGGTCGCGCTTGGTGAGCTCCGAGATCGCGAGCACCCGCGCGGCGCGCCTGGCGGCGCGAGGTACTGCTGCGCGGAAGATCAGCCGGTCGCGCGTGCCCATCACCGACGGGTCGCGCTCGAAGGAGAGGTCCTGGATCGTGACCACGGCCGGGCAGGGGCACCAGAGCGGGAGCGCGTGCACGAAGTGCGCCAGCGAGGGGCGAAGGCGGCGCAGCAGGCGCGGGACGGAGAACGCCATGCGCGCCACCTGGCTGCGCGCGGGCAGCTCGACCGGCTCGATCCCGGCGGGGACGAGGTCGGGACGGCGGGTGATCGCCGCCAGCCGCAGGTCGCTCGGCGAGGCCGCGGCGAGCTCGCGGAGCAGGGAGCGGACGTACGTCTCGTCGCCCGTGCGCCGCCGGCCGAGTACGTCGGCGTCGATCACGACGAGCGGGGTCGCTCATGCCGCGGCTTCGCGGTACACGGCGACCGTCTCGCGCGCCACCTCGTGCCAGTCGAAGGCGCGCGCCCGCTCGAGGCCGAGGGGCCGCAGCTCCTCGCGCCGGTCGATCGCCTCGGCGAGGCCGGCCGCGATCGCGTCCGAATCGAGCGGGTCGACGAGCACGGCCGCGCCGCCGGCGACCTCCTCCAGCGCCCCGGTGCGCGCGGCGACGACCGGCGCGCCGCAGGCCATCGCCTCCAGCACCGGGAGGCCGAAGCCCTCGTAGAGCGAGACGTAGGCCACGGCCCGCGCGCCGCGGTAGAGCCGGGCCAGCTCGTCGTCGTCGACCTCGCCGAGCCAGCGGACGCCGTCGCCTTCCACCCGCACGCCGCCCCAGCCGGGCGCGCCGGCGACCAGCAGCGGCAGGCCGTTCAGGCCTGCGCGGCGGTAGGCCTCGACGAGGCGCGGCAGGTTCTTGCGCGGCTCGAGCGTCGAGACCGCGAGCACGTAGTCGCCCGGCGCGGACTCGCCGTCAGGCGAGAACTGCGGGCCGACCGCGTTCGGGATCACGCGCACCTTCTCCTCGGGCACGTCGAGCAGTTCGAGCAGCTCGCGCTTGGTGAACTCGGAGACCGCGATCAACCGGCTCGCCGCCCGCACCACGCGGGGCAGCAGGGCGCGCGAGTACGTCCGGGTCCAGCGGTTGAAGGTCTCCGGGTGCCGCAGGACGGCGAGGTCGTGGAAGGTGACGACCAGCGGCACGCGCGAGCGCACCGGCGCGCGCTGGGTCGGGCAGTGCAGGACGTCCACGCCGTCCCGCCGCGCCTTCGCCGGCAGCGCGGCCAAGTACCAGCCGAGGTCGCGCACGGGCACGAGCGCGCGCGACGAGCCGCCGAGCGCGTAGCGGCGAACGTCCACGTCCTCGGCCTCGAGCGCGGCCAGCAGCGAGCGGATGTGGCGGGCGGTGCCGGCCCGCGTGAGCGCGAGCGCGGAGACGTCCATTCCGACCCTCAGCGGTGCCACGCAGGTGAGTCTAGGTACCCCGCCAGGACCGCCTCGCCGCACGCGCGCCAGGTGAAGCGTGAGGCGTGCTCGACGCCCGTTCCGCGCGGCTCGTCGAGCGCCTGCTCGAGCGCATCGGCGAAGTCCTCCGGGTCGTCGGGGTCGGCGCGCAGGGCGACGTCACCGCTCGCTTCGTCCAGCGACGGATGCGACGAGACCACCGCGGGAACGCCGCTCGCCAGCGCCTCAACGACCGGGATCCCGAAGCCCTCGAAGCGCGAGGGGTAGGCGAAGACCGACGCGCCGCGGTAGAGCCGTGCCAGCTCGTCGTCGGAGACGAAGCCGAGCAGGCGCACGCCCTCGGCGGCCAGCGGCTCCTGCTCCCAGCCCTCGAGCCCGGCGAGCGCGAGCGTCAGCTCCGGATGGCGCTCACGCAAGACTGCGAAGGCGGCCACGAGCGCCGGCAGGTTCTTCCGCGGCTCGAGCGTCGAGACCGCGAGCACGTACGGGCCGCCCAGGTCGGCCGCCTCGCCCTCGGCCGAGAAGCGCGGGTCGATTCCGGGATAGGCGACGCGCACCCGCTCCTCGGGGACGCCGAGCCGCTCCACCACGTCCCAGGCGGTGAAGCTCGAGTTGGCGAAGATCCGGTCGCAGGTCGCCGCGGCGTTCTCGTACTTCGGCCCGTGCAGGCGCACCGTCTCGGGCTCGACCCACTCCGGGAAGCGCAGCGGCACGAGGTCGTGGATCGTCGTCGCGCGCAGGCCGCGCCGCTGCGCCGGATACATCCAGTCCGAGAAGTGGAAGACGTCGAGCCGCCCGACGAGCCGCTCGACCGTCGGCCGGCCGCGGCGGCTCCAGGCGCTCCGCAGCGCGTGCGGGATCAGCGGGGTCCGCACCTCGACGTCGAGCCCGGCCAGCGCCTCCTCGATCCGCTCGCGCCCCTTCGGTCCCGACGGCCCGAACGCGACCAGCTCGTGCTCGCCGCCGGCCGCCTCGGCGAGCCCCGCGACCATGCCGCGGATGTAGTTCCCGATCCCGGTCCGTGGGCGCGCGAGCGGGCTGACGTCGACGACGATGCGCATCCGCGCGGTCTACGACTCGATGGGGACAACGAGCGGTGCCGAGCCGGTTTGCGGCGAACCAGAACATGCCTTCTCGGACAAGGTCGAGCGCGATGGCGTTGCGGCCCCGGGCGGCTTCCTGCGGGACGCGAAGCTCGACCGTCGCCGAGTCGCCCGGGGCGAGCGGGCGAGGAAGCGTGATCCGATCGAGCTCGACTTCGCGCTCTCCCTGCGACCGGGCACAGTAGGGGGCCAGTGTCACCGAGCCGTGTGGGAAGGGGTACCACTGCGCGGGCGGCCAGGACGCGAATGCCCGAGTTCGTCACCGCACTTCAAGCACGAGGTGCTCGCCGTCCGACCGCCAGCGGTCCGCGCGCTTCGAGCTGTGCTGCGTACGCCTCGCCTCCCCGTCCGATCGACGGGTTGCGCGCATGCACGACGTTGTACTCGGGCCGACGCTGCTTGCGTCGAAGGGCTCCGAAGCCGCGAAACCGGCCTCGCGTGGACGAGAGGTCGACCAGCTTGTCCACCTCAGCGAGGCGGCGGACCTGGACGAAGCCCGCACGAACGACAACCTCCTCGAGGTACTCGGGCTCGAACGGCGACTCGAGCGTTCCGTACCGCTGCATCTCCTCGATCAGGCTCTGCTCTCCGGGCGACCCTGCGGCGGGGAGCACGCCTTCGTGGATGAAGAGCTGGCCACCGGGAACAAGCGCCCGTCTGATCACCTTGAGGGTCTCGACCTCGTTGTCGAAGTGGTGCATCGTGTCGTAGAGGATCGCGGCGTCGAACCGGCTCTACCAGGGCAGCTCACGAACTGGCAGTGCGTGGAACTCCGCCTTGGCTTCGATCCCCTCGCCGACCTCGCCGAGCGCAGCGATGCGTTCGCGCGCGATCTCGACCATGTCCGGCGAGATGTCGATCCCGGTCACCGAGTAACCGCAGCGTGCGAGGAACTCGCTGAGCCAGCCGGGGCCACAGCCCACATCGAGGACTTCGGAGCCGCAGGCCGAGCTGGAGCAGCTGGATCGACGTGCGCGAACGTGCGCAGGCAGCGCATCAGCTCGGGTTGGGGGCGCGCCGAACGGCTTCGTCCTCAGCCAGGTGCGGCCGGCCGAGTCGAGCTGCTGGACGTACCCGATGTGACCGCCCTGCATAATCCTGGCCGAGATCGCCAGTCGGCCGCTCTTGCCGCCGCCGCCGGATCTCCGAAAGACGCTCACGCCGGCCGATTCTACGGCTGGGCGGCTGAGTATCCTGCCCGCGTGGCCGTCAATGTCCAGGTGACAGCGGAGACGCTGCCGAAACTCAGCTGGTTCACGCGGTACAGCGAGCTCTTGCGCACGCTCGTTCGTCGCGAGCTGCGCATGCGCTTCAAGGGTTCGGCGCTCGGACTCTTCTGGTCGCTGATCTACCCCCTCGCGATGGTGGCTGTCTACACAC
>CAVYZH010000015.1:0-34754 GCA_963772975.1 uncultured Actinomycetes bacterium
TGCGGCAATTGGCGCCCACTTCCAGAGATGGTTCATCGCTCCTACCTCCACCCTGAATGCTCGCTCGGGCGCCGCTCGGCGACATCGGGGGCGCTGCTGATCGAGACGCGGAATGTACTTGCTCCGTCTGTGTCAGCCGAACTTGCGCTTGCAGGCGAGCGCTAGCGCCGTCGGCCAACAAACGCCCGGGTCAGCTGCACGCGGCCCGTAGAGCTCGAAGGTTAGGATCGCGGCGAAGATCGGATGTAGATGATTCGACCGAAGCGGGTTCTCTTCGTGGTCGGCGCTACCTACCTGTTCGCGCTGGCACCTCTCGCAGCTGGATGCGACCTGTCGGGCGGCGCTGGGGAGCCTTCGACGACGTCAACGCGCGCGAGCCACAGCGCGATGAAGTTCAGCCACGCCAACTTCGCCCTCTTGGTCGCCCACCCGAACCGCTACAGGGGCGCGCGCGTCAACATTGTCGGCAAGGTCTTAAGCGTTCAGCGAGACCCGTTAGGAGTGGCGTTTCAGATGTACGCCGAGTCCCGCCACGATCAGTGGATCACGATCGTCTATGCCTCGCCCGGCACGGCCGTGTATTCCCGGCCTGGGACGGCCGTCGGCAAGGGCGCGTATGTGCGCGTGCTCGGAATCGTGGACGGGTCGCTGAACGTCACAGATGAATCGGGTGCGACCGTGATCGCTCCGACGCTCGCCGCGAGCCTCGTGAGACAGCTGCCTGTGCGCTAGCGTGGTCGCGCAGCCTGTGGCGGCCAGCGGCCGCTCAGCCGAACTTCCGCTAGGCGGTTCCGAGGGCGGCCAGCACCTCGTCGGCGTGGCGGTCCGGGTTCACGCGCCGCATGATCCGCGTGACGTTGCCGTCGGCGCCGATCACGAAGGTCGAGCGCTCGTACGAGTTCTTGCCCTCCTGCGCGACGCCGTACGGCTCGCCGAGCTTGTGCTCGGGGTCGGCCAGGAGCGGGAACGGCAGCTCGTATTTCGCCTTGAACTTCTCGTGCGAGGCCACGGAATCCGCGCTGATCCCGAAGACCTCGGCGCCCGCGCGCTGAAACTCGCCCCAGGCGTCGCGAATCCCGCAGGCCTGGCGCGTGCACCCGGGCGTGTCGTCCTTGGGATAGAAATACAGTACGACAGGTCGACCACGTAGGGAGGACAACGTGACTGCCTCGCCCGAATCGGATTCCAAGGTGAAGTCCGGTGCTGGATCGCCTTCGCTGATCACTGAGCCCTCCGTTCGTCGCGCTATCGGGATCGTCCGCCAATCCCGGCAGGCAGGCGACGATCCCGTCTCTCCCGTTGAGCAGCGCCAGCTTATCGAGGCGGCATGCGAGCGCGAGCGGTTCCGGCTGCTCGACGTTCTGCCGGAGAAAGACGTCAGCGGTGGCGCGCCGCTCGAGAAGCGCCCCGGCCTCTCGCGGGCTGTGGCGATGGTCGAAGCGGGGGAGGCGGACGTGATCGTCGTGGCCTACTTCGACCGCCTGTTCCGTAGCCTCGAGGTTCAGGCCGAAGTTGCAAAGCGGGTCGAAGCGGCCGGCGGAGAGCTCTTCGCGGCCGACGTGGGGGAGGTCCGCTCCGACACTGCTTCCGGCTGGATCACGTCGTCCATGCTCGGCATCGTCGCGGAGTACCACCGCCGCACAACCCGCGAGCGCACGATCGAGGCGAAGCGGCGCGCCGTCGAGCGCGGTGTCGCCCCGTTCCCGAACCTGCCCTTCTACCTGCGTCGTGATAGTGAAGGGCGCATTCAGCACGACCCGCGCAAGGTGCGCCGGATGCGTGAGGCCGTTCGGATGAGGCTCGATGGCGCGACGATCGCCGCGGTTCGCGACTGCCTGCGAAGACGTCGCATCCGCCTCAGTTATCACGGCGCCCAATCGCTGTTCTCGTCGCGGCTGCTGCTCGGCGAGCTCCGCTTCGGCGAGATGCTGAACGACCACGCTTTCCCGCCGATCATCGACCCCGAGACGTGGCAGCGTTTGCAGCGTGTCTCGGTCCCGCGTGGCCGTCGTGCGAAGTCGGAACGGCTGCTCGCTCGCCTCGGCGTCCTGCGCTGCGGGTCGTGCGGCTCGCGCATGGTCGTCGGCACCTCGCAGGGGAAGTACGGCCTCTACCGCTGCCCTCCGGTCGGTGACTGCAAGCAGCGGGTCACGATCAGCGCCGATGTAGCCGAGCGCGCGGTAGTGCAGGCGGTGCGGGGACTGCTCGCAGGCATCGAGGGCCGCGCCTCCGTCGAAGGTGGCGCCCGCGAGGCTGCCGACGAGCTCGAGCGGCGCCAGGAAGCGCTCGACGCCGCGATTCGCGCATTCGCCGGCCTCGAAGACGAGGCTGTCGCGCGTGAGCGGTTGCAGAAGCTCCGCGCGGCGAGGGATGAGGCTCGTGATCGTTACGACCAACTAGCCGCCGCCTCCGCGCCTGCGATCACCGTCAGCGCTGGCGATTGGGATTCGCTCACCCTTGACGAGCGGCGCGCCCTCATCGCCGCCGTTGTCGAGCGTGCGGTCGTCCGTCCGGGCCGCGGGTCGGATCGCATCAGAATCGAGGCGCACGTCGAGTAGGCGCCGCGCCGCGCGGTCGAGGATTCGCTGAGCCTCCGCAGCTGCGAGCGGCCCGACCTTCATCGCGCCTCTCTCGGCTCGAGGATCATCCTGCCACCCGGCCCTGGGTCGTCTGCGAATAACTCACGATCCGCCTCGGAGATCTCAAGGCGATCGAGATGCGCCCGCGCCGTCGGATCCGCCTTGACCTGCAAAGCACTTAGGGCACGGCGCAGCTGGCGGTCTGTGAGGCCGGCCTTCTTGCGCAGCGTCGCCCATCTGTCCTCGACGCCCTCGGCGCGGCGTCGCAGGTCGGCCGCACGCTCGTGCCGCGGCGTTACGAAACTCTGTCGCTTCCGATAGGCGCGTTGCTTGCAAGCGTTCGAGCAGTGGTCGCGCGGTCGCCCAGTAGCCGGTTGAGTGAACTCGGCACCGCACTCGGGGCAAGTGCCAGCGAGTTTCGTAACGCGAACGCTCACGCGGCTGCCGCCTTTGCTCGGCGCCGCTCGAGGTGCTGGACCATGCGCGAACTCGCGGGCGAGAACCCGCGGAGCGGCGTTAGGGGTCTAGGTAGTGGGTCGTCGTCCTGCGCTAAGGGGCCGTCGCGTTGTGCAGCTACGGCGCGGCGCGAGGCGCCGGCAGGTCGCCGTTCGCGTTCCCGCCCTCGGCGCGGCGCGCGGCCTGCTGGCTGCGTCGAACGTTTCCGATCAATACGGAAAGTGGTCTCTTTCCAGGCTCTTTGCCGCTGAGCCTTCTGCACGCGCCGGGCCACGGCCTGCACGCCGGCAGGCACACCGATAGCGCGCGGCAGGACGACGAGCGTGGCTTCGCCTTCGAGCACCGCGTAGACGTGCTCTTCGGTAAGGCGCGTGATGTTCGCCCAGCGGTTGCCGAAGGCGATCCGGCTGCCGACTACAAGCGACATGCCCGCGCTCTTGTCTCGACTGGGCGGCTAGCCCTCATGCGCTCCACAGTAATGCCCGGCCGTGACGATTCCTGTCAACAACCACGAACGGCCGCCAGAAAGCGGCCGAACGCGGAGCCTTTCATCGAGACGAGCCGGGAAATGACTCGGCCTCAGCGTAGACGCTCGCGCGGCCGAGATGCCTGCAACATCGACAACAACGTATAACGTAATTGCCGATTAATGACCTAACAAGATTGGTGGCTTTTCGTTGCGACCGCTCTACTGCAGAGCAACTGACAGAACTTGCGCGCCGGGGAGATCGCACGCTAAGTGCTGAGATCAGGCGCGCGTGCCGCGAGCACGTCGCGGCGCGCACGAACGCTCTGCCGAAAGTCCCGTACATGCCATGACGGGTCCCGGCGAACGCCGCGGGAGCGCTGCGGCGGCTCCCGCGGCCGCTCAAGCGGAGGACGCATGAGCGCCATCTCAGCGCCTTGGGAGCTCACGCCCTCACGGACCTCAAGGCCGCGCTGGGTGCTTGGCTCCCCAGAGCCCTCGACGCCGCGTTGGATGCTCGGCTCGTCACGACCCGCAAGGCCGAGTTGGGAGCTTGGCTCGAGAGAGACCGTCCGGTTGCGGGAGGCCGTCCGACGGACTGTGGCCGATGCGACGTCCTGCGAGATCAGGATCCGCTCGGCGGAAGACGGCGCTCAGATCATGCATGGCTTGATCGTCCCTTACTCGACGTGGACCGAGATCCAAAGCGTGAAGGAGGGGCATTTCTTGGAGCGGTTCATGCCGAGATCGCTCGCACGCACGATCGTCGAGGACCGCGCCAAGATCCGGGTCCTCTTCCAGCACGGCATGGACCCGGTCGTCCACAGCAAGCCGATTGCCACGGTCGCCGATCTGCGGGACGAACCGAGCGGTGCGGCTTACGAGGCACGCCTGCTCGATGCGCCCTACGTGCGAGACAACGTGCTCCCCGGCCTCGAGGCAGGCAGCTTCGGGACCTCCGGCACGTTCAGGGTGCTCAAAGACGAGCTTCGCCAGCGGCCGGCCCGATCCAAGCTCAACCCCGCAGGACTTCCCGAGGTTTCGATCGTCGAGGCCCGCGTGCGCGAGATCTCTGCCGTGACGTTCCCGGCCTATGAGGGCGCGACCGCCTCGATGCGCTCGGCAAGCGGCGGCGCTCGGGGCGAGGTGTCGCTGATGACTCTGACCCGAGCGGCCGCTTACGGCCTCGGGAAGGGCGAGCGTTGGGCGACCCGAGCCAAGCCGGGTGAGCCCGGTGTCATCCAGCGAGAACGGGTCTACGAGGGCGAGTCTCCATCGTGGGAGCGGTCGTCGACTGACGATCCCTGCTGGCTCCTGCTGCGGCGATGACGATCGTCTCGCAGCAACGGCGCACCCGCTCGACTGCACGCTGGCAGCAGGCGCGAGCCGCAGCGCGCAGGCGAGACGGCAACCTCTGCAGGCGTTGCGGCTCGAGCAAGAAGCTTGAGGTTCACCACATCGTCAGCCTCGCGAACGGTGGAGCAAAGTACGACCTAGCGAACCTGGAGACGCTGTGTGCGTCCTGCCATCGTTGGGTGGAGGGGGGCAGGGCCGGCACGTCTCGAACGCTCTCACACCCGTTAGCCAGATTCTCGCGGAACACACTCACGTGACCACGCGCCGCTGAATCGGCTAAGAGGTCTTCACGCAGGCCGTGTAGCCGTACAAGCTGCCCGGGAGGCCTCCGATCGTTGCGCCCGTCGAACGGACGTATACGTACCAATCCTGTCCTCCCCCGTAGTCGTCAAGCACGTAGACCGGGACATTCGCCCTGAAGCCGCCGTAGAGCACCATCGTCTTCTCCGGGCAGGTCATGATGATGCGCGTGTCGACCCCGGCGGTCGGCGAAATCTCGGCGCCTTTCCCCGGAAGCTCACGCTGCCGACCGGGATGCCTGCGCGTCCTTGCAGCATCCCGGGCTTGAGGTCGATCTGCTGCAGCGAGTGGTCGATGACCTGTTTCGTGCCGACGCTATTTGCCGGCAGCCGCGTAACGGCGTAGGCGGTTCCGCTGAGCGCCACAGCCAGCGCCAGGCACGCGACGCCCATCGATGGCGTGAAGAACCTTCTCATCGTGCGTTCGCCTCCCTCAGATGCTCCTTCTACGAATTCCGATCGAAGAGGGCCGCCCTCGGCGCCCGTCGTCATCGCAGCGTCACCGCCTCAATGCGGCCTTTCCCGTGAACGTTCTCTGCCCAGGCGATCCGTTTGCCCTCGATCGAGAGGCCGATCGGCCGTGCCGCCGCTCGGGCCAGGAGCTTCGCGTGTTCGGGCCTCAAGACATAGATGTCGCGCCCGGCGCGGAACACGATCCCGCCGCTTCCGGCGCTGACGTCGGTCGCGGCGAGCGGCACCGGCGCGGCCGCGGTGAAGTTCGAGAGCGGCACGGTGAACTGCTCGAGCATCTTCGTCCCGTCCGGGCGCTCGAGCAGGACGGCGAGCGTGCGGCCGGAGATCGCGAGGTCGCGGACGAGGCCTTGGAATGGGACGCGCAGCAGGAGGTGACCTGATAGGTCGTAGACCTCGACCGGCCCGTCCTCGATCACCCGTGGGGCGGTGCCCACGGGGGTCGTGGTACGCGCCGGCGCGACGGCCACGCTTGCCTGCGCGAGGGCGAAAAGCGCGGGCGGCGGGATGACCGGGAGCACGGCCGGGAAGAACCTCGCGCGCGGCCCCACGGGGGCCGCCCAGCTCGCGATCGAGACGCCGCCGCCGTCGACGACGAGCGGCGCGTCAAACAAGTTGCAGCCGTACGGCTCCCCGGGGCAGGTCTCCGCTACCCATGCGTACGCGAGGGTGGTGCCGTCGCCCGCGACACCGACGAGATCGTGCCCATCGCCCATGCCGCGGAGGCCGCCGCCGAGGTGCGCGATCTCGACTTGCCGGTGGCCACGCGCGCCGACGACCAGCGGGTACTCGGTGCTGTTACCGCCCGCGTCCCACGACCAGAGCGCGCGCTGTCCGGCGAGCGCCAGGATCGCCGTGGACGCGCGCTCGACGGGAGTGACGCTTCCAAGCACGTCCGTTCGGCGCGCCGAGAGGCTGCGTACGCGAACCTTGGCGTCGCCGCCGACCCAGGCGATGCGGTCACCGTCCTGGGCGAAGGCATAGACGTCCCCGTGGGTCGTCACGAGCGTGTGGAGCTTGCCCGGCTTCGCTCGTGCTCCAGGAGTTCCACTAGCACTTGCCGAGAGAGCAAGCAGGGCAACGAGGACGACCAATCCAAACGAGCCCCACGTTGAAAGCCTCTCCATTGGCCCGCGTCACCTCCCGCGAAAAGCGGCGAGCATGCGGGACATCGGCACGAAGAAGAGATGCGTGTGCGGCGTGCCGGGCCACTTGTCCACCGCGTAGACGACGCCCAACGGGTCGATCTGCGCGTCGTCCCCCTGGCCGAAGCCTCTGGCGAGGACGACGTCCTTGCCGGTCTTCAGCTGCAGGGCGTGCACCGCGCGAGGCCCCGCATACTCGCCGTAGACCGAGTAGATCGCAATGGCCCCCTGCACGTCGAGATGGGCTGCACGCTGCGGTACCGGCCAGGAACGAACCAACTCGCCGCTCTTCGCGTTGTAGAGCTCGATCCTGTTCATGGTCGTCAGCACCGCAAGTGTGTTCCCGCTGAGCGCAGCCTCCTTGGCCGTGCCCGAGTTCACCTGCCGCAGCACCTTGCCGCTCGTCGAGTAGATGGCGACACTGCCCTCCCCGCCGCTCAACCGATAGTGGCTCGGCCAGAGCGCCATCGAGCGGACGACGGCGACGCGGCCTGCGTCGACCGACTGCGCGACGATTGCCCCCGGCCCTGTAACGATCGGCTTCAGTGCGCGGGTGCCGACCAGGCTCAGGCGCTGTTTCGAGATGCTGTTGCCAGCGCCGGTCGTCCAGCTGCTGACCGCCATCACGTTGCCCGAGCCGACCAGGCCGCTCAGCCAGTTGCCTTGCTCTGGCGGGAGTTGAGACTCATAGTCGTTGCGCACGGCTCCGGCGACCTGCCGGAGGTGCAGCCGCGGCCTCGGTTTCGTGACGAGATATTCGTCCGTCTCACTCGGGCTGCCGCCACGGGCGATCCAAGCGATGCGGTTGCCGGCGATAGCGAACTCCACTCCGCCGCCGCTGCGGTGGACGGTTGAGCCACGGCCGGAGAGAACGTTCCAGAGGTGAACACTGTGGGACGTGATTCCGATGGGTTCGACGCCGTAGACGACGCGCGCCCCTTCGAACGCCAACCCCGTTACCCAACCATTTACCTGCAACGAACGTGTGGGCGCCGGCTTCCCTGCTGCCGCCGGCACGAGCAACGCCAGCAACAACGAAAGCACGGCAACGAAGGCCCATTTCGAGCGCTGTTTCATGGCCCTCACCTCCGACGACCATCATCGCGGGCAAACGTTCGCGCTTCATCGTGCGGTTCGCGGATCCGCGTCGCCTCAAAGTACGGATACCGATCTCTTTACAAGAGACGCGACGCAGTGCTGGGGATTCCTCGAGAGGATGCTCTTCTGGACGATCGTCGTCGTCCTCGGCGCAATTGTTCTCATCGTCCTGCAGTGGCCAGGCTACGGATAAGCCGTTCTGAGATGAGTGCCAAGTGCGTCGCCCTCATCCCGCAGTGCGCCGAGTGCAAGGCCGTCTGGATGCCGACGAGGAGCATTCGCGCGGTCGACGTTCCTCCTCCCCCGGGCCGGAACGGCATCGCGAGTCTAGTGCGACCGAAGATGTGAAGACATCGGTATCCGTACTTTGAAGCAGGTGCGGATCCGAAGGTTGCACGATGCCTTACGGCCGCTCTCAGACGATCATGGGAGTCGGAGGTGAGAGCCATGAAGCAGCTCTCAAGATCTCTCGCTTACACGGCTGCACTGGGCCTAGGGCTCGCGGCACTCAGCGGGACCGCCTACGCGCTCACGCAAGTGGGGGCAAACAGCAAGCCTGCCGAAACTCAAATCGTCTTCGAGAACGACCACCTCTGTCGGTACCAGGGCGACTGGCAGGAATGTGGGCGGGGCGAGATCGCCGTCATCCGCCCCAACGGGACGGGCTTTAGGCGCCTAACTCATAACAAAGTGAGTGAACGTGGGCCGGTTTGGTCGCAGGATCATCACTGGATCGCCTTCGGCCGTGAGACTCAGCCGCTCTGGACAGTCTGGGTGATGGACGCCAACGGGCGCCATCTGCGAAACGTCTCACGAGGGCTCCCGCCGTTGAGGAGCGACCTTGACCTCTCGCCGCACGGCGGCCGGTTAGTCGTCTCGGCCGCCGGACAGACGACTCCCTTCCACCTCTATTTGGTGGACGTTCGCACGAGGAAGGCGAATCGCTTGACGAACCTGCCAGGGGAGTTTGGCGAGACGATGCCTGTCTGGTCACCGGATGGAAGACAGATCGCCTTTTGGAGCAACTTCGAGATCTGGACCATCACGCTGAGCAGCGGCGAGGTTCGGCAACTCACCTTCATGGACCCGACGAACGGTCCCGGCTATCCCGCTTGGTCGCCTGATGGCCGCCGAATCGCGTTCGACGGCGCGGCCTCAGGGATATGGATTATGAACGCCGATGGGAGCGATGCCCATCCTGTGCCCCAGGCCGCGGGCCAGAATCCGACCTGGTCCGCCGACGGCAGGTGGATCGTCTTCTCGCCCTATCCCCAGAACGGCCTTCGAGCTGTTCACCCTGACGGCAGCGGCCTGCATTGGATTAGGAAGGAGCGGGCGGGCTGGATCGATCCGCTCCCGGACGGGTAACGATGAAGCGGCTCTCGACGTTGCTTGCGGCGGTCGCGGCTCTGCTCGCGCTTGTGCTGGTCATCTCCGCAGCCGCGGCGAAGGCGCCCCCACAGAAGCTGAAGCACGTCGGCCTACCCGTCGTCAGCCTCGCGATGGACGGGCCGCGCGTCATCTACAGCAGCGACGACAACACCGTCAGCGTCTGGGATATGCATACCGGCGCGATCACACGGCTACGAGCCGGTGCTGGTCGGTTCACAGACAACCCGAGCATTCGTCAGGTCGCGATCGCCGGCCAGCGCACCGCCTGGATCACGATCGCATCGGTAGGGAACTCCCAGGAGACGACGGCGCGACTCTTCACGGCGTCGCTCGCAACACGGAGAGCCAACAAGATCGCCAGTGCGTTCCGCGTCTTCGGGTATGACGACAGCTGGAAGGGCGATTGGCTGAGCGGCCTTGCCGGCTCAGGGAACGTTCTCGCCGTGAGCAGGTGGAGGACAACGCCGAATGCGGACTCCATTGGCTCGACCATCTCGAGCGCTCGGTTGTCATTGATCGAGCCTAGGCCCCGACCGCTGCGGATGATCGCCTCCGGGGCGAAGTCGATCGTCTCGGCGGCTGTCGATGCCGGCCGGATCGCCGTGCTCCGCCCGGATCACAGCGTGGGCATCTACTCCGCTAACGGCGCGCTCATGCGTGAAATCACTCCGAGTTCGGCAAAGGAGCTCGCGTTTGGCGGCGGTCGTGTGGTTGTTCTGACGGAGACGAAGACGCTCGAGGTCTTCAACGCGCAAAGCGGAGCGCTCTTGCATACGTGGCCGGTTGCGACCAAGTCGCCCGACATGCAAGCGGAGAATCTGAGCGCCCACGGCCGGATTGGCGTCTACCTGGTCACGTCCGACTACGTGGCGGCACGCCGGCACGTGATCGATCTAAGCTCCGGGAAGGAACTTGTGCTCCCCGCAAGCTGGTACCTCGGTCGAGACGCAGTGGTCGGCCGATTGGGACTCGTCTACGCCGTGAACCGGCTGTACTTCGGCGTACAGCCGCCGAAGCGGACGGGGATGCTGGCCTTCCTCCCGACGGCGAGAGTCCTATCGATGCTCGCCGCTGCGAAGCCGGCAAGAACAAGTTCGCTGGCTCGCGCAAGCGGCGGATCCCAACGCGAAGCGAAATACGTCGACACCCGAATCGTGTTCTCAAATAACCACGTCTGCAGCTGGAATGACTGCGGTCGCGGGGAGATCGCCGTAGTCAATCTCAACGGCAGCGGCTTCAAGCGCTTGACCCACAACCTCGTTTCCGACGAGAGCGCGGCTTGGTCGCCGAAGAAGCAGCGGATCGCCTTCTACCGCAACCTGAACATCTGGGTGATGGATGCCAAGGGACACCACCAGCGGCGCCTGTCAGGCACGGCTTACGCGAACGAGCCCGACTGGTCGCCGAGCGGGCAGTCGATCGTCTTCTCAGGCGGAAGTGGTGGCGCGGGAGTCGCTGGCCTGTGGACAGTGAACGTTCGTACCGGCCGAGTGAAACGGTTGATCTCGGGGGAGGCGAGCTACGACGCCCCATGCTGGTCGCCGGATGGAACGCGGATCGCTTTCGGTAGCAACCGCAGCGGTACGGAGCAGATCTGGACCCTCCGGCTCCGAGACCGTCGCCTAACGCAGTTGACGCAGCCGGTCGGAGAGCCGCCGACGATGAGCTATACGCCTGCTTGGTCTCCGGATGGTCGTCGACTCGCGGTCTGGCGGGCGGGACACATCTGGACAATCCGCAGCGACGGGAGCCACGCGCGGCCGGTTGGTGTGGCTGCGGACGAATTCACTTGGTCTGCCGACGGCAAGTGGATCGTCTTTAGCGCGGGAAGCCTGTATGCGATCCACCCAGACGGCAGCGGACGCCGCGTGATCCGGCACGAGGCCGGCGGCCCTAACGGGTGGGTCGACCTAGGCCCGGATGGTTAGCCAGACCGCGTGCGTGAAGACCTACCCGGTCAGCCTGTTGCGTGAGAAGCGCAGGCGTCGGCTGAACCCGCTGGACGAGTTTGGCTGTCGAGTGGGGACCGGTGGCGCCTACGGCGCGGAGGGAAACGTCGTTTCGGTCGAGCCGGCGAAAGCCGAACCGAAGCCGAAGAAGCGTCGACCGCGCGCTGGCCGCCCGCGTTACTGCGGGACGGGAGAGCCTGAGCGAAGGCGTACTCCCCTCTTGCAAAGGGAAGCACGCTTTCTGCGGTGCGGTGTCGCCGTCGCATCAGCGCAGCCTTTCGGCACGAGACTCAAACGCTCCCAGGTCTGCCTTTACAGCTCGTCTCGCCTCCCGAGTACAGGACGGGGGTTCTAGTGGATTCTGGGACTTTGGAAGGGGCGCATCTCTGATTACGGCCGCGCTCACCGAGGATCGACTGGTGCGGGGGAGATCGGAGCCTTCCTTCGCCTCCTGACCGCTTGTTTCGCGGTTCAGGCGGCCAAAGGCGCCTCTACTACGTTTAGTTGTCAGTCGTGTCGTCCTTGGGATAGAAGTAGAGAACTACCGGCTTGCCGCGCAGCTCCGAGAGCTTGACGGTCTCGCCGCTGTCGCTCTCGAGCTCGAAGTCCGGAGCCGGCTTGCCTTCCTCGACCACGCCGGGACTCTAGCTACGCTGAAGCGCGTGAAGCGCGCCTGGAGCGAGATGAACCCGACGCTGCGCGGCTTCCTGATCATCGCGCTGATCGTGGTCGTGATCGTCGTACTGCAGCTGCAGAGGACCGTCGCGTCGTTGTTCCTGCTGGCGCAGATCGCGTTCTTCCTGGCGATCGCCTACTTCGTCTTCCTGGCCTGGCGCGACCGGCGGCAGGAGATCTCGATGTGGTCGAACCGCTCGCGGATCGTCTTCTACGGCTCGGCCGTGCTGCTCGTCGTCAACATCGCCGTCCGCTTCTGGGAGCCGGTCGGCGGCGGCTGGAACCTGATCGCCTTCCTGGCAGTGTTCGTGCTCGCCGGCTTCGCCATGTGGCGCGTCTGGCGCGACGAGCACTCGTACGGGTACTAGACGCGGTCCCTGACGGCGGCTCCGTCGAGCTCGTCGAGCGCTTCGCGGATCTCGACGTGCCGGCCGACGAAGATCGGCGTGTCGCGCTCCGTGTAGCGGCTCGCCTCGGAGTCGCGCAGGGTCAGCATCAGGTGCATGAAGTCGGCTGGCTCCTCGCACTCGAAGGCGGTCATGAACTCCTGGTCGTCGATCCCGAACGAGTAGGTCGTGTGGTTGACGATCGTCGAGAACTCGTGGCCGACGCGCATGTGCTCGTCCATCGCGCGCTGCCGGTCCTCCTTGGGCAGCGAGTACCAAGAGCGCAGCTTCACGAACGGGTAGACGACCAGGTAGGGCGAGCCCTTCGGCGTGACCTGCCGCGGCTTGCGCGCTTTCGTGTACTCGGAGGCCTTGGTCGTCGCGAGGTATGAGTACGGCGTCGAGAGCCAGCCGGCGAGCGGCGTCGCGTTCAGGGCCGCGCCGAGCTCGCCGAGGTCCTCGTAGCGCTCGGTGATCTTCCAGAGGAAGAAGTCCGCGTCGGGGCGGACGCCGTTGACCGAGTAGGCGCGCAGCGAGGACATCCGGCCGGCGAAGTCCTCGACCGTCTCCGCGAAGGCGTCCTTGCCGGCGGCGCGCTCGTCGATCGGGAGCCGCCGCCAGGCGGAATCGACGCGGAAGAAGGTGTAGGCGACGTACTGCCCGGCCACGGCGCGAACCCTAGCGGCAGCGCACCAGGCCGCTGCGCAGGTCGGCCACGGTCCGCTTGAAGGCGGGGAGGCTCGGCTTCGGCGTGCGGTCGGCGAAGTAGAGGCCCGACTGCCAGCCGCCGAGGTTCGGCTCGTCGAAGGTGTGGAAGACGAACAGGCCGCGGACGGTCGGCTGGCAATAGGCGAGCTCGAGCGCGCGGCGGTAGTACGCGGCCTGGGTGTCGAAGGAGACACTGTCGGTGCGGGCGGGCGAGTCGAGGTCGGTATAGACGCCGCGCTTCGCGGCCGGCACGGCGGTCTGGACGCCGAACTCGGTGTAGTAGACCGGCAGGCGCGCGCCCGGCTGGGCGGTGCCGCGGAAGGCCCGGGCGAGCAGCGAGACCAGCTTCGGGTAGTCGGCAACCGTGATCGTCGTGTTCTCCGGGTGCCTGGTGCTCGGCGAATCCTTCGAGGCTTCCATATGCGGGTGGAAGGCGAACGCGTCCATGAAGGGCCGGTCGCGGCCGCTCGTGCGATAGGCGGCGCCGAGGTCGCGGATGAAGGCGGTCGGCGAGTGGGTGGGCCGCGAGCCGCCGGGCCGGTCGGCGCCGCGCGGCGAGAGCGCACCGCCGAGCACCTGCACCGAGGGTCGGGCGGTCTTGATCGCGTCGTAGCTCCGCGCAAGCAGGTCGGCGTACGCGCGGGCGGCCAGGTCGCTCCCGCCGGCGCCGAACTGCGGCTTCCAGAAGGTGCTCAGGTTCGGCTCGTTGCCGACGATCACGGCGCGCACATCCGGCAGGAGCTTCACCAGTGCGGCTGCGTAGGCGGCGAAGTCGGCGCGCTCGGCCGGCGTCTGCGGCGTTTCGCGGCCGAGCCCGTGCCAGACGACGACTACGAGCTGCATGCCGGCTCGGCGGGTCGCGGCTGCGACGTTGCCCAGGACGTGCACGAGCGCCCGCGTAGGCCGCCGCTGTCCGCGCTGCCACGTCGCCGAGACCGCCACGGCGTCGAAGCCGGCGTCGCGGGAGACGTCCAACTGTTCGCGCGCGAAGCGCTGGCTCCGCTGAGCGAGCGAATCGTCCACGGTGCCCAGGACGAACGTCCGTGCCCGGGGCCCGCTCGGCGGAGGCGGAGGCGCGGCGGCGGTCGTGGTCGCGCGCGTAGTCGTCGTGCCGTGGCGGGTGTCCACCGGTTTTGTCGTGATCTGCGTGGTGGCGGGCCGGGTGGTCGTCCGCGGCGCAGAAATCGTTGCCTCGGTCCCGGAAGATGAGTCGCCGCCACTCCTCACCGGAGAGCACCACCGCGAGGATCACGCCGCCCACGGCCGCCGCCGCGACGACCGCTGCGAGCACGGCCTTCTTCACGGGGTCGGAGGCTACCCTTGCCCGGCCATGGCTACACACCTGGAAGAGCAGCTGAAACGGCTTCCGGCGAAGCCCGGCGTCTATCTCTTCCGGGACGAGCGCGGGCAGGTGCTCTACATCGGCAAGGCCAAGTCGCTGCGGCCGCGCGTGCGCTCGTACTTCCAGGCCACGCCGGACTCCCGCTCGACGATTCAGCGGCTACCTGAGCGCGTCGCCGACGTCGAGGTGATCGTTACGAACACCGAGGTCGAGGCGCTGCACCTGGAGCAGAACCTGGTCAAGCGCCACCGCCCGCCGTTCAACGTCCGCCTCCGCGACGACAAGTCGTTCCCGTACATCGCGGTCACGGTCGAGGACGACTACCCCCGGGTGATGTTCACGCGCGAGCGGCACCGGCGCGGGGTCGTCTACTTCGGGCCGTACGCGAACGCGAAGAAGGTGCGCGAGACCCTCGACGTGCTCAACCGCGTCTTCCCGTACCGGCCCTGCGAGGGCCCGAAGCCCGGCCGCCACAGCGGGATCCCGTGCCTCGACTACCACATCGAGCGGTGCCTGGCCCCGTGCGTGGGGTATATCTCGAAGGAGGACTACGGCCAGATCATCGACAACGTGATCGAGTTCCTCTCGGGCGAGTCGCGGCCGATCCAGCGTGAGCTCGAGCGGAAGATGAAGGACGCGGCCGAAGGCGAGCGCTACGAGGAGGCGGCCCGCTACCGGAACCGCCTGTTCGCCGTGCGTCACCTGGTCGAGCGGCAGGCTGCCGACCGGCGCTCGGTCGGAAGCGTCGACGTGATCGGGCTCGCCGTCGAGGGCGACCGTGCGGCGGTGCAGATCTTCCCCCTCCGGGACGGCCGCCTGATCGACCGCTACGCCTTCCACCTCGAGAACGTCGAGGGGCAGGACCTCGCGACGTTGCTCGAGGCATTCGCGATCGAGTACTACGGCTCGTCGCCGAGCGTGCCGCCGCAGATCGTCGTCCCTCCTGCTGCCGGGGACACGAGCGCGTTGGAGCAGTTTCTCTCCGACCGGCGCAGCTCACACGTCGAGGTGCGCGCGCCGCTGCGAGGCGAGAAGCGGCGGTTGCAGGAGCTGGCGACCGAGAACGCGCGCCTCGCGCTCGAGTCGGAGGTGGTGCAGGCCGAGCGCACGCGCCTGCGCAGGGTCGAGGCGCTGGAGGAGCTGCGCGAGGCGCTGAACCTCGAGAGCCTGCCGTTGCGGATCGAGTGCTACGACATCTCGAACATCCAGGGCGAGTCGGTGGTCGGCTCGATGGTCGTCTTCCAGGATGCGATGCCGAAAAAGGCGCATTACCGCAAGTTCGGCGTGCGCTCGCTGGACGGGCAGGACGATTTCGCCGCGCTCGAGGAGGTTGTCTCGCGTCGGTTCGCGCGGCTACAGGACGGCGCCGCGGCCGAGGACTACGACGAGTCGTTCGCGACGACGCCGAACCTGGTCGTGATCGACGGCGGCAAGGGCCAGCTGGCGGCCGGGCTCGCGGCGATGCAGGCCTACGACCTGCCTCGCGTGGCCGTGATCGCGCTGGCCAAGCGCGAGGAAGAGGTGTTCGTCCCTGGCCAGTCGGATCCGATCGTCCTCGACCGCGACTCACCGGGGCTGCACCTGCTGCAGCGGATCCGCGACGAGGCGCACCGCTTCGCGCTCGGCTTCCACCGCCAGCGCCGCGACGCGAAGGCGCGCGAGTCGATCTTCGACACGCTGCAGGGCGTCGGCCCGGCGAGGCGGCGGGCGCTCCTGCGGCACTTCGGCTCGGCCGAGCGGTTTCTCGCCGCCAGCCAGGAGGAACTGGAGGGCGTGCCCGGGATTCCTGAACGTACGGCGCGGTCCATCTACGCCCAGCTCCACAAGGCCGGCCGGGCCTAGGGCACCGGCAGCGAGGTCCCGAACGCAGCTTCGTGCAGGCCCTTGCGCGGCGCGCTCGCCAGCACGAAGACCGGCACCGCGCGGCCGCCGGCGAACGACGTCGAGATGTAGTCGCCGACCATCGAGCCGAGCGACGTCTTGGCGATCCCACTCACCGGCACGCGGCGCGAGTTGAGCAGCTGCGAGCGGCTCCAGCTGGCGCCGGCGTCCTTCGACCAGACGAAGCGGACGTCGAGCGACGACCCGCCGTAGACGTAGTACGTGAGCGCGAGCCGGCCTGGACGCGAGGGATCCGCATCGAGTCCCGGCAGCTCGGCGTCGCCGCTGCCGGTCGGCACGCGCGTGACCGGGCTCCACGCGATCCCGTCCGTGGAGGACGTATAGACGACGTCGTTCGCCGGACAACCAAGCCTGAACGCGCAGTCGGTCCAGGCGACGTAGGCACGGCCGTCCGAGCTGACCGCCGAGGTCGGCAGCGGCGCCGCGCGCAGGCCGAGGTGCGTGCGGTAGTCGGCCGGTGCGATCCCGATCTCCGTTGTCCAGGTCGCCCCGCCGTCGTCCGAGCGCAGTGCCGAGATCTTGCCCTCGTCGTAGTAGGCGATCACGACGCGTCCGCTCGGCAGGACCAGCGGTTGCACGCCGGGAGCGAAGGAGCCGCGGATCGACTCGCGGCCCGGGAAGCCCGGCGCGGTCGTCACGCCCGACCAGGTGCGGCCGCCGTCGCTCGAGGTCTGCGCGACCACCTCCTCGCCGATCGTGTCGCTGTAGCTGAGGTAGCAGTTGCCGTAGTACGGGCTCTGCGGCCAGTCGTCGCAGGCGATCCATTCCTTGTCCTGGCCGAACTGGGGGCTGGTCGAGACGGCGGTCACCGGCGCGCTCCAGTGCCGCGTGTCGGTCGAGCGGTTGACCGCGATCTTCGAGCCGACGCCGCCGAAGACGAGCGAGACTGCGAGCCAGGCCTTGTGCCGCCGGTCGTACGCGATCGAGGGGTCGCTCGCCCGCGGCGTGAGCCCGGGGAGGAAGCCGCGACGCCAGGTGCGGCCGCTGTCATGCGAGACCGCGTAGCCGATGTTGCGCGCGCCGCCGTCGAAGATCCGGCCGACCTGGAAGACCGCCACCACCGTCTTGCCGAATGCGGCCGAGTCGGGCTCGACCTCGGTCTCGTGCTGGCTCTCGCCGTTCTCGTACGGGTCGCGCGAGGTCTGGCGCGTGACTATCTCGCAGTCGCGGGCGACGCGGTCGAGCCCGTCGACGGTGGCGAGGTCGTAGCCCCGTCCGCAGGAGACGAGGTCGCGCACACCGTTGACGGCCTGCAGCCGGTCGGGCCCTTTCGTGCCGTGGAGGCGAGCGGCAGTCGCTACCGAGACGACGACGAGCGAAAAGGTGACCGCGACGAAGAGGGGACGCTTCAGCGAGACCCGTCGCCGTTCTCGGCGTCCAGGAACGGGTAGCGGTAGTCGTGCGGCGGGACGAACGTCTCTTTGATCGTGCGCGGGCTGACCCAGCGGATCAGGTTCCACATCGAACCTGCCTTGTCGTTCGTCCCCGATGCGCGCGAGCCGCCGAACGGCTGCTGGCCGACGACCGCGCCGGTGGGCTTGTCGTTGACGTAGAAGTTACCGGCGGCGTACCGCAGCGCTTCCTGCGCCTCGTCGATCGACTCCCGCTCCTGCGAGAAGATCGCGCCGGTCAGGCCGTAGGGCGCCGTGTCGTCGACGAGCTCGAGCGTCTGCTCCCACTCGTCCTCGGGGTAGACATAGGTCGTGACGATCGGGCCGAAGAACTCCTCCCGCATCAGCCGGTCGCGCGGGTCCTTGGTCTCGATCACGGTCGGCTCGACGAAGTAACCCTTGCTGTCGTCGGTGCCGCCGCCGGCGATCACCTCAGCCTTGTTGCCCTTGGCGTACTCGATCGCCTCGCGCTGGCGGGCGAAGGATTTGCCGTCGATCACGGCGCCCATGAAATTGGAGAAGTCGCTGACGTCGCCCATCGTGATCGTGCCGACCTCCTCGACGAGGCGCTCCTTCAGCTCGGGCCAGAGGTTTGAGGGCGCGTAGACGCGCGAGGCCGCCGAGCACTTCTGGCCCTGATACTCGAACGAGCCGCGCAGGATCGCGGTCGCGAGGGCGTCCACGTCCGCGCTCGGGTGGGCGACGATGAAGTCCTTGCCGCCGGTCTCGCCGACGATCCGCGGGTAGTTGCGGTAGCGGTCGATGTTCTCGCCGACCGTCTTCCAGATCGAATGAAACACCGCCGTGGAGCCAGTGAAGTGGATTCCGGCGAGGTGGTCGCTCGCGAGCACGGGGTCGCCGACCGCGGCGCCGCTGCCCGGCAGGAAGCTGACGACGCCGGGCGGCAGGCCCGCCTCCTCGAGCAGCTTCAGCATCCAGTAGGACGACAGTGCAGCGGTCGAGGCCGGCTTCCAGAGGACGACGTCGCCCATCAGCGCCGGGCTCGAGACGAGGTTCGACCCGATCGCGGTGAAGTTGAACGGGCTGATCGCGAAGACGAAGCCCTCGAGCGGGCGGTACTCCAGCCGGTTCCAGACGCCAGGCGAGGAGACCGGCTGCTCCTCGTAGATCCGGATCATGAACTGGACGTTGAAGCGCCAGAAGTCAATCACCTCGCAGGCCGCGTCGATCTCGGCCTGGTGCACGGTCTTCGACTGGTTCAGCATCGTCGCGGCCACGAGCGTCGAGCGCCACGGCCCGGAGAGCAGCTCGGCGGCGCGAAGGAAGACCGCGGCGCGCTCCTCCCACGGCAGCCGGTGCCAGTCTTCCCAGGCTTCGGCCGAGGCCGCGATCGCCTGGTCGACTTCGGCGGGGCCTGCCTTGTGCACGTGCGCGAGGACGTGCTCCTTGTCGTGCGGCATGACCGCGTCGAAGGTGTCGCCGGTGCGGATCTCCTCGCCGCCGATCACGACCGGGATCTCGATCGGCTCCGCGGCCATCTCGGCAAGCCGCGACTGCACCTCGGAGCGCTCGGGAGAGCCGGGCTCGTAGCCGAGGACGGGCTCGTTGTGCGGAGGCGGCGGCCGAAAGATTGCTGGGCGGCTCATGCGCGGATTCTACGATTCGGGGACATGGTCGAGCGGATCCGGTACGAAGCGGAGGGGTGGGGAGGCGGTGAGCTGGGCTTCGTGGACGGGCTCGTCGCCTGGCACGAGCTGCCGGTGGCTGTCGCCGCCGATGCAGGGGTACACCTACATCACTCGCTCGTGGACCGGATCCGGGCGTACCTGTCCGGCGCCCGCGAGACGTTCGGCGACGTCGCTCTCGAGCTCGACTGGTGCACTCCCTTCCAGCGTGCGACCGTGGGAGCGATGCGCGCCATCCCCTACGGCGAGACGGCGAGCTACGGCGAGATCGCCGCGCTGGCGGGCCATCCGAATGCCCAGCGCGCGGTCGGCTCGGTCTGCGCTGCGAACCGCTTCGCCCTGTTCGTGCCGTGCCACCGGGTGGTCGGCGCGGACGGGCTCGGCTCGTACGGCTCGCTCGGCCCGGACTACAAGCGACGCTTGTTGGAGCTCGAAGGTGTCGTTCTCTGAGGACGTCCGCGCCGAGCTCGCCGGCATCGCACCGGCGCGCGAGTGCGACCGGCTGGCGGAGCTCTCCGCACTCTTCCATTTCGCCGGCCGGCTGCACCTGCTCGGCCGCGGCGAGGTCACTCTCCACCTCGACCTCTCGAGCCCGTCGGCGGCGCGGCGGGCGTTCGCGCTGCTGCGCGGGTTCGGCGTCCGCTCCGAGATCCGCACCTACCAGCGGCATGCCTTCGGGCGGGAGACGCGCTACCAGCTGCACGTCGAAGGAGACGCCCGCGAGGTACTCGAGCGAGCGGGCGTGGTCGATGCGCGCTTCCGGCCCCGCGACCGGCCGCCGCGCAAGGTCGTCTCGCGCTCGTGCTGTCGCTCGGCCTACGTGCGCGGCGCGCTGCTCGCGTCGGGCTCGGTGAGCGCGCCGCCATCGGCCCATCTCGAGGTGCGCAGCGAGACCCACGGCGGCGCCGACGCCGTCGCCGCGGCCGCGGCCGCCGAGGGCGGGGAGCTGCGCGTCGTCGACCGAGCCGACCATGTGGTGGCCTACGCGAAGGGAATCGACCGGATCGCGGGCGTCCTCGCCGCCGCCGGCGCCAGCGAGGCAGCGCTCGCGCTCCAGGAGCGTGCGGTGGTGGGGTCCACACGCGCGCGCGCGAACCGGCTTGCGAACGCCGACCACGCGAACCTCGTCCGCGCGGGGCACGCGGCGCACGTCCAGCTACAAGCCGTGCGCCGTCTCGAGGGCAGCGGCCGCCTCGAATCGCTCAGCCCCCAGCTGAAGGAGATCGCGCGACTGCGGCTCAGGCACCCATCGCTTTCCCTTCGAGAGCTGGGAGCCAAGTCGCGGCCGAGCATCAGCAAGTCCTCGGTCCAGCGCAGGCTGAACGCGCTGGTCAAGCTCGCCAAGCGGTAAGTAAGGCGGGCCGCTGAGGCATCGCTTGCGATGCCGACCTAGAGCGCGTGCGGGCTTTGCCCGTGCGCGCGTCTTCCGCCCGACCGGCCCGCCCTTGCCGTCCCGGCAAGGGCGGGCCGGAGGGGAAGCTCCGAGGACGACCTCCCCCTCCGCATTGTCGCGCTCCGGACCTTGGCGACGGACGGGGTCTGAATCCATCGCCGGACGAGCGCGAACCCGCCGCTAAAGAGTATTACGCAGAGGGCCCGCCGAAGACCACGCGCTTTGTAAGTCGGAAACGCTGACGCTCTCGACCGCAGGCGCCCGATAGACTCGACCCGGAATTCAACGGGGAGGCAGCAGTGGCGATTCGGGTTGGGATCAACGGTTTCGGGCGGATCGGGCGCAACTTCTTCCGGGCGCACCTGCAGCGCGGCGGCGACTTCGAGATCGTCGCGGCGAACGATCTCGGCGACGTCGAGACGATGGCCTACCTGCTCAAGCACGACTCAGTGCTCGGCACGCTCGACGAACAGGTCGCAGCCGGCGACGGCAAGATCACCGTCGGCTCGCAGGAGCTCCAGCTGCTCAGCGAGCGCGACCCCGGCAGCCTTCCCTGGGGCGATCTCGGCGTGGACGTCGTGATCGAGTCGACCGGCTTCTTCACCGATCGCGACGGAGCCGCGAAGCACCTCGACGGCGGCGCGAAGAAGGTGATCATCTCCGCGCCCGCGAAGGGCCCGGACGTGACGATCGTGCTCGGCGTCAACGAGGGCGACTACGACCCCGAGTCGCACGACGTGATCTCCAACGCGTCCTGCACGACCAACTGCGTCGCGCCGCTGGCCAAGATCCTGCACGACGAAATGACGATCGAGCAGGGCTTCATGACGACGATCCACGCGTACACGAACGACCAGCGAGTGCTCGACCTCCCGCACGAGGACCTGCGCCGCTCGCGCGCGGCCGCGATCAACCTGATCCCGACGTCCACCGGCGCCGCGCGCGCGATCGGGCTCGTGCTGCCGGACCTGCAAGGCAAGGTCGACGGCATGTCGATGCGCGCGCCCGTGCCGGACGGCTCGGTCGTCGACCTGGTCGTCCGCATCGGCCGCGAGACGACCAAGGAGGAGGTGAACGAGCTCTTCCGCTCGAAGGCCGACAGCGGCCCGTTCGAGGGGATCCTGCAGTACAGCGACGAGCCGCTCGTCTCGACCGACATCCAGGGCTCGTCCTACTCGTCGATCTTCGACAGCGACCTGACGATGGTGAACGGGAGCATGGTCAAGGTCTTCGGTTGGTACGACAACGAGTGGGGGTACTCGTGCCGGCTCGTCGACCTGGTGGCGAAGGTCGGCGCGACGCTTCCCGCGGCAGTTAGTGCGTGAGCCGCGCTCGGTCCGCGAGGCCGAGGTCGAGGGCAAGCGCGTGCTCGTGCGGAGCGACCTGAACGTGCCGCTCGAGGACGGGCGCGTCGCCGACGATACGCGCATCCGCGCCTCGCTCCCGACGCTGCAGTACCTGCTAGAGCACGACGCCAACGAGGTCGCGGTCTGCTCGCATCTCGGCCGGCCAAAGGGGCCCGACCCCGCGTTCTCGATGACGCCGGTCGCCAGGAGACTGCGCGAGCTGCTGCCCGACGAGCGGATCGACGTGCTCGAGAACACGCGCTTCGACCCCGGCGAGACCAAGAACGACCCGGAGTTCGCCCGGAAGCTGGCGGACGACTACGAGCTGTTCGTCGAGGATGCCTTCGGCTCCGTCCACCGCGCCCACGCGTCGACGGTCGGTATCGCCGAGCTGTTGCCGGCCTACGCAGGCCTGCTGCTCGAGCAGGAGCTCGAGCAGCTGGGCAAGCTGCTGGGCGAGGTCGAGCATCCCTTCGTGCTGATCTCCGGCGGCGCGAAGGTCGAGGACAAGCTCGGCGTGCTGCGCAACCTCGGCGGCAAGGCCGACACCGTGCTTGTCGGCGGCAAGATGGCCGAGGAGCTACGCGAGGGCTCGCCGCTCGGCTTCGAGGTCGAGCTGCCGGTCGATGTCGTGGCCGCGTCCGAGTTCGCCGAGGACGCCGAGACCAAGGTGGTGCCTTACGACGAGCTGCCCGACGGCTGGCTCGGGCTCGACATCGGCCCCGAGACGCAGAAGCGCTTCGCGGCGGCGATCGCCCCGGCGAAGACGATCTTCTGGAACGGCCCGATGGGCGTCTTCGAGTGGCCGTCCTTCGCCGCGGGCACCAGGGCAGTGGCCGAGGCGGTCGCGGGCGCGGACGCCTTCTCGGTCGTTGGCGGCGCGGACTCGATCCGCGCGCTGAACGAGCTCGGCCTGCTCGACCGGGTCTCGTGGGCATCGACGGGCGGCGGCGCCGCGCTCGAGCTGCTCGAAGGCAAGGAGCTCCCGGGCGTGGCGGTGATCCCGAGCGCATGAAGCTGATCGCGGGCAACTGGAAGATGTTCAATGGGCCGGAGGCGACGCGTGCGTTCTGCGAGGCGTTCGACGCGCCCGACGGCGTGGAGGCGGTGCTGTGCCCGCCGTTCGTCTCGCTGCCGGCCGCGATCGAGCGCGGCCACACGATCTTCGCCCAGAACGTGCACTGGGCAGACGACGGCGCCTTCACGGGCGAGGTCTCGGCGCCGATGCTGCTGGAGCTCGGGGTCCGGGGCGCGATCGTCGGCCACTCCGAGCGGCGGCAGTACTTCGGCGAGACCGACGAGACGGTTGCCCGCCGGACGGTTGCCGCGCTCGGGCATGGACTACGCGTGATCGCGTGCGTCGGCGAATCGCTCGAGGAACGCGAGTCCGGCCAGATGAACCTCGTTCTGCGGCTGCAGGTGGAGGCGATCGCCGACGTGGCCGGCGCGCACGAGGGGCTCGTGATCGCTTACGAGCCGGTCTGGGCCATCGGCACAGGCCAGACGGCAACCCCTGAGCAGGTGCGCGAGGCACACGCGTTCATCAAGAGCCTGCTCGACGTGCCGGTGCTCTACGGCGGCTCGGTCAAGCCCGACAACGCCGATGTGCTGCTCTCCGAGGATGGCGTGGAAGGCGCCCTCGTCGGCGGCGCCTCGCTCGACGTGGAATCGTTCACCGAGCTTTGCCGGATCGCCGCCGCCGTTTCATGAACGGCGGCGGGGAGGGGGCTGGGGGGAACCGGGAGGTTCCTCCTAACGAGATCCTTGGCGGAGCCAAGGGGAACCTGAAAGAAGAAGGGGGCTCGCGGGGGAAACCTGGTTTCCCCCGCGAACTCGACCGGTGATTGGTCGAGTTGAGCCTGTAGTTCTCGTCATCCTCGACGGCTGGGGCTGCGCGGCGCCCGGCCCGGGGAACGCGATCGAGCTCGCCGAGACGCCCGTCTTCGACCGGCTCTGGGCCGAGTACCCCCACACGACGATCAAGGCCGCGGGCGAGGCGGTCGGCCTGCCGCCCGGGCAGATGGGCAACTCGGAGGTCGGCCACCTGACGATCGGCTCGGGCCGCGTGCTCGATCAGGACCTGCAGCGGGTCAACCGCGCGATCGCCGACGGCTCCTTCTTCGAGAACCCGGCGCTAAAGGCGGCCTTCGACCGGGGCGGCGACGTGCACCTGCTCGGGCTGGTTTCCCACGGCGGGGTGCACTCGCACATCGAGCACCTGCAGGCCTTGCTCCAGTTCGCGCCCGAGCGGACGTGGATCCACGCCTTCACCGACGGCCGCGACGTGTCGCCGCACGCGGCCGAGCACGATCTCGCCGAGCTGCCGGCCGAGCGGATCGCGACGGTCTCCGGCCGCTACTACGCGATGGACCGCGACCAGCGCTGGGAACGGACGCAGAAGGCCTTTGACGCGATCGTCGAGGGCAAGGGCGAGCACGCGGACGACCCGGTCGCGGCGGTCCGGGCGAGCTACGAGCGCGGGATCACCGACGAGTTCATCGAGCCGACCGTGCTCGAGGGCCGCCCGAGGCTTGGGCGCGACGACGCGGCGATCTTCTTCAACTTCCGCCCGGACCGCGCCCGCCAGCTGACAAAGCTGCTGCTCGAGGCCGGCATCGACGTCACCAGCATGACCCGCTACAGCGACGAGCTCGATACCCACGTCGCCTTCGGCGAGCAGCAGGTCGACGAGACGCTGGCCGAGGTGCTGGCGGAGCACGGCCTGCGTCAGTTGCACGCCGCCGAGACGGAGAAGTACGCGCATGTGACCTATTTCTTCAACGGCGGCCGCGAGGAGGAGTGGCCCGGCGAGACGCGGCTGCTCGTGCCGAGCCCGCGTGAAGTCGGCACCTACGACAAGCAGCCGGAGATGTCGGCCGAGGAGGTGGCGACCCGCTTCTGCGAAGAGCTCGACCGCGGGGACTACAGCTTCGCGGTCGTCAATTTCGCCAACCCCGACATGGTCGGCCACACGGGCGTGATCCCAGCCGTCGTCAGCGCGGTCGAGACCACGGACGCCTGCCTCGGGCGCGTGGTCGAGACGGTCGAGCGGCTGGGCGGCGTGGCATTGATCACCGCCGATCACGGCAACGCGGAGCAGATGCTCGAGCCCGACGGCAAGAGCCCGCACACGGCGCACACGTCCAATCTCGTGCCGCTGATCGTCACCGACCCGGACGCGCGGCTCCGCGACGACGGCGAGCTGAGCGATCTCGCCCCGACCGTTCTCGCTTACCTGGGGCTAAGGAAACCTTTACAGATCTCGGGCGAAAATCTCTGCAATTAGCCCATTTCGGGTGTCTCGACACGACCCCCTTCCCGTCTATACTCCGCACACGTTGTCACTGGCCCAGCCCGATCTAGGCGTCCTGCGGAAGGCGCAACGGGGTGACGAGAGAGCTTTCTCGCTCATCCTGCGCGCTTACGAGACTCCCGTCTTCAACTACGTGCTCCGGCTCGTGGGTGGAGACCGGGCTCTCGCCGAGGATCTGACGCAGGAAGTCTTCCTGCGGGTCTACCAGGGCCTGCCGAAGTTCTCGCTCCGCTCGAAGTTCACGACCTGGCTCTTCCAGGTGACGAAGAACCGCGTGCTCGACGAGCTGCGTGCGGTCGAGCGGCGGCCGCGGGCGCTGGTCGCGATCGACGACATCGCTCCGCTCGAGGTGCTCGATGCGCCGATCGAGCGGATCGAGGAGATCGACGCGCTCTGGAAGGCGGTCGAGAACCTGAGCACCGACCTGAAGATGGCGCTGCTCCTGCGCGACGTCGTCGGCCTCTCGTACACCGAGATCGCCGACTCGCTCGAGGTCACGCTGGCGACCGTCAAGTGGCGGATCTACAAGGCCCGGGAAGAAGTGCAGATCGCGCTCGTGCGCGAGGGCGTCTCCTTCGGGCACGAAGAGCAGCCGGCTACGGCCGCGCAGCTCTAGCCCGCAGCCACGCCGCGATCTTCTGCGCCTGCTCCTGCGCGTTCGTTCCGCGCGGAATCGGCCGCACGACGAGCTGCTGCGGCTTCGAGGCCGGTGTGGAGCCGCCTCCGCGCGTGCCAAGCACGACTCCGAGCACGAGCGCGGCCAGGATCAGCAGTGCCGCCAGGCCGGGCAAGAGCAAGTTCCTCCGCGGCGGCGCCGGCGCGCGTAGCGCAGCGTCGGCTCCTCGCCCGTGTCGAGCTCCCGAGCGAACGCGGCTGCCGAGGCGGGCCGGTACGCCGGGTTGCGCGCGAGCGATCGCATGACCGCATCCTCGACGCCGCTCGGCACGCCCGGCGCGAGCTCGCCGACCGGCGTGATCTGGCCCGAGGTCTGCTTGGCCGCGAGATCGGCGAGCGAGTCGAACTCGTACGGCGGCCGCCCGGCCAGCAACTCGTAGAGCACGGCCCCGAGCGAATAGACGTCCGCGGCCGCCGTCACCTCTTCGCCGAGCGCCTGCTCCGGCGAGAGGTAGGCCGCCGTGCCGAGCACCGTGCCCGCCTGGGTGAGCGCGGTCGTCTCGGCCGCGCGCGCGATCCCGAAGTCGGCCACCTTGACCGTCCCGTCCTCGCGCAGGAGCAGGTTCTGCGGCTTCACGTCGCGGTGCACGAGCCCGGCGGCGTGGGCGTGCGCGAGGCCGCGACAGGCCTGGATCGCGAGCTCGACGGCCTTGCCGGGCGCGACCTGGCCGAGCTCGGCGAACGTGGTCCCCGGCACGTACTCCATCACGATGAACGGCCGCCCGTCGTCGGCCTCGCCCGCGTCGTAGACGCTGACCACGTTCGGGTGCGAGAGCCGCGCTGCGAGCCGGGCTTCGCGCAAGAAGCGCTTGCGGAAGTCCGCGTCGCCGGCGAGGTGCTCGGCGAGCAGCTTGATCGCCACCGGACGGTGCTAGCTCGTCGTCGTAGGCGAGGTAGACCGTCGCCATGCCGCCGTGGCCGAGCACGTGCTCGAGTCGGTAGCGGCCGCCCTGGACGATCGTCTCGCTCATCCCTCGTCGTGCTTCTCGTGGTGGTGGCCGCGGTTGTGCGGCTTGCGCGCTTTCGGCGGCTTGGGCTCGACGCAGGTCGCGAGCCGCTCCGCCAGCGTGTTCGCGGCTGACGTCAGCGGCTCCTGGTAGCGAGCCGGGATCCGACCGATCGCGGCGATCACATCGTTCCGGAAGCGAACGCCCGCGTCGCGGGCCTCGCAGCTGCCCGGGGCAAGTGCCGCCACCTGGTCGGCCTCCTCCGCGAGCTTCGCCGCGACGTCTGCCGGGATGCGCGGTGGTGGAGGCGGCGGCGTCGCTTTGTGCGCGCCTCCGCAACTTGCCAGCAGCAGGACGCTAGAGGCCGTGAGCAAGCCGTTCCGCCAGCCCATGGGGCAACCCCCTCTCGCGGATCTCGTCCTGCGTGCGGGCGACGTCGTACTCGACCCGGCGGAACGACGACGTGCCGGCTCCGAAGTCGAGTAGCAGCCACGCCGCGCGCGGATCGCCGTCGCGGGGCTGGCCGACCGAGCCGGGGTTGAGCAGCCGCCGGCCGGGCCCGAGCGGGGCCTCCGTTCCGCCCGGAGCGAGGCTGCCGTCCAGGACGTCCTCCTCCAGCGTGATCGCCAGCGGCACGTGGCTGTGGCCGACGAGCACGAGCGGCGACCGGGTCAGCTCGAACGCAACGTGGGCGGCGTCCGCCGAGAGCACGTACTCCCAAACCGGGTCGCGCGGGCTAGCGTGGAACAGTTCGACGCCGTCGCGCTCGCCCAGCGGCCGCAGCGACTGCAGGAACGTTCGCGAGCTCTCCGCGAGCACGCCGCGCGTCCAACGCGCGGCCACGACCGCGTCGCCGGCGAACTCCTCGAGGTCGATCTCGCCAAGCACTCCCAGATCGTGGTTCCCCGCCAGGCAGAACGCTGCACGTCGCTCGACGGCGGCACAGCACGGGTTGGGCCGCGGCCCATAGCCGACGAGGTCGCCGAGACACCAGAGCTCGTCCGGCTGCTCGCGCTCGATCTCCTCCAGCACGGCCTCGAGCGCCTGCCAGTTAGCGTGGACGTCCGAGATGACGGCGACCCGCTTCGCCAAGGCGTCAACCTTAGTCGTGCTCGTAGCGGGCTGGCTCGTGTCCGCGTGGCTCCTCACCAGGACGACCGTGCCGGGCGACCTGCACGCCCCGCACGTCGACGCTCGCGCGGTCTTCCCGGCCGGCGTGCTGCACCGGAGCGCGCGCTACGACGGCGTGCTGCGCTGGCTCTGGGTGGCCGCGACGCTCGCTACGCTGGGCGCGCTCGCGCTGTTCGTTCATCTCGGCCCGCGGATCGCGCGTGCCTGGGAGCTCGGCCGGGTGGCGACGGGCGTGATGGTCGGCGCGGTGACGACGCTTGGCGTCTGGGCTGTCGGCCTGCCGTTCGGCGCGGCCCAGCTCTGGTGGGGCCGTCGCTACAGGCTCGAGCGGATCGGCTACGCCGAGTGGGCGTTCGAGCAGTGGCCGGCGCTCCTCGCCCAGGTCGTCGGGTTGACGATCGCGCTCACTGTCCTGCTGCTGCTCGCCGGGCGCTTCGGCCGGCGCTGGTGGCTCGTCGCCGGGCCGCTGTTCGTCGTCGGGGGCGTGCTGCTCGTCCTCGTACTGCCTTGGCTCGAGACGCTCGGCACCCGGCCGCCGCACGACACGCCCACCGCCGCCCGCATCCGCCAGCTCGCCAGGGACGAGGGAGTCGGCGGTACACCGGTCCGGATCGAGGAAGTGCACAACGAGACGACGGCCGCGAACGCGATGGCGACCGGGATCGGCCCCTCGGCGCGCGTCTTCATCTGGGACACGTTCCTCGACGGCCGCTACTCGAACCGCGAGATCGAGGTGGTCGCCGCCCACGAGTTCGGGCACATCGCGCACCACCACATCTGGAAGGGCCTCGCCTGGTCGCTGCTGCTGACGGTGCCCGGCTTCTGGCTCGTGGAGCTGGCGACACGCCGCCGCGGCGGGCTCGAGCGCCCGGAGGTCGTCCCCCTCGCGCTGCTCGTGCTGGCGCTGATCGGTCTCGCGATCACGCCGCTCGGGAACGTCGTCTCTCGCCGCTACGAAGCCGAGGCCGATTGGTCGGCGCTGCGCGCGACGCACGACCCGGCGGCAGCCGCGAGCGTCTTCCGCAAGTTCAGCCGCGACGACCTGGTGCAGCCGAACCCGCCCCTCTGGTCGTACATCTGGATCGACAACCACCCGACGATCGTGCAGCGGATCGCGATGGCCCGCGCCTACGCGAAACGCTAAGTGTCGTTACCGGGCGGCGTCTCGGGGAGGTTGCGGATCCCCTCCCGCGAAGACCACTTCGACCATGAGTCCTGCATCGCGTCGAGCAGCTCGCGCATGAACCGCGTCGACATGTTCACCCGCGCGACGACCACGCCCGGCACGTCGCCCTCCTCGACCTCGTGGTCGATACGGGCGAACGTGAGCGTGAACTCGTAGTCGGAGAAGCTGATGTTGGCGAAGTTGGCGTAGACCCCGGCGAGGTTCTCGGGGTCGAGATGGATGTTGAGCTGACGCTCTTGGTCGTCGCCTTCCACGCGTCCACGATACTACTGGCGTGATCGAGTCGCTCAGCGCGCGCCGGCTGGCGTACGCCGTCGCGGCCCTGCTCGCCGTCCTGGCAGGCGGGACGGTTGCCTTTCACCAATCGCTCAATGAGACCTGGATGCAGGCCGCTTACCGGACGGTGGTCACGATCTCGCTCGCGGGGCTCGACACGGTCCCCAAGAACGACTCGTCGCGCGCGGTCTCGATCGTGCTCGTGCTCGTCGGGCTGACTATCTTTGCCTACATCGCGACCGTCCTCGTCGAGGGCATCTCGCAGGGCGTCTTCACGGGCGCGTTTGCCGAGCGGAGGAGGAGACGCACGATCGAGCACCTGAGCGACCACTACATCATCTGCGGTTATGGCCGAGTTGGCCGCCGCATCGCCGCCGAGTTCCTCGAGGAGGGCGTGCGCTTCGTCGTGCTCGACTTCAGCCCTGCGGCATTGGAAGCCGCCCAAGAGCGGAACCTGCTCTACGTCGACGGCAGCGGCACCGAGGACGAGGACCTGCAGGCGGCCGGGCTCGAGCGGGCAACCGGGCTCGTGGCCTCGTCCGACTCGGACGCCGACAACCTCTACATCACGCTCTCGGCCCGCAACGCGCGGCCCGACCTGCTGATCGTCGCCCGCGCCTCCGACGAGGACGCGGCCAAGAAGCTGCGCCTGGCCGGCGCCGACCGGGTCGTGCAGCCGTACTCGACTGCCGGCAAGGAGATGGCGAAGCTGGTCCTACGGCCGCAGGTGGCCGCCTTCCTCGACATCGTCTCGACGAGCGGCGGGCCCGAGCTGCTGTTCGAGGAGATCGAGGTCAAGGACTCGTGCCCCGAGGCCGGCAAGACGATCCGCGAGCTGCGCATCCGGCAACAGACGGGCGCGATGATCGTCGCGCTGCGCAAGGGCGACGGCACCTTCGACACCACGCCCGAGCCCGATGCGACGCTCGACGTCGGCGACGTGATGATCGCCGCCGGTACGCCCGAGGAGCTGCGCCTTCTCGAGGAGCTGTTCGCCCCGACCGAAGCCCTTGCCTGACTCTGTCGCACGCCTCGAAGCGCGGCTGTCGGAGCTGGCGGGCGCGCCGGTCGAGCTCGAGCGGCCGAACGATCCCGCGCACGGCGACTACGCGACCAATGTCGCGATGCAGCTCGCGCCGGTGCAGCGCCGCTCGCCGCGCGAGCTCGGCGAGGAGCTCGCGGCCGCCGCGGCCGGGCTGGAGGAGGTCGAGCGCACGGAGGTCGCGGGACCGGGCTTCGTCAACCTCTGGCTGACCCCGGCCTGGTTCGGCGAGGCGCTGGGCGAGATCCTCTCCGCCGGACCGGGCTACGGCGGCGGCTCGGCGGAGCAGCCGCAGACGATGCAGGTAGAGATGGTCTCGGCCAACCCCACCGGGCCGATCACCGTCGCCTCGGCGCGGAACGGCGCGATCGGCGACTCGGTCGCGCGCCAGCTCGAGTTCGCGGGCAACGAGGTCTCGCGCGAGTACTACTACAACGACGCCGGCGCTCAGCTGGAGCGCTTCTATGCGTCGGTCGAGGCGGTCCGGCGCGGCGAGGAGCCGCCCGAGGACGGCTACCGGGGCGACTACATCGCCGTGCTCGCAGCGTCAGACGAGGATCCGGTGCCCAGGATGCTCGGGCAGATCAAGGCGAGCCTCGAGCGCTTCCGTATCCACTTCGACTCGTGGGTGCTCCAGAGCGAGCTGGAGACACGGCTTCCCGAGTACCTGCCGCGCCTGGACACCTACGAGCACGACGGCGCCGTCTGGGCCCGCTCCACCGCCTACGGCGACGACGCCGACCGCGTCCTGATCCGCTCGCCTGAACGTGGTGGAACGCCGACGTACCGCGCCGGCGACGTGGTCTACCTCGCGGACAAGCTCGACCGCGGCTTCGACCGGGCGATCTATGTGCTCGGCGCCGACCACCACGGCACGAGGCGCTGGTACGCGGCGATCGCACGGATGCTCGGCTACGACGAGGAGCGCGTCGAGGTGCTGCTCTACCAGCTCGTCCATCTGACCCGCGGCGGCGAGCAGGCGGCGATGTCGAAGCGTCGCGGCGAGGTCGTCTTTCTCGACGACTTCGTGGACGAGGTCGGCGTGGACGCGGCGCGCTGGTACCTGGTCAACCGCGGGCCCGACCAGACGATCGAGATCGACGTCGACCTCGCGGCCGAGCGGTCCGAGAAGAACCCGGTCTACTACGTCCAGTACGCGCACGCGCGGATCGCGGCGATCAGGCGCAAGGCGGGCGACGCCGAGGTCTCGGCGGACGTCCCGGCCGAGCTGGCGCCGGAGGAGAAGGACCTCGTCAAGCGGCTCGCAGACTTCCCGGCCGTCGCGGCCGAGGCGGCGGCGCGGCGCGGCCCGCACGCGATTCCGACCTACTCGATCCGCCTCGCGGACGACTTCCACCGCTTCTACCACCAGCAGCGGGTGCTCGAGAGCGACGCGCAGGCGTTCCGCCTCGGCCTGTGCACCGCGACGCAGACCGTGATCGCGCGCTGCCTCGAGCTCGTCGGGGTGGAAGCTCCCGACCGGATGTAGGATCCGCTTCCTATGGCGCAGGCGTCGGTCGAGCCGGGCAGAACGGGCAACCGTCCAGACCGCAACCTCGCGCTCGAGCTCGTCCGCGTGACCGAGGCCGCGGCGCTCGCGGCCGGCCGCTGGATCGGCCGCGGCGACAAGGAGGCCGCCGACCAGGCCGCGGTCGACGGCATGCGCGCGATCCTCGACACCGTCTCGATGGAAGGCGTCGTCGTGATCGGCGAAGGCGAGAAGGACGAGGCGCCGATGCTCTACAACGGCGAGGAGGTCGGCGACGGCCACGGCCCGGCGGTCGACGTCGCGGTCGACCCGCTCGAAGGAACGCGCCTGACGGCCAAGGGCCAGCCGAACGCGATCGCGGTGATCGCGCTCGCGGAGCGAGGGACGATGTTCTTCCCGGGCGCGGCCTTCTACATGGACAAGATCGCGACCGGGCCTGAGGCAATCGACGTGGTCGACCTCGACGCGCCGCCCCGCGAGAACATCGAGCGCGTCGCCCGGGCCAAGGGCTTGCGGCCGAGCGAGGTCTCGGTCGTCGTGCTCGAGCGCGACCGGCACGAGGCCTTGATCGACGAGCTCCGCGAGACCGGCTGCAAGGTGCACCTGATCCCGGACGGCGACGTCGCGCCGGCGATCGCGGCCGCCCAGCCGCAGACCGGCGTCGACCTGCTGATGGGGATCGGCGGCACGCCGGAAGGCGTGATCGCGGCAGCCGCGCTGAAGTGCGTGGGCGGCGGGGTGCAGGGCAAGCTCTGGCCGCGCAACGACGAGGAGCGCTCGGACCTCGTCAACGCCGGCTTCGACCTCGACCGGGTGCTGACAACGGACGACCTCGTCTCAGGCCAGGACGTCTTTGTCGCCGCGACGGGCGTGACCACCGGCGCGTTGCTGCGCGGCGTCCGCTACCGGTCGGAGGCGGCGGTAACGGATTCGATCGTGATGCGCTCCCGATCGGGCACCGTGCGGCGCATCGAGGCGACGCACGCCTTGGACAAGCTCGAGCGTTTCACCGGCCGCCAGTACCGCTAGACCGCGGCCGCTTCTCGCTCCATCTCAGGCGCGTACATCCCGGTCCGCGCGGCGCCATTCATCTTCGCGCGGTGGTAGTAGGCACGCTGGGCGGCCTCGACGTTCTCGGGCTTGCCGCCCCAGGCCTTGAGTGCGGGTGCCTGCAGCGCGCGGCCGTACGAGAACGAGAGCTGCCACGGGTGCGGGCCGCGCGCGTTCATCGCGTTCAGGTGCGCCGTCGCGTCCTCGTCGGTCTGGCCGCCGGAGAGAAACACGATCCCCGGCACCGACGCCGGGACGTGCTTGTAGAAGAGCGCAAGCGTCGCGTCGGCGACCTCGTCCACGCCGGCACGGTCGGAGGCCTCGTAGCCCGAGAGCACCATGTTCGGCTTCAGCAGCGTGCCGCGGTAGTCGACGCGCTGGTCGTGCAGCTCGGTGTAGAGCGCCTGCAGCACGCGCCCGGTCGCCTTCGAGCTCTGCTCGAGCGTGTGCGTCCCGTCCTGCAGCACCTCCGGCTCGACGATCGGCACGATCCCGGCCTCCTGACAGAGCGCGGCGTAGCGGGCGAGCGCGTGCGCGTTCGTCCAGACGCAGTACTCGCTCGGCGTGTCCGCCGCGATCGAGTAGGTCGCGCGCCACTTGGCGAAGCGCGCGCCGAGCTCGCGGTATTCGGCGAGCCGCTCGCGCAGCCCGTCCAAGCCTTCCGTGATCGTCTCGCCCTCGGCCAGCGCCAGCGGCTTCGCGCCCGTGTCGACCTTGATCCCCGGGATGACGCCCTTCGACTCGAGCAGCTTCGGGAACGGCGTCCCGTCCGAAGCGCTCTGGCGGATCGTCTCGTCGTACAGGATCACGCCGCTGATGTAGTCCTCCGCGCCCTCGGTCGTGAAGAGCAGCTCACGGTAGGCGCGCCTGGTGTCCTCGGTCGACTCGACGTCGATCGAGTCGAGGCGCTTCTTGATCGTGCCGGTGCTTTCGTCTGCCGCCAGGATCCCCTTGCCCTCGGCGACGAGCGCGTTCGCGGTGTCCGCTAGTTCCTGCATTTCGGTGCCTCCGTTCGTTTCGCTGGGGGTGATTATCGCGGCTCGGCGTCGTAGCATGCTGGTGCCGAGGGGCCCTGCTGCGGCGAGCGGCCCCTCGGCCTAGCGTGTGTCCGAGGCGTTCGTCTGCAGCAGTAGTTGCACCGCGCGCAGCTCGGCCGCGGTCGCCGGCTCGATCCGGCCCGCGCTGACCCACCAGGCCGGATGGATCTCGTTCCAGCCGTGCTGGTCGTCCTCGACCCAGGGGCCGACGACCTCGACGCGCGCGCCCTCCTCGGGCACTGCCACGCGCGCCCGGTCGAACGGGATCACCTCGACGACGAGGTTGCCCCCGACGCGGTCGTTGCCGTCGGAGAGCAACGAGGGATCGTCAGGCCGCAGATCGATGTGCACGTCACCGTCGTAGGGCTCGAAGACGACCTTGCTCACCGTCCCGACCGCGACTCGGCAGCGGCTCTTCACGCGCAGGCGGGAGGGGTGGTAGACGCCGGCCAGCGGGTTCCCGCCGCGGCAGTACGGCGATGGCGGCGCGACCTGCCGCCGCAGCGTGCAGGCAGCCGTGCAGCAGACGAGAAAGACGCCGATCACCGCCGCGGCTCGTCGCATCCAACGAGCGTGCCTGCGGCCGGGCCGCGCCGAAAGTCGCTCTT